>NZ_CP096780.1:2718555-4633098 GCF_023242215.1 Lysinibacillus sp. Ag94 | reverse complement strand
ATTAGGCACGCCGCCAGCGTTCGTCCTGAGCCAGGATCAAACTCTCCATAAAAAGAAATTTGATTAGCTCAAATTGTTTTGCTGGCATCATGTTTGATGTCCAAAATTTTGTTTCGTTCACTAACTCAAGGTTAGCTAGTAAAAACTTTATTGATTACGTTTTGCTTGTTCAGTTTTCAAGGTTCATTTTTTCATTTACTGCGTCACCTCTTGGCGACTCACTAATAATATCAAGAATATAAAGACATGTCAACACTTTCTCAAAAATAATTAATAGTTTTTAAAATCTATTATTATTCTTCACACCAATTTGTTCAGAGGATTAGTTAGCCTTGAATCAACATCCATTACACCTCCCAAAGAGATAAGATACTTCTGTAGTAGCTGACGCTTTGCTTTCGCTAAAAAGACTTCAAAGAGATATTTTTTCTAGTTCACTTCGTTTATTTAAACTATCAATTTTCTCTTACTTAGCTAGAGGTTAAAATCTTTGTTGAAACTTTAATTTTATCACCTAAATAATTTATCGATCCGAATAAAAATAAAAAAGGCGAACGCCAATGTTAATGGGTTGCCCTTCTAACTATTATAAATCCGTTATAATACGTGAAATATAGAAAGTACGATTTTTACCTAAATCAAATATCTCTCCTGAATGACATAATTTGACAAGTGGTCGAGTTGGTGCAAATTTATTTACAAACATTACTTCGCCTTGTTCCAAATTAGATAGTTCAACTATTGTTCCTATAGGAAGGTCGGCAACAATATCTATTAGTGCACGAACTACTTTAATATCAAACTTCCCAAATTCAGATTCATTAATCATCTCTATGACTTTAAAGGAAGATTGCTTTGTTCTATACACTCGCTCACATGTCATTGCATGGAATACATCTGCAACAGCGATGATTTGAGCGAAAGTAGAAATATTTGCGATTTTTTCCCCTTTCGGATAGCCACTACCATTTAAACGCTCATGGTGCTGGAAAATAGCCTCTTTCATTGTATCCTTTAAGATCGTTAAATCTTTGACCATATTATAGCTATAAATCGGATGCTTATAAATTTCATTAAACTCTTGCTCTGTTAAGGTTGTTTTTTTATCGCGGATACGTGGATGAACTTTTGCCATTCCACAATCAGCTAGTAACCCTCCGATTGCAACTTGTATTGTCATTCCTTTATCATAGCCTAATTTTTGTGCAATTACGGAAGAAATCAATGCTGTTGCTACACAATGATGGTACAAATAGTCTTTTGGATTGGAATACTCATTTAAATCAAAAATTATTGTACGATCTTCTAAAACCATTTCTAGTAATGGCAAAATAATTTTACGTGCTTTCGTAATATCTACCTTTGCACCAGCTTCCCAATTTTTAAATTCCTTTTTAAATTGTTCAATGGAATTGTCATAAATCTTTTTAAAAGATGGAATAGCCTCTATTGGAACAACTAATTCTGTTTCTTTTAACTCTGATCGAGCCTCTATACCATCTTTATAAACTGGAACTCTCGATATATTAAAAGCAAAGAAAACTGGTAAATGTTCATGGGTAATTATCGTGTTTTTAAAAATGATTGGATATTGTGTATTAGCAAAAATATCTTCAGAAATTACTTTTCCAACGCGTAACTCTGAAATAGGGATATATATAGTTTCCACGCAATTAACTCCTCTTCACTATTTCACTTATAAGATTTATTTTATCATGGAATTCAAAATAATTACTTATTTTTCATGATTTATGCAAAAAAAAAACGATGAACGGCAACACTAGCTGCCGTCATCGGTCTTTAATTATTCTTCTACTTGATCATTTTCTTCGTTACATTCTTCGTTAGATTCTTCTTCTTTTTCAACCTTCGCTACAGTTGCTACAAGCTCTTCATCACCTAAACGAATTAAACGAACTCCCTGCGTACTACGACCAATTAAAGAGATATCATTCACATCCATACGGATTAGCATGCCATTAATTGTAATGAGCATTAAATCTTCTGAACCATCAACAGTTTTTACAGCTACCATTGGGCCGTTTTTATCAGTGATTTGAATTGTTTTTAATCCTACACCACCACGGCTCTGTAAACGATATTCTTCTTCAGAAGTACGTTTACCATAACCTTTTGCTGTAACAACTAAAATTTCCTGTCCTGGTTCAACGATTTCCATACCAACTACTTCGTCACCATCACGTAGTTTAATACCTCGTACACCACCTGCAGTACGGCCCATTGAACGAATATCCTCTTCTTGGAAACGTACAAGCATTCCATCACGAGTACCGATAATCACTTGTTTATCTCCATCTGTTAAACGAACAGAAATAAGATCATCGTCTTCTCGTAAACTTATAGCTATTAAGCCGTTTGTTCGGATGTTAGCAAATTGAGATACTGGTGTACGCTTTGTAATACCTGTTTTAGTAGTGAAGATAAAGTATGCATCTTCATCAAATGAACCAACACGGATCATTGCTGTTACTTTCTCACCTTTTTCAATATTGAGTAAGTTAACAATCGGTAATCCTTTCGCTGTACGGCCAAATTCCGGAATCTCATAACCTTTTGCTCTAAATACTTTTCCTTTTGAAGTGAAGAACAAAATTGTATCGTGTGTAGATGTATTCATAAGATGCTCTACAAAATCATCTTCATTTGTGCCCATACCTTGTACACCACGACCACCACGTTTTTGACTGCGATATGTATTCGCAGCTAAACGTTTGATATAGCCATTGTGCGTTAAAGTTATAACCGAATTTTCGACTGGGATTAAATCCTCGTCCTCAATCATTTCTAAACCGCCAGAAGTAATTTCAGTACGGCGTGTATCGTTAAAACGATCTTTTAGTTCGACTATTTCAGTACGAATAATATCAACAATTTTAGCCTCATCCGCTAAAATCGCTTTTAATTCAGCAATTAATATTTGAAGCTCTTGATATTCTGCTTCAATTTTTTCACGCTCTAATCCACTTAAACGAACTAAACGCATATCTAAAATCGCTTGCGCCTGACGTTCAGACAAATTAAATCGTTCCATTAATTGTGGTTTTGCCTCATCACCGCTTCGTGAACCACGGATAATCGCAATAATTTCGTCGATATGATCAAGTGCAATACGTAAGCCCTCTAAAATATGCGCGCGATCTTCTGCTTTCCTTAAGTCAAATTCCGTACGACGGCGAATAATAACCTTTTGGTGCTCTAAATAATGATGCAGCATTTCTTTTAAGCCCATTACTTTAGGCTGACCATTTACTAATGACAGCATATTAATACCGAAGCTCGACTGCATTGCTGTTTGTTTATATAAATTATTTAAAACTACATTGGCATTTGCATCTTTGCGAACTTCGATGACTACTCGCATACCACGTCGGTCAGACTCATCACGTAGGTTTGTAATACCATCAATTTTTTTATCGCGTACAAGCTCTGCTATTTTTTCAATAAGCTTCGCTTTATTGACCTGGTATGGTAATTCATGAATAAGAATCGTCTCTTTACCATTTGATTTCTGTTCAATCTCTACCTTTGCACGAATAATGATTGAGCCACGACCAGTTTCGTAGGCACGGCGAATACCGCTACGGCCCAAAATTAATCCACCAGTTGGGAAATCAGGTCCTGGGATAATCTCCATCAATTCTTCTGTTGTAATAGCTGGATTTTCAGAAAGTGCAATCACGGCATCTATCGTTTCACCAAGTTGATGTGGCGGAATATTTGTCGCCATACCAACCGCAATTCCTGCCGCTCCATTTACTAATAAGTTTGGATAGCGACTAGGAAGGACAATAGGTTCCTTTTCTGAACCATCATAGTTATCTGTGTAGTCAATTGTGTCTTTATTTATATCACGAAGCATTTCCATCGCTATACGAGACATACGTGATTCCGTATAACGCATCGCTGCCGCTCCGTCGCCATCAACAGATCCAAAGTTACCATGACCATCAACTAGCATGTAACGATAGCTGAAATCTTGCGCCATACGTACCATTGCATCATAGATAGATGAGTCACCATGTG
This sequence comes from Lysinibacillus sp. Ag94, assembly GCF_023242215.1. Taxonomy (NCBI): domain Bacteria; kingdom Bacillati; phylum Bacillota; class Bacilli; order Caryophanales; family Bacillaceae; genus Lysinibacillus; species Lysinibacillus sp. Ag94. The sequence continues at coordinate 4,629,054 of NZ_CP096780.1, read as the reverse complement.
GATGGTATTTACCCATTACGTCCCCGACGATACGTGCTGATTTTTTGTACGCTTTATCTGCTGTATTCCCTAGCTCTTGCATGCCATATAAAATACGGCGATGTACAGGCTTCAATCCATCTCGTACATCTGGTAATGCACGAGAAACGATTACACTCATCGCATAATCGAGGAAGGATGTTTCAATTTCTTTTGTTATATTAACTCCTTTAACACCGGAGCGTTCTTGTTCTGACAAAGTGTAGACCTCCTCTCAAGAAAAATTAAATATCTAAATTAGCGTATACAGCATTTTCTTCGATAAATTGACGACGCGGTTCTACTTCATCGCCCATTAAACGCTCAAATGCTTGGTTTGCTTTAATTGCATCATCTAATTCTACTTGTAACAATGTGCGGTGCTCAGGATCCATGGTAGTTTCCCAAAGCTGCTCTGCATTCATTTCCCCAAGACCTTTGTAGCGCTGTACATTTGGTTTTGGCATTTTTGGTAGTCGTTCTAAAATTTCTTTTAATGTTTCTTCATCATAGCAATATTCAACATGCTTACCTTGCTTAACTTGATAAAGAGGTGGCTGTGCAATATAAATATAACCTGCCTCTACAAGAGGTCGAAGGAAACGGAAGAAGAATGTTAGTAGTAATGTGCGAATGTGGGCACCATCGACGTCGGCATCTGTCATAATAACAATCTTATGGTAACGAGCCTTTTCTAAAGTAAACTCTTCGCCAATACCTGTGCCAAATGCTGTAATCATCGCACGAATTTCTGCATTCGATAAAATTTTATCTAAACGTGCTTTTTCGACGTTAAGGATTTTACCACGTAACGGTAAAATTGCTTGGAAGTGTCGATCACGTCCAGATTTCGCAGATCCTCCGGCAGAGTCACCCTCAACGATATAAATTTCGCATTCGGCTGGATTTGTTGAAGAACAGTCAGCTAATTTACCTGGCAAGCTTGATACTTCAAGTGCACTTTTACGACGTGTAAATTCACGTGCTTTTTTAGCAGCTACACGTGCACGAGCAGCCATTAAACCTTTTTCAACAACTTTACGAGCGACAGTTGGATTTTCTAACATAAATCGTTCAAAGCCATCTGAGAACAAGGAGTTAGTAATTTGGCTAACTTCAGAGTTACCAAGTTTTGTTTTTGTTTGTCCTTCAAATTGTGGATCAGGATGCTTAACTGAAACAATAGCTGTTAACCCTTCACGCACATCCTCACCAGTAAGGTTTGCATCTGATTCTTTTAATAACCCATTTTTTCGCGCGTAATCATTAATAACACGTGTTAGAGCCGTTTTAAAACCAGATTCATGTGTACCGCCTTCATACGTATTAATGTTATTAGCAAATGAAAAGATATTAGAAGAGAATCCAGCATTATATTGCATAGCAATTTCAACTGAAATACCATCCTTTTCTCCAAGAACATCTATTGGATCATGGATTGGCTCTTTCGTTTGATTCAAATGCTCAACATAAGAACGAATACCACCTTCATAATGATACGTAGTAGAACGTTCCTCACCTTCGCGTTCATCAGCAATTGTAATTCTAATACCGCGATTCAAATAAGCTAATTCACGAATACGATGTGCTAAAATATCATATTCATAAACAGTCGTTTCTTTAAATATTTCAGGGTCTGCTTTAAAACGTGTAGTTGTTCCATTACGATCTGAATCACCGATAACCGTTAGCTCTTGCACAGTTTTCCCACGTTCAAATTTAATTTCATGAATATGACCCTCACGATGAACTTGAACGATCGTCTCAATTGATAAAGCATTTACAACAGATGCCCCTACACCATGAAGACCACCAGAAACTTTGTATCCTCCACCGCCGAACTTACCGCCAGCATGGAGCACTGTCATAATAACTTCAACAGCAGGCTTACCCATTTTCTCTTGAATACTTACTGGGATACCACGACCATTGTCTTCTACACGAATCCAATTGTCTTTTTCTATCGTTACTTTTATATCTGTACAAAATCCTGCAAGAGCTTCATCAATACTATTATCAACAATTTCCCATACTAAATGGTGAAGCCCTTTAGAGCTTGTTGAACCGATATACATCCCTGGTCTTTTACGTACCGCTTCTAAACCTTCTAATACCTGTATTTGATCGGCTTCATAAGCTTGATTTTGTAAACCTTCGTTCTCTATAGCCACGGCTTTCATCTACTCCTTCATAACATCATTGTGTGTAAATGAATGAACAGTCAACCGAGCTGACTATTACCATTCTTTTGTAATCTAAAAAACTCCCGGGCTAACTTTCCTCAATCGCGCCTTGTTCCACGTGAAACAGCTGTGCATGCTCCATCGTTTCATGGTGAATTCCATCAACACTTGTAGTCGTGACAAAGGTTTGAACTTCACCTTGAATGGTATTTAATAAATGCGATTGGCGATAATCGTCGAGTTCTGACAATACATCATCTAAAAGTAGTATGGGTGTTTCATTTGTTTCTTGTTTAATTAACTCGATTTCAGCAAGTTTTAATGAAAGAGCGGTTGTACGCTGCTGTCCTTGTGAACCATATGTTTGAACATCATAGCCATTTACCAAAAACTGCAAATCATCTCGGTGTGGACCAACTAGTGTTACACCCCGGTCAAATTCACGCGGCTTAGCTTCTATTAGCTTTTTATGCAAGAAGTCTTCAATTTCACTCGAAGTATGTTCTTTTTCAATACCAGCTACTGTGCGGTATTTAATAACTAATGTTTCCTTCCCTTGTGAAATACCTGCGTGAATTGGCTCTGCCCACTCCTGCAATAAATCCATAAATTGAAATCTTTTTCGAATAATTTGGGTAGCTGCGTGAATATATTGTTCATTATAAACCTCATACATCACGTCATCTGGCATTGCTTTCCCTTGATTCATCTTTAAAAAGTGGTTACGTTGCTTTAAAACTTTTTGAAAGGTTAATAAATCATGTAAATAAACAGGCGAAATTTGCCCAATCTCCATATCAATAAAACGTCGTCGTATTTGCGGACTTCCCTTTACGACATTTAAATCTTCGGGTGCAAACATCACGACATTCATTTGGCCAATATAATGACTTAGGCGACTTTGTTCTATGTGATTTATCTTACCTTTTTTGCCTTTTTTCGTAATCGTAAGCTCAATCGGTAAAATACCATGCCTTTTTTGAACGGCCCCTTCTATTTTACCATAGTCTGAATCCCAACGTATTAATTCTTTATCGTTCGTCGTGCGGTGGGATTTAGCCATCGCCAATACGTAAATAGATTCCATAACATTTGTTTTTCCTTGAGCATTTTCACCAATGAAAACATTAATTTTTGGAGAGAAATTTAAAGCTAAGGCATCATAGTTACGGTAATTTGTAAGTTTTAATTGCTCTATATGCATAATCTACTGTCCAGTGGTACCTACGATACGGAATCGACCACATCCAGGAATATTTACAATGTCACCGTCACGTAATTTACGACCGCGGCGATCATCTATTTCTCCATTTACATATACATCATTTTCCTGTAAAAACCACTTGGCCATACCACCAGAGCTAATGGCATCGGTCATTTTTAAAAGCTGTCCTAATGTGACAAACTCTACATCAATTTCAATGTCCTTCATAGCTGAGTTCCCCTCCAAATACAGATCGTCTATCTCTCTATCATACCTAAAAATTCACCATAAGTAAAAAAAGATAGCCGCAATTAGCGACTATCAGTACATTTTCCAAGGTCCTTTGACTTTGAAATGATGGAGTTTATTCTCTCCGACAAAAATTGTTTACTTCTATTACTGATTCCGGACACAATTTGGACTCGGTTTAATTGATTTTTTAATACGTACGCACAGGTAAAATCAATTGCAAAATAGCATCGTCATGAACAGAACGTAAAATAAATGGTCTCATTGCCCCTGTGAATTGAATGACTACTTCTTGACCATCAATTGCTTTTAGTGCTTCCATCATGTATTTCGCACTGAAAGAAATTTTTAAGTTCTCCCCTTCTAATGACTCAACAGGAATTTCCTCTTGTACTTTACCGATTTCTGGAGAATTAGAAGAAACTTCGACAGCTTGATTATCTAAAATCTCAAAACGTACAACATTGTTACGATCGCCACGAGCAACAAGAGATGCACGATCGATTGCTTGTAATAATGATTTACCATTAATCGTTAGATTTGTTTGGTACTCTTCTGGAATTAAACGTGATGTATCTGGGTAGTTACCTTCAAGCAAACGAGAGAAGAATAATACTTCCCCTGTTTTAAATAATACTTGCTGACTTGTGATAACAATTTGTACAAGATTTGTAGAATCCTCTAAAACTTTATTTAACTCATTTAAGCTTTTACCAGGAATGACAACACTATGTTCAACCTCAGGTAAATTTTCCAGTTGAACTTTACGTCTTGCCAAACGGTGGCTATCTGTTGCAACACAGATTAATGTTTCATTTTTTATCTGCCAGTTTACACCTGTCAACACCGGTCTACTTTCTGAAGTGGCAACAGCGAATACTGTTTCACGGATAATTGATTTTAATAGATCAGCAGGAATAGTAAATTTTTGATCCTCTGTTAATTCGGGTAATAAAGGATATTCAGCAGCATCAGAGCCAATTAAGTGGAATTCAGATTTACCTGAGCGAATATGAGTTTGGAAACCAGTTGTTACTTGAATTTCAACCTCATTTGTTGGTAATTTACGAACAATTTCATTGAACATACGAGCTTGTACAACAATTGATCCTGTTTCTGTTATATGAATTATTTGTTGGCCATCTTCTTCAACTGGAATAAATGTTTGAATTGTAATATCAGCATCACTACCTGTTAAGCGAATACCCTCATCTGTTACATCCATTTTTATCCCCGTTAAAATGGGTATAGTCGTTTTTGAACTTACGGCTTTCATGACATCATTTAAACCCTCTAATAAACGGTCACGTAAAATATCAAATTTCATTCGTTTTCCCTCACATATTTATATTATTTATTTATATAAAATAAAAAAGATATAGTAATAGGTCCTGTGGATTTGTGGATAAGTACTTCTAAGTGAATAAAATCAGTCTATCCACATGTAGATAGACTGTGTATAAGTTTGTGTTTAAATGTTTGTGTTGTCCACAACATTATTTCCCTAACATGCTTCGAATTTGTTTAATATCTTGCTGTAGCTGAACGTCATTTTTCAACATAGAAGATATTTTTTCGTGAGCATGGATAACCGTAGTATGGTCACGTCCACCAAATTCTTCGCCAATTTTCGGCAGCGAAAAATCTGTTAATTCGCGAGATAAAAACATGGCAACTTGACGCGGGAAGGCAATTAACTTCGTACGTTTTTTCGCGGCAAAATCCTCTAAACGAATGTTAAAGTGCTCTCCTACTGCATTTTGAATGTCTAATATCGTGACAGTTCGCGGCTTTGAATTAGGGATAATATCCTTTAATGCTTCAGCAGCCAAAGTTGCATTAATATCCTTGTTAACAAGCGATGAATAGGCAACGACGCGAATAAGCGCACCTTCAAGCTCCCGGATATTGGAGTCAATCTGGTTCGCAATATAGAGCATGACTTCATTTGGCACTTCTAGGCCATCAGCCTTTGCTTTTTTTCGAAGAATGGCGATACGAGTTTCCAAATCAGGGGGCGCAATATCTGTAATTAGTCCCCATTCGAATCGAGAACGTAAACGATCTTCCAAGGTTGGTATTTCCTTCGGAGGACGGTCACTAGAAATAACAATTTGTTTCGATTCTTCATGTAATGTATTAAAAGTATGGAAAAATTCTTCTTGAGTTGATTCTTTTCCAGCTAGAAATTGAATATCATCAATTAGCAGTACATCTACATTGCGATATTTGTTGCGGAAATCTAGTGCCTTATTATCTCGAATTGAGTTAATAAATTCATTTGTAAATTTTTCAGATGATAAATATACCACCTTTGCATTTGGGTTATGTTCAAGTACATAATGACCAATCGCATGCATTAAGTGTGTTTTGCCAAGCCCTACTCCCCCATAGATAAAAAATGGGTTATAAGCCTTCGCAGGCGCTTCTGCGACAGCTAGCGAGGCAGCATGTGCAAAGCGGTTACCAGAGCCAATAACAAATGTATCAAAAGTATATTTCGGGTTTAACATACCTGGTGAAATATCATGATGATCGTCATTTTTTGCTTGGATAATCGGCGCTGGTAAATCAAAATCGTCCGAATCCTGGTTTTTTTGAACAACAAACTTAATAAGCAAGTCTTCGCCTGTAAGCTCCGTTAATATACCTGTAATCAAATGAATATAATGATTTTCAAGCCAGTCTCGAGCAAACGAATTTGGCGCAGCAATTGTCACAGTAGAACCACTACCATTGTAGGAAAGTAGTTTAGTAGACTTTAGCCACGTTTCGAAGCTTGGTTTAGAAATTTTTTGTTCAACTTGAGCCAGGACATTATTCCATAGTTCTTCTAAATGTTCCAAGCTGCTAATCTCCTTTTCAGTTCAATACAATTAAAAGCGCATTTATAGAAACGGTAAATACGTTCATTTTACAACTAGTCCACAAACTCACAAGTTGTGGATAAAAGTTAACCAAAGGCTGTGATAAAAATTATCCACAGCATATCAACAGTTGTGGATAAAATTAAAGTTCATTTCAGTTTTCAACAAAGTGAAGCACAGATATCGTATCAGAAAAACAAAGCTATTTCAATAGTTTGTGAAACTTATCCACATACCTTTCATTTATGCACTTCCAAGTTGTCCACAAGGTCTGCTTATGTGAAAAAGGTGTAGATAAATGTTGTGGATAAAAAAATATGCAAAAAATACTATACACAACTCTGTGTAAAAAAAACAAGTACTCTGTGGATAATTTATTTTTATGTAGCAGAAGATGATTGGAATAAAAAAATAGACATAGATTTGCGGAAATATAGAAATTTATAAAATTCATTGACAAAATAACTAGTTACTTTATATAATATTCAGGTCTGTATGTTGAAAAATTCAACTCATCCAGGAGGTGTCTATATAAATGAAACGTACTTACCAACCAAAAAAACGTAAGCACAGCAAAGTTCACGGTTTCCGCGCACGTATGAGCACGAAAAACGGTCGCAAAGTTCTTGCTGCTCGCCGTCGTAAAGGAAGAAAAGTATTATCAGCATAAAATAAGTCCACTGAGACACATCAGTGGTCTTTTTTTTCTTTATTTTTGGTAAACCTAAAAATGAGGATCAAAGGATAATTATCGAGTAGCAGGTGAAAGTAATGAAAAAACGCCAACGAGTGAAAAAAAATGATGATTTTCAAAAGGTGTTTAAAAAGGGTAAATCTTTCGCTAATCGTCAGTTTGTCGTATATCTTTTAGAAAAAGAGGGACAAGCGGAATTTCGTATAGGATTATCGGTTAGTAAAAAGCTTGGGAATGCAGTAACACGCAACCAAATCAAACGCTATATTCGACAAAGTATTCATGAATTAAAGGATGAACTAAAGCCGAATATGGACTATGTTATTATCGCCAGACAACCGGCGGCCACGATGGATTTTCATGAAGTAAAACAAAGTTTGCAGCATGTACTACGAATCGCAAAAGTATTGAAGAAAGCCTAATATGGATGGCAACCAAAGTGGTGAGATAGAATAGTTTAGTTTCTGCGCGAAAGTGAAGCCAATGTAAATACGTATAGGGGTATTTTAAAGTCGGATTTTCACTGCAATATATGAATTATTAGTAACATTACTTAGCAAATATGTGCCCGTTGTTAGAATATTTAGTAGAGTGAAACGATATATGCATGATAAAATAACTGATAACTTTATTCAGTTGTAGGAAACTGTAATTGTATAAAGAAGAGAATGCATATAGTTTTAGAAAAAGTGAATAGTATTTGTAGGGGGAAAAAGGTTGAAGAAACAACTTTGGGTAATTTTGTCGCTAGCATCAGTAGCATTACTACTATCTGGTTGTACAGAATTTAATGAACCAATCTCCAAAGAAAGCACAGGCTTCTGGAATGAATTCATTGTTTGGCCTTTAGTGTCAGCGATTAAATATTTTGCTGATTTGCTCGGTTCATATGCATGGGGGATCATTGTTGTAACGATTATCATTCGTTTAGCAATTCTTCCATTGATGATTAAACAAACAAAGAGCTCTAAGAAAATGCAAGAAATTCAGCCAAAATTGAAGGAATTGCAAAAGAAGTATGCTTCTAAGGATGCACAAACACAGCAACAGTATCAAAAAGAGATGATGCAACTTATGAGTGAATCTGGTGTCAATCCACTTGCTGGATGTTTACCTGTATTCATTCAAATGCCAATTTTAATTGGTTTCTACCATGCGATTAGTCGTATGAATGCTACACCTGCTTTTGATTTAGGGAATTTCTTTATTTTCCCATTAGCAGAAACTGCACCGGCACTAGCAATTACGGCTGGTTTAATGCAATTTATCGTTTTACGTACGGGCCCAGCAATGGATAACCCTCAAATGAAAATAATGATGTATATTATGCCATTTATGATTATTGCTTTCGGTATGGCATTACCAGCAGCATTATCACTATACTGGGTAATCGGTAACATTATTTCGATTGCTCAAAACCTGTTTATTTACAAACCTTGGGAAAAAAATAAAACACAACCTGCTCAAAATGGAGGGGCTAAAAAGTGAAACAACATACGCAAATAGGCGCAACAACACAAGAAGCGATCTCATTGGCGTTACAGAAACTTGGCAAAACCCGTGAACAAGTAGATGTTGAAGTTTTACAAGAAGGTAAAAAAGGATTTTTAGGTTTTGGTGCACGATCTGCAGAAGTTCGTGTAACAGTAAAGGAAGTACAGGTTCGATCCACAATTGAAGTAGAAGAAGCTGAACAGCAAAATACGACTCAATTTGTCGAACCCACAGTAATAGATGATGTTGAAACAATAAGTTCACAAGTTTCTGAACAACCAAGTGATATCGAAACTGTTCAACAAATCGTAGAGGAACAAAAAGAGGAAGAAGAAACCTCGATAAACCCAATTGAAGATGCAAAGACTTATTTAATAAATATTGCTGAACAATTGGGTATTCATGATCTTGAGATTGAAACGACACGTGAAGGAAAATATGTATTATTTCAACTGAAAAGCGAGAAAGCTGCACTGCTTATAGGGAAACGTGGTCAAACATTAAATTCCCTACAGCAATTAACACATCTTGTGTTAAATAAAAGTGCCAAGCAGTTCTTAATGGTGAAATTAGACGTAGAAAACTACCGTGAACGTCGTCAAGAAGCTTTGGAATTACTAGCAGATCGTATGGCGGATAAAGCACTTCGCTTAAATCAGCGTGTGACATTTGAGCCAATGCAGTCGTACGAGAGAAAAATTATTCATAATCAATTGGCAAATCGCCTTGATATTGAAACATATTCAGAAGGCACGGAGCCTAATCGATATTTAGTCATTGAACCTGTAAAGAACGGCTAAACTTCGTAAAAAACATACAGACAAAAATAAAAAGTCATTTTATCGTCATGATAAAATGACTTTTTTATGTTGTTGAAAACTATTATGTCAGTAAATTATGGTGTGCTATTAAATAAAGTAGGCTCTTTGGCAAAAGGAGGGGGTGATTTCCGTTCCGACTGGGCGCTTTCCTGGGGGCGCCCGATGAGCCGCTTCGCTTCGCTGCAGGGTCTCATCTGTGACGCTGATCCCCGAGGAGTCGCCCAGTCTCCACTCCAATCAACCACTTCGCATAGTATATATCTACTAACGGATAGCTCTAATCTATAGTAATAAAGCGAACTTATAACAGATATTTTTGCAAAAGCGTAGCCTTTGTCGAAATACGTGCTATAATGTAGAGCTTTCTGATTATCCACAATTGGAAATTATCCTTACTTTAGATTTTGCAGAAAATATGTTAGTCTAAGGTGTTAGTAAGTATTGGTCGGTTTTATTTATCCACATGTGGATAACGTTAAGGAGGTCATTAAATGGAGTTCGATACAATTGCTGCGATATCCACACCTATGGGTGAAGGAGCTATTGCGATTGTTCGTTTAAGTGGGGACGAAGCAGTCGCGATTGCAGATAAAATATTCAGATCGCCTGGTGGTAAAAGTTTAACAACGAAGGCTTCACATACAATTCATTATGGACATTTGGTTGATCCAAAAACAAATGAGGTTGTAGAGGAAGTAATGCTGTCATTAATGCGTGGCCCTAAAACATTCACTCGTGAGGATGTAATAGAAATTAACTGTCACGGGGGACTAGTTTCGGTGAACCGTGTATTAAAGCTAGCATTAACAAATGGTGCAAGACTCGCAGAGCCAGGTGAATTTACAAAACGCGCATTCTTAAATGGACGTATCGATTTATCACAGGCTGAGGCAGTGATGGATTTAATAAGAGCAAAAACTGATAGAGCGATGAATGTTGCTTTGGGACAAATGGATGGCAAATTATCGCGTTTAATTGGTGACTTACGCCAAGCATTACTAGAGACATTAGCACAAGTAGAGGTTAATATAGATTATCCAGAGTATGATGATGTAGAAGAGATGACGGTACCAGTGTTAGTAGAAAAATGTACATGGGTACGCGATGAAATTATTAAACTTTTGCAAACATCTTCTCAAGGGAAAATATTACGAGAGGGTCTATCAACAGTTATTTTAGGCCGCCCAAACGTTGGGAAATCTTCTCTTTTGAATAGCTTAGTACAAGAGAATAAGGCTATTGTGACAGATATAGCAGGTACAACTCGTGATATTATAGAAGAGTACGTGAATGTACGTGGTGTTCCGCTTCGTTTAGTCGATACAGCTGGTATTCGAGAGACAGAGGATATCGTTGAACGAATTGGTGTTGAACGTTCACGTGAGGCGTTGCGTGGCGCAGATTTAATTTTATTTGTTTTAAACTACGCAGAGGAATTAACTGCCGAGGATGAACGTCTATTCGAAACAATTCAAGCGATGGATTACATCGTTATTGTCAATAAAACAGATCTACCGCAAAAAATAGATATAGCTCGTGTTAAGGAGCTAGCAGGCAATCATCGCGTTGTGACGACTTCTCTTTTACAGGAAGAGGGCATCGCAGAGCTAGAGGAAGCAATTGCCGCGCTATTCTTTGAAGGGCAAATTGAAGCGGGCGATTTAACATATGTTTCAAATGCAAGACATATAGCATTACTTCATCAAGCACAAGCAACGGTCGAGGATGCATTAGCTGGAGCGCAAGCTGGTGTACCTGTTGATATGGTGCAAATAGATGTTACTAGAACTTGGGAAATACTTGGGGAAATTATCGGCGACACAGTACAAGAAAGCCTAATCAATCAGTTATTTTCACAGTTCTGCTTAGGAAAATAATTTTACTAAAGAAAGGAAGATACGAGCTATGCCAACAAATTATGAGGCAGGCACGTTTGATGTTATCGTAATTGGCGCAGGTCACGCAGGTTCTGAAGCTGCACATGCTGCTGCCAAAATGGGTGCTAACACACTGATGTTAACAATCAATGTAGATATGATTGCATTTATGCCATGCAATCCTTCCATTGGTGGTCCTGCCAAAGGAATCGTAGTACGAGAAATTGACGCATTAGGTGGCGTCATGGGGAAAGTTATTGATAAAACGCATATTCAAATGCGGATGTTAAATACAGGGAAAGGCCCTGCTGTGCGTGCATTACGTGCACAAGCGGACAAAGTTTTATATCAACAAGAAATGAAACGTGTGTTGGAGGAAACTGAAAATTTAACAATTCACCAAGGAATGGTGGAAGAGCTAATAATCGAAAACGGGGAAGTAAAAGGTGTTATTACACAAATTGGTGCTATTTACCGCGCTAAAACAGTAGTTATTACAACAGGTACATTCCTTCGTGGTGAAATCATTATTGGTGACGTAAAATATTCAAGTGGTCCTAATAACCAACAACCGTCAATTCGTTTAGCTGATAACTTAAAGGAGCTTGGTTTTGACCTTGTGCGTTTTAAAACAGGTACACCACCACGAGTGAATAGCCGAACAATTGATTATGATAAAACAGAGATTCAACCAGGAGATGATGTTCCACGTGCATTCAGCTTTGAAACAACTGAATTCATCATGGATCAGCTACCTTGCTGGTTAACGTATACAAGCCTAGAAACACATGAAATTATCGAGGAGAACTTACATCTTTCACCGATGTATTCAGGGATGATTAAAGGTACGGGTCCACGTTATTGCCCTTCTATTGAAGACAAGGTTGTGCGATTTAACGATAAACCACGCCACCAAATCTTCCTAGAGCCAGAAGGTCGCAATACACGTGAAGTATATGTACAAGGTTTATCAACTAGCTTACCAGAGCATGTGCAAACACGTTTACTAAAATCAATTCCAGGCTTAGAAAAAGCAGAAATGATGCGTGCTGGCTATGCTATAGAGTACGATGCAATTGTGCCAACACAATTGTGGCCAACTTTAGAAACAAAACGTATTAAAGGTTTATATACAGCTGGTCAAATTAATGGAACATCAGGTTACGAGGAAGCGGCTGCTCAAGGCTTAATGGCTGGGATCAATGCTGCTGCTAATGTGCTTGGTAAACAAGAATTAATTTTAAGCCGCTCAGATGCTTATATTGGCGTATTAATTGATGATTTAGTAACGAAAGGAACAAATGAACCGTATCGCTTATTAACATCTCGTGCCGAATATCGTTTACTACTTCGTCATGATAACGCTGATTTACGTTTGATAGAGCTAGGTTATAATATAGGAATGATTACTGAAGGAAGATATGCAGCATTCAATGAGAAAAAAGAGCTGATTGAAAACGAAATTGCACGTCTCCGTGAAGTGATTATTAAACCAAATGAAGCAACACAAGCTACTATTCGCTCTGTAGGTGGTAGTGAGCTAAAAGATGGTATCCGTGGAGCGGATTTATTAAAACGTACAGAAATGCATTATGAGTTAATTTCTTCGTTAATTCCAGCAGACATAGAGTTTTCGGATGAAGTGAAGGAACAAATTGAAATTCAGCTTAAGTATGAAGGTTATATTGAAAAAGCATTGCAACAAGTTGAGAAGCTTCATAAAATGGAAAATAAAAAAATCCCTGAAAATATTGATTATGACGCTATTTCAGGTTTAGCAACAGAAGCTAGGCAAAAATTAAAACAAGTTACACCACTTTCCATTGCCCAAGCATCGCGAATCTCTGGTGTAAACCCAGCAGATATTTCAATATTACTTGTTTATATTGAGCAAGGTAAAATTGCACGTGTCAGCGGCGAATAATTAACAACAGTAAAGTGAATAAGAGGCGGGCATACCTTTGTGCCCGCTTCCTATTTTTAAGGCTAGTCTTATTTTTATATAGTTGATTGGTAAATGTGAACGAGTACATGCTTACAAATCAAAAATAGGGATAGTAAAGCCAGTTAGAAAAAGGAGACTTTACATGAACGAACAACAATTTATCGAGGCTCTGAAGGAAAAGGGCATTGAACTTTCTGAAAAGCAGATTGCTCAATTCAAAAAATACTTTGAGTTACTTGTTGAGTGGAATGAAAAGATGAACTTAACTGCTATTACAGATTTAGAAGGAGTTTATTTAAAGCACTTTTATGATTCGATTAGTGCCTCTTTTTATTTTGATTTTTCAAAAGTGACGACAGTTTGTGATGTTGGAGCAGGTGCTGGTTTCCCAAGTATTCCGATTAAAATCTGCTTCCCACATTTACATGTAACAATTGTCGATTCTTTAAATAAAAGAATTACATTTTTAAATCATTTAAGTGATGAGTTACAATTAGATAATATGAATTTCGTACATGCCCGTGCAGAGGAATTTGCACAAAATGCGAAATATCGTGAGCAGTTCGATGTTGTAACAGCTCGTGCGGTAGCCCGATTATCGGTCTTATCGGAGTTATGTGTACCACTAGCGAAGCAAGGTGGCTATTTTGTTGCTTTAAAAGCGGCAGCTGGTGCGGAAGAATTAAAAGATGCAAAAAAAGCATTGGCCACATTAGGGGTTGCGCTAAAAGAAGAATTTTCTTTCCTACTACCTGTTGAAGAAAGTGACCGCATGTTATATATCTTTGATAAAATAAAAGGAACACCGAAAAAATATCCGCGAAAACCAGGTGTACCAAATAAAACACCAATTCAATAATTAGTGTTTCATGTGAAACTTCTCAAAGTAGAAAATATTTTTTCTATTTTGAGCATACATACTAGTTATGGATGGTTAAAGCAAATGACATCTACGAACTATATACATTTTAAGAAATATAATAAATAATAATAGAATGAAACAGAGCAAGATAGTTACTTAAAGGTGGTGCCACTTGGATGAAAAGTCCTTTTTCACGTTTTTTTGGAGGCGGTAATAAAACTGAGCCTATTGTGAAAAATGAAGTAGAACAAGCAGAGACGGTTCATGCAGCAGAAGAAGTTATAAAGCTGCCTATTGATCAAATTGTACCTAACCGTTTTCAGCCACGTACTATTTTTGATGATGAAAAAATTGAAGAATTATCAAGAACCATTCATACGCATGGTGTAATTCAGCCAATTGTTGTACGTAAGACAGCGGAAAATCAATATGAAATCATTGCTGGTGAGCGTCGCTATCGAGCAATGAAAAAGCTACAATGGACAGAAGTTCCGGCAATTATAAGAAATTTAACTGATAAGGAAACAGCCTCTATCGCGTTAATAGAGAACCTACAGCGTGAGGAATTAACAGCAATTGAAGAAGCTGTTGCCTATCAAAAATTATTAGAGCTTCATGAGCTGACACAAGAAGCTCTGGCCCAACGACTTGGAAAAGGACAATCCACGGTAGCCAATAAATTACGTTTACTAAAGCTTCCTGAAGAAGTGCAGCAAGCTATTATGAAGCGTGAAATCTCTGAACGACATGCACGTGCATTAATTGCAATTAAAGATCGGTCATTACAGCTAGAAGTTTTACAACAAACGATTGAAAATGATTGGAATGTTCGCCAATTAGAAGAACAGATTTATGCTTTACTACATCCGGAGGCAGTAGCTCAAGAAGAAGCGGAGCCAAAGAAAGTAAAGCCGAAACGTAAGGCCATTAGTAAAGACGTACGCATTGCTTTAAATACGATTAAACAATCGTTATCTATGGTAACAAAGAGCGGTATAACAGTTAAGACTGAAGAAGAAGACACAGAGGAATATTATCAAATTACAGTGAAAATACCTAAAAAGAAAAAGTCTTAAGTAGTGATTAAAGTTATATTGGAAAAATAAAGAAATGGCTTTTAAAGCATCATCAAAGTTGCGGATGATATTTCTATAAGTGATTGGAGTGGAGGATAAACGCCACCAAGAAAGTGTCCAATTGGAACGAAAATCAACCCCGCGATATAATGATGAGCTACTTTTATAGTTCTGTACGGAGGAGGCATCTCAGTAATAATTCTGGGAGATGTCTCCTTTTTTGCATATATTCTTAATATTTTATACAACTATTTTCTGTTTTTTTGATAGAATGAAAGTAAGATAGAGGTTTTAACTTCTTTCAGCAGAAGTCTCTCACCTCTATAAGCGGTAAGATAAAGCGGGTTTAAGTTACTTTTCAGCGGGTGCCTAAACATCCGCTGAAAGAAGTTAAAGTCTCCGGCGGATGTCACGGATTCGGAAAGGAGTGCTTTGTGCAAGCACAAAGCCGAATCCGGACACAATTATGCCGAGGCATAATTGATCAGTGATTTTACAAATGATTTATCAAAGTGAACCTTTGATAAATGAAAGCAGGTGCTTTTAAATGGGTAGAATTATAGCAATCGCCAATCAAAAGGGTGGCGTAGGAAAAACAACGACATCGGTCAATTTGAGCGCTTGTCTAGCACACTTAGGGAAGAAAGTGCTCTTAATCGATACTGATCCACAAGGCAATACAACAAGTGGACTTGGTGTAAATAAAGGAGAAATTCAAGGCTGTATTTATGATGTATTAATTGATGATGAAAACGTTGAAAATGTCATTCAACAAACAAATG
Organism: Lysinibacillus sp. Ag94; assembly: GCF_023242215.1. Lineage (NCBI taxonomy): Bacteria > Bacillati > Bacillota > Bacilli > Caryophanales > Bacillaceae > Lysinibacillus > Lysinibacillus sp. Ag94. The sequence continues at coordinate 4,612,982 of NZ_CP096780.1, read as the reverse complement.
TCGAAAACTTAGCAATCGTTCCAGCAACCATTTCACTAGCAGGAGCAGAAATTGAATTAGTATCGACAATTTCCAGAGAAGTACGTTTAAAGCACGCACTTCAAGATGTTAAAGAAGACTATGATTATATTATTATTGATTGTCCGCCTTCGTTAGGGCTACTAACAATTAATGCTTTAACTGCTTCGGATGCGCTTATTATTCCCGTACAATGCGAATATTACGCATTAGAGGGGTTAAGTCAGTTGTTATCAACTGTTCGTTTAGTGCAAAAACATTTAAATCAGCAATTATACATTGATGGTGTATTGTTAACGATGCTTGATGCACGAACAAACCTAGGCTTACAAGTAATTGATGAAGTGAAAAAGTATTTCCAAGATAAAGTATACAAAACAATTATTCCTCGTAATGTGCGATTAAGTGAGGCTCCAAGTCATGGGCAGCCGATTATCATTTATGATGCAAAATCAAGAGGTGCAGAAGTGTATTTAGAGATGGCGAGGGAAGTGATTAAAAATGGCTAAAGGTCTAGGAAGAGGCATAGGTGCATTATTTCCTGGAGAGTCTATAGAACAAAGTGGGCAAGTGGAAGAAATACAATTAGAGCTTATTATCGCAAACCCATTTCAGCCCCGTAAAATTTTTGATGAAGAAACTTTACAAGAATTAGCTGACTCTATACAGGAACATGGTATTTTACAGCCAATTGCTGTACGTAAAAAAGGACGTAAATATGAAATCGTTGCCGGAGAACGCCGATATAGAGCGACTCAATTAGCAGGTTTAGAGGTTATTCCAGCTATTATAAAAGAGCTATCAGATGCGCAAATGATGGAACTAGCTATTTTAGAAAATCTACAGCGTGAAGATTTGACAGTTATTGAAGAGGCTGAGGCCTATCAAAGCTTAATGGAAAGCTTACATTTAACGCAAGAGGAGCTATCCAAAAGATTAGGGAAAAGTAGACCGCATATTGCCAATCATGTTCGTTTACTTGCATTACCAGAGGATGTTCGTGAGTTTATGAATGATGGAACATTATCGATGGGGCAAGGACGAGCATTACTTGGATTGAAAAATAAAAGAAGAATATCTGAAGTGGCAAATAAGGTCATCAAACAAGGTTTAAACGTACGGCAAGTTGAAATGTTAGTACACAATTTGAATGAAGAAGTTTCACGTGAAACAACTCAACAAAAGAAAAAAGATATATTCGTGGCAGCAAAGGAATCACAGTTACGTGATTACTTTGGAACAAATGTACAAATTAGAAAATCTAATAATAAAGGGAAAATTGAAATTGAATTTTACTCTGAAGATGATTTAGAACGTATTTTAGAAATATTAAATTTACAGGAAGAAGAATAAGAGATATATCAATAACGTGATCAGAGCGCCGAACTACAAGGCGCTCTCTATTTTTCTAGAGAGAAGGAAGGTTGGGACGTGGTATTACTAGGGGCATTAATTAACGCTTTGCTTATTATGATAGGTGCAATAGTAGGACGTATTTTTAAAAATATTCCTGAATCGATGAAATCTACTGTATTATCGATTATTGGATTAGCAGTTGCACTTTTAGGGATTAAAATGGGCTTTGAAAGTGAGAATTTTATTATTTTAATGATTAGTTTAGTGGTAGGTACAGTAATTGGTGAGTGGTTAGATTTAGATAAGCAAATGAATAGACTTGGGAAATGGGTAGAATCTTTATTTAGTAAAAATCGAACTGATAATAATCAAATTGGCATAGCAGAAGGTTTTGTAACGGCATCTTTAATATTTGTAGTTGGCTCTATGGGCGTCATTGGTGCACTCGATAGTGGTCTGCGTAACGATCATAATATACTTATTACGAAAGGATTAATCGATGGATTTATATCGATAATCTTAACATCTACATTAGGTATTGGCGTGCTATTATCTGCAGTACCTGTATTCGTTTATCAAGGATTAATTGCACTTTTTGCAGGTGTTATTAGCTCTTTTATACCAGATGCTGCACTACAAATGTTTATTCAAGAAATGACTGCTGTAGGTGGTGTTATGATTTTTGCCATTGGTTTAAATATAGCAGGCTTAACTAAGATCAAGGCTGCTAACTTGTTGCCAGGTCTCATCATTGTTGGTATTGTGGTTGCTATCTTCTATATTTTTTAGTGAGTAACGATGTGTAGCGAGCAATAGAGCTCTTGAAAGTTTTTCCGCCATTGCATAAGAAATATGAAGTCTTGTATTTTGTAAAACAAGCATTTCCATAAAGCCTCCAACATTGACTATTCCTTTAATGGAAATATCGCCGATAGGAGGTAATTGTTTTTTGACAGCTTTCCCCGGAAAAATAGGTCCATTCTGTACAGAAATATGTCCAACGTTTTGTTCACTTCCAAGACATGCATCAATCGCAATAATGAATGGTTTTATAGTATGATTGTGTAGCTGTTGCATAGTAGTGTCTAAATTAAGAGCATGCAAAGGATTGTCTAAAGAGCCTACAATTTCATATGGAAAACTAACAGACTTTTTTAGAAAGCTACCTGTTAATGGTCCAAGTGTATCACCTGTACAACGGTCACTTCCAATACAACAGAAAATAAGGCGTTCATGATGAAAGGGTATATGTTCTAAAAATAATGTACTCAACTGCCAAACGATATTTTTACTTTCATGATGAAGAGAATAAGGAAGTAATAATTTTGGTATAGTATTCATAAAAAAACTCACTTTCCTTTTTATTTGTAAGAAGTGCTCGATTTTTATGCAGTATACGCAAATTTTTAGCAAGTTATTCAAGAGGTGGTAATAATGGATTGGTTTAGTGAAAAGCTATATAAGAACTTTTGGGATAAGCTGATGTCAGAGAAGCTTTGGGAAACTATAATAACGGCTTCAATTAAGATAACGGTTATTTTATTAGCGTCGTGGCTAGCTGTACGATTAGGTAAAAAATTTATTAAAAAAGTGTTTTTAATGCGTATGAGTTCACCATTAAATCACTCAGAACGTCGACAAACAACAATTTCAAGATTATTACAAAGTGTCATTTCCTATGCCGTTTATTTTTCGGCAATCGTAGCTATTCTCTCGATCTTAGAGATTAAGATAGCGGGATTATTAGCTGGAGCAGGGATTGTCGGCTTAGCAATTGGTTTTGGTGCGCAAAGTTTAGTGAAAGATGTCATTACTGGATTCTTTATTATTTTTGAAGACCAATTTGGTGTTGGCGATTATATAAAAATAAATGCTGCTGAAGGAACTGTTGTAGAAATCGGTTTACGTACAACAAAGATTAATGGTTCTACAGGAGAGCAGTTTATTATTCCGAACGGTTCGATAGGTGAGGTTGTCAATTACTCTGTTAACAACTCTAAAATTTATATAGATTTACAAATGACGACCGATGCCAATTTCGAAAAAGCTGAATCTATTATTAAAAAGTATTTAAATACTTTACCTGACCTTCATAAGGAACTTGTAGCAGTACCTGTCTTTTTAGGTGTACAAAATGTTAAGGGGACAGAGGTAACGATTCGTATAGCCGCAGAAACATTACCACAGCAACAACATGGAGTGGCTCGTACGATTCGCCGTGATGTTACAAAACTCTTTGAAGAAAATAATATACCAATGGCTCAACCAAAAATGATGTTCTATGGTGTTAATGAAGAGGGGAGAAGTGAGTAATATGGAAGCAAAGAAATTTGGTTTAAACGATATTGTTGAAATGAAAAAGCAGCACCCATGCGGTACAAATGAATGGAAAATTATTCGGATGGGGGCGGATGTACGCATTAAATGTGAAGGCTGTCAGCATAGTGTCATGATTCCGCGCCGTGAATTTGAGAAAAAAATGAAAAAGGTTATCATTTCGGCTAGCGAGGACTAGTTTTTATCTTCAATCAGTAGGTGTTCTGAACCCACTAATTGAAGATAAAGCCTCCGGCGGATGCCATGGGTTTTGAAAGGAATAAATTGTACGGGTACAATTCAAATTCCGGACGCAATTATGCCAACCCGAAATGGATGTGTATTAGACTTTTTAGAAGTGAATCAATATAATAGATAGGGTTATACAGTGATGAATCAGTGAGGATTTCTGTAACCTCACAGTATCCGTTATTAAGAGCAAATTTGAACAGATCATAGAAAGGTTGTGTCCATACATGGCATTAACAGCTGGAATCGTTGGTTTACCTAACGTTGGAAAATCAACATTATTTAACGCAATTACAAAGGCGGGCGCATTGGCTGCAAACTATCCATTCGCAACAATCGATCCGAACGTCGGTATTGTTGAAGTACCAGATGCACGTTTAGATAAATTAACAGAATTAGTAACACCTAAAAAAACAGTCCCAACAGCATTTGAGTTTACAGATATTGCTGGGATCGTAAAAGGCGCTTCAAAGGGTGAAGGATTAGGGAACAAATTCCTTGCTCATATTCGTGAAGTAGATGCAATTTGCCAAGTTGTACGTTGTTTTGTTGATGAAAATATTACGCACGTATCAGGTGGAGTAGATCCGATTGACGATATTGAAGTCATTAATTTAGAGCTTGCACTTGCTGATTTAGAATCTGTTGATAAGCGATTACAACGTGTTAGCAAAATGGCGAAGCAAAAAGACAAAGAAGCCATGATCGAAGAACCAATTCTTGTGAAAGTTAAAGAACAATTAGAAAACGGTCGACCAGCTCGCGCTGCAGAGCTTTCAGAAGATGAGCTAAAGGTTATTAAAGGACTTCATCTGTTAACAATTAAACCTATGCTTTATGTGGCAAACGTTGCAGAAGATGAAGTAGCTGATGCAGATAATAACGAATATGTACAAAAGGTACGTGAGTATGCAGCTGAAGAAGGAGCTCAAGTTATCACAATTTGTGCAAAAATTGAGGAAGAAATTTCTGAGCTTGATGATGAAGAAAAATCAATGTTCTTAGAAGAACTAGGCATTAAAGAATCTGGTTTAGACCAGTTAATCCGTACTTCATATGATTTACTAGGGCTAGCAACTTATTTCACTGCAGGGGTACAAGAGGTACGTGCATGGACGTTCCGTAAAGGTATGAAGGCACCACAATGTGCAGGAATCATTCATACAGACTTTGAACGTGGATTTATTCGTGCAGAAACAGTTGCTTTCGAAGATTTAGTAGAAGCTGGTTCTCAACCCGCTGCTAAAGAAGCTGGGAAAGTACGTCTTGAAGGTAAAGAGTATGTTGTACAAGACGGCGATATTATGTTATTCCGTTTCAATGTATAAAAAACAAACAGTGGGCAATCTTTCGAAAGATTGTCTTTTTTTGTATATAATTTTATCTGAATTTTCAATTAGGAGGGTAGTATGAACATATTACAAATAAAAGATCGTGGTTTAGAAATAGAGGAGTTAGGTAAATTACCAGAAGACATATTAGAGCTTATTTATGAGCATCAATTGTTTAAGCTATTTACCGCAAAGGAATTAGGCGGTAAAGATTTAGATCTACTAGAGGGCATTAAAGTATTTCAGCAGATGTCTGCACTTGATGGTAACTTTGGCTGGCTTGTCACAATAGGAACAGGGGGTAACGTGTTTATTCCAACATTGAACAAAGAGGTTGTTGAAAAAATGTTTTCACCAAGAAATGCAGTCATAGCAGGCAGTGGCTATCCTACTGGCGTAGCAGAAAAAATCGATGGGGGCTATCGTATTTCTGGTCAATGGAAGTATTGTAGTGGCTCAAATTATGCTACAACTTTTACGATGAATTGTGTTGTCGAGGATGAAGGAAATAGAATAGATGAAATAATTAGTTGCTCAGTAAATCATGATCAAGTAGAGATTCTTAATGATTGGCGAGCAATGGGCTTAAAAGCGACAGCTAGTCATACGATCCGTGTGCAAAATGTTTGGGTACCACAAGAGGAAACATTCCAATTGGGTATAATTAAAAACAATTATGGAAGTACGGTACATAGTTTTCCGTTTGGAGCATTTGCAGAAGCCTCATTTCTAAGTGTTTGTCTTGGGATAACAGAAAATTTCTTAGAAGAGTCGTCTATTTTAGTAAAGCAAAGAAAGCATGATCCAAGCCGTACCGATCGTATGGGTGCAATACAATTTTTATTGATGCAGCAACAGAAGAACTTTAGACAGCTTGAAGAGCGATATTATTTACTGTTGAACGAATACTGGCAAAAACATAAAGAAGGTCATAAGTTTACTGAAGAGCAACTCCAACAATTTTCACGAATAAGTAAAGATACTGCAGCGGCTTGTGTAGACATTGCCAATTGCTTAATACGTAGACTTGGCATGGATGCAATTACGGAGACATCTTCCATTAATCGTATTTGGAGAAATTTATATACAGCAGCACAGCATAGTTTTTTAACGCCATAAATACAAATAGAACCTGCTTGGGGACAAGCAGATTCTATTTGTAACGTGACTGTAAGCAAAGTTATTTCTTTTCCTCGGGCAAATATACATAAAGCTTAGGTAAATGAGGATCATCTTGTATGAACGCATTTCTTGGGTATTTACGTAATGCTGTATACATGGAAAAATCACCAACTGCTCCAGCGATTAAAAAAGCACCTACTAATACTAAAACAGTACTGTTAAAGTAGAAACCAGCAATTGTCGGGAGAACGCCAGTTGTCCAAAATGGAAGTAATAAAGCTTTTTTCATTGCATGATTCGGTAACGGTTGTTCAGTTGTTGCGTACGCTATGCCAAGCTCTAAATTCAGGCCATATTTTAACGATTTAAAGGGTACGCCTCCAAAGACCATAAAGCCAATTAAATGAAAGGCTTCATGTAAGACAATGAAAATAATATACAGAATAACAAAAAGGATAGATCCAAGTATCATATTCCAAAATGAAAAATCAAAATCTTTAAAGCAAATAGCTTGAATAGCTACAAATAATATGACGAGACCACTTGTGACAACAATATTATCCATCATTAGTTTTTTTATATCCAACTCTATTACAATAGGTTCTTTATCTGGTAGCATGAAGATCCTCCTCTCATTCATGAATTAAGTTCATTATATAGAAAGAATTGTTTGGTTGCGACTTGAAAGACATGTATCTATATGTTACAATTCATTGATGTGAGTAATAATTATTACTTGCTCCTTGCTCCCTGTATACAGGAGAGCCTAAGTCCATAAGGAGGTGTAAACAGATGAGAAAATACGAATTAATGTACATCGTACGTCCGAACATTGAAGACGAAGCGAAGAAAGCTTTAGTTGAACGTTTCAACGAAATCTTAACTTCTAACGGTGCAGAAGTCATCGAATCAAAAGAGTGGGGCAAACGCCGCTTAGCTTATGAAATTCAAGACTTCCGCGAAGGTTTCTACCAAATCGTGAAAGTAAACGCTACTTCAGAAGCAATTAACGAATACACACGTCTTGCTAACATTAGCGAAGATATCATTCGTCACATTGCGGTTCGCCAAGAAGCATAATCATTTAACAAAATGCTGAAAAGGAGGTTGCATTTCTGATGATAAACCGTGTCGTATTAGTTGGAAGACTAACAAAAGATCCTGAGCTACGCTATACGCCTAATGGTGTTGCGTCTACAAGATTTACAGTTGCTGTGAATCGAACATTCTCAAACCAACAAGGTGAACGCGAAGCTGATTTCATTAGCTGTGTTGCTTGGCGCAAACAGGCTGAAAACTTAGCGAACTTCATGCGAAAAGGAAGTTTGATTGGAGTAGAAGGTCGCATTCAAACAGGCAGCTATGAAGGACAAGATGGTAAACGAGTATACACAACAGATGTAGTGGCTGATAGCGTACAGTTTTTAGAGCCTCGTAATACTAGCGGTGCTCCTGCTCCTCAATATGGTGGGCAGAATACTTACGGTAATAATCAACCGTCATATGGCGGTGGACAACCACAGCAACAGTTTGGTGGTGCTATGCCAGGGCAGGGTTCATTTGGCGGCGATGCTTATCAGCAAAATCAACCACCTATGAATCAGCCGAATTATACACGTGTAGATGAGGATCCATTTGCTAATAGCAAAGGACCGATAGAAGTATCTGAGGATGACTTACCGTTCTAATACTTCTAAAATAAAAAATGATAAGGAGGAGACATACTATGGCACCACGTCGCGGAGGCCGCAAACGCCGTAAAGTTTGCTACTTCACTGCTAATAACATTACGCATATCGACTATAAAGATGTGGATTTACTTAAAAAATTCATCTCTGAGCGCGGTAAAATTTTACCACGTCGCGTAACTGGCACTAGCGCTAAGTACCAACGTAAATTAACTTCAGCTATCAAAGTTTCTCGTATCATGGGATTACTTCCATTCGTAGCAGAAGACAAATAAGATAATAAAGGCACAACGAGGTTTAATTAACTTTAGTTGTGCTTTTTTATTTATAAAACTGGAGTTGCTGAGCTTGTCATCGCAATACTATAGTAATGATCTTTACCTCAGTAATTGCTCTATATATTACCATTTGCTATTATCATAAGAATTTATTACACTCTTAACAGACATGAATAAAGAAAAGATGAAATTTTAGAGATTGAGAAACAATCGACTAAGTAACATTTTTAAAAACAAACGGCTTATAATCATTTCGATTAAAGGCCTTTTTTCATGCAGTAGTAACGGTCGTATGCATCGTTGAAAAATTTCAACAATATATATAAAAACATAAATAATGAATTTGTTATGCCTTTTCGGTAAAAAATCTCCCTATATAGCTATGTATTTCACGCTTTAGTCATTGGTTCTACAAAATTAATGGCAAAGCATTCAGTTGTTCTTAGCGTTTTTTGTTCAATAACCTAAAAAAATGGTACAATAAAGGTCAGTAAGATTGACTGAAAAAAGGAAGGTTTTCAATGCCGAATAATCAAACAAAGGCGCTTTTACATGGCTCAATGATGGTCGCAATCTTTACGCTTCTTATGCTTATTTCTGCATATGTACCATTCATTCGTATAGTAAGTCTAATATTTGCCCCATTACCGATTGCTTGGTATAGCGCAAATTATAAGCGTTCATCATCAGTATTTGTAGCAGTAGTAGGCTGTATTTTAACCACTCTAACAACTGGCTTAATTATGTTACCATTTGCCTTTGTATTGGCATTACTTGGTGTCGTAATAGGAAATGCAATTAATCAAAAGAAGAGCAAACTTTACCTATTCATGTCATCTGGGGTTGCTGTTCTTCTGTCAATGACAATTGTCTATGTAGCCTATGTTCAATTTACTGGTATCAATATGATTAACATAAGCATGGAGTTGTTCCGTGAAAGTTATGAGCAATCAAATGAACTGACAAAAACTATGACAGGTCAAGAAGCGTTTCAGCCAGAGCTAATTGAGGCTCTGTTAAAAACAGTTGAACTGACAATACCTGCAATAGTAACACTCTCTGCATTTATGACAGCATTTATTGTCATGACATTCAATTTACCTGTATTAAAACGTCTTGGTTTAGACGTACCGAAATTTCCACCGTTCCAACATATGCGTCTACCACGATCTATTTTATGGTATTACATGATTGTTTTATGCATTAACTTATTTATGCGTCCAGAAGCTGGATCTACATTAGATATTATTGTTTTAAATGTTTCTTATGTTTTATGGATGTTATTAATCCTGCAGGGGATTTCCTTTATACATTATCTTATTTCTAAAAAGGGAATGCCGAATGCTGTAAAATGGATAGCTACTTTGTTAGCCTTACCACTATCATCCTTTATGATATTGCTAGGCATCGTAGATTTAGGTTTCGACGTACGTTCACTTGTGAAGGGAAAAACTAAAGAATAAGGGGCTGATGTAATGGGGACTTTTAGAAAACGACCAATCCGCTATCCGCTTTTTGTTCTTTCCATTTTTGGCATTGTGACGTTCGTGCTTCTATGTATTTGGAATATCGGGATAGGTGTCGGTTATGGAATAGGTTTTGTACTATTAATGGTCTATACGTGGAAGGTAGAAAAGATTACCTTTGATGAAACAGAAAGGCATATTGAATCCATTTCTTTCCGCATGAAAAAAGTAGGGGAAGAGGCATTGCTTGAAATGCCAATTGGGATTTTACTTGTCAATGATCAATATGAAATAGAATGGTCGAATCCATATATGCAAGGCGTTTTAAATATGGAGAATTTAGTAGGTGAAGGAATCGTTAATATATCTGACGACATCTACGTGCTAATGAAAAGCGAAGAGACAAACGAAGATACGATTACGCTCCATGATCGTAAATATCGAGTTTATTATAAAAAAGAAGAGAATTTACTCTATTTCTTTGACATAACGGAGCAGATAGCTATTGAAAAACAATACTATGCAGATCGTACAGTTATCGCCATTTTATTTGTTGATAATTATGACGAAATTACGCAAGCAATGGATGACCAGCCACGTAGTTTAACGAATACGATGGTGACATCAATTGTTAATGATTGGGCGGCTGAACAAGGGATATTTGTCAAACGAATATCATCCGATCGTTTTTTAGCTGTATTAAACGAATCCATTTTAATGGAGCTTGAGAAGAAAAAATTTGCCATTTTAGATACAATTCGAGAAAAAACAGCGCAAAAAAATATGTCATTAACATTAAGTATTGGTGTTGGCGCAGGATCATCTTCATTAGTAGAGCTTGGTGAACTAGCACAATCAAGTCTAGATCTTGTTTTAGGTCGTGGTGGTGATCAGGTTGCCATCAAGCAACCTACAGGAAAACTGAAATTCTATGGTGGGAAAACGAACCCTGTTGAGAAACGTACACGCGTTAGAGCACGTGTTATTTCCCATGCACTACGTGATTTAATTCAGGATAGTGACCAAGTATTTGTTATGGGACATAAAAACCCTGATATGGACTCTATTGGTGCCTCTGTTGGTGTACGTAAAATGGCACAGATGAATGATGTGAAGGGCTATGTAATCGTGAATTTCGAGGAATTAAACGGAAGTGTAACACGTTTAATGAATGAAATAGAGAGTAAATCGGATTTCTATGAAAATTTCCTAACGCCAGAGGAAGCTGCGGCAAGAATGACAGAAAAATCTTTGCTCGTTATAGTCGATACGCATAAACCAGATTTAGTCATCGATTCACAGCTATTGAAGCTGGCAGAAAAAGTTGTGGTGATTGATCACCATCGTCGCAGTGAGGATTTTATAGAAAATCCAACGCTTGTTTATATGGAGCCATATGCATCGTCCACAGCTGAGCTTATAACAGAGTTACTTGAGTACCAACCAAAACGTGCGAAGATTAATATGCTAGAGGCTACCGCATTGCTGGCAGGAATTATAGTCGATACGAAAAGTTTTACACTGCGCACAGGAGCCCGTACGTTTGAAGCGGCTTCTTATTTACGGACAAATGGTGCCGATACAGTGCTAGTACAGCGATTATTAAAAGAAGATGTCGATACGTATATTGAGCGTTCTAAAATAGTGCAAACGGTTAAGTTCGTGAAGCCGGGTATTGCTATTGCTGTAGGTGAGGAAGCGAAAGTGTATGATTCTGTACTAATTGCGCAAACAGCAGACATTTTACTAACAATGAAGGATGTTGGTGCTTCCTTTGTTATTGCACATCGTTCAGATGGCAAAATCGGCATAAGTGCAAGATCGCTTGGCGAAGTAAACGTGCAGCTTGTTATGGAAAAGTTAGGCGGCGGTGGGCATTTAACGAATGCAGCTTGCCAAGTCGAAGCAAATTCCATTGATGGAGTAAGAAAATATTTAGAAGAGGCCATAAATGAGGTACTCGAAGGGAGTTCTGAATCATGAAAGTAGTATTTTTAAAAGATGTTAAAGGAAAAGGGAAAAAAGGGGAAATAAAAAATGTAGCGGACGGCTATGCACAAAATTTCTTGATTAAAAATGGCTATGCTGCTGAAGCAAATGCACAAGCATTAAGTCAATTAGATGGTCAAAAGAAATTAGAAGCTAAAAACGCCGCTGCAGAATTAGCAGAAGCGAAAGCGTTACAAGAAAAATTAGAAGCTTTAACAGTAGAATTAAAAGCAAAATCAGGTGAAGGTGGTCGCCTATTTGGTTCAGTATCTACAAAGCAAATTGCTGATGCGCTTCAAAAAAAGCATGGTATAAAAATTGATAAACGTAAAATGACTTTAAGTGATGGAATTCGTGCGCTAGGCTTTACAAATGTACCTGTAAAACTACATCATGAAGTATCTGCAACATTAAAAGTTCATGTAACGGAAGAGTAAGGGGCGACGAACCATGAACGAACCGATGATGGACCGCGTCCCACCGCATAACCGGGAAGCGGAGCAATCGGTTATCGGTGCAATTTTCCTCGATCCCCAATCGTTAATCACGGCATCTGAAATTTTACTAGCAGATGATTTTTATCATAATGCACATAAGACAATTTTTGAAACGATGCTACGTTTAAGTGATCAAGGAAAAGCGATAGATGTTGTAACAGTTACGGAAGAATTATCAGCTAAAAAGGAAATTGAGGATGTTGGCGGGCTATCTTATTTACTAGAGCTCGCCAATGCTGTGCCTACAGCTGCTAACGTCGCACACTATGCGAAAATTGTCGAAGAAAAGGCACTATTACGTCGTTTAATTCGTGTAGCTACTAAAATAGTAGAAGATGGCTATACTCGTGAGGATGAGGTAGAGGCATTACTAGGTGAAGCAGAGAAGAAAATGATGGAGGTAGCCAATCGTAAAAATGCGGGAGACTTTAAGCATGTTAAAGACGTATTGGTGGAAACCTTTGATAATATCGAAAAGCTTCAATCACAAAAAGGTGATGTTACAGGTATCCCGACAGGCTTCCGTGATTTAGACAATATAACGGCTGGCTTCCAGCGTAACGATTTAATTATTGTAGCGGCACGTCCTTCTGTAGGGAAAACAGCCTTTGCATTGAATGTTGCGCAAAGTGTTGCCGTTCAAGCACGTGAAAACGTTGCGATCTTCTCGCTAGAGATGGGTGCTGAGCAGCTAGTTATGCGTATGCTTTGTGCGGAGGGAAATATAGATGCACAAGTTTTACGTACAGGTGCTTTAACAACGGAAGATTGGGGTAAACTAACTATGGCAATGGGAAGTTTATCGAATTCCGGAATTTTTATTGATGATACACCAGGTGTACGTATCAATGAAATTCGAGCAAAATGTCGACGTTTAGCACAGGAGCATGGCCTCGGTATGATTTTGATCGATTATTTACAGCTTATTCAAGGTAGTGGTAAGCCAGGTGAGAACCGTCAGCAAGAGGTATCTGAGATTTCACGTTCTTTAAAAGGTTTAGCGCGTGAGTTAAAGGTGCCGGTCATTGCATTATCACAGTTATCTCGTGGCGTTGAGCAACGTCAAGATAAGCGACCTATGATGAGTGACTTACGTGAATCGGGAAGTATTGAGCAAGATGCCGATATTGTTGCCTTCTTATATCGTGATGATTATTACGATAAAGAGTCCGAGAGTAAAAATATGATTGAAATTATTATTGCTAAACAGCGTAACGGTCCAACGGGTACAGTTACACTTGCTTTTAAAAAAGAATTCAATAAATTCATTAATGTGGATTGGTCGCAAATGCCACCACCACCTCCACGTGAGTAATATTTATCTTCATTCATAAGAAAAATTTCCTTCTTTTAGAGGAACTCAACGTTGGACATTACACCAAGACGGAATTAATCTGAATGTTCGATAATATTCATACCATTCTGTTATTAAACACGAACGTTGAATCATATTTTTTGATTTTATGTTCGTGTTTTTAAGTATTTTTGTTGACTAGGCGTTTCTATCATTGATACAATAATTAACGGCTTAAAAATTGAGATACAAATGGTATCTAACGGAGGTGCTGACTATGACATCAGTTGTAGTTGTAGGAACACAGTGGGGAGACGAAGGAAAAGGTAAAATTACGGATTTCCTTTCACAAAAAGCTGATGCAATCGCTCGTTTTGCAGGTGGCGATAATGCAGGACATACAATTAAATTTGATGGTGAAACTTATAAGTTACATTTAATTCCATCAGGTATTTTCTATAAAGAGAAAACTTCAGTAATCGGAAATGGTTTGGTTGTTAATCCAAAGTCATTGGTTACTGAGCTTAGAGGCTTACAAGAGCGTGGCATTGATACAGATAATTTACGAATTTCTAATCGTGCGCATGTTATTTTGCCATATCATATTAAGCAAGATATCGCGGATGAGGAAAGCCGTGGCGATAAAAAAATTGGTACGACTTGTAAAGGGATTGGACCATGCTATCAAGATAAAGTAGCACGTATTGGTATCCGTATGGCTGATTTACTAGACAAGGATGTATTTGAAGAAAAACTACGTCAAAATTTAGCAATTAAAAATAAGTTATTTGAGAAATTTTACGAAGTTGAAGGCGTAACATTTGAAGAAATTTTCGAAGAATACTACGGCTATGGACAAGAAATCGCAAAATATGTAACTGACACGTCTAAAATCTTAAATGATGTACTAGATGAAGGCGGCAAAGTGTTATTTGAAGGAGCACAAGGTATTTTACTTGATGTCGATCAAGGTACGTATCCATTTGTAACATCTTCAAATCCTGTTGCTGGTGGAGTAGCGATTGGTGCTGGTGTTGGTCCTTCACGAGTGACAAGTGTTATTGGTGTATCTAAAGCTTATACGTCTCGTGTTGGCGATGGACCGTTCCCAACTGAATTATTTGATGAAGTAGGTCAACAAATCCGTGAAGTTGGTCGTGAATACGGTACAACAACTGGCCGCCCACGTCGTGTAGGTTGGTTTGATACGGTAGTTGTGCGCCACTCACGCCGAGTAAGTGGTATTACGCATCTTGCGCTTAACTCAATCGATGTTTTATCTGGTTTAGAAACAGTTAAAATTTGTACAGCGTATAAGTATAAAGATGAAACGATTACTGAGTATCCAGCAAATCTTCATATTATTGAACAATGTGAACCAATTTATGAAGAGCTTCCAGGCTGGTCAGAAGATGTTACAGGCTGCAAAACATTAGAAGAGCTACCTGAGAATGCACGTCGCTATGTAGAACGCGTAAGTGAATTAACGGGTATTGAAATTGCTACTTTCTCTGTTGGTCCTGCACGTGAACAAACGAACGTTTTAGTGGATGTTTGGGAAGCGAAATAAATATAAATCAAAAAGGGACGTGCCATATACGGTACGTCCTTTTTATCATTAGTGAATATCTCTTTTCTTGAAGCGGCCACCTCTAACCTCTGCAATATTACCAATTGCTAGGAATGCATGATCATCAATTTCAGCGACGATTGATTTAAGCTTGGATTCCTCTAATCGGGTAATGATGGTAAAAATAACTTTTTTATCGTTCCCTGTATAAGCCCCCTCGCCATAAAGGAAGGTTACACCTCGACCGAGTCGGTCCATAATCGTTTGCCCAATTTCATCAATTTCATCACTAATGATATAAACGGATTTTGATTCCTCCATGCCTTGAATGACGATATCAATCATTTTATAGGCAATATAGTATGCTAGGATAGAGTACATGGCTTGTTCCCATGTGAACACAAATCCCGCTACCGCAAAGATGAGTAAGTTGCAGAACATAATAATTTCACCAACGGAAAACGGTGTTTTACTATTAAATAAAATAGCTAAAATTTCTGTCCCATCTAATGAGCCACCATAACGAATGACAATGCCGACACCAATACCTAAAATCATGCCACCAAAAACTGTGGCCAATAGCGTATCTTGAGTAAACGGGTTTAGATTATGTAAGAAAAGCGTTGTTAATGAGAGTACTGTAATTCCGAGCCCTGTGGAAAGTGCAAAGGTTTTACCGATTTGTTTATAGCCTAAAAAAATGAAAGGTAAGTTTAAAATGAAGATGAAAATACCAAGAGGTAAATTTAATAAATGAGAAGTAATAATGGAAACACCTACGATTCCACCATCCATAATGTGGTTTGGTACTAAAAATAGCTCAAGCCCTAGTGCCATAATGACTGCACCTAATGCCACCATAATGGTCCTAATGATAAGTTTTCGAACGGGATTTTTACATTGAGGCTTTCTTACTTTAGGGGTTATTTCAGATGTTTGTAAAACATTCAAATTAATCGCTCCATTCAACTAATGTATCTAATCTCTATTTTATCAGAATATTAAAAAAGCAAAAAGTCATAAGGCTTGGAGTAGAGGTTGAGCGGCTGAGGGTCTAGATACCTCGTGAAAAGTACAAGACTGGAGCAAAATCTACGTCTGAAACTATACTTTTTAATAGCTATAAAAATAGGAATGATGTAACAATTAGTAGAGAATTAATACATTTACATTACAATAAGATGAAAACAGTTAAACTGTATTTTCTTTATGGTACAGTATATTGGTGCAAAAACTATTAGTGGGTAATTAATACTACGATAGAAAAGGTGGAAGGTGCTTTGCTGTCACCTATCATAAGAGGTGGTAGGGAAAATCTGTTAGGGGAATTATAGGCACTACTAGAAATCCATCAGGTACACATCTACACTTTGAAGTTAAGAAAAAGGATTCGTTAGAAAAACCATTATCATATGTAGGGCGTTAATCAATTCGAATAGAAGGCAGTCCAAAATAGGGCTGTCTTTTTATATACTTCGTATGTAAATCTATGTTATTTCCCGAGAAATATTTGTCGAAATATAATTTCTGTAGCGAAAGCAAAGCGATAGTTACAGGAGTATCCGCCTCCAACTTTGTACTGTTGCTGTCGCATAGACAAAACACCGTGCTGAAGCTGTGTTAGTACTACTCCTTCGCACAAGCCTTTCGGCGGATGTCACGGGTTCGGAAGGGAATGCTTAGTGCAAGCACGAGGGCCAATTCCGGATGCAATTTGTCGAGGGATAATGGATTATAACAATATCGTAAAATGTCTTAGGATTTAGAATAATGCATAGAAGTTAAAAGCATGGTAGAGTTAGAGTAGTGACTTTAAAAATACAATCGTTTAAAAATAGATAAAAAGCGAAAGGGAGAAAAAATATGGACAAGACCATTTTAGTTGTTGACGATGAAAAACCAATCGCAGATATTTTACAGTTTAATTTAATAAAAGAAGGCTACAAAGTTATTTGTGCTTATGATGGAGATGAGGCACTAGAGAAGGTTGAGGAAGAACAACCAGATTTAATGCTTTTAGATATAATGTTACCGAAGCGTGATGGGATGGAAGTTTGTCGAGAAGTACGAAAAAAATATGATTTCCCTATCATTATGCTAACTGCAAAAGGGTCTGAGATTGATAAAGTATTAGGACTAGAAATGGGCGCAGATGATTATGTGACAAAGCCATTTAGTACACGTGAGCTTATTGCACGTGTAAAGGCAAATATGCGTCGCTTACAGGTAGTAGCTCCTACTGCCGAAGAGGTTGAAGAAGAGTCCAATGAAATTGTAGTAGGTTCGCTTGTTATTCAGCCAGATGCTTACTTAGTATTGAAACGTGATGAAGCAATTGAACTAACACACAGAGAGTTTGAACTATTACATTACTTAGGGAAGCATATCGGTCAAGTAATGACGCGTGAACATTTACTACAAACTGTGTGGGGTTATGATTATTTCGGTGATGTACGAACAGTAGATGTAACAATTCGTCGTTTACGAGAAAAAATAGAGGACAATCCTAGTCATCCGGCTTGGATTGTAACACGCCGTGGT
Organism: Lysinibacillus sp. Ag94; assembly: GCF_023242215.1. NCBI lineage: Bacteria > Bacillati > Bacillota > Bacilli > Caryophanales > Bacillaceae > Lysinibacillus > Lysinibacillus sp. Ag94. The sequence goes on along the minus strand of NZ_CP096780.1, from coordinate 4,595,267 downwards.
GTAGGTTATTATTTACGAAATCCTGAACAGGAGTAACAAGGAATGCAGAAAGTTAGCTTCTTTAAATCAATTCATGTCAAGCTAGTACTAATTTATATTTTGCTAATCCTACTTGCTTTGCAAATAATAGGAATTTATTTTGCGCGTGAATTAGAGCAAAATTTAAAAGACAACTTCCGACAATCCATTTTTCAACGTGTCGATTTAATGCAATATAGCATTCGTGAAGAAATGTTAAAAGAGCGCGATGAAAGTATGCCAACTCTTGAAGAGAGCTTGAAAACGATTGTTATGGAATTTTCCACAGGGTTGAAGGAACTTTCTAAAGGAGATATTTTAGAAATCCGTGTCATCGATAATAGGCAGCGTATTCGCGCCACATCTGAGATAGACAATCAAAGTTTGATTGGACAGCGCTCGAATAATGACCTCGTACGCCGTGCTATCTCTGCAGAAACATTATTTGAAAACATTAAACTGGATAATAAAACAAGAAATCGAGTGTGGGTGTTAGCTTCGCCAATTCGAGATGGTGCAGGACCTGATGATGAAATTATAGGGGTACTCTATATTGAGGCAAATATTGAATCTGTTTTTGAACAAGTGAATGACATTAACCGTATTTTCCTTGGTGGTACAGCAGTGTCCTTAGTCATTACTATCTTTTTAGGAATCTTAGTGGCACGAACAATTACACAGCCAATTTCAGATATGCGTAAGCAGGCTCAAGCGATGGCAAAAGGTAACTATTCTCGAAAAGTGCGGGTTTATGGTACAGATGAGATAGGGCAGCTTGCTATAACCTTTAATCATTTAACAAATCGCTTGCAGGAGGCGCAATCTACTACTGAGGCGGAACGGCGAAAGCTCGATTCGGTCCTTAGTAATATGACGGATGGCGTTATTGCAACAGATCGAAAAGGGCGTATTATTCTTATTAATGACCCCGCACTAGAGCTGCTGCATATTTCAAGAGATATTACATTAGGCCGACCGATTGCATCTGTTTTAGGAATTGACCAAGAGTATAGTTTTGAGGATTTAATTCACATGAATGATGCAGTGAATTTAAATTTCAGTACAGCAGACGCACCGTATATTTTACGTGCGAATTTCTCTGTTATTCAAAAAGAAACGGGCTTTATTAATGGTCTAATTACCGTACTACACGATATTACGGAACAGGAAAAAATAGAGATGGATCGCAGGGAATTTGTATCAAATGTGTCACATGAATTAAGGACCCCGTTAACGACGATGCGCAGTTATTTAGAGGCGTTAGCAGATGGTGCATGGAAAGATGAAAATATTGCTCCAACATTTTTGAATGTCACACAAACAGAGACAGAGCGTATGATCCGCTTAGTAAATGACTTATTGCAGTTATCAAGAATGGATAGTTCAGATTATGAACTGAATCAAGACATTGTTCTCTTTAATTCATTCTTTAACCGTATTATCGATCGTTTTGAAATGTCTAAGTCAGATAAAGTGATGTTTGAGCGTTTATTCCCAGAGGCATCTTATTATGTAGAAATCGATACGGATAAGGTGACACAAGTTATCGATAATATTATTTCTAATGCTATTAAGTATTCTCCTGATGGCGGTAATATTCGCTTTGGCTTTACAGCGCAAGGAGATATGCTAAAGGTTATGATTTCCGATGATGGTATGGGAATTCCTAAGGAAAATGTAGGACGTATTTTTGAGCGTTTCTATCGAGTGGATCGAGCTCGAGCTCGTTCTATGGGAGGCACTGGTCTAGGGCTAGCTATTGCCAGGGAAATGATTGAAGCTCATGGAGGTAAAATATGGGCTGAAAGTGAAGAAGGGCATGGAACAACGGTTTTCTTCACATTACCACTTAATTTAGATGATTTTGACGAGGCAGGTGAGTGGGAATGAAATATATAGAACCAGTTAAATCAGTTGTTTTATTCCTACTCGTTGTGCTAAGTGTTGTTTTAACCTTTATGATTTGGACATACACGCCAGATTATAAATTTATTGAACAGACTGAAGGAAAAGAAATTTTAATCGGACCACAAAAAAAACCGGAGGATGTAATTCGTCCTTATAAAGCTATTTACCGTTTTGATAAAGAATTTACTGGAACAGTATCTAATGGTGCAATGGTAGATATTATGGAAGCGTTTCATGGGTGGAATATCCTAGATTTAATGCCTATGGACACTAATCTTAAGGCGGACACTGTAAACAATATGATTCGTTCTAATAATTGTATGACCGTCTTTTTCCCTGGTGAGATTCCTTACTCTGCCTTTAACACGATTTTTCAGTTCGCCGATAAGGAGCTACCTGAAACAACCTTCAATCGTATGATTATAGATTGGAGCAATTATAGTAGCAAATATTTACAGGTCTTTTTCATTAGTGGCAATAATGAATTATTAATGCGTTCACGTGTAAGTCTAGAAAATGCTAATCAATTTGTAAGAAATATTATTGAGCCAGCGAAAACATACAACACTTTTAAAGAAGTGGAGCGTGATGGCTTTACCTCACTATATATTGCAAATGATAAAATTGAATCTGCAAAATATACGTATTTTATCGAAGAGAAACCTGAATTATTTAAAAATGTGGTATTTACAAATCTAAACAATGTCGTGCGCACTGATGAAAGTGCAACTACTGAAAAATATCACGATGGCATGTCACGGATGGTGATTGATTCGAAGGTGAAATCATTAACCTATGTATATCCAGCTGCAGAAAGTAGTGTAAGAATAGAGCCTTCTAAGCTCTTTACGGATAGCTTTGAATTTATCAATGAACACGGAGGTTTTACAGATGATTATCGCTTAGCCTCAACAAGTACAAGCAATAATCAATTGGATTATCAGCTATATTTACATGGATTACCAATTTATAGTGATCAGGCTATAAACCGAATTACAACCGTGTGGGGAGATAATCGTATGTTCCGCTACAAACGTCCATACTTTTCTTTTGAGAAAGATATTCCATCCGAGAAAGAGATGAAGGAACTTCCGTCAGGAGCGGAAATCGTTGAAAAGATTAAAAAGCTAGATCACATTGCTTTATCAGATATAGATGATATTGTTGTGGGTTTCTATTTAACCTATGATCAAACCACAATAGTGACATTAGAGCCATGCTGGTTTGTTATTCGTAATGGTATATCGACAAAACTGACGCCTGAAATATTAGGAGGTGTCAAAAATGGATTGGAATAGAACAAAGTCTATTTTTATATTCGTTTTTTTAATCTTAAATATCTTTTTGTATTGGTTATATTTAAATCGCTATAATGAAGCGCAGAGCGTAGAAATACTAGGTGAAAAAACAATAGAAGCCCGTTTGAAAGATGATAATATTACTTATGGACCACTGCCGAATAGTAATGAATCAGCTTCTTACATTACAGGAAAAGTGCATAATTTTAAAAATATTGTTAACGATGATAATCAGCGAGTAAGTTTCACTGATGAGAAACATGCACATATACGTGTTAATTTTATTAACCCTGTGAAATTACGAAATATAAGTGATGATGCAAGCTTTACCGATTTTGTCCATACAAACGTTAAAGATGGAGATTCATATGCACTATGGAAGGTAGATCGTGAGGAACGAGTCGCAATCTTCTTCCAAAAGAAAAATAATCGAATGTTCTATTATAATGATAGTGCCTTATTAAAAGTACAGTGGAATTTAGAAAACGAAGTGACAATGTATGAGCAGACAATGATTGATAATATCGAAGAGATGGAGCAGCAGGAAACGGTCATACCACCACTTCAAATTTTCCAGACACTTTATAATAAAGGGCTATTAAAATCAGAATCGCGTATTAAACATGTGAAGTTAGGTTACTCGACATTTAGTAATTTAACGCAAACGCAAGTGTTGATACCAACATGGGAAGTACAAGTGGAATTACCGGACGGAGAAATAGAAGAGTACTTCGTGGATGCTATTGATGGAAAAATTATTGAAATCCAGGGAGATAAGCAAAAGGCTGAAGAGGAAGACTGGGGAGTTGAATAATGCGATTTAGTGTTTTAGCAAGTGGCAGTACAGGAAATTCGATTTATGTAGAGAATGACGAGCATGCATTTATTGTCGATGCGGGTCTTAGTGGCAAAAAGATGGAGCAACTATTTACAAAAGTCGACCGCAATATGAAACAGCTAAGTGGCATTTTCGTTACACATGAGCATAGTGATCATATTAAAGGAATAGGTGTATTGGCACGAAAATATCATGTACCTGTTTATGCTAACGCCAAAACGTGGCAGGCGATGGACGGGCTAGTTGGCGATATACCTTTAGAGCAACGTTTTGAATTTGAAATGGATACTGTAAAGCATTTTGGTTCATTGGCTGTTGAATCTTTTGCGGTATCACATGATGCAGCAGATCCAATGTTTTATAGCTTTCATGAAAATGGGCGTAAGCTTGTTGTTATTACGGATACAGGCTATGTTAGTGACCGTATGAAAGGGATTATTCGTGGTGCTGATTCCTTTGTATTTGAAAGTAACCACGATGTGAATATGCTGCAAATGGGGCGTTACCCATGGTCTATAAAACGTCGTATTTTAAGTGATGTAGGGCATGTTTCAAATGAGGATGCAGCCATCGCAATGAGTGAAGTAGTATTTGAAAAGCCAACAAATATATATTTATCACATTTAAGTAAAGATAATAATATGAAAGAGCTTGCACGCATGAGTGTTACACAAACTTTGCAATCTTGCGGCATAATTGTCGGTGAGTATTTAAATTTATTTGATACAGATGCAGAAGAGCCGACGAAGTTAGTAACCGTTTAATGATAAAATATCGAGGCTGTTCAATGACATTTACAGAAAATGCATTGAACAGCCATTTTTATGTCCATTTTATTTATTTTTCATCTGATTTTAATGTTTGAATTGTAATATTAGGGTAACAACTAGCAAATACTTAATAAACGAAAGGATGAGGTAAATGGGCTATTTTCAAGATGATGATAAAAATAATGATTTATTAAAAAATGATGAAATACAGAAGTCACCTCTTCAGGAGCGACTCGAACAAGAGGAGCGAGAAACGCAAGAGAAGCGTTATAAAAAGAAAGGCGGTGGCGGAGGTAAAGGTGGTTATTTATTTACCGGTTTTATCGGCGTTATCATCGGCGCTTTACTCGTTTGGCTCATGATGCCTGGACTGGTCAATCAAATGCCAGGTACAACAACAAGTAGCGCAAGTAATGAAAATGGAACAACCATTAATCAGGTTGCAACAGAAGTGACAACTGACGTTACAAAAGCAGTAGATAAGGCTTCAGGGGCAGTTGTAGGGATTACAAATATTCAAGAAGTGTCAACTGGCGGATTCTGGAGTCCACGATCCTCATCAGAACAGCCTGCGGGAAGCGGTTCAGGTGTTATTTACAAAGTTGAAGGTGATAAAGCGTTTATCGTGACAAATAACCATGTTATTCAAGATGCAAAGCAGTTAGAAGTTACAATGCCTGATGGAACGAAAGAAGTAGCACAAATAGTTGGGCACGATGTTTGGACAGACTTAGCGGTCATTTCAATCAGCTCTAAAGATGTTAAGACAGTAGCGACATTTGGTAACTCAGATGTATTAAAACAAGGTGAAACAGTAATTGCAATTGGTAATCCACTTGGCTTAGAATTCTATGGCTCTGTTACTACAGGTGTTGTTTCTGGTAAGGATCGTTCTGTACCAGTTGACATAAACGGTGATGGTACTATAGATTGGCAGCAAGAAGTATTACAAACAGACGCAGCTATCAATCCTGGTAATAGTGGTGGTGCACTTGTAAACCTTGCTGGTGAATTAGTCGGTATTAACTCCATGAAAATTGCGCAATCCTCTGTTGAGGGTTTAGGCTTCTCAATTCCGATTAACTCAGCAATTCCAATTATCGAGGAATTAGAGAAAAATGGTGAAATGAAGCGTCCAACAATGGGTATTTCATTAGTAGACTTAACGGATGTTCCGTCATTCTACCAACAAGAAACGTTAAAATTACCAAGAGACGTAACAACAGGTGTTGTTATTACAGATGTTGTGTCGAACTCTCCAGCTTCAAAAGCAGGCGTTAAACAATACGATGTTATTGTTGAAATGGATGGCAAAAAAATCGAAACAGCAATCGATTTACGCAAACATTTATATAACCACAAAAAAATTGGTGATAAATTAACGATAAAAGTATACCGCCAAGGTAAATTAGTGGATCTATCACTAACATTAACAAATAGCGATTCATTGTAAATTAAAATTCAGTGGGGATGATAGGGTCCCCACTGATTTTTTGTTGTTGAGTCAATGATAGTAAGGTGTCATATTAAAGTATAGCTCTTCAGCAAAACTTATGTGCAAAAGCGACAACAACAATGCTATAACTCTGTTTTGCTCAAGCTTGGTGAGTAGTGAGAACGAGTAACCTCCTCTAAGTTAGAATTCACCTAGCCGCAATGCTCACTGAATGATTTAGAAAATATTGTGGATAACTAGAAAATTGTGAATAATAACATATACAGTGCGAGTGGCGATAGAAAGCCTATTCTTCCATACTCGCCTGACCTTTGTTACAATGGATTGTGGATAACATAGACTGAATTGTGAATAAGTTTGTGGAAATTTCGGAAAATAAGAAGAGGTGCAAAAATGGAAAAATACAGCTGTGAAAACCATATAGAACACGCTTTAGACATGTTTGTGGCTGAGCAAAAAGAGTTCCCAATTATGGATAAAATCGAAGAGGGTGAAAAGTTATCCACAAAATGTAGCTACTGTGAACGACCTGCAGAATATCTTGTATCAAGTAAATAACTTTACACAAGATATAGGAATCACTTGTGGATATGTTGATAACTTTTGTGGATAATTTGTTTGTAAATGAAATGTAAAGGTGGATAACGTGTGAATATAACGATTGTATCAGTCGGAAAACTAAAAGAAAAGTATTTAAAAATGGGAATAGATGAATACGTAAAACGCCTCGGTGGCTACGCAAAGATGGATATAATTGAAGTACCAGATGAAAAAGCGCCCGAGCAGCTAAGCGAAGCAGAGATGGAAATTGTAAAGAAAAAAGAGGGTGAACGTATTCTATCTAAAATCAACCCAGATACATACGTTATCGCCTTAGCCATTAATGGCAAAATGAAAACCTCTGAACAAATGGCGGCAGATCTTGAATCCCTCATGACCTACGGCAAAAATAAAATCGCATTCGTCATCGGTGGCTCCCTTGGCTTACACGATGATGTGTTGAAACGTGCTGATGAGAAACAATCCTTTGGAAAAATGACATTACCGCATCAGCTAATGAAGCTTGTTTTGGTGGAACAGATTTATAGAAGTTTTAGAATTATGAAGGGTGAACCTTATCATAAGTAAGTACGGTTTTAAAAAAGAACCACCAAAAACGTTGAAGTGTCAGCGTTTTTGGTGGTTTTCATTTATACAAATTCAATAATGTCAGTTTTAATAAATGAGGGTAGTAACTTTTGTACATTTTCTAATGTTGAAAAGCGATTTTCGTTTGAAAAAATATCTGTACCTTTGAAGTCATCACTAAATAAAAAAGCGGTTGTTGGTTCGTTAAAATGAATGCAAATGGTCTCCTCTATCGAAGCATTTATCCCATCTGTACGTTTCGCGTCCCAAATTTTGCTTTCTATCATAAACATGTCTTTTCGATTTGACCAAATAGAGCTCATACTATAATTATGCTGCCAAATCATGATAGGAATTAGACGCATTAGTTCTTGATGATTTATGATAGTAATCATTAAATAAGTGCTCTTTTTTGATTGATAAAATACTTCAAATGGTAGCTGTGCATCATGTAATTCTTGTAGAATCTCTTCAATAATTTCTTTATTACTCTGCTTGAATAAATAATAAAGTGGAAATGGGGCTAAGCTTTCTGTAAATAGAGCAAGTTGTTCGTCTGTATAGTCTGGATAATACATCTCGCCAATATTAATGGCATATTGAATGCCTTCATTTATAAAAAATTGATAGCCCCCAGTTGAAGGTTCATTTTCATAATACTTTTTGGGTAAAAAGCCAATCCCTAAATTCATTACAATCACATCCATAGATTATAGTATAAATCTGATTAGAAAAAACGCACTTATACATGTTACGGAGAGTCCTACCCATAAGTAGATGAGTTCCTATTCAAGAAGGACTTTCAGCGTTAGCAATTAGGTAAAGTCCAATCTCCAAAGAGCATATAAAGGAAATTGGACTTCTCTTTAGTGGGAATGGGAATTGTTTATCATTGGCCGTATCTTTCCTTTTTATCAGCTAGGCTTTACAATGACATTGAAATAAAGACATGTAACATCGTTCAACAGAAGATGTTTCAAAGAGAGGAATTTGTCTATGGAAAAATACGTCGTAGGGCAAGTTTTGCAAGAAAGGTTAGAAAAGCATAAAATGGTGGCAGCGGTAAAGGATCCAAAGTATATTGAACGAGCTATTAAGTATAAAGAAAATTTAAGCGCGGTATTATTAATGACGGGAACGATTTTAACAGTAAAGAGATATGTAGATTTCATACAGTCTGAGGGGCTTCCAGTTATTTTACATGTTGAAAAAATAGGTGGATTAGAAATGGATCGTGCTGGAATTGAATTTATAAAAAGAAATGTTCAGCCGTCCGCAATCGTCACAACGAGGACTGGAATTATAAAAAAGGCAAAATCAAGCGGACTTTTTGTGATTCAGCGAATATTTTTAATTGATACGGATGTTTATAATAACTTAGTGGAGGATGCTAGTCAGGTTCGCTCCGATATCATTGAGATTATGCCCAGTCGAGCACCAGAATTTATAAAAAAGTTAACAAATGTGTTGTCAGTCCCTATTATAACAGGTGGATTATTAAACAAACCTGAACATGCTAAGGAAGCACTCGAGAATGGTGCCGTTGCGATTTCGACGTCAAACTCAGAAATGTGGAAAATGAACTTAAATGAATTATAATCAAAATTTACATATCATTAATACTTACTTAATACACACCGTCTATATTATAAGTATAAAGTGAATAGACAAATGGTGCGAGCAGAGAGACCTCAAATACATGTATATGAAGATATACATATATTTGAGGTCTCTCTTTTTTGTTACACTGTGCATTTTCTATAATCATGACCAAAGGAGTTTGCCATGTGGAAAAATAACATCAAGGTATTGATTTTTGATATGGATGGAACGCTCTATCAAGATAGTTATAAATAGTAAGGAAAGAAGGAGATTAGTAAATGACGTACGCTGAACTGGTTAATCTTTCAAAATCATATGATAAAAAGTCTCATGTATTAAGTGAAATAAACCTTGCCATTAATAAGGGGGAGTTCTTTGTTTTAGTCGGACCTTCTGGTTGTGGGAAAAGTACTTTATTAAGAATGATTGCGGGATTAGAAGAAATAACTGGGGGTGTACTAAAGATCAATGATGAAGTAGCTAATCATCTGCCTCCTAAACATAGAAATCTATCAATGGTTTTCCAAAATTATGCACTCTATCCTCACTTAACCGTCGAACAAAATATTCTTTTTGGTTTAGATATTAAAAAAATTGATAAAAAAGAACAACAAAGAAAACTCCAAGAAACGGCAGAAATGATTGGATTAAGTGAATTATTGAAAAGAAAACCGAGGGAACTATCAGGTGGTCAAAGACAAAGGGTGGCCCTAGCTAGAGCAGTTGTAAGTGAAGCGCCACTTTGTTTAATGGACGAACCGCTTTCTAATTTAGATGCTAAATTGCGTGCACATATGCGTGTTGAGATTCGCAAATTACAAAGAGAATTGGGACTTACGATGATTTATGTGACCCATGACCAAGTGGAAGCCATGACGATGGGCGACAGAATTATGGTGTTAAATGACGGGACAATTCAGCAAGTTGGGAAACCGATTACGTTATATAACGAACCGGCAAATACATTTGTCGCCTCTTTTATCGGTTCTCCAAAGATGAATATGGGAAAAGCTGAACTATCCGTTGAGAAAAAACAAATTATGGTTGAAGGTAAGCTTACGTTTAAATTAAGTCCATCAGACTTAAGAAATATACCATCAGCCAAAAAGACAACGATTGGAATTAGAGCAGAACATATATATCCGGCAGCTGAACACGAAGCAACGCATAAGTTGAATGTTGTAGGTGTAGAGCAACTAGGAAATGAAACGATGATTGTTTTTGAAGAATTAGGAGGCCAATTATGGAATGCTAAATGGCCAGGGCAATGGATGATTTATCCGGGTGATAAAGTTCCAGTTATAATATCCGTGCAACATTTTTGTTTCTTTGATTTCGAAACCGGTCAATTATTACAAGCTGCCTATAAAGAGCAGAAACAAGAGGTCGTTGCACAATGAATCACGAAGCTGCATTGATGGTTGAACATAATCAAGTTCATTATGAGAGGATAAAAAAACAACAGCGTAGGGAAAATTTCGTAAAGGGATTGCTATTCTTATTACCATCCATCTTTTTATTTAGTGTTTTTATCTTTTATCCAATGATTCGTACAATCTATTTAAGTTTCTTTTTAACCAATCAAACGGGTGCCACAACGGTTTTTGTCGGCATACAAAATTATCTAGATCTTTTTACATCTCCGATTTTTATGAAAAGTTTGGGGTCAACCTTTCTATTTGTTCTATACACCTTGCCAGGTACGATTATCATAAGCTTATTTTTGGCGGTTATGGCCAATGAAAAGTTAAAAGGTATTGGTTTTTTTCGGACGATTTTCTCATCTACAATGGGAGTTTCTGTAGCCGCTGCGTCTGTATTTTGGTTGTTCTTATTTCATCCTAGTATTGGATTTTTTAATAAATTATTAGTGACATTTGGTTTTGACAAAATTGGTTGGTTAACAGATTCGTCGTGGGCACTCCTTTCCGTTTCATTATCTACGGTTTGGATGAATATCGGCTTTACCTTTTTAATTTTACTTGGCGGTTTACAATCTATTGATTCTCACCTTTATGAAAGTGCCGATATTCATGGCGCCAGTTATTTTTACAAATTGCGTCGGATTACGATTCCTATGCTTTCTCCGACCCTATTCTTTGTGACGACTGTGTCCATCATCAATGCCTTTCAAACCTTTGGTCAAATCGATATGTTGACTAAAGGGGGACCAAGTAATGAAACGAACCTAATCGTTTACTCAATTTATCGTGAAGCCTTTGTGAATTATCAGTACGGATCAGCCAGTGCACAGGCGGTAATTCTATTTATTATTATTTTAATTATGACCGTGATTCAGTTTAAGCTCGGAGAAAGGAAGGTCCACTATCAATGAGGATGTCTCTTTCCAAAAAAATTATCTTATACATATTACTCACAATTTCAGCGCTGGTCATCTTTCTACCTATCATTTTGGCTTTTTTAATGAGCTTTATGAACAATCAAGATGTCATGTTAGGTAAAATCATACCTTCTACTTGGACAATTGAGAATTATGTGAAGGCATTTGAACGCTTACCATTGCTGAAATTTTTATTGAACAGTTTTATTAGTTCCCTGTTGATCATGATTGGTCAGTTAGTTTTATCTAGTTTAGCAGCTTACGCTTTTGTGTTTCTAAAATTTAAAGGTAGAGATGTGATATTCTACTTGTTTATTGCAACGATGATGATTCCATTTGAAGCATCCATCATCCCGAACTTTCAAACGATTAAAGGGATGAATTTAATTGATACATATCCAGGACTAGCCTTGCCCTTTTTGGCTACAGCATTTGGTACATTTTTATTAAGACAAACCTTTAAACAAATTCCAAAAGAACTGAAAGAAGCGAGTGAAATTGCAGGTATGGGTGATTTTAAATTTTATTTAACTGTCGTTTTACCTGTCGCCAAAACAAGCTTAGTTACCTTAGGGATTTATGGCTTCTTATCCGCTTGGAATATGTACTTATGGCCGCTTCTATCCACAACAAATGATACTGTACGAACCGTTCAAATTGGCTTAAAGCAATTACAATCACAGGAAACAGTCAATCAATGGGGAGTTGTCATGGCAGGTGCCATGATTGTGGCTATCCCTACGTTGCTTTTATTATTCTTTGGTCAGAAGAAACTGCAAAAAGGGTTAGCTGAGGGTGCGCTTAAATAATTGGCTTTGTTAATGAATCAACACTCCTATTTAATAAAGTCCAATCATTATCGGTTTTAAGAATATCAATAGATAAATAATCTAAAGGAGAGATATCATGAAGAAAAAGCTTTTATCCTTATCTATGGCAAGTTTATTATTGATCGCGGCAGGATGTAGTTCAAGTAATGCAAGTAATGAGGCTGCAACAAAGACAAAGGAACAAACAGTCGTAACATTTTGGCATTCGATGAATGGTGTACCTCAAGAAACATTAAATAGTATTGTTGAAGAATATAATAAAGCTCAAGATAAAGTTCAAGTGAATGCAGAGTTCCAAGGAACCTATGAAGAGTCATTACCGAAGTTTCATAGTGTTGCTGGAACAAAAGATGCACCAACAATGATTCAAGTGCAAGAAATCGGGACAATGTCAATGATTAATAGTGGTAAAGTCGAACCGATTCAAAAATTTATCGACGCTGAAAACTATGATATGAGTGGACTGGAAAAAAACATCATAAATTATTATAAAGTGGATGGTCAATTCTACTCCATGCCATTTAACTCATCAACACCTGTCATGTACTACAATAAGGATGCTTTTAAAAAGGCAGGGTTAGATCCTGAAAAAGCTCCTCAAACGTTTGAAGAAGTGGAAGCAGCAAGTAAGAAAATCGTTGCAAGTAATGATCATATGAAAGGGTTCGCCTTACAAGCATATGGCTGGTTATTTGAAGAATTATTAGCCAATCAAGGTGGATTGCTAATGAATAACGACAATGGTCGCACCGCAACACCTACAGCAGTAGCATTTGATAATGAAAAAGGGAAATCAATCTTTGAATGGGCGAAAAGAATGAATGACGATGGAACTTTCGCCAATTATGGAACAAACTCTGATAATATGGTTTCAGGTTTCTTAGCAGGCGATGTTGCTATGTTCTTACAATCTTCAGCTTCTTCAAGAGATGTTATTGATAACGCACCATTTGAAGTAGGTGTAGCATTCCTCCCTCACCCTGAAAGTCAAGACCGCCAAGGTGTAGCAATTGGAGGAGCAAGTTTATGGATGTCAGGTGGTAAAGATGAGGAAGAACAAAAGGCAGCATGGGCATTTATGAAATATTTGCAAACGCCAGAAGTACAAGCTAAATGGCATGTAGGAACAGGTTATTTCGCCATCAACCCAGCTGCTTATGATCATCAAGTCGTTAAAGATGCTTATAAAAAAATGCCGCAATTACAAGTTTCTGTACAACAACTTCAAGCAACAAAACCATCTTATGCGACACAAGGAGCATTAATGGATATGATTCCTCAAGAACGTAAAATCATAGAAACGGCACTTGAAACAGTATATAACGGTGGAGGCGTAGACGAAACCTTTGATAATGCGGTTAAACAAGTGAATGCAGCCATCGAACAATCAAACGCAGCAAGAGGTAAATAAATTTCCATAATAAAAGATTACGGTAATAGACGTTGAGATTACTCTCTATCTCCTTGTCCAAGAAAGGATCTATAGCTTATGAATCATACGAAAATTTTTGGTCATCGCGGGAGTATGGGGACTATGCCAGAAAACACATTATTAGGATTCCGTCATGCATTGGATTTAGGTGTAGACGGTATTGAGCTTGATGTGCAACTAACAAAAGATGGAGAATTAGTCGTGATTCACGATGAAGAAATTGATCGAACGACAGATGGTTCTGGCTATGTTAAAGACTATACTTTAGCCCAATTAAAACAGTTTAGTACAGGTATTAAATTTTCCCACTTCGCGTTGTTTGATAAAAATGTTTGGAGTAAAGAGAGGATACCGACATTAAAAGAAGTTTTAGAATTAATTGTCCCCTATCAGATTGAGTTAAACATAGAATTGAAAACGAATATTTTCCCGTACGATGGTATTCAAGAAAAAGTGATAGCAACAGTTAATCAATTTGACTATGCTGATAAAGTAGTTTACTCATCGTTTCATTTACCTTCTATTCTAAAATTAAAACAAATGGAACCTAGTGCAAAAATCGCTTGGTTATTAGAACATGAGCTGAGCCACCCTGCTGAATACGTTAAAAGTTTATATTTAGAAGGACTACACCTTCATAAGAATTTATTATTGAATGGTGTATATGATAAAAAAAGTGGCGCTGATTTTAATATCCGAGTGTGGACTGTTAATGACGGAAAAGAAATGGAACAACTATTAAAAATGAATAACGTAGAAACCATTGTAACGGATTTTCCGATGGAAGCTATTTCTTTAAGAGCTAATAAGTATTTATCGATAATAAGTGATGACAAACAGGCAATGGCTTTTCCTAAAGCCTCTAAGTAAGTTACTTGTAGTCTATTTAAAACTTTTGATTAAATTTAAAGAAAAACGAAAAGTCTGATCAAAAAAGCGTTACTACCGATTGCTAAGCAGTTATTGCCAATTTGTTTTAAACTAAGTTTAACAAGTTCTCACAATGACCATCTATAGAGATAAAGATCTTATATACTAGGAAAGTATAATATAAACGAAAAATAAGCTGTATAGAAAGTTAAATTTTAATAACTTCTGTACAGCTTATTATTTTAATTAATATGCCTTAAAGCATTCGTCCCACTCTATGAACACTCTAAAAAAATTGATCATGTATGCCTTAAATTTGCATGGGCATAAACATAATCAAGAGGCATAGTAAGAACTATTATCGTTAACTTTTTATAGCTAGGCCACTAAAAGAAATCGGTCCAACAATGTTTGCTTGTGCGTTGGGTGTAATATTCTCAGCAAAAACCTGATAGAAGTTAGCGCCAGCTATCAAATTGGAATCAATAGCTTGGAAGGTAAAGATGTAATTTTGTTCTGAATCAGCTGATTCTACCCCATCTTGCGTATTATAGATCTCTTTTCCGTTACGGAAGACTCTAAATACAATTTGGGAAATATCAGTAACTCCAGCCACGCCGATGCTTGCAAGTAGTTCAACATTATTGTTTCTTGAAGCGGTGCCTGGGATGTTTATTTGAATCGAAGCTAAAAGAATTTTAAATGGTGCCTGCGGAATTGGAAAAGCAGTTTCTGGGTTAAACGTACTTAGAGGTTCAGTTGCTTGGTAATCAAGAATTTGTACCATTTAATCACCTCCTTTTGCTAGGATACTATAAGATATGTTCTATATTAGAGTTGGATTGTGTAGTAAACTAAGCCGTGTTATTTTCTAGTTTTGAATGGAATTATGAGCTTTCAAATTAAAATCATTTTTAGTTTGAAGTAATAAAATAGGTGAAAAGGTATGTAAACTTAGCTGTTTTGCATACCTTTTAAGATGAGATGGAATAAAGAATAGTTAAATTGGAGGCAGCTCTTCTTTTTGCATTGAAATGAGCCACATAAAATCATCTTCAATAATAATTTGAAGATCTTGACCGAGGCTAATTAATTTCTCCGCTTTTAATTGTTTCGTACTTATACCGCGACGTTTGTCCCCGAGAATAACGAAGTCTGTATCTTGTGTCACAGTCCCTTGCATAATCCCTCCACAAGATCGTACTCTTTTCGCAGCTTCTGAACGTGTCATCGTGGAAAGGGCCCCTGTAAAAACGATTTGTTTATTATAAAACGGATGCATCAAGCACTCGGATGGATCAGAAAGTAAGATGATTTCTGTGTTGTCCTTATTGTTGTTCATGTTGGTTCTCCTTGATGATTTCAACCTAAATGATAGGTGAGCTTGATTATAATTTGAATAATGACAGGAATAGTACTCTACATCAAAACTAGTCATGGAGAATCGTATCATAAGTCAAGATGATTGGCAGATGTAATTGATACACGATAGAGGAATTGTTACTTAAAGTACCATATCGGAAAAAGTGCAATTTACACTTGCGTATTAAAAGAATTATTAAAGGAGACCGCGTATTTTTGACGGTCTCCTTTCTTCTTAAACTTGCACTTCACTCATGAATGCATGAGTATTATCTTCTGTATCTTTAAAAAATACCATCCATGTTTCTGTTTGTCCCATTTTTGCTACTACATGTGGTTCGTCGATAAACGTAACATTTTTATTAACTAAATCCTCATATGTCATGCTCAAATTTTCAACTTGAAAATAAATAATTGAACTTGAATAAATAAATTCGTCTTTTTCTGGCAAGGTTAACAAAAGACGTAATCCATTACATTCAAAGAATGCCATGCTGTCAGTATTAAATAAAAGTGAAAGCCCTAGTTTTTCTTTATAAAAATATATAGCTCGATCTAACTCTTTAACTGGGATTCCGATTTGTCCGACGCTTTGAATCCTCTTTATTTCCAATGACATTATCCCCTTTCAAATATGAATTTATCTTAAGAAAATACTATTAAATTTAGTATATCTTATCCAAAATCAACTGCCATTGAAAAGTATTTATAGAAAAAGAAACTTTACTATCTTCATTGTGATTATCAATTTAAAAGTACACTAAGAAATGGGGGAGTATTCATTAGATTACATAGATATTCATTAGCTTTTCCATACATATTTTCTGCACATTTTCCAATACTATATCTAAATTATTTATATTAAATTGGCAAGAAGGGAAGAGGAAAAATTGGCTAAGCACTCAGATATGAGCTGGAAACAGGATCATCCAAGCACTTTGTTTGGGAACTCTGTCCAAAAGGCAGAGCGTTTGTTGAAGCATGCAAAGTCACATCCGGAGGAAATAGCGATTGAGCATGCTTTCAATCAAATCGAACATGCAGAAAATGCATTCATGAATGCACAGCAATTTGGTGAGCATTTGGATACAGTTCAGCAAAATAAAGAATACTTAGAGCAAATCAAGCAGCAATTACACGAAATGCAAGGCAAGCAGTAGACAGAGGATAAAAAAATAAACAATTAAGCGGCTTAGCCTAAAAGGACTTGAGCCGCTTAATTGTATTCCTTTTGCTTGTAGTAACTTTACATTTTAATCGATGTTGGGCAGAAAAAGGATACATAACGTTTTCTTTTCCGATGGATCCTGGGTTGTGATCCAACGAATTGGAATACACACACTCCAAAAATTGGGTGATTGATATCTTTCCTGGGAAATATTTTTAGTGTTTTTTATTTAGTTTTTGTATCATTACTAAGTAAAAATGTATGCCATATAAGTTGATTGGAGTGGAGGCTGGCGACTCCTTGGGGATTAGCAATATAGATGAACGAAGGCTAAAACCATCACATCCTGTAACGCTTTCATGACCAACCTCGTGTTGGCCCGAGACCCTGGAGCGAGCCTCGCAAGGAAGCGGCTCATCGGACGCCCCCAGGAACGGAAATCAACCCCACGTTATGGTGATGAACCTATTCTTAACACCAAACAATTACTGTATACGGTGTAGTTTGTGCAGGAATACTCCTTGTAGTAGGACCGTAAATCACAATTAAGTTTCGATTTGCCGGGCTTTTTGAAAAAGGTTGCCCATTTTTTAGCAAGATAAGTGTATAAGCAGAAAGATTTAGTTGTAATTGACCATCACTACTCACTAATTGATTATTAAAAAAGTCGACTTTGACATTTTGAAAGCTGTTTTCCTTTACGACGACGAGGGCTCGATATTGAGGTGGATATATTAAAGGAACAGGTGCATTCCCATCATAATATCCAGTAATCAGATCACCGATTGTTACAATTTCTTGGTTTACAAAATAAGTAGAAGGTGAGACGACAAAATTGATAATGCCCTGAGTACTATC
Source organism: Lysinibacillus sp. Ag94 (assembly GCF_023242215.1). Taxonomy (NCBI): domain Bacteria; kingdom Bacillati; phylum Bacillota; class Bacilli; order Caryophanales; family Bacillaceae; genus Lysinibacillus; species Lysinibacillus sp. Ag94. The sequence continues at coordinate 4,577,388 of NZ_CP096780.1, read as the reverse complement.
TTCTACCGTCATAAGCTTATAACAGCCTTCCTTTTCCCCATTTTGCCCGATCGGAAAATCATCAATTTGAGTAACGACCCCACGAAATGATTTAAAGTTTACCATTGCTATTCCTTTCTTTATTAAAATCAAAAATTGGTGAAATTAGCTAAAAGAAAACCGACTTTATAAATAAGCAGCGTCATTTTAATTTATGTAACATCCCCAATTTGGGTGACAGAATGATTTATGATTAAAAGGTTAGGTTTCTATATTACATGAATCAATATATACTTAATTTACAAACTATAAATTAAGAGGAGGGGAGATTATTGAAGTGGATTTCTAAAAATAAGAAGCCCCTTTTACTACTCATCATTATTATTATTTTCATTGCTGGTATACTCGATATCAAATATGAAGGATTATTCTTTCAACTATTACCAGGATCTATTCAAAACTATTTAGCTGATATTTTTAAATAAGTAGGATTAGGAGAAAGAGACTGCTATTCATAGTTGAAATTGGTTTTATGACTTAATTAGTAATTAGTTCTAGAAGAATGATGACTGCTCTTCTGATTTGAATCTGTTGACATGGAGAATTGAAATCATTATGCAATTCGTAAACTAAAGCAATGTGGTTTTTCACTTCAAGAAATTAAAATGCTTTTTGAATGGTCGCAAAATACGGATGAAAATGATGAATTGACAGAGGCGGAAATCCAAAACGTTCAACAGCTGAAAATATTATTTCAAAATAAGTATAAGCAGATGATTCAAAGAGAAAATGAGATTAAACAAATAAAGCAAATCTTGCTACGTGCTAATCATAAAATCGAGCAGCTGCTAGAAAAAAATAAAGGTTAGATGTGTTCTAATTAGAATAACAACATCATTAAAAAGATAATATTTCATAATTTAACACAGCTAATAGGCTGTGTTTTTTTTATAAAAAGTAAAAGGTTTTCTTCAATAAATCTTGAATATATTGTGGTATTCCAAAGTCTGATTTTTAAGAAGGGTGATGTTTATGGAAGAGTGGAAAATGGCACTTGAAGAGTTTTTAAAAGATTGGAAGAATCGAAATGATGTTGTAGGGGCACTCGTATGTGGGAGCTATATAACGGGAGATCCTTCAAAGCGTTCTGATATAGATGTACATATTATTCTATCTGAAGATGTTGATTGGCGAGAGCGAGGGAATAGGGTTATGAATGGTTTTCTTATAGAATATTTCGCTAATCCACCAAAACAAATTCGCAAATACTTTCAACAAGATTTTCAAAACCAAAGAACAATGTCCATGGTTCAATTTATTACAGGAAAGATTTTATTTGATAACACGGGCATACTTAATGAATTAAAAATCGAAGCAGAACATTGGCTAAACAAAGATTATGAAGACCTAAATAAAACAGTTTTAGAAATAAAAAAATATTCACTCTGGGATTCACTAGATAATTTAAAGGATTGTTTTGAACAACAAAGAGTAGATTTCCCCTTTGTATATTTTAATTCATTAGCTAATTTATTTTCTGAGTACTGTCAGTTTCTAAGATTAGAAAGCATTCCATACTATCAAGTACATTCTTATCTTATAGAGCCAACATATATTAAAAAATATTTAAAAAATGTTTTTCCTGATTCAATATTTACAGAAATGTTTTTAAAAGCATTATTAGAAGTGGACAAACAAAAGATGGTGGAGGCATATGAACTGTTAGTAAACCATGTATTTCATCAGATGGGTGGTTTCAAAATAGACGGCTGGAAAATAAAAAGCACTGTCGAAAAATAGGATGAGATTTGATTTTTTGGTTAGAATAAAAAAGAAATAACACTAGTAAATATTAAGAATATTCGTTATATTTTTATATGTAGTGGAGCTGGTGCAAAAACAAGACTGGTTCCATATTTTTATGTTATTATATAGATATAATATTAAAAGATCCGCATTATTATATGAAAACGCTAGCCAAATTTAGGTCAATTATTCCATAAAACTTAAATGAAGGTTGGGTTTCTTTGTGGTGGAATAGGAGGTTTTTCTCTTGATTTATTAAGGGGAAGGCTCGAAAAAAGCACATAACTCTCATATAGATAGTTGATATTTTAATCTTTATGTAATTATGATACACTGCAATAAGGTAATAATTGATACAGAAAAGGTGTACGCCTAGGTTACTCCAGGGCTTACTGAGATATTTAAGCAGGAGAGCTATACATCCTTTCTGCAAATCTTAATATATAAGGAAGGTAAAAATGAGTAACAGACAAATTAAATCAGATGTTATCTTAATTGGTGCCGGAATCATGAGTGCGACTTTGGGGACAATGCTCAAAGAATTAGCACCAGATTGGAAAATTACAGTGTTTGAGTCGCTCGATAAAGCTGGTGAAGAAAGTTCTCACGAATTAAATAATGCGGGAACTGGACATGCTGCACTTTGTGAGCTTAACTACACTTCAGAGAAAAAAGACGGATCAATCGATATTAGCAAAGCGATTAACGTTAATGAACAATTCCATGTTTCAAGACAGTTTTGGTCTTATCTAGTGAACAATAAACTGATCAATAATCCACAAGACTTTATTATGCCTTTACCTCATATGAGTTTAGTACAAGGCAAAGACAATGTAGAGTTTCTAAAAAAACGTCATGAAACGATGACAAAAAATCCTTTATTCCAAGGTATGGAATTTTCTGATGACCCAGAAAAACTAAAGGAATGGATTCCTCTTATTATGCAAAATCGTCCAGCAGATGAAGCTATTGCTGCGACAAAAATTGATACTGGTACAGACGTTAACTTTGGTGCATTAACACGTATGTTATTCGACCACCTAAAAAATAAAGACGTTGACATCAACTATAACCATAGTGTTGAAAGCATGAAACGTACTAGCGATGGTTCATGGGAAGTACGAGTGCACGACAAAAAAGGCTGTAAGATGGAATACCATACAGCAAAATTTGTTTTCCTTGGAGCTGGTGGAGGAAGCCTAGAATTACTACAAAAATCAGGTATTCCTGAAGGAAAACATATCGGTGGATTCCCAATCAGTGGATTATTCCTAGTATGTAAAAACCAAGAAGTTGCTGAGCAACATCATGCGAAAGTATACGGAAAAGCTAAAGTTGGTGCTCCACCAATGTCTGTTCCGCATCTGGATACACGCTATATTGATAACAAAAAATCATTACTATTTGGACCGTTTGCAGGTTTCTCACCTAAGTTCTTAAAAACAGGTTCAAATATGGATTTATTTGCTTCTGTAAAACCGCATAATATTACAACGTTATTAGCGGCAGGGGTTAAAGAAATGGGCTTAACAAAATATTTAATCCAACAACTTATGTTATCTAAAGAACAACGTATGGAAGAGCTACGTGATTTCATCCCGAATGCTAAGAGCGATGATTGGGATATTATTGTAGCTGGTCAACGTGTACAAGTTATTAAAGATACAGAAGCTGGTGGTAAAGGAACACTTCAATTTGGTACAGAAGTTGTAAGTGCTTCTGATGGCTCAATCGCTGCATTACTTGGAGCTTCTCCAGGTGCTTCTACTGCTGTTCACGTTATGCTTGAGGTAATCAATAAATGCTTCCCTCAACATGTTAACGAATGGGAATCGAAAATTAAAGAAATGATCCCATCTTACGGCAAGTCATTAGCAGAAAACCCAGAGCTTCTTAAGGAAATTAATGAATCAACAGACGAAGCGCTTCGTTTAAAATAAAATAGGATGTAGAAACAAAGAATGTAAATGATTTGTTTCTACAAAATACAATAGGACCTTCAATTTTAATTTTGGATTGAAGGTTCTATTTTTTTATTTCAACATCTTTAAGGAAGAGTATTTTGTGAAAAATTAGCCTCTATTAAAACGTAGAGTGATTTCATAGCGTATGCTTTAACGATTCTCATATCCACTTTTGATAACAAGTTGTACCAGGAATATTTAAATATATTATCTAATATATTTAAATAGGCATTAATTAATGACAAAATCGCAATAATTTATGAAACAAATATTTATAAATCAAAATAAATGATTAGAAGCACACCTCTTACTAGCAAATAAAAGGTGTGCTTCTAATTTTAAAATTTAAGCTTGGAATAACAAAATTGGATAGAGCGTTTGATATACATTGAACAAAAGAATAGCAACAAAGAAACCAAGAGTGCTAGCGGAATGCTGAAAACGATTGGAAGCTCTACACCATACCAAATGCTCATTTGTATTTGTTCCAAGCCGAATGTTCGTAAAATGCCGGCTACTATTGATAGTAATGCACTGAAGACCAGCCCTGCATAGAGGATAGATAGTACGAGAAGGGCTAATGAGCAAAAAAAGCCTTGAATGATTTTTATGAATGTCATTCGTTTTCCCTCCGTATAATTTGTTGCACCTTGGCGTTTTTAGCAATCGAATAGCTTTTTGTATAATAAAGTGTTTGTATATGACAATTATCGCCTATTGCTACAATATCTCCGTCAACAATTTCTGCATCTGTATAGGACAGATGTATTTGTTCACCTTTAATACATGTACAATTCAACTTTTTCTTTAGAAAAGAAATAGATAACGTATCTTTTTCTACATGTATCACATCTGCAATAAGCTTTCCAATTTTATTTCCACCAGACATTTTTAAGTGAAAATGTTTAGCCTCTATTTCATTTGCTTTAACAAAACCGACTGCATGAAACTGTTCTACTTGTAAGTTTTGTTCAATGCCCAACTTCCCAGAACTATTCAATTTTGTTACTCGCCCATTGCACATATTTAAGCTCCCCGCACTTTTAACCTCATTAATTTCACAAAAATCTTTTATAGAGCATGATCCCGTATTATTTAAAATCTGTGCTTCAACGAGGGAATGAAAAGAACTATGACCATGAGTGGAGATTTTTTTTACGCGTATTTCCTGATGTAAAGCAACAGATCCACGGATATTTAATTGCTCACAGTCTGCTACTAAGTCTTTAATAGAGCCGTTAGTAAGGGTTACTGTACGTAGTTTTTGAATCAAGGATAACCACCTCATTTTAATTTAATTAATATATATTTTAATCATTAAAATATATATTAATTAAATTATATGTTGCTTTGTTTTGTCAAGAACAAAAAAGTGCTACGAGGGTTTTTTATGGATTTTTTAGGCAATAAAAAAAGGATTTCAATAACATGAAATCCTAAAAAATTTTATTCATTAACTGATTAACTTCACGCAATATGTTTGCCATGTCTATCAGCTTTTCCTGTGGAAACTTTAAAAATAAATCTTGAACCTTTAATTCACCGCTATTAGTTAACGCCATTTTTACAACACGACGATCTTCTTGTTCTCTAATCCGTTCTACAAGTTCTAATTTCTCAAGTTTATCGCACATCGATGTAACGGCTCCTGGTGTCACACTAAAGAACTCAGCAATTTCAGTTGCCTTCATACCATTATTACTCTTTAGTTGAAGTAGGAGGATCAGTTGGTTTTGCGACAATGTTTCTCCCTCGGATAAGAGATTTACAAACTTTTTTGATTTCTGTTGTATTTCAAGCATTTCTCTCATAATCGTTTCCACATTGTGCAATTGTTCTTTTTTTGACATAGTATCACAGCCCGTTAAAATATTTAATAACTAAATTATATAGTAAATAAATAATGTGAGCTACAGCAATCGTTGCTAATGACTATATCGATAACTTTGATTGCTGTTGATTATGAAATTAATACAAGTGCATTTATTTTATAAACGTATCGACCATCCACTCGTGAAATTTTTCCTTCTCTTCAAACTGTGGATAATGAGCTGATTGTTCAAAGGCAATAAATTCTTTTTTATCGGCTTCCATCATATCAAAGTATTTTTTTGCTGCGTTAGATGAAGTTTGATAATCATATTTCCCCATAACAAAATAGCATGGTAATTCAAGTTTTTTTACTTTAGTAGATATAGGGTTATTCATTGATTCCTCTAACAGAGTTTTTTGAGAATAGGATAGCCCATAGTTGTAACGAATCACATCTAATAAGTTATACTCACGACTGAATAACATATTTATGATATTTCCATCAGGGATATCAATAAGCCTGGAAGCTCCACCATATTTTGCAATGTACTCTCGTGGTGTATACATCTCACCATTTTCAACTTGTTTCGTTAACCCTTGTAAATATAGAACATCCTCTGTATTACCATCGTGTTCAGCTTGCTGAATAACGTAATTCAAACCGTCAATCTCGCTTTCTACTGTATCACTCATCTGTCCAATTCCAACATAGGCTGTAAATTTTTCTGGAGCTTTAGAGGCAGCTTGCGTTGCAATATACGTACCATAAGAATGGCCAATTAATATTACTTTTTCTTTGCCAAGACGATCTGCTATATAATCCGTCAAAGCCAATAAATCATCTACAAGTAAGTCTGATGAAAGATTAGAATAATCCTCAAAAAAATGATATGATTTTCCGCTTGCTCTTTGGTCGTAATTCACGACCGTAAAATTGTTTTCCAATAAGTTTTGATACTTACTGGCATATGGTATTTCTGAACATCCAGGTCCTCCATGGACAAAAATAATAACGGGATTACCCTTATCTTTGCCACGTATCATAACTTCATGATTACTGCCATTTATCTTTACTTGCTCTAATGCACTTACACTGTTATGACCTTTAATATGGGAGGTCCATGTAGGGAATAAAAGCGCTGTTATGAATAATACGATAGTAATTATTACAGTGTATTTTATAAATTTCATTATCTTTTTCATCTACTTCCCCTTGCGAACATGAAATATAATCGGAATTTTTAGACTCTTTTAGGGAGAGTTGTTGAATTGTATATTTTTCTTTTATAAACATAAAAGTACATGCTAAGGGGCCACCATAGAACGATAAAGATTGGATAAATCGCCCATATTACGCCTGGTGAAGAGACAATATTTACTGTAATAAAAAAGATACTGATAAGAATTGTAGCGGTAACAGAGAAGGCTACAAACGTTTTTCTTTGTGCGTGGTATAAAGCTAAAGGCCACCAAATGACTAAAAATGATGGATAGATTGCCCAAGGGTATGGATGCGATAAAATAATATTTAATAAGGAGTAATAAATAATGGTACTTGCACAGCCTATTAGTGCAATTTTTAATGTTTTTGCTTTTTCCTCTAAATACATTAGAATAGGCCACCAGATAATTGGATAAACCGCATATATGAACCATATATAATCTGGTGAGTATAAATAATTTTCAATGATTAGAAAAGCAATGATCATGGCGCTACAAACAAGAGAATATTGTTTATACATTCTTTTAGACATGAAAAATAAAGTTATAGGCCATAGTAAAACTAGAAAGCACGGGTACATAAACCATATCGTCTGAGGTGAAGTTGTATAATTGACGATTCCTAAAAAAATCATTGTCATCAAACTACCAACAATCGAAAAGCTAATAAAGTTCTTCATGTTTTATTCCCTCCATTTCTTACGTGACCAAACAAAGTACATAGTTAATGGCCACCATAGTATTGCGAATATTGGATAGATTGCCCAAATTATATTGGGTGTATAGTAAAGATTAATAAAAATAAAAAATGCAATAATTAAGCCACTACCCCATATAGAGAATTCTAAATTTAATTTAGACATGTTTTTCTTTTCGGGCTCCTTAACACCTAATTCCTTTTTTAAATCCTCAATATCCCCAAACTCCACGATGGCTTTGTTGATGGCATCCTCTTGTTCTTTCCCTTGATCCATTAAATAAAATACTTTTTCTTCAAGGTTTTGAATAATTTCTTGTTTCACCATTTCTGTTTCTTTATTACGAGGAATGTCTTTAAAAAGCTCATCAATATGATTTTTTATCTTTTTCATTCTAAGCCCTCCATAAATAAGTCGATAATTTCTTTTACTTCCGACCACTCTTTTACTAGCTCATTTAAATAAGCTTTACCTAACGGAGTAATACGGTAATACTTTCTTTTGCCTCCGTGTGAAACATCACCATAATAGGCTTCAATAATTTCCTTTTTCTCAAGACGTTGAAAAACTGCGTATAAAGTTGCTTCTTTAATTTGAAATCGATTATTTGTGCGGATACTTATTTCCTGAGAAATTTCATAACCATAACGGTCTTTCTCTAAAATTAACCTTAAAATAATGGAATCCAAGTGTCCGCGGATGATGTCACTTCGAACCATAAGTCACCTACTTAATTTTTATTGCTCTATCTGTTAGAGTAATATTAGCAAACATTACTCTACCTGTCAAAGTAATTTTTCCAAATACGCCCAGATTTTCACCAAGGTGTAATTATTAAAGGTCAAAAAATCCCCTTTTACATCAGAAGTAAAAGGGGATTGGGGATATTTATTTAGCATTGAACGGCTCTTTTTATTACATATACAATGCTGCAAGGAAAATACCTAATGTTTCTTCATAGATGTCGTCGAATTGACTAAGCGGAAGTGGATTTGTACCACTACCTAATTCAACTGTAAAGCCAGGTCTACGCCAATCCTGAATAAACCAATCTTTATAGCCCGCATAACTGCCCGCTGAATGAATAGGCTCGTAGCCACTGACGCGGCTAAACTCATTAACAAGAATTTCTGACTCTGGTGGTTCGAGATTTTTAAAACCCCAATAAATGACTCTGCCTTGTGTATGAAAAGCAAGAACTCTAGCAAAATCGCGTTTCTTTGTTAAGTCAGCCATAGCAATGGCCTCAGGCTCGGACAAAGGGTGTTGCCCGCCAAAATCTCTTGGCCCAGGTATTTTTGGATTTCGCGCACGTTCGAGCTCCCATTCTGCAGGAAATTGATCGTTCAAATCGACCCCATTTATATTAGCCTTCCAACCTGAGAAATCGGTGCTATCGTTATTCATCGTAAGAAGCTTATTTCTTAATACTTCGTCATTAGGTGGCCCTTGTAATACTAAATCAACACCATCGGGATTGACCATCGGAACTATAGATAGGATTGTTTGCTGGTAAAGTGGTAATGGAGATAAACCTCGAATTGTACTTTGATTGGTGAGAGAGAGTAGATAGTCGTTAATAAAAGTTAAAATAATCGAAGTCGTAATCCATTCGTTCGCATGAAAGGAGCCGTTATAATGGACACGCTTTGTTCCGTTCCCGATGAGAAGCTCTGGGATTTCATGTTGTAAAACAGAATGTCCAATAGTAGAGCTTTGTAGAAATGGATAAGCATCGACAAGCTTTTTAATATCATTCATCATAATCGTGTAAGTATAATTTTGTTTCCCATTGACGAGCCTCCATGTAATTCGTTGGGGGATGCGGATTGTCTGTCCAATGTGTAATTGATTTGGATTAAGACCGGGGTTGACAAGCAAGATGGCTCCTAATGGCAGATTTCTGCTTTGGGCTATTTGCCAAAAACTATCTCCTTGTTTTACTTGATAATTGACTGTAACAAACCCTGGAATTCGAATGCGCTGTCCAACCGTTAAAAATTGAGCATTAATATTTCGGTTCGAATCTTTAATTAGTTGAAGAGGTATTTTAAACACTTCACTGAAACGCCAAAGAGAATCCCCTGGTCTTACGTAAATGTCCACAATTATTCTCTCCTTAATTTAAAGTAGTTCAATATAAAATGTATATGAAAAAAATAGGGGACTTATTAACTTTAAATAAGTAGATTTTGTTAAGTATTTGTCGGAAAAGATGTTAATCGGCTTTGTCATATAAGCTACTCCTCCGATACCGCGCGAGCTTGTTTTTATCCCTAGAGCTGTGACGATAATAATATCGTTCATTTTGCTTAATACGTTTACAAGCTTCAATATCGTCGATTTCAGGCCATCATAATCTAAGAAAATCAAATCTACTGAATCTCTTGTAGGATTTGGTGCATCTAACTGTAAATAATCAAAAAGCTCATAGGCAGATGTTAGAGAAACACAGTTATCCTAACCTGCATATTTTCATACTTTCTCTAGATTGACCTAATTGCCACCTACAAGAAGAATGGTCATCATGTCCCTTATTTTGTTTGAAGTAGCGCATGAATGGTATGAACGTTATTATTATACAAAACATTGGAGAATAATGGTATTTTAAGGAGAATTTTAGATTATGAATAAGTAAAGAGCCAACAAGAAAGAGTCAGCTCTCGAAACGTATCGTTCTTTTCAAATCCTAGCTTTTTTAAAGCCATTATAAATATCAAAGGCGTTTGCAATGATGGCAATAGCAATGCTTATGAATAATATTCGGTCTATCGCAAACAAAATCTTAGCAGAGGTCGTGCCCGTAATTGCAGCAATATAAGGTACGGCTGGACTGTGTATAAGATCAGGGTGAATAGCCATAAGGATAAAAACAATGACCCCTGTACATTGAAGAAGTGCATTAGTTACGGCGATTAACATTGTCCATTGACCAGCTTTCAATTTCCATAATGTTAAAGCTACACTTAAAATGATACAACATAAAACGATTGGAGCGAAGGACAGTAAGACATCCTGATTGAATATAGGCATAATAAATTTCAACCCGCCTTTATTGTGAGAAGTATAAATTCCTAACAGGTGATTAGCATTGAAATAGGCAAAGGAGAAAATAGCAATGCCTAAGAAGCTTAAAATATTATCATTAAGTGAAATCGTTTTTTCTTTAGGGATTATTTTAATTTTTGCTAAATTATCCGGTGTCCATTCTTTTTTTATAAGGGGCATTCGAACGTTTTTTCCTTCAGAGCGTTCGATGACAATGAAAGCAACTGTAATCCAGAACAGTACGTAGATGATTACTGAAATAATATGAGAGATAGTGATAGAAATAGTTTTAATAATAGCTGTCAGGAGTGCACCTTCTCCGTTATAGAGCACAATACTTTCTATCATCTGTACAATAATTGTAAGTAAAATTGCCCAAGGAATAACTAATTTTATTGTCCTAATATAAGTGTCAAACACTTCTGGACCAATTATAAATCGTGGCGTTTTTTGATAGCTTGCTGCAACTTCTACAGGATTACCGAGTTTTTTAAGAACTTCCTTTATAGCTGATTCTGAGTAATCTTCAGATAACATATCTTCAATAGTAGATTTTAGTTCTAGACGGGTTTTATCACGCTTATCCTTGCTTATCCTTTTAGTTACTTCATGAATATATGCATCAATCAGAGTCACTCTTTCCGTCTCCCTTCAATAATTCATCCATTCCTTTTTAATTAAGTCATATGTGTGCGCAACACATCGTATTTCCGGCACTTTCTGATGCCCTAATCAACGAGCTAACGACAGTAATGTATTTTAGCTACTACCAACTTGCTTGAGAAGCTGAATAAGGGTGTAGCTATAAAACATTGTAAGCAAAAACAACAAGCACGAAATGTTCCGCCCCATGCTTCCTTTCTGTAAATAGGAGCACACCGAGTCTTATTTGCATGTGGTAATATATGTTATTATCGAGGGTTGGAATTCATGTGAAAAAAATTATGAAAAGAGCGTGCCTTAAAATAATTTAGTGTAGGAGGGGGATGTATATGAAAGTCGTTGAAAAATTATGAAGGAAGAGGATTTTATACATTTTGTTGATATTGTGGTGGATGCTTATCCAGGAAGGATGGGTAGTTTACAACCAACAAAAGAGCAGCTAAAGGCTCTTTTTATGCACAATCAAAACAATGACGTAGCTATTCATTATTATGGGCTATGGGAAGATAACAAACTAATTGGTGGCATGCGACTCCATGATTTTGAAATGAATCTCTTCTCTAAAATGATTCCAATCGGAGGAGTAGGACTAGTTGCAGTTGATTTACTCCGTAAAAAAGAAAAGGTTGCCAAAGAATTAATCGATCATTTTTTTAAAGTTTTTTTAGAGAAAAATGTTCATTTTGTTGCGTTATATCCGTTTAGACCTGACTTTTATAAAAAAATGGGCTTTGGATACGGACCGAAAATGCATCAATATTCAGTGGAACCATCAAGCTTTCCGAAAGGGGCAACCAAAAAACATCTTACTTTTTTAACAGCTCAGGATCAGCATAAATTAGCCGATTGCTATAGAAGAGTTGCATTAAGAAAGCATGGTATGTTTTTAAAAACAGAATCAGAGCTGGCATCAATTTTTAATAACCCTCAAAACTATATTATTGCTGTTGAAAAGGAAGATTCAATACTAGGTTATATGGTATTTTCCTTTAATAAGCAAAGTAAAACGAATTTTTTACTTAATAATCTAGTCATTAAAGAATGGATCTATGAGACACCAGAGGCTCTATTAGAGTTCAGTACATTTTTAAATAGTCAGGTGGATCAAGTGAACCGTATTGAATGGAACACACAGGAAGAAAATATTCACTTCTTTTTAGGAGATATACGTAATGGAACAAATCATTTAATCCCAAGTGTCTATCATGAAAGTGCTGTTTCTGGTGTTGGTTTAATGTATCGCATTATTAATGTTCGCGGTTTTATTGAGGAGCTTACAACACATAATTTTAATGGACAAACATTAACATTTAAGTTAACTGTGAACGATTCGTTATTGGCTGAAAATAATCAGCAAATTGTTATCGAGGCTATTGATGGTAATATAAAAATTTCTAATAGTACTAACTATGATGTAGAAATGGTGATCGATATCGCAGAGCTTTCTTCTCTTATCATAGGAGTTGTGACAGTACAAGAATTATTGATGCTCAGCAAGGTGAAGATTAGTGATGGACAGTACGTACAGTCATTGCATCATTTCTTCTTTGTCCTTGATAAACCAACTTGTATTACAGCATTTTAGGAAAATAAAGTTATGGTTCTTTTTTCATAAAGAGTGATGAGCGTACAGGCCGTTCCAGCGGCGTAATATTAATAATAAAATAGCTTACAATTAATATTAAAATAATAATTGAATAAATGAAGGTGTTTATGGGATGATCATGTTCCACGATAATTAATCGAATCATGGCTGTAATTCCTATATAAATAAAGTACCTTAGTGGAAAATGATAATTCTCTTTAAAATATTTAATAATCATAGTAATAAATTCAAAATACAAAAAGAAAATAAGAATATTAGCAAGAAAAAGCTTATAGTCGCCATCCTCGTTGTTGAAAATTGAAATTTTAAAAAAGTGGATGAGCTCTTTGCTAAGTAAGAAGGATAAAATAAGCGCTAGAAGCACAAGGCATATATTTAGAAATGATTGTAAAATCTTAGGTAGAGCCTTTGTCAATTGTAAAAAAGTCGAGTCCTTATGGCTCATCGAATTCCTCCAATCTTATAAATCGTTTTACATGAATATAACATTTCATCGTAAATATAATAGTGTGTATTTGTAAAGTTTTGGTATATATTCATGAAAGAAAGTTTTCAAAATAAATTAGCTGTATGCTAAAATAGATGTGCATGAATATAAAATTTAAAAGGGGTTTTAAAAATGGCTAAAGCAGTAAAAGCAGGAAAAATTACACCAGAGCGTTTAGAAGAAGCATTAAACGTACGTGATCGTCTTATTATCGAGTTACTAGTACAAGTACTTGATGAAAAGCTTGTAATTGAACGTCCAGTATTACGTGAGCGTGTAGCAAACCTTGTAGACCTTTCTGATTATGATGAAGAATTAAAAGAAACAATCCACGCTGTTATTAACAAGCTATAATTTAAAGAGAAATGCTACTCTTAATGGGTAGCATTTTTTCTTTTGCAAGTACGGAAAATTGCTCAGTATTTGCCCAGGAGAAACGGAACCAACGAAAAACCCAAACAAGAATTTATTCTATTCTTGTTTGGGTTCTTTTAGTTTTTAATATACTTTATCACCATTAAAAATAGAGTTTTTCACAATTACATAATCTACATTTCGAATGGCATCAAGCTTATTGCCGCCTGCATAGGAAATAGATGATTGAAGGTCTTGTTGCATTTCAATTAACGTATCTTTGATGCTACCTTTATGTTCAACAAACATCTTTTTACCTTCAACATTTTTACGTTCGCCTTTTTGGAATTCAGAAGCAGATCCAAAGTATTCCTTTACAGTTTTACCGTCGATTTCGATTGTTTCGCCAGGTGACTCTTCATGGCCTGCAAATAATGATCCAATCATCACCATTGAAGCACCAAAGCGAACCGATTTTGCAATATCACCATGTGTACGAATACCGCCGTCAGCAATAATAGGCTTCGTTGCGGCTTTTGCACACCAGCGTAGTGCGGCAAGTTGCCAACCACCTGTACCAAAACCAGTTTTGATTTTCGTAATACATACTTTACCTGGTCCAATACCAACTTTTGTTGCATCTGCACCAGCGTTTTCAAGTTCACGTACCGCCTCAGGTGTACCCACATTACCGGCAATAACAAAGCTATTTGGTAGAAATTTTTTAATATGTTGAATCATACGAATGACAGCATTTGAATGACCATGTGCAATATCGATTGTAATAAATTCAGGCACTAAATTAGCAGCTGCTAATTCTTCAATAAAAGGATATTCCTCATTTTTCACACCAACACTAATGGATGCGATTAATCCACGATCTTGCATATCTTTAATGAAATTGATACGTGTCTCAGGGTTAAAACGGTGCATAATATAAAAGTAACCGTTTTCAGCAAGCTTCACAGCAAGACTTTCGTCGATAATTGTTTGCATGTTTGCTGGTACAACAGGAAGTTTGAATGTATGACCACCTAAAGTAACAGAAGTATCACATTCTGAGCGACTTTCTACTATACATTTTGCGGGAATTAGCTGAATATCTTCATAGTCAAATACGTTATCCATTATAAACACTCCTAAAATACGAATATTTTTTATGTTTTTATTTAAATCGTTCGCCATTTGGTAATTTACATTATTTTCGAGTAAATGTCAAAGCTTTTATCTAAATAAATAAAAAAATAGCAGGAAAAAACAGGAATTAACCGAAATATAAAGATATACTATTTTTTGTTATAGCTGGACAAGCGTAATGTTTCAAAAGAAAGTCTTAGCAAAAATCTTAGAATATTTGTAGGAAAGTAAGATTATTGATTGGTTTTATCTAAAATTTGTATTACTATTTGCTATCCATGTAAAATAGAATTGTTTCAAAAAATGACAAAGGGAGTGTTGGAAATGGCAGTAGAAGTCTATTTAATTTTTAATGGAAATTGTCGAGAGGCTGTATCTTTTTATGAGAAAGTTTTTAATGCAAACAAGCCTGAAATTATGACATTTGGAGATTCACCTCAAAATCCAAATTACCCATTACCAGAGGAAGCAAAAGATCTTGTGATGCATACGCGACTTTCGATTTTTGGTAGTACAGTAATGTTCTCAGATACATTCCCGGGCAATCCATTCACGACTGGAAACAATGTAACGTTAGCCGTTGTTTCAGACGATGAGACACAGATGCGAAAAGCTTTTGATGGTCTTAAAGAGGGTGGCAAGGTTAAAATGGAGCTACAAGAAACATTTTGGAGTAAATGTTATGGCTCCCTTACGGATAAATTCGGTATTGAATGGCAATTTAGTTATGAGGAAAATAAATAAAGAGCAATGAGTAATTGCTAAAAAGTTGAAAAGCACGATGTTTGGAAAGTCTCCATTAACATCGTGCTTTTCTTGTTAGTATTTAAAACGATTTACATAGCTTTGTAATTCATCAGCCATGTCGAGAAGTGCTTTTGAGGCTGCAGCCATTTCCTGCATCGAGGACAACGTTTGTTCAGTTGAAGCGGCAACTTCCTCTGACGCTGCTGTATTTAATTTTGCATGATCTGTTAGCTCGATAGCAGTTGCAGAAACTTCTTCGACTACTGCTGACATCTCTTGAGCGGCTGCAGATATATCCTCCATTTTCGGAGCAATATCGTGTAGACTCTTAATAATGTTGGTGAATTTTTTACTTGTATCTTCTGTTAGCTGTAAACCATCCTGGACATCCGCTGAAGCCTTAATCATCGTTTGAACAGATTTAGCCGTGTCTTGCTGAATGCCTGTAATTAGGGCAGAAATTTGCTCGGCTGATTGAAGAGATTGCTCTGCTAACTTGCGCACTTCATCGGCAACTACTGCAAAGCCTCTCCCATGCTCTCCAGCTCGTGCTGCCTCAATAGCAGCATTAAGTGCAAGCAGATTTGTTTGATCTGAAATAGCACTAATAATTTCTAAAATAGACCCGATTTCTTTTGTTCGATCATAGAGTGATTTAATCATTGTATCTGATTGTGCCACAGATTCATGAATAGAAATCATTTGATTCACAGTTTGATCTACCGCTTGTCCGCCTTCTTCGGCTAATTTTATAGCATGGCTAGATAAATCTGAAACCTGCATAGAGCTATCGGCGACCTCAACGACTCCTTTTGCGATCTCTTCAATAGAAACAGCATTCTGGTCAATACCAGTTGTTTGTTTTTCTGTATTAATAGCAACCTGTTGCATAGCTTTTGTAACTTGCTCTGAAGCAGCAATATTTTGTTCGGCATTCGCAGATAATCCATGCGCCGAAGTCTGTACTTGTTGGGAGCTTTGATCGACGTTGCGAATAAGTTTTTTTAAGCTAACCTTCATTGCGATAAAAGCTTCCCCTAGCTGTCCAACCTCATCTTTGGAATGAATGTCAATAAACTCTGTTAAATCGCCCTCACTAATTTTTATAGCGCTTTGTCTAAGTCGATTGATCGGATTAACGATCGATTTTATCATGAATAGCATAAAAATAATGCCAACAATAATAGAAATTGCAATAATTATTAAGTTGATATTAAAGGTCGAAGCTGCGGCTTCTGCAGCCTCGGCTGTAAACATTGTCCCAACAACTTTCCAACCTGTTAGCTTATTTGTAACAAATTGTAGCTGGCGATCTTTTTCAATAATGTTACCACTATCTTGTTCATAGATTTTAGTAATATAGCTTTCTGTTGCTTCAGAGCCACTTTCTTTATCTGGCTGGGCAATATAAATTTTATTGCTATCTAAAAGTGAAGCAAAGCCAGTCTCCCCAATGCGTATATCATTCGTAATGGTACTTAGTGTAGAAATATTTAAATCTAACCCTATTACTCCTGAGCCATCTGGTAAAGCTTGAGTAATCGTAAGAACGATATCACCTGTTGACTGTGTAATGTATGGCGCTGTAATAGACACTTGGTTTTTGTTATCTAAAGCTTTTTTATACCAAGGTCTCGTACGAGGATCAAACCCACTAGGGTATTTTTGTGCTGGCTCATCTAGTAGTCTGCCATCAGAAGTTCCAATATAAATCAGCTCTACCTCTGGATGCATGTTGACATATTCGTGGAAAAGAGATTTAAGCTCTGAAATTTTACCTTCTTGTAAATAAGATTGATTGAGCTTTTTTGAAAAATATTGAACGTCCTTCACTCTTGGCTCAATCGTGTTGGTAATATTCGTATTAAGCATGCGCACACTTTCGGTTGCACTTGCTTGTTGTTCTTCAGAAATTTGCTTTCCAGCACTTTGGTAAGACACAATTCCAATTAACAGTGTTGGGATGATAAGCATTGCTAAAAATGAAAAAATGAGCTTTTTTCTTAAACTTAGTTGTTTCACTTGAATTATCCTCACTATAATATTGTATTTTAAAACTTATATAATATCGCCCTTTGTGACCAACCTCCTACTATCCTAAGAGGTATATCGGATAATTGACACCCTACGTTATGGTGAAAAGTATATACTTTACCGATTGAGGCAAATATTAGACGACTAGGCTCATTTTATCAAAAATAAAATAAAAGTTAAGTATTTTGTTATAACCTGTTCATTAATATTTTGAAACGATAACCATTAGATGACATATAAAGCTACTTTTTGATATATACTAATACCAAAAGAGGAGGGAATTGTTTCATGATTCGACAAATTGGACAAGTGATGTTATATGTAAATGATCAGGAGACTGCCGTGAAATTTTGGACAGAAAAAGTTGGATTTGTTGTGGTTGCTGACCAAGAAGAGGGAGGAGTACGTTGGATTGAAATTTCTCCAACTAAAGATGCTCAAACTACCATTGTCCTACACAATAAAGAAATCATTGCGAAAATGCAGCCTGAATTAAATTTAGGAACACCTTCTATTATGTTTTATACCGATGATATAGTAGATCTATATCAGGATTTTCAAGCGAAAGGCGTTAAAGTAGGAGATTTAGTAATGATGCCAACGGGTAGGGTTTTTAATTTTGCTGATCACGAAAATAATTATTTTGCATTAGTGGAAAAATAAACATCGTTAATAGTTTGTATCTGTCCAATTTCGATTATTCGGTGCGAAAGTTGGACAGATTTTTGCTATTTTTCCTATTTAAATGCACGCAATTTATTTTATATCTTCTCCAAAAATCCCTACAGTTTGGCGATCAACGGTAAATTCATGACCATCCCATTTTAAAATATTTTCTACATAACCTAATCCATCGGCATGAAATCTGCCTGCTATAGACTGATAAGCTAATAGCTCATATATTCCATCACGTTCATAGTCCACTGGATACAATCCACTCATTGGATCTACCCATCCTTCAATAGGCTGCTTTAGTGTACCGTCTTGATGATAAATTTCAGCCAAATAATCTGGACCCTTGTATTGTAAGTCGATGATATATTGCTTGTGGGGATTCATGCTACGAACGGCTACTTTATATTGATTTTGATAATTAACGCTGTACTTTAGCTTATTATTAAAAGAAATTGCATCAAAAATTGAGCGTATGTTGCCGTTTATGGAGGAAAATATTTCACCGTTGATAATGCCTCCACTACCACCTGTGTCAGAAATAGCTAGAATATCTTCCAGATGATCGCCTGTAAAGTCACCTAAAAATATAGTTGGGTTATAGCCAACGCTTTGTTTTAGCATTATTTTTTCGAATTGGTGCGTCTGTCCGTAAAAAATAGCAAGCGTTAGGTCTTTCCACAAAGGGCTATCTGGAGTTTTAGTCCCCATCAAAAGAACAGTTTCAAGTAAGCCATCCCCATTAATATCTCCAAATTTCGTCTGAATAACCTGAGGGCCCATAGTTGAAATAGGCATATTATTCAAGGGTGGATTCATATTATTAGTCATACATGCACCTCTTTCTTTAGTTGTAGCATATGTTGTAAACATAGCTTGGTGAAAAAAGAAGACGTATTCATAATGTGTATAAAGCTTATAAAAAAACTTGTCATTAACCCATTGACATTTTTAAATGTGAAAAGTATTATAAATGTCAACGAATCAGAAAATTCAGTACCACTCATCCTCTCGCTACGAATACGTAGTTAGAGATTTTTTTACAACTTTAATTCTTAGTAAATATATATGTTTTATACATTTTGGGAAGAAGGAGATTTTCTTGAAGAATTTATTTATTAAAACAAAGCAACAACAGTATTGGCTAGATCAGCTAGCATCTATTTCTGATTCAATCAAGGCTGAGGCTAAAGAAGTAGATGAACAATCCCGTTTTCCATTCGAAGCACATAAACTGCTTCTGCAAATTGGTTATCCCAAACTAACTTTACCGAAAGAATATGGCGGTGAAGGATTATCAGTCTATGATATGGTACTCATTCAAGAAACGTTAGCAAGCTATGACGAGAATGCTTCACTCTCGCTAGGTTGGACATTAGGCGTAGTAGGCGAACTATATGAGAAAAAGCTTTGGTCGGACGATTTACTAAGTTCATTTGCTCAGGAAATAAAGAACGGTGCCATTATAAATAGAGCTGCGAGTGAAGCGGTAACTGGGAGTCCAACACGTGGAGGGCGACCAGGAACAAATGCTGTTTCAAGAGAGGGAGGTTGGCTCTTAAACGGACGTAAAATATTTACGACAGCCTCTCCAGTGCTAGATTATTTCTTAACATCAGCGTGGATTGAGGAAAAAAATAAAATTGGTTATTTCCTTATTCATAAAGATGCTCAAGGACTTTCAATTGAAGAAAACTGGGAAATGTCAGCAATGCGAGGCACAAGTAGCCATGACCTAGTTTTAAAGGATGTAATTGTCTCTACAAATCATTTAGTAGAGTTACCGAATCATCCAAGTGGTGGCAAGATAAATGGTTGGATTCTACATATCCCAGCAACATACTTAGGTATTGCACAAGCAGCTCGTGATTATGCGCTGCATTTTGCAAATCATCATCAACCTAATAGCTTGAATGCTCCGATTAGTACATTACCAAATGTGCAGCAGCTTCTAGGTGATATTGAATTGAAGCTATATCAAGCACGCTTTGTACTGTATGGAGTTGCCGACGCTTACGATGACCCGGCTAGACGTGAACTTTTAGCAAATGAAATGGCGGTTGCTAAGCATACAGTAACAAATTTGGCGATTGAAATCGTCGATAAGGCAATGCGTGTGGTAGGTGCGAAAAGCTTACATTTATCCAACCCATTACAGCGTTATTATCGAAATGTTCGTGCAGGACTTCATAATCCACCGATGGATGATATGACAATTATTAAATTGGCAAATGTCGCAATTGAACAGCAAAAATCGCATGAAAATCAATGACAAAAACTTTATAAGGGGACATGATATATGTTTAAA
The DNA here is from genome assembly GCF_023242215.1 of Lysinibacillus sp. Ag94. NCBI lineage: Bacteria > Bacillati > Bacillota > Bacilli > Caryophanales > Bacillaceae > Lysinibacillus > Lysinibacillus sp. Ag94. The sequence goes on along the minus strand of NZ_CP096780.1, from coordinate 4,556,852 downwards.
CATAAGAAAAAAATTTTTCAATTGGCAGCAATCGGGTTGGCTTCACTAGCTATTTTAGCCGGCTGTAATTCAGGTGAAGCTTCTGATAAAGATTCAGAAGATGGTGCGAAAGTACGTACAGTGAAGGTTGCATTTGACCAGGCGTCAAAGCCCATTAGTTATTTAGATGATAAAGGAAATCCAACAGGCTACGATGTGGAAGTCATGAAGCTAGTGGATGAGATGTTACCTGATTATAAGTTTGAATATGTAGGCACGACTAGTGATGATTTACTAATTGGCGTTGAGCAAGGGAAATATCAAGTAGGCGTAAAAAATGCCTTCTTTACGCAAGAACGGACGGAGAAGTTTATTTTTCCTAAAGAATTTTTAGGTTTAAGTAGTGCGGGTTTAGTATTACGTAAAGAAGATGAAGGGATAAAAACTTTAGCCGACTTTGCAAAAAAGGATTATTCATTAGCACCAATTGCTGCGAATAATGCTCAATACACAATTATTGATGAATATAATAAAGCAAACCCAGACAATAAAGTGAAATTACAGGCTGGTGATGCGTTCACTGTCGATATCGTGCAATGGGTAAATGAAAAACGTGTCGATGGTGGTGTCATGATTGAAGGTCCATTTAAACAACAAGTTTTAGCAGAAGATGGCCCATATCATAATTTAAAGGATGACGTAGTTTACAACGAATTTGCCGTTATTAAAACATGGCCATTGTTCAATAAAAAGGAACAAGAATTTGCAGATGCTTACGATAAAGCTATAGCAAAAATTAAAGAGCAAAAGAAAACAAATGAATTAAGCACTAAGTTTTACGGTCGAGATTTATTTGAAGTGTTAGATTCTGTGAAGCGCTAATAAGCGGTAGCTGATCAAAGAAGACTCCTCTTTAGAAGAGAAAGTGCTAGCAGCTACTACTAAAAGAAAGGCTGTTGAGTCAGTATACTCAGCAGTCTTTATTAATACTTATTTAAATAAAAGTTGGTGAGGAAATGGAGAAGTATTTTGATGCATCATACATTTGGAACTCAATTCCTGTATTATTGCCTTTTTTAAAGGTAACTTTCTTAGTCGCAGGTTCTTCCATTGTACTAGGCACAATATTTGGCTTACTATTAGCAGCTGCTAAGTTAAGTGCAATAAAATTGCTACGAAAATTAGCGAACTTATATACAACGATTATGCGTTGTACACCATCTATCGTGTTATTATTCCTTGTATATTATGGTGTCCCAGCGTTAGCGGAAAATTTCGGCATTAATCTCCATTCAATCGAAACAGCATTTTTCGTCGTGGTAACGTTCACTTTACAGTTTGCGGCGATTATGTCGGAAGTTATTCGTTCTGCTTATTTAGCGATTAATAAAGGGCAATTTGAAGCGGCTGTTAGTGTGGGATTAACGCCATTTCAGGCCTATCGACGTATTATTTTCCCACAGGCATTCGTTATCGCCTTACCGAATTTTGGGAATGGAATGATTGCCTTATTACAAGAAGGGGCGCTCGCTTATACAATCGGCTTAATTGATATTGTCGGAAAGGCAAATTTAATTATTGCAAGTAATATTAATGCGCATGCATTAGAAATATATATTGCTTTAGCGATTGTTTATTGGGTGCTGTCGATTATTATAGAAAAATTCTTCGCTATGCTAGAAAAGTTCTTTGGTAAAGGGAAAAAGACATTAGAAACAACGTAAGGAGGCGAAATCATGAATTATCAATTTTTAGTTGAAACATTTTTTGTTGCATTATCAGGTGTACCTATCGCACTCCTTGTGACAATTGTTGCTATGCTTATTGCTCTACCACTTGGCTTTCTACTAGCACTAACACGCATCAATAAAATCCCAGTGCTCCATCATATAGCGAAAATTTATGTCTCCTTTGTCCGAGGTACACCTATAATCATTCAAATTTTTATTATTTATAGTAGTATTCCATTACTACTTAAAATGATTTTTGAGAAATATAATATTGTCTACGATATTTATAAAATCAATCCGATTTGGTATGCATTTATCGTCTTCGCATTTAGTACAACAGCAATATTAATTGAGGTATTTCGTTCAGCTTTAAGTACGATTGAAAAAGGACAGCTAGAGGCTGCTCATGCAGTAGGCTTAACAACATTTCAAGCCTATCGCCGTATTATTATTCCACAGGCTTTAGTAGTAGCTATGCCGAATATTTGTACGGCTACAGTCAATCTCATTAAAGCGACGTCTTTAGGCTATGCAATGTCCTTACCTGAAATTACATTAAAGGCTAAGGTAGCTGCTAATGTTGGCTACAATTACGTAGAAGCATATATTGATATTTTCATTGTGTACTTAATTTTATGTAGTACGGTTGAATACATTTTTAAACGCTATGAAAGACATTTAAGTAAATTTAAAGTGGCAAAAGCTTAAGGGGTGAACGTGTATGTTAGAAATTAAAAATATTCATAAATCATTTGGTGACAATGAAATTTTAAAAGGCGTCGATTTAGCCATTGATAAAGGTGATGTTGTTGTTATTTTAGGCCCAAGTGGCTCAGGAAAAACAACATTATTGCGTTGCATTAACTTTTTAGAGAAGGCTGACCAAGGACATGCGACATTTGGCGATATCCAAGTAGATTTTCAAAATGTGAAGAAGAAGGACGTACATTCGATCCGTCAGCGTGTAGCCTTTGTATTCCAGAACTACAATCTTTTTACGAACAAAACGGCGCTAGAAAATGTTACAGAAGGGCTTATTATAGGACGAAAAATTCCGAAGGCAGAAGCGACTGAAATTGGCAAAAAGGCGCTTGATAAAGTAGGCTTATCGGAAAAATATGATGCCTATCCAAGTCAATTGTCAGGAGGTCAGCAGCAGCGTGTCGGTATCGCACGAGCAGTAGCATTAAATCCTGATATTATTTTATTTGATGAACCGACTTCTGCACTTGACCCAGAGCTAGTAGGAGAAGTCCTTCAGGTTATGAAGAACATTGCAGCAGAAGGAACAACAATGCTTGTGGTCACACATGAAATGGGCTTTGCGAAAGACGTAGCCAATCGGGTGATTTTTATGGACGGTGGTGTCGTTGTAGAGGAAGGAAATCCTCATGATATATTTGTTAATCCGAAAGAGGAACGCACGAAGAAATTCTTAAAACGTGTTATTCCAGAGGATTATACGTACTACATTTAACTTCTTTTGGCCGATAGGGGCATAATTGATAGATGAAGAGAAGCTGCAAGTGTTCCATGGAGTGTCTATGGAAATATGCAGCTTCTCTTCTTTTTTGATATTAAAGCTTTAAAAAATGTGTTAATTCATTAATGGAATAGATATGCAATTCGTGCATAGCTCGTGTACAAGCTGTGTAGAAATAATTACGTTCTGTTTCCCTAGAATAATTAGCCAAAGAGGCATTGTATATCAAGACAGCATCGAATTCAATTCCTTTTGCCATATAAGCAGGTAACAGTAAAATGCCTTTTTTAAATTGTTTTGTATCATGGGTAATGAGTTGCATATCTACTTGGTCTTTCATTTTATTAAAAACCATCGTACACTCTTGCTCTGTTTTACAGATGATGGCAATTGTTTCGAAATTTAGGGACAAGCTGTTAATCTTTTCGACAAGCTGTTCAATTAACTGTATTTCATTCGACACAATTGTGATAGTTGGTTCGGGACCGGTTCTGTTAAAAGCTTCTACTTTTGCGTCCTCGTGTAAAATCTTCGAAGTAAGGTGAATAATTTGTTTTGTTGAGCGATAACTTTTCGTTAATATCATTTTTTCTGCTTGTTCACCATATAATTGTGGTGTCAGCAGTGAAGGATTTTTAAAGGTATGAGGATGGATGGTTTGATGCCCATCACCCAATATAGTCATACGTGCACGTGGGAATAATTGTTGTAAGACAAATAGCTGAAATGGAGAATAGTCTTGTGCTTCATCAATTAAAACATGACGAATCATCGTATTTGTTCGTTGACCCTCTATTTTGTCCTGTAAATATAAAAATGGAGCGGCATCTTCATACGAAATAATACGCTTTGCTAAATTAGGGAGTGTATGCTGACAGATTTCTTCCCAATGGTCAGGTAAAAGGTGCTGCAATTGTCGATGAATAGATTTGTTCATTTCAAACAATTGACGATAAATACCTAACATATGAACGAACTTCAATTGTTTCACAGATTGACGAAGAGGCTTGAACTGCTTTTTGACAATTTGGCTAGCTATTTTCTTGCGCTCTTGCTCAAAATCATCAAAAGAGTTTTCTGAAAACCGACCTTCATGCAAAAGCTCGCTATAAGCCTTTGTATACTCTTCAATGTCTAAAAGGTCACTGGCTTCTTCTACCCATTCTTTTGTCCGTTCTGCCTTTTCAATTTTCGATAATTGTTGTAATAACCATTCTTTCACTAACTGCAGTCGATTTGGGATGGGCATTGAGGCATTGAATGAATAAAAGTATTCAGCAATTTCTTGAGCGGTAATAATTCTTTCTCCGCGAAAAACAATATTTTTAAATAGCAAACCTTCATTTGCAAGGTGCTCAATATATGTGTCCAGCAATTCTCGATAGTGAAGGCTAGCTTTAAAAGAAATAATCATAAGTCTCGTTTGGTAGAGTGAGTCATCTTCCTCTGTTAAAAGTGACTCCAATTGTTCATAAGGATATTCTAATTGGAACTGTCGACCTAAACGTTTTGTTGCATATTCGGAGAAGGTTAATTGCTGCATATTGTCTTCACCTAAATCCGGTAAAACGGTATGAACATATTGATTAAAAAGCTGATTAGGTGTAATCAATAAAATTTGATCAGCAGTAATTTGATCTCGATAATGATATAACAAATAAGCAACACGTTGGAGAGCTACTGCCGTTTTTCCACTACCTGCGACACCCTCTACGATTAGATAAGGAGTGTTGACATGTCGAATAATTTTATTTTGCTCGGCTTGAATCGTTGCTACGATGCTACGGATATGTTCGTTTGCATTTTGAGCGAGAATATCGAGTAATAAATCATCACCAATCGTTAAACCTGTATTAAACATCGATTGTAATTGCCCATTTTTAATGATAAATTGCCGTTTTAAAAGTATCTCACCATGAATTTCTTCAGTCACTGATTCATAAGTAGCTGGGCCAGGCGTGAAATCATAATACATACTTGATATAGGGGCTCGCCAATCATAAATTAATATGTTTTCATTCTCTTCATCCATTAAGGTTGCGACACCGATATAAATCTTAAAAGGTTCGTTATGACTTTCCTGTAAAAAATCAATGCGAGCAAAATAGGGTGATTGCTGCAAACGGTCATATATTTTTACATCTTTGATGACACGTTGCTGAGCATGCTGAGAATCTGATAAGAGCTCTGCCTGTTGTTTAATAGCATAATAGGTCTCGTCTATATCCTCCGGAGTATCTAAGTTCACTCTGACGTCGTCCCAAAAGGTTTTCTTTAATGTTAAAACATTGTCTCTAACATCCTTTTCCTTTTGCAGTAACTCCTCCTTTTTGTGACCAACTGTGTGTAAACAAAGAACAAGATACTGTTTTTCCTCTGTCCATTCATATTGTTTTTCCAATGTTACTCACATTCCTCTCCATAAAATTATTTGCATGGTTTTTGATGCGGGAAATTTATCATACAGCTAGTTTAGAAAGAAGTATAGTCTAGTAATATTGGCAAATTTATGCTATAATTAAGTTGTAAAAGAAAATCAAATATTTATTGAAAAACTGTTCCTAAAAATTGGGGGCAGTCTTTTTTTAGCCTAATTCCCAGTTTAGTTAAATTATAGTAGGTTATAGAATTTTATTGTATCAATATGTCTATAAGTTGATCTACGTTCCTAGGTCTCGTCTGCGACGTCGATCCCTGGAGAGTCGCCCTCGAACTGACTTATATTCATAGTATTGTTTTTACAAATGTCACAACCAACTTAAATGATTTTAACCCTCTGAAATTAATCTCCATACTTTAATTTTTGATAATGAAGGAAGAATGTTTTTATACATGATATAGACACTTGAAAGGAAGCAAAGAAATGACGGGGAAACGCTTATTCTTTCAAGTAATGCTATGCGTTAAAAGGTATTTTGGGACGCTTGCTAGGTAGAAATTTCGATTGGTATCCCGTATTTTGTGTGAGTATCTAAATGTGACTTTAAGATCAATTTGTTATTGTTGATTCGAAAAATATTGAATGGAGCGCAGGGTATTTGAGATAGGTAAAAATATCTGTATGTTCTAATGTTATTTAATATTATTTTGATATATCAAATCCGTGGTGTGTATCAAAAAAATAATAAAAAAGAGGTGGATTCCGAAAAGTAATAATGGAGAAAATGAAAGGAGTTTCTGATATTGTGGAGGGGTTGAAGAGGTCATATGGTGCATAAAGCGAGCCTGTATGAAATCTCAAAATCCAGACCCGTCCCACATATGAGGAGCTTTTTATAAATATATGCATGAAAACAGTCCATTATGAATAATACCTAGGGGAAATTTGTGAGACAGAATCATGCTCGAACAAGCGAACATTGGTTAAATGATGGAGTAAAACCTTAATGAATCAACATGAAGTTAAAAATTTATAATGAGTATGAGGAAGTAAGCAATGGTGGCGTATCCTTTTACAGAATGGACATGCAGGCTCGATTCCTGTCATCCTCACTTAGGGAGTTTGTTTTCGTTACAATCGTCTTCTTGGTGAGGGATCTTTGCTAAAACTAAACATACTCCTATTTCTCTCTTTTATCTTTGCGTCATGGGAAATATGATATAAGATAAAATATGTCAATTATTGTAGATAGGAGGAAGAAGTAGTGAGAAGTGGTTATTTGTCAAAAATTAGTGTATTAGTTTGCAGTTTTTTACTACTATTACCGTTTACAGCAAGTGCCCATCCAGGTAGAACGGATAGTAATGGAGGACATACTTGTCGAACTAACTGTGAAAAATGGGGATTACAATACGGAGAATATCATTATCATAATGGTGGTAGTACATCTAATGGCAGTAGCAGTATATCAAAACCTGCTCCAAAAAAACCTGTGCCTTCAACACCGGAGCCCAAAATAGATGAGGATCAAGTGAAGGCGGAAAACTATTACACAATGGCAACGAATTTATATAACAGCAAAGATTATAAGGGAGCTATTAGTGAACTTGAAAAGATTTACGAATTGAATAAAGGTAGTAGTAAAACAGATAGTCTTATTCAAAAGTCTGTGAATGCTATTTATGAATTAGCTGAATCTAAGGCTAATGCAGGGGAATATTCTGTAGCTAAAGACTATGCAGTTTATATCAAAGAAAATCGACGTTCTAATGACGAGATTAAGCAAAAAGCTAGTGGTTTATTAAAACAAATGAAAGACAATGAAAAAATCGATGAATTACTTTATAAAGCTACAAATGCTAGGGATAAAAAAGATTACGAAGAAACTTTCAGCATTATCCAAGAGGCTCAGAAGATAAAACAGTTGGATAAGATTAAATCTTTTTATACTGAAACAGTAGAGTCTTTAACGAGCGATGCAGAAGAAGCATTTTACCAAAAGCAATATGGGGATGCTAAAAAGCTTTATAAATTATTGGTCAAAAAAACAGAAACGCCAACAGTAATCTCACAATATCAAAAGAAACTTCAACGATTAGAAGGGGAACAATTACTACAAAAAAGCTTTCATATTAAGACGGCTGATTTTGAAGGGAAGTCACTTTTTAATCATTTAATGGAAGACGAAAAGAACACACCATATGATAAAAATGTTGTAAATATATTAAAAGACTCCTTGCATGTAGGTACAGATAATGCTAAAAAATATATATTTACTATTAAAATTGAAGAATTGTTAAAAGGGGGAAAGAAAGATGGTGCATAAAGCAGAGTCAAAACTTAGAACCCCCATTGTTAAAACAGCTTGGTTTATGTGGTTTTGGTTAATTATTTTTCCTCCTTTGGGCGTATTTCTTATGTGGAAACAGGGGCGGCTTACTAAGAAGAAACGTACTATAGCTACCGTAATAGCAGGCGTCTACTTTGTCTCACCGATGATAATTGGAAAGGCAACAACGCTGCCACTTTATAATAATCAAGAAGAATTTATAGAGGCATTCAACAAAGAAGTGAAAAAACTAGACTTCTCATATTCTCTTGAAAATACAAAGAAAGAAGAAGAAACAATTACTTCAAAGTTGGGTAAGGATATTACTTTAATTGAAAATATTGATGAAAAAGGCGCAGTACATGAGTTGATTATGGTGGGGCAAGGAGAAGGGATGGATATCATACTTTCCATGGGATTGTTAATAGGTATGACAAACCCAGACTTAAGCCAAAACGATATTGGTGCTGTGTTGAAGGATTTACGCTTGTTTGACGAAAGTTATGACTATCAAAAGAATGAAACAACTGTAGAGAAAGATACGATTCGGTATAACTTAAAATATGATGAAGCTGCTGGTGTAATATTTAGTGCTTCAAAAGTAAATTAGTATATAAAAATATAAATATGTCAGTAGAAAAAGTGCGAGCGGCCAGCTCGCACTTTTTTTAAAAAATTACTTTGTATAGTTATCGAAATAACCTTGAATATAAATCATTGGTGTTCCTTTGTCGCCTGAACCTGAAGTTAAGTCTGAAAGAGAGCCAATTAAGTCTGTTAAACGACGAGGCGTTGTACCTTGAGCAGCCATTTTTCCAGTTAAATCTTCATCTTTGTTTTGGATATACTCCGAAATTGCTGCTTTTAATTCTTCGCCGCGAAGATCCGCAAAATCGTTATCAGCTAAGTACTTTAGTTTTACTTCGTTTGGCGTGCCGTTTAATCCAGCAGTGAAAGCTGGTGAAACAACCGGGTCAGCTAACTCCCAAATTTTCCCTACGGGGTCTTTGAATGCGCCATCACCATAAACCATTACTTCCACTGTTTTACCAGTAGCTTCTTTGATTTTTGCTTGAATGCCATCAACAATCGGTTGGCATGTATGTGGGAATAATTTTACGCTATCTTCAGTAGCTTTATTTGAACCGAGTAGACCAAACTCCGCGTTAAAGCCAGAACCATTATTAGGTTCAGATAAAATATTATCAAGACTGTATACTTTTTCAGCGCCGTTTGCCGTTAAAATTCGTTTTGTACGTGAGCGTGTATGAATATCACAAGTTAACACACTCTTCGTAAAGTCTAAAATTGTTTTTGGGTTATTTGAAAAAATAACTTCACAAGAAGCGCCTTCAGCTTCGATTAGTTCTTTATAATATTCGATATAATCTACACCTGTAAATGTATGTTTTTTATACCCGAAATGCTCACGGAATTCAACCTCAGTTAAAGTATCTGTCCAAGGATTAATCCCTTTTACATCTAGCTCATCGATATCAACTAGGTGGTTCCCCACCTCATCTGATGGATAGCTAAGCATAAGAACTACTTTTTTTACGCCTTTTGCAATACCACGTAAGCAGTTAGCAAAACGATTACGGCTTAGAATTGGAAAAATAACACCAACAGTATCATCACCAAATTTAGCAGCTACGTCAGCTGCGATATCATCAATGGATGCATAGTTACCTTGTGCACGCGCTACGACAGATTCTGTTACTGTGACAATGTCACGATCTTCAATGGAATAACCTTCAGCCTTAGCTGCATTTAATACTGTATCAACAACGATTTGCTCAATATTATCGCCTTCGTTAATGATTGGACCACGAAGACCTCTTACTACTGTACCAACTACACGTTCCAAAATAATCTCTCCTTATTAAATGGGTAAATTTATGTTAAATAAAACCAATATAGTTTTACTATACGCCTCATTAGTGATATAAGTAAAATTAATAGTTCGTATAATAGCTATAAGAGGTGCTTATATGATAGGGAAATTAGATTTATATCGTGTTTTTAGTATTGTTGCTAAAAATAATAGCTTTTCAAGTGCGGCTAAAGATTTATATATGACTCAACCAGCTGTTAGCCAAGCTATGATGCAATTAGAAAAGGAGCTAGGTACACGTCTCTTTAACCGCACACCTAAAGGGGTGACGTTAACAACGGAGGGTAAACTTTTATATGAGTATACAAATTCCGCGTTAGGCCTTTTAGATGCTGGTGAGGAGAAGCTGCTAGAATTCAAAAATTTAACAACGGGTCAATTGAAAATTGGCGTTGGGGACACTATTTCTCGTTTTTATTTAATGCCTTATCTAGAGACGTTTCATACAATGTATCCAAATATAAAATTACAAATGTTAAATGGAACGACTTCGGAAATTTGTAACTTTATTAAATCGGGTGAGGTTGATATAGGACTTTGTAATTTCCCGATAGAGGATCAGACATTACAGTTAACCGTGTGCACCGAGGTTCAAGATATTTTTGTATGCGGCGAGAAGTACAAAACGTTGGCATCAAAAAGCTTAAGCTTTGAGGATTTGTTAAAGTTTCCGCTTATTTTTTTAGAGAAAAAATCAAATTCAAGAAAGTATGTAGAAGATTCTTTATTTGCAAGAGGGATCTTCATTGAACCGGAGTTTGAGCTTGGTTCACATGATCTAGTGCTGGAATTTGCACGCAGTAATTTAGGAATTGCTTGTGTGACGAAAGAATTTTCTAATGATTATTTGCAGCGAGGATTTTTATATGAGCTAACATTAACAGAGAGTATACCGACACGAAGCATTGGCATGTGCTATTTGAAAAGCGTACCTTTATCACGAGCAGCATTGAAATTTGTAGAAATTATTGAGCATAAGCAGGAGCTTAAACGTCTAAATCCGAGAATTATAAAGTAAGATTAGCGAGTAGTAAAACTCTAACATTCAAATGTTAAAAAAATGAACAAGGGAATCTTTGCGAGTGTTGCGGTGCTGTCGCTTCGCTCTCGCTCAGATAAACATTATTGCTGAAGTTTTAGTTCATGCTAGGTATATACTATGTGGAACGGAAATACCCCATCGTTGTGGTAAGTGTTACATATAATTTAGAGATGACATTTTGCTATAAAGTATGCCATGCAAATGTTGATTGTAGTGGAGACTGGGCGACTCCTAGGAGATTAGTGATAGAGAGGAACGAAGGCTAAAACCATCACATCCTGTGATAACGCCTTCGTGACCAACATCGTGTTGGCCCGAGACACTAAAGCGTCAGCAACAAATGCTTTCTGTAGCGAAAGCGAAGCGTCAGCTACAAAGCGCCCAGTCGGTACAGAAATCGACCCCTCGTTTTGCCGAAGCGGCGGGATTTCGTGTTTAGCGGCGTTCTTCCTTTGGTTAGTGGCGCAACTCACACTTTTAGCGGCGAATTCCAACATAAACTAAAGTCAGAGTTGAAGAACATTGTATAGAATTTTACACAATATTAAGGACTTGACTCCGAAGTTATACTATTTAAGCCTTTTTTAGCAGCGCCTCTAAAAGAATGTCAACATTGCGTTTATTTTTCATTGTAGGCGAGCACAAATAAGAAAATGTTCGTATAAAATATTGTTCCTCGAGGGGTAAGATTTTTATATCGCCATTTTTTAATTCGCGCTCGATGACACTAGCGGACAGTAATGAAAGTCCAAGCCCCTGTATAACGCTTTCTTTCACACCTTGATTACTACTAATAGTAAGAAGTGAACGTACTTGGAGTCCGTTTGCTCTAAATAAATGATCTAAATAATAACGTGTGCCTGAGCCTTCTTCACGTGCAACCCAATTTTGTTGCTGCAAGTCCGAAACCGTAATTGTTGCCTTCTTTGCAAGAGGGTGATTACTCGCACTGACAATAAATAATTCATCTTGCATAAACGGTTTAATAAGAAGTTCATGGTCGTGTGCTTGTCCTTCAATAAGACCGATATCGACCTGTAACAATTTCGTATAGTGAATGATTTCTTTCGTATTGCCAATAATAACTTGAAGCTCTAGCTGAGGGAATTGCTGCTGTAAGCTCGCTATGATAGGAGGCAATATATATTCCCCAATAGTAAAGCTAGCGCCAATCACAAGTGTACCTTGAATTTCATGGTGATAGGTTAAAATATCTTCTTTTGCTGCCTCGGCAATGGCCATCATTTGCTTAGCTCGTTTATATAAAATTTCTCCAGTTGGTGTGATTTGTACAGATTTTGGCGAACGGATAAATAAAGTCGTTTGAAATTCTTGCTCTAAATTTTTAATGTGTAAACTGACACTGGGCTGCGAAATATGAAGTATTTCGGAGGCTTTCGTAAAATTATTGACCTCCACCAGTGTGATGAACGTTCTTAAAGCATCAAATTGCATATCATCACTCCTATCATTAGAAATATTAATAATTATAATTATATATATGTATTTTACTGATGATTAACTTTCTAATAAAGTAAAATCATCAAGGATGAAAGAAGTGAACAACATGGATGATAGGCAGCATAGGGTAAAAAGTTTCCTGACCCCAGCGTTTATGAAGGGGATATTGTTGACACTCATAATTGCCTTAGTAGCAAAGTATATTTCGACATTCCCGTTCTTCTCAATATTAGGGCAGCTTGTCATTGCCATTATATTAGGTATGGCTTGGAGAGCAGCTTTTAAAGTGCAGGATTCTTGGCAAACAGGTATAACATTTTCAAGTAAAAAATTGTTACGCCTCGGTATTATTTTTTTGGGGATGCGTTTAAACTTAGCGGATATTTACAATGCTGGCGCGAATGTTTTCCTTATTGCCTTTATTAATCTAGTATTTGCTTTAGTGGTTGTATACGGCTTAACGAAGGTATTTCATGTAGATAAAAAGCTAGGCATATTAACAGCTTGTGGTACAGCTATTTGTGGGGCAGCTGCTGTTGTCGCTATTGCTCCTCAAATTAAGGCGAATGAAAAAGAAACGGCGGTGGGCGCAGCGATAGTCGCATTACTAGGGACTGTTTTCACATTAGTCTACACGGTGTTATATTCAGTATTTAACTTAACAGCTACTGAATATGGTATTTTTGCGGGAGGCACGCTACATGAAATTGCTCATGTTATTGCAGCAGCCTCAGCTGGTGGAAATGAAGCTGTTGATACGGCAGTTATTGTGAAGCTAACACGTGTCGCATTGCTTGTACCGGTAGCTATTGTCATCGGTATTTTATATCGAAGAATTGATAAGGGGCAGGAAAAAGAAAGGTTTTCGCTGTCGATAATTCCATGGTTTATTCTTGGTTTTTTAGCGATGAGTGCTATTAATTCGTTAGGGATTGTACCAGCTAATGTAGCGCAAACATTTGTAAATATCGCTTATATTTTAATTGGGATGGCGATGGCTGGATTAGGTTTAAATGTAGAGATAAAAACTTTTAAACAATTAGGCGTAAAAGCGTTTATTGCAGGACTTATCGGTTCGGTTTGCTTATCAATACTTGGCTATGTTTTAGTTATTTTCATGCAATAATTCAAAAAAGTCCTGCATTTTCAAAAATGCAGGATGTTTTAGATAGAATCAGAAGATATTTTAGTTGTTACTCTTTCAGTTGCTGAAAGAAGTTAAAAATTAGCGTAACGCTTCAATCGAAGAAGCTAATTCGGCTATAACTATTTTGCTACCGATAAGTGGACTGTTTTCAGGCTTTCCTCCCTCAGCACTTTGTCCAGGACGGTGATGAGCTGCAGCGAATGCATCGCTGTTACGCCAAGCTTGGAAATGCTCCTTGGACTCCCAGTACATATTGACGCTCATTTCGTCATAAGTCGGATCATCAGTTGAAATTAATACCTCCACTTTATGGAAGCCTTCAAACTGCTGTAGAGGTCCTGGTTTTGTAAAGTTCGGTGCCATTTTTGCAGCAAAGCCGGGTTTTACTTGAATACGATTTGTAACAATAATCATACTTTCCCCCCTATTCATTTTTTAGTTAACCATATGAATGAATTATCAATGATTATCATTCGCAATCAATGATAATTCGCCTAGGAAGACATTGTCAATAGAAGAGCAATGTAAAATAGCTTCAAAATGGTGATAAGCAGGGGGAAAGACCATATGGTGCTGATCCAATATAACGACCTGACGAAAATGGAGGACCTATGTGGCCTAGCAAAAGCGATGCACAATTAAAGTAAGGAACTGTTATACGATTGTTGTTGTTTGATTGCCTTATTAATAGTTACAATGCTCTTTGTTTTAAAGGGAGGACGTTAAAAAACATATTCCAAAACTTTTAACATCGCTGATAAACAACAAAGAATCGCTGATAAAACCGGAAGAATCGCTGATAAACAACAAAGAATCGCTGATAAAACCGGAAACATCGCTGATAAACAACAAGGAATCGCTGATAAAACCAGATAAATCGCTGATAAACATCAAAAAATCGCTAACAACACAAAAGCCTCACCAAGTGCCCTCAAAACTTTTGGGGATGGTTTTTTCTTTTTATCGTGCTAAAATTAATCATTCTTTTTTTAGGAGTAATAGTATGAATGAACATCAATTTGATAAATATTTACATATTAAAACAGTAGGTGAACAATACGGCTTCCCTAAACTAGCTCATTATCATCGCTATGAGCCAACACCGTATGCTGGCTTAGAACAATTATTTGCAGAGTATGAGATGCCTGATAATCCAGTGTTTATCGATATGGGATGTGGAAAAGGGAGAGTTCCTATTTATGTACATGATAAATTTCATATTCCGGCAATTGGGGTAGAAATGGATGCAGGTTTTTATGCAGAGGCTGAAAATAATAAAAGTGGCTATCTTCAAAAAAAGAGCGCTCAAGCACCGATTTCCTTTATTCATTCAATAGCGGAGGACTATGCTATTCAGCCAAGCGACACCGTTTTCTTTTTTTTCAATCCGTTTTCAATTCATATTTTTCGTACAGTAATTCATAATATATGGCAGTCTTATGAACAGCATATGCGTGAAATTCATATTATTTTATATTACCCTCCGTATGATTATTTACAGTTTTTACATCATGGGACGCCTTTTGAATTAATCCATGAGGTTCATCTTGAACATGAAACAAATATTAACGAACGCCTCTGTGTGTTTGCATTGAAAAAAGCTTAGAGCCGTAGAAATACCTAGCTCTAAGCTTTTTTGGGATTATCTTACTCCGATTGCGCCCGCTAAGTACTGTATTTCCGTATTAATACTTTGCGAAAACGCCTTAGCGCTTTGTATGCTAGATCTAGCAATTTTTGAAAAAGGGCATCTTTTAATGAGATTTTATTGTAAAAAAAATAGTTTTATAGTAATGTTCACTCTGAATTGATAGATAATTCTTAAATTACTAATTATACAGAAAAATCACTCTAGACTAAAAATAAAGAATGTTTTACAATGTAAAAGGTTTAATTGAATAATATATCGACTTAGTAATAGATAGTTATAAATTATTATTTGGTTATTTTTGTTATTGAGGAAATGCCGCGGATTGTTTATAATTATCAGAAATATCTAATATTTGAAAAAACTCAGGGGGAATAAAATTATGCGAGAGAACAAAAAGCTTAAAAAGTTTGGCTCACTTTTAGTGGCATCTTCATTACTTGCAGGCGTTCTTGCGGGCTGTGGTAATGGAGGTAGTTCAAGTTCGGGAGGATCATCTTCAGGCGGTGGCGGTTCTTCTGACGGTGATACGATTAAAATCGGTGCAAACTTAGAACTTTCGGGTAACGTAGCTTCCTATGGTTCGTCAATTGCTCTGGGTGCAGAGCTTGCTGTTAAAGAAATTAATGACAATGGTGGGATCGACGGTAAAAAAATTGACCTTATTAAAGTAGATAACAAATCAGAAAACTCGGAGGCTACTGCAGCAGCTATTAAACTGGCAACGCAAGATAAAGTAGTAGCGATGTTAGCCCCAGCAACTTCTGGTAATACAGTTGCTACTGTGCAAATTGCGAATAAAAATAAAATCCCAATCGTTACTGGTTCTGGTACTGCTCCAAACATTACAGTAAATGATAACGGTAGCATTAATGAGTATGCATTCCGTACTTGTTTCATCGATCCATTCCAAGGGATTGTAGCAGCAAACTTCGCTTCGAATGAATTGAAAGCTAAAAATGTAGCTATTTTTGCGGACAACGCATCTGATTATGCAAAAGGCCTAGCGAAATCATTTAAAGAAACAATTACAGAAAATGGCGGGAAAGTTGTAAAGGAAGAAGCGTATGTAGCGAAGGATACTGATTTCCGTACACAGTTAACAAATATTAAAGGAGAGAAGCCAGACTTTATTTTTATCCCAGGATACTATGAAGAGGTCGGTTTAATTGTTAAACAAGCACGTGAAATGGGTATTGATGTACCACTGATGGGGGCTGACGGTTGGGATTCACCAACATTAGTAGAGTTAGCTGGTGGGAAAGCGCTAAATAACACGTACATTACAAACCACTACTCTGCAGAAGACCCAGATCAAAAAATTCAAGACTTCGTAAAGGCGTTTAAAGCAGCGAACAATGATAAAGCACCAGATGCATTTAATGCACTTGGCTATGACTCAATTTACTACATTGCAGATGCTATTAAACGTGCAGGCTCAACGGATGGGGAAGCAATTAAAAATGCATTAGCTGACACAAAAGATCTTTCTTTAGTAACAGGTACTTTCTCAGTTGACGAAAATCATAACCCAATTAAAACAGCAACAGTTCTTGAATTTAAAGACGGTAAACAAGTGTTCAACTCTAAAGTTAATCCTTAATGTTTTCTAGGCAAGGGGAGGCGGGTAAACACGCCTTCCCTTTTTGTTTTCTCTTATTCAGTAAAGGCCCCCACCATTGAAGGTGAAGAGATGAATGCAGATACACCAAGGCGTAATAGATAGATGATGAAAAAATTTTTAAGAGGACACAATTTACTCTATTTTCAATAATAACATGTAGAAGTAAGTCCTATTTTTGCACTTTTCAAAAAATAAAAAGGAGTGAACGCTCATGGAATGGATACAGCAGCTTGTGAATGGTATTTCACTAGGTAGTATCTACGCATTAATAGCGCTGGGGTATACGATGGTATACGGGATTATTAAGCTGATTAACTTTGCCCACGGAGATGTCTTTATGATTGGGGCATTTATTGGCTTTTATGCAATGGCTAAATGGGAGCTTGGTTTCTTTCCAGCACTGTTATTGGCAATGACAGTCTGTGCAATCTTTGGTGTTTTAATTGAACGTATTGCTTATAAGCGTTTGCGAAATGCCACACGTATTGCTGCTTTAATTACGGCAATCGGTGTATCGCTATTAATCGAATATACAACGATTTTCTTCAGAGGTGCGCAACCTGCGGCATATCCTGATGTCATTAAAAATAAATCATTTGATATTTTTGGTGTTCAAATCAGTAGTACATCCATATTAATTTTATCTGTCTCAATTGTACTGATGATTCTTTTACAATTCATCGTACATAAAACAAAAATCGGGAAAGCGATGCGTGCGGTTTCTCATGACGCCGATGCAGCACGTTTAATGGGCATTAATGTAGATAATACAATTTCAGCGACATTCGCAATAGGTTCAGCTTTAGCGGGTGCAGCAGGTGTTATCTTCGGGGTATATTACACAAAAATCGATCCATTAATGGGTGTTATTCCAGGGGTTAAAGCATTCATAGCGGCAGTACTTGGCGGTATTGGTATTATTCCTGGTGCCATGGTTGGCGGTATGCTGCTCGGTGTTGTGGAATCATTCGTAAGTGCACTTGGTTTCTCTTTATGGCGTGATGCAGCGGCATTTGTTATTTTAATTTTAATTTTAATCTTCAGACCATCGGGTATCTTTGGTAAAAATGCCCGTGAGAAAGTGTAGGTGAATGGTGATTATGAAAAAATCTAAAGTTTTCTGGGGCTATGCAGTATTAGCGCTAGTCATCTATGCAGTTGTTCAGGTGCTTATTTCAACGAACTTTCTCGATATTTACTATCAAAATATGTTGATCACAATGTGTATTAACATTATGCTTGCGGTTAGCTTGCACATTGTCATTGGTATTACCGGTCAGTTTTCGATTGGGCATGCCGGCTTTCTAGCGGTAGGGGCATATATTTCTGCCATTATCACAACTAAATTAATGCTTCCGTTCCCATTAGCTATTTTTTTAGGGGCACTTGCAGCAGCAGTAGCAGGTTTAATTGTAGGTATCCCGACGTTACGTTTAAAAGGTGACTATTTAGCAATTGCAACGCTTGGTTTTGCGGAAATTATACGTATTATCTTCTTAAATACGGATTATGTTGGTGGCGCAGCAGGGATGCAGGTTGAATATTTATCAAATTGGACTTATGCATTCATAGGTGTTGTTCTAACAATTTTAGTAATCTCGAACTTTACAAATTCCCGTCATGGACGCGCATGTATTTCGATTCGTGAGGACGAAATTGCGGCAGATGCAATGGGTATTAACACAACCTACTATAAAGTTGTAGCTTTCGCAATTGGTTCCTTCTTTGCTGGTCTTGCAGGGGCCATCTTTGCACATAATTTTTACATTATTCAACCGACCACTTTCAGTTTCTTAAAATCTTTTGATATTTTAATCTATGTAGTTCTTGGTGGTTTAGGCAGTCTTTCAGGATCTGTCATAGCTGCGGTTTTCTTAACAGTAGTCTCAGCATATTTAGCAAACTTCCCAGAAACACGTATGATTATTTATAGCTTAGTCTTAATAGTGGTAATGCTGTACCGTCCAACAGGGTTGATGGGAACAAAGGAAGTTACAGATTTATTTAAATTCGGTAAAAAAGGAGGTACAAAATAATGACTGGAAACCTTCTTATCAATGTTGAAAACATGGGCATTCAATTCGGTGGTTTAAAGGCGGTACAGGGCGTTAATATGTACCTGAATCAAGGAGAACTAGTAGGTCTCATAGGGCCTAATGGAGCTGGTAAAACAACGAGCTTTAACATGCTTACTGGGGTGTATAAGCCAACTGAGGGCACGATTACATTTGACAGTATAAAGTTAAACGGGCTTGCACCATATCAAGTTACACAAAAAGGTATTAGTCGTACATTCCAAAATATTCGTTTATTTAAAGAGCTATCTGTCTTAGATAATGTTAAGGTAGCGAACCATTCACTTGCAAAGCATTCCATGTGGTCTTCTATTTTCCGCTTACCGAATTATTTTAAAGGTGAGACAGAAATGGAGCATCAATCTATTGAGTTTTTAAAAATCTTTGGCTTAGATGTATATAAGGATGAACTTGCGAAAAATTTACCTTATGGGATGCAGCGCCGTCTAGAAATTGCTCGTGCTCTTGCTGCGAAACCTAAGCTACTTTTATTAGATGAGCCAGCAGCAGGGATGAACCCGCAGGAGACGCATGATTTAATGGAATTAATAGCGTTTATTCGTAAAGAATTTGGCTTAACAATTCTTCTAATTGAACATGATATGAGCTTAGTTATGGGAATTTGTGAACGTATATACGTGCTCGATCACGGTCAATTAATCGCTGATGGGACACCAGAAGAAATCCGCAACAATCCAAAGGTAATTGAAGCTTACCTTGGCGAGGAGGTTATCAGCTAATGCTAAAAGTACAAAATATAGATGTATTTTACGGTAACATTCAAGCATTAAAGGGCCTCTCTTTAGAAGTAAATGAGGGTGAAATTGTAACGTTAATTGGTGCAAATGGTGCTGGTAAAAGTACATTATTAAAAACATTGTCAGGCTTATTAAAACCAAAGGGTGGCATCATTGAATATGAGGGCTTCTCTATCGCAGGGAAAGCTGCACAGACAATTGTAAAATCAGGAATTTCACATGTTCCAGAGGGGCGCCGTGTTTTTGCAAATATGTCCGTTGAAGAAAACTTAGAGCTTGGAGCATATCTCCGTAACGATAAAGCAGGTATCAAAAAGGATCTAGAGCATGTGTATGAATTATTCCCGCGTCTGTTGGAGCGCCGTAAACAGCAATCAGGTACATTATCTGGTGGTGAGCAACAGATGCTAGCGATGGGTCGAGCATTAATGGCAAAACCAAAATTGTTATTAATGGATGAACCTTCAATGGGGCTTGCGCCACTTATGGTAAAAAATATTTTTAATATTATTGAGCAAGTTAATAAAGAAGGTACAACCGTATTACTTGTTGAGCAAAATGCCAATATGGCTTTATCCGTAGCCAATCGTGCGTACGTACTTGAAACCGGACGTATAGTATTATCGGGCACGGCTAAAGAGCTTCAAGAGAGTGAACAAGTAAAGGCTGCTTATTTAGGTGGTTTATAAAAGATGAGGGCATCTCGGAAGATGAGATGCCTTTTATATTAGATAGGTGCTTGAAAAAAATCAGATAGCAGTAGCATTCGTCTTTTATTATTTGGTATTGTGGACGAAAGGAGTGATGTTTTATGAAGTATTCAGCACAATATTTTATTGAGAAATTAAATTTAGCAGAGCATCCTGAGGGGGGATATTACATATCCTCGTTTAGAGCAGCTGAGGAGATGGCTGTAAGAGATGTACAGAGACCCATTTATACGAGTATTTATTTCTTACTTCGTTCACAGGATATATCGCATTTGCATCGTTTAAAATCGGACGAGCTTTGGTATTATCATGCCGGCAGTCCGCTAACAGTCCATATGATTTTCCCAGATGGTACATATGAGGCGAAGAAACTTGGATTAGATGTCGAGTCAGGAGAAGTACCACAAATAGCAGTACCGAAAAATACTATATTTGGCTCATCTGTAGAGGATGCAGATGCATTTAGTTTAGTAGGCTGTATGGTTGCACCAGGCTTTGATTTTGAAGACTTCGAATTATTTACACAAGAAGAGCTTTTAGCTGACTATCCACAGCACGAGGAAGTTATTAGAAAAATGGCTTACACAACAATTTAAAGGAAGATAGATAGCTGTTCAAAGTTAGGTGAGTCGGCTCATAGTGTTGAAAAACAAAATGACCAAGGAAATATTGCTTACCTAGATGAGGGCTACTCGTTTAGCCCAATCGCCATATTTTATTGACAAGCGCCGTTTCAAAATAGTTGAGACGGCGCTTCCTATTTACCACAAAATAGTTTCAGGATATTTAGCTTTAATTTCGATTTCATGTAACGATTTTTTTGTAGTAATTGCGGCTTCCATGAGTTGTGATTTTAGCATTACATATTCATTGTCTTCTAACATTAATCGGAGAGCAAATGATGCTAATTGAGCTTTACGCTCCTCTAGGCTTAGTTGAATATACTCTAAGTTCAAAACATCGATGTACTGTGTTGCATACCGGAATGTTAATGGACTTTTAGTATGGAGCATTCTTAAAAATACTAAGTATTCTTCCTCATTAAGCTCCTGCTCTAAACAGTTAGCAACCGCTGCCTGGAATTTACGAATAGCGGCAACATCAATATTCCAATCAGAAGAATCAATTAGCTCCTGATGTAGGCGAATGAAATCGTTTAAAGCGATAGCAGTAAAGATTAGCTCAGGCCAAAGAATCTCTGCTGTGAAATATGCATTTTTGTGGGGAAAAATTAGTTCATGCTGTATCAAAACACTTTTATTGAGACCATTGCTAACAAACTCAAGCTGATGCTCCCCCTGGGCAGCTTGACGTAGATTATAACAAACACGAAGAATGCGCAGGCGCGCTCCTTGATAATCATAATACTTGTTTTCATCACCAGTTATTTTGTAAATAGCATTAATAAGCTCATCTAAATCCCAAAAATCCCCGCTAACACGTGCCCCAGTTAACTGCTCAGTACTTTGAATTGACAGCATAGTTCTATCCCCTTAAACTGCTTTATTTTGGTGTGTATTTAAGTAGTCTAAATAGTTCTGTTCGTTCTTTATCTGTTAAATCGCGCCACTGTCCAACTTTTAAATTGCCAAGCTTAATATTCATAATACGAATGCGTTGTAGACGCTTAACGGAGTAGCCAAGTGCCGAACACATACGACGTATTTGGCGATTTAAACCTTGCTCTAAAATGATTTTAAAGACTTTATCAGATATTTTTTCGACATGACAAGGTAAGGTTGTAGTATCTAAAATATCTACACCCGCTCCCATTTTTTTGATGAATTGCTCCGTAATGGGTTTATCGACTTGCACGATATATTCTTTTTCGTGATGATTTTCAGCACGTAAAATTTTATTGACGATGTCACCATCATTTGTCAGTAATAATAGCCCTTCTGACTCTTTATCTAGTCGTCCAATATGGAAAATGCGAAGAGGATGATTGACAAAATCAACGACATTTCCTTTTATATGACGTTCAGTTGTACTTGTAATTCCTACTGGTTTGTTTAAGGCAATATATACGAGCTGTTCTTCTTTCTTTACCTCTTTTCCATCAACACAAACCATATCACCAGCTGCTACTTGACTACCAACTGTAGCAAGTTCACCATTAATTGTTACTTTACCTTCTTCTACCCATTTATCCGCACCGCGACGAGATACGATGCCTGTTTCACTCAAATATTTATTAATGCGCATACTGTTCTCCTATACATTTATATTATTTTTAAGTATACATTATAGTTGGTCACACCGTGAATTCTAGAAGCTTTTCTAGGAAAAATAACTCATTCCAGGAAAACAACTTTCGTGATTCTCCTCGTCGTTCTACTACCTCATTCCTTGTGCTTTCATACCAATCTGCTTCCTTAATCACAAACGAATTTTAATAGGAATCTAAAAAAATTTAAAAAAGTTGAAATTATTTTTCGTTTCTGACAATATATTGTGTAAGAGGGTATCTATGAAATTATTGTTATTTCGATAAAAAATGACGATATTTGTAGATTATTTTCTCATCATTTTGTGTAAAGGGGAGAAGTAAAATGGTTTATGCATTTCCAAACACTGAAGGGTCGGTAGTTCAATTCAAAGAGAAATATGAAAATTACATTGGTGGGGAATGGACACCTCCAGTGAAAGGACAATACTTTGACAATGTGACACCTGTTACTGGACAAGTTTTTACACAAGTAGCTCGTTCTACTGCTGAGGATATTGAACTTGCACTTGATGCAGCACATGCCGCAAAAGATGCATGGGGAAAAACATCCCCAACAGAGCGTGCAAACATTTTACTTAAAATTGCGGACCGCATAGAACAAAACTTAGAAAAGCTAGCCGTTGCCGAAACATGGGATAACGGAAAAGCGGTACGTGAAACATTAAATGCAGATATCCCTCTTGCAATTGATCATTTCCGCTATTTTGCGGGAGCTTTACGTGCACAGGAAGGCGCAGTAAGCCAAATCGATAACGATACTGTCGCTTATCATTTCCATGAGCCAATTGGGGTAGTAGGTCAAATTATCCCATGGAACTTCCCGTTATTAATGGCTGTTTGGAAGCTAGCACCAGCACTTGCAGCTGGAAACTGTGTGGTGTTAAAACCTGCAGAGCAAACACCAACTTCGATTATGGTGCTCGTTGAATTAATAGAAGATTTATTGCCATCAGGTGTACTAAATGTTGTCAATGGCTTTGGCTTAGAGGCAGGGAAGCCGCTCGCATCAAACCCACGCATCGGTAAAATTGCCTTTACGGGTGAGACAACGACAGGTCGCTTAATTATGCAATATGCTTCACAAAATCTTATTCCAGTTACATTAGAATTGGGCGGCAAATCGCCAAACATCTTCTTTGAGGATATTATGGACGAAGATGATGCCTTTTTAGATAAAGCAGTAGAGGGCTTTGTATTATTCGCATTAAACCAAGGTGAAGTATGTACATGTCCTTCTCGTGCATTAATTCAAGAATCTATTTACGATAAATTTATGGAGCGCGTCCTACAGCGTGTTGAAGCGATTAAAGTTGGAAATCCACTTGATCCGAATACGATGATGGGTGCGCAAGCTTCGAGTGAGCAACTGGAAAAAATCCTTTCTTACTTAGATATTGGTAAGCAAGAAGGTGCAGAATGTCTAATTGGCGGAGAGAAAAATAATGTAGGGTCAGGCTTTGAAAATGGTTACTACATTAAGCCAACTGTCTTCAAAGGACACAATAAAATGCGTATTTTCCAAGAAGAAATTTTCGGACCAGTTGTTGCTGTAACAACATTTAAAACAAAAGAAGAAGCGTTAGAAATCGCGAATGACACATTATACGGTTTGGGTGCAGGTGTATGGACACGTGATATGAATACAGCCTATCGCTTTGGTCGTGGTATTCAAGCAGGACGTGTTTGGACAAACTGCTACCACGCTTATCCTGCACATGCAGCATTCGGTGGCTATAAAATGTCAGGGGTTGGTCGTGAAAACCATAAGATGATGTTAGCTCACTATCAACAAACGAAAAACCTATTAGTTAGCTACAGTGAAAACAAACTTGGTTTCTTCTAATCAATAGGGAGGTGCATGAGCGTGGTCGAGCGAGTTATAGCAACAGAAGAAGCGCTAGCACTAAAAGAATTATTGAAAGAAAAGCATGGTCCTGTTATATTTCATCAATCAGGTGGATGCTGCGACGGCTCTTCGCCAATGTGTTATCCAGAGGGCGACCTACTATTAGGTGATCAAGATGTTTGCCTAGGAGAGATTGGTGGTGCTCCCTTCTATATGCATAAAAATCAATACGACTACTGGAAGCATACACAAATAATCTTAGACGTTGTCGATGGTAGAGGTGGTATGTTTTCACTTGAAGGCGTTGAAGGGAAACGATTCTTAACAAGATCAAGAGCCTTTTCAACAGAGGAGTTAAAGGAATTAGGTTTAATTTAAAGACTTTAGTGACAGCGGCAAACAGTATTGCCGCTGTTTTTTATGTTGATTTATTTGGAAAGTTTATGTGAGGTTATATGGCTACTTGATAGGAGGCTTTCACACAAAAAATCATGTGCTACTGTCGCTTCGTTAGCAGGAATGAAACCAATCCAACGTTATGATGATGAGCCAAAATGAATGAATCCTTTTTTGTTTAATTACGTAAATATGGAAAAGGAGCGTGTTAAACATGGATTTCGTTATGATTGAAAATCAGTTTACAAATATGGTGGAGGATGTCTCGAAGGCTGTTGGCCGGACAGTGGATCGTAAAATTGTGTTAGCCATAGCTAGCAAATATGTGGCATCTGGAAAACCTTTTGATTCTGTTAAATATAAAGAAGTATTACAAGAAATGAAAAAGCAAACTTCATGGACATCTCCGTTAAGAACAACGGTAGGTTATAGTATTGCTGCAAATTTATTAGAGCAAGAAGATCCACAACAAGCCGTAAAAAATTTACTGAACAACGTGAATATAATGAAGGAAGCGAAATTTAGAAGTGGGAACTTTAGTTTTATTGGAGCACAGTTTTTAACTGAAGAGGAAAGTGAGAAGCGTGCACATGCACAGGCGGCACGTGCATTATTTGATGCAATCCGTAAACATCACAAGTTTTTAACGTCATACGATGATATTCCTTATGCAGTATTGTTAAGTAGCCCCTCTGATGATGCGGAGCTACGTGCGGAAACAATGAATCGTTATTATAAAGAATTACGTACGTATAATTTTAATGCGGGTAATGAGCTTCAATGGCTATCGCAATTACTGACTTTCTTATCAGCCCAATATGATAATAATCTAGTGCCAAATGTTGTGACGATCCGTGACACACTAAAGAATCAGGATGTAAAGGTCAAGACGATGCACTATCCTTTACTTGGTTTTTTAGCAATCCTTGAAGTGAATCAAGTACAGCTTCAACAGATTGTTGATGTATATAATGAGTTAAAAGATATGAAACTTTTAAAATGGCATCGTGAATTTGTGTTATTTATGGCCATACAAATTGCAATTTATGATATGGCGCAGGTGCAACAATCCTTATCAATGACGATCATGTCATCTATTGAATTATTAATTCAAGCGCAGCAAGCAGCGATGTTCGCGGCAATGAGTGCAGCTGCTGTAGCATCAAGTTCTTCGTGATAAAATAAAGAAGAACTTGATTTTTTGGAGGTGCATTTGAAGGATGAAGGAAACAAAGCTTTGGATGAATGGCCAATGGCGGAACGCAAAGGAAACATATGAGCTAAGATCGCCCTATAGTGGTGAGGTTATTGCAAAGGTAGCTAAGGCATCAATTTCTGACGTTGAGCAAGCAATAGAAGGTGCACATAAGGCATTCCAAACGTTTAAAAAGACAACAGCCTACGAACGTGCCGAAATATTATATAAAGTGGTTAACATAATGCGCCAGCGCAAAGAGGAATTAGCTGAAATTTTAGCCCTAGAGGCAGGTAAGCCAATATCGGCAGGTTTAACTGAAATAGAACGTACAATAGCAACTTATCAATTTGCTGCGGAGGGTGCTAAGCAAGCAAACGGTGAAACGGTACCGATGGATGCTGCACCAGGGGCAGGAGATCGTATCGGCTGGACAAAACGAGAGCCTATAGGTGTAATTTCAGCCATAACACCATTTAATTTTCCATTCAATTTAGTGGCACATAAATTAGGTCCTGCTTTTGCAGTGGGAAATACGGTAGTCTTAAAGCCAGCGACGCAAACGCCATTAAGCTCTATCGTAATGGCGGAAATTTTCCAGCAAGCGGGTCTACCTAATGGTGCGCTTCAAATTATGACAGGTAGCGGAGGGGAGCTAAGTGATACACTAGTGACCCACCCACTTGTGAAAAAGGTGACATTCACGGGTAGTGGTAAGGTTGGTTTGGGCATTAAAGAAAAAGTAGGCTTGCGTAAAGTCACTTTAGAGCTTGGCTCCAATGCTGCAGTAATTGTCGAGCCATCGACACCAATTGATAAAATTATTTCGCGTTGTGTCGGTGGTGCTTTTAATTTTGCTGGACAAGTTTGTATCTCTTTACAACGTATTTATGTACACGCATCTATTATTGATGAATTTACAAAGGCATTTGTAGCGGGGACAGAAAAATTAGTGGTAGGTGATCCACTAGATACAAATACGGATGTTAGTGCAATGATCAATCCAAAAGAAGTTGAACGTATTCGTCAATGGATTGACGAAGCAAAGTCACAAGGTGCGATAGTTGCAACAGGCGGAACATTTACGGAACGTACTTTAACGCCAACTGTTATGACGAATGTGACGTCGGATATGAAAGTTGTTTGTCAGGAAACATTCGCGCCAATCGTCTCAATTGTTTCATATGAAACATTAGACGACGCTATTCGACTAGTGAATGAGTCGGAACTTGGTTTAAATGCTGGCATTTATACGAATGTGTTACCTGATGCATTACGTGCAGCAGATGAAATACAAGCAGGTGCTGTTATTATTAATGATATTCCGACATTTAGGGTCGATAATATGCCATACGGTGGCGTAAAAATGAGTGGCTACGGGCGCGAAGGTATTAAGTGGGCAATTGAGGAAATGACAGATATGAAATTTATAACGATGAAAAAATCGTTCTAATTTGCATCAACTCTTTTTCTACGATACGATGACGAAAGAAACATTTCATGAAGGGAAGTTGCAAGAGCTATGACAAACAACGCAATACCGATGGGTCAGTCACGTACTGTTCAAACGCGTCTCGTATTACCGCCAGATACAAATAATCACAACTCCATTTTTGGTGGAAGAGTGTTAGCTTATATTGATGAAATTGCTGCAATTACGGCAATGAAGCATGCGAAAGGGCATGTAGTTACAGCCTCTATTGATTCAGTTGATTTTTTATCGGCAGCACATGTAGGGGATATTTTAGAAATCGAAAGTATTGTTTCGTCAACTGGACGTTCTTCAATGGAAGTTTACGTTCGGGTTATTTCACGAAACATTGAAACTCGTGAGGAAAAATTAACGACGGAATCCTTTGTAACGATGGTTGCAGTAGATGATGATGGTAAACCTAAGCCAGTTCCTGCAATTTATCCTGAAACAGATGCAGAAAAACGTCTGTTTGAAACAGGCCCTGCAAGACGAGAACATCGTAAGCAAAAACGGGAATTACCGCATTAAAAGTGAAAAGGGAAATTGACGTATACTGTCAGTTTCCCTTTTTGTGCTTACATTTTTAACTCATTTACCACATTAATCAGTGAATCGGAGGAAGAAGAAACTAGTGTAGCTCCTTGTGACAGTTCAGTAATCAAGTTAGAAATTGTTGAAATATCTCTGGATGTATTTACATACTGCTGTTGAATTCCAGCAACAGCATCGGCGATATCATTAAATGATTTAGATAAACTGTTTTGTGTATCTACGCTATGTTGAATCTTTTGATCCACGTTAATAACTGAATTAGACATTGTTGTAATATTACTTTCTGTTTCTCTAATGAGATGAGAAACATTTTGTACCGCATTTTTTGTCTCTTCTGCAAGCTTACGAACTTCCTCTGCTACAACAGCAAAACCTTTACCATGCTCACCTGCACGGGCTGCCTCGATAGAAGCATTCAATGCTAATAAGTTGGTTTGATCGGCAATTCCCGTAACTAGCCCTACAATCTCTGATATTTTTTGAGAAGATGTGCGTAATTGGTTCATCGTAACTTCAAGACTGTTTACACTTTGCAAAATAACTTGTATTAAATCATTTTGATCTTGTAGCTGCTGCTGTCCGCGTCTGGATTTTTCTTGTGTATCAGCAACGAAGGATAAGCCTTGTTTAGTCGCTACTGCGATATCGTCCGTTTGAGAAGAAATGACTAATAAAGAGGCTGCTGTTTCTTCACTAATCCCATTGAGCTCCTCTGCTGTTTTTTGAATGGTAGTAACAAGTGCGTGTTTTGTATCATCAGCTGCTGCTCGAATGCGTTCCTCTTCTTTTTCATAGGCTTCGATTACAAGCTGCTGCTCGAAGTTAATGATTTTGCAGAAGGCATTGATAGCACGTATGGCATCATGTTTCGATAAATCCAACTCATTTGTAAAGCGTGTAAATGTTGTTGTTAATGACTGAAATGAGGCGATATACCACTTTGATTGTAGACCAATTCGAACATGGGTTTCAGCGATTGCCTTCCGTTCATCAATATAAGCGTTGTTAATATGACTTTCGAAAATATCACTCAAGTGCTTATGTAAAGTAACTTTTAAACGTTCGATTTGTGACGTTCTGTTTATAATATCTAACAAATCTTGGCTTAAACTAATAGCTGCATAAAATTTATCCACCATTTCAGGAACTAAATCTTTAGCTAAAGGCTGTAGTTGTTTAATGATGGCTAAATCCTCAATTGTTAAATCTAATAGTTGCAACTGTTTTTGAAGTTTTGGATAGTTTGATACATCCAATTGTACATTGTTTTTATAATTTTCAGGTGCTAATGTAATTGAGTAGCTAGAATCGTTCTTTTTTGTAAACCAACTCATTGTCTGTTTGCTCCATTCTTTATAAATGCATAGTAGTATATAAAAATCGAATTGCTTAGTTTGTTAATTTTTCGGAATATATGGTATTTAGTCTATTCTACTATTTTTTGTCGTGAATTTGGTTAAAATTTTAGTGTATTTCTTTATTTTTTATAGGCATTATAGACGACTGTCGATTAAAAGTCATGAAATAGACTATTAAAAAGGTAATAGGTAAATTGAATTTAAAATAGGAAACCTGTAAAATACGAACTGTTTAGATTGAACGTAACAATAGTTTTGAGGAGGTATTACATGGAAAAGAAGCGTTTCAAATTTGTTATTCCGGTTATGGTAATTGTAGCGATTGGCTCGGTTTACATGTTAAGAAACTACTATGCTGAAGTACCAGACTTAGAGCAACTATTAATTACTATCTGTGCAACAATAGTATCTGGGGTACTCGCTTACTTTTTATTTCCACAGCAAGGCGAACATAAAATTGATGATCGTGGTCCTTACTGACAGTGGAAAGGCACCTTAGAAAAATCTCAGGTGCCTTTAGTATGTTGTGCGAGTAAACGCTTTGCGCGGGTACTTCTCGTCATCAATGACGATGGTCCCGAAGGAATTAAGGTTTAAATAATTTGAACCAGCCTTTAAGCTTAAAGACTGCCAGCATAAATAAAGCGATAAAAATCATAATTCCGAGTACGATAAAGTAGCTAAATCTCCCGTGTAGCTCTGGCATATATTCGAAATTCATGCCATAAACACCGGCAATGAATGTTAGCGGAATAAAGATTGTTGAAACAATTGTTAAGGTCATCATGATGCCATTCATACGACTAGAGCTCATCGCCATATAGCTATCACGCATATCTGCAGTGAGCTCACGGTTGGATTCAATCATTTCGGTGAGTTTAAGCAGATGATCGTAAATATCTCCGAAATAAGCTCGTTCTGATTTATTTAGTGAAAATCGGTAAGAGTTAAGGATACGATATAATAGATCACGCATTGGTAATATGGTGCGACGTAGATCAAGCAAATCACTACGGAATTCAAACACAATTTTCATAGCGTTAAGGTTACTTTGATAGGTAAGCTCATCTTCTAGTGCATTTAAATGATCCTCAATCTTATAGACAAGCGGGAAATAGTTATCAACGATTTTATCGATTACCTGGTATGTTAAATAGATTGTGCCACGTTCCCAATTCTTTGGCTGTTTTTCCAACATCATTTGTACACGATCTATCTC
Source organism: Lysinibacillus sp. Ag94 (assembly GCF_023242215.1). Lineage (NCBI taxonomy): Bacteria > Bacillati > Bacillota > Bacilli > Caryophanales > Bacillaceae > Lysinibacillus > Lysinibacillus sp. Ag94. The sequence goes on along the minus strand of NZ_CP096780.1, from coordinate 4,526,322 downwards.
CGGTGCTGAATTTTTATGAAATGTAACAATAAATTTATTAGAAACAAAAATGTTTACTTCTTCAGCTGTTAATTCTTCGTTAACTCTTTGGATAACAAAGAAGTGGAAATCATCATAAAAATCGAGCTTTGGCCGCTGTAAACGCATTAAACAATCTTCTATAGCGAGTGGGTGAAAATGGAAAAATGTATCTAACAGTAGTTCTTCCTCATCGGTCGGACAATTAAAATCGACCCAGTACCATTCAAATTCGTTTTTGTGTATATCTTCAAGCGGAAAATTCTTTATAAGCTTTTGGTCTTTTGTAATGCCAATTGTACGTATCACAGCATTCACCTCAATTCTGTTAATTATAGCTTAACAGGTGTATATATCTTCACAACAAACTTTCTTTATAACATATCCAACCACCAAATAAAGTAGTCGCAAAGAATCTAGATGGTTTTGTAAAACCTGCCTGCTGTAATAGTGCTAAAATGTCCTCTTCACGCATAAATGAAAGAGAACGTATCGATTTCTCCATTTCTGCTACTTCCGATGGTGTTAGCTTTGTATGCTGTAGCCAATAAGCACGCCATAAATCAAATTGTAGCTCAGTTTCTAAGGAACCTTGCTGCCCATATTTTGAGACGAGGACAAAGGGAGCACCAGGCTTTAAATTATTCGCTATTTCTTGTAATGTTGCAAGCTTCTCCTGATCATCTTGTATAAAGTGAAGCACTAATACACAGCTTGCTGCATCAAACTTCACTGCAGGTAACTGAGTATCCAGTATAGTTCCTTGATATAAAGAAATATTATTAGGTAGAGATTTTAAACGTTCACCAGCGATTTGTAGCATCGCTTCTGACGGATCTATACCAACAAATGACCAATGAGGACTTTTCTCAGCAAGCTGTAAAATCTCATTGCCGCTTCCGGAGCCAACTACTAAAAATTCAGCTGTTTCATGTAACGCAGATTGGTAAAAGGTTTGTGTCAAACGTAGCATTGCATCATAGCTAGGGAGCGTGCGACGAATACCTTTTTCGTATTCGTTTGCAAGTTTGTTATTAAATTCCATCAGTTATCACATGCCTTTCAAAAAAATTTTAAAATCCAATTTATATTTGAAACTATTTAAGAAATAGATCCGTAAATAGTAGTACATAAAATAAAAAATTAAATGGAAGGATTGATATAAATGGAAACTAAATGGTCTAAGGTAATCATACACGCAAGTGCGTTTTTTGCGCCATGGTTAGTACCGATTATATTTTTCTTAATTAGCTCAGATGAAGAGGTAAAAAGTATTTCCGTGCAGGCCTTATTGTTCCAAGTTGTGATGGGGGTATTGATGACAATTTCGGGGATTTTAAGCTTCCTAATCATTGGTATACCGTTCTTAATTGTTTTTGGTATCATGTATTTTATTGCACCAATTATCGGTATTGTGAAGGCTCTATCTGATGAGCATTGGCGTTATCCAATAGTTGGTCGATGGGTATAATTTTTATAGACGCAAGTATATGCTAGTTGCATATGCTTGCGTTTTTTCTATAGCTGAAAAGGGCATCTTATAACTAAGAAACTTATTTCAGCGGTTGTCCAAACATCTGCAGAAATAAGTTGAAAATCATCGCTTCCATACGATAACGGCTAACTGACCTGCATCAAGCTGCTGACGCTACGCTTCCGGGCAAAAAACATCCTGCTCGCCTAACACCAAAGCCGATTCCGGACGCAATTATTCCTGGCATAGGCATAATTAATTTTTTCTAAGTGCGAAATAATTGCAATTATTTTCAAGCGTTTTGTATAATATACTCAAAGAAAGTCAAAGATAGTCAAAGTCAGTGAAGTAAGCGAGGTGTATTCCTAAAATGCGTAATATATCAGACATCATAGAAGGCTACTTAAAGCAAGTGCTTGAATTAGGTGGAGAAGGGCATATTGAAATAAAACGTAGTGAAATCGCAGATAAATTTCAATGTGTGCCCTCACAAATAAATTATGTAATCAATACTAGATTTACTGTCGAGCGAGGTTATCTTGTTGAAAGCAAACGTGGTGGTGGTGGATACATTCGAATTTTACGTGTCCGCGCGAATTCACAAATTGATCTGATTGATGATGTCCTCTCGCAAATAGAAGGTGGGGCATCGCAAACAATGGCAGAAGATTTAGTGTATCGACTAATTGATGAGCAGGTAATTTCTAAGCGAGAAGCGAAATTAATGTTAGCAGCAGTTGATCGCTCAACTCTCGATTTGCAACTCCCGTTACGGGATATTATTCGAGCAAGAATTTTACGAGCGATGCTAACAACGATTAAATATGAACAGCACAAATAAAGAGGTGATGGGAATGATATGCGAACATTGTAAGCAGCGTAATGCGACAGTTACCGTAACACAAATTCAAAATGGTCAAAAAGTAGAGCATCATTATTGTGACGTCTGTGCCTCGCAGTTCCATCCATTTCATGCTGAATTTAAGCAAGAGCCAATATCTATTCAGCAGTTATTATCCAATTGGTTTGGCTCCCCTACATGGCAGCAACAACAAGTGGGTGAAAAACAGCAGGCACCACCACAACCGCAAACATGCCCACAATGTGGATTTACGTATAAACAATTTTTAAAAGAAGGTAAGTTTGGATGCCCTAGCTGCTATGACACTTTTGGTGAACACTTACCGAAGCTCTTTAACCGTATACAGGCTGGTCCTCAACATATAGGAAAAATGCCCGGTGCCCAAAACAATGTCTATGTCATCAAAAAGCAAATTGAAGATATTCGTAAACGTATGAAGATTGCTGTAGATGAAGAACAATTTGAAGAGGCCGCAAAGCTTCGTGATGAAGCGAAGGAACTTGAGAAGCAGCTACAATTTGAAGGTGGTGATGTGTCGTGATGATTGAGTCATTTTTAGAGCGTGCTACACCGATATGGATGAGTGTAGAGGACGATTATTCAGATATTGTCATTAGTACACGCATTCGCCTTGCTCGAAATTTAGATGGTTATCGTTTTCCATTAGCCTTTACAGAGGATGAAGCATTACAGGTGGAACACGCAGTTACACATGCAATCAAGGATAGTACAGAACTTCGAGAAAATTATTCATATTTTGCTATTAAAGACTTAACGTCTTTACAGCGTCAAATACTTGTGGAAAAGCACTTGATTAGTCCTCAGCTTGCAAAAAAAGAGCGAGTTGGCTCCATGCTCTTATCTGATGACGAATCAACTAGCATTATGGTGAACGAAGAAGACCATTTACGCATTCAATGTATGACGGCGAGCTTTCAACTTCAAAAGGCATACGAGCAAGCCAATAAAATTGATCGTACCTTAGAGAAAGCTTTGCCTTACGCATTTCGAGATACATTTGGTTATTTAACAAGTTGTCCAACAAATATTGGTACTGGTTTACGAGCATCTGTCATGATGCACCTGCCTGCCCTTACTCTTACGGGTCAGATGAATCAAATCATTAATGCGATGACACGATTAGGAATGACGGTAAGAGGAATATATGGGGAGGGTAGTGAAAATATAGGGAATGTTTACCAAGTGTCAAATCAGATTACACTAGGGAAAACAGAGGATGATATTTTAGCCGATATCCAAAGTGTCGCTGAAAAAATAATTCAAAAAGAACGACATGCAAGAGGTAAGTTAATGGAAAAAGCAGAGCTTGCCTTAGAAGATCGTGTATACCGTGCTTTAGGGACATTAACACATGCTCGAATTTTAACGAGTGAGGAGGCTGCTACCTGTCTTTCCAATGTTCGTTTAGGAGTAGATTTACGGTTAATTGAAGGTATTAAAGCGACTAAATTAAACGAATGTGTTGTTAGTATGCAACCTGGATTTTTACAGAATTACGCAGGTGACGTTTTGCCACCTACTGAGCGAGATCGCGTACGAGCGGAAATGCTTCGTGAGGCACTATCTCGAGAAAATATGAGTAAGCCTATTATTCGGAGAAAAGGAGAGGATTCATTTGATGTTTAATCGTTTTACACAACGCGCGCAAAAAGTATTACAGCTTGCACAAGAAGAGGCAATTCGTTGGAAACACGAATCAATTGGAACAGAGCATATTCTATTAGGGCTTATCCGTGAAGGTGGCGGTATTGCTGCAAAAGCATTAGAAGCCATTGATATTAGTCCCCAAATGATTGAATCAGGTATTGAAGAGCTTGTAGGGAAAGGTAAAGAAGATGTTGGCCCAATTGTCCACTACACACCTCGTGCTAAAAAGGTAATAGAACTATCAGTCGATGAATCACGTAAATTAGGTCATTCCTATATCGGCACAGAGCATTTACTATTAGCGCTTATTCGTGAGGGTGAAGGTATAGCGGCCCGTGTATTAAATAATGCTGGTGTCGGATTGAATAAGGCTCGTCAGCAAGTGCTATTGTTATTAGGTAATAACGATAATGCTCAATCTGGTCAACAAGCTGCACAGGCTGCCAATACACCAACATTAGATAGCCTTGCGCGTGATTTAACGCAAATTGCTCGTGAAGGCACTTTAGATCCAGTCATTGGTCGAAGCAAGGAAATTACACGTGTTATTGAGGTTCTATCACGTCGTACAAAAAATAACCCTGTATTAATCGGGGAGCCAGGTGTTGGTAAAACAGCTATTGCTGAAGGCTTGGCACAGCAAATTATTAATAATGAAGTCCCAGAAATTCTTCGTGATAAACGTGTTATGACACTTGATATGGGGACAGTTGTTGCTGGAACAAAATATCGTGGTGAATTTGAGGACCGTTTGAAAAAGGTAATGGATGAAATTCGCCAAGCAGGAAATGTTATTTTATTCATCGATGAATTGCACACATTGATCGGTGCGGGTGGTGCAGAAGGTGCCATAGATGCGTCAAATATTTTAAAACCATCTTTAGCACGTGGTGAGCTGCAATGTATTGGTGCAACGACACTAGATGAGTATCGCAAATATATTGAGAAGGATGCGGCATTAGAGCGTCGTTTCCAACCAATTCAAGTTGATGAACCAACTGTAGAAGAAGCAATTCAAATTATTCAAGGCTTACGTGATCGTTATGAAGCACATCACCGTGTGAAAATTACTGATGAAGCAATTGAAGCGGCAGCAAAAATGAGTGATCGATATATTTCTGATCGTTTCTTACCAGATAAGGCGATTGACTTAATCGATGAAGCCGGTTCTAAAGTCCGCTTACGTTCATTCGCAGTGCCACCAAACTTAAAGGCACTTGAAGATAAGCTTGAAAATGTGCGCTCTGAAAAGAATGCAGCTGTCTCAGGTCAAGAATTTGAAAAAGCAGCATCATTAAGAGATACAGAGCAAAAACTAAAAGATGAAATCGAAACTACAAGAAAAAACTGGAAGGAAGAACAAGGTAAAGCCGAGTCAAAAGTGACAGTGGATGATGTAGCAGCGGTAGTATCTATGTGGACTGGAATTCCCGTTTCGAAAATTGCGTCAGAAGAATCGTCTAAGTTATTACAACTTGAAGAAGAGTTACACAAACGAGTTGTAGGTCAAGGAGAAGCAGTAGAGGCAATTTCTCGTGCAATACGTCGCGCGAGAGCTGGCTTGAAAGATCCGAAACGACCAATTGGCTCATTTATTTTCTTAGGCCCTACAGGGGTTGGTAAAACAGAGCTTGCCAGAGCACTAGCTGAGGTTATGTTTGGCGATGAGGACGCAATGATTCGCGTGGATATGTCTGAGTACATGGAAAAACATTCGACTTCCCGTTTAGTTGGTTCACCTCCAGGCTATGTAGGTTTTGATGATGGCGGTCAACTAACAGAAAAGGTTCGTCGTAAACCGTATTCAGTAGTATTACTAGATGAAATTGAGAAGGCACATCCAGATGTTTTCAATATCTTACTTCAAGTACTTGAAGATGGCCGTTTAACAGATTCTAAAGGTCGAGTGGTCGACTTCCGCAATACCGTTGTTATTATGACTTCAAACGTCGGTGCAGATGCTTTAAAATATCAGAAAAACCTTGGCTTTAATGTAGGTGGTACTGATACGAAGTATAAAGATATGAAGGGTACAATGCTCGAGGAATTGAAAAAAGCATTCCGTCCAGAGTTCTTAAACCGTATCGACGAAATGATTGTCTTCCACTCACTAGAAAAAGAACATTTAAAAGAAATCGTCGCAATGATGGCGAATGCTTTAACAAAACGTCTGAAGGAGCAAGACATTTCGTTAGAGTTAACGGATTCGGCACTCGAGAAAATTGCAGAGGAAGGCTATGATCCTCAATACGGTGCTCGCCCACTACGTCGTTCGTTGCAAAAACAAGTAGAAGACCGTTTATCGGAAGAACTGCTGAAAGGCAATGTAGAGAAGGGTAATCAAGTTGTTATTGATTACGTGAATGAAGAGTTTGTTGTGAAGAAAAAAGAGGAAGTTTCTACTTCTAAATAATCTTCAACAGCGAGGGGCATTCATCCCCCATCTGCCCATTAAATGTTTATTTGAAAAGAACAGCAAGGCATAGTGCCAAGCTGTTCTTTTTTATCGTCATTTAAAATTTTTGAAGGTGGTTCCTTTTTAGAGGGTTCCAAACACCTACTGAAATAGAGGAACTTAGTCTAAGAGCGCCACGTTCTGTGGTAACGACTGAGTGACCACCATCACGTTGGCCCAAAACCCCTTCGGACGATTATAAAAGGAATAAATTATGCGGGCACAATTAAAAATCTAGACGCAATTACGCCAAGGCTTAAATTGATGTACAATAAATATAAGAACAAATATTCGAGGTGGATGCATTTTGGCGAAGAAAAAAACAAAATTTGTATGCTCAAGCTGCGGCTATGAATCCGCAAAATGGATGGGAAGATGTCCAGGGTGTGGGGAATGGAATAAGATGGTTGAAGAGGTGGAGGTGGTCGCGAAAGGGCCACGAGGGGCATTCCAACATTCTGCTACGGTTACTCAAAAGGCTCTCCCTATTATGCAGATTGAAGCAGCTGAGGAATCACGAGTTGCAACAGAAATGGGTGAGCTTAACCGAGTGTTAGGTGGAGGTATCGTGCCAGGTTCTCTTGTATTAATTGGGGGAGATCCTGGGATTGGGAAGTCGACGTTGTTATTACAAGTATCTGCGTTGCTTTCGAATAAAGGGCATCGCGTGCTTTATATTTCTGGTGAGGAATCCATCCGTCAAACAAAGCTACGTGCAGAACGTTTAGGGGTGATGTCACAGGAGCTGTATATCTATTCTGAGACGAATTTAGAGTTTTTAAATCAGACTATTGACGATGTGCAGCCAAAGTTTGTTATTGTCGATTCGATTCAAACTGTTTTTCATCCAGAGGTAACGAGTGCACCTGGTAGTGTATCACAAGTGCGTGAATGTACAGCAGAACTTATGCGAATTGCAAAAACAAAGGGAATTGCAATTTTCCTAGTTGGACATGTAACAAAAGAGGGCCAAATTGCAGGGCCACGTATATTGGAGCATATGGTTGATACGGTATTGTATTTTGAAGGAGAACGACATCATAATCACCGTATTTTACGCAGCCAAAAAAACCGTTTTGGCTCTACGAATGAAATTGCTATCTTTGAAATGCTTCAGGGGGGCTTAAAGGAAGTGTTAAACCCGTCTGAGTTGTTTTTACAGGAGCGTTCACAGGGAGCGGCAGGTTCAACAATCGTAGCCTCAATGGAAGGTACACGGCCAATTCTAGTTGAAATTCAGTCACTTGTAACACCAACAAGTTTTAATTATCCAAAACGAATGGCAACAGGTGTCGATCAAAACCGTGTACAACTGCTTATGGCTGTTCTTGAAAAGAGAATGGGCCTCATGTTACAGGCGCAGGATGCATATATTAAAGTTGCTGGCGGCGTGAAACTGGATGAGCCTGCAATTGATTTAGCGGTGTTGACAAGCATCGTTTCAAGTTTTAAGGATCAAGCTGTCAGAGCAACGGACTGCTTTATTGGGGAAGTAGGTTTGACAGGCGAGGTGCGTCGTGTATCTCGTATTGAACAACGTGTGATTGAGGCAGCAAAGCTCGGATTTAAACGGGCCTTCATACCGGCTTCGAATATAGGTGGATGGGATTTCCCACAAGGTATTGAGATAGTTGGTGTGGAAACGATAAAGGATGCATTGACCGCTTGCTTTAGAGAGCTATAAAAAAGCTTGTGCATGTTGGGCAATGTTCTGACATGCACTTTTAATTTATTTCAGCGGGTGTACAAACACCCGCTGAAATAAATTAAAGCCTCCGGCGGATGTCACGGAAATCGGCAAGGAGTTCTTTGTGCATGCACAAAGCCGATTCCGGACGCAATTATGCCGAGGCATAATTGATTTGCAAGCTTTTGTAATTCATAGATAGAAGGTAGGAAACTCTAAAGGGGGTAATGGCGTCTAAGATAACGTCTGTGAAAAGGCTTCTTTAACGTCTAGCAGATGCTTAAGCATGGAAGGATTTCAATAATTGATTGTCCTCTTTCATTAGAATCGAAATGGTTGATCACAAGAATATTAATGATACTTTGATGGGTTCATAAAAGATTTTCTACAGTAAACTATGTATAATTATATAGTAAAAATGGGAGGTGACAGTTATGAAAAAATTTGTTCAAATTGCTTTTTTACTGATTGGAGGAGCATTAGGCCTTGTTTTCTTACCGCCATTATACGAATTGCTTCATTTATCATCTAATCCTTGGCTTGATAATCCCTACGTATCAGTAGCTTTAGGAGCGCTTTTACTGTTTACACTATCATTTGCCTTTTCAGATTATTTCGTAAGGCTAATTAGTTGGATGGAAGACGTGCTATTTAAAGTACCTGTTGGTGATTTATTATTTGGTACACTGGGACTTATTATCGGGCTAATCGTTGCTTATTTCTTAGGATTTGCAATTGATAGTATTGATTTACCGAAATTTACAAAGGTTTTACCAATTATATTGTCATTTGTGCTGGGCTATTTAGGGTTCCGTGTAGGCTTTAAAAAGCGAGATGAATTAATCCAGCTATTTACGTTACGTGGTCATAATACGAAGAAAAAGTTAACGGAAGGTGTAGAGCCTCAAGAAGTACGAGGTAGCTATAAACTGTTAGATACTAGTGTTATTATTGATGGTCGTATTGCAGATATTTCTGAGACAGGCTTTATAGAAGGTACGCTAGTTGTACCCCAATTTGTCCTTACTGAGCTTCAGCATATTGCTGATTCTTCGGATACATTAAAGCGTACAAGAGGTCGTCGTGGCTTAGATATTTTGAAGAAATTACAAGATGAACGTATGACGAAGGTACAGATTACTGAAGAGGACTTTGAGGATGTTCAAGAGGTTGATTTAAAACTAGTACGCCTTGCAAAGAAAATGGGGCACGATACACAAATTGTTACGAACGACTTTAACCTGAACAAAGTTTGTGAGCTCCACCACGTTAAAGTGCTGAACATCAATGATTTAGCAAATGCAGTAAAGCCTGTCGTTATTCCAGGTGAGGATATGCAAGTGATGGTCATTAAAGATGGTAAAGAGCATAATCAAGGGGTTGCCTATTTAGATGACGGCACAATGATTGTTGTTGAAGGGGGACGTAGCTATATAGGACAGGCAATTACAGTAACCGTAACAAGTGTTCTTCAAACATCAGCAGGTCGTATGATTTTTGCTAAACCAAAGGATGACTAGGAAGTGGGAAATGTGCAATATGAAGTAGTGTTGCCTGCTGCGGGAAGCGGAAAGCGAATGGGTGCAGGGCAAAATAAGTTGTTTTTAAATCTTTTAGAAAAACCAATCCTCATACACACGCTAGAGGTTTTTGAACAGGATAGCCAGTGTACTGGTATTTGGCTTGCAGTGAAGCCGGAAGAGCGTGTATTTATTCAAGAAATGCTAGAGCGGTATGGAATTACTAAAGTTAAAGGCTTACCTGATGGTGGTGCAGAACGACAGCATTCCGTCCATTCGTGCATGAAAGAAATGAAGCAGGTTGATATAGTGCTTGTGCATGATGCTGCGCGTCCGTTTATTACGCATGATATTATTGCAAATCTTGTACAAAGTGCATATAATTTTGGCGCTGCGATTGCGGGTGTTCGTGCGAAGGATACGATGAAAAAAGTGCGCGATGGTGTTATTGAAGAGACGATTGATCGAGAAAGCTTATGGATGATCCAAACCCCACAAGCATTTCAATTTGATTTAATTGTAGAGGCAGAGGATGTAGCTGAGAAGGTAGGCTTCCTTGGCACAGATGAAGCAATGCTTGTTGAGCGTCTCGGACATGAAGTGCATATTGTGGAAAGTAGCTACGAGAATGTAAAGATGACGACGCAAGAGGATTTAGTTTTCGGTGAAGCGATATTGCGTAAACGTGCTTTGTAAAGAGTAGTTGAGAAACATTAGGTAAATTACAATGGTAGCAGCTAAGCAGCTATACAAAATCCCGTAAAGAAGTAGCACTATAACTTCTTACGGGATTTTATTTTAACTTCTATTAGCGATGTTCTTAAGCAACGCTTTTTGCAGGGGAAATCCACTATTTCATAATATTCTTTAATTCTTCTATAAAAGCAGGGCGTTTTGGGTAAGTTTGTAGTAAATCAGTAATTAACCGTTCAGCTTCTACGGTATAGCCTGCCTCACGCATAACATTGATTGAACGACAGACGTCTTTATAATTTTTTCGATTAGAGGAAGATTGAGCATCTATGGTGATGGCATCAATGAAAAGTGCACAAACTTCTTCATAGTACTGTTCTTTAATGAATTGATAATAGTGGCCTATTCTTGTTGGGTATTCTTTGCAATAGTCTAGAATACGTTTAGATTGCTGTTCTTCTACAATAAGTCTTGCATATAAGTTCGAATTGGGAAGGCTATTTAATAATTCTTCTAGAACTTCTGGCCATTGTTCAGTAGAGTGAAGAGCTTTGAACTCTTTGTAAAAATCATATTCACCCTTTTGCATTAGCTCTAAAGCTAATTCGCGCATTTCTTCTGTATGCCCTAAATGCTGATGAGCTTTAAAAGCGTAACGTTTCCACATGCTCACAATGCCAGGGAGTTGTTGATCTTGCTGGATTCCATCAGTTGTCAATTGTAATACTTTTTCATATTCACCGTGGTTAATAGCAGATTGAATTATTTGCTCACGCATATGGTAGTCCTCGATATGCTTCTCCAAAAATGCTTCTACTTCCTTACTACTGTATTTATTCTGTAATAAGTGAAGCTCAACCTGTTTTAATTCTTTGTTTATATATTGTGCGTTCCAATCATCTGATGAGCTTGCCATTGAATAAATAAGGGTTTTAAACTGTTTTTCAATCTCATCGTATAAACAAAGAGAAACACAGGCGTTGAGAAGTTGAATTCGACATTCTACCCAGTCATCAAACTCGTGTTGCATTGCTTTTTGAATAACAAGTTCATATACTCTTTCATACTGCTCTTTTGACCAAAAGTTTGCCCCCTCTTCAATCGCTTGACTAATTAATTCTAGACTTTCTCTAATGGCATCGCCGAAATGACCATCGGAATCATCACCATATTGTAGTGCTTCTAATGCATATTGGAGGCATAGAAAACTTAGCTCGATAGCTGTAATATTATCCTCTTTGTCGATATGTTCCTCAGCGTGCTGAAGTGTTGCGTAGACACCTTTTAGTGCTTTCGATGCCCGATGGCGTGGGATAAAACCACTTCTCCCCTCTTGCCCCCATTTCAGATGCTTGACAATCATTTTTTTTAGCGGCCATTACTACATCAGTTGGCTCCATTAGCCGGATTTCTAATTCTTGTAAGAAATCAGGAGAATTCTTCCCGACTGTTAAAATTAGGCTTATTAAATTTTCTTTTGTTTGTGTTGTTAACAATTGCTGTAATGTTGATTTTTTTGCTTTAGATGATTTAGATACCGATACAGGAGGATTATAAAACTGTTCCTTAATCTCGTATAGCACAGCAACAATATGCTTGCAATCATCATCATAAGGGCAGTCGCAATTCGCGTATGTAATATCACCTTGTGCATTGAAGGTGACATCTACAGTATACGGTTCAGTTCCTTCAACTACTGCCCGCCAGTTACTAGTGTCAATTTGCATAATATCAATGACTTGATTATTCATATAATAATCGTACCCACGTTGTACAATTACTTTTTTAAACTGCTTTTCAAAAGAATTAATGTTCATTTCAACACAGCCTTTTCGTATTTTATTAATGCAAGCATATCAAAAAATGAGAGAAAAAAGAGAGCCAAATATTATACCTTTGCCGAGACACTCATTTCCTAGGAAATATGTTAAAATGTGAGGGTATAATATAGAGTAAATATAGAAGTGAAGGAAGGTGAATGAGGCTGCCTTATAAGCTGAATGGAAGCTTTTTAAGTCTGCATATTTGTTGAAGCGAATGAGCTTCAGTTGGTGGATTTTCTTGTTTTATTTATCTTATTAGACAGTTTCAAAATCATATGTTTCGAGTGGGACAAGGATTTGACGTGCATGCATTTGAAGAAGGACGTCCATTAATTATTGGTGGTATAACAATTCCTCATGAAAAAGGGTTAGTAGGGCATTCCGACGCAGATGTTTTATTACACACTGTAACAGATGCGGCGTTAGGGGCTATTGGTGAGGGAGATATCGGTCGTCATTTCCCAGATACAGATCCTGCGTTCAAGGATGCTGATTCGGCGAAATTATTAGCGTATATTTGGAATATTGTTGAGGAAAAGGGCTATGTTCTAGGTAATGTGGATTGTACGATTATGGCACAGCGTCCGAAAATGGCGCCGTATATTCAACAAATGCAAAATCGTATTGCTGAATTGCTTCATGCAGAGCCTTCTCAAGTGAATGTAAAAGCAACAACAACTGAGCGTTTAGGTTTTACAGGTCGCGAGGAAGGGATTGCCGCGATGGCGACAATCCTATTGATTAAGAAATAAAAGCAGGCTCTAAAGCGCTTTTATTTCCTGTAACAGAGTGGTAAAATGAACAAAGTCAATTTTTTGATCGAAAATTTAGGAGGCTTTTAATTATGGCGAAAGAAGTTCGTGTTCGTTACGCGCCATCCCCTACTGGTTTCTTACATATCGGTGGAGCGCGTACAGCGTTATTTAACTATTTATATGCAAAACATCATAACGGTAAATTCATCGTACGTATTGAGGATACAGATATTGAGCGTAATGTAGAGGGCGGAGAAGCATCTCAGTTAGATAATTTAAAATGGTTAGGCATAGCGTATGATGAGTCGATCGATATTGGTGGACCATATGCACCTTACCGTCAAATGGAGCGTCTTGATATTTATAAAGAGCACGCTGACAAACTACTTGAGCAAGGTTTAGCTTACAAATGCTTCTGTTCTTCTGAGAAATTAGAAGCGTCTCGTGAAGAACAAAAAGCACGGGGTGTTGCAGCTCCAACTTATGATGGTACTTGTCGTCATTTATCAGCAGAGGAAGTTGCGGCTAAAGAAGCTGCTGGTGAACCATATACAATTCGTATGCGCGTACCTGAAAATGTAACATATGAATTTGAAGACTTAGTACGTGGACAAGTAGCGTTTGAGTCAAAAGATATTGGTGACTGGGTTCTTGTTAAAGCGAACGGTATTCCTACGTATAACTATGCGGTAGTGCTAGATGATCACTTTATGGAAATTTCGCATGTATTCCGTGGTGAAGAGCATTTATCGAATACACCAAAACAAATGATGATCTTTGATGCATTCGGCTGGGAATATCCACGCTTTGGTCATATGACATTAATCATTAATGAAAACCGCAAAAAATTATCAAAACGTGATGAATCAATTATTCAATTCGTCACACAATATAAAGATTTAGGCTACCTACCTGAAGCAATGTTCAACTTCTTCGCATTACTTGGTTGGTCTCCTGAGGGAGAAGAAGAGATTTTCTCAAAAGAGGAATTTATTAAAATCTTTGATGAAAAACGTCTTTCAAAATCACCATCTATGTTTGATAAACAAAAGCTTACTTGGATGAATAATCAATACATTAAAAAATTATCTTTAGAAGAAGTAGTAGAATTATCTTTACCGCACTTACAAAAAGCTGGTTTATTACCAGCGGAGTTATCAGAAGAAGAACGTGCATGGGCTACAGATTTAATCGCACTTTATCATGAACAAATGAGCTTTGGTGCTGAAATTGTAGAACTATCTCGCCTATTCTTTAATGATCATATTGAATATGATGAAGAAGCAAAAGCAGTTTTAGCAGGGGAGCAGGTACCTGAGGTAATGGCTGCATTTAAAGTACAGCTTGAAGGTTTAGAAGAATTTACGCCTGATGCTGTCAAAGCGGCTATTAAAGCTGTTCAAAAAGAAACAGGTCACAAAGGTAAAAATCTATTTATGCCAATCCGCGTTGTCACAACAGGTGAAACGCATGGTCCAGAACTTCCTAACGCGATTTGCTTAATTGGTAAACAGAAAACAATTAATCGTGTAGAAAAATTTGCACAATAAGTAGAAATTGATTGACAATTTATAAGTTCGTTGTAAAATGTATTTACATTGAGAAAGCGTTGATAAGGAGAAGTAAGTGGCGCATGCTCTATAGAGAGGACCATCACCGGCTGAAAGTGGTCTGAGCCAAGGCAAAACTGAAATGCACCTTTGAGCATAAAGCTGAACAACGAGTAGGCTTTATCGATTCGTTCCCGTTACAGAACGTCCAAAGTGGAAGGCATACGCCTTCAATCAGAGTGGAACCGCGCAAATTTAGCGTCTCTGTCATTCCTTTTTGGGATGATAGGGGCGCTTTTTTATTTTCTGGACAGGTGACTTGAAGCGATGGATGCGTCGGATTCTACTTCACTGACTCTGCGGTGAGATCAACGTCAGCTATAATATTTCAATGGCCAGGGATGCAAGAGGTTGTGTGGAATTAAAGCAGATCAAAACGAAAAGGGGGAGCTTTTGTGTTTAAAAGAATGAAGGAAGATGTAGAAACAATTTTTGAGAATGATCCAGCGGCGCGTAGTGTATTCGAAGTTATATTAACATATTCAGGTTTGCACGCTACTTGGTCACATCGAGTTGCCCATTGGTTCTTTAAAAAGCGTTTTTATTTTATAGCCCGTGCCATTTCACAAATTAGTCGCTTCTTTACTGGAATTGAAATTCATCCTGGAGCGAAAATCGGTCGCCGTTTCTTTATTGACCATGGGATGGGCGTTGTAATTGGTGAAACATGTGAGATCGGTGATAATGTAACGTTGTATCAAGGTGTAACTTTAGGTGGTACAGGAAAAGAAAAGGGGAAACGCCATCCGACGTTAGAGGATAATGTACTAGTTGCGACAGGTGCAAAAGTGTTAGGTTCTATTACAATTGGTGAAAATAGTAAAATTGGTGCAGGCTCGGTTGTCTTAAAAGAAGTGCCACCAAATGCTACAGTTGTCGGTATTCCTGGTAAAATAGTGATTAAGGATGGCGTTCGTCTAGAGAAAAAACTAGACCACCAAAATATACCTGACCCTGTAGAAGAACGTTGTCAAGCTTTCGAGAAGCAGATTGCAGCATTGAATCAGAAAATCGAGCGCTTACAAAAGGAGAGAGAAACACAATGAGTATTCAAATTTTCAACTCATTAACACGACAAAAGGAAACTTTCGTACCGCTGGAAGACGGCAAAGTAAAAATGTACGTTTGCGGTCCGACAGTTTATAACTACATTCATATTGGAAATTCACGACCTGTAATTGTCTACGATACAGTACGTCGTTATTTCCAATACAAAGGCTATGATGTGAAATTTGTTTCAAATTTTACAGATGTGGACGACAAAATTATTAAGGCTGCAAATGAACTTGGAGAAGAAGTTCATGAATTAACAGAGCGCTTTATTGCCGCATACTTTGAAGATGTTTCAGCGCTAGGTTGCAAGAAAGCAGATGTACATCCGCGTGTAACAGAGCATATGGATGATATCATTCAATTTATTCAAGTTTTAGTCGATAAGGGCTATGCTTATGAATCAGCTGGTGATGTCTATTACCGAACTCGTAAATTTAATGGTTACGGTAAATTATCTCACCAATCGGTGGATGATTTAAAAATTGGTGCTCGTATAGAAGCAGGCGAGAAAAAAGATGACGCGTTAGATTTCGCTCTATGGAAAGCTGTAAAACCAGGTGAAATTTACTGGGAAAGTCCTTGGGGCAAAGGACGTCCGGGTTGGCATATTGAGTGCTCTGTAATGGCGCGTGAGCATTTAGGAGATACTATTGATATTCATGCTGGTGGGCAAGATTTAACATTCCCGCATCACGAAAATGAAATTGCACAATCAGAAGCTCATAATGATAAAACATTTGCGCGTTATTGGATGCACAATGGATATATTAATATTGATAATGAAAAAATGTCGAAATCCCTTGGTAATTTTATACTCGTTAATGATATTCGCAAACAAATTGACCCACAAGTTTTACGCTTCTTTATGCTTTCTGTGCATTATCGTCATCCGATTAACTTTGCGAAGGATTTAGTAGATGCAGCAGCAAATGGATTAGAACGAATTCGTACTGCCTACAATAATGTGAAACACCGTTTAACAGCAACTGCGAGCTTAGGTGATCACTCAGAAGAATGGCTTAAAAAAATTGCTGAACAAAAAGCTCACTTTGAAGAAGCGATGGATGATGACTTTAATACAGCCAATGCCATTTCTGTATTATTCGAATTAGCGCGTATCGCAAATATTTATCTAAATGAAACGAATACTGATGAAAAAGTATTAGTAAGTTTTACTGAAACTTTTGAGGTGTTAGGTGACGTCTTAGGTATTGAATTTGTAAAAGAAGAAGAACTATTAGACGAAGAAATTGAAGCACTGTTACAGGAACGTGTAGATGCACGTAAAAATCGTGACTTTGCTCGTTCGGATGAAATTCGTGACCATTTGCAAGCGCAAGGTATCATTTTAGAAGATACGCGACAAGGAACTAGATGGAAACGAGGGTAAGTAACTTGGATAAACTCCGCAACGAAGATGTTAAGCAATTGAATGCATTAGCGTTAGCCTATATGGGAGACGCAGTTTTAGAACAAAAGATACGAGAGCATTTATTACGTGCTGGCCGTGTCAAACCTAACACACTTCATAGAGAAGCGACACGTTACGTATCGGCTAAAGCACAATCTATGATTGTACATCGAATGATGGATGAAGGCTTTTTAACAGAGGAGGAGTTGGCTGTGTTCCGTCGTGGACGCAATGCCAAATCCGGCTCTGTGCCTAAAAATACAGATATTCAAACATACCGTAATAGCTCAGGCTTTGAGGCTGTGCTAGGTAGTTTATATTTATTAAATGAATTAGAACGCGTTTATGCAATCATTGCATACGCTATTCAAATCATCGAGGAATCAAAAGGAGTGTCGAATTAATGGCAGAGCAAAATGGTGAAATTATTGCCGGTAAAAACCCAGTGTTAGAAGCACTTCGTTCAGGCCGCGATATGAATAAAGTATGGATTGCAGAAGGTGTGAAAAAATCAGGCGTCAATGAACTGTTAGATTTAGCACGAGAACGTGGCGTTATCGTTCAATTTGTCCCGAAAAAAAAGGTGGATCAATTATCAGATGCCAACCACCAAGGAATAGTTGCCTCTGTTGCAGCATATAAATATGCGGAGCTAGAGGATTTATTTGCGGCAGCGGCAAAAAAACAAGAAGATCCATTCTTCTTAATTTTAGATGAGCTAGAAGACCCTCATAATCTGGGCTCTATTATGCGAACTGCTGATGCGATAGGTGCGCATGGTATTATTATTCCGAAGCGCCGTTCTGTGAGTTTGACAGCTGTAGTGGCAAAGGCATCAACTGGAGCAATTGAGCATGTACCTGTCGTTCGTGTTAATAATCTAGCGCAGACGGTAGATGAGCTGAAAGAGCGAGGGGTTTGGATTGCGGGTACAGATGCAAAAGGTTCTGCAGACTATCGTAAAATGGATGCAACATTGCCACTTGCGATTATTATTGGTAGTGAAGGTAAAGGGATGGGCCGCTTATTAAAAGAGAAATGTGACTTTTTATATCATTTACCGATGATTGGGCATGTCACATCACTAAATGCATCAGTAGCTGCTGCACTTTTAATGTACGAAGTGTATCGTAAACGTCAAGAAGCGAATGATTGACGATGAAAAATATTTTGCTTGTTGACGGCTATAATATGATAGGGGCTTGGAAAGAGCTTCGACCATTACGTGATACAAATTTTGAAGATGCCCGTAGGAGATTAATTGAGCTTATGGCTGAGTATAAGGCAGCTATAGGGTGGCGCGTAATTATAGTTTTTGACGCACACCTTGTACCGGGTGTAGAGCAAACTTATTTAGAAAATGATGTCGAAGTCATTTATACACGGAAAAACGAAACAGCAGATGAACGTATCGAGAAAATGACACACGAACTAAAAGCTAGAAATGTACAGATTCACGTTGCAACTTCTGATATGGCAGAGCAAAATGTTATTTTTGGTAATGGTGCTCTTCGAAAATCGGCAAGAGAGCTAGAAATTGATATGGGTATTATCCAACATAAAATTTCTCACGATGTGAAACGAAAACAAGATAGCAAGCCGCCTTCTCGTATAGCACTAAAGCCCGATGTTGCTTTAGCATTCGAAAAATGGCGGCGTGGTTTGAAATGATTGATTGACTCATATTTTCCAATTCCGTTATACTGTTCCTAATTATCTGTTGTAGCTGAGGTGATACCATGTTTAAAAATAGTATTGTACAAGTGACACAAGATTTTGAACGATTCAATGATGAAGAACTTATTGAAATGGTGCATCAAGGTAATACAGATGCGTTGGATTATTTAATTACGAAATACCGTTTGTTAGTGAGAGCGAAGGCTAGATCTTATTTTTTAATTGGTGCAGATAAAGAAGACATTGTGCAAGAGGGCATGATTGGTTTGTATAAAGCTATTCGTGATTTTAAGGGAGATAAGCTTGCTTCTTTTCGAGCATTTGCTGAATTATGTATTACAAGACAAATTATTACGGCTATTAAGACAGCTACAAGACAAAAGCATATACCGCTAAATTCTTATGTTTCTTTGGACAAGCCTATTTTTGATGAGGAGTCAGATCGTACTTTAATGGATGTGTTAACCGGTGCTATTATGGATGATCCGGAAGAATTAATGATTCATAGAGAAGAGTTTGGCTACTTAGAAGAAAAGATGGGTGAGATTTTAAGTGAATTAGAGCTACAAGTGTTAGCACTTTACTTAGACGGGCAATCTTACCATGAAATTTCTGAGAAATTAAATCGCCATGTGAAGTCTATTGACAATGCTTTGCAACGAGTAAAGCGTAAATTAGAGCGACATTTAGTTCTTGAAGAAATGTCTTAGCGGTTGTATACCTTTGTTGACATTGACAAATATAGGTGTTAGTCTTGAAAAGACAAAGTGCCGAAAAGGTGATTATATGGCAAAAAAAGTCGTTCTAAATTGCGAAAAATGCGGATCGAGAAATTATACGTTTCCAGCTAAGGAAGATACAACTGTACGCCTCGAATTAAAGAAATTTTGCTCGCATTGCAATGAACATACAGTGCATAAACAAACGCTATAAAATAATTTGTAAATAGACAGATATGATTGATTCGGAGGTTAGGCTAGAATGGGCAAGATTAAAGGCTTTTTCAGCAATGTAATGTCGGAAATGCGCAAAACAAGCTGGCCAAAAAGTAAAGAACTGACGAAATATACAGTCGTTGTAATTTCAACTGTTGTAATTATGGCTTTATTTTTTGTGTTAGTAGACTTAGGTATTTCATCATTATTCCGCTGGTACTTAGAGTTATAATTTAGTAAATAGCATGTTAATACTTCTGAAATAGCCCGTCATGACAATAAACGGGTTTTTTCGTTTGTTTTATCTTCGCTGAAGATAAAGCCTCCGGCGGATGTCACGGATTTTTAAAGGAATGACTATAAGGATTTAGCCTAAAGTCTTCGCGTCCTGCGAAAACGGCTAACGGACCTGCATCCTGCAGGCCTGGGCACAATTGAAAATCCGGACGCATTGGTTATCTGCGCGAAAGTGAAGCGTCAGCTACAATTACGCCAAGGCGAAATTAAAGAAGTGAACAGCGGTAAAATATTCTCAATTGGATAAGTATGCTACTAGGGATAGTATGAGGGTAGCAATAGATGACTATGCTAGATTTGGTATATATCATCAGGCTTTTGCTAGCTGTTAGCGAAAGCTATGTTTTTCTAATGGGCAGTTTGTGAAAAGAGTAAACAATGCACTTAGCATATCGTGAATCATTTTCACTCTTATTTGTAAGGGAGGGACGGACGAGGAGTCCTAGTAGTTATGGAGAAAAATTGGTATGTTGTTCATACGTATTCAGGGTATGAAAACCGTGTAAAAGCAAACCTAGAGAAACGTGTAGAAACAATGGGTATGCAGGATAAGATTTTCCGTGTTATTGTACCTGAACATGAAGAAACAGAAATGAAGGATGGGAAAAAGCGTACTATGATGCGTAAAGTTTTCCCTGGTTATGTTTTGGTAGAGCTGATTATGACAGATGATTCATGGTATGTTGTTCGTAATACGCCGGGTGTAACTGGCTTTATCGGTTCATCTGGTGGCGGGGCAAAACCGACACCTTTATTGCCTGAAGAAGCGGATCGTCTACTTCAACAAATGGGAATGACTGACAAAATCGTAGAGATTGATATTTCTGTTGGAGAAGCAGTCGAAGTATTAGAAGGGCCATTTGCTCACTTCCAAGGACGTGTTGAAGAAATTGACACTGAAAAAGGAAAAGTCAAAGTTTCTGTCGACATGTTTGGTCGCGAAACAATTATGGAACTAGATTTTGAGCAAATACAAAAAATGTAGTTCTAGTAACTAAAGTACATATGTCTAAGACGTATGTCGCAGATTTTGTTAATTACTACTTGCTTAAAAAAATTAAAAGTGGTATCATTTCTAGGTCAGATTGTCATACTTTGGTTTGACGTCTGCAATGATAATTTTAATGTTATCGGCAATTAGCTGACAGACAGATATTGAGTGGGAGGGGCAACCCAATTACCACATCACGGACTTAAGGAGGTGTGTCTCGTGGCTAAAAAAGTTATTAAAGTTGTTAAACTTCAAATCCCTGCTGGTAAAGCAAACCCAGCTCCACCGGTTGGTCCTGCATTAGGTCAAGCAGGTGTGAACATCATGGGATTCTGTAAAGAATTCAACGCGCGTACTGCAGATCAAGCTGGTCTTATCATTCCGGTTGAAATTTCAGTATTCGAGGACCGTTCATTCACTTTCATTACAAAAACTCCACCTGCAGCAGTACTACTTAAAGTAGCAGCTGGTATCCAATCTGGATCTGGTGAACCAAACCGTAAAAAAGTGGCAACGGTTAAACGTGATAAAGTTCGCGAAATCGCTGAAACTAAAATGCCAGACCTTAACGCTGCTTCAGTAGAAGCTGCTATGTTAATGGTTGAAGGTACTGCACGAAGCATGGGTATTGTTATCGAAGACTAATCCCAGTTTTACTTGATGATGTATTTGTTTTTTGGAAGGTTGCGGAGTTTCTTTGTGAACGCGCAACCTTTATTCGTGGGAGGTAAAATCCGCTATAACCACAATCAAGGAGGAATTATATAATGGCTAAAAAAGGTAAAAAACTGCAAGATGCAGCAAAATTAATCGACCGTAACGCATTATACGGCGCTCAAGAAGCAATCGAACTTGCTCAAAAAACTAGCACAGTGAACTTCGACGCTACTGTAGAAGTTGCTTTCCGTCTAGGAATCGATACTCGTAAAAACGACCAACAAATCCGTGGTGCAGTAGTGTTACCAAACGGTACTGGTAAAACTCAACGCGTATTAGTATTCGCTAAAGGTGAAAAACTTAAAGAAGCTGAAGCTGCTGGTGCTGACTATGTAGGCGATGCAGAATACATCCAAAAAATCCAACAAGGTTGGTTTGATTTCGATGTAATCGTTGCAACTCCTGACATGATGGGTGAAGTTGGTAAACTTGGTCGTGTATTAGGACCTAAAGGTTTAATGCCAAACCCTAAAACTGGTACAGTTACTTTCGATGTAACAAAAGCGATCAACGAAATTAAAGCTGGTAAAGTAGAATACCGTGCTGATAAAGCTGGTATCATCCACGCGCCTATCGGTAAAGCTTCTTTCTCTACAGAAAAATTAGTAGAAAACTTCTTAGCTGTATTTGATGTAGTGCAAAAAGCAAAACCAGCTGCAGCTAAAGGTACTTACATGAAATCTGTAAACGTTACAACTACAATGGGTCCAGCTGTTAAAGTTGATGCTTCAAGCGTAGTAGTAAAATAATTTTATGTAAATCTGTTGACGGCACTGTCTATCTATGATAAGATGGTTGCTGTTGTGAATCATCCATTTGTACCGTAGACAGTAGGAGTGACTTGTCACTTAATGATCCTACCGAGGACAGCGGAATTCGGATTCTTATTTTAAAGATGATGACTTTCAGCCTCTGTGTCTATTTGACCCAGAGGCTTTTCTTTTGTCGGTATAAATGACCCATTCTAATAGGAGGTGTCATCATGAGCAAAGCTATCGAAAACAAACAAGTACAAGTTCAAGAGATTACAGAGAAATTCCAAAACGCTGCTTCTGTAGTAGTTGTGGATTACCGTGGTCTTAACGTTGCGCAAGTAACTGAACTTCGTAAACAACTTCGTGAAGCTGGTGTTGAGTTCAAAGTTTACAAAAACACTTTAACACGTCGTGCTACTGAAGCAGTTGGTCTTGAAGGAATCAATGACGTATTAGTTGGTCCAAACGCAATTGCGTTCTCAAATGAAGATGTTGTAGCTCCTGCTAAAATCATCAACGAGTTCGCTAAGAAAAACGAAGCTTTAGAAATTAAAGCAGGTATTATTGAAGGTACAATCTCATCTGTTGAAGATGTTAAAGCACTTGCAGAACTTCCATCACGCGAAGGTCTTCTTTCTATGCTTTTATCTGTACTTCAAGCTCCAGTGCGCAACTTCGCACTTGCAACAAAAGCTGTTGCAGAACAAAAAGAAGAACAAGGCGCGTAATATACGCCCTATAACTTCCGCGGCCTGACCGCAAAAATAAAACATTATCCAATTAGGAGGAAATTATAATGAATAAAGAGCAAATCTTAGAAGCTATCAAAGCTATGACAGTTCTTGAATTAAACGATTTAGTAAAAGCTATCGAAGAAGAATTCGGTGTAACAGCTGCTGCTCCTGTAGCAGTAGTAGGTGCTGCTGCTGGCGCTGCTGAAGAAAAAACTGAGTTTGACGTAGTATTAGCATCTGCTGGTGCAGAAAAAATCAAAGTAATCAAAGTGGTTCGTGAAATCACTGGTTTAGGTCTTAAAGAAGCTAAAGAAGTAGTAGATAACGCTCCTAAAGCTCTTAAAGAAGGCGTTTCTAAAGATGAAGCTGAACAAATCAAAGCTAAACTTGAAGAAGTTGGCGCATCTGTAGAAGTTAAGTAATCTCGCGTTACTTGTAAACAAAAGGGAAGCTCGTCATTGTGGCGAGCTTTTTTCTTCATTCTGAGGAGGCGTGGAAATGTCAGATCACTATTATACGAGTAAGCCTCAAACCGAGAGTAAACCTCGTCACTGGACATTCAAGTTGTTAGGGCATACGTTTTCCTTTGAAACGGATGCAGGTGTATTTAGTAAAAGCGAAGTAGATTTTGGATCCCGTGTTTTAATAGATGCTTTTCAAATGCCTGATATTGATGGTGCGATTTTTGATGTGGGGTGTGGGTACGGACCAATCGGATTATCGATTGCTAAATCAAACCCAGACCGTACCGTTTTTATGATGGATATCAATGAACGTGCTGTTGCACTCTCGCAAAAAAATGCGCAAGTAAACGGTGTTCAAAATGTACGGATATTTGTGAGTGACGGACTATCGATGGTTGACAATGATGTAAACGCCGCAGCTATTTTAACCAATCCTCCAATTCGCGCAGGAAAGGAAACAATTTTCCGCTTTTACGATGGAGCTTATGATAAGTTAGTGTCATCTGGTGAGCTGTGGGTAGTAATACAGAAGAAACAAGGTGCGCCATCAACGGTAAGTTACTTAGAAGAGAAATTTTCTGAAGTCGATGTTGTGGAGAAGAAAAAAGGGTACTGGATAGTACGCGCGAAAAAATAAGTGAAATATGCATAAATTATTGACTTGACAAATCGGCTATGATAATATGGTAAAATGCAAAAATATTATTTTGAGGTCGTATGCCCTTTTTGAATATGATTGTTATAATGTGGGTATACTTGCCAAGATAAGTTTAGTTAACCGAAAATGAGATCTTTTTGAAGACTCGTTTTCTTTTTGTCTTTCGAAATCATACACTATTTGTATGATTTTGCAAAGACCTAATATCGCTTTATTGAGGGGTGAATGAGTTGACAGGTCAACTAGTTCAGTATGGACAACACCGCCAGCGTAGAAGCTTTGCGCGTATTAACGAGGTGCTTGAGCTTCCAAATCTGATTGAGATTCAAACGGCGTCTTACGAGTGGTTCCTTGAAGAAGGTTTACGTGAAATGTTCCGTGACATTTCGCCGATCGAGGACTTTACAGGCAATCTTTCATTAGAATTCATCGATTATTCATTAGGAGATCCTAAGTATGATGTTGATGAGTGTAAAGAGCGAGATGTTACTTACGCAGCTCCATTACGTGTGAAAGTACGTCTTTACAACAAAGAAACAGACGAAGTGAAAGAACAGGATGTCTTCATGGGTGACTTCCCATTAATGACAGAGACAGGTACGTTCATTATCAATGGTGCTGAACGTGTTATCGTTTCACAATTAGTTCGTTCACCAAGTGTGTATTTCCATGATAAAACTGATAAAAACGGTAAGAAAGGTTTCGGAGCGACAGTTATTCCGAACCGTGGTGCATGGTTAGAATATGAAACTGACGCGAAAGATGTAGTATACGTGCGTATTGATCGTACTCGTAAGCTACCAGTAACAGTGTTACTTCGTGCATTAGGCTTCGGTTCAGACCAAGAAATTATCGATATTATTGGTGATAACGAGTATTTACGTAATACGTTAGAAAAAGATAACTCTGAAAGTACTGAAAAAGCACTTTTAGAAATCTATGAACGTTTACGTCCAGGTGAGCCACCAACAGTTGAAAGTGCGAAGAGTTTATTATACTCTCGTTTCTTCGATGCAAAACGCTATGATTTAGCGAATGTTGGTCGCTACAAAATGAATAAAAAGCTTCATATCAAAAATCGTTTATTTAACCAAACGATTGCTGAAACGCTTGTAGACCCAGAAACAGGCGAAATTTTAGTAGAGAAGGGCACAGTTCTTGATCGTCGTACTTTAGATAAAATCTTACCGTACTTAGAAGATTCATCAAAAGGAATCGGTTACCGCACTTTATCACAAGTTGGCGGGGTACTTGAAGACGATGTAACAATCCAGTCTATTAAAATTTATGCACCAAAAGATGAAGCGCAAAAAGAAATCAATATTATTGGTAATGCGTACATTGATGAAGAAGTGAAGAATATTACGCCTGCTGACGTACTATCTTCAGTAAGTTATTTCTTCAACTTACTTTACCAAGTAGGGGCAACAGATGATATCGACCACTTAGGTAACCGTCGTCTACGCTCTGTTGGTGAGCTTTTACAAAACCAATTCCGTATCGGTTTATCCCGTATGGAACGTGTAGTACGTGAGCGTATGTCTATTAACGATACTGCTGCGATCGTACCACAGCAATTAATTAATATTCGTCCGGTAATTGCGTCAATTAAAGAGTTCTTTGGTAGCTCTCAATTATCGCAATTCATGGACCAAACAAACCCATTGGCAGAGTTAACGCATAAGCGTCGTCTATCTGCATTAGGACCTGGTGGTTTAACACGTGAGCGTGCTGGTTTCGAAGTACGTGACGTTCACTATTCTCACTATGGTCGTATGTGTCCAATCGAGACACCAGAGGGTCCAAACATTGGTTTAATCAACTCTTTATCTTCATTTGCCAAAGTAAATAAATTTGGATTCATTGAAACACCTTATCGTCGTATTGACCATGAAACAGGTCGAGTAACGGATCAAATTGATTACTTAACAGCAGATGAAGAAGATAACTACTATGTAGCACAAGCAAACTCACCATTAAATCCTGATGGTACATTTGCTAAAGACGAAGTAGTAGGTCGTTTCCGTGGGGACAATACAGTATTTAATAAATCGCAAATGGACTACATGGATGTATCTCCTAAACAAGTAGTGTCAGCTGCGACTGCATGTATCCCGTTCTTAGAAAACGATGACTCGAACCGTGCACTTATGGGTGCCAACATGCAACGTCAAGCAGTTCCTCTTCTTAACCCAGAAGCACCATTCGTTGGTACTGGTATGGAACACGTTGATGCGCGTGACTCAGGTGCGGCTGTAGTAGCGAAGTATGATGGTATTGTTGAGCACGTTGAAGCTCGCTCTATCCATGTTCGCCGCATTGAAGTCGTTGACGGTAAAGAGGTAAAAGGCGATTTAACAAAATATAAATTACAAAAATTCATTCGTTCTAACCAAGGTACTTCATACAACCAACGTCCACTTGTAAAAGTTGGCGAACGCGTGAAACCTCGTGACATTTTAGCAGACGGTCCATCTATGGAAAAAGGTGAACTTGCTCTTGGTCGTAACGTACTTGTTGCGTTCATGACTTGGAACGGCTTTAACTATGAGGATGCTGTTATCATGAGCGAACGCCTTGTAAAAGACGATGTTTATACATCTGTTCATATTGAAGAATATGAATCAGAGTCTCGTGATACAAAATTAGGACCTGAAGAAATCACTCGCGATATTCCAAACGTTGGGGAAGATGCACTTCGTAACCTAGATGAACGTGGTATCATTCGCGTTGGTGCGGAAGTTCGTGATGGTGACATTCTTGTAGGTAAAGTAACACCTAAAGGGGTTACAGAATTAACAGCTGAGGAACGCTTATTACATGCTATCTTCGGTGAAAAAGCTCGTGAAGTTCGTGATACTTCATTACGTGTACCACACGGTGCTGGCGGTATTATTCTTGACGTTAAAGTATTTAACCGTGAAGATGGCGATGAATTACCACCAGGTGTTAACCAATTAGTTCGTGCTTACATTGTTCAAAAACGTAAAATTCGCGTAGGGGACAAAATGGCCGGACGTCACGGTAACAAAGGGGTTATCTCTCGTATCTTACCGGAAGAGGATATGCCATTCATGCCAGACGGTACTCCTGTTGATATCATGTTAAACCCACTTGGCGTACCTTCTCGTATGAACATCGGACAAGTTTTAGAACTACACTTAGGTATGGCTTCTCGTTACTTAGGCGTTCATATGGCAACTCCAGTATTTGATGGTGCCAACGAGGAAGATGTTTGGGAAACAATGGAAGAAGCGGGTATGAACCGTGACGGTAAAACAATCCTGTATGATGGACGTTCAGGTGAACCATTCGATAACCGTGTATCAGTTGGTGTCATGTACATGATCAAACTTGCTCACATGGTTGATGATAAACTTCACGCTCGTTCAACAGGTCCTTATTCACTTGTTACTCAACAGCCGCTTGGTGGTAAAGCACAGTTCGGTGGACAACGTTTTGGTGAGATGGAAGTATGGGCACTTGAAGCATACGGTGCTGCTTACACACTTCAAGAAATCTTAACAGTTAAATCTGATGACGTTGTTGGTCGTGTGAAAACATACGAAGCAATCGTTAAAGGTGAAAGTGTACCAGAGCCAGGTGTTCCTGAATCATTCAAAGTATTGATTAAAGAACTTCAATCTCTTGGTATGGATGTCAAAATGTTAACAGTTAATGATGAAGAGGTAGAACTTCGCGACTTAGACGAAGAAGATGATCTTCAACCAGCTGACGCACTTAACATTGCACCACAGCAAGATACAGAAGAAGAGCCAGTAGAGTCTTTTGAATAATGAAAAACGTTAGTTCACAGCTTTGTGAACACGGTCAAAGTTATTTTTCAAATTAGTCGGGCAGGATTTAACGCCCTGTCCGGCTTTTTCTTTTAACTTCTTTCAGCAGAAGTCAAAATGCTTGTAGCTGACGCTTCGCTTTCGCTACAAAAAACACTTGCTGAACAGAGGAACTCAGTCTAAGAACGCCACTTCCTGTGGCAACGACTGAGTGACCAACATCACGTTGGCCCAAAGCCTCCGGCGGATGTCACGGAATCGGAATTCTTAGGGGATGTTAGCCTAAAACCATCGCATCCATGCGATAACGGCTAACTGACCTGCATCGTGCAGGCCTAACCACAAAGCCGATTCCGGACACAATTATGCCGAGGCATAATTGATTAAATCATTCTATTTTTAATCTTTTGCTAAAGAGACATGATTCTTGCAAACGATTATCGAGCTGCGTAAAAGAGTCTTTATAAAGACCTATACTAGAGGGAGGTAGGCTCCTTGATAGACGTTAATGAATTTGAATATATGAAAATTGGTTTAGCTTCTCCTGACAAGATCCGTTCTTGGTCATATGGTGAAGTTAAAAAACCTGAAACAATTAACTATCGTACTTTAAAACCAGAAAAAGATGGTTTATTCTGTGAGCGTATTTTCGGTCCAACAAAGGACTGGGAGTGTCATTGTGGTAAATACAAACGTGTACGTTATAAAGGCGTAGTTTGTGATCGTTGTGGCGTAGAAGTAACACGCGCCAAAGTTCGTCGTGAACGTATGGGCCACATCGAATTAGCAGCACCAGTATCTCATATCTGGTACTTCAAAGGTATTCCTAGCCGTATGGGTCTTATTTTAGATATGTCCCCACGTGCACTAGAAGAAGTAATTTACTTTGCTTCTTACGTTGTAATCGAACCAGGTGCTACAAACTTAGAAAGTAAACAACTACTTTCTGAAAAAGAGTACCGTGCATATCGCGAAAAATTCGGCAACACATTCGAAGCATCTATGGGTGCGGAAGCCATTAAAAAATTATTAGGCAAAATTGATCTGGAAGATGAAACTCATTCTTTAAAAGAAGAGTTAAAATCAGCACAAGGTCAACGTCGTACACGTGCGATTAAACGTCTTGAAGTTGTTGAATCATTCCGTAACTCAGGTAACTCTCCTGAATGGATGATTTTAGATGTACTACCGGTTATTCCGCCAGAGCTTCGTCCAATGGTGCAATTAGATGGTGGTCGTTTTGCAACTTCTGACTTAAATGATTTATATCGTCGTGTAATCAACCGTAATAACCGTTTAAAACGTTTACTAGACCTTGGTGCACCAAGTATCATCGTACAAAACGAAAAACGTATGTTACAAGAAGCTGTTGATGCATTAATCGATAACGGTCGTCGTGGTCGTCCTGTAACAGGTCCTGGTAACCGTCCATTAAAATCACTTTCACATATGCTGAAAGGTAAACAAGGTCGTTTCCGTCAAAACTTACTTGGTAAACGTGTTGACTACTCTGGTCGTTCGGTTATCGTAGTAGGTCCAAACTTAAAAATGTATCAATGTGGTCTACCAAAAGAAATGGCAATTGAGCTATTTAAGCCTTTCGTAATGAAAGAGTTAGTAGAACGTGGTCTTGCTCATAATATTAAATCTGCTAAACGTAAAATCGAGCGTTTGAACAACGATGTATGGGACGTTTTAGAAGATGTCATTCGTGAGCATCCAGTATTACTAAACCGTGCACCTACGCTTCACCGTCTTGGTATTCAAGCGTTTGAACCAACACTAGTTGAGGGTCGTGCTATTCGTCTTCACCCATTAGTATGTACAGCTTATAACGCTGACTTCGATGGTGACCAAATGGCGGTTCACGTACCATTATCAGCAGAAGCACAAGCAGAAGCTCGTCTTCTAATGCTTGCTGCACAAAACATCCTGAACCCGAAAGACGGGAAACCAGTTGTAACACCATCTCAAGATATGGTATTAGGAAACTACTACTTAACACTTGAACGTGAAGCAGCTCGCGGCGAAGGAACAACTTTCTATGGACCAAACGAAGTATTAATTGCGTATGATACAGGTCATGTTCATTTGCATACTCGTATTGCGATTAAAGCAAGTTCGTTAAATAACCCAACATTTACTGAGGAACAAAATAATATGTTCTTATTAACGACTGTTGGTAAAGTAATCTTTAACGAAATCTTGCCTAAATCATTCCCATACATTAATGAGCCAACTGCATTCAACTTAGAACAAGAAACACCAGACAAATACTTTGTTAATTTAACAATTGATGAAGAAACGTTAAAAGAGCTTGAGGCAGATGCAGCTTATAATGGGCTTGATGAAAAAGGTAAAGTTGATGCACAACGCACAGCTGTACTACGTAAATACTTTGCATCAGTACCAGTTGTAAACCCATTCCGTAAAAAATTCTTAGGTAATATCATTGCTGAAGTATTTAAACGTTTCCACATTACTGAAACGTCTAAAATGCTTGACCGTATGAAGAACCTAGGATTCAAATATTCAACACGTGCTGGTATCACTGTAGGTGTATCTGACATCGTCGTATTACCAGACAAAGGTGAAATTTTAGCGGTAGCTCAAGAAAAAGTAGATAAAGTTCAAGCGCAATTCCGTCGTGGTTTCATCACGGAAGATGAGCGTTATGATCGCGTTATCTCAAGCTGGAGTGCTGCGAAAGATGAAATTCAATCGAAGCTGATGAAGTCGCTTGAGAAAACAAACCCAATCTTTATGATGTCTGACTCAGGTGCCCGTGGTAACGCATCTAACTTTACACAGTTAGCTGGTATGCGTGGTCTGATGGCCAACCCGGCTGGTCGTATCATCGAACTTCCAATTAAATCTTCATTCCGTGAAGGTTTAACGGTATTAGAGTATTTCATCTCTACTCACGGTGCTCGTAAAGGTCTTGCCGATACAGCCCTAAAAACGGCCGATTCAGGTTACTTAACACGTCGTCTTGTTGACGTAGCACAAGATGTTATCGTTCGTGAGGATGACTGTGGAACTGACCGCGGTTTAACAATCGGTGCGTTAATGGAAGGCACAGAGCTAATTGAAGCATTAGATGAACGTATTATCGGTCGTCATACGAAGAAAACAATTATGCATCCAGAAACAGGCGAAGTTATCTTAGAAAAAGATGGCTTAATCGATCAAGATATCGCTCGTGCGGTGATCGAGGCTGGTATCGAGGAAGTAACAATCCGTTCAGCATTCACATGTAATACAAAACATGGTGTATGTAAAAAATGTTACGGCATGAACTTGGCAACAGGTGAAAAGGTTGAAGTTGGGGAAGCAGTTGGTATTATTGCGGCTCAATCAATCGGTGAACCAGGTACACAGTTAACGATGCGTACATTCCATACTGGTGGGGTTGCCGGTGACGATATTACACAAGGTCTTCCACGTATCCAAGAGATCTTCGAAGCACGTAATCCAAAAGGTCAATCTGTTATTACAGAAATTACTGGTACTGTTTCGGATGTCACTGAAATCCGTGAAGGTCTAAAAGAAATTACAATTCAAGGTGACGTAGAAACTCGTAAATATCAAGCACCTTATAATGCACGTCTAAAAGTTGTCGAAGGTGACACAGTAGAACGTGGTCAAGTTTTAACAGAGGGTTCTATCGATCCAAAACAATTATTAAAAGTAAAAGACGTTTCAACAGTTCAAGAATATTTATTAAAAGAAGTACAAAAAGTATACCGTATGCAAGGGGTAGAAATTGGAGACAAACATATCGAGGTAATGGTTCGCCAAATGCTTCGTAAAGTTCGTGTAATCGAAGCTGGTGACACTGAATTATTACCAGGTTCATTACTAGATATTCACCAATTCACAGAGGCAAACGTAGATGCTGTTATGAATGGCAAAAACCCTGCGACTTGTCGCCCTGTAATTCTAGGTATTACAAAAGCTTCTCTTGAAACAGAATCATTCTTATCTGCTGCATCATTCCAAGAAACAACTCGTGTGTTAACGGATGCTGCTATTAAAGGTAAACGTGATGAGCTTCTAGGATTAAAAGAAAACGTAATTATCGGTAAGCTTGTTCCTGCAGGTACTGGTATGCAACGTTATCGTCAAATCCGTATCGAAAAAGATGAGCTTGACACAGAAGATCTAGTTTCTGCTGAATAATTTTAAAATAAGTACCGAAGAGATGTGTTTTAAATCATCTCTTCGGACTTTTTAAAGATATTAGTTGACAGTCGAAATTGGTAATGATAATATATTGAAGGTTGATAGTTAACTGTTCTGTACTTCGGAGGATATGAAAATGTCTTATGATAAAGTAAGGGCAAGTCAAACAATCATAGGTACAAAGCAAGCAGTAAAAGCAATGCAAGCTGGTTCAGTGAAAGAACTTTTTGTGGCACTTGATGCAGACAATTGGGTAACCGATTCGGCCATATCTTTCGCGAGAGAAATCGGTATACCAGTTATTCTTGTTGAGTCCAAAAAGGAACTGGGCAAGGCCTGTGGAATCCATGTTGGAGCTGCGGTAGTTGCGATTACTGTAGAGTAGTTTTTGTGTATTAAACACAAAGACTTTGTTTTTACCCAAAAAATGAACCACCTGGATGTGTGGTATTAACAAGGAATAAATGAAGGGAGGAAATATCGATGCCTACAATTAACCAATTAGTACGTAAGCCTCGTCAATCTAAAATCACGAAATCAAAATCACCAGCGTTAAACAAAGGATATAACTCATTTAAAAAATCTTTAACTGACGTTAAATCTCCACAAAAACGCGGAGTTTGTACTCGTGTGGGTACAATGACACCTCGTAAACCAAACTCAGCGTTACGTAAATACGCTCGTGTACGTTTAACTAACCAAATCGAGGTTACAGCTTATATCCCAGGTGAAGGCCACAACCTACAAGAGCACAGTGTTGTTCTTATCCGTGGCGGACGCGTAAAAGACTTAGCGGGTGTTCGTTACCATATCGTACGTGGAGCTCTTGATACAGCTGGTGTAAACGGTCGTTTACAATCACGTTCTAAATACGGAACAAAACGCCCTAAAGAAAAAAAATAATTTAACATTATTAAGCGTTGCTTAATAATAAGCATAAGTTTGTCGCAAATTTCTAATCTTGCTAGCAGATTGGAATTTTTTGCGGCAAATATAGCAAGACAATGTTTTTAAAATAAATCGATAACTATTCGAAAGGAGGAAAACACATGCCTCGTAAAGGTCCTGTTTCCAAACGTGACGTGTTACCAGATCCAATTTATAGTTCAAAACTAGTAACTCGTTTAATTAATAAAATGATGGTTGATGGTAAAAGAGGTACTTCTCAAAAGATTTTATACGGTGCGTTCGATCTAGTTAAAGAACGTTCTGGTCAAAATCCAATTGAAGTATTCGAAGCTGCTCTAAATAACGTAATGCCAGTTCTTGAAGTACGTGCTCGCCGTGTTGGTGGTTCTAACTACCAAGTGCCAGTAGAAGTACGTCCAGAACGCCGTACAACTTTAGGTCTTCGTTACCTAGTTAACTACGCTCGTCTTCGTGGTGAAAAAACGATGGAAGAACGTTTAGCTAACGAAATCCTTGATGCTTCTAACAACACAGGTGCATCAGTTAAAAAACGTGAAGATATGCACAAAATGGCAGAAGCGAACAAAGCATTCGCTCACTACCGTTGGTAATCTAAACATCGCATAAGCCCAATATGGAAGGAGAAATACCTTATGAAACGCGAATTCTCTCTAGAGAATACTCGTAATATTGGGATCATGGCTCACATTGATGCTGGTAAAACAACAACTACTGAGCGTATCCTTTATTACACAGGTAAGATTCACAAAATCGGTGAAACTCACGAAGGCGCTTCTCAAATGGACTGGATGGAACAAGAGCAAGAACGTGGTATCACAATCACTTCTGCTGCGACAACAGCTCAATGGAACGGCCACCGTGTAAACATCATCGATACTCCTGGACACGTAGACTTCACTGTAGAAGTTGAACGTTCACTACGCGTACTTGATGGTGCTGTAACAGTTCTTGATGCTCAATCTGGTGTTGAACCTCAAACTGAAACAGTATGGCGTCAAGCTACAACTTACGGCGTTCCACGTATCGTGTTCATTAACAAAATGGATAAAACAGGTGCAGACTTCCTATATTCTGTAGGAACTCTACACGAACGTTTACAAGCAAACGCTCACCCTATCCAATTACCTATCGGAGCTGAAGATCAGTTCTCAGCAATCATTGACTTAGTTGAAATGAAAGCTACTTTCTACGGCGACGAAAAAGGTACAGCAGTGACTCATGGTGAAATTCCTGAAGAGCACCGCGCACAAGCTGAAGAATACCGTGAAAAATTAATCGATGCTGTTGCAAGTGTTGATGAAGAAATCATGGAAAAATATTTAGAAGGCGAAGAAATTTCTGTTGCTGAACTTAAAGCGGCTATCCGTCGTGCTACGATCGCAGTAGAATTTTACCCAGTAATCTGTGGTACAGCATTCAAACATAAAGGCGTACGCCCAATGTTAGATGCAGTTATCGATTACTTACCATCTCCACTAGATGTACCAGCAATCAAAGGTACTGATGTTGATGGTGACGAAGAATTAGAACGTCATTCTTCTGATGAAGAGCCATTCTCAGCTCTTGCATTCAAAGTTATGACTGACCCATTCGTAGGTAAATTAACTTTCTTCCGTGTGTACTCTGGAACTTTAGAATCAGGTTCATACGTACAAAACTCTTCTAAAGGTAAACGTGAGCGTGTAGGTCGTATCCTACAAATGCACGCAAACTCTCGTGAAGAGATTTCTAAAGTATTTGCTGGGGACATCGCAGCAGCAGTAGGTCTTAAAGATACTACTACTGGTGATACTCTATGTGACGAGAAAAACCTAGTTATTCTTGAATCAATGGAATTCCCTGAGCCAGTAATTTCTCTTTCTGTAGAACCAAAATCAAAAGCTGACCAAGATAAAATGGGTCAAGCTTTACAAAAACTTCAAGAAGAGGATCCAACTTTCCGTGCTCATACTGACACAGAAACTGGTCAAACAATCATCTCAGGTATGGGTGAGCTTCACCTTGATATCTTAGTTGACCGTATGCGCCGTGAATTTAAAGTAGAAGCTAACGTAGGTGCTCCAATGGTATCTTACCGTGAAACATTCCGTAGCTCTGCAAAAGTTCAAGGTAAATTCACTCGCCAATCTGGTGGTCGTGGACAATATGGTGACGTAACGATTGAGTTCTCTCCAAATGAAGAAGGTAAAGGCTTTGAATTCGAAAACGCTATCGTTGGTGGTGTAGTACCTCGTGAATACATTCCTGCTGTAGAAGCTGGTCTTCGTGACTCTCTTGAACGCGGTGTAGTAGCTGGTTACCCACTAATCGACATTAAAGCGAAATTAGTATTCGGTTCTTACCATGACGTTGACTCGAATGAGATGGCGTTCAAAATCGCTGCATCTATGGCTCTTAAAGAAGCTGCTAAACAATGTGACGCAGTTATCTTAGAACCAATGATGAAAGTAGAAGTTGTCATTCCAGAAGAATACCTTGGTGATATCATGGGTAACATTACTTCTCGTCGCGGACGCGTTGAGGGTATGGAAGCTCGCGGTAACTCTCAAGTTGTTCGTGCAATGGTTCCACTATCGGAAATGTTTGGTTATGCAACAACTCTTCGTTCAGCAACACAAGGTCGTGGTGTATTCTCAATGACATTTGATCATTATGAAGAAGTACCAAAATCAATCGCTGCTGAAATCGTCAAAAAAAATAAAGGTGAATAATTGAATTTTCATCTTGCATAAAGTATAACTAATTTGTAAGCTATGATTGTGGGATGGCGGATGGGCCCGTTCGCCATCAGCAATCATTCTATAAATTTTTAAAAAATATAAACATATAATTTTGAGGAGGCAATCTCTAATGGCTAAAGAAAAATTCGACCGTTCAAAAACGCATGCTAACATTGGTACAATCGGACACGTTGACCATGGTAAAACTACTTTAACTGCTGCTATCGCAACAGTTCTTTCTAAAAAAATGGGTGGGGAAGCTAAATCATACGCTGATATCGATAACGCTCCAGAAGAAAAAGAACGTGGTATCACAATCAATACTTCTCACGTAGAGTATGAAACTACAACTCGTCACTATGCACACGTTGACTGCCCAGGACACGCTGACTATGTTAAAAACATGATCACTGGTGCTGCTCAAATGGACGGCGGTATCTTAGTAGTATCTGCTGCTGACGGCCCAATGCCACAAACTCGTGAACACATCCTTTTATCTCGTCAAGTAGGTGTTCCATACTTAGTAGTATTCATGAACAAATGTGATATGGTAGACGACGAAGAATTATTAGAATTAGTAGAAATGGAAATCCGTGACCTACTTTCTGAATATGACTTCCCAGGTGATGATCTTCCTGTAATCAAAGGTTCTGCTCTTAAAGCTCTTGAAGGTGAAGCAGAATGGGAAGAAAAAATCGTTGAATTAATGGACGCTGTAGATGCTTACATCCCAACTCCAGAACGTCAAACTGACAAACCATTCATGATGCCAGTAGAGGACGTATTCTCTATCACTGGTCGTGGTACAGTTGCAACTGGCCGTGTTGAACGTGGTCAAGTTAAAGTTGGTGACGTTGTTGAAATCATCGGTATCACTGAAGAAGCTAAATCTACAACTGTAACTGGTGTAGAAATGTTCCGTAAATTATTAGACTACGCTGAAGCTGGTGACAACATCGGTGCTTTACTTCGTGGTGTAGCTCGTGAAGAAATCCAACGTGGTCAAGTATTAGCTAAACCAGGCTCAATCACTCCACACACTAACTTCAAAGCTGAAGTTTATGTTTTATCAAAAGAAGAGGGTGGCCGTCATACTCCATTCTTCTCTAACTACCGTCCTCAGTTCTACTTCCGTACAACTGACGTAACAGGTATCTGTAACTTACCAGAAGGCGTTGAAATGGTAATGCCTGGCGATAACATCGAAATGACAGTAGAACTTATCGCTCCAATCGCTCTTGAAGAAGGTACTAAATTCTCTATCCGTGAGGGTGGCCGTACTGTAGGCGCTGGTGTAGTTGCTTCTATCCAAAAATAATTTTAGCGCAAGCTAATTTTCCAAACCAATCTGTAGGGACGCTTACAGATTGGTTTTTTTTGTGTTAAAATATGTAAAGAATATTTGGTAATCTTAGTTGAATTAGATTATTTTATGTATACATAATGGATGAAATATCAAAAAGAAGTAGAAATATCGATTTTTTACGAAACCGCTAGAGGTGAAAGCTAGTCCTAGAGACATCCGCCGAAAGTTTTAACTTCTTTCAACGGATGTTTGGACAGCTGTATAAGAAGTTGAAATTAAAAGGCAATGTAGCATGTAGAGTATAGAATCGCACCCCTTTTAAGTACTATTAACCGTTTAATAATTCATCTTTAAAAAGTTAGGATAATATTTGTTAAAAACGTATGATATATATAAATTGGTTGGAGTGGAGGCTGGGCGACTCCTCGGGGATCAGCGTCACAGATGAGGCCCTGGAGCGAGCAAAACGAGTGAAGCGGCTCATCGGACGCCTCCAGGAAAGCGCCCAGTCGGAGCGGAAATCAACCTCACGTTATGACGATTAGCTTATTTAATACATAAGAACATTTTATGGAAGGAGAATTTGCATATGGAAATGAAACTATTGCTAATTGAAGACGATCCATCAATTTTCGAAATGATTCAGACACGCTTTGCACAGTGGTCGCTTCAGGTTGTGGGTCCAAAAGATTTTCAAAAGGTAATGGATGATTTTATTGAACAAAAGCCACAGCTTGTATTGATTGATATTCAGCTTCCAGCCTATGATGGTTTTCATTGGTGTCGCGAAATACGTCATATCTCAAAGGTACCAATTCTCTTTCTATCTTCACGAGACCACCCAATGGATATGGTCATGGCAATGCAAATGGGGGCGGATGACTTTGTACAAAAGCCTTTCCATATGGAAGTATTACTGGCAAAGGTACAAGCCATTTTACGTCGTACATATGATTATATAGAAGAATCTATGGATGTCACACGGTTTAATGGTGCAATCATTGACTATGCACGCAGTGAAATAATGTATGAGGGTAACCTTGCCTCGCTAACGAAAAATGAACTCTTTATTTTACGTATTTTAGTGGAGAAGGCTGATCAAATAGTTTCAAGAGATGATTTAATGAGAAAGTTATGGGATGATGAGCGCTTTGTTAATGATAATACATTGTCGGTAAATGTTAATCGGTTACGTAGTAAACTTGAGGATATAGGTTTACAAGAAGCAATTTTAACTAAAAAGGGACTTGGTTATATGGCTGTAACACAAGGGAAGTGAGTGACAATGCTAATTTTATTTTTAAGAGAACGCCTCGCTTGGATAGGCTTTTTTGCTTTTATCATCGTTATGATCAACGTTTTATTTTCTTTAGACGCTGGTTTAGAGGGAATATCTATTTGGTATATGAATACTAGTGTGCTTATTAGTTTTATGATCTTTCTTTTTTGGCGATATAAACTAGAAGTAAGACAGTTAAAGGATTTCCTGGGAAATGTGGAAAGTCAACTCGATGCTGTGCATAGCAAAAGTATGACGTTATCACCTTTTCAAGTAGCATACTTAACGAAAATTGAAGATGTATTTTATGACAAGAATACAGAGTTAAATCAAGCGAAGGTACAGCTTCAAGAATATTCCGATGAACTGCTAGCGTGGGTTCATGAGGTTAAGGCGCCTTTAACTTCAATTAATTTAATGCTGGATCACGTAGAAGATTTGACACTACGTCGTAAATTAGAGACGGAGTGGTTAAGACTACATTTATTAGTCGATCAGCAGCTACACCAAACACGTTTAACTTCTATTGAAAAAGATAATTATTTGACAGAGATCGAGCTAAGAACTGTGGTCTATAAGGAAATAAGAGCTATGCAAGCATGGTGTATTGAAAAAGGTATTGGTTTCGATGTTGAAGCGTTAACAGTGACAGTGATGACAGATGGAAAATGGCTAGGCTTTATAATCCGACAAATTCTGTCCAATGCGATTAAATATAGTCCTGCAAATTCAGAGGTACTAATTTTTACGGAAGGAGATGCTACTGGAGCGACATTACTACATATAAAAGATGCGGGTATTGGCATTCGTAAGGAGGATTTACCTCGAATCTTTCATAAGTCGTATACTGGGACAGCCGGTAGAGAGTCTGCCCAATCAACAGGTATGGGTCTATACTTAGCGCATAACGTGGCACAGAAAATCGGCGTTCGTATAACTGTCCAATCCAGTGTAGGTGAAGGCTCGATATTTACATTACGTTTTCCATTACAAAATGAATATGTCAAACTAACAGGTAGATGACGAAATTGTCACCTACCTTTTTATATTGTCATGTAAAACACACGAATTGGAGACGTAGACAGGGTACACTTGAACTATAGAAAGGGGCGTTTACAAGTGGCAGTTTTAATTGGTCGTAAAGTAAAAAAAGTATATGGCAAAAAATCAACAGCCCAAGAGGTATTAAAGGGTATTGATTTAGAAGTTAATAAAGGTGAATTTGTTGGTATTATGGGACCTTCAGGCTCTGGGAAGACAACACTTTTAAATGTTTTGTGTTCGATTGACTTTGCTACAGAAGGTGTTATTGAAATAAATGGTCAAAACTTACGTGGTATGAAGGAGAAGGCATTAGCTAATTTCCGTCGTGAGCAATTGGGGTTCATATTCCAAGATTATAATTTATTAGATACGCTAACGGTAAAAGAAAATATTTTACTACCATTAGCTATTGGTCGGCTACCAAAGACTGTGGCAGAGAGTCGCTTAAAAGAGCTTACTCATTTATTAGGTATTACGGAAATTTTAAATAAATATCCAAATGAAATATCGGGTGGTCAAAAGCAACGTACATCGGCAGCGCGTGCACTAATTACGAATCCGTCGCTTGTATTCGCTGATGAACCTACAGGCGCACTTGACTCAAAATCAGCTACTGCACTTTTAAAAAATCTACAAAGTATTAATGAGTCAAAAAAAGCAACGATTATGATGGTTACGCACGATGCAGTAGCAGCGAGTTTTTGTACACGTGTTTTATTTTTAAAGGACGGACTCATTTATAGTGAGCTATATAAAGGAGATAAAACGAGACAGGCATTTTTCCAAGAAATCATGCATACGCAAAGTGTGCTAGGCGGTGACGGCTATGAGTCTTAGTAAACTCGTATTGCGCAGTATGAAGAAAAATATGAAGCATTATTATTTATATTTTTTCGCACTTATTTTTAGTGTTACTTTATATTTTTCTTTTGTGACATTGCAAAATAATGCTGAAGTGCTGGCTACAGTAGAGGAGAGCGGTACAGCCACAGCGGGTTTTGCTGCGGCAACATATATGCTGTACTTTATTGTTTTGTTTTTCGTACTTTATGCAAATCATCTATTTATGAAGCGTCGCAGTAAGGAAATAGGCTTGTATCAGCTAATAGGAATGACAAAGGGGCTTATCGTTCGCTTATTAGCGGTAGAAAGTATCCTATTATTTGTCGGTGCGGTCGTTATAGGTATGCTTGTAGGGTTCTTTAGTTCGCGTTTATTTGCAATGATTTTACTACGCGTACTCGAAAAAGAAGCACTTGTGACGATGACATTTAGTACAGAGGCTTTACAGAAGTCTATCGTAGTATTTGCCATTCTACTAGTCATTGTACTCGTGCAAATGGCTTGGATGATTTACCGTGTATCATTACTATCATTATTCAGTGCTTCTAAGCAAGCCGATGAGCGCGTGAAACGTTTTAGCCCATTACAAATGGTTATCGGCTTTTTAGGACTTGTATTTATTGTATATGGCTACTATGCATCAACTAAGCTTTTCGATATTAACTCTCAGGGTAATTTAACGCTAAATATGATTATTATTTTAGCAACTACCATTGGCGGAACGTTCCTTGTTTTCCGTTTCTCTGTAGCATTTATTATGAATTCAATTCGTCTTAAGAAAAATGGACATTTGGCTGTGCGTGATGTTTTAGCACTAACACCGATAATGCATCGCATGAAAGGTAATGCGAAATCATTAACGCTTATAACGGTTTTAACGGGTGTTTCACTTGGGGTTACAACATTAGCATATATAGCTTATTATTCAACAGGCTCGTCGTCATATAGCCAAGTGCCTGCAGATTATATTTTACTTGAAGATCACGGTCAGGAGTTCTTAAAGGAACTTGAAGAAAATAATATAGCTTTTGATAAAATAGAGTACCGAACACAGAGTGTTTTAGCTTCATTTTCACAATTATTATCTGAAAGTCAGCAAAATGCAGATAATCCCCTTTATGGTGCAGAAGGAAGCATTACTACAATTCCACTTTCTGATTATCAACAAATAGTTCCTGAAGCTTCCATTTCGGGTTACGACGTTATTTTAACAAACTATGGTGGCTATATGGCAGAAATGTTTCCGCTTGAAAAGGATCGTGATGTAGATGTCACTATAGGAGGACCGGAGAAAACTAAGAAAGAGACGCTTCATGTTAAAGAGGTGCGGCATGAAAGTATTATAAGTGGCGCTATAACTGGTGGGCCTGGAGGACCGGTTTTCGTAGTTCCAGACGCATTGTTTGAAGAATTAGCTACTTACAATGTATCTGATTTGTTGTATAAACAAACTTCTATTAACCTAAAGAATAAAAATGACTTAGCCCTAGCGGAGAATTTATATGATGAGAGTACGCATGTGAAAGAAAATGGGGCTGTTGTTTATAATCCATCCTATATACAGTCCTATGAAAAACAACGTAAGGGGAATATCGAAACATTAGGAATAACGATATTTACAGCAGCATTTTTAGGCTTAGCATTTTTAATGACAACTGGAAGTATCTTATACTTTAAGCAAATGTCTGAGGCTGAAGAGGAGCGAGGCTCTTATACGATATTAAGAAAGATTGGCTTCGCCGAAAAAGATATTATGAAAGGTATATATATGAAACAAGCCTTTAATTTTGGTGTTCCATTAATAATAGGGCTGCTCCATAGTTACTTTGCTGTAAAGTCAGGATGGTTTTTATTCGGCTCAGAGTTAACTGCACCATTATGGATTGCTATGAGCTGCTATATAGCGTTATACGCTATTTTCGCTATACTTTCCGTCGGCTATTATAAAAAAGTCATTCGTGAATCACTATAATAGGAAGAAATCTAAAACAGTATGATTATTTAAGATCATACTGTTTTTTGCGTCGTCAAAATTTAGAAGATTATTATAGGGCTATAAAAATATCTTGACTTTCAATTGTTAGACAGTTAAAGTTTAACGTATTAGTAATCTAGTGTACGAAAGTGGAGTGTTGAAATGAACGCAGTAATTGTGGCAGTAGCTGTCATGTTAATATTAAGCTTGCTCCGTATCAATGTTGTTCTTTCTCTTGTGTTGGGGGCCTTTGCGGGTGGTCTAACAAGCGGCATGGGTATAGAAGCAACCGTAAAATCATTTACAGAAGGGTTAGGGGCAGGCGCAACGATTGCTTTAAGCTATGGGTTGCTTGGTGGTTTTGCTATTGCCATTTCCAAAACAGGAATTCCTGAATTAATGATTGCATGGATTTTAAAGATATTAAATAAAAACGGTACAAGTAATCGAAAAGGTTTAGTAAAGGTTTTAATCTTCTTACTAATCTTTATGATGTCTATTTTCTCTCAAAATTTAATTCCAATTCATATAGCCTTTATCCCATTATTGATACCGCCACTCTTAAAAGTTTTAAATATGCTAGAAGTTGATCGACGAATTATCGCAACATTAATTGCTGTTGGTTTAATAGGGACATATAGTTTCGTTCCTGCTGGCTTCGGAGCGATATTCCAAGACATTGTCTCAATGCAAGTATCTAAGGCTGGTATGGAAGTATCCTCACGTGATGTACCAGCAGCGATGGCTATACCCGTTCTAGGGATGCTAATTGGGTTATGTGTAGCCTTTTTCGTTTACCGAAAGCCTCGACAATATCAAAATAATGATGTAGAGACAGAGTCTTTAAATGTAAATGTTAGTAAGTTTGTTATTATCTCAACGACTGTGGCTTTAATTATTTCTCTATGCGCACAAATTTATACTGATTCGATGATTGTAGGTGCTTTTGCAGGCATTATGATTATGTATTTCACTGGTGCACTTAAATGGAAAGAAGCAGATGAGATTCTTTCAGAAGGAATGAAGATGATGGCCTTTATTGGTTTCGTTATGATCGCAGCAAATGGCTTTGCATCTGTTATTAACGCCACAGGTCATATAGATAGCTTAATTAATGGTTCGATAAACATTCTTCAAGGGAATACGAGTCTAGCTATATTGATTATGTTAGTCATTGGTTTAATTGTGACGATGGGAATCGGATCTTCCTTTGCGACAGTACCAATTATCGCGACCTTATTTGTTCCTCTTGCACAAGGGCTGGGATTGAGTCCTTTGGCGATTATTTGTCTAATAGGTACAGC
The DNA here is from genome assembly GCF_023242215.1 of Lysinibacillus sp. Ag94. Classification (NCBI taxonomy): domain Bacteria; kingdom Bacillati; phylum Bacillota; class Bacilli; order Caryophanales; family Bacillaceae; genus Lysinibacillus; species Lysinibacillus sp. Ag94. The sequence continues at coordinate 4,482,682 of NZ_CP096780.1, read as the reverse complement.
AGGTGCTTTAGGTGATGCGGGCTCTCCTGCTTCAGATTCTACTCTTGGACCTACTGCTGGTTTAAATGTAGATGGACAGCATAATCACATTTGGGATACATGTGTACCAACGTTCATTTTTATTAACATCCCACTTATTATATTTGGCTGGATTGCATGTGTGTTCTTCTTATAAAGTAATAGTATGAGCGGTCTCTAACTATTAGAGACTGCTTTTTTTATATATTGATACTATTTAATTGTTAGAAATGTGCGAAAACGTTGGTGTAATTGCCTTATATGTTGCAAAGTACATTGAAATTTTATATACTAGTAAACGGCTTAGATAAGCGAGAAATATTAGTAGTAAGAATATCTGCAACATTTAAAAGAATTTAGCGAAAAGCCTTGCTTATTCTTTTTTTATTGTGTATAATGTTGAATGTTGGTCTTTGACTGCGATGAAACGAGAGGTTGCCGACACACCCGGCCGCTTTGCCATGGCGGTGTGTGGGAAAATTTTCGTGGAGAATGTCTAGAAAATAGGCGAGAAGGAGGGAAAATAATGGCAAAACAAAAGATTCGTATTCGTTTAAAAGCGTATGATCACCGTATTTTAGATCAGTCTGCTGAGAAAATTGTGGAAACTGCAAAACGTTCAGGTGCAAGTGTATCAGGTCCGATTCCACTTCCAACTGAGAAGTCTGTGTACACAATTCTTCGTGCGGTTCACAAGTACAAAGATTCTCGTGAACAATTCGAAATGCGTACGCATAAACGTCTGATCGATATCGTTAACCCAACACCACAAACTGTTGATGCGTTAATGAAACTTGATTTACCATCTGGCGTTGATATCGAAATCAAACTTTAATGGTAAAAAAATATAACTTTTTTAAAACTTACAGGAGGTGTGACAAATGGCTAAAGGAATCTTAGGTAGAAAAATTGGTATGACACAAGTTTTCGCTGAAAACGGCGATTTAATCCCGGTAACAGTTATCGAAGCTGCTCCAAACGTAGTTCTTCAAAAGAAAACTGTTGAAACAGACGGCTACGAAGCAATCCAAGTTGGTTTTGAAGACAAGCGTGTTAAGCTTTCTAACAAACCAGAACAAGGTCACGTAGCAAAAGCGAACACTGCTCCTAAGCGCTTCATCCGTGAATTCCGCAACGTAAACGTTGAAGAATACGAAGTTGGTCAAGAAGTCAAAGTAGAAATTTTCGCAGAAGGCGATGTAATTGATGTAACAGGTGTTACTAAAGGTAAAGGTTTCCAAGGTGTAATTAAACGCCATGGTCAATCTCGTGGTCCTATGGCCCACGGTTCTCGTTACCACCGTCGTCCTGGTTCAATGGGTCCAGTTGCTCCGAACCGCGTATTCAAACAAAAGAAATTACCTGGTCAAATGGGTGGCACTGTAGTTACAATCCAAAACTTAGAAATCGTGAAAGTTGATGCGGAACGTAACTTACTACTTGTTAAAGGTAATGTTCCTGGTTCTAAAAAAGCTCTAGTTACAGTTAAAACTGCAATTAAAGCTAAGTAATCACCTAAGGAAAGGAGGAAACAGGAATGACAAAAGTATCTGTACTTAGTCAAACAGGTGCTTCAGTTGGTGAAATCGAATTAAACGATGCGATTTTTGGAATCGAGCCAAATGAAGCAGTATTATTCGACGCTGTAGTAGCACAACGCGCTTCTCTTCGTCAAGGTAATCACAAGGTTAAAAACCGTTCTGAAGTTGCTGGTGGTGGTCGTAAACCATGGCGTCAAAAAGGAACTGGTCGTGCTCGTCAAGGTTCTATCCGTTCTCCACAATGGCGCGGTGGTGGTATCGTATTCGGTCCAACTCCACGTAGCTACTCTTATAAATTACCTAAAAAAGTTCGCCGCTTAGCTCTTAAATCAGCTTTATCAGCTAAAGTAGTAGAACAAAACTTCTTAGTTCTTGATGCTCTTACATTAGCAGCACCAAAAACAAAAGAATTCACAAAAATCCTTAAAGATCTTTCTTTAGAGAAAAAATCTTTATTCGTAACTGCTGACCTAGATGAAAACGTAGCATTATCTGCTCGTAACATCCCTGGTGTAACAGTTTTAACTGCAAATGGAATCAATGTTCTTGATCTATTAGGTCATGAAAAAGTTGTATTCACAAAATCTGCAGTAGAAAAAGTTGAGGAGGTGCTTGGATAATGGAAGCACGTGATATTTTAAAACGTCCGGTCATTACTGAGCGTTCTTCAGAACTTATGGCAGAGAAAAAGTATACTTTCGAAGTAGACACTCGCGCTAACAAAACTCAAGTAAAAGACGCTGTAGAAGAAATCTTTGGTGTAACAGTTGAGAAAGTAAACGTTCTTAACTACAAAGGTAAATTCAAACGCGTAGGCCGTTACGGTGGTTACACTAACAAACGTCGTAAAGCGATTGTTAAATTAACTGCTGATAGCAAAGAAATCGAATTATTCGAAATGTAATCCTTTATGGATTTATGATTTGAACAATCAAGAAGGAGGGAAACACAATGGCGATTAAAAAGTATAAACCTACCTCTAATGGTCGTCGTAATATGACGTCTTTAGACTTTGCGGAAATTACAACTAACAAGCCTGAGAAATCATTGCTTGAACCAACTAAACGCAAAGCTGGTCGTAATAACCAAGGTAAAATCACTGTTCGTCATCATGGCGGTGGACATAAGAAGCAATACCGTGTTATCGATTTCAAACGTGTAAAAGATGGCATTCCGGCTAAAGTTGCTACTATCGAATATGATCCAAACCGTTCTGCGAATATCGCATTAATCAACTACGCTGATGGAGCAAAAGCTTACATCTTAGCACCAAAAGGTCTAGAGGTTGGTCAAACAATCGTATCTGGTCCAGATGCTGATATTAAAGTAGGTAACGCATTACCATTAGCAAACATTCCAATGGGTACTACAATCCATAACATCGAGTTAAAACCTGGTAAGGGTGGACAATTAGTACGTTCTGCAGGTACTTCTGCTCAAGTACTTGGTCGTGAAGACAAATACGTAATCGTTCGTCTACAATCTGGTGAAGTACGTTTAGTGTTAGCTACTTGCCGCGCTACAATCGGTCAAGTTGGTAACGAACAACACGAACTAGTACACATCGGTAAAGCAGGTCGTAGCCGTTGGTTAGGTAAACGCCCAGAAGTTCGTGGTTCTGTAATGAACCCTAACGATCACCCACACGGTGGTGGTGAAGGACGTTCTCCAATCGGACGTAAATCACCAATGACTCCTTGGGGTAAACCAGCACTTGGTTACAAAACTCGCAAGAAGAAAAACAAATCGGATAAATTCATCATCCGTAGTCGTAAAAAATAAAGTGGTTAAACTACGGTTCTATGTGAGAGCCGTGGTGGAATCACGGAGGGAGGTTCCTACATGGGTCGCAGCTTGAAAAAAGGACCTTTTGTCGATGACCACTTAATGAAAAAAGTGGAGGCGCAAGAGGCTTCTGAGAAAAAACAAGTTATTAAAACTTGGTCACGCCGTTCTACAATCTTCCCGAACTTCATCGGTTTAACGATTGCTGTTTATGATGGACGTAAACACGTTCCTGTATACGTAACAGAAGATATGGTTGGCCACAAACTTGGTGAGTTCGCACCGACACGTGCTTACAAAGGTCACGGTGCAGACGACAAGAAAACAAGACGCTAATTTTGAGAGGAGGTAAATCCTAATGACACAAGCTAAAGCTATCGCTCGTACTGTTCGCATTGCTCCTCGTAAAGTACGCCTAGTTGTAGACTTAATCCGAGGCAAGCAAGTTGGTGAGGCAGTTGCAATTTTACGTCATACTCCAAAAGCGGCGTCTCCAGTCGTTGAAAAAGTATTAAAATCTGCAGTTGCTAACGCTGAGCATAACTACGATCTTGACATCAACTCTTTAGTAGTTTCTGAAGTTTTCGTTGATGAAGGTCCAACATTAAAACGTTTCCGTCCACGTGCACAAGGACGTGCAAGCGCAATTAACAAACGCACAAGCCACATCACACTAGTGGTATCTGAGAAGAAGGAGGGTTAATCCGTGGGTCAAAAAGTACATCCAATAGGACTGCGCGTTGGTATTATTCGTGACTGGGAGTCAAAATGGTACGCTGAAAAAGACTATGCAACTCTACTTCACGAAGACATCAAAGTGCGTAAATATATTGAAACGGCTCTTAAAGACGCTTCTGTTTCTAAAGTAGAAATCGAACGCGCTGCAAACCGTGTAAACATTACAATTCACACTGCGAAACCAGGTATGGTAATCGGTAAAGGTGGTTCTGAAGTTGAAAACCTTCGTAAATACCTTAGCGATTTAACTGGTAAACGTGTACACATCAACATTATCGAAATCAAACGTGCTGATCTTGACGCTCGTCTAGTAGCTGAAAACATCGCTCGTCAATTAGAAAACCGTGTATCATTCCGTCGTGCGCAAAAGCAAGCGATCCAACGCACAATTCGTGCTGGTGCAAAAGGAATTAAAACACAAGTATCTGGTCGTTTAGGTGGCGCTGATATCGCGCGTGCTGAACACTATAGTGAAGGAACTGTTCCACTTCATACTCTACGTGCTGACATCGACTATGCACACGCAGAAGCTGACACTACTTACGGTAAATTAGGCGTTAAAGTATGGATCTACCGTGGTGAAGTTCTTCCTACGAAGAAATCTGTGGAAGGAGGCAAATAATATGTTATTGCCTAAACGCGTAAAATACCGTCGTGAACACCGCGGAAACATGCGTGGCGAAGCGAAAGGCGGCAAAGAAGTATCTTTCGGCGAATGGGGCTTACAAGCTCAAACAGCTAGCTGGATTACTAACCGTCAAATCGAATCTGCACGTATCGCGATGACTCGTTACATGAAACGTGGCGGTAAAGTTTGGATTAAAATCTTCCCACACAAACCTTACACTAAAAAACCTCTAGAAGTCCGCATGGGTTCTGGTAAAGGTTCTCCTGAAGGTTGGGTTGCAGTAGTAAAACCAGGAAAAGTAATGTTCGAAATCGCTGGTGTATCTGAAGAGGTTGCACGTGAAGCACTTCGTTTAGCATCACATAAGCTTCCTGTTAAATGTAAGATCGTAAAACGTCAAGAAACTGGTGGTGAATCTAATGAAAGCTAATGAAATCCGTGACCTTGCCACTTCTGAATTAGAGTTAAAAGTGAAATCACTGAAAGAAGAGCTTTTCAACCTTCGCTTCCAATTGGCGACTGGTCAATTAGAAAACACAGCTCGTATTCGTGAAGTGCGTAAAGCAATCGCGCGTATGAAAACTGTTATTCGTGAAAGAGAAATCAGTGCAAATAACTGATAAAGGAGGTTTTCAAGTATGACTGAGCGTAATCAACGCAAAGTTTACACGGGCCGCGTTGTTTCAGATAAAATGGACAAAACAATTTCTGTTTTAGTTGAAACTCACAAAAAGCACAAGCTTTATGGTAAACGTGTAAAATACTCTAAAAAGTTTAAGGCTCATGATGAGTTAAACACAGCGAAAATCGGTGATATCGTACGTATCATGGAAACTCGCCCGCTATCAGCTACTAAACGTTTCCGTCTAGTTGAAGTTGTAGAAAAAGCGGTTATTATTTAATAACTATTTCGGAACAACCAATTTCCGAAGGGAGGTAACCTAAGTGATCCAACAAGAAAGTCGTATGAAAGTTGCTGACAACTCAGGTGCACGTGAAGTTCTTACAATTAAAGTCCTTGGTGGCTCTGGCCGTAAAACTGCTAACATCGGTGATATCGTTGTTTGTACAGTTAAGAAAGCAACACCAGGTGGCGTTGTTAAGAAGGGTGACGTTGTTAAAGCTGTTATCGTTCGTACTAAATCAGGCGTACGTCGTAAAGATGGTACGTACATCAAATTTGATGAAAATGCTTGTGTAATTATTCGTGATGATAAATCACCACGCGGAACTCGTATTTTCGGACCTGTTGCACGTGAATTACGTGACAGCAACTTCATGAAAATCGTTTCTCTAGCTCCAGAAGTTCTTTAATTTCATGACAGTGCCAATCAAGGAGGTGCGACAGCATGCATGTAAAAAAAGGTGACAAGGTTAAGGTAATCACTGGTAAGGATAAAGGCAAAGAAGGCGTTATTCTTGCTGCTTACCCTAAACAAGATCGCGTTCTTGTTGAAGGTGTGAACATCGTGAAAAAACACGTAAAACCTAACCAATTGAATCCACAAGGTGGAATTGTAAGCCAAGAGGCTGCAATTCACGTTTCGAACGTAATGCTAATCGATCCTAAATCTGGCGAGCCGACTCGTGTAGGTTATAAAATCGAAAACGGTAAAAAAGTTCGTGTTGCAAAAAAATCAGGTGCAGTAATCGACTAATTTCTATAAAAAGAAGGGAGGTACACAAATGAGCCGCCTAAAAGAAAAATATTTAAATGAAGTTTCTCCTGCTCTTATGAGCAAGTTTGGATATAAATCAGTTATGCAATTGCCGAAAGTTGAGAAAATCGTTATCAACATGGGTGTTGGTGACGCAGTTCAAAACTCAAAAGCATTAGATGCAGCTGTAGAAGAATTAACAATCATCACTGGTCAAAAACCAGTCGTAACTAAAGCGAAAAAATCGATCGCAGGTTTCCGTCTACGTGAAGGTATGCCTATCGGTGCTAAAGTTACATTACGCGGTGAGCGTATGTATGAATTCTTGGACAAATTAATCTCAATTTCACTACCTCGTGTACGTGACTTCCGTGGTGTTTCTAAAAAAGCATTCGATGGTCGCGGTAACTACACTTTAGGTGTTAAAGAGCAATTAATTTTCCCAGAAATCGATTACGATAAAGTTTCAAAAGTACGCGGTATGGACATCGTGATCGTAACGACAGCGAATTCTGACGAAGAAGCTCGCGAGTTATTGACACAATTCGGTATGCCGTTCCAAAAGTAATTAAACAAGGAGGGCGAAAACGTGGCTAAAAAATCTATGATCGTTAAACAACAACGTAAGCAAAAGTTTAAAGTGCAAGAATATACACGTTGTGAACGCTGTGGCCGTCCACACTCTGTATATCGCAAATTCAAACTTTGCCGTATTTGTTTCCGAGAACTTGCATATAAGGGACAAATTCCTGGCGTGAAAAAAGCCAGCTGGTAATCCCCTAATTTGGGAAGGAGGTAAATGTAATGACAATGACTGATCCGATTGCAGATATGCTTACTCGCATTCGTAATGCGAACATGGTTCGTCACGAGAAGTTAGAAGTACCAGCTTCCAACGTGAAAAAAGAAATCGCTGAAATTTTAAAGCGTGAAGGTTTCGTACGTGACGTAGAATACGTGGAAGACAACAAACAAGGTATCATCCGTATCTTCTTAAAATACGGTAAAGATAACGAGCGCGTTATCACTGGTTTAAAACGTATTTCTAAACCTGGTCTACGAGTATACGCAAAAACAAATGAAGTTCCTAAAGTACTGAACGGTCTTGGTATCGCTTTAGTGTCAACTTCACAAGGTTTATTAACAGATAAAGAAGCTCGCGCTAAACAAGTTGGCGGCGAAGTTCTAGCATACGTTTGGTAATTAGCAATAAATGAATGGAGGTGCAACTAAATGTCTCGTGTAGGTAAAAAAATTATCGAGGTACCAGCTAACGTAACTGTTACTGTTGCAGCTGACAACTCAGTTACCGTTAAAGGTCCTAAAGGCGAACTTGTTCGTTCTTTCCACCAAGATATGAAAATTGAGCAAGAAGGTAACGTAATCACTGTATCTCGTCCTTCTGATTCAAAAGAACACCGCACAAACCACGGTACAACACGTGCGCTATTAGCGAACATGGTTACTGGTGTTTCTGTAGGTTTCGAAAAATCATTAGAACTTATCGGTGTCGGTTACCGTGCGCAATTACAAGGTAAAAAACTTGTTCTTAACGTAGGTTATTCACATCCAGTTGAGTTCACACCGGAAGATGGTCTAGAAGTTGAAGTTCCTTCAAACACTAAAATCATCGTTAAAGGTATCAGCAAAGAACGTGTTGGTGCTCTTGCATCTAACATCCGTGACGTGCGTCCACCAGAGCCTTACAAAGGTAAAGGTATCCGTTATGAAGGCGAATACGTTCGTCGTAAAGAAGGTAAAACAGGTAAATAATGCTGCCTAAGCATTAGAAAGGAGTGACCCTTGTGATTACGAAACAAGATAAAAATCAGGTTCGTAAAAAACGTCATGCACGCGTACGTTCTAAAATTTCGGGTACTGCTGAGCGTCCACGCTTAAACGTATTCCGTTCTAACAAGAACATCTACGCTCAACTAATCGATGACGTAGCAGGCGTAACAATCGTTAGCGCATCTTCTCAAGAAAATGGTTTTGAAGGTGCTGGTAGCAATGTTGATGCTGCAACTAAAGTCGGTGAAACAATCGCAAAACGCGCTACGGAAAAAAATATTACTGCTGTAGTATTTGACCGTGGTGGTTACTTATATCATGGACGTGTTAAAGCTTTAGCTGAAGCTGCACGTGAGAACGGTTTAGAATTTTAATAAAAAGGAGGGACACATTTCATGAGTCGAATTGACGCAAACAAACTTGGAGAACTTGAAGAACGCGTAGTTACTATTAACCGTGTTGCTAAAGTTGTTAAAGGTGGACGTCGCTTCCGCTTCACAGCGTTAGTTGTAGTTGGCGATAAAAACGGTCACGTTGGTTTCGGTACTGGTAAAGCTCAAGAGGTGCCAGATGCTATCCGTAAAGCTGTTGAAGATGCGAAGAAAAACTTAATCGAAGTGCCACGCGTAGGTGGAACAACTCCACACTTAGTGCAAGGTCGCTTTGGTGCAGGAGAAATTCTAATTAAACCTGCTGCTCCTGGTACAGGAGTTATCGCTGGTGGTCCAGTACGTGCCGTACTAGAACTAGCTGGTATTACTGATATTCTTTCAAAATCACTTGGAACTAACACACCAATCAATATGGTGCGTGCAACTGTTCAAGGTTTAACTGAATTAAAACGCGTAGAGGACGTAGCTAAATTACGTGGTAAATCAGTGGAAGAAATATTAGGATAAGGGGGGAAAGATAATGGCTAACAAATTAGAAATCACCCTTACAAAATCTGTGATTGGTACTAAACCTGCGCAACGTAAAACAATCGAAGCTCTAGGTTTACGCAAATTACACCAAACTGTTGAGAAAGCTGATAATGCAGCTACTCGCGGTATGCTTGATAAAGTAGCTCACTTAGTTACTGTAAAAGAAATTTAATTTCCAATTATTGAACAAGGAGGTGCCACCCACTATGAAACTGCATGAGTTAAAACCAGCAGAAGGTTCTCGTAAGCAACGCAACCGCGTTGGTCGTGGTATCGGTTCTGGTAACGGTAAGACAGCAGGTAAAGGTCATAAAGGTCAAAACGCTCGTTCTGGTGGCGGTGTTCGCCCAGGCTTTGAAGGCGGTCAAAACCCATTATTCCGTCGTTTACCAAAACGTGGCTTTACGAACATCAACCGTAAAGAATACGCTATCGTTAACCTTGACACATTAAACCGTTTCGAAGACGGTGCAGAGGTAACAGCTGCATTATTACTTGAAACTGGTCTTGTGAGCAATGAAAAAGCTGGAATTAAAGTTCTTGGAAACGGAACTCTTGATAAAAAGCTTACAGTAAAAGCTCATAAATTCTCTGCTTCAGCTAAAGAAGCAATCGAGAATGCCGGCGGAACTACTGAGGTGATTTAATGTTTCAGACGATCTCTAACTTTATGCGTGTTCGAGATATACGAAATAAAATCATTTTCACTCTTTTAATGTTAATCGTTTTCCGTATTGGTACGTTTGTACCGGTACCAAACGTTGACGCTAATGTATTAAAGGTAACTGATGAGTTCAATCTCGTTGGTTTCCTGAATACTTTTGGCGGTGGTGCTTTGAAAAACTTCTCGATCTTCGCGATGGGAATATATCCATACATCACGGCCTCAATTATTGTTCAGTTATTGCAAATGGACGTAGTGCCGAAATTTGCTGAGTGGGCAAAGCAAGGTGAAGTCGGAAGACGTAAACTTGCTCAATTTACTCGTTACTTTACAATTATTCTTGCTTTTATTCAATCATTCGCAATGTCATTTGGCTTTAACAAAATGTATGGTGGATCATTGATTAAAGAAGAAGGAATTTTAACGTATGTTACGATTTCTATTGTATTAACAGCGGGTACAGCATTCCTTGTATGGCTTGCTGAACAAATTACTGCACATGGCGTTGGGAATGGTATTTCTATTGTAATTTTCGCAGGTATTACTGCGGCATTACCGAATGCCATTAACCAAATCTATGCACAGCAAATCGAGGGTGCTGGTGATAAACTATTTATCAATCTAGTAATTCTTGGATTGCTTGTTTTAGTTATGCTTGCAGTAGTGGTTGGAGTTATCTACGTGCAACAAGCACTACGTAAAATTCCAATTCAATATGCTAAACGAGTTACTGGACGTAACCAACAAACTGGTGCTCAACAAACGCATTTACCGTTAAAAGTAAATGCTGCAGGGGTTATTCCGGTAATCTTTGCATCAGCGTTTTTGACAACACCACGTGTGTTAGCTCCGTTCTTTGGCGAAGGTGCTGTAACAACATTCATAGAGAACACGTTTGATTATTCTAAACCTGCTGGGATGGTTGTTTACATTGCATTGATCATTGCCTTCACATATTTCTATGCATTCGTACAAGTGAATCCAGAAAATGTGGCAGATAACTTGAAAAAGCAAGGTGCTTACATTCCGGGTATTCGTCCGGGTGAAAGTACACAAACGTATTTAACAAGCGTGTTATATCGTCTGACATTTGTTGGTGCGATTTTCTTAACTGTTATTTCGGTAATGCCGATTATACTCATGAACATTATGAAACTACCTGCCACAGTGCAGATCGGTGGTACTAGTATTATTATCGTAGTCGGCGTAGCGCTGGAAACGATGAAACAGCTAGAATCTCAACTTGTTAAACGTCACTACAAAGGCTTTATGAAATAATGTTGGTTTTTAGGGAACGTTTCATCGTTTCCTGAAATCAGCAAACCTTTTGTGGGAGGAATATTTCCGTATGAATATCGTTTTAATGGGTCTGCCAGGTGCTGGTAAAGGTACTCAAGCAGATAAAATCGTTGAGAAGTACGCGATTCCTCATATTTCTACAGGCGATATGTTCCGTGCTGCTATGAAAGATGGTACAGAACTAGGCTTGCAAGCTAAATCGTTTATTGATCAAGGTGCTCTAGTACCTGATGAAGTAACGATTGGTATTGTTCGTGAACGACTTGCTAAACATGATTGTGAAAAGGGCTTCTTATTAGATGGATTCCCACGTACTGTTCCTCAAGCTGAAGCTTTAGACAGCATTCTTGCTGATCTTGGTAAAGCTATTGAACATACAATTAACATCCAAGTTGAAAAGGATGAGCTAGTTGCTCGTCTATCAGGTCGTCGTATTTGTAAAACTTGTGGTACATCCTATCACCTTGTTTTCAATCCTCCAGCTGAGGAAGGAAAATGTGATAAAGATGGTGGCGAGCTTTATACACGTGCGGATGATAATCCTGAAACGGTTGCAAACCGTCTGGAAGTAAATATGAAACAAGCACAACCATTACTTGACTACTATGAAGTAAAAGGTGTGTTAACAAATATTGATGGACAGCAAGATATTAACAAAGTGTTTGCTGATCTTGATGCTCTATTACAGGGCAGCCGCAGCTGATACCCGGCTCCGGGCGCAGAATACTGCTTCCGCGGGAGGCATGCGGGAGCAACAACGAAACATAATTTTTTGAGAGTTGCAAAAGCATATTGTGCCCGGTATATATTTCTTTTAAAAAGTGCAACATTACTTTTGAAAGAGTATAATGGGTTTCGTGGAAGCATCTGTGTAACGGGTATGAATATCTCATCAAAGACATTCCGGTATTCGTGTAAACATGGGAGGTTCAGTGCCCTTAATGGTTCTGTATATTCCGTGGATTGTGTGAAGCGAAACCAGACGAGCGTCTTTCAAACATCTCTCATACAATCCAAACATATGTTGAAACGAGGTTGCTTCTATAGTTGCAGCAGATATCCGTTTGATGTAACGATGAGAACTTTAATTTGCATATAGAGAGGAGACAGAGTAGATGGCGAAAGATGATGTAATTGAAGTCGAAGGGACAGTTGTTGAGACTTTGCCAAACGCGATGTTTAAGGTAGAATTAGAAAATGGACATGTGATTCTAGCACACGTTTCTGGTAAGATTCGTATGCACTTTATCCGCATTCTACCTGGAGATAAGGTTACTATCGAGTTATCTCCTTATGATTTAACTCGCGGTCGTATCACATACCGTTTTAAATAATCTTTTGCGCTCCGGACTACTAAGGAGGTTTGGTTAGATGAAAGTGAGACCATCTGTAAAACCGATCTGCGAAAAATGTAAAGTAATTCGCCGACGCGGTAAAGTAATGGTAATTTGTGAAAATCCTAAACACAAACAAAAACAAGGATAATTTTAAAGGAGGTGCACAACGTACATGGCACGTATTGCTGGTGTTGACATTCCTCGCGACAAACGCGTGGTAATTTCATTAACTTACATTTACGGTATTGGTAAAACTACAGCTCAGAAAGTATTAGCTGACGCAGGTATTTCAGAAGATACACGCGTACGCGACTTAACTGAAGATGAGTTAAACAAAATCCGTGAACAATTAGACTCATACAAACTTGAAGGTGACTTACGTCGCGAAACTTCATTAAATATCAAACGTCTGATGGAAATCGGTTCATTCCGTGGTATCCGTCACCGTCGTGGTTTACCTGTTCGTGGTCAAAATACGAAGAACAATGCGCGTACGCGTAAAGGTCCTCGTAAAACTGTAGCGAACAAGAAAAAATAATAAGTAAAGGAGGTTCCTTCTTAACATGGCTCGTAAACAACAAACTCGTAAACGTCGTGTGAAAAAGAATATCGAATCTGGTATCGCACACATTCGTTCTACATTTAACAATACAATCGTAACGATTACAGATATGCAAGGTAACGCTGTATCTTGGTCAAGTGCTGGTGCTCTTGGTTTCCGTGGTTCACGTAAATCTACACCATTCGCTGCTCAAATGGCTGCAGAAACTGCTGCTAAAGCATCCCTTGAACATGGTCTGAAAACGTTGGAAGTAACTGTTAAAGGTCCTGGTGCAGGTCGTGAAGCTGCAATTCGTGCACTTCAAGCTGCTGGTTTAGATGTAACTGCTATTAAAGACGTTACTCCAGTTCCTCATAATGGTTGCCGTCCACCAAAACGTCGTCGCGTGTAATGGGTGCGTCTCATATTGTATGAGAACATCATTTTTTGTACAGACTGTCTTGTGCAGATAATAAACGATACGTCAATGACGATCGAATCTATGATGGAAAGAACCTATACATTCGATGTTTTGAAGGAGGGTAAATAAAATGATCGAAATTGAAAAACCAAAGATTGAAACGGTGGAGATCAGCGAAGATTCCAAATATGGAAAGTTTGTTGTAGAACCGCTTGAACGCGGATATGGAAACACTTTGGGTAATTCTTTACGTCGTATCCTTCTGTCTTCATTACCAGGAGCTGCTGTCACTTCAATTCAAATTGACGGTGTTCTTCACGAATTCTCAACTGTAGAAGGCGTTGTAGAGGATGTAGCTTCAATTATTTTGAACGTGAAAAAACTAGCTCTTAAAATCTACTCTGACGAAGAAAAAGTTATTGAGATTGATGTAAAAGGCGATGGTACAGTTACAGCTGCTGACATTACACATGACAGTGATGTAGAAATTTTAAACCCGGATCTATATATTGCAACAATCGCTAAAAACGGTCATTTACGTATGCGTATGTACGCTCAACGCGGCCGTGGTTACACTCCTGCTGATCAAAACAAACGTGAGGATCTTCCTATCGGCGTGATCCCGATCGACTCTATTTACACTCCAGTATCACGCGTCAATTTCCAAGTGGAAAATACTCGTGTAGGTCAGTCTTCTGACTACGATAAACTTTCTCTTGATGTGTGGACAGATGGTAGCATCGGTCCGAAAGAGGCGATTTCGCTCGGAGCAAAAATTTTAACCGAGCATCTAAACATCTTCGTTGGCATGACAGATGAGGCACAAACTGCTGAAATCATGGTCGAAAAAGAAGAAGATCAAAAAGAAAAAGTTTTAGAGATGACTATCGAAGAACTTGATCTTTCTGTTCGTTCTTATAACTGCTTAAAACGCGCTGGTATTAATACAGTACTAGAACTTGCGAATAAGTCAGAAGACGACATGATGAAAGTTCGTAACCTTGGACGTAAGTCACTTGAAGAGGTAAAAGCGAAGTTAGAAGAGCTTGGTTTAGGGTTACGCAAAGAAGACTAAGCGATTTAAACAAAACTTACAAGATCAGATAATTTTTTATAAAGGAGGGAAACGTCCATGGGTTACAGAAAACTTGGTCGTACAAGTTCTCAACGTAAAGCGATGTTACGTGACTTAGCTACTGATTTAATCATCAACGAGCGTATCGAAACTACTGAGGCTCGCGCTAAAGAAGTACGTAAAGCTGTTGAAAAAATGATTACTTTAGGTAAACGCGGAGATTTACACGCACGCCGTCAAGCTGCTGCATTCATCCGTCGTGAACTAGTAACAACTACTGATGCTGAAGGTAACGAAACAACTTCATTTGCACTGCAAAAGTTATTTGATGATGTTGCACCACGTTATGCAGAGCGTCAAGGTGGTTACACTCGTATTCTTAAAGTAGGTCCTCGTCGTGGTGACGGTGCACCTGTTGTTGTGATTGAATTAGTTTAATCATAAGAGAAGACAAGTGGTGAAGAGGGTGGAATCACCACCCTCTTTCTTTATAAACGATTTATACGACAAATAATTAAGCTGAGCGTTATGATGAGCGGACACTGTTGTGTGGCGTCTCGTTTAGCTCTCCGCACCTCATTCAGAGGGAACAAGGGCTTGAGCACCCGTGTTTCTTGAAAATGTAACGACTAGCGCATTTCTATCGAATGAGGTGCGCGCTTTTTTATTTTTTAGGGAAGTATGATAGCGCCAATTTAGTGGTGCTTTTTTTTATAGGCTGATTTATAGAATGCAGTTACGGTAATGTTTGAGGTGGTTCACACCAATATTTAATGTATGCTATAAATTATATTTAGTCCTATTAGTTTTAAAAATAAAACGAAAAGTGATTTTAGCACTTTTCTTTTATTGACATAATGATTGTAGTAGAATTCATACATAAAAAAGTGTAAGTTAGTTAGTAGAGCTGAGCATGTAGAGAGGAGTTCTAGAAATGCCAGAAATTTTATCATTAAATAATGTGACATTTTCATATACACCAGAAGAAAAAGAAAGTCGCAATGCTGTTGAAAATGTAAGCTTTGCAGTTCAAGAAGGGGAATGGATTGCCATTGTTGGCCATAACGGTTCTGGTAAATCCACCATTGCAAAGCTTATGAATGGTTTGTTATACCCACAGCGAGGCGATGTACGCATATTACGAGAACCATTAAGTGAAGAAAACTTGTGGGAAAGCCGTTCACAGATAGGCATGGTTTTCCAAAATCCAGACAATCAATTTGTTGGAGCGACAGTGCAGGATGATGTTGCTTTTGCTCTTGAAAATAACGGAGTACCGTTTGAAGAGATGGTAGAACGTGTACATGCGGCACTTGAGCAAGTAAAAATGAGCGATTTTTTAGATCATGAGCCACATCACTTATCAGGTGGTCAAAAGCAGCGTGTGGCTATTGCAGGTGCACTTGCGATGAAACCTAAGCTTCTTATATTAGATGAAGCTACTTCTATGTTAGATCCACAGGGGCGTGCTGAGGTATTACACACTGTTCAAACTTTACGGGCTGAAACAGGGTTAACAGTAATATCTATTACGCATGATTTAGAGGAAGCCATGCTTGCAAATCGTGTTCTCTTTATGAATGATGGAAAGAAATTTGCTGAGGGTACACCTGGTGAAATTTTTGCACTTGGAGACAAGCTAGTTGAGTTTGGACTAGACTTACCATTTGCCATGAAGTTATCAAAGTTATTACAAAAGGAAGGTGTTCCATTAATGGGACAACATATGACAGAAGAAGAGTTGGTGAATGATTTATGGACATCAAACTTCAACAAGTAAGCTATGCCTATTCACAGGGTACACCTTTTGAAAAACGTGCATTATTCGATGTAGATTTTGAAATCCCATCACATACGTATCAGGCAATTATCGGACATACAGGTTCTGGTAAATCGACAATTCTTCAGCATTTCAATGCACTTCTAAGACCAACCTCTGGGGAAGTACATATAGGAGATCGCATTGTAGTAGCTGGGAAAAAGGCGAAGGATTTAAAGGCTGTACGTCAAAAGGTTGGTATTGTGTTTCAATTCCCGGAGCATCAGCTGTTTGAAGAAACCGTTTTAAAGGATATTATGTTTGGCCCTATGAATTTTGGTGTATCAGAGCAAGAGGCTGAAGCACGAGCAAAAGAACTTATAGGCTTAGTCGGCTTACCAGAGACCGTACTTGAAAAATCACCTTTTGATTTATCAGGCGGACAAATGCGTAGGGTAGCAATTGCTGGCGTTTTAGCGATGGAACCTGAAGTTATTGTTTTAGATGAACCAACTGCAGGGCTTGATCCACGCGGTCAGAAAGAGATTATGGATATGTTTTATAAGCTACACAAGGAACGTGGTCTAACGACGATTCTTGTAACGCACAGTATGGAGGACGCAGCTCGTTATGCAGACAATATTGTCATTATGCATGAAGGGAAAAATGTACTAAGTGGCACACCACAAGAAATTTTTAAAGATGTAGTGACATTAAAAAATTTCCGCTTAGAACCACCTCGTATCGTACGCTTTCAACAAAAAATTGAAACAATGATAAACAAATCCTTCTCAAAGATCTGCTTAACCGAAGAAGAGCTAGCAGCTGAAATTGCTCGGGTACTAAGAGAGGAGCGTGGACAGTCATGATGGAGAAAATGATATTTGGTCGCTTTCTTCCCGGAAATTCTCCAGTTCATAAGCTCGATCCACGATCAAAGCTTATATTTGTGTTTGCATTCATTATTATTGTTTTTTTAGCAAACAACACAGTGACATATGCCTTGTTATTAGCTTTTACTTTACTCATTGTGCTCATATCAAATATTCGTTTATATTTTTTAATTAATGGTCTAAAACCAGTAATTTTTTTAATGGCATTTACCTTCTTAATTCATATATTTATGACGAAAGAAGGTGCTTTAGTATTTGAGTGGAAGTTTATTACTATTTACGAAGAAGGTATTCGACAAGGGATCTTTATTTCGATACGTTTCCTAGTTTTAGTGTTTATGACATCTATTTTAACGCTTACAACATCACCGATTTCTATTACGGATGGTATTGAAGTACTGTTAAATCCATTAAAAGCGGTAAAAGTGCCAGTACATGAGTTGGCTTTGATGATGTCTATTTCATTGCGCTTTATTCCAACGTTAATGGATGAAACAGATAAAATTATGAAAGCACAAATGGCACGTGGTTCGGATTTATCTTCTGGGCCAATAAAAGACCGCATTAAAGCGGTTGTGCCATTACTAGTACCTCTCTTTGTCAGTGCTTTTAAACGAGCCGAAGATTTAGCAACAGCTATGGAAGTAAGAGGTTACCGTGGAGGCGAAGGGCGTACGAGGTATCGCAAGCTAAAATGGGATATGAGTGATACATTTTCACTTGTGTTATTAGTAGCAATGGCCGTTTTACTATTCTTCTATAGAAGTTAAAAGGAGTAAGCTTTATGCGACGATTAAAAGCAATTATAAGTTATGATGGAACGCAATTTTCTGGTTATCAAGTACAGCCTGGAGAGCGCACAGTACAGGCTGAGGTTGAGCGTGTTCTAACCATTATGCATAAAGGGGAAAAGATAAAGGTAACAGCTAGTGGACGTACAGATGCAAGGGTACATGCAACAGGCCAAACATTGCATTTTGATTCACCACTAGCGATCCCAGTAGATAAATACATGAAGGCATTAAATGTTCAACTGCCAAGAGATATTCGAGTAATGTCGATGGAAGAAGTAGCTGCTGATTTTCATGCGCGCTACAGTGTAACAGGAAAGCGGTACCGATATATATGGTCATGTGAGCCTGTACAAAGTCCATTTCGCAGACAATACACTGTAGAGACAAATGGTGTGAAACCAAATGTTGAGGCAATGCAGGAGGCAGCAAAGGCTATTATCGGTACACATGACTTTTCATGCTTTTGTGCAGCCAATACAAGTGTCAAAGATAAGGTCCGTACAGTGACTGCACTACAATTTGAATGGTATGGTGAAGAGCTTCATATGGTGATTGAAGGAAATGGCTTCTTATATAATATGGTACGCATCATTGCAGGCACACTTTGGGAAGTTGGTATAGGACGTCGTGACATTGAGAACGTGGCGTTAGTCGTTCAATCTATGAATCGCGATAAGGCGGGTAAAACTGCACCTCCACAAGGTCTGTATCTTGAGAAAGTCTTCTATTAAAATGGCTTATCCAAAGTTGGGCTGTCATTTGTTTAACGTATATCATGAGGATAAGTTGATTGGAGTGGAGGCTGGGCGACTCCTTGGGGAGCGTCACAGATGAGACCCTGCAGCGTAGCGGATGTTTTCTGTGCGAAAGCGAAGCGTCAGCGGCAAATGTTTCCTGTAGCGAAAGTGAAACGACAGCTACAAAGCGCTCAGTCGGAACGGAAATCAACCACTCGTTTTGGTGATTAGCCATTATAATGGTATAAAATTTTTGACACGAAATAACATTATTATTTTAAAAATGAAGGCTCATAAAAGCCCTAATTTAACCAATCAATGAATCTGAACAACTTCGCCAGGTGTTTATTGAAATTGCTTGACTTTAAAAGTCATTCATTATATGATAACAGATGGTATTTTCATTACCACCACAAATAAGCCCCGAAAACTTATAGTGTAGTTTAATGAAAAATAACGGTAATCGAATCGATTAGGAGGATATATACATGCGTACAACATTCATGGCTAAAGGTCACGAAGTAGACCGTAAATGGCTAGTAGTTGATGCAGAAGGCCAAACTCTTGGACGTTTAGCTTCTGAAGTAGCTGCTATCTTACGTGGTAAACATAAACCAACATTCACACCAAACGTTGACACAGGTGATCACGTAATCATCATCAACGCTGACAAAATCCATTTAACTGGTAACAAATTAGAGGGTAAACTTTACCGTCACCACACTCAATTTGCGGGTGGTTTAAAAACTCGTACTGCTGGTGAAATGCTAGATAAGTACCCAACAAGAATGATCGAATTAGCAGTTAAAGGTATGCTTCCTAAAAACTCTTTAGGTCGCAAAATGTTCACTAAACTTAACGTTTACACTGGAACAGAGCATCCACATGCTGCACAAAAACCAGAAGCATACGAGCTTCGCGGATAATATAAATTAAGAGGAGGATATTACTTTGGCACAAGTTCAATACATCGGCACTGGTCGCCGTAAAAGCTCTGTAGCTCGCGTACGTTTAGTACCAGGTACAGGTAAAATTGTTATCAACAAACGTGAAATCGAAGAATACGTACCATTCGCTGCATTACGTGAAGTAATTAAACAACCATTAGTAGCAACTGAAACTACAGGAAGCTACGATATCCACGTAAACGTTAACGGTGGTGGATACACTGGTCAAGCTGGTGCAGTACGTCACGGTATCGCTCGTGCTCTACTTCAAGTAGACCCAGATTTCCGTGCTGCATTAAAATCTGCTGGATTACTTACTCGTGATTCACGCATGAAAGAACGTAAAAAACCAGGTCTACGCGGCGCTCGTCGTGCACCTCAGTTCTCAAAACGTTAATATCGTTGTTATATCAACGTTTCAAGCCCTTTCTCGAATTTTCGGGAAGGGGTTTTTTTATGTTTTGATACTTCAAGTTCAAGCGTTTCAAAATATCCTGTGGCACTGTTGTTGTATAAATAGCAATTGCGATGTGTAATTTATATAGAAATGGCTGATACTATTTTCAAGTTGGTAATTCTGAAAATGGAGGTCAATATATGAAAAAGCTATTAATATTATCAATTGCAGTACTGGCGCTTCTTGGTGCATGTGGTAGTAAGACTGATGTAAAAAAAACTGAAGAAGTAAGAACAGGAAATAATGCAGACCAAAGACAGGTAGAAATAACAGACGGTCAAGCAAATGCTGAAATTCTTAGCAGTTCAGATTGGCAAGCTACAAAAGTTTACGATAAAAATAATAAAGACTTAACTGCGGAAAATTCAAATTTAATGGGCCTAGCGAAATATGACGCTAATTCAGGACGCTATGAATTCTTCGATCCGAATACAGCTGGAAGCATCGACGATAAAGGGATTTTCTTTATTACGAATGATGGAAAGCGTAGAATATTGATCTCAGAAACGAAAAATTATCAAGAAATTGTGGATATTACTAAGCTAACAAATTCAATGTTTACTTATAAACGAATGGGAAAAGATGCAAATGGTAGCGATGTAGAGGTATTTGTTGAACATGTCCCTTATAAGGAAAAACACTTAACATTTACTGCACCAGATAAAAAATTAAATAATTCTACAGGCACTATTGTTCAGGACGTAGATGGAGATAAAATTTTAGCTAGTACGCTTTGGCAAGGAACAGTCGTATTAGATGCAAGTAAAAATGATGTAACACAATATAATACAAATTTTATTAGCATTGCGAAATACGATGCTAATACGAATAAATATGAGTTTTTCAATCCTGAAACAGGTAAAAGTCGTGGTGACTATGGATACTTTAATGTGATCGATGGAAATAAATTAAGAGCTCATGTTTCAATTGGTGAAAATAAATATGGGGCTGTGCTCGAAATTACTGAACTAAATAATAAGAAATTCACATATATCAGAACTGGTAAAGATAAAGACGGTAACGATATAACAGTATTTGTTGAGCATGAACCTTATGCAGGTAAGTATAAACCAGAATTTACACTAAAATAAAAATTAACGGCTTTAGTCCATGTATTATTAATGGAGTAATGCCGTTTTAGCATTACTAAAAAAGTATCTTCTATCACAAGTTCAAACTCTCAACTTTAATACTTGAGAGTTTTTTTTACTTTCTGGCATAGTTCATTCACTAACTTCGTACACTATCTGTAAAAGGGTGGTGGATATGGGTGAAGCGCTGGCTTGCACTAGGAGTAATTATGCTAATGAGTATAGTGGTCGTGGCATATGAAACGAATGCTTCGAACCGTAACTTCTTCTTACCGGACCCACTTGGTGGCATAAAAATTGTCATTGACGCGGGACATGGAGGTCAGGATGGAGGTGCCTCAAAGGGCGAAGTAATTGAAAAGGATATTACACTTGCAATTGCGCAGCATGTGGAGAAGCAATTAAAGAAAAAAGGCGCAACAGTCGTAATGACACGGACAAAAGATGGCGATGTTATTGATGAGCACGCGTCATCAGAAAAGTTTGGAACATTGAGAGAAAGAAAAAAGCAGGACATCTTTTTAAGAAAAGACATAGTAGCAAAAGAAAAACCGGATCTTTTTATTACAATTCATGCAAATGCCATTCCTGAAACAAAATGGCGTGGAGCACAGGTGTTCTATCATAAAGAAGGACATGCTGAAAGTGAATTATTAGCAAAGAGCATTCAAGATTCCATTCGCACTAATTTGAAAAATACAGATCGAGAAGCGATGTCTATACAACAAATATATTTACTGAAAAAAGCTGAGGTACCTGCTGCACTAGTAGAAACAGGATTTATAAGTAATGATGAGGAACGTGCACTATTAACTGATAAGAAATACCAAGAAAAAATGGGAGATGCTATTGTGGAAGGTATAGAAGAGTATTTATTAGCTAAAATTGAATAGAGCAACAACACAACGTAAATCAAATCATTATGATATACTAACATTGAGATAATATAAGGGGAGTGTTCGTCGTGATAACTGAACAACAAGTACGAGAAATACTAGGACAACTACAAGATCCATTTTTACATAAATCATTTGCTGAAACAGACGGTATTACAAACGTAGCAATTAAAGAAGAGAAGAATCATGTCAGTGTAAAAGTTGCGATTGCTAAAACTAATACACCTGAACAATTACAGCTACAAATGAAAATTGTTGAAGCTCTAAAGGAAGCAGGTGCTGGTACAGTTGGTATTCGTTTCGAAGAGCTGTCAGCAGAAAAACTACAGAGCTTCCGTGGCGTAGCAACTGAGGCTGAGGCACAAGATATTTTATCTCCACTTAGCACAGTCCAAGTTATTTCAATTGCCTCTGGTAAAGGCGGTGTAGGGAAATCTACAGTTTCAGTTAACTTAGCTGTTGCATTAGCTCGTTTAGGTAAAAAAGTTGGCTTAATTGATGCTGATATTTATGGATTCAGTGTGCCCGATATGATGGGTGTTACAGATATGCCTAAAGTGGTAGACAATCGAATTTTCCCTGTTGATCGTTTAGGTGTAAAAATGATTTCAATGGGCTTCTTTGTTGAAAATAACGCACCGATTGTATGGCGTGGGCCAATGTTAGGGAAAGTGTTAGATCAGTTCTTCCGTGATGTAGAATGGGGTGAACTAGACTATCTACTATTGGACTTACCACCAGGTACAGGTGACGTTGCATTAGATATTCACCAAATGCTTCCTTCTTCAAAAGAAATTGTCGTAACAACACCGCATCCAACTGCAGCGTTCGTTGCTGCTCGTGCAGGTGCAATGGCTTTACAAACAGATCATGAAATTTTAGGTGTTATTGAAAACATGGCATGGTATGAATCGAAATCAGGTGACCGTGAATTCGTATTCGGTCAAGGTGGAGGTCCTAAATTAGCAGAAGAACTACGTACAGAGCTACTTGGTCAAATTCCACTTGGTCAGCCTGACTGGTCAGAGGAAGATTTTGCACCTTCTGTTTATGCTGAAAAACACACAACAGGACAAATTTATTTAGATATCGCGACGAACATCATTAATAAATTAAATAAATAATGAAAACGGATTTCCTCGAACAATGGAGGAAATCCGTTTTTCATATATGAGTGGTTACTCAGAGCCTTTTTGCTCATTACCTCCACCACCGCCACCAGCCTCTTTTTTACCGCCGCTAGCTTTACCTGTCTCGCCACCGCTCTTCTTAATAAGCTCCTGCCATTTCGTTTGCATAAGCGGACTTTCAATCGTTTCCTTGACGACTTCCTCCATTTGTTTTCTCATATTGGAGGATTTTAAAATAGTCTCTAACTGCTTTTGCATATCTGGCTGGCCAAAGAAAGCTTCCATATCTTTTTGGAAGGAAGGATCTTTTATTAATTCCTTCATAATATCCTGTTGCTGCTTTTGCATACTTTTAGCGACAGTTTCTTTAAACTTTGGATCTTCGAATGTTTTCTTCCAAAAGTCTTCTGCTTCTTTGGAAAGCAGTGTAGCTTCGGTAGCTTTTTTCACTTCATCATGCTCCAAAACCAATAATTCACGGAAACTTGGTTCCTCTAAAAGCTTTCGCAACGCCTTTTTACCATCCTCTGTTTGTAAAGAGTCGATCATTATTTTTTTTATTTCATCATAGGACATGGTAGAGGCTTTATCTGGTGAAGAACAGGCAGAAAGAAAAAGCATTAGGATTAGTAGTAAGAAGAATTTTCGCATCAATCGTCAGTCCTTTCTATAAATAGACTCTTTCAATTATTGTTCACATTTATGATGACTTTATGTATTGGTTACGATGAGAAATAGCTTTTTTAACAATGCATTGTTAAAATAAGTACAGATATACATTGAGAAATTGGGGGACTTTTAGTTGTGACGATACGAAATTGGGCAAAGTTTTTCTTCTTTGCGATGCTTGTTGGTGGCGCAGTTAACGGAGTATGCAGTTTATTTTTTCGCTGGGACTTCTTCCAGCCATATATTGCAAACGGTCAATGGGGAGAGTTTTTGGCCGGGCTTTTATGGATGGTTTTCTTAGGATTTACGATGAGTGTTATTGCACAGGCAGGCTTTTTTGCTTATTTAACGCTCCATCAAGTAGGGGTAAATATTTTTAGAACACTTACATTATGGAATTGGATACAGCTATTACTAATTGCTATTACTATTTTTGATATTATATTCTTCCGCTTTATACCGGATGTAAAAGAAGGTCAAAGTTGGGTATTCTATAGTTGTTTGTTAATTTCTTTAATATTCAGTGCTATAGCAACGGCTATTCAAAAAGTAAAATTAACAGGAAAAAAACATGTTTTCATTTCAGCATTATTTTTTATGATTGTTATTACTACATTAGAATGGACAATTGCATTAATGGGTCGCGATGAAAATATTAACGAGTATGTTGCACTTTTACTATTCCCACTACTCGCTGTAAATGCGTATCAATTATTAGTATTACCAAAATATAATGCAAAATCCGAAGAAGATCGTCAAAAATTAGAAGCGCGCCGTAAAGCACGTCGTCGTGAACAAGCTAAAAATGCATAATAAAAAAAGAAGTTGCCTCTATTTTTGGAGGCAACTTCTTTTTATGGTGATTTTTTAGTTTGAACTTTATAGCCGAATATATTTTCCTCAATCGACATAAATTTATTTTGTTGTAGAAATGTATTCAGCTCTTTTAACGAGATGTTATTATTTTGGTGTAAAGACATAAAAACAAAATCTCCCTTTTGTAATTTAGGTGTTTTTTCACCTTTCCAGATGAGAGAGGGAGAAAGTATATTCATCTGCTGTTGAAATAAGTTGTTTTGTAAATCCTGCGAATACTGATGATTTCGTGTTGCAAACCAAAGTGGTGTTTTTTGAAAATGCTTTTCGTAAATTTTAATATCTTTTTGAACGACGGCAAGATCAATCGGCTTATCTACTGAATCCTCAGGTCCTAATAATCCTGTAGGTAGTTTTCGCTCTTGAATGATTTTTAGGTGGTCAGGTGAACGTTCAATCCATGCAGCATCTAACAATAGAAGCGGATAAGGTTCTTTTACAGTTTTAAGCCAGTCCAACAGGGTGTCATCAGAGAAAGAAATTTCGACAATAAGTGATGTACCATAATGTCCTTTTGTTACAACTGCTGGAGCATCAGCAATGTTGAATACAGAAATCATAGTAGAATTTATCGGCTTTATAAAGATAAATAGTATTACGATTAAAAACAGTGAAATCAACGTTTTACGAACCATCTTAACGACCTCGTTTCTATATTTTTAACTTCTTTCAGCAAATGTTTTCGTAGCGAAAGTGAAACGTCAGCTACAAATGTTTCCTGGGCGGTGAGATGAATGCGGGTCTCAGCTACTTTCCAGCGGGTGTTCAAACATCTGTACTTGTCGCTACGCAAAGACATCCGCTGGAATAGAGGAACTATAGCTAAAAACTTCACATCCTGTGAAAATGTCTAAGAACATCGTGTTGACCCAAAGCTTTGTCACGTCGCATCCATGCGATAACGGCTAACTGACCTGCATCGGTGCTGCTGACGCTACACTTTCGCACAAAAGACATCTGTGGCTGACGCTACGTTAGCACTGCGCGTTCGCACAAAAAACATTTGCAGACCTAAGCATAAAGCCTATTCCGGACGCAATTAGCCGAGGCATAATTGATATGAAAAAATAAGTTCCTAAAAAAACTTATGATATAGTGTTGACTTTCATGAATAATCGATGTTATTATGTATAAGTCGCCAAGAGGTGACGCAGTAAATGAAAAAATGAACCTTGAAAACTGAACAAGCAAAACGTAATCAATAAAGTTTTTAGTAACTAACCATGAGTTAGTGAATGAAACAAAATTTTGGACATCAAACATGATGCCAGCAAAACAATTTGAGCTAATCAAATTTCTTTTTATGGAGAGTTTGATCCTGGCTCAGGACGAACGCTGGCGGCGTGCCTAATACATGCAAGTCGAGCGAACAGAGAAGGAGCTTGCTCCTTTGACGTTAGCGGCGGACGGGTGAGTAACACGTGGGCAACCTACCTTATAGTTTGGGATAACTCCGGGAAACCGGGGCTAATACCGAATAATCTATTTCACTTCATGGTGAAATACTGAAAGACAAACATTCAATGCACCGTTTATCCAGTTTTGAAAGAACAATCTTTCAAGGGTTTCAAGATACGAGTAGTTCGAGGAAGCGATGGAGAGAAGGAAGGAGCGTACTCAAGTACGTGACTGACTGAACGACAGAAGCTGACGAAGAAATACGATGTATATTGAAAGCCGAAAATAGTCTAGTGATGATGGCAAAGAGGTCACACCCGTTCCCATACCGAACACGGAAGTTAAGCTCTTTAGCGCCGATGGTAGTTGGGGGATTCCCCCTGTGAGAGTAGGACGTCGCTAGGCGCAAAAAGTCGCTGCTGATAAACTCAGTAGTGGCTTTTTTTATATGCAAAAGAATAATTAAATACTAGCAATATATATAAAGGAGACATTTCAACCAAGTGAATGGTAAAATGTCTCTTTATTATATTTTATACAGTTGTTGTTGCTGCTCGTAGTTCTATACGACGAATCTTACCAGAAGTTGTTTTTGGTAGCTCATCGATAAAGACAATACTACGAGGATATTTATAAGGCGCTGTTAATGCTTTAACGTGCTCTTGGAGTTCTTTTATTAACACTTCCTCATCACGATCTCTGAAGCTTTCTCGTAAGATGACAAAGGCTTTAACAATATGTCCCCTAATTTCATCTGGAGCTGCGACTACAGCACATTCTTGTACAGCTTCATGTTTATTTAAAGCATCTTCTACTTCAAATGGCCCAATTGTATAGCCTGATGAAATAATGATGTCATCTCCTCGACCTTCAAACCAGAAGTAGCCGTCTTCATCGCATTTGGCTTGGTCTCCAGTAATATACCAATCTCCACGGAAGGCAGCTTGTGTACGTTCAGGCTCACGATAGTACTCCTTAAATAGAGCAGGAGAAGATTTGTGTACTGCAATATCTCCAACTTCTCCAACCGGTACCTCGTTGCCTTCATGATTTATAATACGAACAATATTGCCGGGTGTAGGAACACCCATTGAACCTGGACGTAAATCTATATTTTCAAGTGTGCCGATTAATAAAGTATTTTCTGTTTGTCCATAGCCATCACGAACTTTAAGATTGAAATTTTTCATAAATGTTTCGATGACTGGTCGATTTAATGGTTCACCAGCTGAAACAGCACTGCGTAGAGAAGATAAATTATAGTCTTTTAAATTATCAATCTTCGCCATAATTCGATATTCCGTTGGAGTACAGCACAATACATTAACCTTTTCTTCTTGAAGCAGTTTAAGATATGTTTTTGCATCAAATCCTCCGTGGTATACAAATGCAGTAGCGCCCAGCATAATAGTCGATAAAAATGGGCTCCAAATCCATTTTTGCCACCCTGGAGCTGCTGTAGCCCAAACTAAGTCACCTTCACGTACACAAAGCCATTGTGAAGCGGCCGTTTTAATATGTGCATAACCCCATCCGTGTGAATGAACAACTCCTTTTGGTTTGCCAGTTGTGCCAGATGTATAAGAAAGAAATGCCATATCATCTCTTTTAGTAGCAGCTGCTGTAAATGTATCTGGCTGAGTACTTGCTAAGTCATCTAAAGAGGTCCAATCACCAGTAGCAGTGCCTATAACCAATTTATTATTTAAAGCCTCCACTGAAGAAGTAATACTATCTACCTCACTAGTGAACGCTTCATAGGCTATTACTGCTCTTGCAGAAGAGTGTTCCATACGATATTCTAAATCACTTGCACGTAACATTTCTGAACAAGAAATAGGAACAATCCCAGCCTTTAGACAGCCAAGGAAGACAAAATAAGCTTCAGGCAGACGAGGAATAATAACTAATACGCGATCTCCTTTTTGAAGCCCCTTCTTCGTAAAGGCGTGCGCGTATTGGTTCATTTTTTGAACAAGTTCAACATAGGAAATTGTTTGACGCTCCTGCTGAGTATTTAGCCACCGTATTGCTTGGCGATCACTATCACGAGAAAATTTCTCCAATTCCTCTGTAATATTATAAAATTCCGGTGCAATTAAATCGTTTGTTACCATATGAACATTCCTCCCCTAATCAAATTTGATAGAAAATTCATAAAACTATTTTTATTTTATCAATTGCAATAATATACAGCAAGAATATTCTGTACATGAAATAGAAATATTAGATTTAATAGAGAACTATTACGTTTCTTGTTGCTGCATAGGAAGACTTCGACAAAAAATATAAAAATTTTCACAAAAAGTATTGCATAATTTATAATGCTTGCTATAATAATAAATGTACTTAAGAGGTTTTAAAAACCGAATTGAATAGTATTGTTCCGAAGTAGCTCAGTTGGTAGTAGCACCTGACTGTTAATCAGGTTGTCGCAGGTTCGAGTCCTGCCTTCGGAGCCATTTTTTTGCTCATTTTTAAAGGTGATGTATACATAAAATTTTTTCAAAAAAGTATTGCATCTTACGACGAAAAATGTTATCATAATACTTGTCTTGTTTGAGACATTTGAAAATGGCCCCTTGGTCAAGTGGTTAAGACACCGCCCTTTCACGGCGGTAACACGGGTTCGAATCCCGTAGGGGTCACCATTTTTTAAAGCATTGTAGTAATGCAAAGGCTTAAAAATAAAATAAAAAACTGTAAAGAAATGAACACCTGTTTCTATGGAGGATTAGCTCAGCTGGGAGAGCATCTGCCTTACAAGCAGAGGGTCGGCGGTTCGAGCCCGTCATCCTCCACCATATGTGTTATTTCGGAGGGGTAGCGAAGTGGCTAAACGCGGCGGACTGTAAATCCGCTCCTTAGGGTTCGGCGGTTCGAATCCGTCCCCCTCCACCAGTTTTTTATAATGATTGGGGTATAGCCAAGCGGTAAGGCAACGGATTTTGATTCCGTCATGCCTAGGTTCGAATCCTAGTACCCCAGCCATTTTTATTTTTTGAGCCATTAGCTCAGTTGGTAGAGCATCTGACTTTTAATCAGAGGGTCGAAGGTTCGAGTCCTTCATGGCTCACTTTTATAAATAAAAAAAGTGTAACATTAACTACAGATACTAATCTCTTGCTGAAAACAGCAGGAGATTTTTTTATACTCTCTTTAATTGCATAAATATTCATAAAATTGCGAGGTTGAGCCAAGGAGGATGCAGGCTTTACAATAGTCTTACAATCTAAAGGGGGTATGGAAAAATGAATAAACTAAATGTTTCTATTATTGGTGTACCAACAGATTATGGGCAAACTCGCAGAGGGGTAGATATGGGGCCGAGTGCTATTCGTTACGCAGGCGTTGTAGAGCGCCTAGAGGCAATAGGACATGTAGTACATGATCAAGGGGATATACGTGTTAGTCAAAAACAAGATGGCATTATTGTTGATAAGCAGCTACTTAATTTAGAGGAAGTTATCGATGTAAGTACGTCTTTGGCGAAAAGTGTAAATGAAGCAATTGAACAAAAGGAGTTTCCGCTTGTACTTGGTGGCGACCATAGTATCGCTATTGGCACTCTTGCAGGGCTAGGTGAGCATTATAAAAATTTAGGCGTTATTTGGTTTGATGCGCATGCTGACTTAAACACTCCAGAAACGACGCCATCTGGTAATATACATGGTATGCCATTAGCTATAAGCATTGGACTTGGTCATGAACGGTTAGTGAAAATTCGTAATAATGTACCGAAAATTAAACCTGAAAACGTTATTATTATAGGAGCGCGTTCTGTAGATCCAGGAGAACGTGAATTAATTATCCAGCAAGGAATCAAAGTATATACAATGCATGAAATAGATCGTCTTGGGATGACGCGTGTCATGGAAGATGCTCTAGAATATTTAAGGGGGCGCAATGTAGATGGTTTGCATTTATCACTTGATTTAGACGGTTTAGATCCACTTTATACGCCAGGGGTTGGGACTCCTGTAGCTGGTGGTATTACATATCGAGAAAGCCATTTGGCAATGGAAATGCTTCAGGAATCAGGTTTGCTAACATCTGCTGAATTTGTTGAAGTTAATCCAATTTTAGATGAGAAAAATAGAACTGCCGATGTTGCAGTAGCATTAATGGGCTCTTTATTTGGCGAAACACTAGTTTAAAGAAATTTAACAAAAAATTGTCTATTGCCACAATGTATAAAAATCTTTTGCTATAATTAATAATAAAACGAAACTTTTCTTATCGATAGGTCGTATAGTATAAGACAGTTGTAAAGGTGGAGAAATAAACACAATGGATGCGTTAGTAAACAAGAAAATTAAACAAGTGCTTAAAGGTGATCAAAACGCATTTGCAGATATTGTGAGTCTCTATCAGCACAAACTGTACCAAGTATGCTATAGGATGTTAGGGAACAAGCAAGAATCTGAGGACATTGCACAAGAAGCTTTTGTTCGTGCCTATATGAACTTGCATACTTTTGATCAGAAAAGGAAATTTGCGACGTGGCTTTATCGTATAGCGACAAACCTTTGTATAGACCGTATCCGGAAGAAAAAGCCGGATTACTATTTAGATGCAGAAGTAGCTGGTACAGAAGGACTTGATATGTATTCACAGATCGCAGCAGATGACCAGCTACCTGAAGAACAGATAGAGCAAATGGAACTGCAAGATCGTATTCAATATGAAATTGGACGTTTGCCTGATAAGTACCGTTCAGTTATAGTATTGAAATATATTGAAGAATTATCATTACAGGAAATTAGCGAGATTTTAGATATGCCTCTTGGAACGGTGAAAACGAGGATTCACCGCGGACGTGAAGCATTACGAAAGCAATTAAACAATCTGTAGGAGGGGAAGCGTCATGAATACTTGTCCAGAGCATATAATAGACTATATCCATGATTATTTAGATGGTGACATTAGTCGTGAGCATGAGCAAGAGTTAAAACGACATTTGCATACATGCAGTGATTGTAAACAGTTGATGCAGGAATTAAGTGAAACAATCGCCTTTGTGAAGAGCGCTTCCCACATTACATCACCTCCGCATTTTGAAGAAGCCGTAATGGCTCGTTTACCGAAACCTAAAAGTCGTGTAGGGATGCAAAAGTGGATTCGTCGGCATCCACTCTTTGTGGCAGCAGCAGTTTTTTGTTTATTCATGAGTGCAACTTTACTAGGTAATTTTATGGATGACCGACAGTTCTCCGTGACTAAACAGCCAAACCTAGTTGTTGAAGGCCAAACGGTTATTGTGCCGAAGGGTGAAGTTGTAAAAGGCGACATTATTGTTAAAAATGGTGATTTAATTGTTGAGGGTGAAGTGGATGGCAATGTCACTGTTATTAACGGGCAGTATATGGCATCTTCGGCAGTTGTTTCGGGAAAAATAGAAGAAATTGACGAAGTATTCGAATGGCTGTGGTATACAATTAAAAATTCAGTGAAGTCTGCTGTAACATTCGAGGAGAAACAAGCAACTAAATAACACTCTATACGTCCTAATAGATAGTGCACGTGAGAGGCTGAAAGGTCTACTCTTTTGAGTAGACTTTTTATTTGAAAAAAGTTACATTTGATAAGAATGTGCTATACTTAAATGTGTATGGATTCGCAATGAAAAGTGGGGGATGCCACGTGCAAATTATCGAACATTTCGCTAATTTAACACCTGTGAATATTTTTATTAACTTATTAGATGTACTGCTCGTATGGTACGTTATTTATAAAATTTTAACCCTCATTAAAGGTACAAAGGCTGTCCAATTATTAAAAGGCATTTTCGTCATTATTATTGCGCGCCTTGCTACGGACTTTTTTGGGTTAGAGACGTTAGGTTGGATGTTAAAACAAGTTATCGAATTCGGTTTCTTGGCGATTATTATCATTTTCCAACCTGAAATAAGACGTGGTCTTGAACAAATTGGTAGAGGGAAGTTGTTCCAACGTTCGATTAGTCAAGTTGAAGAAGAACAAACAAGGCTTATTGAGGCAATGAAGAAATCTGTTAGTTATATGGCCAAACGTCGTATAGGGGCGTTAATTTCTATTGAAAAAGAAACAGGTCTAAATGAATATATCGAAACAGGTATAGGTCTAAATGCTGAGATTTCATCTGAATTACTGATCAACATTTTTATACCTAATACACCGTTACATGATGGAGCGGTTATCATGCAAAAAGATAAAATATCGGCAGCGGCTTGTTATTTACCGCTTTCTGAGAGTCCATTTATCTCAAAAGAGCTTGGGACACGTCACCGTGCTGCACTTGGCTTAAGTGAAGTGACAGATGCCATTACTATTGTCGTATCAGAGGAAACCGGTGCCATTAGTATTACACTGAATGGTAATCTACATCGAAATCTTTCTTTAGAAGAATTCGAGGGACTGTTACGTAAAATGTGGTTCGGATCAGCACAGGAATCAAATGCAGCCTCTAAGTTAACTTGGAGGGGGAAAAAGAATGGATAAAATGATGGATAGCCCTTGGGTGTTACGAATTGTTGCGCTAATTTTAGCCTTATTGTTATTTTTCTCCGTCCGTGCTGAATTATCTCCCTCAAATAAAACAATAATGAGTGAGCAAACAGCGGTAATCCGAGATGTACCAGTAGATGTTTTTTATGACGATAAGAACCTCATTGTAACAGGGATACCAAAGACAGTAGATGTTACGATAAAAGGTCCGATGACACTCGTTTTACAGGCTCAAGCGTCGAAGGATTTTTCTGTATTTGCAGATTTGAGTAAATTACTCATAGGTGAGCATAATGTTCGACTACAATACGAAAATATTTCGGAGAAGTTGCAAGTTACATTAGACCCTGCGATTGTAAAGGTTAACATTGAGGAAAAGGTCACACAAGAGTTTCGTGTTGACCCTGAGCTAAATACTCGTTTACTTGAAGAAGGATATATTTTAAATGGCATGAGTGCTAATCCAGCTACGGTGTATATTACAGGTGCCAAAAGTGCAATTGAAAATATTAGCTATGTAAAAGCTACTGTAACGGGTGAACGAGGCTTGAAAGAACCGTTCTCACAAGTAGCGGCAGTGAAAGTACTAGATCGTGATTTAAATAAGTTAGACGTGACGATTGAACCAGAAACTGTGAAGGTAGAAGTAGATATTGGAGCTTACAGTAGAGAGTTGCCTGTTGTGCTGAAGGAAATAGGAAAAGCGGAGAATGGTATTACTGTCAACCAACTAACAATTAGTCCTACAAAGGTGAGAGTATACGGTAGAAAATCTATGATAGATACTTTAACCGCAATACCATTAGAGGTTGATTTATCAAAAATTACGGAATCAAAAACTTATGAATTTGAAGTGAAATTGCCAGAAGGTGTGACAAAAATATCTGACTCAAAAATTAAAGTGAAGGCAGATGTTACGAAGGTAGAGCAGGAAAAAACAACAACGACAACAACGACTACCCCTCCTGCTCCTACACCTACTCCTTCGCCACCTTCAGAGGACACTAGCACTCCTTCTGATAACAGTACGCCACCGCCTACTGATAAAACAGAAGAAGATGTTGATTCTTAAACAATAACTGACTATAATTTTATTTTGATTCAGTAGAGATTTCGTTCTCTATCCGTAAAGGTATTCTTTAACGGGAAGAAGTTACTTAGGCTAAAATCAAAATACCTTATGCTAAAATTTATCTGTGCCTATTTATAAGCCCAGATAAATTACATAGGGGCATAATTACTAGTTACCAGTGAATGAACGAAAATAGACTTTTCCAAAAGTAAGCAGACGAGTGGTCTAGTTGTCAGCATAGACAAGCATGACCGCCGTCTTGCATTGAAGGAGAGAATAATTAAAATGGGTAAATATTTTGGAACAGATGGCGTCCGTGGCGTCGCGAATAGTGAATTAACACCGGAGTTTGCATTTAAACTTGGCCGTGTAGGTGGTTACGTTTTAACGAAGGATGCAACTGACCGTCCAAAGGTTTTAATCGGTCGTGACACACGTATTTCAGGTGAAATGCTTGAAGGTGCACTTGTAGCTGGTCTTTTATCAATCGGCGTAGAGGTAATGCGTCTTGGTGTTATTTCGACACCAGGTGTGGCCTATCTTACTCGAATGATGAGCGCAAATGCAGGCGTTATGATTTCAGCTTCACATAACCCAGTAGCTGACAATGGTATTAAATTTTTCGGTCCTGATGGCTTTAAGCTAACAGATGCGCAAGAAGCTGAAATCGAAGCAATATTAGATGCTCAAGATGATACTTTACCACGTCCAATAGGGGCAGATTTAGGTTCAGTAAGCGACTATTTCGAGGGCGGACAAAAATATATTCAATACTTAAAACAAACAGTGGCTGAAGAATTTGAAGGCATCCACGTAGCATTAGATTGTGCACATGGCGCTACGTCTTCTCTAGCTACACACCTATTTGCAGATTTAGAAGCGGATATCTCAACGATGGGTGCCTCACCAACAGGCTTAAATATTAATGACGGTGTCGGCTCAACACATCCAGATGGATTAGCTAAATTTGTCACAGAAAAGGGTGCTGATGTTGGTTTAGCATTCGATGGCGATGGTGACCGTTTAATCGCAGTAGATGAAAACGGTAAAATTGTTGATGGTGATCAAATTATGTTCATCATTGGTAAGCATTTAAATACAGTTGGTCGCTTGAAAAAGCAAACAATCGTTTCGACGGTAATGAGTAACATGGGCTTCTACAAAGCTGTTGAAGACAACGATATGCATAGTGTACAAACAGCTGTAGGTGATCGTTACGTTGTAGAAGAAATGCGTGCTAATGATTATAATCTTGGTGGCGAGCAATCTGGTCATATTGTTTTCCTAGACTTTAACACAACTGGAGATGGCTTATTAACAGGTATTCAGCTTGTTAATATTATGAAAGCTACAGGTAAAAAACTATCAGAGCTTGCTTCGGAAATGAAAATTTTCCCGCAGCGTTTAGTCAACGTACGTGTAACAGACAAGCATGCTGTGACAGAAAATGCAAAAGTTGCTGCAGTAATTGCTGAAGTAGAAGCAGATATGGCTGGTAACGGACGCGTGTTAGTGCGTCCTTCTGGTACTGAGCCACTTGTACGAGTAATGGTGGAAGCGGCTACAGAAGAAGACTGTGAGCGTTACGTAAAGCGTATAGCAGATGTTGTCCGTGCAGAAATGGGCTTAACTGAATAAATAGTATGAACTCGATTTCCTTTGATAGGAGGTCGAGTTTTTACTTTTTGTTCCTTCCCAAATGAAAAGAAAGCTTTACCAACGAAAAAATGAATGCTTTCGGAAAGAATGGGAACAGTAGTACAGAGTCACAATAACAAGGAGTGTTGTATTGCAATGGCTAAAATTGCTACAGTGATTACCAATATGTTTGAGGACGCTGAATATACAAGTCCTAAAGGAGCGTTAGAAGCGGCAGGCCATGAACTAATAACGATTGATACGACGGCAGGCATTGAGGTAGAAGGTAAGCATGGAGAGAAAGTAAAAATCGATAAAGATATCGATGAGGTAAATGCTTCTGAATTCGATGCATTATTCATCCCAGGCGGTTTTTCTCCTGATATATTACGTGTAGATGATCGTGTTGTGGCATTTGTTAAAGAATTTATGGATGAGATGAAGCCAACCTTTGCTATTTGTCATGGACCTCAATTACTCATTACGGCAAAAACATTAAATGGTCGTGACGCAACTGGCTACAAATCGATTCGTGTAGATTTAGAAAATGCAGGTGCGATATTCCATGACGAGGAAGTGTTTGTTTGCCAAAATCAATTGGTAACAAGTCGCACACCGGAGGATCTACCAGCATTTAATCGAGAAATTGTGAAATTATTGGAGAATAAAGAAGGCTAAGCATAAAAGGCACAAGTAGTTTGCCTGTGCCTTTTATGTTTTAACTTCTTTCAGCGAGTATCAAGCCCTTCAATGGATGTCTCGAAAATCGGAAAAGAAGTGAATAAAGGATACTAGCCCAAGCTAACTGACTTGCATCGATGCCGCCGCTACGCTTTCGTGCAAAAAACATCAGTTACTACGCTACGTTAGCACTGCGCACTAAAACATTTGCGGGCATCAGCATAATCTCGATTCTGGACGCAATTATGCCGATGCATAGTTATTCTAATTAAAATAGCCCTATTTCTTTTTCAACGCTATAATAGCATTAGTAATTTGTCCAAGTCCGATACCAATGATAATTCCAACACCAGCACCTATTGCAGTGTCAATCCAGCCTTTATCAAAAAAAGCTTCATATCCACCGCCAGTTAGAAAACCGGTTAATCCGCCAATGCCTAATCCTAAAAATAGGAAGCCACCATAAAACAGTCCGATCGCCTCATAATCTGCGGGATCGCGATTTTCGTAATACTGCTGGAAGCGTTCATTTAAATCCTCAGATTGCTCAGAGTTACTGGCGAATTGCAATTCCTCGCTAGCCTTATTAAAAGCTTCTTGCTCCGTTAAACCTTGTGACATTAAATCATTCATATAATCGCTCATATAGATTATCATGTCATCTTGCGCTTCTCGTCCCTGATCGGAACGCCCTTTAAACTTCGACAATTGCTTGTCAATTTTCCGTTTAGTTTGCCCACTTTTCTTGCGCAGCTTTTCTATATAAGTCATCTCAGCATCCTGCAAATAATTCTGGGATTGTTCTTTCGTAAAACGATTAATTCTCTCCTGAATTTCACGACTAAAGCTCATGTTTGTTCCCTCCATTATGTCTTAAAATTTCAATACGACTATTTAAAAAATCCCATTTAGCCCAGAAGGATATTAATTTTTCTCTTCCTTGTTCATTAAGTGTATAAAATTTCCTTGGTGGACCCATTTCAGATGGCTTTTTGACAATATTGACAAGGCGATTTCTTTCTAATCGCATAAGTAACGCATATACAGTTCCTTCAGCTATGCCCTCGAACCCCATCTGCGTGAGATATTTGACAATCTCATAACCATATATTTCACCGCGGCTAATGATTTCTAATACGATACCTTCTAAGACTCCTTTGAGCATTTCACTCAGATTATCCATAATCTCACCCCCAGGCTTAGCTCACCTGTACTAAGTGTTGCTAAGTACTGTATATAGTATTGCTAAGTAGTGGCTTTGTCAAGCAATAAAAGAATAGAATTTATCCAGGTTGATATTTACTTTTAGAGCAATTTATTTTGACACTGTTCAAAATAAATCCTTCACCGAAAATATTTGTTGCTGACATAAGGAAAAAACATCGTAGTTTAAACTTCTTTATGTAACGTAAGTGAAACGGCAGTTACTTTGGTGGTGACAGCTTTAATTATGCCAAGGTATAAATCTCAAGATAGGCTATATAGCAGATTGTTTGTCTACTTTTTGTCATTAAAAAGTAGGATAAATAGGTGTTTTTTATAACGAAAATTTGACGTATAGCATATGATTGAGTATGATGGAGAAGTTGAATTATGAGGTCCGACCTTATCATTTAACGAAAGCGCATAAGGAGGGAAGAAAGCGCAAAATCGGAAAACAATTATAGCGCCTGAGCTGAAGAAATTGGACGAAACTATCTTCAGCAGACGAGGTGGAGGTTTATCGAAAGTTCGGCGGATGCCTCCCGATCGACGTACCCGATTGTCACTTTTCATTTTGAAAGCATTTAAGCGATTGAATGTACAGAAAATGAAAAAGGTATAGTTAAAGCAATAGATAAATAGAGAAACCTCATGTATCGAATGTTTACTATTCAGATGGCTGAATGAGTGTTAAGCATGGAATGTAAAAGCTACGCCTATTAATAAGCATACTTTTACATTCAAAAAAATTCGATAGGTTGAGGTCTAGTTTGTCGTTGCGTCAAATTGACAATATCGGAGGAAAAGAAATTTATGTGTGGAATTGTAGGATATATTGGAGAATCAGATGCAAAGGAAATTTTATTAAAAGGTTTAGAGAAACTAGAGTATCGTGGCTATGACTCAGCGGGTATCGCAGTACGAAACGAAGATGGTGTAACAGTCTTTAAAGAAAAGGGACGTATTGCAGATTTACGTGATGCAGTGGACGAGGACGTTGCTGCCAAAGTGGGTATCGGCCATACACGTTGGGCAACTCATGGTGTGCCAAACCGTTTGAATGCACACCCTCACCAAAGTGCATCAGGACGTTTTACGCTAGTACACAACGGAGTTATCGAAAACTATCATTTATTACAAAAAACTTATTTAAAAGGTATTCCGATGAAATCTGATACAGACACAGAGGTCATCGTACAATTAGTAGAGCTATTTGTGAAAGAAGGTTTAAGCACGGCTGAGTCATTCCGTAAAACATTATCTTTATTACATGGCTCTTACGCATTAGCCCTATTAGATGCAGAAGCGGCAGATACAATTTTCGTTGCGAAAAACAAATCTCCACTTTTAGTTGGTGTTGGTGAAGGCTTTAATGTTGTAGCTTCAGATGCGATGGCAATGCTACAGGTAACAGATCAATATGTGGAGCTACACGATAAAGAGGTCGTAATCGTACACAAAGCAAGCGTTGAAATTACAAAGTTAGACGGTACATTAGTAGAACGTGCACCATATACAGCTGAGCTCGATATGAGCGATATTGAAAAAGGTACGTACCCTCACTATATGTTAAAAGAAATGGATGAGCAGCCAACAGTTATTCGTAAAATCATTCAAGCGTACGAAGGTGAGAATGGCGAATTAACAATTGACGCTACTATTTTAGAAGCATTACAAGCAGCAGACCGTCTATATATTATTGCAGCCGGCACAAGCTATCATGCAGGTCTAATCGGTAAGCAATATTTTGAAAAAATGGCTGGTATCCCAGTGGAAGTTCATATTTCAAGTGAATTCGGCTACAATATGCCATTACTTTCAGAAAAACCATTGTTTATCTTTATTACACAATCAGGTGAAACAGCAGATAGCCGTCAAGTACTTGTGAAAATTAAAGAGCTTGGTTATCCAACATTAACGATTACAAACGTACCTGGCTCTACACTTTCACGTGAGGCAGACCATACATTGTTATTACATGCAGGTCCAGAAATTGCGGTAGCCTCTACAAAAGCGTATGTAGCACAAGTAGCTGTACTTGCTCTAACAGCCTATGTAACAGCGAAAGCTAATGGCAAAGGCTTAGAATACGATTTAAAACAAGAACTTGCGATTGCAGCAAACGGTATCCAAACAATTATCGATTCAAAGGATGTTTTAGAGGATATTGCTGAGGACTACTTAAAAATTGCACGCAACGCATTCTTCATCGGCCGTAACATAGACTTCTATGTAAGTCTTGAGGGTGCCCTAAAGCTAAAAGAAATCTCTTATATCCAAGCAGAAGGCTTTGCAGGTGGCGAGCTAAAACACGGAACAATTGCCTTAATCGAAGAAGGTACACCGGTGTTTGCCCTTGTTACACAAGCAGCAGTAGGATTAAACATCCGTGGTAACGTCAAAGAGGTAGCAGCACGTGGAGCATACTCATGCATTATTGCTATGGCTGGCGTAGATGAAGACGGTGACCGTTTAGTAATTCCTCAAGTTCATGAATTACTAACACCACTAGTTTCTGTAGTGCCATTACAATTAATTAGCTATTACGCAGCACTACACCGCCGCTGTGATGTGGATAAACCACGTAACTTGGCTAAATCGGTGACTGTTGAATAATTGTTGAGATAGAGTTCAATTGTGATGTCGAGTGACAAAAAAGATGTATACTGGACAAGAAAGTCGTATACTTTACAAAAAAGATGTGTACGGGGCAAAAAAGATATATACTAAAAAAAGTTTAAAATCGTATTTAAAAAGTTATCCTTTTAAATACGATTTTTTATTATGGAGTAAAGGAGCTATTGTGTTATGGCTAAACGCGAAAACAATTGGACTGAGGAAAAAATTTCAAGGTAGTTTGGAAAATAATGCGCAAAGCTGGCATAAGAGAAAAGTTTTATCCTGATTTAGCAGAAGAAATTTCGCTTTATTTAAAATAATTAGTACTACCCTTTTAAAGAATCCTAAAGATACCCACTCAATCGAGTGGTTTTTTTTATGAAGAATCATCCGGAAAAATGATGATACGGTGGTTACTGCCTCTCATAAGTAACGATATAAAACGTCTGGATATAGCTTTAAAATAAAGTTTGATCAAAATTACCTAACAAACCCACATTTTACGTTATCTTAAGAGAATCCGTTTGAAAAAAAGATTGATTAGAATGGATTCTCTTATTGTAGTATTCAGATTGATATTTATTAAAAAGATTGATTATTTTCTGCCTATGCTGTTATACAATTGGGTACTTAAATACTAACTGTGTTTCATTAATAGAAATACTCACTTATTCCATTTGTGAATATAAGGGACTTAGTCACTAGCTCTTCTGCTGAAATAGGTCTTCCATTATTATTCCACGTGTATGTTGCTCCGTAGATACCCCAACTTAGGTTATATTGGCTAATCTATTCAATAATAATACCAGTACTATAAATTGGGAAATAAAATAAAAATTAAAAATATATGTAAAATAAAAGGGAAATTATCCCTTGTGTCGAATTAGTATAGATGTACCACCATAAAAAAATTATATTTGAAGGAGTGTTGTTAAATGAATGGTAAAAAAATTCTAATCAGTTCTGCTCTCTCTCTATCCTTATTGGTGCCTGTTGTGTCTGCTTCTCCAGCTTTTGCAAGTACAGAAAACACTGTAAGTTCTTCAACTCAATCAGATGCCTCAACTCGAGGGATCATTACTAGGGATATCCCTAAAAAAGAAAATATTTTTGCAAACTCTTTTACTGAAAACGGCGTTACTTGGTATTTAAAAGGTATCACCTATTCAGGTGGCTGGTACATCGGCCACTATGAAGCTAACGTTTAACATAAAAAAGTAAATTTTGAAATGTTTTAAGAGCGATGATAGACGTCGCTCTTTTTTTATTATTTAACTTTGCCCCGTTACCTTAATGATAGGGCTTTTTAATTTTGGCTGTTTTCGAAAAGATTGTTGCTATTAACATTGTTGCCTTATTACTATTTTTGTAATAATCACTAGGCAAGAGCGTAGTATAAAAAATGTTATTTGGAATTTCATTAATAGCATTAACATATAAACCAATATGGGGGCGAAAAAATGGTTACTAACTCAGATAAGAATAAAGGATCAAAGAAGAGATTTGAAGAAATCCTTTCAGAAACTGGTGTGGCTAACGGGAACAGAATAATAGTAGATAATGAAACAGGAGTTCATTATTTATTTAGTTGGGGTGGATATGCAGGGGGAATCACCCCGTTGTTGGATAAGGACGGAAAACCAATAATAGAACCAAATAATGAATAACAGGGCTTTAGTTAAATATTCGATATTTTAACAGCAACAATCTATACGAAAGGCTTTCCTTTGTAATCTAAATGCTTTTTTAGATAAGAGAATCAAGGTTTGTTTTTTTCTCAGAATGATTTTAATTATAAGATTGTAATATACACCATTGAATATCACAGCAAAAAAAATCATAAGTAATGTTGTCATTTAAACGCAAATGCAGACTTTGGTAGATCGATTGATTCACCATATCCACATCATCTCTTACAGGACAAAGCTTCCGTTTAATCAATGCACGTTCGAAGAAGTTAAAAAAATATCGGGTGCAACACTCTGCAATTTTTCTTGCAAAAAACATCTCTTTTAAGTGAGTTTTTAGAAGTTACCTTAACTAGCCCTAGTGGAATATATAAAGGAATCTCTTTATTGATAAAAAATGTATTAGCTGATTTAGAGGGAGATAAAAGCTCTAAAACAAACAATAAAAAATAAAATCATGATTGTTGTAATGGGGATCTCTCTGAATTAGAAGAAATGATCGCTGACTATTTAGGGGGAAAAACGATGACAACTTTTATTATTATTCGATTATAGGATGAAGGTGGTATTGTCATAAAACAAAGCTGAAGGGCTTGCCGCCTGATATTCTCAGACGACAAGCCCTTATGCATATTATGAATTATTGTCTAATGGGTTATTTCAAACCAGCTGCAAATGCTGCTGGCCCTGTAGCGCTTGAGGCTGCTGATTTCTTTAAATGTTATCATATAGCCCCATCCGCGAACCGGTATAGTATAATATGACCGGCGCTGCCAGTAACTCCAGCAGTTTCGGATATGGTTACGCTATTGGGTGAGCCATTCACGATCCTGATTGTATCACCAACGGATTGGAGGTTGACTCGAATGACCGATATCTGACCCGCGGTGTTTGCATTTGAGGATGGTGCAACAAGCGCCCCGCCGTTTATGGATACACCAAAGTAACTTTGTGCTGGCGTTCCTTCTGCAAAATCTAAAACAACAGCCAGTGAATAAAGACCTGCTCTTGTAATGATAAAAGTATCAGTACCGTTGAAATCGATCCCAAAGATTGTAGAAATTCCAAACGTAACAGCGGCGCCGGAGGCTATTGTTTGGCCATCTATATTTGCACTGACGAATGCTTGTGAAATAGGCCCTGTAGCGCCAGTAGCCCCCGTAGCGCCAGTGGCCCCGGTAGGCCCAGATGCACCAGTAGCACCAGTAGGTCCGGATGCACCAGTAGCACCAGTAGGTCCGGATGCACCAGTAGCCCCCGTAGGACCAGTAGCCCCCGTAGAGCCTGTTGCTCCTGTACAACATGGCCCTGTTGCTCCTGTTGCTCCTGTAGAGCCAGTGGCCCCAGTAGGCCCGGATGCACCCGTAGAGCCAGTGGCACCAGTAGAGCCAGTAGAGCCAGTAGCCCCGGTAGAACCAGTAGAGCCAGTGGCACCAGTAGAACCAGTAGCCCCAGTAGAGCCAGTAGAGCCAGTGGTACCAGTAGAGCCGGTAGAGCCAGTAGCCCCGGTAGCGCCAGTTTCACCAGTAGAGCCAGTAGAGCCAGTGGTACCAGTAGAGCCGGTAGAGCCAGTAGCCCCGGTAGAGCCAGTTTCACCCGTAGAGCCAGTAGAGCCAGTGGTACCAGTAGCCCCAGTAGAGCCAGTAGAGCCAGTGGTACCAGTAGCGCCAGTAGAGCCAGTAGCGCCAGTGGTACCAGTAGCGCCAGTAGAGCCAGTAGCGCCAGTGGTACCAGTAGCGCCAGTAGAGCCAGTAGAGCCAGTGGTACCAGTAGCCCCAGTAGCGCCAGTAGAGCCAGTAGAGCCAGTGGTACCAGTAGCCCCAGTAGCGCCAGTAGAGCCAGTAGCGCCAGTGGTACCAGTAGCGCCAGTAGAGCCAGTAGCGCCAGTGGTACCAGTAGAGCCAGTAGAGCCAGTAGAGCCAGTAGAGCCAGTAGAGCCAGTGGCACCAGTAGCCCCAGTAGCCCCGGTAGAGCCAGTGGCACCAGTAGAACCAGTAGCCCCGGTAGAGCCAGTAGCCCCAGTAGCGCCAGTGGCACCAGTAGAGCCAGTAGCCCCCGTAGCGCCAGTGGCACCAGTAGGCCCGGATGCACCGGTAGCGCCTGTTGCTCCTGTAGCGCCTGTTGCTCCTGTAGCGCCAGTGGCACCAGTAGGCCCGGATGCACCAGTAGCCCCAGTTTCGCCCGTAGAGCCAGTAGCCCCGGTAGATCCAGTAGCACCAGTAGAGCCAGTAGCCCCCGTAGAGCCAGTAGCCCCGGTAGAGCCAGTAGAGCCAGTAGCCCCAGTAGCCCCGGTAGAGCCAGTAACCCCAGTAGAGCCAGTAGCCCCCGTAGCGCCAGTTTCACCAGTAGAGCCAGTAGCGCCTGGAGGTCCACCAGAAGGTCCTGTAGGCCCAGTAGCACCGGTTGGACCTACTAAAGAAGGAGCAGCCAAGATGTTTTCCAGTTTAGATTGAAGGAGTAGCTCCTTCTTAATTAATTCTTGCATAGTACTTTGAACACTTGAATTTACCTGTAGCAACTCACTGATGGTCGCTGGAACCGAAAGCCCTGGCAGCGTACCGACAGCGTATTGGATTTTCTCCGCT
The DNA here is from genome assembly GCF_023242215.1 of Lysinibacillus sp. Ag94. NCBI lineage: Bacteria > Bacillati > Bacillota > Bacilli > Caryophanales > Bacillaceae > Lysinibacillus > Lysinibacillus sp. Ag94. The sequence goes on along the minus strand of NZ_CP096780.1, from coordinate 4,438,644 downwards.
TCGGCATTAATAATATGCCCTAGCCCTAACTCTTCAATCGCTATAGAAGATAACAAGAGGTTCAAGGCGTCATCTCTAGTAATAGTGATGCTAGGGGTTATATTAGGGAGATTTGCTTGTGACACTGTCTTCACCCTTTCTCAATTTTCAAGTTTATGAATTTACCGATCTATATAGAGAGGTCTCCCTCTTTATAGTCATAATGCAGGATATGATTCTTTTTCATTAACGGTATGAGCATTCCTTGAGTTCAGTTAGAAGTTTCTGAGTTATATGCAGATTAGTTGACGTAAGCCCTTCACTAGAACCATCTTCACGAATGCCAACTGTGATATAAACGGCTTCTTTAGACACCGTTTTACGACGCACTTGTACAACGCGTCTAAATAAATGCAGACATAGATCATTTATTTAGACGTTTATTAAAGGCTTCTCCCTGTTCAGTGACCGCTTTTGTTCATGTAAGAGATTGCTTGTTCGTGTAAAGATGGTCATTTTTTTTATTTAAACCAGCTAATTCTGACATCTTAATTCCTTTTGGAAGAGCTAAATGACCGTTGATTCTAATGTGTCGTTCATTGGATAGATGAAAACGCTAAAAAAAGAGAGTTTAATTTTTGTTTTGCGATAATGTCTTCATAGGCTGATATGTTAATCAATCTGTATAATTGTTAATGAAGCGCCAAGCGTACCGTTACTAGCGGTCGTAGTATTTGCGTTATCATCATTGAACATCTGAAGAACGTTAACACCAGGTCCAGTATTCCGAATGTATGCACCGGAGAGTTGTACATCTACTCCAACAGCACCTCCGTTGCCAACATAACTCCCAAAAAGAGGAACCCCGTTTAGGCGAAGCGCGAATCCGACACCGCCAGTTGGCGTCTCAACCCCTTCCAAATAGCTATTGATCCAATAGACTGTTCGGACTTAGATGGATATCTGGTGTTCCAGGTGTATGTGTAATACCGATTCCATTGCTATTTATAGTTGAATCAAACATATAAGACGGCCCCGGTGTAACTACAACTTGCTGAATGAAGTTTCCTACCTTGATGTTGTTAGCTGTAAACGTACGCCTGTAGCTCCAGTCTCACCAGATAGCCCTGTAGCCCCAGTTGCACCGGTTTGACCTACGTCAGAAGAAGCAGACAAGATGCTTTCCAGTTTAGATTAAAGGAGCAGTTTTTTCTTATTTAATCCTTGCATGGTAGTTTGAACACCTGAATTAACCTCCAGCAATTCATTGAGGGTCGCCGGAACCGATAGTCCTGGCAATGTACCGACTGCGTATTGGATTTTTTCCGCCTATGGCATTAATAATGTATCCTAGCCCTAACTCTTTATAGAAACTAATAAGAGGTTCAATGCGTTATCTCTAGTAATAGTAATGCTAGGGGTTATATTAGGATTCGCTTGCGACTTTGTCTTCATCCTTTCTCGATTTTCAAAGTCTTGGATTCGATCTAATAGAGAGGTCTTCCTCCTTTTAGTCGTATAATGCAAGATATGATTTTTTTACATTAACGGTATGAGCTTTCAACCCGCAAAGAGGCTATTTTTATAAATACAAACCGAAGTATTGAATCACACTAGAGTTTTTGAAGCAAAGAGCCCGGAATCACCAATGTCTCCCGGGCTTAGACTCGTGCTTCCTATAGTCCATACTGCATATGCTTTTTACCCGAACCGAACATGAATCAAAATGTCGGATACTTAGGCTATTTTTACAGAATAAAAGTGATGCGCAGATGAGGTGTTTTTTTATGGATACTTGAAGTTTATCTTCTGGAAAGTTTTACTTAAACTAACGGTGCAGGATAATTTAATAAGGATTAAATTTAGGAGGTGATTAAATGAGTTTAATCAAGAACTGCCCCCTATCCGTCATTCAAATTCCTATCTAAAATCAACTTATTGATATTATTCATATGTCGAATTTTTTATCAAATTTTTGGGATTCAAAACTCCAATACACCGAAATAGGAGAGGGGAAATATGGTCAGAGTTAGGCGAGTGTTCGACAGGCATTAAAAATGACTGGGCGGAACAGGTATGATAAATTGGTACCTATTAATCTACTAATAGGTACCAATTTATCAGCGATAGTCGGGAGGAGATCAGATGGCAACACATATCACAGATAGCTCGGTATTGAACAACGGAGTCGAAATGCCGTGGCTGGGCCTCGGAGTTTGGAAGGCAAGGGAAGGCAACGAAACACTGGCAGTTCGCTCTGCTATTGAAGCTGGTTACCGCAGTGTTGACACGGCAACCATCTACGGAAACGAAGAGGGCGTAGCCGAAGGAATCCGTCAATCGGGAATTGATCGTGATCAACTGTTCATCACGACCAAGTTGTGGAATGCAGATCAAGGCTATGAGACAACACTCAAGGCTTTTAAACACCAGTATGAAAAAGCTGGGGCTCGATACACTAGACCTGTACCTTGTCCATTGGCCGGTAAAAGGCAAGTTTGTTGATACGTGGAAGGCAATGGAGAAGCTATATCGCGAAGGATTTGTACGAGCGATCGGAGTAAGCAACTTTCAAATTCATCATCTAGAAGAATTGCGTCAGAACAGCGAGATTACACCAGTGGTTAATCAGGTGGAATTTCACCCGTTGTTGACGCAAAAAGAGCTACATTCCTATTGCAAGGAGCGTTATATCCAGCTCGAAGCTTGGAGCCCATTGATGCAAGGCAATCTGGATCACCCGCTTTTGATAGAACTGGGACAAAAATATGGCAAGTCCCCAGCTCAAATCATTATTCGCTGGGATTTGGAAAACCAGGTAGTGACGATTCCAAAATCTGTTACAACTGAGCGTATTCGCCAAAATGCAGATGTATTTGACTTCTCGCTTAGTGCAGAGGATATAGAAAAAATCAGCGCATTGAATCAAAATAAACGATTTGGACCAGATCCGGACAATTTTTCTTTCTAAGAAAAGCAGATGAAAGAAGAAGGGGAGACTGCTGCAAAAGGCACGTTTTTTCCGTAAACCTCGGATTGACAAGAAAATAAATAAAAGCCCGTTTATAGCCATTTCACAGGCTAAAACGGGCTTTTTGGTGGTAGTCTAACGAACAGACTGCGATTGAACATCACTTATAATTATACTATCCCTAGGGCTAAAAAAAGCAAAAACCAAGAATGCTGTAAAATTAGCATTCTTGGGCTTTTTATTTCGGTGTAAAAAGACTTTCTAGACAGCCTCTGATGTAAGAGCTCCTTATTGCTCGTATTGTTACCAGATGGAAACTCGATCCTCAGGAGCAATATACATGCCATCTCCAAGCTTAATTCCATAGGTATCATAGAATTGCTGGAAGTTCACAATCGTGCGGTTTACCCGAATTTTATTGGCTGAATGTACATCGTTTTTGCTAAGAAACGCTGCAAATTCCTTTGTAGTTGTGGATTTCCATATTTCCGCATTGCTTTCGAAATAGGCTTTATAATCCGGATTACTCATTTTGGATACAACTTGCAGCGAAGCCGCCATTCCACCTAAATCAGCGACATTCTCACTTAGAGTAAGCTGACCATCATTCAACACACCCGGAATAATCTCAATGTCATTATAGAACTTAATCAGTTCCTGGTTTTTCTCTTCGAATTTCTTAAAGTCTTCTTCTGTCCACCAGTTATTTGCATTTCCATTTTCGTCGTAGGCAGATCCATTGTTATCAAATGCATGGCTGATTTCATGGCCAATGACCATGCCAATGGCACCGTAATTTTCTTCAGGTTTAGCGTTAATATCATAGAAAGGTGCTTGGAGAATACCGGCAGGGAACGTAATTTCGTTATTAAAAGGGTTGTAGAAAGCATTTACGGTATAAACGTTTGCTAACCATTCCGTTCTATCCACCGGTTTTCCTAGCTTGGCTTTCGTGTTATCAATGTATGCTTTGGTTACTGTGAAGGTATTTGAGAACAGCGAACCGCCTTCATCATATGTCTTGATAGCTACTTTATCTAATGTCGTATCCCACTTATCTGGGTAACCGATCTTAACAATCATCGTATGCAGCTTTTTAATGGCTTTAGCTTTAGTTGTTTCTGACATCCAATCAAGAGATTGGATTCTTTCCTCATACGTAGCGATTAACTTCTCTACCATTTGTTCAACATCTTTTTTAGCTTCTGGTGAAAAATGTTTCTCGGCAAACATTTGCTCCAAATATCCGCTCATTGTGCCAGTTGTCATGGCAACTGCGATTTCCTGATCTGTTTTTTCTCCTGTAATGCCGTATAACGTTGCGGAAAACTCATTTGCAGCGTCTTTGAATTCATCTGACAATAGACGGCCTGTTGCGGAAAGCAGTTGTACTTTAGAGTAAGCTTTAAGTGTGTCAAGATTATCTTCAGTCAAGAGTTCCGCGCCTTTTTGTGCCAACTTCACATCGAATACGATTACTTTATCAGCACTGTCGACTTTCATCGATTTCAAGACTTGTTTCATATCTACTGTTTTGAACATGTCATCGAATAGTTCGATTGTATACGGATTATAGTATTTATTGACGTCGCCTTGTTCATGAGGTTCAAGCGATACGGAAGCTAAGCTTTTCTCCATTCCGTAAATTTTCTCAGCGTGGCCTTTCGCTGCAGACTCTTCCTCACCCGATGACACGAGAAGCTTGGTCATATATTGAATGTAGGCTTTTTTCGCTATCTCGTCTTCCGTTACAAAGCTGTTTTTATCCAGACCAGTAGCTAATCCGGTATAATATAAAGCATTTTCACTGCTGTTCTTTGCATCGTTCATGATTGTAAAGCTGAATAATGAGCTTAGACCCAATTCTTTTTCCATAGCAAGATCTGCTTGAACGAGCTCATCAAGCGTTTTAGCCCCGTTAATTGCCTTTACATATTTTTGGATGGGCTCAATCCCTTGTTTATTTCTATTTTTTTTATCCAACGCTGTCGAATAAAAGTCGGCAATTTTCTGTTCTTTTGTTCCTTTATCGAATTGTTTACCAACGAGTTCATTTATTATTTCTTCTATTTTATCGGTATTTTGCTTTTGTAGCTCAGCAAATCCGCCACCCATGATTTCTCCTGTTGGAATTGTCGATTTATTTAACCATTCCTTATTGATTGCTTCATAAAAATCGTCATTTAAATGGGAGCCTTTAAGCGTCCACACTCTGGCAATAATTTTTTTGAACTCATTGATCGTAATATTGTCATTTGCGCCTAATGTGCCGTCAGGTTTGCCTGTCAGTACGCCTGCCTTTGCAAGTTTATCGATATCTTTTTTAGCCCAATCTGGTACATCAGTGAACTTGACATCAAATGTTCCGCTGCGCAGATCATTTCCGACCGGCTCTGGCAATTCGCCGAATGCCCGGCTCAACATGACTAAAGCTTCAACCTTCTTAGCTGGCTCATTTTCTCTTAAATCATCGTTTTTAGAGCCTTGCATAATGTATTCTTTACTAATTTCTGGTTGATAAGCGTCTGCTGCTATCAACAAGGTTTTAACGATTTCTCCTCTTGTCGCTGGTGGCAACGTTTCGTCGGCAAAAGCTGATACGCTAATTGATAGGACCATTATTATGGCCATGAGTAAGGATAAAACCTTCTTTTTCATCTTCGTGCCCCTTTACAGTAGATTTGTATAAAAAAAGATAAATGGGTTTAATTTAGAATTTCTTCCATTTAAATACCATTATAGTTTATTTATTTCAGTTTGAAAATATGTAAAAAGCTTTTTCATTTTCAAGAGAGCATAATCTAGTCTAGCGCTTTTAAGCTAGAGCGGTGGTGCCACGTGGAAAGTCACTTTTTAGTTTAAAAAAACTCCTTATGATAGTATCACCTTTGCTAAAGTTAATATGAGGAAATGTGGCGAGTATTTAAGGGTTGGAAGGGAAGCACGAAGTCGATTCCGGGCGCAATTGGAGGCATAATTGATGTCAAAGCAATAGAAATCACTTCTTTCGTTTTAATGTATATATATGTTAAAATTAATGTTTATCCTGTGAAAAATTGTACTTGAACTAACGGCTGGTTAGTGCAATAAAGGAACTTTAGTGAGTATCTATATTGTTTATAGATAATCCAAAAATATACTTAGTTATATATTGAATAAACTTCTTTCGCCTAGAAAACAATTGTAGGCCCAAAGCCGATTCCGGACGCAATGATGAATCGAGGCGTAATCTGTTTAGAAGTAAAGGGGAAAATATGAGAAAAAAAGTTATTTTATCATTAATGTTAATGACATTTCTTTCAGCTGTAGAAGGAACAATTATTAGTACAGCAATTCCCCGTATTACAAGTGATTTGTCAGGTGTCGAACTTGTTAGTTGGGTATATGCAATTTATATGCTTGCCACAGCTGTTTCGACGCCAATATACGGGAAGCTGGCTGATTTATTCGGTCGTAAAAAAGTTTTACTTATCGGAGCTACAATATTCTTAGTCGGCTCTGCACTTTGTGGTGTTGTTACATCGATGGAGCAGCTTATTGTCTTTCGTGCTCTTCAAGGTATAGGTGCTGGCGCCATTATGCCAATAACAATGACAATCATGGGTGACTTGTATAGCGAAGTGAAAGATCGTGCAAAAGCACAGGGCTGGATTAGTGCTGTGTGGGGCGTCTCTGGTGTAATAGGACCATTAGTTGGTGGATTTTTAGTCGATTCTCTTTCTTGGCGCTACATCTTCTTCTTAAACGTTCCATTTGGAATTATCGCTTGCTTAATGATTGTTATTTATTATAAAGAATCTATTAAGCCTGCTAAGCACCATATCGACTATCTTGGTGCAACAGTATTTTCTTTAAGTACAATCGCGCTATTATACGCGTTATTAACAGGTAGCAGTAAGCAAAATTGGGGGGACATTACAATTATTGGTCTCTTAATCTTTGCAGCTGTTGCATTCGTTATTTTCTTATTTATTGAGAGAAAATCTCCGGAACCATTAATTCCGCTAGCACTTTTCTCTAATCGTACATTATCTATTATAAACATTTTAACGCTTATTTCTGGTGCAATGATTATTAGTATTACAATGTATCTTCCGATTTGGAGCCAAGGTGTATTAGGAAAAAATGCGACAGAGGCCGGACTCGTTTTAATGCCACTTCCCGTTATGTGGACATTTGGCACTATTTTTTCTGGTAAATTAATTGATTACTTAAAAACGAAACAAATCATTTTACTTGGAGCTAGCATTCTTTCAGTTGCTGCCTTTTCACTATTTACATTGTCAACAAACTCTCCAACATTCCTTATTTATGTTGCAGTTGGATTATTCGGCTTAGGAATGGGGCTTATTATACCAATTTACATGGTAACAATTCAATCAGCTGTTCCAACTCATACACGAGGAACGGCAATTGGCTTAAATACATTTATCAATACGTTTAGTCAAACATTAGGTGCTGCAGTTTTCGGGGCAATTTTCAACACGATGATTCACGCACAAGGTATTAAAAACCTTAATCTTATATCTTCTGGTGGACATGGTGGAACTACAGCAACCATAGTCACCGAATCACAAGAAGCGTTAGCTTCAAGTGTACATTTCATATATATGAGTACTTTTATATTAGCACTAGTAACTTTAGCAATTGTTTGGTTCTTATTAAAGCCATCAACACAAACTAGTGAGCAATAAAAAATAATTTATTGACAATTCAAATAAAGAGACTATAATAATTATCAAGATTTGCATAACGAAAAATTGTTGTGAACAATTTGGAGTATAAGAGTAAAAGTGTTGAAGAGAACTAGTAGTTTTAATGGAACTGACAGAAAGTAGCCGGTTGATGAGAGGCGCGAGGAAAGTTAAAATGAATTCATCTTGGAGCTGCGTACCGAACTTTAGTAGGCTACGACGGGTTTGCATCCGTAATCAATGCAAAGGTATCGCATTTAGCTGTACCTATTGAGAAGAGTTATGTGAGTAGCTCTTAAATTAAGGTGGTAACACGTTCATAACACGTCCTTTAGGTTTTTTCCTAAAGGACGTTTTTTTATCTTCATTCAGCAGAAGCGGGTAGTAAGATGAATGTGATGTGATTCCTTTTATCGAGGAACTCAGTCTAAGAACGTCACGTTCTATGGCATGTGTAGCGAAAGCGAAGCGTCAGCTACACATGTTTTCTGTAGCGAAAGCAAGGCGTCAGCTACAATTACGCCAAGGCGGAATGGATTTTTTACTCTTATAGAACTTGCAATATTAATTCAATATTAAAGGAGTTGTATTGTATGTTTTTAACACTGGAAGAACAATTAGAGACGATTCAAAAGGGTGTAGGTATCGTTAATGAAGGAGAGGTTTTACCTGGTAACATCCCCACAATGTTAATTGAAATAGGGAAGGAGTCTGTACTAGATATTATTCCATCATTAATTGCTGAAGAGTATATTCAAAGTAAAAGTGAGTTTATGCGATTAATGAAACAAAATAGTGTTTCTTTGAATGGAGAAAAACTTACAGAGGAAGACACTGACATCATATTAATGAATGATGAGATAATACAATTTGGGGAGAAACAATCTATACGATTAATAAAATAAGGGAACTAAGTTGAATTATTCGCCAATCGATAATTAAACAACTATATTAAAAAAATCACCTCCGAGATATTACGAAGGTGATTCTCCTGTTTATTATTTCCCTAGAACAAATTCAGCAATTTCATCTAAAATCATTTCTTTACCAAGAGGGAAGTAACCTTTATTGACAGCATCGTTTTTAATAATAAATACGTGGTTGTTCTTAACAGCATTCATGTTTTTCCAAATTGTCTCTTCTTGGAATTCTTTTAAGCGCTGAGAACCGTCGCCTGTTGTAAATACGAATAGGTAATCCGGGTTGTAGTCAATTAAAGCTTCTTTTTGTACTTGTACTAATGCTTTATCCAATGGTGTACCTGAAACTGCTGGTAATTTTAAATCTTTAAAGAGTACGCTACCGTAGCCATAGTCACCATATATACGGAATGCATTTGGATATGCAGCCATTTTCATGAATTTTGCATCACCAGTTTTTGCAACGATTTTATCGTGTAACTTGCTAGCTTTTTCGTCATACTGTTTGAACCATTCGTCTGTTTCTTTTTCTTTATCGAAGATTTTACCTAACTCCTCGAACTTTGGACGCCATTGATCTAAAGGAGTTTTTAACATTACAGTCGGTGCAATTTTAGATAATTGATCATAGATTTTTTCTTGACGATCATTTATAAGAATTAAATCTGGTTTCGCAGCAGCTACCGCTTCGATGTTAATGTTGTCACCCCAAGCAGAGCCGACTGGTTTTACATCTTTTAATTGATCCGCGATATGTGGATCAATTTCTTCCTGAGACGTATTTGCAGTAATGATTGGTTTCATTCCAAAGATTAATAATTCTTCTGTTGAACCACTAAGGTCAGCAATTTTCTTTGGATTAGCAGGGATTTTAATGTTCCCCTTAGCATGTTCTACTGTACGCTCTTCTGTTTTAGCGTCTGTTTTTTCTTCTTCTTTTTTATCAGAAGAGCAAGCTGCAAATAGTATAGATGTAACAACTAATACCATTGTTAGTAACGTTAGTTTAAATTTCTTCATATTTTTGTTCCTCCCGGATAAATTGTTTGCGACCCATTTCATTCTAATGGGTGTTCAACTTCTAAGACTAAAATGAGAAGCTCAACGCCCATTAGAATGCTCCTTCTCCTCTATTTAAGAAAGGAAGAGTGCTCCTTCCTTTATGCTTTTATTTGCTCTAGATTATTAATCGTTGTTAAATCGTAAGTTAAACAAATTGGCTTCCTGTTTACAGGGCATGAAACGATTAGTGCTTCAATTTCAAATACATTTCGAAGTGTCTTACTTGTCATCACTTCATCTGGAGTTCCCTGGTGAATCAGTTTACCAGCCTTTAAAGCAATCATATGATCAGAAAAACGAGAAGCATGGTTTAAATCATGAATGACCATAACGATTGTGCGGCCTTCTTCCTGATTTAATTTTTTTAAAAGCTTTAAAATTTCTAACTGGTGAGCCATATCTAAGTAAGTTGTCGGCTCATCTAATACAAGTAAGTCCGTTCCTTGCGCAAGTGCCATTGCAATCCATACTCGTTGACGTTGGCCACCTGATAAAGCTTCTGCTGAACGGTTTGCAAACTCTGTCATCCCTGTCACTTCAAGTGCCCAATGGATGTAGCGATAATCTTCTTCTTGCAGTGTCCCAAATCCATTTTGGTGTGGAAAGCGACCATATGAAACAAGCTCAAACACAGTAAGACCCATTGGAACTTCTGCTGTCTGGGGTAAAATCGCCATTTTCTTTGCAATTTCTTTTGTTGACTGTTTGTCAATTGCTTTTCCATCAAGATAAACAGTCCCTTGTTTTGACTTTAAAATACGAGAAGCTGTTTTTAACAATGTAGATTTCCCACATCCATTAGGTCCAATAATCGTTGTTATCTTTCCTTCGGGAATCGCCACTGATAATCCATCTATTATTAATCCTTCATTGTAGCCAACGGATATCGAATCAACTGCTAAAGTTACCATCAAAAAAGACTCCTTTTACTTTGTCCTCATAAGTAAATAAATAAAATAGGGTGCACCAATAATAGAAATAACAAGACCGACTGGTATTTCTGAAGTTGTTAGTACACTTCTTGAAATTAAATCTGCAAATAGTAATAAAAAAGTACCAATTAATGCTGCTGTAGGTAACATAATTTGATGTTTTCCTCCAACAAGGCGCCTTGCGAGGTGAGGTGCCATTAATCCAATAAATCCAATGCCACCAGCAACAGCTACCGATGCGCCAGCCAAACAAACGGCGATAAATAATAGTTTACGTCTTTCCTTCTCTACATTTACACCAAGGCCAACCGCTGCTGCATCTCCTAAATTCATTACATTCAATATATGTGCCTTGCAAAATGCAATTGGTAGAAATATGAGCATCCATGGAAGTGCACTTAATACAAACTTCCAATCTGTTCCCCATAAACTTCCTGCTAACCAAATGGTTGCAAAACGAAAATCATTTGAAGTCATTTTCATGGAGAAGATTAAACTAACAGCACTAAATCCTGCTGCGACTGCAATACCTACAAGAATTAAACGAGTGGATGAAACACCGTTCTTCCAAGCAAGTGTATAAATAATAACCGCTGCTAATAAAGCACCAACTAACGCAAATAACGGAAGAATGAATACTGATAGTAGCGTACCGGTTTCAACTTTACCGAAGAAAAAATAGACGAAAACAACAACTGTTAATCCAGCACCAGCATTTATACCAATAATTCCAGGGTCAGCAAGTGGATTTCTAGATAAGCCTTGCATGATAGCCCCTGAAATCGCTAGCGCTGAGCCAACTAAAATCGCGATAACCATTCGAGGCATACGAAACTCGAATAAAATGATAGATTGATCTTCGGCCCCTAACCCAATTAACGATTTGAATACATCAATTGGTGGTATTTTAAACGTCCCTGTATTTAAGCTAATTAAGAATACCGACACAATTAGGCAAGCTAAAATGGCTAAAACTGAAATATTCTTTTTGGTTAAGATACTTTGTCTCATATTTTCCCTCTCCCTTCATTACGAGCTAAGTAAAGGAAGAATGGAACACCAATTAAAGCTGTAATTGCACCAATTGGCGTTTCAAATGGAGGATTGATAACACGAGATAACATATCTGCACATTCTATTAACAAACCACCTAATACTGCTGAACATGGAATGACCCATCTATAATCAGATCCAACAAGAAAACGCGTCATATGTGGAATAACAAGTCCAACAAATCCAACAGAACCTGCCATAGATACTGCTGATCCCGTTAAAACAAGCACAAGTACAGTTCCAATAAATTTAATTAAGGTTGTATTTTGTCCAAGTCCAATCGCAATTTCTTCGCCGAAACTTAAAATGGTGATGTATCTCGACATTATAATTGCTATAACAAGACAAACAAGTCCTATCGGTAGCAACATATCAATACTTACCCATTTCACACCTGAAACGCCTCCTGCATTCCACATGCTGACCTCCTGGGCAAGATTAAAATAAAGTGCAATACTAGAAGATATAGCCCCAAGCAGTGCACTAATCGCTGCACCAGCTAATGCTAACTTCACAGGTGTGAGTCCTCCGGGTGAGGATGCACCCACACCATAAACAATACTTGCGCCAAATGCGGCACCAATGAAAGAAGCAAGAACAAACATTATGTATGGAGAATTAGGGAAAAATGCATACGTAATTGCAATGCCAAATACCGCACCATCTGTAATCCCCATTAAAGAAGGTGAGGCAAGAGGGTTTCGTGTCATACCTTGCATAATTGCTCCGGATACTGCTAGAAACGTACCAGCGACTACGCCTCCAATTGCTCTTGGAATACGAAGCTCCCAAATGACATTATGGTGTGTAAGCGAATCATCATATTGAAAAACAGCTTGCCAAACAGTTTTTAAGCTAATATCTGCAGCCCCAAATGAAATGGACATGCCCATACTTAAAGCTAATAAAATCGTACCTACTATTAAAATAATAGAAGCAATAAGCGGTCTGCTCTTAATCTTTTTCAAATTCGTCTCTTGTTGTTCTATGCTCCTCGCGCTTGCTTCCATCCGTTACCATCCTAACTAACAACATATATTCGTGAAATGAGATTCATTCTCAATTATCAACAAAAAAATAATGATTGCTCTTAATTGATAATGATTCTCATAATCACTTGTCCTATTCTACATAGCACCCTAAAAGATTGTCAAACATTATTTTTGAAAATATATTATTTTTGTTTATTTTTTCATATTTGAATTTGCTATAAGGGCTTCCATTAAGCGAATCTCAGGGGGGGCGTGTAGATAGTTAAATTATTTAAATAATAATAAATTCGAATAGAAAAAGTGACCGTTGAATTATCAACTTTTTATTTTCTTACTATAATAATTATGCGAAGCTGCCTTTAAAGGTTTGTATACTTTTTTAACTTTATAGTTAATCAGATAGAAGGAAATCATCCAATAAACCTAGTGTTTTATAGGTTATTGCTATTAGAGTAATCAAATTTTCAAGTATTGCAAAATCCCTTTGATATAAAGATATTGATGAATAATTTATAAAAATGCAATGAATTGTTATGTCAAATAATAGGGTATAGTATATTTAGAGTTTAGCTTTAAAATTGAATTATTTGTTAATTTCTCTCTCATTTTACCATTACCGTGCAAAATAATGGTATGCTATATCACGATAATAGTTTATGGAGGCGGTATTATGTATTACAGTAATGGTAATTATGAGGCTTTTGCACGTCCTAAAAAACCAGAGGGTGTTGATGAGAAATCAGCGTATCTTGTTGGTTCGGGGCTAGCTTCACTTTCAGCCGCATGTTTTTTAATTCGTGATGGTCAAATGAAGGGAGAGAATATTCATATTCTCGAAGAACTAGATATCTCAGGTGGTAGCCTTGATGGTATTTTAAATCCGACAAGAGGCTTTATTATTCGCGGTGGTCGAGAAATGGAAGATCATTTTGAATGCCTATGGGATCTATTCCGTTCAATCCCATCATTAGAAATAGAAAACGCTTCTGTTTTAGATGAATTTTATTGGTTAAATAAAGAGGATCCTAACTATTCAAAATGTAGATTGATTGAAAATAGAGGACAAAGACTTGAGGATGATGGCAAGTTTACATTATCTGATAAAGCATCTGAAGAAATGATTAAATTATTCTTTACGCCTGAAGAAAAATTAGAGGATGTAAAAATTACAGATGTTTTCTCTGAAGAGTTCTTTGAATCGAATTTCTGGCTATACTGGTCTACGATGTTTGCTTTTGAAAAATGGCATTCTGCAATGGAAATGCGTCGTTATATTATGCGTTTCATTCATCATGTCGGGGGTCTACCAGATTTATCTGCTTTGAAATTTACTAAATATAATCAGTACGAATCTTTAGTACTTCCTATGATTAAATATTTGGAAGGTCATAATGTTGATTTCCAATTCAATACAGTTGTAGAGAATGTTTTAGTTGATAAAGTTGGCGATAAAAAAGTAGCCCATACTTTAGTGTTAAAACAAAATGGTGTGAAAAAGAATATTGAGCTAACAGAAAATGAATTAGTGTTTGTAACAAACGGTAGTATCACGGAAAGTACGACTTATGGTGACAATAATACACCAGCCCCTATAAGTACTGATTTAGGCGGAAGTTGGTCACTTTGGAAAAACATCGCTTCTCAAGATTCTGATTTTGGTAAACCGGAAAAATTCTGCGAAAACCTTCCAGAAGAAAGCTGGTTTGTTTCAGCAACACTAACTACTTTGGATGATCGAGTTGCTCCGTATATTGAAAAAATTAGTAAAAGAGATCCGTATGCAGGTAAAGTAGTGACGGGCGGTATTGTAACGGCTACTGACTCTAATTGGATGTTAAGCTATACGTTGAACCGACAACCGCATTTTAAAGATCAACCAAAAGACCAATTAGTAGTTTGGATTTATGGTTTACTATCTAATAAACCAGGTGATTTTATTAAAAAGAGTATCACGGAATGTTCAGGAATTGAGATCGCACAAGAATGGTTATACCATATGGGTGTGCCTGTAGACGAAATACCGGATATAGCACAAAATTCTTGTAATACAATTCCATGTTACATGCCTTATATAACATCTTACTTCATGCCTAGAGCAATGGGAGATCGTCCATTAGTTGTCCCTAATGGATCTGCTAACTTAGCCTTCATTGGAAACTTTAGTGAAACAGAAAGAGACACTGTATTTACAACTGAGTATTCAGTGAGAACGGCGATGGAAGCAGTTTATCAATTATTAGATATTGACCGAGGCGTTCCAGAAGTATTTGCATCTACTTTTGACATTCGTACTTTATTATCTTCAACTGCTCGTTTACTTGATGGTAAAAAATTAACAGATGTTGATGCTCCATTTATGTTAAAACAAATAGGTAAGTTTGGTATTCATAAAACGAAAGACACAATCATCTATGATTTACTGAAAGAAAGTAAATTGATATAAAGATATGTGCTAAAAAAGCTGATTCAATGGAATCAGCTTTTTTATATTAAATAGTGAATTTTTTCATTTCGTCTCTTAAAGCATCAGCAATGGCATTTAGGTCTTTAGCTTTTTCAGAGACAGTCTCAATGCTTTTAAGTTGTTCATTTGCGGAAGCGGAAACTTGTTCTGTTCCAGCAGAGGTTTCTACTGCAGAAGCAGATATGTTTTGTATGGCACTAATGATTTGCTCCTTGCGTTCATCCATCTCATGAGATAAATGTTTCACCTCTTGTGCCACTTCACTCGTTTGATCTAGAGCTACCTTTATTGTGTGGAAAATTTCGCTAGTATCCTTTGTAGCTTTTGCATTTTGTTCGACAATACTAAGGCTTGTACTAATTTCCTGCACAGCACTTTTAGAAATATCCTGAATGGCAGAGATTTTATTTTTAATATCCTCAGTAGCATTAGATGTCTGTTCCGATAATTTTCGAATTTCATCAGCGACAACCGCGAAACCTTTACCGGCTTCACCGACACGAGCTGATTCAATGGATGCATTTAGAGCTAATAAATTAGTTTGAGTTGCGATATCTGTAATTGTATTGACGATACTTGATATATCAGATGAAGTTTTATCTACTTCTTGAACGATATTACTTACCTGTTGTGAAGATTCGCGATTTTTCTCTGACCAAACAGAGAGTTGGTTGACAGTTCCTACACCTTGATTACTTAAATGACCTATATCTTCTGTCATAGAAGCGATCTTCTCTGTATGCTCAATAACACGATCAATATTTCCAGATAGTTGATTTAATTGTTCTGCACTTTGTTCTGTATCATGTGCCTGCTCTTCTGTAGCTTTTGCCATTTCATTAATGGCTGAGCTAATCTCGTCAGTCGTACGTACCGTATCTTCTGCGATTTGAATAAGAATGTTAGAGGAATCTGATAACTCGGAACTAGTGTTATGTATGTTGACGGTAACATTCTTTAATGCAGAGCGCATGCTAGAGATGCCTTTTGCCATAAGACCAATTTCATCTTGATGATTTAATAGCTTATCTAACTCAGGATTTTCAGTAAAATCTAAGCTTGCAGTTTGATGAATAACCTTTTCGAGATTCTTAATGGCAGCAACAATGCGACCAATAATCCACCACATTAAAGCACCTATAATGATAAAACTCACGATGCCTGTAACAATCTGATAGCCTAGTACAGAGTTTGTAATAGATTGAATGCCGCTTTCAGGCACCCCAATGTCAATTACGCCATAAAGTTCACCATCTTTATAGATAGGCTCCATGATGTCGTATGTCCAAATATCTTGAACTTCAGCATACCATCTCGTAAATTGCTTTTTTCCGTGTTTAGCACCATCGATTGTGTATGCATCCTCATATGTTTTTCCTAATTTCCCTTTATCACTATGTGCCACAGCTTTTACATTGGTATCAATGACAATAGCATAAGTCACATTCTCTTGTTGTGCTTTTGACTCCACAAAATCTTGTAAAGATGGGATGGGGTCGTTCTCAGAATTTAATATAGTTTCAGCTTGCTTGGCGATTTCAAAGACCTGTTCATTAGCTTTTTCAATTAAAACTTCTTTACTATTTTTGCCAACAATCCATACACCTAATACGGAATTAACTACGGATGACAATAACAGCAAACTTAATGTAAAAAACAATAATCGTCGCTTAATACTTTTGTTTTTCAAATAGTTTCCCCCTTTGAGTTTTGTCGGAACTTTATACCTAAAAAAACTCAAATTTTAAGTATAGTATTATGTAATGGAGCAGGAATGTCAATAATATATTGCGAGACTTGTTACTTAGTTTGTGACAAAACAGGGGCTAATAGTCCTTAAATTTTTCGACAACTTTATAAAAGCTTGAGCAGATCGGAAATACCTATTTCCGGAGAGTAAACAGTGTTAATTGTTTTAATTTAATAGCAGGCGGCAACCGACCTTTATTTCGTCGGTTTTTTAGTGTAATAAATAATAAATCGATGCAACTAACTATCAATCATAATGCTCTAACGGTATGTAAAGAGAAAAAGAGGTGATTATATGCAATCCGAGATTCTTGTAAAAAAAGCAAAGAAGGGAGATGGAGAAGCGTTTATACAATTAATCCGTCAATACGAAATGACGCTTTACCGGACAGCAAAACGACTTGGTTTGAAAGATGAGGACATTGCAGATCTTTTACAGGACACAATACTGACTGCGTTTGAAAAAATAGATTCTCTAAAAGAAGCAAAATATTTTCATACATGGCTTTGTCGCATTCTTTTAAATAACTGCTATCGCTTTATGAAGCAGGGTCAGCGTACTGTAACACTAAATGTGACGACATTGCATGAACTACGACACCAAGATCAAATTTCACTTGAACTTGATGAGGCATTAGAAAGTCTAGATGAAAGCTATCGCATTGCTTTAACGCTTTATTATGTGAATGGACTCACGACAAAGGAAATTAGCGAATTTCTTCAAGAATCAGAAGGGACGATTAAGTCGAGGATTTCTAGAGCAAAGCAATATTTGAAAAATAATTATTATGTTGAGGGGGTTCAATTACTATGAAAAAATCATTAGACGACCGTTTACATGAGGAAATGAATAGAGAACAAGAAATACCGGATATTGTCCAAAAAGCTTTTGATCGTTCATATACAGAGATTCGCTCTCAATCCAAGAAAAAGACAAAAAAACGTTGGTTGAAGCCTATTTCAGCTGCGGCTGCATGTGCAGTGCTCGCTTCGGGTATGATTTTGTCTAATGATACAGCAATGGCCAAACTAAAAGCGTTTCTAGGGTTCGAGGACGCTGGGATTGAACTTGCTAGTCAAAACGGGGAGGTACAATATGTTGGTATATCACAAAGTTCACAAAATGTTACGGTTACACTTAAAAATACATTTGCTGATGCCTATCGAGTAGGGTTGGGAATGGAAATTTTACCGAAAAATATTGATATAAAAGATATTTACGACGTATTCATCGAATATCGTATGTATGATTCGGCTGGGAAAGAAATTGACTCCCTCGTGTCAGACACAAAGCCTCTCGCGCCAACAGTCATTGCTGCGAGCCCATATATGAATACGCTAAAAGAGAACGATCAATCTATAATAGTAGAACTTTTATTAGAATCCAAAAAGATGGCATGGCCTTCCTTAGATAACGCTCAATTAGTAATTGAAACAATTCATTTCTATACAGAGAAGAAAGGGATTGTCTCTATTGATGGGGAATGGCCATTTACATTGACACCAACAAAGGTTGTAACGCAATCATTTGTAGCGGAAAAACCTGTTGAGGGCATTCAATTACAATCAGCAACCCTTACGAATGGCTCTATGCATGTATCTTTAATGGTCGACGCAGATCTTTCCAAGGATGAAAATCAATTTTTTGAATGGGCATTAATAAATGAAAAAGGAAAGTCCTTTTATGCAAGGGGCGTTACTACAGAATTGAAAGATGGGAAAACCGTTGTTAATTTAGTATACCCATATAGTATTTGGAATAAGGAAAAACAACTAAGCTTACATATAAAGGGCTATGAAAAATTAAAATTAATAAGTAAAGAATAAGCGTATAGATGCAAAGCATATTCTAATGGCTGAGTTGCTAGAGTTAATACAGGAATATGTTGATGGTGAGTATATTTATATACCGTGAAGATCAGAACATAAAAAGCACTCGGATCCGGTACTAAAATTAATCTATAGCTTGTTGCATACGGAGTTTTCGAAAAAGAATATATAAGTTTTAGGTAATTTCAAATGGATTTCCAATAAAAAGTGCGACAAAAATCTGTTTAATGAGTTTTGTCGCACTTTTATATATAGTTCTACTTTTCTCTATTTCCGAAAATTCCTGTAAATAGAATTCCTAATATGTGATAATAACCGTAAATTAAGGTAATGGGAGAGGAATAAAATGGAGAAAAACATTTTATGTTTAAAACTAAAAAGATTTCGAGAAGAAAAAGGAATCACCCAACAAGAACTAGCTGAGATTTTGGAAGTAAGTGATAAGTCTATATCCAAATGGGAACTTGGGAATGGTTATCCAAGTAAGAGAAATATGCTGAAAATATCGGAGATTCTTGATATCAGCGTGGAAACATTATTAATAGAGGAAAAGAACGACGATAAAGAAAAAGTAAAATTAAGTATTAAATATAGCTTAATTAGTTATATCATTATTTTTACTGTAACCTTAATAATTAGAGGTTTGGCAAGTGCAGAACAGTATCAAAACATTTTATCTAAGGATATTATTGAGATTTTCAAATTGCTTGCAAGTGAATTTGTGCAAAATATAGGAATTGCTTTACTACCCGCAATTATCATTGGTTTTGTTTTTTATTTTTATATTTTTCCTAAACAATCAAGAGAGTAGATATCGGTCTACTTTCTTTTTTATAAAGAGGCTATATAACTGATAATATAGAGTTATGACGCATGAGAAGGTGAGAAAATGCTCGGGAAATTTTTGAAAAGTAAAAAGAAAAATAAGGAATGGCGAGGGGGAAATTCAAATGGACGGCCAAAAGTGGCCATAAACGAATTGGAGTTGCTGCAGTTAAAGGATGCTGGAAAAAGTAATCGAGAAATTGCACAAATATTTCGCGTTTCAGAAGCTACTATTCGGAGACGATTAAAAGATTTAGGTGGTTGATTCTTCTTTTTATTTGAATTGTTATACATTTCTTCATTCCAATAGATTAAAAACAAACTCTTATGTATGATAGCGTAAAGAGTTTGTTTTTTGCTTTTTTCTTACAAATTTGGATTTGGAGCATAAAGGACGAGGGGGATGAATTAGCTTGGAAATTTCAATTATTTGCTTACAAGAACGCGATGCAGAAGAATTGTTTGAGTTTGAAAAGAATAATAGACTATTTTTTGAACAAATGGTACCTGGTCGTGGAGAAGACTATTATAATTTTGAGACATTTAAAATAAGACATAGGGAGCTTTTAACAGAACAACAAGAAAATAAATCGAAATTTTACTTAATAAGAGATAACTCAGGCAGTATTGTTGGAAGAATTAATTTAGTAGATATGGATACAACGAATGAGATAGCAGAAGTCGGTTATAGAGTGGGACAAGAATATGGGGGCAAAGGAATAGCGGCTAGAGCCTTAAAACTACTATTAGAAACAGAAATCCGTGTCAAAAAGATTAAAGCAAAAACAACAACAAATAATATTGCATCTCAAAGGGTTCTTGAAAAGAATGGTTTTAAACAACTGTCTATAAGTGATAATAAGTTCGAAATGAATGGCAAAAAGCTGCAATTTATCGATTATATATTGGAACGCTAAATCCTTCAGAGGGGTAGTTAAAAAGATAGTGTTTAAACGAATCATGATACTTTTTTCAATTTGATACTTTTGTGGATCATTACGACAAGTTATATTAGGCGAAGAGTCGGCAACAATGTTTTCTGTAGCGAAAGCGAAGTGGCAGCTAAAAGCGCCCAGTCGGAACGGAAATCAACACCACACATCATGATGAAGAACCATAAAAATTACTAATTGTTATAGAAAAAATAAAAGTGGGGGTTTTATACATGAAATATTTATTACAAGTTGATTTTACAATGGACGGGCCATTCGGTGAAGAAATGTCCGAGGCATTTACTGATTTAGCAAAAAGTATTAACGAAGTGTCGGGTATGATTTGGAAAGTTTGGACTGAGAATGCTGCGGCTAAAGAAGCTGGTGGGATATATTTATTTGCAACCAAAAAAGCTGCAGAGAAATATTTAACTATGCATTCAGAACGATTAATAAGTTTCGGCATTACCGATATTCGTGGGAAGATCTTCGAGGTGAATGAAGTATTATCAACAATTAATAATGCGCCAATTAAATAGTTAGCTAAAGCTAATTGGCAGTATGATCAACTAAATAATTAAAAACAGCGAACATGAGCTTGTGATTTAACAATCTCATGTTTTCGTTTTTTATTTACAATCATAATTTATTACTTGCAAAATATGTTTACTGTGTATATATTGTATATATAGTATATATACATTGTGTAGAAATTTGCCTTAAAGAGCTCAAGGAAATGCTTACAATACGGAGGGTGAAGAATGGAAAATGTCATTGAATTACAGCATGTTCATAAATCTTTTAAGGGATTTCAGATAAAAGATTTCTCTATTAACGTTAAAAAGGGCTTTGTAACTGGATTTATCGGGGGAAATGGTGCAGGAAAGTCAACAACAATCAAATTGATTATGAACTTGCTAAAGCAAGATAGTGGTACTGTTTCAGTGTTTGGGATGGATTATAAGAAGCATGAAAAAGACATAAAGGAACGTATTGGTTTTGTCTATGATGAAAATGTCTTTTATGAATATGTAACGTTAAAGGATATGAAAAGGATTATTAAACCAGCCTATAAAAACTGGGATGATGCTGCCTTTCAACGTTATGTTGATCAGTTTGAGCTACCATTGAACAAATATATGAAGACCTTTTCAAAGGGAATGAAGATGAAAGCTTCGTTAGCTATAGCGTTAGCTCATCATGCAGAATTAATTATTATGGATGAACCAACCGCCGGGCTCGATCCGATATTTCGTAGGGAGCTACTAAATATTCTACATGAGTTAATGCAAGATGAAGATAAAACGATTTTCTTCTCGACACATATAACAACAGATTTAGACCGAATTGCGGATTATATTACCTTTGTTCATAACGGTGAACATATATTCACGAAGGAGTTTTATAAGATTGAAGAGGAATATGCTATTGTCAAAGGGACATTGAATTTATTGGATCAGGAAACGGAACGAGAGTTTGTAGCAATTCGAAAATCGAACATAGGCTTTGAGGCATTAACAGCGGATAAAAATCGTGTGGCAAACATATTTGGGGATTCTGTTATTGTGGAAAAACCAACGCTTGAAGATATTATGTACTATACGAAAAAAGGATGGTGATTGCATGGCTAACCTTATATTTAAAGATATTTTAATACAAAAGAAAATGATTGTATTATACATTGCTACTATTATTCTTTATTTATTAATAAATGTGTCCCTAGTGAAAATAGGATTCTTATATAGTTTAGCGATTATTACCATGTCCTTTTCTTACGATGAAAAAGATAATGCTAATATTTTACTTAATTCGCTACCATATACGAGAAAGCAAATTGTTAGTTCGAGATATATAGGTTCTTTGATATATACATCACTAATTATACTCATTACGTATTTAGGTAATTTCCTCTTAAACGGAAAAGAGACATTGTTTTTATTGAAAGATATAGTGATAATTATCGGTCTTGTTATGGTCGCTATATCATTCATACTGCCAATTTGTTATAAATTTAAAACGCAAGCCTTAATGATTGCTTCAGGTACTTTATTTGGTATATATTTGGTAACCATTAAATATTTATTCCCTAGTTTTAATGATACATTAAGTGAACTGATACAAAAGTTTCTGACTTTACAAGAAACACAAATGTATTTTGTAGCTATCTTTACAATCATTATTTTATATGTAGGATCGTGGCTACTATCTATTCGAATATATGCGAAAAAAGTTTTTTGAAATAAAACAGCTTGAGCCCGTTGATGTAGGCTCAAGCTGTTTAAGTTACTTAAACACAATGTCCTATCGCCGACCGTGGCTTCCGATACCGCTATAACAAATGACAGTATGTTAACATATTTAATAAATCTAAGGTAATTTTCGTGAGGCAGAAAATTATACTCTAAACTATAGACAATGTAATCTTTATGGGAAAGACATTAAATGGCTTTATATTTCCCTGAATGTCCAAACATAAGTACAACTGACGAGTAATTAGCATGCTGAAATAAAAAATTGCTCATGCTAACTAGAATAACCAACGTCTTCTGTGCTGACACATAAAAATAAAGAAGAGGTATTTGCATGCAAATTATTATTTCAAACAGCTCAAAAGAACCGATTTATGAGCAAATTTATAGTCAAATCAAAAAGCTAATTTTATCAGGTGAATTACAAGAGGGGCAGTCATTGCCGTCTATGCGACAGCTTGCAAAGGATTTAGAAATTAGCGTTATTACGACAAAACGCGCTTATGAAGAGCTAGAGAAAAACGGATTTATTTATTCTATTGTGGGGAAAGGTTCGTTCATTTCAGAGCAAAATACGGAAATGATAAGAGAAAGAAAAGTAAAGGTAATCGAAGAAAATCTATTGATTGCCATCCAAAATGCTAAAGAAATGAATATTGGCTTAGCAGAGCTTAAAGAAATGCTCACACTATTGTATTCAGAGGATGAGTGATGGAGACAGCTGTTAAATTCGTGTGGTGAATATATTTAAGCCTAAGTTTAAAGATAGTATGTAATATAGGAAAAAGGATGGTAATTGGATGATTAACCTTATACTTAAGGATGTTTTAATACAAAAGAAATTAATTTTATTTTACATTGCTACTATAATAATCTACTTATGGGCAGGTGTACCCTCCCTACTATTTTTGGGATTTCTTTATAGTGTAATATTTATACTAAATGCTTTCGCTTACGATGAAAAAGACAATGCTAATATTTTGCTTAATTCTCTACCATATACGCGAAAGGAAATTGTCAGTTCAAAATATATAGGTTCACTGCTATTTACAACAATATTTGTTTTCATGATTTATGTGGGGAATTTCCTCATAAATGGAAAAGGGGATCTTTTCATATGGAAAGAAATGTTGCTTATTATTGGTCTAGTGATGGTCGTTATATCATTCATGTTTCCAATCTCCTATAAATTTAAAACGCAATATTTATTGATTGCTTTAAGTGTTTTATTTGGTATTTATATGTTATCCATTAGTTTACTAGTTCCTATAAATGATATATTAAGAGAATTAGCACGAAAATTCTTGACTTTACAAGAAACGCAAATGTATTTTGTAGCTAGCATGACGGTTATTATTTTATTTATTGGGTCATGGCTACTATCTATTCGTATATATGAGAGAAAAGCTTTTTAAAATAAAACGGCTTGAGCTTAGGCTCAAGCCGTTTTCGTACGCTTAAAGGCAAACTTCCATAGAACGAAATTCGTGATGACAAGTACGATTAAGTAAATGATTACCCCATAAGTAGTATGAGAAGTCAAGAAGTAATGCAGTCCTGCCAAAGCACCTAATGGGATAAGCAATATAAGCGTTTTCCAACTCTGGCCATCGCCAACTTCATTATAGGGCTTTGTGAAAGGAATGTTGCTTCCCATGCCGATGTAACAAATGATGGTGTACATGCAGCTTGTTACTAAAACAATCAGTAAGTCTAAGATAATTCTCGTACCAAAAATGAAGCAGAAAATAATGCTTAGAAAAATATACAATGGAATGTACAACTTTATCAAAAATGCTTTTAAGCTTCCTTTTTTCAAGTTTGTGTAGTCTTTGATTGGAAAGACTTTATAGATCCAAGCTGCTTTATATTTTCCTGAATGTCCAAGCATGAGTACAGCTGAAGGAATAATTAGCATGCTGAAATAAATATTTAAATAGCCCATGCTAACGGCATAATCAACACCTTCGTACCTTGAAAAAGAAAACATAAAAATAAACGGAATGACAAAAGAAAACCCTAAAGATGGATATACTTTCAGTTTAAACTCTCGCTCCTGTTTCATCATAAGGGAAGCAAAGCGGTAGAAAGCTCTTTCTTCATTCGTTCTACAAATGATTGTTAACAAAAGGGTCTTAAGTGGATTGTTCTTTTCTTTTTTCGATTTGCTTGTGTTTAATAGTTTTTGCAGATTTCGTTCAAAGGTTGGAATCAGCTTTACATATAGCCATATCGAGATGATTGGCATGACGACAGCAAACATACTAAACACCACTGTAAATAAAGAGCTGTCACTGTTTAGTAGTAGTTCATAAGGAGCGGCAAACCACATTGGGATTAAAAAAATACTCCACCAATGAAATGTTAGCGCCATATCATAATTAACGAATTCAAAGGATCTAATAAGAACTTGATAGCCAATCATCAACATTAATGATAAGCCGATTTGTACATAATTGATGATGTCTTTCAGCTTTTCTCCATCAAAGAATCTTAAAATAGCAATATATAAAATAGCAGTTAATACAACAATAAAAATATTCATTAAAACGAGTAAGAGCACAGTTAAAATAAAGAATACAATCCCTTGATTATATAGGCCCACCATAAGGGGAATGGCAGTGAACGCAATAGTTAAATACGTCAAGTAAATGAAAATATGCATGAACTTGGCCGCATTAATCGTTTTAGCAGAGATCGGCTTGGTTGATAGGATACTTCTGTCCCTTACATCCAAAAGTACCGAAGAAAAATCAGCAATCAATGTTGTCATGATGATAAAAATAATCATTGCATAAGCAATACTCATTTGGAAAAGATAGTTTTGACCAAATCCCATAAAAGGAACTAGCATAAGTCCCATTAAAACATAAATCCATAAAGATTTGATGTAGCCATTCTTTTGCTCTTTGTTGTTTTTATTTGATGCTTGGTTAAATATTGTCGGTACTTTACGTTCATCCATTGTGAGTTTAATATGGAGGATTTTTCTCATCATTTCGTAATCGATGCCCATTTTCACAAAAACAAATTGTATCTTATCAAGCACTTGTAAAGTTTTGAAATCTTTCATGATCATACCTCTTGCACTATAGAAACAAATTTCTCACCAATTTCCTGATGATCATGGAAGCCCGTCAATTGGTTGAAAATCTTTTCTAGAGTTCCTTCGGTATTATTTGCCTGTAGTTGGGCAAATGTCCCATCGGCAGCGATTTTCCCATCATTCAGCAGGATGATGCGACTACTGATTTTTTCGACAACATCCATAATATGAGAGGAATAAAATATTGTTTTTCCTTGGGCAGCCAATTGAATCAAAATTTCTTTAAAGATCATCACACTATTCGCATCTAAGCCATTGATCGGTTCATCTAAAAATAACAAATCGGGATTATGTATAAGGCTGGCGATAATTAATAGCTTTTGCCGCATCCCTTTTGAATAAGAAGATATCCTTGAATGATATGCTTCACCAACACCAAACAATGCCATTAAGGATTTTGATTTATCCGCAGCGACTTCAAATTCAAGGCCATAAAGCTGGCCGATGAAGGTCAAATACTCATAACCAGTTAAATTATCGTACACATCTGCTATTTCTGGTACATAGCCAATTCGCCGTCTATATTCAATGCTGTCTTTTCCGATATTCTCTCCGAAAAGTTTAATTTCTCCACCGTAATCACCTTCGATCCCCAAAATGATTTTGACAGTGGTACTTTTACCTGCACCGTTCGGGCCAATATAACCAATTATTTCTCCTCGCGAGACGTGCAAATCGATCCCTTTTAATATTTCCTTACTACCATAACTCTTTGTCAAATTCGTAATCGTCAATATTTCTTCCATGTTGCAACTCCCTTTCTGCAATCCTACATTAACGGGCGGTGAGCCACGATGGAGGATGAAGAAAACCTCCTCCAATATTAAAGCTTCACTTTAACGTATGTTTAGTGTAATTGTTTTAGAGAAAATATCCATTAATATTATGTAACTTATAATAAATGGTGTAATATTCCTGCACCTATATTATATAATTTATGGATTACCATTATAAGGTGGGAATTTTAGTTTATTGCGAGGGAATAATATCTTTTTTTACAGAGAGGGTTGAGCTTTTGTAAATGTATTGAATTTTCTGTATTCTTGGATGAGTCAACTTTTCTAGAAGAGATTATGACTAAAATTTGGGGTATTGACATATTTATGGTTAGAATTATATATTTATTTCATCGTAATTTTTGGAATATTCGCTATACTATTTTGATCTAACTTGTACCTACAACGTGTTGTCATGTAGTCGTGTTGTTGTGGATGATTAGTAAAATCAGTATCAAATGTAAACGTTTACTTAATACAAATAAATGCAAAATTTTTAGAGGGGGAACATCAATGAAGAAAGTACGCATTGGCGTAATCGGAGCGGGATTAAGAGGAGGTTTAGCTCAATACTGGCATAAGCCTGATGGGGAATCAGAAATTGTTGCTTTAGCTGATATTTCTCAAGAACGTTTAGATAAATTTCAAGAAAAATTTGAAACACCTTTATTTTTAACGAAGGATTATAAGGAATTATTAACAAGAGACGATATTGATGCTATTGCCGTCTTATCACCGGATTATTTACATGAAGAGCATATTATTACTTGTTTAGAAGCAGGAAAGCACGTATATGCTGAAAAACCTTTAGCGATTACAGTGGAGGGATGCGATCGAATTTTAGATATATGGAAAAAATCAGGGAAGCATCTAATGGTCGGTTTTAATATGCGATATATGAGTATGTATCAAACGATGAAAGGCTTAATCGATTCGGGCGCTATTGGAGAATTAAAAGCCATATGGGTCCGCCACTTTGTTGGCTTTGGCGGTTACTTCTATTATCACGATTGGCATGGTAATTCCAAAAATACAACATCCCTGTTGCTGCAAAAAGGCTCACATGATTTAGATGTGATTCATTGGATTTCTGGAAAACATGCGACGAAAGTATCTGCATTTGGTAGCTTAGATTATTACGGTGGTGATAAACCAAATACGTTAACATGTCCAACATGTGACCAGAAAAAAACATGTCCAGAATATGTCCCACATACATTCACGGAATGTGCGTTCCGAGAAGAAATTGATGTTGAGGATAATAACATGCTTATTATGGAATTAGAGGGTGGTATAAAAGCTTCCTATTTACAATGTCACTTCACCCCAGATTATTCACGAAATTATACATTTATCGGTACGAAAGGGCGGATCGAAAATGATGATGTGAACAATAAAATTTATTTGAAGACACGTAAATCTAATTCCTGGGAAGAGCTTAGTGATGTTGTTTATGAAATGAAACCCGAGGAAGGAAGCCATGGGGGAGCAGATCCTAAAATTGCGCAAGATTTCGTAGAGTTAATACTTTACAATAAAGAGCCTTTAACAACTCCATTTGCTGGTCGTATGAGCGTAGCAGTTGGCTGTGCAGCAACGGAATCGCTCCGTAATGGGGGAAGAGTTGTTGAAATTTCACAGGAATCTACTATTCTACAGCATTGATAAATAGGGGGTGTATGTATGACGCTTTTGGATGAAACAACTGTTGAAGAAAAGCCATTTAAAACAAAGCGTTTGTTCAAAAAGCAATCAAAAGTAAAGAGGAATCACTGGATAGAGTGGAAGAAGTCTATCAGAAAAAATTGGGAGCTTTATTTATTATTAGTCCCTGTGATCCTTTATTTTTTGATTTTCCATTATTACCCGTTGTACGGTTTGCAAATTGCCTTTAAGGATTTTATCGCTACAAAGGGGATTACTGGTAGTCCATGGGTTGGTTTTAAGCATTTTGAACGCTTCTTTGATAGTTATTATTTTGGGAGATTAATTAAAAATACAATTGGTATTGGTGTATTTACGCTACTAGTATCTTTCCCTGTACCGATTATTATTGCGTTACTGTTAAATGAAGTGAAAAGTCTTCGCTTTAAAAAGTTTGTACAGACCATTATTTATGCACCGCATTTTTTATCAACAGTAGTCGTTGTCGGTATGTTATTACTTTTCTTAAAATCAGACGGGATGATTAACCAAGTTATCATGTTGTTTGGTGGTACGCCGATTGATTTCATTTCAGAGCCAGCATGGTTTAAGTCAATCTATGTACTATCAGACGTATGGCAAACAATGGGGTGGAGTTCCATTATCTATATTGCAGCTTTATCAGCGGTAGATCCAGCGCAGCATGAAGCAGCAATGATGGATGGGGCTTCAAAATTCCAGAGAATTATTCATATTAACATCCCAGCGATTATGCCAACAATTGTTATCTTATTTATCTTGAACGTAGGATCAGTTATGGCGATTGGATTTGAGAAAGTATTTTTATTGCAAAATGATTTAAATATGTCGACTTCGGACGTCATTTCAACCTTTGTTTATCGAAGTGGGATTTTAGAAGCACAGTATAGCTTTTCAGCGGCTGTAGGTTTATTCAACTCTATCATTAACTTTATCCTGCTCATTATGGTAAACCAAATAGCGAAAAAAGTAAGTGATACAAGCCTATGGTAAGGGAGTGGTGAAATTGAAAGAATCGAAAGGCGATCGAGCGTTTACAATCTTTAATTATATTTTTTTAGCAATTGTTGCGATTATCGTTCTTTACCCATTGCTTTTTGTATTAAGTGCTTCATTAAGTAATCCGCAGTATGTTATCTCGGGTGATATGTGGTTATGGCCGAAGGAATTTACTGTTGAAGCATATAAAAAGGTATTTCAAAATCCAGATATTATTAATGGATTTATCAATACATTAAAGTACACATTTTTCGGAACGGTATTGAATATTGTGTTGACAATTTGTGCTGCCTATCCACTTTCACGTAGAGATTTGAAAGGTAAAGGTTTCATTATGGCATTTATGGTATTCACGATGTTTTTCAGCGGAGGGTTAATACCAACATACTTATTAATTCGTGACTTAGGCATGATTAATACATTTTGGGTCATGATTATTCCGAATGCTGTTGCTGTATGGAACATTATTATTATGCGAACATTCTTCCAATCGATTCCTCATGAATTAGAGGAATCCGCTACGATTGATGGAGCGGGGAACTTTCGGATTTTATGGAGTATTGTACTACCGCTATCATTCCCTGTTATGGCCGTAATGGTTTTATTCTATGCAGTAGGACATTGGAACTCGTATTTTCAAGCTTTAATTTATTTGCAAGACCAAAGCAAGTTTCCACTCCAACTTATACTTAGACAAATCTTAATTCAAGGACAAGCCGATGATATGATTCAAGCAACTTCAGAAAGCTTTCTAGCTCAAAAACTTAGCGTTGAAGGGTTGAAATATGCTGTTTTAATCATTGCCAACCTACCAATGCTAATGCTTTATCCGTTCTTACAAAGATATTTTGTAAAAGGTGTCATGATTGGTTCATTAAAAGGTTAAAGAAAAGGAGCGATTTAAATGGCGATGAAAAAGAAACGTGTATATGGTTTGATGGCAACTATGATGTTAGCAGCTAGTATTTTAGGAGCTTGTTCAGATAATAAAGAAAATAAAGCAAGTACAAGCGGCAATGCTGATAATGTGAATGCTACGGGGATGCCTATTGCTAAAGATAAAATTGAAGTAGATGGTTTTGCAGCTAAGTTTTTTGCTTCACAAGATTGGAATAGCTTAATGCTATGGAAAGAATACGAAAAAATGTCTAACATCCATATTAATTGGACAACCGTTCAAACCGAAGTATTAGCGGATAAAAAGAACTTACTTTTAGCAGCAGGGAACTATCCAGAAATCTTCTTTGCATCGGCATTCTCAAGAACTGATTTACTGAAGTATGGTCAGCAAGGCGTATTCATACCATTAAATGATTATATTGAGAAATATGCGCCGAATTTCAAAAAGCTTTTAGAAGAATACCCGACTGTAAAGCAAGGGATTACGATGGCAGATGGAAATATCTATGGTTTCCCAACAATCTATGATCCAAAGTTTGAGTCACTTCGTGTAGGAGCACCATGGATCAACCAGCAATGGCTAGATAA
Source organism: Lysinibacillus sp. Ag94 (assembly GCF_023242215.1). Lineage (NCBI taxonomy): Bacteria > Bacillati > Bacillota > Bacilli > Caryophanales > Bacillaceae > Lysinibacillus > Lysinibacillus sp. Ag94. Next base: position 4,407,940 of record NZ_CP096780.1, on the reverse strand, counting down.
ACTAGGCTTAAAATCACCTGAAACGACAGAAGATTTATATAAAGTGCTTAAAGCATTTAAAGAAAACGATCCAAACGGTAACGGTCAACGGGACGAGCAAGGCTGGGGATCTGGTTATGGAATTAAGCAATTTATTGATTATTTAAGGGGTTCATTCGGCTTGAACAAACAAGGAACGATGAATCCGAATTTAGACTTTAAAGAAGGAACTGAAGAATTCCGCTTCGTTCCAACAACAGACGAATACAAACAATTGCTTGAATTTTTAAATAAATTGTATAGTGAAGATTTAATCAATAAAGATGTATTTACAACGGAGCCCCAAAAATTCGCTGCTGAAGCGGGTAAAGGAACTTTCGGTATGCTAAGTGAAGTAGATCCGAAAGAACTGTTCAAATTAGATGGTTATGTAGGTGCGCATGTATTAGAAGGCCCTAATGGAGATCGTCAATATACAGCTATGTCTAACGGTCTTGGTAATTTAGGAATGTTTGTTGTAACAGATAAAGCGAAAAATCCTGAAGCAATGGTACGATGGATTGACCATTTATATGGTGATGAGGGAACAAAAATGTTCTTCATGGGCTTTAAAGGTGTAACTTACGAGGAAGATGCAGCTGGTAATGTAAAGTATGTCGATAACATTACCAATAACCCTGATGGTAAAAACTTAGACCAAGCAATAAGCGACTACCTAACATGGCCAGGCGGTTACTACCCTGGAATCGTTACACAAAAGTATTTCCAAGGGGCAGAAGCGAAAGAAAATTCAATTAACAATGCTCAGCAAGTAATGCCATATGCATTGAAAGATGAAGACATTATTCCAGGCTTGAACTACACTTTAGAGGAAAATGAACAAGTGTCAGCTATTTTAACAGACATTCAAACATATGTGGATGAAATGACAGCAAGCTTTATTACAGGTAAGGCAAGCTTCGACAAATGGGATGACTATAAAAAAACAATTGAGAAGATGGGCTTAGAGAAATATATGAAAGTCGCCCAAGCAGCATATGACCGTACAAAAAAATAAAGTGTAACAAAGAACACGGGCTAAAACGCTACTTCCTATAACAACGCTTGTGTGAACAACAACCGATTGTCTTGAACTAATCGAACATTTACTGGCAGTTGTGCTTCAACGTACTCATTCTTTTTTATGCGGATGCCTTACTGCCAGTTAATATGAGGTAAGAATGAGACATAGCGGCGACTTTAGTCGTGCATGGATTTCTAGTGTAGGGAGGCAAAATAAATGAAATTTGAAGGATGGAAAGGGAAATTATACTGGACAGTTGAGTTAATAACATTGTTGGCAGTGTTACAGTTAATGTGGATTGGCTTAACCTTACTTGGACTTGTTTTATTCGGGATTACTCCCGCAACTGTTGCGATGTTTACAACATTACGTAAAAGATTGCAAGGGGATGACGATTTAAAACTACTTGTCAAAACATATTGGAAGACATATAAAATAGAGTTTATTTCATCGAATAAAATAGGCATTATCATTTTAAGTATCGGTTACTTTTTAACAATTAATTTCCAAATAATTTCATCGTTTCATGGGGTGACAGGTTTACTATTGCTTACCTTATTTGTGACGATTAGTAGTCTATTTTGCATTATGGTATTGAATATTTTCCAAATATACGCTCATTATGAGCTACCACCTATCCGTTACTTTGCTGTTTCGATATTATTTAGCGTAGCATATCCACTTCAAATGATTGGCTCTATTGTAGGGATGGCCATATTATATCGCATTTTTAGTTGGATTCCAGGATTATTGCCGTTTTTCGGCGTTAGCTTAACAGCTTTATTTTTATCTTGGATGTCATCGCATATTTTCAAAAAGAAAACGGAAGCTGAAGCACAAATAAAAGCAGAACATTATCCCAATGAAGGGGTGACTTCATGAATAAAACATGGATCATTCATGCCAATATTGTGATGGAAGAAAGCATTTTAACGAATGGTTTTTTACAAATGGTTGATGGGAATATTGCAGCAATTGATGAAATGAACAATTGCCCTCCGTTGACTTCTGCCGACAATATTATTGATTGTCAGCAACAAGGCTATATTATCCCTGGGATGATTGATATACATGTACATGGTGCTTTAGGGCATGACTTTATGGATGGCGTCCCTGCTAATTATGCACAAATCGCAAAATATTTAGCTAGTGAAGGTGTAACCGCCTTTTTAGCAACAACGACGACAAGTCCTATGTCAGAAATTGAAGCTGCTATCGAAGCACTTGCATTTTATAACAAAGAACAGCCTACTGCGGTAGCTGAAATGCTAGGAATTCACCTGGAGGGCCCATTTATTAATCGCTTAAAAAAGGGAGCGCAGCCAGAGGAATCAATCTTAAAACCAAATGCTAGGCAATTTAATGATTTATATGACAAGTCAAATCAATTAATTCGCTTGGTCACATTTGCACCAGAGGAAGATGTGAATTTTGAATTACTTCGGGCATTGAAAAGTAAAGATGTGATTGCATCTATTGGTCACTCCGATGCTACTTATGATATGACTATCGGTGCCATAAGAGCTGGTATTACACATGCGACCCATCTATTTAATGGAATGAGGGGCATTCATCATCGCGATCCAGGTGTTGTAGGGGCAGTGCTATTAGAAGATGATGTCTATGTTGAACTGATTCCAGACAATATACATTTTCATAAAGATTTGCTGTTGATGGTTCGTAAAATGAAAGGGTTGAATCGCATGCTTGTCATTACTGATGGTATGCGTGCAAAGGGCATGCCAGACGGTATTTATACATTAGGTGGCGAAGAAGTAGAAGTGTTTGATAATCGCTGTATTCAACGTAAAACAGGCTCCTTAGCAGGAAGTGTTTTGACTATGAATACAGCAAGAAAAAACATAGAAGAGTGGCTGACACTTTCACTAATCGAACAAGTTCGTCTTGTTTCTCTAAATCAAGCAATTCATTTAGGAGTTTCCAATCGTAAAGGCTCTCTTGCTGTAGGGAAAGATGCAGATGTTATTTGGCTTAATGCTGAGGGGGAAATAGAGAAAACCTTTTGCTTAGGGAATCTAGCCTTTGAAAAGAATTGATATATCGATAGGCATCTTTTTGATTAGATGATATATTGATAACAAAACCTAGGAGAAGGATGAGTAGAGATGAAACCGTTAGATCAAGCTAGTGTAATCCCGCTATATCATCAATTGAAACAAAGATTATCTGCTAAGATTCAATCGGGAGAGTGGAAGCCGGAGGATAAAATTGATTCTGAAAATCAATTGATGGAGATGTTTCGCGTCAGTCGAAATACTGCAAAGAAAGCAATTGAAGAATTAGTACAAGAAGGGAAACTATACCGTATTCAAGGGAAAGGAACTTTTGTTGCAAAGCCAAGGTTTGAACAATCGCTTGGTGGTTTTTATAGTTTTAGTCGTGTGCTTCAAGAAAAAGGTTTAAATCCAAGAGATGAAGTGCTTGAGATTCAGGAAGTATTCCCTTCAACAAAGGTTAGACACAGTCTTGAATTAGGTGAAGATGAACGAGTCATTGAAATGAAGCGCTTACGTTTTGCAGATAATGAACCAATTGTTTTAGAATCATCATTTTTACCAAAAAGTATTATCAAGGATAGTGAAATATTACATGAGGTTAGTTCCTCTTCCTTGTATAGCTTATTAGCACAACGTTTTGACATTATCGTTGTGAGAGCAAAAGAAGCTTTCGAGCCTGTTCTTATTAGTAAAGATGAGGCACATTTGTTGAAAACGGAGGCAGGAAAACCCGCTTTATTACTAGAACGTACTGCATTCGATACTTCAGGAAAGCCAGTCGAATTTTGCATTTCAATAGTAAGAGGCGATCGTTGCCGGTTTTATACAGAATTAAACTAAACTCATAGTTACGATCTATGAGTTTCATAATGTTAAAGAATAAAATGGCCAAGGTAAAGTAATTTTTGTACATGTTGGCATTTTAAATGTGGGCGATTTCTGCTTCTGGTGACTACTTGCTGAGGGTCGAGTGCTTTTTCTGCTTATGTTGCTTCTGACACTTTGCTTTCGCGCAAGACGTGAAGAGTTCCGTTTATCGTTATAAAAATAAGTATCATGCTAAGTTTGATTGGTGTGCAAGACTGAACGACTCCTTTGCATTCACAGAGATGATCCTGCAACAAACCTTATAAAGGAGCAAAGGCTAAAAAGTATCGTGTCCTGTGATAGCGGCTTCGTAACCAACACCCTTTTGGCTCAAACTGCTAATCGGACACCTCTGGAAAGTGCTCAGTCAGAACGGAAATCCATCCATTTGTTTTGTCGATGAGTTCCTACTGTATAGACATCTTAAACTCATTGACATAATTGCTTTTTAATAATGCTTCATCAGTTATCAGAATTTTTATACTATAAATTATACCAACAACCCATTGAGGGAGGAACTCGATTATGCCATTAGTGACGACGAATGAAATGTTAAAAGACGCTTATAGAAATAATTATGCAATTGGTGCGTTCGGAGCGCACAATTTGGAAATTATTAAAGCGGTTATTGCAGGAGCAGAGAAGGTAGGTGCACCTGTTATTTTACAAACGACTTCAAGCACTTATAAATATGTAGAAATGCATTATATGATGGCGCTTGCTAAAACAGCTGCTGAGCAAGCAAAAGTACCAGTAGCCCTACATTTGGATCACGGTGAGTCCTATAAAGTTGTAATGGAATGTTTACGAGCGGGCTATACGTCGGTGATGATTGATGGTTCTACGTTACCCTTTGAGGAAAATATAAATCTTGTGAAAAGAGTTGTAGAGGCTGCAAGTGCAATTCATGTGCCTGTCGAAGCAGAGCTTGGAACAATTGGTGGTGTAGAAGATGATGTAACAGTTGACGAGAAAATGGCCTTTTTCACTGATCCTAAACTAGCTGAACGCTTTGTGAAAGAAACAGGTATCCAATCGTTCGCGCCAGCTTTTGGCACAGCACACGGTAAGTATAAACAAGAACCACAGCTACAATTCGAACTACTGCAGGAAATTCATCGTGCTACAAATGTGCCATTAGTTATGCACGGTGCATCAGGTGTACCAGAAGAAAGCGTACGTAAATCTTTAAATTACGGTATTGCGAAAGTGAATTTTTCAACAGAGCTAAAAGATTTATTTGCCGAGCAATTAAGAGCCTTTTTTATAGAAAATCCGACAGAAAATGATCCAAGAAAGTATTTTCTTCCTGCACGAGAGGCATTAATTGAGTTAGTAGAGCAGAAGATTGTGATGCTGCAAAAATGATTACGACGATAACTTTAAATGCAGCCATTGATCAAGTATATGAAATGAGTTCTTTAATGCTTGGTAAGACTAATCGAGTATTGCAGAAGCTGCAGCAAGGTGGAGGAAAAGGCATTAATGTCGCGCGTGTCATTCAAACGCTGGGTGGTGAAGCGTTCATTGGTGGTTTCGTTGGCGGACTAAATGGGGAAAAAATAAAGGCACTGTTAAAGGAAGAAAACATGCAAACAGGGTTTATTCAAATAGAGGGCGAAAGTCGAATTTGTCTAACCGTTTCAAATAAGCAAACGAAGGAAATGACCGAGCTTTTAGAAGACGGACCAACGATTTACGAGCATGAATGGCAAGAAATGCTGAAATGGATTAAAACTCAAGCGAATTGTTCTGAATATTTCGTTCTTTCAGGAAGTCTACCTAAAGGTATACCAATGGCTGCTTATGGAATGATTATTCGATTATTAAAACAAAAAGGTGTTCGGGTTGCTCTCGATACGAGCGGAGAAGCTTTGAAGCAAGGCGTTGAAGCAATACCTTTTATCATTAAACCTAATGAGGATGAAATTGTTCAATTAATCGGGAAACAGGTTAAAGCGCAAGACGACTTCATTCAAGCTGGTGAAAAAATACAGGATTTAGGAATTGAGCATGTATGTTTTTCGTTGGGCGAAAAAGGGGCTTTATTTGTTAATCGTTTAGGGGTTTACCAAGTAAATGCACCGAAAATTAATGTTATGAATACAGTGGGTAGCGGTGATGCGTTTTTAGGAGGCCTTGTCTATAAGCTTTCAGAAGGTGTGGACTGTACGGAGGCATATAAATGGGCCGTTGCATGTGGCTCTGCAAATGCAGGTGAAAAAGAAATTGCGAAAGTACAAAAGGAGACTGTTCAAAGTCTCATAAAAGAGCTACAAATAACTAAAATTAAAGAGAGATAGGGGTTTTATTTATGCACACGTATAATGAGATTATGAAACAAGCTCAACAATTAGGTAAAACAAAAGAGATTGTTCAGTCGCTTACGTTCAATGAAGAGGCTGTAGACATAGCTCTTTTCACAGGATGTGGGACCTCATATTATTTAGCAATCGCAGCTGCACGTTATTACCAATCGGCAACAGGAGAAGTAGCAGTAGCAGTCCCAGCATCTGAGCTATTTTTACACACGGATACTCACATTCTATCAAATAAAAAGTATAATATTATCGGTATTTCACGCTCAGGAACAACTTCTGAAATTATTATGGCATTGGAGCATTTGAACGGAGCAGAGAATATACGTACAATGGCAGTTACGTGTAATGGTGATACACCAATGGCTGAAGTAGCAGATGAAGTGATTGCCTTAAACGATATTTCAGAAAAAAGTGTGGTCATGACGCAATCATTTTCTAATATGTTATATGCTCTTCAACTATACGCGGCAAAGATTAGTCAACGTGTTGAATGGATGAACCAATTAGAAAAAATTCCTGCACTTGTTAAAATAGCATTAGGCAATGGAGAGCAGTTAAAGCAAGTGACAGAGGATTTAACGAAAAAACGTTTTATCTTTTTAGGGTCAGGTGCTTATAACGGATTAGCTAAAGAAGCGACATTAAAGCTAAAGGAAATGACACAAACAGAATGTGAAAGCTATTCGAATTTAGAATTCCGCCACGGTCCAATTTCTATTGTAGATAAAGAGACTGTCGTTATTTTATTTACACAAAAAGAAACGAAGGACTTCGATCAAGCATTAATAAAGGATATTCAAAAGCTTGGTGGTTTTGTTGGTGTAATTGGTATAGCTTCAGCAGACTTGGAAGCAGATTTAATCATTAGACTTTCAGAAGAAATAGATGACTTGAATCGCCTTGTTGAAGTAGTTCCATATTTCCAATTGTTAGCGTATCAACGTGCAATATGCAAAGGCTATGATCCTGATAAACCACGTAATTTAACGCAAGTCGTAAGCCTTTAAAAAATGAAACACTTCACTCAGTAAATAATAAAGAGGTAAAAGTTACTGTGAAATGAACATCCTGTTGTCCCGAATCAATAAGGACACTACTGGTAGTTAATGCGGGATAAGAAAATTGGCGGTGAAAAAATGAGTTACATTTTAGCAGCAGACGTAGGTGGAACAAAATTAGCCGTGGCTTTGTTCGATATAAATCAGCAATTATTGAGCACAAAAGAAGTGGCTAGTGATAACACAAATCGAGAAACTTTATTTGCTTGTTTGATTGATAGCTTTGCAAAGCTATGTGCAGACAAGGAAATTACGTTTAAAGAAATTTCAAAGGTATCTATTGGTGTGCCTGGTATCGTTGATATTGAACAAGGTATCGCGGTTTATCAAAATAATATACCTTGGGAGAACTTTCCGATTTGTATGCGTTTAACTGAAGTGTTTCCACATGCTCATATTAAAATGGACAACGATGTGTATATAGCAACATGGGGAGAATATCGAGCTAGAAAGTTCTCCAAAGAAACAATGGTCTATGTTACATTAAGCACCGGTATTTCTTGCTGTACGGTTGTTAATAGTGAATTTTTAAGGGGAACCGGACTAGCTGGAGAAATTGGCTTTAGTATTGTCGATAATGACGGAACTACACTAGAAGAGAGTGTTGCTGGCCCGGCAATTGAAACATTAGGGAGAAAGCTACTCGGTGATTCGGAGATAGTATTGAAGGATATGATGGAACTTTACTATAATGGGAATTCTATCGTCGATAAGATTTTGGAGCCATTAGTCCAATCGGTAGAGAAACAGTTGCAGCAAATAATATTACTGCTTGATCCACATTGTATCGTTTTAGGAGGAGGCTTTTTTAATCATCATCCTAAAATCATTGACTATATTAAAGAAGCGATTCAGCAGCGTTTTGTAGGAACACCTTTTGCAGGGAAAGAACAAATCATTGAAAGCAGCATTCATAAAGGTGAAGCGGGTCTTTACGGAGCAGCGATAAAATAATAAAAGGCAGTAAACAAATGAGTGTTTGTTTACTGCCTTTTTCTATTTTTAAAGGATAACGTAGGTTTCCCTAGGAAGGGAAGGAGTATACTGTGCGTAGGCCTGCAGATGTTTTTTGTGCGAAAGCACGGTGCTAACGTAGCGGCAGCAACAAAAGGGTCGACACGAAATCGGTCATTTCGGTACTGCCCTGAACTATTTTTATCGATGTAGGAAAGTTAGCCGTTATCGCATAGATGCGATGATTTTAGGCTAACATCCCATTTGAACGCCTTTCCGATCCCGTGATATCTACCGAGACTTTACTTTAGCGAATGCGTTGCTCTGTTTCTAAGTCAAAGAAATGAACGCGTGACATGTCAAATAGTAGATGCGCGACTTGACCTTGTGTAATTTTTGTATCAGAGTTCACCCGCGCGATATAAGGCTGACCATTTAATTGGGCATGTAACATCAGCTCAGCACCTGTTAATTCTGATACTTCAATATTCGCGTCAACAGCTGTGAAGAACGGTTCGGGATTTACAGAAGATTTTTCATAAATATGCTCTGGTCGAATGCCAAGAAACAGTTCTTTTTGTAAATAACCTCGTTCTTTTAATAATTTACTTTTTTCTGCTGGAATAGTTAGTGTAATATCAGCAATCTGAATCCCGTTTTCTTGGAATACTCCTTTAAAGAAGTTCATGGATGGTGAGCCGATAAAACCACCAACAAATTTGTTCTCTGGTGTTCCATATACTTCTTCAGGTGTCCCGATTTGTTGAACTATACCATCCTTCATTACAACGAGACGAGTGGCCATTGTCATCGCTTCTGTTTGATCGTGTGTTACATAAATAGTAGTCGTTTTTAATCGTTGGTGAAGCTTTGTTATTTCAGCGCGCATTTGTACGCGAAGCTTTGCATCTAAATTGGATAGAGGCTCATCCATTAAGAAAATATTTGCATCGCGGACAATGGCTCGACCGAGTGCCACACGTTGACGCTGGCCACCTGATAGAGCTTTCGGCTTGCGATCTAAATACTTTTCTAAATCGAGAATTGCAGCTGCATTGTGGACACGCTCTTTTATTTCCTGCTTAGAAAACTTGCGAAGCTTTAAGCCAAATGCCATATTATCGTATACAGTCATATGTGGATATAGTGCGTAGTTTTGGAAAACCATCGCAATATCTCGATCCTTAGAAGGTACATTGTTCATTTTCTTGCCATCTATTAAAAATTCTCCAGACGAAATTTCCTCTAAGCCGGCAATCATTCGTAATGTTGTCGATTTCCCACAACCTGAAGGCCCGACAAGTGCAATAAACTCTCGATCTTGAATTGTTAAATTAAAGTCAGATACAGCTGTTACACCGCCATCATATGTTTTAATAATATTTTTAAGTATGATTTTTTCCATGTTTATAAGCCCCTTTGTGTGTTTTTTTTAGTGTATAAAAGTGTAGGGGAAAACTAAATATTTAAAATGCATAATTTTCAGTTATTATTTTTGTGCATTTTGTAATTTTGATCGGAGAAAGCTAGCGATATAGACGAGTATAGCACCGTCTAGATTTTTTGTAGAAATATTTGTTGTTTCTTGAAATTTTGCTAAACGGTAATTAAGCGTATTACGATGAATATGTAGTTTCTTTGATGTCAAAGAAATATTTAACCCACATTCGTAAAATGTCCTGACTGTATCAAGTAACTCCATATCAGACTGCAAAGGTATTAAAATTTGTTCTTCTATAAATTGCAATATGGAAGCAGGCATTTGTTGCATTAATAAAATAGGAAAAATCGTTTCAAATGAATAAAATTGTTCAGCATTTTTATAATGTAAGCATTCCTCAAACCATTGAGCTTCCCGCTGGAACTTACTTGGGAATTGCTTATTTATTTCATAAGTTTCGCCTTGATACAAATGAATTTGAACGAAAAAATCTGTTTCAATTGTACGAATAAGTGCGATGAAATCTTCCTTTTTATTAATCGAATGATCCATCGCCTCAATTAATAGAAAGCGGTTTGTGGCAACCTGAAGTACTACCGTATCTTGCTGGAAAAAGTTTAAGGTAGCTTCTTTTAACTCTTCAGCAGGAGGATTATCATTTAAAAAGATGAGCTGAATAACGCGAGCTTTGCTAAATGATAATTTAGATGGTATGTCACCGTTCAAATATAAAAATTCATACCAGATTTCTGATGGTTGAGATATTGTGGAAGTGATCTCCGTATAAAAAACGGTGAGCCATTGGTAGTCACGCTGTGAAATCTCTTGCTTTGAAACAGAAAACCATTCATTTGCTTGTCGATGGTAGAAATAAAAAAAGTCATACATTAACTCAGTTGGCTTTGTTCGATAATGACGGTAAGTAGAAAACAATGCTTTGAGATTTAAGTTCATTCGATAACTCCTTCCTTTATATGCAGGAACCATATGAGTGGCTCCCTTACGAGCAGACAGTGGAAATAATTATGGGCTTAAGCCGTAGTCCTTATGTTTTTGTTGACGTACGGTGTAGCCATTACGATAAGCAGCCTGATAAATACTAGCCATTTCAAGTGTAACATTTTGTATTTCACTGAACATAGGAAGTGTCAAAACTAATAGAAGGAGAGATAGTTATCTATATTCGGAAGGAAGATGGCTAACATCCTTGGAGAGTTATCCCATATAATGAAAATATAGAATATTTAGTTTTTGAATAGAAGCAAAATGGAGGCGTAAAATGCAAATCAAATCAAATGAACAATTGCTAAGAGTATTAGATAATTTATTACGCGAACCGCAAGGGTTTTGGAATGGGTTTTATGATCAAACATTTAAAAAGGTACCTTTTTTCGTTAATAAACCTGATGAAAATCTAGTAAGCTATTTTGAAAAAAAGATGATTCGACCAAATAGTGTTTTAGAGTTAGGTTGTGGTGCAGGACGAAATGCTATTTACTTAGCAAAACAAGGCTGTTCAGTTGTTGGTGTCGACTTATCGGATCATGCATTGCAGTGGGCGCAAAAAAGGGTTGAAGAAGCAGACGTAAATGTAGATTTTATTTGCGCTAATATTTTTGAACTGAATCTACAAGAAGAGAGCTTTGATTTTATTTATGATTCAGGTTGTTTTCATCATATAGCACCTCATCGTCGTGTGACGTATATTGAATTGATTCATACACTATTAAAGCCCAATGGTTACTTTGCTTTATGCTCATTTGAGGAACATGGTACATATGGTGGTTCAGCCATCTCGGATGAAGAAGTATATATAAAACGTAGCTTAGAAGGCGGATTAGGATATACCGAACATCAACTGAAAGAAATATTTCAATCATTAGAGGAAATAGAAATACGGAAAATGAAAGCCCTATCTGATGAACACCAATATTTTGGTCTAGAAGGATTTTTAGTAGGTTTATTTAAAAAGGAATAGGAGGAGGTAAGAGAGGCTAGCCCTTTTTTAATTATTCCTAGAAATAAATACGATAGTTCTTAAAGAACGAGCTGATAGAAAGGACTTCAAAATGTATTTTTATTAGTCTTTTATAGGTGCAATTCTTCGTTTTGAAGGGTTGCATTTTTTGAATCGGACCATACCACAAGGAAGGGAAAATCCCTATACTGTGGACCTTTTGAGTTAGAAACAGTTATGTAAAAATAAAGCAAGGGGGTCAAGGAAGTGTTTAATGATTTTAAGCTTATAGGTAATCGTCCGGTTTATAGTCAATTAAAAGACTATTTAAAAGAAATGATTATGAAGGGACACTTGCTGGAGCATCAAAAGCTTCCATCTACCCGTGAACTTAGTAAATTATTATCGATTAGTAGAAATACGGTACTAAATGCATATGCAGATTTAGAGCAAGAGGGCATGATCTATGCAGTGAAAGGAAAAGGTAATTTTGTAGGGAAAGTCGAAACGTTGAAAGCTGCATCTGTCGAATTTAATTGGAAGGAGAGACTGAATAACGTTACCTTGTTAGCTGATGAGCTAGATTTAATGAAGCAAGATATTCATTGGGAAAAAGGAATGATTTCCTTCAATAGTGTTTCTCCCGATGAGAAGCTTTTTGATGTTGAAAATTTTAAAAGAGCTTTTCTGACTCGGATGTCCCTTGAAGGAGATATCGTTTTGAATTACGGGTATGCAAAGGGCTATAAACCTTTAATCGAGTACCTTCTTCACTATATGGAAATGAAGGGTGTAGATATTTCCAATAAGGATATTTTGATTACGAATGGCTTTACCGAGGGCTTAGATATTTTATTATCTTCCTTAGCGAAAAAATCCGGACGTGTTATTTGCGAAAACCCTACTCACCATGCGGCATTAAAGCTTTTTCGTCTACATGGATTTGACATACACGGAATCGACATGAAGGATGACGGTATCGATATTGAACAAGTTAAGAAAAGCTTATCGGAAAAGGAATTTGATTTTGCTTATTTAATCCCGTCCTATCATAATCCGACAGGTATTGTGACATCCTCTGAAAAAAGAGCTGAAATTATTAGGCTTTTTTCACAATATCAAATTCCAATTGTGGAGGATGGTTTTAATGAGGAATTACGTTATTCAGGCTCGCATTTAGCACCGCTAATGACTTTTATCGGTGAGGGCAACAATGTTATTTATATTAGTAGCTTTTCTAAAATTCTTTTTCCAGGCTTACGTGTCGGGTGGATATTAGCTGATAAGGAACTTATCTACTGTTTAGAAAGTATGAAAAGAGCACGTACTATTCATACATCGACACTAGATCAGGCTGTGCTTTATCAATATTTACAGGATGGTTATTTTGAAAAATATTTAAAAAAAGCTAAGTTTGTATATAAGAAAAAGTATGAATTAGCTCGTCAAGCTTGCCACCAATACATTCCTTTTAAAAGAATGACGGGTGATGGTGGACTTCATCTTTTTATTGAGTTAGAAGAAGGAATAGATGCTCGTACAATATTGAAGAAGTGTTATCAAAGGAGAGTTGTTTTTTATCCTGGTGACGTTTTTTACTGCAATGGTGAGGGCAGTAACACATTTCGATTAGGGTTTTCTCGGCTAAAAGAAGAGGATATTGTGCGTGGTATTAGGATTATTGGTGATACTTTAAAAAATGAAATAGGGAGTTGAATAGATGAAAATCGGCGTTATTATGGGGGGCATTTCCTCGGAGAAGCAGATCTCTATTATGACAGGAGAAGAAATGATCGCTCATATAGATAAGAGTAAATACGAAGTGGTTGCTATTAAACTAAATGAACATAACACATCGGAGCTTATTGAAAAGGTGAGAGATATTGATATTGCTTTATTAGCACTACATGGTAAATTTGGAGAGGATGGCACGATTCAAGGTGCACTAGAGGCTATGGGCGTTAAGTATACGGGGAGTGGAATACTTTCAAGCAGTATGTGTATGGATAAAAACATTTCGAAAAAAATTCTACGTTATGAAGGCATTGAAACACCGGATTGGCGCCATCTTTCGAATATCGAGGAGCTTCAGTTCGATGAATTAGATAAGATAGGCTATCCGTTCGTAGTTAAGCCTAATTCGGGTGGCTCCAGTGTAGGGGTGAAAATAGTTTACGATAAAAATTCTTTACTTACTTCCATTGAGGAAGTATTCAAATGGGATGCTGAAATCATTATTGAAAAATATATAGAAGGTGAAGAAATAACATGCTCCATTTTGGACGGGGAGCTATTACCGATTATTTCGATTCAACATACAGCGCAGTTCTTTGACTATAAGGCGAAATATGAGGATGCCGCTACGATAGAGGAAATTGTAGAGCTTCCACCTGCCGTATATGAACGAGTTACCGAGGCAGCAAAGGCTTGCTATAGAGCATTAAAGTGTGATGTTTACGCCAGAATCGATATGATGATTAAGGATGGAATCCCATATGTCATGGAGGTTAACACATTACCAGGGATGACAAAGAACAGCTTACTCCCAAAAAGCGCATCGTCGGCAGGAATTACCTATACAAAACTTTTAGATAGGATTATTGAAATTTCCTTACAGGTTAGAAGAAATGGGGATCATTGAAGTAGCTAAACGTTCAATAAAAAAACACCTGTATGTTGATGTGGGATCATCCCATTTTCAACAAGAGGTGTTTTCTCAGTTGTCTTATTAAGCTTTAGATAATTCAATAAATCCATGTCCAAAAACATCTCGTACATCATGAATAGCAATAAAAGCATCCTTGTCTATTTCTTTGACGATTTTCTTCAGCTTTACAACTTCCTGTTTACTAATAACAATATACAGAATCTCTTTTTGTTCCTTCGTGTAATAGCCATGGCCTGATAGAACTGTCACGCCTCGGTTCATAAAACCATTCACATGACTGGCAATCTCCTCTGGCTTTTTCGAAATAATCGTAACTGCCTTTTTCGGATTTACACCTTCAATAACAAACTCCATTACCTTTGTTCCGACATAAAGCATAATAACAGTAAGCATTAATGCTTCTGCTCCGATAATAAAGTAAGATGAAAAAGCAACTATTAAATCAAAAAACAATAAACCGTAACTAATACTCCAGCCTAGATATTTGTTCGTCATTCTAGCTAAAATTGTTGAACCTGCTGTTGTTCCACCAACTCTTATAATTAAGCCTATACCAACTCCAGCAAACACCCCGCCAAAAATAGCGTTCACAATAATTTCATTCGAAGAAATCGACCACGATTCTGTTAAATGTAAAAACAGTGAATGGAGGGATACTGCAATAATCGTATAAATAGTCGTTTGCCTACTTAAAAATTTATAGCCAACTACTAATAAAGCTGCGTTTAGCAAAAAGCTCACAATACTTGGCGACCATCCAAATAAGTAATAGGCAATGATTGTTAAACCTGTAACGCCACCTTCACCTAAATCATTCGGTATAACAAATAAGTTTACTGCCAGTGCAAAAAGCAACGCCCCGATCGTAATCATTAAAAAATCCATCATGAACTTCTTCATATATATCACCACCAAATTGTTTTTTCCTAAATACATACTATATCAAGCTCTAGACATTTTATATACTTTTTGGAATGTTCGTTTATGATAAATCTACACTTGTTAGTATGTCCTTTATTAGAGAAAAAGTCGAATTTAAAAAATAGTTCATGAAACTGAAATCAGCTTATAATATATACTATATCCTTTAATAATTGGGGAAAGGAATATAAATAAAAAAATAATAAGGGGTGTTAGAAGCCGTTATGGATCAATCGTTAGCAATTCGTAATATGAAAATGAGCTTGAGAATATTAAATATAGTATTAATAGCTACTTTAGTAATCGTAGCATCATGTATCTTATTACTCTTTGGTTTATTAGTTGTAGCTTTAACTGTCTCTGGAGAGAAAGTAAGTAAACTAGTTTTAGATTCTAATATTGATATTTCTTTTAAATTTAATGGAATAACTGTTTTTTTAAATAAAGATATAATGAGCAATTTTGTTTATGATAAAAGTGAAACAATCGTTTTAATTTTACTCTCGATGATCTTTACTTTGATTGTGATGACAATTTTTGTTTTATTATGGAAATTTGTTAGATCAGTCATTGTTGGGGATGTCTTTACTCTTAGAAATAGTAAAAGAATAGAGCTAATAGCATGCAGTTTATTCATTTTAAGTTTTTTAAGTAATACGGTTCAAGCATACTTGATTTCTACGGTAGTACATATGTTTTTAAACAATAATGAATTAGACAATATTGAATGGATTCAATCCGTTTCTTTTAAATTTTTTGATATGAATTGGCGCATACTACTATGCAGTTTTATAGTTTGGACAATTGGTAGGATATTTAGATATGGCTCTTTTTTACAAGAAGAGTATGATGCAACAGTATAGGAAGTGAAGAAATTGACGATTATCGTAAGATTGGATCGAGTATTAGCTGATAGAAAAATGCAATTAAGTGAGCTTGCAGAAGCAGTAGATATATCGATTGTCAATTTATCGAATTTAAAAACGGGAAAGGTAAAGGCGATACGTTTTTCCACGTTAAATGCAATTTGTAAAGTCTTGCATTGCCAACCAGGAGATATTTTGGAGTATGCTGAAGATGAGGATACCTTTGAGTAAAAAAAATTCTAAGCCGTACAATAGGATGGAAATGCGTTTACGTACATTTCTGGAACAAGTTGCATAGGATAACCTTATAATGTGTGAGGGGATTGAGAAAATGTACTACATTCCTTATTACGGAAACATGCCTATGTATAACTATGGAGATCAGCTAGTTTATTGGACACCTCCTTATCAGACGGGGTACGCGAACAGGGCTGAGCCTTCTCATTTTTCCAATGGCGAAAGTATTGTATTAAAAGATTATGGGCCCAAGCCACTTGTCATCAATCTTAAAGATGCAGCTAAACAAAACGATACGTATCGTACTACTCTGTGGACGGGAAAGAATTCACAAATTACGTTAATGAGTATTAATGTTGGTGATAATATCGGTTTGGAAGTACACCCAAATGTGGATCAAATTTTATATATTGAACAGGGTGAGGGTTTTGCTCAAATGGGCCCTAGTCAAAACAATTTAAATTATGAAAGAAAAGTCTATGAAAATTACGCTGTAGTAGTGCCTGCAGGAACATGGCATAACGTCACAAATACAGGAAATATACCACTAAAGCTTTATTCAATATACGCTCCTCCTAACCATCCATTTGGTACGGTACATGTTACAAAAGCAGACGCTATGGCCTCGGAAGCAGGCTACGGTCAAGGCAATGAATAATCGAAGCTTTTTCCGTGGTCATACAAGCATACAAAAGACAACTCCTACTTAGAGAAGTTGTCTTTTTTGTCGTCGTTTAAATGAAATATATATAGATAATAAGCCATTCAATGTTAAAAGGGTAACTAGTGCTATGACCAAAAATGCAATATCAGGGGCAAAATATCTAATAGTGTGCCAAGGTGTTCCTGTATTATAGCTTAATAATGGAATGGAGATAATGGCCAAAACTAAAAGTATAAGACCGAATATACTCAACACGCCTCTGTTGTTCACATTTTTAGCTTTAACTTTTAGTAGAAGATAAATAAACAGCACAAAAAGTAAGCATAAAATTGCGATTGTTATAACTTGAGATGTAGGTGTATATTTAGGAGCGTCAACGGGCTCTTTGCCATTTAAAATATTGATAATCCCTTCTTTCAAGTAAAGAAGTGACTTTTCCTCTAATATATGACTTTTGTTCGTGAGAATTACCCCGCCCCAATCGGTTTCTGGTAGATAAAATACTTCTGAGCGTGCGTCAGGATTTGAACCAGAATGCCATATCATTTCTTCTTTGGATTCTGGATACGAGATTCGTACACCAAGGCCGTAGTATCGATATTTACTAGTTTGAACAAACGGTGATATATAAAGATTCATCGCATTTTTACTTAAAAAATTGTTATGCTCATGGCGACTAAGTAGTTTAATATACTGCACCATATCTGTTGCACTTGCCGTTATATATCCATAGGGTGTCCCTCCATTATCAAACGCGACTGCACTTTTAACAGGGTGACCAAGCCATGATTGATAGCCGGCTAAGTATCCTTTTTCATAGGCTATGCTACTATTAGCGGCTGCATTTTTCATCCCTAATGGAGAAAAAACTTGTTCCTCCATATATTTAGAAAATGGTTGTTTGGTAACCTCTTCGATGAGAGCTCCAAGAATAGAAAAGTTAGCATTACTATATTGATGTTTTTCCCCAGGAGCAGCAGTCAGCTCCACATTCGATAAACTTTCTACATTGTCCTTTATAGCACTTAAATCTTTAGATTCCTTGTCTGATATAGCTAAGCCAGAATAAGTGCTTATCCCACTTGTTTGCGTAAGTAAATGTTTAATCGTTATTTGAGAAGCGGCTTGTTTGTCTTTCAGGGTAAACCAAGGCATGTACTTTTGAACTGGATCATCTAATTGAATAATGCCTGCATCAAGTAATCTCATGATGGCTAAGCCTGTTAGTGATTTACTAATTGAGCCGACTACAAATGGAGTTTCAGCAGTTACCTTTTCTTCGGATTCTCCTGTTACACCCCATGATTTTGAATAAAAGATATCATTTTTATGAACAATTGCAATAGATGCCCCTGGAATTCGCTGCTCTTCTAAAAAGTTTTCAACATACTTATCTATAGTACTCTTAACATCTTGTTCTGCGGCTTCTGTGGAGATTTGTGAGACTAGTTGAAATAGATAAAGTGGAATTACTAAGAAACAAACTAATATAGCTTTATATATTGGTTTTTTTTTCATTGTTATTTCACCTATTTCCTCCAAAAATTTTTATTGCAAGTAAAGATATTAAAGAGGACGTAGAAATACTGATTGAAATTAGCAAGAAGTTCCACCAAGCAACATCAGAAATCTGATAAACAATATTATAATGGAATGTTGCCATAGTCTTTTGCGGATTAAAGGAATCTGTTAAAAACATCGATAGTAGTAGCTGACAAGCAAGATAGGCAATAATAAAAGTACAAAACCCAAGAACTATTGATATTCCAGGTCGACTTTTCCGCATTTGTTTTATTTCCGAATGAAGATCTATACCTTTAATCTCTAAAAAATCTTTAATAAATGTCGTAGTATCTCCCAGATCATTTATACTATCAATTCCATTGTCACGAGATTCTTGGATATGCTCTAAAAGCTGTTGCTTTATATTCTTTCTTTCTTTTGAGCTAATACGATACTGTTTTAACTCAGTTAGAACTTCGGTTACATATTGTTTTTCTACTAAACTTAATTCCATACTCATTCAATAAGTTCTCCTTTCAGACCGCTTTGAAGTAGGGATTTTATGTCTTGTTGCAACTCCAACCATTCATTGATTTTTTTTTGAAGATAAACTTTTCCTTTTTCATTGATTTCATAATAAACTCTGACTTTTCCGTTGTCTGTCATTTCACGGTAAGTATCAACCCATTCTTGATCTTTTAACTTAGTCAAGATGGGATAAATGCTGCCTACTCCCTTCAATTTCAAATTGTGTTTTTCTAACTCTTTCATAATTTCATAGCCATAACTTTTTTTCTTAGACAAAATAGACAATACACACATTTCTAAATGACCTTTTATTAAACTTGTTCTATCCATAGGTTAAATTTAACAAAAATATATACTTCTTTCAAGTATATATTTTTGTTGTGAATACTTTCGAGAGGTAATGATGAAATATTCGATCACATATCCTGCATGATGACCTACTTAAATCTTATAGAAGAAATGTAAAATTTATGCCAATACCTTTTGCACATCCTAACAGCACTTGTTAAAGTATGGTTAGTAGAATCTAGGCTTCAGTAGAGGTATGCTTTCTTCCGGCCAAAGCACCTAGTGGAACGGAACTCTACGTATGGTGGTGTTCATTATTATTCATTGGAGGATAATATAAATGGAATATAAACTATTAGGACATGAAATTGAAGATTTAGTAGCTTTGTTAACTCAAAACAAGTGGATGTATCATACTGATCAACATTTAAAAGAGGAATCCGTGCGAAAAGCATATACAGAAGGATATTATCACAGCGATCGCGAAACACATTGGATAGTTGATAATGAAAAAAAGGTCGGGATTATTATCATTCATGACATAAGTGATACGATCCCGTTATTCGATATCCGTTTAGATATGCGTTATAGAGGAAAAGGATACGGTGTAAAAACCCTCCTTTGGTTACAAGATTACCTATTTGGAGAAAAAGATAAGATTCGTATCGAAGGTTATACGAGAGTTGATAATATGCAAATGAGGAAATGTTTTGTGAAAGCTGGTTTTGTAAAAGAGGGCTATTTAAGAAATGCTTGGGAAAATGTTGATGGTACTGTGACAGATAGTATCGTTTATGGTGCAATCAAAGATGATTGGGTTTTAGGTAGAACAACGCCTATTAAAATCGATGACATACCATATTAAAACTATAGTAGAAAAGGACGTTGAGGAATGTCTACAGAAAATGATTTGTTAACAGCTTTTAAAAAATCCTGGTCCATTCAATCTAGCTCAAAATGGAGCTTAAATAATCCTGCAAAAGGCCAATGCGGAGTCACTGCATTAGTTGTAAATGATATCCTGGGAGGCGAAATTTATAAAACGTGGCTTGATGAAGGCTGGCATTTTTATAATATTCTCGGTGGGGTCAGAAAGGATTTTACACAAGAACAATTTTCGTACAATCTCGACTATCAGGATGTTCGTTCTAGTAGGGAAGAGGCTTTCCAAGATACGAACGATATTCAATATAGCTATCTAAAATCACGGGTTCATGAGTATTTAGGAAAAAGCTAGGGTCAACTGTAGCTACTTTTTGTATGTTGATTTAAGCGAAAGATACTGATATTCATTTTGAAGCCAAGCCCGCGGAAAGCGCCTACTCGGAGTGAAAATCAACCTTTGTTTATTGATACGCATTATTTTATATTTATCCTTTGGTCTACAAGCTGAAGCAGAGTGTTAACAGCTCTGCTTTTTTAAATATTTAAACAAACATGTTGACGTAAATGAAACCATCGTGTTATTATTATCTCGAATTCAAGATAAATAAATTCAAGATAAATGAATTCGAACCTTTTGATCCATATAGAAAGTAAAGCTTTACTTTTCATCATAAGGAGGTAATCATAATGGGTTTTTTAAATAAATTATTTGCTTCAAAAAAAGAGGAGGAAAAAACAATGGCAGAATTAAATATCGGGATTATTATTGGATCAACACGTGAAGGTCGTGTAAGTCCACAAGTAGCACAATGGGTAAAAGAAATCGCAGATCAACGAGGGGATGCAAACTATACAATTATTGATATCGCTGATTACAAATTACCTTTACTAGGTGAACCAGGGCAAGACGCTTCAGGCGCTCAAGCTTGGTCAGAAATTGTTGCAAAACAAGATGGATTTGTATTTATCGTACAAGAGTATAATCACTCTATTACAGGTGCTTTAAAAAATGCACTAGATTATTTACGTGTAGAATGGAATAACAAAGCTGCAGGTATTGTATCGTATGGTTCTGTAGGTGGTGCACGTGCGGCTGAACATTTACGTGGTATTATGGGTGAGCTTTTAATTGCAGATGTCCGTGTACATCCAGCATTGTCACTATTCACAGACTTTGAAAATGGTACTGATTTTAAACCAAAAGAAGTACAAACAGATTCAGTTAACCAAATGTTAGATCAATTAATTCCTTGGTCAAAAGCTTTATATACAATTCGTTAATCATGTTTAACTTATTTCAGCGGGTGTCAAAACACCCACTGAAATAGAGGAACTCAGCCTAAGAACGCCACGTCCTGTGGCAACGACTGAGTGACCAACTTCGTGCTGTTGCTGACGTTTTGCTTTCGGACGCAATTATGCCGAGGCATATTGATAGATTGAGGTAGAACGTTATTGGATAAAGTATAGGTGAACAATATATTTATCATGAAAGGGACTGTTAACATGAAAAAACATACTGCGGGTATTCACCATATCACAGCGATTGTAGGGCATCCACAAGAAAATATTGATTTTTATGCTGGTGTGTTAGGTTTACGTTTAGTTAAACAAACAGTAAATTTCGATGACCCAGGCACATATCATCTTTACTTCGGGAACAAAGGTGGTAAACCGGGGACAATTATTACATTCTTCCCGTGGGCAGATGCTTATCAAGGCCGCATTGGTGATGGCCAAGTTGGTGTAACTACTTATGTTGTACCAGAGGGAGCACTACCTTTTTGGATTAATCGTCTTGCGAAATTCGCTATTCCATTCCAAAAAGCTGAACGCTTTGGTGAACAAGTCATACAATTTGATGATCCACACGGACTTCATATTGAATTAGTGGCACGTGCGGAAGGTGAATTAAATGAATGGACATTTGGTGAAGTAACTCCTGAGGTTGCGATTAAAGGATTTGGCGGTGCAACATTGTATTCGAGTCACCCTGAGGAAACAGCAAAAGTCTTAACTGAAGTCATGGGTCTTGAGAAAGTAGCAACGGAAGGTGAGTATACTCGTTTCAAATCCAGTGCTGATATTGGCAATACAGTAGACTTAAAAGTAGTTCCTGGTATACGCGGCCAAATGGGAGTTGGAACAGTGCATCATATTGCTTGGAGAGCCCAAGATAATGCGGATCACCTAGAATGGCAAGAGTATGTAATGAATCATGGACAACATGTAACTGAAGTGAAGGATCGAAATTATTTTAATGCGATTTATTTCCGTGAACCTGGTGAGATTTTATTTGAAATTGCGACAGATCCACCTGGATTCGCTCATGATGAAACACCTGAAACAATGGGTAGTCAATTAATGTTACCAGCTCAATACGAACAGCATCGTGAACAATTAGAAAGAACATTAATTCCGATTGAAGTGCGTGTGCTTGATTAAGGAGGATGAGTTGTTTGATTTCGATTGATCCTACAAAAAATACTGAGCGTGAAAACTATAAATTATTAATTGGCAGTATTATTCCGAGACCAATTTCCTTTGTCACGACGAAATCAGAGCAAGGAGTCATCAACGGCGCACCTTTTAGTTTCTTTAACATTATATCATCAAATCCACCGATGATTTCTCTAGCCATTCAAAGACCACAAGGGCGCTTAAAAGATACCGCTCGACATATTCTTTATCAGCAACAATTTGTTGTGCATATTGTAGATGAGGATAATGTTAAGCAGGTGAATGAAACGGCAGCTTCATTACCCGTAAGTGAAAGTGAAATTGATAGAGCTCAATTTACATTAACCGATAGTGAGCTAATATCTGTACCAGGTATTCAAGAGGCAAAGGTTCGGATGGAATGTCGTTTAGTACAAACAATTCCTTTGATGAATGGCGACGAACAGACGGGTGATTTGTTCATTGGTCAGGTTGTTCAATTTCATATAGATGAGACTATTTATAATGAAGGGCGTATTGACCCAAGGAAATTAAAAGCAGTTAGCAGACTAGCTGGCTCGAATTATGCAAAAATTGGAGAAATATTTGCTTTAGAACGTCCTCAATAAAAAAATGCGAAAATGTTGATATAACAGCATTTTCGCATTTTTTCGTTATGCTAAAATTCTTTCTATATTCTCTAAATTTTCTTTAGTTAATAAGATATCGGTTGCTTTCACATTAGTAGCCACTTGGCTTTTATGTTTTCCACCTGGGATAACTGCATCAATACCATCTTGAGCTAATAACCAAGCTAGTGCTAGATTTGGTAAGGTCGTTTGCTTTTCCTCTGCAATTTCTTTTAACTCATCTATTTTTAGTAATGTTTGTTCAAATAATTCACCTTGGAATAAAGGATCCGAAATTCGCCAGTCTCCAGCGCCCAATTTAAAGTCTTTTGTATACTTACCACCAAGTAGGCCATATGCAAGTGGACCGTATGGAATAAAGGAAATATCATTTTTTACACAGTATGGCAATAATTTTTGTTCTGCAGATCGGTTTAACATATTGTACGGTGATTGTAACACTGAAATATCATTATGCACATTAGCTTCTTCAAGTTGATCTAATGTTACGTTTGAAATGCCTATTGCTCCGATTTTTCCTTCTTCTTTTAAGCGTGATAATTCCCCAATCGACTCCGCAAGAGGGGTCTCGTTGTCTGGGAAGTGTAAATAGTAGAGGTCAACATAGTCCATTTGTAGCCGGCTCAAGCTATTTTCAAGTGCACTTCGTAAATATTGTGGATGATTATTTGTTTTTACAGAGCCATCCTCAAACCAATGTCTGCCGCCTTTTGTCGCTAAAACAAAATCTTCCCTAGAATATTTTTTTAATACTTCGCCAACAAGTTCCTCTGAACGCCCTTTTCCATAGATATCTGCTGTATCAAAAAAAGTTATCCCTAGGTCAAGTGCAGCTGTGACTAGCTCCGTCCCGTCTTGTTCATTTAAGTTTTCATATAAGTTATGGCCACCTACAGCATTCGTCCCCAGACCAATTTCGGAAATCTTGATATTTGTTTTTTTTAATGTATGAAATTTCATATTCCTACCTCCTCTGTTTTCTGTAATTAGAATAGAGTAAAAAAAATATTTTACCAACATACATCGGTATAGTTTCATATATAGAAACAAAAGCATTTTAATTGCAAATAGAAGATCGAATCAATTATGCCTAGACATAATTGCGTTCGGAATCCGTGACATCCGCCGGAGGTTTTACTTCTTGCTGCGGATGTTTTTTGTACCGAAAGCGTAGCGACGGATACAGATGTTTGGACACCCGCTGAAAAGTAACGTAAACTGCATTCATCTCATCACCTATATAGGTGGGAGACCTTTTTAGCTTGAAATTTTCCTTTATGCTAACAGGTAATGGATTTCTTCCGTTAATTGCTGGCTTGCCTCTTCTAACTTTTTTGCAAATGACCGAATGGCCGTTTTCTTCATTTGATTTGTCGAACCGTGCAAAGCAATCGCACCGAAGACTTCTTCATTCACATAAATCGGAACTGCGATACAAATTTTACCTACATTTGTTTCTTCATTATCAACAGCATATCCCTGTGCTTTAATGACCTGTAAATGAGGAATTAACAGCCCATAATCATAGAAGGTTTTTGTTGTAAATGTATTAAGTTCAATACTATTTAATATTTCACGTTGTTTTTTAGCTGACAGATGAGCTAATACTACTTTTCCAAGTGCGCTTGAATGCATAGGTGTCCGAGTATCGATTGCTTGATAAGCAGGATGGTCAAAAGGCTCTCTAATCACATTTTTTATCACCATCTCACAATCTTCCAAAATACCAATGTAAGTAGTTATTTCTTCTTGGCGAGCTAATTGATATGGCGCCACGAGAGACGTCCATTGTATATCTTTGTGCCAATATAAGTGCTCATCCCTAAAGATATGCGGATTTAATTGATAGTATTTATTATATTTAATGACATAATTCATTTTTTCGAGCGTATAAAGCATGCGAAAAACGGATGTCTTATTCATTGATAATTCTTCCATAATTTCAGTTAATGTAAGAGAATGCTTTTGACGTAATACATCTAAAATCAAAAGGCCCTTTTTTAATGTCGATACTTCATAGGAATCCATTTTGCCCTCTCCTAACTTTAAATTTCTAGCTTGTACAATACCATCTTTACTATTGATTTACTAGTTTGGATAGTTTCTTATAGAAATAAGTCTCTACAGAGGATTATAATAGGCGGTGCAATTTCAATTTGAGATGCTTATGCTTTTCTTTATTGAAATCATATTTACAACGTCTAATGTATAGTGAAAGAATGGCAAGTGAAGTCATTGAGAAGGAAATAACCGAGCTTTTTATAGAGTCATTACAAGAAGAAAAAGTAAATTAGCCGCCGTTATGATTCTGGTGAAATGGGCATTTTAAGATTGTTAAAAGTTTCATATAAATAGACTCCTATTACCTCATTTTCAAGTAAAAAGATAAATTGTTATAATAATCTAATTGTTGACTCAATTCGAAAATGCGGATAATATACTGTTTATTGATAAAAATACATAAAAATGAAATTTATTTTCCTTTTTGAAAGTGGAGTGGTTATTATGGCGAATTTTTTACGAAAGAAATCAATCGAGCAAGCCAATAAAATAACTGAAGTCGAACGTTTTAAACTAAAGCGTGAACTAGGGTCGTTGCAATTATTGCTGTACGTACTAGGGGCTACAATAGGAGCTGGCATTTTTGTGTTGCCAGGAACTACAGCTGCTCTACATGCGGGTCCGGGTGTTGTTGTTTCATTCTTAATAGGTGGTCTTGTAACAATAGCAGTTGGATTAGCCTATGTTGAATTCGCAGCGATGGCTCCTGTTGCCGGCAGTGCTTACACCTATTCTTATATTGCGTTAGGTGAAATGATTGCTTGGATAATCGGTTGGGATTTATTATTGGAATTTATCGTTATTTCTAGTACAGTCGCAGTTGGCTGGAGTGGCTATGTCAATTCGTTTTTACAATCTGTGGGAATTCATTTGCCAGAAGTTTTAACAAAGGATATTGCTCACGGTGGGATTGTAAATCTACCAGCTGTGGCTGGTTGGCTTATTGTAGCTTGGATTTCAATGAGTGGAATTAAAAATGTAGGTCGATCAAATATGTTATTTACAGCTGCAAAGGTTGGCGCGATTATCTTATTCCTTGCTATTGGGGCTTTTCACGTTAACCCTATAAACTGGACACCGTTTACACCGTTTGGCTGGTCAGGTGTAATGGCGGGAGCGGCACTAGTGTTCTTTGCCTTTACCGGATTTGATGGTGTGACAACAGTTCTTGAGGAAGTAAAAAATCCACAAAAAACAATACCAAAAGCTTTAATTGGTGGTCTAAGTATACTAACGCTTATTTATGCAATTGTTGCACTAGTATTAACAGGTATTGTACCATCTCCTGAGTTGGATGTTCCAAATCCTACTGTATATGCACTAGAATCTGTTGGGATTCAATGGGGAGGCGCTATCATAGCAGTATCAGTTATTTTTGGATTGCTTGCTACGATGATAGCAAATACAACAAGTGCGACACGCGTGCTGTTTGCAATGAGCCGAGATGGACTTTTACCAGAACGTATTGCACAAACAAATAAAAAAACAGGCGTACCTGTATTATCAACGTTAATTGTTGTTGTAACAGGCATTCTCTTATCAGGATTTTTATCGATCGGAGAATTAGCGGAATTTGCTAACATCGGTGGTTTAACTGCTTTTGCTTTAACAACAGTTAGTGTTGTTGTTCTTCGCTATACACGACCAAATCAACCACGTGTATTTAAAGTACCTGCGCTATGGCTTGTAGCAACTGTAGGTGTTGGAGGATGTATTGTATTAATTTTCAGTCTGCCGCCATTTACTATAGTGCGCTTTTTGATTTGGTTAGCGATAGGTTTAGTTATTTATATAGCCTATGGATACAAGCATGCTAAAATAAGCTCTAAAAATGAAGATCTATAAATAAGATGAAGAGTGCGAGAAATCAATTATAGAAACGTTGATTTCTCGCACTTTTTTAATTATGAAACTTTACTTTAAAAATATACTTATGTCCCGGGCACCGTTTTTATCACAAAATTTAATACGAATCTAGACGCACAACCTTGTTAGTCTCAACATATAATAAGTTTACATTTCCTTACAAGCCCAGGCATCAATCTCTACCTTTAGGGAAGGGGCTGCAAGCGCAACTACATACATTAATGTCATACACGGAAGGTGATCACCGAGAAAGTCGTTCATTATTTTTTTCCTTTGATCTACATTCATTTCCCCAACCAAATAAAGGGTTATCTTCGTTAAATCTTGAATGTCCATATTCGCACTTTCAAGATTCTTTCTAATATTTTCGAATGCCAATTTCATTTGAGTTAATGGCTCTTCAGGTATTGTCCCGTCTTCTTCCATGCCTATTTGTCCAGATAGTGTTAACCATCTCTGTGGCCCTGTTACTTCTATTTGATGTACATAAGGAGCAACTGGTTGATGAATGTCCTTCGGGTTTCTAGCAATTTTCACATAATCAATCCTTTCTATATAATTTTAGTTTACAATTTTTATAAAAATATCATACTAAGTCTAAAGATAAAAAAATCTAATTTTAGTACTATCATAAAAGAACTTACATTGGCTATGATGGTGTTCAAAGGGTTATAATAGACTAATAAAATTAAGGCTTATAACGCTGATACAGCTTTCAAAAATATTGTTATTAATTTGATAAGGCATACTATTCTTTTCGCTCCTTGGATGCATTAATTTCTTATGAGACTTATAAAGCGCAAGTATTTAAGTCTTATTCTAAGTTTTAATGGAAATAATAATCCAATGAAGGGGGGCATTTACATAAGAATGATACGTAATGTTTTACATCAATTTATTAATTGTTTTTGTTCACTTGATAGCGAAATCCAGGCAGTAAAGGCCACGAAGCCGTTTTGTAGAAGGAGTGAATACATGAGTAATTTCTTTCGAAGTCATGGATTTAAACGTTTTTTAATCCTGGCTGGGATCGCTATTGCATTATATATGATGCGGAGTATGATCAATCTAATTCTTCTCACGTTCATTATTACTTACTTGATGAATCAACTTACCACGAAGACAACAAAAGAGGTTAGAAAGTACGTACGGATGAACGAGAAGGCTGTAACAGTTACCCTCTATCTTTTGCTCGTTGCAGGTATTGTTGCAATTATCTACAAGTATTTGCCAGTCGTAACCCAACAAATTACACAGCTCTTTGATCTTATTGCTAGCTTTAGTCTTAACCCAAATGATAACGAGATTGCAAGGTATTTAGCGCCAACCTTTGACAAAATTGAACTGGGTAAATATTTAGAGCAAGGTGTAGACCTCACGCTGAAAAACCTAACGAATATTGGTAAAATCATTTTGCATATATTCATTGCACTAATTTTGAGCTTGTTTATTTTACTTGAAAAGAAACGTATTACGGAATTTACAGCAAAATTTAAAGATAGCAAAATGAGCCATCTCTACGATGAATTACATTATTTCTCAAGGATATTCATTCGTTCTTTCGGTAAAGTTATTGAGGCGCAGTTCATTATTGCTGCTGTCAACTGTGTTTTATCTGTTATTGCTTTATACATTATGGGCTTCCCGCATTTAATTGCGCTGGGAATCATGCTCTTTATACTGGGGTTAGTGCCAGTTGCGGGCGTCATCATGTCCTTGATTCCTCTAACTATCATCGCATACAGTATTGGTGGTCCTATGTACATTGTCTATATCTTAGTTATTGTTATGGTACTACATGCTATGGAGGCATACTTCCTAAATCCAAAGCTAATGTCAGCTAAGACAAATCTTCCAATTTTCTATACATTCATGGTCATTCTCTTCTCTGAGCATTTTCTTGGTGTATGGGGATTAATTATTGGTATTCCATTATTCATGTTCCTTCTCGATATTCTCGGAGTTACGTCCTCAGAAGATGAACTGCAACGGGCAATGGAAATACAAGAAGACAAATAAGTGAATAAAGTTTCATTTAAAAAGGAATCAAGTATGTATGATTCCTTTTTTTCTTTGGCTAGTTTGGAAATTTCGAAGTCCATAGTTTGGCAGTATAGCGGATGGCCTAAACAGTTACCCCCCCTTTCGAATTGCATTGAAAGGGGGGTAACATTAATGTGCCTTTAAGGAACTTGCTTCTGAGAAAATAGTAGGTGTTTTTGTCTTCATGAATATAAAAATTAGTAATGCGGTAATACCCTCTGCGGCGGGAAATGTCCACCAAATAGCTTGTGGGCCAAGCAATTTAGGCAATAGTACGAGAGCAGGGATAAATAGTATAATACTGCGAAGTAACATTATAGTTGTTGCAAGACGTATTCTTTCAATTGATTGGAAGAATTCCGCAAAGACCATGTTCACGCCGAGGAATACATACCCAATTGCAAAGTGTACGAAGCCTTGCGCTGCCATATTACGAATTTCAAACGTACTATCACCGAATAATGCTATTAGCTGAGAAGGGAATAACGTAGCAATTATGACAGTAGTTAAACCGAGAATAAATGCAGTGGCTATACCGATTTTCAATAACGCTGTTAATCTCTCGATTAATCTCGCACCGTAGTGATAACTAACGAGGGGCTGTAGTGCCATGCCGATACCTAGGAATACTGTTAATAGTACGGTATGAATATAGTTAATCATCGCGTAGGCGGTCACTCCATCTGAGCCCAAATAGTGTAAAAATGTCACATTATATAAAATAACCATAATAGCGACGGAGGCTTCAACAATAAAGCTTGGTAACCCAATAGCGAATATTTTCTTTAAATCAGCTAGGTTGAAAAACTTGCGCACAAACTTTAATTCGGATTGCTTTCGGAAGAAATGTAGGCAGAGCACCGACATACCGATTATTGTGGAAAGTGCTGTAGCCAGGGCACAGCCAGTTACACCGTAGTGGAGCACGAAAATAAAAATGTAGTTTAAAATAATGTTTAACACAGATGTAGTGATTAAACCCATCATTGCAAGCTTTGGATTGCCATCATTTCGAATAAAAATGCTAAGTAAGTTTTCAATTGTGTAGAACACACCGAAAATCAAAATAACATGTAAGTACTCTTGTACATAAGGAAATGTAGCATCACTTGCGCCGAATATATAGGAGATTTCCTTTAAATTTAATAAAAGTATTAGAATCAGTGTCATTACGACAACGATCATAGTTGTAAATGCTAATGTAAAGAGCTGGTTCGCTCTTTTTTTATTGCCCTCACCGAGAGAAATTGAAAATAGTGTTGCCCCACCCATACCAATCCAAAGGGAAATAGATAGTAAAATCGAAAAAATAGGTACGGCGATATTTACCCCTGCTAAAGCGGTTGGTCCAACTCCGTGACTAACGAAAATACCATCCACTAAAATATTCACTGACATTAGTAACATACCAATCATAGCTGGAAATAAGTATGATAAAAACAAGGGCTTCAGCGGTCTTGTTTCAATTGGATTAATGGTAGTCATGAGCATGTACCTCCTTTACCATCACCTTTTCACCTTTGTCATCTAGCTCACCGTTAAAGACGAACCCAAACTTCTTATATAACTGAATAGCTACTATATTGTTGTCATAAACGCTTAAATATATATTTTGACAGCTGTATTTAGCTACTAAATAATTGATAAGCAGCTGTAAAAAGTATTTTCCTAATCCTTTGTGCTGATAACGTTCATCAATGAAAAAGCGATCTAACCAAACACGCTGTGTATTGTCCTTATGTGGAAACACACCATACATAGCGAAGCCAACTGCATTATTTTCCCTATACAATCCAACAGGAATAAAGCGTTTGTCTGTTTCTGCTTCCGCTAAACATTGCTTTGTACTTTCAATAAAATCTTGCTGATAATCAGCAATACGTAATGCTAATATTTTCTCTTTGTTTAAAGCCGTAATGTCACGAATTTCCGTGAACATAATGTCAAAACCTTTCTGTTTTTAATTTCTTTCAGCCATGCATTGTTTATTGTAGTGGCATAATTAATTGTGAATAGCTACAATTTAATGTATATAGTAACTATATAGTCAAGGAGGGAAATTTAAAAATGTTTAATAAAAATGTAAAATATTTTACAACTGGTGAGTTCGCTAAAATTTGTAAGGTTAATAAACAAACGTTAATTTACTACGATCAAATCGGTTTATTGTCACCCATTATGAAGGATAGTAAGGACTATCGTTATTATTCCATTGCACAATATGAATTTTTTAGTGTGATTGAGCTATTAAAGGCGGTTGGTATGTCTTTAAAGGATATTCAAAAATATATGGCAGAAAAATCACCTGAAAATTTCCTAAATTTAATGTATCAGCAAAAGGAAATTGTAGCGAAAAAACGTCGAGAGCTGGAGATGATTGAAAGCATTATTGATGTAAAAATTGATTTAACAGAAGAGGCCATACACCTTGATTTTGATAGTATTACGATTGAGCATTTGCCAGTGGCCACATTGTATTTAAGTAAAAATATCGAGGATTCGACGGAAGAACAGTTTACGAAGGCTGTATCAGATTTTATAGATGAGTTAGATCGTTCTCAATTAGACACGGGTTATCCCATTGGGGGGATTACAAGAAGAGAGCAAATATTAGCTGGAAACTATGATAATTATAGTTTCTTGTATATAGAGCAGCCACACCCACGAGAAGGTCATCCTTATTTTGAAGCGATTGAAGGGGATTTTATTGTAGGATATCATGTAGGAAATTCCACTACACTTGGTGAATCTTACGAGCGATTATTTAAGGTAATGAGAGAAAAAGGCTTTGAACTAGGGGAATACGTATATGAGGAATACATTTATGACGCCGTGATTAAAAATCGGGAAGAGGATTATGTAACGAAAATTATGATAGAAATTAAAAAAGGTAGTTGAAGCCATTAATATTTCATGGCAATACGAGGCTTATTGGACACTTATTTGGGCACTTGGATTTGTTGAGAAGCTCGTTTTTCCTGATGAAGTATGTGATTGCGAGTATGCCATTCAAGTTGTTTCTAACTGTGAAACGTTTGAACAATTTTTTCTTCAAACTGTTATGCGTAGTCAGGAAGAGATATTGGATGAAGCCGACAAGATTTACAGATACCATTGGGCTTGTGTAGATAGTCGGATAAAAGACCAAGCGGCTCCTGCCGGGATGAATGAAAGCATCGTCATGGAAAGGAGAAGAGGCTTGTTCTGGATGATAGGGCATCGAAGTGAAGAATGGGATAACATGTCGATGGATACTTAAATATAAAAGAAAAATAGCAAACTAGTTTTTCTGCTAGTTTGCTATTTTGATATGCTTATTTTATATAATGAGGTTTACTTACTTTATCAATCAGCAGAAGGCCATCATATTGATCTCGTGGAACAAGACTTTCCTGAATCATTCCCCAGCTATACGATAAACGTGGCTCAAACATCCATGAGTTTCCACGCTCATTTTGACGGTTTCGTAAATCGATAAATGTGTACGGTTTATTTGAAGATGAAGCAATATCCTCGATGGATCCTTTTATTGACGGTAAAACGGCCATAGGCTCACCTATATTGTTGGCTGTTTCCCCACCAGCCATATAAAGACCAAGCACATAACTATATTTCTTGTAAATATCTGGTAGACGTTCGCCCATCAATTTTACTGGATAAGGAGAACCCATTACTTCGGATTGTGCTTTACGAATATGGTCATTATGCGCCCAGACGATGAACTTTTCGGTTGGATAAATGTCCTCTGCTAACCAAAGAAGGTTTTCCATCATTGATTGGTCGCGCCATTCCATTGTCTTTAAAAAAGAATCATATTTATTTTGTCCAAGTTCAATATTTGCTTGAATCGATAGTTCTACATATTCGTCTGCTAAACGGAT
Organism: Lysinibacillus sp. Ag94; assembly: GCF_023242215.1. Taxonomy (NCBI): domain Bacteria; kingdom Bacillati; phylum Bacillota; class Bacilli; order Caryophanales; family Bacillaceae; genus Lysinibacillus; species Lysinibacillus sp. Ag94. The sequence goes on along the minus strand of NZ_CP096780.1, from coordinate 4,374,782 downwards.
ACGGTCAGCTAATGTACGTTCCATAAGCTTTACAATATGAGACTCTCCCGGATAAGCTGCTTTTAACTCGTTTTCTTTTAGCTGTACTTGTGATTTTACTTGTTTATACACGTCGATAATGCTTGTTTTCGCCTTTTGATAGCCTTTTAAATCCGTACCAGAACTCCAGTCAACAAGTTTCTCCTCTACTTCACTTAACTGTTTAGCAAGCTTGTTATTTTGTAGCCAGTTGCCGTTTGTGAATACACCTTGCTGTTGAATATCAAAGCCCGCTAATTTTAATGGTTTATCGGTATTCTGTGTTTTTTTAGCATACTCAAATAACGGTAGTGTTTCTTTTGACCACCATACACCAAAAATAGCATCCTTCATTGTTTGTTGCGCTGCTTGTTTATCAATTTGTCCTTGAGCATTCATAGCATTCCCCATACCGCTTTCAAAGGCGAGGACATTGTAGCCCATTTCTTGGTGTAAAAATTGAATTAAACGTGTTTTTGCTAAGCTGAATTCTGCTACGCCATGTGAACTTTCCCCTAAAAAAACAATGCGCTTATCATGCAATAAAGGCTTTAGCATCTCTAAATCTTCAAATTTAGTAGATGGGATGTTTTGTTGACCAATTGCTTCAGGTTGAATGGATGTTAAGCTGTAAGCATGATCGTTTGTCCATTTTTTCCAATCTTGAAGAGTTTCACTGGATGTGCGAGCTTGTTTCACTTCTATTTTGTTATCTAAAGCTACACGTTCTTCTACCGCCGGAATTGCTGCAGATGCATTTGAAACTCCGTTGAACGCTGCAAAGCTTGTTAACGCAATACTTAATGATAATAAAACCTTACGTTTCTTACCTTTTGTCACTTTCTATCAGTCCTCCGCTTTATAGTAAGACCAATTATAGGTAGTAAAGTTTAAAGTAAAGGGGGCATTTGTTTAAATTTTGTTTAAATTTGGTCAAATGTCATTATTTTGGATTATTTATGCGGATGCGGATAAAAAAACACCTCCATAGCGTAAGTACACTATAGAGATGTTAGCTATTTTATTTATAGTGATATGTGCTAGCTCTTGGGTGGTTCCGCTGTATTTGATTGAACCATGCACGATTCTTTTCCTCTTCTTTTAAAGTATGAACGATGGTTGATGAGCAGCTCACACAGATTTTTGCCTGAGTAATTTGTCCACAGCGTTCACAGGGGGCGCCTAAGTTAGGAAAAATTGATTTTTTTAATTTTCCTGCTTTTACCCATTTATAGAGTAACTCAGATGAAACCCCAGTTAATGCAACTACCTCATCATTCGTTAAATAGCGATTATTTTTTCTTAGTAAAAAATGATGTAGTTCTGAAAAAATATCTTCTTCTCTTACATCAATCCTTTTAGTAAATAGCTGCATAATTATGACTCTCCTCGTTGTACTTTAATTGATGACTTCTTCTATCATTTTATTCGCGTTGTTCGGTTGCTCATCATATTTATAGTTTTCCCAGCGATTACGTGCTAGTTTTCGATATTTATTGGAAATATTTCGATCTGCTATTAATCGAGAGAATCCTTTTTTCGCCTCGGCAATATCTCCAAGTCGGAGGCTTAATTCGGCATGTAAATATTGAATTCTCTCTCCGCCCTCTTGATTGGATGCAAAAGATTTGCTGTAAAAATCTCTGGCAGCAAAAAGGTAGCGCTTTTCAGATTCTTCATCATTTTTTAAGCGATATAGCCAGGCTATTTTTAAAGCGAAATTGGCCATAAGAAGTGACTCTTCCATTGATGCTCTTGATACAAGATAAGCTAATTTAAAGCTTACAATGGCATCATCAATCGTACGTTCCTTACGGATATCCATTGGTTTTTGTAGCTCTTTTATGTACAGTTCATCAATAAGAAGCATGAAAGGCCCGTATGTTCTCGTCATCGATTTGTGGAAAGCATAGCCACAATGTGGACAAACGGCAACTTCATACAATAACGGGTTTAAGCCTTCGTAAACTGGCATGAAGTCTGTTTGCTCTTCGATAACTTTATAACGATTAGGGCGTACTTTATATGTGGTAAAATGCTTTTTGCAAAACTTGCAATCCACACTACTTTCATAGTAGTAAATGTTAAATGCCATAAGAATCAACTCCTTTACATTCAGATGATTATTATTTCTTTTGTTCTATTTATATGGTGGATGGTATCGTTCAATGTATTTAATTTAGTTATCTTTATTTTAACAATTCTATGCTCTTTGGTATACTCCTTTAGAATTATTGAAATAAAAATGTTCATTACTTTCTCAGTTATTTGAAATTTCGATATGTACCCGTAATAGTGTTTATCGGTGTAGTTGGAGTAAGTTATACGGTTGGCTTAGCTTGTCATAAAACGTACAAATGTTTTATTAACTACTAATTTTTTTAAATCTAGTTGCTGTATAGATAATAATGCCTATTTGGATATTTCTTCATGTGAAATGACAAGTATATTGATTAGGGAAATATAGGATATTATTAAGTGACAAAGCGGAGTCACCTAGGCACTCGTCTGTAGTGGAAAATGACATTTAAATGAGGGTGATCGGAGTGGGGGTGGGCGATTTTTTGGAGATTATCGTCACAGGTATTACCTCAAATTGGGTCATGTTATGGTGAGGTTCCCTGATCGATATACTTAATAAAATCAGCAAGGAGAGAACGATGGATTATAAAATTGCATTCTTTGACGTAGATGGAACGCTTGTAAATTATGAAGATGGTCGTATTGAAGAAAGTACAATGATCGCTATTGAGCAATTAAAATACAATGGAATTCATATTGTTGCAGCTACAGGAAGACCTTTATCAATGTGCCAAGGTTTAAGAAGTATAGGTATAGATACGTTTATTACCGCTAATGGTGCCTATGTTAAGCAGCAAGACCAAGTAATACATAAAATTCCTATTGCCAAGGAAATTGTCCACGCAGTTAAGGCTTTTGCTGAAAACCATAAACAAAGTCTTTCGTTTTTTACAGAACAATTATCGATGAATAACGTCCAAGAACAAGAGACATTAAAAGCCATGCAAGAAACATTATCATTGCAAGATTTCCCCGTTATTAATGAAGATATTTTAACGCAAGAGGTTTACTTAATGTGTTTATATGGCAACGAGGATATTGAGAAAAGGTATACTTTAAAATTCCCGCACTTATTATTTAAGAGGTGGCACCCTTACATTACAAATGTTTTGCAACATGATGTTTCCAAATCAATTGCTGTGCAGGCTGTACTAGATTATTTTGACTTGAGCCCTGAGGAAGCACTTGCTTTTGGTGATGGAGATAATGATATCGACATGCTGGAGCAGGTTGGCTTTGGTATTGCAATGGGCAACGGTAGTGAAGCATTAAAAAGTGTCGCTAATTATGTAACGAAAAAATCAACAGAAGACGGTATTCATTATGCTCTACGTAAGCTGCAAATAATTTAATTATTTGAAAGTAAAATATGAATCAACCAGTCACTAAGAAAAGACTATATTTTTTTAACACACATGGATGGATGTTTTCATGGAGAAAATGTATTTAATCCAATAATACTCATAATGTTGTCTCCTTTGAGTTATTATAAAGCTAACTATTAAAAATTATTACGCTTTAGATGGGGTGGATTTATGGCGCATCACGTACAATCTCTTATTGAACATTATGGATATTTTGGCATTATTCTTATCCTAATTGGGGGAATTGTCGGTCTGCCACTTCCTGATGAAATATTTTTGACATATGTAGGGTATAGCGTATATCGTGAAACTCTTGCACATATTCCAGCTTTAATCAGCGCTATGATAGGCGCTGCAGGGGGAATTACCCTGAGCTACTATATAGGCTATAAATTCGGGCTACCTTTATTACGAAAATACGGTTCGAAAGTCCATATTACAGAACAGAAAATTGATTTTACTAAAAAATTATTTGAAAAAATTGGACCAATATTATTATTAATAGGGTATTTTATCCCTGGTGTACGTCATCTTACTGCATATATTGCAGCTATTAATAATTATCCTTATAAAAAATTTGCTTTCTTTGCTTATATGGGAGCAGCTTTATGGACATTTACTTTTATTACTTTAGGGAAGATACTTGGAGAGAAATGGCATTATGTTGAGTTATATTTATCCCGCTACAGTATTTATGTTATAGTACTGTTTATCATCATTATGTTCATCATTTATGTTGTTTTCAAAAGAAAGAATTTATCTAAATAAATTCAATAGCACAGAGCCGATTCCGGACGAAATTATGCCGATGCATAATAGATAAAAGGTCTAATTCAATATTTATTGAATCAGACCTTTTGCTATATTACGGTAATATTGCAAAGGAACGGACAGGGAATCCAGATGCTTTTTCAGGCTTTGGCACGATATTGAATATAGCAGCGCCCTTTGGAGGTAGCTTATCTAAATTTGTCATAAGCTCAATTTGATAAGTATCTTGCTCTAGCACAAAATATTCGCCGTCTAATTTTCCATTTCTACGGAAATCTGCTGCTGAATCCGTATCAAAAGTTTCGTGGCCAATAGCCCTTACTTGTCGTTCGTTGAATAAAAATTGTAATGCTTCTAATCCCCAGCCAGGAATATGATTATTGCCATCAGCGTCTTTGTTGCTGAAAGATTCTTTATCTGGCCAACGTTTACTCCAATCGGTACGGAACGCAACAAAGGTACCTGCTTCAATTTCCCCATTTTCAGCTTCAAAGTCAAGAATATCTTGAACACTTAACGTGTAGTCGTTATTTACTGCGGCTTCCTTCGATTTATCAATAACGATGAGTGGTAGTACTAGTTCTTTTAGCTCCAATTCCTCTAGATAGCGTGAATCTCGCACAAAATGGATAGGAGGGTCGATATGTGTTCCGTATTGCCCTGGGAAAGTGAATTGTTGTGCAAAGAAGCCATCCTCATGTGTAAATAATGTTTCAAATTTAGCATCAGCAAACATAAAGAAATGTGGAGAATTTGGACCAAATGTATGCGTTAAGTCTACCCATTTTTTTGATTTCAATAGTTGAATTACTTGTAAAAGTTCGTTTGTCATAATTGTTCCCTGCTTTCTTTTAATTAGAATGGAAAAATAAAAAAGAGCCCTCCTTGAAGAAGAGGACTCTCGTGCAAAGCAACTGAAGTAAGTCTTCTCATCTTTCAAGGCAGAATTTTGCCAATTGGAATTAGCACCATACCTATAGGGCTGGTTGCTGAGACTTCATAGGGCCAATCCCTCCGTCTCTCTTGATAAGAAAATGCGATATAAGAATTTTCAGAAATAATGTTTACAAACACTTTAGCATATTTTTTTATAGTTTACAAGTTTGATAGGGATACAAGGTTAAATTTCATAAAGATGCTAAAGGTAAAAGAAAGAGCCCCTCTTCAAGGGGCCAACTCTTCACCAACCTAAAATTAGTGTTAGCTTACAACAGCTACTTTCCGTAAATGTTATACGAAATCCATCTGGTGTATAGGTAGTATCGAATTTTACAGTAATGCCTGTTGAAGCAATTAACTTTTCAACTTCTGTTTTATTTGATTGTTGTGCTGCGTTCATAAGATCATGTGCAAATTGCTCGGATTCATCAATTTTATCCGTAAGTAATTGTGCTTGCTGCATAATAACCTTAATCCGATTCGCGGAAGTCTTTAATTTCTTTGTATTGACGATTGGAAATGGACTTCTATTCATTGGGGGTGTCGGCATTGCTAGATGGCTGGAAGGGTGTTGATTTGCTGGTTGATTTGCCATTACCCATGCCGGATAGTAATGAGGATAGACAAAAAACGGATAAGGATTGTAATACAACTAAATTCCTCCTATCCTATAGCTGATACAGTATCTTATGTACAATATAGACTTTCGGTGTTAACAGCTGATGCTTTCAAGCCCTTTTGGGAATCGGTTCTCGGCATTAGAATCTTTTAAGGCTTATTTCGACGATACTTTCCTTAAAATTGGCTAACAACAAAAAGGAAGCCTTGTATATGGTTAAGGCTTCCTTTCGTTATTGATTCTGGGGAAATCTATTGTTTATTTCTATCGAAGTGTAACGTTAGGAAGGTAGTAACTGCAGCAATCATCACCATTACGAATCCATATATAGGGGTATGAGCTAATGATTGGAGGTTAACGATCATTCCTCCAATGTATGATCCTAGAAAAATACCAATGTTAAAGGCCGAAATATTTAATGCTGAAGCCATTGAAATAGCCGAGGGTGTATATTTTTCTGAAAGCTGAACGGCATAAAGCTGTAATCCTGGTACATTCATAAACATAAATAGCCCCATCATAAAGACCATTATTAATCCTGTGATGGATGATTCTAAAAAGAAGTTGATGCCGAGTAGAGCTAATGCTAATCCTATAAAGATTATAAAGATAGAGCGTAAAGGGTTATTATTCGCAAAATGACCACCTAATGTATTACCAATGGCAACACAAATACCGTATACAACTAAGATCACGACAATTGCCTTTGGTGAGTAGCCCATATACTGCTCTAAAATAGGAGAAACATAGGTGTATACGACGAATGCGCCACCATACCCAATTGCAGTAATAAAGAGGATTAATAACATTCGAATATTCCCTAAAACTTTACCAATATCTAAAATGGATATTGGATTACCTTTCGATAAGTGACTTGGCACAAGCAGGGCATTACTAATTAATCCAATAATACCTATGATAACTATGAAAATAAACGACATTCGCCAATCAGTTACTTGTCCAATAAAAGTTCCTAGTGGGACACCAGTCACAGTTGCTAATGTTAGTCCTGTAAACATAAAAGCTATTGCACTTGCTCGTTTATTTGGTGCTACAACATCTGCAGCTATCACAGAGGCAATGGACATAAACACACCATGTGCCAATGCTGAAATAACACGCCCAGTTAGTAGTAATGAAAATGAGGGTGCTAAGGCTGCAAGTAAATTACCGATAATAAACAGCGCCATAACGAGCAGTAACACATTTTTGCGACTAAGGCGCGATGTTAATGCTGTTAAAAGCGGTGCACCAATCGTTACACCTAGTGCATATATGGATACGGTTAAACCTGCAGTACTTAATGTTATATTAAAATCTTTTGTAATTAATGGTAGCAGTCCGATGCTTATAAATTCTGTAGAGCCGATACCAAATGCACTGATGGCAAGTGCAAGCAATGTGAATTTAGCATTTGGCGCTTTTGTAGCTTTCATTCTATTACTATCTCCTTTGATTTTTTGTATAGTGTATAGTAATATTCATACATGCCAGAAAGTTACGTAGGGTACTTTTAGTTACTTTTGAATATTACAGGAGGTTTACAATGAAAAAAGTTTATAATATTGGTGTCGAAGCCACTCTTGAAGTAATTGGGGGTAAATGGAAACCTATTATTCTTTGTCATCTTAACCACCATGGTCAGATTCGTACGAATGAATTTCGCCGATTGATTCCAGGCATTTCTCAAAAAATGCTAACAAGCCAATTACGTGAGTTAGAGCAGTCTGGATTAATTAATCGTAAGGTTTTCAATCAAGTACCGCCAAAAGTTGAATATTCGTTAACACCTTATGGTCAAGAGATGGACCCTGTGCTGAACATCCTTTGCACTTGGGGTGAAAAACATATCGAAATGCTACAAGATAAAGGTGAAGATGTACTGTTAATGCAACGTGACGAAGATATCGCAATAAAGCATACATCTTAAATAGATTGGAAAGAGACTGTCTGAAAAGTTTTCTATACTAAGAAAATAAGACAGTCTCTTTTATGTTTACAAGCTATCGTTTACATGACAAAATCAAACTCATCTGGGTTTGGTCCAACACGTTGATCTAGATTCATAGCGTTAATGATTGCCATCTCTTCATTAGTTAAATGGAAATCAAAAATATCAGCGTTTTGAATCATACGTTCTTTGCGCACAGATTTTGGGATTGTGACGATACCATGTTGAATATCCCAGCGCAAAATAACTTGAGGATTTGATTTCCCGTATTTTTCTGCTATTTTTGAAATAGTCTCATTATCAAGAAGTCCACCTTGCATTAATGGTGCCCAAGCTTCCAGTTGTATATTGTGCTCTTCACAGAATGAACGTAGCTCCGTTTGTTGTAATCGTGGATGTAGTTCCACTTGGTTAATAACGGGTTTGATACGAGCTGTTTTCAGAAGATCTTGTAAGTGTGATACATGGAAATTACATACCCCAATAGCTTTTATTTTCCCTTGCCCGTATAAATCTTCGAGTGCTCTCCAAGCTTCTGCAAATTTATTTTTACCTGGCCAATGAATAAGATAAAGGTCTAAATAATCTAGCCCTAATTTTTCTAAGCTATCCTCGTAAGCTGCGATTGTCTCTTCATAGCTCAGGCCATCGTTCCAGACTTTAGATGTAATAAATAAATCTTCACGTTGTAAACCAGTAGATGCTAGCGCCTGTCTAATACCTTCACCAACCCCGATCTCATTGCCATAAATAGCAGCAGTATCGATACTACGGTAACCGATCTCGATAGCATTTTTCACCATTTCCGCTGTAGCTTCATTTTCTACTTTAAATACACCTAAACCCATTCCTGGCATTTGTAAGCCATTATTTAATGTGATTGTATCTTGTAAATGATTGATCATTTTTTTGTCCTCCGATTTTTGTTAGTGCTTTGGTTGCTTTCTTATTATGCTTTCATGCCTTAGCAAAAAAAAGTACGCACTTTTTGGTTTCATAGAAACGTGGAGGTAACTTTTGTGGAATATCAATGGTTCGCGGTAAGAAATTTTTATTAGTGCAAGAGGTACAGCTTCTGCATTATTTGCAAATAATGGTATATTACCGAATTACAGTTTGTGGAAGGGGATTCAATGCTTGAAATAGAATAAGTAATTAATACTTTGAAAAGGAGAGAGTGGGATGAATCGTTTAAATTTAATCACGTTGGGTGTAAAGGATATGATAGAGTCTCTTAGTTTTTATCGTGAGGGTCTGGGATTTGAAGTGATGGTTTATGGTGAGGAAACAAACCCGGATGTTATTTTCTTTAATAATGGGGGGACAAAAATTTCCCTGTTTCCGATTGATCGTTTAGTAAAAGATATTAACGAAGCAAGTCCACCTGTAATAGGAGATGGCTTTAACGGAATTACCCTCGCTTATAATGGAAAATCTAAAGAAGAGGTAGACCAAGTATTTGATTTAGCTAAAAAGGCAGGAGCTAAAATCGTCAAGGAGCCAGAAACAGTATTCTGGGGTGGCTATAGTGGCTATTTCCAAGATCCAAACGGCTATTATTGGGAAGTAGCCTATGGAGACATGTGGCAGTTTGATGATAATGATATGTTGATTATTACTAATAATTAAATTATAGACGTATTTGGGAAATCCAAATACGTTTTTTAATGTTAGCTTGTTTTATGCAAGGCATAATTGATAGTTATCGCTCAACTTTTTAATGTTATCGATCCTACCTAACCCTACGATGTTCGAGCTTTTATTAAATGAATCTCTCACTTTACGTACAACGATTGAGTACAAATCTATGAAATCGTATAATACAGAATAACATTTATTTCTAAAATCTAGCTTAGATTGGGAGGACTACCATTGTATCGCATATTGTACATAGAAGACGAAAAAGAGATTGGTCAATGGGTTACAAAGGATTTAACAGAAAGAGGATATGAGGTTACATGGCTTGAATCTGGTGAAGAGATCGATCAGCACATGGCATCTAAGGATATTGCTATATTGGATGTAATGCTACCAGGCTTAGATGGCTTTTCGATTGGCAAAAGAATTAAGCGAGAAAATAAAGAAATCCCGATTTTAATGCTGTCAGCACGAACTGCTGTAGAGGATAAAATAGAGGGACTAAACTTCGCTGATGATTATTTGACGAAGCCATTTCATCCAGATGAACTTATAGCTCGTGTTGAGGTTTTACTAAGAAGATATCAAAAGAATGATGATGTACTAGATCTTCAGCACCTAAAAATTTATACGAAAGATATGCGGATTATCAATAAGCAGACCGATGAAGAAATTCAATTAACAGGTAAGCAGTTCTATTTATTACAGTATTTTATTCGCCACTTAAATCAAATTTTAACGAAGGAACAGCTTTATGAAGGTATTTGGGGTGAAAGTTACATAGAAGGCGATAAAACATTGATGGTGCATATTCGATACTTAAGAGAAAAAATAGAAATTAATCCAGCCAAACCGACGATTATCGAAACTATTCGAGGTATTGGATATAGGGTGAAGCTATGAAATTTTTTCGATCATTATTAGCAAAGTATATGTTGATAATTTTTTTAGCCATCTCTATTGTTCAATTATCATACTTTGCTATTGCCGCTTTTATGTTTGGAATAGGAAAAACTGATTTTTCAAGTGTAGTTCTCAGAGAAAGCGAAGTTGAGGAAAAATGGCTTGTAGAAGCTAAAAATATAAAAAATGTCACTGAGGAAACCATTGCTCAACATTTTAAAAATTGGGAGGATCAGTACCCTAAATCATCCATGTTCTGGGTAAGTGAGGACGGTACATTACTTACAACATTAAATGTGACAGAGCAACTACCATTAAAATGGACGCCAGCATTTACGACAAAATTTATAAAAGAGCATTATGGGGAAGATCCGTTTACTGTTATAGCTTTTTTAGGACAGGACGAATCAAATGGGTTTATCGTTTTTGAGATTCCTAGAGAGGTTTTTAATCCACCTCTTAAAAATGTTTATGAACAGTATGGGAACCTTTTGATTATTGGCGTTTTTGTCATTATTTTATTTTTTATTGCTATATCCTTTTTATTCTTCAGAGGGATTCGAAAACGACTATTGCACCTTCAGGAAGCGATGGAAATTCGTGATGTAGACGGCTTACCTATTTCAACGAAGGTCAAGAAGAAGGACGAAATTGGTCAGCTTGAACAAAGTTTTAATCGCATGGTATGTGAGCTTAGGGAAAGTAAGAATCGTGAACAGAAGGAAGAACAGTTAAGACGTGAATTGATTGCTAATTTATCACATGATTTACGAACACCATTAACGAAAATACGGGCACAATCATATTCAGTTAGTAAAGAGGTAATATCAGAGAGTGGAAAACAAGCGATTAAGGCAATGGAGACATCTATTGTTAATATTGACGCGTTAATAGAAAACTTAATGTCTTATACATTGTTGACCGCTAGTAAATATAAATTTGAAGCGAAAGAAATCAACGTTATACGTTTTGTGCGTGAGCAAATGACTACATGGTATCCAGTGTTTGAAAAGGAAGGCTTTGAAATCAATATTGAGCTACAGCCATTTGAGAAAAATGAATGGCAAATTGACCCCATTTGGCTTGGGCGTATATTTGATAATTTATTTCAAAATATATTACGTCATGCGAGCAGCGGGAAATATATTGGCGTCGAAACCGAATCAACGGAGCGCTATGATGCATTTATTATAAAGGATCACGGAAATGGAATGAAAAATGAATCCAATGCGAAAGGTGCCGGTATCGGCTTATCAATTGTTGATATTATGGTGAAGGGCATGGATTTAGATTGGGCTATTGAGTCAAGCGAATCCGGCACACAGATTAAAATTAAACATTACAAATAGAGAAGCATGCTAAGACATGCTTCCAATTGTTCAAACAGTATGCCAGCAAAGCTTAGGGCATGCTGTTTTTTGTTTCCTGAGCTATTGCTAAATAGCGTATGTCATGCGAATTAGTTGATTGGAGAGTAGTTGGAGCGAGCAAAGCGAGTGATGCGGCTCATCGAACGCCCCCAGCCGGAACGGAAATCCCCACGTTACGATAAAGTATCTTTTTTAAACAAAATTTAACCTTGGACATTACCTGTTTTTAACCTTCATTTCTTATGATAATTACAGAGGTGAGGACAATGGAATATATCGTACAAACAGAAAACTTATCAAAAAGCTTTGCTAAAGAGCAAGCTGTATCAAATATTAATTTAAAAATACGTAAAGGTGAAATATATGGGTTTTTAGGACCGAATGGAGCAGGAAAAACTACAACGATTCGTATGCTTCTTGGTCTAATGAAGCCATCTTCTGGGACAATCAAAATCTTCCAAAAAGATTTAAAGAAGGAACGAATTAATATTTTAGCGAAGGTTGGTTCATTAGTAGAGAACCCTTCCTATTATCCACATTTAACGGCCTATGAAAATTTAGAAGCATTAAGAAAAATTTTAGGTGTACCGAAGTCACGCATCGATGAAGTATTAGAAATTGTTCGTTTGAAGGATGCTGCAAATAAAAAAGTAAAAGGCTTTTCTCTTGGGATGAAGCAACGTTTAGGTATTGCTGCATCATTGTTACATAATCCTGAATTACTTATTTTAGATGAACCAACGAATGGACTTGATCCATCTGGTATTATCGAAATTCGTAATTTGATTAAACGACTTCCTGAAGAATATGGCATGACGATTATTATTTCGAGCCATCTATTATCTGAAATAGATCAAATGGCAACGCAAGTGGGCATTGTGACAAAGGGGAAAATGATTTTCCAAGATTCAATTGAAGCAATGCGTAGATTTGCTCAGCCAAAGGTAGTCATTAAAGTGAGCGATAGTGAAAAGGGCTGGCGTTCACTAGTTGCAAATGGTATGAAAGCAGAACATAAGGATGACCTCATTTTATTCGATGAATGCTCAGATGAAAAAGTAGCACATATTGTACAAATCCTTGTACAAGAAGGTATTTCGGTTTATCGAGTAGAGGAAGAAAAACGATCTTTAGAGGAGATTTTCCTTCAAATGACAACAGGAGAGCAAGCGCTATGATAGGAAAACTATTAACTTCTGACTTTTTGAAAATTAAACGCAAAGGATTATGGTTTTTAACAGTTTTAGGACCAATCGGAGTTGTTGCCATGCAAATGGTGAATTACGGTATAAGAAAGGACTATTTGTTAGAGCAAAGCGAGGACGATTGGGGCTACTACTTATCAAATGTTCATGCATTTACCCCACTTGCTATCGTTTTAGGGATTGCTATTTTAACTTCATTTATAGCGAGCATTGAAAATGAAACGAATGCGTGGAAGCAATTAATTGCACTGCCTGTGTCTAAATTAACAGTGTATTTATCAAAATTCACTGTTCTAGCCATTTTATTGTTTATGTCTTCTACGATTTTAATGCTATTGTCAATGGCTTATGGAGTGTTTTTAGATTTAGGTGACAGCATACCATATGTTGAAATTGCTAAATTTGCTTATTATCCATTTTTTGCTTCGTTGCCAATATTGGCACTTCAGCTTTGGATTGCAAGCATTTGTCATAATCAGGGGATACCCATTACAGTAGGTATTTTCGGTGTGATTTTTGCTTATTCGTCATTTGTATTGCCTGACTGGATGATTTGGAAATGGCCATCGTTAATGAATCAATGGGATGAGCCTATTATTAATGTCATGCTTGGAGTGGGCATAGGTATTTTACTGTATATTATCGGAATGATAGATTTTGCTAGAAGGGATGTAAAGTAATGGGGTCTATACTGAGCGCTGAATGGTTTAAATTACGCAAATCTAAAATGGTGCCATTAATTTTTGCGGGGCCTATAATCGGACTTTTTATCGGATTAACATCAAATTTTAGTGACATGTCAAATTCTGGGGTTAATGAATGGTATAGCTCATTAATTTCTATGAATTTATTGTATGCATTATTATTTCTACCTTTAATTTCAGGAGTATTTGCGAGTCTTATTTGTCGATATGAACATCAATCTGGTGGCTGGAAACAACTTTTAGCATTACCTGTGACAAGAGGGAAAGTGTTTGTTGCAAAGTATGTATTAATTATGCTTCTTGTGATGGCGATGCAAATACTATATTTATGTTCTATATATATAGTGGGTAATATGAAAGGCTACTCAGATCCTTTCCCAATGGAAATTGTGTGGAAAAGTATTCTTGGCGGATGGCTAGCGACAATGCCATTAGTAGCATTGCAGCTATGGACGTCCATCATGTTTAAAAGTTTTGCTGCTCCATTTGCAGTAAACGTTACTTTTACTTTACCGTCTATATTAGCAGTCAATTCTGCACGTTTTGGCCCTTACTATCCATGGGGACAGCCCTTCTTGATGATGAATGTAGGTGGCAATACAGGTGATGTATTCTTCGTGCCTTGGGATCAATTATTAACAGTTGTAGGAGGAGGATTCGTACTGTTTTTCCTTGGAGGATATTTATATTTCCAACGAAAAGCTGTATAAAATGAATGGGGATTTACTTGGGATCCCCATTTATTATTATTCCTCACCATTCTGGAAACTTTTAAGGGAGATTTTTAAAAATGGTATTTGTTAAAAAGAGTTTTTTATTCATTTCAGCATTATTTCTTTTGGTATCTCTAGCGGGCTGTGGAAAGGGAGAAGCTATTAAGGATGCTGCAAAATATACATCAGCGATTGAAGATATCGATATTCCAAATGACGTGAAAGTAATAGGTTTTGGAGAAGCAACACATGGAAATGTTGAATTCCAAACATTAAAGAAGGATGTATTTCAGGCTCTTATTAAAAATGAAAATGTTCGTGTTTTTGTATTAGAAGGTGACTTCGGTGGTGCTCAGCAAATTAATCAATTTATTTTAAATGGTACTGGCACAGCTGAGGAAGCGGTAAAAGCGTTGGATTATGGTATTTATAAAACAGAGCAAATGATTGAGTTTGTTCAGTGGATGCATGATTATAACATGGCTGCAGATGAGAAGGATAAAATTTATTTTTACGGAAACGATATGCAACGCTATGACGATAGTAAAAAAGGATTATTAAACTATTACGAAGTGGTTAATAGCGAAGGTGCTAAGAAATATAAGGCACAGTTAAAAGATGTGACGAATAAAACAATGAGAGATTTATCAGCTAGTGAGCTACAGGAGCTCGATAAAAATATGGATGCAATTATAAAAAATTTACACTCTAATAAAGATTCTTATGAAAAGCAATCATCGAAAGAAGCTTATTTATTTGCTGTTCAATATGCACAAATCATCAAGCAACGCACGCAATTATTTTTAAATGACAGCAATTATATGAGTCTTCGTGATGAGTATTTAGCGAAAAACTTGCAATGGATCGTTGATTTTGAAGCGGCTCAAGGTCATGATAAAGTACTAATGTCTGCTCATAATGGGCATATAGAGAAAACTTCAGCGAATACGGCAGGATACAAATCTATGGGTCAACATTTAGACGAAGTGTATAACGATGCGTACTTTGCTATTGGAACTGACTTTGTAAACAATACGTTTCAGGCACAAAATGGGTCTGGCGAAAGAAAAGATCATACAATTGAGCATCATAATGCATTACTAGATGCTTTCAGCGAAGTGAAGGAAAATATATTCTATGTAGACTTTAAAAAAGCTAATGAATCTCAGGATTTAGCTGACATCTTAGCAAAAAAACAAAGAATGGGTAATATCGGAGATGACTTTAGCTTTTGGTACAAGTTCACACAGATGCTTTATACAATTAAAATGACACCAATTGAGGCATATGATGGCATTATAATTGTTCAAGAAGCAACGCCAACAAAGGTTATTGAATAACGTGGAGAAAAACTATTGTGACAATGAAATTAAAGTATGATCTATGGCAAAATGAGGTTTAGATAATGTATATTTCCGTTTCCTGACACCTTCTATAACTAAGTATTGAATACCTCAATTATGTTAATGATAAAAAAGAGGAGGTGTGGAAACGATGGCACAAGAAATTCTTTGTGAAGTCAATAACTGTACATTTTGGAACTCTGGAAACAGATGTGGTGCAGAAAAAATCTATGTTGTAAGTCAAAAGGGACAGCAGGCGTCCAACAGTGAAGAAACAGATTGTAAGACATTTAATCCTGAAAAGCATTAAATCTAAAGGGTAACCATATTAATGGTTACCCTTTTCCCATAACTTTATAAATAGACCTCATTTTTTTCCTTGTTAAATAAGAGCGCATGAGCGTTTTTTACTTTTTCCTCTACATAATCTAAGGAATACTGTCCATAGGAATCGGTTAAATCGCCAATTGCACGTGATAAATTATCAATAACAGGAATCATCGTTTCTGAGTGAGTAAGTTTTTCACCTTTATTCATTTTATCAGTAATTTCATGAGCAAGATGTTGAATCTTTCTTAGTCGCAATTTTTCAGATTGCATGGAATCCTCCTTATTGAACAAAATAATGATGCTTAAATATATGTCAAACAGTATGATTTCATGAATGGCTCTGGCAGGCGTTTAAATTGCTTAGATCCGACTCAAAAGTGTTCGGGTCCCCATTAAAACTACTAAAGCGGAGTCCAAAAATGTCTCCTATTATTTTTTAGGTAATGTAATAATAAACGTTGTCCCATTAGATGGTTCGCTCAGTACTGAGATCGTGCCATTATGAGCTTGAACGAGTTTATAAACAATCGCCATGCCCAGTCCAGTACCTTCGGAAGAAGATTCTGTAGTAGTTCCACGATAATATTGTTGGAATATATTTTCCACCATGTGTTGAGACATACCTACGCCATTATCTACAATGTGGATTTCTACATGCTCTGTCCTATTAAAAATCTGTGTATAAATATTTGTATTAGGTGGATTGTGGATAACGGCATTCATCAGAATGTTTTGTAAAATGCGTTGCATGAATTTCGTATCAAAGTCAATGTTTATAACAGATGTATCAGTTTTAAAATGCAATATATAGTCATTGGACGGTGGATTATTGCTTATATTAGCAACAATTCTTTTGGTGAAATCCACAATATCCTGCTTGGTTTTATGCAAGGGTAACTGACCATCTGTATTATTAAACTGAATGACGAGACTTAAATCTTGAATAAGTTCCTCTATATGCTTGCCTTTATCTGCAATCTCTTGAATAAAGGAACGAGCTTCCTCCTTGGACCAATCGTACTGATCGTTTAATAATAGGGTAGAGTAGCCGGTAATATACGTTAATGGCGTTTTTAAATCATGTGATATACCGGCAATCCATTCCTGTTTTGCTTGTTCAACCTTTTCACGTTCTGTTTCAGCAGCTCTTAGTTTTCCTGATAAGGATTGTAGATGTTGAAGTACCTCTTGATATAACATATAACGCATACGGAGCTTTCCTTTGCGTGTGTAGATTTTGGATAGTCCGACAGGCTGTTTGTAGTTTTCCTGTGATAGCTGATAGATCCAAGCCATTATAAAACCAAGAGGACCCCCAAAATACCAACCAAATACAGCAATACAACCGATAGTGCTAAATCCGAAAATCCATGCGACTAGTAGACTCTGATAAGCTTCACTAACAGATTTTTTAAAGAGTGGGAGAATACCTTCGAGCCCGATCACAATACAAATTCCACTCAATAGCATCCACAGTATAATCCCCAGTGCAAGATGCAACGTAAATCGAGTGTTTATTCGCATAGTGAATCCTCTTTCGGTGGAATAAATTTATAGCCAATGCCCCTTAAATTCACAATTATTCTAGGCTTACGTGTATCATCCCCAAGCTTTTTCCTTAGCTTTGAAATATGAATCGTGACGGTTTTCTCCTCACCATATACATCATTTCCCCACACGAATTCATAAAGCTGTGAAGTTGTGAAAATACGATTCGGATTTTTACAAAAGAAATGCAGAAGCTCTAGCTCTTTAGCTGTACATTCGACGGGCTGATTGTTAACGATTAATGTAGCAGATTCAGGATTAAGAGCAAAATAACCGAAATCAAATTTTGTAGTTTGCTGTTGTTGAGAACTTTCATACATTTTTTGACGTCGAAGGATGACCTTTATTCGGGCAACGACCTCTAAAGGATTAAAAGGCTTTGTAATATAATCATCTCCGCCGATACCCAATCCCGTTAGTTTATCAAAATCAGTAGAGCGAGCACTAACAAATATAATGGGTGTAGTTGTCTGCTTGCGTATTTCTGTGCAAAGTTCAAAACCACTTATATCTGGTAGCATGATATCGAGCAAAATAATAGCGTAATGATTATCTTTGACAAGCTGTAGTGTACTTTTGCCTGTTGAAGCAGTATCTATATTGATAAAGTTTTCTTTCCGTAACGTAATTTCTAATAATTTTAATATACCAATCTCATCATCTACGATTAAGATTTTTTCAGCAGTTTCCATTTTTATCCCTCATTTCAATTTCATCATAACAGCTTCTGCTTTTTATATCCTTACTCTCTTGAAAAAATTACTGTCATTTTCCATCGAGTTTACTTTGATTTTACTTTCGTTTATTAAGCTGAATGTAACGAATTCAACATAGTAGGGAGTTAAATAACATGGAAACCGTTATTCAAATACAGCAATTAAGTAAAAGCTTTAAAGGAGTCGAGACCGTCTCGAATGTCAATATGAATGTTAAGAAGGGGGAGATTTATGGGTTTTTAGGTCCGAATGGGGCTGGAAAAACAACGATTATGAAGATGATTTTAAACTTAGTAAAACCAACTTCAGGTGATATTAAAATATTGAATCAAGCCATTTCTACTACTTCCTATCAATACTTGAGCAAAATAGGCAGTATTATCGAGTACCCGGAATTTTACGACAGGCTAACAGCGAAGGAGAATTTAGAGCTTCACTGTGAGTATATTGGAGTTTATGAAAAAGGAGCTACCGAAGAGGCATTAGAAATAGTAGGCCTTAATGGTGTTGAACATAAAAAAATACATGAATTTTCTTTGGGGATGAAGCAAAGATTAGGCATCGCACGTGCCATTGTTGCTAAACCGGAAATTCTTATTTTGGATGAGCCGATTAATGGTCTTGATCCAATCGGTATTAAAGATATTCGAGAGCTCTTGCTATATCTAAAGGAGAAGCTAGGAATCACCATTTTAATATCAAGTCATATCGTATCAGAGATTGAATCAATAGCAGATACAATAGGCATCCTTCATCATGGAAAATTATTAAAGGAAGTAAAAATGGACGATATTCGAAAAGAGAACATGGAATATTTGGAGATTAAAATAGACGATGTGGAAAAAGCGATTCATGTGCTAGAGAACAAGTTAGGTATTCGAAAATATGAAATTGTGGATCGACATTGTATACGGATTTTTGAACATAACATTTCTCAATCACGAATTAATAAGGAACTTATATTCAATGACATTGCTGTCAATGGCATTGAAAAACAGCAACAGCATTTAGAAGAGTATTTCTTAAACCTTATTAATGGAGGGAATCAAATTGCTTAAACTATTAAGACTTGAATGGAAAAATAATAGTATGTCTAGCTATTTTAAAGGCTTAACCATTTGTATTATTGGAATTTTTGCGGCAGTTGCACTTATGGCAGTTGGTTCTGCAGATGAAAAGATGTTTCAAGATTATACAGATTTTATGTCTTTGACAAATATATTAATTCGTATTGTTTTTATCATTTTTTCGAGTGTAATTTTATCTCGTTTAGTCATTGACGAATATAAAAATAAGACGGTTCAATTACTGTTTACGTATCCGTTAAAAAGGAAAAAAATTATTTTAGCTAAGCTATCTTTAGTTTGCGGATTTTGTTTCTTTAGCATTATCATCGCAACCTTAATGATGAATATCGCTGTTTATTTTTTAAATCCAATGATGATCTTCTTTGAATCTCCCGTTGAGATACAGGAGATGGTAGCTACTATACCTTCTACCTTGATCATTGCTTTTATGATGGCTGGGGTAAGTCTAATTCCTTTGTACTTTGGTATGCGAAAAAAATCAACAGCTGCGACAATTACATCCGCTGTTTTAATTGGATTTTTGATTAATGCAACGGTCTCAAATGGAGATACATCTACAAGTTTATCTCAATTTATCATTGTCCCAACAATAATGTGTCTATTAGGGCTTATTATCGGCTATCTGTCCTATTATAAAGTCAACAAAGTAGATTTAACCTAAAAATGAGAAATGAGGATGTAATGTGAAAAAAGCAATCATAGCATTGATATTCGTTATTGTGGTAGGAGGAATATTCTTCACGCTTAAAATAAATGGAGAAAAGAGCATCACTGAAGAACAGTCCTTTGATGTTGAGCAAATTAAAGAACTAGAACTAGAACTAAACATAGAGTCCTGGGATATAGCATTAGAAAATACAGAATCTGATCAACTAACAATTGAATTTGATAGTAAGCAACAACAAAAGCAGCACAGCAATCCTGTTAAAATTAAGAAGGATGGAAATAAAGTAAAAGTAATTCAACAAGACAATGAAGAAGGGGTTATGAAAAACTTTAGCTTTGGAAAGAAAGATACTATTCACATTTCGATCCCTAAAAAAGCGGTGAGTAAGATTGCATTAAAAAATAGTTATGGTGATATCAAAATTAACAACATTAAAACAGAAGAACTTTCAATTTCAACGGACTCTGGCACTAAAATCATTAAAGGGCTATCGGCAGATAAAGGTACAATTACATCAAAAGATGGTGAATTGAGTATCGTAGATAGTTCTTTAAATGAATTAACGATTGCTGCTACAAATGGTGATAGCTACATTACTAGAGTTAACAGTCCGAAAACGAAAATTACTTCGACTAGCGGTGAAGTCTTAATGAAAGAAATTAGTGAAGGAAAAGCACTATTTGTAGAAACAGCTTCTGGAGATATTACGATTTCATACAAAGAGGCACCGAAATCATTAGAGCTTATAGCGAACAGTGATTCATCTGACATAAGCGTGAATTTAGAAGGTTACCAGAAAGAAGAACATACGGATCATTTAAAGAAAGGTAAGATTGGTGATGCGTCAAACAAATTGGGGCTAATTAGCAATGGAGGTACAATTACTGTAAAATAAAAACTTATAATCGGTGAGGTAAATGTTAAGACGAGAACTTATTCAAAAGTAGCGGATATTATCTAGGTTTGCATATGAAATTTTTGTACAGACAGATTATGAGCTAGCTAGAAAAAGGGGAGCAAAGCGGGAGACGATTGCATTCGGAAGTTATGAAAAAGCAGAGGAAATGTTTTTGAACAGGTATCACGCAGCATCTAAAGGTACTAATCTTTAAGAAAATGCAGATATTGTGAATACTAAATGATGTAGGTTCTCCATATTTTCTCTAGGAGGTTTATATGGTTAAACATATTTATGTCATTAGACATTGCGAAGCTAAGGGACAGTCACCGGATGCTTCTTTAACAGAACAGGGCTTTCTTCAGGCCGAAGTTTTAGCCGAGTTTTTCGCTGACAAAAAAATTGATCGAATTATTACTAGTCCCTTTTTACGAGCAATTCAAACTATAGAACCACTGAGTAAGAGGGGAAATATAACTGTTGAAATTGACGAACGCCTTTCAGAACGTATATTAAGCTCGAGTGATTTGCTCGATTGGTATGAGAAACTTCGAGCAACTTTTAGCGATATGGAGTTAAAGTTTGAGGGTGGAGAGTCAAGTAATGAAGCGATGGAGCGTATCGTTAACGCTGTTGAGGAAACTTTCAAAAGTGAGTCCGAACGTACAATTATCGTTAGTCATGGAAATATCATTACCTTACTATTAAAAAATTATCATAATGATGTAGACTTTCAGTTTTGGACTCAATTAAGAAATCCAGATGTTTTTAGGTTAAGTATTAAGGATTATGAAATGACTTTAGAACGTATATGGGAATGACGAAAATTTATGTGAATATCCTTCCTATTTAATAAAAGTTGGATGTCATTAGTTAAAACGTATTCGTGTGCTAAGTTGATTGCCGTTCCAACTGGACGCCCCACATTATGAAGATGAGCTAAATCTTTAGTTGTAAATATATTTTGTGATAAAGGAAGCGAGGAAGAAAGATGGATAGGTTATTGCAAGATATCGTTACTTGGATTAAAAAGGAAGATAGATCAATTGTTATTGGTATTTCAGGACATGGTGCAGCAGGAAAAACAACATTTGCTAATAAACTTATCAACTGTTTAAACCAAAGTGAAGTGAATTATATGAATACAGACCCGTATATTGTTAGTTCGGATATACGCAAGCATTCAATTATCAACTATAATTTTCGAAACGAACAGCATCATTTTAAAATGACCGCTTGCCATCCAGCGGCACATCATTTACCTTCTTTGGAAAGGGATATTCAGATGGTTAGAGAAGGTCTGGATTTATTGACAATTGATACGCATTATATGAAAAGTGCATTAATTTCTTCAAAAACTAACATAACCATTGTTGAGGGAATGAGTGTAGCATTTATTAATCCGAAATTATTTGATTTAAAAATTTACTTCTATACAGATGGTGAGACGGAATTAAAAAGAAGGTCGAGTCGTGATGTAATGGAAAGGGGAGCTGATATTAATTATTTAAAGCACTCCCATGAAGAACGTCGAATTCAATATGAATTGTTTATGCATTCGTATAGTGAGCATTTTGATATCATTTTTAAAACTTTTGATGAAACAGTACGTCTAGAAAAAAATACATTTAAATTTTAACTATAGTTAAAGCCTTCATGTTATCCAGGCAGAAGACTCAATATTGAATTTCATGTTCAGAAGATTCTTTTTAGGACAGGCGAACTTTCATGTTCCTCAATAATTCCGATGTGAGATAGGATTGGTAAATGTATCGTCTCAAAAGGCTTATGTTTTTTACTTTTTGAGTTTTTTTAATAATCTATCATGTAATTTTGTAAATAGCAGTAAAGTCAAAATTGTTCCAAGGAATGCCGAAAGCATGTCCCATTGTGCATCCCAGCGATCGCCCTGCATACCTAAAAAATCTTTGGCCCCTTTACTTCCTTTTGAAATTCTTGTACTGAGCCATTCAATAATTTCATAGAGAGCAGCAACAGCAAGCATAATGCTTATTGTTATGCCCGTTAGCCAAGCACCTTTTACTAGTGGTGTTTTTCGTATTAATATTTCTCTTATGACAATGGCCATCAAACCTTTTAAGAAATGCCCAAATCGGTCGTAGTCATTGCGTTTTAAGTAAAACTCTTCTTTAATCCAGTTGAAAAGTGGAACCTCCGAATAAGTATAGTGCCCACCAATAAATGTTAGAATAGACAAAAGGGCAATGATAAAATAAGAAAACGTTGTAAAGCGAAACTTGTTATAAATAGCGATTACAATAATAATGGCAACGACAGCAGGACTTACTTCTGCGACCCAGTCCAAATAGGATGCTGGTTTTATGACAGACCACACGAAAATGATAAGTACTATTAACAACAAGATTACATGTATTTTCCGATGCTTATCTTTTTCCAAAACGAACACTCCTTTTGTCTAAAGTATAGGGATATAGTAAATAGCTTATACACCTACACATAAGACAGGAGTAAAAAAGCGCCTAGTCATATTGCACTGACGCTTTGTAAAAAATCTTTATACCATTTTTAATAACGCCTCTACCCCAGACATTCCTTCCGTAATACCAAGCTGATGCGCTTCATATGTCACGGATTCTAATGGAGCCGTCAATAGCTCATCAATTGTTTTCACACCAACTGCTCGACCAGCAATAATCTTGCGGTCTGCTAAACGATCATTTAATAGTCCAACATCTAAAGCTCCACACATAATGTAGCCCGTATCATTTGAAATTGTCAGCAGGGTTGTTTTTGGTAGTTGAACAATTATCGCAGTGAAAAAATTGCCTTTAATCATAATAGGCTCAATTGTTACCATCCGAAATCACTCCTTTTCTCTATATACATATGGCAATAGATAAAAAGGTGTTCGACATTTTCACTAAAAATTATTTGTTACTAAAATAAAACGAACGGCGAATGTGTTATGCGAGAAGATACATTCTTATTAAGTTTGTTGATTTCCGCTTCGACTACTCTTAGGGATTACGTCATAGACTGGAGTTTTTTGTACGAAAGCGACAAGATTGGAACAAGAATCAATAACTCGATTGACACATAGTTTTTTCAACAAATGAAGAAAAAAATCAACCCGTTTCATAAGAGTTGATTCTTTAAAATTATTTAGTATAAGAAAGCATAGCAGTTTGCTTGAAATTTTTTAATGCAACCGTTGCCTCGTTTTTAGTTTTATACTCGAACATACGGTAAGTATTTTGTTCAAAAACTGTAATAATCCACATAACGAAAGATCCCCTTTGGTGTTTTTTGTGCTATAACAGATAGTAAAAAAGTTGATTTTATCTCTTGTTGTTATATATCAGTTATGTCTTTTATTTTACATCAATTAGTGAAAAAAGAAAGTACTTTGTGAGTGTTTCAAAATATGACTGAGAATTTATTGAATTTTTATGTATGAATAGATTTTCTTGAAATAGTTAAGAGAGGAAAACTGGATACACAATAAAAGCAAAACAGTAACGAAGCTAAGCATCATCTATAATACCGAATCAACTGGATACTTCTAGCATAGATTTATTACTATTTTTGAAAAAATCGAGTAACTTATCTGTATACAATACTTTTTCTATTGCTGTATTTTTTATTAACAATCGGGATTCCTATCAGCTTGATTAGCTCATGGAGGGTTTTTAATTTATGCTCAAAGACTGTCCTAAGCATCCGTATCCATTATATTCTGTAAATATAAAACCTTGCAGTTAGTGAAATCGTGCATATATGAAATTTATTTTGATAATATTACCAAATTGTGTACATATAAGAAAATATATAGATAAATATTCCAAATAAAAATTGTTATTATATAGTTTTAATGTTAATATTTTACTAATATTAGTATTTTTGAATAATGCTAATTATTTTATAATAATTTTGGAGGGATGAATTATGAATTTTACAAAAGGAATTAAAGGATTAGCATTAACTACTGCTCTTATTGGTGGAATAAGCTTTTTACCTAATAGTGCAGGAGCTGAAACATTAGGTTGGAGTGAAGATACAGGTTATGTTAATGGTGTGAATGAGAATGAGAATGAGAATACTATGAATTCTCCAAGTTTCTATGCTGCTGCAAGTAGTACACCAGACTCTCATACTGCAACGAAAGAATATCGTAGTCAGTCTAGTCCAGATACCGAAAGGGTAAAAGCTACAACAAAGTGGAAAGGTGTGGAACATTATTCTCGTGCAAGATATGAAAACGCATTTGGAACTGTAACGGCAGACAGTGGCAGAAGCTATGGTGTTGGTATAAGTACAGCAACATCTGGATGGATTGATAAAAGTCTATCAACATACGTTGCTAAAACTTATTGGGGTATATAAGCTACTATAATTTTAAAAACTAATGTGAGTATTAAAATTATGCTTACATTAGTTTTATTTATACTGTAATTTTCTGCATAAAGATTATAGTATAAATAAATGATTTATAAATACATTGTTTCTAAGAGTGGAATGAATATATGAATACAAAAAGGAAAATTAATATTGATGATTTATTGTTAAGTGTTTTTATTGTTATTACAACATTTATGTTAATGATGGTTAGTTCTTATTTTGTAAAAAAAAATGATATAGATAAATTAACAAATGAACTTTACAGTTCAACAAGTATTCATTTCAGTATTAAAGATTCTAAGGCAGATCAGCATTTAAATAGTTTTATTAAAGAAACTAAAAATAGTAATTATACTCTCTTTAAAGAAAACGTTGGTGAAAAACATATAAGAGGGGTTTATTCAAGTCAATCTATAAATAATATTCCTATGAAAAGCGGACGTTTTTTTCAAAAAGAGGATTTTTTTCACAATAAAAAAATAGCAGTAGTTGGTAAAGATTTTAAAGATATAAAAAATATAAACGAAAAAAAATGTTTTAATTATCAAGGGTATTGTTTCGAAATTATAGGTGTGATTGGCACTGAAGTAAAATCTAATGTTGATAATATGGTCTATTTAAATTTAGACGCTCTTTTTGATTTGAATTTTAGTTCTACAGGAATATACGTTTTGGATAGTGGAAAAAACGCTCAAATTTCATATGAAAAATTAAAGACATTCTTTATGAATGATGATTCGATTTTTCAAATAGAGAATAAAGTAAAAGGAACAGAGAGACTGTTTAAAAGTGACGAGATTAATAATAAGATTTTAACTTTTCTTTCTATAATTGTATTAACTATGAATATATTATTTTCAAGTTATTGGATTTATAAAAAGAGAATATTAATTGCTATGCAATATTTAATTGGACATCGATCTTTTGTAATTTATAGTTCAGTATGTAAAAAATATATGTTTATATCTTTAGGATCTTATGTTGCGGGGATTTTATTGTTTTTAATATTTAATATTGATATATATATGATTCATTCGGGTATATATCATAAAATCTTTATCATAGGATTATTATATATGATCATATTTACTTTAGGATTATTTTTATTATCTAGCCTTATTTATTCTTCGAAAAATTGTATGAAGGTGTTGAAATCGAATTGAAACAAATTTTTATGGAAGTAAAAGAGAGTTTATTAAAGAAGAAATTATTTTCTATATTGCTCTTTATACAAGCAACGGTATTATTTGTGTTACTATCGGTTTTGTTTTTGCATTTTAATAATGTAGATTCAAGGACAAAGAGTTTTTACGCACAATATGAAGGGAAAAACATTTATCAATTATCAGATAATTTATTTGGTGAAAAAGAGGAACAATTTGTAAGGAATGAAAATAGTCTAAGGATTTTGAAGGATTTTTATAATCACCTCGGAAAAAGTAAAGATTTCATTTATTTAAACACTGCATTACAGCCAATAGGAGTTCGTGATTTTAATGGAAATAATACATATTTGGAAGGATACGGGGAAGGAGATGGGGTACTTCCTCCTTATGATTTTAATGGAAAACAATACCAAAGGGTTAAATCTTTACAAATAAATGAGCAGGTACTTAATACATTTGATGTTGAATTAGAACAAGGAAGGAAATTTCAAACTGAAGACTTTTTGTATACAGATAATAAAGTAATTCCGATAATTTTAGGATCTGACTACAAATCTTTGTATAAAATAGGTGATAAACTCAAAATAGAGTATATATTTAAAGAAATGGAAGCTGAAGTTGTAGGGATATTGAAATCAGATACAATATTACCTGTAAGAGAAAATATAGAATTTTATACAGATAAACATATAATAATGCCAAGCTTAATTTTAGAACAAGAACCATTAAATGAAGATGATAAAACCTTCCAGAGAAGACAATATTTGCAACTTATTAATGGTCAAGTTTTTACAGAAAAAGATACTTTACAAGTAAGAAAAATAATAAATGATATTTCACAATCTACTAATTTTTACGATTTAACAGTAATAGGTGCTAATGGTGTAGGAATAGATTTAATGATGTCAATGTATAATCAAAATATGAATTTACTGATTATGTTAGTAGTCATATTATTTTGTTTCTGTATATTTAGTATTTTCTTATCATTCATTATGAAATGGAACATAAATATAAAAAAGTACTCCATTCATTTTATTTCAGGAGCAACATTATATAATATTTTAAGTTATATGTTTGTAGAAGTACTTTTTATTATGTTTTTAAGTATTAGTTTTGCTTTTATAGGTATTACATTTGTGGGGATTATGCCAATGTCTTATTACTTTTTATTAATTAGTATAGGATTAGTGATTACAATATTGGGGATGTTGCCTTTATATATTAGAATTAAAAATTTAGATATATCTAATTTATTAAAGAAAAAGGTGTAGAATATTGATTACGCTAACTAAATTGAAAAAATCTTATAGTATTGGAAAGAGAAATCAAGATGTATTAAAAGAAATTAATTTAACAGTAAAAAAAGGTGAAATGCTTGCAATAAAAGGGCGTAGTGGTACAGGAAAATCAACTTTGTTACATATACTAGGGGGATTAGAACAGGCGACAAGTGGAAATTATTATTTTTATGATACAGACATTACAGAACTTAGCTACAAAGAAACTACTTCATGGAGAAAAGAAAATATTGGTTTTATTTTGCAAAATTACGCTTTAATAGAGGAAAAAAATATATTTGATAATGTATCTCTGCCTTTATTATATTCCAAAAAAAGTAAAGAGGAAGTAAAATCTAAGGTGTTTTCTTTACTAAAGCAGTTGGGATTAGAAGACAAAGCTTTTCAATATCCACGAGAATTATCTGGTGGTCAAGCTCAGAGAGTAGCAATTGCAAGAGCATTAATTAACGAACCAGAACTTATTTTAGCTGATGAACCAACAGGCTCATTAGACGAAGAGACGGAAAAGGTTATTTTAAATATTTTTAAGAAAATAAATCAAGAAGGAAAAACATTTATTTTAGTAACACATGACGAAACAGTTTCTGCTATATGTGATCGAATTGTTAAAATAAAAGATGGGTACATTGAGGAAGATCTTCAGTGATCTGTTAGGGTTGTTTGAATGAATTGTTTTTTTGTGTGCAATATTGGTTTAAAGAGATTAATCTATCCTATAATGTAGCATACAATAAAAAAGAAAGAAAATTCAAAAAACCGTTATGATTTTTTGTTCCCCAGAGTAAACTTTTATTTAAAAGTTTACTTTTCAAATCTTAAATGATTAACTAGCATTCACACTCAAAAACAGAGGGGATATACATTATTACATATCCTTGTTTGATATGTCCCGAAATGCGGATTTACAACGTTAAGCTGTTTTTAGTGTTAAAAATGAAGAGTAGTTTAACAAGGTAAACCCTATTGATACAAGGATTTCTATCTTAGCGTTGTAAATCTGCAAAATCCTGATGCTACCCCTATGTAAAAAATCGCTTTGCGAGTATGAATCACCAACGATTGTGAAAATGCTTGCGTGATGTAAAATACAATCTAAAATCGCATTAGCTAACAGCCAAACCTTCACAAGTATAATTCAATGTAATTCGTAAATAGTAAGTTGACGGAGTTATGTGAATTTGAACTTGGGAGGTGATGCTTATGACACGTAAATATGTATTGGTTTTATCCCTTTGTTTTTTAATCATATCGGTATTTATTACAGAGCTGACAACTTATGCGGATAAAGGTCGACCTTATTATGAGGAGACAGGGGAGGTTGTCTGGGATATTAACACAAAAGACAAAATCATTGCTCTTACCTTTGACGATGGACCTCATCCTAAATATACAGCAGCTATTTTAGATTTATTGGCAAAGTATGATGCAAAGGCTACGTTTTTTATTATTGGAAAAAATGCAGAAAAATATCCAGACCTTGTTTTACGATCTTATTCTGAAGGGCATGAGCTGGCCAATCATACGTATTCACATCCGTTTAAAGCTTCCGTAGCTGAATTACAGGCACAACTACGTAAGACAAAGGAAATAATTTATGGTATTACTGGATTTGCACCAGTTTTGTTTCGTCCTGTAGGCGGTTACTATAATGATCAAATGATCAATTCCGCTGTTAAGGATGGATATAAAGTAGTTATGTGGTCTTGGCATCAGGATACTCAAGATTGGAAACAGCCAGGGGTTAACAAAATTGTCCAAAAAGTGATGAAGGGGTCGAAGCCTGGAGATGTTATTTTGTTTCATGATGGAGGCGGCGATCGAACGCAGACCATTAAGGCACTGGAAGAAATCTTACCAGAACTTAAAAAACAAGGTTATACTTTTGTCACAATATCCGAGTTGATTAAAAGCAAACAGCAACAAGAGCAAGTGCAATAAGAAAAATAAGCCATCTCAGAGATTGAAATGGCTTATTTTTTTCTTCTGTCATACGCAGCGGATAGGTATTATTTACAATTTCGATATTACCAAAATAATAGTGGTGCTAGTGCAATCCCGGCAACCGCTCCAAGTGCGATTCCAACGCCAAAACCTGCTCCTCCAAAACCCCAACCCCAATAACCTAAACCATAACCGCCAAATCGTCTATCAGGTAGAATCCATACCTGTCTTCTATCCACCCTAGTTATTTCTCCGTAATGTACTCTGCCACATGTTTCTGTAATTCTTACACGTTTGCCATGATATTGACGACAAAGATTATAAGTATCAGCTGGATTCACAAACTATCCCTCCTTTCTACTTCCTTACAAGCTAATATATGCGGTTGCAATCATTATCACTAGCCGATTGTCTACTTCGAACATAAGCTATAGTAAGGAGGGAATGTATGTCAGTAATACCAACAGATGAGTGGCTCAATGAATTCATAGTAAGTAAAAGACTTAATGACAGTAAAAATCCTGAGAATATACAACGCTCTATTTTTTGCGATCGTTTGGTAGAGATTTTTATTGGTGGATCTCCAGATGAAATACAATTTGAACTACAGCAACAGGGGCTTTTTAAATCCTATGAAAAAATAGACATTAACAAGTTGAAAAAACAAAACGTTTGGGAAGTAGTACAGAAGGAATTTAAATATTTGAAAGAGAGATGGAGCGGACCAACTATACCAATCTATATCTTTCCAATCACACAGGAGCAAACGATTACGAATAAAAACGGCGTTGCCTATCCAAACGCTTTGTTTTTATATATTGGAGAGCTTGAAAAGCAGGAGCTTAAAGCGTTATTTGCGCATGAGTATAATCACGTTTGCCGTCTGCAATATTTAGATAAATCTCTAGATGAGGTGACGTTATTAGATTCTTTAATTTTAGAGGGATTAGCAGAATGTGCAGTGGAGGAGATTTACGGTGATAGTTGGTTAGCGCCATGGTTGAGGTCCTACTCATTAGATAAAATGCTAGAAATTTGGAAGGAACATTTTTTACCTCAAATCAATATACAAGGGTTAAACAACCATGCTGAATTTTTATATGGCGGAAAGCTTCCTCAATGGATAGGGTATTGCATTGGTTATGAAATAGTAAAGTCATATATTAGAAATCATTCAGCCAATAACCTACATGTAAAAAGCTCAAAAGAACTACTTGCTGGATCTGATTTTCCATTATAAGACGATATCTATATAAAAATAGCCAGTTGCCGATTCACCACTCGACAACTGGTCTTTATTTTCATTTATAGAATTATCACCATAACAGGTGGTTGATTTCCGTTCAGGCTGGGCGTTTTGTAGCTGCCGCTTCGCTGCAGGGTTTCCAATCCCCAAGGAGTCGCTTCAACCACACATAGCATACGTTTTAAAAACATCATCTCCAACAATCGATGATGAGTTAGATAGCAATAATTCCTATTGCTACAGCAATGAATAGTAAAGTAATGCTCAATCCCCACATCCAGAAGAAAGAGTATTTTAAGTGTTTCCCCATTTCTAAGCCTGATAAGCCTAAAGCTAACCAAACAGCAGGGGCAAGTGGCGATACAAATGTACCTACAATATTACCAATAATCATTGCATAGGCAGTTGAAAGAGAATCAATATCGAAAGATAAGCCAATCTGTTCAACTACAGGGAATAACGCGAAGTAATATGCATCCGTACTTAATAATAAATCAAATGGTACCCCTAAAACCCCGATAATGATATGTAAATAAGATGATAGGGCTGATGGTAGAATGTGTACGGCGTTGTTGGCAATTGCAGTTAACATCCCAGTACCATTCAGGATGCCTAAAAATAATCCGGCGGCAATAATGATAGACGCCATCGTTAAGGCATTCGGTGCATGTGCTCGTACACGTTCCATCTGTTCTTTAGGAGAACGATAGTTGATTGGTAAGGCGATGGCCACGCCAATTAAAAAGGCTAATCCTGCTGGTAAAATACCTGCAACTAAAATTCCGATAACAAGAACCGTAACAATAGCATTAATCCACAATAGTTTTGGTCGTTGTAAGCTTGTGTCTACTTCTGATGAAACAACACCTTGTGTAATAGCATGATCATCATTTGTAAAGTCAAGGGTACCGTATTGTTTTAGAATACGGCGCTTTTCTCTAAAACCAAGGAACACCGCTAAAGCTATCATTAATACGACACCAATGATTTGAATAGTGATTAAAGGATACCAAAGTTCAGTTACATCTGTCTTTAAAACTGAAGCAACACGTCCTAATGGACCACCCCAAGGAATCATATTTATAACTGCTGCCGCTCCCCCAACTAATAACAGCAATAAATATGGATTCATGCGTAAACGTAAATATAAAGGCAATAATGCTGGGATTGTAATTAAAAATGTTGAAGCACCAGAGCCATCTAGTTGCGCTACTACAGCAATTATTACTGTTATTACTGCAACAACAATAATGTTTCCTTTTGAAAGCGCAATCATTTTATTGATCAATGGTTCGAATAATCCTACATCCTGCATAATACCAAAGAAAATAATCGCAAAGATAAACATAACAGCTACGTTCATCACAGAGCTTAATCCAGAACTAAAGAATTCCCCTAGTTCATCAAAATTAAAGCCGGCTATAAATGCTGCCACGATAGGTGGTATTACCATTGCGACAAGCGGTGATACACGACCACTAATAAGTAGAGCGACAATAATAATAATGGTTAAAAATCCGATTATACTTAAACTCAAAATATTTCCTCCCTTTGTGACCAATCATTCAGATTATTTAAAAAATATCATAGTGTCAAAGAGAGGAAAACAATATAGTCATATGTTAAATAAAGAATATAATATTAGTTTTGTTCATAAGTTCCATGATGATATACATATTTTCGTTCAGGTCTTCCGACGGTGCCGTAAATCAATTTTGTCTGTAAAAACTGTTCGCTAACTAAGTATTCTAAATAACGGCGGGCTGTTGAACGACTTGAACCGATGAGTTCACTTAATTGTGAGGCTGTAAGCTCCTGGGTTTTGAGATCTTCGAAAATACTTTTAACAATTTGTAATGTGTGCAAATCTATCCCTTTTACAAACGTTTCTTCAACTATTATTTTATTGCTAGATTCCCTATAAAATAATGAATCAAGATCCTTTTGAGTGACATTTTTGCTATTTTGAAATAAATGATGTTCCTGTATATATTTCTGAAAGGCTTTTTGAAGTCGTTGCTCTTCAAAGGGTTTTATTAAGTAATCTGAAATTCCTAAGTCTACTATATCCTTTATTAAACTTATTTCAGTCGCTGCTGAGATTACGATAATTTTTATAGATGGATAAAAATGGCGTATATGGCTTACTAATGAGCTACCTTCAACATCTGGAATATACAAATCGGTTAATACAATTTCCGGTAAACTAGAGGTCGTCTTTAGCTTTTCAATCGTTTCTTTTCCTGTACGTAAATTTTCAGTAACGATAAATCCATGTATATTATGTACATAATCTGCGTGAATTTTTGCTACTCTAAAGTCATCTTCAATAATCCATACACTTTTTAGTATTGTCATTCTCCACGTCTCCTTTAGGAACTATTATTAAAAAACATGCTCCTGATAAATCACCAGAATCCAATAAAATGTCTCCATTTATCTCCTGAAGGGCTTTTTTGCTTATAGCTAGTCCATGTCCACGATCTAACCCTTCTTTAGTGGATACACCTTTTGTAAAAATTTTATCGTAAATAGTATTATCAATACCTGGGCCATTATCTTGAATCTCAAATAAGTAATGGTTTTTATAATTGTTGATAGATAGTTGAATTACTTTATTTGAGGATTCCCAGCTTTTTAAAGTTTCAATTGCATTTTGAAGTACATTACCAAGAGCTGTTAAAATAGCGTTTTCTTGCTGTTTGGATAATTCGATTGAGGAAGAAATGTCATTAAGCTCGAGTTTGATGCCTAGTTCTGCGGCTTCTGCAATTTTCCCTTGTATTAATGCAAGTAGAAGAGGGGTTGTTACATTACTATTTAAAAAAGCCTGATTTTTAAGTTGTATGTTTCGTTCTTCTTTAATAAATTCAATCGCTTCGTTGTAATGCTTATGAACAAGCAAACCTAAAATGATATGGAGCTTATTAGCAAATTCATGAGTATATGCTCGTTGAACATTTGCATATTGCTTCATCTGTTTTAATTCATCAATGATTTTTTGAATATCTACTTTCTTTCTAAAGGTGTATAATGAACCAATTTTCCTTTTCTTTTCAACTAAAGGCGTTTTATTTAAAATGATAATATGCTCATCAAGTGGTAGCTCTAAATTATAAATGTTTTTCTCTGCAACAATTTTAGGCGTAAAAATATGTTCAATTTTTGCACCCATCCAATCTGATAGAGACTTATTATGAGCGGAATCTAACATTTCGTAAGCACTGCTATTAATAGTCGTAATTTGATTAAACTGATCGACAGCTATTATACCCTCGGCTGTTGTTTCTAAAATGACCTTGTTTTGTTGATATAATTTAGCGATTTGAATAGGTTCCATATTAAACAATAATTTTTTAATATAAATGGAAATGGCTATTGCACCTAATATGCCTATTAAAAGAATAATTAAGGTGTATTTAATCCATTTGTGCATATAGCCTTCGATGATCGTGTCGATATTTTCTGTTAAAAAACCGACAGATACAACACCAATAATTTTATTGTCTATTATGATGGGAGCTTTACCACGAATAGATTCGCCTAATGACCCCATAGTTTTAGAAATATAAGCTTGGCTATCTAGCAATGCGGCATCATTGTCTCCACCAACCATTTTCTCTCCAATTTTATCTTTTATAGGATGTGAATAACGAATTCCTTGAGAATTTCCAACGACAATAAATGCTGCGTCAGTTTCCTTTCTTAAAGGCTCGACAATTGGTTGAATAATTGCACTTGGATTTTCTTTATCAAATGCTGCTGTGATTTCTTCCATAGATGCGAGAGTTTTAGCAATATTTAATGCTTCCGCTCCCATCTGTTTTTCTGTCGTATCCCGGATATGCTCTTGCAATAGATACATGAACATTCCACATATTAAAAGGATTAGGATACTTATTAAAAAAATCATTCTAACTGTAAGAGATCGGAACCAATTTCTCATATTTCACCTCTATGTAGTTTGATACTCGTAACTGCTACCTTTACGGAAAAATAAAAATATCTCAAAAATAGCGGGATTTGTCTGATGATTAGTCTATCATAAATAGCCAATAAATAGAGGAGGACCCTCAAGCTTGATCTACTGTAGGATAGTGGGAAAACAAGATGATTTGGGCTCATCAACAAAAGATGTGGATGACATTTGTTAAAACGTATCTGTGTAAATAAGTTGATTGGAGTGACAGTAATGTCGAATGAACTTAAAAATGTATTACCACCAATTATTGATTTATCAACGAAGGTGTTAATCGTTGGCTCAATGCCAGGAAAGCAATCATTAGAGAAGCAACAATATTATGGAAACCCACGTAATCACTTTTGGCCGATTATTGGGGGAATAATAGGGATGGATGTACCTCAGGAGTATGGACAAAGATTAAAATGGCTAAAGGATCATCATATTGGTCTCTGGGATACAATAGAATCGTGTGAGCGTAAAGGGAGCTTAGATGCGGCCATTCGTAATGAAAAACCGAATGATTTTAAAACCCTTTTCGAGCACTATCCTAATGTTGAGTTAGTGCTCTTTAATGGCGCAAAATCATTCGAAGTTTTTAAAAAGCATATTGGCCTTGAAGTTTTAGATGGTCGAGCATATCAAAAAATGCCTTCGACTAGTCCAATACCAGGTAAAAATATTAAATCCTTTGAAGAAAAGCTTGAGGATTGGCGAGTGATGGATTCTTATTTGCCTAGATAATGACATGACAAAAAATCCCCGCTGATTTTGACGGAGAGGTTTATAATAGGGCATTACTGCCAAAGTTAGTAAGATTCTGCGGCGCAATAATAGAATTTAAAATGAAGGTACGACTTTTTTGGAAAACATACCTTGTAAATACGAATACGGTTTAGAACGATTGAATACAAAGCTAATGGGCAATTTGCTCAACGGTTATTAGCCCTTTTACATATATTGAATTATGTAAAGGGAGGGGTTTATCATGTACAATCCATATGAAGAAATTGTGCCACTGCCAGAACCCGGTTTCGAACCATCATTTGGACTTCCTGGTTTTAGACCACCACCATCGTTTGGCCCGCCTAGTTTTGGTCCATCGCCGCCGTTTGGCCCGCCTGGTTTCGGCCCGCCGCCATCATTTGGCCCACCTAGTTTTGGCCCGCCACCAGCAGGTCAAATGCCTCTTGGTCCACCGCCTAGCTTTGTGCCATCACTGCCACCTTTTGGAATAGGTACAAGTGGTATTCAAGCTTGCTTATTTAGAAATACGTATATATGGATGTTTAATGGAGCAGGCTTTTGGTTCTTCCTAACTGCTGTAGGAAGAGAGTTTATTGCAGGGTTCCGTTGGAGTAACAGAAGTGGTTGGCGCTTCCAAACTATTGCAAGAAGAAATATTCGCTCGTATGAATGTTCGAGATGGTAATTAGGCGTATTAAGTAGCAATGTATATGTTTGTTTTTCAACAATAATAAACCTCCTAATGCATGTGTTTCTCTGCTTAGGAGGTTTATTCGTAATTCTGTTTACATTTTCTTTACGTCATCCACAAGCTGTGTATACGCTGCAAACCTATTGTGCCATTCTTCCATTGGAAATTCGTCATGTACAGTTCCGTTTAATAAATCTGAGAGCATATCTAAGCATATATGCCAGCCGGCTAAATCTTTAGGTGTATGCTCAGTTAGCTCGCTAATCGATTCAAGTAATATTAATATGGACCCGCTGCTAGTAGGGGAGAGCTCAAACCTTACTGTATCTTTGCCCCAATCAAACTCGAGTACATTCTTCTCGGTATAGTCAGTAATGGCTATTTCCTTATAAGCGTTTGTTCCATCATTCATATTAAAATGAATTGTGCCGTTCTTTCGAAGATCAATGATTTCTAAATTGTTCATCCATTTTTGAAGCTTTTCATTCTCCGTTAATACTGCCCAAACAGCATCAACTGAATATGACAGTGGTCGCTTAAATTTTACGATATAGTTATGTTGTTGTTGTTGAATAGTAGCGAGCATGGATATCCTCCTTGTTTATTTTATTTCATCATAAACTGTTTGAAATAGTCTTGTCATGTCTTCTTCAATTTTATTCTCGTTAAGTAGTAGAATTTCAATTAATATTAGTTAAGAAAGGAGGAATTACCATGCCATATCAACAAGCTTTAGACAACTATATTGCAGCGACAAATTCCCATGATTTTAATAACGTAAAGGCAATTTTGCATCCACAAGCGGTGTATTGGTTTTCGGATAAAACATGCATAACACAAGAAGAAATAGGAGCTTATTTCAATAATGCATGGGATGTGATAAAGGAAGAAGTTTATTCGGCCGCCGATGTTCAGTGGCTTACGGTTGATGAACAATCAGCTACCTGTATTTATACATACCATTATGAAGGCTATCATAACGGGAAATTTGTATCAGGTAGCGGTAGAGCAACGAATATTTTTACGGTCTTAAACAATGAATGGAAGTTAATTCATGAACATT
This sequence comes from Lysinibacillus sp. Ag94, assembly GCF_023242215.1. Lineage (NCBI taxonomy): Bacteria > Bacillati > Bacillota > Bacilli > Caryophanales > Bacillaceae > Lysinibacillus > Lysinibacillus sp. Ag94. The sequence continues at coordinate 4,337,416 of NZ_CP096780.1, read as the reverse complement.
TAAGCAGTTAAATTATTTTTATTGCTACTTGAATAAGTAGTAATGAAATGATGATTATTAAGAGGATTCTAGCTATTTTTATCGGAATTTTCGGTAGAATGAAAAGTCCGAGCTGAGAGCCGATAATGGAGCCTATTGCCATCGCCATTGCATAATGCCATTGAATAAAGCCTGTTTGGTAAAAAACGATAAATGCCCCTGTGCAGCTCCCGAAAATAAGGACGCGTGTGAGCTGTACAGCCTTTATATAGGAGTAATGGTTACGTAAAAAGTGCAGTATGCTGAAGGTTGAAGAGCCAGGTCCAAAGCCGCCATCATAAACCGCTATTAAAAATGGCTGCCATAATTTATTGCTGTGTTTAGTGTCATTTTCTTCTGAGATAACAGTCCATTTTTTATTTTTCAGCGTTATAAATAAGGCGAAGATAAGGAGTATACATGCAATAATATTCATTGTTTTTTCTGAGATGGATACGGTTAGGAGTGCCCCACAAACGCCTCCAGCAATAGCTACAGCAACATATTTCATAATAGATACTAGACGAAGCTCTTTATGATAAAGGAGATAACAGATGCTCGACAATGCTGCAACGCCCGATGAAAATTTATTCGTAGCAATGCCTGTTTGAATAGGTATACCAACAAGCATCATAGCAGGGATCGTAATTAGCCCAGCCCCTCCAGCAAGTGTACCGATAAAAGCAGCAATAATTCCAATACCGACGAGCGTCAGTGAAAGCTTTGTATAAAAAAGATTCATTACAATGGCAAACATCACAATCAAAATAAAAGTTTTTTTCATAAGCGTCTCCTTTAGCGTTATTAGTTAAAGGGTACTGATAAATAATTTATAAATCTAATATATTATTTTTTATTTTATATAAATGTAATTTATACAAAATAATACTTCTTCTTGAAATACAGTCCCCTTAAAGCGCCGATTTCTTCTCATTGGCCCTGCTTAGCCCTATGAAATTGAGTTATAAATAGTTTGGGTCAATCGCTGATGCAGGTCATGATATTTTCGTGAAGCATCTAAGGGTATTGCCCCCCAAATATGAACATGGGTTGAGAATCATAATAATTATGAATTCAGAGGTGAAAGAAACTGATAAAAACAGAAGAGGAGCTAAAAAGCTTAATTGCCGCAGACAAATGGATGATGAACATTTTAAAAACTGTGGAAAAGTTACAATTACCTGATTCATGGGTATGTGCAGGATTTATTCGAGCCAAGGTGTGGGATTATTTACATGAAAAAGAAGAGAGAACACCATTAGCCGATATTGATGTGATATATTTTGATAAAGTAAATCTTTCCGAGAACTATGAAAAGCAGCATGAACAAGAATTGACAAAGTATTTACAGAATGAGCCTTGGTCTGTAAAAAATCAAGCAAGGATGCATGTAGTAAATAATTGTACACCTTATCAGTCATCTTTAGATGGCATGGCACATTTTCCAGAAACCCCGACAGCTATTGGTGTGAGACTTACGAATGGAATACTTGAGATAGCTGCACCACACGGTATCAAACACTTAGTTTCTGGAACTGTCGCTCCTACACAATATTTTCAAAAAGACTCTCCGATGCATGACGTTTATAAAAGCAGAATTCATAACAAACAGTGGAAATCAATTTGGCCGAAACTACAGATTTTCTACTAAAATGAAGCGAAGGAGCTAAGGGAATTTGTATCACGATAAACATCAAATAATCTCGCATTATGAAAAAGCTATTGTGTTTGTCGAAAGTTTAGCAAGCATAACAGAAGAACAATGGCGCACGTCTATAGCTCCTGGAAAATGGACGGTGGCAGAGGTAATTGGACATCTTACTCCATGGGATGAATTCGTGGTAAAACAACGTCTACCGTTTCTTTTTACAGGAGAAAGCTTACCAAAAGGACCGACTGTAGAAGAGATGAATACTAGTGCAGCAAAAGATAGTCGTGCACAAAGTAAAGAAGAAACGATAGCCAAATTTATTAAACAGAGACAGCAGCTAATTGACGAGCTTTATCAAATAGTTGATGAGCAATGGCGACAGCCTTTTACAATAGGTAATTCAGAATTAACACTTTCCGGTTATTTTGCAAGTTTAGTAGATCATGATTTGCATCATTTTTCACAAGTTCGAAAGTTCTTAAGAATGTAGAGGGTATAAAGTGGATATCAAATATTTAATCGATTATTATGCGCATGCATCTGTAAGTTTTACGGATGTTTTTACAAATAAAATGGAGCCGGGCCAAATAGATATTGGTCGTACAACAGCCCCTGGGAAGTGTGGATTGGTTGTGCCACTTGCAGGTAGCGCTATATTTAGCTTTAACGGTGTCCCTTATGCAATGGAGCCGGGAATGGTCGTACATGCAGGACCACAAATGCCAATCGAAATTAAAGCTTCAGATGATAAAGGATGGGAGTATGCGGTTGTTCATTACCATATCCCTTCAGAAGAAATACCGCTATATCCATTATCAGCTCAGCACTTTTTAATTAATACAGGCTATCATACAAAAATTATTGACTATGTACAGCAGTTAATAGAAAGCCAAGCAATGCCAGATAATATGTCAATATTCAAAGCAAAAACTCTATTTATGAATCTTTTGGAAGCCATTCTTATATCGGCAAAAGTGAAGATACTCGATACGGCAAGTGACCAGATGGAGCAAGCTTTACAGTATATACATGAGAATTATGCTACTCAACTTTCTGTTTCAAAAATTGCTGAAGAATTTGGTGTGGAGCGTCGTAGATTTGCTTATCTGTTTGAACAGCACACAGGGATGACGCCTAGCGTCTACTTAACGGAATATCGTATCCGACGGTCGAAGGAATTACTGAAATATGACGATTCTCCAGTAGCAGAGATAGCAGAATGTGTAGGTTATGTAGATTGCTTTTATTTCAGTCGAGTATTTAAAAAATGTACTGGAATGTCTCCGACATCATATCGAAAAACAATGCTGGGGGAAGCTAAATACGTCTAAAAAGTTGTTTCTTAAACAAGAAGCGGCTTTTTTTGTGGTCGCAAATCGGCAAAAGTCCATGTGCTTCGCGAATTCGTCCATTCACAACTAGTTTTCTCTTTGTTAGGATAGTATCCGTAAATGATAATGAATATCAATTAAAACGATCAATACTATTGACTTATAAATGAAAATGATTATCATTATCAATATAATTATGTTCGTTAGGAGAGAAAATCTATGAATAAATATTTTAAAATGTGTGCACCTGCTCTATTAGCTCTATCCTTGGCTGCGTGTGGAACGGATAAAGCAGAAGAATCTACATCTACAAATAATGTAGCACAAACTAGTGCATCAGAAACACAAGATCAAGCGAAAACACAAACGATTACATACTTAGGTGAAAAATACGAAATTGCCGCAGATGTCAAAAACATAGTAGCTGCAAGCTTAGAGTCTATGGAAGATGCGGCAATGCTCGGTATCAAGCCTGTTGGCGTGCTTGATATCGCTGGGAAAATTCCAGCATATCTTGCTTCTGATTTAGAAGGTGCTGAGCTTGTTGGAGATAAAATGACACCGAATACAGAAGCCATTCTTAAACTTGATCCAGATGTTATTTTAGGTTCTACAAAATATCCTAAGGAAATGGCTGAAAAGCTCAATAAAATTCAAACGATGATTCCATATTCACATGTCTCTACAAATTGGAAAGAGAACTTAACATTACTTGCACAGCTTACAGGTAAAGAAGACGAGGCTAAAAAAATTATTGCTGATTATGAAGCGAAGGTTGCTGATTCTCAAGTGAAATCTAAAGAGCAATTAGCGGACAAGCAAGTACTAGTTATTCGAGTACGTGGTGGCATCATGTATATCTATCCTGCGGGCGTTTATTTAAACCCTGTGCTATATGAAGATTTAGGGGCTCCAATACCAGAGGTTTTAAAAACTGCAAAGGCACAGGCTGAACTATCTCTTGAAACATTAGCAGAGGTTAATCCAGATGCTATTTTCCTTCAATTTGAGGAATCAGAAAATGCTGACGCACCAAAAGCATTAGAAGAGTTACAAAAGAATCCAATCTTTGCAAGCTTAAAGGCATCACAAAATAATCAAGTATTCGTAAATGCCATTGAACCTTTAGCGCAAGGTGGTACTGCATGGTCTAAGGTGAAATTCTTAGATATCGCAGCTGAAAAATTACTTAAATAGTATAAAGAGGCTGGTAGTAGATTTGGTGGCATCACCAGGCTATTACCAGCCTTTTATAAGATAGAGTTCAACTTCTTTTAGCGGATGTCCAAACATCCGCTGTAAAGAGGAACTCAGGCTAAAACTTCACATCCTGTGAAAATGCCTGAGTGACCAACATCGTGTTGGGCCAAAGCCTCCGGACGCATTGTTTATCTGTAGCGACAGCTACAATTATGCCGAGGAATAATTGATATAGAAAAAGGTGTGGAAGTTGAAAAAAACAAACATTGTGGCATTTTCAATATTAGCAGCTGCTCCAATCCTAATTGCAATTGTGGCATTAGTATCCATTATGTACGGCACAAAAGACATTAGTGCAATTACGGTGTGGCAGGCGATTACTGCATTTGATCCTTCGAATGTTGATCACCAAATTATACGAACAGGACGTATTCCTAGAATTGTCGCGGTATTACTAGTTGGGTCATTTTTAGCGGTGGCTGGGGCAGTAATGCAAGGTATTACACGAAATTATTTAGCATCCCCTTCACTAATGGGAGTGAATGATGGTTCTGCATTTATGATTACGTTAGCAATAGTATTTTTCCCAGGGCTTCCTAATTACCAAATGATATTACTTTCAATGTTCGGTTCAGCATTAGGAGCAGGGATTGTATTTGGTTTTGGCTCTTTAATTCGAAATGGTTTATCACCAGTAAGACTCGCTATTATTGGAACGGTCATTGGTACGTTTTTGAGCAGTATTGCTACAGCCATTGCGATGTATTTCCAAGTATCACAAACGGTAAGTGTTTGGTATAACACAAAGGTACATATGGTGGATATGGATATGCTCATGCTAGCTATTCCATTTGGGCTAGTCGGTTTAGTTTTTGCATTAGTATCAGCTAAGGCCATTACGATAACTTCATTAGGAGAAGATATAGCTATTGGGCTTGGGCAAAAAACAAAAGCCGTGAAAATTATTAGTATGCTAGCCGTTGTCTGTTTAACAGGTACGGCTGTTGCACTTGTAGGAAAGATTGCCTTTGTAGGATTAGTCATTCCTCATATTACACGTTTCCTTGTTGGAGTGGATTACCGTTTTATCATTCCGTGTGCAGCTGCAGTAGGAGCATTTTTCTTAGCGCTTTGTGATGTACTCAGTCGCTTTGTTAATTATCCATTCGAAACGCCAATCGGTGTATTAACGGCATTTGTTGGTGTCCCGTTCTTCTTATATTTAGTACGTAAACACGGAGGTGAAAAACGTGCGTAAAAAAACCTCGAGTGTATTCGTTATGATTGTTTCGATACTCATGTTATTTATTTTTGGTGCTAGCTATCTCCACCTTACAAACGGTGTCTTTGATATGACGGTGATGGATATCTTAAAAACATTACTACGCATTGAACCAAATCCAAAATTTGATCTTGTCATTTTTGAATTTCGTTTACCACGAATTGTCATTGCAGCGCTAGTAGGGGTTGGTTTAGGGATGGCAGGGGTTGTACTACAAGGTATTACGCGTAATGGCCTAGCAGACCCTGGGATTTTAGGGATCAATGCTGGTGCTGGTGCAGCGGTAGTTATCTTTATGTTTTTCTTTCAATTACATCTTACATCTGCAGATATGAGTAGCTGGCTGTCCATTTTGATGATGCCGATCTTTGGATTCGTTGGTGGTGCGATGGCTGCTGTGTTAATTTACACGTTTGCCCTGAAAAACGGTCATTTAGATATGCAACGGCTAATTTTAACAGGGATTGCGATTAATAGTGGATTCGGGGCATTGTCACTGTTTTTATCATTGAAAATGAATGCTCAAGATTATGAAGCTGCTGCAGTTTGGATGGCTGGTTCTATTTATAATGCAAACTGGATTTTTGTTGTGACTATGCTACCTTGGCTTATTTTAATAGGCTTTTATGTTTATCGGAAATCCTATTTGCTCGATTATTTTCAATTAGAAGAGGACAGTATTACTAGCTTAGGAATAGCGGTAGAAAAAGAGAAGATGAAGCTGTTATTGGCAAGCGTCGGCTTAGTCAGTGCCTGCGTATCGGTGTCAGGTAGTATCGGTTTTATTGGATTAATGGCACCACATATTGCTAAACAGCTTGTTGGGATACAACATCGTTATGTCATGCCAGTAAGTGCATTAATAGGTGCGGGATTGCTTATTTTTGCTGACTTTATAGGGAAAACAGTGTTTGCGCCGTCTGAGCTGGCAGTTGGTATTGTTGTTTCGATTATCGGGATTCCATATTTCTTATATTTACTAGTGAAATCGAAGGCATAGGGGGAAATAGTATGCAAACTGCATTTAGAATGGAAAATTTGGCTTCTGGCTATGAGCAGGTTCGGGTGTTTGAAGGCTTAAATTTAACAATAGAAGAAGGAAAGGTTACGACTATTATTGGCCCAAATGGATGTGGAAAATCAACATTATTAAAAACAATTGGTCGTATATTAAAGAAGCAGCAAGGAACGGTCTATTTACAGGACCAAAATATGCAAAATTTATCGACGAAGGATATTGCGAAAAAGCTAGCAATCTTGTCCCAGACGCCTATTGCCCCAGGTCAGTTAAAGGTTGAGGAGCTTATTGCTTACGGTCGTTATCCTCATCGTAACAATGTTAATCGCCTAACAAACAAGGATGAGGAAATGATTGAATGGGCTTTAAATGTGACAAATACGATGGAGTATCGAAATCGAGAGCTTGCTCAGCTTTCTGGAGGGCAACGCCAGCGTGTATGGCTTGCAATGGCCTTAGCCCAAGAAACGAATATTTTGTTATTAGATGAACCGACAACTTATTTAGATATGGCGCATCAGTTAGAAGTGCTAGAAATTGTCAAAGACTTAAACGAACAGCATCGTTGTACGATTGTGATGGTATTGCACGATATTAACCATGCGGCACGATATTCCGATCATTTAATCGCAATGCGACAGGGAGCTGTAATGAAAACTGGCACGCCTGAGGAAATTTTATGTGCAGATGTTATGCGGAACGTATTCAATATTAATGCACGTATTATGCAAGATCCAGTTACGAAAACACCAGTATGTTATGGCTATGATGTTATGAAGGAGACCGATAAATGATGGAGGAAAAGAAAGTACTTGATTATGAGACGCAGCAAATTGTATCGAAATTTACGAATTATACTTATACAGTAAATATCTATGTACCGAATGGAGAAGTACCACAAGGAGGTTTTCCAGTTTTATACGTATTAGATGGGTCGTCCTATTTCCATCTTGTAAAGGAAGCGATCCGTCTACAAAGTCGTAATGCACCTAAAACGGGTGTTTTTCCAACTATTGTTGTAGGGATTGGGCATGGTGCGGATATGCATGAACGGAGATTTTATGATTTTACAGGACAAGCTGAAACGTATACGTATCCTGCAAGATTTAAAGGTAATGGCTATGAGAAACATGGTGGAGCAGCGAACTTTAGTAGATTTTTAGAGGAGGAATTAAAGCCAAATATTCAGGCTGAATTCCCAGTAAATACGCAGCATGAAGCACTGTTTGGGCATTCATTAGCGGGTTACTATGTACTTTGGCAATTATTCCATCATCAAGCAAGCTTCCAACGTTATATAGCGATTAGCCCTTCTATTTGGTGGAATGAGCATGAACTATTCAATTTTGCCTCAACATTTATAAAAGAGCGTCCATTTGCTTATGAAAAATTATTCATTGGCGTGGGGGAACTTGAAACCTTTATGGTGGATGATGCACAACAAATCGCGAGTGAATTACAGAAAATCATGGATATCTCTTTCTATGAAGCGTTGGAGGAAAATCATGCTTCCATCGTCCCAACTGTTATGAGTAGAGCAATACGTTTTATGAACAAAAAATAAATAGTAATGACCGCATTATTTTATGGTAATGCGGTTTGTTTTTGTTTAAAATTTTATTATTCATTGGGATATATTGTTACAAAAGAAACCAAGGAGGAAAATCGTAACGGTTTTTCCCTTTCTGTAGTGACAATGGAAAAGTAGCTTACTGATTAAGGGGGGGGCTAGCCTTGAAGAAGATGCTTGGCTGTTTACATGCACATTATTCAAATATCGAGTATATAGAACAGGCATTTCAAAGCATTGAGAAAGTAGAATTAGTACATTTTGTGGATCCAGGTCTTATACAGCAAGTATCAAAAAGGACTGAAGGGTTAGCTTTTAAGGTGAAAGAGCAACTTGAATGGATGGAAAGCTGTAACATGGATGCTATTTTAATAACGTGCACGAATTATATTGCATTGTTAGAGAAAGAACAGCTTGAGCTTTCTATTCCCATTATGAAAATAGATGAGCCCTTCTTTGAAACAGTATGTGAAGAAAAACAGCCTCAAACGATTCTTTTTACAAACTCTGAAACCGTTAAAGGTACGATGAACAGACTACAACAATACGCTTTACTACATGATAAAACCATTACTACTAAAATCATAATTATCGACAATACGTTTGAACTGATTATTCAGGGGAAAAAGGATATATATAATAAAATTATTATACAAACCCTTCATGATGTAGCAGGCGAACAGCAATATATTTCAGTTGCACAGCTTTCAATTGTTGAGGCAGCACGGCAATTCGAAAAAGAGACAGCTTTAACAATCACTCATCCACTAAAGTCGTTAGTTAAATTTGTGATGAGATCTATAGAATAAAAGAATGCATAAAATTATCTGAATACTCTGTAACGATTTGCACGATACATTTGTTTAATGAAATAACTATGACTTGTAGGGAGTGTAATAATGAGGCGATGGATACTTATCGTAACAGTGTTGTTAATGTTGGTAGGCTGTACAAGGAATGAGAAAGCGGTTACTCTGCCAAAGGATTTACCTGACTTTGTGCAAGAAAGTGACTTCAAATTAATTGATTGGGACAAAAAGGCTGTAGAGTTTGGAGAGAGAGGTATTATTGGTAACGAGGATAAATCAGGTGTTATCGGGGCCAATATGCCGAGTTTAAACACTCAAAAATGGATGTGGCATCTTTGGGGAATTGCAGAAGATCGTGATACCAAGTTAACAATTGTCGGCTATCATAAAGATTCAAAAACAGTGCACCCTATTTTAGTAGATGGCTGGACTATAGGGCTTGGTGGTCCTGTTAATGGTGCAGATGCCCATAGACCATCAAGTGTAAAAATCCCAAAACCGGGGGAATGGGCAATTTTACTGTATGTAAATGAAAGTTATTTTGATACGTTAATTTACGATATACATGAATAGAGTGTGAATATTTCACATAATGACCCTCGTTTTGTAAGCTGAAATTCTTATAAAATGAGGGTTTTGCTTAGAACAATTAATGCGAATAGCGACAAAATTATAAAATTGGTAAAATGAAAAGTAAGAAAATAGAAATGGAGGATAGTTATTATGACTGATTTACGATATCCAATTGGACAATTTCAATTTCCAGAAGTAGTTACAGCACAGCAGGTACAGGAATGGGTGGAGGATATTCGTCTATTACCGAAACAACTAGCAGAGGCACTTAGTGGAGCCAGTGAGCAAGCATTAGCGAAATCCTACCGAGAAAATGCTTGGACTGTTACACAGCTTGTCCACCATATTGCAGATAGTCATATGAATAGCTACATCCGTTTTAAGCTAGCTTTGACGGAGGATATTCCGACAATTAAACCTTATAACGAAGTGGATTGGGCACAGCTTCCGGATTCGGAAATGCCCGCCTCAACATCTTATAAAATGATTGAGAGCTTACATGAACGCTGGGTTTATTTACTAACAAACTTAACGGCAGAGCAATTACAACGAGCATTTAATCATCCTGATTTAGGATTAATGACACTTGAAAAAGCTGTAGCCTTATATGCTTGGCACGGGAAACATCATCTTGCTCATATTCAGATAGCTTTGGCTAAATAAAGAATTTTCCAAAGTGAAAATAGGCGATTTCCAGATCTTGAAGAAAATCGCCTATTTTTGAAATTGTTTTCAAGTCAATATTGTATGTTAAAAGGATAATGATACTGTTTAGTAGCTTTATCTACTTACGAACATAATTTTTTATACAATATTAATTCCTGCACTTGCGTTACCAGTAACAGTAGCAACAATCCCTGAGGAAGTAATGGAGAACACCATTAATAAGCGATCACCAGCAGCTACTGGCACTGGTGCAACGTTTGCAGTACCAAATGTAATAGTACCTACTGCTATAGTTGAGAGAGCTGGTGCTAAATCAACAAATGCTGTTGTAGGGCTGAAAACATTACTTCCCGCAACCGCGCGGTAAATTTGTGCTCTGACTGTTGCTGTTCCTGTAAGGGTTACAGCAACTGTTGCAGACAATGATGCAGAAATAGATGTAATAGTACCAGCACGTGGAACTGAAAAGGCTTCTGTTCCTGTAGCGGCAGTTAAATCTATATTTGTACCAGTAAGAGTTACCCCTGGAATAGACGTACCGAACCCTACAAGACTAACTGTACCGATCGCGCCACCAAGAACTGATGTTAAAACAACAGGAACTATTCCTGATGCGAATGGGATGATGGAGCCTGTTGCTGGTGGAGTCGTAATACATGCAGCTTCAATAGCTTCAAAAGGACCAAGTGCAGTACACTGATTATTTTGATTTGCGCAGCCGCCGCACGCTGAATTCATACAATTCGTACACATTTTTACACCCCCTTTCTTCATTATTCTATTCAGCTAAGATTATAGGGTTAGGGCAAATATCCGTATTGTAGTTTTTATATGTGGAAATTATGGAGGCCTTTTTTAGAGGTTATTGTCAATGACAAGTATTCTATAATGAAATTGACCTTCTGCTTATGTGGTTAATTAAACAAAAAAGTCCAATATGTATTTTTCATACGCATTGGACAAATTTATCGTATAAATCTAGATTGATCCTAAGCTGTGTACACAACAACTTTAAACTAACTCCATTTTCGAAAGAAATTGAAAAACAAAGAACCCTTCTCTTTTTTCTGGTTTTCCTCAGGTGGTTCGTTTACCTCTTCAATTTGTGTATGGGTTTCATATACTTCCCCTAATGTAGGTTCAAGACTTTCACATTCATCACCTTTTAAAATAGGTGATTTATTTGCGTCCACTTGCTCGTTCATCACTTTATCTGTTTCCAGAATGACAGGCGCACTAACTATTTCAGCCGCTTCCGGAATAACAGGCTCAATAACATTTTCGGCTACTTCCGGAATAACAGGCTCAATAACATTTTTGGCTACTTCCGGAATAACAGGCTCAATAACATTTTCGGCAACCTCTGGAACGACAGGCTCAATAACATTTTCGGCAACCTCTGGAGCGACAGGCTCAATAACGTTTTCGGCTACTTCTGGAACGACAGGCTCAATAACGTTTTCGGCAACCTCTGGAACGACAGGCTCAATAACAGTTTCAAGTACCTCAAGATTGCTTGGCTCACTCGTTATGGCAGCGTTCATTTCAGCTACAGTGACTGCAGTATTTTTTTTTCTGTAATTCTCGGGAGTTGAGGCATCGTCAGGCGCTAAGGCAGGTCCATTGATACTAATTGGGATTTCCTGTATGTTCGTAGCGTGCTTAAAATGGAAGGTCGATTCAGTGTTCGTATTTCTATATAAGCCATTATATATTTGGCTTGGATGAGTATTTATTGATTGAAAGTATTGTTGATTAAAATGGCGTTCCTCGGGTACATCTTTTTGATTTCCGTTGCGAGTAGAAGGCGTACCATTGTTTCCATCTAATTGCGTATTTGTTGCTTTACCTGCCAGATTTTGCAGCATTTTATAGGAGGGCTGTTTAGATGTATTCGCCGACGGGCTTGTTGTCTGTGTAATGATCGAATCCCTCTGAGCACCGTTAGCAAAGAAATTAGATATTTTTTCAGTTTTAGGTGGAGTGGTTGGCGCTTCGGTATTTTCAATCGTAAGTAATTTGTTTAAAACCTTTAGTATATCTCGGTTCATTTCTTCAATTGTTTGATTCAAAGACTCAATTTGTGCTGATAGAAGTTTTATCTGCTCCTCATAGCCTCTGATTTGGGAATTTTTTTGCTTATCATCTATTGTTTCGTTTAGCTCTTCTAACAGTGCCATTTGCGTTTTAATTTCATCAAAATCCATTTTCATAAATAGGTAATCTTCAATTGAATTTCCCATTTTTAATGAAGTTAATGTATCCTTGTAGGCTTCTATTTTTTGCTTCAATTGTTCAATGCCTTGAGTGGAGTACAATTTTGAATCTTCCATTGCATTTCACCCCTTTCAGTCCATTTATATTTTATTAAAAATGTTTACTTTATGTTACAAATATACCGGTCCTTTCAAACATTTTAGTTTCTTCTTAAGAAAGGGCGGTATAAGCAAAAACGATACATACTGATACTTTAGTATTTTAACTTGCAATTATTTTTCGTAACGAAAGTAAAGCACCAGTTACAGAAGACTCCCGCCTTTATAGGTGATACATTGCTGAATTAAGTTACTTTTCGGCAGGTTCAAACACCTGCTAAAAATAGAGGAACTCAGCCACGTCCTGTGGCAATTTATCTGTGCGACAGCGGCAATTTTGCTGAAGCATAATTGATTCATAAAAATCAGAACGAATTACTTTTTAGCCCATGCACTTTTAGTTAGAAAACATAAGATACAAACGAAAGGTAAAAAAAATTATGGAGGTGTCAAAAGGATGCTAGAGAATATGCCATCCCAGGCGCAAGAACTTATTTGTATAAACGTCGATAAGGTATTTGACTGGATTGTAAAGGAAATGTCGTTTGATTTTTCCCCTACTGGACCAATTACTTTTCCAGGAGTAACGCCAACGACGGATTTAACAGGTGCAGTAGTTACATGTAAGGTAGTTCCATCAACAACAAACCCTATTGTTATCTTGAACCGTGAGAATCGCCAATTCTCAATTGATGGTGCAACTGTATGTCTTCAAAATTTAACTATTCAAAAGAACTTTATTCTTACGATAGTTGTTTGTCTACCGAACGGCACTATGTTCACAAGCAATACTATTCCACTTTCTCGTTGCGAACAAGTTACATTATGTGCGCCAACAGGGACAGATGTAGAAATTTTATTCACGGATTTAGATTGTTTCGTGTGTACAACTGGAACATTAACTGCTGGAGCAGGGACAATTACGTTTTCTGCATTAACGATTACTGTATCTGTTTGCCAAAGTATTCAATCTACATTCCCAGTAACTGTGGAATTCTTAGCGACTTTCTGCGAACCAAGAGCAGAATTACCGTTCGCATGTCCGGGTGTAGTACGCCCACAGCAGTGCCCTGCTATCTTCCCAACAGTTGGTTAATGGTACTAACACATAGAAGAAAATCATATTATAAAGAGAGGTTAATCCTCTCTTTTTTTTTATGAAAGATTTAAGACAGTTAAAGTAGGTTGGTTAATTAAATACTATTGGCAAGGGGGTACTAATTATGACTACTCGTATCGATCATGTGGAAGAAAAGATAAATGAACTAAAAAAACAAACAGATTTTTATGTTCATGAAATTAAAAAAACGGTTGAGAAGCTTATTATTCCGGATAGTGTCAACATCATTAGTTATTTCACGTCCTCGTTCAATATTTCTTATAATCCTGATGAGGAAAGCTTATGCTTGGGCTCCTATCATATTCGCAATATAGGGAGTCAGCCTATAACGAATCCGTATCTATGTATAAAACTGCCTGAAGACTCTCCATTCTCTTTCTCAGGAAGGTATGTCTATGAACATTTCGCACCAAATTTAAAAGGCAACAGTAGCTGGGAACGAATCAATGATCAATCGAGCAAGGAGGAATTCTGGCTTAGACCTATAGGCAAAACAACGTTAGAGCCAAACGAAACATTATCATTTCCTAACTTTCAAATTAAGTGGGGTCATAATTTTTCTTATTCAGGAAGTATCATGGGTTTTACATATTGTGATGAGTTCAAAGATGGTGTCGTTGTCTTAAATCCTATTAATCTCAATGGAATTAGTCATAGACAGGAGGATGAAAATGAGTGAGTCTGAAAATATAAATCAAAAAATAGATAGTGTTGTCCATCAACTAATAAAGGAACAGCTTACGAATCTATCTAACTATAATAATACGAAAAATAATAGCTTTGCTTATCTCGAAAAAGGCACATTGAATCTACTTCTTGCCTATTTAATGTCAGGAGAAAAGAGCAAAGCTGAAGAAATTGGTGATGAGGAAATAGACATTAAGATTATTAAGCAGCTTGATGAGATGTTAGAGGATAGTAAGGAGCAATTTGAAGAAGTGATTAGTTTACTTAAAAAAATGTCGTGATTAGGAGGCGCGAGAGTGGATAATGATATTGTTAAAAACAATGATCCTATTCAGTTGCAGCAAATGATCATTTTTTTAAGAGCAGAATTAGCGAAATATAAAAATGAAGTTAAAAGGCTCAGAGATAGTGATTATTATTCACTAGTACTGAGATTAGAGCGGGAAAATGTTCAATTAACAAAGCAGAAAAGGGAGCTTTCGATGGAGCTTTTAAAGCAGAAGAGAGACCATGAAAAAAAACTTAAAACTTACTATGAAGATATACAAGCAAGAGAAACCCAGAAGAAAAAACAACTTTCTTCGATAGAGGGTTTATTAAAGGAATTAGAAGAGCTGCGTGCAGAAAATAAGCTAATGAAGGACACGTTAAAATCTGCTAAAGATAAATTACTTTCTACAAATTCAGATGTTCATGATAAGACTATAGTCGATTGCCTTGAAAAGAAGCTGAACGTTTTTACAAAGGATATAAGCCAACAAATGAATACTATCATTGAAGCCCTTGAAAGATCCCGTTTAGAACAAGCCAGTTCAGACAATCTTAATAAGCATTTAACCAAAGAATTAGAGGAGAAAAGTAGTGAGATAGCAAGATTAACGGAAGAATTGGCGGATATCAAAAAATATAGCCTTTCTCTGAGTGGAAAAACGATAATGAATCCAGGGTTTATTACACATATAGATGCTCAAGTAAATAAGGTATTTGCTCAATCAATGGATTTTGAGAAGCAATTGAATCATAAATTACGCTTACTTGAGGATCTGGAACATAAATTGAACGAGCTTACTATCGACATCAATACTGATAAAATTGTATAAAGTTTGTGTTGCAAGCTGTTTCAAAAGTACGACAGACACTTTTGAAACAGCCATTTTTATGTTACTAGTGAACTCTAGACATAATACATATTATTTCGTTTCTCTGTGTAATGTAACTCTTTTCAAACGTGGTGAATATTTCTTAAGCTCCAGCCTTTCTGGATTAGTTCGTTTATTTTTTGTAGTGATATAGTTTTTATCACCTGTTTCTGTACAGGCTAATGTCACTTGTACACGCATAAAATAACCCCCTTTTAAATCGTAATAATTACGCTTTATACATTATTATTTTTAGTGAAATATGTCAATACCGTATTTCCGTAAAGTTTTTAGCGTTGCGTTTTTTAGGACTCTATGTTTTAATTACGAAATGTAAATAGTAATAATTACGATTTAAGGAGTTGTAAAGATGACAAAGAAAATCCCCGTTACAGTGTTAAGTGGTTATTTAGGTTCTGGTAAGACAACAATGATGAATCACGTTTTACAAAATGAAAAAGATATGCGTGTTGCTGTAATCGTCAATGATATGAGTGAAATTAATATCGATGCAGAACTAATTGCAAATGGAAGCGGCATTTCACGAACAGAGGAAAAATTTGTGGAGCTATCGAATGGTTGTATTTGTTGCACGCTACGTGAGGATTTATTACAGGAGGTGGAGCGTCTCGCGAAGCTCGGTACTATTGATTATATTTTAATTGAATCGACGGGGATTAGTGAACCAATACCTGTTGCCCAAACATTTAGCTATTTAGATGAGGAGCTTGGTATTGATTTAACAATGTTTTGCCAGCTTGATACGATGGTGACAGTTGTAGATGCGAATCGTTTTTGGCATGATTTTCAGTCGGGTGAAAGCCTTTTAGAGCGTAAGGAGGCAGTCGGCGAGTTAGATGAAAGAGATGTTGCCGACTTACTCATTGACCAAATCGAATTTTGTGATGTCCTTGTATTAAACAAATGTGATTTAGTATCAGATGAAGAGCTTGAAAGATTAGAACGTATTTTACGTGCATTACAACCTGAAGCCAAGCTAATTCGTACAGTAAACGGTGTAATAGAGCCCGCTGAGATTTTAAATACTGGACGCTTTGACTTTGAACGGGTATCAGAATCTGCTGGCTGGTTAAAAGAATTAGAGCTTGGTCATGAAAATCATACACCGGAAACGGAGGAGTATGGCATTTCTTCTTTCATTTATAAGCGTAGAAGACCATTTCATCCAATGCGATTTGTAGAATGGTGTGATCATATGCCAGAATCGATTGTCCGAGCAAAGGGTATTATTTGGAGTGCGAAACATCAGAATGTTGCATTATTACTATCACAGGCAGGTTCATCGGCAAAAATAGAACCAGTTTCTTATTGGGTAGCCGCTCTACCAAAGGAACAACAGCAGGATGTTTTCTTGCAAAGTCCTGAGGTAGTAGAAGATTGGGATGAGGAATTTGGAGATCGCATGACACAGCTCGTTATTATTGGTGTTGATTTAGATAAAGAGGCGATTATAAAAGAACTAGACAAGTGTTTATTAACGGAAGATGAGTTTAATAACTCATGGGATGGTTTACAAGATCCGTTCAATTGGGAATGGCATTAAATCTTTTAGCAAGTGTTTAGATAGCGAAAGCGAAACAAAGAAGATTTCGGCTAGGATTCCGAAATCTTCTTTTGAAATACATGATTATAATTAGTCGCATCTCGCAAGGCTTTTTCCTCAAGTGGAATGCGTACGGAGAGCATTGTCACATTTAAAAGTGTAAAGCAAAATGCTGTAAAATATGCTTGAAACATTAAAGGTAGAAGCATAATTTCTAAGCAAACTACAGCGTAATTTGGATGACGCATAAATGTGTAAGGGCCTTTTCGTACAACTTCTGCATTCGGCAATATGAGTATTTTTGTGTTCCAAAAAGACCCCAATGAACGGATACACCAAATGCGTAATACTTGAACGGCAATAAATAATAAAAATAATAACGGAAATAAAGGAGATAAACTTTTATGATTAGTAACGACTTCAATAATTAAAAATAGGAAAAAACCAGCATGCAAAGCAACCATATATGGATAATGAGAAGAACCAACTTCGTATGCCCCTTGTGAAAGCATCCATCTTTCATTGCGTTTTGCAATGAAAACTTCTGTCAATCTTTGTAGAATGACGAGGAACAAAATAATGTAAATAATCATGCTACTCCCTCCATTTAAGTAATACAGCTTCAGCACAGAAGCCAGGGCCGAGAGCGACGAGCAAGCCAGTATCCTCTACTTGTCCTTCGTTTAACATAAATTGCTCCAATACATATAGCACCGTAGGAGATGACATATTTCCGTGAAATTTCAATATTTCCCGAGAAATATCGGTTTTTTTGGAAGCTAGATATAGAGTATCTTCATAAGCTTTTAACACTTTTTTACCGCCGGGATGTGCGATGAAATGGGTAAGCTGTTCATTGTATAGTTCATGTTCCAATAAAAATTGTTCAATGAATGGCCCGAGCCAATTGGTGATGATGGCAGGAATACTTTTCTGAAAAACGACATGTAGACCATTGTTCTTAATATTCCAACCCATAACATTTTCTGAATCGGGCATCCATTTAGAGCCAGTCCCGATAATAGCAGGTATTGGTTTTTTTACTGCGATATTCACGTCATCTCCACAGACGAGTATACATGCGGCTCCATCTGCAAAAAGAGACGCACCGATTAAATTGCTTTTTGAAAAATCATTTGGCTGAAAGGTTAGACTACAAAGCTCGACACAAACGACAAGAACTTTTGCTTCTGGATGGGCACGACAAAAATCATAGGCTCTACTAACACCCGCCGCACCACCAGCACAGCCAAGTCCCCAAAGTGGAATACGTTTAAGTCTGTCTGAAAAAGGAAGTTTATTCATAACTCGTGCATCAATACTTGGTGTGGAAATACCAGTACTACTTACAAAAATAATAGCATCAATGTCTTTAGGAGAAACCGGTGATTGTAAAAACGCTTCATTTTGTAAACAGGCTTGAATGACATCAACGCTATATTGTGTAGCTAGTTCAATATATAAATTGTTTCGTTCCTCAAAGGAATGATCGGTACGATGCCATTCAGGTGGTACACAAAAATGGCGTGTTGCAATACCACCATTCTCAAAAACTTTTAAGTAACGTTCTAACTTAGGGATTTTCGCATGGAAAAGTTCCTTTGTTAGCTCCTCTGCGTTTATTTGTTGTAATGTGTACGGTGGTTGGTATGTACTAATAGAAATGATTTTTGACAATTCAACATCTCCTTCGCCAATAGTGGTCTTGTTTATTGTATGCAGGGGGGGAGGGGATACATGCTTGTTAGAAGATAATTGACAATTTCGGAATATTTAGCTATATTGGAAATAACTAAATCGGAAGTAGGTGATGTGACATGATGAATAGATCCGTTTTTAACGAGCTGCAATTCGGTTTGTTCAGTTTCGCACGCCTAAAATATATAAATTGACCACACCGTGTATTTAAATGATAATTGTGGTAATTTGTATATTCTCTTAAATGTGCCTGTGAACCTTGTAACTGCCGAATTGCGCAGAGACAAGGTTTTTTTGATTAATTTCAATTGATACAAAGGATATTCACATTTAGGAGGAAAACAACTTGAATTTAACAACTTTAGGATTTTCAACATATTTTGAAGAGCAAATGACTGGATTTAAGCAGGAGGCTAAGCTGGCGAATTGTGTGCCGGCTAGGGTTACTTTAGAGCATAAACATTCCTATCGTGTACTAGCTGAAGAAGGTGAGTGGCTGGCAACGATTGCTGGACATTACGCCTATACATCATTAGCACGGGAAGATTTTCCCGCAGTAGGAGATTGGGTGCTAGTCGAGAAAATGCCTGGTGAGGAAAAGGCGATCATTCATAAATTGTTTACACGTAAATCAGTCTTTTCCCGCAAGGCCGCGGGGCTGGAAATACAAGAGCAGATTGTAGCATCGAATGTTGATATCGTACTTCTTGTTATGAGCTTAAATGCAGACTTTAATATTCGTCGTTTAGAACGCTATTTAGTAGCTGCGTGGGATTCGGGTGCAAAGCCGATCGTTGTATTGACGAAGGCAGATCTTTGTGAAGATGTTGCTAGTAAAATACGTGAGGTTGAGTCTGTAGCGTTTGGTGTAGATGTTTTTGTGACTAGTGCACTGTCAGGTGAGGGCTTAGAAGATATTCGTGCGCTATTTACGGAAGGTGTGACGGGCGCATTACTTGGTTCTTCTGGCGCAGGGAAATCCACATTGACAAATGCTCTTAGTGGTGAGGAGCTTATGAAGGTTTCAGGTATTCGTGAAGATGATGCGAGGGGGCGCCATACAACAACACATCGTGAGTTAGTTTTATTGCCAGAAGGCGGCTGTTTAATTGATACACCAGGAATGCGGGAGCTACAATTATGGGATCAGAGTGATAGCTTATCCGCTAGTTTTCAGGATATTGAGGAACTTTCTGCGGCTTGTCGTTACAGGGATTGTACACATCAGAAGGAGCCACACTGTGCTGTACAGCAAGCAATTACAGATGGTGTACTTGAACGATCACGTCTCCAAAGCTACTTTAAATTGCAAAGAGAACTTGCTTTTATCGAACGCAAAACAAATGCTCAGGCTAGACTAAATGAGCAACGCAAATCGAAGCAAATTGCGAAAGGCTTAAAGAAGGGCAAAAAATCAAATTAGTAAGAGTGAGCAGCAATTTCATAGTTGGGGGTACGAAAATGACAATCCAAAACATAAATCATTTATTATTTTCAGTGTCAAATTTAGAGACATCCATCGCATTTTATGAAAAGGTTTTTGACGCAAAATTATTAGTGAAGGGTAGAAGTACAGCCTATTTAGATGTAAATGGGCTGTGGCTTGCCCTGAATGTAGAACAGGATATCCCACGCAATGACATACATCAATCCTATACACATATAGCGTTTTCTATCCAGGAGGCCGATTTTGACAAAATGTATGAAAAGCTAGTCCATCATAATGTCAACATTCTGGAAGGCAGACAAAGAGATGTACGAGATAAAAAATCGATTTACTTCACGGATCCAGATGGTCATAAATTCGAATTTCATACAGGGACTTTACAGGACCGATTGGATTACTATAAGAAGGAAAAAATGCATATGGAGTTTTTTGACGTCTAATGATTGCAACACTCCTTCTAATGAAAACGTAATAATAGTAGAAGGGGTGATTTTATGAAAAAAGCTATTATTTTTGATATGGATGGTACTTTATTTCAAACAAATCTAATATTAGAGCCAGCATTATCGGCGACGTTTAATGTGCTGCGTGCAAAGGGCTTGTGGCAGGGAGAAACACCAATAGAGAAATACCGTGAAATTATGGGTGTTCCATTACCTGTTGTCTGGGAAACGTTATGTCCTATGCACACGCTAGAGACACGTGAAGAAAGCAACGCATTATTCCATGTTAAGCTTATTGAACAAATACGTAATCGCCAGGGCGCATTATATCCAAATGCAGAGCAAACTCTTGCTATATTGGCAGAAAACTATGATTTATTTATCGCCAGTAATGGGCAAACAGAGTATTTACAAGCAATAGTAGAAACCTATCAATTACGGCGTTTTATCAACGGTACATATAGTATTCAGTCCATTTCGAGCGGTCATAAATCTGATTTAGTGAAAAAGGTCATCGAGGAAAATGCCATTGAATGCGGCGCAGTTGTAGGTGATCGTTCTTCTGATATTCAGGCAGCTCGGGATAATCAGTTGCTTTCAGTTGGTGTACGTTTCGACTTTGCGCAGGACACAGAATTACGAAAAGCGGACATTGTCATTAATAATTTAAAAGAGTTGCTTGAAATAAAGCTTGGATAAAATTTTATCGACTACATTTTCTGATTTATCACCCAACTTTTTCGTTTTATCGAAAAGATTGAATGATTTATCGCCTAAGTTTTTCAGTTTATCGAGAACTAAGAGCAATTTATCGACATGCATTGCAATTCAACGGCATAAAGAGTAAAATGGTGGAAATCTATAGTAAAAGCATTGATAAGGAAAAGTAAATTGGAGAAGCATTATATAGAGAGCCTCTGTTGGTGGAAATGAGGTAAATGCCCCCTTTTGAAAATGACCTTTGAGCTTCGTACCGAAAGCAAGTTTGCGAGTAGATTACGACGAGATGGGCACTCGTTACAACAGCGGCAGTATCTTTCATTAAAAATTTGAATGAGACGCACTGATGGAGGCAAATAGTGTGAGCTATTTGTAAATATAGGTGGTAACACGGGTATACTCGTCCTAATCAATTTTGATTAGGGCGTTTTTTTATACACTTTTTTACAATTTTGTTGAGGGGAGCAACTTAGGATGACAATTGTTATTGGAGGCGCGTGGCCATATGCAAATGGTTCTTTGCATTTAGGGCATGTTGCTGCATTATTACCGGGTGATATTTTGGCTAGATATTACCGACAAAAGGGCGAGAAGGTTTTATATGTTTCGGGAAGTGATTGTAATGGTACACCAATCTCAATTCGAGCTGCGCAAGAAAATACGACAACGGAAGCAATTGCTAATCATTATC
Source organism: Lysinibacillus sp. Ag94 (assembly GCF_023242215.1). Taxonomy (NCBI): domain Bacteria; kingdom Bacillati; phylum Bacillota; class Bacilli; order Caryophanales; family Bacillaceae; genus Lysinibacillus; species Lysinibacillus sp. Ag94. Next base: position 4,315,474 of record NZ_CP096780.1, on the reverse strand, counting down.
ATGAAGAGTTTTCAAGATGCTTCAATGATTTAGGATTTACTTACGATATGTATACGCGAACAGATGCGCAGCACCACCATGAATCTGTTCAGGCAATTTTTTCACAGCTGCTAGCGAACAAATTTTTATATAAAAAGAAAATTGAACAAGCATACTGTGAAACAGATAAGCAGTTTTTACCGGATCGATTTGTAGAGGGGATTTGTCCAATCTGTGGTGCGAAGGCGCGTGGTGATCAATGTGATCATTGCTCAACGATTTTAGACCCGCTCGATTTAATCGATAAACACTGTAAAATTTGTGGGAATGAGCCAATTATCAAAGGGACAGAGCATTTTTATTTTGCTTTTAGCCAGTTTCAGGGGAGGTTGGAGGCTTATTTAGCGAAGGCAAAGGCGGAAAAACGCTGGCGAGTCAATGCCTTAGGTTTAACAGAACGTTACTTGGCAGAAGGGGTACCGGACCGCGCAGTAACAAGGGATTTACCAAATGGTATCGATGTGCCAGTACCAGGTTTTGAAGGCAAAAAAATATATGTGTGGATTGAAGCAGTAGCAGGTTACTTAACAGCGAGCATTGAATGGGCGAAGCAGCATCAACTAGCGATTGAAGATTTGTGGAATGAAGAAACGATTTCGTATTATGTGCATGGTAAGGATAATATTCCGTTCCATACAGTTATATGGCCAGCTATTCTTATGGGGATAGGAGCAGAGGCCTTACCAACACATATTGTTTCAAACGAATATTTGACATTAGAAAAACGAAAATTATCGACGAGCCAAAACTGGGCGGTATGGGTACCTTATATTTTGAGTCGATACGATGCCGATTCTCTTCGTTATTATTTAACTATAAATGCGCCAGAAAATCGTGATACTGATTTCTCGTGGCGAGAATTTATTTATAGTCACAATGGTGAATTACTCGGTGCTTATGGTAATTTTGTCAATCGAACATTGAAGTTTTTAGAGAAATCGTTCGCTAGCCAAGTGCCTCATGCAGAGGTAGATGACACGATTCGAAAACATACGATTCAGCTATTTAATGATGTTGGGATTCAAATAGAAGCGGGTCATTTTAAACAAGCTTTAGAGGCTATTTTTGAATACATTCGTGCGGCTAATCGCTATTTTGATGAGCGGCAGCCGTGGCTACAGGTGAAAGAGAATGTAGAAGCTGGCAATCAAACACTTGCAACATGTGTTTATATAATTGCTAATCTTGGACAGCTGTTACATCCATTTTTACCGTTTTCAGCTGAAAAGGTGAGAAAGATGTTAAGAATCAACGAAGTAAAGTGGCATGAGCAAGTGGACTTACCAACAAGTATTAGCGAAGTGACGCCACTGTTTGAGCGTCTTGATGTTGAATTAATTGAAGAGGAATATCAAAAGCTAGTGGAGGGCAGCCGCTAGGAATAGTGAAAGCAGTATGACTCAACGTGTCATACTGCTTTCACCTGCGGATGTATGTTAGTTCAGAACAGGCGTTAATTTAGCGACAACAATACTATTGATCGCATTAATATAAGCTAGCGCACTCGCTTTTAAAATATCTGTATCTGCCGCTTTGGCGATATATTTTTCACCTTCATGCTCGATTGTAATTTTTACTTTTCCAAGCGCTTCTTTGCCACGGGAAACGCTATTGATATTATATTCTACAAGTTTTACATCAATGTTTGTAATTTCTGCGATGGCAGAATATAGGGCATCAATCGGACCTGAGCCAACTGCACTTGCTTTAAATATCTCCTCGCCTTTACGTACTTTCACACTTGCTGAAGGGAAGCTTGCGTTGCTGACGACTTGTAAATCATCGAAGTCAAAGAATTGATCACTATAATGAGTGGCATTTGCATTGTTTGCGTCATGTTTTTCATAATAGCTTTCCACAATAACATATAAATCGTGATCGTAAACTTCTTTTTTTGCGTCCGCGAGCTTTAAGAAGCCTTCGAAAATTCCTTCAAACTCATCTGCTGAAAGATTGGAGAAGCCAAGTTTTTCAAGGGCATTTTTCACCGCATGACGCCCAGAGCGAGCTGTCAGGACTAGCTCCATATCGTCTAGGCCTACATCTTCTGGATGGACGATTTCATAAGCATCACGAGATTTTAGAAGGCCGTCTTGATGAATACCTGAGGAATGGGCAAAAGCATTATCCCCAGTTATCGCTTTGTTTACTTGTACGTCTAAGCCCATGAAGCTTGAAACAAGACGAGATGTATTCATAATTTCTCTTGTGTTAATACGTGTCTCAGCATTGTATACAGAGCCACGTGTTTTCAATGCCATGACGACTTCTTCTAATGCGGCATTTCCTGCGCGTTCGCCAATGCCGTTAATTGTACATTCTACTTTATCCGCGCCGTTTTTAATCGCAGCAAGCGTGTTAGCAGTGGCCATACCAAGGTCATTATGGCAATGAACACTCAACAAAACACGATCGTTTAGATTTTTCATACGTTCATTTAGTTTATAAATCATCGCTCCGAATTCTTCGGGCTCTGCAAAGCCGACTGTGTCAGGTACATTAATCATTGTTGCACCAGCCTTCATGACGGCTTCGATCGTTTTCCAAAGATACTCGAAATCTGAACGAGATGCGTCTTCTGTTGAATATTGGACTTGTGGTAGAAGCGTTTTCGCATATTTTACTGCATCAACACCAATCTGTAGAATTTGATCCTTGGATTTGCTAAATTTTTTCTCAACATGAATATCGGAAGTGCCAAGCACCATATGAATCATCGGATTTTCAGCGTATTTTACAGCGTTATAAACAGCATCGATATCTGCCTGTACAGCACGTGCTAAAGCAGTAATCATAATGTCATTTGTATGACCAACTTTTTGTGCGACAGCTTTAACTGCATCAAAATCTCCTTGTGATGAAGCCGGGAAACCAGCCTCGATAATATCGACGCCTAATTTTTTGAGTTGCTGTGCAATCTCTACTTTTTCATATAAATTTAGTTTTGCACCAGGCACTTGCTCGCCGTCACGTAAAGTTGTATCAAACACCCAAATTTTTCTTCCCATTTTCAAACACTCCTTTTGTAGTAGTCATTATATTGATAAAGTCTCAGCCTTGCACAATAGAGACGAAATCCACACTTAGGCCAAATTTCAATAAAAATAAAAAAACCCGCCTCTATATAAAAATATAGAGACGAGTTTATGCTCGCGGTACCACTCTAATTGACCTTCTCTTTACAGAAAAAGTCCCCTTATCGACAGCTGTCACTGTCTATCCCGTTAACGGAGGAAACCGACGTCCCTTACTCAAAGTTCAGGGAGTGGCTCATGGACGAGTTCAAAATGTGCGCCTATCGGTTTGCACCAACCACCGACTCTCTACAAGTGCACTTGCATTTCTACTATTTCCAATCATGGCCTACAATAATGTGTTGTTGAAAGCAATGATACTTGGGTATTTTTAATTTGTCAATAAAATTCTAAAAATTATATTTTTTCTGTCTTATGTAAAAGCCTTAATTTGTTATCTTATTACCTAAAAGCGGAGGTTTTATTTGTTAAAATAAATGCCACGTAAATTGGAGGCTGGGTACCTCAAAAATGGCGAATTCTAGATTTCAAAGACATAGTAATCTCCCGAATCGTATTTAATGAATAAATATAATTCGGGAGATTGAATACCTTTAATAACACAAGCTACTTTTTACTCCACTTTAAAACGCGAAACCTGTGTTTGTAATTCCTCGGCCATGTTGGATAGTGTGGCAGCAGAAGCGGCAACTTCTTCAATCGTTGCTAGTTGTTCTTCAGAAGCAGAAGCTACATTTTGTAGATTTGAAGAAGACATCTGTGCGATTGTTGCAATTTCATCGAAGGATGCGTAAATTTGCTCAGCACTCGATGACATTTCCTCTGAAACTGTTGTTGCTTCTTGAATTTGTTGGGATACTTGTTCAATCAGTTTAACGATTGTTGAGAAGCCTTCCTCAGCTACTTTTACCACTTGCATACCGACTTTTACCTCTTGTGTTCCTGTTTCCATAACAGTTACGGCACGGTTTGTATCCTGTTGTATTTCTGAAATAAGACTTGCTATTTGTTTAGCTGATTGCTTGGATTGATCGGCTAATTTCTTCACTTCATCTGCAACTACTGCAAAGCCGCGACCATGATCCCCTGCACGTGCTGCCTCAATTGCAGCATTTAATGCTAGTAAATTTGTTTGCTCTGCAATATCCGTGATGAGACCAATAATATTTCCGATTTCAAAGGAATGATTTCCTAAATTTTTCACAACGCTAGCAGATTCTAAAACCGCAGAATTAATTGTGTCCATCTGTGTAATCACACGGTGTAGCGATTCATTTCCTTTATTAGCTTCAGTATTTGTTTCTATAGCAAGCTCTGAAACGGCAGCCGTTGTCGTAGCCAATTGCTGAATGCCTTTTGTCATAGTTTTCATAGCTGCTGAACTTTCAGTAGCATTTTTCCCTTGGGCCTCTGAGCCACTTGCCACTTCTTGTATAGAGGAAGTAATTTGTTCTGTCGCTTGGATTGTTTGTTCAGCACTTGCGGTTAATTCAGCGGCAGAACCACTTACTTGTACAGTATTATGACGTACATTTGTAATAAGGTCCTTTAAATTTACTGCCATTTGATTAAAGGCAATTGCTAAATCACCTACCTCATCACGATTCTTAATATGAATTTGCTCAGCTGTTAAATAGCCATTAGCAATCTTTTTAGCGGTTTTTGCCATACCTTTAATAGGGCGAGAGATAAGGCTTCCCATGACCATAGCAATGATGAGACTAGTGACAACAGCGAAGATGCCAAGAATGATCATTTGGAATTTAATAGCTTGAATTTCTTTAGCTGTAGCAGCGATTTTTCCTTTTATATAATCATCTTGGTAGTTAGCAAGATTAGTTACACGGTTATCGAATTGTTTAATAAGTAGGCGACCTTGTGTACTATCGAGCTTTTCGTATTGCTCTGTTTCTCCTGCATCCTTTAATGAAAACATACGATCTGCGAACCGTTGGACATCTTGCTCGCTTTTATTGATTGCCTCTAATAAATCACTAGATTTTTGAGAATCGAATGAAGCCTTTAATTCATCATATTTCTTTTTAAACTCTTCACGTGAAGCCGTATTACTTTGCAAATTTTGTTCGTCCCCAAGCAATAGATAACCTCTGATATTTACAATTTCTTGTTTAGCAATTGCGCGTAGCTCTTGAATACTAATAGATTTAGTTGTTTGTTCTTCGAGTAACACACGATATGTTTTGTTTACTGAATTAAGCTGTTTGAAATTTAATCCGATTGTGCCGACTAATACTAAAATAACAATAAAAAAACCGAGTACTAACTTCTTGTAGATAGTAAATCGCATAAGTTGTCGTTTCCTTTCTCAGTAATTTAGTAGAAATGTTACAAAAAAATGAAATATGTTTATACCATTTATATCAGATTATATAAATTTTACAAAGTATTGAGAGTATTCCTACAATATATATTAGGAATAATAAGGTAAATAATTGTAGGTAGAATGATAAAAAAGCTGAATAATTTGCTTTTTTACAGTAAGTGAAGGCGGATAGTTACCTGTATACCTCGAAAATTATGACAATTTGCATAAATTTGAAACTAATTAAACTGTAGTAACGTAAAATAGAAAAAGGAATAAGCAAGGAAGTGGGAAGATGTATAGGCCAATTTTAAAATTGCCGAAAACAAGATATGAAAAGATATTGGACTGTATCGGTGGCGGGTTATTTATACTGTCCATCCTTTATATTGTTGGAATGTGGGGCCAACTACCCGAAAAGATTCCAGGGCATTTTAATGGTGCAGGAGAAGTTAATCGGTGGGGTTCAAAAATAGAGTTACTGATTCTTCCATTTATCGGAATATTGCTGTGGATATTGCTAGGATTACTTGAAAAAATTCCGCATATTCATAATTACCCAGCACGCTTAAACGAAAGTAATGTAAAGGCATTTTATTTAAATAGCCGAAAAATATTGAATGAAATAAAAAACCTTTGTCTACTTATATTTACAGCTATATCATTCCAAATGGTACGTATTGCACTTGGGGAGGCAGAGAGTCTTGGTTGGTGGTTCCTACCATTAGTGCTCATTGTAACGGCCATTCCGATTATTAGAGGAATAGTTGTGGCTGCAAAAATTAAATAAGCTTATCTCATTCTTAAACGCTCGAGAATATTCGAGCGTTTTTTTGTACGAAAATTGCACTAAATCAGCTATACTATCAAAACTAAGAGAAAATTGTAATTAGAAGAGGTGTCAAAACTATGCTAAAGAAATTTAAAATAAAGGATGGACTGTCTATCGCCATTCATAATCAACCAGAGGAGATGCAATTAGAGGGAATAACCCAAATAGGGAATGCACCTTATGATCGAATAATTGCCTTTGTGTTGACGATTGATGAAATGGTAACGTATTTACAAAGTGTACGAAAGTTAAACACGCTTACGGAACAAGGTTATTTATTTTTTGTTTATCCGAAAAAGGGGAATAAGAAGTATGAACAGTTTATCCATCGCGATGACATCTTCCCAGCAATTCAAGTGGACGAGGAAAAATACATTGTTGACAGTGATTATAAATTTGCAAGTCTTATGTCGTTAGATGAGACATTTTCTATAGTAAGTATAAAGAAAGATGGCAAGGGACGCGGCAAGAAGAAGACAGCGAGTAGTCAATGCGTTAGTGACTATGAAGGTATGATTCCTCAATTGCGTGATTCCCTTGCGGAAAATCCGGATGATTTACTATTTTATGATGGATTAACACCGGGTTATCAAAAGGATTGGGCCCGATATATTTATAGTGCGAAAAAGGAAGAGACGCAAGTAGCACGTTTAGAGGAGATGCATGAAATTATTAGATTGGGCTACAAAACAAAGGAACTATACCGAAAAGCAAAGGCAGAGGGTAAAGCATAATTTACAAAGAGGCTTTATGGATTCCTTTAAATGATGCTATATTTATTGTAATTAGCAAAATAAGACAGATGGTTAGCAACTAGAATTTATTATGTAGCGCAGCATTAGATATGAAGTCAGAACGGAGATCAATTTTACGTTATGGACTGAATGAGTCTTCTGATACACACATAGCAATTGAAAAGAGGGAAGGGCATGAAAAGCACATATATTGAGCAAGTGGATGAAAAATGGCGGGAGAGTTTTGGCAAACTTGTAGACGTGGTAGAAAGCAATTTACCAGAGGGTTTTGAAGAAAGCATGTACTATGACATGGTGAGCTATGTGGTCCCACTAACTACCTATCCGAAAGGCTATCATGTTACACCCAATACTCCTTTGCCCTTTATAAGTCTTGCTGCACAGAAACGTCATATTGCAGTTTATCATATGGGCATTTATGCAGATCGAGCGCTACTCTCGTGGTTCCAAGAGGAATATGCGAAACGAGTACCGACGAAACTCAATATGGGGAAAAGTTGTATTCGTTTTACAAGCGCTAAAAATATTCCGTTTGAATTGATAGGAGAGCTTGTTGCGAAAATGACACCAGCACAATGGATTTCAAAATATGAAGGGGCGTTAACTAAATGAAAAGTGCGACTACATTTTTAATGTTTCAGGGACAAGCCAATGAAGCTATCCAGCAATATCAACAGTGGTTTTCAGAATTACAGGTGGAAAGCTTAACCTATATGGAAAACTCCCAACAGATTGCGATGGCTGTCCTACATTTAAAAGGTTTGAAAATGATGGTGAATGATAGTGTGATACAACATAACTTTACATTTACACCATCAACTTCCATTTTTATGGAATGTGAGTCTGAAGAAGAAATCGAAAGTCTAGTTGCTCAAATTTTAGAGGGTGGACAAGCTTTAATGCCACTTAATAATTATGGATTTTCTAAAAAATTTGCCTGGATTCAGGATCGTTTTGGTGTATCATGGCAACTAACGTATAATTGATTTTCAGAAGCAATATATATAAATAAATAGATGAAATAATTTCATTATGTTAGTAGAGGACGATACAAAGTCTGTTGTTAATCATGTTAAAAGGAGAATAGCATATGGTAGTAACTTTAGTGAGACACGATATAAAATATGCTGAAGCGATGCATGCACTATCTTCTATGCCACAGGTTCGAGATGCACTAGGGTTACCTGCTGGTAAAGTGGAAGATACGATTAATTTTATAAAACGTGAATGTGTGGACGAAGAGGCTGGAAAAACAGTCCCTCGTGTTGTACTGGATGAGGAAGGACAACTGATTGGTGTCACGGCATTAATGTTTATTGATCACAATAAAAAGAGCTGTCACATTGGCTCATGGCTGGGCTATGAATTTTGGGGAAAAGGCTATAATCTTCAATCGAAAGTTGCGATTTTAGATATTGCATTTTTTGAGTTAGGGCTAAAGCGTGTTTTTGCAGGAGCTAGAAAGGTTAATATACGCTCACAAAAGGCGCAGGAAAAGTTGCCTTTTATTCGATTAGGAGTTGAGAATGATTTTCCGCAGGAACATTCATGGCTAGAGATTAAAGAGAAGCAGCCGTGTGTTTTAAATGTTTTTGAGCGCGAAGATTTTGTTCGATATCGTACATCTTTAAAGAAAGTGGAAGGTGCTCGGGAAGACTATTTACCTCAACTATTATTAGCTGATGAAAGTGAAGTCGCTGTTCGAGAATATTTAGATGACGGTGAGTTATACGAAATAAAATGTGGTGAGCAGTTAGCGGGTGTAGCGTTACTTCTTGAACAGTCCGATTCGACAGTTGAGTTAAAAAATATTGCGATTGTACCGAACTATCAAGGTAAAGGGCTTGGGAAAGAAGCGCTGCGACAAATAACAAACATTTGTCAATCACAAGGATATCAAACGATAATAGTCGGAACTGCAAATTCTAGTATTGATAATATTGCCTTCTATCAAAAAGCAGGCTTTCGTATGGAAGCCATTGAAAAAGATTTTTTCAGTAATTACCCTGAGCCAATCTATGAAAATGGAATTCGTGCACTCGATATGATTTTCTTTTCAAAGGCATTGTAAAATAAACATAAAAAATACCCGTCCAACTTGAGTTGTGCGGGTATTTTTATTCGCCAAACAACAGTGCCATCAACTTTTCTTTTGAATGTAAAAAGTCATCTAAAGTATAGCGATCTAAGACGGTTAAGTAAGCCTGCAATGCTTCGTATAATACGCCTTTTAGCTGGCATTCTGGAGCGATCTTACAAAGGTTATTTTCTTTGTCAAAGCATTCGACAAGATGAAAATCCTCTTCTGTATGACGTACTATTTCACCAATTGTAATGGTCCTTGGATCAATTGCTAGGCGAATTCCGCCACCACGCCCTCGAATCGTTTCAATATAGCCCAATAATCCAAGCTGGTGTGTCACCTTCATTAAATGGTTTTTCGATATATTATAAGCATCTGAAATTTCTTGGATAGTTGATAGTTGGCCATCTTCCTTCGCACCCAAATATATGAGTGTCCGGAGAGAATAATCTGTGTATAAAGTTAAGCGCATAAGAACACCCTACTTTCTATAGTTCAAAATAATTATAGCATTTTTACCTTGAAGTATAATAAATTCAATACTTTTTTAAAGATGTATTTAAAATACATTAATTATGTCCATTTTGTTAAAGATGTATTTTATATATTGCTTTTAAAAAATGAGAGCGTTATATTGTAACCATGAAAGGGTGGTAAGCGATATGTTAAAACAAGAAACAGTACAAATTATTAAAGCAACAGTTCCTGTATTAGAAGTTCATGGCGTGGAGATTACTAAAACGTTTTACAAAAATATGTTCCAAGCTCATCCCGAATTATTAAATATTTTTAACCATACAAATCAAGAAAAAGGTCGTCAGCAAACAGCATTAGCAAACACAGTCTATGCTGCGGCAGTTCATATTGAAAATTTAGAAGCTATTTTACCAGCGGTGATGTTAATTGCTCATAAGCACCGTAGTCTAGGTATTTTACCTGAGCATTATCCAATAGTAGGAGAATACTTACTAAAAGCGATTAAAGAAGTGCTTGGTGATGCAGCAACAGATGATATTATTAATGCATGGGCTGAAGCATATGGCATGATTGCAGATATCTTCATTCAAGTAGAAGAAGAGCTATATCAAAAAGCTGAGGGTAATGGCGGATGGCGCTTATTTAAACCATTGAAAGTTGCGAAAAAAGTAGTAGAAAGTGATCTTGTTACATCTATCTACTTTGAAAATGAAGATGGTTCTCCTCTACCAGCTTATGAGCCAGGTCAATATATCAGTATCCGCGTGAAAGTACCAGGTGAAGAGTATTTAATGAACCGTCAATATACACTTTCACAAGCAAGTACAGAAAATGGCTATCGTATTTCTGTAAAACGTGAAAGTGATCATACGCCAAATGGTAAAGTATCTAACTTTATTCACGACGTATTAGAAGTCGGAGATTTAGTGGATGTAAGTGTTCCTGCAGGACTATTTGTCTTAGAAGAAAGTGCTGCTCCAATTACATTTATAAGCGGTGGTATCGGTGTAACACCATTAAACAGTATGCTGCAATCATTAAAAGATAATGCGGCAAATAAAGTGAGCTTTATCCAATGTGCGCGCAATGAAAAAGTTGTAGCATTCAGCGATGACATTCAAAAGAAAGTAAATATGCTTCCAAATGCAACATATACAGCGTTATATTCGGATGAAAATAAGAAAATCACAAAAGAATTTTTAGCTGAAAAAGTAGCCAACAATGCAGATGTTTACGTATGTGGACCTGCAGGCTTTATGGAAGCGGTCATTAAAAATTTACATGAGATTGGCGTGAAAGACGAAAAAATTCATTATGAATTCTTTGGTCCTGCCATGCAATTAGTAAAATAAAATTCAAAATTGTGAATGGCGTGCTCTTATTTAAAAAGCACGTCATTTTTTTAGTTTCATAATAATCTGGGCTATTTTAGATGCAATAAATTTTTGAAAATCCGCTGAATGATATGCTTCAATATCTTTATCCTCAGTCGAACTGCTAATAGGTTTTGGTATTTCGAAGGTTGGATTCTCTAATGGTTTTCTTCCAGAGGACAAAATAAAGTTATCGTTTACAAGTGCAAAATCTACGTCAGACAGTGAACAAGCAATTGTGCTTGTTCCATTTCAACGAAAGCAATAGTGTATACGTATTTCGTGGTAGCGAAAAGTAACAACAGGAATGCGACGGATGCAATTCGAGGCATAATGGATTAATTGATTTTTCAAAATATACTTGACTTATCGGTTTTGTTTGGTTTAATATGTAAATTAATTTATAGAATGTGGCGACTGAAAAAATCGGAGCTTTGGTTTTAGAACTAAAAGCTCCGATTTTGTTTTTTAGCCATAAAAAATACTCATAGTGACCATAAAAATGGAGCTCTCATTGATGTCTTAAGCGAAGATTTGCGCAGGAGATTTGGTGGGAGTTTTTTGTGTTCATGAAAAGGAGTTGGGGATAATAAATGTCTTTTAGTGGAAGTTTGAAAGATGGAAGAAGTGTGTGGCTGGACGGAGTAAAAGTGGATGTAACAACTCATCCAGCCTTTACGGGAACATTAGAGACTATCACAAATTTATTAGCACTTCTAGATGATGAGAACAATCAAAGCATTGCAGGTTTTAAAAGTCCAAAAAGTAATCGATTTGTTCATAGTGCATTTTATATTCCGCATAGCTATGAGGGTTTAATAAAGCGTAAAAAAGCATTTGCTCTATGGTCGAATAAAACCTATGGAGTAATGAGTCGTTTATCAGATTATGCTAATTCTCTAATTACCGGATACTATTTGGATCGTCAACAGTTTGCGCAATATGATGTTGGATTCGTTGAAAAAATAACGAAATATTATGAGCTAGCTAGAGATGAACGGCGAATTGTTACTACTGCCATTTTGGATCCTCAAATGGATCGTTCGAAACCAGCTGAAGAGCAAGATGAAGATGCATTATTGCGTATTATACGGGAGACCAAGGAAGGGGTAGTTGTACGAGGGGCAAAAATGATTGCGACTGGTGCTCCTTATGCACATGATGTCATTGTCACCTCTCCGCAAAAATTATCATCAAATCAAATCGCACAAGCAAATATGTTTATTGTGCCATTGAATTTACCTGGGCTACAAATTGTTTGTCGAGAATCATTTGCTTCAAATAAAGAGCATCATAAATTAAGTTCAAGATTTGATGAAATGGACGCTGTTTTATTGTTTGACGATGTTTTAATCCCGTGGGATAGGGTGCTTATTAAGGGTTCACCTGAGGGCGTGTTGAAAGCACATCGGCATCAGCAACTCGATGCACTAGCGCAGCATCAAACGGTCGTTCGTTTACTATCAAAATTAGAATTTGCTGCTGGGGTGACAACGGCAATAGCTCAATCAATTGGTGCAGATTACTTTTTACATGTTCAGGAAAAAATAGGGGAGCTTTATACACAAATTGATAGTATTGAAGCCTTATTAATTTCATCAGAAAAAGAAGGGCATCTAAATGAGCAGAATGTTTATGTACCTAATATTACGCCACTACAAACAGCAAGAAATTTAGGCACACATTTCTATGGCCGTGCTCTAGATATTTTAAAGCAGATTGGTGCAGGAGGCTTTATTCAATTATCGTCATCTCCGATTCTAGAAAATCACGAATTATTCCCATTATTTTCTAAATACTATAAAGGGGCAAAGGTAGATGCACGAACAAAAGAAAAGCTATTTAGAATGGGGTGGGAACTTATTGGCAGTCAACTCGGCTCACGTCATGATTTATACGAACGGTTTTATACAGGTGATCCAATTCGTGTTCAGGCCTTGCAGTATGAAACTTATGATAAATCCTATTTGAAAAATAGGTTAAACCATTTTTTGAATAATTTAATTGAAAGGGAGGGAAATGAAGATGAATACGCAGATTCCATATTTGCGGAGGTTGAATAATGGGCGAACAGTTTGGTTAGATGGAGGGATTGTTACTAATTTAGAAAACCATCAATCCTTTAAAGGGACTGTTCGTACAATCCAGCATTTATTATATTTACAAACCGTGGAGCCGACAAAATCGATTTTAACGTATGAAACGGAAGAAGGTACAAATGCCCACCTATCTTTTTTAGTGCCAACATCAATCAATGATTTAAAAAGGAAAAGTTTAGCTTATAAATGCTGGGCAGATGAAACGTTTGGAGTAATGAGCCGCTTATCCGAATATTCTCGTTCGCAGTTAGTAGGTTGGTATGCAAGTAGACAACAATTAGATGTTTTGTCACCGGGCATTGCAACAAAGCTTGACAAACTATACACAGCGGCACGTGATTTAGATTTATTATCAACGGTAGCAGCTCATGACCCGCAAAAGAACCGTTCTAAATCTGCTGAAGAGATAGAGCATGGGAAATTACGTGTAGTGACTAAAAATGAAGAAGGTATTTTTGTGAGCGGTGCCAAAACAATTGCTACAGCAGCACCATATGTAGATGAACTGCTCATAACCTCTTATCATAAGCGAGGGTTAGAGGAAGCACCAATGGCAAATGTATTTTATGTTCCAACATCAGCTCAAGGGTTACATATGGTATGTCGAGAATCGTTTGCCTCCACTGATACTAGCAACCACCCTTTAAGCTCTCGTTTTGATGAAATGGATGCTGTCTTAATTTTTGATAATGTTCTAATCCCTTGGGAAAGAGTGTTGGTAGCAGAAGACCCTGAATTAGCTTGGAAGCTACGAACTGAAACGGCATCATCTTTGTTAAGTCAGCATCAAACGGTTGTACGCCTAATTAGTAAATTAGAATCGGTAGTAGCCATTGGCAACGAACTAGCGGAAACAGCTGGAGCGACGGAGTTTTTACATGTAAAAGAGAAGTTAAGTGAGTTAATCATACAGTTAGAAACTATAAAGGGTTTATTAAATGCGGCTGAATATGAAGCTAGCGAACATAATGGCATTTATCTACCTCAACAACGATTTTTAACGACTGCCCGAAATTTAGGTACACGTTATTATCCACGTGCTTTGGAAATATTACAGCAAATTGGAGCAAGCGGATTATTGCAAGTGCCGTCTACTATTGAAGAAATCAATGGGCCAATAGGTGACAAGTTACAGGCGTATTATGGAGGTACACATACAAGTGCATTTGCAAGAACCCAATTTATTAAACTAGCTTGGGATTTAATAGGTAGTCAGCTTGGAGCGCGTCACGAATTATATGAACGTTTTTATTCAGGTGATCCTGTTCGTACCTTTGCAGCGCAATATCAAAACTATAGTGAAAAGGATCGATTGTTAAAACTAGTTGAAGAATTTAATTAGGGAAGGAGAGACAATGGTGAAACCACATTTTTATTGGTTTGCTCCTACAAGTGGAGACGGAAGGTATTTAGGGTTAAAGCAGCCTGAAAGAGAGCCAACCTTGGAGTATTTAGTAGATGTGGCTCAAACGGCAGAAAAAGCAGGATTTGAAGGGATTTTGATTCCTACTGGTATTCCTTATTTAGATTCATGGCTCGTAGGGTCTGCTATCATTCATCAGACAAAGCATATAAAGCCGTTAATTGCATTTAGACCCGGTTTTGTTTCCCCGACAGTTGCATCTAAAATGGCAGCGACTTTAGATCAATTTTCGAAGGGAAGAGTGTTGGTCAATGTTGTAACGGGCGGTTCAGAAAAAGAGCTAGCACAAGACGGTGACTACTTATCACATCAACAGCGCTATGAACGTACAGATGAATTTTTAACTGTAGTGAAAGAAACCTGGCAAGAAGAATCATTTCATTATGATGGCGAGTTTTTTAAAGTAACTGAAGGAAAGTTGATTCCTACTCTTTATCAAGAAAGAGGTATTCCTATTTATTTTGGAGGTTCTTCCGAGGTGGCTAAGGAAATAGCTGCAAAAGCTGCAGATGTTTATTTGCAATGGGGAGAGCCAGTAGCAAGCATTCAGGAGCAAATTCAACATGTTGAAAGTCGAGCTAAAAAGTATAATCGTCGATTAGAGTACGGTATTCGAATTCATATAGTTGTACGTGATACAGAGCAAGAGGCTTGGGATGCTGCCTATAACATTATTAGTAAAATAGAAAACCCTGTACAATCGAATCTGAATCGATATTATGAAACGGTAGATTCAGTCGCTCAAAAAAGAATGAACGTCCTTACTGCTGAAAACGAGCGATTTGATCAATACAGTTGGGCTGGTATAGGTAAAATTCGAAAAGGTGCGGGGACGGCTATTGTTGGTACGCCAGAGCAAGTTAAAGCAGGATTGCAAGCGTATATTGATATCGGTGTAACGCACTTTATTTTATCAGGCTTCCCACATAAAGAGGAAGCAGAAATTTTCGGAGAAAAGGTATTGCCATTATTTAAATAAATGGGGTGATCTTTGCATGGAATTTGTTATTTGGGGTTCAAATTTAGCAGGTGGATTTTTACGTTCTAGAATAGAGCAAAATACAGAAGGAAGCTTTGAGTACAATAAAACATTGATAAAATTAGCTGAAAAGTTAGAGATAAATGCTGTTTTATTTCCGATTCGCTATATGGGCAATATTGGCGGTAATGGTAGTGCTGAAGAAGGACAACTTGATGCCCTAACGCTTGCGGCAGCATTAATTGCTGAAACGGAAAATATTCACTTTATAGCAGCTGTTTTGCCTGGGTTCATCCATCCAGCAACTTTAGCCAAAATAGGTTCAACAATAGACGTCATTTCAAATGGTAGATTTCATATAAATTTAGTAAGTGGCTGGTTTAAAAAAGAACAAGAAACCTTTGGTATTGAGTGGATCAACCATGAAGATCGCTATCGACGTTCAACTGAATATTTAGAGGTATTGAAAGGTCTTTGGTCACAAGACAACTTTAGCTATGAGGGCGATTTCTATACACTAAAAAATGCTACGCTTACACCAAAACCAATTCAAAAGCCATATCCTTCGATTTATCAAGGTGGTAATTCAGAGGACGCTCAAGTTATGGCAGGCGTGCACAGTGATGTTTATTTTATGAACGGAGCTCCGATTGTAGAGTTGCAAAAACAAATTGAAAATGTAAATGAAATTGCGAGAAGAAAGGGGCGGACGATAAAATTTGCTGTTAATGCATTTGTCATTGCCCGTAAAACTTCTGAAGAAGCGTTCCAAGAATTTCAATCAATTATTGATCATGCCGATGAAGAAGCAATCTTGCAGTTCCGGAATCGCAAAGAAACGTTAGGGATGTGGAAAAATGCCACTCAGTTAAGTGATTTTGTAGCTAATAATGAGGGTTTTCGTACAGGGTTAATCGGTAGTTATGATGAGGTAGTTACTAAATTACAAGAATTAAGTAGCATTGGTATAGAAAAAGTGCTAATTACTTTTAAAGAACCATTAAAAGAATTACCTGAATTTCATAAACATATTAGCACTAAACTAAATCACAGTATTTTTAATCCTTAAAACAATGTAAATCTATAGGTTAAATACAAAAAAGGGGGTATAAATAGAGCAAACTTTTATTTGTGCAGAGCGTACAATTCCTTGGTAATCATGCTGCAAAATGAAACCTGTGCTGAAAGAAGTTAAAAAATTTACATGAGATTGGTGTGAAAGACGAAAAAATTCATTATGAATTCTTTCGTTCAGCCATGATAATTATAAACCCTTGTTATAACAAGCAGCTATCCGCACTTGTAGCAAGGGTTTTTGTGTGAATAAGCATAAAAAATTTATTGAATTTTCCATAGTTGTGGAAAAAAGTGATTGAATTCATAGTAAAACAAGTGGTAATATACCTTATAAGAATACTCGGTATTGAAAGGGGAATGGTAGATGGGTCAAATGATTATTACAGGACTTATTTGTGGAGCTTTGCTTGGTTTTGTTATGCAACGTGGTCGTTTTTGCTTAACTGGCGGCTTCCGCGATATGTATTTAACAAAAGATAATCGGATGTTTTACGCATTACTTATTGCGATAGCAATTCAAAGTGTAGGTGTATATACCTTAATTAGTTTGAAGGTATTTGAATTTAGTGCTGGTTCTTTACCGATCGTAGCAGTTATAGTTGGTTCATTTATTTTTGGAATTGGCATTATTTTTGCTGGTGGTTGTGCAACAGGGACCTGGTATCGGGCAGGAGAAGGTTTAATTGGCAGTTGGATTGCATTAGCTGGCTATATGCTTGTAGCAGCAATGGTGAAATCAGGCGTATTGTTGCCGTTGGATAAGACTATTAAAGAAACGAGCATTGAAAGTAATTCTATTGCCGAGACAATTGGCGTAAACAACTGGTTGATTATCACGATTTTTGTAATAGTTGTAGCATATATCGTATACCGTGAGCTCAAGAAGCCTCGATTGAAAATCCCGGGGTTAAAGCCGAAAAAAACGGGATTAGCACATATTTTATTTGAAAAACGGTGGCATCCATTTATAACTGCAACAATTATAGGCGTGATTGCAACTTTAGCATGGCCATTAAGTGTTGCTACTGGTCGCATAGGAGGGTTAGGCATTACAACACCTTCTGCTAATATTTTGCAATTTTTGGTCACAGGACAAATTAATTTCATCAACTGGGGCGTTTTCCTAGTACTAGGGATTTTCTTAGGATCATTATTCGCAGCAAAAATGAGTGGTGAATTTAGATTCCGTATTCCAGATACGAAAACAGCGATTAACAGCTTCTGTGGTGGACTTTTGATGGGATTCGGCGCTGGTTTAGCAGGAGGTTGCTCAATTGGTAATGGATTGGTGATGACGGCGATGATGACTTGGCAAGGCTGGATTTCATTAGGGTTTATGATTTTAGGTACATGGACAGCATCTTACTTTGTATTCGTTCGACCAAGGAAAAAAGCTAAGCGAGCTGCGCAAGTAATAACAGCGTAAAAAAAGGAGTGTATATTCATATGAAAAAAACATTAGAAGTAATGGGAATGGTTTGTCCATTTCCTTTAGTAGAAGCAAAAGAAGCTATAAAAGACTTACATTCAGGCGATGAATTAGAAGTGCAATTTGATTGTACACAAGGTACCGAATCCATTCCTCGTTGGGCTGCTGAAGAAGGGCACGAGGTAACGGAATATGAACAAGTTGGCGAAGCTGCTTGGACAATAACTATTAAAAAGAAGTAAGTCTTCATAGCAATGCGCTATTAAGCGAGAAATTCGATGATAGAATCGTCGGATTTCTCGCTTTTTTTGATAAGAAAATGAGGGTAACAACCTGAAAGGGATCGATAAAGTGTTGATACAAGAGGGAACTGATATTGTAACGATGATTAAGAAAAATTAAGCTTGCATGTTGACAATATACCTAACGGGGTATATTATGAATCACGTAAGCAAGTTCAATCGATCGTTTTGAAAGGAGGCGTGATAGTATGGCTTACGGTACAAAAACGGCTAATCGGGTGAAGCGAATAGAAGGTCAATTGCGTGGTGTTTTACGCATGATGGAAGAAGAAAAAAACTGTAAGGATGTAATTACGCAGCTATCTGCCGTGCGTTCTGCGGTTGATCGGACTATTGGAGTAATTGTTAGTGAAAATTTATTGGAATGTGTAACGACTGCTGAAGGGGATGCGGGAAAAGTGAATACAGCCATCCAAGAGGCGATGGATTTAGTCGTGAAAAGCAGATAAATTTATATACCCTAAATAGTATGCGGAAGGAGGTAATGTTACTTGGGAACATGGATTTTACTTGCTGTTGTTATAGCGTTTTTCGTTTGGCGAATGAGGCCAACGAAAGGGGTGCAGTCAATTTCGGTGGCGCAATTGAAAAGTATGTTGAATGATAGGGATAAAGTTTTTATCGATGTGCGTACACCAGCTGAATATAAGGGGCGAAATATCCCACAATTTAAAAATATTCCACTTGGTTCGAGTTTCGATAAATTACCAAAAGATAAAGAGATAGTGGTCATTTGTCAAAGTGGGATGCGTAGTAGTCAGGCGTGTAAGCAATTAAAAAAACAAGGATTTGAACGTGTCACAAATGTCCGTGGAGGCATGAGCGCATATTAGGAGGAGAATGGCATGAAGGAAATTTCAACAAAGGAAGTTCAACAAGCTTTAGAACAAGGTCAGGCAATAAAGTTAATTGATGTACGTGAAGTGGATGAAGTGGAGTCGGGGCACATTCCGGGAATGATTCATATCCCACTCGGCTTACTCGAATTTCGTATGCATGAGTTAAATAAAAATGAATCATATGTTATCGTTTGTCGATCAGGTGGTCGTAGTGGTCGTGCTACGCAATTTTTAGAAAGTCAAGGCTTCGATGTATCCAATATGGTTGGAGGCATGCTTGCTTGGGATGGTGAAGTGCAGTAAAGAGATGCTGTAGCACTTGCTATATTTTTTTAACAAAAATAATACCCATACAGGTATTAGGGAGGGAGGTATGAGTATGAAGGTAGATTTTCGGCTAGATGCCAAGGGGCTTTCTTGCCCCATGCCAATTGTTAAAACAAAAAAGGCGATGGCTGATTTAGTGGATGGTCAAATTTTAGAAGTCTTAGCAACAGATAAGGGTTCGAAAGCAGATATTGCTGCATGGGCTGAATCTGTAGGCCATCAATATATCGGGACTGTGGAAGAAGAAAATGTGCTTAAACATTACATTCGCAAATGCTCAGATGACACAATGGATGAGAAATCATTTGAACATACAATTGCGTTAGAAGTAGCGGTGGAGAGGGAAGGGCTTATTCTCGATGTTCGCGAAGAGGCAGAGTTTGCTTTTGGACACATCGAGGGAGCGAAGTCTATTCCGATGGGTGAACTTGAAGTACGTCTTTCAGAACTTAATAAAGAGCAAGAGGTTTATGTCGTATGTCGAACAGGGAAGCGTAGTGATTTAGCTGCTCAAAAGCTTGTGGCACATGGCTTTACAAAGGTATTTAACGTTCTGCCAGGTATGACATCCTGGACGGGACATTTAATAAAACATATTTAGGAGGAATTTATTATGTCAAATAAAGTAGCGATAATTGCAAGTAACGGTGGTCTTTTCGATGCGTATAAAGTATTCAATATTGCGACGGCAGCGGCGGCTACAGAGAAAGAAGTAGCGATTTTCTTTACGTTCGAAGGATTAAATTTAATTCATAAACAAGGGATGCATGCATTACCTATGCCTGCTGGAGCGGAGCATTTGGCAGAAGGGTTTGCTAAAGCTAATGTACCAGCAATTCCACAATTGGTGGAAATGGCACAAGAATTAGGTGTGAAATTGATTGCGTGTCAAATGACGATGGATGTAATGGGTTTAACGATAGCTGATTTTATTGAAGGTATCGAGGTTGGGGGAGCTGTGACATTTTTAGAGTTTGCTAAAGATGCAGCACCGTCATTAACATTTTAATTTATTTGTAACTATACGAGCGGAGAGGATAGTCCTTTCCGCTAAAAAAATTGATAAAATAATACCTCAGGGGGTAACGACAGTGTCAGTTTTAAAATGGAGTGCAGCGCAAGTAGCGAAAAAAGTAATGAACAATGAAGAACTATTTATTTTAGATGTTCGAAATGCGGATGCGTTCGAAGATTGGAAAATTGATGGCCATAAATTTGAATACCTCAATATTCCGTATTTTGAGCTATTAGATGGCGTCGAGGATATTTTACCGAACATTCCAACTGATAAAGATGTATTAGTTGTTTGTGCGAAAGAAGGATCATCACTAATGATAGCTGAGATGTTATCAGAAGCAGGACGTACGGTCGCTTATTTAGAAGGTGGAATGAAAACGTGGAGTGAATATTTAGAACCGCTTAAAGTTGGAGATTTAACTGATGGGGGTGAGCTTTATCAGTTTGTACGTTTAGGGAAGGGTTGCCTTTCTTATATGGTCATCTCTGAGGGTGAAGCAGCGATTATCGATGCTGTGCGTTTTACTGACGCATTCACAAGCTTTGCGGAAGAGAAAAATGTAAAAATTAAATATGTGTTCGATACACACTTACATGCGGATCATATTTCTGGTGGACGACATATAGCAGCTACTACTGGTGCGACGTATTATTTACCACCAAAAGATGCAGAGGAGGTTGTGTTTGACTATACACCTTTACTTGATGGAACAACTGTACGAGTTGGTGCCTCTCAAGTTGATGTAGGAGCGATTTATTCACCCGGTCATACAATTGGTTCAACGTCCTTTGTTGTGGACAACAAGTATTTATTAACTGGAGATATTTTGTTTATTGATTCAATTGGACGCCCTGATTTAGCGGGTCTAGCAGAAGATTGGGTGGGTGATTTACGTGAAACACTTTACAAACGATACAGAGAATTATCGGATGATTTAATTGTTTTACCAGCTCACTTTATGATTATTGATGAACTAAATGAAGATGGAACTGTAGCAAAACACCTTGGACAATTATTTGCGGAAAATCACGGCTTAAATATTAAAGATGAAGCAAAATTCCGAAGCGTCGTAACAGAGCATTTGCCTCCACAGCCAAATGCATATCAAGAAATTCGTCAAGTAAATATGGGTAAGATTACCCCAACGCAGGATGAGCAAACAGAGATGGAAATTGGTCCAAATCGCTGCGCAGTTCGATAGTTCGTTTATAAAAAATGGTTAAATGCAATGAGTACGCATGCATGGTTATAGCATGTAAATACCGCGAAGCGAAGGCGCTCATCCTTCGTAAATTCGTGAAAAAACAAATAGAACCGGCAAAATCGCTTACAACGTTTGCTGTTCCAAAGGAGAAAAATATGAAATCAAACTTACAACTAGATGCAAAGGGTTTATCTTGTCCGATGCCTATAGTGAAAACAAAAAAAGCGATAGATACATTAGCTTCAGGGGAAGTTTTAGAGATTCAAGTAACAGATAAGGGAGCTTTAGCGGACATCCCTGCTTGGGCAAAAGCTGGCGGTCATATAATTTTAGACAAATATGAGGATGCTGGCGTTATTACATTTTTTATTCAGAAAGCTTAAGTCTGGTGGGGGTTGTCTATTTGAGGGTAGCACAGCCCTCCTTTCGTTATTGGTCCTTAGTGAGTTAACTAGAAAGAAGGAAAACTATGGATTTAACATGGATCATTACAATATTTTTAATTGGCTTTGTCGGTTCGTTTGTATCAGGAATGCTAGGAATTGGCGGAGCGATTATAAAATATCCGATGTTATTATACGTCCCACCTTTACTAGGTTTTGCTGCTTTTTCAGCACATGAGGTATCAGGTATTAGTGCAGTAGAAGTGTTTTTTGCCTCGGCAGCTGGAGTGTGGACGTATCGAAAAGGTGGTTTTTTAAATAAAGCACTAATGCTATATATGGGGGGTGCCGTATTAGCAGGAAGTTTCATTGGTAGTTATGGCTCCAAATTTTTATCTGAAGACGGCGTTAACATCGTTTATGGTGTATTGGCGTTGATTGCTGCAGTGATGATGTTTATTCCTAAAAAGCAAATTGACGACAAACCTTTCGGTGAAGTAACGTTTAATAAACCAATCGCAGCTGTTTTAGCGTTTATTGTTGGTATTGGATCAGGGATTGTTGGGGCGGCTGGTGGTTTCTTGTTAGTACCTATCATGCTAGTAGTATTGGGCATACCGACACGTATGACAATTGCTACAAGCCTCGCTATTACTTTAATATCCTCAATAGGCGGGACAATTGGAAAATTGATGACGGGGCAAGTTAATTATTACCCCGCTTTCATTATGATTATAGCTAGCCTAGTAGCCGCTCCACTAGGTGCAAAAGCTGGGAAAAAATTAAATACGAAAATTTTACAAGCTATGTTAGCGGTCCTTATATTGGCGACTGCTATTAAAATTTGGGTGGATATATTGTAGGAGGCGGTAATGAATGAAAATTGAGGTTTTTTCGGATTTTACATGTCCGTTCTGCTATATTGGCAAACGAGAATTGGAACGTGCTATTGACTTAGCGGGTTATTCAGGGCAGGTAGAAATTGAATATAAAGCATACCAAATTGGGCCAAATACGCCTAAGGAAGATGCACCAACTTTATATGATGGGATGGCCGCGAAATTTAACTCCACGTTAAAAGAAGTAAAGGAAATAACAAAGGGTATAGCAAGACGTGCTGAAGAGATTGGCTTGCATTACAATTTTGAAGAAATGAAAACAGCCCATACTGAAAAAGCTCATCGATTAGCAAAATGGACAAGGAAGTTCGGTAAAGAGTCGGTTTATACGGAAGAGCTTATGAGTGGTTATTTTACAAAAGGAAAAGACTTAAACGATGAGAGGTTCTTGTTAAAAGTCATTGAAAATTTAAACTTAGATGTTGGAGCTGCAAAGGACGTGCTAGCATCAAACGACTTCAGTGAATCTTTAGATAAAGATCGATATGATGCCCAACAACTAGGTGTACAAAGTGTTCCGTTCTTCGTTTTTGAAAATCGTTACGGTATTAAAGGTGCGGAGCCAACTGATGTTTTTGTGCGGACGTTACATCAAGCGGCAGAGCAAGCGGGTATTCAGCCAGTATTAAAGATGATAGGCGATGGTGAAGCTATTTGTGCTGATGGTGAATGTCAATTATAATGCCAGGTAAAATGTACTCAGCAATTTTATCTTCATTTAGCGATCTTTACTGTGCGAAAGCCGCAATTACGTAAGGCGAAAATGAGTAGGAATAAGTGCATACTGCAAGAGGTATTAAGTCTCGTCTGATGTGTTATAGAACAAAAGAATTCATAATTTTATGCTCTAAATGGTTCTATTTACGTAAGGTGTGAGGAAAGTCACATCGAAAAACATGCTGCTTTGCTAAAATATAGGTGATTATACAAAGGGGGGTATTGTAGATGAAACCTATAGTAGCAGGAGTAGCGGGGACAGTACTGTTAGCAGGTACACTTTTTGTGGGGGCAGTCATTAGCGACAAAATTTTAGGGGATGCTAAAGGAGAAAGTAATGAAACTGCTGTACAAACAAAAATACCAACGACAGCGGCTGCTCAGTCAGTTGTCTATGCGCCACCAAGTATTGAAGAAGTACCAGATGGACCTATGAAGGAAGCAATATTATATGGCTATGAGCTTGTAAATAATACACATGTTGCTGCAGAAGAATATGTGGGGAATCAGTTGTCTTGCACGAGCTGTCATGCGGGGGCAGGTTATGATGAGCAAGTTTCGTCATTGGTAGGTGTTATGGCGAATTATCCTCAATATATTGCACGCTCAGGTGATATTGTAACGATTGAGGAGCGTATTAACGGTTGTATGGTTCGCAGTATGAACGGTAAGAAATTTGACATGAATAGTAAAGAGTTAGAAGCAATGGTCTCATACTTCGCTTATATTTCAGAGGGTGTACCTATTGGGGCAAAGCGTGAATGGGTAGGTACAAGTACTATGAAGAACATTCCTATACCGGATGTTACGAATGGTGAAGAAGTATATGCCCAGTCTTGTATTACTTGTCACGCAGCTGATGGCTCAGGTACTGGTGCTAATACAGGTCCGGCATTATGGGGTAAAAACTCATTCAATGATGGAGCGGGTATGGCGAGAATGTCGAAAATGGCTGGCTACATCAAACATAATATGCCGGTTGGTGCAGCAGGTACTTTGACAGATCAAAATGCCGCTGACTTAGCAGCCTTTATTTTATCGCAGGATCGACCTGAATGGAAAAATCACGATAAAGATTGGCCAAAAGGCGAACGTCCTAATGATATTATGAATAAAGAAAAACGGGAACAAGTTAAAAATGGCACAATAAATTGGGAGCAAGTACTTTCTACCAACTAAAATGAAGAGAGAGCATCCCTAGCGAATAGAAATAATATTCGTTTCATCTACCTTTAGATAATTTATATCTAAAGGTATTTTTTTATCTAAAGATGGAAATCTACATCTGAGGTCGTATAGGCACGGTATCCTTCGATTGCTATATTTGGTAATGGTAATTATTATTCAAATTTTAGATAGTAGGAGGAAGTTTTTTATTAAAAAAATGTTGCGAAAGTATGGTTACACAAATGGTGCGTTAACAGGATTCGTTTTATTGTTATGGATCAGTGTTCATTTTAGTAGTGGGATATATGGAGCGTATTCATGGGCAATACTTAAATTAGTTTTACCAATCTTAGGGGCGTTAGGATTGATGGTAAATTTGATTATGTTGATTATATGTATGGTTAAAAAGCAAAAAAGTGTCAAGTTGTTTATTAATATAGTCGTAAACATACTATTAATCTTTCCAATACTAATGACCATGAATATTATTCCTTATGCTTACCCGAACACTATTGAACGTGCTCAACCATCTATAACTGTAAGCTGGCCTTTAACTGCAGAAACTGTAGTTGGGTGGGGCGGTAATGCTGTTAAAGATAATTTGCCTCATGCAGTATGGGCATCGGAGAGGTGGGCCTACGATTTAGTAATGGAACCGTATAGTATTAATAGTGAAAGCAATGAGGATTATGGAATATGGAATAAAGAAGTTTACTCACCTGTTTCTGGAGTTGTTATTGCTGTTTCAAATAATGAAGCTGACATTACACCAGGGACAGAAGATTTTAAGTCGATAGAAGGAAATTTTGTGTACATAAAAATAAAAGAAACAGGTACGTATCTTTTACTTAATCATTTAAAAAAAGGTAGCGTATCTGTTGAAGTTGGAGATACTGTAGAACCCGGGGATTCCATTGGCCGTGTTGGAAATAGCGGTTCATCCTCGGAACCCCATTTGCATATTCACCATCAAAGACAAAATCCAACGAAAGTTATACATCCTATCTTAGCGGAAGGACTGCCCCTATTTTTTCGTGATATAGATGGTGACCTCATGCCCAAAAAAGATACTAGTATAAAGCCACACCCTTTATTAAAGTAACTAATTCTCTGGTCTCTGGTTCTAGATATTAAAAGAAGTACAGGTCTTAATTTGTTATACTAGCAGTATTAGGAAGTAGCATCGGAGGTGACGCTGTTGATTTATTTGAAATTTTTAATCGAACTCATTGTTGTATCAGTACTTATTTATTTTGTAAGTGGTCGATTAATTGGTTCAAATATTAATTTTATACGTAGGGTTCTTTCTGTAGTTATTAGTGTGACGCTTACGTCCTTTGTTTATTGGTATACCTATTTACGGCATACAGATTTTTTGTACGAGTCAATGATGCAAACAGTGACAGAGGTCAGTACGCTTGTTTGGATTGGCTGCATGCTCCTAATTTCGATGCTGCTCTATCTCGTTTTTGAGCTTTTTGATCCAAGTGGTATGACAGCTAGAGATCGTCGGAATGGCAAAAAAAATTTATTATTGCGCCTTCGTAGCTACTGGCGACAGCAAAAGCGTTTGCGTCAGGTGTTAAAAATAGCAGTGACAAATGGCGTTGTTCAAACGATTAAATACGCAAGACAACGAGAAAATGAAAAGGAGCTTGCTATTGCTTTAAGGATAACTTTGGAGCAATGTGGTGGGATATTTATTAAATTTGGTCAGGTACTTTCTACTCGTAAGGAACTGTTTTCGCCTATTTTTATTGACGAGTTACAGAAGCTACAACATAATGTGAAGCCTTTATCGTCAGAGCAAGTAACTCAAATTTTAGAAGATTCACTTCCTAAGCCTATGAATGAAATATTTGCAAGCTTTCAAATGGAGCCTATTGCGGCAGCATCTATTGGACAAGTACATAAGGCACGATTGAAAAATTTTGATGAAGTCGTGGTGAAGCTACTACGTCCAGAAGTAAAGGGAATCATGCGAGACGATCTCGATATTTTAGAGGAGTTTGCTAATTGGCTTTCAAACAAATCTACATGGGCTGAGTCGCTTGGTTTTCGAGAGCTAGCTAAAGGATTTGGCGATGGGTTGCGTGAGGAAATTCATTTAGATATTGAAGCTCGTAATACATTGCAGGTGACGAATGCTCTTGCAAAAAGCGATTATAAGGTGAAGATTCCTAAAATCTATACAGAATATTGTAATGAAAATATTATTGTCATGGAATACGTACGGGGAAAAAGCGTTGCAAATGCTGCGGCTGAATTTAATCGATTAGAAAATGATCGTAGGAAGTTTGCAAGGACTGTTTTATGTTCTTTCATTGAACAAATGCTTGTTTCGGGTATATTTCATGCAGATCCACATCCGGGAAATATTCAGATTGATGAGATGGATGGTACACCGATCCTTCTTGATTTTGGGGCTGTTGGTCGTTTGGGACCTACACAACAAGAGGGCTTAAAGCTAATTTTAATGGGAATTCATCTAAGTGATTCAAATACTTTATTTGACGGCATAACGTTATTGGTAGAAAATGCAGATCATGCAGATCGTGCAAAGATAGAGCAAGCAATTGATCAAATTCTCTTGAAAATTTCTTACGTGGATCGAATTCCGACAGAAGAATTAATACATGCATTATTTACGGTTGTTCGTGATTTCGGTCTTACTTTCTATCCAGCAGTAGGTTTAGCGCTGCGTTCATTAGTAACATTAGAGGGGACATTACGGGTAATTGACCCGGATTTTGATATTTTCACGGAAGCGAAAGAGTTTTCATCTGCATATATGCGAGCATCCTTCCTTAAGCCATTTAAAGAACCGATGGCAACGAAGGAACGTTTACAAGAAGAATTAGCAATGCTTATTCCGGCATTGCACAAAATGCCTAGACGAGTTAATCAGCTCATTCAACGGGTGGAGAGCGGGAAAATTACGTTACATCACGATGTTTTTTCGGATGAGGATAATGCTCGTTTTATTACAAATTTGTTTTCCCGTTTAGTCTTACTTCTCGTTGGTATTACCTTTGGGATTATTTCTGTAGCACTTTTAGCAATCTCGCAATTTATTCGTGACGCGTACGCTGTTTACTTAAATACAGCTGCATACTTGGGCTTGTTTTTATGTGCCATTCTTTTAGTACGCCTTTCTATCCAAGCGCTACGTTCTATGAGGCAATAGGAAGCACCAGCTTGGAAACATATTATTTGCGACAAGATGAGGTAGGGGAAATGCTCCCTTACCTTTTTTTTTAAATTCTTTTAGTCGATTACAGATGTCATTATCGAGCCATAATGGGCAAATGTTCTTGTGAAATATTACAAAAACATTACAAAACAGAATTTGGGTCTAATGGTAAAGCAGTTAAAAACGTTGTTATGTAGAATAAAATGTAGTTTTGTAGAATTTAATAGAATTTACATGAATATTACAAGAATGTTGCGAGTTTTACTAAACGATTAAAAAGCCGTGAAATAGTATAAAAGTTATGCTAATAATGCTAAACTTTAAAAGGCTAATAAAATATAAGAGAAAATAAAAAAATCGTTCCAGTGATGACATTAAAATACTAAGAGCGAAATTGACTAATGAAGGGAAAGAATAACGTGGGTAAGCGCAATAAATGGCGTAAGTCGATGGTGCTAGCATTAGCACTAGCTGGCGGCTTATTATTTAATACAGTTCAACCAACCGTAGTGCATGCAGAAGAAACATCTCAACAAATGATTGATAAGAAAGCTAAGATAGATACAGAGGTTAAAAAGCTACAAGAAGAATTAACTAAACTACAAAAAGAGATCGATGAAAAAGTAAAAGTATTTAACAAAGTACAAGCAGATATTAAAGAAGTTGATGCAGATATTGTAGATACTAAAAAACGTATTGAGCAACGTTCAGCGATTTTAAATGATCGTATGGCTGCATACCAAGCTCAAGATAATACTGTGGGCGTTTATTTAAATGCTGTTCTGGAAGCAAAAAGCTTTGCAGATTTAATGGACCGTGTCGTAGCGGTAAAAACATTAATGGATGCTGACCAAGAGTTAGTAGATCAACAAGAAGCGGATAAAGCTAACTTAGAGAAACAAAAAACAACATTAGATGAAAAACAAAAAGAGCTTCAAAAGCAATTCCAAGAGCTTCAACAAAAGGAAAGCGAAATGGAAGTAAAAAAAGCTGAAAATGAAGCGAAATCTCTTGCATTAAAGGCACAAATTGCAACGAAACAAGAAGAAGAACGTTTAGAAGCAGAACGTAAAGCAGCAGAGGAAGAAGCAGCTCGTTTACGTGCACTTCAAGCAGCTACTCCAGTAGTACAAGCAACAAATAACAACGTTAACAATAATACTAGTAACAGTAATACTAGCAACGCTAACAATAGTGGTAAAGCGAACAATGAAAAAGCACCACAAAAAGTCGTTGTTGGTTCTGGTTCAGGTACTGCATCTTCAGGTGATGCCATTTCAACTGCAAAGCAATTCTTAGGCCGTAGCTATGTTTGGGGCGGTAGCAACCCATCAACAGGATTTGACTGTTCAGGTCTTGTACAATGGTCTTACAAACAAGCAGGCGTATCTTTACCACGTACAGCATCACAGCAATATTTAGCAACACAACGTATTTCAGCAAGTGAAGCACGTGTAGGTGACCTAGTATTCTTCAGCTATGGATCAGGCATAGCGCATGTAGGTATTTACTTAGGAAATAACACGATGATCGATGCTCAAAATAAAGGTGTTGTCATTGAATCACTTGATTGGTGGAATCAATATTTAGTAGGCTTCGGTCGTATTCAATAAGCCCTACTATTATATAGACGATTTAAATAGCGAAAAGGTCATCCTTGTAAAAAAAATTACAAAGATGACCTTTTTTATTATTTGACGGTATTTAAGGTCCTCCGAGTAAAAATCATATAGTCGGATATAAATCCATTAATTTAAAGCTCGACTACGCGATGAATAATGAGTAAAATAACATCTAAGATGAATAAATTTACATAAGTAGATATATTTACTACTATATTACCTGTTACTAAAATGAAAATAGAGCCGATGTAAGGTATAGCATCAATTATCCATATAAATGATTGTCATCTTTATAGCCGAAAGAAATGTTTTCTTGCATATTGATACTCATTTCTGATAATTTTGAAATATAATTAGAAATCTCACTTTGAAATTAAACTGTTTGTGACTTTAGTTTCGTAGTAGTAAAGTAACGAATGATGGAAATTAATACAACAAGTTTGCCATTTTTGCGTTCATAAAGGTAGGGATGAATCATGGAAAAAGAGATTTTGCAACTTTTTAGTAATTTAACAGAGCGTGACCTTGATATTCAATACAAATCATACGAAGAATTAATGAAAATTATGCAGGAACCAGTTGATTGGACATATTCAGTTTGGGAACAACTTGTTCAGGCTCTTACATATAGAAATGGACATGTACGTGCAAGTGCTGCACAATTTTTATGCGCATTGGCGGCAAAAAGTGATCCTGAAGAAAGAGTATTAGAGGACTTCTTAAAGATTTGGGCAGTAACGTATGATGAAAGAACAGAAACTGCGAGGAAAACTTTGCAGGCGATTTGGAGAATAGGCTTAGCAGGGCAGGTACAAAGAGATTTAGTCGTGTCATATTTGGCTAAAAGATTTCAAATATGCTTAGACGAAAAGCACCCGACATCGATACGCTATGATATTATTGTATCTTTTAAAAAGCTATTCGATGAAACGAAAGACCCGAAATTACTAGAGATTGCACAGCGATTAATTGAAGAAGAAGAAGATGGTAAATACAAAAAGAAATATAAGAATGCCATCGGTTAAAAGCTGTAAAATAGCTGTTTTTGCGCAAATGCTTTCGTTGAGAGCTAGCTTTTATACCATCTATCTATGAAATATAATACCTGCACGAGCATATGAAATGCCCGTGGGGTAATGAAAACACCCGCGTGCATATGGTGATACCTGCATGATCTTTACCCATCGTATTTGTTTATTCTAATTCCACATCTATTTTTTCCTATTAATCTATGATAAACTGCATAACAAGTGAATAATTCTTGCAGAATAAGGGTGCTGAACTATAGCATAATCGGGAATTCGGTGAAAAACCGAAGCTGTTTCCGCAACTGTAAGTACAGTGAATCATAAAGATATACCACTGTCGAATGAGCTGATGGGAAGGTTTTTTATGACGCACAACATGATTGAATGTAGTGAACTGTACAAGCCAGGAGACCGACCTTTGTTTGAACGTATGATAACTCTTCGGAAGCTAGGAGAATATGCGGCAAATACATAGGCTATGCTGTGTCTATATGACACTATTTATGTTATTTTCGTTGTTTCCTTAGGAATGGGAACAACGTTTTTTTATGTACACTATCTTTCACCGGAAGAAATCCTAAGAAGGTGTGAATAAAGTAGAATTTTCCACGAAGGAAAGCGGGGACTTAGATTTGAAAAAAGATGCACGTTACTCTTGTTATCCATTTATGCGTGAAAAGGCATCAACGGTAGATTTTGAAATTCGAACAGATAGCCTGACAACACATATTGGCGTCGCTTTAGCGGCGGTAAAAAAGGAAACAGTGGAGGTAGTAGCAGATGATTTACTAGCCATTTTACCAATGGCTTACCATGTAAATGGGTCAGTACGAGGTAAATTGGCTGTAACCGAAGATAATTTGACTTGGCTAAGTGATCGCTATGATTTCTATGTTAGTCATGTAAAGGATGAAATACAAAACTTTGTATTACCTCAAGGGACAGGGGCTGCTACTGCATTACATGTATGCCGTAGTGAGGCGAAAAAATCCTACCGTGTTTTGCACAAAGTATCTGAAGAACGGGAAGTACCTGCTATTCTCTTTGACTATTTAGGATTGCTAGCCAATGTGTTTTTCGTAATGGCTGTCTATATGAATCAGCATGCTAGTATTGCTGAAATACCGTTTATTAGTAAGTCATACCCGATGAAAAAGAAAAAGGAGAATCAATGAAATGAAGAAAATGTTTAAGCTACAATGGCTTTCTGTGTTGATGCTGGCCCTTGTATTAGTTGGCTGCGGCACGAAAGAGGATACAAAAAAAGAAACGGTTTCTAAGGAAGATCAACAAGTTGAGAAAACTACTAGCTATAAAGTTAAGGATGACCGTGGTGTAGAAGTAGAGTTTAATGCAGTTCCTAAAACTATTGTTTCATTACAACCGAGTAATACAGAGATTTTATTTGCGCTAGGTGTGGGAGATAAAATCGTAGGTGCAACGGAGTATGATACGTATCCAGAAGAAGCGCAAAAAATTGAGCGTGTTTCTGATTCTGTAAAATTCAACAGTGAGCGTATTTTAGCACTAAAGCCAGACGTCGTAATTGCCTATACGACTGGTGGAGATGAAGAAAATTTAAATGCATTAAAAGGCCTTGAGGATGCAGGTATTAAAGTGTTTGCCATTCAATCAGCTAAATCATTTGATGATGTTTATGGGGATATCGAACAAGTCGCAACGGTTATGGGCATCAAAGATAAAGGCGACAAGTTAAATGAAGATATTAAAGGTAAAATTGCCGATGTCCAAGCGAAAGTTAAAGATGTGAAAGAACCGAAAAATATCTATTTAGAAATTAGTCCAAAGCCAGACATCTATACAGCTGGTTCTGGTACATTCCAACAAGAGATTTTAAATGCTGCAAATGTTAACAACGTTTTTGCTGACCTTAAAAGCTGGGTCAAAGTATCTGAGGAAGATATTATTGCGAAAAATCCAGATGTTATTTTAACAACAGTAAACTATGTGAAAGACCCAGCGGCAGAAATTCTTTCCCGTGATGGATGGAATTCAATCACTGCTATTCAAAATAAAGCGGTTTATTCAATAGATACTGATATTTCAAATCGTCCAGGTCCACGAATTGGCGAAGCAGTTGAGTTAATCGCAAAAGCAGTATACCCTGAGTTATTTAAATAGTTTTATTGAAAAAGCGTATGTTGAAGCTGTCCTATATGGGCAGCTTTTTTGCTGATCGGATAAGGTGGATAACTGCTCCGCTTTGATGAAGAAGTGAACGGATGAAGTGGATAACTGCTCTGCTATGATGAAGAAGTGATCGGGTGAAGTGGATAACTTCTCCGCTTTGATGAAATAGTGAACAAGTAGGGGTGGATAACTGCTCTGCTAGATGAAGAAGTGATCGGGTGAAGTGGATAACTGCTCCGCTTTGATGAAGAAGTGAATGGGTAGAGTGGATAATTGCTCAGCTATGATGAAAAATGACCAGGTGAAGTGGATAACTGCTCCGCTATGATGAAAAATGAACGGGTGAAGTGGATAACTGCTCAGCTATGATGAAAAAGTGACTAGGTAGGGTGGATAACTGCTTAGCTAGGATGAAGAAGTGATCAGGTATAAGGCCACATTCTCCTCCTCAATAAAGCACTCAAATCCCTCTTATCGCTCGAAGTAGTATATGACATTTCCTAGTGTGAAAATTGGTATTATATCGGATTGTTTTATAATATAGAAGTAAGAATGCTTGCTAACAGAGAGAGGTGCAGTGAGTGAAACAGTTTGATATGAAGATTGTTCCGTTTGAAGCAGTTTATAATTTTCGTGATATGGGTGGTTATAAGTCGAGAGATGGACGTGCTGTTAAGAATGGTTTGATATATCGTTCAGCAGCACTTGGTAAAATGACGAAAGCAGATAAGGAGCTATTTAAAACGCTTGGTGTGAAAACGATTTTTGATTATCGAGACAACCATGAGGCTCAAAATAATCCTAATCCGGTATTTCCGTATGCCCAGTATATTCAAATGCCAGCAAAGGGAAATCATGCGTTTGAGATGCCTACAAACACTGGTGGAAAAGATTTTTATAAGGTTGTAAGCCCAGAGATGTTCCGAGAATTTTATGCGCAAATGCCTTTTAATAATGCTTCGTTTAAAAAGTTAATAGCAACGATTCAGCATCCTGAAAATTTAGGGCTTGTTCATCATTGTGCGGTCGGAAAGGATCGAACAGGTATTGGCAGCGCACTTATTTTACTTGCTTTAGATGTACCTGAGGAAACAATCATGGAGGACTATTTAGATACAAATGTACATTTAAGTCCCTTAGTAGAACGAATGGCTCAGACAATTCAGCTAGGTTATAGCGATCAAGAATTGCAGCAATTTTATGCTTTAATGTCGGCCCGTGAGGACTATTTACAAGCGGCATTTGATGCAATGGATAATCGATATGGCTCTAAGACTACTTTTTTAGAGCAAGAGTTTGGTTTAACAACAGAAAAACGTAAGCAATTGCAGGATCATTACTTAATATGATAAGAAACCCTTTCGCATAAAATTGTGAGAGGGGTTTTTACGTATTCTACTAACTTCATAATGTTTCATTATAAAAACTCTTTACACCTTAAAAATCTATGATAAGATACTATATATTTTTATCACGCTGTAACGGGTAGTCATTTAACTGTACCGAAATAACCGCACGTAATTTTTATGAAGTGTATAGGAGAAGTTGAAATTGTCAGACATAGTAAGAGAAAGTGATTTAAAAGAGACAAATAAGTTAAGCTTGTTCCATTTAACGTGGCCGATATTTTTAGAAGTATTTTTATTTATGTTAATGGGACTAGCAGATACTTTTATGCTCAGTGCTTTATCAGATAATGCAGTATCAGGGGTTGGTGCAGCCAATCAGTATATTCATATTGCCATTTTAATACTTGAAGTAGTTGGTAATGGTGCTTCCATTGTTGTATCTCAATACCTAGGTTCAAGGCGCTTTTTTGAAGCTGCGAAAATTTCCGCTTTAGCAGTAACGATGAATTTGATCGTTGGACTAATGATGAGTGTCTTATTTTTCTTCTTTTCGAGTCATTTAATGACCATGATGAACTTGCAGGGAGAAGTGCTTAAATATGCCCAAAGCTATTTAGTAATCATAGGAAGCTTTATTTTTTTACAGGCAATTATAAATGCGTTAGCAGCGATTATCCGTGTACATGGATGGACAAAGCAAACGATGTATGTATCACTAGGTATGAATGTGTTACACGTTGTATTAAACTACGGTTTAATCTTTGGTAACCTAGGATTACCGGAGTTAGGTGTAAAAGGAGCGGCAATTTCCTCAGTTGTAAGTCGGGGATTAGCGGTTCTTGTGTTTTTCTGGCTGTTGTATCAAGTGATGGAAGTAAGAGTAAAGCTAGCGTATTATTTCGAGTATTCAAAGGAATATGTTCGAAAAATATTAAATATAGGCTTACCGTCAGCATTTGAGCAGGTGCTTTATCAGTTTTGTCAGATTGTCTTCCTTTATTATGCAACGTATTTAGGTTCAGAGACACTTGCTGCAAGACAATATGCTATGAATATTTCGATGTTTACATACTTATTTGCGATTGCAATCGGGACGGGCACAGCTATAATTATTGGTCGAAATGTCGGTGCTGGTAAAAAAGATCAAGCTTATCATCAGCTTTGGTTAAGTGTACGAGCAGCTTTTGCCTTTACGATAACTATGGTTGTAGTTGTGACGATATTTCGTAAACAACTAATGCACGTTTTCACTGATAATTCAGAGGTAATAGCTATCGGAGCATCTGTCTTAGCATTAAGCATTCTACTCGAAACAGGGCGTACAATGAATATTGTTGTTATTAACTCGTTGCGTGCCTCAGGGGATGCAAGATTTCCGGTGAAAATCGGTTTCTTATCAATGGTATGTATGAGCCTTCCACTCGGGTACTTGTTCGTATTCGTTTTACATTGGGGTTTAGTAGGTATTTGGTTAGCGATTTCAGCAGATGAATGGATGCGAGCCATTATTGTATACTTTAGATGGAGAAGTCGTAAGTGGGAGCGTTTTGCACTTGTTTCACCTACAGAACAACAGGAGGCGAATTAATGGGAGCACTTTCTAAAAGAGCTGCAGGGGCAGCCTTAATGGATAAAAATATAACACTTTTTGCTTGTCCAATTTGTCAGGAGTCAATGAGTGTATTTGAGCAAGGGAGATTAGTATGTTCCTCAAATCATTCTTTTGATATTGCCAAGCAGGGCTACGTCAATATGCTGACACATGGTGCGATTTCTAAGTACAGTAAAGACCTCTTTGAATCTCGAAAAGCGGTTATTGATAGTGGCATCTATGATTTAATAGAAGATAAAATCAGAGCGCTAATTGCAAGTGCAGAAACCGTGCTTGATACAGGGTGTGGTGAGGGTTCACATTTAGCCCGTATTATGAAAGATAAAAAAGGTAACAGTATTGGCATAGGTATTGATATAGCGAAAGAAGGCATACTTGCTGCATCCCGACACTATCCAGAGCAAATTTGGTCTGTTGGTGATTTAGCGAAAAGTCCATTTGCAAAATCAAGCTTCGATGCCATATTAAATATTTTATCGCCTGCCAATTACGAAGAGTTTAAACGTTTATTAACCGAGAATGGTTGTGTTGTTAAGGTTGTACCTCAAAGCGGGTACTTACATGAGCTTCGATCACAATTATATGCGGATTCTACTAAAGAGTCCTATTCGAATGAACAAATCGTTGCACGCTTTAAAGAAAGCTTTGCCGATGTTAGTGTAGAACGTATTACGTATACGGTACCACTAGCTACAGAGCTTGTACCAGCACTGCTTGAAATGACACCGATGGGCTGGCATAAAAAAGAAGGAGTCAATATCCAGTTAACTGAAATTACGATTGATGTTGATGTATTAGTGGGAAGAGTCTAGTTATTTCACATGCAATTGCGATATACTGGTCTTTTCGATTACAATGGGAATAACTATTGAATAAGGTAGGAATGAAACAGTGTATAAATTTATAGCAAATGTTGTCAAAGTGATATTAAAATTAACGGGTTCAAAGGCGCGTGTATATGAGGAGCACAACTTACCGAAAGAAGGTGGGTTTATTATTGCATGTACACACACAGGCTATGTTGATATTTTAAACCTTGGAGTTTCAATGGCTCCTCGAGAAATTCACTTTATGGCTAAAAAGCAATTGTTTGATATAAAAGGCCTTGGCTGGCTTATAGAGCGTTTGAATGCCTTTCCCGTTGACCGTGACAATCCAGGACCAAGTGTTATTAAAATCCCTTCACAGTTATTGAAAGAGGGTAAAATCGTAGGTATTTTCCCATCAGGTACTCGAAATGCTGAGGGTTCGGATTTAAAGCAAGGTGCGATTACAATTGCACAGCTATCTAAAGCTCAAATTGTACCAGCCGCTTACATTGGTGCTCGTAATGCTGGAGATGTTTTTAAGCGTGGAAAAGGTTATCTAATTTATGGAGAGCCGTTTTATGTAACTGGAAAAGGTAAAGAGGGACGCGAGGAATTTACTCATCGTCTTGAACATGAATTAGTAGCGTTAACTAAAGAATTAGAGAAGCGAGTTGCGGCAGAGAAGAGATAAAGTAAAACCTATTTAGAAGGCACTCAGAATCATTGATTTTGAGTGCTTTATCTTCATTTAGCAAATGTTTTCTGCGCGAAAGCGAAGCGACAGTTACGCGAGTGCGAAATTGATTGAGGAGGATATAAAAATGATTCGAGTACTTTTTGTATGTTTGGGGAATATATGCAGATCACCAATGGCTGAAGCGGTCATGCGTGATTTAGTAGAAAAAGAGCATTTAAGTCATAAAGTCGAAGTAGACTCGGCTGCAACAAGCTCTTGGCATATTGGTGAACCTCCTCACAGAGGAACACAAGAAAAGCTAAAAGAGTATGGCATCTCAACGAAAGGGATGCAGGGCCGACAATTACAAAAGGCTGATTTTGAAAATTTTGATTACATTATTGGCATGGATGAAAGCAATATACGTAACATCCGAACGATGCTTGGTAATCCTGATTCTCCAAAGATTTTCCGCTTTTTAGATTTAACTGACCATCAAAAAGACGTACCGGATCCATACTATACAGGAGATTTTCAAGAAACCTATGATTTAGTCTTAGAAGGCTGTCATGCACTTTTAGAAAAAATCAAAGTAGAAAACCAATTATAAAGTGACACAATTTTTGACAATTAATGCTTAATAAAGTCACCTTAAACATTGGGATATCTAGCTTTGCAAGCGTCTTTTGTGTTATTATTTGCAGAGTAAAGATACATTAAGTATTGAATCACCATTTACAGATGTGCTAGTGTGCATCTATTATTTTGATAAACTTATAATTTGAAAGAGAGTGGAAACGATGGGTCGTAAGTGGAACAATATTAAAGAAAAGAAAGCGTCTAAAGACCAAAGCACAAGCCGTATCAATGCAAAATTTGGACGTGAAATTTATGTAGCAGCTAAATCAGGTGAGCCAGATCCTGAATCAAACCGTGCCCTTAAAGTTGTTCTTGAACGAGCAAAAACATACAGTGTTCCTAAACATATTATTGAAAAAGCAATTGATAAAGCGAAGGGTGGCGGCGATGAAAACTTCGACGAATTACGTTATGAAGGTTTCGGACCAGCTGGTACTATGTTAATCGTTGATGCTTTAACGAATAATGTTAACCGTACTGCTTCAGATGTACGTGCTGCATTTGGTAAAAATAATGGGAATATGGGTGTCAGTGGATCTGTTGCCTACATGTTTGATTCAACAGCAGTAGTCGGTTTAGAAGGTAAATCAGCAGATGAAGTTCTTGAAATTTTAATGGAAGCAGATATTGATGCTCGTGACATTCTAGAAGAAGATGAGGCTGTCATTATTTATGCAGAACCAGATCAGTTCTTTGCTACACAAGAAGCTTTAAAAGCAGCTGGTGTTCAAGAGTTTACAGTAGCAGAGCTTTCAATGCTTCCACAAACAGAAGTAGCATTAACTGGTGACGATATTGCGAAATTTGAAAAATTAATTGATGCATTAGAAGATTTAGAGGATGTCCAAAACGTTTACCATAATGCTGATTTAGGCGAATAATATAAACAATAAAACCAGTAGCAAATTAAAGCTACTGGTTTTCAACTTCTTTCAGCGGGTGTCCAAAGTCGCTGCGCTTTCGCGCAAAAAATATCTGATGACCTAAGTACAAAGCATAATTGATTTAGGGAGGAAAACGGTGCAAGCTTTATTAGCGATTGCTATATTTTTAGTAACTTTATTTTTTGTAATAGTGCAGCCACGAAAAATATCGATCGGCTGGTCTGCTTGTATTGGTGCTGCCATCGCATTGGTGCTCGGGGTTGTTACTTGGCAAGATGTTGTTGAGGTAACAGGGATCGTTTGGAATGCAACGTTATCGTTTATAGGGATTATTTTTATTTCACTTATTTTAGACGAAATAGGATTTTTTGAATGGGCTGCCCTCCATATGGCACGCATCGCAAAGGGGAATGGTATCCGCTTATTCATTTATCTTTCCTGTCTAGGTGCTATTGTTTCAGCATTATTTGCAAATGATGGTGCAGCTCTAATACTAACACCAATCGTTTTAGCGATGATCCGTAAGTTACATTTAACCGAAAAAATGGTCTTTCCATTTATTATTGCAAGTGGCTTTATAGCAGATACAACATCATTACCGTTAATCATTAGTAATTTAACAAATATTGTGTCTGCAGATTATTTCGGTATTGGTTTTATGGAATATTTCTTACATATGCTGATACCGAACTTAGTTTCTTTACTGGCAAGCATTGCTGTACTTTATATAGTCTTTCGTCGTTCGATTCCAAAAGATTATTCACTTGAGGCAGTTGATAATCCGAAGCTGGCAATTCGTGATACGAAATTATTTTTATTATCATGGTATGTAATAGCGATATTATTAGTTGGTTTCTTGACGAGTGAGTTTTTCGAAATTCCTGTGTCATTTATTTTATGTGGTGTAGCAGCTATCTTTTTCTTGCTTGCGCGACGTAGTCATATTGTAGATACAAAGAGAGTTGTGAAAGGGGCACCGTGGAATATTGTGTTCTTTTCTATCGGTATGTACGTGGTTGTTTACGGCTTGAAAAATGTAGGAATGACAGGTTTGTTAGCAAGTTTATTAGAGCACGCGATACAGCAAGGGTTGATGGTATCGACAATAACGATGGGCTTTGTAGCAGCGATTTTGTCAGCTATTATGAATAACCTACCAACTGTCATGATCGATGCATTAGCTATTGCTGAAACTAGTGCAACTGGCGTTATTAAAGAGGGGCTTATTTATGCAAACGTCATTGGAACTAATTTAGGTCCTAAAATGACACCGATTGGCTCACTCGCAACATTGTTATGGCTCCATATATTGGCGCAAAAAGGAATAAAAATCGGCTGGGTTCAGTATTTAAAGATAGGTATTATTTTAACAATCCCAACTCTTTCAGCTACTTTAATAGCTTTAGTGGCTTGGATAATCGTCCTATCATAGGATAAAATCAAAAAACTATTTTTCTATAAGGCATATCGCTGTAGAAAGATAGTTTTTTCTATGTTCCCAGCTCATCGGTTGGCCTCAGGAAAGTGCCATCTGGGTAAAAGGGCGAATAATCCATACATAAATTACGTTTTACCCATTGTGAAAAAATTCAAATCATAACATAATATAGATTAATAGTCATGGTGACAAAGAGGAAAAGGGGGGCTAAAGCATGAAGATTTCACGTTCGATACAGGGGAAACTAATTATCATTTCATTAGCACTATTAATTATCCCTAGCCTAGTTATAGGTTTAGCTAGCTATAATAAAGCCAAAAAAGGTATGGATGATATTGGTGAACAAGTTATTAAAAATAGTGTTGAATCTTCTTTGCAATTAATTGAGCTTGCGAATGAGAGTGTTAAGAGGGGCGACATTCCTATAGAAGTTGCTCAGGAGCAAGTGCGTGAGGCGATTCTAGGACCAAAGGATAGTGAAGGGAAGAGGCCAAGTAACTATCCTGGAGACTTAGGGGAGTATGGTTATATATATGCTTTAGATGAAAAAGGGACATTTCTAGCCCATCCGACTCGAGAAGGGGAAAACCTATGGGACGGTAAAGATAGTAATGGCCATTATTTTATTCAGGAAGTAACTGAAAAAGCACTTGCTGGTGGAGGATTTACACAATATGAGTTTGAGCTACCGGGTCAAGATGTATTAGCTGATAAAATAATTTATTCTGCAAAGGATCCTAATTGGGGCTGGATCATTGCATCGGGTACATATATGCAAGACTTTAATAAAGAGGCTAATTCATTATTACTCGTTATTGGTATTACTTTATTAGGTGCCATCATTATAGGTACTGCTGTTGTCATATTGGTTTCAAGACATTTAGCTTTACCAGTGCGAAAATTATCTAAACGTGTACGTGAGGTAGCTAAGGGGAATTTAACTGTAGAAATTGAAAACCTACAACGTTCAGATGAGATTGGTCAATTAAATGAAGGATTTAATGAAATGGTTGATCAACTGAAAACATTAATTACAGATGTAGAAGAAGCTATTGTAGAAATTCAAACGACATCGTCAAATTTAACATCTGTAGCAGAGGAAACAAACGCTTATGGAGATGAAATAGTAAAAGCGATAAATGAGGTTTCGGACGGTGCGGTAAAGCAGGCTTCAGATGCTGAGGATACGA
The DNA here is from genome assembly GCF_023242215.1 of Lysinibacillus sp. Ag94. Taxonomy (NCBI): domain Bacteria; kingdom Bacillati; phylum Bacillota; class Bacilli; order Caryophanales; family Bacillaceae; genus Lysinibacillus; species Lysinibacillus sp. Ag94. Next base: position 4,274,103 of record NZ_CP096780.1, on the reverse strand, counting down.
ATAGAACTGCCATTGATTTTGCTCAGCAGATTGAAGTATTGCATGACAAAAATGAAGTAATGCTTGAGGCATCTCAACATATGAAGCGATCAAATCAAGAGGGGCTCTTAAATTTAAATAATTTAAAAGAGAAGTCACACGAGTCTTCGGAATTGATCAATAATGTTTATGCTGTATTTAATAGCTTAATTGTGAAAGTAAGAGAAATTGAAGGTATTGTCGGCACCATTACCGAGATTTCTGATCAGACGAACCTACTTGCATTGAATGCATCAATAGAGGCGGCTAGAGCTGGTGAGCATGGCAAGGGCTTTGCGGTAGTTGCTGAGGAGGTACGTAAGCTAGCGGACCAAACATCTGTAGCAACTGAGCTAGTGCGTACAACTTTAAAGGGAATTGAAAGTGAAACTAATTTAGTGAACAATGAGATGAAGAAAACAAATGTCATTGTTCATCAGCAAAATGATTCGGTTGCCATCACAGAATCGTCCTTTAAGGAAATTGAATTGGCCGTAGAGAAAATTATTTCTGTCATTGGAGAAATGACTGCGGGAGTAGAATATTTGAATGGCTCAAAGGATAACATGATGCAATCTATCGAAAGTATTGCAATGATTAGTGAGAAAAATGCTGCTGCATCTGAGGAAGTAACAGCATCTGTTGACGAACAACAGCGTGCCATTCAGCTTGTTAGTGAATCTTCCAGTGACTTAACAGATGAAATAACGGCGTTACAGGAATCTATTAAGCGCTTTATATTAAGATAATTAAACAGGATGTTTGTACAGCAATTCTAGTACAAGCATCCTTTGTCTTTGTTTAAACGTTAGTAAAAGGTAAGGGAGGGGATAAATGTGAAAAAATGGGTAATTAGATTAGGGGTTGTACTGTTTGCTATTTGTATAGCTGTTTATATTTGGCTCGGCGAGGAGATGAAACAAGGTTTCCGGCCTGCTGCAAACGGAACAGCTACATACATGATTGTCCTGGGAGCGAAAGTAAAAACGGGTGGAATCCCATCGCTTTCATTGAAAAATAGATTAGAAGAGGCTGTAAAGTATTTAAACAAATATCCTCATGTAAAAGTAATTGTTTCAGGTGGGCAAGGGGCGGATGAAGATAGGACAGAGGCTTCAGTAATGTTTAAATATTTACAGGACAAGGGTATAGAAACTAACAGAATATTAATAGAAGACCAATCTACTTCAACCTATGAGAATTTACTATTTTCTAAAGAACTGTTGCCTAAAGGGACTAAGAACATCACGATTCTCTCTAATGATTTTCATTTACAGCGTGCAAAATATTTAGCTGAGTCTTTAGGTTTTGAAGTAGATGTTGTTGCGGCAAAAACACCAAAATCAGTGGAAATAAAGTTAAATTTGCGTGAAAGGGCAGCATTATTAAAAACCTATATAATTGGCTATTAATTTGTTTCTTAATAGTATAGATTTGGCATATAATAGAAATATCACGGGGTAAATGACAGAAAGAGGGGACTTCTATGAAAACGTTTAAAGACTACGAATACAGCCGTCCAAATATCGAGGCTATGAAAGAGCAACAATTATCCTTAATAGATGAATTTAAAAATGCTCAAACGATGGACGAGCAAAGTGAAATAATTGAGAAATTAAATGGATTGAGCAATGACTACGCTACAATGGCAAACCTAGTGTACATTCGTGCTTCGATTGATACAAATGATGAATTTTATCATGCAGAACGCGATTATTTTGATGAGGTTGGACCAGAGTTGGAAGAGGTAACAACAGAATATTATAAAGCGCTAATCGTGTCACCATTCCGTGAGCAGTTAGAAGAAAAATGGGGTCAGCAATTATTTGATTTAGCAACTTATCAAATTAAAGGCTTTTCACCAGCAGTCATTGATTTAATGCAAAAGGAGAACAAACTCGTTTCAGAATACAATAAACTTGTTGCCTCTGCGCAAATTGACTTTAATGGTGAAACATTAACGCTTGCTCAGCTTGGACCATATGCAGAGTCTACAGATCGTGCAGTGCGTAAGGCTGCAACGGATGCACGCTTTGGCTTTTTTGCGGATCATGAAGAGGAATTCGATCGACTTTATGATGAGCTTGTTAAGGTGCGCCATGAAATCGCTGTTAAATTAGGCTATAAAAACTATGTCGAGCTAGGCTATATTCGAATGAATCGCATTGATTACAATGCAGATATGGTAAAGAAATTCCGTGATCAAGTTCGTGATTTAATCGTACCTATTGCCACAAAATTATATGAACGTCAGGCAAAGCGTATTGGTATTTCTGATTTTAAGTTCTATGATGAAGCATTCAACTTTGTATCAGGAAATGCTACACCAAAAGGCGATCCTGAATGGATTGTGGCGAACGGTAAAAAAATGTATGAAGAGCTATCACCAGAGACTGGTGAATTTTTTAACTTTATGATTGACCATGAATTAATGGACTTAGTGGCGAAGAAAGGCAAAGAGAGTGGCGGTTATTGTACATTTATCGAAAACTATCACTCACCATTTATCTTCTCGAACTTTAATGGTACTTCAGGCGATATCGATGTGTTAACACATGAAGCTGGACATGCTTTCCAAGTCTATTCAAGTCGTAACATCGGAATTCCAGAATATTTATGGCCAACATATGAATCTTGTGAAATTCATTCGATGAGTATGGAATTTTTCACATGGCCATGGATGGAGCTATTCTTTAAGGAAGACACAGAAAAATATAAGTTCACACACTTAAGTAGTGGCTTATTATTCCTTCCTTACGGTGTTGCAGTTGATGAGTTCCAGCATGTGATTTATGAAAATCCGAATATGACACCAGCTGAACGTAAAGCTGCGTGGAAGAAAATTGAGGAAACCTATTTACCACATCGTGACTATGATCATAACAGCTATCTAGAAGCAGGCGGTATATGGCAACGTCAAGGACATATTTATGCAAGTCCGTTCTATTACATTGATTACACGTTAGCGCAAATTTGTGCATTCCAATTCTGGAAACGTTCACGTGATGAGTTTGAAGCTGCTTGGAAGGACTATGTTCATTTATGTGGCTTAGGTGGCTCTATGTCCTTTACGAAACTTGTGAAAGAAGCAGGCTTAATTTCACCATTTGAGGACGGCTGTGTTGAATCGGTTATTGGTGATATTGAAGACTACTTAAATTCAGTAGAAGATATAAAATTATAAACTGTTACTTTATAGAGCATTAGTGAAAATTTGCGACACTCCTGTTGAAGGCAAGCTATGCAAGCCACCTCAGATGCTTTAGCATTTGGGGGGCTCGCAAAATAGCCTGTTGGAGGGTTGCGAATTTTTTAGTTTCAAAAACTCTTTTGTTTTGACAATAAATACTAGAATACTTGCGAAATGGTTAATATATAAGTAGTATTTTCAGTAACTGTGATAAAAGGAAGTGAAGAAAGTGACGAGGAAAGTTTGGTTTCAAGTAGGGGTAGGGATTTTACTTGCGCTACTAGTCATTAAATATTTTATAGAGATTCAATGGATTTTTTCGCCGCTAGTAATTATTTTAAAGGCTATTTTTATACCTTTGTTACTTGGCGGTGTTTTGTATTATGTTACGGAGCCGATTCAAAGATTTTTAGAGAAGCGTAAATTTCCAAGATGGGCAAGTATATTAACGATAGTCATTGGACTAATAGCACTTGTTGGTGGCTTTGGTTGGATCGTCGGTAATCCGATTGCAGTGCAGGTAAATAATTTAGTGAAAAATGTACCACAGATTAGTGCTAGTATTCAAGATGCAGCTGATTATGTGTTTAAAAACAAGGATAACTTCCCACCCCAGTTAAAAAACTTCATCGACAATATGGCAAATTCTGTGCAGGATATTGCCGTTGTGGCAAGTAAGGGGTTAGTATCGTTTTTACAATCAGTTGTATCTGCATCTTTATTAGCTATTTTAATTCCATTCTTCTTTATTTTTATGTTGAAGGATCATGAAAAGTTTGCACCATCGATTTATAAATATTTTAGTGGTGAACGTCGTGAATGGGTGAAGAAAACGTTAAGTGAAATTGATGGTGTTTTACGTAGCTATATTCAAGGACAGCTGCAAATTAGCTTTTTACTAGCAGCTATTATGTATGTCGGGTATTTAATTATAGGCCTAGACTATTCGTTGCTACTTGTTATATTCGCGTTCTTTATGAATATGATTCCGTTTATTGGACCATGGATTGCCTTTACACCAGCACTGATTGTAGCTATTATTCAGGATCCAGTGCTAGTCATATGGGTGTCTGTTGTCACACTTGTGGCGCAGCAAATTGATAGTAACTTTATTACGCCTAATGTCATGGGGAAATCGCTCGATATCCACCCGTTAACAGTTATTACAGTTATTTTAGCAGCAGGTAATATTGCAGGCTTCATTGGGATTATTATTGCTGTACCATTTTATGCAGTATTAAAAGTGATTGCATCCAATATTTATGATGAACGTAACGTGATTAAGAAAAAGGCTACGAAGTCGGTATAGGAGTCGGAAAAAATGGAACAAGAAATTGTGAAAGTTTTTAATGAGCAGCATGAACAGATTGGGACAGCAACGAGAGCTGAGGTACATGAAAAAGGACTATGGCATGAAACATTCCACTGTTGGCTTGTCAATGAGAACTATATCTATTTCCAAATCCGTAGTTCACAAAAAAAGGACTACCCGGGCTTGCTTGATATTACAGCGGCAGGGCATCTATTAGCTGAAGAGACAGTAGAATCAGGAGTTCGTGAAGTGAAGGAAGAGCTAGGACTCAATGTCGACGTACATGAAGTTGTTAAAATGGGCATGACATCTTGTAGCATCGTTTCGGAAAACATGATCGACAACGAATTTTGCCATGTCTACATATATCCATTTAAACATGATTGGGATGCTTTTGAGCTACAGTATGAGGAAGTGTCAGGGGTGGTTAGAGCTAAGCTAGATGAGGCAGAGGCATTCTTTTTAGGCAAAACAGCTACTCTTAATATCGAGGGTTATGAATACTTCCCTGATGGTCAACGAGTGAAAATTGTGCGCCCAGTAAGTACAGCGCAATTTGTCCCATACCGTGAACTATACGTTGCACATGTTATTCAGTTTGTAAAAGATAAAATGTTTAATAAAACGTTATGAATTGTGGAGGGTGACTGAAAAGCACACCATAAGAATTAAAAGATAAATCCGCTTCGCTTTCCGTGGATAAGGTATGAGTCATATCGGTGCGCTCTTGCTTTTTCCACAGGGAGTTTTAAGCGGATTTTTTTACTTTATAGGAAAAATGATTAGGCTCTGATTTCTTGTCTCATCATCAATTTTGTTAAAGAGTATGTCATGTATATAAGTTGTGTCCTACCTTGGTGCGCTGCCCGCTACGCTTTCGCGTAAAAAACATCCGTTGACCGGACGCCCCAGGGAAGCGTCCAGTCGGAACGGAAACCAACTCTGCGTTATAGTGATGTAATTTTCTAATTGGGTCTCTCATCGTAATTTAGGGATGACATTTTGTTAAAACATATGCTACGCAAATAAGTTGATTGGAGTGGAGATTGGGCGACTCCTCGGGGATTAGCAATAGAGGAACGAAGGCTAAAAGCATCACATCCTGTGATAACGCCTTCGTGACCAACATCGTGCTGCTGTCGCTACGTTGCACTCACGCTTTCGCGCAAAAAACATCTGTTGGCCCGAGACCCTGCAGCGCAGCGGATGTTTTCTGTGCGAAAGCGTAGTGTTAACGTAGCGGCAGCAACAAAAGCGGCTCATCGGACTCCCCCAGGAAGCTCTGCTCTGCGCGAAAGCGAAGCGTCAGCGGCAAAGCGCCCAATCGGAACGAAAATCAACCCACACAATCAATCTACACGTTATAGAAGAGGAAACATTACTTTTACTTTTAGAACTACCTATTTTACTTCGATATAACAGAAAAAATAAGTTATACTGTAAGGTAGATTGAATAGAAAAGGAGCATTTTTATATGCTAACATTTGAACAAAAGCAAGCCATCATCGACTCATTTCCTGAACTTACGAAGAAGGAAATTTCATTAAAACGCTTAAATTATCACTTTATGGATAGCCTTTACGAAAAGACCATTGTTGTGGAAAAGCTACACCCAAATGGCAACGGCTTCGTCTTTGTTGGTGATTTATTGCGCTATGAGGAAGAAGCAAATGATAAAGGCCTAGTCAATATTCGTGACTACGATGAACAACAGCTTCGTGAAATTATTGAAGATGCCATTCAATATTTATCAGAAGAAGTAGAAGAGCAAGAGCCAATCGAAGAGATTTGGCAAAATCGTGAAGGTGCTCAATTAATGCTAGCCTTTGAGCAACGTTCATGGAATGTCTATCATGGTGAAAATTTAGAGGAAGCCTTTGGTACACACGATGCTGCGAAAGAATATTTACTAGAAGAAGGTTTTCGTAAAAAGAAATAAGTAATTCGGGGGATAAGAACGAATGAATGGGAAAAAATTAGTGGGAATAGTTATTGTTGTTGTTATAGCTGCTTGTTTATTTTCTGTATTTACGATTACAAAATTTTATAAAGACCATGAGGAACAGCCAAATCGTGAAAATCGAGAAATTAATAAGTCAAAGAGCTTGAATTTAATTTTGCCACAGGCTACAATTATCTCGAATTCAAGATAATCGAGAGGTGGACTGTAAATGCAGCACGTTTTTCATAAAGGAACAGATGAAACAAAACCGATTTTACTACTGTTACATGGTACAGGTGGAAATGAACAAAGCTTAATAGGCCTTGCAAAGGAAATTGATGATACAGCAAGCATTTTAAGTGTCCGTGGAAATGTCCTTGAAAATGGTATGCCACGCTTTTTCCGTCGTTTAGCGGAAGGTGTTTTTGATATAGAGGATTTAATTTTCCGTACGAAAGAATTAAATGACTTTTTATTAGAAGCAGCACAGCAGTATGGATTTGACCGTAATCGAGTGGTTGCTATCGGCTACTCTAATGGCGCCAATATTGCTGCTAGCCTATTATTCCATTATGAGGATGCTCTGGCAGGTGCAATACTGCATCATCCAATGGTGCCTAGACGTGATATAGAATTGCCGACACTTTCTTCAATCCCTGTCTTTATCGGTGCTGGAACGAATGATCCAATGTGTACTGCTCAGGAATCTGAGGATTTAGAGGCACTTTTATCATCGGCTGGGGCAGATGTGACAACTGTATGGTTTAATTATGGTCATCAGCTAACGATGCCTGAGGTAGAAGCCGCAAAAGAATGGTACGACCGCATTTATTCAAAATAAAAAATCCGCAACCTTGGAGTGAGGGAGAGCTCACGAAAGGTTGCGGATTTTTTTTATTTTTGCTTCTTTGCGAAGGGTAGCCACCAATTCCAATCCCCAAAGAGCTTCATAAGACTTGGAACGAGCATGAGACGAATAATCGTTGCATCGATAGCGACGGCAATAGCTATACCAACTCCAATTTGCTTTACAGGCATTACATCTGTAAATGCGAACGCCCCTGTTATTACAATCATAATAAGCGCTGCTGACGTAATGATACGACTTGTAGAGGTTAGTCCGTCAATCGTAGCACGTGTATTATCTGCCCCTTTTAAATATTCCTCTTGAATACGTGATATTAAAAAGACTTCATAATCCATACTTAAGCCGAATACAAGACAAAATACTATTACCGGGATAATAAGGACAATCGTACCGGCTTCAATCCCCAAATGTCCATATTGGAAAATGTAGACGAGCATACCGAATGCTGAAGAAAGTCCGATAATATTCATAATAATCGCTTTTAGTGGGATTAAAATAGAGCGGAAAGCGAGCATTAAAATAAAGAACGTTGAAACGATAATAATGGATACAGCCAAGAAAATTTTACTAGAAATTTCATCGAAAATTTCTTGATTAAATTTCGCTTGACCTCCAAGAGCAAAATCGACGCCTAAATCTTTATCCTGCCATGTTCGAGCAAATTGTTGGGCGGTAGTTGATGAACCTGCTGCATCCAATGTAATTGGGATAAAGAGCTGCTTATCTTTAGAAAATGTATTTAATATTGGTTTTAATTGTTCTGCCGCTTGAGGATTTTTCAAAGAAGCCGACAGTTCCTCAGGGGACTTCATGTTAGCTGTCGTATAAATGGTTGATACATGACTCACTAAAGGGTCATCAAGTAATTGTTCTTGAATATTGAAAATCAGCTCTCTTGCCTCAAGATCCTCCCAACCTTCCTTACGTTCTGCTAGCAAATATAAAGTTGAGGTGTCGCCAAGTCCGAATGTTTTATCCAACTGATCATAAGCTGCACGTGCATCATATTTTGTTGGTAATGAATCCACCTGAGGAATTGTAAGTTTAATATCCTTTAACGGAACCATACCAATACCTAGTAATAAGAATGCCACAATAACGATGGTCACTGGATGTTTCATGACAAAGCCAGCAAAGCCACGCCAACGATTTGCTCCACCAGGCATTACACGTAATAAGCGCCATTTATTTAGGTTATCTCCTATTAGCATCATTGTAGCAGGAAGCAAGGTTAAGCCAGAAAGCACTGCAAGAAATACGACGATTGTGCCTCCTAAAGCGATATTGTGAAAAATTTCGACGTCAATGACAATCATGGCACCTAAGCCGATCATGACACAAACAGCAGAAAAAATGATCGAACGGCCAGCTGTCTCTATCGCTGTTTGAATCGCCTGTACAATGGATGTATGGGCACGTTCTTCACGATATCGATTAATAAACAGCAAGGCAAAATCTATGCTTAATGCAAGTCCAAGCATTGGTACTATATTTAACACAAAAATTGATAAATTGATATGACCACTAAACAAAGTCAAAATTCCAAACGCAGTTACAACAGTGACAATGCCGATAATGATAGGTAAGATTGAGGCTACGACAGTACCGAAAGCAAGTAATAGCACTATGATAGCGATTGGTAAGCCTATAGCTTCCGCTGATGCTAAATCCTTTTGACTTGCTGTATTGATGTCTGCTGAAATAACAGGACCGCCTGTAATGCTCACACCGTCATCCTCTATTAATGAACGGATGTCTGTCACAACGTCAGGTAGATGATCAACATTATTTTTCATATGAACCATGGCATAAGCTATACCATTCTTTTGTAAAGAAGCATCATCAAGTGGTGACTGGATGGAATGAATTTCCTTAACGTTCTCTAATTTTTTTAATGTATCTTGAATTTTCTTATCGTCGGCTGGATTGAAGACGACCAAAATTGTATCAGAAGGCAAATCAAATGTTTTTGCAAGCTCATTTGTTACGTAAGTATGATCGCCTTTAACAAAAAAGCCATCTCCATGAAGCTTACTTGGAAGCTGTATGGCAAACATAGCCATGGTAATAAAAATAACGAACCATAAGGCGACGATAGCTTTAGCATGGGCTGTTATAAAAGCTGAAAAAGTTTTCATTGTAGGTACTATCCTCCTTTTAGAATAGTGTAAAGGATGTGTTACATTTTGTCGTGTGACAATGTAAAGACTCCTGTCCAACAAGTGAACAGGAGTCTTAGTATGCGATCAAATTCAATTATGCCTTGGCGTAATTCCGTGACATCCGCCAGAGAATTTGGGCCAACGTGATGTTGGTCACTCAGTCGTCGCCACAGGACTTGGCGTTCCTAGACTAACTTCTCTATTTCAGCAGATGTCCGAAAGCTAAGCGCCAGGTGCAGATGTTTGAACCACTGATAAGTAGCTTAAATCCGCGTTCATCTCACTATCTAAAGGTAGAAGGAGTTAAAAGAATAACGATAACAAAAAGTAAATAACAGCTGCCATAACTGCAGAAATTGGCATTGTAATAACCCAAGTAGTGACAATTTTACGCGCCATCCCCCAGTTCACACCACGTACACGTTGTGCAGAGCCAACACCCATGATAGAGGAAGAAATAACGTGTGTTGTAGATACTGGTAGGTGAATTAATGTAGCACCGAAGATTACTGTTGCAGATGCTAAATCTGCTGCAACGCCGTTTACAGGACGGATTTTCATAATTTTACCGCCGACCGTTTTAATAATTTTATAGCCACCGATAGAAGTACCAAGCCCCATTGCAGTTGCCGCTGCAGCTCGTATCCAGAACGGAATTTCATCTCCCGAATGCAAACCCCCAGCAATTAACGCCATCGTCATAATCCCCATTGCCTTTTGTGCATCGTTCGTACCATGTGTAAAAGATTGAATTGCGGCAGTGAAAATTTGCATTGTACGGAAACCTTTATTCGTACGATATAAATTTAAGTTTTTAAACCATAATTTAAACAGTGTCATCATAATAAAGCCGGCGCAAATCGCAAGAATTGGTGATAGCACTAAGGCCATAATGATTTTCGTAAAACCGCCATAGTTTAGAACGTCGAAGCCAGTAGAAGCAACTGCTGCACCAGCAATGGACCCAATCAGAGTATGTGAAGAACTCGATGGAATACCGAAATACCATGTTAGTAAGTTCCAAATAATAGCGGAGATTAGTGCTGCTAAAATAACGACTGAGCCGGTCGTGTCTCCCTCAAATGCATTTAAAGAGAAAGGATCTACAATGTCTTTTGTTAAAGCTTTTGCAACACCGACAAAGGTAATAGCTCCGATAAAGTTCATCGTCGCAGCCATCATGATCGCTACACGAGGTTTCAATGCTCTAGTGGAAACTGAGGTTGCGATAGCATTTGCTGTATCATGGAAGCCATTGATAAAGTCAAATGTTAGGGCAAAGATAACGACCAGTACAGTTAGTATAATGATTGTGTTCATTGTAAGTGCCCTCTCCTAATTACGCGTTACGCATGATAATTGTTTCCATTGTATTTGCAACATTTTGGCAATGATCAGCGATGTCTTCAAGTTGTTCATATATATCTTTATATTTAATAAGTCGAATTGGATCTTTTTCATTTAAAAATAGTTGTTTAATGGACGAACGTTGCACCTCATCACATTCACGTTCATAGTCCTTAATAAGAATTGCGTGTGGGCGCATGCCAATAAGATTCTTTTTCTTTAACTCTTCTGTTGCTTTAACAATTTCATCAGCACTTTTTGAAATATAGCCTAGGAAAGTACGCATTGATTCATCAACCTCAGTTAGAGAGAACATTTCAAAATGAGCGATACAATGCTCCGTACCATCTAATACATCGTCCATACGAATGGCGAATTCTAGAATGTCTTCGCGTTCGATAGGTGTCATAAATGATTTGTTTAGCATCACGATTAGTTCATGAATGAGCTTATCACCAGCTGTTTCGTAATTTTTCATAGTAATGCTAATCTCTTTTAGGTCAGCCACACTGTTAATACGAAAATCATTTGCGTAATGTACGGCCTCTCTCATATTCTCGGCAATTTTATGCAAAGCTATAAAGAAAGGGTCTTGTTTTTTTGAGTTAAGCATGTAAATCGAATCCTCCTGGATATAAATAAATTGGCCTCTAAACTTTACTATCATAACAAAATCTTTAAATTATCTACATAAAATTCTTTAATTCTACAGAAAACTTTACAATCTTGTAATATACAATTTGTTCACAAAATAATAAAGTTATCGCTGTATTTGTTTTTATTAATACAGAAAAATGCCTTAAAGATAGGTTTTATAAAGAGATTTCTCTCTGTTTAATACAAAAAGATACTATTTGACCATAAAGTTTCGAAAAAATTTTCGAATGAATTGTAAAGCGAATGTAAAGAAAATGTTTTGCTTGTAGTTTCCATTTTCTTAAGAATATCTTCATTTTTATCCTTCAACTTTATTAAGATTTATATTCTACAATGGGGAAGTAAAGGCTCATAACCTAAAATTTAGGATGACTTTTGTAGGGAAGCAACTAGTAGGGACGTAAATTAACCCTACGTTATGAGTCAGAAGAAGGTGAAAGGGGAGTATATTTGAAGATGATTCAAGTCGAGAACTTACAACATACATTTTTAATTGGAAAGAAAGGCAAGGAAAAACAGGTTCCGGTATTAAAGGGTGTCAATTTTGAGGTGAAAAAAGGAGAGGTTGTTGCAATTGTTGGGAAAAGTGGCTCTGGGAAATCAACCTTATTACAAATATTAGCCGGATATATGAAATCTGAACAAGGATCTATTAAGGTAAACGGAATGGAAACAGCTCATCTCACTGAAGTAGAAAGTGCTGCATTTCGCCTGCAACAGTTCGGATTTATCTTTCAAAACTTTCAACTGATGCCAGGCTTAACGGCATTTGAAAACATTGAGTTACCCTTGAAGTTACAGGGTATCAAGAAAGCTATGCGTATAGAAAAGGTAAAAAAATTAATGGACAAGGTTGGGTTAACAGAGGTGGCAGACCATTATCCAAATGAATTATCGGGTGGTCAGCAACAGCGTGTAAGTATTGCAAGAGCCTTAATTACAAATCCTCCTATTTTGTTGGCGGATGAGCCGACAGGAAGTCTTGATTCGGAAACAGAGCAAGATATATTGCTGCTCATTCAAAGCCTAAACCGTGAGCTTGGCTTAACATTTGTCATCATTACTCACGACGAGGAAGTAGCGACGATAGCGCATCGACGTTTCCGCATGTACGATGGGGAACTTGTAAAGGAGGAAGCATAATATGTTATTTAAAGATCAACTAGATTTTGTTAAACAGCATATAAAGAAAAATAAATTACGTGTGTTTATGACCGTGCTAGCGGCAACAATGGGCTGTGCATTTTTGATTGTCCTCGCATCAGTTGGGTTTGGATTGCAGGATTCTTTACGTAATGAAATATTATCGGATGAAAAAGTGACGAAAATTCAAGTGCATGGGAATGATCAATTTACAGAGGAACAAATTAATGAAATAAAAAGTATAGATCATGTAGAAACCGTACTCGAAACGATTACTGTCAATGCATCCGCACAGTCAATTTTTGAGGATCGTGATACACAATCTGATTTATATGTTGCAAATATGCATGATTTTGAGCAAGTAAATGGCAAGCTTGCAGAAGGAAAGTATCCAACAAAACCAAACGAAATTGTTGTAGGCTACCATTTTGCTCAAACATTAGTCAATGATGCTGAGCGCAAAATTATTGAAGAAAAGAATAAAAAAGCTGAATTAGAAGGCACGTTTTATAATGGTAGTGAGGAAGGTTATAAGGACTCATTAATTGGTAAAGAGATCGAATTATCATTAATGCCACATACTGATGGGGCAAAAGAGACAGAAAAAATGAAATATACGATTGTCGGTGTTATGAAGAAGCCTTCCTATGACTGGATGATCAACAACTCAATTTATATGGGTACAGAGCAAAAGCCAATGCTAGCTACCAAGTTAGCAGCAACAGGTAATATTAAAGAGGATGACATGTTTTATTCGGAGTTTAATATTTTTGCTGACAGCATGGAAAATGTAAAGCCGATATTAGACAAACTAAAAGACAAAGGTTATAGCGTTTATTCAATTACTGAGCAATTGGATCAAATGAATGTATTTTTCCTAGTTTTAAAAATCGGTTTAATATTTGTAGGAACAATTGCTGTATTGATTGCCTCGATTGGTATTTTTAATACAATGACTATGGCGGTTACAGAGCGTACTCGTGAAATCGGTGTTTTAAAGGCAATCGGAGCAAGTCCAAAGCTTATTCAACGATTGTTCTTAATGGAAAGTACGTTCATCGGTATTATTGGGACTTTGATAGCTGTAGCTATTTCATATGTTATTAGCTTTGCAGCAAATGCTGCATTACCTTTAATTCTAGAAGCAGCAACAGGGGAAGATGCATTTAGTAAAAATGATATTACATTTTCACTTATTCCTTGGCAGCTCGTTCTTATTGCATCAGCGATTAGTATTGGTGTAGCGATGATTTCAGGCTATCGTCCAGCACGTAAGGCCACGAAAATTGACGTTATTCAAGCATTACGACAAGAACTATAATAGACAGGGCGGTCCAAAAGTTATTGGACCGCCCTTTTCATTTGCTTAAGTAAATTCAAAATACCCGCACTGCACTTACAAATAACGCGGCATTTTATAGGTAAGCTTGTAACTCCTTCGCTAAAAACGGCTTGGCATTTAGCATCTTTATAAAGGCATCATAGTTAGCTCGCTGTTCAGAGCTTGGCTTTTTATCTGTATGATAAGCTCGTATTAAAATGTTTTTCGGTGTATTTTCCATATCTATAAACTCTAGCAATTGTGCCTCATAGCCAACGAGTGATAAGATTTCTGCTCGGACTGCATCTGTTGCGAGCGCTGCAAAACGTTCGCGTACGAGACCGTGTTGAAGCATGATATCCAGTGCTGGTGTGTTAAGCTGACGATTTAGCTCATGCTGGCAACAAGGGACACTTAAAATAACGCTTGCTCCCCATTTCACAGCACGGGCTAATGCCATATCAGTGGCAACATCACAAGCGTGTAGAGTCACCACCATGTCCACAGCAGACTCCTCATTATAATCATTAATATCTCCTACTAGAAATTCGAGCTGCTCATAGCCTAAATCCTGTGCAATTCGTGAGCATTCTTCAATAACTTCCTTCTTTAAATCCAAACCAGTAACACGAATGTCTAAGCCCTTTTCGATTTTTAAGTAATGGTATAGGGCGAATGTTAAATAGGATTTGCCTGAACCAAAATCTAAAATACGAACTTGACGATCCTTTGGCAAATAGGTTAATGCATCATCAATAAATTCGATGAAGCGGTTGATTTGTTTAAACTTATCGTATTTTTGTTTCTTTATTTTTCCTTCTTCTGTTTGCACACCGAGACGAATTAAAAACGGGTATGGCTTATCCTCTGCCAGTAAATAGTTTTTCTTCCGATTATGCGCTAAATTAACTTGCTTTGGCGTTGAGGATTTATCAGATTTCCATAGTACTTTGTTCTTTTTTGATAGCTGTACTTGTATATTTTCATCAATAAAATCAATATGCGCTTGACGATAATCGTTAAAAAATGCTGCTAGTTTCTCAGGGAAATTTGCTAATAGAACATTTTCGTGTTTTAAAATACGTTCAAATTGATATTCAACTTGTATATGGTAAGTATCCTTCAGTAATAAAGGTTTTAGCTTTATACGCTTTACTTCGTTTGATTTCATACGAGGTTGACTGATCGTAGCAGTAACGAGTTGCTGCTGTAAAATCCGCTCCGTAAGCTGAGTTTTCATTTCTTCAAATGTCATACATTTCGCCTTCTTTATCGTGTTATAGATGGCACTAGTTTAACACATTTTATGAATTGCATTGCTATTATAAATTTTAGAAGTCGCTCCTTGAATAATTATAGGTTATCTTGTATATTTGTGGTATTTTAAATATAGGGAATTTTTAATAAAAAGACTCAAGGGGAAAAAGGGGGAAAAGTATGTCTGAAAACATGTATCAATTACTTGCGATTATTATTTATATGATCGCCATGCTAGGAATCGGTTGGTATGCATTTAGGAAAACATCAAATTTAACAGATTATATGCTAGGGGGGCGTTCGCTAGGCCCTGCTGTTACAGCGCTGAGCGCAGGTGCAGCAGATATGTCTGGCTGGCTATTAATGGGTCTACCAGGCGCGATCTATTTAGCCGGACTTTCCAAGGCTTGGATTGCCATTGGCTTAACAATTGGCGCATATTTGAATTGGCTATTGGTAGCACCGAGGCTACGTGTGTATACACAAGTTGCTAATGACTCAATTACTATTCCGAGTTATTTAGATAATCGTTTACGTGACAACACTAAGCTAATAAGAATTGCGTCAGGTATCATTATTTTAATCTTCTTTACATTTTATGTTTCTTCAGGAATGGTTGCAGGGGGTAAGTTTTTTGATAGCTCATTTGGCTATGAATACCATACTGGCTTATTAATTGTATCTGCTGTAGTTGTAGCATACACATTATTTGGAGGATTTTTAGCGGTTAGTTATACAGACTTTTTACAGGGACTTATTATGTTTTTAGCACTTATAAGTGTACCGTTATTCGGCTTGTTTTTGACAGGTGGAATTGGCGATACAATAGCATCCATTAAAGCTGTAAATCCGGAACACCTAAGCTTATTGTCTTCCAATGCAACTGCTGCAGTAATTATTTCATCACTTGCATGGGGACTTGGTTATTTTGGACAACCACATATTATCGTACGCTTTATGGCAATAAGCTCAGTAAAAGAAACAACGCAGGCTCGTCGTATCGGTATTGGCTGGATGATGTTAAGTTTATTCGGAGCGATTGCAACAGCTTTAGTAGGTGTGGCTTATTATGAACAAAATGCAGGTGAATTAAAGGACGCTGAAACAGTATTTATTGTACTTGGCCAAATTTTATTCCATCCATTTATTGCAGGTATAATGCTAGCTGCCATTTTAGCAGCGGTAATGAGTACCATTTCATCGCAATTAATTGTTACTTCGTCAGCGCTTGTGGAAGATATTTACAAAGCTCTATTTAATAAAACAGCCGATGATCAGCATTATGTCTTTGTTGGTCGTGTTGCTGTTTTAGTTGTAGCTATCGTTGCAGGGATTTTAGCATGGAATCCAGATAGTTCTATTTTAGACTTAGTGGGCTTTGCATGGGCTGGCTTCGGTGCAGCGTTCGGTCCTGTAATATTGCTGTCACTGTATTGGAGAAAATTAACGAATTACGGCGCGCTAAGTGGGATGGTAGCTGGTGCTGCAACTGCCTTTGTTTGGGGGAAAATAAAGTTCTTAGCTGATACATTATATGAAATTGTTCCAGGCTTCTTAGTATGCTTAATCGTTGCGGTTATTGTTAGTGCTTTGACATATAGACCGAATAAAGATATTGAAGACGAATTCAATCGCACAGAAGTATTACTAAAAGAAGAACGTAAGTAAACATGAAATGCGCCTTTTGCATAAGGGCGCATTTTTTACGATATATATGTTAAATGACACGAATTAGGACATTATATGGTAAGATGAAGAAAATTTGTCGTAGTAGCACCATAGTTTGGTGGGAGGTTTGTGGATGGATAGAATTAAAGAAGTAGATATATTGTTAGAAAAAGCTGTTTTAGTTGGTGTAAATCTACGGAATGATGAGCATTTTGATTATTCAATGGAGGAGCTAAAAAATTTAGCTGAAGCGTTGAATGTTGAAGTGGTAGGCATCGTCACACAAAATTTAGAGCGCATTACACCATCTCATTATGTCGGTACTGGAAAAATTGAAGAAATAAAAAACTTTTATGATGAAGCACAAGCAAATTTAGTCATCTTTAATGATGAATTATCACCTTCGCAAATCCGTAATTTAGAACGTGATTTAGAGACGAAGGTTATTGATAGAACGATGTTGATTTTAGATATTTTTGGACGTCGTGCTAAAACACGTGAAGCACAGATGCAAGTCGAGTTAGCGCAGTTGCAATATATGCTACCTCGTTTAGTCGGCTTGCATGCATCTCTCAGCCGTCAAGGTGGTGGCACAGGGGGTGGCTTTAAAAACCGTGGTGCTGGTGAGACAAAGCTCGAGCTCGACCGTCGGAAAATTGAGGATCAGATTTCGAAAATAAAGAAGGAGCTAGAGCATGTAAAGGAGCAACGAGAGACGCAGCGTAAACAACGACGTAAAAATGCGATCCCTGTCGTATCCATTGTCGGCTATACGAATGCTGGTAAGTCAACTATTATGAATCAGCTCCTTTCGAAAATAGGGCAAGAAGATCATAAACAGGTGTTTGAGAAGGACATGCTTTTCGCCACACTTGAAACATCCGTCCGTCAAATCGAATTATCTGATAAAAAGACATTCCTATTAACAGACACAGTTGGTTTCGTTAGTAAATTACCGCATCATTTAGTAAAGGCATTCCGCTCGACGTTGGAAGAGGCTCGTGATGCCGACTTACTGCTACATGTTGTAGATGTTTCCAATTCTGAGCACGGCTTTATGATGGATGTAACAAATGAAACGCTTAAGGCAGTTGGCGTTGAAGGGATTCCGACAATTTATGTGTATAATAAAGCTGATATAGCAAACGTTCCTTATCCTGTTATTAGTGGTGATAATATTTGGATTTCTGCGAAGCAAGGGATAGGGTTAGAGGAATTATTGCAAATGGTGCGTCAGCATATTTTCTCTGCTTATGTAACATGTAATATGCTTATTCCGTATGAACAGGGGAATATTGTCTCTTATTTAAATGAACATGCTTCCGTCTATGAAACAGCGTATGAAGAAAATGGTACGCTTCTAACAATAGAGGTAAAAGAAGCGGATTACGCAAAATTCCAACAATATGTCATTAAATAAGCAATCACATCATTGTTCTAAAAGCATGCTAGAAGCTCTCCCTGCTTCTAGCATGCTTTTTTGTAATCGTAAAGCAAATTTATATCGTTGTGAACGAAATTATAGATAATGCTAGCTTATTTGTTAATAAAATAAATAATCTGACTATAAAATATTTTAGAATAATTTTGCGGTAGTTTGTAATTCCGTGGATATAAAAAAGCGAGAAAATGTAGGAATAGCAACAGGTTTGCTATAATTCTATGAAAATCATTCTGAATTTAGAGAAAAGGTGTAATATTTCAACATTTTTTAAAACTCTTGAAAAAGTTTTTTAAACACTTTAGTATGGTGAAATAAAGTTTTTATCCTTACTATTGGGTAATAATATTATTATTGAATAATGAAATCGGGAGAGGATATTTTTATGTCTACTAAAGATGAAATTGTAAAATCCGTCCCTCAAAATGGCTTTGTTGGACACCCTAAAGGGCTCTTTACATTATTTTTCACTGAATTTTGGGAACGATTCTCATACTACGGTATGCGAGCAATTCTGATTTTCTTTATGTATTATGAATTGCATGAAGGCGGCTTAGGCCTAGATCGTGGACTAGCGAATTCCATTATGGCTATCTACGGATCATTGGTTTACATGTCCGGGATTATCGGTGGTTGGATTGCCGACCGATTACTGGGTACCCGTAGAACAATTTTTTATGGCGGCGTGTTCATTATGTTTGGACATTTCCTGCTAGCGTTACCTGGTGGCGCAAGTATTTTATTTGTTTCAATGTTCTTTATTGTCATTGGGACAGGCTTATTAAAACCGAACGTTTCAAGCATTGTCGGAGATATGTATGCTGATACAGATAGTCGTCGTGATGCAGGTTTTTCAATTTTCTATATGAGCATTAACATGGGATCATTCCTTGCACCATTAATTGTCGGAACAATTGGACAACAGTATAACTTCCACCTAGGCTTTGGTGCAGCGGGGATCGGGATGTTATTTGGTTTAATTATTTTTAAATTAACAGGAAAAAAATATTTAGGATTAGCGGGGTTACAGGTAAACAACCCGTTACTGCCTGAAGAGCGTAAAAAAGTCTTTACACGATTTGGGATTTTAGCGCTACTTATAATTATTGCTGGGGCAATAGGTATTAAAACTGGCGTACTAACAGTGAATGTTTTTGGTTTAATTATTACGGTGCTAGGTATCGCAATTCCAACGATATACTTTATTTATATGTATCGCAGTGAGAAAACAACGAAGGACGAGAAGTCTCGCGTGCTCGCTTATATTCCTTTGTTTTTATCGGCTGTAATGTTTTGGGCAATCCAAGAACAAGGGGCGACTATTTTAGCAACGTATGCAGATAGTCGTACACGATTGGATATTGGTAGTTTCCATATTCCATCTTCTTGGTTCCAATCGTTAAATCCGTTATTCGTCGTTACAATGGCTCCATTATTCGCCATGTTATGGATGAAGTGGGGAGATAAGCAACCATCTACACCTCGTAAATTTGCTTATGCATTATTCTTTGCAGGAATGTCATTCTTAGTGATGATGCTTCCAGCGTATTTATCTGGTGGTACAGATTTAGTAAGTCCATTGTGGTTAGTATTATCATTCTTTTTAGTTGTAGTTGGGGAGTTATTATTATCACCAGTAGGGTTGTCAGTTACTACAAAGTTGGCGCCAAAGGCTTTTGCTGCACAAACGATGTCACTTTGGTTTTTAACAAGCGCAGCAGCGCAAGCAATCAACGCACAACTTGTAAAAGTTTATGAAGTGGTGAGTGAATTCACATACTTCGGTTTCTTAGGCTCATTATCAATTGTTTTCGGGATAATAATTTTAGTACTTTCGCCAATTATTTCAAAAGCTATGCGAGGTATTAATTAATCAAATGATGCGAGTACAGTTATTCAAATAACTGTACTTGCATTTTTTTGTATGAAGAGAAATCTTGTTAATACTTTGCATATCACATAACGTGTAGTTGATTTTCGTTCCGGTTGGCGCTTAGGCGTTGCCGCAACGCTTTCGCACAAAGCCGATTTCGGACGCAATTATGCCAAGCCATAATTGATCAAATATCATCTTTTATCTTCGATGATGAGCCTTAAATTTAACTTATGTAGGCAGATCATTGTAGCCTTTAGCGAAAATCAGCATCTTCTAATTATTAAAAGTGGCTAAAAGATAAAATTAATCAATGTGCTTTATGTCTCGGTGCAATAAATTATCTACAATCTGAACGTAATTAACTGTATCATGTAGTTAATCTCCTAAACGTGACAATATGTTTTCTGTGTGAAAAGATTTCAATTTCGTTATAATAATCTTAATAGTATGAAAATTTAAGGGGTTGGATGCTATGAAGGAAGCTTTAAGTCGTTTGAGGCCAAGATTAATGGAGATTTTCACGTATTTACACGCGAATCCAGAAATAAGCTGGCATGAGGTAGAAACAACAAATTATATTGTTGATTTACTAACGCGGGAAGGTTTTTCACCAATACGCTTTAAAAACAGTACTGGACTTTATGTTGACGTAGGAAGTGGAAGTCCTAAAGTCGGTTTGCGTACGGACATTGATGCGTTATGGCAGGAAGTAGATGGTGAATTTCGTGCGAATCACTCCTGTGGCCATGACGGACATATGACGATGGCAATCGGTGCACTATTACTTTTGAAAGAGCTTGCTCCATCATTCAACGGTACAATTCGTGTGATTTTTCAACCAGCTGAAGAAAAAGGAACTGGTGCTTTATCGGTTTTAAAAGAAGGAATCATTGATGATTTAGACTTTTTATTTGGTGTCCATGTAAGACCTGTTCATGAGCTCGAAGACGGTACTTATTGTGCCGCATTGCATCATGGAGCCTCTCGAATGCTTGAGGGGGAAATCATTGGAGAAGATGCCCACGCAGCAAGACCGCATCTAGGCGTGAACGCCATTGAAGTAGGAGCAACTATTATCGAAGATTTAAGAACACTTCATACAGATCCAATGGTTCCTGTATCAATTAAGATGACCAAATTCCATGCTGGAGGAGAATCCGGCAATATTATTCCTGGAAGTGCAGCGTTTACTATTGATATACGAGCTCAGCAAAATGATGTAATGGATACCCTTGCACAGGGAATAAAAAGGGTTATTGATTCTTCTAAGATCTTGCATAAAGTGCAGATTGAATTACGTACAGTAGCAAATGTAGTAGCAGCTGAAGTAGATCCAACTGCTCAATATATTATGGAGCAGGCA
The DNA here is from genome assembly GCF_023242215.1 of Lysinibacillus sp. Ag94. Taxonomy (NCBI): domain Bacteria; kingdom Bacillati; phylum Bacillota; class Bacilli; order Caryophanales; family Bacillaceae; genus Lysinibacillus; species Lysinibacillus sp. Ag94. Next base: position 4,252,538 of record NZ_CP096780.1, on the reverse strand, counting down.
ATCGTGCAAGCAACTGGGTTGTCGAATTTAAGAAAGCCAGTTCATACACCTGGAGGAGAAGACTTTCATCACTATGCTGTTCAACGCCCGCATTTAAAATCTACGATGTTAGGATTAGGTTGTGGGGTGACACCAGGCCTACATCATCCAAAGATGAAATTTAAGCAGGCGAGGCTTGTGACGGGAGTTGAAATTCTTACAAGAGCGGTATTGTTAGCATTGGAGTCGGGGAACTCAAAGGAGGGATCAGCATAATGCTAGAGAAAGTACGTATTGAAAAAATAATAGCACCTACTGAAATTGCAGAAGTACAAATTTTGAACGAAGCTATATGGGGGAGTCAGGCTATTCCCTCACATCAATTGTTAGCAGCTGTACAAAATGGTGGATTAATCCTTGGAGCATATTTAGAAGAAAAGCTGATTGGCTTTAACTACTGCTTTGTTGGCTATCGACATGGAAAAATGTATTTACACTCACACATGATTGGCGTGGAGAAATCATATCGTGAACAAGGTGTAGGTGAATTATTAAAGCATGCCCAACAGGAATATGCAAAAGAACATGGGTTTCAGCTTGTGATTTGGCTATTTGATCCGCTAGAAGCGCGTATGGCTAATTTATCATTTTTAAAGCTCAATGCCTTTAGTTTTCAGTACGAAAATGATTACTATGGTCCGCTCGAGGATGACTTTAACGATGGGCTACCTTCAGATCGAATCGTTGTTGAATGGTGGATTGAACGCGATCGAGTGGAGGATTCCCTAGATGAACTAGAAGAAGAAGCTGACGAAATTGTACCGTGGTCTTTAACGGTAGATGGCTTACCGGTGCTCGATGTTGATGGTGAATTTCAGCAAGAGCAATCGTATTATAAGGAAGCCTATTTATTACCCATTCCTCAATTTTTACAAAAGATGAAAGTAGAGAGTCCTAAGCTTGCGGAGGACTGGCGTTATAAAGTACGTACTATTTTAACGACATTGTTTGCACAAAATTATGCAATTGTTCGAGTGAAAAAGAATAAGGAATATGTTCATAGCTATCTATTAGTCAGACGCTCCTTATTAGCTTTATAATAAGGATAAGGAGTGAAATCGTGTGAAACTAGAACAGATTACAGTGAGACATATAAAAATGCCTATGAAAGCACCATTTACAACGAGTTTTGGCACAATTGATGAAAAAGAGCTCTTACTTATAGAAGCAATAGATCAATCAGGAACTGTAGGATGGGGAGAAGCTGTTGCCTTTGTAGCGCCGTGGTATACAGAGGAGACGTTAACAACAACATGGCATATGCTTGAGGACTTCTTAATCCCCATCTTGTTACATAAAGAGGTCGGGCATCCAGATGAAGTCAGTGCTTTGTTCTCTGCTATTCGTCGTAATTGCATGGCGAAATCCTCTATTGAAGGGGCTATTTGGGATATTTATGCTCAACAAACGAAGCAATCACTTGCTCAAGCGTTAGGTGGAGTTAAGGAACAAATAGAGGTAGGCGTTAGCGTAGGTATTCAATCTTCCACAGATGCATTAATCGATTTAGTAAAAGGCCATGTAAATAAAGGCTATAAACGAGTAAAAGTGAAAATTAAGCCCGGTCACGATGTAGGAGTTATTCGTGCTATTCGTGCTGAAATGCCAGAACTACCATTGATGGTAGATGCTAATTCTGCGTATACATTGAACGATATGGATGTATTGCAGCAACTGGATGCATTTAATCTATTAATGATTGAGCAGCCGTTAGCAGTTGATGATATTGTCGATCATGCTAAGCTACAGCGAAAGTTAAAAACGCCAATTTGCTTAGATGAAAGCATCACCTCCTATGAAGATGCTCGAAAAGCTATAGAGCTAGGTAGTTGTGGTGTTATTAATATAAAAATAGGACGTGTAGGCGGTTTAACGGAAGCAAGAAGAATTCATGATTTATGTAAGGAACATAATATCCCTGTTTGGTGTGGCGGTATGTTAGAGGCAGGAATCGGACGAGCACATAATATTGCATTAACATCGCTCTCTAATTTTGTGTTGCCTGGGGATACTGCAGGCTCTAGTCATTATTGGTATGAGGATATCATTACACCTGAAGTAATTGTAGAGGATGGTTATATTCGTGTGCCACAAACGGCTGGAATTGGATATACACCTAATATGAAGGTAATTAATAAGCAAACAATCAGTAAGAAGGTCTATCAATAATAGGTTCATCACCAAAATGTTGAGGATGACTTTTGGTAAAACGTCTACTATGTAAATAAGTTGATTGGAGTGGGGGCTGGGGGCATCGTGTTGCTGCCGCTACGTTACACTACGCTTTCGCACAAAAAACATCGTGTTGCTGCCGCTACGTTACACTACGCTTTCGCACAAAAAACATCGTGTTGCTGCCGCTACGTTGGTACTACGCTTTCGCGTAAAAAACATCCCAAGCGGCTCATCGGACGCCTCAAGGAAGCTCTGCTCTGTGCAAAAGCGAAGCGGCAGCGGAAAGCGCTCAGTCGGAACGGAAATCAACCACACGTTTTGGTGATGACCCCAATAATAGGATAAACAGGGAGAGAACTGATTGAAAAAAAGTTTGCAAATCGGTGGTGCCTATGTAGGGATTATTGTCGGTGCGGGATTTGCATCAGGACAGGAAATCGTACTATATTTTACGAGCTATGGCTTTCAAGGGATTTATGGTGCACTTATTGCTACAGTTGGGTTTGCCTTAGTAGGAATGTGCATTGCTCAAATTAGCTCAAGATTACGAACGACATCGCACAAGGATTTAATTTATCAAATTTCAGGTAATGCTGTAGGTTTAGTGATGGATTATTTACTGTCGCTCTTCTTATTCGGTGTAGCAGTAATCATGTTTGCAGGAGCGGGAGCTACGTTACATCAAATGTTTGGACTACCCGTATGGCTTGGGAGCATTTGTATGATTGTACTTACTATAGCGACGGTTATGATGGATGTGAAGAGCATTATAAACGTTATTGCAATTGCTACTCCCTATCTGTTAGCCATTGTCTCGATAATAGCGATCTATTCATTAGCTACGATGGATTTAACCTTTGTCGAACAAGCTGTTATTGCACAACAAGCACAGGTAAGTTCTAAAAGCTGGTGGGTTACTGCCTTACTGTATTTGTCTTTTAATATCGGTGTATGTTTTTCTCTTTTAACTGTTATGTGTGGGTCTATACGCAATGAAAAAGTGGCAGGGCTGGGAGGTATTATTGGTGGGATTTTGCTTGGCGCTTTAATTCTACTAATTAACCTGTCTCTTCTTGCAAAAATGAATGTTATCGTTGGCATTGATATACCAATGCTAGCTTTGGCAAATGAAATTCATCCTCTTATTGGTCTATTGATGTCCTTTTCTTTATTAGGGATGATTTATAATACAGCGGTGGGGATGTTCTATTCATTTATGGTGAGATTTTTAAACCCTAATAAGGCCAGTTTTAAGGTAACTGCCGTTTTTATCGGTAGTTTGGCCTTTTTAGCAAGTCTCGCGGGTTTTACAACGCTTGTAGCTAAGCTATATGCTGTAATGGGATATGTCGGTTTTGTCTTAATCGTGTTAATTATTTTTGCGTGGCTAAAAGGCGGTCGACGAATAACTTAACTTTTTAGCACATCTCCCACTTGTACGGTGGTGTGATGAATGTGGTTTTAAGTCACTTTTTAGTGGTGTCCAAACATCCGCTTAAATAGAGGAACCTAAGAACGCCACATCCCCTGTGGTAATCTCCCATTGGCCCAAAGCCTCTAAACGCAATTATATAATTGGTAAGGTAATTGAGAAGGAATCAGTATTTTATTCTCAATTACCTTTTTATTTGTGCAAAAAATGTAGGGATTTTAACTTTAGAAATAACACTGATAGCAAATATCCCTTGAGAACTCTTGTTTTTACGGATTCTCAAATAAAGCGAGAATAATTCTCAGTTGTAGGTTGACTGAGAATAGAAACACGCTTATAATGAGAATCGTGAGTAATGATAATCATTTTCAATGATTACGAGCAAAAATGAATCTACCGGGGATTACAATGAAAAAAAGATATCTTTTTACAGCAACTGTTGTTCTGTCTATAGTTTCACTATTTATCGGTGTAGTTGATATAAAACCGAGTGATCTATTAGATTTTGAATCAGAAGAAACTAGACTATTTTTTATTAGTCGTATACCGAGACTTGTAGCAATTTTGTTAGCAGGTGCAGGTATGAGTATTGCTGGTTTAATTATGCAAAGCTTAAGTAGGAATAAGTTCGTGTCACCAACGACAGCAGGTACATTAGATGCTACAAAGTTGGGGGTACTAATTTCGATGATGTTTTTCACAAATGTCACGTACTTTCAAAAAATTTCCTTCGCTTTCATATTTGCTTTAGCCGGCACATTATTGTTTATGCAAATATTAAATCGAATAAAGTTTAAAGATGCGATCTTTATACCGCTTATTGGCTTAATGTTTGGGAATATCCTTTCGTCAATTACGACGTTTTTTGCGTATAAGGCGGATATTATCCAAAACATTTCTGCATGGTTACAGGGAGATTTCTCATTAATGATGAAAGGTCGTTATGAGCTTTTATACATAAGTGTACCCGTGCTGATTTTAGCTTACATTTATGCGAACCGCTTCACAGTGGCAGGAATGGGTGAGGATTTTGCAAAAAACCTTGGTCTTTCTTATAAATTCGTTGTGAATTTAGGTTTAGTGTTAGTAGCACTTATTTCGACGACAGTGGTGCTAACAGTTGGTGTGATACCGTTCCTTGGTTTAATCATTCCAAATATAGTTTCGCTGTTCAAAGGGGATAACCTTGCTAAGACATTGCCGCATACAGCATTACTAGGTATGTCGTTCTTATTATTTTGCGACATTGTAGGGCGTGTACTGATTTTCCCTTATGAAATTCCGATTAGTATGACGGTCGGTGTCATCGGAAGTGCGATCTTCCTAATTATGTTGTTTAGGGGGAGAGCATATGCGTAACCTTACAAAAATGTTGATTTTACTAGGTTTGGCAGTAGCATCTATTTTACTGTATATATTTTATGAACTTAATGGTAACTATCATTATGCGTTTCCACGCCGCCTTATTAAAGTGGTAGCGATGTCGTTAACAGGAATTGCAATTGCATATTCAACTGTAGTATTCCAAACGATTACACACAACCGTATTTTAACACCAAGTGTAATGGGGCTTGATGCATTATATATGATGGTTCAAACATTCATCTATTTCTTCTTTGGCTCTATGTCGATATTCGTTATTAACGCCAAATACAATTTCTTACTAGCTGTTTTAGCGATGGTTGTCTTTGCGGTAATATTTTATCGAGTATTGTTCAAGGAAGGAAAACGTCCGATTTATTTCTTGCTGCTTGTCGGTATGATTGTCGGAACGTTTTTAGGAAGCGTAACTACGTTCTTCCAAGTTCTAATAGACCCGAATGAGTTTTTAAGCTTACAAAGTAAAATGTTTGCAAGCTTCAACAATGTCAATTCAGATTTAGTATGGCTTGCTGGTGTTGTCATAATCATTACCTTTGTTTATGGCTGGCGTCACATGAACCAATTGGATGTAATGTCTCTTGGACGTGATACAGCAATTAATTTAGGGGTACCGTATGACAAGCTTGTACAGCGTATGCTCATATTATCTTCAGTATTAATTGCCGTTTCTACAGCTCTTGTTGGGCCTATTACTTTCTTTGGCTTAATCGTGGCAAATTTATCATATCAATTTTTCAAGACGTACAAGCACTCTGTGATAATCGCAGGTTCTTGTGTAATGAGTATTGTAGCTTTGGTCGGTGGACAGTGGGTGGTCGAACGTATTTTTAATTTCGATACAACACTAAGCGTTATTATAAACTTCGTAGGTGGCGTGTACTTCATCTACTTATTATTGAAGGAAAGTAGGTCAGCAGGATGATCCAAGTAAAAGAAATCTCTAAGTTTTTTGGGAAAAAACCGGTCATTCAAGATGTCAGTGTCGACGTTGCACCAGGGAAAATTACGTCTTTTATTGGACCGAATGGCGCAGGTAAATCAACATTGCTTTCAATGGTAAGCCGTTTACTTAATGCAGACACTGGAGAAGTATTACTCGATAAAGCAGATGTACGTCGTTGGAAATCGGATGATTTTGCGAAGCGAGTATCTATTTTAAAACAGTCAAACTATATGAATGTTCGCCTAACAATTCGTGAGCTTGTTTCATTTGGGCGTTTCCCTTATTCGAAAGGCAATTTGAAGCCTGAGGATGAGCTAAAGATAGATGAAGCCATTCAATATATGAATTTAGGGGATATTCAGCACAATTATTTGGATGAATTATCTGGTGGTCAACGTCAACGTGCATTTATTGCAATGGTTATTGCGCAGGATACAGACTATATTTTGCTTGATGAGCCGCTTAACAATTTAGACATGAAGCACTCTGTGCAAATCATGAAAATTTTGCGCAAGCTCGTTGATGAGCTGGGGAAAACAGTTGTCATTGTATTACATGATATTAACTTTGCTTCTGTATACTCTGATCATATTGTCGCATTAAAAAATGGACGTGTTGTTAAAGACGGTCCAACAAATGACATCATCAATTCTGATGCGCTTAAGGAAATTTATGATATGGATATCCCGGTTCAAGAACAGGATGGTTGTCGCATTTGTGTATATTTTAACTCTTAAAAAAATAATAGATGGAAATCCATCTAAAAAATAAAGGAGCAATTTTACAATGAAAAATTGGAAATTACTTACTGTGTTAATGGCAATGATGCTATTAGTACTAGCTGCTTGCGGTTCTAAAGACGAAGCAAAAAAAGAAGATAAAGGTTCTTCAACTGATAAGCCAGCTGAAGAGCAAAAGGAAGAAGCTACAGCTTACCCACTAACAATCCCAGCTATTAAAGATGGTGAAGATACTTTTAAAGAAGTAACGCTTAAAGAGCAACCAAAGAATGTTGTTGTATTTGACTATGGTTTCCTTGATACTTTAGATGCTTTAGGTGTTGAAGTTGCAGGTGTTCCACAAAAATCAGTTCCAAAATACTTAAGTAAATATGCTGGTAAAGATTATGTTAATGTTGGTGCTTTAAAAGAGCCTGACTTTGAAGCAATCTCTTCTATGAATCCAGACGTTATTTTCATCTCTGGTCGTCAAGCATCTGCTTACGATGAATTATCTAAAATTGCGCCAACTGTCTATGTAGGTGTAGATGATCAAAATTTCGTGGAATCATTCAAAGAAAAAACAGAATTAGCTGGTAAGATCTTTGGTAAAGAAAAAGAAGCTGCTGATGCATTTGCTGCATACGAAGCAAAAGTAGAGGAAGTTAAAGCTAAAACAACTTCAGCTAAAGAAAAAGCTTTAATCGTTCTAGGTTCTGAAGGTTCATTATCTGCATATGGTCCTGGTTCACGTTTCGGTGTGATCCATGATGTATTTGGTGTAAAACCTGCTGATGAAAAAATTGAAGTTTCTACACATGGTTCTAACGCATCATTTGAATATGTACGTGACACAAACCCAGATGTTTTATTCGTAGTTGATCGTGATGCTGCTGTAAATCCAGAAGGCGAGTCTGGTACAAAAGCTGCTATTGAAAACGAAATCGTTGGTGCTACTAACGCTGCGAAAAATGGTAAAATCTTTTATCTAGATCCACAAGTTTGGTATTTATCTGGTGGCGGTTTAACTTCTGAAACTCAAAAAGCTGAAGACGTTTTAAAGGCGTTTAAATAATATGTTTGTACAAATTAAACGTATTGTCGTTACGGAAGGGAATTCGGATAAAGTTGTTGAACGTTTTGGCGCCAAAGAAGATGGTCCATCATTGCTTGAGCAACAGCCAGGCTTTATCGATAAGCAAGTGCTTGTAAAAAAAGTACGACGTGGTGATGAGGAAGTGCTAATTGTGGTTCGATGGGAATCAGAAGAAGCGTGGAAAAACTGGGAGAAGAGTCCCGAACATATTGCTGGTCATAAAGCAAATGCGGGTAAACCTAAGCCTGATCATATCATCGAAAGCGGCCAAGAAGTTTATTATGTAAAAGGTTAATAATTAAAGGTGTCTCAAAATTCATTTGAGGCACCTTTTTCTTATGAATAGGACTACACATTATTGCATTGTCCGATAAATGCAATGATAGTCAAAGCGACGGAAAAAATCATAGAACTATTAAAATGGCATAAAGAACGATATTAAGGAAGAAGGGCAAGGTACAAAACTATATCTGTGCCATACCCAGTCTAGTATTAATGCTTAATGGACGTTCTATTCCATGAATTTAATGTTGTAGTAATATTTAGAGAAAAACCATTGTCATTAATGGAAACCCCGGTGAAAGTGGCCGTCGATTGTTGTGGTACCCAATTTGCTTTTTTTACAGCAGTAACGTCCCTTAAAGAGGACATTGCCATTTCTGAATTAAAAAGAAAAGTAGGTAAACCGACTGTTTCTCCGATTTTAATAGGATTTCCAATGGACGAAGTGCTAGAACAATTGCCTCTTGCATATATAATACTAAAGCTTGGTGACATATAGAGTACAGGTGTATGTATGTTTAATTCAGAGGTAAATGGACTTACTAAAGGCAATATAGACAGGCATTCTTCGGATACTCTTATAATTCCGTATTGTTCTATAAAACTGTCTAGCCTTTGCTGAAAAGCATCTTCAAATCCAGGAATATTGCAAATAAAATTTGAAAATGTAGATTTGCTTTTATACTCTGCTAATGTTTCTTTAAAAACCTGTTGCTCAGCATCAATAATAATTTGCTCAATATATTGTTGTTCTTTCGAAGGTTTTTTAATAGTGATTTCTTCTTCAGAGATTAAAATTGTACAGGAAAAATTAGCTGTAAGTAATAAAACGTTTTCATTTACTTCATTTTTCATTTCAATCACTCCCAGGTTTCGAGAATTTCCTTGTTAATAGATTATGCGAAATGGCACATCACGATAAACGTAGGGGATTTCCATTCTAAATAGGCATTCAATGTAACTCTAAGCCCGAGAAGCGGCCGTCTTCTCCCCAATCAACTTATATACATAGTATCCAATCTAGTTTCTCATGAACTTTATAACTCAAAGAAATTAGTATACGAACAGAATACAAATTGATCTTAGCTTACTATAAGCGTATCATCAGTGAGGACGCCATTTCAATGGTGAGTTTACGCCAAAAAATGGCGGTCAATCATATGACTCCGCCATTTATTTTACTATCCCTAAATAAAGAAATGGCGTGCTTTCTACAAATACCGCCACTTTTTGGCGGTATATTGTGCTAATGATACAATGTAAAAAATTCCCTGGTGATCTCAGTGTCTAGTATTATTTCCCATTAATCTGTATAATATTTATTAACATATTTAAGGGAGGAGAGGACTATTGCAGGAGCTTGACGAACAAATTAATGAAGCATTGGACATTCTAATTAAAAACGAGACATTGATCAGTCATGAATTACGGTCGATGCTAAAAAAATTTAAAGAAGAAAAAAAGGCAGTTGGCTATTCATTTGGTAAGCTTTGTTATTGGCATTATGAAGCGTTTACAGATTGTTTGAACGAGGACATTTATAATGTTGCCGCAGCTATCGAACTTTTAATTTTATCGTTTGATATAATCGACGACTTGCAGGACAAGGATTCTGACTATAGTTGGACTAAAACACCTGAATTATCATTAAATGTTGCTTTAGCTATGCTAGTTATGGCTTCTAGAACTATACGTAAGTCTACCTTTGAACACAAAAGTATTGCTATTCAAATACTGGAGGATTATGCATTACGAAGTATAAACGGTCAGCAATTAGATTTACTCAATACTTGTAGGGATGAGCAATCGTATATACAAATGATCGAACAAAAGTCAGGTTCTTTAACAGCAATGAGTTGCTTAATTGGCGAAGTGCTTGCAAAGGGAGCGATATCTTCTGAGATTGAGGAGTACGGGAAATATATAGGTATTATCCAACAAATTAAAAACGATATTCAAAGTTTAAAAACTTGGGGACCTAAAAATGATCTACTAAATAAAAGATATTCATTGCCTATTATTTATCTTTTATCACAGGGAAATGATGTTTCAAATTCTGTTGTAAACTATTATAATGATGATATAGATGCATTTTTAGATAATAATGCTACGGAAAATGAGTTGACAAATGGTGGCGCAATACGGTATGCAATTACGATTAAGAATGTTTACAAGTTTAGAGCATTAGATACTCTTGAAAATGTAGCTATAAATGAAGTATGTAAAGATTACCTAAAAAAACTAATAAATTAAGGAGAGGTTAATATGATTAATGTAATTCAACATCTAGAAAAAAACCCTGACTTAGTTGCACTCTTAAAAGAACAAAAAGCTTCATTAATTGGAGTTTCAGCTATGGAGCAAAGAGCGATACTTAATTCGTTTGAAGAAGACGTACGCTTAGAAAATGGATTTTGGAACTAAAAAAATTTAAACGTGTATGGTTTCTGCTTGCTGTAAGTACTTACATATTGCTGGGATCTTACCTACTGTACATTACTTACAGCAAGCATTATTTGGGTATAGATTTAAAAGAAGAGAATGGGGAATGGGTAGTAACTAGTTCGTACTCTAAACAATTAGAGGGCGGAATTCGAATTTCTGAAGGAGATGTTATTTTAAGTGTAAATAACCTTCATACAGAGGATATCCCTAATGTAAAACATGATCATTTATTACGTACGGCAAGCTTGCTAACAATTATGAAACCTAACGGACAAATAATGGATGTGAGCGTTAGTAGATTTGATTTACCAGAGCAATATTTTCATTACATATTGGTAATACCTTCTTGTTACTTTTTTTTAACATTAATTATTGTGTTTTACTTATATTTTAAACAAAAAAATACATCTCTTTTATGTTTACTTATTTTATTTATGCTCACTGTTTCCCTGGCTTATGTTAGCATTGGTGCATCCGGCAGTCTAAACAGTCTTGGTGTAATCGTTAATCGTGGTAGCATGTTACTATGCTTAGTGTTATTACTCCACTTCTTAAGGAATTATTACACATTTTTAAAAACAAATTGGTTGCTTTCTAATAATATAAAATTATTTTATATACTTCCTGTGATAGCGATGATATTGGGCGGTATTGGTATTATATACCCTGCTGTTAATAATTTACTTTCGAATATTGTACTAGCTATGTTCTTCGTTTTCCTTATTATCATACTTAGTATTTTATTGCTAAGCTATTTCAAATATAAATCGCCTCAGTTAAAAATTTTATTAATTAGTATAATGATTCCGTTTCTGCCATTCCTTTTTCTATATGCGCTCCCTTACATTTTATTTCATCAATATATACTTTCTGCTGAGATTAGTGCCCTTTTTTTATTGTTAATTCCGTTTAGTTTTATTTTTACACAGTTAGCAGATCGGCTATTTGATATCGAATATCATATTACTAGATTACGTTATTATGTAATCTTTTCATTGATTTTTACGTTGTGGTTTATAGTTGGATTGTATTGGATTGCAGGAAAATATTTAACGATGACCGTCATATCAGGTGTGTCATTCTTTACTTTTACATCGTTAGTTGTTCTTTTTTACATAAAAGAGAAAGTCGATTATCGAAAACGGAAAATTTTATTTTCGACAAAAGGGGATTATATACATCAGTTATATACAGCTGTAGATAAGGTTGGTAAAACAATAAAAATAGATAATCTTCTAGAAAAATTTGTGCAAGAGGTTTCTCTCCATCTTGAGCTCGAACATGTATTTGTATTAACTTATGACTATGACACAAAGCAATTTACATCAACGGTTGAGGGTAATGTTCCGATTAATCCAATGTTAATGGAAGATTTAAAATTAGGGGAAATTAAAAAATTTGATCAAGTCTATCTCGCTTTCCTCCATCAAGATGCTCATTATAAAAGAGCGTTAGTATTACGACATAATAATTCAATTTATTTGAAAGATGAAGAACTTCTATGGCTTGAATTGCTCTTATTATATGTAAATAATTTTATTGAAAATACAAAGATGGTAGAAGAGTTGTTAGAGGAATTAAAGCATATGAGGCAAGCAGATGATAGTCAATTGCCTTGGTTAAGCAAATTATTATGGTTAAGATTTGAAGAGGAAAAATATCAATTAGCTCAAGAATTACATGATACAAATTTGCAAGAGCAGCTCCATATTGCACGAGAAGTTGATGTCCTAGTCAATAGGAAGGATGTAACAGATATCCAGCCAAAACTTGCGAAAATTCATCAGCAGATGGTTACATCTTTACATGATTTAAGAGCTTATTGCGAAAATTTGAAGCCCCCATTATTAGATACATTAGGATTGAATGCTGCATTAGAAAAGCTAATTCGCAAAGTAATAGAAAGAGCTAGTTTTGTGTTAATTTATACGATCGATCGCCTTTATTTAGAGGATGAGCGTATGAATTTAATGATTTATCGACTATTCCAAGAATTACTCAATAACGCGTTAAAACATTCCTATGCAACAACAGTTGAAATTCATTTGCGGGAAATGGACGATGGTTTCGAAATTATCTATAGGGATGATGGTGTAGGCTGTAATATCGGGGATATAATTGTCGGAGAATCGATGGGAATTCAAGGTATGCAAGAACGTGTAAAGGCCTTTAACGGACAGTTTTACATCGATTCACAGGTTAGTAAAGGGATGTCTATTAGAATTACAGTAAAAGAAGGAAGTGATACACTTGATTACGATGCTCATAGTGGATGATCACCCTATTGTGTTAGAGGGGACAAAAAACCTATTTCAAGAAAATGAAGATATTATAGTTGATACAGAAAGCGATGCAACTCGTGTCATACAGAGAATTAAAAACAAACCATATGATATCTACTTAATTGATATAAATATGCCGTTAGAAAATGGCATTAATGTAGGACGTAACATTAAAGCTATCCAGTCAAATGCTTCAATTATTCTTTATACTGGTGATGATATAACTGATTATTATCCACTTATTTTAGAAAGGAAAATCGAAGGTATTTTAGCTAAAACAGCATCTAAGGAGCAAATTTTACGAACTGTTCGGGCCATTGCAAATGGTGAAATTGTTTTACCTCAAAATTTCTTGGATTTTCTGGATAATAAATTTCAATTGCAAAATGCCAAACTCGATATTCACTTAAATGAAAAAGAAAAGAAAATTTTAAGATTGATTGCGGAAGGGCATACAAATAAAGCAATTGCGATAGAGTTAAATATTCCTCAGCGGACAACCGAAAGATATTTAACTCAGCTATTTTCTTTACTGAATGTAGATTCACGGACAGAGGCAGTAAATCTTGCAGAAAGAATGAATTTACTATAGATTGTCTGTATGTTATACTAACTTTCGTTGGTATATTTTTCAATAAAAAGGGAGAGTTTGGGTGGTTTTCTAACACTATATATTTACCTAGTAAATCATACCTGAATTTTAATTCTAAATACCTATATTTTTAAAATTACACCGCCAAATTATGGCGGTGTTTTTTCTATGTCCGCCAAATCACGCCAAAAATCGGCCTAAAAACCGCCAAAAAATTGGCGTAAACCCAACGTTGAAATGTCGGTGTAAGTACTGGTACGCTTAAGATAATCGTGGTTAAGTAGATTTGCTATAGTAGGTAATACTATATAAGATTTCGTTTAAAATAAGAGCCTGGCTATCTATGAAGAAAGTAGAGATTGTAGATTTTTTAAAAGTTACTAGCTAGTCAACATACTTCACCATAAAACTTTATATAAAGGTAGGCGTGTATTTTGAAAGTAGAACTTGAAAATTTATTTTCTATAGATGAATCTAGTCAAGATCAAGTTATTAATGTTTATAATCGCTATGGTATTTTTATAGGTACACCTAAAATAAGAAAAAGAAATTTAAAGGCATCTTTTAATCCTATTTTTACATTAAATGAAGACGTGACATATGAACATGTAGCAGCACTCTACAAATCATTGGAACACGAATTAGGAATTGTTTCAATCGGAGAACGTTTTTACTTTGACTTTTCGGATAGCGAATATGAGCAAGCACCATTATTCACACTAAACTCAACTGGTAACTCACCTGATATGTTTATAGATGATAGAGGAACTTTATTTTCTATAAACACCCATTGCCAGCATTGTGGACTAATGGAAAAAGAGCAGCTTTCTCCATTAGTGATAGATACAACAGAAATGAAAGACCGTCATCTAGTTCATGTGAGCGGATATTGGGTTGCTTCACAGGAATTAGCGACATTAATGAAGCAAGAGGATATGAAAGGCTATGAACTGTTAGAAGTTATTCATCAAGGACCGAAAGAAGGGAAGCAAAAAGCTTTTCAAATTATACCTACACAAGTATTACCAGAGAGTAGTGCTGAAAGAGTTAAGTTGTATTTTGCGACAGAGCAACCTCCATGTCGTTGTGGATTAAGTGGGGTAATCAATGGTCCGGATATTTATAATCGTAAAGATATCACCAATATAGAAAATGATGTTTTCTTATCAGCAGAATGGAGTCATGACGGTAGATATTTATATCGAAAGACTTTGTTCAGTAGAAAGTTTAGAGAATTAATTTATAAAAACAATATATCTCGTGAAGTAAGAGGAGAGAAGGATAAAAACTTTGGGCCGAAGGATTGGTTATTCGATCCAGTATTATTAAAATAATTTAAACTAAAGATGAGGAAGTGTATATTTTGTTTAGAAAAATAATACCTATCGTTGCAATCTTATTTATCGTTGCATTAGCTCTTTCAAATTATTTTAATAGGGCAGAAGAAAAAACATTTGTCCTACCCCAAGAAAGAGGGGGCACATTGGGTTAGATAAAGATAACCAATCAGACATTTACGGGGAGATAATCTTGTGATAAAAAGTCAAATTCACCTCTAGTAGATGTAAATATGATATGATGTGAAAAATATAACAGCATATTGTTCCTGAGGTGAAGTATTATATGAAAAAATGGGCTTATCCTTTAGCGGTATTAACGCTCATTATCTTTTTTGTGTTACGAGTTACTTTGCAAAGTGAATTCATCAATACTTTTGATACAAAAATGGCAAATTTATTTTTCAAAAATCGTTTTATAGAATTTTTCCACTATATAGGAGAACCGACATTTGTAGTATCCGTAGCAATAGTCTTAATCGTGTATTTAGCGTGGAAAGCAAAAAATAACCGAGGTATATTATTTGTTCTGTTAACGGTTGCAGGTGGGAATGTACTTAACCAATTATTGAAAAAATGGGTGCAGCGGCCAAGACCTGAGATTGAAGAACAATTAACATCCTTTAGTTTTCCTTCTGGACATGCGATGACAGGTATCTTGTATTTATTTACAATAGCTTATATTTTTTCGGAGAACAATAGCAAGGGACGTAAGACATTGCTTTGGCTTGGGGCAATTGTTTTAACTGTATTTATTGGTTTGTCTCGAGTTGCTGGGGCCCGTCATTTTGCTTCAGATGTATTGGCCGGATGGAGTATGGGCTATACGTGGTTTATCATTTGTGTTATTTGGTATGAACGTCGGAAGAGACTTTTTAAAGCGAAAATTAAATCATGACTTTGAATGGGAGCCATCTAATTAAAGAAGGTTCCCTTTGTTATGTAGTAATAAGGGCGATATTTCTGAACATACCGCCCTTATTTCTGGCTCTTCTCCAAATGTTGTGGATGACATTTGGTGAAATGTATGCCAATTATATAAGTTGACCTTCGTTCCGACTGGGCGACTCCTTGGGGATTAGCAAGACCCTGCAGCGAAGCTAAGCGGCTCATCGGACGCCTCCAGGAAGCTCTGCTCTGTAGCGAAAGCGAAGCGTCAGCAACAAATGTTTTGACTGTGCGAAAGCGAAGCGTCAGCAACAAATGTTTTGACTGTGCGAAAGCGAAGCGTCAGCAACAAAGAGCCCAGTCGGAACGGAAATCAACAACACAGTATGGTTATGAGCTTTATTTCTTAAATCTTTCAATTACATTGAAACAATCTTTTCTGCTTCCAAAAGCTTTTTTACAGCTTCTAAGCAATCATAAAATGTTTCAAATGGCTTATAAGGAAGATGAAGGTCTTTACAGCGTTTAATAAGATGATCCCTGGCAAGTACTAAATCTGCCTGTTTTGCTGCCTCAAAATCAGAAAGTGAGTCTCCAATTACGATTTTAAAGTGATTACTCTGTGCAACTTTTCGCATAACGCTTGGCTTGCAACAACCGCAACCTTGAACATCAAATTTCGCACATTCTTCATCACAGCTATTCGGAAAAACGAGCTTAATTTGCTGTCCGGAAAAATCAGCACCGTTACAATATATCCCGGAAAATGGACCGTATTTTTTTAATAATGGCTCAATGAAAAAATCGACACCACCGCTAACAATATAAAACGGAATATGGTTTTCTTGTGCATAGCGAACGAAATCGCCAAAGCCCTCACGTATAATGGCCGTATCCAATAAATATTGGATCACAGCATTCTTTTGTTTAGTTGATAATAGCGCGAACATTGCTGAAATGCCATCTTTAAAGGTTATAGTTTGTTCCATCATTGCTTTAGCAATTTTTTCGGATTCCTCTGGAACAAATTGAGTCATTAGAGAGACGATATTATCTGTTTCTGTTATAGTGCCATCAAAATCACAGAAAATAATTGGTTTCAAGCTACTTCCCCCTTCATGAAAAAACGTCTACTTTTGCAGTAGACGTTTAAATTTTACTTGTACACCGTTTTCATCGGCTTTTGTTAAGATAATTTCATGCTCTGGAAATTGATTTTTCATGGCATTTACGAAATTTTGTGCAATAGCAGTAGGGATGATAGAAATCAGTGTAGGTCCTGCGCCACTTAGAGCTGTTCCAAATGCCCCATTAGCCTTTGCTGCTTCATGAATCTCTTTATATTGTGGAATTAGATTGGCGCGGAAAGGCTCATGGAATAAATCAGCCTCCATATAACGACCTGCACGCTCGAAATCACGAACCATTAATGAAGCAGCTAGCATATTTGCATTTGCAGAGGCCCTCACGGCATAGGTCCGATCAAATTTTTCTGGTAAAACAGAACGGGATTCACTTGTTTTAAGTTCGACATCGGGCACATACACAACGAAGGAAGCATCTAGATTATTAACATGAAATGTATCAACAACGCCATTATCATCCATTGAGGAAATTGTTAATCCACCTAATACCGAGGCTGTTGCATTGTCAGGATGTCCTTCGATTTGTGAGGACAAATTGAGTTTATCCTGTAAAGTTAAGCCTAAGTCACAGACTTGATTAGCTAGTTCAATTCCTGCAACGATGACCGCTGCACTGCTCCCTAAACCACGGGCTAATGGAAGTTCACTTGCCATTTCAACACGGCAGGTAGGTAGTTGCTTTCCGTATTGCTGCGCTATTTTTTGGGCAATGACGTATAGTAAATGCTCTTCCAGTTCAAACTCTTTAGGACCATTATTATCGAGGTGGATAATTTCCCAACTATCCTGTAAAGACACGGTTAACTTTAAATAAAGGGATAAGCCAAGCCCTATTGAATCAAAGCCTGGACCTAGATTAGCTGTGCTCCCAGGAACCGTGATTTCCCACATGTTACTCATAGTACGCCCTCGATATATTTTCGAATTTCTTCTTCATCGTTTTTAAGTGAAACAACATCTACTGTCGAGACATTCATGGCCGTATCAGGATCTTTCAATCCATTCCCCGTAAAAATTGTCACAACTTTAGAGCCCTTTGTAATTTTGCCATTTTCAACGGATTTAATAACGCCAGCTAATGATGCAGCTGAACCTGGTTCAACGAAGATTCCTTCAGTGCCAGCAATTAATTTGTAAGCAGCTAAAATTTCTTCGTCTGTAACTGAGTCAATAATACCACCAGACTCATCGCGTGCTGCTTCTGCAAATTTCCAACTTGCAGGATTACCGATACGTATAGCCGTTGCCACTGTCTCAGGATTAGCAATAGGTTCACCTTTTACAATTGCTGCTGCACCTTTAGCTTCAAAGCCGAACATTTTTGGTAAACCAGAACCCTTTGCTGCATCGTATTCTTTAAAGCCTTTCCAGTACGCAGTAATGTTACCTGCGTTACCAACAGGGATGCAAAGATAGTCTGGAGCTTTTCCTAAAGCATCTACAATTTCAAATGAGGCTGTTTTTTGCCCCTCGATGCGGAATGGATTTACCGAGTTTACAAGTGCCACTGGAGTTGTTTCACTTACTTGACGGACAATATTTAATGCATCATCAAAATTACCGTCGATTTCGATAATCTTTGCACCATACATTGTTGCTTGGGCAAGCTTACCTAGGGCTACTTTTCCTTTAGGGATAACGACTATGGACTGGATTCCAGCGCGAGTTGCATAAGCTGCTGCTGCGGCTGATGTGTTACCAGTTGAAGCACAAATAACGCATTTGCTACCTTCTTCAATCGCTTTTGCAACGGCAAACACCATACCACGGTCTTTAAAGGAACCAGTTGGATTTGCACCTTCAATTTTTCCATAAAGCTCAATGCCTAGTTTTTTAGATAGATTTACTAAATGTATAAGAGGCGTATTGCCTTCGTTTAAAGTTAGAGCAGGTGTATTTTCTGTTACGGGTAAAAATTGTTTATATTCCTCAATTAGGCCTTTCCACATAACGTTTAGATCTCCTTTTGTTCTTATAGGAAGAACAGTTGTTTTTGTATAAAAGACATTTTAACGCAAATTGCCCTATGTTTTCAATAGAATTTCATAAATTGTCTAAACAATTCGGTAATTTGAATTTTTGCTTGTCACTTTCTTGAAACAACTGTATAGTAAACTTATAGTGTAAAGTCAAGTGTAAAGACAGGTGGTTAAAATGACGATCAATACAGTATCAACAGATAAATTTCAACAATCTATTTCGCGTAATAAGCTTTTGGGGGTAGCGGGAGTAGGCTGGCTTTTCGATGCAATGGACGTAGGAATATTATCGTTCGTTATTGCAGCATTAGCAGCTGATTGGGGATTAACGCCAAGTCAGTCGGGTTGGATTGGTAGCATAAACTCAATTGGTATGGCTGTAGGTGCTCTTGTTTTCGGCGTACTTGCCGATAAAGTGGGACGTAAACAAATTTTTATGTGGACGCTTGTATTATTTTCGATTGCGAGTGGCTTGTCTGCATTTACTACTACATTAGCTGCTTTTATGACACTACGCTTTTTAGTAGGTATGGGGCTAGGGGGAGAATTGCCAGTGGCGTCGACGTTAGTTTCTGAGAGTGTAGAAGCTAAAGAGCGTGGGCGCGTAGTTGTTTTGCTAGAAAGTTTTTGGGCGGCGGGGTGGTTAATTGCTGCATTGATATCGTATTTTGTTATTCCTTCATGGGGATGGCGTAGTGCTTTATTGTTAACAGCAATTCCGGCAATATATGCAATTTATCTTCGTTGGAACTTGCCAGATTCACCACAATTTACTGTAAAGGCTGCGTCTAAGAAACGTAGAGTTATGCAAAATATTCAAGAAGTATGGTCGAAAAAATATGTACGCTCGACAGTTATGTTATGGGTGCTATGGTTTACGGTTGTTTTCTCGTATTACGGTATGTTTTTATGGCTACCGAGTGTTATGGTTGGTAAAGGCTTTGATATGATTACGAGCTTTAAATATGTTCTCATTATGACGCTTGCGCAGCTACCAGGTTATTTTACAGCTGCTTGGTTTATAGAAAAATTCGGAAGGAAGTTTGTACTTGTTTCTTATTTAATTGGTACGGCAGTAAGTGCGTTCATTTTTGGTAATGCGGAAACACTAGTAGTGCTATTAACATCTGGGATGTTTTTATCGTTCTTCAACTTAGGGGCATGGGGTGCGCTTTATGCTTATACACCAGAGCAGTATCCTGCAATTATTCGTGGAACGGGTGCAGGGATGGCAGCAGCTGTTGGGCGCATCGGTGGTATTTTTGGACCTTTGTTAGTAGGCTCTTTATTAACAGCAGGTTATGATATTGGTTTTATTTTTGCTATTTTCTGTGGAGCGATTATTATCGGTGTTGTTGGGGTAATATTCTTAGGTCGAGAAACGAAACAAATTGAATTAGAATAACAAAAATAATCATGTCTTGGATGAACTATAATCCAAGACATTTTTATTAATTGATATACATAAAAATTAGAGGTTATTAATTTTTATTCAAATATTTTTAAAAATCTGTTAAAATCACAAAATAAGGTTCGTTACTGAAAATGGGGATGACATTTGGTTAAAAAACGTATAGTACGTGGATCAATTGATTGCAGGCTAGGGGTTTATTGGTAATACCCGTGGCTACAGATGCAACCTTGGAGCGAGCTTCGCTATGAAAGCTTATAGTCGCAACGGAAATCAATTCTTGTCCTAGGTTAATTCAGCGATAAACTATTGATAATAGAACAATTTTTTGTCTCTTTTATATTAGCGAGTTAAAGCATTGAAGATTTTTCAGAAAAGTCATTGTATTCAGATTGTAATCGTGATACTGTATTTTTAACTTCTTTCAGCAATTATTTTCCGTACCGAAAGCGTAGCGACACATACATGTATTTAAACGCCCGATGAAAGAAGTTAAAGCCTTCAGCCGATTACGGATGCATTGTTTATCTAGCGAAAGCGAAGCGACAGCAGCAAATGTTTTCTGTGCGAAAGCGAAGCGACAGCAACAAATGTTTTCTGTGCGAAAGCGAAGCGACAGCAACAAATGTTTTCTGTGCGAAAGCGAAGCGACAGCAACAATTATGTCGAGGCATAATTGATCCGAATTTAGAGTCAGTAGGAAACAATCTCCGTTCGTGATAATTTCATTGAAAGAAAGGTTGTTAGAAATGAGCATTAAAGAAGAAATAGAAAAAAGATTTGTTAGGCTATCAAAAGGCCAGCGTAAAGTTGCACAATTTGTTATGAGTAACCCTACAGTTGTAATTGGTAATGGAGCAGCAGAAGTTGGTAGACAGGCAAATGTTAGTGAATCAACAGTTATTCGTTTCTGTTATGCGATGGATTTGATGGGCTATGTAGAGCTCCAGGACAAGGTTAGAAGCTATTTAATGGCTCAAAATGGTGGTGAGAGTCTTCAACCTACATATTTTTCAAGCAAGCGGGATATTCCGAGATTTGGTAAGGTGATGCAACGCGATATTCAAAATATTCAAGAGACGATTCATTTGATTAACGATAATATGCTTCAAAAAAGCTCAAAGTGGATGCATGAAGCAGAGAACGTTTATATTTTAGGTACTCGTCAAGCTGCGTCCATTGCAAATTGGTTATCGTATACAATGAAAACTTTACGTCCAAATGTAAAACAGCTTCGCTCAGAATCCGACGATATCGTACAACAAATTAACAGTATGGGAGAGCAGACAACATTAATAGTTTTTGCAGGGGACAAGTATTCAAACGACATTCAATCGATTGTAGAAATTGCCAAGAAGAAAAAAGCTAAAATTATTGCTATTACTGGTTCGGCGTTGTCTTCTATTCGGGAATATGCAAGTGCATTATTTACTCTAAGTCTGAAAAAGCAATCTTCATTGGATGTTATTCCAGTAGTATTTTCGTTTTTACATGCGCTAATTGAGGAAATGGTTAGTCAGGATAAAGCACAATATGAGAAATACCAGCAATCATATGAGCAATTAGAAAATAATTTGTTATTTTTAGATGCAGCAAGAGAGAAGCAAGTTTTCTAAACGTTTTACAACGCGTGGAAAACGAAAAATCTGGCTACACATAAAAAAGATGTCCAAATAAGTTTTAGACATCCTTGAAAAAGAAGCTTATAAAATTTTACTTAAGCTATATTCGTTAAAAAAGGTACCATTTAATTTAATAGCGTTTTGTCGGATACCTTCTTGCTGAAAATCTAATTTTTTAAACAGTTGTAAAGCACATTCATTATGTTCCATAACAGATGCTTCTAAGCGCGAAATATCCCGCTGTTTAGACCATTGTTCAACTGCTTTCATCAGCTCGGAACCAATACCTTGTCGTTGATGCTCTTTCTTAACAGCTAGGCGCACTGATGCAACATGCTTAGTTTTAGAATGTTTATAGCCATGGATAACGGCATAACCAGCAAAATTACCATTTAATATACAAAGTAAAATTGTACGGTTTTTTAATTGTTTCCAATTGCTTAAATCTTTACGAAGCTGTTGAACTGTGAGGTCCAATTCATTTTCCATGTTATACATGAAGTCAGTTTGTTGGAAAATTTCTTCTTGCAAATGAATAAAAGATCTGGCATCTGATGCTTCAATTGCTCGAATTATGTATGCAGATGGGTTTTCGTCATCTTTAGAAATATTACTCGTAGTCTTCATTTGTGTACGCGAGAAAGATACACTGGTACCGAGTTTAACATCAATGACATAGTAGCCTGCATTTGTCCATGACAAATAGTGAGAGAGAGGGGGCTTTGTTTTCTTCCACCAGCTCCTATTCAAGTAAGCTGCATTTGGCAAGGCTTGTCCCATAATGTTTTCGAGTTCGCTAAATGATAAAGTAATTTCTTGTTGTAAAGCTACTTCAAAATAATTTGCTAAAGGAATATACTTTTTTTCCATCTTCTTTGTCATCGTGATCCCCATTTCCTGTATATCCTAATATATATATAGACTACCTGATAATAGCATAAAATTATGGTTTCTTAAATATGAAAACACAACTATATATCTATTTATAGTAAATCTTTTTTATAAACTACGTATTATTATCATTAAGTGTTATAAATAGGATGTTATTAACAGATAAATATATTAAATTCATTAATAACTCATAATTGGATCATCACCAAAACATGTGGTTGATTTCCGTTCCGACTGGGCGCTTTGCCGCTGACGCTTCGCTTTCGCGCAGAGCAGAGCTTCCTGGGGGCGTCCGATGAGCCGCTTCACTCGCGTTGCTCGCTCCAGGGTCTCATCTGTGACGCTGATCCCCGAGGAGTCGCCCAGTCGGAACGAAGGTCAACTATTTACATAGTAGACGTTTTAACAAAAGTCATCTACAACTTTTGGTGATGAACATCATAATGGGTGATTTTTGTGATTGCCACCGTGAAGTGAGGTTGATTTCCGTTCATGCTGTGCGCTTTCCTCTGGGCGTCCAACTAATTCACATGACATAGATTTCGACACAAGTAATCTCCTAGAGTTTCCGACTTTTGTAGCTTCTTTTATGGTAGGGAAGGTAAGTAAGAGATCAACTATTTTATAATAGTAAATTTTAACTTCTTTCAGCGGTTGTCCAAAACATCCGCTACTGCTGCTACACTTTCGCGCAATAAACATTTGTTGATCTAAAGCCTCTGACGATTGTCACTCCTTGCCGATTCCGAACGCAATTATGCGAGGCTCAATATTGGTAGTAGATCCTTTATAGATAAACTTTCACTTTATATCATGTTTGCTCATAAGGTATGGTAAAATAAAATATAAATGTTATTGCCATTTAGGAGGAATAATTTCAATGAGTAAAGTTTTAGTTTTTGGTCATAAAAATCCAGATACAGACACAATTACATCTGCAATTGTATATGCATATTTAAAACAGCAAATTGGCGTTGATGCTGAAGCGGTACGCCTTGGAGAAGTAAATAACGAAACTCAATTTGCTTTAGATAAATTCGGCTTTGAGGCACCTCGTTTAATTTCATCAGTAGTTGGAGAAGCAGAAAAAGTAATCCTTGTAGACCACAATGAATTCCAGCAATCTGCTGATGGCATTGAAGAGGTACAAATTACGGAGGTTATTGATCATCACCGTATTGCCAACTTCCAAACGGCTGATCCACTATACTACCGTGCAGAACCTGTAGGCTGTACTGCAACGATTTTAAATAAAATCTTCAAAGAGCATGGCGTAGCAATTCCTGCAAACATTGCTGGATTAATGCTTTCTGCTATCGTTTCTGATACATTATTATTCAAATCACCAACTTGCACTGAGCAAGATGTAAAAGCTGGTGAGGAGCTAGCGAAAATTGCAGGTGTTGATGCCGCTGAATACGGTTTAGCAATGCTTAAAGCAGGCGCTGACCTTTCAGATAAATCATTAGAAGATCTTTTATCATTAGATGCAAAAGAATTCCAATTCGGTGAATATAAATCTGTAGTAGCTCAAGTAAACGCTGTCGATATTAACGATGTACTTGGTCGCCAAGAGGAATTAGAAATTTTATTAAATAAAAATGTTGCGGAAAATGGTTTAGATTTATTTTTCTTTGTTGTAACAGATATTTTAAACAATGATTCAACAGCAGTTGCAGTTGGACAAGTAGCAGAGGCTGCAGCAAAAGGATTTGGCGCGGAGCTTGTGAATAATCGCGTTCTTTTACCAGGTGTTGTATCTCGTAAAAAACAAATCGTTCCAGTTTTAACGGATGCATTGAAATAATGAGGAAAGGTTGCCTTGAAAAAGGCAACCTCTTTTTTTAATCTAGTTTTAATGAGTGTACAGCAGGACCTTCAAGAACTTCTCCTTTTGCATTATAACGAGAGCCGTGACACGGACAATCCCATGTTTCGTCGGCTTCATTCCATTTTGTTTTACAACCTAAATGCGTGCAAGTTGGTGTATTTGCGTGTTTTACATAACCCGCTACGAACTCCTTTGCTACAAATCCTCCTACCTTTAGCATTTGCATAAACTGAGCTCCAAATTTCGTGCGTGCTGGAGAATAAAGGGGTACGGCACCCTCCTCATTCCTTGCTCCTGTTATTAGGGATGATAAAATATCCCCCGCTACAAAAGAATTGGAAATTCCCCATTTTCGATAGCCAGTTGCAATGAAAACATTAGGCAATGATGGTGTAATTCTGCCAACATAAGGGACCATATCAGGTGTTTCAATGTCCTGTGCGGACCAGCGATAGACTGCCTCTTGATCGAAATGTGCCTTCATTTCATTTTGAATGGCCTCATAATAGGGTTCCGTATTAGTCGTTTCACCTGCAATATGATTAGCGCCGCCTAACACTAGATAGTGCTCGTTGTTAATAGTAGCTGTCCGAATAGAGCGAGTTGGATTATCTACGCATAAATATTGACCTTGTAGTGTATCGGTAATTTTACTAGCAACCATATAGGAACGACTATTAGAAAGTTTAAAAAGGTGAAGTCCTCTAAAGGCTTCGATTGGATAGTGTGTGCACAAAATAAGCTTGTTGTATTGAACCGACATATTGTTTTCGGTATGTAAGCTATTCTGAGGTATATTTAATTGCTGAACACGGGTATTTGTGTAGATTTTTGCGCCCATTGATAATGCTTCTTTTACAAGGAAATTACAAGCTTCTACAGGGTGTATTTGAGCCTGCTGGGACATACTAAGTGCTTTTGTAACTGGGAAGGGAAGCTCTGTATCAGAAGTAATTTTTGCCTTAATATTTAATACTTTATAGGCATTCCATTCTTTTAATAATTGGGCATAGCCTTCTTTTGTTTGGCAATAAAGCAAGGAATCTACTTGTTGAATACTTTCTTTAGGGAGTAATTGTAATGCATTCTCTACAGCTATTTGGTTGAGCTGATAATAGAGTCGTGCCTCATCAACAGAAAGTTTTTCAATAAGGTTGGCATAAACTAAGCTATGCTGTGCAGTTAATTTTCCTGTTGAATTACCAGTTGTACCATGGCCGATATGGGAATTTGCTTCAAGTAAGACCACATCTACTCCTGATTTTGCTAAGACATATGCTGTATATAGTCCAGTCAATCCTCCACCAATTATACATACATCACAAGTTGTTGATGCAGGGAGCGATGGTAGCGAAATGGGATTAATTGTTCCGAGCCAAAGAGATTGTGTCATACATAACCCTCACATTGTTTTTACGTACAGTATGTAGATTGATTTGAAAATTTATGCAATGAAGCTTAAAAATTGCCTTGCTATATTTACTATCGCTACAATGTAGCAAAGGGAGTGTGACTACTTATGAAAATTGAAATTTGGTCAGATTATGTATGTCCATTTTGTTATATCGGTAAAAAGCAACTAGAGCAGGCGATTCAGGATACGGGTTATGCAGGGCAGGTAGAGCTCGTTTATAAAAGCTATCAGCTTGACCCAACAACACCCGTGGATACGAATGTGTCTACGTATGAGGCATTGGCGAAAAAGTATGGAATGTCGCTAGAAAAAGCGAAGGAAATGACGCAAGGTGTTGTTGCTCGCGCTAAAGAAGTTGGTCTAGATTTTAACTTTGATAATTCAATGGAGGAAAATACATTAAAGGCGCATCGTCTAGTAAAATGGGCACAACAACAAGGCGATATTACAGCACTTGTCGAAGCACTATTATCCAGTTATTTTATTGAAGCAAAGCGTATTGGTCAAGATGATGTATTAATCGATATTGCTGAGCAAGTAGGTCTGAACCGTGAAGAAGTTGCAAAGGTTCTATCTAACGATGATTTTAAAATAGACGTAGAGACTGATATACAAGAAGGGCTACAGCTTGGCGTAAGGGGGGTACCGTTCTTTGTGTTAAATCGTAAGTACGGTATTTCTGGGGCACAACCTCAAGAAGTATTTGAAGAAACTTTACGTAAAGTGGCTGAGGAAGAGGGCTTACTACCAGGATTAAAGATGGCAGGCTCAGAAGATGGAGGAGTTTGTACTGATGATAGTTGTAAATTTTAATTCTGAAGGTAAGTTTTAATAGAATCTGGTCACTTTGAGAAGGAAGGCGATCTGACTATAACAACATTCAGGTTAGGACCTCGAAACACGGTACGCATATCGTGTGGCAAAGATGATTGGAATGGAGATTGGGCGACTCCTTGGGGTCAAATCGTCACAGATAAGAGCCTAAAGCGGCTCATCGGACGCCCCCAAGAAGCTTTGCTCTGTGCGAAAGCGAAGCGACAGCAACAAATGTTTTTATCCGTGCGAAAGCGAAGCGACAGCAACAAATGTTTTTATCTGTGCGAAAGCGAAGCGACAGCAACAAATGTTTTTATCTGTGCGAAAGCGAAGCGACAGCAACAAATGTTTTTATCTGTGCGAAAGCGAAGCGACAGCAACAAAACGTTCAGTTGGAATGGAAAACAACCTTACGTTATGGTGTAAATATTAAATCAACTATATTTCGGTCAAAAGTCTGAGTCTACTAACGTTGACTTTTTTCGTAAATTTTTTTAATATACTTATATATCTTGAATTCGAGATATTAAACTTTGGTTTTAAGGGAGAATTTATATAATGAATGTATTAGTAGTAAAAGCTAACAACCGACCAGATGGTATTTCAACAAAAATGTATGACACATTTATGGAAAATGTACAAGGTGTAGATGTAACGACTTTTGACGTATTTGCAGAAGATATGCCTTATTTCGGTCAAGATCTTTTCAATGCTTTTGGTAAAGTTCAAAGCGGCGAAGCGTTAACTGACATTGAATCACGTCTTTTAGCAGCAAAACAAAAAGCTATGGATGCTTTAACTGCAGCTGATGTTGTTGTATTTGCTTTCCCGCTTTGGAACTTAACAATCCCAGCGAAATTACAAACTTTCATTGACTATGTATTCCAAGCTGGTTATACATTTAAATATAATGAAAACGGTCAATTAGAAGGCTTAATGACTGACAAAAAGGTAGTTATTTTAAATGCCCGTGGTGGTTACTATTCTGCACCTGAAGCACAACCAATGGAAATGTCAGTTAACTACATTAAAAATGTTGTTGGCATGTTCGGTATGGAAATTATCGAAGAGGTTATCATTGAAGGTCATAACGCGTCACAAGATAAAGCACAAGAAATTATTGCAAATGGCCTAGAAGCGGTTAAAAAAGTAGCTCAATCTTTACAAACTGTAAATGCATAATAAAGTATTTTTTAATAAAAGTTCTCTCTAATCTGAGAGAACTTTTTTTATGGCTTTCTTAGAGGTATGGTAATGATGAAGAGGTCTAAAATATTGATATTATGGGCTTATTGTTAATTTACATTTAATAACATCACGTTGTGTGAATAACTATGAAATGATATTAATCTATCGTTTTTGAGTAAAGTGTTTTGCTATTTGGTTAAAAATACATACAATTAGGACTATTCGTTCAGTTAATAAAGCGATTAGTATAATATAATAGGAATCGTAGGAAAATATTAGATTTTTAAGGAGGGTGTTTCATGAACAAGAAATTAATGACTAAATTCTTGGCTATGTTACTTGTTCTATTCACGGTCTTACCATTTGGACTATCCGCCAATGCTGCATCAAACGATGTAACACGCGGGAATTATGTGAAAGAATTAGTAGAAAGCTTGAATGTAGAGCTAGGTGATGGTTCCAAAGTTGCCTTTACTGACGTCTCTAAGGATTTAGCCCCGTATGTAGAAAAAGCAGTAGAATTGAAGCTTATTAAAGGTAAAACTGCGACATTGTTTGGCCCAAATGATAAATTGACACGTCAACAAGCATTTGTTATTTCTGCTCGTGGATTAGTCAATGAAAACGCTCCGCTTTCTGTACTAGATCAATTTAAAGATGCAGCTCAAATTGCAACAACACATAAGCAAGATATAGCAAATGCTGTTGCTGCAAACATATTACAAGGCTTTGAAGATAACACAATTCGTCCTGATGATTATGTAACAACTGAGCAAATGCAAAGTATTATTGAACGATTTGTAGCCGAATACAAATTACCTACAACTACAACTAAAGTAGATCTTCAAATTTTAGGAACAACAGATATTCATACAAACCTTGCAAATTATAATTATTTCTTAGATACTGAATCAGCTGATATAGGTTTAGCAAACACAGCAACATTAATTGAACAAGCCCGTGCTGAGAATCCAAACACATTATTATTTGATAATGGCGATTTAATTCAAGGAACGCCACTTGGATCTTATAAAGCGTTGGAGAGCGTTTTAAAGCCAGGTGAAGTTCATCCAGCGATTGCAGCACTAAATGCGCTGAAATATGATGGTGGAACTTTAGGGAACCATGAGTTCAACTATGGTTTAGAGTTTTTAGATGAAGTATTAAATGATGCAAAATATCCAGTCGTAAATGCAAACACCTACGACGCTAAAACAAAAGAGCGTATGTATACACCTTATGTAATTCTTGATAAAGAGGTTGTCGACAATAAAGGTAAAAAGCACACACTTAAAGTTGGCGTTACAGGTATCGTACCTACGAAAATTGTTGAATGGGATGCTATTCATTTAGCAGGCAAAGTAGAAATGCAAGAACCAGTTGAAGCGGTGAAAGAGGTTGTACCAGAAATGCAAAAAGCAGGTGCAGACGTAATTGTGGTACTTTCTCACTCAGGTATTGGTGAGGATACTTACGTAAAAGGTAACGAGAACGTAGGATACCAAATTTCTGAGATTGAAGGGGTAGACGCTTTAATTACAGGTCACTCTCATTTAACATTCCCTGGTGACTATAAAAATCTTAAAAATGTTGATCAAGAAAAAGGGACAATAAACGGAGTACCTACTGTAATGGCAGGAAGCTATGGTAGCTATCTTGGAGTCATTGATTTAAAACTAGAACAACAAGGCTCTAAATGGGTTGTAGTGAATGGGCAAGGCTCTATCCGTTCTATTAAACAAGAAGGCTTACAACCATCTAAAACAGTTTTAAATGTAATTAAAGAAGCGCATGAAGGTACGTTAAAATATATACGTCAGCCTGTTGGTGAGACAACGGCACCAATTCAAAGCTACTTCTCGATGGTTCAAGATGATCCTTCTATTCAAATTGTGACACAAGCTCAAAAATGGTTTATTGAAAAAGAGTTAAAAGGTACTGCTGATGAAAACACACCAATACTTTCTGCCGGTGCTCCTTTCAAGGCAGGCTCCCGCAATAACCCTACAGATTACACAAACATTCCTGTAGGTCCGCTTGCGATTAAAAATATGGCAGACATCTATTATTACGATAATACTGTTGCAACGATTAAAGTAACAGGTGCACAAGCAGTTGAATGGTTAGAAATGGCTGCTGGTATTTTTGCAACAATTGATCCAAATAAAACGGAAGAACAAAATATTATTGACCCAGAAGCACGTTCTTATAATTTTGATGTATTAGATGGTTTAACATATCAAATCGATGTAACATCTCCGGCGAAATATGATAGTCGAGGTATTCTGAAAGATAAAAAAGCAAATCGTATTAAAAACGTACAATACAACGGTAAACCAATCGATTTAAATCAGGAATTTATCATCATTACGAATAATTACCGCGTGGGTGGTTCTTATGGTACCACATTTAAAAATACAGATGGCTCTAACATAACAAACTATGCTTATGAAAATCGCCAAGCTGTCATTGATTACGTTATGGAAAATAAAACAATTAATCCTGCTGCGGATAACAACTGGTCATTTGTACCGTTCCCAGCCAATACAAAAATAATTTACAACTCTGCTAAGGATGCACAAAAGGCCATTCCTGCAGGTAGTAATATCGAATATTTAGGAGATACTGAAGGCGGCTTTGCTAAATATTTAATTAAGTAATAATGATATGTTAAAAGGAGAGTGCGTTGTTAAACGCTACTCTCCTTTTTTTGTCGCTCAAATGCATGATAACGTGTGCCTTGAAATGACAATAGGCCAAAATCATCTTCTGCAAGCTGTCCATAATTGCGACCATTCATTTTTAATTCTAGACGATCGCCACTTTGTACTTCAAACGTTACATAGTACGATGTATAGGCACTAGAGTTACCAGAACCTCCACTAGTATTCGAACGTTTTGTTACGACTTTAGCGGGTACTGTTAATAATGGTTCATTGTTGTTTTTCGTCCATTGTAAGATATTTTTAATAATAGTAAATGCTATAATACCGAACACGATAATAAACATTATTGAAATAAAACTAGGTACTAAAGAGAATTCATCAAACCCAACCATAAAATGGCCTCCAATCTAAGAAATATTGTGCCTAAAGTCGTTATAAAGGCGGATGTTACAGAATTCAGAAGTTGTTTATCGGTAGCGACAGCTACAATTATGCCGAGGCATAAGTGATTAGTTAAATCTCTCTATATAGCAAACTTCTTATCTTCTGGTTTTCAATATATGTAGACGTAAATAAAGTTTTTTGGCGAAACCCTAGCAACAGCGACCATTGTTTAATGTCTGAAAATATCCTCATATGTCGTACAGAAAAACCAATAGTTGAATGACTAAAATCACCGTTGAAAAAGAACCAATATCTTACAAGAATAATAAAATAAACAATTCAGATATTCAATGAGTTTTTAGAAAAAATGAGAGAATATTACATTGAAAAAAGTTCATTTTGTGAATGTTTAAAATGAAACCTTAAACCGTAAGACAGTTTTGTTAAGATACACAATGGAAGGAGTCATAATAATAAAATCATGCGCATCTATATAGAAGTAAGTTGCCATTTTCATTGCAGATATTAAATGATCCTTATTCACCTCTAATTGAACGGTCACTGCTAATTTCTATGGCATAAGGGCAAAGTTAGATAAGGTACTTTAACGTTGAATCTAAATCAAATCCAAAAATGCCCATAGGTTACAATTAGTAATTAAATTAATAAAAGTAAACAAATTATTGTTAGTAAATAAGTTACTTCAAATTTACTTTTTTAAAAATAATCGTTACAATAGAGTACATAAGAGGTGAAAAAAATGAATGAGTCAAATTTATGTCCTCGTTTAGCTAAAGCAATGGATTTAATTGGGAAACGCTGGACAGGGCTAATTTTATATCAATTATTAGACGGACCACAGCGCTTCAATGAAATAGAATCTTCATTACCTGTAAGCGGCCGTTTATTATCCGAACGTTTAAAAGAGCTAGAAAAAGAAGGGCTTGTTGAACGAAAAGTATATTCAGAGGTACCGGTACGTGTTGAGTATTCTTTGACGGATAAAGGTTGGGCATTAGAAGGAGCAATTCGTAATATCGAATCATGGGCATCGAGTTGGCTTTAATTTTGTGATGGCTATCTCGAAATTTTTGATGGATAGATAAACATTGGACATATGTAATACTAATGACTATGAATTTTCTATTCATCATCTCTGCTGGGACTCTCGCTACCCGTTAAGGCGAGAAAAAAGAACCTTCATTTTACTTGTCAAATTGGGGTTCTAAATCCATACTAGTGTAGAGTAAGAAGGACGTTAGAAAGGAATTAGCTCTCATGACAAAAGAACAATGGGCAGCGGATTTAGCACAGAGCGTTAATCCGGCCAATATTAAGTTAAATGAATCATTACAGCAATATACTATGACAAAATTAGGCGGTAAAGCGGATGTTTTCGTTCTCGTTGAAACTGAGGAAGAGGCAGCAACAGTTATTCGCTATGCCCATAAGAATAATATACCTTTATTAATGTTAGGTAATGGATCTAATATGGTCGTTCGTGATGGCGGTCATCGAGGGATTGTTGTTACATTTTCATTTTTAGATGAGATTCGCATTAATGGTGACCATGTTTACGCGCAAAGTGGTGCGCTTATTAAGGATGTATCAAAACTGGCTGCGGCAGCATCTTTAACAGGTTTTGAATTTGCATGTGGTATCCCCGGTTCAGTTGGGGGAGCTATGGCAATGAATGCAGGTGCTTATGGCGGTGAAATTAAGGATATTATTATTTCTTCGAAAGTATTAACAAAAGAAGGCGAAATTTTAATATTATCGAAAGATGAACTTGAACTTAGTTATCGTCATAGTATCATTGCGAAGAAGGGGTATTATGTATTATCATCAGAATTTCAATTAGCAAAAGGTGTACAGGAAGAAATTGATGCAAAAATTGCTGATTTAACGTTTCAGCGAGAATCTAAGCAACCGTTAGAATACCCATCTGCAGGAAGTGTTTTTAAACGCCCACCAGGTCACTTTGCTGGCAAGCTTATTCAAGATAGTGGCTTACAAGGAAAAGGCGTAGGTGATGCAGAAGTATCAACGAAGCATGCAGGCTTTATTGTTAATAAAGGTAATGCAACGGCTACTGACTATATTGCAACAATCCAAATGGTACAACGAGTAGTGAAAGAAAAGTTTGGCATCGACTTAGAAACAGAAGTAAAAATCGTTGGTGACGACTTATAGGATACTACGCCCTTCGCTAATAGTGGAGGGCGTTTTTTTGAGGAGTGAAACAAAAAAATGAAGTTTATATCATGGAATGTTAATGGAATTAGAGCCTGCCTAGGAAAAGGGTTTTTAGATTTCTTCAATTATGTAGATGCAGATTTTTTCTGTATTCAAGAAACAAAGTGTCAGGCTGAACAAGTGGAGATTTCTCTTGAGGGATATGAGCAATATTGGAATTATGCAGAGAAGAAAGGTTATTCAGGTACAGCGATCTTTACAAAACATACCCCACTTGCAGTACGTTATGGTGTTGGTGACGATGAATCGCAGGGAGAGGGCAGAATTATTACACTAGAGTATGAAGATTTTTACTTAGTGAATGTTTATACCCCGAATTCACAGCGTGATTTAGCTAGACTACCTCTTCGTTTAGAGTGGGAGGATCGATTAGCGTTATATTTAAAAGAGTTAGATTGTAAGAAGCCTATAGTCTACTGCGGTGATTTAAACGTTGCACATATGGACATTGATTTAAAAAATGCGAAGTCTAATGTTGGTAATTCAGGTTTTACATATGAAGAACGTGAAAAAATGACGGAGCTATTGGTAAGTGGTTTTGTAGATTCATTCCGCTACATGTATCCAGATACAACAGATCACTATACATGGTGGTCTTATATGAATAAAGTACGCGAGCGTAATATCGGATGGCGTATTGACTACTTTATTGTTTCTGAGAGACTAAAGAACAACATAAATGAAGCTAGCATTCATTCACATATTATGGGCAGTGATCATTGTCCGATTGAATTACAGCTAAATAACTAGGTTTTAAGAATCGTATTTTCTAAAAGGAGATACGATTTTTTTTACTGCAACGCAATTAATGACACCTGCTTTAAAGAAGTTACTTTTTAAAGGATTTGAAAGCGGGTAAAAGAATATATTGCAAAAAGGGGGGGCAGGATATGAGAAAGTTTACGTGGAAAAAGTGGCTACTGGCTATAGCGGGATTTTTAGCTGTAGTAGCTATTGTTGCATTTATTGGATTTACATGGTTTATGAATAAATCAAAACCGGTAATTGATGGAGAGCTTTCGTTGAGTGTGCTAGATGAAGATGTAACTGTCACAAGGGATGACAAGGGTATCCCTCATATTTTTGCAAAGACAGATGCAGATTTGTATCGTGCACAAGGCTATGTTCAAGCGCAAGATCGACTGTTTCAAATGGATTTAGCGCGAAGACAAGCTAGTGGTCGTTTGTCGGAAATAATCGGTGAGGCAACTATTGATACTGACAAACATTTCCGAACGTTTAGCTTGCGTGAGGCAGCTGAAAAATCATTATCTATCTATGATACAGAAAGTAGACAGGTACTTGAGTGGTTTGCAGATGGCGTCAATGCTTTTATTACACAGGCTAAGGAAAATAATACATTAAGCTATGAATTTGCATTACTAGGCTACGAACCGGAGGAATGGTCCGTTGTAGATTCTCTTACTATTGGTAAATATATGGCCTATGATTTAGGGGGTAATTGGAATACGCTTGCGTTCCGTCATTGGGCTTTACAAAACTTTGGTGAAGAAAAAGCTAAAGAATTATTTATAAAGTATCCTGAAAACGCTTCATCTATTATTACGGCAAATAAAGACAATCCCGTAGCAGTGGCAGGGCATTTTAAGACAGAGCTGTTGCCAAATGAATTTAACGGCAGTAATAACTGGGTTGTATCGGGGAAGAAAACAAAAAACGGTACGCCAATTTTAGCAGATGATCCACATTTAGGGCTGAGTACACCATCTATTTGGTATCAAATGCATCTGCAATCTCCTGAGCAAAATGTGAGTGGCGTAATTTTTGCGGGTGTCCCGGGCATTATTTTAGGTCACAACGATAACATTGCATGGGGTGTAACAAATGTTGGACCTGATGTACAGGATTTATATATTGAAATACCTAATCCGAATAATCCGACACAGTTCCGCTATGATAGTAAGTGGGAGCAAGCAGAGGTGCGTAATGAACCGATAAAGGTAAAGGACGGAGAAACGGTAGATTTTAATGTCGTTGTCACACGTCACGGTCCAATCATGACTGATTTAGCTTTTAAAGATACGGAGCCTACAGCACAGTTTTCGATGCAGTGGACGGCACTGCAACCAACGACAGAACTTCGTGCAGTGTTAGGCTTTAATAAGTCAAAATCCTGGGGTGAATTTGAAAAAGCATTAGAGGATTTTAAGGCACCTGCTCAAAATTTCGTTTTTGCATCAAAGGATGGCACAATTGCGTATAAAGCGAATGGTCAAATTCCGATTCGTAAACAAGGGGACGGGCAACTGCCGGTACCAGGTGATTCTAGTGACTACGGGTGGGAGGGCTTTATCCCGTGGGATGAGCTTCCGACTGTAGTAAACCCAGATGAAGGCTTTATTGCAACAGCGAATAATGAAGTTATTGGGGAAGAATATCCTTATCATATAACAGATTTCTGGGCACAGCCTTATCGTTTTGAACGGATTAAGGAAGTTTTAGCGGCGAATGACTCTTTAACGGTGGAAGACATAAAGAAATTACAAATGGATCAGCATAACTTATATGCTCGTGAGTTTTTACCCTATTTATTAACATCAATAAAAGCACAAGATCAGAATGGGAAATATAAAGATGTAATTAAATTATTAGAGAATTGGGACATGGTAGATGCAAAGGATTCAGGGGCGCCATTAGTTTTCCATACATTAATGGAAAAGTTACAGGAAGTGTTATTTAAGGATCAGATGCCAGAAGATATGTATGAATTAATGTATGGGAAATTTAATATTACAGACCAGCTTTTACGTACAGCTTATGCCGGTAAGAACAGCATATGGATTGATGAGCAGGGTGGTGTAGATGCAACAGTTTACAAGGCGTTAGAGCTCACTGTCGCACAAATAGAAGATCAATTCGGCAAAAACGTATCAAAATGGAAATGGGGTAACTTCCATCAGCTTACCTTTGACCATACATTAGATAAAGCTTCACCGATTCTTGCAGCATATTTTAATGCTAAAAAGATTCCTATTGGTGGTTCAAAGGTTACTGTTCAGGCTGCTGATAATGACTTAGCTGGAAATGTTAATCATGGCGCATCATGGCGCTTTGTTGTTGACGTTGGCGATTTAAGTTCAGCCTATCATATTGTTGGTCCCGGACAGAGTGGACATGTAAAATCAGCATGGTATCAAGATCAAGTAATGGATTGGGCTAATGGAGATTATCATCAAACGTTTGTGAGAAAAGAAGATATTAAAGGTAAGACGTTGCGATTAAAAGCCAAATAGGGTGAATGGCTATAAGAATTAAATGCGTTTTTATATTATGACAATAAAAATTCCTTTCTATTTTCGAGTAGAAAGGAATTTTTTTGTTTTAAATGGGTTTGAAACAATTTAATTGAAGTGCTAGATTTTTTACTTGTATATATAGATATTTTCTAAAGCTGTGATATAAATCATTTACATTCAAATATTCATTTGAATATGATGGAATATTATGTTATATTGAAAACAATCAAACAAACATTTGAATGAGGTGATGAAAAAATGGCAAAAGAAGTATGTGAAATAACACATGTTCATGAAGAAGCTGTCATCAAGGTACAACAGCAAATGCCAGATCTATCAGGTGTAGCAAAATTTTTAAAGGCAATATCTGATGAAACAAGACTTAAAATTGCGTATGCCTTAACGGTCAAAGCTGAATTATGTGTTTGCGATGTTGCTTCCATTATCGGCTCTTCAGTAGCAACGGCATCGCATCATTTACGATATTTGAAAGATAATAATTTAGCGAAATCATATCGGAAAGGAAAGCAAGTGTACTACTCTTTAGCTGATGAGCATGTGTATCAAATTGTAACGATTGCCTATGAACATGTGAAAGAGGGGATTGTAAATGACAGCGACACCAACTAAACAAGAATACAGGCTACAAAACTTATCCTGCGCAAGCTGTGCAGCTAAATTCGAAAAAAATGTGAAGGCTATTCCCGAAGTCCAGGATGCACAAGTGAATTTTGGTGCTTCTAAAATAATGGTTATTGGTAATATTGACGTTGATCAGCTTGAAGAAGCAGGTGCTTTCGATGGCATAAAAGTTTCCCAATCAACAGTAAGAACCATTGAAAAATCAACACCTTTTTATCGAAAAACAGAAAATATATTAGCTGGAATCTCCTTGCTATTCATAGTACTAGGATATGTGTTTGGAGCAATGCGAAGTGAAACTGAGCCACTCACTATTGGGATGTTTATTATCGCGATTCTAGTTGGAGGAATTGGCATTTTCAAAACAGGTTTCCGCAATCTAGCGCGCTTTGAATTTGATATGAAGACGCTGATGACCATTGCGGTAATTGGTGCAGCCATTATAGGAGAATGGGAAGAAGCCGCTGTAGTTGTCTTTTTATTCGCTGTAAGTGAAGCACTTGAAGCGTATTCAATGGATAAGGCGCGTCAATCAATTCGTCAGCTAATGGATATAGCTCCACCAACAGCAACGATAAAGCGAGCACATGGAGAACATTTCCATGAGATGGAGTTACCAACGGAGGAGATTGAGATTGGTGACATTTTAATCGTTAAACCTGGTCAGAAGATCGCTATGGACGGAATTGTAGTTAGTGGATTGTCAGCAGTGAATCAGGCTGCGATAACAGGTGAATCTATTCCGGTCAGTAAAACAGTCGATGACGAAGTATTTGCAGGAACATTAAATGAAGAAGGTGCCCTAGAGGTTCGTGTGACAAAGCGAGTAGAGGACACAACAATTGCTAAAATCATTCATCTAGTTGAAGAAGCCCAGGCAGAAAAAGCACCTTCGCAGCAATTCGTTGATCGCTTTGCGAAATACTACACGCCTGCAATTATGATTGTAGCTTTACTTGTAGCTGTTATCCCTCCTTTATTTATAGGTGATTGGCAACATTGGATTTACCAAGGATTAGCTGTCCTCGTTGTAGGCTGTCCATGTGCATTAGTCGTTTCTACACCAGTTGCTATTGTTACGGCAATCGGGAATGCAGCTAGACAAGGTGTTCTTATTAAAGGCGGAATTTATTTAGAGCAACTTGGTCATATTGAAGCAATAGCATTTGATAAGACAGGAACACTTACAAAAGGTCAACCTGCTGTAACGGATATTTTTACATCGCAAAATATGTCTAAGGATTATGTTTTACAGCTAGTAGCGGCCGTTGAAAAGCAATCACAGCATCCATTAGCTAAAGCAATTTTACAGGCATTACATGAGGAAAATTTAACAGAACTTAAACCAACAGACTTTCAATCCGTAACAGGAAAGGGTGCCTACGCAACAGTAGACGGTCAAATAATCTATGTAGGAAGCTTAAAATGGATTGCTACATTAACGACTGTTGATGAAATGGTAAAAGAACAGGTTGAAAAACTTCAACAACAGGGGAAAACAGTTGTAGCAGCTGTTAGTAATAATCAGTTTATAGGAATGATTGGTATTGCTGATCAATTACGACAAGAAAGTAAAGAAGTGTTGAATAAATTAAATGGTTTAAAAGTGAAACATAAAGTTATGCTAACAGGTGATGCAAAGCCAACAGCACAGGCAATTGCAACTTCCTTAAATATGACAGATGTGCGAGCAAGTTTATTACCAGCAGAAAAATTAATGGCCATTAAAGATTTACGTGCGCAGTATGGTGCAGTAGCGATGGTAGGAGATGGTGTTAATGATGCACCTGCACTTGCCTCAGCCGATGTCGGTATTGCAATGGGAGGTGCTGGGACTGATGCAGCACTAGAAACTGCGGATATCGCATTAATGGGTGATGATTTAACGAAGCTACCTTATACGATTGGCTTAAGTAGGAAAACATTACGCATCATAAAAGAGAACATTATATTTGCCTTAGCCCTAAAATTAGTTGCTTTGTTACTCGTTATCCCGGGATGGCTAACATTATGGATTGCGATCTTT
This sequence comes from Lysinibacillus sp. Ag94, assembly GCF_023242215.1. Lineage (NCBI taxonomy): Bacteria > Bacillati > Bacillota > Bacilli > Caryophanales > Bacillaceae > Lysinibacillus > Lysinibacillus sp. Ag94. The sequence goes on along the minus strand of NZ_CP096780.1, from coordinate 4,213,397 downwards.
GTAGATATGGGTGCTACGTTACTAGTTGTGTTTAACTCATTGCGATTAATCAAAACTAAGAAATGGTGAATAAGATATAACCTGAAGGAAGGGTGTAGGAAATAAAATCATTCTAAGGAGCTAGTAATTTGTTTTGATATAGATGCTACTAGCGATTCTTGAAAAAAAGCTTCGTTAACGTTATTATGGTTTCAGGAATAATGTAACAATTAAATAAAAATGAGGCGAAGGTTTGAATATGTCAGATCCTATTTTAGTAAATGTTACAGAGGAAATTGTACGTGGTTTAGTAAGTTTTCTACTACGAGGACCGGAATATCAAACATTTTGTAAATGTGAAATCTGTGAACTTGACACAGTGGCACTTACACTAAATGCATTGCCTAGCAAGTATGTTACATCTATGGAAACCCGAGATGAAGCATTTAGAATGATGAATACTCCTGAAAATATTGAACGAATCAATAAAGAGATTATTCATGCATTACATGTGGTAAATAAGCATCCTCGACATAAGGAAGAGCCAACTTCTATATGAAGTTGGCTCTTCATGTTTTTAAAAACTATTGAGTCAATAGAGTATCTTTTACGGCAAAGCGAGGGTGGATTGCCGTCCCAAGCTATTTGCTTTCCAGTGGGGAAGTGACTGACCGGTTCCTCCGCTATTATTGCCGCTGCCACTTCGTTCACATTCCGCCTTCGCGACTAATTTGTTGCTGTCGCTGCGCTTTCGCACAGATAAAACTAATTGTTGCTGTCGCTGCGCTTTCGCACAGATAAAACTAATTGTTGCTGTCGCTGCGCTTTCGCACAGATAAAACTAATTGCTAATGTTTCGTTTTATCTCAATAAAATAGAGTAAAATGCCAGAAAATAAACGCTATGTGTATAGTTGATTGTAGTGGAGACTGGGCGCTTTGTTGCTGACGCTTGGCTTTCGCACAGAGCAGAGCTTCCAGGGGGCGTCTGATGAGCTGCTTTACTCGCGATTTTCGAAAATGATGAGTACCCAAAGTGTTCACTTTTGAAATGCAAGAAATTTATAATAGCGCTACACTATTGTTGATTGGAGTGGAAGGCTACTCGACTCCCGTGGGAAAGCGAGACAGGCGAGACCCTGCACAGAGCGCAGCGGAGGAAGCGGCTCGACGCTCGCCCACAGGAAAGCGAGTAGCCTGGAACGGAAATCACCCCCTTGCTTTGCATAAAGCATACTTTATTTTAAAACGATACCTTAATTTCATCGCCACAAATTTTCCAACTAAACGGAAGCCAACATATGAAGTTGGTTCTTTTTAGGTTGCACAAGTATTGTTTTTCTGGCATATGTATTTTCAGTTAACTTTTAAGGCAAGCTTGTAGTAAACTAGAGAGTAAGAAAAGGAAAGAGAGGGAAAAGGATATGCCAACACCTAGTATGGAGGACCATATCGAACAAATATACTTATTAATCACAAATAAAGGGTATGCTCGTGTGTCTGACATTGCTGAAGCATTATCTGTTCTTCCTTCTTCTGTTACAAAAATGGTTCAAAAATTAGATAAAGATGGTTATTTAGTTTATGAAAAATACCGTGGCCTTACATTGACGCCTAAAGGAGAAAAACTTGGAAAACGTCTTGTACTGCGCCATGAGCTTCTAGAGCAATTTTTGCGAATCATTGGTGTGGATGAAGAGCGAATTTACGATGATGTTGAAGGAATTGAACATCATTTAAGTTGGAATTCAATCGATCGAATTGCGGATCTTGTGCAAGTAATGGAAGAAAATCCGGACATCGTTAAAAAACTAGAGGCATCTAGAACACATCATAATTTCTAAAGGTTTTGTGAAAATGATGGTAAGAGGGAAAGGAAGACAATATGAACGAATTAAAATCAGGTGAAGTTGTTACGTTAACTGTTTTAGAACAACAAGCATCGAAATGGATCTTAACAAATGGAGTTGACGAACTACCCTTAAATGCTTCAGAGGTAACAGAGCCACTTGCAATAGGTGACCGCCTTGAAGTATTTTTATTTGCGGATCGTCGTGGCGATTTAGCAGCTACAACAGCTATTCCGGCTTTCGTACAAGGGGAATATGGCTGGGCTCGAGTGCTAAAAGTAGTCGAGCGCGAGGGGGCTTTTGTAGATATCGGTACTTCACGCGAGGTGCTAGTAAAAGCTGAAGATTTACCTGCAATAAAAGAGCTTTGGCCAGCACCAGGCGACCATTTATTTATGACATTACGCACAGATCGCAATGGTGATTTATTTGGACGTTTAGCAACTGAAGAAAAAATTTCAGAATTATATGAAGGTGCATTTGAAGAAATGCACAATAAAAACATTAAGGCGCGTCCATATCGTTTATTACCAGTGGGCTCATTTTTATTAGGTGTGGAGATCCCGTACCGTATTTTTGTTCATGAGTCAGAGCGTAATGCAGAACCTCGTCTAGGACAAGACGTAGAAGTTCGTATTATTGATGTGAAAGATGATGGTTCAATGAATGGATCACTTTTACCACGTAAACATGAGCGTCTGTCAGATGATGCACAAAGAATTTTAAATTATCTACAAGAGGTAGGGGGCAAAATGCCATTTGGCGATAAATCCTCACCTGATGAAGTGCAAGAAATGTTTAAAATGAGCAAAGGTGCATTTAAACGAGCGTTAGGTACGCTTATGAAAGCTGGTAAGGTAAAACAGCAGGACGGTTGGACAGAGGAAATTTAATTTCTTTCAGCAATTATGTAGCGAAAGCAAAGCGTCAGCTATAGTTGTTTTATGTAACGGCAGTTACAATTGTTTTTGTTACAAGATAAAATTAAAGAAAATGACGAGAGCTGCTGAAACCTTCTCGTCTTTTTTTCGTACTAATTATTGCCTACCTTCTTTTAGTGTGAGATCAACCATCTGCTCCAAAGAAGGTCAAGCCTCTGGCGGATGTCGCGAAATCGGAAAGAAATTCTTTTTGCAGGCATAAAGCCGAATCCGGACGCATTGTTTATCTGTAGCGAAAGCGAAGCGACAGCGGCAAGGATGCCGAGGCAGAATTGATTGGCAAATATTATACAGGCCAATGAGTTTTCTAACGAAAGGGGTCACACAATTTGAAAAACACGTGGATAAAAATACTAACAGCGACTATGTTAGTATTTGGCGTGATGGCGCCATCAACAAGTTTTGCAGCTGATAATACGCCACCTAAAGCAATTGATGAAAAACTAGGAGCACCAATCGTCGTATACGGTGCAAACTTATCAGAGACTGAAAAAGAGTCTGTTAAAAAGTCATTAAAAGTCAATGAAGAGCCTGAAGTTGAAGAAATAACAGTTTCAGGTCAAGACTTAGCCAAATATATTAAAGATAGTAATTCTAGCTCTCGTATGTATTCTTCTGCCAAAATTACGCGCAAAAATGCAGGAGAAGGCTTAGTTATTGAAATTGTTACACCGTCAAATATTACACAGGTTACTTCTGAAATGTATGCAAATGCCATGCTAACTGCAGGTATTGAAGATGCAACAGTACAGGTTGCTGCGCCTAAGGCAGTAACAGGCCATTCAGCGCTAGTGGGAATATATAAAGCTTACGAAGTAACAACAGGTGAAAAGCTAGATACTGATCGTACAGATGTTGCAAATGATGAACTATCAGTAGCAACTACTCTTACGCAATCGGCAGGCGTGGATGATGCTAAGGTTGCGGAATTACTAACGGAAATCAAAAAAGAAATTGCAGAATCGAAGCCAGCAAGTAAAGAAGAAGTTGAAAAGATTGTGCAAGAGCAATTAAACAAGCTTGAAATTAATTTAAGTGACAAGGACCGTCAATTACTAGTTGATTTGATGAATAAAATTAGCAAACTAGACATTGATTTTGGTAAATGGTCTAAACAATTAGATGATATTAGCAATACAATTAAAGATAAATTTGGATCACTGATGGAAGATAAAGGATTCTGGGAAAGTGTGAAAAATTTCTTTGCTAATTTAAAAGATACAATTGCGTCCTGGTTTAATTAATTAAGAAAAGAATCTGTAACACTTTCTCTAGATTACTAGAGAAAGGTAACAGATTCTTTTATTTTCATAGGTGGCTTTTTAGTGTTACGTATAAAAGAGCTATGTTACTATGATAAAAAGGAGTGGTGGGAAATGGAATTTCAATTACAACAACTAGCAGAAAATAAGCTTGCTTTTGTCTATGAGCAAGAAGGGGAAAGATTAGCGGAAATTACATGGCAACAAAAGGGGCAAGTAATGATAATGGATCACACATATGTATCCGATAAGCTCCGTGGCCAAGGTGTGGCAAAAAAATTGTTGGATCATGCTGCAGCTTATGCACGTGAGAAAGGCTATAAAATGGAAGCTGTTTGCTCGTATGTAGTTGCTGCATTTGAAAAATCTAATGATTATCATGATGTAAAACGATAAAGTGAAACGCTAATCAGTGAGGATTTTTTTATTTCACACTGGCAATCGAGCGCATCTATTTGCAAAATGATATGGTGAAACTTACTGCCCGTTAATGCGGGATAAAAAATAAGGCAATTTGCTTGTTAAATAAAGCAGATTGCCTTTTTAGCTCGTAAAACATTCGCTGAAAGCAGTTAAAGCTTCCGGCGGCATTATGTTTATCTGCAAGCGCAAAGCGCCAGCTATACATGTTTTTTTGCAACAACGGAGATTGCGCCGAGTCATAATTGATTTTTGTAAATCATCTATGCTATTCCTTACAGTAAAATACTATAAATTAGTGCAGTTAAGATGCCTGCCCCACCTACTAATGAAGCCATGTCTACCCAATCATATACTGAGTCCAAATCTTTCATAATAATCACTCTCCAATTATTAGTGTTAATAATACATTATTGCCCTTTAACTGCCCTTCGTAATCATTGATATTTACTATAATATGGGGTTTAATTTAGTTTCAATTGGGTACTTTAAATAGCATTCCTTATTTTTACGTGATAAACAAGAAATACCTGTAACTGAATTTAGTAGGAGGTTAATTTGCGATGTCTGAGAACATAAGACTTACTATGAATTTTGTTTATATGCTGGGACGAAGGATTATAGATGATCTCTCTTTTTATATATGCTGTAACGTAAATAAAAATTATGTTTAGTCCTCAAATAATAGGGAAAAGATATAATATAGAGCCAGTTTCTATATTTTTGGGAGGGATTTATAATGGCAAAAGGAAAAAGAACAGGTGTTTTAATTGCAGGGTTAGCTGTAGCAGCATCTTATTTAAGTAAAAAAGAAAATCGTGATAAAGCATTAAGTATGCTCAATAGTACAAAATCTAAATTAGCATCTTATTTGAATACAACAAATATGGAGATGCACCAAGACGTATCAGAGCGTATATCGACTGAAGTAGCGACAGAAGCTGGAACGTCCCCAACAAAAATAGCTTCAAACGAAATGGTTGCTGAAGGTGGGGGACATACAGGTATCCATTACTACAATGGAGAGATTCAGGAAGAAGATAAATAGTAAAAGACCTTCTCATTCAACATGAGAAGGTCTTTTTTGTGTACATATAATAATCGATGCAAATACTAATAATACAATTCCAGTAAATATAAAGCCGCCGCCAATGCCTAATGAGAGCCATCCGAGCAATGAGGAACCTAGGACGACTCCTAGTGAGAAGAAGGCATAAAAGTAACCATAGGCTTTTCCACGGATATCAGCTGTTGTAGAGTCGATTAAAAGTGAATTGACTGATGGGAACAAGAAGCCAAACCCGATACCATAGCAGGCCATTGCAATATAAAGTAACGTACTTGAATCTGCCTGACTAATTAATAATTGACTGATCCCCATTAAACTTATACCAAGTGATAATGTTTTAATTGGTGCCACCCTATCGAAAATACGGTTAGTCGGCAAAATAAATACGAGTACAGCAATTATTCCGAATGTACTCATTAAAGTTCCGCTTAAACGTGAATCAAAGCCTAAAGATTGTACTTTTAAAGGAAGGAGATAGGCAATAACCCCTTGAGAAAACATTAAAAAGAATGCACTAGAGAAGGCTTTTAATGTACCTGTATTAGTAAAAAGTACATGAATAGGAATGCTTGTAATCGGTGCAGATTTTCCTTTTTTAACATGCTTTGATTTTAGTGAAAAGAAGGCAAATACACTCAGCAAGAGCATAAAGCTTGCCGTAATATTAAAAACGAATGGTACGCTAGTACGGCTCGCTAGAATTCCACTAAAGGCAGGGCCGATAATTGCGGCGATGCCAACGAATGCTCCAGAGATAGCACTGCCCTTACCTCTTTTTTCTTGCTCAGTTGCATTTGCTAAAAATGTGAAGGCAGCAGGAACGATAAAGCCCGCCACTAATCCATGTACAAAGCGGACTACTAATAGAACAATAGGATCTTCTACTAAATTATAAAGTGACAGTGAAAGACCTGTTGTTAAAAGACCTAGGATTAAAATAGCAAATGGTCCCTTACGATCCGTTAAAAAACCGGAGATAATATTACCAAATGTATTGGATAGAGAATACATACCTACAGCTAAGCCAGTAATGAAGGCTGATGCCCCTAAGGATTCAGCATATGTACTAATGACAGGAAGCTGGGTAAACAGGTCGAAAAATGACAAGAATATAATCAAATAGATAAGTTTCTTCATTACTCCTCCGATGAAAAATTATGTATTTAGTTAGTGCAACACTGATTATACCATTCCCGATAAAAAAGAACGCTTTATAAGTTTTTCAACTTATAAAGCGTTCCTGAAATATGAAATTAAGCTTTAGCAACTTCTTTTTTCATTGTTTTATTTTTAGCAAGATTTACGTGCCAAGAAAGTGCTTCCTCTAAAATATGAGGCGTTTGATGGCCGCCCGTTGCTTCTAGAGCACGGTTATAGTAATCCCAAAGTTGTTCTTTGTAATCTGGGTGTGCACAGTTTTCGATAATTAAAGGTACACGCTCTTGCGGTGCAAGACCACGTAAGTCAGCAATACCTTGCTCAGTTACGATGACATCAACATCATGCTCAGTGTGGTCTACGTGAGAAACCATTGGCACGATTGAAGAGATAGCGCCGCCTTTTGCATATGATTTAGTAACGAAAATACCTAGACGTGCGTTACGTGCAAAGTCGCCTGAACCACCGATACCGTTCATCATACGAGTACCAGATACGTGTGTTGAGTTTACGTTGCCATAGATATCTAGTTCAAGAGCAGTGTTGATTGAGATTAGACCCAAACGACGGATAAGCTCTGGGTGGTTAGAAATTTCTTGTGGACGTAAGCAAATTTTATCAGCGTATTTCTCTAGGTTGCCATATACTTTTTTCTGTAATTCTTCAGTCAGTGTAATTGAAGTAGCTGCCGCAAATTTAACTTTACCAGCATCAATTAAGTTGAATACAGCATCTTGAAGTACTTCAGAAGCAACAACTAAATCTTCAAATTCTGAATTTGCGAAGCCGTCAAGTACAGCGTTTGCAACAGAACCTACACCAGATTGTAATGGCATTAATTGTTTTGTTAAGCGACCAGCTTTAATTTCATCGCGGAAGAAGTCTAATAAAATGTTCGCCATTGTTTGTGTTTCTTCATCTGGAGGAACGATTAATGAAGGAGCATCTGGCTCTTCAGAAATAACAATTGCTTTAATTTTAGCTGGATCTACTTTAATACCGATGTCACCAATGCGTTGCATAGCATCAGTCATTGGGATTGCTTCACGTTGACCTTGCTCACCTGGAACATAGATATCGTGGATACCTATTAAAGCTTCTGGATGAGAGATATTTAATTCGACAATAATATTTTCAGCGTAATCAGCGAAGATCGGTGAGTTACCTACAGAGTTTGTTGGGATAATAAGTCCATCTTCTGTAATCGCAACAGCTTCAAGAATTAAATATTTAATTGGTCCAATGATTCCTTGACGAACTAATTCAGCGTTATGTGAAAGATGAGCGTCAACATAAAGGACGTCACCAGTGTTAATTAAATTACGGATAGTTGCGTCTCCTTGGAATGGTCCACGTTTGCGGATAACACCAGCATCAGCTAAGTATTTATCTACTTCAGGTCCTAAAGAAGCTCCTGTATATACATCAATTTTGAATTTTTCGTTTTTAGCGCGCTCTACTAAAGCCATAGGAACAACTTTTGCGTCACCCGCACGAGTGAATCCACTCATACCAACTACATCACCATCTGAAATCAGTGCTGCAGCTTCTTCAGCAGTAACAATTTTACTTTCAAGTTCTTTTAAGCCTAGGCGTTTTTGAACATTTGCATCCATAAAAAAATCCTCCCCTAAAATGTTTGATGGAAACCGATTACAAAACTAGAAAAAACGTGTAAGAATTTTCTGTTTATTCAGTTGTAGTATGACTCCAACCATTTGAATAATACTATCACCAAATTGTCACAAAAACTTTAGAAATAGCATTAAATTGAGTAAAAAGAGGAAAAATGAGCATAAAAACGAATTTTCGACAGAGAAAACGGTTTAATGTAGAGTTGCTTTATTTTTAGAGAGTTTATAACAACAATAGGAAAGAAGTGATTTCCGTTCCGGCTAGGCCTTTATTGTTGTTGCTGTCGCTTCGCTTTCGCACAGAAAAAATATTTGTTGCTGCCGCTTCGCTACACTGCGCTTTCGCACAGAGCAAAGCTTTCTGGGGCGTCCGATGAGCTTGAACCAATGTCAATTCAAGCTATTGTGCTGAGGAACTTAAAAAAAGTACAGCGAACAATCAAATTGGCTCGCTGTACTTTACAAAATTAGAAACCTAAAGAACGTCGGAAGTAACTTGCATAGCGTTGGCTAACAGGAATTCGTGTACCGTCTTTCATGATTAATAAAAACGTTGAATGTGAGTCTGGTTGGATTTCATCAATGTAGTCAATGTTAACGATATAAGAGCGGTGACAACGTATAAATGAGTCAGGGGCTAAAAATAGCTCAAGATCACTTAGGTTTAAGCGGTGATATCCTTCACGACTCATTGTTTTAACAAATGTTTTTCGGAGCTGTGTTTCAAGATAAATGACCTGATCATGCTTGATTGGGTACCAACAATCGTCAATTTTGATTGTAATGTAATTCGTTAAAAATGCTGACGGCTTTTGTGGGAAGATCGCAGTGATAGCACCCTTTGTTTCTCCTTCTTCCATTAAAGGAATACTCATGCCGTAATAGGCTACCCCAAATACATCAGGTTCAATATAAGAGCTAATCTTTTGCCCATAGTTTAACGCTTTATGAGCCGCAGAACCTTCTTTAATCGGATCGCCAGGTTTAATTTTTAAATCAACTTTTTTACTCGGTTGGTAGTACAAGTATTCGTTTGTATCGGAAATTGCAATGGAAGTATTCTCAGGGAAGAATTCCTTAATAATCTCCATAATTTCTTCTATTTGTTTTGGTTCCAATTTTAACACCTCGTCTAAACTTTTAAAAATAGTATTATCATCTATTTTACTACATATTCGTATAAATTATATAGAGAAGATTTCGGAATAAAAAAGAGAAATGTCGATTGATGAAATATAAAGTTGTAAAATTCATTACATAATTTGTAACATATTTTAAATAATTACTAATTCATTTTGGTATGAATATGGTAAAATCTAAATATAGGTAAATAAGTTTACGATGTTTCTACTATGTGTATATGATAAATTAGAACTAGTACTAGAGACAAAATGTGGTTGAAAGGAAATCGCAGAATATGGTAAAATTCACTTTATAGTCTATTTTTTTTGTAAACTAGTGGTTTAGTTGGGTTATTTTTAAGTTATATTCAATTATATAATTGTGAAATATGACTCAATTCATACAATTATTAAGGAAATACTATTTTCTTATATATGAAATAGATAGGTGTCAAAAAATGTAAAAGCAATTCGTGCAATCTGAAGAAAGATGGGGAAGATTATGCAACTACATCAACATTCTATGTCAGAAACGATATCCAAAAGATACTTTCAAGAAATCGATAGTATTAATCAATACATCGGTATAGAAGAATTTTTTAATATTGAGTCGAAATTAATATTTGAAATTTACCATTTAGAATCGGCAAAAGCTAAAAAATCTTTGCATGAATTAATTGATATTCTTTCAATACGTTTTGGCAAACAAGTCATTAAAATTGTTCGAAGTTATTTTTCTGTTTTGTCGTCAATTGTTGCTCGTAAATTGCTAGACAATCAAGTTCCTTCGAAGAAAGCATTTGCTTTTAACATTGCTTGTAATGATATGATCGAAAATCAAATGAAAGACGCAGAATTTTTACAATTTGCTGATGATTTAATCGATTTCTTTGTCTATTTTATTGCAGATCGCAAGCAACCGACTTTCCGTCACCAAACAGTTAATAAGGTAATTATGTATATAAATGATGAATTAGAAAATGACTTAACAGTGGAAAGCATCGCAAATAACTTCCATATTAGTACTAGTCACTTATCGCGTATTTTTAGAGAACATGTTGGTATTACACTAGTTGAATATTTAAATGTTCGTCGAGTAGAAGAGTCACAGTACTATTTAAGACACACAAATAAAAGTATTACTTCTATTTCAGATCAATTCCATTTCTGTAACCAAAGTTATTTTACCCGCATCTTTAAAAAATATACTGGGGTAACACCCAAACATTTCCGAGATGAACTACATCACGAGTTTTATCGTTTTGAGATGGCGGAATCAGAGCTTCAAAACGTCTAAAGTCCGAAGTATAAATGGTTAATAAATAAGATTAATAAAAAGATGCGGACGCATTAGCGATGCTAAAGCGCGCATCTTTTTTATATGATCGAATAAGTAGCACTTGCTATTTGATAAAGATAGGCCAGATAATGTATACTTCATTTTAGTTGATAAATAATAGTAGGTGGAAAAATGAAAAATTTGAAGCTATTTTCAATGCTTGGACTCGCCGTTTTTGTTCTTAGTGGCTGTCAAGCTGTGCAAAACAAAGAAGGTTTTTTCTATAGTGTCTTTGTAAAACCAATGGAATTTTTATTAGAATTTTTCGGTAACACGTTTTCAGGTAGCTATGGTTTAGCAATCATTGCTATTACGGTTCTTATTCGTTTAATCTTAATGCCGATTATGTTAAAAAATTACCGTTCCCAGCAAAAGATGAAATTGAAAATGGATGCGTTTAAGCCTGAAATGGAAGCTGTTCAGAAAAAAATGAAGGAAGCAAAGACAAAAGAAGAGCAAACGCAGTATCAACAAGAAATGATGGCATTATATCAAAAACATGGTATCAATCCACTCAACATGGGCTGTTTACCAATGTTAATTCAAATGCCAATTATCATGGGTCTTTATTTCTCCATTTTATATTCTACAGACGTGAAGGCACACGAATTTTTATGGTTTAGCTTAGGTTCACCTGATATCGCTATGACAATTGTCGCGGGTCTTGTCTATTTAGTTCAAGCACGTGTATCATTATGGACAGTACCAGAGCAACAAAAAGCACAAATGAAAATGTTTATTTATATTTCACCAATTATGATTGTCTTTATCTCGATGACATCTATGGCAGCCCTACCACTTTACTGGTCAGTCAGCGGTGCGTTGTTGATTATTCAAACATATATCGGTCGAAAATTTTATTCGGAGCATCCGGAAAAAGTAGACTAATAAAATAATTTTTGTCGAGGCGCCTATGTAGCCTCGATTTTTTTAGGAGGACAGCAAGATGAACATAAAGTTGCTATCATCTATTCTAGTCGCGATTTTTAGTATTGCGGCTATCGTATTTATTATCATGGGTAATTTTAATTTTGCAGTATTGGCAATGACTATTATGTTTGCCGTATCGAATGGCTTTAGGGCAAAAAGTTTTAAAGAGCAAGGCTATGTAAAAGAGGCAAAATGGATGAAGTATATGGCAATCTTTTTCTCAATTGCTTCTATAGTCGTGTTGATTATTATTCTCACAGACTAACAGAGTAACATCAATTTTCCTTGGCATCGGAGGCTTAAACTGCTTTCTGTAATTATCTTTTGTAGCGACAGGTACAAGTGTTTGATTGCGAAAAGAAGTTTAAAAATAATTGGTGAAAACCTCACTCTAAATTGTGAACAGTGGTAAAATGAGACTATATCAATATAGTAAAACTAATATCGGTACTTACTGAAGGACTGCTCTTTCTACAATAGATTTAATTCTTTAAAAGAAAATCCTTACTATGTAGTACTGGATAACTTTAAAAGGGGTAAAAAATAGTGAAAAAGAAACGTTTACCACTCATCCTTGGTGCTGTAATCTCAGTGGCGCTTGTTGTCTCTATTTTCGTAGTGTATAACTATAAAAATAAACAAGTAAGTAATGCATCAGATGAAGAAAAACAACTAACAGCAGAACCATCTAAAAAAGATTCAGCTGCAAAAGAAGAGCCGAAAAAAACAGCAGATAATCCTGTGAAGCCAGAGCAGAAGACAGATGAAAATGGCTATGTACCAAATCAAACATTACCAACTGAGCCGACATATATAAACGGTATTTTATTAGCGAATAAAATATATCCGCTACCATCTACCTTTGCGCCTGGAGAAAATCCTGAGGCACGTCAAGCTCTAAACAAAATGTTTGCGGCTGCAAAACAACAAGGTTTTGATTTAGTGGCATTTAGCGGCTATCGATCTTTTGAATACCAAACAACATTATATAATAACTATGCTAAACGTGATGGGCAAGCTGCTGCTGATCGCTATAGTGCTCGACCAGGTTATTCAGAACATCAAACAGGTTTGGCCTTTGATATAGGGGAAAACGGCAAAAATAGTTTATGGCTAACTGAAGAATTCGGTGAGACGCCAGCTGGACAATGGTTATTTACGCATGCTCAAGACTACGGCTTTATTTTACGATTCCCCAAAAATAAAGAAGATATCACAGGTTATATGTATGAGTCATGGCACTATCGTTATGTTGGTGTAGACATAGCAAAAGACATAAAAAAACAAAATATTACCCTAGAAGAATATTTAGGTGTGAAATAAAAAAGGGAAGAGAGTTGTTCATAATGAATGAACGAGCTCTCTTCCTTTTCTACAGCCTACAAGATAGGTGTTAATAAACGTGAAACTGATTCTTTAAATTTAATCAGTGTAGAACGGTTTTTGTACATTTCCCAAGTTAACTCAGTGCAATCAAAAATATCCTTTTCAAACAGCTCAGCAAGCTGATGTGAAATCGTTGAGTCATAGATAAATGCATTAACTTCAAAATTCAAACTGAAACTTCGTACGTCAAGGTTTGCAGTTCCGACTGTGGATGCTTCATCATCAATAATAATTGCTTTAGCATGAATAAAGCCCTTCTCGTATATATAAACTTTTGCACCTGCACGCAATAATTGTCCTACGTATGAGTATGTAGCCCAATAAACAAACATATGATCAGGCTTATTCGGAATCATAATCCTTACATCTATACCTGAAAGCGTCGCAATTTTAATAGCTTCTAAAAAACTAACATCGGGTATGAAATATGGCGTTTGGATATATATATATTTTTTCGCCATATTAATAAGCTTTAAATAACCAATTTTAATTTGTTCCCATTCAGAGTCTGGACCACTAGATACGATTTGTAAGCCCACATTACCTTTTTTCGGAATAGCGGGGAAGTAACGGTCCGAATACCCCATTTTATGTTGTGCGCAAGCTTGATTCCAATCAAGTAAAAAGCGTGTTTGTAATGGATGCACGGCACTACCCTCAATACGTAAATGTGTATCTCGCCAATATCCAAATTTCTTTTGTAGACCAAGATACTCATCCCCGACATTAAAGCCCCCGATGTAACCAATACGGCCATCAATCACAACAATTTTCCGGTGATTTCTAAAATTTAAACGAGGGTTTATAAGTGGAAAAATAGATGGGAAAAATACTTCGATTTCACCGCCCGCATTAAGCAATTCTTTGAAATGGCGTTTTTTAACGTTGCGTGAGCCCATTTCATCATATAAGATTCTTACCTTAACCCCTTGTTTTGCTTTTTTTATAAGTTTATCGATAATGCTTGTACCTAAGTTATCTAGACGGAAAATATAATATTGAACGTGAATATGATCTTTTGCTACCTCAATATCTTTCAGAAGTTGCTCAAATTTATTTGCACCATCATCAAAAATATCAATGTGGTTGTCCTGTGTTAATACTGCATTATTTGTTTTAAGATGCATATAAATCATTTCTTTATAATTTTCCGCATTTTCTATACGAAACTCGAACGTATCATCTCGGATCGCTTCTGTCTGATAGCTAATGAGGTTATCGATACCAATATCCTTGCGTCCTTCCCAACGGAATAAATGCTTTCTCCGTAATTGTCGTCCGAATAGCAAGTATAAAATAAACCCACCTAAAGGAATGAAAAATAGTACTAGAATCCATGCCCATGTAGAAGTGGCATCTTTACGCTCTAAAAAAATTATGACCATTGCTGCTAAAATATTGATAAACATAATCAAAGATACTAGAAATCCAAAGTCAGTAAACATACTCATTTCTACACCTGCCTTTACTATATTTTCGCAATATATCTAGTATAGCTTACTTTATAGGCGGAAAGAAGATACGAAATTTGTTAGTAAGCATGGAAAAGGATTACCTCCGAAACTAGCGAGGTAATCCACAATCAATTTCGCCTTTCCGTAATTGTTATAAGCTGCCGCTACATTTTTCGAATGAGGATCAATAATGCTCCCATTGAAATAAAATATCAGAAAAATCCCTTTGAAGAAGCTTCTCTCGGTTAATAAAAAACTTCCCAACGCCGCTATCTGCCCACATAATACCGATCTCATCATTAGAGTCGATTTGGAGTAACAATACATCATACCGTTTAAGGAGCTGCGATCCGTGACGGATATCTTCCTCTAAAAAATAGGCATAACCACCGATTTTAGCTCCAGCCCCTAAGAAATATTGTAGATAAATCTCTCGTAAATCAACATCTTGTGATGAAGGAATTAAGTTTGGTAAACAATGTATCGCGCGATAATCTAAAGCAGAAACAGGTTCTTGGATCGCTTGAAATTGTAATGCTAACTCCTGACGAATAGGGAACCTGTCATCTGCTGTTTGTGCTAAAAATTCCTGTCTAGGGACGGTCGCTTCAAAATTTACAGTAGGATAAAAACGTATTTTATAAAATTGCTGAAAAATATCCTCATGATAATGATCAGCATTCACGAAAATATTAGATGAAATAAAAAATTGCAAAATACCCTGAGATGGGAAATCCTTTAGTGGTGGCATTTCTGCAAAGTTAATTTGAGCTAATAGCCGCATAGGCTCGCCTGTAATATCTTTTGGATATGTTTGATAATAGGGTATATAAGGGTCCCCAGCAAATTTACTTTCCGTTAACGTAGTTGAACGTTTATATGGCGTGATAATCATCGCGGAAAGTAGTGTATCTTCAATTTCAAAACGAAACGATTCTAGCTCTTTTGGAAGTAAAAGATTTGTTATTTTGTTCATGCAGAGCCCTCCGATATTCTGCTATAACTTCTTTAAGCAGGATGTCTTTTAACCGAAAGCGTAGCGGCAGGCACAGATGTCTTCCATCTCGATAAGGTGGTAAGTAAATGCGGTTAGCCGGAAATCATCCGCTGAGATAGAGGAACGCCACGTCCGGTGGCAACGACTGAGTGACCAACATCTTGCTGTTACTACCGCTTCGCACAAAGCCGATTTTAGACGCAATTATGCTAAAGCATAATTAATGGGTCCAATCTTTATTGTGTTACGAATTACTATTAAGTTACGGCTTTTTATCAATAAATTATTCAAGTCGTAAAGATTTATTTGATGCTTTAAAAATAAATATTAAAGTTATTGAAATGAATGCTACTGCTGCTGCAGTATAATAGCCTAGACTAGATTGCATCGTAAATAGCCAAGTGAAGAATAGTGGACCTAGTATGCGTCCTAGGTTATCCATTGAATAAGAAAGACCTGCAGCAGTCCCGTATTGACCACCAGATTCTTTGGTCGAAAGAGATACGACACATGTTCTTGCAAGCGCATTTCCTGCTGTGAAAACACAAAGGGCAAAACCTGCCATAATTAAATTAGCTGTTAAAGTGAATAAAAGCATACCCGCGGCTGTGACAATTTGTGCACCTATTAACCAAGTTGTCTCGCTGCCATTTTTAATACGTCTAACAACACCGCCTTGAATAGCTGCATCTACAAAGCCACTAAACATAAACAAATAACCAATTTGTAACGGTGTGATTTGAATTCGGTCAATTTGGAATAACTGGAACGTTGCTTCTACTCCGGCCAGCATAAAAGTTACTAAAAACGAGAACATAAATAAATATCGCACACGGTACTGCAGCATTTTGGCCGCACCCTTTGGCACGATGGCACGTTTATTTGTATCTTTTCGTTTTGTAGGTTCTTTTAAAACAAAACTTGCATAAATAAATAATAGTGTAATTAGTGTTGCAGAAACGACAAATGGTAGTTGCAGACTATAGTGTCCGAGCATACCACCAATTGCAGGACCAAAAATAAAACCGAGCCCGATGGACATGCCCATGAAACCCATATATTTATTGCGATCCTCCTCACTCGACATATCTCCTATAAAGCCTGTCACAGATGTGTATAGTGCGCCTGAGAATAAACCACCTACAACACGTGAGAAGTACAACATTGCTAAATTATCAATAAATAAAGAGAAAATAACAAAGCTTAAGCTAAAACCAGCTAGGCCTATTAATATAAGTTGTTTACGACCTACCTTATCGGACAGCATACCCCAAAGTGGTGCAGTGAAAAAACTTGCAAGCGAGTACACTGTAAGTAGGCCACCTACGTGTAAATCATCCCAATTTTGCTGAACTACAACCTCAGGTAAGATCGGTATAATAATCCCGAATCCTAGGTAGACGAGGAATTGGACAGACATTAATAATAAAATTGCCTTTTTCATACAGTACCCTGCTTTCATACGATATTTTAGTATGTATATTCTACCTCTCTTGTTATTGTTATTACAAGAAAACGGAAGACAAAACAGTTTAAGTACCTATTGGAAAGTAAGGGATGACATTTGCTAAGGTGCATACTATGTAAAGGACAATGCAATAGGGAAACGAGGCTAAACCAATGTATAAAAAACGGCAGACTGTTAATAATGTAATTATATTGATATTAAAAATGAATAACGAGCTTTAAAGTAACTAAATGGACTCATTCCATTTTTAATTTTTTGTATCGATTGACGCATAGTGTATTAAATTATCTCTGGGGTATACTACTAGAGGGTATATTGCTATTTAAATTTTTATGTTTATTTTTGCCAGTTAGTGGTAAATTAGTTTATAGAGAATTACGTTTATTAACACGATATAGTTAATGATGAGATGGTAAATAGTATGTTAAGGAAAAATTTACATTGTAACAGAAATGAAAAATTTTAAAGCAGAGTTAAATGGTATGATAGAAAGAGATTAACTCGTCAGACATCATACACTTGCAAAAATGAAACTTTTTTGGAAATAAAACGTTATATAAATTCGAGGAAAGATTGAGGTGGAATGTATGAAAAAAGAAGTAGATTTGAAAAAGATCGTTTCGAATTTATCTAAGTTGGGTGTAACAGCCACTGTAACAAAGTCTCGACTTGAACTTTTAAAAGTGCTCACACCACCAACGCAAACTCCGCAAGTTCAAGCTTAACTCGTTCAAATTAAAAATGGGTAGTCTCGTAATTGAGACTACCCATTTTTTATATTCATCATTAATCATCGTCGTCGTGGGTAGTAAACATGTAAGTACGATAGTGGAAACGCATACTGAAAACAAGACCGATGGCTAGCGAGTTCCCCATTAATGAACTTCCCCCATAACTGATAAACGGTAGGGGAATACCGGTAATAGGTAAAAGTTGAATAGTCATACCGATATTTTCAAGTACGTGGAAAGTAATCATTGCAATAATACCGGCACATACATATGTTGAGAATGGATCTTTCAATAATAGTGTAGTTTTTGTTAAATGATAGATTAATAAAAAGAACATACAAATAACGATACTAGCACCAATAAAACCCCATTCTTCTCCGATAACCGTAAAAATAAAATCGGTATGATTTTCGGCAACGTAAACCTCACGACCACGGAAACCTTTTCCGAAAATTTCACCTGAACCAATAGCGTTTAAGGAAGTAATTAAATGGTATCCATCACTAGAAGAATATGAATATGGGTCTAGCCAAGAATAGATTCGAGCAAACTGATATGGTTTAAAGCCGAATGTTTTCTCTAAAAAACTCTGCATATAGAGCGCCATCCATAAAAGAGAACCACCTACTAAAGCGCCACCTATAAAAGTCGGTAAAATAATTTTCCACGATATACCTGCTACAATAACAACAGCAGCTGTAATGGCAAAGAATACTAATGCTGAACCAAGGTCAGGCTGCTTCATGATAAGAGCTAAAGGTAGTAACAGTGTAGCAGCGATTTTAGCTAGCAATATGAAGTCTGTTTTTACTGATCTAAAAGAATAAACCTCGTTGTGCTTACTAATAAGTCGGGCAAGTGCTAGAATGTAAAAGGTTTTCATAAACTCAGAGGGTTGAATATTCCCTAGAGGTGTGTGATACCAGCTTTTTGCACCATTAATTTTTTCACCGATTTGTCCTGTTCCTTCTGGCATGAAGATAAGTAGTACTAATAAGGCGATGCCTGCACCGTACATATACCAAGACATTTTTTTATATTGGTCAGGTTCAAAAAACATAACTATTCCAATAATTACTGAGCAAATGACGTACCATCGCAATTGTAAAGGAACATAGTTAACGCCATACTGACCTGATGTTTGCGCCGACGCAATGGCTAACAAACTTATGACTAGGAAGGTTAAAAGTATAAAAGCGAGCGTCCAGTCAAAACGATTCGCGAAATTTCGTTTATTTTCCATACAAGCCACCTAAATTAATATAGTATCTCTTCATGAGTAAATTTGATTTAAATAAATTCCAATTCAATATGCTACCAAATATATTTAACTTCTTTCAACAAAAGTCTCCCGCTTCTTTCGGTGGTGAAATGCATGCGACTTTTTAAGCTACTTTTCAAATACCCGAAAAGAAAGTCGAATCGGAAATGAGCTCTTTGTGCAAGCACAAAGCTGATTCCGAACGTAATTATGCCAAGGCCAAATTGATAAGGAGTTATTCACCTTAGGTCAAGAGGTAAATATGGACGCCGAAGAAAGTTTGTTAACGATGAGGTTCAATGCTTGCCTTTAGCTTAGAATCCTCGCAGTTATTTGTTAAGAATGAATAGAATTATATTCATAAAATTTGTTCATTCAGAGTGGTTAAAAACAGATTTACAACAGCATCTTTAACATTCCTATTATACCTTAAAAAACATTTTTACGCCTATGAATATTGTTATGACGATTATTAGCATAAAATGTTTCAAAAAATTCATGTTTAGTTTTATAATGTAGTGAAGAATGGGGTGATGGTTGTGGCTAAAAAATTGAAGTCGGCTGACGATTTTATGTATCATGTTTATGTTCATATGAATGATGTTGATAAATTTGTTATTTTTAGCGGGCTTAAATTCTCGCAATTTGTGGCTGCACTTGAACCATTGCATCACTTACTGTTATTGAAACATTCCTATGAAGATGGTTCCTTTAATATGCATACACAGTTTGATTATGTACCGGAGGAGGAAGTACCTCAGTTTGTAAAGAAAGCTACTGAATCCAAAGAATTATGTTGGATAGACTTTATGGATGAGAAGAGGCTAGACCAACTAACACCGATGGAACAAGGAGAATTGCTTTACATAAGTCATAAAAAGGAACCGATAACTTCACCATTTTTTAATAAATTGCAAAATCAATTTGTCTACTATTCTTCAGATTTAGAGAAAATGACTAAAATTTATTTTCGCCATTTAAGTGATTTCGATTTACTCATTGCGAATGTTTTGAACAGTTTGATTCGTGAAAAGGAGCGTAGCACTGGTTTTTGGCGACGGAAAGTGAAATCGAGTATTCCTTCTATTTCACCTGAATTTTTGCGTGCCTATCGTTCTTTTACTAAAGACGGAGCACTGTTATCATTGTATCGAATTGAAAAACCTAAAGTAGCTTACGGTATCGAAATTCGCAATCTGTCAGAATACTCCTTTCCTGATGAGGTATGGGATGATTTAAATACAATTTTGAAAAATGAGCACGATGAATTGATTTATATTATTTAACTTCTTTCAGCGGGTATCCTTGAAATAGAGGAACTCTAAGAAGCCACATCCTGTGGTAACGACTGAGTGACCAACATCAGCCGTTGACTCCTTCGCTTTCGCGCAAAAAACATCTGCCCGGCGGATTTCACGAAATCAGATGGGCGTTCACTGAGGGGATGTTAGCCTAAAATCATCGCATCCATGCGATAACGGTTAACTGACGAGGCCTAAGCACAAAGCTGATACCTAATGCAATTATGCCCAGGCAATTGATCTATTCATTTTACGTAGAATGAATATACACTAAATCTCACCGTCAAAATACGGTGAGATTTTTATCTTCAGTCAGTTTTTTTGTAGCGAAAGCAAAGCGTCAGCTACACAAAACACTACCTTTCCCTGGTGGCGAGATGAATGAGGATGTGGTACCTTTTCAAAGGGTATCCAAACACCTAGTAAAATAGAGGATGTTAGGCTAAAAACTTCACATCCTCACAAAATTTGGATGTAATTACACCAAGGTGAAATTGATGTCATTTGTCTAGACGTTTCATGATAAACTAATAGTACTCAAGAAGTATGCGGAGGGCACAAAAATGAAAAAAAGAATCGGTTTATTATACGGTGGAAAGTCGGCGGAGCATGAGGTGTCATTATCGACAGCACGTGCAGTCACTGGAGCTTTGAATTTCGAGGAGTATGAAGTATATCCGATTTTCATTACACTTGAAGGAGAGTGGCGCCGCGGCGAGCGTCTAAATAAACCTGTAAGTACAATTGAAGAATTACAATTTGGTGATGATGCCACTATTTTAGAAAATAATATTACAACTTTTTTAATGGATAAAGATGGTAAAACTGTACAATTCGATGTAATTTTCCCATTACTTCATGGTACTAATGGTGAAGATGGAACTGTTCAAGGTTTACTTGAGGTTCTAAATTTGCCGTATGTAGGAAATGGTGTATTAGCATCAGCAACTGGCATGGATAAAGTAATCATGAAGCAATTATTTGAAATTGCCGGCTTACCACAAGTACCGTATACGTACTTCATTCGTAGCGAATGGGCTAATGAACAGGAGGCAATCCTGGATCGTTGTGAAGAAAAGTTGAAGTGGCCGATGTTTGTGAAACCTGCAAACTTGGGATCAAGTGTCGGAATTAACAAGGCAACAAACCGCGATGAATTAGTGAAGGCAATCGAAATCGCTTTACAGTATGATCGAAAAATTGTAATTGAGCAAGGTATTGTCGCTCGTGAAATTGAACTAGCTGTGCTAGGAAATGACTTCCCGGAAGTTTCTGTACCTGGTGAAATTAAACCTGTTACTGAATTTTATGATTATGACTCTAAATATAAAGATGGCTCAACAGCCCTTATTATTCCAGCAGAGGTTCCTGAAGATACTGTATCAAGCCTACAGGAGCTAGCAAAGTGTGCGTTCAAAGCTATTGATGGAAGCGGTTTAGTTCGTGCGGACTTTTTTGTGACGGCCGATAACAGCATTTATATTAACGAAGTGAATACAATGCCAGGTTTTACACCTGTTAGCATGTATCCTCTTCTATGGCAGCATACAAATGTAAGCTACCCAGAGCTGATTAATCGTCTGATTACATTAGCAATTGAGCGTTTTGAAGAAAAACAACAGCTTCACTATAAAAAAGACTGAGTGGGATTATTGTGAAAAAAACATTAAAACAGTTAGCTACATGGTTAAATGAAGATGTGCCAGCTTTTGGTGATACGGTAGTATCAGGAATTTCCATTGATACACGTACAATTCAACAAGGGGACCTGTTTGTACCATTTCGTGGAGAGACGGCCAATGGGCATAAATTTGTTCTGCAGGCCTTTGAAAAAGGAGCGGGTGCTTCTCTTTGGCAGAAAGATGAACTAAATCCACCACAAGGTGTACCATTACTCTTTGTAGATGATCCAGAAATAGCGCTTCAGCAAATGGCTCGTGCCTATCGTAGTGAGCATAAAGCAAAATTTATTGGCATTACTGGTTCAAACGGTAAAACATCAACGAAAGATATTTTAGCGGGAACGCTAACACCATTTTTTAAAGTACAAAAGACCATTGGGAATTTTAATAATGAACTAGGTTTACCTATTACAGTTTTACAGCTAGATGAAGATACTGATGTTGCTGTGCTTGAAATGGGTATGAGTGGTTTTGGTGAAATAGAATTTTTAACGAAGCTTGCTCGTCCACATATGACGGTTATTACAAACATTGGCGAGGCTCATATGCAAGATTTAGGCTCACGTGCCGGAATCGCTAAAGCCAAGTTTGAAATAATTCAAGGAATGCAATCGGATGGAGTGCTATTTTATGATGGAGATGAACCGCTACTTCAAGAACTAGTTGCGAAAGAGCAGCAGTTAAATGCAGTGGCATTTGGCTTAGAGCACAGCAATCTACTATATGCAGACAATATTGAAGCGACTTCTGATGGTAGTGGCTTCTCTACACATGGTGTAATAGAAGGAGATTTCTTTATTTCCGTTCTTGGGAAGCACCAGGTGAAAAATACATTAGTCGCTATGTTAATTTCTCAAAAGTTAGGTTTAAACGATGATCAAATTCGTGCATCCTTAAAACAAGTAGCTCTAACGGATATGCGCATGCAACAAGTGAATGGATCAAATGGGGCATTGTTTATTAATGATGCATACAATGCTGCACCAACCTCTATGAAGGCGGCTATTCAATTTGTAGCATCGACAACGATTCGCCCAGAAAAATGGCTTGTGTTAGGTGATATGCTGGAGCTTGGCCCAAATGAAAAGCATTTCCATGAAGATTTATCGAAGGATATTCGTGCAGAAGAAATTGCTTATGTATGTTTATTTGGCCCACGAATGGCTTATTTGAATGAAGTCTTAAAAAAGCGTTTTGATGAGGAACATTTACTATATGTTGAGGATGATTATACGCCAATTATCGAAAAACTACAGCAAGCTAATGAGAAGTCTATCGTTTTACTAAAAGGCTCTCGGGGTATGAAATTAGAAACAATTTTACATGCATTCACGTCATAAAATGAAATAGGAATCGGTGGGATACGCTCTCACCGATTCTTTAAATTTTTGATTTAAATGAGTTACACATTTAGAGGTGAAAATAATGTCGGTAGGTGTGTTATGTATACATGGATTTTCAGGAGGACCGTATGAAGTAGAACCTTTTACTACCTATTTACGTACGCATACAAATTGGCTGATTGAAGAACCTACTTTGTCAGGACATGGAGAGGAATTACAAATGCGTGGTTTCACAGCCAAGCATTGGCTAATGGATGCCGAGATCGCTTTTCGTGATCTTGCTAAAAAAGTAGATGAAGTAATAATAGTTGGGTTTTCGATGGGTGGCATTATAGCGCTCTATTTAGCTAAACGTTATAAGGTGAAAAAGCTTGTATTACTAAGCGCAGCTGCCAAGTATGTCAGTCCGAAGCAACTAGTCAAAGATTTTAAAATGCTTGCCACGGAGGCATATCATCGTAATCTGTCTAGTAATGAATTGTATTTACGATACCGGCATAAGTTTAATCATGTGCCACTTTCGTCAACGATAGAATTCATGAAGCTTGTTCGAATGGTGGAGCCGTATTATAAAGATATTAAAATTCCAGTGTATATTGTACAAGGGAAATTAGACGGAATAGTACCATATCACACGGCTCAATTTTTATATGATAAAGTAACCTCAAACGATAAAACTTTGTATATTTCTGATAATGGGAAGCATCATATATGTTATGGTGAAGATTGTTCTGAATGGTTTTCTTGCGTTTTGTCGTTTTTAAAGGGTGTGTAAAGTAGTCAGATAATTACGACTCATGCGTTATCGTTGCATACGTTTTAATCCCATGTTAGACTAGTGTAAGCAATGGATACATTTTGTGCGAAGACTCTTCATATTTGATTGAAGAGTACTTTTTTTTGAACACAACGGTTTTATTCTAAAGTGAATAATTACGACAGAATCGAACCGCTCGGTAAAGACCGGGCTTTCCTTTTCATATAAGAGAGCTCTATGTGACCATCATATAGAGAAAAATTTTAAGTAACGGAAACGTTCCAAAACACAGGCTCGAATTTGCCGACAACTTCATCTGAAAATGTAACCATTTGTCAACTTAAAAGCAAAAAAAGGAGATTGAGAAGTTTGACAAATTTTTCAGAATTAAATATTAGCGAATCTACATTACGCTCAGTAAAGCGTATGGGATTTGAAGAAGCAACACCAATCCAAGAAGGTACTATTCGTTTTGCAATTGAAGGCCGTGATGTATTAGGTCAAGCGCAAACAGGTACAGGTAAAACTGCCGCTTTCGGGATTCCACTTATCGAAAAAATTGACCCAAAAAACCCTAATATCCAAGCATTAGTAATTGCTCCAACTCGTGAATTAGCGATTCAAGTTTCAGAAGAGCTATATAAAATTGGTTATGATAAACGTGTAAAATTGTTATCAGTTTACGGTGGTCAAGAAATCGGCCGTCAAATCCGTGCACTAAAAAATAAACCTCAAATTATTGTAGGTACACCTGGTCGTATAATTGACCATATTAATCGTCGTACTTTAAAATTAGAAGATGTTCAAACATTGGTACTTGATGAAGCTGATGAAATGTTAAACATGGGCTTTATCGATGATATTAATTCAATCTTAGAAAACGTGCCTTCTGAACGTCAAACATTATTGTTCTCAGCAACAATGCCACCAGCAATCCGTAAAATTGCTGAGACATTTATGCGTGATCCAGAAATCGTAAAAATTAAAGCGAAAGAACTAACAGTTGATAACATCGATCAATATTTTGTGAAGTCTGCTGAGCGTGAAAAATTCGACATTTTATCTCGTTTATTAAACGTTCACCAACCAGAACTTGCTATCATCTTTGGACGTACAAAACGTCGTGTGGATGAGCTT
This sequence comes from Lysinibacillus sp. Ag94, assembly GCF_023242215.1. Taxonomy (NCBI): domain Bacteria; kingdom Bacillati; phylum Bacillota; class Bacilli; order Caryophanales; family Bacillaceae; genus Lysinibacillus; species Lysinibacillus sp. Ag94. The sequence goes on along the minus strand of NZ_CP096780.1, from coordinate 4,188,178 downwards.
GCACAAGCATTATCAATTCGTGGTTATCTTGCTGAAGGAATCCATGGTGACTTAAGCCAAGCGAAACGTATTTCTGTATTACGTCAGTTTAAAGAAAATAAAATTGATATCCTTGTGGCAACAGATGTAGCTGCTCGTGGGCTTGATATTTCTGGTGTAACACATGTTTATAACTTCGATATTCCTCAAGATCCTGAGTCTTATGTTCACCGTATTGGCCGTACAGGTCGTGCAGGTAAATCAGGTCTTGCAGTAACATTTGTAACACCACGCGAAATGGGTTACCTACGTATTGTAGAAGAAACAACGAAAAAACGTATGACACCACTTCGTCCACCAACAACTGACGAAGCGCTAGTAGGTCAACAACGCTTAGCTCTGGAAACACTAGAAGGTCTTATTGCGAACAATAACCTAGGTGACTATCGTACACTTGCGACAGAATTACTTGAAAACCATGATGCAATCGATGTTGTAGCTGCTGCAATTCGTTCATTAACAAAAGAGCCGGATGACACGCCAGTAACAATTACTGAAGAACGTCCATTACCAATGCGTCGTGAGCGTTCTAGCAACCGTGGCGGTGATCGTGGACGCGGCGGTAACCGTAACTTTAACGGACGTCGTGATGGCGGACGTGGCGGAGATCGTCGTGGAGGAAATGGAAATCGTCGAGATGGCGGACGCCGTGATGGAGGTCGCCGTGAAGGTGGACAAGGTCGTTCACGTGCACCACGTCGTCACGAAGACTAATTTTATCTTCATCAAAATGTTTAAACCTTACAGTCAAATGGCTGTAAGGTTTTTTACGTGTGCCCGCTGAAATAGAGGAACTCTTTCTAACAACTCGTGGCAATTTATCTGCGCGACAGCGGTAATTACGTTAAGACGAAAATTACTATAATTTTGAAACAAAATGATAACTGATTACGTATACGTAATTAAGGAAAGAGAGGGAACGACTTTGAGAACAGAACCAATGCATATGATTTCTAGGAAAGGGTTAACAGTGTGGCGTTTATATGGTGTATTACAAACGATATTACTTTTGATTGTAGCGGCGTTTACATGCTACGGCACTTATTATTATGAATGGCCATCATATATTTATTTCATTGCAGTTGCTGTAGTCATTCTTAGTGCTGTCCTATCCACTTATTTATTTCCAAAGATAAGATGGGAACGCTGGCGCTATGAGGTGCGTGACAATGAGATTGAGGTGCAACACGGTTTATTTGTTGTTAAACGTACACTTATTCCAATGGTGCGCGTACAGCATGTTGATACAACACAAGGACCAATATTAAAAAAATATGGTCTAGGTAATATTTCAATATCTACAGCTGCAACTGTACATACAATCCCTGCACTTGTAATGGACGAAGCTGATAGACTTCGTGCACGTATTTCGGAATTAGCAAGGGTGGCGGAAGATGATGTCTAAGGAAATTAATCGTTTACATCCGATATCGGCTATTATTACAAGTGCAAAAGCATTAAAGAGTATGATTTTCCCGTTAATTATTATTATTGCAACTAATGGATTTCACTTCTCTTTGAATTTTCATAGTGATAATTTTTGGCGGACGATTTTCTTATTCGGTATATGGGGAGTAGGGGCAATACTTACACTTGTTAGTGGGATTGTAAAGTGGCGTACTTTTGTATATTGGTTTGAAGATGGAGAATTACGTATAAAGTACGGTTTGTTCGTTAAAAAGAAACGTTACATCCCATTTGAACGTATTCAGAGCTTAAATTACAATGAGGGTATTTTTCATAGAATATTTGGCTTAGTAAAAGTTCAGGTTGAAACTGCGGGGAGTAAGGACAGAAAACCTGAGGTAGAGTTAACGGCTATACGTAAGGCAGCCGCAGATATTATAGAGCTAGAAATGCGTCGTGCTAAAAATCAAGTAAATGAACAGATGAATGATGAACAGTCGCTAATAGAGGAAGTGTCAGTTCCAACTATTTATCATATGTCGTTACGTGATTTGCTTATATTGGCCATAACTTCAGGAGGAATTGGGGTCGTTCTGTCTGGGGTAGCAGCAATCATCTCTCAGTTATCGGATATAATACCGTATGAGGAAATCTTTAGCGAGTTAGCTGATTTTGCGAAAATTGGTGCATTTTTAGTTGCACTAACAGTGATAGTCAGTCTAATTGTGGCATGGTTTGTGTCATTTGTAATTACACTGATCAATTATTACGAATATACAGTCCGAATTGAAGATGAAAAGCTTATTATTACAAAAGGGCTTATTGAGAAAAAACGTATTACTTTACCGTTAAATAGAATTCAAGCGATTCGTATTGTAGAGAATCCGGTACGTCAATTATTTGGCTATGCAACAGTTGTTGTTGAGAGTGCTGGAGGAAATGGCGGAGAGGGAAATGATAAAAAAATTACGCTGTTCCCACTTATTCAGAAGCAAGATTGTTTGGGAACGCTAGAGCAACTTTTCCCACAGTTAAATTGGCGTCCAGAATTCATTTATTCACCAAAACGAGCTCGTCCATTTTTTTACCGAATTGATTTTGTTTGGCTCATACCTATAATTGGTGCATGTAGTTATTTCTTTTATCCGTATGGGTTGCTTTCACTATTATTATTGCCATTAACAATATTAATTGGTATTTGGCAACATAAATCAGCTGGTTATATAATCGATGGAAAGCAACTAACTATGCAATATCGTGTGTTCAGTCGTACTACATTTTTTATGGAGAAAAAACGTATACAATCTATTGAGACTACTCAAACCTATTTCCAAAAAAGAAAGGGTGTTACGTCTGTAAAAGCAACGGTCATGTCGGGCATGACTGGTATGGCAGGGAATGTACGAAACTTAGAGCAGCAAGATGCTGAAACAATATTATCTTGGTATGAACATTGAAAGTAAGAATGTGGCTAATCCTTATAATTAATAGGAGGATTAGCCTTTTTTAACTATAATTATGTAAAAATTCTGTTTATAATAGAGAACAAAAGGGGTGGTAATTTTGTTTAAGTATGATATTAACAAGAACACGTATTTGAAATTGCTGGATTTAAGTGACGTAGATGAATTATTCGCGTTGACGGATCGTTCGAGAGATACGTTGCGTGAATGGCTACCTTTTGTAGATGATGTAAAAACAGTAGAGGATACAGAGCGATTCGTAAGAGGTGCGATGCAACAATATGCACATAATAATGGCTTACAAGCGGGGATATATTATGAGGGGAAGCTTGCGGGAGTGATTGGCTATCATCAAGTGAATTGGCAGCATAAATGGACAAGTATTGGATATTGGTTAGGGAACGAATTTGTTGGTAAGGGCTTAGTGACAAATTCTATGAAAGCATTTATTGATTATGCCTTTAGCTATTTAAAATTAAATCGCATTGAAGTGCGAGTAGCGGTAGGGAATATTCGAAGTCGTACGATTCCAAAAGTGTTAGGTTTTCATGAAGAGGGACGTTTAAGAGATGCAGAGTGGCTTTATGATCATCACGTAGACCAAGTTGTCTATGGCTTAACAGCAGTTGAATGGAAAAAAATAAAGGCAGCGAAAGAGGATACGGTCGCACTTTGAAATAAAATTGACGAATGGCCTATCATTCTAGTATAAAAATAAGAGGAGCAATCCGTGATGATAGCTAATCACAGAGAAGAGCTCCTCTTATACGTATTACTTACCCGCCATCTTTTGTTTACGCCAGCTTATAATTCTTTTTGGATGTAAGTAAACGAGTCCAAGAAGGAATCCTGCTACTAAGCCGCCTAAGTGAGCATAAACATTCACATTTGACTGTAGGAAAGTCATGATAACACTAATCACAATGATGGGCAAAATAAGTTTACGCAGCATTGGCATTGTACGACGTGTATAGTAAACAAGCGCTCCGAAAGCACCGAATATTCCGAAAACAGCTCCACTTGCACCAAGACTTCCATAGCTACTATCATTAAGTAAATAGGTTGCCATATTGCCGACAATACCGGACATTAAATAAATTGTAATAAAACGTACCTTGCCAGCAATTCTTTCAAGCTCTGGCCCGAATAAATACAGTGAAAACATATTAAAGAAAACGTGCAAGAAGCCAGCATGTAAAAACATTGCAGTAAAAACACGCCACCATTCACCAGAGCGTATAAGGAAGTTCGCTTGAACTCCGTAATTCAATACATTTTCGCCTACTCCAGGTAAAATAGTTAGTACATAAACAAATAAATTTACCGCTATTAATGTTGAAACAATCGGATAATACTTTGTATATTGCTTAAAATTTTCTGTTCTACTAAACATAACTCCACCTCAATTTACAATTATTATACATGGCTTTTTAGAAATAGGAAAAGGAGAAGTTCTAATGATTAAAGGAATTGGTCTCGACATTGTAGAAATGGACCGTATTGCAAAAGCAATGAAAAGAACAAATAAATTTAAAGATCGCATTTTAACTGAAAAGGAAAGAGTTTTGTTTGATGCACATTCAGAAACTCGTAAAATAGAATTTTTAGCTGGACGATTCGCTGCAAAAGAAGCATTTTCAAAGGCATTAGGAACTGGTATTGGTGAAGAATGTAAGCTTCATGATATGGAAGTTTTAAGAGGGGAAGCTGGAAATCCGGTTTTATATTTCAAAGGACAGCTTGCGAATGGATTTGTAAGTATAACACATTCTAAGCAATACGCTGCGGCACAAGTAATATTATTACAATAAATAGTGGTTCATCACCAAAAATTGTGGATGACTTTTGTTAAACGTCTACTATGTAAATAAGTTGATTGTAGTGGAGACTGGGCGACTCCTTGGGGATCAGCGTCACAGATGAGACCCTGGAGCGAGCAACGCGAGTGAAGCGGCTCATCGGACGCCCCTAGGAAAGCGCCCAGTCGGAACGGAAATCAACCACATGTTATGGTGATGTGCTATTAAAAAGTAAATAAATTTCTGAGTGAAGATAAATATATTGCCCCTATTCAAATGACATAACTGACAAATACGGTTCATATATTGTCGTAGTGGATTTGAAAGAAGGAAAGGGTGAAAGCGTGGGCAACCGAATAGTTAAATGGCTCGTCTTATTTTGTACGATATTACTTTTATCGGCATGTGGTACAGACTCACAGGAAAAAGTGTTGAAGAAAGTTAATGGGAAATGGGCAGAATCAAATGGTTATGAGTTGAATGCTACGATGGAGATTAAATCTGGTGGAGATCCAAAAAAATATGATGTGAAAGTTTGGCATACGAAACCTGATTTCTATCGTGTAGAAGTAGTCGAAAGTGGGAAAGATGTTTCGCAAATGATAGTGCGAAATGCAGATGGAGTTTTTGTTGTTACGCCTACATTAAACAAAATGTATAAATTCCAAAGTGATTGGCCAAAGAAAAATAGTCAGGCTTATTTAATAGGTGCACTAGCAGAAGATTTAGCTCAAGATAAAAATTTAGTCATGAAAGAGGAGGACAAAGCATATATATTTGAAGCGGCTACTAGAAATAGCTATAAAAATAGTATGCCTCATCAAGTGATAACAGTTGATAAGAAAACAATGCTTCCAACTTCCGTAGTAATTATGAATGATGTAAAAGAAGAACAAATTCGTATCACATTTAAAAATATTAAATTAGGTGTTCAACATGCGGCTAAAGAGTATGCAGTTGAGCAATTTACGGAATCGGATGAAACAAAAGGTGAACAAGCTACACCACCAGAAAAAGATAAGAAAGACAACAAAGACAACAAAGACAACAAAGACGGTAAGGAGAGCAACAATAACCCGAATGGAAATGAAGAGAAAAAGGCTGTAAGTGCAGAAGCCGAAAATAAAGAGTTCCAAACACACTACCCTGTTGTGAATTTAGAAAACACGAAGATGGTGGAAGAGAAAGTTATGCGAGAGGGTGGAATAGATCGTGTTATCTTAACATTCGACGGTGATAAACCATTTACGGTCATGCAACAGCCAGTTACGAAAGAGGCTGCTATGTTGCCAGTATCATCTCCTGGTGATCCGGTAGATTTAGGCTTTACGATTGGTGCAATTACCGATACCTCTATTAGCTGGGAAAAGGATGGCGTTGAATTCTTTGTAGCCTCTAGTAAATTGACTCGTGAAGAAATGGTGCAAGTAGCCACTTCTATGACAAAAGGTAGTATGAAATAATTTTTCTAGCTACAGCTTTCTAGATGGAAAGCTGTAGCTAATTAAGTGAAATAATACAGTTTTGAAGAAAATTAACACTGTTTAGAAGTTGTTAAGTCATATATGATAAAAGTTATGAAGAAAATTAGTTTAAAATAGAATGGTATATGTAAAAATAATTTATAAAAGGAAATTTATTCAATACATAGTGTTTTAATAAAAAATAAAGAGGGTATTCTAATGGAGACACAGCAATATTTTAGACCGACTAAAGCAGTAGTAGACTTACAAGCAATTCAACAAAACGTAAAAAATTTGAAAAAGCTACTTCGACCAAATGTTCAAATTATAGCTGTCGTAAAGGCAAATGCATACGGTCACGGAGATGTAGCCGTTGCAAAAGCAGCGCTTGAGGCAGGTGCAACAATGCTTGCAGTGGCAACACCCGACGAAGCATTACATATTCGAGCACATTTTGAAGAGCCAGACATACTAATATTAGGTGCCTCTCCAATTTCTTTTGCACCATATGCCGCCCAGCAGCGCATTATTCTTACGGCATTTGCAAGTGAATGGGTACGGCAAGCGGCTCCTTTCATAGCTAATGAAGCAAAACCTTTACGACTACATATTAAAGTAGATAGCGGAATGGGCAGAATTGGCGTTCGTTCAGAGCAAGAATTAATGGATCTATATCAAACAATACAGAATACAGTGAATGTAGAGCTTGATGGGATATTTACACATTTTGCGACTGCGGATGAGGAGGATACCTCATACTTCGATCGACAAGTACAATTTTTTGAGAAATGTGTAACTGCATTACCCGAAAAACCTAGACTTGTGCATGCATCAAACACGGCTACATCTTTAGTAAAAGATGCGCATTTACAATTTGATGCTGTTAGATATGGAATATCGATGTATGGATTATCACCATCTTCTTATGTAGAAGGTATTTTACCATTTCCGTTACAGCCAGCGTTTTCGCTTGAGAGTGAGCTTGTTCATGTGAAACAGTTACAAGCAGGTGATTCGGTAGGCTATGGAGCTACTTTTGAGGCTCCTTCGGATATGTGGTTAGGAACAATACCAGTAGGCTATGCTGATGGAGTAATTCGTAAATTAGGTGGACAGGAAGTACTAATTGATGGACAAAGAATGCCGATTGTTGGACGAATTTGTATGGATCAATGTATGGTTGCCTTGCCTAAAGCATATGCTATAGGTGAGAAAGTAACACTCATTGGTCATCAAGGACATGATGCTATTTCAATGAATGAATGGGCAGCAAAGCTTGAAACCATTAATTATGAAGTACCATGCATTATTACAGCGAGAGTTCCTAGAGTATACATTTAATCTGTAGATTCAATCAAAAAGTACTTAAGGTTTTTGTTATAAGTGGTCTTAATAGTTTTGACATTTAAATTAGGATAAATGAATATTAAAAACACTAAACAAGAAGATATACTAAAAAGCTGAGTCATTCATATTTTGTGATGAATTGCAAGGTGAATTAATCGGCATATACCTTCGACAACCTACATATTTTTACAACTTGGACTTTAAATTGTCAGATATTTTGTCATTTCGTGTCTTTTCAACAATATCTTTCAATGGTAGAATGGGTAGTAATGAAAAGTGGATGGTTCCGTTGGAGGTGCTTGCTGTGTACGAGAAAAAGTTAAGAGAAGCTACAATTGCTGTTCAGGATAGACTGTTTCTACAAACAAAGGAAGTAATTGAGAGTGAATCTTTTGCGCGTATTTTGTCGCGCAAAGTTTTAATGCAGGAGCAACCAAATCAAATACGGGAAGCTATGATGAAAGGATATGTTGAAATGTCTCATATAAATCTGAGTATTGCAAGTGAATGCTTGCATGCAGAATATGAAGCACAACATACGGTGGAGCGTCTCGTTAGCGGGGGATGACACTTTGAATGTAAAACGTGGTGACGTTTTTTTTGCAGATTTATCGCCGGTAGTTGGGTCCGAGCAAGGGGGCACAAGGCCGGTGCTGATTATTCAAAATGATATTGGCAATCGATTTAGTCCGACTGTCATCATCGCAGCTATCACTGCACAGATTCAAAAAGCAAAATTACCGACGCACGTTGAAATTAATGCTGAAAAGTATGGTTTTGAACGTGATTCGGTTATTCTGCTTGAGCAGGTGCGGACGATTGATAAGTCAAGATTGACAGATCGTATTACGCAACTTGACCATGCGTTGATGGAAAAAGTTGATGGTGCATTGATGATTAGTTTAGGGCTTGTTAAATTTTGATATACATATGTGTATAGTGGCATCGAGATAGATTTTCATCTCGATGCTTTTTCATTTTTATTTGTAATGTTTTTTTGTGCGACAGCGACAATTAAGCCAAGGCAAAATTGGTACTGTACTCTGAATTACTTTATTACCATAAATTGAAATCGTTATTCAAAAATGGTATTAATAGATTTAAGATATACTCAAGATCTATATTTTGAATAGATTTTTGAAAAAATATCGAGAAATTTAAGAAAATATAAATAGAATTTTATCTTCGTTCAGCAACAGGTGTTTGTTTGTGCGAAAGCGTAGTGTTAACGTAGCGACAGCAACAGGTGTTTGTTTGTGCGAAAGCGTAATGTTAACTTAGCGACGTAACAACAACGATAAATGTTTTTGTAGCAACAGTGCAATTACGCCGTGGTAAAAAATTGATAAGCTAATCTTAATAATTAAAGTGTAAGAGTATAACTCCGAAAGGAATTGGGGGGGCAACAGTGACAATTAAGTCTTCGGTTGAAATTATTACTGAGTGGGATATAGTAGCAGCAAGACAACTGGGGCGTGACGAAGCGAAGGGGCTTGGATTTGACACTGTTGATCAGGCACGAATCACCACAGCTATAAGTGAACTAGCCCGAAATATATATTTATATGCAAGGATAGGTGTCATTGAAATTGAAAAAGTTGAATCAGACACTGGGAAGAAAATAATTGTTATTGCAACTGATCAGGGCCCAGGAATAGAAGATGTTCGGAAAGTGATGGAGGATGGCTACTCCACTTCTGGAGGGCTCGGAGCAGGTTTGCCAGGCGTGAATCGATTGATGGACAATATGGTTATTCAATCGGTTATGGGAGAAGGAACAACGATAAGAGCTGAAAAATGGCTGCGTTAGGATGTGGAATTTTTGGAACAATTAGAATCTCAATATAAAAAGATTTTGGCAGATTATATGACCGATCAAACTGAAAAGAATTTGTATATTGCTCAAAATTTCACTCGCCAATTAATCCAAAAGAATATACCTCCAGAGGATGTTGTAAGTGTTCATAAAAACGCAGTTGAGAAACTATTTCCACGTAGAATGAGTGAAGAACAGCTCGCATATGATTTTCTTATCGAAGTTATGGTGCATTATGGAATGGCTCATAGGGAGCACCAAAGTTTATTGCAAAAACAAGCCGAGTATGAAATGGAAATGAATATCGCTACAAACATTCAGAAAACATTACTTAAAACAGACGTACCACAACTTGCAAGTATTGATATAGGAATGATATCTATCCCCAACCGGAAGATGAATGGAGATTATGTACATTTTTTATACAATCGAGAGGATTATTTGAGTGTAGCTGTGACAGATGTGGTAGGTAAAGGTGTTCCCGCTGCATTATGTATGTCTATGGTGAAATACGGTCTTGAAACATTAGAATATGCATATAAAGATCCTTCATATGTATTAGAGGTTATTAATCGAGTAATTGAAAAGAGTGTAGACGACAGTATGTTCGTTTCTATGTTTTTCGGTTGCTTGGATTTGCGAAAGCGTATTTTTTCTTATGCTTCTGCAGGTCACGAGCCTGCTCTCCATTATTGCGCAAAACATAATCAATTTGTTCCTTTGGAATCGACAGGATTATTACTTGGGGTGTTACCAGAAACGAAATATTCGTACAAAGAAATTGTTTTAGAAGAAAATGATATCGTAATAATGATGACGGATGGTGTTACGGAATTCAGAATGCATGATGAAATGAATTCACGAAAGGTCATTACATCACTAATATTGGAAAATAAACACTTGTCAGCTCAACAATTATGTAATCTCCTTTATAAACAAATTGAAGAAATACAGGATTTTAAACTATTTGATGATTTTACAGTTGTGATTATAAAGAAATAGGGTTTAAACCTTTGTAATTACGGGAATAGAGTTAATCATATATGGTGGAGGTGTGCTGTATGGATATGTCGATACACTTTAAAGAACTAGATAATAAATTATACGGATTTATTGAGGGTGAAATAGATACTTATACTGCTTCACGTCTTAGGGAGGAATTAGAGGCAGTGAAAATTACTGAAGGATTAGAAATAGTACTTAATTTATCCCAAGTCAATTATATGGATAGTACAGGGTTAGGTATTTTTGTTGCCTTTTATAAAAGAACGTTACGTGAAAATGGAAAAGTTAAACTTGTAGGTTTGTCGAATAGATTACAAAGGCTGTTTGAAATTACTGGTTTAAGCGATTTAATGGATATTGAAACTGATAAAAAGGTGGAATTACGAAAATGAAGGAATTTGATTATATTGAGATAAGGGTTCCTGCAAAACCGCAATTTGTCAGTGTGATTCGATTAACGGTTTCTGGCTTAGCTAGTCGGGTTGGGTTTAATTATGATGATATTGAGGATTTAAAAATTGCAACGAGTGAAGCGGTAACGAATGTTGTACACCATGCATATAAGGACGAAGAAGAAGGAGAAATCGTCATTGGTTGCGCTTTGTATGAAAATAAATTAGAAATGATGATTGCAGATTACGGCAATAGTTTTAATTTTGAAGAAATAAAGTCGAAAGTTGGTCCATATCATCCTGAAGAGGGTATTGCGGGTTTACGAGAAGGTGGGTTAGGGCTTTATTTAATGGAAACTTTAATGGATGAGGTGATGATAAATAACGATGGTGGCGTAACTGTTTTCATGACAAAGTATGTTGCTAGAGAGCAGGTGGAAAAAAATGTCGAAAGAATCACCACATAAAACTACGTCCGGGGAAGATATATTAAAGTGGATTGCGTTGTATCAATCAACAGAGGATAATGAAGCACAAACAAATTTAGTGATGCATTATCAATATTTAGTTGAGTCCATTGCACGCAAATATTCGAACGGTAAATCCCATTATGATGATATTGCTCAAGTAGGTATGCTGGGGTTGCTAGGTGCAATTAGACGTTTTAATCCTAATGTTGGCCGGAACTTTGAAGCATTTGCTGTACCAACGATTGTTGGGGAAATTAAGCGCTTTTTACGTGATAAAACTTGGGATGTTCATGTACCAAGGCGAATAAAAGAACTAGGACCGCGCATTAAAACAACAGTGGAAACGTTGACAATTGAGTTGCAGCGTTCTCCATCTATTAAGGAGATCGCGGATCGATTAGAAGTGGAAGAAGAAGAGGTTTTAGAGGCTATGGAGATGAGCCGTAGTTATCATGCTCTTTCTATGGATCACTCAGTAGAGTCAGATTCTGACGATAGCTCAGTAACGTTATTAGATATGATGGGTAAAGAAGATGATGGCTTTGAATTGGCTAATAAAAGAATGATTGTCTCTGATGCTATGAGTATTTTAGATGAGAGAGAAAGGGAGATAGTTCAGCTTACATATTTAGAACAACTCACTCAAAATGAGGTTGGGGAACGATTAGGGATTTCTCAAATGCATGTATCAAGAATACAAAGGAAGGCAATAAAAAAGTTACAGGAATTTATCTTAGTAAGTGATGGTGTTTCGCTTTGAAATTTTTGGGTCGAGGTGGCTGTTCCAGACACAATTTTGCCAAAGTATAATTGATTGAATAGTTTACTCTTCTTTTAGAGTAGACTATTTTTTTGCAGTTTTAGTAAAGTGTAATGGTAAAATGAAAAGAAAAAGGTAGTGATGATGTGGAACAAAAGCAAATATTACAGCTAATTGCAAAGGATGTAGCTATTAAGCCAGGTCAAGCTGATGCTGTTATTAAATTATTAGAAGAAGGAAATACCGTGCCATTTATTGCACGTTATCGAAAAGAAGCTACTGGATCCCTTGATGAAGTACAGATTAAAGCTGTGGAGGATCGTTATCACTACATACAGCAGCTTGAACAACGCAAAGAAGAGGTTATACGATTAATCCAGGAGCAAAATAAACTAACGCCTGAATTAGAACAGGCTATTCAAGCAGCAACTGTTTTACAGCGTGTAGAAGATTTATATCGACCTTATAAACAAAAACGCCGAACAAAGGCAACTATAGCGAAAGAAAAAGGGTTAGAACCTCTAGCAGATCTTCTATTAGAGTATCGTAGTGATGCTTTAGAACAATTAGCAGTGGCTTTCGTAGATGAGGAGAAAGTTGCTAATGTAGAGGATGCTCTAGCTGGGGCTCGAGATATTTTAGCAGAACGCTTTGCTGATGAAGCGGCAATCCGTGAAAAAATTCGTTCGTATTCCTGGAAAGATGGCGTACTCGTAACAAGTGTTAAGAATGCTGAGGCAGACGACAAAAACGTTTTCGAAATGTATTACGAATACGAAGAGCCAGTAAATCGTATTGTTCCACACCGTATTTTAGCTGTAAATCGTGGTGAGAAAGAAGAAATAATAAAAGTAGCAATTCATGTACCAATAGATCGAGTATTGATGATTATGTGGAAGGAATGGATTCCCGCTACAGGTTCTTCACCCGCAATTGCCGAGGTGAAGCTAGCGATTGAGGATTCGTACAAGCGTTTAATTCAGCCTTCTATAGAACGAGAGTTACGAAATGAACTTACTGAAAAGGCAGAGACTCAGGCTATCCACATTTTCTCTGAAAATTTGCGTAATCTTTTATTACAGCCCCCAATGAAAGGAAAGTATGTATTGGGTGTTGATCCGGCGTACCGTACAGGTTGTAAGTTAGCTGTTGTAGATGAAACCGGGAAAATGTTAGAGGTTACAGCCATTTATCCACATCCGCCAAAGCCAGATGTCGCAAAATCGAAAGCGGTTGTGAAAGAGATTTTAGTAAAATACCCAATAACGATAATTGCTATTGGTAATGGTACTGCCTCACGCGAAACAGAACAGTTTATAGCAGATGTATTGAATGAGCTTGAAACTGATACGGCTTACGTTATTGTCAATGAAGCAGGGGCATCTGTTTATTCAGCGTCTGAAATTGCCCGTGCAGAGTTTCCTGATTTACAGGTAGAACAGCGTAGTGCGATTTCTATTGCGCGTCGTTTGCAAGACCCGTTGTCGGAGTTAGTTAAAATTGAGCCTAAAGCAGTTGGAGTAGGTCAGTATCAGCATGATGTTTCTCAAAAGAAATTGACGGAGTCCTTAACATTTATAGTAGAGACAGCTGTAAACCAAGTCGGTGTTGATGTTAATACAGCTTCAGCTTCCCTACTACAATACGTTTCTGGATTATCTAAAACGGTTGCGGAGAATATTGTAAAGGTACGAGAGGAAACTGGACAATTTGCTACACGTGCTCAACTAAAGAAAATTCCACGACTTGGTGCTAAAACATATGAACAAGCAATTGGTTTCTTACGTGTTCCAGGAGCAAAAAATGCATTTGACGCTACGGGCATTCACCCTGAAAGCTATAGTGTAGCCGAGCAGATTTTAAAGGTAGCACAAATTGATAAAAAAGAGCTTGGGATGCAGAAGGCAGAGGAAGCCATTGCAAAACTAGATGTAGAAAAATTAAGTGAAGTTTTAGATATTGGAGTTGTCACAATTCAGGATATCGTGGATACATTAATGAAACCAAGTCGCGATCCACGGGATGCATTCCCTCAGCCACTGCTGAAAACAGATGTATTAAAAATGGAAGATTTACAAGTTGGGATGGAATTGCAAGGTACAGTAAGAAATGTAGTTGATTTTGGAGCGTTTGTAGATATTGGCGTAAAGCAGGATGGGCTTGTGCATATTTCAAAGTTACAAAAAAGACGTATTAAACATCCATTAGAGGTCGTTGCTCTCGGTGACATTGTGACGGTTTGGGTAGAACAAATAGATGTCAAAAAAGGGCGCATTTCACTAACGATGCTCCCTCCTAAAGACCAAACTATTTAATTTCGCATTGGCGTAATTGTAGCACACGCTTCGCTGTCGTTACTGATAAATTACTATCCGTTAATGCGGGATAAATAAATACCACACTGTCTATACTACGCAGTGTGGTATCTTATTGTTAGAGGTGATATAGCTATGAACAATGAGGAACTACAAAGTCTTGTTAGTCGAATATCATTAGAAAGTTTCCAGAAGCCATTCATGCATCGAGCATATTTTAATTCAAGGCTACGTTCAACAGGTGGACGTTATCTTTTGCAATCGCATAATATTGAAGTTAATCCAAAAGCTTATGAAATGTATGGTATTAGCGAAATAGAAGGTATAGTTCGACACGAATTATGTCATTATCATTTACACTTGGAAGGCAAAGGGTATCAGCATCGAGATAAAGATTTTCGAGAGTTATTAGTAAAAGTGAACGCTCCCCGTTTTTGCTCAGTATTGCAAATCTCTAAAATATCTCAAAAAAAACAACATCGCCTTTATACATATACATGTGTAAAATGCCAACAATTATATGTAAGAAAAATTAGAATGAATGTAGGGAAATACTGTTGTAGCAAGTGTCTAGGACGTTTAAAACTAGTGGAATGAAAAAAATAATAAAAAAGGGTTGACGTTTATTATAGATGTCTCTATAATAGTAAAAGTCGACAAGATAACGACGACAAAACATGAATTATTCCGAAGTAGCTCAGTTGGTAGTAGCACCTGACTGTTAATCAGGTTGTCGCAGGTTCGAGTCCTGCCTTCGGAGCCATGGCCCCTTGGTCAAGTGGTTAAGACACCGCCCTTTCACGGCGGTAACACGGGTTCGAATCCCGTAGGGGTCATTTAATTATTTTAATTCATAAAAATATAGTAATATTGGTCCCGTGGTGTAGCGGTTAACATGCCTGCCTGTCACGCAGGAGATCGCCGGTTCGATCCCGGTCGGGACCGCCACTTATTGGGGTATAGCCAAGCGGTAAGGCAACGGATTTTGATTCCGTCATGCCTAGGTTCGAATCCTAGTACCCCAGCCATTCATTTCTTAATTTGAGCCATTAGCTCAGTTGGTAGAGCATCTGACTTTTAATCAGAGGGTCGAAGGTTCGAGTCCTTCATGGCTCATCTTTTTTAAGAAAAAAGGTTGACTTTTTGAATTGTCATAGTATAATGAGAAAGTTCCTAATTGAATGCGGTCGTGGCGGAACGGCAGACGCGCTAGGTTGAGGGCCTAGTGGGGGCAACCCCGTGGAGGTTCAAGTCCTCTCGGCCGCACCAAGTCAATTTATGAATTAATATACTATGCGCCCGTAGCTCAATTGGATAGAGCGTCTGACTACGGATCAGAAGGTTATGGGTTCGACTCCTGTCGGGCGCGCCATTTTAAATAAATACAATTTACCATGCGGGTGTAGTTTAATGGTAAAACCTCAGCCTTCCAAGCTGATGTCGTGAGTTCGATTCTCATCACCCGCTCCATTTCTTTAAAAAACTTGTTGACATACAAAAATTTATATCGTATGATATAAAAGCTGTCACTACAAGATAATGACGTGAACCTTGAAAACTGAACAAGCAAAACGTAATCAATAAAGTTTTTACTAGCTAACCTCGAGTTAGTGAACGAAACAAAATTTTGGACATCAAACATGATGCCAGCAAAACAATTTGAGCTAATCAAATTTCTTTTTATGGAGAGTTTGATCCTGGCTCAGGACGAACGCTGGCGGCGTGCCTAATACATGCAAGTCGAGCGAACAGAAAAGGAGCTTGCTCCTTTGACGTTAGCGGCGGACGGGTGAGTAACACGTGGGCAACCTACCTTATAGTTTGGGATAACTCCGGGAAACCGGGGCTAATACCGAATAATCTATTTCGGAGCTGTCCTTAGTACGAGAGGACCGGGATGGACACACCGCTGGTGTACCAGTTGTCTTGCCAAAGGCATCGCTGGGTAGCTATGTGTGGACGGGATAAGTGCTGAAAGCATCTAAGCATGAAGCCCCCCTCAAGATGAGATTTCCCATTACGCAAGTAAGTAAGATCCCTCAAAGACGATGAGGTAGATAGGTTCGAGGTGGAAGTGTGGTGACACATGGAGCTGACGAATACTAATCGATCGAGGACTTAACCAAAATGTTTGAAGCATTCAATGCGCCGTTTATCCAGTTTTGAAAGAACAATCTTTCAAGGGTTTCAAGATACGAGTAGTTCGAGGAAGCGATGGAGAGAAGGAAGGAGCGTACTCAAGTACGTGACTGACTGAACAACAGAAGCTGACGAAGAAATACGATGTATATTGAAAGCCGAAAATAGTCTAGTGATGATGGCAAAGAGGTCACACCCGTTCCCATACCGAACACGGAAGTTAAGCTCTTTAGCGCCGATGGTAGTTGGGGGCTTCCCCCTGTGAGAGTAGGACGTCGCTAGGCAATGAAGACAGTCAGCTGAGTGCTGGCTGTTTTTTTATTAAAGTAATGATTATTGAAATGAAGCTAAAGCTGATGATAGCAACTACAAAATACAAATATTTGCTTTTTATCTTTGCCATTTCTTACGGTCAGCAAGCAAAGACTATGAAAATATAAAAATGAAAAAATATAAAAAAGTATTGCATATGTTATTTTTCTATGATATATTAATAAATGTCTTAAAGAGGTCCCGTGGTGTAGCGGTTAACATGCCTGCCTGTCACGCAGGAGATCGCCGGTTCGATCCCGGTCGGGACCGCCATTATAAACGATAATATAGTTCTTATGATGCTTTTAAATCATAAGAACTTTTTTTATTGTTAATATAAGGAAATTAGTGAATATCGATAAAATTGGTTCAATAATATGTATTGGGGTATCCATAGATTTTTAGAAATAATTATGCCTCGGTATAATTGCGTTTAGAGTTGGCTTTGTGCTTGTACAAAGAATCCGTTTCCGATTCCGTGAAGCGCCAAAACTTATATCGAAGTCTCGTTAGCGAAGGTCGTTGTGTCAACAAACTGAACGCTATTATAGGGTGACTATTTTTTATCGATATTCCTGTCGTGATGGAATTTGGAGGTGTTTAGCATGCGAAATTATTTTTACATAAAACGTCTGAATATAAGCTTACTCATAGGTGCTATTGTAATATTAGCAGGCTGTGGAGATCCTATTTTAGACATAGAGGAATCCAATGCGTACCACTGGCAAAAAAATATGAATGAAGCCGAATTTGAAAAATTAAAAGAAGGCATGTCATATATGGAAGTAGTAAAGATTGCAGGGGGAGCAGGGGACATGATAAAAAATGATCAATACCGCTGGAATGATGAAATACTTATGACAAAAACCTATATAGTACGATTTAAAGATGATAAATTGGTTGAAAAAAAGATTAATGAGGTAAAGGAGCATAAAAAATAAGCACGTTTTTTAAGCGTGTTTTATTTTTATTTAGCACATAAATTAGTATCGTCAGCGATAATTATGACTAGGCATAATTGTTTCAGGATAATGACGATTTGCTAATTTACATTTTTAGGACTCACCTCATGATGAGCATCAGCTTGAAGTGAAAATCTACTTTGTTTATTTGATACAAAATTTATAATTTTTTGTCGACAACTGCAACAATTACGCTAAGGTGTAATTGTTTTTTTTGAAATCCATTGGATGTTTTGAACATTTACGTTTGTTTCGGTAAACTAGAAGTAATGGAGCTAGGAGAGGAAAAAGAGATGATGTATGAAAAAATAATGAATTCACTTGATGATACTGAGAATTTTGCGTTGAAGCTAGCAAGCTTACTAGAAGCCCAGGATACAATTACATTAGAGGGTGATTTGGGCGCTGGTAAGACGACATTTACGAAAGCATTAGCGAAGGGACTTGGTGTGACGAGAACAGTCAATAGCCCGACATTTACGATTGTTAAGCAATATGAGGGGCGTTTACCATTTAATCATTTAGATGTTTATCGTTTAGCAGAAAGCGATGAGGATCTTGGATGGGACGAACTATTTTATGGTGATGCGGTGTCAGTTATCGAGTGGGCTCATTTGATTGAACAGGATTTACCACAGGAGCGTCTTGGAATAGAAATTTACCGGATCGGAGAAAATCAACGACGATTTGTATTAACACCACTTGGGAAGCGATATGAGGCATTATGTGAGGAGCTAATGAAATGATTTGGTTAGGGATTGAAACAGCGAATGCACCACTTTCTAT
The DNA here is from genome assembly GCF_023242215.1 of Lysinibacillus sp. Ag94. Classification (NCBI taxonomy): domain Bacteria; kingdom Bacillati; phylum Bacillota; class Bacilli; order Caryophanales; family Bacillaceae; genus Lysinibacillus; species Lysinibacillus sp. Ag94. Next base: position 4,169,703 of record NZ_CP096780.1, on the reverse strand, counting down.
TGCTGTTATAAAAGATGGGAAAGTAATCGCGGAGATTGTACAAAATATTAAATTAACGCATTCAGCAGGTGCTATGCCAGCTATTGAAGAAGTGCTAGCAAAGGCTGGCATAAAGCCAAGTGAGTTGGATGCTATTGCTGTATCAGAAGGACCTGGTTCTTATACCGGTGTACGAATAGGTGTGACGCTTGCTAAAACATTAGCATGGACATTGAAAAAGCCTTTAGTTGGAATATCTAGCTTAAAGTCATTGGCCGCAAATGCAGCACTATATGATGGGCTTATTTGTCCTATTTTTGATGCGCGAAGAGGCAATGTCTATACGGCTGTTTATAAAGGTTGTGAGCTTGAAACAATTATAGAAGATTATCACGATCATATAGATGGCTTGTTAGAGCGTTTACAAGCATTCGAGGCACCGGTTTTATTTGTGGGAGCCGATGTAGATGTTTTTTGGCATAAAATCGTAGAGGTGCTAGGTGATTATGCACAGCGCACACCATTTAGTAATGACTTACCACGGGCAAGTGAAACAGTTCGATTAGCGACAAAATTGGAGCTACCAAGTGTGGATGCAGTTCATCATTTTGTCCCGCAATACAAACGTATTGCTGAGGCGGAGGCGAATTGGCTGAAGGAACAAAAGGAGAAGGCACATGAGTAATAATGTAACATATCGTAAAATGGTATCTGAAGATGTTCCAGCAGTGTATGAAATTGAGCTTGCTACATTTCCTACGCCATGGACGTTAGATTCTTTTTATTATGAAGTGCATGAAAATCAGTATGCACATTATGTGCTAGCTATAGATGAAGATAATAACATTATCGGTTTTTGCGGAATGTGGATGGTTATAGACGCAGCGCAAATTACAAACGTTGCCGTTATAGAGGCTGCTCGAGGTCGCGGCATTGGTGAAGGATTAATGCGAGAGGTAATGCGTATTGCTAGAGAGCATACTATGGAAGTCATGAGTTTAGAGGTACGAGTAACAAATACAGTTGCGCAAAATCTTTATCGAAAGCTTGATTTCCAAGATGGCGGTATACGTAAAGGCTATTATACAGATAACGGGGAGGATGCCCTTGTCATGTGGGTGAATTTATGATGGAAGATCGAATGATATTAGCAATAGAATCGAGCTGTGATGAAACAGCAGCGGCGATTATTCGAAATGGTTCTGAAATTGTTTCAAATGTAGTTGCATCTCAAATAGAAAGTCATAAACGATTTGGTGGGGTTGTACCTGAAATTGCATCCCGTCATCATGTTGAGCAAATTACAGTAGTTATAGAAGAAGCATTAGCACAGGCAAATATGAAGCCAGCCGATTTAGATGCCGTGGCAGTTACAGAGGGCCCTGGTCTTGTAGGTGCACTGTTAATTGGGATTAATGCCGCGAAGGCCTTTGCGTTTGCAAATAATTTACCGATTGTTGGTGTGCATCATATAGCTGGACATATATATGCTAATGCACTCGTGCAGCCAATGGATTTCCCATTGTTAGCACTTGTTGTATCAGGTGGCCATACAGAGCTAGTTTATATGAAGGAACATGGCTCTTTTGAAGTCATTGGTGAGACGAGAGATGATGCAGCTGGTGAAGCTTACGATAAGGTTGCGCGTGTTTTAGACTTACCATATCCAGGTGGTCCGCGAATTGATAAGTTAGCACATGAGGGAGATGAGGCTGTATCCTTCCCAAGAGTGTGGTTAGAGGAAGATTCTTATGATTTTAGTTTTAGCGGCTTGAAATCAGCGGTTATTAATTATAAGCATAATATGGACCAACGCGGTGAAGAAATTTGTCCGACTGCCGTTGCCAAAGGGTTTCAGGATAGCGTAGTTGAGGTATTAACGGCGAAAACATTACGGGCAGCTCGCGAATATAACGTGAAACAGGTTATCGCAGCGGGTGGTGTAGCGGCAAATAAGGGTTTGCGTACATCACTTGAGATGGTATTTGCTGAAGAAAACATACCATTTTTCGTGCCGCCATTAAAGCTGTGCACAGATAATGCTGCTATGATAGGGGCTGCAGCAACACCTATGTTTGAAGCCGGTATTCGTGGCAATTTATCAATGAACGGTCGCCCTGGAATGGAGTTAAAATCCTGGGCATAACTTTTTCTGGGTGTCACGAAATCGGAAGGGCGTTAATAAAGGATGTTTGCCTAAAATTTATCGCATCCTTGCGATAATGGCTAACTACCTGCATTATGTCGCTGCAGCTGCGTTAGCACTACGCTTTCGCTTTCAGGCCTAAGCACAAAGCCGATTTCGGACTGAGGCATAATTGATTATAGAAAAAGAGGTGTTTTAGATTTGGTTCTAAAATACCTCTTTTTGCTTTTGTGAAAAAATTGTTGAGAAAATAGTGTCTATAAGAAAATTTGAATTCGATCAGTTGACAAATTTTTCAGAAAATTATCCACAGGTAAGGTAGAAATAAAACAGCGAACATCCGTACTTATGCACAAAATGTTGATAACTTGTGCATAACTTGTGATTATTCAATATATAGTAGCCTATTTTGCACAAAATAATGTGAATAAAATATTTTTGAATTGTGGACAATGTGGAAAAGTCTGTTGATATGTTGGTATTACTAGATTTATAGTGTGTATAAAGTTGTGGGCATTTTTTGTCGAAAAATAGCACTTGACCAATATATATGAAAAAACAACGCGAGTAAAGTAAAAAGCCATGCGACAAGGCACATGGCTTTATAAGTTTTATTCCATCTCAAGAGGGATGTTATAAAATAATATTTTCAAGTTCTTCACTTAGCTCGAGCCATTCTATTTCGAATAACTCATACTGTTCCTTAGCAGTTGATAATTCCTCTTGAAGTTGTGTAATTTTTTCGTGGTCTGTGAATATCTCAGGATCGCAAAGAGCTTCTTCTAAGCGAGCTATTTCAAGATTTACTTGCTGCATTTTTCCTTCTAGTTCCTCAAGCGTGCGTCTAATTTGGCGCTCCCGTTTTTTAGCCTCTTTATCAATTTTAGAGGTAGAGATCTTCTCGGATACATCAGCTTGTATTTGCGGTTGAGCGGCAGCCTTCATTTGTGCTATTTCCAGTAGTTCTTGTTTCTTTTCAAGATAATAATCATAGTCACCTAAGTACTCAAAGGAACCATCGCCGGATAGTTCAATTACTTTAGTAGTGATTCGATTGATGAAATACCGGTCATGCGATACAAATAAGAGCGTTCCAGGATAATCGATCAGTGCATTTTCTAGTATCTCTTTACTATCTAAGTCTAAGTGATTGGTAGGCTCATCAAGAATTAAGAAATTTGCCTTTTGCATCATCAACTTAGCTAATGCAAGTCTAGCCTTTTCTCCACCAGATAAAGATGACACAATTTTATCTACATCATCTCCACTGAATAAGAAACGGCCTAGCACCGTGCGAATATCTTTTTCATTCATTAAAGGCCATTCATCCCATAGCTCTTTTAGCACACTTTTATTGCTCGATAGCTTGGCCTGCTCCTGATCGTAATAACCAATTTGAACATTTGTACCATAGCGAATTTCTCCAGAGAGTGGTAGTAAATCTTTGACGATGGTTTTTAATAAAGTTGATTTACCAACACCATTAGGTCCAACAAGTGCAATACGGTCTTCTCGGAAAGTACGCAATGTGATGCCGCTTGATATTTTCTTATCACGATAACCTATAGCTAAGTCATCAATAGATAATACATCGTTTCCACTTTGGCGCTCAATTGTAAAACCGAAGCTTGCTGATTTTTCATCACCATCAGGGGATTCCATCCATTCTGTTCGTTCTAGCATTTTACGACGACTTTGTGCCATTTTAGTAGTAGAAGCACGAGCAATGTTTTTTTGAATAAATTCCTCAAGCTTGGCCTTTTCATCTTGCTGACGTTCATAAAGCTTCAAATCACGCTCATAGTTTTTCGCTTTTTCATCTAAATAGGCACTATAATTGCCGGTATATTTTGTGACGCGATGACGAGAGACTTCGTAGACAATAGAAACAACCTGGTCTAAGAAGTAGCGGTCATGGGAAACAATTAGGATAGCCCCTTCATAGCCTTTTAAATATGATTCCAACCAAGAGAGGGTATCAATATCTAAATGGTTAGTAGGCTCATCGAGTATTAATAGATCAGGTTTACTTAACAGAAGCTTAGCAAGCGCTAACCGAGTCCGTTGTCCCCCTGAGAGTGAGCTAATTGGCTTTTCGTAATCATTAGGATAGAACTGCATGCCATGAAGCACAGAACGTGTATCAGATTCATATTGATAGCCACCTGCATCCTTAAAATTATGCTGCAAATGATCGTATTCAGACATTATTTTTGCATATAAAGTAGGATTTTCATAAACAGCAGGGTCGGCCATTTGTTGTTCTAATGATCGGATTGCCTGTTCCTGGGTAATAAGCGGCTCAAAAATTGTCATCATTTCATCCCAAATCGACAATGTTGAGTTTAATCCAGCATGCTGCTCTAAATACCCAATTTGTATACCTTTAGGGATAATAATATCGCCAGAGTCATAGGACATTTGACCAGCGATTATTTTAAGTAAAGTGGACTTACCAGCACCGTTACGACCTACTAATGCAACGCGGTCACGATGTTGAACCTCTAATTTTACGCCACTTAAAATTTCATCTGCAATAAAGGATTTATATAGTTGATTGACCTGTAAAACAATCATTCTTGACACCTCAATTCTACCTTAGTGTAATAGATGTGCGATTGCCTTGCAATGTCGATGCTTTACTTATTCCAAGCTGTCATGTAAGATTGAAACGATTTCTCTTTAGTTAGTGGCGTAAAAGCGCCATTAACTAAAGAGAAATCCTCCAGTGAATAGTATAAACTTAGAAATATTAAGCATGTATCATAAATGGTTCATCACCAAAAGTTGTGGATGACTTTTGTTAAAACGTCTATAAATAGTTGATTTCCGTTCCGACTGGGCAACTCCTCGGGGATCAGCGATAGAGGAACGAAGGCTAAAAGCATCACATCCTGTCATAACGCCTCCGTGACCAACATCGTGTTGGGCAGAGACCTTGCAGCGCAGTGAATTTTTTCTGTGTGAAAGCGTAGTGTTAACGCAGCGTCAGCAACGAATGTTTTCTGTAGCGAAGCGAAGCGTCAGCAACAAATGTTTTGACTGTGCGAAAGCGAAGCGTCAGCAACAAATGTTTTGACTGTGCGAAAGCGAAGCGTCAGCAACAAATGTTTTGACTGTGCGAAAGCGGAGCGACAGCAACAAATGTTTTGACTGTGCGAAAGCGGAGCGACAGCAACAAATGTTTTGACTGTGCGAAAGCGGAGCGACAGCAACAAAGTGCCCCTCGGAACGGAAAAAAACCACACGTTTTGGTGATGATCCTTATAAAGAGAATTTGATACATTATAAGGAGGAAAAAGTTTGAAACAAGAATTAAAAATTCCACAAGCCACTACGAAAAGACTTCCTCTTTACTATCGATTTATCCAAAACTTTGCACAAGAAGGCATGGAACGTATTTCGTCGAAGGAACTGAGTGAAGCTATGAAAATTGATTCTGCAACTATTCGCCGTGATTTTTCTTATTTCGGTGCTCTTGGGAAAAAGGGATATGGCTATGATGTGCAGCATCTCTTGAAATTCTTTAGTCAAACGCTCGATCAACATGAAGCCACAAAAGTAGCGTTAATTGGTGTAGGGAACTTAGGTAGTGCTTTATTAAAATACAATTTCCAAAAAAATCATAATACCCATATCGTTGTGGCATTTGACTCAAAGGCCCCGAAGGAAGGGAAGATGATTAGCAATATTCCTGTTTTTCATCCTGATTTATTGGAAGAAAAGTATGCAGAATATGGAGCGGAGCTTGCAATTTTAACAGTTTCACCACGCTCTGCACAGAAAATGGCTGATAGATTAGCAGTGATGAATGCAAAAGGAATTTTAAACTTTACGCCAGAGCGTATTACTGTACCAGATAAAATGCAACTTTTAACAATCGATTTGTCAGTAGAATTACAGGCACTCATTTATTTAATTCGTAATCAGGAAGAGTGATAATTGTACATAATTTAACTTCTTTCAGTGAATGTTATTTGTACCGAATATGAGATAAAATGTGAGAATGACGAAAAACTTTCACATATTATTAGTTAGCAAAATGGCGAAATATGCGTTAAAATGATGGATATAAAGAGGAGGTGGCTGTAATGGGTCCAATAGGTCCAATGAGCCTCATTATTATCGGAATTGTCGCATTACTAATTTTTGGTCCTAAGAAGTTACCAGAGCTTGGTAAAGCATTTGGTTCAACATTACGTGAATTCAAAAATGCTACAAAAGGATTAGCCGACGAAGATGATGATGACAAGAAGAAGAAAGAACTAGATAAGTAAAGTTAGGATGTTTGAGGAATGAATCCAAAAGATCTAACTGTCATTGAACATATAGAAGAATTAAGAAAACGGCTTTTCATTGTTGCCGTTTTCTTTGTTCTTGCTATGGTTGCTGGCTTTTTTGTTGCAAAGCCGCTTGTTAAATACCTTCAAAGTACTGGAGCGAATTACAATATAGAACTCCATGCATTTGATGTAGTAACACCACTGGCAATTTATATCCAAGTTATTTTTTTAATATCGTTTATCCTATCTTCGCCGGTATTGATGTACCAATTGTGGGCTTTTATTAGCCCGGGACTTAGGGACGTAGAACGAAAAGCAACCTTAAGCTATATACCGTATTCATTTTTATTATTTTTAGCAGGATTGTCCTTTTCATATTTTTTACTATTCCCTTATGTCATAAAGTTTATGATGAATTTATCAAACGAATTGGAGATTCAACAAACGATTGGCATACATGAATATTTTTCGTTTTTATTTAAGCTTACAATACCATTTGGTTTCCTTTTCCAATTGCCGATAGTAGTCTTGTTCTTTTCACGCATTGGGATTTTATCTCCTGAGCTACTAATTCGTATTCGTAAGTATTCATACTTTGGTTTATTTGTATGTGCTGCTTTAATCGCACCGCCTGAATTAGCTTCACACTTAATGGTTTCAGTACCGTTATTTATTCTTTATGAAATTAGTATTATGATTTCCCGTGTTGGCTATAAGAAATACTTAAAATCAGAAGAAATGCGAATGAAGGAAGAGCAAGAAGCTGAACAAAAACGCCAGGTCGAAGAGGCACTTGAACAGCAACGACGTCAAATCGAAGAATTAAATCAATAATAATAGAAGCTCGATGCCAATTAGCAGCATCGAGCTTTTTCGTCGTTATAAATAGCTAGGTTCAACTAGAAATCGGCGGTATGCAAAAAATTCACTAATTTTTATTGCATTTTTTCTAGTTGTTCAAGAAACTTTTGCAGTGGTTCAGCATACAATTGTACAAGCGTCACAAAACCATTCAGCATGACGTGGGCGATAATGGACGTCCAAATGCGTTTTGTTTTGTGATATAAGAAGGCAAAAATCAATCCGCAAATTGTATAAAGCAAGATATGTGTGAAGTCGAAATGAATAAGTGCAAAGAAAATGGCACTTATTATACCGGCTATCCAGAAATTGGTCGTTTGGACAAGCGATCCGAAAATAACACGGCGGAAGACGAATTCTTCTAATATTGGCCCAAACACGACAATCGCTAATATCGCAATAGGAGCGCCTTTTGCAATAGCTACAATATCAGCTGTGTTTTGCGATCCACCTTGGATACCGAATACAGCCATTTCGATAGCTGCGCCAATCATTTGGCCGAAGAAAACTAAGAAGAAACCGATAATTCCCCACATAATTGACAGTGGTATAGTTTCTTTTTTTCCTTTATAAATATCCCAAAACGCTTTATCGCGGGATGTTAGGATTAAGCTTAAAATTAACGCAATGGCAAAGCTAAGTGCAATATACCAGCCTTGAGTAAGGGGAGCAGCTTGCCCACTAGGTAAACCAGTTGTACTCATAACAAGCTTGTGAAACGGTTTTGCCAGTAAGATCCCCGATATTTGCATGAGGATATAGATCAGTAAAACATAAAGAGCTGTTTTTTTATGTTTATTTATTTTTTGAGAATTGTTCACAGTCAAAATCCTTTCCATTCATTATGCTACCTTTCTATTGTAGAGGAATATGGAAAGAAAACAAAATTTTTCGAAGTTCTGACTTGCAAAAAAAAGTGTGATTGATTATCATAATAATTGTATTAGCACTCGACTAGATAGAGTGCTAATAAACTTTCAAGTATATAATTAATTATAGGAGGTTGTTTCACTTGTTAAGACCACTAGGAGATCGTATTGTAATCGAACTAATCGAGGTAGAAGAAAAATCTGCATTCGGTATTGTACTGCCAGACTCTGCAAAAGAAAAACCGCAAGAAGGTAAAGTTGTAGCAGTTGGGACGGGTCGCATTTTAGAGAACGGGCAACGTGTAGAGCTTGACGTAAAAGTTGACGACCGCATTATTTTCTCTAAATACTCTGGTACAGAAGTTAAATATGAAGGTAATGAATACCTAATTTTACGCGAAAGCGATATTCTTGCAATTATTGAATAAATTAAAACTTTTAAAGATTCATCACATTTTATAAGTTGATTGAAGTGGAGGCTGGGCGACTCCTAGGGGATCGGCAATATAGATTTTAGACCCCGGTGCGAGCAACGCGAGTGAAGTATGCCCAGTCGGAACGAAAATCAACCATACACGTTTTAGTGATAATCCCTTTGAAAGTAAATGCCTAGTAATTGTCACAGATAGATGGCAATGACTGTATGGCGAAAATTTCTTATAAATATATTGATGAAGCTTAACGAATATTCCATTTCAGGAGGGTAAATTCAAATGGCAAAAGATATTAAATTCTCAGAAGACGCTCGTTCATTAATGTTACAAGGTGTAGATAAATTAGCAAACGCAGTAAAAATTACATTAGGGCCTAAAGGTCGTAACGTAGTTTTAGAAAAAAAATTCGGTTCACCACTTATTACAAACGATGGTGTAACAATTGCAAAAGAAATCGAGTTAGAAAACCCATTCGAAAACATGGGGGCAAAATTAGTAGCAGAAGTTGCTTCTAAAACAAATGAAATCGCTGGTGACGGTACAACAACTGCAACAGTATTAGCACAAGCAATTATTCGTGAAGGCTTGAAAAACGTTACAGCTGGTGCAAACCCTGTAGGCATTCGTAAAGGGATCGATAAAGCAGTTGCAGCAGCCCTTACAGAATTACACGCTATTTCTCGTCCAGTTAGCAACAAAGAAGAAATCGCACAAGTTGCGGCAATCTCTGCTGCTGATGATGAAGTAGGGCAATTAATTGCAGAAGCAATGGAACGTGTGGGTAACGATGGTGTTATCACAATTGAAGAATCTAAAGGCTTCACAACAGAGCTTGATGTAGTTGAAGGTATGCAATTCGACCGTGGTTATGCATCACACTACATGGTAACAGATACAGATAAAATGGAAGCGGTATTAGATAACCCATACATTTTAATTACTGATAAAAAAATTACAAACATTCAAGAAGTATTACCATTATTAGAACAAGTGGTACAACAAGGTCGTCCACTATTAATCATCGCTGAAGATGTTGAAGGTGAAGCTCTTGCAACACTTGTAGTGAACAAGCTTCGTGGTACATTCAATGCTGTAGCGGTTAAAGCGCCAGGATTTGGTGACCGTCGTAAAGCAATGCTTGAAGATATCGCAATTTTAACAGGTGGTCAAGTAATTACAGAAGAATTAGGCTTAGACCTTAAATCAGCTGATATTACATCACTTGGTCGCGCTGCGAAAGTTGTTGTTACAAAAGACAATACAACAATCGTAGAAGGTGTTGGCGGTGCAGATGCAATCGAAGGCCGTATTGGTCAAATCCGTGCTCAGCTTGCTGAAACAACTTCAGAATTCGATAAAGAAAAATTACAAGAACGCCTTGCAAAATTAGCAGGTGGTGTAGCAGTAATCAAAGTTGGTGCTGCAACAGAAACAGAACTAAAAGAACGTAAACTACGCATTGAAGATGCTCTGAACTCAACTCGTGCAGCAGTTGAAGAAGGTATCGTATCAGGTGGTGGTACGGCACTTCTTAACGTATATGCAGCAGTTGAAAAAGTGGCAGATGCAGAAGAAGGCGACGTAGCAACTGGTGTGAAAATTGTTCTACGTGCTTTAGAAGAACCAGTCCGTCAAATCGCAAACAACGCTGGTCTTGAAGGCTCAATTATCGTGGATCGCCTAAAACGCGAAGAAATCGGTGTAGGCTTCAATGCTGCAACAGGCGAATGGGTAAACATGATTGAAGCGGGCGTAGTAGACCCAGCGAAAGTAACTCGCTCAGCTCTACAAAACGCAGCATCTGTAGCAGCTCTATTCTTAACAACAGAAGCAGTTGTAGCAGACATCCCAGAAGCAGCTCCAGCAATGCCAGATATGTCTGGTATGGGCGGCATGCCAGGAATGATGTAATCAACGGCTCCAGCCAAAAAAATCACTTCTCCATTTGAGAAGTGATTTTTTTATGTTTAGCGAATATTTTTTAGTAATCGCTGATAAAAACAGCAAAATCGCTGATAAACCTCTGACAATCGCTGATAACCCCCCAACAATCGCTGATAAACCTCCAACAACTGCTGATAAAGATACAAACCTGCTAATAAAAAACTCCGAAAAGTAGCTTAAAGTTACTCTTTTTGCTTCAGCCTAAAATTAGGGGGAAATATAAGAGATTAGAGCATAATCTATTTCTTCTCCTGCTTGAGTTGATAATTGCACAAGTAAAGATTCTTCGTTATTTGAGGGATGTATAGCGCTTGTTTTTATAGTAATCACTTGAACACCGGTTCTTCTCGGGTTTCCAACAACGACCACCTGATTCCCTAATGTATAAACTGCTGTTATATCAGTTTGGAACGCGACAATATATAAATCTAAATCCGTTTTATTTTGAAACATTGGAATCGTGAATCCCATATTTTGTTCAAAGTCGTACCATTCAGAGAGAGCAATATCGTAATTCGTAAATAGTCGATGCAGTGCATAATGAATTCTAGTTGGAACATAGCTCCACCGACCGATTGAGCTATGCCAATATTTTTCATAAGCCGGTCTCTTGTAGCCAGGATTATTGACGATCACTTCATACGGAATTGTATTGCCATTCTCTATCACCTGTGAAAGTGTAACAAATTTTGATGGGGGAGATAATTCTGGAAAAGGAGGATCAGCAATTGTTTGGGGTTTTATCGGCTCAAGGCTTTTTAAACGGTTTTCTAGACCTTTTATTTGCGCTTTAAGTCCATTTGATCTACTCGATTCTTTTGCATCGAAAGAAGCTACAATGCCCAAATTAATTAATATTAGGCTAATCATACATAAAGTTATTTTTTTTACGTTACACATAGTTGCACCTCTCCTATACTGTGCTCATTAAATGAGCGAATATGTAGGATGGCTGAAAATTTTATAGACATGTTTTCACTTCCTGTCCTATTAAACAATAAAAAGGCAATCCATTTGTTCGTATTTGAACTTCTGGATAGCCTTTTTTGCTACAGTCATTTTTTGGACTTCCAATATGCAAATCTACATGCCTGGTAGGTTAAAGCCTGGTAAACCTGGTAAGCCAGGATATTGTCCGCCTGGGAATGGCATCGGACGTGGTGGATATGGTTGTGGCGGATATGGCATCGGACGTGGTGGATATGGTTGTGGCGGATATGGCATCGGAGGACGTGGTGGGTATGGTTGAGGCGGATATGGCATCGGAGGACGTGGTGGGTATGGTTGTGGCGGATATGGCTGCGGAGGACGTGGTGGATATGGTTGTGGTGGGCGTGGTTGCGGAGGACGTGGTGGATATGGTTGTGGTGGGCGTGGTTGCGGAGGACGTGGTGGATATGGTTGTGGTGGACGTGGCTGCGGAGGTCGCGGTGGATATGTCTGCGGAGGTCGTGTCGGAAACTGTGATGGGTTTAAAGATGGATAAGGGCTACCAGAAGGCATAGTAGGGTGAAACGGAATGTTAACATCAAGATCTTCGGGATTAAATCCAGGATTGATCAATGAAACACACCTTTCTTCGTTTTTTTCTAACATATGCCTACTATTAGGATTGTCATAGGCATTAAACTAGAAGAATGATCGATAAAGTATGGTTGATTAAAATAGAAAATGTTATAAAATATATCAAATTTAATTATAATAGAAGAAAATATCATTAAAGGATGTTTATATAAATGCCCATTATAAAAATCAAGAAAATAAAAGTACAAAATTTACGAAATGTCCGTCATGGTGAAATTATATTAGCGGTAAATTTCGAGACATTCCTTAAGCCAAATGTTGTAGGTTTATACGGACAGAACGGTTCTGGAAAAACAACTATTGTTGATGCATTCGGCTTGTTAAAGGCACTTATCTCCGGTTGGATGGCTGAAATTAAATTACCATCTCAGGAAAAGAAATTAATTATGGCAGGGGAGGATACGGCAAGTATTGAGTTCGAGTTTTTAGTAGAAAATCAATTCGGCACATTTTTTCTCAATTATTATGTAGAGTTACAAGAAGATGGAAAAAGACTGTACACAACGCTTGAACGTATAACTTACAGAGAAAACGAGAAAGGGAAGCGTTCAAAGGTTTTAATTAATGTTACAGAGAAAGACATACAACTACGTAAAGTATATCTTTCTGATATGAATGAAAAAATGCGTATCCAATTACTAGTCATACATCAATTGTCTAAAAAACAATATATGTCCTTTGTCTTTCACAAAGATTTAAAGCCGTTATTACAGGATAGGTTGTCGGAGCTAGAAATGCAATTGCTTCATAATTTAGCAATAGATTTTAATCGTGATTTACATGTTGTTAACAATCAAAATATCGCACCATTATTTGAAGAGCGCAGTATGCCTTTTAGCATCCATCTCGAAAAAACTCGTGGTTCTATCCCATACAATTTGAAGGGGCCAGCATTATTGCCAGAGGACGCATTTTACGTGTTATGTGAAGTAATAGAGCAAAGTAATCAAGTATTATCAGCGATTATTCCAGGTCTCTCTATAAAGATTAATGTACTTACAAAACAAACTATGGATAATGGGGAAAAAGGAATACGTTTTGAATTTTTATCGCAACGAGGGGAGCGCGAATTACCATTAAGGACAGAGTCAGAAGGGATTTTGAAAATTATATCTGTACTCAGTGTGCTCATTGGGGTTTATAATAACCCAAATGCTTGTGTCGTAATAGATGAATTAGATTCTGGTGTTTTTGAATATTTGTTAGGCGAGTTGTTAACAGTGATTGATGAGGGCGGAAAAGGTCAACTTATTTTTACGTCTCATAATTTACGTGTGTTAGAGGTGCTAGCTATTAAAAATTTATGGTTTACGACAACGAATGAGGACCGTCGTTATATACAGCTAAAGGGTATTAAAGAGGTAAATAATGCTCGAGATGTTTATTTACGTGCGATTCAGTTGGGCGGACAGGATGAAGATGTTTATAAAGAAACAAAGACATTTAAAATTAAGCGTGCCTTTAGAAAAGCGGGTGTCCAGCGTGACTAAAAAAGTTCTTTTAATTATTGTGGAAGGGCATACGGAGCAAATTATTTTAGAGGATTTTCTAGATGAACATTTTACAAATTCAACGATTCGCTTCGATGTACAACGGGAAGATATTTTAACGAAGTGGGATGCTAATAAACGGATACCTAATATTAAAAATAGTGTGACACGAGTGATTCAGAACTATTTGGAGAAGTATAAGTTTTTAGCGAAGGATTTAACCGCTGTCGTTCATATTACTGATGCAGATGGTTGTTTCATAGCCCCTGAATTTGTCAAGGTAAAGGGAGATATTGAGCAAAATTTATTCTATACAGAAGATGCAATATTAGTGAAATCAGAGAAGCGTAAGGAACAAATCGAACAACGAAATGAAATGAAGGCGAATAATGCTAAAATCCTTATGGCAAATGATCATTTTAGCATTCATCGATTAAGAATACCGTATCAGCTATTCTATTTTTCTACAAACTTAGAGCATGTACTATGGAATGAGCGTAATGAAATAGCGACGGAAAAGGTGCAAAAGGCCGATGAATTTATGGAAAGTTTATCGAGCTCCATAGAAGAATTTTTAAAAGAATATCTCCCAGTTAACCCAGAGCTACCGTATAAAGATAAAATGAAAATGAGTTGGTCATTTTTAATGGAGGGCTGTAATTCGTTACAACGCGGAACGAATGTACCGTTATTATTTGAAATGATTAAATCGGATATACAATAAAGTGAGTGTTGACCAGTAGTGAAAATTGAAGCGTTAGCAACGACAAATATAGAGGAAGTTTAGACGCTTGCTCACCAAAAAAGGTCCTTTCGTTAGAATAAGCGATGGGTCTTTTTTCGTTTTAGAGAATCTATTCTTACTGAGTAATGACATCTTTTCATTTCCTAATTCATAAGCTTTACAGGTGTGATTTTATCAAGCAAGAAGGAGGCATTGACATTCAAATACATGTTGTACGGGCAGGGGAGTCCTTATGGGGTATTGCGAAGTCATATGGGACAACAGTTCAAAATATTGTAGATGCCAATCAAATTCCTGAACCAAATCGATTAGTTATAGGGCAAGCTCTTGTAATACCGATTGTCGGAAATTTCTATTATGTGCAGGCAGGAGATAGTCTATATTCAATCGGCCAACGCTTTGGCATTAATTATTTAACACTTGCTCAGGTGAACAATATTAATCCGAATCAACCGTTATCGATTGGTATGCGACTTTATATTCCACCTCAACCAAAAACAAGAGCTGAAACATTGGCATATTTAGAGCCGAGAGGGACATTCGTTAGTGAGGCATTACTAAGTCAAGCAAGAGAAGCGGGTCCATTTTTAACTTATCTAGCTTTATTTAGCTATGAGGCAAGACGAGATGGAACGCTTAAGGTGCCACCGAGTCAAGGTGTGGCACAAATTGCAAATGATACAGGTGCTTCTCTAGCAATGGTTATCTCGAATTTGGAGAATTTTAGTTTTAGCGGCGATTTAGCGAGAGATATTTTTCAAAGTACAGCCGTACAGGATTTGCTCTTTAATAATATTCTTGAAGAGGCAAAGCGTTTAGGAACTGTTAAAGATATTCATTTTGATTTTGAGAATTTGCCGGGCGATCAACGACAGGCGTATAACAATTTTTTAAGGAGAGCAGTGAGTCGATTCCATCCTCAGGGATATACCGTATCGACAGCGCTAGCTCCGAAAACAAGTGCTACTGAGCGGGGTCCGTGGACGGAGGGGCATGATTATAAAGCACATGGAGAAATAGTGGATTTTGTTATGTTAATGACATATGAATGGGGCTATTCTGCAGGGCCCCCTATGGCAGTATCGCCACTTCCAGAGGTAGAAGCGGTTGTTAAATATGCAGTAAGTGAGATACCTCGGAACAAAATTATACTTGGACAGAATTTATATGGGTATAACTGGACATTGCCTTTTGTGCAGGGGGGGCCTAATGCAGAAGCAGTTAGTCCACAAAGAGCAATCGAGATTGCTAAGAAATATAATGCTGCTATTCAGTTTGATTTGAGATCTCAAGCACCGTTCTTTGAATACTACGATGAGCAAGGTAAAGCACATGTGGTATGGTTCGAAGATGCCAGATCCATTCAAGCGAAGTTCAATTTAATCAAACGGTACAGACTCCGAGGGGTAGGCTATTGGAAGTTAGGTCTACCATTCCCTCAAAATTGGTTATTAATTGGGTCCAACTTTGATGTAGTAAAGAAATGAGGATTTTTTGAGTGAGCAACCAAGCAATTTTGCCTTGGCGTAATTGTAGCTGTCGCTTTGCTTTCGCTACAGAAAATATTTGCGGCTGACGAATCGCTTTCGTACAGAAAACTTTGCTGAATGAAGATAAAATAGCGCTTTCTTTATGTTCATTCTATTTCACGATAAAATCGAATAATCTGAAAATGTCATATCAATTTATGGTAATCTATACTATAATTATGGTAAATGATAATCTAGGAGGGATATTTTGGGTAAATTTAAAAAGTTAGGTATTATATTAACGTCTACTGCATTTTCTGTTAGTGTACTTTCGCCAATGGCACAAGCTTCGGCAAATGTAAAAGAACCACAAGAGAGAGTTGCAATTCAAGTTTCTTCAACAGAAACAAAAGTAACAAAAAGTATGCTTATTAAGCAATTGAATACAATATTCCCAGACAAATTCAATTTTGTAACAGAGAAAGATTTCTCAATGGGGGAAGCGCATTACTTTAATGATGACAAAACGATACGCTATGAATTGAACTTTAATAAAACAATCAATGGCAAAGACGTTTATGGTGATTTTACTTTTAAAGGCGAAGACTTGGAATTAGAAAATTTCTACTATCAGCCTGTTAATATAGCGGAAGCATTGTACCCGGTGAAATATTCAGAGGGTGAAGCAAAGAAAGTTGCCCAAGACTTCCTAAAGAAATTGCCTAGCACTGCGAATTACAAGCTTCGTGAGGACAATAGATTTGGTGACTTTGGTTTTAGTTTTAGTAGACCTTTATCTGAACCAATTTCGTATTCATTTATGTACTCACCTACACACAATGGTGTGTCACTTAGTAATGAGTTTATCCAAATTACAGTTCTAGCAAATGGTGAAGTTACAAATATGTATCGCAATGCTGGACTAACTAGCAAGGCAACTTTTGATAACTTAGATCAGAAAAAGAATGAGTCAGAAATCCTTGCACAGGTTCGTGAAAAACTGTCAGTTGACTTACGTTATATAGTTGACTATAACTACCAAACAGGCGAAGCGATTGCTAAGCTTGTGTATATGCCACCAACAAGCTTTAATGGTGTACATGCAATAAATGGGCAATGGCAAACAATGAATGGTTTTACTTCTCAAGTACCGAAGACAAAAGGTGTAGAAAAACTTGCAGCGCAACCACTTGCACCTAAGAAAAATGGTATTACATTAGCAGAAGTTGAAGAGTTAGCTAAGTCTATTTTAAAAGTTGATACAGACAAAGCAAAGCTACAAATTCATTCGGTTAATGAAAGAGAAAATGAAAATGGCGAAACAATCTATTATGTGAATTATATGTATGATCTCGGTAATTACGGCACAGGTAGTACACTTGAAGTGAACAAGGCAACAGGTGAAATTATAAACTACTGGAATACAAGTAGAGAATTCGTGCAGACAGATGATAAAGTAGAACCAATTTCAAAAGATGCTGCGTTAGCAAAAGCGATAGACTACTTAAAAGAGTGGTCTCCGTCATATATTCATAATTATTCAAAACCACTAGAAGATGCAATATATGATAAAGACAACAAACAGTATTACTTCTCTTTCCCACGTATTGTCAATGGCATTGCCGTAGCAGGGGATGAAATTTCCGTAGGTATCAGTGCTGATGGGAAATTAAGTTCTTTAAATGTTAATTATCGCAAGATTGATAATTGGCCGTCTGTAAACAAAGCTATTTCTGCTGATAAAGCAAAAGCAACATTCAATGAGGGGCTGAAATTGGAGCTACAGTATGCAAAACAGGATGGCGAGGATAATCACCACTATGATTTAGTATACACTCCGGTTTATAATGGAATTTTGTTCAATAGTATTGATGCAACAACGGGTGAATGGCTTCAAAAAGTTGGTGATACGAAAGAAAAACCTGCCATTTCGCATCCAACAGCTGGAGGAGAATTAACTTATTTATTACACCAAAATGTGTTAGAGGTTAAAGATCCAGCAAACTTTAATGCTGATACAGCTGTATCAAGAGGAGAAGCTTTGAAAATTTTAGTTAAATCATTATCATACGGATATGATTTCAATCCGTTTGGAGGAGAAAACGTTAAGCAATCCTTCAAAAATATTGACAAAAAGCATCCATTATACGGAATCGTTGAACAAGCTGTAAGTATGGGCATTTTACAACCGGCGGATCAATTTGCAGTAGATACAGCATTGACTCGTCAAGAGCTTGCCGAATGGTTAGTTCGTGTACTAAATTTAGAGAGTGCTGCTAAGCATAGTGACATTTACAAATTAAACTTTACGGATGCAAGCTCAATTGACCCAGCGTACGCAGGTTATGTTGCTTTAGCGAGTGCAATGGGACTAATTGATGGACAGCAAAATAAATTCAATGCTACTGAGAAAGTGACGTATGCAGATTTGGCTGTATCTACGGTTCGTCTAGCAAAGGCTGCCTTTGAACAAAACGGCAACGGTCGTCATTACTATTAATAGTCGATAATTTATACATGAAAGGGCATCCCCTGATTTTAGGAGGGCATTGAAAAACATACGTTTTCATAAAAGCGAACCTTTCTCAGATAAAAATAAGGCATTTCTTGTTCAATTTTGAACAGGAAGTGCCTTATTTCTGTCTCTATTCCTTATTCCTTATTTATTTTCGTTTAATAGCTTTAATATCCGTTTTAAATTGACAGCGAATATCGTTGTAGCACCTTGAATTTCCATGCCAAATAGACCCGCAGTCGATGCCGTATCGTACCCGTGTCCGTTTTTAATTCACTATTCTTCGCTTCTACTTTGTAGCGATTTGCGGCTAATTGCTTAAATGCTTCCGTATTTTGAAATGCCTCTTGTTCGGCATGTGTATCCGACTTAATTGTGACAGAATATGTTTTACTTTTTGCGCCTTCTTTATAACAGCCATCTCTCATTGGACATACTTTGCATTTTTCAATGTCAAAATAATATGACTCATACTCGATCCTTTTTTGCCCGTACGTGCTTTTCTTGTCGCGGGATGACCGGCCTTACAAACAAACATTCCAGCGTCTTTATTAAACTCAAACTTGTCTTCTTCTTTTCGTGGTCCTTGTGTTAAATTAAGGGTTTCTTGATTTGAAATCATCGGGGGCACTACCTGCACATTAATTCTTTTATTATAAAGGAAAGCGTGACTAAAATAATAGTGTGATACATTGCGTTGTTTGGAGAAGCATCGCTCGACTCCTGCGGGAAAGCGAGACAGACGAGACCCCGCACGAAGCGAAGCGTAGGAGGAGGCTCGGCGCTCGCCCGCGGAAAGCGAGCGGAATGCTTCGGAAAACAACAGTAGAGTCACAGTGCCAAATGAAAAAAGCGAGGTATTCAACGATTTACTCGTTTAATACCTCGCGATGTGAGAAGATATAGACTTTTTCAGTGCCCTCGATTTTAGGGGGATGCCTTTTTGTGTGATTACAGTAAAAAGGATTGCTGATTAGCATCTTATATGTTATTATTATCTCGAATTAGAGATAATTGAATTCGAAGTAAATGAAAAGAGGGAGTCGTATGAGGGAAGACAATCGTAATTTAAAAGCTTTTACGGTCTTGTTCCGAGCATATCAAACGATTCAAGATGCAACTAAGAGAGATTTACTTCAATACGATTTAAATCAAACTGAATTTTCGGTACTTGAGTTTTTATATCATCATGGTGAGCAAGCAATCCAAGTAATTGGCAAGAAAATTTTAATTGCAAGTAGTAGTATTACGTATGTTATTGATAAGCTTGAACAAAAAAACTTTGTGTATCGACGTGCTTGTCCAAGGGATCGTCGTGTCACATATGTTTTATTAACATGCGAAGGACAAGCGTTGATGGAAGATATATTTCCGAAGCATGAACAAAAAATTAACGAGATTTTTGAAGTATTAGATCAACAGGAGATGGACACAATGACCCTGTCTTTGAAAAAGGTTGGTTTGAACGCAGTTAATAAATAAAAAACTTTAGGCAATATCTCGAAATCGAGATAAATAGGAGGGACATAAAATGAATCATTTAAAAGGAATTCACCACGTTACCGCTATTACAAGTAGTGCGGAAGAGAATTATAAATTTTTTACTTATGTATTAGGGATGCGATTAGTGAAAAAAACGGTTAATCAGGATGATATTCAAACATATCATTTATTTTTTGCAGATGATAAAGGTAGCGCAGGCACGGATATGACATTTTTTGATTTTCCAAACATTCCAAAAGGTGTGCATGGAACAAATGAAATTTCTAAAACTTCATTCCGCGTGCCAACAGATGCGGCATTGGACTATTGGGTAAAACGTTTCGATCGATTAAATGTTAAACATTCAGGTATTAAAGAGCAATTTGGCAAGAAAACTTTATCATTCGTCGATTTTGACGATCAGCAATATCAACTTATTTCTGATGAAAACAATACAGGTGTTTCATCAGGCACTCCATGGCAAGATGGACCGATTCCTCTTGAATATGCAATTACAGGCTTAGGTCCGGTTTTTGTAAGAGTTGCTAATTTTAAATATTTTAAAGAGATGCTAGAAAAAGTGATGCTCTTTACAGAAATCGATGAAGAAGGGGATTTCCATCTGTTTGAGGTTGGTGAAGGTGGGAACGGTGCACAAATTGTTGTAGAGCTTAACACAGTTCTACCAGTAGCTCGTCAAGGCTTTGGTACAGTACATCATGCTGCATTCCGCGTAGAGGATCGAACTGTACTAAATGAATGGACTGAACGATTTGAAAGCTTTGGCTTCCATACTTCAGGTTACGTAAATCGTCACTTCTTTGAATCACTTTATGCACGGGTAGCACCCCAAATTTTATTTGAGTTAGCTACTGATGGCCCAGGGTTTATGAGTGATGAGCCTTATGAAACTTTAGGTGAAAAATTGTCGTTGCCACCATTTTTAGAGCCAAAGCGTGCACAAATTGAAGAACTTGTCCGTCCAATTGACACTGTAAGAAGTACGATTACGTTCGATAAAGAATATGAGTAAAACTTTTTATCCCATTCAGCAGAGTGACTCAAGCTTCTGCTGAATGAAAATTACATATGAGTGGAGGTCAGTTAGATGGAATTTTCAAAGCTAATAGATAAGCGTCGCTCTGCGAATAACTTTATAGAGGACATCAAGATGAGCGAAGAAGATATACGTCCCATTTTGGAAGATGTTAAGCTTGCTCCTTCCGCCTTTAATTTACAACATACTAATTATATCGTTGTATTAGATGAAGAAAAAAAAGAAAAAGTACGAGAAGCTGCATACGGGCAATATAAAGTACATTCAGCCTCAGCGGTTATCCTTGTATTAGGAGATAAAGAAGCCTATAAAAATACGGCTAACCTTAATCAAGGGATGGTAGACTTAGGTATTATTAATGCTTGTGAATTAGAAAATATCGTCAATGAAAACGCTAAATTTTATGAAGAACGTGGCCAGGAATTTATGAAGGAGGAAGCAATTCGTAACGCTTCACTTTCAGCTATGTTATTTATGCTGGCAGCCAAAAATCGTGGATGGGATACATGTCCAATGATCGGCTTTGATCAGCAACAAATGAGAGCTCTTTTTAATATTCCAGAAACACATGAGATTGCATTAATGATTACTATAGGTAAAGAAAAAGAAAGTAGTCGCCGTTTGCGTGGTTACCGTAAACCGGTTGAGGAATTTGCAACCTATTATTAGGACGGTATAAAATAAAACTGTCTACAAATAATAAAATTAATGCACATTTAGGAGGAATATTGTGAAAGTAGTAGCAATCGTAGGTAGTATCCGTAAAGAATCTTATAATATGCAATTAGCGAAATTTATCCAAAAGCGTTATACAGGGAAATTTGATCTTGAAATATTAAGTTTGAACGATTTACCAATGTATAATCAAGATATCGAAAATGAAGCACCACAGCCTGTACTTGATTTTAAAGCACAAGTAAAAGCGGCGGATGCGGTTCTTTGGTTAACACCAGAATATAATGGTACAGTGCCAGGTGTTATGGTTAACGCCATCGATTGGTTATCTCGTGTTGATAAAGTAATGATTGGCAAGCCATCATTCATGATGGGGGCATCAATGGGTAACTTAGGTACTGTTAAAGCACAATTACATTTACGAGATATTTTATTCTCACCTGGAGTAAATTCACCATTACTTAGTGGTAATGACGTTTATATTGGAGCGGTACACACTAAATTTGATACAGAAGGCAATTTAACAGATGAAGGTACTATCAAATTCCTAGATGTAGTTATTGATAACTTCTTAAACTGGATGAAAAAATACGTTTAAAAATAAAAAAATGTCCCATAAGTATGCAATAAACTTATGGGACATTTTTTGTTTGTTGGATTTAAAATAGAGCGACGGATAGAAGAGCCAAGCGCTTAAAGCGAAGCGTCAGCTACAAAGCGCCCAGCCGGAACGGAAATCAACCCCTCGTTATGGTGATAAGCCTTTATCTAATCGGAATTATTTTTAATACTTTTTGAAGGCGGTATGCAAAAATGCCTGCAAATATAGCTAAAATAATATCCTTTGGCAAAGGAGGCATCATCCAAAGCCATGCCATTTTATAAGTGAAAGCATCGGGAGCACTAGCCCATAGCTTGTAGGCAAAGTACATCCAATTTGTTCCTAGTAAGTAATTAATGGCTGTTGCCACTAATGCAGCAACCACATAGCTTTTTTTCGTTCCACTACGTTCTACAATAAGCCCCGCGACAAATGCAGCTAATATGAAAGAAACAATGAAACCAAAAGTAGGGCTAATAATTTGACCAAAGCCTCCGTTGAAACGAGCAAATACAGGTGCACCTGCTAACCCTATGCACATATAAACAGTACAAGCAAGTACCCCTTTTCTACTACCAAGAATAAGTCCTGCTAAAATAGCAAAAAACGTTTGCATTGTGAAAGGTACGCCACCAATCATCATGAAAGGTACAATAGACGTGATATTAGCTCCTATCATCATTAATGTTGAAAATAGTCCAATGTATGCAAGATCGACAGCTCTTAATTTGTGATGTGTATGTTCCGCAACTGTTGTCATTATTTCACCCCTAAAAGTAATGCTAATAGTAGTGTAAAAAAATAAACACTTTGTGTCAACTTAATAAAATTGAATGGTTAACACAAAATGTTTATTTTGCTTTGTAAGTTATAGCCTAACGTTTAAAGTATATGATGGAAATCATAATTAAAAAACGAACTGCTGTCTAGTCGGAACGGAGATCAACCTTTCACTTTGCCAAAAAACCATACTAGGCCTTAGCACTCACTCACAATACTTTGAATTAAAATAGCATAAATTAAGATACTGCTTTTAATCCTGCCACACCAATGATGATAGCGATGATACTAATAATTCGGGTCAGGTTTTTAGATTCTCCGAAGAATATAATATTCACAAGAACAGCACCAACTGTACCAATGCCAACCCAAACTACATAGGCAATGCTTAACTGTAAATAGTTAAAGGATGCATATAATAGCATAAAGGACATCCCAAAGCCGCCTAGATAGATTAATAAATTTCGTATACTTTTTTCCTGACTATAAAAACGTAAACCTATGACACCAATAATTTCCGAAATTGCCGCTAATAAAACAAGTATCCAACCCATTATGCATTAGCTCCTTTCTCTTTAACATGATCTTTTGAAGGGTTATCAGCTAAATTAAGACCAATAACACCCAGTACTAAAATAAACATGAAAATTCCTTTAATAGCATTAAACTCACCTTCAAAAATAAAAATGTCCATTAATGTAGTACCAATTGTACCGACCCCAGCAAAAGTCGCGTAAACTGTTCCAGTAGGTAGGTTTTCACAAGCCTTCGATAAGAAGTGAAAATCCAATGCAATTAGGGCCACAATAATAGCCCAATGCCACCAAGAATCGGCAACATTAAAACCAAATATCCAAAACAATTCAAATAAACTAGTTAATCCAACATAAATCCAATCTTTTTGCATAGTTAAATTCCTTCCTATCATTATGACTGACATTCAGTCATTTTTAGTGTAAAAGAGAACGTCACTTATGCGTGACGTAAATCGAGTGCATGATGTAAAAAGTCGAGGAGCTCAAGCTTTTGAAGTCTAATTGTTTCTTCTTCACTATCATCATACAAATAAATTTGTTCAGCGGCAGACTCTACTAGACCGATTATAAGTTTAGAAGAACGAGTAGTATTTAGAGAAGCTCGTATCGTTCCTTGTTGTTGAGCTTCAGTCAAGAAATGATTCATCCATTCGTAATAGGGGGCATATATATTTTCCCATTCTTTCATATGCTCAGTTTGTGTAATACCGGCATAGATAAGTGCAAATACATCTCGATATTCCTCTGTTAGAGAAAAAACAATATCTACTACTTTTTCTAGCTGCTTTGCAAATGGCTCCTGTTTTGAAATCCCATCGTTAATAGCAGCAATAATTTTCTCCACCATAACATTTGCAATGGCTGGCATAACTGAAAGACGTGATGGGAAATAAAGATAAAATGTCCCTTGCGCGATACCTGCAGCTTTTACGATATCTGAAACCTTTGTTTTTTCAATTCCTTTTTCACGGAAAACTTCAATTGCGGCTTGAATAATTTTCTCTTCTTTTGACATGAAATCCCTCGCTTTTGTCCTGCTTATTTACTATGTTACAAAATAGCTGAAATAAAGTCAAAGAATAATGACTGACAATCAGTCATTATTTTTTTAGTATATATGTTTTTTATTTGGGGAACTTTATTCATGAAAGGATTTGATGAAAATGGATGAGATTAAGATTGCACAATTAGATCAACAACAGCTTGAAAAAATTAATGAGCTAGAAAAGAACATTGGAGTGACATTGGTGGCCTATGATTCTTCGTCAATACCATCGCAGGGCTCGGGTGCTTTCGAATCAAACAATAGTACTAACAGCAATCATCCATCATAATTAAGATTAACATGCCTTGCAGCAATGTGAGGCTTTTTTATGTCATCTAAAAGTAGGAGGAGGGAGACAATGATGCAAGATTTTTATGCAGATTTACATATTCATATTGGGCGTACTTCAAGTGGTCGTGCAGTTAAAATTACTGGCAGTAAAACGTTAACGTTAGCAAGAATTTTAGAGTCTTCAAGTTCAAGAAAGGGACTGGATATTATTGGGATTATTGATTGCCATTCACCAGAAGTAATGGATGAAATGTCAGCGATGATCGAACAAGGAGAACTGAAGGAGCTAGAACAAGGAGGGCTTCGTTTTCAAGAAACAACTCTTATTCCAGGTACTGAAATAGAGATTTATGATCATCATTGCCTTGGACCAATCCATGTACTTGCCTATTTTCCTACACTTCTGCATATGAGGGAATTTTCAAAATGGATGTCTAATCATATGAAAAATATTCATTTAAGCTCTCAACGCATTTATTGTGATGGTCGAACATTACAACAAAAAGTTCATGAATTAGGCGGGCTTTTTATTCCTGCTCATGTTTTTACACCATTTAAAAGTTTGTTCGGTAAAGGCGTACATCGTAGTTTAACAGAAGTATTCGACCCTCAACTTATAGATGCAATAGAGCTTGGTTTGAGCTCTGATACCGAAATGGTGAGTAACATTAAAGAACTGCAAGCATATACATTTGTCAGCAACTCTGATGCTCATTCACTTGGAAAAATTGCACGTGAGTATCAAAAATTAAGACTATCTAATGCAAATTTTACAGAATTAAAGATGGCGCTTCATGAACAGCAAGGTCGGGCAGTAACAGCCAATTATGGCTTAAATCCTTTGCTTGGTAAATACCATGAGACTGTCTGTGCGAAATGTGGTGAGCAGCTTAGCAATTGTGCAACAATCTGTACAAACTGTGAAAGCACGCACATTATAAAAGGTGTTGCAACACGGATTAAGGAGCTTTCAGAGCAAGTTACATATAAACGTGCACGACCGCCATATATTCACCAAGTACCACTAGACTTTATTCCAGGATTGGGGCCAAAAATGATGGAACGATTAATACAAGCATTTGGTACAGAGATGAACATCTTGCATCGGGTTACGCTAGAACAACTCGAACAAATCGTGCCGTACAAAATTGCCAAGACGATTGATTTAGCAAGAACAGGGCAATTGGCAATTGAGGTTGGTGGTGGCGGTATTTATGGAAAGGTTCAACTGGAGTGAAAAATGATTTTTAGCTCGTGGATGACATTTGTTACAACGTATGTAGTTTATATAAGTTAAAGACTGGACGCAACGAGGAAAGCGATCAGTCGGAACGGAAATCAACCACACGTTATCGTGAAATATCCCCTCTTGTTTAACCCATTTTTCCCCTATTTATATTAAAATAGTAATTAGTAAAAATTGGAGGAGTGGGTGTATGCTATTATCAAAGAAATTTCGTTTTTTAGCGGCCAGCGTTTTGGCATGTCAATTAGTAGTACTACCAATAGGTGTGAATGCGAAGGAACAAAGAGACAACATAGCGCCAAGTTGGGTAGTTCAAGCTGATTATGTAGCACTGGGCGATTCTTTAGCACACGGTATGAATGACGGTGATATCATCGGGTTAGGTTACACAGATTTTGTTGCACAAGCTTTACAGCAAGATGGTTTCATTACTTCTTATAATAAAGGATTTGCCTATTCGGGCTACACAACGAAAAACATATTAGAAGATATACAAAATAATGTGGAAAAGCCAGTGGTAGGATTTGGTTATCAAAGTGAGAAGGTAAAGCTTCGTACATCTATTAAAGAAGCGGAGATTATTACGCTAACCGCTGGCGCCAATGATATAATACCCATTTTAAAAGAGTCCCAGATAACTGGCATTAATGCAGCAATGATGTTAAAAGCTTCCCAAGAGGCCATAAAAAATATTGCTGCTATTTTAGAAGAAGTGAAGAAGCTTAATCCGAATGCTCAAGTTTATGTCATGGGCTATTATAATTCTTTTCCGTACTATAGCGAGGATTTACAGACACAATTTAAAATGCTATTAAAGGTTATGAATGCGACGATAAAAACAACTGCTGAAAAATCGGGTGCCGTTTTTGTACCGACATACGATATTGTAGCAAAAGATATTCCGAGCTATTTACCAAATCCTGAAAATATTCATTTAAGTGAAGCAGGCTATAAAGCAGTAGCGAACGAGGCATTTCTACCAGCGATTAAAGCAAGTTCTTTATGGGATGTATCAAAATTTATTCAAGCAAGTATGAAAGATAGAACAACTGTCAAAATAAGCTGGCAGGAAGCGAAAGATAATGTAGGGGTCACTAGTTACAACGTATATGTAAATAGTAAGCTAGCATTTACGCAAAATGCCGAGACAACGACGATAACTTTAGATAATTTAACAGAGAATACAGCATACACGATAGCTGTTAAAGCAGTTGATGCAGCTGGTAATGAAAGTGTTCAAAGTCCATCAGTTACTTTTACTACAGGGAGAAATTTAACCTTTACCGATATAGAAAAACATTGGGCAAAGGAGTATATTCTGAAGGCCGCTAAAGAAGGTATTATGAAAGGTTACGCAGATGGTACGTTTAGACCTGAGCAAAATGTTACTCGAGCACAGGCTGCTACGATGCTTGTTAGAAGCCTAGGTTTAACGACGAGGGAACAAGCACCATTTAAAGACATCACAAACTATGACGTTGGTACTCAGTCAGAAATTGCAGCAGCTTATGCGTATGGATTAATTAAGGGAATGAATGGGAAGTTTAACCCAGGACAGCCGGTTACTCGCGCTCAATTAGCATTAATGATAAACAGAGCCTATGAATCTAAACAAAAGCAACATTATGCTGTAAAAAGAAAAGCACCATTTACTGATATTGCTTCCTATAACGAAGAAACAAAACAAGCAATAACGATGTTGTATGAGCTTGATATGGTTAGAGGGAACGAAGGGGAATTTTTACCTGAAGCTCCTACAAAACGTAGCCATGCTGCGAAAATATTTGTGAATTTTAACAGTCTATTAAAAAGGTAAAATAATTTAAGGTAGAGGTTGTGATCAGAAACCTCTACCCTTTGTTATTTTTATTGCGATGAATATCTAGAGGGGTGACAATTGTTTGTAGATAAGTGTTGAAGAACAAGCAAAAAACATCTTAAAAAATAATAAAGCAGTTCAATAAATCTTTAAGATTTATTGAACCGCTATTTTTTACTTATTTACGATAGTTTAGCAATAATACCTTCTTCATCGTCTAGAACGAGTTCGATGCCTGTTGAAAAAGGGTCCCCATGTAGGACATCTTTAATCCATACACGTAGCGCGCCGATCATTGCGGCTGTATCGAACATTTCGATTTGACCATTAACTTCAATTTCTGCACCAAAGCCTGTGTCATCGTCGTATGTTAGTTCTACAAGTACATCCTCAGGGCGAATGTTTTTATAGTAGGACTGTGATAAACAAATTGCATTTATAATATCTTGCTCATTAATTATTTGTGCCATTGTGCTTCCTCTTTACGTTTTTTATCTTTAAACATATTAACAATTTTTATAACAAGCGTTACGATAATCATGATGGCTGCAACGTTAATTAATAAGCCTAAAATATTACCAAGCATACCCATACCGCTGAAAAGACTTCCGAATAATAAACCAGCTAAGCCACCAAGCATTAAGCCTTTCATAAGGCCGCCTGAGAAGAACCCACCTTTCTTAGCTGTTGAATCCGTTTTGTTTGTAGAAGTTGTATTATTTTTATTTGTTGTTGCATTATTTTGGTCTTTAGTTTTATCCTGAGATTTTTGGAAATTTGAGTTGTTGTTATTATTGTTGTTTGAGAAACCTTTTTTACCTGACTTATACGATTTAGCTTCTGCAGTTGGTGTATCTGAGATGAATAACGTTGCTCCAACAGACGCAAACATGAGTGTCGCTGCAAAAATAGCTGCAAGGATTTTTTTCATTTCTTGTATTCCTCCAATATAATTTTTAGTTTTGTCTAAACTAGTTCTTAATAGTAATTTTACATGAATCTTCTCGGAAAATAAAATAAACGCTTCGATCAATTTAGAGATAGCATCAAATTTGACCAAGAAGTGTCTGTATTATCACCCATGCACTACTTATAATGTAGACAGTTGAGCGCTTAGCCGGAACGGAATACAATCGAGCTTTAGAAGGAGAACCTTAAAAATTGTAGATAAAAAGAAAGGAGTGAGACGATGATTTCAACATTATTACTATTAATTTCAATCTTTTTACTGTTATATATAACGGAAAAAAGACGTCTTCTCAATGCAGTAGTTCTTGGCCTTTTAGGGTTGTTTATTTTAAGCACAATAATAATTAGTCATCCTGTAATTCTGCCAAATGAGCAGGGGATTGTGTCGAAGATGGGTATAGTCATTATACTAGGAAGTTTCCCGAGTATGATGTTTATTTTATCGATAGCTACGTTTTTTAATAGTAAAGTTTTACTTGAAAAAGAAGGCCGTAAAGTCCGTAATCTATTGTTAGCTATTTTTGGCTTGTGCTTTTTTATTATGATGATTTGGTATGTATATGTAATTTTTATGAATATCGAACATGAAATTTGGCACATTCTTTTCTTCTATGCGTTTTTGGTTTTTGGCTATACAATGTTTTTATACGCAAGCATAATGGCCTATGCGACTCTCTATCATTTTACGCCGATCCTGTATGAGCCAAACTATATTATTGCATTAGGATCAGGACTAATTGGAGATAAGGTGCCACCACTTTTAGCTAGCCGTTTAGACGAGGCGGTAAAGCAATTTAAAAAATATGGTGAGCGACCTTACATTATCGTCTCAGGTGGACAAGGGCATGATGAAAAAGTATCAGAAGCATATGCCATGAAAAAATATATAGTTGACGAACATCAAATACCAGCTCAAAAAGTATTAATGGAAGATCAATCGACAAATACAGAACAAAATATGGCATTCTCTAAAAAAATTATGGATAAGCATGCTCAAGGAAAGAAATATCGATCCATATTCGTAACGAATAATTTTCATGTTTTTCGTGCAAGTATTTATGCAAAAAAGGCGAAGCTTGATGCACAAGGAGTTGGTTCGAAGACTGCCTTTTACTATGTACCTAATGCATTTACTCGTGAATTTATCGGATTATTAGAAATGTATAAATGGATGAATGTCACTGTCTTTTTGTTTATTACATTGTTTATTGGATTAATCTTGAGAGCATATGTGTAACCAATTTAGAACTGTTTTCCATATAATAGTGGCAAGATAGAGTGCAAGGGGGGAAATGAATGTATGGGCAATTTTTAGCAAAAAAAAATAAAGAGCGAATTGTCTCTCTGCAAAAGCTCACGCAAACAGAAGATACATGGTTTGCGCAAAACATTAATTTAATAACAGTCGAACAAGTACAATTAGCAACCTTGCACAAAATACTATATCAAGTTGTGCAAGGACTGTTGAAAAAGAATCAACAACGACACTTACAAATTATACATCCAGAACAGACAAAGTCAGTACAGGAGAATGTGCTAACGCTTTTAGCTGAATATGATGATTTACTGCGTGATGCAATTCCACTCCCTATCTATATATTTATTTGGCAAATTTCTTCTCTGGAGAGGTTATCCAATTGCAATGAAGTTGTTGATGATGTACTTGATATATTGGAATGGTATTTTATTCACCAAAATGAACAGGTTGAGGCGTTTGATGAAGAAGATCTAGATCATGAGGAAATTATTGACTTATACAAAGATGCCATTGAGGAACAGGATACAGATGCACAATTTCAGCTTGGCGAATATTATAGCGCAATTGACGGCGAATATTTCCGACCAGAAAAATCAATAAAGTGGTTTGAGTTAGCAGCGTCACAAGGAAATGCCGATGCACAATATGCACTTGGTAATTTTTATTTTGAAGGTCTAGGTGTTCAAGAAAACTATAATAGAGCGTTTATATTGTATGAGGCTGCAGCAAAGCAGGGGCATCCAGATGCTGCGAATAATTTAGCAGATATGTATTTTAACGGTGAGGGAGTACCAGAAAATTTGGTACTTGCGAAGAAGTGGTTCGATTTCGCTGCACAACAAGGTGTGGCAGAGGCTATGTTTACCCTCGGAATTATTTACGAGCAGGGACTAGGAATCGACAAAAATGAGGAGCAAGCATGTAGCTACTATAGAAGATCTGCTGAAGCAGGCTATGTCGAAGCGCAATACAGGCTTGGAGGAATCTATTTAGAGGGACGGTTAGGGCAACCTAAAGATGTGAACCGCGGATTATTTTGGTATGAAAAAGCTGCAGAGCAATATCACATCGATGCCTTTTATGATTTGGGCTTTATTTGGAGCCAAGGGTTAACAGGTATACGTAATATTGAAAAGGGTATTCATTGGTTTAAACAGGCCGCTCTTCAAGGAGATCTGGAAGCTAAATTACAATTAGGGCACATTTACAATAAAGGTGAGGGAATAGCTAGAAATATTAAAGAGGCTATTAAGTGGTATGGACTTGCAGCAGAAGCAGGAAGTGAGGAGGCTGCAATTTTACTGCAAGAGTTGAAAGGAAAATAAGTATTTTTCATTAAAAAATAATAGGTATTTAGAATTTATTATGAACGTTTTCTACACAGGTCTTAAGTGCTTATTTATGGGTATTTCATAGGTTTATATCACTATGAACGAATGATTGTAAAAATATTAATATAACAAAGAGGTAATTACTTCAAACTAAAACGAGGAAAAAATAAGGATAAAAAAATAGAGATGATGTAAATTGGCTACCCAAAAGTATTGTGGTAGCTTTTTTATTGCTTTAGATAACAGGGACTTTTTATATAATTTAAGGGAAAAAATGTATATCCGAAAATTGACAGCTATTTATAAAATGTATAATGTATATGAGTGATTCTGAAAGAGTAGTTAGTAGTAATAGCTAGTCATAAGATTGCTATTTTTAGCTGATGGTAGCCCGTAGCAGAAATCAGCGTCATAAGTAATGTGATGGCATATCGCCAAAAGTTGGGGATGAATCTTCCTGATCTTTTATATTTTTGGTAGACGAAATTAGATTTTTCTCAGCTTTTCAAAAGTACACGGCATGAAAGAGGGTAAATGTGTGATTTTTCAAAAAGAGAGAAAGACAACGGCATTAGATTTAAAGCACTACACGGTGAAAATGGATATAGTGAATTGCCAATCAATAAAAAGGCAAATTGATTTGCTTAAATTGACAAAGAAAGATTTACAATATTTAAAAGCCTTTCAACCTTTTGTAGAAGCCAATATTGATAATATTGTTAATCGATTTTATGAAATGATTGGAACTGAACATAGTTTAGTAGATATTATTAATAGACATAGTTCTGTGGAGAAGCTGAAAATTACATTACGACGTCATATTATTGAAATGTTTAATGGTAAGATTGATAATGAATTTTATCAAAGACGCATAAAAATTGCTAAAGTGCATGTCCATATTGGCCTTAAAACACAATGGTATATTTGTGCGTTTCAAGATTTAACTGCGTCATTTATTGACTTGGTTGAAGAACATGTTGTTCATCCAATAGATCAGCTTAATACAATTCGAGCCATCTCGAAAATTTCCAATTTTGAGCAACAATTGGTTTTAGAGGCGTTTGAGCACACAATTGAGCAACTTCATGAAAAAATAGAACGTAGAAAAGAAGCGATAGAGCAAGAAATCGTAAAGTCTTCGGAATGTCTTGCCACAATATCTCAAGAAACGAACAATTCATTTCATCGCTTAAGTGGACAATCAGAGGAAGTTAAACAACTAGCGAAAAAATCACTGCAAGTGTCGACTATGGCTGAGAGTCAGGCATTAGATGGGCGTGAACGCTTAAAGAGTCAATCGCAAAATATGAATACTATTATTTGCTCACTTGATGATATAGCGGAAAATATTGCACAGTTGACAGATATGTCAAAGGAAATGGAATCGATTATGAATGTTGTGACAAATATTGCTAATCAAACGAACTTGTTAGCTTTAAATGCGGCAATAGAAGCTGCTCGTGCTGGAGAAGCGGGTAAAGGCTTTAGTGTTGTTGCAGATGAAGTGAGAAAACTATCGATTCAAACAAAGGAATCTGTCACATCGGTAGCAACGTTACTACATAAAACGAATGAGCGGACAGATAAACTTGTTCATTCGCTTAGTAATATTCAAGAAGAGGTAGCCTCTGGTGAGGAAAATATGGTTCAAACGGAAGGCCAATTTACTAACATATTAGAAGCTATGACCGAGGCGAAAGACCAAAATGGTCGGATGGAAAAAGAAGTACAGGCAATAGCGGAAGTACTAAGTGAATTAGGTATTGCCTTTAACGAAGTGAAAAATTCAGCTGGAAAATTAGCTAGCTTTGCACAAAATTTAAATGAATGAAGAGAAAATTGTTGATACATACATTAGGGCACAAATAACACTATATCAACTGTTAATAGATAATTTCTGTAATGAAGGTAAAAGCCTCTAGCGAATATATGATGAAAAAATGGAGCTGTCCAATATGCTGGATAGCTCCATTTTTGCTAAATTTGTAAAGGGTTTAACGTAATTTTCGATAAAAAAAGTTTATACTAAATAAAGAACTAAAAATAGGGGCGGTTAATATGAAAACAGTTGTTGTATTAGGTGGCGGAATTACGGGATTGTGTACGATGCATTATTTACAACGCCAAGTCCAGGAGAAAAACTTAAATGTAAAACTTGTGCTTGTTGAAAAAAATACATATCTTGGTGGCAAGCTGCACTCTGCATATGAACAAGGATTCATCATGGAAACTGGAGCAGATTCTATTGTAGCGCGTCATAAAGGTGTCATGGAGTTAGTAGAGGAACTGAATTTTGCACAAAATCTTGTATATAACGAAACAGGTATTTCGTATATTTACACAAATAATGAGCTACATGCCATCCCAGCAGACTCAACATTCGGTATTCCTATGAGCTTACAATCTCTTGAGGAAAGCACGCTTGTATCAGAGGAAGGTAAAAAAGAAGCGTTAAAGGATTTAACAATGCCGAATGAAAGGTTTACAAAGGAAAGCTCGATTGGGGAATTTTTAACGTATTATTTAGGTGAAGAGCTTGTTCAAAACCAAATAGCACCGGTACTTGCAGGTGTATATTCTGGAGATTTAAATCAACTTTCAATTGCTTCTACTTTACCGTATTTAATCGATTACAAAAACGATTACGGTAGTATTATTAAAGGTTTCGATGCAAACAGAGAACAATTTGTGAAAGCCGCCAATAAAAAATTTATTTCATTTAAAAATGGTTTATCGTCACTAATTGATCGACTTGAAGAAACATTAACAGATGTAGAAATTATAAAAGGGATTGCTACTACTAGTGTTAAAAAGCAGGAGAATCTATACGCAGTTACGTTAGCAAACGGTAAAATGATTGAAGCAAATCATGTTGTATTGGCACTGCCAAATGAAGCGGTACAAAGCTTATTACAGGATGACTCTTTGAACGGCTATTTTGAACAATTTAATACTGCATCCGCCATTACGATTTATTTAGGATTTGATGTTCCTGATAATAGATTACCTGCAGATGGAACAGGCTATATTGTGTCACATAATTCGGATGTTATCTGTAATGCAGCAACGTGGACAAGCCGCAAGTGGAAACACACTTCAGCAGAAGGAAAATTACTTGTACGACTTTTTTATAAGAGCATTAACCCTGAGTATGAGAAATTGCGTATGATGTCAGATGAAGAATTAGCGGTTGTAGCTCTAGAGGACGTAAGAAAAAGCTTAGGGATTGAAGAAAAACCAACTGTTATTAACGTGACGAAATGGATCGACCAGATGCCGAAGTACGACTTGGCACATCGTGAAGCGTTGCAAGGTCTCTTACAAGAGCTCGAGAAAAACTATCCAAATTTATCAATAGCAGGATGCTCTTATTTTGGAGTAGGCATAGGTGCGTGTATTCAAAATGGTAAAAAAATTGGTGAGGAACTTGTAGAAAAACTATTGTAATTGTTTAATATAAATCAAAATTTTATGAATTTCGTAAAAATTATCCTTTGTTCAGTGAAATAGTCTTGACTCAATCGTTCGTAAACGATATGATTCTTTTAATTATTTAAAAAATTCATACTAAATTCTTATCAAGAGAAGCAGAGGGACTGGCCCTATGAAGCTTCAGCAACCAACTTATTGTCAGGTGCTAAATCCAGAAGACCGTGTGTCGAAGATGAGAAGGAAAACAATTACGAAACGTAAAAGCCTTCTTTTTTTGTGAAAGAAGGCTTTTTTATTTTAACTTTTTTTCGGCTGATGTCCAAACATCAGTCGAAATAGAGGAACTCGGTCTAAGAACGCCACGTCCTGTGGCAACGACTGAGTGACCAACTTCGTGTTGACCTAAAGCCTTCGGCGGATGTCACGGAATCGGCAAGGAGTTCTCAGCGGCTAGTAGTAGGCTAACTAACCTGCAGCCTAAGCCCAAAGCCGATTCAGAACGAATTATGCCGAGGCATAATGATAGAAAAAGAAAGAGAGGTTAGTTTTATGGGATTGCTTGAAAGGTTAAAAACGCATGTTCTTACAGCAGATGGTGCAATTGGTACAGTTTTATACGGCTATGGCTTGGAGTACTGTCATGAGGAAATGAATGTACAGAGACCGGAATTAATTGAAAAGATTCATAGAGAATATATAGCTGCTGGTGCCGATATTATTCAGACGAACACTTACGGAGCTAATGCCATAAAATTAGCCCGCTATGGATTAGAATCTCGTGTACAGCAATATAATGAAGCTGCTATAACGATTGCAAAACGTGCAGCAGCGGATGGTGGGCAATTTGTTTTGGGTACTATTGGGGGAATCCGTGGTATTCGAAAAAGTGATGCAACGTTAGAGGAAATCTTAGCAACTATAGATGAGCAGGCAACGGTTTTACTTGCAGGAAATCCAGATGGCCTTTTACTTGAAACCTATTATGATTTTGAAGAGCTAACAGCGACTTTATCAATGCTACGAGCTAAAACGACATTACCGATTATCGCTCAAGTTTCTATGCACGAACCCGGAGTATTACAAAATGGAATGAGCTTAAATCACGCCTTACATGAACTTGAAGCGTTAGGTGCTGATATCGTAGGTGTTAACTGTCGTTTAGGTCCTCACCATACTATCCAAGCTTTTGAAGGGGTAGAGCTTCCTGAGCAGGCATTTATGTCAGCGTATCCGAACGCCTCTCTTCTTGATTTAGAGGATGGGCGTGTCGTTTATGAGTCGGAGGCTGATTATTTTGGTCGAGCAGCTGTAGAGCTTCGTGATCAAGGGGTGCGTTTAATTGGTGGCTGTTGTGGTACGACACCAAAGCATATTGCTGCAGCGAAAAAGTACTTAGAAGAGTTATCCCCGGTTGAAGAAAAGTATACAAAGCCAGAAAAAATAGAGATTGTGCGTGAGGCAGAGCCAGCAAATTATGAGCCATTACATGAAAAAGTAAAACGTGAACGCTCGGTTATTGTGGAGTTAGATACACCAAGACATTTAGAAATAGAAGGCTTTATTAAAGGGGCAAAGAAAATATATGAGGCGGGCGCGGATGTAGTCATGATGGCAGATAATTCACTTGCTTCTCCAAGGATTAGTAATGTCGCAATGGGTGCCTTACTGAAAGAAACGCACGGGGTACGCCCGTTAACCCATATAACATGCCGAGATCGAAATTTAATTGGTCTTCAATCACATTTAATGGGATTAAATGCACTAGGAATTCATGATGTTTTAGCGGTTACTGGAGATCCGACAAAGGTAGGCGATTTCCCAGGAGCAACTAGCGTTTACGACGTATCGTCAATGGAGCTAATCCAATTAATAAAACAGTTAAATGAAGGTGTTTCGTTCTCAGGGAAACCGCTTCGTAAAAAGGCAAATTTCTCTGTAGCGGCTGCATTTAATCCTAATGTCCGTGTACTAGAACGCGCTGTCTCTCGATTAGAAAAGAAAATTGAACATGGGGCAGATTATTTTATTTCACAGCCTGTTTATACAAAGGAAAAAATCGTGGAAATTTACGAGGCGACAAAGCATTTAGATACGCCAATTTATATTGGTATTATGCCAGTAACGAGCTATAAAAGTGCGGAGTTCTTACATCATGAAGTACCAGGCATCAAACTATCTGATGAAGCGTTAGCACGTATGAAGGCTTGTGGTGATGATAAGGAACGCGCAACAATAGAAGGCATTGCAATTGCTAAAGAATTAGTAGAAGTAGCAGCGGAATATTTCAATGGTATTTACCTCATCACACCATTTTTACGCTATGATATGACGCTAGAATTAATGAAAGTTATTGAGCAATTGGATGAACAGAAAAAAGGGGTAAGTATAAATGGCTAAGCACATGATTGAAGAGCAACTAGAGAAACGAATATTAATTCTTGATGGCGCAATGGGAACAATGCTACAAAATGAAAATTTATCGGCAGAGGATTTTGGCGGCGAGGAATATGATGGCTGTAATGAAAATCTTGTGCTAACTAGACCAGATGTGCTTGAAAAGGTTCATAGAAAATATTTAGAGGCTGGAGCAGATATTATTTGTACAAATACATTTGGGGGTACACCACTTGTATTAAATGAATATGATCTAGGTGCGAAGGCAGAAGAAATTAACAAACGTGCTGTTGAAATTGCACGCAAAGTAGTAGATCAGTTTTCAACATCCGATTGGCCACGTTTTGTAGCGGGAGCGATGGGACCAACTACAAAAACCCTATCTGTTACAGGTGGAATTACATTTGATGAGCTAGAGGAAAACTTTTATGTTCAAGCAAAGTCATTAATCGATGCTGGGGCGGACGTTTTGTTGTTAGAAACTAGTCAGGATATGTTGAATGTTAAGGCGGGAACATTGGGGATATCTCGTGCTTTTAAGGCTACTGAAAAAGAGCTACCTGTGATGATATCCGGAACAATTGAACCGATGGGAACGACACTTGCCGGCCAAACAATTGATGCTTTTTACATTTCCATCGAGCATATTAAGCCATTGTCAGTTGGCTTAAACTGTGCGACTGGACCAGAGTTTATGACTGATCATATTCGTTCACTAGCAGAGCTTTCAACAGGCTATATTAGCTGTTACCCGAATGCGGGCTTACCGGATGAGGAAGGCTGCTATCATGAGTCACCTGAATCATTGTCACAAAAGCTAAAAGGCTTTGCGGAAAAGGGCTGGCTAAATATTGTCGGAGGTTGCTGCGGTACAACGCCAGCACATATTGCGGCTATCAGAGAGGTGCTAAAGGACGAAAAGCCTCGTCAATTACAAGATGTGACGCATGGTCATGTAGTATCAGGGATAGAGCCATTGGTGTATGACGACTCTATGCGTCCATTATTTATTGGAGAACGGACAAATGTCATTGGTTCTCGTAAGTTTAAAAATTTAATTATTGATGGGAAGTTTGAGGAAGCAGCAGAAATCGCCCGTGCTCAGGTGAAAAATGGAGCACATGTGATCGATATTTGTTTAGCAAATCCTGACCGCGATGAACTAGCGGATATGCGTGGCTTTATGCAGGAGGTTGTAAAAAAAGTAAAAGTACCTCTTGTGATTGACTCGACAGATGAAAAAGTAATAGAGGAAGCACTTAAGTTTTCTCAAGGGAAAGCTATCATTAATTCTATTAACTTAGAGGATGGCGAGGAGCGTTTTGACGCTGTTTTACCGCTTGTGAAAAAATATGGAGCTTCTTTAGTTGTAGGTACAATTGATGAGCAAGGCATGGCGGTTGATCGACATCGCAAGCTAGAAATTGCTGAACGTTCATATAAATTGTTAACAGAAAAATGGGGTATTGCTCCTGAAGATATTATTTTTGACCCATTAATGTTCCCAGTAGGTACAGGAGATGAGCAATATATTGGCTCGGCACTTGAAACGGTAGAAGGTATTCGCCTTATTAAGGAGAAAATGCCACGGACATTAACGGTGCTTGGTGTAAGTAATATTTCGTTCGGATTGCCACCAGTAGGTCGTGAAGTACTGAATGCCGTATATTTATATCACTGTACACAGGCTGGTTTAGATTATGCAATTGTGAATACGGAGAAGCTAGAACGTTATGCATCCATTCCTGAGGAGGAAATTAAGCTAGCAAATGATTTACTCTTTAATACAAATGATGAAACTTTAGCTGTCTTTACAGATTTCTATCGTGATAAAAAGAAAGAAAAAACAGAGGCGGATATTCCGAAAACAGTAGAAGGTCGCTTAGCCTACTATATATTAGAGGGTACAAAGGAAGGACTTATTGAAGATTTAGATGCGGCTCGTGAAATTTTCGAAACACCGCTTGAGATTATTAATGGGCCTTTAATGGATGGAATGGCGGAGGTTGGCCGTTTATTTAACGATAATCAGCTGATCGTAGCGGAAGTATTACAATCAGCAGGGGTTATGAAGGCCGCAGTAGCGCATTTAGAGCAATTTATGGAGAAAAATGAAGAGAGTGCTGGTAAGGGGAAAATGGTACTTGCTACTGTAAAGGGCGATGTGCATGATATTGGGAAAAATCTTGTCGATATTATTTTAAGTAATAATGGCTATAAGGTCATTGATTTGGGTATTAAAGTAACACCTACTCAGTTAATAGAAGCGATTCGCAAGGAGAAGCCTGATTTCATCGGGCTTTCAGGCTTACTTGTAAAATCAGCACAGCAAATGGTTATTACTGCTCAGGATTTCAAAGAAGCGGGTATTGACGTACCTATTTTAGTAGGAGGAGCGGCATTATCTCGTCGCTTTACTGAAACAAAAATTGCCGGCGAATATAATGGACCTGTCATTTATTCCAAGGATGCGATGCAAGGCTTAGAGCAGGCAAATCGATTAATGGGGACAGATACACGTGCCGATTTCTTAGCTGAAATTAAGGAATCTCGTGAAAAACGCTTAGAGGCAGACGAAAAAAGAGCGGCTCGCCCTGCAAAAGAAATAATGATAAAGCCTGTACGTACAGTAAAGGAAGCGTCTGTCTTTCTTCCAGCTGATTTACGACGCCATGTAAAGAGAGAATACGCTGTTTCGCATTTGTATCCATATGTTAATATGCGGACATTACTTGGACATCACCTAGGTTTAAAAGGTCAAGTACAGCAGCTGCTTGATGCGGGTGATGAAAGAGCAACAGCGTTAAAAGATTTAGTCGACGACTATTTACAAAGTGACCTATTGAAGCCGTCGGGTGTGTATCAGTTTTTCCCTGCTCAAGCCGATGGGGATGATGTAGTCGTTTATGATCCAACAGATAGCCAAACAGAAATTGAACGATTTACCTTCCCTCGTCAGCAAGTTGAACCGTTTTTATGTCTTGCAGACTTCCTTAAAACAGTAGAAAGCGGTGAAATGGACTATATTGCCTTAATGGTGGTAACAGCAGGACGAGGAGTTATGGCGCAGGCTCGTCAACTAAAAGAGGAAGGGAAATTCCTCGAAAGTCATGCATTACAATCTACTGCCCTTGAGCTTGCGGAAGGTTTCGCGGAACGTATGCACCAAGAAATTCGCGATCAGTGGGGCTTCCCAGATGCGACAGATTTTACAATGCGTGATCGTTTCGCAGCAAAATATCAAGGACAGCGCTTCTCATTCGGTTATCCAGCATGTCCGAACCTAGAAGATCAAGAAAAATTGTTTGGCTTATTAAAACCGGAGGACATTGGTGTACATTTAACGGAAGGCTTTATGATGGAGCCAGAAGCGTCTGT
Source organism: Lysinibacillus sp. Ag94 (assembly GCF_023242215.1). Lineage (NCBI taxonomy): Bacteria > Bacillati > Bacillota > Bacilli > Caryophanales > Bacillaceae > Lysinibacillus > Lysinibacillus sp. Ag94. The sequence goes on along the minus strand of NZ_CP096780.1, from coordinate 4,129,090 downwards.
TTCAGCAATGGTCTTTGCACATCCAGATGCTCGATATTTTAATGTGTGATGCTAGAAAAAGTAGTAAAATCTTTTGTAATAGAAGTAATTATGCCGAGGCATAATTGATGGTTAGGACGTAAGCATGATGATTCGATTCATGGAAGAGAAAGATTTACCCGAGATTTTAGATATTTACAATGACATTATTTTAACGAGCAAAGCTGTTTATCGATATGAAACACAATCGTTAGAAGAAAAAAAGCAATGGTTCAAGGAGCAGCAAACGCTCGATAATCCATTGCTAGTTTTTGACGAGAATGGCACAGTAGCCGGCTTTGCAACATATAGTCAGTTCCGTCCATATCCTGGTTACAAGCACACAATGGAGCACTCTGTATATGTGCATAAGGATCATTACCAAAAAGGAATAGCGTCACAATTAATGCAAGAGCTAATTCGAACTGCTAAAGAGCAAGGTGTGAAGACACTTGTAGCGGGCATTGATGGTGAAAACATCGGAAGTATTAAAGTACATGAAAAACTAGGTTTTGAATATGCAGGTACAATTAAAAATGCAGGCTATAAATTTGGACAGTGGCTAGATCTTGTATTTTATCAGCTACAGTTAACTGGACTGAAAGGATAGAAAGGGTATGACATTCATATTCTTTCTTTATAATATGTGAATCCTAGCTATACTTTTTTTGTTCAGCTTGCCTACTCATTTAATGCTATATTTAAAAGCTTATCACCAAAAGTTGGAGATGAAATATGCATTTGTATAATAGGTTGATCTTTGCGGCTGGGCGACTCCTTGGGGATCAGCGATAGGAACGAAGGCTAAAACCATCAAATCCTATGATAACGCCTTCGTGACCAACCTCATGCTGCTGTCGCTACGTTGCACTCACGCTTTCGCGCAAAAAACATCTGTTGGCCCGAGACCCTGCAGCGAAGCGAAGTGGCTCATCGGACGCCCCTAGGAAGCCTGTGCGAAAGACGGAAATCAACTCCACTTTATGGTGAGAAGCCATATTAATTTATTTTTATTCTATTGTACACATGAAAAAGGGTATGACAAATGTCATACCCTTTTTATGATGTTTGCTTCTGTTGTATGATTATACTCTTGTTTTATGATGAGGTCATAAGGAAAAAAGGAAATGAGGGAGTAAAAACGATGGCAACAGATCGAGAAAAAACAAAAAAACTGCGTCAGGATGTAGCACCATTTGCGAAGTCTGATACAGCTAAAAGTATTTTTCAAATGGTAAATACAATTGTACCTTTAATCGCTCTATGGGTAGCTGGCTATATGTTAATGGATATTTCACCATGGCTAACAGTTGGATTAAGTGTAATTTCTGCTGGCTTTGTCGTACGAACATTTATTATTTTCCATGATTGTACACACGGTTCATTTTTCAAAAGTAAAAAAGCAAACGACTGGGTTGGTTTTGTAACTGGAGTGTTAACTTCATTCCCATATGAAAAATGGAAGCGTGAACATACAATTCACCACGCAACTAGCTCGAACTTAGACAAACGTGGTATCGGTGATATAGATATGATGACAGTGGAAGAGTTTTTACAAGCATCTAAAGGACAACGTTTATGGTATCGTTTTTACCGTAATCCATTCGTTATGTTCGGCTTAGGTCCACTATTTATGGTGTTAATATTAAATCGCTTTAATCGTAAAGACGCTAAACAGAAGGAACGCTTTAATACACATTTAACAAATGTCGTTATTGCTGGAATTTGTATAGCATTAATTTACTTTATGGGCTGGCAAGCATTTTTATTAGTACAGGGGATAACACTATTTGTAGCTGGTTCTCTTGGTATTTGGTTATTCTATATCCAACATACGTACGAGGATTCTTATTTTGAGCATGATAAAGAATGGGATTATGTAAAGGCTGCTGTCGAAGGTAGCTCGTATTATAAATTACCAAAGCTATTACAATGGGTTACAGGCAATATTGGCTTCCACCATGTACATCATTTAGCCCCTCGTGTTCCAAACTATAATCTTGAAAAAGCGCATAATGAAACACCGCCATTACACACGGCGACAACAATAACATTGCGTACGAGTTTAGAATCATTACGCTATAAACTATACGATGAAGACCAAGGTAAGTTTATAAGCTTTAAAGAAGTTAATGAAATAATTAAACGAAAAGCAAGGGGCAGTATTGCTGCTTAGTAGAATTTTTTCAGCCATCTCTTCTAAGGGATGGCTGTTTTACGTAAACGGGTTGCATATTGCAGATAAAGCAATTACTGTCCTCACCCAAGCGGCTCATCGGACGCCTGAAGCGTCAGCTATAAAGCACCTAGCCGGAACGGAAATCAACACTACGTTATGAAAATAGCCCATTACTAGGGGAATGTTATTATGTGGATAATGCATTAATAACCATGTACAGGCATAAAATTAATTTTCTTGTTATAATAAGGGAAAAGTAGGAAAGAGCGTGAGATTATAATGAGGAAATGGCCCAGTATTATTCCGAATAGTCCAATGCTCAGTATATATTTATGGATTATTTTCTGTTTCCTACCGTTTTTCTTCATTTTTAGGAAATCATCTTATATAGAAATATCAGTAGGTATTACATTTTTAATGCTATATTTTATTTTCTATCGATTTTCCATGAATTCGAAAAACGGTCTTGTTTATATGTGGATTAGCTTTGAAATGGTCATTAATATTGTTATGACTATATTATATGGCTATGTGTATTTATCGATTTTCACAGCATTTTTTATTGGAAATATTCGTAAACCTGTTGGCTTCTATATTATGTATGGACTACATATTGGCTTTACGGTTATCTCTACAGGTGTTGGCTTTTTCGTTGAGCTACACTTATTTTTATCACAACTACCATTTGTTGTTTTAACGATTCTAGCGGTTGTACTACTTCCACTAACGATTTATGCAAAAAATAAACGCGAAAATTTAGAGGGGCAGCTTGAGACTGCTAATGAACGAATAGCTGAGTTAATTGTTTTTGAGGAACGCCAACGTATTGCGCGGGATTTACATGATACGCTCGGCCAAAAGTTATCGATGATAGGCTTAAAAAGTGACTTAGCTTCAAGATTAATTGAACGTGATCCACAGCAAGCTTTAATAGAGATTAAGGATATTCGTCAAACGGCAAGTATCGCATTAAAAGAGGTACGTGAATTAGTATCGGATATGCGAACAGCTAGGTTTGAGGATGAGCTTATGCGTATTTCTCAAATATTAAAGGCTGCTGAAATGGAATTTGTATTTGAAGGTGATAAAGATAATTTACAAGTTCAACCACTTGTGGAAAATGTATTGTCCATGTGCTTAAAAGAGGCAGTGAATAATGTCGTTAAGCATAGTGGTGCTACAAAATGTGAAATTGCCTTCCATCAAAATTTTAAGGAAGTATATTTAGTTGTTCGTGATAACGGGCAAGGAATTACTAAAAAGCAAGCTTGGAAAACGGGTAACGGTTTAAAGGGAATGCGAGAACGGTTAGAGTTTATAAACGGTTCTTTTAAAATCGAAAGTGAAGAAGGCACTACATTAACCGTGTCGATTCCAGTGGCGATTACGCATCAGAAGGTCAAAGAAAATCTGAAGAACATATAGAAAAGAGGATTGCGACATGATACGAATTGTAATTGCTGAAGATCAGGGTATGCTATTAGGCGCACTGCGTTCATTACTTAGTATGGAGGATGATATGGAGGTCGTTGGATTAGCAAAAAATGGTGAAGAAGCACTGGCGCTTGTTGAAGAGCATCGGCCTGATATTTGTATTATGGATATTGAAATGCCCGTGAAAACGGGATTGGATGCTGCAGAGGAACTGCATAGCACAGGTTCTGATTGTAAAGTGATTATATTAACGACATTTGCAAGGCCAGGTTATTTTGAACGTGCAAGGAAATCCAGCGTTCGTGGCTATTTACTAAAGGATAGTCCGATAGAAGAATTGGTCAGTGCCATTCGTACAATTATGGATGGCAAAAGAATATATGCGCCAGAACTCGTTGATTTTGTCTATGAGGATGATAGTGAAAATCCTTTAACTGACCGAGAGAGCCAAGTACTGACACTTGTTGCAGAGGGAAAGACGACAAAAGAAATTGCTGCAGAATTATTTTTATCGGCAGGGACTGTCCGTAACTACATTTCCACTATTTTAGAAAAATTAAATGTTGGGAATCGTATTGAAGCCATTGCCCGTTTTAAGGAAAAAGGGTGGAATAAGTAAGAATATACTTAGACCTAAGATAAAATTAAAAAAATAGACAAAAGGCATTGAATAAATTTAAATTCAGTGCCTTTTGTCATTATAAAAGAATAATCGGTATTGTATATTTTGACTACTAATGATAATATTTAGTAAATGCAAAACGTTTTAATGGGAAGGATGGAAATGATTATGAGAAAAATCACAAAAATTACTTCAATAGCTTTTTTAGCAACAACATTTGTCGTGACAAGCGCAAATCCTTCAGCGGTTTTTGCTGCAAGCAACGATATAGTTGAGACAGAGTCATCTATTCCATTAGAAAGTAGTATGGATAAAGCGGTTCAGGCAGCATTAGTTGGACCTGAAATCAAAAAACTAGATGTACTAGGTCATGAATTTAATATAAAACCTGTTTCTATTACGAAAAAGGATCACCTAACAGTTGTAAATGGGCAAATCTCTCATCATTTAAGCTGGCGTCCAGATGATCAGTTATACTACCGCATTGAAAAAGAAAATGGAGAAGTAAAACAAGTGGAGATCAAAATTGATCGAGGCGGATGGACAAGTTTATCTGCTCCATTTATTGCTACATTAGCGGAAAAAAATGATATCCCGATTACATTAGAAATGATCCAAGAGCTTGGGCAAAAATTAGGTAGTTTTATTGATGGTAAATGGGAGTATGCAGCAGAAGCCATTGTTTCAACCATTGCATTACATGTTGAATAATATAAAACTTTAATCAGTGGGGCTTTTTCACCCTCACTGATTATTTTTATTACACGTTTTTAAAATTGAGTGAGGAAAAAGCGGTTTAGTGTTGGTCTGTGGGAAGTACGTTCTTGAAAGACTAAAGCCAGAAGCTTATTCAATTAAGCTTCTGGCTTCTTTATGAGGGACCTTATTTTTTACGCTTTGTTAAACGTCCAAGAACGAATGCACCTGCTGCTACAGCAAGCACTGTATTCGTTTTTTTCGTAAATACTTGTTTAGTAACAAGATTAAGATTTTGAGGACGCTCCGCTAAACGGCGCATAAAGTAGCCGTACCAATCTTCGCCGAATGGTACATATACACAGAAGTTATAGCCTTCTTTAGCAAGCTCTTTTTGCATATCTGTACGGAAGCCGTAAAGCATTTGGAATTCGAATTTATCAAGTGGAATATTATTGTCAGCTACAAAACGTTTTACGTGTGCAATAACATTATGGTCATGTGTTGCGATAGACGTAAATTTACCGTGTAGTAAATGATATTCGATTAACTCGATGAAATTTAAATCAATATCTAATTTATCTTGGAAAGCAACTTCTGCAGGCTCTTTATAAGCACCTTTTACGATACGAAGGCGATAGTCATTGAATTTTTCGATATCGTCCTTAGCGCGGTAAAAGTAAGATTGGATAACAGTACCTACATTATTAAACGTTTTGGATAGCTCTTCGACCATATCAAAAGATGTTTGTAAACGACCGTAGTCTTCCATGTCAAAGTTAACGAATATATCATATGCTGCTGCTTTTTCTACAATTTCATATAAATTATCGTAGCAAAAATCAACATCAATATCTAAACCTAATTGAGATGGCTTTAACGAAATATGTGCATCAACGCCGTTTTCATGAATAGCCTCAATTACAGCAAGGATTTGTTCTTTAGCTTTTGTTGCTTCTTCTTCAGTTGAAACAAATTCCCCTAAATTATCTACTGTGCAAGAGATTTTATGTGCGTTAAGCTCTTTGATGCTCGCAATCGTTTCTTCAATATTTGTACCAGCTACTACACTTTGTGCTCCTAATTTTAGTCCGTATTTTTTTGCAGCACTATTTAATAGTTGGTTTTCAGATAAATGGATGAAAAAATCGCGTAATAACATGGTCATTCTCCTCACTGCATTTCTTTTTTTTCTATATTATAGCACAATTTAGAAAATAAATATTGTTTTTACTATAACAATTATTTTACTTCAAGTAGTTGCATGCGCTCATTAAAAAGTGCAGGATAGCTTAAAAAACCTATCATTATGCTTGATAATGTCGCTGCTGTTAGTAGGGCGAAAATGATTAATAGTTGGAATTGCACCGCTTGAATAGGGTCTGCTCCGCCAATTATTTGGCCACTCATCATACCTGGTAATTGAACTAGACCAATTGTTTTTTGGCTTTCAATAGTAGGAATCATACTGGCCTTTATCGCATTCATTAGCTGTCGATGAATTGCCTGTTTTGGTGTGCCGCCTAACGACAAAATTAACTCAATTTCGTTCTGATGACTAGCAATTTCCGATGTAAAACGATTTAAAAATAGAACCGATAATACCATTGAATTTCCAATCATCATGCCGCTAATTGGAATAATATACTGCGCTGTTGCAGGTACAATATTAAAACCTAGCAATACTCCTTGCGTAACAAATTCTACTACAATAAGAGTTAGTGCTATTTTCCATGTAATACCCGTAATACCTTTCCCTTTTTTACGAGCATTTAATGTTGCTACTATAACCATTAAAGTTACCATAAGGAAAATATAAATATAGCTTTGAGCATCAAAGACAAATTTTAAAATGTAACCTACGGCAAGTAGTTGAACAATAGAACGAATAGTAGCGATAAGTGTATCTTTTTCAAGTCCTAGCTTTAAGGTTTTTGACAGTAGAAGAGGAATTAAAACAAAAATTAACGTTAAGGAAAGCGAAGTATACGTCATACATTCACCCCCTGTACAAATTCAGCGACCCGTGGATTTTTAGGTGCGTTAAGTAAGGAACTTTCTCCTGTTTCAATTAGTTCTCCGTCCATCATAACCCAAGTATAGTGTCCGATTGTCAACGCTTGCTGTAAATTATGAGTGATCCAAATGATTGTGACATTAAACTTTTTATGGATTGTAGCAATAAGTGCCTCAATTTCTTGCACGGATTGACGGTCTAGTGCAGATGTGATTTCATCTAGCAATAAAATGGAGGACTGATTAATAAGTGTTCTTGCAATAGAGACTTTTTGTCGTTGTCCACCAGATAATTTATTTGTAGGGCGTTGTAAAAAGCTTTGATCGAGTCCAACGTCTTGTAAATATTGGATAGCTTCTTGCTCTGTAAGTTTTTCTCCTTGTAACGAACGAGGGAGTGCAAGATTGTCAAATACAGTTCCTTCTATCATTGGGGCTGCTTGAAGAGCCATACTCACATACCTTCTTAAAGCGGTTGGCTCGTAAGTAGAAATGGCTTGATTATCAATTAATATTTGACCATCTGTAGGAGATGATAGTCCATTGCACAATTTAAGTAGAGTTGTTTTGCCAGCACCTGAAGGGCCGACTAATGTAGTGATTTTTCCTTTTGGGAATGAACCAGTAATCGATTTTATTATCATCTTGTCATTCGATGAAAAGGTGACCTGTTGAAAGTGAATGGCAGGCTCATATGAAGTATTCATAAAGTTAAAACTCCTTTATACTAATAGGTAAAATAACTGTAGCATGAAACAAAGGGATTCTAAAGTTATTTACAGGCAGTGGATACTAATTAAGTTAAGGGGGGTAGGGAATGGATGTATTGTATGTAGATACATTAACATATGCACAAGGTAATATGTATATTGTTGCTTCAGATGAAGGGCTTGTCTATACAGGAACTCCGAATGCACCATTTGAAGAGGTAGAAGTTTGGGCAAAAAAACCATTTAAAGGCTATCGCTTTGAAGAGAATAAAGAAAAGTTACAGCCATATGCTAAGCAATTAACGGCTTATTTTAAGAAAGAGCTCATTGAATTTGATGTACCAGTACATGTCAAGGGGACACCATTTCAACTAGCGGTTTGGGATGCTTTGAAGGAGCTACCATATGGTACAACGACAACGTACTCAGATATTGCACACCGTATCGGAAATCCGAAAGCAGTAAGAGCTGTAGGCAGTGCAATTGGTGCCAACCCGATATTAGCCATTATTCCTTGTCATCGAGTCATTGGAAAAGATGGCAAGCTAACAGGTTTTCGTAGTGGACTAGCTATGAAAGAATTTTTATTGGAGCTAGAAAGAGCCTAAAACAAGAATCTGCATAATCTTCAGTTTGCCGAAGAAATTGCAGATTCTTGTTTTTTTGTATTTAAGAAGATGAAGTTCATTAAATACTATACATGTTCTTCTTGGACATTGTTATTTGCTTTACCGAAATGAGTTAAACGATGAGCAAATGTTTCTCCCCGCACTGCAGAGCCTTTGAAAATATCCTGAAACTCATAAGCAGGAGCACCGTGTTCAATGACATCTAGGCCAGTGACTTCTTCTTCGGCAGAAACTCGTAATGGCACAAATACTTTTATAATAAGTAAACCGGCTACTACGGAAACGCTAACCCAAGCGAGGGTAGCAAAAATCCCAATAGCTTGCACTCCTAATTGGCTGAAACCTCCTCCATAAAATAATCCTTGACCACCAATATCAAACAAGCCAACAGCTAGAGTACCCCAAATACCACAAATACCATGGACAGCGATTGCACCAACAGGATCATCGACTTTTAACTTCCATTCAATGAAGCGGACACTCTCGACCAATAATGGAGCAGCAATTAATCCGATAATAAGTGAACCAAAAATACTAACATTAGCTGCACCAGCGGTAATGCTCACAAGTCCTGCTAAAGCACCGTTTAATGTGAGTGAGCCATCGATATGACCATATCGAAATTTCGTATAAAAGGCTGTAGCCACAACTCCTGCAGCAGCAGCGAAAAATGTAGTTGCTATTACGCTCGGAACAAGTTTAGGATCAGCAGCTAATGTAGAGGCACCGTTGAACCCAAACCAACCAAACCAAAGTAAAAATACGCCTAAAGCTCCTAATGGAATACTATGTCCTGTAATAATGTTAATACGACCATTTTCATATTTTCCGAGACGTGGACCGACCATTACCGCAGCTACAAATGCCGCCACTGCACCTGTTAAATGGACAACGGTAGATCCAGCGAAGTCGATAAAACCGAGATTTGTTAACCATCCATGACCACTCCAAACCCAGTGACCAACAACAGGATAAACAAGTGACGACATGATAATAATGACACCTATATAAGCAAAAATATTAGTACGTTCTGCTACTGCTCCAGATAAAATCGTTGCTCCAGTTGCTGCAAACATCGTTTGGAAAATAAAGAAGGAAAGATTATCTACACCGTTTAAGGCAAAGCCACTTGTACCGAAGATACCGCCCACTGAATCACCAAACATAATAGCGTAACCACAGAGAAAATAGACAATGCCACCAAGCGATATCGTTAGGAAGTTTTTCATAATAATATTCACTGCGTTTTTTGAGCGTGTAAAGCCCGCTTCAACCATCGCAAATCCTGCATGCATAAAGAATACTAAAATTGTACCGAGCATCATCCAAACTAAATTTATAGATAATGTTATTTCATCCATATATATCGCCCCCCTTATTCGACTGCAATGGATCCGACTTCTTTTGTACGGATACGAATTGCTTGTTCTATTGGATAAATGAAGATTTTACCATCTCCAACCTTACCGGTTGCTGCCTTACGTAATAAAACGTCAACAATGGAATCTACTTTCTCATCATCAACAATCATTTCTAATTTCAACTTTGGCAAAAACTCAATTTCGTAAGTATTTCCACGAAATAATCCTGTACGCCCTAATTGACGACCGCAGCCAGCAATTTCTGAAACACTGAGCCCTGCAATTCCTTCCTGTGCAAGTTCGTCCCTGACCGCGCCGAAAACTTCGGGACGGATAATTGCTTCAATTTTTTTCATCAATATCAGCTCCTTGAATAAATTTAATTTACATGTTAAGGCGCTATGAAAAATGGCGCAATAATTATTTGAATATTCATGTTATATTTTGTTACATGTGATATTTCGACTTTCGTAATAGTTTACTGAAAATGTTTTTAAAAGGGGAATGAAAGCGGTATTAAAAATCGTGTCTAAAATGTGAACGTTTCTAAATTTTCTGATTATTAACGTAAGGAAACCTAACATTAAAGTTGGAGGATGTAATACGCAAGAATTTGGGTATATAGTGTATACTAGGACTAATTATCAAAGCGGAAGAAGGGGTTTCTTGTGAGATCAAACTATGCAGATGATAGCTTAGCGCTACACACTGACTTGTACCAAATCAATATGGCAGAATCGTATTGGGCTGATGGTATACATAATAGAAAAGCGGTTTTCGAACTATATTTTAGAAAATTACCTTTTGGCAATGGTTATGCAATTTTTGCGGGATTAGAGAGAATGCTTGAATATTTACGTAATTTTCGTTTCACGGATTCAGACATAATGTATTTGCGTGAAGAGGTTGGTTATAAAGAGGATTTTATCGAGTATTTAAAAAATATTCGCTTTACAGGGGATATGTATTCTATGGTCGAAGGAGAAACTGTTTTCGCTAATGAACCAATTATTCGCATTGAAGCACCTTTAGTAGAAGCGCAACTAATAGAAACTGCACTACTTAACATTGTGAATTACCAAACCTTAATTGCAACAAAGGCTAGCCGTATTAAACAAATTATAAAAAATGAAGTAGCGATGGAGTTCGGTACACGACGCGCTCAGGAGATGGACGCAGCGATTTGGGGAACGCGTGCGGCGTTTATTGGTGGTTTTGCTTCAACTAGTAATGTGCGAGCAGGTAAACTCTTTAATATTCCAGTATCGGGTACACATGCACATGCACTTGTACAAGCCTATAAAAATGATTATGATGCATTTCACTCCTATGCAAAACGTCATCGTGATTGCGTATTCCTTGTAGATACTTACAATACGTTAAAATCGGGTGTGCCAACAGCGATCCAAGTGGCTAAAGAACTTGGAGACAGAATTAATTTTATTGGCATTCGATTAGACAGTGGGGATATAGCTTTCTTGTCAAAAGAAGCACGTCGTATGTTAGATGAGGCAGGATTTCAAAACGCTAAAATTATCGTATCAAATGACTTAGATGAATATACGATCTTAAACTTAAAGGCTCAAGGTGCAAAAGTTGATGTGTGGGGAATTGGTACAAAGCTCATTACTGCCTATGACCAACCAGCTCTAGGCGCTGTGTATAAAATGGTTGCTATTGAAAATAACGATGGGCAACTAGAAGATACGATTAAAATTTCTGCGAATGCTGAAAAGGTAACGACGCCAGGTCTTAAACACGTATATCGCATTATTGATCGAAAGAATGGCAAGGCAGAGGGAGATTACATCACTATGCAAGATGAAAATCCTCAATCAGAGGAAAGAATTAAAATGTTCCACCCTGTTCATACGTTCGTATCAAAATTTGTAACGAACTTTGAAGCTAAGAATTTACATCATCATGTAATTAAAAATGGTGTAATACATTATCAAAATCCTACTTTGGAAGAAATGCGTGATTATGCAGCTAATAATTTAGAGTTGTTATGGGATGAATATAAACGCGCCATGAATCCTGAGGAATACCCAGTCGATTTAAGCCAAAAATGTTGGAATAATAAAATGCGTAATATTGAAGAAGTAAGTGAAATGGTCAATCGATTGTAAAGTGTAAGGAGTGAAGGACAAAATGACATTACAGCAAGAAATCATTAAGGAATTACGTGTGTTACCTACTATTGATGCGCAGGAAGAGATTCGCAAATCCATTAATTTTTTAAAGGACTATGCGCGTCACTATAGCTTTGTAAAGGGATTTGTTCTTGGGATATCAGGTGGTCAAGACTCCACGTTAACTGGAAAATTAACGCAGCTTGCAGTCGATGAATTAAATGCCGAGGTGGGAGAAGCGAAGTACTCATTTTGGGCTGTTCGTTTACCATATGGTGTGCAAGCGGATGAAAAGGATTGTCAGGATGCGCTTGACTATATAAAACCTACGAAGACTTATACGGTCAACATTAAAGATGCAGTCGATGCAAGTGTTAGAACATTAACGAATGCGGGTATTGAACTAAGCGATTTTGCTAAAGGGAACGAAAAGGCACGTGAGCGAATGAAGGTGCAGTATTCTATTGCTGCTATGAATAATGCTGTTGTGCTAGGTACCGATCATTCTGCGGAGGCCATTACAGGTTTTTACACAAAATTTGGGGATGGTGGCGCGGATTTAATGCCAATCTTCCGTCTCAACAAGCGTCAGGGTAAGCAGTTACTAGCGGCGCTTGATTGCCCGCAGCACTTATATTTAAAGGTACCAACAGCGGATTTAGAGGAAGATCGTCCTTCATTACCAGATGAAGTAGCTCTTGGTTTAACGTATGACCAAATTGATGATTATTTGGAGGGGAAGGAAATCCCTGAGGATGCTCGTAAAACATTGGAAGGGCATTATTTACGTTCACAACACAAACGCCATATGCCAATTACCATTTTTGATGATTTTTGGAAGTAATTTATAGCTATCAACATAGCGTGGGGTTGATTTTTCATTTCTGACTAGGCGGCTTTCCTGGATGAGCCGATAACTATTTGGGAAAAGAGTTATAAGAAAAAGTGTTAACACTTTTTCTTATAGCTCTTTTCACTTTTTTTAAGCAATTTGGTTCTGTAATATTAAGTTCAAGCATATAATGTCGATATAAATACCTACAAAGTTGATAAAAAGTAAAGGAGGGTAATTATATATGAGGACTTCTAGAGTAAGTTCGACGACTAGTAGTATATTTCGTAACGAACAACAGTATTTACATGCTGGGGATTTAAGTCATAATTTCGGACAAAATCCGAAGAAACAGTTTAAAAACAGTTTGCTAAAGAATAAAGATAAAAGGCATTTAAGTAACACTAGCCAAATCCAGCAGCAACGTCCCAATAAAATAGCGGTTAGTTTTGTGGACGATGCTTACGATTTACAAATACGCAATGAATTAAATGAAACTGCCGTTAAGCTAAGTATTGTCAGCAAGCAAAAGAAGCTTCTCAATAGTTACCGCTCTTCTATATAACGTCATAAACTCAAACTCTCTACACATTCAGGATGTAGGGAGTTTTTTTATGTTGAAAACCCAAATGGTGTCAACGGAAATCAACTCCTTGCTTTGCCGACAAGTGTTATAAAAAAATAGGAGTATATATTTTTTATTCAAACTATTTGAAGTCAAGATGTTCAATGAATATTCAAGGTAATTTTTCCAATACTTCACAGCAATTTTTAACTTATTTCACAACTTACCTGTAAAGTATGTAATAGAAACAGAAAAAACGAAATATTGGGGGAAGCAATTGTGAAAAAAATATGGTTACCTGCACTTGCAACATTACTTTTACTTGCGGCGTGTGGTACAGAAAAAGATCAAGTTAAGAAAGAAGAGTCTAAGCAAGAAGATGCTACAACAAGTGAAGCAGAAGCAAAGGATAAAACTACACAAGTCGCTTCTTTAGTGGATCCACGTTTACAAGAGCCAAAAGAAGGTACAATGTGTGAAATGTGTAATATGAAAGTGTATTTGAAGGACGAAGATATGGGGGAATTCTCTACTCAAGCAATAAAAGAGGATGGAACAATCGCCTTTTATGATGACATAGGCTGTTTAGTAAATGCCGAGGTTGCAAATAATGAAAAGAACGAAAAATTTGTACGTGATTATATCACGAAAGATTGGGTAAAGGTTGATGATGCAACGATCGTCAAAACGGACCTAAAATCTCCAATGAATTGGGGATATATTTATTTCAAAGATAAAGCGGATGCAGACAAATATATCGCTGACAATCCAACTGCACATGTAGAGGAATTACAAAAAATTAAAGATGATGCGTTAGAGCGTCGTAACAAGAAAATGAAAGAAAAAGCTGAAAAAGAAGCAAAAGGTGAATCTGATTCTATGCATATGGAAGAAAAGAATCATGATGGTCAAAGTCATTAATCGAATGGACTAGGGGGAAATCCTCTAGTCTTTTCGTGCTGAACTGGGAGGTACGGATTGGTGAAAAAAATAGGGTTTGCCTTATTATTTTTTCTATTTATGAGTCAGACAGTGCACGCCGACTTTAATGTACAGGAGGCCATTAATATAGCAAAGCCTGGGGAAGTCGTTCATATTCCTGCTGGTCGTTACCAAGGTAATTTTATTGTGACAAAACCGATAACGCTACAAGGTGAAGAGGGAACGGAACTTATCGGTGAAAGAGACAACCCCTCACTCCGAATTGAAAACACTACTAATGTCACTGTGGAAAATATAAAGTTATCAGGGAAAAATAAAGCGATCGTAGCTAGTGCTGTAGATGGACTGGAGCTACGAAAGTTACAAATTAAAGATGTTCATACAGGTATCCATATACAACGCTCCAAAAATATACGTATACAAAATATCAATGTGACTGGTAGTGAAGGTCATTATTCCAAAAAAGGTAATGGGGTGGCTGTTTTTAAGAGTGAGGACATCACTATCGAAGGCAATACTGTTGAGCAAGTGCAGGATGGGATATATGTAGAAGAGGTCAAGCATATTGTTGTTCAACATAATAAGGTAACGAGTAGTCGTTACGGTACACACTTTATGTATACAACTGATGCTGAAGCACTTTTCAACACATATGCTCAGAATGTGACTGGCCTTATGATTATGATGACGACAGACATATTCCTGGAACATAATATAGTAGCTAATCATTTTGATTTTAATGGCTACGGTATGCTGCTGTATGATGTACAACAGGCCGAAATTAAACATAACACGATTAAAAATAACCGAACTGGTGTAGCGATGCAGAAAAGTTCAACTATCCAAATTGAAACAAATGATTTTCAGATGAACCAAACAGCCATTGAAGGTACAAAGGTAAGTGACGACACAACGGCTAGTAGTAATAACTTTACAGGTAACATTTTAACGGCTCGCTCTGATAAGCAAGGCTTTCAACTAGTAAGTAATTATTATGATGATTACTCAGGGATTGATTTAAAAGACAATGGTATCGGTGATATTCCATATGTGGCTGTGTCGAGCTTTGGTCAATGGATGGTACGCCAGCCTGTTTACCAATATTTTGTGGCATCTCCGAGCGTCATTTTATTGACATCACTGGATCAGCAAATTAATAAAACTGAAAAGAATATGCTTGTGGATAATACGCCCAAATTGGCGACGAAGCATGTGAACGAGAAGACTAAGATAAATGTGGTGCAAATGTTAGTAGGATTATTCTTGACAGTAAGTAGTTTATGGCTATGGAAAAGAGGAATAACAGAATGAAAAAATGGATGATGATTGTAATGCTATGTTGTGGTGTTTTGATGGGCTGTAGTGAAAAAACATATGAGCCTCGTGAAATAGTTAGTGAAACCGATGTTTGTAAAATTTGCAATATGAGTATCGTTCACAATGCATATGCTGGTCAGATTGCATTGAAAAATGGTGATTATGAAATTTTTGATGATATTGGCTGTCTAATGGAATATATAGAAGCGAATGGGGAAGGTGAGATTGGAGCGGCCTTTATAAAAGATGCAGCAAAAAATGAATGGATTGACGTTTTTAACGCTGTTTATGTATACAACAAGGATTATTGGACTCCGATGAATTATGGGGTAGTTGCGCTCGATTCGAAGGAAGCGGCACGGGCGTGGATGACTAAAGAGGGAGAAGGTCAGCTGCTTGCTTATAAGGATTTACAAGATTTTAAATGGGGGATCCATAAGTGATGTACAGTATGCTTATTAAACTAGAATTAAAGCAAATGCTCAGAAGTCGTTGGATGCAACTTGTAGGCATACTTTTCACATTCGTTTTTACAGCCATCATTGTCATACAGCAAATGGCATTGCCGGATGTAGAGGGTTTTACAAGACAGACAGCTTCGTTTTTAAATGTATTGTTGTTTTTATTGCCGCTGTTTATTTTAACGATCGGTAGTATGAGCATCGCTGGTGATGTGGAATCAGGCTGGTTTTCGTTATTAAAGACATATCCGATGACACGTCTGCAATATATAGCAGGAAAGTATATTGCCTCTGTGCTTGCATTTTTATTAGTCATTGTCGTGGCGTTTGGCGTAATTTTAGCGCTTGGTGGATTTCTTGGCGGAGTGCGTTTGCCATTTATTTTCATTATTCTAAATTTGCTATGTATCTTTATTTTTGTGTCATTGGCTATTGCTGTGGGGGCATTTGCAAAAACAAGATTATTTGCACTATCGTTATCACTTGTATTTTGGTCCATTTTTTTATTGCTAATTTCTTACGCTTTAATGGCTATTGGAACGATCGTGGCGGGGCATATTCTGCAAAAGCTGACGATTATAGCGATACATATTAATCCTGTGGAGTGGCTGCGCTTTGGTTACTTTATATTTACAGATCAGGCTAGTGTGCTTGGACCAGCATTTTATCAAGTAACGCAGTTTTATTCGTCACCACTAGGTTACGTAGTATACGTAGCTGTGACATTGCTTTGGATAGTATGTCCATTAGTATACACTAGCTTACTTTTATCTTCTTCTTCTTTCAGTGAAAGAAGATAAAGCCTCCGGCGGATGTCACAGAATCGGGAAGTGGTTCTTAAAGGATGTTAGCTTAAAAATCATCGTATCCATGCGATAACGGCTAACTGACCTGCATCATGCTGTTGCTGTTGGCTTCGCTTTCGCACAGACAAATCCAGTTGCTGCTTTCGCGCAAAAAAACATTTTGCAGGCCTAAGCACAAAGCCGATTCAAGACGCAATTATGTCGAGGCATAATTGATAGAAAGGGGAAAGAAGCTGATGCTTTTAGAAACAAAGAAGTTATCGAATATTTATGATAATAATAGAGGTCTTCATGAAGCCTCCTTTTCTTTACAGGCGGGGCGTATTTTAGCGCTTGTAGGAGGAAATGGTGCTGGAAAGAGTACTTTAATTCGCCTGCTAACTGGGCAAGAAAAGCAAAAATCTGGAGAAATAATATGGCATAAACCACAAGCTATTCGATATATGCCTGACGATGTGGACTTTCCGTCTATGTTAACAGCTGCAGAAATTTTGCAACTACTTGCCTCTTTAAAGAAAATTGGCAAAAAGGAACAGGAAGATGTACTGAGACGCGTAGCTTTATGGGATGTTCGAAAGCAAAAAGTGAAGCATTTCTCAAAGGGGATGCGTCAACGGCTTAATCTCGCTCAAAGTTTACTTGGTGACGGTTCTTTGCTTATTTTAGATGAGCCTACGAATGGTCTTGATCCTTTTTGGATTGCGGAGCTGAAAAAAATGATGCTCGAGGAAAAAGCAAAGGGCTGTACTGTAATTTTTTCTACGCATTTGCTTGCTTTTGCGGAGGAAATAGCGGACGATGTGTTAGTTTTACATGAAGGACACATACTTATTTCTGGCGAATTAAAGGAAATATTTTTACAAGAAAATTCATCTTCGTTAGAGAATTTATGGTTAAAAAAATTAAATCTGTAACATTTTGATAGGTAATAACGTTATACTAAAAGATAGGTTTGTTTGAATTGTATTCAGACAAGCCTTCTTTTTCATGCTAAAGTAATATTCTTTTTCTCACTACATGCTCGAGCTATAGGGATGAAGTAATAGATGATTGTTTCATACTAATTGTGTTACTGAACATATTTCGTTATTCTTAAAGGAGTTGTCATGCAATTCAAATAATTGCTGAAAATGATAGAGGAGGTTTTTGATTTATGAATTCACAAATACAAGATGTATTAGAAAATATAGAAAAAGTAATGATAGGCAAAAGAGAGGTTGCAGAGCTCAGCATCGTAGCTTTGCTGGCAAGAGGGCATGTCTTGCTTGAGGACGTACCAGGTGTTGGTAAAACGATGATGGTGCGAGCATTGGCAAAATCCTTTGATGCACAGTTTAAAAGGATTCAATTTACACCTGATTTATTACCGTCTGATGTTGTAGGGGTATCTATTTATAATCCAAAAACGTTGGAATTTGAGTTTCGACCTGGTCCGATCATGGGAGATGTCATTTTAGCCGATGAAATTAATCGTACGTCTCCTAAAACACAATCTGCTTTACTTGAGGGGATGGAGGAAGCCTCTGTCACGATTGATGGTAAAACTTTAACAATCAATCAACCATTTTTCGTTATGGCCACTCAAAATCCAATTGAGCATGAAGGAACATATCCGTTACCAGAAGCACAGCTAGACCGTTTCTTACTAAAAATAAAAATGGGCTATCCTTCAAGAGGACAAGAAGTGGAAATTCTCCGTCGTGCTGAACATGGTAAACCAATTGAAAAAATTGAGGCGGTGCTAACAGTTGCGCAATTAAATGAATTGCAGGAGCTTGTACAGGGGGTGTATGTTGAAGATTCGGTCAAAAACTATATGGTCGAGCTTGCGACTCAAACAAGGGAAAATAGCTATGTATATTTAGGCGTAAGTCCTCGCGCAACGATTGCTTTAATGAAAGCTTCACAAGCTTATGCATTTATTAAAGGGCGTAGCTATGTTACGCCTGATGATGTTCAATATTTAGTACCATTTGTTTTTAGCCATCGTTTAGTATTAAAACCCGATGCACGTTACGATAACGTTACGGCAGATGAAATTATTGAGCGAATTATTGCGAAAACACCTGTGCCGACAAAGAGGTTTGCAGAGCAATGAAGAAATGGAAAGCTTTAATTGAGAAAAGTAAACATTTCTTATTAGTATCTTTGTTGATGATCATAACGTTTTGTTATGCCATGTTCCAAGGTGGATTTGTCAGCTGGTTTGTGTTTTTTACAGTTAGTCCGTTTTTGTTATATGCATTTATTTTCTTACTGGTGAAAGAAGATATTTTACTAGTGGAACGTAAAATTGAGCCCTCCCATGTAGAGAGTGGACAATCTGCTAAGGTTACAATTACTGTGGAACGAAAAACACGCTTTCCGTTTGTTTATATGATGATGGAGGAACTTGTGAACAGTGAAGCCCTTGTTCAATCAAGGGTGCAAGGAACGAATAGCATTAAGTTCGTTGGCTTCAGGAAAAAATTTAGCTGGGATTACGTATTGGAAAATATGTCCCGTGGCGAGCATCGTTACTTAGGTGTTACGATTGTATTCTGTGATTTTTTTGGCTGGGCAAAAAAGCGAGTTACGGCAGAAAAGGAACAAGTCATTTTAGTTTACCCGAGAGTACGCGAGATGAGATATGCCGCGCTTCAAACAAAATTTGATGTTGGTACAATGATGTCACCTTATTCAATTGTTAAGGATACATCCATGGCTGTTGGCTTACGTGAGTATGTTCCAGGTGACCGTTTTTCGTGGATTCACTGGAAATCATTTGCGAAAACACAAACATTGCAATCTAAGGAATTTGAAGATCGTCAATCGCAGGAGTTAATGTTAATACTCCATGCTGGAAAATCTCCGTTATTTGAAGAAAAAATTGAGCTTGTAGCTTCGATGCTACAAACAATTGTCGGAGAACGTGGAGATATATCATTTGTTTCAGCTGGTTCGAACACGAAGGTGTTTCCGATTATCCAAGGTAATAAGCAGCTAGATCAAGTAATGCATCATTTAGCTGCTATAAAACCTGCTGAAACGGTCAAATTTCAATTACGAGATCAGCAAGTGTTTAAGCATATTGCAACATTACTGTATGTTACGAGTGAAGTATCGGATGAATTACTTCATTCTCTAGCCAATATGGTGAAAAACTGTATTTGTTTTGTAGTAGCGGAGCAACCACCTATGCAAACAGAATTGGCGAAACGTTATAGACAAATTCATGTTGTACACGTAAATCCAACAGATTATTACAATCTGTTCACGGAGGTGATGAAGCCGTGAAAAAATCACTAGGAAATTTTATAGAATTATCAATAGCATACGTAATAATTTTTCTAATTTTACGTGAATGGCTTATTCCTGTCATGGAGCTGACGAATACAGGCTTGGTTCATTTGTTTTTAGTGTTTATCGGTCTAGCATTGATACTCAGCTTATTTCAAGTACATCCGATATTGTCGGGCTTAGTGAAATTAGGTTATATTACTTGGTTTATAGTGTTTGTTTATAGTGAAAGTCCCTTTTTTTCAGGACAGACAATACCATTTTTAATACATGAGTGGAAATGGAATATGACGACCATTCTTTCGGGCGATGTTGGACAAGTTTCGGATTCATTTAGAACGGTGCTATTCCTTGCGCTTATTTGGATGTTAATATACCTAATTCATCATTGGATAACTGTGCGGAAAAATATATTCTATTTCTTCGCGTTAACTGTATTCTTTATTGCCACACTAGATACGTTTAGTGACTATGATGGAAAGGTAGCGATTGTTAAAGTACTTGTGCTTGGATTAATAATGACTGGTTTACTGTTTGTTAAAAGCTTATGGCTTCAAACAGATGCACCGAGCAATGTAATAGGAAAGTGGAAACTGGTTATTCCGATGATCGTTTCGGTAATGCTCATTAGTTCAGTGGCATTCTTTTTACCTAAGACAGGACCGACCTGGGCTGATCCTGTGCCTTTTATTAAAGGCGTTGCAGGGCAAGGGGACGGTGGAACAGGTGCAAAAACAGTTGGTTACAGCGAGGATGATAGCCGATTAGGAGGACCGTTTCAAGGTGATAATACACTAATTTTTACGGCAACTTCTCGTGATCGCCATTATTGGCGTATAGATACAAAGGACACTTATACTTCGAAGGGCTGGATTCTTTCGAAGGGGAACTTTGGCAAAAATGTTTACCAAACAAATACCCCTATCCAAACTTCGTTACAAGTTGGATCTCTAGAAAAAGAACGTCAAATTCAAATAGACATTGCTACTCCAATGCCATTTTTATTGCAAACGTATGGTATGATATCTGTTTCTGCCCAAGATTCACCGCTGTTTATTCAGGATGAACACACTGAAAAAATAGCAATAGAACAACAGAATGGTGAATCGAAATTATTGTCTAACTATACGATTTCTTATAGTGAGCCAGAATATAGCATGAAGCAGCTTCAAATGTCTAAAACAGCTACGTTAGCAACATTAGATCCTTCCTTTAATCGTTTCTTACAGTTGCCAAATACACTTCCGCCACGTGTAGTGAATTTAGCGAAAGAAATCACACACGATAAGGCTTCCGTATATGATCAAATAAAAGCAATTGAAAGTTATTTTTCATCTCACGGCTTTAGATACGATAAAAAAGAAGTAGCAATTCCTGCTGAGGGACAAGATTATGTGGATCAGTTTTTATTTGATACTAAAGTTGGCTACTGTGATAATTTCTCAACATCAATGGTGGTCCTCTTACGTTCAGCTGGGATACCGGCACGTTGGGTAAAAGGCTTCGCACCGGGCAAGCCTGGTCGAATAACAGATGGTTTACAGGAGTACCAAGTTACAAATGATAATGCACATTCATGGGTCGAAGCATATGTACCTGGAACAGGCTGGATGGAGTTTGAACCGACAATTGGATTTTCTAGAAATATGAATATCAATTATGATATGGAGCAAGACACTCCTCAGGAGGAGCAAGTACTGCAGCCAGAAAAAAAACAAGAACAACCAAAGAAGCAAGAGCAAGAGCCGAAGAAAGAAACATCTAGCTCAACGTCATTTAGTTTTGATTCTGTTTGGACATGGATGAAAAAGCTTACTTATGTATGGATTGCTCTAGGCATTTTGATGGTCATCGCTAGCATTGCTTTGTTTATGCAACGTAAAACGTGGATACCTAAAATGCAAGTACGAGCATTTCGTAAAAAAGAAGCGGACTGGACAAATTTTGATGCTTCCTATCATGTTTTAATGAAGCAATTATCTCGTATTGGGTTACGCCGAAAAGATGGCGAAACATTACGAGCATTTGCTATAAGAGTAGATGAGTCGCTTGAGACAGAAGAGATGCAAAAACTAACTGCTGTATATGAACAGCATATTTATGGTAAAGATAAACAAGAGGTTGATTTCATGGAACTGAAAGAAAGTTGGGAAAATTTAATCAATCGCACTATCAGTTGATTTTGATGGGTACAAAGAGTAAAATGAAAAAAATTATATATGATGAGGATTGCTTTCATATAAGTTCGATAATAAGGTTCGGATGTTTCTACGAAATCACCGTAAATGATTTCTCTATGAAGGTGAATGTTTTGGTTAGGTGAGAAGGTTAGTATTAGTAAATCACTTTTCTTTGCTACGCATTCGCCTTTATAAATTTAGAGCTTATGAACGCGTAGGAAGTTTTTACTTCCATACGCGTTTTTCTTTGAACATATGAAAAGTCCTTTAAAAATAGTAGAAGAGGTGGATATATTGTCAGCAAGCCCTTTATTAGAGCAAGAAAAAATCGTCGTTCTTGATTTCGGTAGCCAATTTAACCAATTGATTACACGTCGTATCCGTGAATTTGGCGTTTTCAGTGAGTTACATCCTCATACGATTACAGCTGAAGAAATTAAAGGTATGAACGCAACAGGTATTATTTTTTCAGGTGGTCCAAACTCAGTTTATGACGAAAATGCCTTCCATGTAGACCCAGCTATTTTCGAATTAGGCTTACCAATCTTAGGTATTTGCTATGGTATGCAATTAATGGCACATACGCAAGGTGGTAAAGTTGAAGGTGCTGAAACACGTGAATATGGTAAAGCAGAAATTAAAGTAACAGCTTCAAACAAGTTATTCGGTAACTTACCAACTGAGCAAATCGTTTGGATGAGCCATGGTGACCATGTAACAGAAGTACCTGCTGGTTTTGAAGTAATCGCAACAAGTGCTGCTTGCCCAATCTCTGCAATGGCAAATGTAGAACGTAAACTATATGCAGTACAATTCCACCCAGAAGTACGTCACTCTGTATACGGTAACGACTTATTACGTCAGTTCGTCTTCGACATTTGTGGAGCAAAAGGCGATTGGTCAATGGCAAACTTCATAGAGCTTGAAATTGCAAAAATCCGCGAAACAGTAGGCGACAAAAAAGTATTATGTGCACTTTCTGGCGGTGTAGACTCATCAGTTGTTGCTGTTCTAATTCATAAAGCAATTGGCGACCAACTAACTTGTATGTTCGTTGACCACAACTTAAACCGTAAAGGTGAAGTTGAGCAAGTTATGAAAACATTCACAGAAGACTTCGACATGAATCTTATTAAAATCGATGCACGTCAACGTTTCATGGATAAACTTGCGGGCGTTTCTGATCCGGAGCAAAAACGTAAAATTATCGGTAACGAATTTATTTACGTATTCGATGAAGAAGCAGCTAAACTTGAAGGAATGGACTTCCTAGCACAAGGTACGCTTTACACAGATATCATTGAATCAGGAACATCAACTGCACAAACTATTAAATCTCACCATAACGTTGGTGGTCTTCCAGAAGACATGCAATTCCAATTAATTGAGCCACTTAACACATTATTTAAAGACGAAGTGCGCGCACTAGGATTAGAGCTTGGCCTTGACGAAAAAATCGTTTGGCGTCAACCATTCCCAGGCCCAGGTCTAGGAATCCGTGTACTTGGTGAAGTAACAGAAGAAAAACTAGAAATCGTACGCGAATCTGATTTCATCCTACGTGAAGAAATCGCAAAAGCTGGTCTTGATCGCGACATCTGGCAATACTTCACGGTATTACCTGACATCCGTTCAGTTGGCGTAATGGGTGATGCACGTACGTATGACTATGCAATCGGTATCCGTGCGGTAACATCTATCGACGGTATGACTTCAGACTGGGCACGCATTCCTTGGGATGTACTAGAGAAAATCTCTGTCCGCCTAGTAAACGAAGTAAAACACGTTAACCGCGTACTGTATGATATTACATCTAAGCCACCTGCAACGATTGAGTGGGAATAATCTCCTCGTTTGATTTTGAATAAAAAGCTAGTCTGATTTTTTTCAGACTAGCTTTTTATTTCTTTTTTCAGCATTAAAAATAAGAAAAGTACACCAATTTCTACGATTAACGAGATAAAAATAACATTTAAATGGAAGAAAATCACACTTATCAAAATAGCTATACAAATAAATATTGAACTATATCGATAATTTTTTGATTGATAAAAGAATGAATATGGTAACAAATGTGCACCGTAAATAATTGCATAAACAGGTAAGACCCACATAGGTGCTTTAAGTAATAAAAGAATGCAAATAAGTAAATATAAAATTTGATTGTTTGTTGCAATCAAAAGTCCATTAATTAATGGATTTTCTTTATAAAATAAATCAACATTTAATAGTTTGGCACAAAGAATTGACACAGGAAACAGCAATGCACCACAAGATAAAATACCAATATTTTTTATCATTAAATCTAAAGGCAGCAACGCGATTACTGTGATAACTCCCCAAATAAATATTGAGGCCATTATAAAAGGAAGCCCCTTCTTTTGTTTCTGAGCAATATCGTTTAATAGTACTTGTAAGCTAGTATTGAGGTTCATTTCAGTCTCCTTAATTTTCAAGCGATCTATTCAAACTATCCGCTATTTTTTTATTTTCATATTTTGAGAAAAAATAAAATCCGATGATATGACCAAGCAACGTTATCACTAAAATTAGCAATAAATAAGGTTTAATAATTGCAAATGCTTTCAGTGAAAAAAGATATACACTTCCTATGCCACAGAAAAAATTCGAAAAGGTACTAATAGTAATTTTAGATGTTACTTTTAATGTTGAGTAGTTCCACAAATATGGATAAGTTATACCAAAAACAATCCCCATCAGAACACTAATACCAATTAAATTCCAAATGTAAAAAAAGTTGACTGTTTCTTCGTGAAGATTAAAAATAGTAATTAAGAAAACAATCCAAATCAACCCCAAAAATGAAACGTATAAAAAGCTGTTTTTTAAGTCTTTTATCATATTAATTTCTCCTTAATAGATTTTGCATAATGTCTACTGACAATATACTTATTTTGTTGTTTTGTAATAACTTCCAATCTAGCGTGACTTCCCGAAGCAAATGAGTGTATTTGATGCAAATTCAAAATCATTGAATTATTGATTCTAACCAATCCGAATGATTCCAAGTAAGATAATTCTTTTAAAATTTTATTCAGCAATAGTTCTGTACCATTTATTAAAAAGATTTTGGTGAAATGACCAGATGCTTCAATTGCCTCGATGTTATTGAGTTCAATCATAACCTGACGATTTGTTTTGAGATCTGTTGCGCTTAATGTTATAGATTGAAAAAATTGCTGTTCAATTGTCGATAGCAATTCTTTATTCGATGGATTACTGATAATCTCAATTTCAGAAGATGATTGATTGTTTTTCCAAATGTAGTTGAATTTCATGTGGATCTCCTTTCTGTTTTAATCGTAGCAACACTTCTCGGAACTTACGACGATTTTTCGTTTTGTTGCAAAATAAATAGGTTTTGTTACAACGTTGATTCAGTAAATTTAAAGCTACAGTTTTTACACCATCCATTTTTCTATAGCGAAAGCGAAGCGACAGGTACAGAAGTCTGCTACCTTTATAGCTGGTAAAGATAAATACATATTTAAGTTACTTTTCTGCAGATGAAGAAGTTAAACAGATTGTATATATTTAAGGAATAAGGAGTTGAGAAAGTAGAGGATGTTAAGCCGCAATAAATTTTGAAATTCTTTATTTTAAGGATAATACTTTCGAAACATTAGGTATAGTAAACTAATAAATATAAATAGGACTCTATGTCGTTGTTTAGTTTAGGAGGGACGGAAATGGAAAAAAATAAAGCGATGATTCACACACTTGCTATTGGTATGCCGAAAGAATTGCATTATAGTAATGGGCGCTCAATGATTACAGGGATTGAAAAACGGAAAGTACAAGAAGTATATTTGTCTGCTCGTGGATTTGAGGGGGACGATGTAGCAGATAAAAAACATCATGGTGGTCCTGACCGTGCTGTTTGTTTATATCCTGCGGAGCATTACATACAATGGGAACAGGAACTTGGTAAACCGTTGCCGACAGCAGCATTCGGTGAAAACTTAACAGTAACGAATATGTTGGAAGCCGATATTTGTATTGGTGATATTTATAAAATAGGTAATGCTATCATCCAAGTTACTCAAGGGCGTGTACCTTGTAGTACGATTGATAAATATGCTGAGGCGAACATTTTACTTAAACGTTTAATTGAAACAGGTTATACGGGCTTCCTTGCTCGTGTACTGGAAGAAGGGACAATCTGTGCAGATTCAAAAATCGAATTAGTAGAAAAGCACCCTGAAGGTATCTCAGTTTTACATTGCAACGAAGTGTATTTTAAAAACAAAGACGCACTTGCGATGAAACGTATACAAGTAGTTGATGCGTTAGCAGAAGATTGGAAACAAAAATTAGAAAAAAGAATTCAGCTCTTGCAAAGTAAAGTGATTAACTAAACATATGTTGCTCAAGGAAGCTCTGTTAAAATCCTCAAGAATTCGAATGAGTTCAAGGGGATTTTTTTATTTTATAACTATCGATAAAACGTTCAGCCTTGACCTATTTATGCAACGATTTCTTAAAACGTGAACATTAAATAAGGATTTTACACGAACTTTCGTGTGTATTTCATAAAAAATGTTCGGAAATAGGGTTGAAATCTGAAAAGTGAAATGATATATTGATTGTAAATTAAATATGTCGTCGTATAATGTCGGGGATAAGGCCCGTGAGTTTCTACCAAGTTACCGTAAATAACTTGACTACGATTTTAGTTATATATACCAATGTATAGACACTAATTGATTTCACGCTAGTAATGGTGAAATGTATCGTAGACATGCGACTAGTAGAGTAGTCAGCGTGTCTTTTTTGTTTTCGATATTGAAGACGACCATACGGAGGATTTCTTTAAAATGAAAAAGTATTTCATGTTCGATGAATTAGGAACTAATTATCGCCGCGAAATAATAGGTGGTATTACAACATTCCTTGCTATGGCTTACATTTTAGCTGTTAACCCTGGTATGTTAGAAAATGCAGGAATGGATAAAGGAGCTGTATTCGTAGCTACAGCATTAGCAGCTGCAGTCGGTTCTCTGATTATGGGTATTTTCGCTAAATTCCCAATTTCACTTGCTCCTGGTATGGGCTTAAACGCATTCTTTGCTTTCACTGTAGTTGGAGCGTACGGTATTCCATGGCAAACTGGTTTAACAGGTGTTTTCTTCTCAGGTGTTATCTTTATCATTCTTTCGTTAACAGGTATTCGTGAAACAGTCATTAATGCAATTCCAGTACAACTTAAATATGCGGTTTCAGCAGGTATTGGTTTATTTATAACATTTGTTGGCTTACAAGGAGCGGGCATTATAACAGATAGCCCAGCTACATTGGTAACTTTAGGAACATTCTCTGGTGCAACTTTACTAGCTGTATTCGGGATTGTCCTGTCAATTATTCTTATTATTAAACTACGAAGTATTGGTATTTTCTTAGGGATGGTTATAACAGCAATTGTTGGTATGATTACAGGTGTCATTGCACCTCCTACAGCAGTTGTTTCAGCAATTCCAAGTGTAGATTCTACGTTTATGGTAGCTTTAAAACCAATTTTCAATGACTTTGATTCATTATTAAACGTTAAATTTTTAGTAGTTGTCTTAACATTCTTGTTTGTAGATTTCTTTGATACAGCAGGTACTTTAATGGCAGTTGCGACACAGGCAGGATTAGTAAAAGATAATAAATTACCACGTGCAAGCCGTGCATTGATGGCTGATGCTCTTGCAACAACAATTGGTTCTTTATTTGGTACATCAACAACAACTGCGTATGTAGAATCAACTTCTGGTGTAGCAGCAGGTGCTCGTTCAGGTTTCTCTGCTGTAGTAACTGCAATGCTATTCCTAGTAGCATTATTCTTCTCACCATTACTAGCTGTAGTAACTCCAGCAGTAACAGCGCCAGCTCTAGTTATTGTAGGTGTTCTGATGGTATCTTCATTACGTTTAATTGATTGGGATAAATTCGAAATTGCCGTACCTGCTTTCTTTACAGTAATCATGATGCCTCTTGGTTACTCAATCGCTACTGGTATTGCAATAGGCTTTGTCTTTTATCCAATAACAATGCTTTTAGCGGGTCGTAAAAAAGAAATTCATCCTATGATGTACGGATTGTTCTTTGTCTTCCTTGCATACTTTATATGGGTACGCTAAATATAAAGATAAACAGCACCTCAATTGTTGACTAACAATTGTAGGTGCTTTTCTTATTGAAGAATTAAAAACTATAAAACTATCTACTGTTTATAATGTAAATATTAGAATGTATAACATTCATGTGTAGTTGAGTTCTATATTATAGAAGAAACTCCCTTTAACTCCATTCAGTTGTAGAGGAAGTCAGTCGTTGTCACGTCCTATTGTAAAGACTGAGAGACCGACCAACATCATGTTTGCCTAAAGCCTCCGATCAATGTCGGACGCAATCAATTATGCTAAGGTATAATTGATTTATTTGGAATAGTTTTACTTTAAAAAATCACTTGCAAACTTAATATTAAGATGATATATTTATAAACGTTGTTACGAAACAATAACAACTAAAAAAACTACTAACATAAATGATTGACATAGAGTCAACACTATGTTAAAGTATAGTAAGTCACTTAAATGTGACGAACTAATGAACCTTGAAAACTGAACATGCAAAACGTAATCAATAAAGTTTTTACTAGCTAACTTCGAGTTAGTGAACGAAACAAAATTTTGGACATCAAACATGATGCCAGCAAAACAATTTGAGCTAATCAAATTTCTTTTTATGGAGAGTTTGATCCTGGCTCAGGACGAACGCTGGCGGCGTGCCTAATACATGCAAGTCGAGCGAACAGAAAAGGAGCTTGCTCCTTTGACGTTAGCGGCGGACGGGTGAGTAACACGTGGGCAACCTACCTTATAGTTTGGGATAACTCCGGGAAACCGGGGCTAATACCGAATAATCTATTTCACTTCATGGTGAAATACTGAAAGACGGCATCTCGCTGTCGCTATAAGATGGGCCCGCGGCGCATTAGCTAGTTGGTGAGGTAACGGCTCACCAAGGCGACGATGCGTAGCCGACCTGAGAGGGTGATCGGCCACACTGGGACCTAATCGATCGAGGACTTAACCAAAATGTTTGAAGCATTCAATGCGCCGTTTATCCAGTTTTGAAAGAACAAATCTTTCAAGGGTTTCAAGATACGAGTAGTTCGAGGAAGCGATGGAGAGAAGGAAGGAGCGTACTCAAGTACGTGACTGACTGAACGACAGAAGCTGACGAAGAAATACGATGTATATTGAAAGCCGAAAATAGTCTAGTGATGATGGCAAAGAGGTCACACCCGTTCCCATACCGAACACGGAAGTTAAGCTCTTTAGCGCCGATGGTAGTTGGGGGCTTCCCCCTGTGAGAGTAGGACGTCGCTAGGCACCTAAAAAAGTCGAGGATTTATTCCTCGGCTTTTTTGTTTTATAAAATAAAAATAAAATGATATACTCATTTTAAAATTTACATAATGAATGAACTAATCCCGACATATTCTCCAAAAAAACGGTTCTATAATATTTGTTGGGGTAATCACACAATTTTATGCATAAAAAAGCACAGTATCACCATTTCTTATATACTTGAGTTGTCGAGAAACAAGTAATAGAAAGGTGAACTGTGCAAATGAATTTTAACATGAATATCCCAGGATTAAAAGATGTAGAGATTACAAAAGTAGAAGAAGTAGGTGATCGAATCGCATTGTATGTACAATTGCCTAAATGTACCCATCAATGTCCAGTTTGTAAAAAAGAAACATCGAAGGTTCACGATTATCGTATACAGAAGATAAATCATTTAAAATGGTTTGAACGTTTAACTATTCTTTTCTATAAGCGTCGTCGTTATGTTTGTAATTGTGGAAAGCGTTTCTCTGAAAAATCCCCCTTCGTGGATAAATATCAACGTTACTCAAAGGAATGGAATCAAGTATAAATATACGTGCTATTAAAGCTAAAACATTTAAAGAAGCTGCAGAAGTACTAGGCACATCAACCACGACGGTCATTCGACGTTTTAAAAAGGTAGCGAATAAACAATTAGTAGAGGGTGTACGTTTACCAAAAGCGATTGCGATTGATGAGTATAAAGGCGATACAGATGCAGGTACTTATCAGCTAATAATTGCGAATGCGGAGACGCGCGAACCGATTGACATTTTACCGAATCGTAAAAAAGAAACCATAAAAAATTACTTAAATCAGTATGGAGCAGATGTTGAAATAGTGGTCATGGATATGAATCCAAGTTTTAAAGCAGCTGTTCGTCAATCATTAGGTCGACCAGTTATTGTGGCAGACCGCTTTCATTTTAGTCGTTATATCTATTGGGCAATGGATGAAGTGCGCCGACAAGTACAAAAAGAATGGGACAAATACAATCGCACAAAGTGTAAACGTATGCGTCATGTATTTTATAAACGTGCATCTAAATTATCACCAAAACAACAGTGGTACTTACAGCGCTATACAGAAATGTCTAAAACATTAAAAGTAGCTCATGAATTAAAGGAAGCCTATTGTGAATGGTTTGATTGGGCAAAGACAAAGAATGATGTCGTAGAAGTAAAGAAGCGATTATTAGCTTTTTACCGTAAGGTGGAAGAGACAAAATTACCAGCTTTCTTAAAAGCAATTCAAACATTTAAAAACTGGCAAGTAGAAATCTTAAATAGCTTTAGTTTTGGTTATTCCAATGGCTTCTTAGAAGGTATTAATAACAAAACAAAAGTGATGAAACGGAATGCATTTGGCTTTCGACGCTTCGATCACTTTCGAGCAAAAATCTTATTAAATTTAAAGTATAAAGAAATCGGAGTTCATCTGGGTTAAGGTGTTGAAAGAATATAGACCCCAACATTTGACTTAGAACCAAAAAAACGAGCAAAGCAAACTGTTTGTGGAATGTTTCGAGGGGAGAACACATTTGTGCCCGTAGAAACAAAAACGACTGATAGAATTGACGAACAGGAGAATAGAACGCCATCAAGAGAGATTCTTACATCTTGCTGGAATGTCTAAAAATAGGAAGAGGCGGCGCTAGAACAGGCGATGCTTCACATTGTATATTGCCTCAACATTTGATATATCCATCACTTATTGCTCAAAGAGTAAAGTCGGACGAGCATTATTAGCGAATTTTAAATTGAAATTAGATCTATAACACATATCATGCTTTAATAAGGGGGAATTAAAAAATGAGGCGTAACATTTTTTCTGCTTTATCAATATTTTCCTTAATAATTACACTCTTTATGTTTGGCTATGATTCATCAAAATGGTATGGTAGTTTTTTTAATTACCTTTATGATCTAAGTATATTTACGCCATTTGTGTTGGGAGTATTAGGAATAATTAGCGCAATTTTGGGTATTAAAGGCGATATTCGTATAGTTTTGATTGTACTCAATGCTTTTTTAATGTTTCTGTTCCTAGGTGCATATTTAATTGGAATCTACGGATTTCAAAATCCTTAATAAAGAACTGCAGTTATTTTTCTGCAGTTCTTTTAATTTGTCTTCGATTAGTAACAATAATTTCTTTTTAATAGCTGTCAGTTAAGTAAAGGGGGGACGACTTTTTGAGGGATAACGTCACAGATAGACCCTGGAGCGAGCAAGTTGAGGAAAGAAGGTTAAAAATATTACATCCAATAATTACGCCTTCGTGACCAACATCGTGCCGCTGTCGTTACATTGCACTTACGCTTTCACATAAAAAACATTCGCTTGCCCAAGCAGCTCATCGGACGCCCTTCAGGAAAATGCCTAGTCGGAACGAAAATCTACTTCACGTTTTGGCGAAGAGCATTTTATTAATACATCATACATACTAAAGGAACAAACTAAAGGTATAATGGAATTCATACTGGGAAAATAATTGGAAACAAGATTGAAAGGAAGAAAGATTTGGGGAAAAAACAAATTTGGTATGAAGTAGAAGAAAACGAGTCAATTGAAGATTGTTTGGCAAGAATGCGTCGAGATGGTTATATGGCAGTGGGAAGAAAAGAAGAACCGATTTTTCACGTAGTCAATGGAGAACCAACGTATTTACGTCAAAAAATACAATTTAAAGCGATGTTATGGCAAGATTCCGAGTAATTTTTGCTTAAATCCGAACGTTTGCAAATGGCTAAAATAAAATGTTCGCATTTTTGGTTGACTACAATGAAATGACTTGTTAAAATATGAGAAGGAAAAACAAATAAATCCCACATATATGCTAGAGGATTGGCTCTAGTGTCTCTACCCGGCACCGTAAATGCTGGACTATGCGGGAAAGCACTTTTGGCATGTTACGGGAAGGTTTATGTGCAGAAATGTCCATTTGCATATTCTTTTCATAATAAGTCCTCAAGTAAACTGCTTTCACGTGTATGGTAGGGAGTAGTTTATTTGAGGATTTTCTTTGTTATGAAAAAGAAAAAGTAAAGAATTGTAGTAGCTATAAAATATTTGATCATTTTTCTAACGTTAAAAAGGAGCGACAATCATGAATCCGAAAATCGGTGTCATTATGGGGAGTTCAAGTGACTGGGAAACAATGAAATATGCATGTGATATTTTAGATGAATTACAGGTACCGTACGAGAAAAAAGTAGTGTCTGCACATCGTACTCCCGATTTAATGTTTGAGTATGCACAATCAGCACGTGAGCGAGGTATTCAAGTAATTATTGCTGGTGCAGGTGGAGCTGCGCATTTACCTGGAATGGTAGCAGCTAAAACAACGTTACCGGTCATTGGTGTACCTGTGCAATCACGTGCTCTTAACGGTCTTGATTCTTTATTATCAATTGTTCAAATGCCTGGCGGTGTACCTGTAGCAACAGTAGCGATTGGCAAAGCGGGAGCGACGAATGCAGGCTTGCTAGCAGCGCAAATTTTATCGACAACAGATACAGAGCTGGCTAATAAACTAGATGCTAGACGTGAAGCCACGAAGCAACAAGTACTGGAAAGCACAGGTGACTTAGTGTGACAAAGATAATTTATCCCGGGCAGACGATAGGCATTATCGGAGGAGGTCAGCTTGGCCGTATGATGGCACTTGCTGCTAAAGAAGCAGGCTTTAAAATCGCCGTTCTTGAACCATCAATGGATTCACCAGGTGGACAGGTTGCGGATGTACGTATTGTAGCCCCATATGATGATGAGTCAGCTTTAGAAGAACTTGCAGAGGTAAGTGACGTTATAACGTATGAATTTGAAAATATCGATTATGAAGGCTTAAAACGTTTAACACAAATGGCTTACGTCCCACAAGGAGCAGAGCTAGTACGCATCACACAAGACCGTGTGACTGAAAAAGAAGCGATAGTGAACGCAGGTTGTCCAGTAGCCCCTTATTTGGTTGTAAATACATATGAAGAATTACTAGCCAATATTGATAGGATTAGTTATCCTTGTATAGTCAAAACAGCAAGAGGTGGCTATGATGGCAAGGGGCAGCAGCTTTTAAAATCTACAGAAGACTTACCGTTAGCAAAAGGGCTTTTCTCCCATTCACAATGTATTGTTGAGGGATTTGTACCTTTCGTTAAAGAGGTGTCTGTCATTGTTCAAAGAAACGGGAATGGTGAATCATATTGTCAGCCAGTTGGAGAAAATATTCATGTTCATCAAATTTTACATGAAACGATCGTACCAGCTCGTATAAAAGAGGAAACATCTTTGTCTGCAGAACGAGAAGCCTTGAAAATTGCTGATTATTTAAATTTAGTAGGGACATTAGCTGTAGAAATGTTTGTATTAGAAGACGGTGGAATCGTTATAAATGAATTAGCACCAAGACCTCATAATTCAGGTCACTATTCTATAGAAGCATGTAACGTTTCACAGTTCCATCAGCATATACGTGCAATTTGTGGTTGGCCATTATGTAAACCACAACTTTGGGCACCATCTATTATGGTAAATGTTTTAGGGCAGCATGTCATGCCACTTAGTAACTCAATTGCTAAATATCCTGAATGGTCTATACATCTTTATGGGAAAGCTGAAGCTAAGGTGAACCGTAAGATGGGCCACGTAACGATTATGACAAAAAACTTAGAAGAAACACTACAACAAATCGAGAGTTCTGGCATTTGGTCAGAATAGAAGGAGAAACGCAATGATCGAACGTTACACAAGACCCGAAATGGGCGCAATCTGGACAGAACAAAATAAATATCAAGCTTGGTTAGAAGTTGAAATTTTAGCATGTGAGGCTTGGGCAGAAATTGGAGACATCCCAAAAGAGGATGTAGCTAAAATTCGTGAAAATGCTTCATTTGATGTTAATCGCATTTTAGAGATTGAGAAAGAAACACGTCATGATGTTGTAGCATTTACTCGTGCCGTTTCTGAGACACTTGGTGAAGAGCGAAAATGGGTGCACTATGGTTTAACTTCTACGGACGTAGTTGATACAGCTCTTTCTTATTTAATTAAACAAGCGAATGATATTTTACGCAAAGACATCGTGAATTTCATTGATATTATTGCAGCAAAAGCGAAAGAGCATAAGCATACGGTTATGATGGGACGTACACATGGTGTTCATGCTGAGCCAACAACTTTCGGTTTAAAACTAGGCTTATGGTATGAAGAAATGAAGCGTAACCTAGAACGCTTTGAAGCAGCAGCAAAAGTAATTGAAACAGGAAAAATGTCTGGAGCAGTTGGAACATATGCCAATATTGATCCTAAAGTTGAGCAATATGTATGCGATAAATTAGGCCTTACAGCATCACCTATTTCAACTCAAACATTACAACGTGATCGTCATGCTCAATATTTAGGTGCGTTGGCATTAATCGCAACATCCATTGAGAAATTTGCAACAGAGATTCGCGGCTTGCAAAAATCAGAAACACGTGAAGTTGAGGAAGCATTTGCAAAAGGTCAAAAAGGCTCGTCAGCAATGCCTCATAAACGTAATCCAATCGGCTCTGAAAATATGGTTGGTATGTCACGTTTAATGCGTGGCTATATGGTAACGGCTTATGAAAACGTAGCATTATGGCATGAGCGTGATATTTCACATTCATCTGCAGAGCGCGTTATTTTACCGGATGCAACGATTACACTTAACTATATGTTAAATCGCTTCGGTAACATTGTGAAAAACTTAACAGTATTCCCTGAAAACATGAAACGTAATATGGGTCGCACTTTTGGTCTAATTTACTCTCAACGTATCTTATTAGCACTGATCGATAAAGGGTTAGTGCGTGAGGAAGCATATGATACAGTACAACCTTTAGCGATGCAGGCATGGGACGAGCAAGTTCAGTTCCGTACGTTAGTCGATGCAAGTGAAAAAATTACATCGTATTTAACGAAGGAAGAGCTAGATGATTGCTTCGACTACAACTACCATTTACAGCATGTAGATATGATTTTTGAACGTCTTGGTCTTAACTAACAATCTTCACGCTTTGTTTATCTATGCGAAAGCAAAGCGACAGCTACAATTACGCCAAGGCGAAATGGATTGAGTAGAGTCACTAGCGGATGTTACAGAATTGAATCGTATACGTACGATTCAATTCTGAACAATACGCGTGTATTTCATAATATCAGGGGGAGTAACGAAATGACTAAAGGTCAACTTTTGTATGAAGGTAAAGCAAAAAAATTGTACTCAACAGAGGAGCCTAATGTGTTACTCGTTGAATACAAGGATAGTGCAACAGCGTTTAATGGTGAGAAAAAAGAAGAAATTGAAGGCAAAGGCGTATTAAATAATCGCATTACATCTTTAATTTTCGAAAAATTACAAGCAAACGGAATTGCGTCACATTTCGTAAAACAATTATCTGATACGCAGCAGCTTGTAAAAAAGGTAGATATTATTCCAATTGAAGTCGTAGTTCGCAATATAGCGGCAGGTAGCTTAGCGAAACGTCTTGGCATTAAGGAAGGTACACCATTAAAACGCCCAATCGTTGAATTTTATTATAAAGATGATGAGCTAGGCGATCCGCTCATTTCAACGGAGCATATTGACGTACTTGATCTTGCAACACCTGAGGAAGTGACAGCCATTTATGATGGTGCACTTGTAGTGAACAAAGTTTTACAGCCTATTTTTGCAGATGTCAACGTTACACTAATTGACTTTAAATTAGAGTTTGGACGTGACAATGACGGAAATGTACTACTGGCAGATGAAATATCACCAGATACATGTAGACTTTGGGATGCAACTACAAAGCAAAAGTTAGACAAAGATGTCTTTCGTAGAGACCTGGGTAATTTAACTGAAGTTTATACTATTATACTTTCTAGACTCGGAGGCAAATAACAATGAAAAAAGTTAAAATTTACGTGACATTACGTGAGAGCATTCTTGATCCACAAGGTTCAGCTGTACAAGGTTCTTTAGTGAAAATGGGTTACGCTGAAGTAGAAGATTTACGAATCGGTAAATATCTTGAACTAGCAATTAAAGATACAGAACGTGATATTGATACTCTAGTAAAAGAAATGTGTGAAAAGGTTTTAACTAACGTTGTAATCGAAGACTATCGCTACGAAGTCGAGGAGGCTAACTAATCATGAAATTCGCAGTACTCGTTTTCCCTGGGTCAAACTGTGATATCGATATGTATCATGTGATTAAAGACGAGCTAGGTGAAGAAGTAGAATATGTATGGCATACAGCAACAGATTTAAGTGGCTTTGATGGCATTTTAGTACCAGGAGGCTTCTCATACGGGGATTATCTTCGCTGTGGTGCGATGGCCAACCAATCTAATATTATGGCAGAGGTTAAGAAGGCAGCAGATGCTGGTAAGCCGGTATTGGGCGTATGTAATGGCTTCCAAATCTTAACTGAAGCAGGCTTATTACCAGGCGCATTACTTCGTAACAAAAATTTGAAATTCATGTGCCGTACAATCCAGCTTAAAGTTGAAAACAATAATACATTATTCACAAACCAATATGAGCTAGGTCAAATAATCAATATCCCAATCGCTCACGGTGAAGGTAACTACTACTGTGACGAGGAAACTTTACAACAATTAAAAGATAACAATCAAATCGTGTTCACATATTCAGGCGAAAATCCAAACGGTTCTTTAGAAGATATCGCAGGGATTACAAACGAGCGTGGCAATGTACTAGGGATGATGCCTCACCCAGAGCGAGCTGTTGATGCACTGGTGGGCGGAGCAGACGGTCTAGCAGTATTTAAATCAATTGTGAAGCAGTGGAGGGAAAATCATGTCAACAACTAAGTTTGAGCCAACAGCACAGCAAATTAAAGAGCAAAAGTTATACGCTGGTATGGGGATGTCAGACGAAGAATTTGCAATGGTAGAAGGTATTTTAGGACGTCTACCAAACTGGACAGAGACAGGTCTTTTCTCCGTAATGTGGTCTGAGCACTGCTCATACAAAAATTCAAAACCAGTGTTACGTAAATTCCCTACAAAGGGTCCACAAGTTTTACAAGGTCCAGGTGAAGGTGCTGGTATCGTTGATATTGGTGACGAACAAGCAGTTGTATTTAAAATGGAATCACATAACCACCCATCAGCAATTGAGCCTTATCAAGGTGCTGCTACA
The DNA here is from genome assembly GCF_023242215.1 of Lysinibacillus sp. Ag94. Taxonomy (NCBI): domain Bacteria; kingdom Bacillati; phylum Bacillota; class Bacilli; order Caryophanales; family Bacillaceae; genus Lysinibacillus; species Lysinibacillus sp. Ag94. Next base: position 4,091,331 of record NZ_CP096780.1, on the reverse strand, counting down.
GGAGTTGGTGGTATTATCCGTGACGTTTTCTCAATGGGTGCACGTCCAATTGCGATGCTAAACTCACTACGCTTTGGCGAATTAAAATCAGCACGTGGTAAATATTTATTTGAAGAAGTAGTTGCTGGTATCGCTGGTTACGGTAACTGTATCGGGATTCCTACAGTCGGTGGCGAAATTCAATTCGATCCTTGCTATGAAGGTAACCCACTAGTGAATGCAATGTGTGTAGGTTTAATCGACCACAAAGATATTCAACGTGGAATCGCGGCTGGTGTAGGGAATACAGTCATGTATGTGGGTGCTAAAACAGGCCGTGACGGTATCCACGGTGCAACATTTGCATCTGAAGAGTTAACAGAAGAATCTGAGAACCAACGTCCAGCAGTTCAAGTAGGAGATCCATTTATGGAGAAACTTTTACTTGAAGCATGTTTAGAAGTTGTAAAATCTGACGCGCTAGTAGGTATTCAAGATATGGGTGCTGCTGGTCTAACTTCTTCATCAGCAGAAATGGCTTCGAAGGCTGGCTCTGGTGTAGAAATGAACTTAGACTTAGTACCTCAACGTGAGACAGGCATGACAGCATATGAAATGATGCTATCTGAATCTCAGGAGCGTATGCTACTTGTTGTGAAAAAAGGTCGCGAAGATGAAATTAAAGCGATTTTCGAGAAATATGACTTAGATGCTGTGGCAATTGGTCGCGTGACGGATGATAAAATGCTACGCCTATTACATAATGGCGAAGTTGTAGCTGAAGTACCTGCTGATGCACTTGCAGAAGATGCACCAGTTTATCATAAACCATCTGCAGAGCCTGCTTACTATGCTGAGTTCCAAGCGATGGAAAACACAGAGCCAGTAGTAACAGACTACAAAGAAACATTAAATGCACTTTTAAAAGCACCAACAGTTGCTTCAAAAGAGTGGGTTTACGATCAATATGATTATCAAGTACGTACATCAACAGTCGTTGCACCAGGTTCTGATGCGGCCGTTATCCGCGTACGCGGTACGAACAAAGGATTAGCGATGACTACTGACTGTAACTCTCGTTATATTTTCCTAGATCCAGAGGTAGGCGGTGCCATTGCTGTAGCAGAGGCAGCTCGTAATATCGTGGCAACGGGTGGTACACCATTAGCAATTACTGACTGCTTAAACTTCGGTAATCCTGAGAAACCAGAAATTTTCTGGCAAATTGAAAAATCAGCTGATGGTATTTCAGCCGCTTGTACAGCATTGAATTCACCAGTAATCGGCGGTAACGTCTCTCTTTATAACGAGCGTTCTGGCGAAGCGGTTTATCCAACACCAACAATCGGTATGGTTGGACTAATTGAAGATTTAGCACATGTGACAACTCAAGAAGTAAAGGCTGCTGGTGATGTAGTATTTGTGATCGGCGATACAAAAACTGAGTTCGGTGGTTCGGAGCTTCAAAAATTATTAAATAATGGGGTTATTTCAGGGAAAGCACCAGCGATTGACCTACAGATTGAAGCCGCACGTCAAGAAGCATTGCTTAAAGCGATTAAAGCAGGCATCGTACAATCTGCACATGATGTAGCAGAAGGCGGTCTTGCAGTAGCGCTTGCTGAAACAACATTTGGCGCAAATGGCTTAGGTCTTGATGTAACATTAACAGGCTCTGCTACAACAGCATTATTCAGTGAAACACAATCTCGTTTTGTTGTAACAGTGAAAGAAGAAAATGTAGCTGCATTTGTAGAAATTGTAAAAGACGCAATGAAAATCGGTGTCGTAACAAACGATGCGCTTGTTAAAATCGACGGTGACAACGGTGTGCTTGTAGAAGGTACAGTGGAGGAATTCCGTTCTAATTGGAAAGGAGCAATCCCATGCTTGCTGAACTCAGAGGCTTAAACGAAGAATGTGGGGTGTTTGGTATTTGGGGTAACTCAAATCCAGCACACCTTAGTTATTACGGGCTTCATGCTCTTCAACACCGTGGCCAAGAAGGCGCTGGGATCGTCGTTTCTGACGGTCAGCATCTTCGCGCGGTGAAAGGCGAAGGACTAGTGAATGATGTTTTCAACGAAGAGAAATTAAAGGCAGTGGACGGAAAAGCAGCAATTGCTCATGTCCGTTATACGACTGCTGGAGGGGGCGGTATTGAAAATGTACAGCCGTTATTATTTCACTCCTCAACTGGTAGCCTTTCAATTGCTCATAACGGTAATTTAGTCAATGCCACGCACTTAAAACAGTATTTAGAGCGTCAAGGTAGTATTTTCCATTCTAGCTCTGATACTGAAGTGCTAGCGCATCTTATTAAGAAAAGCTCGCATTCACCATTCCGTGGGAAGGTGAAAAATGCCCTATCTTTATTAAAGGGCGCATATTCGTTCTTAATTATGACTAAAGATGAAATGCTTGTTGCACGTGATCCACATGGTTTACGTCCATTATCTCTTGGGAAGCTAGGAGATGGCTGGGTTGTAGCTTCTGAAACTTGTGCATTTGATTTAATAGGTGCAGAATTTGTTCGATCTGTTGAACCTGGTGAGTTATTAATTATTAACGATGAGGGTGTAAAATCTGATCGTTTTGTAGAGATGGATAAACGGGCAATGTGCGCGATGGAGTACGTTTATTTAGCACGTCCCGATTCTGATATTGATGGTATAAACGTCCACATGGCGCGTAAACGTATGGGCAAACAGCTTGCTCGAGAATGTGCACATATTGAAGCTGATGTTGTAACAGGTGTCCCTGATTCAAGTATTTCAGCGGCAATTGGCTTTGCAGAGGAAAGTGGCATTCCATATGAGCTAGGTCTTATTAAAAATCGTTATGTAGGGCGTACATTTATCCAACCAACACAGGAATTACGTGAACGCGGTGTGAAAATGAAGCTTTCTCCTGTTGTTCAAGTCGTAAAAGGTAAACGTGTAGTGATGGTGGACGATTCAATCGTTCGCGGTACAACTTCAAGACGTATTGTAAAAATGTTAAAAGATGCAGGGGCGGCAGAAGTACATGTTGTCATTTCTTCACCACCGATGACGGATCCTTGCTATTACGGTATTGATACTTCCACACATGAAGAATTGATTGCATCTAGCCACAATGTAGATGAAATCCGTGATGCTATAGGAGCTGATTCCCTAACATTCCTTTCTGTTGAAGGTATGGTGGAGACGATTGCAAGACCATATGAGGATGAAAACCGTGGATTATGCTTAGCATGTTTTACAGGTAAATATCCTACAGAAATTTTTCCAGATACAATCTTACCACATGAAAAAGAACTATTACGTTAAGAAAAACATCTAAACACGTCTAGCTATAAATAACAAAATCTAGATTCAGATGTGCCAAGGCGATTTGATGATAAGGAGGAACTCTGCGTGTCAAAAGCATATGAACAAGCAGGTGTAAATATAGAAGCAGGCTACGAAGCCGTAAAACGAATGAAGTCTCACGTTGAACGAACAAACCGTCTAGGTGTGATGGGCACGTTTGGTGGTTTTGGCGGTATGTTTGACTTGTCAGAACTAAATCTTCAGGAACCTGTACTAATTTCAGGTACTGATGGCGTTGGGACAAAACTAAAGCTAGCGTTTATGGTGGACAAGCACGACACGATTGGTGTGGACTGTGTAGCGATGTGTGTCAATGATATCGTAGCGCAAGGGGCTGAACCATTGTACTTTTTAGATTATGTAGCCCTTGGCAAGGCAGAGCCAGCGAAAATTGAGCAAATCGTAAAGGGCGTTGCAGATGGCTGTGTGCAATCTGGTGCGGCATTAATCGGTGGAGAAACTGCAGAGATGCCAGGTCTTTACGAAGAAGATGAGTATGATTTAGCTGGTTTTGCGGTAGGAGCTTGTGAAAAATCAGCTATCGTAACAGGTGAGAAAATCGTAGAGGGTGACGTGCTTGTTGGTATTGCTTCAAGTGGGGTGCATTCAAACGGTTACTCATTAGTGCGAAAAATTGTTTTTGCAGATAATCATTACGCTGTTGATTCGATTGTGGAAGGCTACGAGGATCTTGGTCCTATAGGGGAAGCCCTGTTAGTGCCAACAAAATTATATGCAAGACCTGTACTTGGAGCTTTAAAAGTAGCAGACGTTCATGGCTGTGCCCATGTAACTGGCGGTGGTTTTTATGAAAACCTACCACGTATGATGCCAGAAGGTTTAGCAACTGAAATTAACTTAGGTTCTTGGCCTATCTTACGTATTTTTGAGTTTTTAAAAGAAAAAGGCCAGTTAGAGGACAAGGATTTATATAATGTCTTTAACATGGGGATTGGCTTCGTGTTAGCTGTACCTGCAGATGAAGTAGATAAAGTACTTGCTACAGTAGAAGCAAATGGTGAAAAAGCATACAAAATCGGTCGCGTTGTGAAAGGCGAGGGTGTTGTATTCAATGGCTCACATGATGGGAGTTTAGTGTAATGACTGCACCAACTAAAATTGCCGTTTTTGCTTCAGGTAGCGGCAGTAACTTTCAAGCTATTCAAGAGGCAATTGAACGTAGTGAACTACATGCAAAAATTGAACTTGTTGTCACAGACAAGCCTAGTGCATTTGTAGTGACACGTGCTGAGAACTATAGTATTCCGGTGCTAGCTTTAAGTCCGAAAGAGTTTTCTTCAAAAGCAGATTATGAGACGGCTATTATCGAGGCACTCCATAACTGTCATGTAGAATGGATTGTGCTTGCAGGTTATATGCGCCTAATTAGTGAAGTATTACTAACTGCATACCCACAGCGCATCGTGAATATTCACCCTTCACTATTACCGGCTTTCCCTGGTAAAGATGCTATTGGTCAAGCGATGGAACACGGAGTCAAAATAACAGGTGTAACCGTCCATTTTGTAGATGAAGGTATGGACACGGGACCTATTATTGCCCAATCGGCAGTTCAAGTTGTTGAAGGTGACCGTGAGGCAACAGAAAAGGCCATTCATAAGGAAGAGCATGAACTTTATACAAAAGCTTTACAGCAATTATTAAAATAATGGATTGATGAGAGAGAGTTAGGTCTACTACAAAAGATCAAAACCTAACTCTGTCCCACCAATACTAGCAAGACATATTCGTGGCAAACACGATAAAAATTGGTTCACCACCAAAAGTTGTAAATGACTTTTAAATTAAAACGTCTACTATGTAAATAAGTTGATTGGAGTGGGGGATGGGCGACTCCTTAGGGATTAGCGATAGAGGAACGAAGGCTAAAAGCATCACATCCTGTGATAACGCCTTCGAGTGAAGCGGCTCATCGGACGCCCTCAGGAAGCTTTGCTATTTAGCGAAAGCGAAGCGACGGTGGAACGCGCCCAGCCGGAGCCGAAATCAACTACCGTTTTAGTGGTGATCCTAAAAATTAGGAGGATTTCGTTGTGACAAAACGTGCATTAATCAGTGTTTCCAATAAAGATGGTATTTTAGAATTTGCAAATGAACTAGTAGCATTAGGTTATGAAATTTTATCAACTGGTGGTACGAAAAAAATGTTACAAGACAATAATGTTGCCGTAACAGCAGTAGATGAAGTAACTAAATTCCCGGAAATTTTAGATGGTCGTGTAAAAACTTTAAATCCAATGATTCACGGTGGACTATTAGGAAAGTTTGACGATGCTTCTCATCAAGCACAAATGAATGAGCATGGAATTGAGCCAATTGAGATTGTTTGTGTCAATCTTTACCCGTTTGTTGAAACAATTTCAAAGCCTAATGTAACATGGGATGACGCTATCGAAAATATTGATATCGGTGGTCCAACAATGTTACGTTCTGCAGCAAAAAACCATCAATATGTAACAGTAATTGTGGATAGCAATGACTATGCGAACGTATTAGAGGAGCTTAAAGCTAATGGTGCAACGACAATTGAAACACGTAGTAAGTTAGCTGCAAAAGTTTTCCGTCACACAGCCGCTTATGATTCATATATATCAAACTACTTAACAGAAGAAGAGTTCCCAGAGAGCTTAACAATGACATTTGAATTAAAACAAAACTTACGCTATGGTGAAAATCCTCATCAAAAAGCAGCGTTCTATCAAAAACGACTAGGCTCAGATTTTTCATTAGCCTATGCTACGCAATTACATGGTAAAGAATTATCATACAACAATATTCAAGACGGGAATGCCGCGTTGCAAATTGTCAAAGAGTTTGAAATGCCCGCAGCAGTAGCTGTAAAGCATATGAACCCTTGTGGCGTTGGAACGGGCGCAACATTAGAGGAAGCGTTTGATAAAGCGTATGAAGCAGATCCAACATCTATTTTCGGTGGTATTATTGCTTTAAATATGGAAGTAGACGCAGCAACTGCTGAAAAATTAAGCCATATCTTTTTAGAAATTATCATTGCGCCTGCTTTCTCTCAAGAAGCACTTGATATTTTAACGAAGAAGAAAAATATTCGCTTATTAACAATTCCTTTTGAGCAAGCAAAACAAGACAAATTCAATGTTGTATCAGTTGAAGGTGGCCTTCTTGTACAAGAACCAGATCGCTACGGCTTTTCTAATGCAGATATTAAAGTTGTCACAGACCGTGAACCAACAGCACAAGAATGGGAAGCATTACAGCTTGGCTGGGCAGTTGTGAAGCACGTTAAATCTAATGCAATCGTCGTTACAGATTCTCAAATGACACTTGGCGTTGGTGCTGGTCAAATGAACCGTGTTGGCGCAGCTAAAATCGCATTTGAGCAAGCAGGCGAAAAAGCAAAAGGCGCAGCACTAGCCTCAGATGCATTCTTCCCAATGAGCGATACTGTTGAAGCAGCTGCAGCGGCCGGTATTACAGCCATTATTCAACCTGGTGGCTCTATCAAAGATCAGGATTCAGTCGATAAGGCAAATGAATACGGCATTGCGATGGTATTCACTGGCGTACGTCATTTCAAGCACTAATATATTCAAAAACTTGACCGAGATGGGCAACATCTCGGTTTTACGCACAAAGAGGAGGATTCTCTAAAATGAAAGTAATGGTCATTGGAAGCGGCGGTCGAGAGCACGCTATCGCCAAACAATTTAGTATGTCACCATCTGTTAGTAAAGTATTTGTAGCACCTGGTAATGATGGCATGAAAAGCGATGCAGAAATCGTTGCTATTGATACTATGGATTTTGCAGGTCTTGCACAATTTGCAAAGGAAAATGCAGTAGATTTAACTTTTGTAGGACCTGAGCAACCACTTGCAGAAGGCATAGTGGATTTCTTTACTGCTATTGGTTTACGAGTATTTGGTCCAACAAAGGCAGCAGCACAAATCGAAAGCAGTAAATCATATGCGAAAGAAATTATGAATAAATACAAAATCCCAACTGCTGTCCATGAAACGTTTACTGAAGCTGCCAAGGCTATTATATATATTAAAGAGCAAGGTGCACCAATCGTTATCAAAGCAGACGGCTTGGCGGCTGGTAAAGGTGTAGTTGTAGCAATGACCGAAGATGAAGCAATTGAAGCTGTAGAGGATATGATTGGGAACCAACGTTTTGGTGAATCCTCTTCTCGAGTTGTCATTGAAGAATTCTTAGACGGTGAAGAATTCTCCTTTATGTCCTTTGTCCATAAAGGCCAGATTTATCCAATGGTGATTGCTCAAGACCATAAACGTGCTTATGACGGCGATCAAGGACCAAATACAGGGGGGATGGGAGCTTATTCGCCAGTACCCCAAATCTCTCAAGAAGTAGTGGATGATGCATATAAAACGATTGTTGAACCGACAGTGAAAGGTATGGAGGCAGATGGAGTATCGTTTACCGGTATTTTATATGCAGGCTTGATATTAACGAAAAATGGTCCTAAAGTGATTGAGTTTAATGCACGCTTTGGAGATCCTGAAACGCAAGTAGTTTTACCACGTATGGCATCCGATTTTGGCGCATTTATGACTGCATTGATGGATGAAAAGCCATTTGATTTGCAATGGTCTGAAGAAGCAATGCTAGGTGTAGTAATCGCCGCTGAAGGCTATCCAGGGGATGTTGAAAAAGGAAATGCATTACCTAACCTAGAAGCTCTATCAGCTTCACACGCGGTATTCCATGCAGGTACAAAGCTTGTAGATGAGAACTTTGTTGGTAACGGTGGCCGAGTTTTATTAGTTGGAGCAAAGGCATCTACTTTACAAGAAGCACAAGAAAAAGTATACGCAGGCATTGCAACTGAAAAATGGGACAAATTCTTCTACCGCAAAGATATCGGCTGGCGTACGTTTAAGAAGTAATTGCGTAACTGATAAAACAAATATCAGGCGGATGGAGTAGGGCAATATAGAAATTAATAATTGCCCGATAAAAGGATAATTTATTTACATTTTGCTTTATCACCATAGCGTGGGGTTGATTTCCGTTCCGACTGGGCGCATTGTAGCTGCCGCTTCGCTTTCGCTACAGAAAACATTTGTAGCTGCCGCTTCGCTTTCGCACAGAGCAAAGCTTCCTGGGGGCGTCCGATGAGCCGCCCAGTCTCCACTCCAATCAACTTATTTACATAGCGAATGTTTTAATAAATGTCGTCCCAAACTTTTAGTATAAATCCTAATTAGAAGAACCTCGGTTGCATTTTAGACTACTAAATAACGCACTTTCATTAAATTACGGAGCGTAGCGAAGGAAGCGGCTCGACGCTCGCCCGCAGGAAAGCGAGTAGCCCGTAGCGGAAATCAGAGCCTTCGAATTGGGTAGAGTACCTAAATTAAATAATTTAATCATACTGTGAAACTTCTTATTGTTTTCAAACGTATGAATGAAAAGGGTGAGAGCCGTCTCAACAATACAGTTGAGACGGCTCCTTTGACTAAGAAGGATTTTGTGCTTTAGTTGTAGAATTTTTACTTTCTGAGGAATGTTGATTTGAAGTGCTGGAGTCAGATTGCTTTGATGCTGTTGCGTTTGATCCTGACGTATTTCCAGAAATAGCAGAGGAGAAATCCTTCATGAGTTTATCGATTTGTTCAGATGACATAGAATTTTGGCCGCTGAACATACTTTGCATAGAAGAGTTGCTGGTGCTATTGTTGTTGCTGTTGCCCATAGCACTCTCCAGACTAGAGCCCAGTAAAGCTTTGGTTGGGCAATACTTAAAGATACCTTCAGCCATTTTTAAGGCACCAAATGCAATCATCAATCGACCTTTCGTACATTCAGGATTTCTTGAGATTTTAGCGATACCGAATGCCGTTAAACCTGCCCCCATGGCAAAGCGACAAAAGGCATTTTTTTCGCTTAAATTTGATTCTTGCATCATAATATTTCCTCCTTTAGTCATTGTGGGAAAAATAAAGCGGGGTGCACTTTGTTTTATGAAAGTGCTGTGTTACGATTGAAACAAGATGATTGCATAAAGCATTAATTTCATGAAAAATTGCGTTTATGCAGTAGTAGTATGTGATTTCACGTAGGATTTACACAATGAAATTTTACGTAATTTAGGAAGGGGCGAATAGAATGGATCCAGTATGGAAAATTACAGAATTACGTCAGCAATTAGCAGTAATTGATGGAAAAAAAGCACCGGATATTGTATTAACAAATGCACGTTATTTACATAGCATGCTCAAAAAATGGATAGTAGGGAACATTTGGATTTTAGGAGATCGTATTGTCTATGCTGGTGATAGAATGCCTCCGTTATTAGAAGGGACAGAAGTGGTTGATTGTACGAATAAAACAATTGTACCGGGATATATTGAGCCGCATGTTCATCCGTTCCAGTTATACCATCCGCAATCCTTTGCTGATTTTTGTGGACAGCTAGGTACTACAACTTTTATTTCAGATAATTTAAGCTTCGTTTTATCTTTAGAAAATAAGAAAGCGTTTTCAATACTAGATGATTTGAAAAAGCTACCGTTTTCATTTTATTGGTGGACTCGTTTTGATTCGCAAACTGAAATGGAACAGGAGGAAGAGATTTTTTCTAATACGTCCATTTTAGAATGGCTAGAACGTGATGATGTTTTACTTGGAGGAGAATTAACGGGCTGGCCAAGATTGTTACATGGGGATGACCAAATGCTCTATCGTATGCAAATGGCTAAGGGCTACGGGAAAAAAATAGAAGGGCATTTCCCTGGAGCATCGGAACGAACTTTAGCACGTATGAAGCTACTTGGTGCAGATGGTGATCATGAAGCTATGACAGTGGAAGAGGTAGAGCGACGTATTATGCAAGGATATGCTGTAACACTACGTCATTCTTCAATACGTCCAGACCTACCTAATTTATTAAAGGGAATAGTTGAAAAAGAACTACCTATTTTTGATCATTTAATGATGACAACAGATGGCTCACCACCTTCTTTCCATGAGGATGGTGTGATGGATAAATGTATTCAAGTAGCTTTAGATGCAGGTGTAGCACCGCTAGATGCTTATCAAATGGCTTCTTATAATGTTGCACGCTATTATAATATGTCCAACTTACATGGCTTTATCGCAACGGGTCGATTTGCTTCCCTAAATATTTTGCAAGATGAATGGCACCCAGTTCCTGAAAGTGTATTATCGAAGGGTGTTTGGTTAAAACGTGATGGTATACAAGTGCAGAAACTTGCGACAATTGATTATTCAGCGTTACCTGCATTTGACTTAGATTTTTCATTAACGTCTCATGATTTTCAATTCTCGATGCCGTTTGGAATTGAGTTAGTCAATGATGTTATTACGAAACCATATAACTCATTCATTACTAGAGAAGGGCAGCTTGCAGATCATGATGAATGTTATTTAATGCTTTTGAATAGAGACGGTAATTGGCATGTTAACACGATGATTAAAGGTTTTGCTACTAGTGTTCAAGGGTTTGCCTCATCTTATTCGAATACAGGCGATATTTTACTAATCGGAAAAAATAAAGACGATATGATTAAAGCCTTTGAGGAAATGAAGGCAATGCGTGGTGGTATTGTCCTCGTTGAAAAAGGCGAGGTAATTGCTGCTGTTCCTTTAACAATTGGCGGTCTTTTATATGATGGAGATGTAAAGGAGCTAGCAGAAAAAGAGAAGTTCTTAAAACAAGCATTAGCGGAACGTGGTTACCACTTAGGGGACGCAATTTACTCTTTACTATTCTTACAATCGACACATTTACCATATATCCGTATTACGCCAAAAGGGATTTTTGATGTTATGAAGAATAAGTTATTATTACCAGCAGTGATGCGTTAATTAAAGTTTCCCTATGGTAGATGTAATTGATAAAAGGAGAGTAATGCTTGTGTTCAAATCGAAGAAATTATTTATCGCAATGGCTTTTAGTACCTTACTGATAGGAGGATGTTCAAAAGATTCGTCGGAAGGAAAGAATGATGATACGAGCAAAGTTGACGATGGAACTGCTATTGAAGAGCCAGTTAAAGAAGGCGCGTTTGTTGCACCGCTAACAGGTGAAGCTGTGAAGGAAGAAATTACGCAGCGTCCAATAATTGTTACAGTTAATAATCACCCGAAAGCACGTCCGCAATCAGGGATAGAAGCAGCAGATATTGTTTATGAAATGCTAGCAGAAGGCAATGTTACACGTTTATTAGCAGTTTATCAAAGTGAACTGCCAGAAAATGTAGGGCCTGTTCGTAGTGCTCGATCTTATTTTGTAGATCTTGCGAAAGGCTATGGTGCATTTTACGTAGCACATGGTTATAGCCCGGAGGCCAAATCGATGCTTACTAATAATGTAGTCGACAATATAAATGGTATGGATTATGATGGCACACTTTTTAAACGTTCAAAAGACCGTGTTGCCCCACACAACTCGTATATTACGTCTGAAAGTATATTAAATGGTGCGAAAAAAGTGGGCGCTTCAATGAGTTACCATGAAAAAGTACATGAGGCTTTTTATGAACCCGATGAACGTGGTAAAATAGGCAATGAAACAAGTCGAGTTGACATTTACTACGGAAATAGTGAGTATTTCCATAATTCGTATTTGTATGATAAGCAAAGTAATCGTTATGGACGACAATCGGCTGGCGTTGACACAAAGGATATGTTAACAGGCGACACATTATCATTTTCAAATGTGCTATTTTTTGAAATGAAACATCGAACGATTGATAATGAGGGGCGCCAAGAAATTGATTTAACTTCTGGTGGAAATGCGTATGTATTTCAAAATGGCAATATGAGAGAAGTCAAATGGGCTAATATTGATGGAATACCAATGGCTGTAGAAGAGACTGGGGAGCTTGTGAAGCTAGTACCAGGGAAGTCTTGGGTAAATTTCGTACCAACTTCACCAGGGTTACAAGCAATGGTGAAAACGCAGCCTTAAAGGGAGGAAGATTGCATGCAAATCGAAAAAATTCGAGGGCATCAAACAGATCAATTATTTAAAGCAGTGTTAGAGCTGAAAGACATCGAAGAATGTTATAAATTTTTTGATGATTTATGTACGATTAGTGAAATTCAATCGCTGGCACAACGCTTTGAGGTCGCGCATTTACTACGTTTAAAGAAAACCTACGAATCTATTAAGAAGGAAACAGGTGCAAGTACAGCAACTATTTCACGTGTACGTCGTTGCTTTGATTACGGGAATGATACATATGATGAAATGTTAGGTCGTTTGTATCCAGATGAAAAGCCGTTTCAAGCACCAAAAGAATAGTAGGTAAAAGGGCTGGGTAGAGCTATTACCCAGTCTTTTTCATTTTTTTGTAGACAGTCATAAGCTATACTTGTAAACGAATAGATAGAAAATGATAGGTGGTAAAATAGATGGATTATTTAGAATGGAGACATGTGTTCAAGCTAGACCCAGCTAAAGATTTATCAGATGAGGCGCTAGAAAAAATTTGTGAATCAGGTACAGATGTTATTATAGTTGGCGGAACAGACGGTGTAACTTTGGATGGTGTATTAGATTTACTTGTTCGTGTAAGACGTTTTGAAGTGCCAATAGCGCTTGAAATTTCTGCGATTGATTCAGTAACACCAGGCTATGACTATTATTTCATTCCAACCGTGTTGAATAGTGATGATCCAAAGTGGATTAAAAATTTACACCATGAAGCAATTAAAGAATATGGAGATATTATGGTATGGGATGAATTAGTCGCTGAAGGTTATTGTATTTTAAACCCGAATTGTAAAGTAGCTGAAGTAACGAATGCGAAAACGGATTTATCCATTGATGATGTTGTTGCTTACGCACGTATGGCTGAAAATTTCTTTAGACTACCTGTATTTTATGTAGAGTATAGCGGTACTTATGGCGATATTGAGGTTGTAAGTGCTGTGAAAAATGAACTGAAAAATACGCGACTGTTTTACGGTGGCGGCATTACATCTGCTCAGCAAGCAGCAGAAATGGCAAAATATGCAGATACAGTAGTAGTTGGTAATATTATATACGAAGATTTAAAAGCTGCACTTGCGACTGTTAAGGCTGTAAAAAATACGATATAATTTAAGAACAAACGTTTGTAAGGCGGTGCGAAATGGAGCAATTAACGAAAAACTTATTAGCAGGTATGAATCCTGAGCAGGAAAATGCGGTTAAAACAACTGAGGGACCGCTTCTAATTATGGCGGGTGCTGGATCAGGAAAGACACGTGTATTGACACATCGTATAGCATATTTAGTAATCGAAAAAGAAGTATACCCATCAAAGATTTTAGCTATCACATTTACAAATAAAGCTGCACGTGAAATGCGTGAGCGTATAGATGGCATACTAGGTAACGGAGCTGGCGATAGTATGTGGGTATCTACATTCCACTCAATGTGTGTGCGTATTTTGCGACGCAATATTGATCAGCTTGGGATATCACGTAACTTTTCAATTTTAGATTCTACTGATCAGCTATCAGTTATTAAAAATGTTATGAAGGATGAAAATATTGATACGAAGCGTTTTGAACCTCGTGCGATTTTAAATGCGATTAGTTCAGCAAAAAACGAATGTAAAACTGCGGACGATTATGCAGGTCAAATCAATGAAAATAATCCTTACGAAAAAACGATTGCCCGTGTTTATAAAGGTTATGAAAAAAGACTACGCCGCAATCAGTCACTCGATTTTGATGATTTAATTATGACAACTATTACATTATTCAATCGTGTACCAGAAGTGCTTGAATACTACCAAAATAAATTCCAATATATTCATGTGGACGAATATCAGGATACGAATAAATCCCAATATTTACTCGTTCAGTTGCTTGCCAAGAAATTTAAAAATATTTGTGTTGTAGGGGATTCAGACCAATCGATTTATCGTTGGCGTGGAGCAGATATTGGCAATATTCTTTCATTCGAAAAGGATTATCCAAATGCTAAGGCCATTATGCTTGAGCAAAATTATCGTTCAACAAAACGCATCCTACAAGCGGCAAACGACGTCATTCAAAATAATACAACACGTTATCCGAAAGAACTGCGGACAGAAAATGCAGAAGGTGAAAAAATCGTGTTGTACAAAGCTTATAACGAGCAAGAGGAAGCGCAATTCGTTGTACAAACAATCCAACAGCTTATTGAAAAGGATAATCGTTCATTTGATGACTTTGCGATATTATATCGTACAAATGCTCAGTCCCGTGTGATGGAGGAAGTGCTTGTTAAGTCCAATATGGCTTATCAAATAGTTGGTGGTACTAAGTTCTATGATCGTAAAGAGATTAAGGATTTACTTGCCTACTTGCGTCTTATTGCCAATAATGATGATGATTTATCACTCGCACGTATTATTAATGAGCCAAAGCGTAGTATCGGTGCAACTTCCTTTGAAAAAATGGCGCGCTATGCGATTGAACAGGAGCGCTCTATTTTTGATGCTATGAATGATCTTATATTCATGGGTCTTTCAGGGAAGGCTGCTAATTCAGCTGAGCAATTTTATGCAATGATTAAAGGCTTTACAGAGATGCAAGAATATTTATCGGTGACAGAAATTGTAGAGCAGGTCATTGACAAATCTGGTTATCGAGCAATGCTACAAAATGAAAAGACGATTGAAGCGGAAAGCCGCTTAGAAAATATTGAAGAGTTTTTATCAGTAACAAAGGCTTTTGAAGAGCGCAGTGAAGATAAAAGCTTAATTGCCTTTTTAACAGATTTAGCGCTAATTGCAGATATTGATGCACTTGATAAAGATGACACATCAAAGGGCAACATTATTTTGATGACGATGCATGCTGCAAAGGGCTTAGAATTCCCTATCGTCTTTATCATTGGAATGGAGGAAAATATTTTCCCACATTCTCGTTCACTTGATGATATGGATGAAATGGAAGAAGAAAGACGATTAATGTATGTCGGCGTGACGCGGGCCGAGGAACGTTTATATTTAACGAGTGCACAAAGCCGTACGATTTTTGGTCGTTCTAGCTTTAATAATGTTTCTCGTTTCCTAGGTGAAATTTCAGAAGATATTACAGAATCAATATCCAAAGGTGGTTCGAAGCCTGAGGTTCCGTTTGCCTCAAGTAATCGTTCTACAGGTGGCTATCAAAAACGTACACTTGGAGCGGTTCAGAAAACACAGCCTGCAACTGCTCGTTTACAAACAACAGGTGGTGACCAATTTGGCTGGAAAGCTGGAGACAAAGCAATCCATAAAAAATGGGGAACAGGTATGGTTGTTAGTGTAAAAGGTGAGGGTGATAGTACAGAGCTAGATATTGCCTTTCCACAACCTATTGGTATTAAGCGATTGCTAGCACAATTTGCCCCTATTGAAAAAGGGTAAGCGGAGGAACTTAAATGAACGAAATTGAACAGCGCGTTATGGAGTTAAATAAATTATTACACGAATACGGTCATGCCTATTACGTGTTGGATAAACCTATCGTAGCAGATAGTGTTTATGACCAATTATTGCATGAGCTTATTGCATTAGAGGAAGCGAATCCGTCACTTATTTACCCAGATTCACCTACGCAGCGTGTTGGCGGAGCAGTGGTAGAAGGCTTTAAGAAGGTGACTCACGATTATCCGATGCTAAGTCTATCAAACGCTTTTAATGAAGAAGATTTACGTGAATTTGACCGTAAAGTACGTCAAGCAATCGGTGATAACTTTTCCTATGTTTGTGAGTTGAAAATTGATGGTCTTGCCATTTCATTAAAATACGAAAATGGCGTTTTTGTACAAGGAGCAACGCGAGGAGATGGTGTTGTAGGGGAAGATATTACAGCAAATTTAAAAACAATTCGAGCAATACCTCTTCGATTGAAGGAGCCACTTACAATTGAAGTACGTGGCGAGGCGTATATGCCTAAAAAATCATTTGAAAAATTGAATACCCTTCGTACTGAGAATGGAGAAGAACTATTTGCTAATCCGAGAAATGCGGCTGCTGGTTCTTTACGCCAGTTAGATCCTAAAATAGCAGCGAGTCGTCAGCTATCAACCTTTATTTATGCAATTGGGGGAGATGGCGAGGCATATGGTATTGACGGTCATGCAGAGATGCTCGATTATTTAGAGGGACTAGGCTTCCCGTCAAACAAAGAGCGTCAACGCTGCTCAACGATTGAAGAAGTACTAGCCTTTATCGAAAAATGGACTGATAACCGTCCGAATTTAGCCTATGAAATTGACGGTATTGTTATTAAGGTAGATCGCTATGCGCAACAGGATGAGCTTGGTTATACAGCAAAGAGTCCACGTTGGGCAATTGCCTATAAATTCCCTGCTGAGGAAGTAGTGACAACATTACTTGATATTGATTTAACGGTTGGGCGTACAGGTGTTGTTACACCAACTGCTATTTTAACGCCTGTTCAAGTGGCAGGTACGACAGTTCAACGTGCGTCCTTACACAATGAGGATTTAATTCGAGAGAAAGATATTCGACTAGGAGATACTGTCATTATCCGAAAAGCCGGAGATATTATTCCTCAAGTTGTAGGTGTAATACTGGAGCAGCGCCCTGAGGACTCAGTGCCATATGTAATGCCTGAACATTGTCCAGTTTGTGATAGCGAGCTTATTCGTATTGAAGGAGAAGTGGCATTACGTTGTGTAAATCCAGCATGCTTTGCACAAATTGCGGAGAGCATTAAATATTTCGTATCGCGTAATGCTATGAATATTGACGGTCTTGGTGATAAAGTCGTTGAGCAATTATTACGTGCAGATTTAATTCATGATATCTCTGATTTGTATCACTTAACTGTAGAACAGCTTGTTGAGCTTGAGCGTATGGGAGAAAAATCAGCGACGAATTTAGTCAGTGCTATTCAGGCTTCTAAAGAAAATTCGATGGAGCGTTTACTAATTGGATTAGGGATACGACATGTTGGTGAAAAAGCAGCAAAAATTGTTTCAGAGGAGTTTGAAACGATGGAAGCGGTGATGGCAGCAACAGAGGAGCAACTAGTGGCGATTCATGAAATCGGCGATAAAATGGCTTCATCGCTAGTCGAGTATTTTTCAAATGAGGATGCTCGTGCAGTCATTGGGCGCCTTGCTGAAGTAGGCGTCAATATGACGTATAAAGGTAAAAAAATAGAAGTAGCTGTAGGGGATAATCCTTTTGCAGGTAAAACAATCGTATTAACTGGTAAACTTGAGCAATTGACACGTAACGAAGCAAAGGCGAAAATAGAAGAGTTAGGTGGTATTGTTACAGGTAGTGTCAGCAAAAAAACTGACCTTGTCATTGCAGGAGCAGAGGCGGGTTCTAAACTAGCAAAAGCCGAGCAATTAGGTATTAAAGTTTGGAATGAAGACAGCCTGATCGAACAACTTAACCTCGTCCAATAAAGAATAGTAGTGAAGATAAGTATGATGAATTGTCCTAGCCACTTGGTGGAATGAAGAGGCATTTTATAAATGTCTCTTCGTTCCACAGGTAAGGTATGAACAATTCGTCGAGCACAATTTGATTTACAGTAAAGGAGTACAAACATAATGAAGTCATTTCGACTCATTCCAGCAATTGTCGCTGCTGCAATGCTAGTCGGCTGTGTGCCTTCTAATAAGAAGGAAACAGAGCTTACACAGGAGACGCAACAGGAAAAAGCGGAAACAACGATTATTCCAAGCATACAGATTGATGATTCATACTATAGGACGCTAACACCATATAAACAAAGTGCTAGCAGAGGATTAGTAGTTTCAAATATTTTTACGAAATATGATATGAAGGAAGTAGAAACAGGTTTAATGCGTCTTTCTCAAAATGAGTTTGACACAGAAAACTACTTCTTCCAAGAGGGGCAGTATTTAGCTGAAAGCACAGTGACAGATTGGCTTGCACGTAGTTCACAAACGAAGGATGGTTTAAATCCTCCAACGACGGACTCAATGCCAGCAGAAGAACGTGCAACGAAGGCCCCAATCTATTTATCACATATTGTTGAGCAAAATTATTTAACAAAAACTAGTGATAATAAAGTGAAATTAGGCGGTATTTCAATAGGACTTTCCTTAAACTCTATTTATTACTATCAAAAAGAAAAATATGGAGAGTACTATGAGGAACCAATTCCGGAGGCAAAACTCGTTGAGCAAGGAAAGAAAATGGCCGCTGAAATTGTGTCTCGCTTAAGAACCCGTGATGAATTGAAAGATATACCGATTGTAGTAGGCTTGTTTAAACAAAAAGCTCGCAATGATATTATTCCAGGAACGTATTTTAGCTATGGCGTAGCAAAAGCAGGACAAAACGACGTAGCTGATTGGAAAGGTATTGACGAAGAATATGTACTATTCCCAACTAGTGAATCACAGGATGTATACAGGGATGTTAGCAATAACTTTAAGAATTTTAAACAAGATGTAGATAAATACTTTTCGAATTATACTAGTGTAATAGGAAAAGGCTTCTATCAAAATAAAAAAATTCAAAAGCTAACGATTGAAGTGCCAATCCAATTTTACGGCAAGTCTGAAATTATAGGATTTACTCAATATTTAACAGGGGTTCTGATCAATCAATTTGATAACATCAATGTTGAAGTAAATATTACCTCAATAAACGGTCCAGAGGCATTGATCGTTAAAAATGCCAGCGAAAAGGAACCATACGTCCATATCTATTAACATATAGTCAGCCTCGAGCTGACTATTTTTTGTGGAAAGAAAAATGAGCTTTGATCATATACGTTGGAAGAATTAATCAGAAGGATAGATAGACTCTTTAGAGTGACGGATAGAAGAGCAAAAGCTAAGGATAGTTTCCTAGGATCGACGAATAGAAGAAAAGGCGACGGATAGAGAAGCGAAAGCGACGGAAGGATTCCCCTGAGCGACGGATAAAGTCTTCGAAACGACGGAAAGAAACAAAGGTGACGGATAGCCCATCGGAAGTGACGGATAAAAGAGCGAAAGCGACGGAAGGATTCCCCTGAGCGACGGATAAAGTCTTCGAAACGACGGAAAGAAACGATGGCGACGGATAGCCGATCGGAAGTGACGGATAAAAAAAGCGAAAGCGACGGAAGGATTCCTCGAAGCGACGGATAAAGTCTTCGAAACGACGGAAAGAAACAAGGGCGACGGATAGCCCAACGGAAGTGATGGATAGAGAAGCAAAAACGACGGAAGGATTCCTCGGAACGACGGATAAAGTCTTCGAAACGACGGAAAGCCTCTGAAGTGACGGAAAGCATCTTGGCCCGAGAGCCGAGAGCATGGCACACAATCCATGCCCTACTCCCGAAAAGCAAAGTCTATATGAAGGACTTTAAAGACAGTCCCTAAAGACAACACTTCGTCATAGTAGTGAAAGTTTCTTTATTTTTGGTGAAAGTTGTGATTTTTAATATGAAAAATGTTATGATAATTTGCATGGTTAACTTTATTCAACCCTATTGTCATCGACAAAAACAATGAATTGAATGAGTATTCGGAGGTGTGGAAAAATGGCAAAATTAACAAAAGAAGAAGTTAAACACGTTGCAAATTTAGCACGTCTTGCAATTACGGAAGAGGAAGCAGAGAAATTTGCTGAACAGCTTGGTAAAATTACAGACTTCGCAGAGCAACTAAACGAGTTAGATACAACGAATGTTGAACCAACAACTCATGTTTTACCACTAGTAAATGTAATGCGTGAAGATGTGGCAACAAAAGGCTTAGACCGTGAAGTAATGATGTTAAACGTAAAAGAACAAGAAGATGGTCAAGTAAAAGTACCAGCTATCATGTAATACTAAAACATAGGAGGATTCCTCATGACGTTATTTGAACGTTCAGCAAAAGAGCTACAAGCTGACATTAAAGCGGGTAAGCTAACAATCGCTGATTTAACAAAAGAAGCATACGAACGTGTGGCAAAGCTTGACGGCGATGTACAAGCTTTCCTTGCTTTAAACGAAGAAAAAGCAACTGCACAAGCAGTTGAAATGGACAAAGTGCCATTTGAAGAGCGTGGACCACTTTTCGGTCTTCCTATCGGTGTTAAAGATAACATCGTAACAGAAGGTTTAGAAACAACTTGTGCTTCTAAAATTCTAGAAGGCTTTATGCCAATTTACGATGCAACAGTAGTTAAGAAGCTACGTGAAGCAGGTATGGTCACTATCGGTAAATTAAACATGGACGAGTTTGCAATGGGTTCTTCAAATGAAAACTCGTACTATAAAACGACAAAAAATCCATGGAACTTAAACCACGTACCAGGTGGATCTTCAGGTGCGTCTGCAGCAGCAGTAGCAGCAGGTGAAGTACCATTCTCACTTGGTTCTGATACAGGTGGTTCAATCCGTCAACCAGCAGCATATTGCGGTGTTGTAGGGATGAAACCTACATATGGTCGTGTATCTCGCTTTGGTTTAGTTGCATTTGCATCTTCTTTAGATCAAATCGGGCCAATTACTCGTAATGTTGAAGACAACGCTCTTTTACTTGAAGCCATTGCAGGATTAGATTCAAACGATTCAACTTCTGCAAACGTAGAAGTTCCAAACTACGCAGCAGCACTTACAGGCGACGTAAAAGGCTTACGTATCGCTGTGCCAAAAGAGTTCCTTGGTGAAGGTGTTGGCGAAGCAGCACGCCAATCAGTGCTTGAAGCATTAGAAGTATTAAAAGGCTTAGGTGCTACAGTAGAAGAAGTATCACTTCCACATTCGAAATACGCACTTGCAGCATACTATATTCTTTCTTCTTCAGAAGCGTCTTCTAACCTTTCTCGTTTTGACGGTATCCGTTATGGTTTCCGTGCAGAAAATGTTAATAATTTGATGGACCTTTATAAAGAAACACGTGCACAAGGCTTCGGTGATGAAGTAAAACGTCGTATCATGCTTGGTACTTACTCATTAAGCGCAGGTACGTATGATGCTTACTACAAAAAAGCGCAACAAGCACGTACACTTATCAAAGCAGACTATGACAAAGTATTTGAAGACTTTGATGTAATCATTGGACCAACTTCTCCAACACCAGCATTTAAAATTGGTGAAAACGTTAATGATCCAATGACGATGTATGCAAATGATATTTTAACAATTCCTATGAACTTAGCTGGTGTGCCAGCCATTTCAATTCCATGTGGCTTTGAAAATGAGCTGCCATTAGGCTTACAAATTATCGGTAAATACTTCGACGAAGCAACAATTTACCGTGTAGCTCATGCTTTTGAACAAGCAACCGAGTTCCATAAACAAGTTCCTCAAATTTGGGAGGGAAAATAACATGAACTTTGAAACAGTCATTGGTTTAGAAGTACACGTTGAGTTAAAAACGAACTCAAAAATCTTCTCATCAGCACCAGCTCATTTCGGTGCTGAACCAAATACAAATACTACAGTAATCGATTTAGGTTATCCTGGTGTTCTACCAGTACTAAATAAAAATGTTGTTGATTTCGCAATGCGTGCAGCACTTGCACTTAACATGGAAATCGAACAAGAAACAAAATTTGACCGTAAAAACTACTTCTATCCAGATAATCCGAAAGCCTATCAAATTTCTCAATTCGATAAGCCAATCGGTAAAAACGGCTGGATTGATATCGAGGTAGACGGTTATACAAAACGTATCGGTATTACGCGTCTTCATATGGAAGAAGATGCAGGGAAGCTTTCTCACTCTGGTGACCACTCTTTAGTTGACTTTAACCGTCAAGGTACACCACTTGTAGAAATCGTTTCTGAGCCAGATATTCGTACAGCAAACGAAGCGTATGCTTACTTAGAAAAATTAAAATCAATTATCCAATATACAGATGTCTCTGACTGTAAAATGGAAGAAGGTTCACTTCGTTGTGACGCCAACATTTCTATTCGTCCATATGGTCAAGAAGAATTTGGTACAAAGACAGAGCTTAAAAACCTTAACTCTTTCAACTATGTTCGCCGTGGTATAGAGCACGAGGAATTACGCCAAGCTGATGTTCTTCTTTCAGGTGGGGTAATTGAGCAAGAAACTCGTCGCTTCGATGAAAAAACAGGCAAAACAATTCTTATGCGTGTAAAAGAAGGAACTGACGATTACCGCTACTTCCCAGAGCCAGACTTAGTTCGTCTATCGATCTCTGATGAATGGTTAGAGCGAGTAAAATCAGAAATTCCTGAGCTTCCAGATGCTCGTAAAAAACGCTATGCTGATGAATTAGGCTTAACACCATATGATGCAGGAGTTCTTGTTATTTCAAAAGAAATCTCAGACTTCTTCGAGGCTATGGTAGCTAAAGGTGCAGATGCAAAGCTTTCAGCAAACTGGCTTATGGGTGATGTTTCTGCATACTTAAATGCAGAACAAAAAGACCTTAAAGATACTGCATTAACGCCAGAAAACCTTGCGGAAATGGTGAAATTAATCACTGAAGGAACTATTTCTTCTAAAATCGGAAAAAAAGTATTTGCTGAATTAGTAGAAAATGGTGGTTCCGCAGCAGAAATCGTTAAAGCAAAAGGTTTAGTTCAAATTTCTGATGAAGGTGCATTACTTGCTATCGTTACAGAAGTTTTAGACAACAATGCACAATCAATTGAAGACTTCAAAAACGGTAAAGATCGCGCTATCGGCTTCTTAGTTGGTCAAATTATGAAAGCTACTAAAGGTCAAGCGAACCCACCAATGGTCAATAAATTATTACAACAAGAGATTGCAAAACGTTAATTGCAATTATTATAGAAGGCCAAGAGAGCAAATTCGTTTTCTTGGCTTTTTATTTTAAAAAATATACATACAAAAGACTCTTTAGGGTATCTATACAAAGATAAATGCCTTGCCAAGTAAAACGATATTTGCTGTAAATCGACACTAAAAAATACCAAATTAACACTTAATAGTTGTCTTCAAAGAGTATTCATAGCAAAATATAGTATAGAACATGATATAGCTTTAGGAGGTAATCAATGAAAACTGAACAACAATATTTCGATGATGCGATTTCGATTCAACAATATATGGATAATATGACGACGTTAAAAGAGGAAAGCTTCCGTATTTATGATGGCTTCGAAGTGCCATTAAACGATGGTTTTATCGAACTACTAAAGGACAAGCAACCAAAAATTCTAACAATTACTGAGGATTGGTGCGGGGACGCCATGTTAAACAATCCAGTTATTCGTCGAGTTGCAGAGGCAGCAGGGTTAGCTATGCGCGCAGTATTACGTGATGCTGATACAGATTTAATTGATCGCTATTTAACAAACGGTGGCCGTGCAATTCCGATTTATATTTTATTAGATGATGCTGGGCAGGTTGTTGGGAAATGGGGACCGCGTGCACCGGAATTACAGGAACTAGTAGTGAGTAAGCGAGCTACTTTACCTGATAAAGAAGATCCTACATTTGAAGATGCACAAAAAGCACTATATGCTGAAATTCGTGAAGAGAATATTACGAATAAAGCATATTGGACATTTGTCTATGAGGATTTCAAAAAGCAAGTAACAGCTGCATTACAATAATTATAAATCGTAAGGCTGCATATCAGAGAATAAGGACATGCCTTACTTTTGTTGACTATTGAAAGCTTAATGCAACATTTAAACGAATAGTTCGTTGAAAGAAATAGAATCTTATGAAGCAAAGAAGGTATGTTATGAAACGAGCAAGAATCATTTATAATCCTACATCTGGGCGTGAAGTGTTTAAAAAGCATCTACCAGAAGTATTGGCAAAATTAGAGGTAGCAGGCTATGAGACATCTTGTCACGCTACAACTTGTGAAGGCGATGCAACCATTGCAGCAAAAAATGCAGTTGAACGTGGCTTTGATATCATCATTGCAGTTGGTGGAGATGGCACATTAAATGAAGTTGTTTCAGGTGTGAGTTCATTTGAGAACCGCCCGAAAGTAGGTTTAATTCCGATGGGCACTACGAATGACTTTGCCCGTGCCGTGCATATTCCGCGAAATATTGAAGCTGCAGTTGACATCATTATTAAAGGCGAAACGTTGCCGGTTGATGTTGGTTTATTAAATGGGGAACGCTATTTCATTAATATTGCCGCTGGCGGACGTATTACAGAGTTAACTTATGAAGTGCCAAGTAAAATGAAAACAATGCTAGGGCAGCTAGCTTATTACTTAAAAGCAGTAGAAATGATCCCATCGATTAAAGCTTCCCATATGCGTATCGAATACGATGGGGAAGTATTTGATGGGGATGCCATGATGTTTTTATGCGGCTTAACAAATTCAGTGGGTGGCTTTGAAAAGCTAGCACCTGATGCAAGTATTAATGATGGCTACTTTACTTTATTAGTATTGAAAAAAGTAAGCTTACCTGAATTTATTCAGCTTGCTGCAATGGCATTAAGAGGCGAGCATTTAAATGATGATCGTGTAATTTATAAAAAGGCAAGTGTTGTAAAAGTATCTACTGAAGATGAAATACATTTAAACTTAGATGGTGAGTATGGTGGGGATGCACCTGCTACATTTGAAAACTTAAAGCGCCATATTGAGATTTTTGTTCCACTAGCAGATATTCGTGAAGAAGACCGTATATAATGAACATAAAAAAGAGCTCTGCTTAATTTAGGTGGAGCTCTGTTTAATTTAAGGTGAGAGCCTGTTTAATCGAATTTTTTGGTGATTAATGGTTCATCACCAAAAGTTGTGGAGGATTTTTGTTAAAAAGTCTACTATGTAAATAAGTTGATTGGAGTGGAGGCTGGGCGACTCCTTGGGGATTAGCGTCACAGATGAGACCCTGCAGCGTAGCGAAGCGGCTCATCGGACGCCCCCAGGAAAGCGGCCAGCCGGAACGGAAATCAACCACACGTTTTGGTGATGGTCCATATTAATGGGTTAATCACCATATATATGAATATTTTCATCCTTTAATTGGTATTGTGAATGAATTAAGAAAAATGTTTGGCAAATGTGCGTATATTACTTGAACAAAATTTGAAACCTTTATAATAGGCCGAAATTCCGGTCCATTATAAAGGTTTTTTTCGTTGCAATAGTGGAAAATGGGGTAGAGATAAGGGAAAGGAAGTGTTGCCTTTGTATAAATCACAGGAAAGAAAGCTCATTTGGCTAAGCTTTGGTGTTGCAATTATTATGCTACTTTCCATACTTGGGAGAATATTTGGAGGTTAGGGGGGCAATGACATGGTGAATGAATCAGCAGTCTTTTGGAGTAGAGCATTAACGGAACTAACTTTATCCTTCCATATTATTTATGCAACGATTGGTGTTGGTGTCCCATTAATGATTATGATCGCACAATGGACTGGGTATAAAAAGAATGATGAGCACTATATTTTAATGGCAAGACGTTGGGCACGAGGTTTTGTTATTACGGTTGCAGTTGGAGTCGTCACAGGGACAGCAATTGGCTTACAGTTATCCTTACTATGGCCGAATTTCATGCAGCTTGCCGGTCAGACAATTGCCTTACCACTTTTCATGGAAACGTTCGCATTTTTCTTTGAAGCCATCTTTTTAGGCATCTACCTATATACTTGGGATCGCTTCGATAGTCAGAAGAAGCATATGCTACTGTTAATCCCAGTTGCTGTCGGTGCATCGATGTCAGCTGTGTTTATAACAATTGTCAATGCGTTTATGAATGCGCCACAAGGATTTGATATTGTGGACGGCCAGCTAGTGAATATACAACCATTTTTAGCAATGTTTAATCCAGCAATGCCGACAAAGGTAGCGCATGTTCTCGTTACAGCTTATATGACATCCGCATTTGTGTTAGCAGCAATTGCAGGATATCGTATGCTTAGAGGCTCTAAGCATATATATCATAAAAAATCTTTATTACTACTTATGAAGATTGGTCTGATTTTCTCCATTGCTTCAGCAATTATTGGAGACTTTTCAGGAAAATATTTAGCAGAATATCAGCCAGAAAAACTAGCTGCGGCTGAGTGGCATTTTGAAACGACAGACAAAGCTTCCCTTATACTATTTGGTGTATTAGAGGGGGAAGAAGTAAAATATGCTATTAAAGTACCTTATGCTTTGAGTGTTTTAGCACATAATAATCCAAATGCAGAGGTAATTGGCTTAGATCAATTTGCAGAAGAAGATAGACCACCACTATATATCCATTACCTCTTTAATATCATGGTGTTTATCGGCATGTTTATGGCACTCGTTTCACTAGTTTATGTATGCGGGAAAGCACGTGATTGGCAGTTTATTCATTCACGTTGGTTTAGATGGATTGTTGTTGCAGGTGGACCACTTTCTATTATTGCGATTGAAGCAGGATGGTGGCTTGCTGAAGTTGGACGACAGCCTTGGATCTTATATGGATTAATGCGAACACCAGAAGGGGCCACGACGAGTGACCATGTAGATTTAATGATGCTGTTGTTTACAGGTGTGTATGCCGTATTAGGAGTAGGAAGTATGGTCGTGTTAATTCGTATGTTCAAAAAGAATCCAATTGAGCGAGAGTTAGAAGATCGCCATGCTGAAAAAGGCGGTGACATCCTATGACATTAGAGATTTTAGGTATTTCAGTTTTATGGATTTTCCTATTTGGTTATGTCATTGTAGCTTCAATCGATTTTGGTGCAGGCTTTTTTAATGCCTACAGCCTACTAATCGGAAAAAATCACATTTTAACAAATATTATTAAACGTTATTTATCACCAGTTTGGGAAGTAACCAATGTCTTTTTAGTATTCTTCTTTGTTGGGATTGTTGGATTTTTCCCACAAACAGCTTTCTATTATGGAACGATTTTACTCGTTCCAGTTAGTATTTCGCTAGTACTTCTTGCAATACGAGGCTCCTATTATGCATTTGAATCATATGGAGCACGTGGGCATATTGGTTACACGTTGACGTATGGTATAGCAGGCTTACTTATTCCAGCCTCACTCTCTGTTGTATTTGCGATTGCGGCTGGCGGCTATGTGGATATTACTGACGGGCAACCGGTCTTGAATTATTGGACGTTGTATACGAGCCCGTTTGCTTGGAGTATTGTCGTGCTAAGCATTGCAGCGGTACTGTATATTTCAGCCGTGTTTTTAACTTGGTATGCACATAAAGCTAAGGATCGAGAAGCTACAAATTTAATGCGAAAATACGCACTTGCCTGGGCGATACCATTAATGTTGAGTGCGCTCGGCATTATGTACGAAATGAAATTCATTAACCCTGAAAGTTACAATAACTTGGTTAATTTATGGTGGATGTTTGCCATATCTGCCGTGCTATTTATTATTACTGTAGTGCTACTATGGATGCGAAAAAATTACGGTCTTGCGGTTAGTTTATTGATTGCCCAATTTGCAGTGGCATTCTTTGCATATGGAATTGCCCAATACCCATATTTACTGTATCCGTATTTAACAATTTACGATAGCTTTACAAGCACACAAATGGCGATTGCACTCGTCATTGCGTTTATTTTGGGACTATGTCTGCTTATTCCATCACTGTTCTTGTTGTTGAAATTATTCCTTTTCAACAAAAATTATGTGACAGGAAAAGAAGATAATCACGCATAGGAGGGATACAACTATGACAAGCTTTTTGATTTTTTATGCACCATTTATAGTCGTCATCCTAGGTGTAGTTGCTGCTTTCTGGTGGGCACCTAGAGATTACCATACAGTAAGGAAAGAGGGGAAGAGTCGCGAATAGCGGCTCTTTTTTCTACTCGTGTAAAGGTGATCAGTTGGAAGAGATTTCTGATCAGTTAGAAGAGGAGTCGACCACATTTGGGCCATTAATATGAAGCCTTGTTCTTTTTTCATCCGCCTCAACATGCTACAATAAAGAGATTGAAATGGAGGATGTACGAATGTCAGCACCCGTGAAAAAGAATGACCGACTAACAGTTTATATAGAAGATTTAACACATGATGGCAATGGCGTCGCAAAGGTCGATGGCTATCCATTATTTATCCAAGGTGCACTTCCTAGTGAAACGGCGGAAATACATGTTGTAAAAACGTTAAAAAACTACGGCTTTGCAAAGATCGTAGAAATTCTCGAGCCTTCATCAGATCGTGTAGATGCGCCTTGTGAATATTTTAAACAATGTGGCGGCTGCCAATTACAGCACCTGTCTTATGAAGGACAGTTAAAATGGAAAGAAAACATGGTGCGTAATGTCATGCAGCGCATTGGTAAAATTGATGCGCCTGTTCTACCAGTAAAGGGCATGGAAGAGCCATGGCATTACCGTAATAAAGCGCAAATACCTTTCTCCTCAAATGAAGCAGGGCAAGCAATTGCTGGTTTCTACAAAACGAAGTCTCATAGCATTGTGGATATGGAGCGATGCTTAATTCAGACTGGAGAAGCGGACGCTATTCTTGCAGGTTTGAAAAAGGAATTAGCGGCAATCGGTGTTCGACCATACAACGAGCAAACACATGAAGGAATGCTACGCCACGTAGTTATTCGTAAAGCACGAGCAACTGGTGAAGTGATGGTTGTCGTCGTAACTAAAAAGAAAAAATTCCCGCAAAAAGAAGCCGCTGTTGCGACAATCCAAAAGCTTGTCCCGAATGTTACATCCATTATGCAAAACGTTAATAGCGACAAAACGAACGTTATTTTCGGTGATGAAACCGTAAATCTGTGGGGCAAGGACGTTATTATTGATACAATTGGCGATGTTCGCTTTGAAATTTCAGCCCGTTCATTTTACCAAGTAAACCCTGAGCAAACGGAAGTTCTATACAAACAAGCATTAGACTACGCTAACTTGCAGGGTGATGAACGAGTAATTGATGCATACTGTGGTATCGGCACAATTTCTTTATTCCTTGCACAAAAAGCAAAGGCTGTTATGGGGGTTGAAATTGTCCCACAAGCGATTGAAGATGCAAAACGCAATGCAGCACTAAATGGCTTTACGAACACGTATTTCGAGGCTGGGCCAGCAGAGGAAGTTATTCCACGCTGGTATAAGGAAGGTAAAGAAGCGGATGTTTTAGTAGTTGACCCACCACGCAAAGGCTGCGATGAGGCGCTTCTTCAGACGATTTTAGAGCAACGTCCTAAGCGTGTTGTGTATGTGTCCTGTAACCCAGCTACATTAGCTCGTGACCTTCGAATTTTAGAGGATGGGGGCTATCAAACGCAGGAGATTCAACCTGTAGATATGTTCCCACATTCGACGCATGTGGAGGTTGTTACGGAACTAACTCTAAAGGAGCGATCATAATGGACGCAGCAAAAAAATGGCTCTCTATCCCGAAAGATAGTAGAGAAATGCTCGTGAAAAACGTATTTTGTGGCAATTGTGGTGTAACGACAATTGTGAAGTACACGATACAAGAGGGAGAATATGCCCCTGTATTGAAGGGGAAATGCAAGACTTGTGGTAGGGATGTTGCTCGGGTGATTGATTAGTAAATGATAGAACTCTGAAAGGATGGAGTGAATATTCCATCCTTTTTGTGTAAGCATGGAAGGGTTTTGGTTGAATTTTATGCTTGAATAGAAGAGGTATCTTTTGATATATATGAATGAAAATAAACATTACCGACTTTCACAAATTATAAATGCCAAATGTATTTGTGTTTGATAATCAGTTATTGAGCATGATATAAGTGTAAAAGAAGTAGAACATTTGGCTTCATATATTTTGATCGAGAGCTTGAAGTTGAGAGGATTTGAGTTTGACATGATAGATAATTTTTGGCGTGACTTACCGCGACCATTTTTTGTACTTGCACCAATGGAAGATGTGACGGATGTTGTTTTTCGTCATGTAGTAAGTGAAGCCGGTCGACCGGACGTATTTTTCACAGAGTTTACAAACTCGGATAGCTATTGTCATCCAGAGGGCATGAAAAGTGTGCGTGGTCGTTTAATTTTTACAGAAGATGAACAGCCAATGGTGGCACATATTTGGGGGGATAATCCCGAATATTTTCGTCAAATGAGTATTGGTATGGCGGAGCTAGGTTTTAAAGGTATCGATATTAATATGGGTTGTCCTGTACCGAATGTGGCATCGAGAGGGAAAGGTAGTGGCCTTATTCTGCGTCCAGACGTTGCGGCAGAGCTTATTCAAGCGGCAAAAGCAGGAGGACTACCTGTCAGCGTGAAAACACGACTTGGCTTTAAAGAGGTAGATGAGTGGGAGGAGTGGCTAACGCATATTTTAAAGCAGGATATTGCGAACCTTTCTATTCATTTACGTACAAGAAAGGAAATGAGCCAAGTAGATGCGCATTGGGAGCTAATTCCGGAAATCAAAAAATTGCGTGACCGTATTGCACCAAATACGTTGCTAACAATCAATGGAGACATTCCTGACCGTCAAACTGGGCTACAGCTTGCTGAACAATATGGTATTGATGGCGTTATGATTGGACGAGGTATTTTTAAAAATCCTTTTGCTTTTGAAAAAGAGCCGAAAGAGCATAGTAGTAAAGAGTATCTTGATCTTTTAAGACTGCAGCTTGATCTTCAAGATCAATATGCAGAAGTACTACCACGTTCAATCTCTGGGCTGCATCGCTTTTTCAAAATTTATGTTAAAGGTTTCCGTGGAGCTGGTGAATTAAGAAATCAATTGATGAACACGAAATCAACAGATGAAGTGCGTGCATTGCTTGATAACTTTGAATCAAATGTTGATGATGATGAACGGTAGATAAAAAAGAGGGGAAAAGAACCCCTCTTTTTTGTTGCCTAATTCAGTTTTGTAAAGTATCTTATCTCTTCTTTATTCGTATAAAAGCCAACAGATTCGTATAGAGATAAAGCTGACTTATTTGTTGTTAATACCATGAGAGTAGCATTTTGTAACTGATGAGATTTAAGATATTTTAAAGCCTGTGTAAGTAAATACTTGGCTATACCTCGCTTCCTCCATGGTTCACGAACAAAAACGTCCTCTATTACACCATAGTCTTCTTCTTGCCATGCCATCAGTCCGCCAATTATAACGTCTGTTTGACGTATGATCATGGATGTCCATAGCTTGTTGTTCTTGTATTCAGATAACCTATTTAGACCAAGTGGAGTGTCTGGCCAAATTTCGGCTTCTATATCGAGATAATCTCTTTCCTCGCTAGATGTCTCCATCTTCCAGTGTGAGAATTGGAACTCCTCTTGAAGTTTTAACTCAGGAATCGGTTCATTCAAATCGCGATTCATACTATACAAACTATTCAGGGGGAGGTATCCTTTTTGGATAAAAAACTGATTGTTTGCAGTTTCTTCTGAGTCGTTACCAACGCAAAGAATTGTTCCAT
Organism: Lysinibacillus sp. Ag94; assembly: GCF_023242215.1. Taxonomy (NCBI): domain Bacteria; kingdom Bacillati; phylum Bacillota; class Bacilli; order Caryophanales; family Bacillaceae; genus Lysinibacillus; species Lysinibacillus sp. Ag94. The sequence goes on along the minus strand of NZ_CP096780.1, from coordinate 4,059,751 downwards.
ATTCTTTAGGCAAAGTTTCCTTTAATTGTTGTGCTCTTGTGAAAAGATATTGATAAACTTTATCGAGCAGAGCAATGTCATGTTCTCTGTCAGAAATGGTTTTAAGATTAACGTATATTGAGTGGTTATTCTCTATTGAACGACCGGGGGGTACAACGTTAATGATGCTAACTTGCCCCTTAGCGACCATTTTCCCATTTTCAAATGCGCAATAAACGTTAAGCCAATTATCTTCGTCTCCGACCCACCAAAATGTCGCATTTTCTTTTGCTGTTACGGATTGGTACAATTCTCTAAGTAAAGGCATGTCTTCATGTTCGAAATTACGTATGAAAATTTCTGTTGATGATTGGCTCAAAATAATCCTCCTCGTAGTATAGGATTTCGCAGTTTAGAAGGTTGCTATGCGATATCTATACATTATATATCATGAAATGGTATTATATGTAATAATATTTTTGGTGCTTTAAATAACTCTTTCTAAAATAGCCTGCTACCCATTGCCCAAAAGGAGAATTAACGATGTACAAACTTATGCTTATTGAAGACGATACTGAATTAAGTGCGCTTACTCAAGAAAACTTGGAGCGCTATGGGTATACTGTTGTACAGTCTGAAAACTTTTTGAATATAGGTGAAAATGGCCTCCTATCTAACTAAGAAGGTAATTTTTTCTACTATAAAGCATTGCTTTTTTAATCATAATCTTATAGAATGTAGAACGATATAAATGAACGAAATAAATTTCCTTTAATATGGTCCAGAGAGGCTGAAAAGGGCTACTTGATATTTTAAGGCTAATAATATCTTTGATTTGGCATGCCCTTTTGTCCTCTGTGACAGGAGGGCTTTTATTTTGCATTCAACCTCTTTTAATGGAGTCCCGTGAGGCTTCAAAAGAGAATGGACAAGAATTGTATAATCCATTCCCTCAAAAAGAGCTTTTTATCAACAAGAAACTGGAGGATTGTAAAGATGGATTATCGTAAGAAAACAGTGGTAGCTTCAGTAGCTGGTTTAACGTTGGAAGGGATGGACATTATGTTTATCTCCTTTGCGATGACAATGATTATTTCGGAATTTAACATTGATTTCACAACGGGTGGGCTCATTTCTTCCGTAACGAATATTGGTATGCTGTTAGGCGGCATTATTTTCGGGGTTTTAGCTGATAAGTATGGGCGAGTAAAAGTATTTACTTATACCGTCTTGTTGTTTGCGCTTGGTACAGCTTTAACTGGATTGGCAACAAATATTGAACAAATTTATATGTATAGATTTATCGCTGGTCTTGGTGCAGGGGGCGAATACGGTATTGGTATGGCACTTGTTGCCGAGGCTTGGCCGAAGAATAAGCAAGGAAGAGCCTCTTCCTATGTTAGTGTAGGTGCTCAATATGGAGTTATTTTAGCAGCGTTACTAAGTGCCGTTATTCTTCCTACTTTAGGATGGAGAGCTTTATTCTTTGTGGGAGTGTTACCTGTCATTTTCGCATTCATTGTGCGAAAAAATCTTGAGGAATCACCGGAGTGGCTGGCTGCTCAGAAAAATAAAAAAATCGATAAGCAACATGAAAAAGGTAAGTTGGAGCAGCTATTTGAAACGCCTCGAACTTCGATGACGACAATTTCATTAATCGTTATGGCAACTGTTCAAATTGCTGGTTACAATGGCTTAATGATTTGGTTGCCATCTATGTTGCAAAAATCTCAAGGTCTATCCGTTTCAAGCTCGGCACTTTGGACAATTAGCACAGCAGTTGGCATGATTATTGGGATGCTAACATTTGGACGATTTATGGACCGATATGGTGCAAAGCGTGCTTTCGGAATCTTTTTACTTGCCTCTGCATGTGCTGTGTTTTTATACTCTTATGCCACAGGAAGTGTTGCAATTTTATTAGGTGGTGCGATTGTCGGCTTCTTCTCAAATGGCATGTTCGCAGGGTATGGAGCTTTAATTAGTAGCTTCTATCCGGTGCAAATTCGAAGTACTGCAACAAATACGATTTTTAACTTCGGTAGAGCAATTGGAGGATTTTCACCAATCTTTGTCGGCTATATTCTTCAAAGTTATGATATGACGGTCGTTATGATCTATTTAGCTGCCTTATATTGTATTTCCTTTATCGTGATGCTTACTCTAAAAAAAGGGGCAAGCGAGGCTTTACAACCGGTTGGAATTAAATAAATCACTTATGCCTCGGTATAATTGTGTCCGGAATAAGCTTTTTGTTTAAGCCTGCAGATGTTTTTGCGCGAAAGCGTAGTACTAACGCAGTGTCAGCAACAGCACGATGCAGGTAGTTAGCCGTTATCGCATGGATGCAATGACATCCTTTAAGAACTTCTTTCCGATTCCGTGACATCCGCCGGAGGCTTTAATTCTTTCAGTGGATGTTTTTGACCGGAAGCGTGCGACGGGTACAGATGTTTAAAGACACCCGCTTAAAGAAGTTAAAACATAGTCAAGTCCTTGCCCACGCGATTTGAGACTTTGGAAAAACCGACTCCAACTCTCATAACTTTCAGCGTGGTCCACACTTAAACCTAGTATTTCACGTTTGTTGTTCTCCGTAATAGCTGTGGCAATATAAACAGCCTTAGAGACTATACGATGATGTTCACGTACTTTTATATACATCGCATCTACAAAGAGAAAAGGATAATAAGTTGTATTTAATGGACGCTTGGCCCAAGCATTTACAATCGGATCTAGCTTTTGTGTAAGTGAAGACACAAAGGATTTAGAAACGTTTTCTCCGCAAAGTTGTTCCACAATATGAGTAACTTTGCGTGTTGAAACACCGTTTATCACCATTTCTAACTTTTTCCATAAATTCGTTTAATACTAAAACTATAGCTGATTTAACAACTGTATCAATATTAGAATTGATAATCGAATCTTTTAAAAGATCCATGTCTAGGTTAAACTGTAATTGGGTCATTTTATATTCCTCACTTTACTTTATTTTCGTGGTTGAAAACATTGTAACCAAGAGGAAAGAAAATGACCCCTTTTCTTTTTACACAATTATACGGACTCAATCTAAAACATGAAAGAACGAATGCCAATTTAAAAAAAGCGATTCGTTCTTTTTTAATTTTATTATTATAATAAACCTTTTGAACGTTTTTCAGCCATTTCTACGAGGCGTTTTGTTATTTCTCCCCCGACTGAACCGTTTGCACGAGAAGAGGCTTCTGGCCCTAATTGTACATTAAATTCTTGTGCGATTTCATATTTCAATTGATTAACAGCTTCATGTACACCGGGAACTAGAAGCTTATTTGAACTACGATTAGCCATTTATCTCACCTCCTTGTGATTAGAATGGTCGAGAGTTAGCTAATCATACATGTTAAAAAATAAAATGCACATTCTAAATACTATAGTAAAGTAACTTTTGGAAAGCTAACTAAAATTGTGAATGTCTCTGCTATAATAAAGTAATGCTTCAATTAGGATAGGATTATTAGAAGCGCTTTTACAGTTAAAAATGGAGGTTTTTAAAATGACGAACAATGATATTTTAATTCGTTTAAGATATGCATTAGATATCAAAAATACAGATATGGTAAAAATTTTTCAGCTAGGTGGCATGGACTATACGAAAGAAGAAGTATTGAACATGCTTATTAAAGTTTATGATGAGGAAGAAGCACCAGAAGAATACATTAAATGTAATAATAAAATGTTAGAGGCTTTTTTAAATGGATTTATTACATTTAAACGAGGTCCGCAAAAGCCTATGCCAGGTCAATCAGAAGGACCACTACCTGTTTCAGGAAAAGAAAGCCCTAATAATATGCTATTAAAGAAAGTAAAGATTGCGTTAGCCTTAACGAGTGAGGAGATGCTCGATATTTTATATGATGGAGGCGTTAGCGTTTCGAAAGGCGAATTAGGTGCCATTTTAAGAAATCCAAGTCATCGTAACTATAAAGAATGTGGCGATCGCTTTGTGAGAAATTTTTTAAGAGGGCTGACAGATAAGTATAGAAATTAAAATAACATTCACTGTGGATTGTCAAGTGTGAATTTTGAAGAAAAACTATAGGTTAATGATTAACAAAGCAACTGCCATTTTGCAGTTGTTTTTTTGTGAAAAAATTACGTAAAAAACTCGTTGTGATAAAAATATTCTGCAAAAATCGCGTTTTTCTTAGTTAAATACAATTGACAATTTGTGACGGAATTGTGTACACTAAAAATACATAAAGTTGTCACAAAGAGGAAAAATAAATGTTCACGAACAGAGGGGTGCTTTTATGTTTGGATTAAACATTTTATTAGTTGCTTTCGCATGTGTTACGATTCCGCTTGTTGTTGCTTCAGTAATGTTAGACATTTTTTATGCAGAAAAGAAACAAGTTCGTTTTTCATTACGCCGTACATCTATGTGGTATTCCTGCATGTTTGCTTTAGCATTTATACCGTCGGTTTTATACATGACACTAAAATAATAATCATTTAGGGGTAATTGATTATTTAAAAATTATAGTAGCAGCTACAATTTTGCGTTGTAGCTGTTTTTTATTTCCCTGAAGAGAATTGTGGATGTGCCGAGAAAATTGTGTAATATTATTCATTTTATTGAATTGGTAAAATAGTAAATATTATGTGTTTTTTTATCTAGTTACATTGACTACTTTTACCCATTGTGTTAATTTGAGGAGGAAAAAGATGGGCAAATCTGCTGAAAGGTAGAGACGCAAAGCTACAGGTCTAAGGTAATGAATACTATGATGGCTGAGCTGCAAAGGAGTACTAGTTAAGTACATCTATAGCTAGTCATATTCTTTGATGCCTATTTCTTTTGAAATAGGTTATTTTTTTTGCCCAAAATACGATCAAGGAGGAAGTAATAATCATGAAGTTGTTTAAAAATGTTTCATTAAAAAGCAAACTTTTACTAACGGTTTCTATTATTGTTTTGCTTCTAATTGCTATTATTACTACACAAAGTATTAGAGAATTAAACAATCGAATGTCTGTTGATTTAGAGCAAGAGTTGAAAAGTGTTGGTTTATTGACAGCTATGAATCTTGATAGGAATGATGTTAAAGATTTATTGACTGAAAAGGGAGAGACGAATGCTAAATTTAAAAAAATTCAAAAGCAACTCGATAAGATTCAAGAAGAACAAGGTATTATGAGTTGGAGCTATATTTGGGATGTGAAGGACGCAGATGGCGTTAACCCGATCGGCTATACATCTAATTTGAACGAGGTCTATGAAGCGGGTGAAATCTTTACTGATTTAGCAGATGAACATGTAAAAACGGCTAAATTGGCAATTAAAAATAATAGCACTGCTGTAACTGATATTTTCGAAGATCCTTATGGTTCATGGCGAACTGTGTTTACCCCTATTAATGATGACAATGGCAAGCTCATTGCTTTATTAGGTATTGATTATTCTGCGGACTACATAAATACGATCATTAAAACAAGTGTCATAAAACAAATCGTTCTAGCTGTTATTGGAATTTTACTTCTATTAGTTTTACTCTACATAATTATTGATCGTCTATTAAAACCACTTAAGAAAGTAGTGAACGCTGCAAATCAAGTAGCGAATGGACAATTGATAAATGTAGATTTAGAAATAACGAAGGACGAAATCGGAAATTTATCTAAATCTATTCAAACGATGGTTTCCAATTTACAACATATTATTTTAAATATTAGAAATACATCTGACAACGTTTCTTCAGCTGCTAATCAGCTAACTATTAATGCAGCAGAAACATATAACAGCTCAACAATTATTGCCCAAGACATGGGACAAATCACGCAAAACGCTGAGGCTTCAATGGTTATGACTGAGGAAACGGCTGCTGCTATGGAGGAAACAGCGACAGGCATCCAGCAAATTGCTGACTCTGCTAATACGGCAGCCGAATCATCTATTGCTGCTTCTCAAGCTTCAGAACGTGGAAATCAAGTTGTTCAGCAGGTCATTGCACAAATGGAGTTGATTAATGATTCTGTTGAACAAATCGGTACAACAATAAATGGATTACATATCAATACGAAAAAAATTAGTGATATCGTAAATCTTATTACAGCCATAGCCGATCAAACAAATTTACTAGCTTTGAATGCGGCAATCGAAGCTGCTAGAGCAGGAGAGCATGGCAAAGGCTTCGCGGTTGTCGCTGATGAGGTTAGACGATTAGCGGAACAATCATCACAGTCTGCAACGGAAATATACAATTTAATTAGTACAATACAAGCTGATTCAAATGCCTCGATCACTGTTATGGAAAAAGGGAAAGAAGATGTAAAGGCTGGTATGGAGTTTACAAACGAAGTAGGGGAAATCTTTAAAGAAATTCTCACTTCATCAGAAGAAGTTGCTAGTCAGATACGCGAAATTTCAGCTGCATCTCAACAAATTTCAGCTTCTTCGGAGGAAGTAGCAGCATCTGTCAATAATATTAAGCAATCTGCGGAGCAGTCTTCTGAATTCTCGGCGAATGTGTCAAGTGCAACGCAAGAGCAATTGACGACCATGCAAGAGGTGAAAGAAGCATCTTCTTCATTAGGAAAAACAGCAGAAGAATTGCAGGTACTTGTAGCAAAATTCAAATTGGAGAATGATCAATAATGGACATTAATTTTAAAGGAAAAAATGTACTAATTACGGGTTCAAGTAAAGGAATCGGTAAAGCCATTGCTTTGGGCTTTGCCGAGCATGGGGCCAATATATGTATCAATTATATTGGTGATGAAAATGAAGCAGAGGAGGTTCGTGCGCAAGCAGAAAAGTTTGGTGTACAGGCTATAAAATATAAAGCAGATGTATCGAATTCTCAACAAGTTCAAGCTATGTATCAATATATGGACAAACAGTTAGGCGAAATTGATGTTCTTGTCAATAATGCTGGGTTCGCGCAGGCTTCAAGCATTACGGATTTAACAGATGAGCAGTGGGATAAAATGATCAAAGTTCATCTATATGGTTGTTTCTACAATTGTCGAGAAGCAGCAAAAAGAATGAAAGAACGAAACAACGGAAAAATGATTAATATTTCTTCAGATATTGGTAGTTTAGGTTGTGAGGAATTTACGCATTATTCTGCTGCAAAGGGTGGTATTAATGCATTTACGAAGGCTTTGGCACGAGAGTTAGCACCTTCGATACTAGTCAATGCAGTAGCTCCTAGTGGTACATTTACAGACATTCTGAAGGAATTTGGAGAGAATTATATAGAGGAAGAGTCTGCTAAATATCCGTTAAAACGATTGGCTCAACCAGAAGAAATCGCAAAGACCGTATTATTTTTAGCTTCAGAAAATGCGAATTTCTATACGGGTCAAGTATTAACACCAAATGGCGGAGTCGTTATGAACGGTTAATGTGAAAAACTGAGGAGCAATACTATGTTAAATATAATGATCTTTAGCTTATACTTAATTTTTATTTATTACATTGGATATAAAGGATACAAACGAGTTAATACTGCGGAGGATTTAATTGTTGCTGGGTGGAGCATGCCTTTATCTGTTGTCACAGGAAGTCTAGTGGCTGCCTTATTAGCAGCCCCATTCTTCTTTGCAGCAGTAGGCTCTGGTTATACAAGTGGCGGCTTTGAAGGTTCAGCGACAATGGGTGGTTTAGGGACTTGTATGATTCTTGGAGCACTCATTTGGACGAAGCCATTACGTAGATTAAAGGGCTGGACATTAGCAGATTACTATGGATTAAGATATGGCAGTAAAAAGCTCGGGGCTTATACAGGCGTCGTAATGGCGATTGCCTTTGGTGTCTTTAATGCTGCTGCGTTAACAGTTGGTGGCACGTATATTATTCAGCAGCTATTACAAATTGATTTCGTACCAGCAGCATTACTTTTTGTATCATTAACTGCCTTATATTCTGTAATTGGGGGCCTTTGGGCTGTAGCCTATACGGAAATTGTTCAAGGGGCACTGGCAGTAGCGGGTATAGTAGGGATCACAATTTTTATCTTATTCTATTACCCAGATGTAACATTTAACCCGGAGTGGTGGAATATTAGTGAACTCTTCAATAAGGCTGGAGCAGAGTTTTGGACATTATATCTTGTGTTAGCACTTGGTGATATTCCGGCAGTGGACTTAGGACAACGGGTAGCCGCGGCTAAAAGTCCAAAAGTAGCTCAGCGCAGTATGATTATAGCTGGGACTATTATTATCGCGATTAGCTGGATTCCGGGTATGCTAGGAGAAGCGTTCAAAACGATTTATCCTGGTAGTACAAATCCAGAGACATTGATGCTTGCCTTTGCTCAAGGATATTTCCCACCGTTATTAGCAGCTATCTTTTTAACAGCAATGGCAGCGATGGGAATGTCTACGGTAGCCGCGTGTTATGTTGCAACTTCAGGAATTGTCACAAAAAACATTTATTTAGACTTTATTAATCGTAACCCAGATCCTAAAAAACTATTAAAATTTTCAAGACTTATTATTATTTTAAGTGCTTTGCTTGGTTTAGTTTTAGCGGTCAGCTTCCAGAAAGTCATTGATTTAGCCTACTTGGCATGGGATATTATATTCGTAACAATTTTCTGGCCAATCGTTTTAGGGCCGTTTTGGAAGCGAGTAAGTACACCTGCAGTTTGGGCGAGTATATCTGTCGGGTTAGTTTATTACATTCTTACATCTTTAACACATGTGCCTAGTCTTCCTATCCAATCAGAGGGATTTTTAGGTTTATTAAATGAGCTGTGGCAGGCACCTGTTTTCTCAGGCGTTGTGATCACAGGTATTACAATTGTTATTGTTAGTTTGATTATTCCACCTTCACAACATGTTCTCGAGATGCATAAAATTGAAAAAGATAAGACTTTAGACAATGTAGGCAGTAAAGAGGAATTAAAGGAACATTCAAATTGATATTTATGATAAATAAAAACGGAAATAAGAGGGCATTGATTTTCAATGCCCTCATGTTTTTTATGCGGAAAATAACACTAGCTTGTTTTGGCCAAAAAAAAGTAAGTTTTCACATAGATAATAAGGCTGTACGTGATGGGGCAATCAAGATATCCTCCATTCTAATGACAGAAGAACGGATTCCCGCAGAAATTAAGAATGAAAAGATAATCATTAGAATAAAATTTCTATTAACATGGATGAAATAAACCTATCGATTATCTTTTTGAGGGTGGGATATGGATGAAAACCATTTTTCTTGTATTTCTAGGAATGACCTATTTATTACTAGCAAAGTTAGTCGAAGCGGCTATCTTTAGCAACATCTATTTTTTAATTGGTTTAGGAGTATTAATAGCAGGAATTATGCGATATGTTAAAGAATGGTATATCTATAACGATAGATTAAATGAAATGAAAGAGGCGAGTGAGGAGGAGCTTATGGCTATCCCTCATACGCATTGCATCATCTCAAATGATTGTTTAAATGCTTTATTACTAAATGAACCAACAAATACACTTTTTCTCGTAAGTAGAGAAAATTTAGAAGAAGATTTGATTAAAAAAGAAATCTCATTCAATAAAATATATGAAGTTGCTATAGTAGAGGACGACATATATATTGCTAGGACTAGCAACAGTTTAATAGGTGGTTCATTACTTGGTGAAGATCTGGATATAGAAGAGGAGTTCGATGATGAGGACCTTGAGGATAACGCTGTGTCTCAATTGACGTTGAAAATTGTCGCTGATAACTTATCTGATCCTATTCTAGAATATGATTTTCTGGATAATGGTGAGCCTATATCAAGAGAAGAGGATGAGTATCAAGAAGCGTTACAGTTATGTGAGGAATGGTTTCAGAAGATCAGTGTTATTATCAAACGTTATGAGCTTGAAAGGGTACCCATTAGACAGTGGCAATAAATTAATATGTAGAAATGAAAGCTATCTCGAACGTAATGTCGAGATAGCTTTTTTATAGCTTGATATTTTAAACGTTAAGTAGTGAACCGAAGTGTACCAAACTGCTCGGGGTACAAAGAAATCTCTGTTAAAGACCTAACACGTTCACGTTCTCCAAATTAAGAACCTGTACTTTAAATTTTAAATTGCTGTAATTGGATATTTAGCTCTTCAGCCATACTAGCGAGTTGATTTGCACTTCTTGAAATTTCCTCCATAGTAGCGGCAGTTTCCTCTATTGTTGCTGTTGTTTGTTCTACACCAGCTGCAGACTCTTGAGAAATAGAAGCCATTTCATCAATAGAGACATTGATAGACTCGGAATTTTGAGCAACTTTATTAAGATTGCCTGAAATGGTATTTATGTTAAGGATCATTTCTTCAACGGCTTCCGAAATTTGGTCAAATGTTTCGTTTGTTTGATTTAGTTGGGCGTTTCCTCTTTTTACTTCCTCATAGCCGGATTGCAGAGCAGCTGTTACATTGCCAGTTTCTCCTTGAATACGGTTGACGATTGTTGAAATATCAGTGACAGAGAATTGTACTTGTTCTGCCAGTTTACGAACTTCATCGGCTACAACTGCAAAACCTTTACCATGCTCTCCTGCGCGAGCCGCTTCGATGGCAGCGTTTAAGGCAAGTAAATTTGTTTGATTTGAAATGTCATCAATGACAGAAACAAGTTTGGAAATTTCAGCCGACTGCACATTCAAGCCTTCAACTTTTTTCACTGAATTTAACACAATCTCATTAATAGCTGCCATTTGTTGTGTTGACTGTATCATTAAGTCTTTACCAGTTGTTGTTAGTTCTTGTACATGACTTGAATGTTCTTTTAATTTAATGCCTTCCTGTGTTGTTTCGTGAATACTACGTTGGAAAGAAGACATTGTTCCGGCTAAATCACCTGCTGTAGATGCTTGCGTTTCTGTGCCAGAGGCTAGCTCCTGCATAGTCACGGTAATTTGTTCTGTACCTGTTTGCACTTCATTCGAAGATTGGGCCAGCTCCTCGCTACTAGAAGCTACTGTTTCGGAAACGGTATAGATTGAGCTAATCGTTTGCTTTAATTTTTCATTCATTTCATTGGCGGAAAGCATTAATTGACCAATCTCATCACGATGAGTTACTGGAAGTAGTTCATGTTGCAAATTGCCATCCGCTAATTCACTCATACGCTTTGTGACAATTGTAATAGGCTTAGAAATATCTCTAGCAGTGACAATAGCGATTAGGACACCCGCGATTGTCAATACGATGCTAACAATCAGTCCAACTGTTTTATTGCTTAAACTTGTTGATACAACGTCATCACCTACCGTAGTAATGGCATCCGAGCGTTTATTGGCTAAGTCTTCATAACCAATACGAACTTCGGTTACAAGATTATTCATAGCTGTTAAATTTTTTAATGCTAATTCTCTATCACCTTTTTTATAAACATCGAATACTTCGGTGTTAACGCGATTGCTCCATGTACGTGCCATTTCTACTAGCGCATCACGCTCAGGTGTATTTTCGTATTGCTCTACAATACTGTTATTTTCCTCTGCGATTTTACGATATTCATTAAACGTTTCTATGTATTTTTCATCACCAGATACTACATAACTTAAAGCTGATGAGAGACGAACGCTCATAGACATTGCTAAATTTTTACTTGCCGTTAAGACTTGTAAATCTTCTTTTACTAAACCTTCTGCTTGTTCTTCCATCTTATTATTAGAAATATAAGAATAGGCTGTAAAACAAACCACTAATACTAATAAAAGAAGAAATGCACTTAATATTCGAGCTTTAAGTGTTTTAAACTGAAAAATACCTTTCATCTTTTCCCACCCTTTGCTAAATGGTCTATAAAATATAATTGTTGTTATAGTACAAATATTATTTTATAACTAATTCTTTAGATAAATAAGCCCTTTTATTGGAAAAGTGAAAAATAGTTTTTTAGTACAATAATATTTTGGTGTTAATGGGGGAGGTAGTTAAAAATATAGTGTCTTATGCGCAATTATGGATATTTTTTATTGTTTTTATGTATTTTTTCCTATTTAAAAAAAGCACTTGCTGCACAAGTGCACCAAGCGCTCTCAAATCAGAAAAGAAAACACATCTTCATCTCGCCATTTTATTATTGTTGTTTTGCTTTTTTAGCTAGTCGTTCCCATTGTAGTAATGAAGGATATGGATCAAATGCCCATTCTGTACGTCCATTGAACTTATAAATGCCATAGTGAAGATGAGGCGGGAATTTTCCGGACGTTCCTTCTTTACCGTAACCAGAACTACCAACATAACCGAGAACAGTTCCAGGCTCGACAAAGTCGCCTACATTAATCTTCTTATTATAACTACCAAGATGGGCATAATAATGATATGAGTTATGATTATCGCGAACTCCTATGCGCCAACCACCAAATTGGTTCCAGCCCTTTATTTCCACTACTCCATAAGAGGTAGAAAGTACGGGAGTACCATAGCTGGCGAAAATATCTGTTCCTTCATGAATACGGCGTCCACCCCAGCCCCTATTGTCTCCCCATGTACTCCGATAACTGTAATCGTAATTAGTAGGAATTGGGAATGTGTGGTCATCGAGCTCAGTTGATTTGAAATGACTATACATTTTGGAAATGGTGAAGATTTGATTTACGGCCTGTTCACTTCCGTAATATTCCCATAAAGCTAATTTAAAGTCCTCATCAGTTGTTCCAAATTTACTTAAAAATGTAGCCATGGAGAAAATTATATCGGCATCATCCTTTGGGCTAGCAACTCCGTCACCATTGCCATCTAGTCCCATCCCGCCAAAGTAACTAATTGTTTCTGGGCGAGTATCATCTCGTACAGGATTTAAAGCACCTGACCAATATTCATCAGAAAATTGAATGGCAATGATACCATCCCGTTTCGGAATATCTTTGCGAACGGATTGTAAATTTCGTTCATATTGATCAATGGCTGCTAAGAAATGCCATGGGATAAGTAATTCATCAAATTGTACGTAATGGGCCATACGTTGTTGCACAATTTCTTCTTGGGTTGGTTCTTCTTTTGCTAAAGCGACAGAGGGAGTAAAACTCCATAATAACATCCATAATAAAAGGAATATAAAATGGCGATTCAAATAGTGGACCTCCTTTCTAACGTTAGAATAACCGAATTTTTTATCTTCATTCAGCACTTTTTGTGGGAAAATGAAGCGGTAGAAATGAGCAATTTTTGTGAAAGACGAGCGGCAGCAATGTTTTTTGTGCGAAAGCGAAGTGTAACGTAGCGGCAGCAACAGGATGTAAGCCTTCATTCCATTATGCTGATCCCCAAAAAGTCACACACTCCACTCCAATCAACTAATAAGCCGAAAAACGAAAGGCGATACGTTTAAAGTTTTCATTCTTTTTATCGTTAGCGTTTAAATTCCTGTTTTTCAGAGGAAAAAATTAAAGGCAATAAGAAGAAATTCAGACAAAGAAAAAGTAATGGGTATCATAATGTCATTTCCTTCATACTATGTTATAAATCAAGCCCTGAATGGAGGGAAGGCTATCAACATTTTAGATAAAGTGAAAAGCTATCGCGAAGAAGAAAATCGGCTAAAGTGGGAAGGTACATTTGCAGATTACTTAAACATCATCAAGGAAAGACCTGAAGTTGCTCAAACGGCCCATTCACGCGTCTACAATATGATAAAAAGTGCTGGTGTAGAGGAACGCGATGGGCAAAAAATGTATGAATTTTTTGGGCAAGAAATTTTTGGGCTTGAAACAGCAATTGAAAGACTGGTGGAGGAATATTTCCATCCAGCAGCGCGAAGATTGGATGTTAGAAAACGTATTTTGTTATTAATGGGACCAGTAAGTGGTGGTAAATCAACAATAGTAACCTTGTTGAAACGTGGACTCGAGCATTTTTCGAGAACAGACGAAGGTGCAGTTTTCGCAATTAAGGGATGCCCAATGCATGAGGATCCCCTACATTTAATTCCACATCATTTGCGTAATGATTTTTATGAGGAGTATGGAATACGAATTGAAGGAAGCTTATCGCCTTTAAATACGATGCGTCTTGAAAAAGAGTACGATGGACGTATTGAAAATGTGATGATTGAACGTATTACTTTTTCTGAAGACAAACGTGTGGGCATAGGAACATTTACGCCGTCAGATCCAAAATCGCAAGATATTGCCGATTTAACAGGTAGTATTGATTTCTCTACAATTGGAGAATTCGGTTCAGAATCTGACCCTCGTGCTTATCGCTTTGATGGTGAGTTAAATAAGGCAAACAGAGGCATGATGGAGTTCCAAGAAATGCTAAAGCTTGATGAAAAATTCTTATGGAATTTATTGTCTTTAACACAGGAAGGTAATTTTAAAGCGGGACGATTTGCATTGATTAGTGCAGATGAGTTAATTGTTGCGCATACAAACGAAACGGAATATCGTTCATTTATTTCAAATAAAAAGAATGAGGCGTTACATTCACGTATTATTGTCATGCCGATTCCGTATAACTTAAAAGTTAGTCAGGAAGAATTGATTTACGAAAAAATGATTAAAGAAAGCGATATGTCACATGTGCATATTGCGCCGCATGCATTGAAGGCCGCAGCAATCTTTTCGGTTCTAACAAGGCTGGAAGTACCGAAAAAACAAGGTGTGGATCTTATTAAAAAAATGCGACTGTACGACGGAGAAAATGTGGAGGGATTTAATTCCGTTGACTTAGAGGAGCTTAAAAAAGAGTTTCCGAACGAAGGCATGAACGGTATTGATCCACGGTATATTATTAATCGTATTTCTTCTGCTATTATTCGAAAAGAGATACCATCTATTAATGCGTTAGATGTTCTACGTGCACTAAAGGATGGGCTTGACCAGCATGCTTCCATTTCTCAGGAAGATCGAGAAAAATATATGAACTATATTGCAGTTGCTCGAAGAGAGTACGATGAAATTGCCAAGAATGAAGTGCAAAAAGCATTCGTTTATTCGTATGAAGAGTCTGCGAAAACATTGATGAATAATTACCTCGATAATGTAGAGGCGTTTTGTAATAAAAATAAAATTTTCGATCCACTGACTGGTGAGGAAATGAATCCTGATGAAAAGTTAATGCGCTCTATTGAAGAGCAAATAGGCATTTCGGAAAATGCCAAAAAAGCATTCCGTGAGGAGATATTAATCCGTATTTCTGCTTATGCTCGAAAAGGTAAGCGTTTTGACTATAATTCTCATGAAAGATTACGGGAAGCAATACAGAAAAAATTATTTGCGGATCTTAAGGATGTCGTAAAAATTACAACATCTTCAAAAATGCCGGATGAATCACAGCTGAAAAAGATTAATGAGGTTGTGGCAAGACTTGTTGATGAGCATGGCTATAATACAACGTCTGCTAATGAATTATTGCAGTATGTTGGTAGTCTGTTAAATCGTTAGTGCTTTGACCTATTCAGTGGAAACTATAAGACTATTGATAGGAATGAATAGGAGTGTCCCATTTTAGGGCACTCCTTTTATCTTCATATAAGTTCAAGAAAGCGCATGACTAGCATAGTATAGAAAAAGCGAATTTGATAGATGGGTGAGGATAAAAATGACTG
This sequence comes from Lysinibacillus sp. Ag94, assembly GCF_023242215.1. NCBI lineage: Bacteria > Bacillati > Bacillota > Bacilli > Caryophanales > Bacillaceae > Lysinibacillus > Lysinibacillus sp. Ag94. Next base: position 4,044,249 of record NZ_CP096780.1, on the reverse strand, counting down.
AAAACGATCATAAACGTTTTGCCATTTCTCAGGAAAATTGGTCCCTCCATCGTAAAGGGCACCAGGACCAGCAACGGCATATGGAAAAAGTAAAAGATGCTATTAAGAATAATTTACCTGATTTAGTTAGTGAAGAAAGTATTGTCATGTCCAATGGTCGCGAGGTAATTAAAATACCGATACGTTCACTTGATGAATATAAAATTCGATATAACTATGATAATTCCAAGCATGTTGGGCAAGGTCAAGGAGACAGTAATGTAGGTGATGTAGTTGCACGTGATCCCAGCAAAGGTAATCAGGCTAATGGTAAAGGAAAAGAAGCTGGTGACAAGCCAGGTCAGGATTATTATGAAGCTGAAGTAAGCATTGAAGAGGTTCAAAATGTGTTATTTAACGAGCTTGAGCTACCAAACCTACAGCAAAAAGAAAAAGCGGATATTAAGACGGAAAAAATTGAGTTTAACGATATTCGGAAAAAAGGTTTAATGGGAAATGTCGATAAAAAGCGCACAATCCTTAATGCGCTAAAGCGTAATGCTATGCAAGGAAAACCAGACATTACGCCAATTCATAATGATGATCTGCGTTTTAAAACGTGGGATGAAGTGGAAAAACCTGAATCGAAGGCAGTGGTCCTTGCCATGATGGATACAAGTGGCTCCATGGGCTCCTTCGAAAAATATTGCGCAAGGAGCTTCTTCTTTTGGATGACCAAATTTTTGCGCTCCAAGTATGAAACAGTGGAAATTGAGTTTATTGCGCATCATACTGAGGCGAAAGTAGTAACAGAAGAGGAGTTTTTTACGAAGGGAGAAAGCGGTGGAACGATTTGTTCATCTGCTTATATAAAGGCATTGGAACTAATTCGGGATAAGTATAATCCCGCTCGCTATAATATTTATCCAGTACATTTTTCAGATGGTGAAAATATATCGATGGATAATGAAAAGTGCTTGAAGCTAGTAGGAGAGTTAATGGATGTATCGAGCATGTTTGGATATGGTGAAGTCAATCAGCATAACCGCTTTTCTACACTTATGTACACTTACAAAAAAATAGATGATCCTAAATTTAGATATCATATTTTGAGAAAAAAAGGCGATGTATATGATGCCTTAAAGAGCTTTTTCAAAAAAGATGAATCTTAAATCATGTTAAGGAGGAGGCGGAAAAGTGGAGATGAACGAGCTTGAACGAGCAATTGATGAAATCACAGAAATTGCCTCAAGCTTTGGCTTAGATTTCTTTCCAATGCGCTATGAAATTTGTCCAGCAGATATTATTTATACATTTGGCGCATATGGTATGCCTACTCGATTTTCACATTGGAGCTTCGGTAAACAATTCCACAAAATGAAGCTTCAATATGATTTAGGGCTAAGTCAAATCTATGAGCTAGTGATTAACTCTAACCCTTGTTATGCATTTTTACTTGATACTAATACGTTAACACAAAATAAATTGATTATTGCGCATGTATTGGCGCACTGCGATTTCTTTAAAAATAATGTACGCTTCTCCAATACTAGAAGAGATATGGTGGAGAGTATGACTGCAACAGCTGAACGGATAGCTGGCTATGAAAGAGAATATGGAAAGGAAGAGGTCGAACAGTTTTTAGATGCGGTTTTAGCGATTCAGGAGCATATCGATCCTTCCCTTTTACGACCAAAATTGTCTTGGGATACCGAAGATGACCTTGAAGAGGAAAATCCTCAAGTAAAGTCACCGTATGATGATCTTTGGCGTTTAGACGATAAGGAAAGTGAGTATAGATCGGTAAGGCGAAAAATAAAGCACTTCCCGCCAAAGCCAGAAAAAGATATATTGCTATTTTTAGAGGAGCATAGTCGAGAGCTCGAGGACTGGCAGCGAGATATATTAACGATGATGCGTGAGGAAATGCTTTATTTTTGGCCACAATTAGAGACAAAAATAATGAATGAGGGCTGGGCTTCATTTTGGCATCAACGCATCATGCGTGAGCTTAAGCTAACAACAGCGGAAACGATTGAATATGCGAAATTAAATGCAGGTGTTGTGCAGCCTTCAAAAACATCCATTAATCCTTATTACCTTGGTGTGAAAATTTTTGAGGATATTGAGAACCGCTATAATCATCCAACGGAAGAGATGAGAAAGCAAGGTGTTCAGCCAAACTCTGGTCGAGAGAAAATGTTTGAGGTTAGAGAGATAGAATCGGATATATCTTTTATCCGTAACTATTTAACGAAGGATTTAGCAAAACGTGAAGATCTATATTTGTTCCAGAAAAAGGGCAGTGAATACCGTATTACAGATAAGGAGCATGAAATGGTACGAGATCAGCTCGTATCGATGCGTGTAAACGGGGGATTCCCATATATCGTCGTTAAAAATGGAGATTACCTTCGAAACGGAGAGCTTTATTTAGTACATGGCTATGAAGGGATGGAGCTCGATCCACACTATTTAGAAAACGTTTTGCCATATATTTATCAGCTATGGGGTCGTCCTGTACATCTAGAAACAAATGTAGATGGAAAGCCAATGCTTTATTCATATGATGGGACAAAAAATTATAAACGCAATGTGTGAGGTATTACGAAAAAACTTCTATCTGTGGTATGAAATATCCCGGCAGATAGAAGTTTTTTGCAGTCCAGAATCAAGGTTCATCGCCTATGTTCCGCCAAGGCGTTTTCCTGGAGGCGTTCGATGAGAGCGGTAAACTTTATTTGTTGTTATTTTCATCTACACTACTTTTACTATGAAGCACCCTACTGTCTCTTACTTTTATGCCTTGTTGTCCGCCAGCTTCATCGTTATTGTCACCAGCAATACCGCTTCAGCCGTTCCCATCAGCAAATTTGGGGTTTGTATTTCTAGTACTGCCATTTATGCATTTTGACCGCCTTCATTGGCCTTAGTACCGACATCCTTATTTATTTGTCCTCCACCTTCAGCCCTTTCAAAATGGATTTCTTTATTGCCAATATTAATAGTAAGATGGATGGTAATATGATTTTTAGATGGATCTTTTGATTGTTCTTTATCAGGCATAATTTTCACCTCCTTTATTTTAGCATTACTATTATGTTATTAATCTTTCTTTAGCTTACTTGTTCATGTAGCCCTAAAAAGTATAAATAATGTGAGGGGATGGAGACTGAAAAACTGTTCCTTATCGTAAAATTTGATAAAATGAATAGGATTTGAATATAAGAAGAACTGGAACGGTGAAATAACGTTGAGAACATTTAAAAAGGTTTATATAGAAATAACGAGTGTCTGTAATTTAGCATGTAGCTTTTGTCCACCAACCGCTCGTGCAAAGGGGCTTATTAAAGTAGAACAATTTAATAAAATATTGGATGAAATACGGCCTCATACGAAATATATTTATTTGCATGTAAAAGGAGAGCCACTTTTACACCCACGTATTGATCAGCTACTTGACGCAGCACATGAGAAAGGTTTTAAAGTTAACATTACAACGAACGGTACACTGATTAAAAAGAATCGTGAAAAGATACTAGGGAAACCAGCCTTACGCCAAATCAATTTTTCTTTGCATAGCTTCGACGGTCATGAGGGATCAGAAAATCGTGAGAAATATTTAGGGGATATATTAGATTTTGTGCGTGCTTCGAAAGACTATAATACGATTATTTCATATCGATTATGGAATTTACAAAAGGATCATGTAACAGATATTGCAGCACGGAGAAATCGTGAAACGCTTGAAATTCTAGAAAATGAATATAATCTTGATTATCGCATCGAAGAAAAAGTGCAGCCTGGTAAAGGGGTAAAGATTGCTAATAATATTTATTTAAATCAGGATCATGAATTCAAGTGGCCAAGCTTACTGGAAGCGGAGGATGAAGGCAAAGGCTTTTGCCATGCACTACGAAGCCAAGCCGCTATTTTAGTGGACGGTACAGTAGTGCCTTGCTGTCTTGATGGTGAGGGCGTTATTAATTTGGGAAATGTGAATGAGCAATCCTTTACAGACATTGTTCAAGGACAACGGGCAAATAATATTGTCGACGGATTTTCACGTAGAGAAGCTGTAGAAGAGCTATGCAGAAAATGTGGCTATCGTCAAAAGTTTGGAATGTAAAAAAAGATCCATTTGGTTGTAGACTAAATGGATCTTTTATATGGTTAAAACAATGGCATGCCACCATGATAAAACAGGCTCATCACCAATGGATGATATCGGTTGAAAAAATAAGGCTAGCCATCAAACAGCTCCAACGTTATTGATTATTGGAGCTGTTTTTCTTTGATTGTGAATCAATAGTATCTAAAAAATCCTTCGTAATGCGTACTACGTATTTCACTTCGTCTAAATTGCGCTCCCTTAATACTGATCGATGTATATCAAGCATAAGATTTTTTTCTTCAATATCAGTAACACCGGATAATTTTTGAAAATTAAAAAGCTCCTCAGGGGCAATATCTAATGCTTTCATTAGCGTTTCTAAAGTGCTTAATGTGATATTAGACTGTCCGTGTTCAATGTTTGAGATTCGTCCTTTACTAAAACCTAGTTTCCCCGTTTTTTCTGCCACTTCTTCCTGACTAAGCCCTTTAGATACCCTAATAATACGGAGTTGTTCGCCTACTAGCTTTAAAAAGTCTGACATATGATTCACCTCTATGTAAAAAGCTAGTGAAAAACATTAAAAATGCCTATACCATTATAGTGGTATAATAGAGATAATGTTCTAATAAAATGGTACAATGATTGATGGTAAGTTTTTATTGGGAGAAAAGCCATGTGTAAAACGGTGTTGATTTATTCTTAGAAGCTTGTTTTAGAGATTGGAGGATTCATGCATGGTAAAGCGTTATCGATTAGATGAAGTTGCTAAAATAGAAGAGGGGAAAATAGTACCGACGAACAAGTATTTTACAAACGTCGGAGTCCCCCTAATTACAGCAGAAAATTTAAAAAAGTTAATGCTAAATGGTAATATTGAACAATTACCAAAAGTTAATATTACATTGAAAGAACATTTAAAGTGTTCACTAGTACCAGCTAAAACCATCATTTTTACGAAAGCTAATTTGAAGGAAGCAAATAAATATATTTATCAATGCGAAACTGAAATGTGTATTACAAATGATATCGTCGCTATTATTCCAAATGAAACAATTATTTTGAGTGATTATTTATTACACTTTCTCAAATGGTATCAAATTCATAAAGAATGGCATCATTTGTACGATATACCTATAGATATCCCGATGTTAGCTGTTCAACAGAAAATGGTGCAAATTTTAAATAAGATTCAGTTTTTATTAAAGAATAAAGAATCTTTAATGGCAGCTGTAGAAGTGTTACCACAAAATTTTCACAATTTCTCGATGCAAATAGAAAATCACTCAAAAAGTTTACATCATGGGTTTAATCAGGCTCAGCATCGTTATGATGTTATGCTACATAAAATTTTTAAGGGTGAGCATTAAAAAATTGCACAATAATCATTCTTTATCTTCACAGGAATTAGCTAAAATAAATTTAGTCGGTGTAAAGGTCAACATCTTTCACACCGACTTTCATCAATTATGTCGAGGCATAATTGTACCTGTCGCTATGCTTTTAATTCAAAAGACATCATAAAACATATGCCTGAGTTAAATTTCGATAATTATTGGTAAAATCATTGGTTTTCTTTTTGTTTGTGTAAATAGATATTGACCGACAGCTCTTTTCATTTCTCTTTTTAAGACATGGATTGACTGCTTAGTTTCTTCCTGCAGCTCATTGACCGTTTCTTTGACGAGAACATTTACTTTCGTTAACAGCTCCTCAAAGTCTTTGGCATAAACAAAGCCTCGTGAAATTGTATCCGGTTCTGAAATGAAGGTGCCATCTATTTTATTAAGTGTTATAACGATAACGAGCATGCCGTCTTCTGATAGCTGTTTGCGATCTCGTAAAACAATTCCTTCGACTTCACCAATTCCGATACCGTCGACATACGTATCACCTGAAGGGATTTTACGTGTTTGCCTAGCCATAGCATTTTCAATATCTACAACATCCCCGTTTTTCATAATAAATGTATGCCCTCTTTTGACACCAACGGACTCAGCTAACAAACGGTGCTGATGTAACATACGGAATTCTCCATGAATCGGAATAAAAAATTTAGGCTTCATTAGCGTCAGCATTAGTTTTAAATCTTCCTGGTAGCCATGACCTGAAACGTGCATACCTGTATGACTAGCCGAACCATAAATAACCTTTGCACCTAGCTGGAATAAATTATCAACAATCCGTGAAACACCCTTTTCATTTCCTGGAATAGGGGATGAAGCTAAGATAACTGTGTCATCAGGTAAAATTTTCACTTCACGATGATTTCCATTTGCTAAGCGAGAGAGTGCAGCTAATGGTTCACCTTGACTACCCGTACATAACACAACAACTTCTTCGGGTGGAAGATATTTCACCTCACGAGCATCTATTAACATATCCTCTGGAATGTTTAAATAGCCTCGCTCAAGCGCAACATCCACAACATTCACCATACTCCGACCAAGTAAGGCAAGCTTTCTATTTGTCGTAATCGTTGCATCTACAATTTGCTGTATGCGATTAACATTAGAAGCGAAAGTAGAGATAACAATTTTACGCTCGGCATGTAAAAATGCATCTTCTATATGACCACCGACAAGCTTCTCTGAAGGAGTTAAACCAGGTCGTTCAGCATTCGTACTTTCAGAAATAAGTACTAGCACGCCTTCTGATCCTATCTCGGACATTTTATGAATATCTGCAAACTGATTATTGACAGGCGTTAAATCAAATTTAAAATCTCCAGTGTGTACGACATTTCCTTCGGGTGTATTTATAACGATACCTAAGCAATCAGGTATACTATGGTTTGTTCTAAAGAAACCAACATCAACTTGTCCGAAATTTAATGATGAATCGGAGCGAATTTCTATTAATTCAGTCTCTCTTAAAAGCTTATGTTCTTTCAGCTTTAGCTCGATTAAACCAAGAGTAAAACGTGTTGCATAAATAGGGACATTTATTTTTTTTAACAGATAAGGGATACCGCCGATATGATCCTCATGTCCATGAGTTACAATTAATGCTTTGATTTTCTCTTTATTTTCCAGTAAGTACGTAATATCAGGAATTATTAAATCGATACCTAGTAGGCTTTCGTCTGGAAATTTAGCGCCGCAGTCGATAATTAACATCTCATTCCCGTACTGTACTACATACATATTTTTGCCAATCTCATTAATGCCTCCTAAGGCGAAAATCGATAATGTATTGTCTTTTGTGGACAAGCATATCCCCTCCTAATTTTTTTCAGTATGTTCCTTTAATGAAAATTCAGCATTAGTAGTATAGCTTTAAGCGTTTCATCCTATACGAAAAGACCATTTTAGGTTTAGCATTAATATTAGATTTTCATGAAGAATAGAATAGAATAGAATAGAAGAACGTAAAGAATAAAGGGGATGACTGGTTGTCGAATTACTTACAACATGCAGTGTTTGAACATAGGTTTTGGCTAAGGATATTGAAAGACCATTCTCAATTTATTCATGATTCCTTGTATCCATCGGAAACAGAGGATATTAAAAGAGCGAGCGCATTTATTCTCAAATTTTCTCAGCTTCTTGCTTATGTTAATTCGATAGATGCCAGTAATGCGGTGTCCTTCTCACTTACAGTCGATGAAGCTGTAGAACAACTAAAGCAATTTAAATTTTATTTGCTTAGAAAGCAATTAACGGGAAATATTAATATCCATCTACCACCTACTTTTATTAATCATATGGTGAATGAATTAGAGGAGTATCAAAATGTCCTTAGCTATCTGAAGAAGGGAGAAGTCCCGCCAATCTTTCATGAGCTACATCATCATTTACTCTGGCTGTTAGATGCATCAGGACATGCAGGTATCATTCATGACGATCTGGATGGTGTAGAAAGAAGGTTGAGACAAAAAAGTACTACCTTTGCTCAACATTTTGAACAATTTTATTTAAAGGCAGTGGAGCTTACAGGATATTTGCGTTCAAATATAGACTCATTCCCCGCATTAACTCGCTTTAATCATGATGTGGATATAGAAATGGGATTATTCAAAACTTTTTTACGGGAGTTAGAGGAGATGGAGTTAAGTGCAGAAGTATTAGGTACATTTACAGCTCTAATGGCGGATCATATGCTAAGAGAGGAGCAATACTATTTATCGAAGCTTGCACAATCTAGAGGTGAAGGTTAATTTGCAAGATGAATCGCTGATAAACATCAAAGAATCGCTGATAAAACCAAGTAAATCGCTGATAAACATCAAAGAATCGCTGATAAAACCAGGTAAATCGCTGATAAACATCAAAAAATCGCTGATAAAATGATGGCAATCTGAAGGTTTCAGGTTGCTTTTTTTATTCCGATAAATCAGCATAATGTACCGATAAAACTAAAAAACATTCCGATAAATCTAGGAATGTTTTTAGTCTGGCAGATTTTTATGGATGAATAAAAACTCCAGTACCGATTGGAACGATGCTGGCGAGCTCTTCGACATCCTTATTATGCATGCGGATACAGCCACGTGAAACGGCATGACCGATTGAGCTAGGATTATTAGTTCCGTGAATTCCGTAATGTTCTTTAGATAAACTCATCCACATTGTCCCAAACGGACCACCAGGATTTGGATCCTTATTAATGATTATAAAATGGCCAGTAGGTGTATCATGTAACATCCTACCGACTGCTATTGGATATTGCTTTTGAAGAACATTATTCTTATATAATCGTAGCCATCGATTTTCAGTAGAAATATCTATTCTATAAGGGATAGTATTTGGATTAGGAAATCCAGGTATAACGATTTGTTGTCCTATATAAAGTACATTCGGATCTAGCCCTGGGTTAGCAGCCATTATGGACGCTAATGGCGTACGATAATTTCTCGCTATTTGGGACAAGGTTTCGCCTGCTCTAACTGTATGGATCAAAATCATCACCTCCTATAAAGTGGTTGCTTTAATACAGGTTATGCCGAAGAAATAGAAAATACCTTTATATTTTTATAAGGATAGCAACTACAGTTAGTTGGACATGATAAGCAGTAACAAACCATATCCGGTAATCGAGGAGATCTAGATGAAAGAATTTAAAATTACTTATTTTTTTGATGAACTACATTATGTAAGGAGATTTATCCATATAGAATCACAGGAAAAGGCAGAGGCATTAGTTCGCAGTGAACGAGATCAATATATATCCTTTACAGATAGTAGAGGGATGTATCATGAGCTGCATACAAGACATGTTCGGGTCATTCAAATATCTGAATATCATCGCATCGATAAAAGCTCGAAAACGAAAGACACATGATTTGTCCAACACTGCACATGCTATAAGTAAAGGAGTGAGTAATGATGGACTTAGAAAAAAACATACCACATGAAAAAAAGATGTTTATGAACTTATCGAGTAAGGATAAGCCAGATATGGTAGATTCTGATAATATAAGTCTTTTCGATTTACACGAAGATATGCAAACGGTTGATCCTATACCGGTTAGAGAGCTCAATAAAAGAGTAGAACGAGAAGGCGATGAATTAATTGAATTGCAGCCGGATGAATTATAGGAGGTAGGGATTTGTATGACTGATCATAATGAAGCTCAGTTTACTTCTGCTGGAACAAATATTAATGAAGTAAAAAGAAAAAATGCAGAAGGTGGGTTATCTTATAATGAAGTGAAAAAGCTGCTAGCCCAAAGAGGTGGGGCTGGTACGGAAATATATAGTGATACAGATGTCGAAGAAGTAAAGCAACAGATTCATGGGAAAAAGCAATAAGCTAATTGGGGAGGAGTATGAAAAAGTACTCCTTTTTTATTTTGTAAGGATGAAAAAATCACTGATAAAAACTTCACTTTACTTTACAATGAAAAGTAAATGTATGGAGGTGTCCGAATGGAGGAAAAACGTTGCCCGTTATGTGGACAAGATAATCATTGTGGGGTAGTAAATGGGCAAAAGGATTGCTGGTGTATGACAAAGAGTTTCCCTAAAGAAATCCTTGAAGCAGTACCTAAAGAGCAATGTATTTGTCAAAAGTGCCTGGATACATACAAAAAAGATTAAACATATCCACGTTTTTAGTTTGTTCTATGCACGACTTCCACGATTCTGTTGGTTCTTCGTGCAATCAATTATGCCTCGCCTCGACATAATTGCGCTGACGCATCGCTTTCGCTGTCGTACAGAAAACACTCGCAGAAAGAAGTTAAAAATATTTTAATGCTGTTACAAAACAATAGAGATCAGTTGGTACAATTGTCTACCGCACAACAACCTATCGGACATATATTACTCTGAAAGGAGTGTGTCTAATGACTAAAACAGTTTTACTCAGTAATGTAACAAAGGTTTATTTAGAGGAAAACCAAAGGATCCTCGATAAAATGATTCAGGGCATGACCTATGTGACAATTACATGTAGTATTTCAGATAATTTTATTAAGCAAATATTACCGCATCAAGTAGCTGCTATTAGATTGTCGGAAAATGTTTTGCGATACACGACAAATATACTTGTACAAAATCTCGCGTTAGAAATAATAGCAACAAGTACGGAGACTGTTGAATGCCTCGAAGCGATACAAAATAGATGCTGTATCGTACAAAATTCGGAATGTGAATTGTACGATTATATGTGTGCTTTTAAGGAAATTACTGGGGCTATGTTCCAAGCAATGAGTTTACCGCCAGTTTCCAATAATATTAATATAAACTTCCTGCGAGCAATGATTGTTCACCATCAAGCGGGCGTTCGACTAGCGCAAAACGTTTTAAGGTTCTGTATTTGCCAAGAATTAATACCAATCCTTCGAAATATGATTCAAACTATGTGCGATCGTATTTGCGAAATGGAAAAATTACTAGATGCTTTAAAGGATTGCGAGAATTGCTAGTTTGAACGGAACATTTACAAAGTGAAAAAACGCTAGAGTCAAAGTCGATTTTAGCGTTTTTTTATGACAGCAAAACTCAAACGCTTGATGAAAAATAATCAAGCATTCTCAACAGAAGGTGCGCGCATAAATGTTACTGTTCGTTTGTTACTATCGTAAAGACACCACTCTCGATGATCAACAACCGATCCAACATTGATACCGTATTGCTTTTCTTGTAATGCGATTGGTTGGCCATAGCGAATACGAATAGGTAGCTTTTTATTGCGATGATAAAGACCTGATTCATGACTATGCCCGAAGAAAAGAAGCGATTTTGTAAATGGCGGAAATGTTGGTTGCCAAGTAACACTCCATTTGAATTGATGTCCATGCATAAGTGTTGCACCATCAATCTCCATAGTTTCAGGTAACTCTGTAAATCGTTCAATGCCAGTTACACGTGTAATACGCTCTTCCTGATTGCCACGAATAGAGGGGAATGTTAGTAAATTTTCAAAATCATTTTCTACTATTGCAGCTTTTTGTAGCGGTATACCCGACATTGTTTGAGCCTTTTTCTTACTTACAGTACATTCGTATAAATCACCTAATCCCAATACCTTTGCATCTTCCGCAGTTTGCTGAATATGGGCTAGAACCGCCTTAGTATCTTCTATATTAGAATGTAAATCTCCTAAAAGTGCGTACAGCATTTTAAATCATGCCTTTCATTAATTATGCCTCGGCATAATTGTGTGACATCCGCCGGGCTTAAACTTCTTTCAGCAAATGTGTGAAACCTACTGACAAGTAATCTCTCGAAGCTACACTTTCGCTCAAAAGACATTTGTTGAAAGAAGTTAATCATTATACAAATATCATACACCTAACAGAAATTGATAGAAAAGTAAAATGTATAAATATATTTAGTTACATATGGATTATATGTTGGTACATGACCATAACGTCGAGTTAATTCCCGTTCTGAGCTGTATACTTTCCTAGAATTGTCCGATGAGCCGCTTAGGCCAATAGATATTTGTACAAAGGCATTATCATTTAGCCTGCATTCCTCAATTGCTAATCTCAAAGAGTTATTTGTCTCCCTCGATTCAATTTTTCCGCATGACCTATGATTTAACAAAATGAGCCTTAATAAGTATAGAAAAATTGCCAACAATTTCATAGATTGATAAAATATAATTGTAATTTTCTGAATCTTCAAGATAATCCTACATGTTATGAAGGACATGAATATTATTAATCTGGGGGGCTTATGATGACGATGTTAATGACAGATATGCTACAAAAATATGCTATGCAGCAACCAAATGGGATTGCAACAGTTTACGATGGGACAAAGCTATCCTATAGTGAGTTTTATAAAAGTGCCGAAACATTCGCTGCATACTTACAAGAGCAAGGTTTTAAAAAAGATGATGTAATTGCATTATATACGCTCAACTCAGATTTATTTTTAATCGCTTATATCGGTGTTCAGTTAGCAGGCTATGTTGTCATGCCCATTAATACAAAACTAGCAGCTCCAGAGGTCGAATTTATTTTTAATCATTCAGAAGCTAAAGGACTTATTTATGATGAAAGGTTAGAGGATGTACTTGCAACTATTGGCTATCCGTTTCAACATATTGTAGGGCTCGATGTAATGAAAGACGTCATTAAAAACTATCCCGGTCAAAGAAAAGCTATCAAATTGGAGCCTCATGATACTAGTGTTGTTATGTATACTTCTGGGACGACGGGTAAACCAAAAGGAGTAATGCTAACTCATCAAAATATTGTATCAACTGCGGACATATGGTCGTCCTCAATGGATATGACCAATGAGGATAGAATGTTTATTTGTACGCCTTTATTTCATTGTGCAGGTCTTCATGTATTTGCGATGCCGATGTTTTATAAAGGCGGTACAATAGTTATAGAAGAGGCTTTTTCTTCGACTAACACATTAGAACAGTTAGTTGTTACAGATTCAACAATTTTCTTTGGTGTTCCGTCAATGTATACAATTATTTTAAATACACCTAACTTTAAGGAACATACATTTAAAAATTTACGTTTATTATGTTACGGAGCGGCACCGATGCCTTATGAGCTTGTTAAGCAAGTGAAGGAGGCATTTCCTAATGTGAAAGTACAAAACCTGTACGGACAAACTGAAAATACTCCTGCCACCACTTCTCTTTTAGATGCTGATGCATTGACAAAGATTGGATCAGTGGGAAAACCATTAGCCCAAACGGACGTCCGTGTTGTTGATAGCTTTGGTGAAACGGTGCCAGCGGGTGAGGTAGGAGAAATTTGTGTCAAAGGACCACAAGTTATGAAAGGTTATTTACGTAATCCTGAAGAAACAGCTAGAGCCATTAAAGATGGTTGGCTCTATTCAGGAGATTTAGGGCGTTTTGATGAAGACGGTTATCTCTATATTGTTGATCGTAAAAAAGATATGATCATTCGAGGTGGCGAAAATATTTATCCTATCGAGGTTGAAGAGGTTTTATATCAACTACCAGAAATTTTAGAGGCTGCCGTTGTCGGTTTTCCACATGAAGTATATGGCGAAGTTCCGAAAGCGTTTGTCGTATTGAAGGAAGGTAAGTCTTCCGATGAAGAGGCGATATTGGCGTATTGTCGGACTCAGCTCGCGAAGTATAAAGTGCCACATGAAATTGAATTTTTAACTGAATTACCACGTAATGCTTCTGGGAAAGTTTTGAAGCATACATTACGACCAAGAGTAAGTACGCCATAACGTGTAAAACAGTTTGATAAAATATGAAAATAGCAAACGAAGTAATACCTTAATCAGACGCACAATATAGAGATGCTTTTGTGTAGGGGAAATAGGTTAGGCCTGGTGCGCAATTGCGTTCGAGGCTTTAGGTAAACAGATATTTATGACGCCAAGCGTAGTGCTATCGTAGCGGCAGCTGCATGAAATTGGTTACTCAGTCGTTGTTGCTGTCGCTTCGCTTTCGCACAGATAAATTGCCACGTGACGTGACGTTCTTAGAGTGTTTGGACAACCGCTAATAGAAGTTAAAAATAGGAACGTCTATGAAATTAGCGTATAATAGAGTCTGCGACAAATTGAAATAATAGAATTGAAGTAATTGTCTTCAAACAAGATAGGAGCGGAATTTGTCTTGTGGACGGGGGATAAACGCCTTTTACTAATAGGTTTAATGATAATCATGCTACTACTTTCGGGTTGCCATCCGTTTTCGCAGCAGGAAATACAAAACAAAGGATTAACGGTGTTAACGGTAGAGTTTAATAGTGGTGCGCCCATACCTAACCTGTATATTACTGCTACAGATGTAGAGTCAGGTGAGGTAGTAGAGGATGCGGTTGGCTCTGAAGAGGGTGAAGCAATATTTTCGAAGCTAATAGCGGGACGAAAATATGCTATAGCTGCAACTACGCTTGAAAATAGTACGAAAAATGATGGCTATACGACAATCGAAAATTTTACATATGATGCGACAAAGCCGTATTATCGATTGGAGACACATTTTTCAAGGGACGAGCAAGAGCTGGATGTACCAGTTGTTATGCAAAAACCTGAACTACCACATGGCTGTGAAATAACATCATTAACGGCTGTATTAAATTATTATGGGCTAGACGTTACGAAGCTAGAAATGGCTGATAACTATTTACCAAAGCAAAAAATTAGAACTATAGACGGACAACGATTTGGTCCAAATCCGGCACAGGCTTTTGCAGGAAATCCTCGTGATAAAGCACATGGTATGTATGTCTTTGCAGCTCCGATTGTCAAAGCCGCAGAGGCAGTAATAGCAGATAAACAAGCAGATTTACGAGTGACAAATAAGAGTGGTGCCTCGCAGGACGAAATTTTACAGCTTGTTCGGGAGGGAGTCCCTGTTGTAACTTGGGTTACATTAGATTTATCAGAGCCCCAAAGAAAGCTAGCTAAGGGCTGGATCTATGAAGGTGAAAAAGTGCTGCATGCCGCGTATATGAACTTGCATGCTGTTGTTTTAACTGGGCATTTAGGCGATAAAGTTGTTGTTATGGACCCATTAAAAGGCTTTGTCACTTATAATGTGGATCAGTTTTTTAAAAGCTATAAAGAGTTAGGTGAACAAGCTGTAGCCGTTCATAAATGATTCAAAGAAGAGTTGTAAGGCGTACAAGGAAAGTATGTTACACTTGTAAAAAAGGCTTGTTAATGGGGATGCCCCCACGTTATATGAGAGCCTAATAAAAGCTAAAGGGAGTTGAGTAGAATGGCCATTGAGCACGCTTTTTTACCGGTTTTATTAGGAGATGAAATGAATGCTTACGGCATGGCAAGAGCATTTTACGAGTCCTATGGCGTTAAACCACTTGCATTAAATCATACGAATATGGAGAAAATACAGCAGAGTGATTTATTAATATTTCGTGAAGTTCCAAGACTCCATATTGAAGAACGTTTTGTCATTGCGTTAAAGGCAATTGCAGAGGAATTTGCAGGTAAAAAATTGCTGTTATTAGCCTGCGATGAATTTTACGTAAAAAAAATCGTAGAACATAAAGCGGAGCTAGCAGAGGATTTTGTAATTCCTTATGTGGATGCAAACCTTGCTAACGAGCTATTAACGCGTGAGAGCATGTATGAACTTTGTGCGAAGTTCGGCTTTCACTATCCGGCAATGCATGTTTGCACCGTCAATGATTACGAGGAATTTGTCATCCCTTTTGAATTCCCAGTTGTCATTAAACCTTTGAATATGACAAAGTATGCTACATGTATTTTTCCAGGCAAGAAAAAAGTGTATATTGCTAAAGATAACGACGAAAAGGATGCTATTTTCCATGCCATTTATAAGGAATCGGCATACCGAGATGATTTAATGGTACAGCAATATATTCCTGGCGAAGATGCTCATATGTACGTCGTAAATGCTTATGTTGGGCAAGATAGTAAGGTACAGCTATTATCTGTAGGTAACCCAATTTTAGAGGAGCATTCCCCAGAGGGGATTGGTCGCTATGTAGCCATCATGACAGCATACGATAAAGACTTAATGGACCGCGTAAAATTGTTTCTAGAGGAAATACAATTCCAAGGCTTTGCCACGTTTGATATGAAGTACGATGAACGTGACGGTCAATATAAGTTATTAAGTATTGAATTACATAATGAACTTTCAAATTATTATGTGACAGCAAGTGGCTATAATTTAATGCAATATGTTGCGGATGATTTTATCCGCGGAAGTAAGAAACAGCTAACATATGTTCAGAACAAGCATCTTTGGACAATTGTGCCGAACGGTGTCCTCTTTAAATATGTACAAAATGAACAGCTTGTAATTGAAGCGAAAAGTCTTATTCGCCAAGGAATGGCTACGGACTCCATCTTTAATTATAAGGATATGAATGCGAAGCGTTGGTTAAATATAACGCTAGATAATTTAAGCTTTTATCGCCAATATAAGAAATATTTTAACAACAAAGGTCTGTCGAACTAATGAAAAAACAAACTTTAGGTATAATAGGTGGCGTTGGTCCACTAGCAACGATGTTTATCGGTGAAATGATTGTAAGACGTACGAAGGCAACGAAAGATCAGGAGCATTTACATACAATCATTGATAATGATACGAATATTCCTGATCGTACTGCCTTTATTTTAGATAGTACAAAGGAAAATCCCGTACCAGTGATAGTCGCAGATGCTAAAAAGCTTGCTTCTGTTGGAGCAAATGTCATTGCTATTCCATGTAATACGGCACATACCTTTTACGATGACATAGTTGAAGGTTCTCCAGTTCCCGTCTTACATATGATAAGGGAAACAGCAAAGCGCGCTTCTGACTTAGGGGCAGAGCGTGTAGGGATTTTAGCGACAACGGGTACATTAACCTCACGCATGTATCAAGATGCGTTAGAGGAATTTGGTATAACACCTGTTGTTCCAGACGATGTGATGAAAGAGAAAGTCATGTCTATTATTTACGATTATGTAAAGGCTGGAAAAGATGTCTCTTGGGAGGATTGGCAGCCGATAGAAGAAGCAATGCTTGTACTAAATTGTGATCGTATTGTATTAGGATGTACTGAATTATCAATCGTCAATCGAGATTTAAAACTAAGTGACAAATATATCGACTCATTAATCGTTTTAGCAGAACGTGCTATATTAGCATGTGGCTATGAAATTGTAGATAAACAAGCGTATTAATCAAATAAAATCTGCACACTTTTCGCAGGTAAGTTGTAAACCTTCAAAAAATCTCAAGTTTATAAAGTGCTTGAAGGCTGGCAAATCCCGTGATGAGTCGTGCAGATTTTTTTATCTGTAGGGAGATTAAGAAAACCCCATTTTTGAAACGATTATACAAAGGTTTACGTACATATGAAGTAGGAAAATGATTAGTGTGTTAAACTAGTGTCAAGCAGATAGAAGGTGGGAAATTACATGTCAGTAATAAATTTATTAAATGAAGATTTACAAGCAAAATGGAAATTTGAAGAGCCGATGAAAATTCAAGAGGAAATGATTCCAGCAATGCTTGAGGGCAAAGATATTGTAGCCGAGTCACCGACAGGGTCGGGGAAGACTTTAGCTTATGTACTTCCTTTATTAAATAAAGTAACCGGTTCAAAAAAACAAACACAAGGACTTATCGTAGCGCCATCACAGGAGCTAGCAATGCAAATTGTAGAGGTTATCCGCGAATGGACAGCAGGTTCTGATATTACGGTTCAACAACTAATTGGTGGTGCGAACTCTGCACGTCAAATAGAAAAGTTAAAGAAAAAACCGACGATCGTTGTAGGTACACCTGGCCGATTAAATGAATTAGCGCGTGCTGGAAAACTAAAGTTAAAAGAAATTGAAACAGTTATTTTAGACGAGTGCGATCAGTTACTAAGTCGTGAATATCGTGTTGTCGTGAAATCTTTTATCGAAGGGTCAGCATATGGGCGACAAGTAGTTGTTGTTTCAGCAACAATTACGGAGGAAATTGAATTAGTGGCTAGTCGTATGATGTTTGAGCCAGTACGCTTTAAAATTAAACCTGAGGATATGTTAAAGGTTGGTAAAGTTGTACACTCTTTCGTGAAAGTAGAGGAACGAGATAAAACTGATTTCCTACGTCGACTATCACATACAGAAGGATTACGTGCACTTGCTTTCGTCAACAATATCGATCAATTGCTAATGAAAGAAACGAAATTACAATATCGTTCGGCACCGATTGTGACATTACATTCTGACATGAAGAAAGAAGAACGTAAAAAGGCGTTAGATGCATTCCGTAAAGGTGACGCGCGTATTTTAATCGCTACAGATATTGCTGCACGCGGTTTAGATATTGAAGGTTTAACACATGTTATTCATGTTGATGTACCGAGAACAATTGAGCAGTATTTGCATCGTTCTGGACGTACAGGTCGTGCTGGAGCAGATGGTGAAGTATTAACGTTATTATCTTATCGTGATGAGAAAACGTACAAAAAATGGACAAGAGAAATTTCTGCGAAACCTGTACAGAAAATATGGCATGAAGGCAAGCTAGTGGAGGGTAATTCAAAAACAATTGGACAGAAGCGAGGTAAATAATATGACGTTTGAAGAAAAATTACAAGCATATGCAGAACTTGCGGTAAAAGTCGGTGTCAATATTCAACCTGGGCAATACTTATTAGTTAATACTTCCGTGGAAGCATTAGATTTCGCCCGTTTAGTCGTAAAAGAGGCTTATAAAGCTGGTGCAGGACGTGTTCATGTTAATTTTTCAGATGATGAAATGGATCGTGCTTACTTTGAGCATGCTTCAGATGAAGAATTTAATCGTTTCCCAGAATGGGTAGTTAAAATGCGTGATGAGGTAATCGAACGTAAAGGGGCATTCTTATTGATTGATGCTGCAGACCCTGATAAATTAGCAGGTATTTCAGCAGATCGCCTAGCTACTCATCAAAAGGTATCGGGAGCTGCTCTGAAAAACTATCGTAACGCCGTAATGAAGGATTTAATAGCTTGGTCGATCGTTGCTGTCCCTTCACCAAAGTGGGCATCGAAGGTATTCCCAAACTTAGCGGCTAAGGAACAAGTACCAGCATTATGGGATGCTATTTTTAAAACTGTTCGTATCGGTGAAGGCAATGCTGTTGAAAGCTGGCGTGAGCACGTAGTAAATTTAGAATCTCGCGCGGCCCTGCTGAACAATAAAAAATATGCAAAGCTTCACTATACAGCACCGGGCACTGACTTAACAATTGCTTTAGCGCCACAGCATAAATGGCTTACTGGGGGTAGTAAAACGCCAGATAATACTACCTTTATTGCTAATATGCCGACAGAAGAGGTCTATACGTTACCAATGAAACAAGGTGTAAATGGCTATGTCAGCAATACGAAACCATTAGTTTATCAAGGGAATATTATCGATGGCTTTAAACTAACGTTTGAAGAAGGAAAAATTGTTAAGGCTGAAGCACAGGTAGGCCATGATTTATTACAGGAGCTTATAAATGTGGATGAAGGCTCTTGTTATTTAGGTGAGGTCGCACTTGTACCGCACGAATCCCCAATTTCAGCATCGGAGATTTTATATTTTAATACATTGTTTGACGAAAATGCATCGAACCATTTAGCGATTGGCGAAGCTTATCCAACTTGCTTAGAAGGTGGAAGAGATTTAGAAAAAGGACAGCTTGAAGCGCTAGGTGCCAATATTTCAGTGACACATGAGGACTTTATGATTGGTAGCGGTGAGATGGACATTGACGGTATTTTACCAGATGGAACTGTAGAGCCAATTTTCCGCAAAGGTAGCTGGGCATTTTAAGTTCTTCATTTGAAGAAAGGAGCTGAGCAGATGAAACGATTACTAAGCATACTAATTGGTGCAGCTATACTCATAATGGCATTAGGTGTTTCATCTGCTTTTGCTCAGACTGAAAACTACCTATCAATTGGAGATTCCTTGGCGGCTGGTCAAACGCCTTACCAACAAATTGATACAGGCTACAGTGATTTAATCGCCATGAAATTAGGAATGTCTGGGCAATTGAGCTTCTATACAAAGGAGCTCGCTTTCCCAGGCTATACAACAGCTGATGTCTTGAAACGAGTACAATCAGAGGAAGCAAGTGACTTACTAGCTAATGCAACACTTATTACTGTTTCGGCAGGTGCCAACGATTTACTGCGTCTAGTGCAGGTCAATCCAACTGCCGGTACATTAGCCTTTACGCAGCTGCAAACGGATTATGCATTAAACATTGCCAGAAAAAATATGGCGGAGATTTTGGAAGAGTTGAAAGTGCGAGCACCTAAGGCAAAGGTCTATGTAATGGGCTATTATTTTGCTTATCCAAATGTTCATGCTACGCAAAAAGAAGGCACAAATGCACAGCTTGTAAAGCTAAATAAGATTTTACAGCAACAGGCAGAGCATGCTGGAGCAGTTTATGTAGACGTCTATAATGCTTTTGGGATAAACGCTAGAAACTTTTTACCCAATATCTCTGACGTCCATCCAAATTTTGAAGGCTATCGCCAAATGGCAAATGCTTTTTTACATGAATATAGCGGAAATAAAGCACTAGCCATTGCTTCAAACGAACTGCCAAAGCCGAACCCTATGTCATTCGAGCACATATTAGAAAAACTAGCAAAGGCAGAGCAGAAACAAAAAGCAAAAGAGCAAGAAAATGAAAAGCCAAAACCTACTGCGCGTGCCATTCAAGGTTTTACAGGATACGCTGCTTTTATGGAGAAGGTAAGAGCAACACGTTTTAATCATAACTATTTGTAACAGGGCATCGACAGTGATGCTCTTTTTTATGTTAAATATTTATAAAATTATAAGTGACGGAAAGAATAGTCGGAGCGACGGAAAGAATTGCCGGGCGACGGAAAGAACTGTCGGAGTGACGGAAAGAATCGCCGAATCGATGGAAGGAACCCCCTCAGGGCGACGGATAGCCGGCTCCCTTAGTTCCCCGCGTTATGATAAGGAACCTTTATCAAACTAATAAAAGGAAAAACAATCAATCCATCAGCCGTGATAAAATAAAAAAACAGGAGGCGCAAAGAATGAAAATATTTCATACAGCAGATTGGCATTTAGGAAAGCTTGTACAAGGCGTCTATATGACGGAGGATCAACATTATATTTTACAGCAATTTATGCTAGCGATTGATGAGGAAAAACCGGATGTTATCGTTATAGCAGGTGATTTATATGACCGATCGATGCCTCCTATTGAGGCAGTGAATTTACTAAATGATATTTTGGCGGAAATTGTGCTTGATAAAAAAATCCCTGTGTTAGCGGTAGCGGGGAACCATGATAGTGCAGGTCGATTGAACTTTGGCAGTAGTTTAATGAGTGATAGTGGATTACATATTAAAGGCCAATTTACGAAAGATCATGCGCCGATCGTACTCCATGACGACTATGGTGAAGTACATTTTCACCTCGTACCATATGCAGAGCCGGCTTCAGTACGGACTATTTTAGAGGATGATTCCATTCGATCTCATCAAGAGGCGATGGAAAAAATTATCGACCATATTGGTCAAAGTTTAGATCCAACAAAACGTAATGTTTTTGTAGGACATGCCTTTGTGACGAAGTATGGGGAAGAGGAAGCGAACACGAGTGATTCTGAGCGTCCTTTATCAATAGGAGGCTCGGATTGCATAAATGCAGCGTTGTTTAAGCCTTTTCATTACACAGCACTTGGCCATTTGCATAAAGCACATTTTGTGTTGAATGAAACGATTCGCTATGCCGGTTCTCCTTTGAAGTATTCATTATCTGAGCACTTACATGAGAAGGGCTTTTTAATAGTGGAGCTAGATGCACAAGGGGAAGTCACTGTCACAAAACGTAAGTTTATAGCGAGACGGGATTTACGTGTGGTAGAGGGCTTAATGGATGATTTATTACAACTACCACCTAGTGATGATTATGTATTTGTACGTTTAACAGATGCTACGTCAGTAACTTCGCCGATGGAACGTATCCGTACGGTGTTTCCTCATGCGATGCATGTTGAGCGCAAAGTAGCACGCCAAGACGTATCACATGAAATTCAGACGATTGAGACAGAGAAAATAGAAGACATCGATTTATTCCGATCATTTTTTACAGATATAATTGGCGTACAGCCAGATCAAGATACAGAACGTCTATTTACAGAGATGCTACAAGAATTATTAGATGAGGAGCGGGAGACAGTAAAATGAAGCCTTTAAAGTTAACGATTACTGCATTCGGTCCATATAAAAATACAGAGGTTATTGATTTTCAACAGCTTGGTGAACATCGTCTATTTGCGATTTCCGGAAAAACAGGCGCAGGGAAAACGACGATTTTTGATGCGATATGCTATGCACTTTACGGATCGGGTAGCGGTGAAGATCGTCAGGATACTGCTATGCTTCGAAGCGGGTTTGCGGATGATGATGTGTATACTGCAGTGGAGCTCGTTTTTGAAATGCATGATAGAATCTATCAAATTTTACGTCAGCCAGGCCATATTAAAGCAACGAACAAAAGTGTCACTGGCAGGAAAATTGAACTGGCTGAAATCAAAGGAAACACGCTTGATTACAATATTGTAGAAAAGCAGCAAACGCTTGAGGTAGATAAAAAGCTACAGGATATAATCGGCCTCACAAAGGATCAGTTTAGTCAAATTGTTATGCTACCACAAGGTGAATTTCGCAAGCTGTTAACCTCAGATTCTACAAATAAAGAAGTTATTTTACGCAAAATTTTTAAAACAGATCGCTTTGGTGCGATGACAAAAAGACTTGATGCGAAACGAAAAGAGGCGGAAAGTGATTTACAGCATGCTCAACAATTAAAGGAACATCTTCTTGGCCAAATTGCAGGTGCTTTACCACAGCGTTCGTCATCTTTATTTACTTGCATTACTACTAATACTGACAATATGCATCAGCTGAAGAAGGCTCTGGAAGAGGAGCAAACCTATTATACGGAATGTATACAATTGGAATTGCAACGCTATAAAGAGGCTTATGCGCATCATCAAAAAGAGCAGGAATTTTACAGCAGAGCGAAAACATTGAATGAGCAATTTGATGAGCAAACTAATCGTCAAAATCGCCTACAAGCATTGCTACAAGAACAAGATATATATAGCGCAAAAGAACGCGAAATTGCATTAGCAGAAAAAGCAGAGCGTCTTGTCATACTTGAGCAACAATGTATCGATTTACGTGCTGAGCAAAATCGTAAAGAACAATCCTATCAGCAAGCAATGACAGAGCAGAAAAATACAGAAGCTCAGTTAAAAATAGCGCAGGAAAAG
Source organism: Lysinibacillus sp. Ag94 (assembly GCF_023242215.1). Classification (NCBI taxonomy): domain Bacteria; kingdom Bacillati; phylum Bacillota; class Bacilli; order Caryophanales; family Bacillaceae; genus Lysinibacillus; species Lysinibacillus sp. Ag94. Next base: position 4,020,961 of record NZ_CP096780.1, on the reverse strand, counting down.
TTTAACGTTGAAGAGGCGAAAGAACCTGAGCGTCAACACGTTTTACAACAGGAATTACAGCTACAGGCATTATTACCGACGTTCGAGACGTATGAGAATAATCTGCAGCAGCTGCAAATAGCTGAACAATATGTTGCAACAGCCAAGCTAGCAGTAGACGATAATAGTAAAATCGTAGAAACAGAACAAATGCAAGTTCAGCAGTTAACAAAAACAATTGAACAATATGAAAAACAACTGGAGCCATATGAAAGTTATTTAGAACAGCTACCTAAGTTAAAAGAGCAAGTATCATTACTAGCGCAAGTTGAAAAATACACGAGAGCAGTTGCAACGGTGGAGCAGGATGTAGCTACTGCTAATAGCCATTATCAAGAAAGTAAGCAGGCTCTTCAAAAACTGGAGCAACAATGGATTGCGAGTCAGGCAAGTATTTTAGCACAGCAACTCAAGGACGGAGAGCCTTGTCCAGTGTGTGGTAGTACAACACACCTCGAAACACATCGTGAGCAATTAGAGATGATTGAATTAGCAGAGGTGGAGGCTTTACGAGGAAAGGCTAGTACTGATGAGCGCAAGTTTTTAGAGAAAGAAGCTTTATTGAATTCTACAAAGCATCTTCTACAAGAGGCGCTAGAACAGTTAGAGACGAATGCGATTAATCAATCGAATCAAGCACAAATTGTAGCTTCGTTGCAAAACGTAGAGCAACAAATAACAATCTTAAAAGTAGTGAGCCATCAATTATCTGATGTACGTATGCAACAAAAGGATCATCATGCGCGAATGGAGCAGCTACAAGAAAAGCAAATAAAACTTGAGCAATATTTAATTGAGAAGACGAAGGAATTGATGAAACAACAAGCAGTCGTGGAAGAGCAGCAAAAGCATATTCCAGAAAATCTTACGACGCTACAAGCATTGCAACAGGCCATCGCTCATATAGGATCACAAAAGCTTGCATTACAAACTGCGTGGAATAATAGCCAGCAAAATTTGCAATCTGCCAAGGAAGCCGCACATAATGCTAGAATGACCGCAGAAATAGCGAAACAGGCTTTTCAGGAATTAAAGCTGAAAATGGATGAAAAACGCGAGCAATTTTCAGTGAGTATGAAGGAAGCAGGGTTTGAAAGCTATGATGAATTTGCTGCTGGGAAGCGGAGCGCGTTGCAAATAGAAGCTTTACGGAAATCTTGCCATGAATATGCACTACAAATCCACACATTACAAGTACAAATTACTGAGGGGGAGAAGCATCTTAAAGGGCAAGAGAAGCAAGATTTAACGACCATGGAAGAAAAGTTAGAGATGCTTCGTGTCACATATGAGGAAGCTTTTAAAGTATTGCAACAAATGGAAGGATTTGCAAAGGCTTGTGCAAACTTTATCAAAAAGGTTGAGGAGACCGAACAGGAGATTCATTTACTTGAGAAAGAAGCGGGGCGAGTAAAGGAGCTCTATGCAATGTTAAATGGACAGAATGTGAAAAAGCTGTCTTTTGAGCGTTATATTCAAATCAATTATTTAGATAAAATTACAGAGGCGGCAAATGTTCGACTTTATCATTTATCCAACGGTCAATTTGAGCTACGACGTTCAGATCGTTTAGAAAAGCATGCCAAGCAAAGTGGGCTGGGACTCGATGTGTATGATGCTTATACAGATCAATTACGAGATGTCAAAACATTATCAGGGGGAGAAAAGTTTAATGCGTCTTTAAGTCTTGCCCTTGGGATGGCAGATGTCATTCAAAGCTTTCAAGGTAATATCCGTATTGAAACGATGTTTATTGATGAGGGCTTCGGTTCTCTCGATGAAGAAGCATTAAATAAGGCGATTGATACGCTTATTGACTTACAAGATTCCGGACGTATGATTGGCGTCATTTCTCACGTTGCGGAGTTAAAAGCTACAATGCCTGCTGTGTTGCATGTTGAAAAAGCAATGAACGGTCATAGTCAAACATATTTTGAAGTAAAATAACAAAGAGGCGTATCTCCGTTTGTTGGAAATACGCCTTGTTGTTATTTTTTTTTAGTTACGTTAGGATTTGTTCCTTTTTTTGCAGCGATTACTTTTTTGACAATGGGGATGACGATAGGTGCTAATTTTACAGCGGTTTTAACAACTTTAGATACTTTCACAAAATAACAGCTCCTTAAGTACTATGTGTTCAAGGAGAGGTTAAGATGAAACTTATCGGACCACCCGAACAGCTTGAATAATATTCCAAATAACGACTCCTAATGAAACGAGAATATAAATTGCGAATGAAACAAACCAAATGATAAGAAAATTATTACTATCTGAATTTAGATCAAAATTAGTGTTGAATGATAAAGTTGAGAAAATAAAGACTGCAAAGAAAATTATACCGAATGCGACTGGGATTAAATGTGATATTAGTGCTCGAATAGAGTGCCTCTTTACGTCGCTATCTTTTGTCACAAAGTAAACGACTAATGGCACAATAAAGGGTGCAAATAAAATACTGAGATAACTAAAGGCAGATAATATTTTTTGGTTCTCCATAGTAGTACCTCCTTTTTTAATATTTACGCATGAAAAACGTTAAAGTTTCAAAAAAAATGTGGAAGAGGTTGTAATCATAACAGTGTTTGCGTACAATGAGGTTGTTCAATCAAATTAAGATGTACGACCACAAGGGGAGCTGATGATGTCAGCTGAGACTGGGCACGTAATGCCTTGACTCTTCGAACCTGTAAGTTAACACTTGCGTAGGGATTGTGGATAGAAACCGACACTTTTACGATGTGAGGCTCTGTCCTGGCATCGTTTTTTATCTTTTTAATGTCGGATAGGGACATATTTGCCAACTGATTTCTATTCCTGCTCTTGTATCCTACATCGGAACAAAGGAGAGAATATTTATGGACAATAAAAAACTGTTAATGCTTGTGGAGATTGCAATATTCGCAGCGATTGGCCTTGTGCTCGATCAGGTTTCCTTTAAAGTATGGGCACAAGGCGGCTCTGTTAGTCTAGTGATGGTACCAATAATTTTAATAGCATTCCGCTGGGGCCTTATTCCAGGCATGACAACCGGTTTACTCATTGGTGTAATGCAAACAATGTTTGGTGCTACAATTGTGCATTGGCTACAAGGAATACTTGATTATGGTGTTGCCTTTACAGTAGTTGGCTTAGCGGCCGTTGTACGTCGACCGGTGCTTGAGGCTGCAAAAAATTTAAACAAAAAGAAAATGGCGCTTTATATTATTTCAGGAACTGTATTAGCAGGTTTTTTACGCTATGCAGCACATACCATTGGTGGCGCTGTATTTTTCGCAGAGTATGCAGGCGATCAAAATGCGTGGATTTATTCAATCATCTATAATGGAACATATATGCTACCAGCAACAATTTTAACAGCAATTGCCGGTGTTCTGCTATTTACGGCAGCACCTCAATTAATGCAACGAAAATCATAATGATTAAGCCCTTCACATGAGTGAAGGGTTTTTGTTTTGGCTGTTTTCGAAAAGATTGTTGCTATTCAACGAACGGGCAGGTTAGTTCAATAGTGTTGGTTAACTTGTGTTCAACTACAATAAGAAATTCATATTAAAACATCGGAATTGTGGTTAATTTAAGAACTATTGGAATATAAACCTATTTTGTGTAAACTTAAACATAAGAGGTGAATTCATAAAATGGAGGAATGTAAATAATGCAACCCATACTTTTATTTCGATCTGTCGGAGGATTCGCAAGTGTTATATCTGGTTTATTCTTAGGAATCGGACATTTGATTAACCTATTAGGGGAAGCAGATAATGGAACTGTTTTTGGGCAAAGCTTAGTTTTATTTGGTCACTTAGGTCTTAGCTTTGCTTTTATAGGATTATTTGAAGCGCAGGGTAAAAAAAATGGGCTGTTGGGTAATCTAGGAATGTTGTTGGGTCTGATTGGTACTACTTGTGTAACAGCAGTTGTATTTGTAGAAATAGCAGGTGTTTCTGGGGTGAATGTAAAGCCTATTTTTGATGAAGGCGTTTCAGGCATTATATATTCAGTTGGACCATTGTTTTTCGTTTTAGGTATGATTCTATTTGGAATTTCAGTGATGAAAGAAGGCATTCTTCCTCGTATGGGTGGATTGTGCTTAATAGTAGGAACACTCGTTTTTGCTTTGGCTACTTTGATACCAAATGCCGAAGGAATCATCACTGTCATTGGAGGAGCAATTACAGGTATAGGATTTGTATTGCTAGGAGGATATTTACTTTCGGCTAATGGTAAAAGAGAACTAAACAATCAAACAAAAATGAGCGCGATTGTTTAATAAGCGTCGCTGTTCTTGTTCAACTAACGGGGTGCTTTAGTGAAATAAGGAGTACAAAAATAATCAAACTTTATTAAAAATCTAATACTAAATAAAAAAGGTTAAACTCCATTTTGATTTATATTTTTTAGAATGGAGTTTGTTTAAATTAGCTATTTAAAAAATCTGATTTCTAATCAAGCATTACTCAATAATAGAAAGGCTTAGGAGTTGTTCCTAAGCTTTTTTGAGGTTTTAAATGAAAGAAATTTTATGAATATAGCATTGGTTTTATGTAGTCAAAAAGATTCTTTTGTTAGCGTTTGGTACTCCAAATGTAGGAAACAAAGAATCTTTTTAAGTTGTTTAATTCTTATTGAACTACGGAGCAGGTTAATTGAATAGCATTGTTTAACTTGTGTTCAACAATCGGGCCAGATTGTTTTATCGGAATAACACAGTATAATAATTTTAGAAATAACTATTGGAAAATGAGAGCAAAAGAACATTTAGAAGGGGAAAAAAAATGTATAACAAGATTTTTTCAATCATTTCTACATATGAAAAAGATGGAGATTTTATGGGTGGTGTAAATGAAGAGACGATTCGAGAAGCAGAGCAAATGCTAAACGTTACATTCCCAAAGAGTTATCATTGGTTTTTAAAACAATATGGTAGTGGGGGGCTTCAAGGAATATATACATATGGTTGTAGGACACCAGCCGCGGATTCTGCCGTTGTTTACCACACGAAATTGTATAGAGAGGAGTATGACCTACCATTACAGTATATTGTTTTAGAAGATATCGATGGTTCGGTGAGATGCCTAGATACTAATCAAATGAACGATGGCGAGTGCCCTGTTGTCTTTTGGGATCGTTTTTCAAAGGAACCGTATGCTATTACTTATGAAAACTTCAGCGATTATCTATTAGATTATTTACAAGAATCTGTAGATAATTGTTATGATGAGGATTAATTGATTATAGAATACTAAGAATCGTGATTTCAGAAATAATCAATCTTTATTATAAAAACCAAACGAGATAAATAAAGAATCAACTGTTTAGATCAAACTTTGTTTCAAAACAGTTGGTTTCTTTCTGTATAAAATCAGCGTTTGCAACTTACTTTTAATCGAACTTTAAAGAATAAATTGGATTAGTAGGAACGCCGTATGCGATGAAAGTCGCACGTACGGTGTGAATAGGGGGAAAAGCTGGCGATAACTTCAAAAGCTTACTTATCTGTATGAATAAGTAGTATGATAATATTTAGTAAAAAAGGGGCGGTAAAATTATATGAAATATACTTGTCCTTGTTGTGGATATAGAACATTAGAAGAACCAGCAGGAACTTTCGATATATGTGAAATTTGTTTTTGGGAAGATGATGGAGTTCATTTTGATGATCCTGATTATAAAGGAGGAGCTAATATTCCATCCTTAAGGCAAGCTCAAAAAAACTTTATTGTATTTGGGGCTTGTGAAGAAAGGTGTATTGAGTTTGTAAGACAACCTATTGAAAAAGACGAAAAAGACCCTAATTGGAAACGGTTATTATAGTGAATAGTTATTCAGCTAGTAGGTGTTTTAGTTAAATTTTAATTCACGAAATATCGAAACAAAAAGACAGAATTTAATCTACACATTTTGTAGATTAAATCTGCCTTTTTGTTTTAAAAGCAACAATCTTTGAGAAAACGGCAAAAAATAAAAGGAGCTACTATGAATTTTTATTTATTATGGGAAAAATCGGACAAAAAGGCACTCTTCAAGAATACTAGAGAAGATTCCGATATAAGGAAATGTAATAAATGTGAAGGGGTAAGATCAATTTTAAAAAAACCTCTAAAATTCCAATTACGAGATAAGAAAACTAGTGACTTTTATGATGTGATGGGACATGATGTTATTGGAAGTGGAATTCAAGATATTTTATTAAAACATTCTTTTAAAGGGTTCAGTTTATCCCCTGTAGAAATTGAAGTTGTAAATGAGAAGCGATTATTAGATAAGGAATTATATAAATTAGCCCGCATTGAAGCTACAGGTAAAGGGGGATTTCTTCACGATCTTTCAGGAAATAAAATACCGTGTTGTGAGAAATGTGGACGAATAAAAATATTACGTAATCATAAAGGGATAAGCGTAGATGAAAAAGAGTGGGATGGTAGTGATATTTTCTACTTTAATAACTGGCGCGGTAATTTAATTATTACTGAAGATGTTTACAAGGTTTTAAATGAATCTAACACTCAAAACGTTAGGTTTATAAATTTAAAAGAATTTGTGTTTTAATACCAATAGAAGGAGTCTGAAATGAAGGGATTATAAACAATCAAATAAAGGAAAAAGTTTGTGAAAAACTGTACTTAAACGAGCGGATGTTTTAGTTGAAGAAGGTAGTCAAACCAGAAGCAACAATCTAGCTAGCAAGGGCTGACATTTGTTAAAAGTATAATTGTATATTTGTTGATTGGAGTGAACTCCTCGGGGATTAGCGTCACAGATGAGACCCTGCAGCGAGCATCGCGAGTGAAGCGGCTCATCGGACGCCCCTAGGAAGCTCTGCTTTGCGCGAAAGCGAAGCGTCAGCGGCAAATGTTTTATCTGCGCGAAAGCGAAGCGTCAGCGGCAAATGTTTTATCTGTGCGAAAGCGGAGCGGCAGCAACAAAGCGCTCAGCCGGAACGGAAATCAACCTCACGTTATGGAGATGTCGGCACTTTACAATTTATGATGGCATATAATATTTAAAGCGTTTAGCGTTTTATGCAAAGAAAGTTATGTTATATTAAGTTGTAGACATTAGATGAAAGGGACGTTAAAAATGATTGTAAAAACGCAAGAAGAGATTGAAGCATTTAAAAAAATCGGCCGTATTTGTGCTGAAATTCGTGAGGCAATGAAGGCTGCTACAAAACCAGGTGTAACAACACTTGAATTAGATGAAATTGCAGGTCGTATGTTTGCTGAAGCAGGAGCAATTTCTGGACCTAAAGGGGAGTATGATTTCCCAGGCTACACATGTATTAGTGTGAATGAGGAAGTCGCACATGGTATTCCTGGTAAACGAGTGATTAACGAGGGAGATATCGTAAATATAGACGTATCTGGTTCACTAAATGGCTACTTTGCTGATACGGGCATTTCATTTGTAGTTGGCGAAGGCTATGAGGATAAAGAAAAGCTTTGTCGCGTAGCTAAAAGTGCTTTCGATCGTGCAATGACAAAAGTAAAAGCTGGATCAAAATTAAACCAAATCGGTAAAGCTGTTGAGCGTGAAGCATATGCCAATGATTTAACAGTGATTATGAACTTAACAGGTCATGGTTTAGGTCGTTCTTTACATGATGAGCCAAATCATATTTTAAACTACTATGATGCTTGGGATTCAACAATTATGAAAGAAGGCATGGTGCTTGCAGTCGAGCCATTTATATCAGCGAAAGCGGAGCATATTGTAGAATCTGGTGATGGCTGGACATTCATTACGCCAGACAAATCATTAGTCGCTCAAATCGAGCATTCAATTATCGTTACTAAAGACAAACCAATTATTTTAACTTCTCTAGACGAACAATAAAAAAGCTAAAAATCCTGCTAACCAATTTATTTTTGGTAGGCAGGATTTTTTTTAAGAAATAATATACCGACAAGTAGCACTCCGCATAAAAACAAGGCTGCAGTTGTCACAAGTAGCTCATCGAAACCATTATGTAATGCGACCCCGATATAGGACCAGATAAATACACTTGGGTAGATAATATCAAAATAATGGAATCGAATATGTAGCGCTATTGCTGCTCCAATGGTCAGTAAAATAACTGCCCAAAGTGGATCACTAAGGCCAAGACCATTCCATTGATAAGATGTTAGCATGAAGCTTATATTTGTCATTAGGCTAAATGTAATCCATGCTAAATAAATCGAGAAGGGTATACGCCCTGTTAGTGAATTATTGCTAAGAGGGTACGTTTTGTACAACTTAAATAAATACAGTACTAAAACAAACGTACTGATAATTGACATGATAAATAGTTCGTGATGCCAAACAACAATTGCTAACGTCTGCATGATACATATGCTACTAAAGAGAACAGTCTGTTTAAAAGATGTCTTTTTTAGGTTCATGACTAACCAATAACCAAGTAACATGTAAACCACAATCCAAATGATATAACTAACATTAAATGGTGCAAATATTACTGGAAAACGATTTAAGATCTCTAAAAAAGAATGATCGTTTATTTTCATAAAATAGGATGAAAAGGTTAGGATGAGTGAGACAATAAAAGTTATTGTCATCAAAAAAAATCGAGGCATGGTTTCTCTCCCTTCGTGTTAAATTGTATAGGGAAAAGACAAATAAGTATAGGACTGAACATTATATTTTCATTATAACGGAAATTTCCAACAATGTATCGCGTGTTTCGTTAAAAATATCTACAATTTACCATTTGCATAGTTATTCATATACTTCTTTAGTACAATGAAAATATTCGAATGTAAGGAGTGAAGTTTTAATGACTCAAAATTTAAATGATCTAGATTTATCAGTTAAACTGGATAAGAAAATGTATAAAAAGAAATTAAAAGTACTCCAATATGAAATGTTAAATGCCCAACAGTTTTTATTAAAAAATAAAATTGGATTAATTCTAGTGTTTGAAGGTATGGATGCTGCTGGTAAGGGTGGCGCTATTAAGCGTCTCATTGAACGTGCTGATCCGCGTGGCTATGTCGTGCACCCAATTGCAGCACCTCAGCCTCATGAACTGCGCTACAATTATTTACAACGTTTTTGGCGAAAGCTGCCACAACATGGACAAATCGCTATTTTTGATCGCTCATGGTATGGTCGTGTATTAGTTGAGCGAATTGAAGGATTTGCAACAAATGAAGAGTGGTCTCGTGCATACGAAGAAATTAATAACTTTGAAAAAATTTTAACAGCAGGAGATTATATTGTTATTAAGTTTTGGCTTCATGTATCTGATGAGGAGCAGCTTAACCGTTTTAGAGAACGTGAAGAGGATCCATATAAGTCTTGGAAGCTAACTGATGAAGACTGGCGAAATCGCGAAAAAACACCTCAATATATAGAAGCTGCAAATGACATGTTTGCGAAAACCGATAAGAAAAGTGCTCCGTGGGTTCTAATACCAGGGGATGATAAAAAATATGCTCGTGTACAAGTGCTGCAAGAAACACTAGCACATATCGAAAGTGAAGCAAAAAAACGTGGCTTACATTTAACGAATGTATTAGACACAGCACATTTAGAAGATACGGAATCGTCTAGCCTTGAACTGCTAGAGGAGAAGCCTAAAAAACAAAAGCAAAAAGTGAAATAATGTTATAGATGCTGTAACAACAAGACGAGATGTTTTAGTTGTAGCAGCATCTTTTTTTACATACAATAAAGTAAAACTGCAATTAGTGGGTGTTTCTTCCATTGGTAAATGAACGCAGGCATTAAAACGTATTGACAATTATCGGAAGGTTAGTGTGGAAAAATGGTGCTTAAAATTTGGAGATTATTAAGGAAAAAGGGTGAAAATGTGGTATCAATTCAAGGGGGGAAATGCTACATTCGCACATTTTATGAAAAAGATGCACAAAGTTTAACTGATCTCGTAAGTCGCAATAAATACTTTTGGTCTACACATGAGCCGTTACAACGACCTGAATATTATACAATTAATGCTCAATATAAAAAAATTCAAGAATGCTTATACTTAATGGACTCAAAGAGGGAATTTTCCTTTGGTATTTTTGAGCGGGGTACAAATAATTTAATAGGACATATTGCTCTTTATGCAGTAAAACGTTTACCGTATTCTAGTGCGTTTGTTGGTTATGCGATGGATGAAATTTATATTGGGAAAGGGATCGTTACCGAAGCAGTTAATATGGTCGTGCAATTTGCGTTCGAGCAAGTAGGCTTACATCGAGTAGAGGCTTATGTTTCGACACAAAATAATCCTTCTATCCGAGTCTTAGAAAAAGCTGGATTCCAGCGTGAGGGTCTTTTGAGAAAGCTGCTGTACATTAATGGTAAATGGGTGGATCATTATATGTATGCACGTTTAGAGGGTCAATAAAAAGAAGCGTCTATCTTTCGGTGTTTGAAGGATAGACGCTTCTTTTTTTATTATTGTTTGCTACCGTCTATGATTAAATCAAGGCGACCTGTATTTGGGTCAATCACTAATCCATGAACAGGTACGTCTTTAACCATTAACGGGTGATTGCGAATTGTATCCACGCTTTTCTTTACACTTGTTGCTACGTCACCAAAGCCACGTAAAAACTCTTTTAAATCAAAACCTGAATATTCGATCGTGTCGATAGTTTCAGGGGTAATCCCTCTAGCCATCATTTTATTTAACATGGCTTCTGGGTCAACTGCACTCATACCGCAGTCGTAATGGCCAACAACATACACCTCATCTGCTTGTAGCTCATAAACAGCTACAAGTAAACTACGCATAATTGCACCAAAAGGGTGACTAACTAATGCCCCAGCACTTTTAACGATCTTTACGTCGCCATTACGCAAATTCATAGCTTTAGGTAACAGCTCTACAAGTCGAGTATCCATACAAGATAACACAACGATACGTTTATCAGGATACTTTGTTGTAATAAAAGGCTCATATTTCTTTTCTTGAACGAAATCTTCATTAAACTTAAGGATATCTTGTAACATTGTCATGAAAGATTGCTCCCTCCCTTACAGGAATTATTTTAGAGCAAAACTATAAATATGCAAATAATAATGACAATATTCACGCAATTTTTTGCGAAAAAAAAAGAAGTTTAGTAATTTATTTTGCGAATAGAAATAATTAAACTCCGCCGGAAGATAAATAAAAAACAGCTACTTACTGTAGCTGTTTTTAACAAAATTAAAATTTTTCGTTTGGTTTTGGATCTACAGTTACTGAAGACTTAGAATCTAAACCAACTTGTAGGTAGTGGATGAAGAATGCCAAAGAGATTAATAAAACGGCACTAAAGCCTAGTACAGTCGTTACGAACATAATAAAAGCCCCTCTCTACTAAAATAATCTACAATATTATCTAAAGTAATTATACAATAGGTTACTAGGAAAATCTAAGGAGAATTTATGACATCCACAACATACCTAGTTTAGACTAATATTAGTAGGTATAAATTACTTGAATTGTCCAGTTAGTAATATGGAAAAGTAATTATTTTTGCCTAATAGTAGTGGTGTGATGTACTGAGCTTTGTGCATTTCGTCTGCTGAAATAATTAATTTTAAATTTCCTTGTCCGTGCTTAGCCACGACGTTTTTTGTACCGAAAGCATAGCGGCAGGTATAGAAGTCTCCATCTTTAGTTGGTAAAAGAAGCGCTTTGTGCCAGCACAAAGCCGAGTGATGCAATTATGCTAAGGCGTAATTGATTGCATATGGGAAGAAATCAAATGAGTCTTTCGGAGCGTTTTCATAATGAGTGCGAAAAAAGAATTTTGTCGGATAAATCGACATTAAACTGTTTTATATCATTTTCGTTCGATGTTTTAGTGATTATTTGATGTGGTTTTTCGTTTTCAGCCGATTTACTTATATGAATGTGTGGATTTTTTTGGATATTTAATCCTGATTTTATGACTAATCAAGCGTTTTTTAGTAATTTTGTGTCGAAGAATAATAACAAATTCTTAACTTTTTTCAAATAAAGACAATTTAGTGTATTATTCTTAATTCGATATAATCAAATATGGTCGAAAGGTGATAAAAAGTATTTATTTCATCGAAAAAAATGTGAAATACATTTATACTATATTAAAAATATGGAAAAAAGGACGAAATAAAGTTTAATAGGAGATTTGGAGGTTCTAGAATGGATATATCGTCGATTGTAGGGTTAATTATTGCGCTAGTAGCGCTATTAACAGGAATGGTGTTAAAGGGTGTAAGTTTAAGTGCTTTTTATAACCCAGCTGCCATTCTAATTATCATCTTCGGTACAATTTCCGCGGTAACAATTGCCTTCCCCATGAAGGAGTTAAAGCGTGTACCAAAGCTATTTAAAATTCTATTTAAAGAAACGAAATTAGCAGATGATATTGAGATTATTAAGATGTTTTCACAATGGGCTGATTTAGCTCGCCGTGAAGGTCTATTAGCGCTTGAAAGTAAAGCTTCTGAGATTGAAGACCCATTTTTGAAAAATGGACTTACATTAGCAATTGATGGTCAGAATGCTGACTATATTCGTGATGTCCTAACGGAAGAAGTCGAAGCGATGGAAGAACGTCATGCTAGTGGTTCTGCAATCTTTACACAAGCTGGTACATATGCCCCGACTTTAGGGGTACTTGGTGCGGTAGTAGGGTTAATCGCCGCATTAGCAGATATGAATGACATAGAAAAGCTAGGACATGCTATTTCAGCTGCTTTCATGGCTACATTATTAGGTATTTTTACAGGTTATGTTTTATGGCATCCGTTTGCGAATAAATTAAAACGTAAATCAGCTATCGAAGTTAAGCAAAAAAGAATGATGATTGAAGGCATCCTTTCTGTCTTAGAGGGGGAGGCTCCACGTGTTATTGAACAAAAATTAGCTTCTTACTTAACAATGGAAGAACGTCGTCAAATTTCTGATGAAAGCGGGGCGGGCGGCCTTGGCAAAGAAAGCTAAGAAAAAAAAGCATGATGAACATATCGATGAGTCTTGGCTAGTTCCGTATGCAGATATTTTAACGCTGCTCTTAGCTGTATTTATCATATTGTTTGCATCCAGTTCAGTAGACCAAGAAAAGCTAGAGAGAATGTCAGCGGTGTTTAATCAAGTATTTGATGGTGGAACAAGCTTTTTAGATCAGCCTTCACCGATACAAAGTCCAAATGCTGATAGTGACCAAACACCACAAACGCAACAAAATTCAGCTTACTTGAAGGATCAGCAGGAGTTAGCTCAAATTAAAGATAGTGTTGATAATTTCATTGCTGTTCATGAGATGGAAGGTCAATTCGCAACAGCGATGACTGATGAAGGGTTACTTGTTACAATTCGTGATAGTATCCTGTTTGATTCTGGGAAAGCGGACATTAAACCAGAGTATAAGACAATAGCTAAAGAGCTTGCGGATGTGTTGGTATCTAATCCACCACGTAGTATTGTTATTACTGGTCATACGGATAATGTTCCAGCTGGACCAAACTTCTCTTCTAACTTACAGCTCTCGGCGTTACGTGCAGTAAACTTCGCTGAAATTTTATTGCAGAGTAACTCGAAGTTAGATGGTCGAAACTTTAGTACACAAGGTTTCGGTGAGAACCGTGCCGTTGCACCGAATGATACTAAAGAAGGGCGTGCGAAAAATCGTCGTGTAGAAGTGTTAATACAACCACTTGTAACTGAGGATGGTTCTGCCGTAAAAAGTACAAAATAGAAAAAAGCTATTAGCAATCGGCTTTGGTGCCTTTATTGCTAATAGCTTTTTGTTTACAAACTTCTACTTATTTGCGTAAAGCTCCTAATTCAGCAACGATAGCCTGCATCTCGCTCGGACTAAATGTATCACGCTTCATGATCATTTCGTATAAATAGACTAGGTCTTCGTAATTAGCTTCATCGAAATTTTCCGATTTCATCGCATCAACATTAACCATGCGAAGCTTGTCTTTCATTTGATCAATCATATAAATAACGTTTTCTTTTGACGGTACTGATAAATCCATTATTTAAACCTACCTTTCGTAATCCTCGAAAATATCATTTCATTGAATAAAAAAAATGTCAACACTGTATTTCGTCATTGCTTTAAAAATAGACTGTTATTGGGTAGAATAAGGGCAGTGAGTAGTTTAACTTCTGTCGGCAGGTGTTCAAACATCCGCTTAAATAGAGGAACACAGTCAAGAACGCCACGTCCAGTGACAATTTATCTGTGCGAAAGCGAAGCGACCGTAACAACAACAAAACGCGTGACCGAGTGACCAACATCATACTATAGTTGTCGCTACGCTCTGCCGCTGCGATTTCGCGCAAAAAAACATCTGCTGCTGCCGCTATGCTTTCGCGCAAAAACATCTGCCGCTGCCGCTATGCTTTCGCGCAAAAAACATCTGCTGCTGCCGCTACGCTTTCGCGCAAAAAACATCTGCTGCTGCCGCTACGCTTTCGCGCAAAAAACATCTGCTGGCCTAAAGCCTCCGGACGTAATTATGCCGGGGCACAATTGATTTATTATTCTAAAAAACAAATACATTTAAAGCAGGGGGTATTTAATATGGGACAAAGTAAATTATTAGCATCTATCGTAGTTGGTGCCACAGTTGGTGCTGCGTTAAGTATGTTGGACCGTACAACGCGTGAAAAAACAATAGCTTCAACGAAAAAGATGAAAGAAGCAATATCGTATTATGCAACCAACCGAGAGGAATTACAAGTTCTAGTTGAGGAAAAAGTATTGGCCACTAAAGTGCTATGTGAAAGTGTTTCAGAAAATGTCAACTCAATCATTGATAAAGTTGATGAGTTTAAAGAATTACCTTCCACGATCGAAGGCATGATTAAAGACACGAAATCAGCCTTTTCTTTACCTAATAAAGAATAGTTGTCGTACAGGAGGGAATTTGTATGGAGAAGAAAAAAGCTTCGATACATTCAGCTGTCGGTGTGGTGAAATCATTTGTCTCACCAGACGAAGATACTGTAGATGTGATGACATCAAGAGGCTTTATGCAAGATTTAATACTACGCTTACGACGAGCAGAAATATCAGCTCTTGCAGCGCAATTGGCTTATTTCTTTTTACTGTCTTTTTTCCCGTTACTAATTTTTCTAGTTACATTACTACCATACTTGAATTTAAAGTCGACGCAAGTGTATTCATTTCTAGTGAATATAATGCCGGACGAAGTATATAGGCTTATTGAAAGCACATTAGATGAAATTTTAACAAGCCGAAATAGTAGTTTATTATCTGTCGGGGTACTCGGTACAATTTGGTCTGCCTCCAAAGGAATTAATGCATTGATTAGAGCCTTGAATAAGGCTTATGATACAGAAACTAGGGCGAGTCTATTAGATCGAGGGCTATCCCTTGTTTTCACCTTGGTATTTGTCGTTGTTATTGCTGTCGTTCTACTGTTACCGGTTTTTGGGCAACAGGTGGGGCATTTCTTATTTTCGATCGTTGGCATTGAGGAGCAGTTTGAAATAATCTGGCATAGAACGCGCTGGTCAATACCACCTCTACTTATTTTTATAGTTTTAATGGGGATATATAGATTTATTCCAAATACAATTCCTCGTTTGAAGTTAAAGGGAGTTTGGCCAGGTGCATTATTTTCAACTATTTCCTGGGTGGCAGTAACATATGCTTTCTCCTTTTATATTAATAATTTCGCGAATTATTCGGCTACATATGGCAGTATTGGTGGCGTTATTATTTTAATGCTTTGGCTATATTTCACGGGAATTATTTTAATTTTTGGTGGCATTTTAAATGCGACGATGCAGAAAAAAGTATTGCAAAAAGAACGTATGAAGCAGAAGACACTAGCAAATAGGTAGGAATATGACAAGAATAGCCTCGTATCACGCTTTGTGATACGAGGCTGTTTGTGTTTTAGGCGTTTTTATTAAGCATACGTAAGCCGTTTAAAATAACTAAAATAGTGCTTCCTTCATGTCCAATTACGCCAAGAGGTAAATCAACGACCTGTAAAAAGTTTGAAGCAATTAATAAAACGATAACGCCTATAGAGAAGAAAATGTTTTGTTTGATGATGCGTTGCATTTTACGTGATAAACGTACAGCATAGGCAATTTTTGATAAATCATTTTTCATTAAAACGACATCTGCTGTTTCTAAAGCAACATCTGTTCCTTCGCCCATCGCAATTCCGGTAGTTGCAGTTGCTAATGCAGGTGCATCATTAATACCGTCACCGACCATCCCTACAAATTTATGTTCAGAAAGGAGTCGTTTCATCTCAGTCACTTTTGTTTCAGGGAGACATTCTGCAACGTATTCTGTCACGCCTGCTTCTTTGGCAATTACCTTTGCAGTCTTTTCGTTGTCGCCCGTTAGCATGACAACATCAATGCCTAGCTCTTTTAGTAATGCTATTGCTTTTTTTGCTTCACTACGAACTGTATCTTTTAGGGCTGCCAATGCGACAATGCCATCTTTGTCACGAATGAAAATAACACTTTTTCCTTCTGAGGCAAGGCTTTCTGCTGCGCCATTTGCAAATTCGATTGCCTCATCTAGACCAACAAAGTCTGGTTTCCCAACAAGATATTCGACCTCATTAACGTTACCTTTGATACCCCAACCTGGAATATCTTCAATAGTCGCTTGAGGAAACTGTGTAATACCTTCTTTTCTTGCGAATAAAGTAATTGCTTGTGCGAGTGGGTGGTTCGATTGTGCTTCAATACCTGCAAGGATTGTTATTGCATGTTCACGGTCTAATCCTTCTCGAACGATAAAATCAGTAACGGTTGGTTTACCTTGTGTTAAAGTACCTGTTTTATCTACTGCTAATGCACGTAATACACCTAGATGCTCTAAATGTAAGCCTCCCTTGAATAATACACCGTGTTTTGCACCGTTTGAAATTGCTGCAAGTGTTGCTGGCATAATGGATGCCACAAGTGCGCATGGAGAAGCAACTACTAGGAGTACCATTGCACGATAGAAAGTTGTTGTCCAGTCCCAACCGAGAACGAAGTGAGGTAGAAACATCATAATGGCAACGGCAAGTAGCGCAATTTTCACGTAAGTACCTTCGAATTTTTCTATAAACTGTTGAGATGGAGATTTTTCACTCTGAGCACTTTGTACAAGTTGGATAATTTTTTGGAAAAGTGTTTCTGAATTTGGTTTTGTCATTTCCATCGTAATGGCGCCATTTAAGTTCACGGTACCTGCAAATACCTCGTCGCCTTCACGTTTCGCCACTGGGAGTGGTTCACCGCTTATTGCGGATTCATCGATAGAAGACTGTCCTTTGAAAATCACGCCGTCTGCTGGAATACGTTCACCAGGTTTTACGAGTAGGTGATCTCCAATTTGTAATGTAGAGATAGAAACTTTCATTGGTTCAAAGTTTCCTCGTACGAGCCAAGCTTCTTCGGGTTGTAAGTTCATGAGTGCAGAAATTTCACGATGACTTTTATTCATTGCGTATGTTTCCAGAGCGCCACTTACGGCAAAAATGAAAATTAGAATAGCGCCCTCTGTCCAATAACCGATTGCAGCTGAGCCAATTGCAGCTAATACCATTAATAGCTCGACATTAAGCTCTTTATTTTCAATGGTTTCTTCGATGCCTTCTTTTGCTTTAGCGAATCCGCCGACACAAAATGCAACTATATATAAAATAATAGAAGCTGTCGTTTGCCCGCTAGTATCTAAACGCCATGCAAGCAAAATAAAGAGACCCGCTATAAGGGCGGCAATTAATTCCGCATGCTCTTTTATTTTCTCAATTAAATTATAATTTTCTCGTTTAGAATATTCCACTTTTATTCCCCCTGATAATGAAAATCAATATCAAAACCCGTATAAATCAATGTATATAAACAATGTCTAATTGAAAATCGCTTTCGATTAGCTCCTCTCTAATTTAGAATTATTATAACAAAGGTATTTGGAAAAAGAAAGTAAGAAATTTGAAGGGACTTTTAAAGAGTAGGGATAAAAGCAGGCCGGGATTGAGATGGAGACACTTTGAGGGTTTTTAAAATAATTTTTGAACATAAGAAAAGCACAGTTATTCATAGGAATATTCTGTGCTTCTCAAACTTGTGCAGGCTTATCACTATAAAGTGGGGCAGATTTCCGTTCTGGCTATGCGCTTTCCTAAGGGCGTCTAGTCTTCACTTCAATCAACTGACATACGTTTTAATCAATGTCATACCTAACTTTTGTTGATGAGCCATAAATTATTAAGTTATAAATGGTTTTTGCATTACACCACAGCTTAAAAACTATGGTTACTATTCAACGCAATTAGAATACTCGTTCTGCGTGTAGGGCAAGTTTTTCTAGGGATGATTTGTCTACATCTGCGTGTAATGAGTTACCGTGAGAGTCCATTGTTACAACAGCCGTGAACTTCTCAACGTTTAAATGCCACATTGCTTCTGGAATACCGAATTCCATTAGGTCAACGCCTTCAACACCTTTAATGCAGTCTGCGTAGTATTGTGCAGCACCACCGATTGCATTTAAGTAAACGCCACCGTGCTCTTCTAAAGCAGCAAGTGTTTTTGGTCCCATACCGCCTTTACCAATTACAGCGCGGATACCGAATTTTTTCATGATGTCACCTTGGTATGGCTCCTCACGAATAGAAGTAGTTGGACCAGCTGCTTTAACTGTCCAGTTGCCTTCTTCGTCTTTTGCCATTACAGGGCCACAGTGATAAATAACTTGTCCATTTAGATCAACTGGAGCATCATGGCTCATTAAGTGATGGTGAATTGCGTCACGGCCAGTATACATACGACCCGTAATTGAAACAACGTCACCAACTTTTAGAGCTCGAATTTGTTCTTCAGTAATTGGTGCAGTAAGCTCTACTACATCTGTAGTAGTATCTTCTGTTGTTGCTGCAACTTCATCTTCTTTAAAAGTAATTTTTTCGCCTTCTTGGTAATGCCAGTTAATAATTTCACCAGTTTGAGGATTGATGTCCACAGCCATACGACGGTAAGCCCAGCAGTTATAAGCTACAGATACGTAGAATGATGCAGGGATACGGTGCATGACACCAATTTTACAGCCAAGTAATGTTGCTTCACCACCGAAGCCCATTGTACCGATACCGAATGTGTTTGCAGTTTTCACTACATATTCTTCTAATTTAGCAAGATCAGGATTTGGATTTGTATCTTCTACATGACGGAATAACTGTTCTTTTGCTAAGTCGTAGCCAGAAGAGCGGTCGCCACCGATACCTACACCGATGAAGCCTGCTGAACAGCCTTGTCCTTGTGCTTGGTATACTGAGTGAATAATACATTTACGGATACCATCTAAATCACGACCAGCGCGGCCAAGACCTTCAAGCTCACATGGTAGGCTATATTGAATGTTTTTGTTTTCACAGCCGCCACCTTTAAGGATTAACTTAATTGTAATATAGTCTTTTTCCCATTGTTCGAATTTCATAACAGGAAGACCATCACCAAGGTTATTACCACTGTTTGCGCCTGTTAATGAATCAACCGCATTTGGACGTAATTTTGCATCTGCAGTAGTATCATTAATCGCTTTTTTAATCGCTTCTTTAATTTCTAATTGGTTTACACCAACAGGCGTATAAATTTTGAATGTTGGTAGACCAGTATCTTGACAGATTGGTGATACATTATCTTCTGCCATAATAATATTATTTGAGATTGTGTCTAAGCTCATTGCAGCACGAGTACCAGCATTCTCAGCTTCTTTAGCTTTCTTAATTGCACGACGTACGTCTTTTGGTAGATTAGTAGATGTTTCAGTAATTAAATCGTAAAGACTTTTCTCCAAATTTTGGATATTCATTTAGTGTTGCCCCCCATAGAAAATTTGATTATTTCCACGATACATTATACTCTTTTCAACTAATGAAAAAAAGAGTTCAACTCATTGTGGTCGGAATTAAAGGTCTATTCTCAAAAAGAGGTATTTTAATGTGAAATTATGTAGCTATTATTTATTGAAGCTGTGCTGATCAAATTCCTATAAAGATTGCTAACAAAGAACATTTGTTCTATAATAAATTTAAAATTTCCTTTAGGAGGTAATATTATGAAGTTACTTAATTTACCCGAAGTATTTGAACAATATCGGACAATAATAGAAGAAACACTACAGCCTACTGTATTTATTGACACGGAAGAACGAAAAACATCTTTATTTGAAAGTAAGTTCGCAGGCGATCCGTATTTTCCGCTGACAATGGAATATCCGAAAAGTCCTGAGGGGCAACCATTAAAATTACTAGCGCAAATTAATTTTGCAAATGTATCGAAGCATTTACCGAATTTTCCTGAAGAGGGAATCTTACAGTTTTTTATTGATGGCTATGATGATGTATTAGGGATGGACTTTGACAATGGTCAAAATCAGGAGGGCTTCCGCGTTATTTTCCACGAACATATTGTTAGTGATGAGTCACAGTTACTACAAGATTTCTCATTTGTTGAAGTGAAAGAAGAATTATACTTTCCAGTGGAAAAAGAAATGGCATTGTCCTTTGAAGTGGGCTATGAACCATTATCGGCAAACGATTTTAGAAGTGAAAAACTCTATGCAAAGATACTTACTAATATAGAGGACAATGATAATTTAGTAGACTCATTTTTTGAGACTTTGAATAGTACGGGTCATAAAATCGGGGGATACCCATTCTTTACTCAGAATGACCCACGAGCTTATGGTGATTATACAGAGTCAACAATCTTATTGCTTCAGATTGACAGTATAGGTGATCATATTCTATGGGGAGATGTTGGAGTCGGCAACTTCTTCATTACAGAGGAAGAGCTAAAACGTAAAGATTTTAGTAAAGTTCTATATAATTGGGATTGCTATTAAATAACAAAAGATAAAAGCAAGTGGAGAGCTTTATGTCCACTTGCTTTTATCGGTTATTGTTCACGAGCATTAAATTGCTCCATTTTGTCTTCTAAATCATCCATCATTTGAATTAAACGATCGATATCCTCTAATTCAGTTGTTTCAGGATCTATTGCATCTAAAACTTCTAAAAACATTTCAAGACGCTCTTTTAAGTAGTTCATTTGCTGTTTTTTATCAGTGATTGGATTTGACATACATACACCTCATTTCATCCCCTTCATCTTAGCTGATTTGGGACTAAATTTCAATGTTTAGGTAAACACCTAGGACTTAGCGATTATTTTGCGAAAACCTATAGACTGAATATTTACAATATTGAAGGCGTGTGTTAAATTAATATTAAGAAAAAGTAAAGGAGCTGATTTGAAAAATCAAAAAAACTCTAACTCGAAAAGGAGGGAGTTTAAACAAGTACTCGGCCGATGTAAAAGCCGAAATTCGTGTTTATACAATTAAATGGAGATACGTGTTAGTTAGGCCTTAGCGTAAAATCACATGTGGTGAGCGCTAAGGCTTTTTGCTATGCTGTTATTTGGAAAAACGACTTGATGTTGGAGGAAATGATGACATACTTCTCAGATTACAGCAAAAAAAGGTTTGCCATTCTAGTGTTAATTGTATCTATTTCTGGCTTTTCACAAGGGATGCTATTACCGCTAATTTCAATTATTTTCGAACGTGATGGAGTATCCTCTGCGTTGAATGGATTGAACGCAACAGGTCTATACATAGGAACTTTATTAATCTCACCGTTTATCGAGCAGCCATTACGAAAATGGGGCTACAAAACCATTATTTTAATAGGCGGTTCACTTGTCTTCGCTTCACTGCTTGCATTTCCCTTATGGAAGAGTGTGACTTTTTGGTTTACCCTCCGCTTACTCATTGGGATTGGGGATCATGCATTACATTTTGCAACACAGACGTGGATTACAAGTACTACGGATCATAAAAGCTTAGGAAAAGGTATGGCCATTTACGGCTTGTCCTTTAGTACAGGTTTTGCGGTTGGTCCTTTGATGGTGAAGCTTATACAAGTTTCAGAAGCATTACCGTTTATTGTGTCCTCGATTATGTGCTTATTAGCATGGGCTTTTGTCTTCCTTTTACAAAATGAAAAACCAGAGAGATTAACGGGAGACTTGCATGCAAGGGGGTGGCATCGTTATAAAATGGCTATTGCATTCGCGTGGCTTGCATTTTTAGGGCCATTTGTTTATGGGTTTTTAGAATCTTCTTTAAATGCCTTGTTCCCAGTTTATGCGTTACGAAAAGGTTTCGACGTGGATATGATTCCTATTATTTTATCAGTCTTTACATTTGGTGGGATTTTGACACAAGTACCACTTGGAGCTATAGGGGATAAAGTAGGACGACGCAATGTCTTGCTGATAGGTTCATTCGGTGGGGCTGTTATTTTTGGCATTGCAAGTTTTGTAGAGCATTCACAAATCGCAGTAGCTGTAGCATTTTTCTTTACAGGTACATTAGTCGGTTCGATGTTTTCATTAGGTATTACTTTTATGGCTGACTTAACACCAAAGGAGTTACTACCAACAGGAAATCTGCTTTGCGGTATTGCTCTTAGTATCGGTAGTTTAACAGGACCATTTTTAGGGGGCATTTATTTAGAATATGTAAATTACAGCTTCCTTTTATTAGTGGCGATGCTTTTGCTAGCTATAGCCATTGTTTTATTAGTATTTGGGCGAAATAAAAATAAGCGACCAGTGTCAATATAAGGGGGATCGTTTTTCCTTGAAGCGGAAAAAAGAGAGTCAGCCCGGAGACTTTTGAGTAGTATAAGTTTAGACAAAATAAAAGAGCGGGGCTCATCTTCCCGCTCATAAAACAAAAAAACGCCCAGCAAATCCGTGCTGTTATGGCGTTCTTTGCGTGACAAGGATGTTCCGTCCAAGTCACATAGGTTTGGCACCTAGAATAATATTATACAGACAAGTTAACATAAAATCAAATAATATTTGTAGATAGGGATCTCTATATAATAGAAGAACACTAACAGATGAATTATAATGAGAAGATATTGTCGATCCACCGTGCATTAACAGAATTAAAGGCGCTAAGATTTTAAAGGGCGTCACTCATTTTTTGAGGACGCCCGTTTTCATTACTTATTTTTCAACACAAGCTTCGCCACACACTCCACCTGAATAGAATGTTTTTGTAACATATATTAATACGATTTAAAACGCCCAATCTATGATAATATTGTCATTGGAAACGATTATTTTATTGATTAGTTTGGCGACTAACAATCGTTTCTGTTCTGTCTCCTCGTTATCCCAATTAAATGTGGTTAACTGGGAGACCGTTTTTCTTATTTCATCAAAATTATTGGGAACGTGTTCGCTTTTTAACTCGACTATATGTTGTTTTACTTTTTTCTTTTCTTCATTTAGAGCATCTATTTTTTCGCTCATTATTTCTAAAGGAACCTTGTTTAAACTGTATAAATCAACTAGCTTAGATATTTGCTTATCGAGATTTTGTATTTCGTTTTCAAGTGTATTTATTTTGGTTGAAACCTCGCTCATATCACCAAGGCGATAATTTTCTACAAAGCCCATGTTAATTTTCTTTATTTCATCAATAATGTATTGTTCAAGTATTTGTTTTTTTTCATGTGTTTTTTCACAACGTTCAACTTTCTTTAGATATTCACGGGCGTTTTGTCTAGAATAGCATGAGTAATAACGCATTGGACTGCCATTTTTCAATTTGCCTCCTGATCTACCAGTCATTCTAGCTCCACAATGACCACAGTAGAGCAAACCTGATAAAAGATATTTTTTTCTTGCTGGGTCAGAGGTACTTGCTCGTTTCTTTAATAAGTCCTGTGCTTGATTAAATCGATCTACAGAAATAATGGGTGTATGTTCGCCTTTAAAAAGTTCGCCTTTATGTTTTATTTTGCCTATATAAATAGGGTTTAAAAGAATGTTTCGTACAGTAGTTTCAGATTTAACGACATTGGGATACTTTTTAAGTGCCAACTTAAATATTGCATTAAGACCAGTTCCTTTAAGGTATTCATCAAATATCGTTTTGACACACTCGGCCTGATATTCGTTGATTATGAGTTGACCATCTATATAATCATAACCTTTAACTGTTCGTGATTCTCCGCCACCACCATGCCATTTTCCTTCTTTTGCACGTTCCTCTTTTCCCATTATGGTACGTTCTCTAATTTGTTCACGCTCTAATTGAGCAAACACTGATAATATACCAATCATAGCTCGACCGAAAGGTGTAGAGGTATCAAAAGATTCATTCATACTAACAAAATCAACGGCGTTCTTTAAAAACACATCTTCTATTAAGAACAATGTGTCTTTTTGCGATCTGCTTAATCTATCTAGCTTATATACCAACACAAGGTCAGCGGCACCTAATTCAACTTGTTTAATCATTTCTTGTAAAGCAGGGCGATTCATATTTGAACCGGAATAACCTGGATCAATATAAGTTTTTACCACAGTATAATTTTTCGCTTTTGCGTATGCGTGTAAGCGTTCTTCCTGAGCGCCTACTGAATAGCCTTCTTTGGCTTGTTCTATAGTAGATACTCTGATATAAAGAAATACTCTGAGTGATGCTTTATCATCCACAATAATCCTCCTAGGTAATAGAAAAGAGCGAGACATATGAGCCTGCTCTTTTCGGTGATTAATCTTTAGCGCTAAATATTAATTATAAGTTAGTACCATAATATATGATTTTTCCATATATTTTTAAATCATTCATGGCATCTATAGGTATCGGAATGTCTTTAAAGCTGCTATCAGTTGATTCAGATTTAAAGAGAACATAACCATCAAGATCATTAGGGGCAAACCTTTTAAGAGAAAATTCATTGTTGTAACTAAATATAACAATGTCTCCATCTTTATATTGGTCAAGTTCTAATGGTTTTGCTACGACTAAACTTCCATGCTGTATTACTTTATTCATGGATTCGCCATTTACAATCATTCCGAATAACCTAGAGCAATTTTTGTAATTGCCCAGCATCTGCTTTGGTAAGGCGATAAATTCAACATCATCAACTGTTACACCATCTACTGTAGACAATGCTCCAGCAAAAATTGAACCGTAAAGAGGTAGATTATATGTTGGTAATGAGATGGATAGTAACTGTTCTTCAGGGATTTGAACTAAGTCCAAATCAATTAATTCGCTGGGTGAAACTTTAAAGTAATGAGCAATGTAGTGTAAATCTTTGCCCTTTGGTTCAGCTCCGTTTTCCCATCTAGAGATAGTGCTCTTATTAACTGATAAACCATAATGTTTATGCAGTTCATTAACCAGCTCCTCCATAGACAATCCTTTATCTTCACGTAATTTTTTTAACTTGTGTTGAAAAGCCATTATGTGCACCTCCTTTCATAAATTATTATATCTTGTTTGTTGCGAATTTGCAACTATGTTGATTTTTGTTGGTTTTTGTATTGACAATGCAACAAAGCGGTTATAGAATACGAGTTAAGAAGTTGCAAAAACGCAACGATGGAGGTGGTCTTATATGCCAGTAGAAGGATATCCCAGACTTAAAACTTATTTGGCGCAGAATAATATCACGCAGGATGAAATTGCAGAATTATTAAAAATGAGCCGTACAAAGGTCAACACAATACTAAATGGTAAAAGAAATGCTGATTTTCTTATGTCAGAGATAATCATTTTGGCCCAACATTTTGATTGGGATAAACATGATATAGATAAGTTTTTTTTTAACCTTTGCGTTGCGTAAATGCAACGGCGGGGAACTGAGTTAAAAGTAAGTTTAATCTCAATGCGCTGTGATACCGAGCCAATGACGGTATAGTATTCGGATTTATAGCTTATATGACGGTAGCAACGTCAAACAATCTCTAGAGGGAGTGAAGAGGATGTTAAGTTCTAAAAAAATTATTAATAGAGATAAGAACGGGAACGTCATCGAGGATCTATCTAAAGTGAAGTTACCACAAGAACTAGAAATTAGCATTTTTAAAATTTTAAATCCTGAACTAAGAATTCAAGAAGTGAAGTTTGTTTCTTAAATTATTCCATATGAAAGAAGAGGTTAAAAATATGAAATTACAACCAGCAAGTGAAATGAGTAAAGTGGCAGATGAAAACTACGAAAAATTTAAACAAAGTGTTTTAGATAGTGAGGAATTTGAAGATTTAATCACTGGAATTAAAGAAGCGGCCGACGGTGGACAAAAAACATTTTTGTTCAATATTTGCACAATGAGTGATCCTCGTATTGTGGATATTTTCGAATCTGAATTAACTGAAGCTGGATACAAAGTAAAGTGTGGTCTATTCAATTTAAATGCCATGCAAATTACATGGTGATATCAGAAAGGGATGAAAGAAGATGCTAGAGCAATTACAAACTGCATTCGGACAAGTGTTGAAAAACCTAGTGTTTGTGGATTTTGCTAATAAAAAAGTGATTGCAAGTGGTGGTCTTAGAGATCTAGAAATAGAACTTGCAAAAGAAAAAGCTTGCCGTAAGGATTTAATAACAGTAATTAATCACCACTTTAAAAACGGGGATTTGGTTTTAGCGATAGAGTTGATTGATGCTCTGTCAAAACGAGCTGATTACATCAAAAAAATGGAAAATCAGGTTGAAGCACATCGAAGAAACAAATTATTCGAGATTGCTAGTCAGTTCGAATTTGGGAATGTTTCGGTGGTGAGTTGCGATGCAAATCCAAGTTGAAGGCATAAAAAAACTGCTTAATCGCTCCACCGATTAAACAGCATGTAAATCTTGAAAACTTACTAATCTCAATCGCTAACTACTGCATATAGTTAGTGACCTTTAAACCTTTGCCGTACTTATGAGAGGTACGGCTTTATTTGACTATTGCCAAACACCTTATTGCTAGTATAGCAACCTTCATGGCAACCAGTCAATTAGCGTCCTTGTAATAGATATTAGGTTTACGACCATACTCGAAAATTAACAAGGATACTAGATTATTAACACATCGGGAGAGAGTAGCCATGAAGAATGAAAAGTATAAGGTTAAACACGTTTTAGCAGCATACGAAGAAGCATTCAATGAATCGGAACTTACGAAAATGCACGAAGATAGCTTACTAGATAAAGTGATTGCGGGATATCGAGTGAAAAGTATTTGGAGTGGTGATGTTTTAGAGGTAGAGGCGTACCCGTATTGGAAGATACCTCAAGAGAAACGTGTAAAGAGGGATAAAAACAGCAGTAAGGCACAAGAAAGATTAAATGAAAAGAACAGGCAGAAGCATGTAGCAAGATTAATTAATACGAATTTTCGAGATTATCGCGATTTATATATGACATACACATATTCGGACAAGTATGTACCTGAAGACTATGAGCAAGCAAAAAGAGATATGACAAATCTAGTAAGGCGTATGAAACGTTGGCTAAAGAAACAGGAGAAGTATGAAGGTTTTGAGTTGAAATATATTTATTCAACTGAACATACAAGAAACGGCGAAAAAGTGCGCGCACATCATCACATGGTAACAAACTTCCCGGATAGGGAGGTTGCGGAAGAACTGTGGAATAGAGGGCGAGCTAATTCAAAACGTTTGAAAGCGGATGATCTTGGGTTTACGAAATTAGGGGAGTACCTTGTTAAGGAGAAGGGTCCAAAAACTGCAAAAGGCTATACACCTAGTCGTAATTTAAAACAGCCAAAGGTGACGGTTTCAGACACAAAGTTAACACGAAGACGTGCAGCCAAAATAGCAACAGAAGAAATAGGTGCACAAGAGATCTTTGAAAAAATGTATAAAAATTATCAGTTCAAACAAATGGAAGTGTCATTTTCGGAATACGTAAGTGGTGCATATATAAATGTGTACATGAAGCGGATTGACAAACCAATAAATCACAAAAGGAGAACAACATATGACGATGAAGATAATCAGCATTATTAATTTGAAGGGTGGGGTAGCAAAGACTATTTCAGCTATCAATATTGCCTACACATTAGTAAAAGTACATGGAAAAAGGGTGTTACTCATTGACAACGATAAACAAGGGAATACCTCTAAATTTTTCGGTTTGCATAGCTATGAGGATAAAAGTTTAGCAGATCTGCTGACAGATAAAGATTGCAGCATAGAGAGCGTTATTAAACCTACAGCATACGAAGGGTTGGACATTATTCCTGCAAATATGAATCTGTTACGTGCTAATAAAGAGATTTTACTAGATGTTTCCCGTCCGCAGCAAACACGACTACGTAAAGCCTTATCGCGGTTAACTAATGCATACAAGAACGAATACGATTATTGCATTATCGACAATGCGCCAGACATTAACATGACGGTTATTAATGCTCTTGTGGCTTCTGATGATGTTTTAGTACCAATTAAGGTGGATAAGTTCGCATTTGATGGTTTAGAGCTACTGGTGGAGCAAATAGAAGACGTAAAAGAATTTAATGAAAATATCAATTTCAAAGGCTGCTTTATTACGATGTTCCAGAAAAACGGTGTAAACGTTCAGGGATGCGAATATTTGTTTTCATCCACAAGTTATCCACTTTTCCATACTATGGTAAGAAAAACAGTGAAGGTTGATGAAACGACATTCGTCGGCAAACCGCTATTGGATTACAAGAAGTCAACTGCTGGACAAGACTATGAAAAATTGGTCGAAGAATACCTACAAATGTGTTAGTTTCGGACACAAAAAAGGGGGTACGGACACATGAAATTCAATCTAAGTCAGTTGATGAATGATAAATCTAAAGAAGCGGTAGAAAAGGAAGTACTTGCTTTCAAAATAGAACACATTCCGATTGAACGGTTACGGCCATCAAAAAAGAATAAATACATTGTAGAAGATGTAGAAGAGTTAAAAGCAAGTATTGAATTAATGGGGCTTCAACAAAATTTATTGGTACGTGAAGCAAAAGATGGATTTGAAGTCATAAGTGGTCACCGTAGATTGAAGGCTATGCAAGAGTTGTGTGCGGAAGGAAATGAACAATTTAAAAAGATTCCATGTAAGATTATGAAAACGGTAGACGACATTCAAGCTGAATTGCAACTAATACTAGCAAATTCGACAGCTAGGGAATTAACTGATGCTGAAAAAACATATCAAGCAGCAAGACTGCAGGAGTTACTAACGGATCTAAAGAAAAGTGGCTATCCAATATCGGGGCGAAAGCGTGAAATCGTTGCACAGCTCATGAAAGTATCGCCTACACAAGTTGCCCGCATGGAAAGTATTGATAAAAAGTTAGCGCCTGAATTAAAAGAGGAATTTAGCAAAGAAAACATTAATATCACCACTGCATATGAACTATCTCGACTTCCAAAAGAACGACAACAAGAAGCTGTTCAAGAATACAAAGAAGGTAAGACACTAACACCATCTGTTGCTAAAGAGAAGCGACAGGAAGTCATTGAGTCGGAACAAAAGGAAAAGCCCATGACGCATGAGTTAGATAGTTATATTGAACAGTTTGAGGACATAGTAAAAGGCTTGAAGACATTTATGTGCGGCTTTGATAACAGGAGCTTTCGAGTAGGTGACATTTTAAAAATAAATGAATATGATCGTGACGCAATTCTGTACACAGGGAGGTTTGTCGAAGTGAGGGTCACTTACTTACAACAGGGAGGAGAAAACGGACTTCCAGAAGATTTTATTATCATGAGTATTAAAAAAATAAGGTAGAGGTGATTCCGTTGATACAACATGAACCGTATGAAGAGGTATCAATGTATATCTGCAACACACCACTAGTTATAAACATTTTGGATAACAACACTCTTGCTGGAAAAGAAGCGGTTGTAATAGCTGGTTCCAAGTGGCGTAGAGATGATAAGCAAAAGCGCGGTCTAAGTACCGTGCACTTGCTTAACTTATCGGGCAAAGTAAATGAAGAAATTTTATGGCTTGAGATTGAAGAACAAGTTTTAGAAAAGCACTTCCTAAGAATCTAAAGGGGATGAAATAAAGTGAAAACACATAAGCGACATTATTCACGAAGTCACGCTAACAGAGGTGCAAAGCTAGAAATGCTAGTAGAAATGACAAATAACCAATATCGCAATGCTTGGTTAGCGGATATTAGAAAAATACCTACGCCAGTGAAGATTTTAAATAAGGATGGAAACAAGGTAACAGGACATCTTGATACACCGACATGGGTTGACTATAGCGGGATTTATGAAGGGTATTCAATCATCTTTGACGCAAAGGAAACAAAGTTAAAACGTTTCCCTTTGAAAAACATATCACCACATCAATATCAGCAATTGAAATCATGGAATAAGCATGGAGCAGTTGCATTTTTATTAGTGGCTTTTTGGTTGGAAGGTAAAAATGAACCGGAAATTTATGTGTTGCGTTTCGAACAGTTAGAAGCAGTATATGAAAACCAAAATGCTGGACGAGGTTCTAAATCTATATCACTCGATTTCTTTAGAGAAAACTGTGAACGTGTGAAATCAGATAATGGCATTCCTATTGATTATTTAACAGCTCTCAATTTAGACCAGTCGAAAAAGTTAGTACAGCAATAATGAAGAGGTGAATAGTGATGAGTGAAAATTATTGGAGTTCTAAAAATGGTGGATATATCAAGTGTCCTGTCGAAGGATGCAATCATATAGGTATTATCGTCACAGCAGCACACTGTCGATTGGAACATGGTATGACACGCGAAGAAGTGCGGGAGAAATATGGTCTTCCACAAACTGTATTGAAACTTAATCGGAAACAGAATAAAAGTTTGAAAGGAAAAGAGAATGCGAGGGGAGATCACTAATGATAGATATTAGAACCAAGCGAATGGTTAAAACGCGAAAAGAGCATACGTGCTTTGGGTGTACAGAAACCATAGAAAAAGGTAAAAGTGCAGTATCTTGTAATGCTAAGCAAGACGATCAGCATATGAATTTTCATTTGCATGAGGAATGTAACAAAACAATCGTGAAGGATAATTGGTTTTCCGGAAGCGGTCTTTATTATGGTTGTATTAAAGATACAAAGAAGACTATAGAAGATGTAAAAAATATTAAATTCAGTCCTGATGAAGCGTTACCTTTCAATATGATGAAATTTACCAGGGCGGAGGTATAAATGAAATTTAAAAAATGGTTGTCTTTGCCGTTGGAACAGCGATTGATGATAATTAGCAACGCAATTTATTCGAATGGAATTTTTAAAAGATGAATATCTGAAAGTGTGATGAATGTTCTAAAAATATTGTTCGATGGAGGTTGGTATATTGCAGACAGTAAAAATATTGTTTCAAATTTTATTTATTATGTATTGGGTTGTTCTTGGGTTATTAATTTTATTTAAAATTTACACACCTCCAAGATCCATTTTAGCAACAGCTTTTATTATGACTGGAATATTAATGGCCTTATTAATATTCGCTAGAATGCCAATAACAAAGGTGTATATCCACAATCATTGAGGATTGTTTGAAATATAAGAGAAAGTAACTGAACAATAGTGAAGAAAATGATGGTTAATTAATGGAGGTGTAAAAATGAATAATCTTAGCGCAGAGGATTTAGCAACTATAGCAAAGGTTGCAATTGGTGAATTTACTGCATTACAGCAAGAAGAGCAGAATAAAAAAATAGATAGGCGATTATTTAATACTAGGTTATTGCTAAAAAATTACCGTAGATTCAAAGAACGTTGTGAGAAATTAATAGAAGTAAATGAAGTAAAAGTTGAGGAAGATCCTTTTATTGAAATAGGAGGGCAATATCTTTCGATTGAGTCATTAACTAAAAGTAGCGCACGTACTTTAAATTTGATGCTCTTTATTGATAAAATGCTTGATTTCTATAAAAGTGATTGCGAGCGAAAAGGAAAAGGAGCTATACGAAAATATGAAACGTTAATGCATTATTACATCTACGATGAAAAAAAGACATATGATGATATAGCGGGATTAAATGATGTAGACGAACGTACTGTTAGAAGGGATTTAAAAGAAGCGGTATACGCAGTATCAGTATTGATATTTGGTGTTGATGGATTACGAATACAACTGTAATGTCAAAAAAGTGCCCTTTTTTATGTTATTCAAATATTTTATAGTGTATATGTAGAGTAATTGAATTTACTTTACAACATAAGTCTTCCAACTAGTATAACAACTTAATAGACGTTTGCTGAAACGTCAACACTACAGAGTCACACTTAACAAAGTGTGGCTTTTTATTTTGTCTGAAAAGAGGACAAATGAAAGGAGTGATAAGTTTGCTTGGATTGATAATCACTTTTGCGTTAGTAGGAGCTTTAGTCGAATTACCTTTCTCTATTTGGAGAGTAAAGGAGACGCGAAAGAAAATTGATGCATCTTATGTTGATGGTTTTCGTGAAGGAGCTAATTACATTAAAGAGATTTATGAACGGCAGTCGTAGTAATACGGCTTTTTATTGTGCCTGAAAAGAGGACATATGAAAGGAGTGATTAAATGAAATCGCCTTTAACTAGATATTACTGCATGTCAAAAGAATGTGACTATGAAGAAACAAATCACAAACTCCTTGAAGGCACTAATTGTCCAAAATGCAAAGGACCAGTTATGTCACAAAGAGTAAAGAAAGATAAATCAGCAACAGGAACAATCAATATCAATAATATATTTGCATTGAGTAATTGGACATTATCAGAAGGACGATTCTTTACAAGCTTACAAGTTGCAGTCGATGCAAGTAACGAATTTGAATCGACAAATGATGTAGCAATTATTGAAATGGAATTACAAGGTAATGAGTTTGTAGAAGTTAAACGATATGAATCGAATGGTGAGTTGATTGAAACAGACGAGGAAGGAGCTATTAAAAATGAAAGTACCGATTCGCACAACAGTTAACGGCACTGAATACTGGTGCACAGATGACAAGAAAACATTATTCGTACCTGTAGGTGAGCAGCCATTATTTGAAGTAACTGAGAGTCCTACAACAATGTTGCATAAAGGTGAAACAGTTAAGCCTTTAGATGAACCAGTAATTAATTTAGATGGTATGACTGGTACACAGCTAAGAGAGTTTGCTGCAGAAAACAATATCGAAGTACCAGGTAATCTAAAGAAGGTTGATGCAATCCGAGATTATATCGAAGAACAGTTAGCGGCTGATGCAGAATGAAATATTGTAGTGAACAAGGATGTCGACAGTTAATAAGCAAGGGTCGGTATTGTGATAAGCATAGAAGAAAGAAACGGAATGTAGGTGCCAGCAATAAGCCGTTCTATGGTACGGATGCATGGAAGGATTTAAAAGCGTTTTGTTATCAACGAGACAAAGGAAGATGCACACGATGTAATAAGTTTGTATTTGGTAAGACAGCACAGCATCATCACATCATACCTATCAATGTTAGGCCTGACCTAAAGCTTAATGCTGATAACGTGACAACACTATGTCCTAAGTGTCACATGATCGTTGAGAATGAGACAAAATCAAATACAAAATATAAATTTAATTGGTGATTAATAAGCGATAGCCCCCCTATCAAATTAATTTTTTGCCCATTTTGCTGTAGACCGTATGAGCATATAAACGCACGCCTCAAAATGATTTATTAAAAATTTTTTAGTGTGACCAAAGGCAGGTGAATAGGTATTGACCAAAAAACACGAACAGGCTTTTGAGCTTTTTAAGGAGAGTGAAGGAAGCCTTTCAAATGCAGAGATAGCAAAGGCTGTTGGTGCTGCAGAGTCTACGGTGAGAAAGTGGAAAAGTCGTTATGAATGGATTGAAAAAATGGGTTCTGAGGAATGTCACAGTGTGACAAAAAAGAATCGTTCGAATCGTGAACTACAGCACAAACGAATAATTGACTCATTGGCGGAGGCTGGGACCTATTCACCTGCTTTAGATTTGTTAATTGAAGTTTACTTAGATTGTTTCGAAGAATATGAACTAGCAAAAACTAACGGTGAAGAAACAGAGAAGTTACGAAAAGAATTAGCTCGTTTACTTGGCCAACTTGGATTAGACGGCAAAAACAAAGATCTCATAAAAAAATCAGGAACATTATTAGGTAAAGGTGACGAGGAGAAACGGAAAGTTCCTGATCCTGATCCACAACCTGAAACCGAAAGTAGTAAGCTCGTTCAATTTAGACAGAGGAAAATGAGATCATGATTGATTTTGAAGTAAATTATGCAGATGAATTTGTAAAAGAGTTCGATTCTAATCCAAAAGCTTATCCTCACAGTATTAAACAAATGGTGAAGCGTTATAAACGATGGAAGAAGCGCAAGGATATTTGGTTTGATAATGATAAAGCCAATGACATGCTTTATTTCACGGAAACTTTCTTAAAACATGCAAAAGGGAAATGGGCCGGCCAACCTTTAATCTTGGAATCCTGGCAAAAGTTTTACTTTGCTAATATTTATGGCTGGCAGCGTGAAAATGAATTTGGAAAAGCTGTGCGAGTTGTTCGAAACGCATACCTGCAGGTACCAAAGAAAAACGGTAAAACAATTATGGGTGGCAGTCCTGTAATTTATGGCATGTATGGCGAAGGTGTAAAAGGCGCTGATTTCTATATATCGGCCAATACATTTGAACAGTGTCAAAATGCTGCTATTCCTATTGGCCTAACGATTGAAAACAGCCCGGATTTACGTCCAGGAACACGAATTTACAAAGGTAAAGAAGATACAATACGTTCTATCAAATATACATTCGTAGAAGATAGCATTAAGTACGCAAATACCTTAAAAGTGCTAACGAAAGATAACGCAGGGAACGAGGGTAAAAACCCATATTGTAACTATTTCGATGAAGTCCACGCACAAATGGATCGTGAGCAATATGATAACTTGCGTTCTGCTCAAATTGCCCAGGAAGAACCTTTGAACATCATCACAACAACAGCTGGTAAACAAACAGGAGCTTTAGGCGCTCAGATTCATGCCTATGCCAAAGAAGCCATGAAGAATGACAATGATGATTCTTGGTTTGTAATGATTTATGAACCTAACAAGGGCTACGATTGGGAAGACCGCGAAGTATGGCGCATGGTAAATCCAAATATCGGTGTTTCTGTTAGCATGGAGTTTTTAGAGAATGCATTTAAAGAGGCTCAAAACAATAGCTTCAATCGTGCTGAGTTTTTATCTAAGCACTTAAATGTATTCGTCAATTATGCGGAAACCTATTTTGAATTAGATCAGCTTGAAAAAATGCTTGTGGATGATTTAGGAGGGATTGAGGGACTGACTTGTGTTGCAGGTGTCGACCTTTCACGGCGCACCGATTTAACATGCGTGGACCTTAATTTCCCGACTTTTGATGACAACGGCAATCCGATGCTTAAAGTAAAGCAAATGTACTTTATTCCTGAGTTCGGTATTGAAGAGAAAGAACAACAGCGCAATGTGCCATATCGTGAGCTTGCTGAAAAAGGTTTTGTTACACTTTGTCCAGGTAAAACAGTTGATGAGGATATGGTAGATGATTACCTCATACGGGCATTTGAAACTTATGATTTACGACAAATAAATTATGATCCAGCGTTGGCTGAAAAGTTGGTTGAACGTTGGGAAATGCTAGGCATTGAATGTATAGAGGTACCGCAATACCCGACTGTAATGAATGAACCATTTGATGACTTTGAAATATTGCTCTTGCAAGAAAGAGTACTGAATGGTGAAACGGTTCCAGCAGTTGTGACAGATAATCCATTACTTATTTTTTGTACAAGTAATGCGAAAATTGTCACCAACATTAATAACCTAAAAGCTCCGTCCAAAAGAAAGAGCCCTGAACATATTGACGGCTTTGTTGCTTTATTAATTTCACACAAAGAAACACTTAATATGATGGAAGCAAGTACAGATGGTTTAGATGATTTAATTTCAAGTATTTATCGATGAGAGGTGGTGAGAACGTGGGATTACGAAGTCGAATCTCTAATTTTTTGTATAGGCAAGCAGAAAAGCGAGGGTGGTTGGATGATTTCAAAGGGAACATCCGTTACGGTGGGCGATATGTAAGTAACAGTGAAGATGCTTTGTCTTCCAGTGATGTTTACTCGCTTCTCCAAGACATTTCTAATCAAATTGTTTTGGCCAAGTGGAAAGTAGTGAATGCAGCTGGCATTGAACAGCCTAACCATAAAATTAATAGAGTCTTAAATCGACCGAATAATTATTTAACACGTTCTGAGTTTTTAAAATTACTTACGAACGTTTTTTTATTGGATGGAGAAGTGTTCCCGATTTTCGATGGGCGAGAGTTGCACATTGCAAACGATGTTTATACGGAGCTTGATGAACAATTAATTGTTCATTTTAAAACAAATGGAACTGAAATTCCTGCATCGATGATTCGACACATCAAAAATATTGGCGCGGATCATTTAAGTGGAGTTGGTATTTCAAAACTTGGCCATGAAACTTTAGAAGGTGTGCTAAACGCAGAGAAGGTGCTCACAGATAAATACCGAAAAGGTGGCTTACTAGCATTCCTATTAAAATTAGACGCACATATCAATCCACAGAATGCTGCACAAAGTAAGTTAATTAATGCCATTCTAGACCAATTGGAATCCATTGATGAGAGCAGAACAGTGAAACTAATTCCACTTGGTAAAGGGTACTCAATTGATACGATGAAGTCACCGATTGATGATGAAAAAATTCTAGAGTACCTCAATGTTTATAAAAAAGATTTAGGAAAGTTCATGGGTGTGGATGTTGAAATTTATCGCGCATTAATGAAGGTAGATATTGAGAAGGCAATGATGTACTTACACAACAAAGCGGTACGTCCAATATTACAACTATTTGGAGAGCATTTGAGCGCTCTCTTTTTTGATGCCAATTCACAGCTCCGTATTGAATCGGAAATAGACATTTTGGACTTTGTGCCTTATTCAACCAAAACAAACATAGCTTTTAACTTGGTGCGAACGATGATTACGACACCGGACGATTCGCGAGCGATGCTTGGTTTTGATAAGTTGAATTCCCCTGAAGCAAGTAAGCTTTACATCTCGAAGGATCTTGTTGCTGGTGAGGATTTAGGAAAGGCAACAGACGATAGCTTGAAGGGAGGTGATGAAAATGGCAAAGAAAAAGGAGACACGGACATTTGACATCACTAGGTTAAATACTAGGGACGCTACAGAAGAACAATCCTCTTTGATAACGGGTTATGCAGCTGTATTTAACTCCAAAACATCTATTGGTGGATGGTTCGATGAAATTATTGAACCAGGAGCGTTTGCTCGTTCACTTTCGGAAAACGGAGATGTAAGAGCGTTGTTTAATCATAATTGGGATAATGTTTTAGGTCGAACAAAAAGCGGAACCCTACAGCTTGAAGAAGATAATAGGGGCTTAAAGTTTGAAATTGAATTACCTAATACATCTGTGGGCAGAGATTTAGCGGAGAGCATGAGCCGGGGAGATATTAACCAATGTTCATTTGGTTTTTGGATTACCGAAGAAACATGGGATTACTCAATAGAACCTGCTTTAAGGACCATTCATGAGGTTGAACTTTACGAAATTTCTGTGGTATCGATACCTGCATACGATGACACGGAAGCGTCGTTAGTTCGAAGTAAAGAAATTGGTAAAGAAGTAGAACAACGTATGAAAATAATAAAACAAATTAAAGGGGTTTTGGGAAATGAAAACTAGAAAACTATTACTTGCTTTACAACAACGAAATAATGCTCGTTTAACAGAATTGCGTGGTCAATTGGAAAGAAATGAAGTGCCTGCAGAAGATTTAGAAGCGGTGCAAGCCGAAGTACAAGAGCTTGCTAATCAAGCGCAAGAAATTGCGGATGAATTAGCTAATCTTGATGAAGGTGACCAAGGAGGAGGTGGCGAAGACACTGGATCGGGTGAAGGTGATGGCGAAGATCGTGGTGGTAACTCGGAAAGTGAAGAAGGGAACGAAGAAGGCGATGACGAAGGTGAAGGTCGTTCGGCTATTTCAGGTGAGCAACGTTCTGCAATCATGACTCAAATTGGCAAAGGTCTTTCAACACGTGGCCACAAATCCACGAAAAAACGTGAACAAGAAGTACGTTCAGCATTTGCAAATTTTGTAGCTGGGAAAATTACCGAAACTGAAGCACGTTCACTTGGGATTGAAGCTGGCAATGGTTCCGTTACTGTACCTGAAGTTGTTGCATCTGAAGTTATCACATATGCACAAGAAGAAAACTTGCTTCGTAAATATGGATCTACACATAAAACAAAAGGAAATGTAAAATATCCTGTTCTTGTTAAGAAAGCAGATGCAAATGTTAACAAGAAGGAACGTGCTGCATCAAATCCGATTTCAGAAACTACAATTGAATTTGACGAGATCTTATTAAGTCCAGCTGAATTCGATGCTATTGCAACAGTTACTCAAAAGCTATTGAGTATGTCTGATGCTCCTATTGAAACAATTGTTATTGACGAGCTGAAAAAAGCATACGTACGTAAAGAAACAAATTATATGTTTAATGGTGATGACGCAGGGAATGAGAATCCAGGTGCATTAGCAAAGAAATCAGTGAAGTATTATGAAACTATCCCAGTAGATGTTACAGCTGCAGGTTACTCTCAAAAGTTATATTCACAACTAGTAAAATTAAAAGGTCAACCAGTTACTGAGGTGCTAAAAAAATCTATGTGGATTGTAAACCGTGCAGCATTAACCATTTTAGAAGATATGACAGATACAACAGGTCGTCCTTTATTACATCAAGATGCAACAGATGGTGTTGGATATAAACTACTTGGTCATAAATTAGATTTTACAGATGCTGCAGATGGGGATGATTCTACTAAGCCAGTGTTTTACTTTGGGGATTTTAAAGCATTCCACATTCAAGACGTCATCGGTGGTATGAAATTGCAAAAACTACTAGAAACTTATGCTAGTACTAACCGAGTAGGATTTAAAATTTACAACTTACTTGATGGTCAATTAGTGTATTCACCATTTGAACCAGCCGTATACCGTTATGAAGTGGGAGCAACTAAATCAGGGAGCTGATTAGATGGATGAATTATTAGAACAATTTAAGGAACATATTCATGAGGACGGTGAGGGAGATTCTTCACTGTCCTTTTATTTAAGAAATGCCAGGCGGTATGTAAAAACTGCAACAGGTGCCGAACAAGAATACTTGGTACTTATGGTTGCTGGAATAATGTATGAATACCGTGTAGCAGATGATGAATTGCAAAAAGCGCTTGATGCCATCACACCTTTTATTGTTCAGGAGGCTTACAACGATGCCGAGACACCAGGCCAATAAATTAAAAAAAAGAATTAGTATTTTGGGTAATGTTGAAGTTGAAGATAGGTTAGGTGAAACAACCAATAAATTTGGGGAAATCAAAAAGATTTGGGCCGAAATAGTACCACAAACAGGATCACTTCAAAAACAAGTAGCCGATACCATACTGACTAATGTCACGCATAAAATTAAGGTTCGTTATTCAGCTGGAAAAGACATTACAAAGGAAATGCAAATTAGATTTAAGGGTCATAAATTTGAAATTAAATATATTCTAGATCCTTATTTTGAAAACAAATGGTTAGAAATCTTTGTCCAGGAGGTGTTGAAGTGAGCATTCAAATGAAAGGTTTAACTGACTTCCAAAGAGATTTATATGACATAGCAATAAAAGAGATGCCAAAAGAGGCACCTAAACTAATGCGTAAAATTGGCTCGAAAGCGAGGAAAACTGTAGCAAAAAAATCTCGAAGTCTCGTAAAAAAGAAAACAGGCATGTACCACAAAAAGTGGAAACGAGGAAAGGTCTTTGTCGGCTATCAGGGCGAACTAGTTGTACGTGTTTACAATTCATCCCCACACGCTCATTTAGTAGAGGATGGACATTGGATGGTAGACCATGAGGGCAATAAAACAGGTGATTTTGTACAAGGTAAAAAACCGTTGGACAAGGGCATGAGAGAATTTGAAACATCGGGTGACGTAGAAAAGGAAACAGTGAAATGGCTTGATGAACTGTTGAAGAAAAAGAAACTATGATTACATTTGAAAATATTAGAGCAACAGTGACCAGGAACCTAAAAGTAAATTTCGAAGGGCTAAAAGTAACTGGTGAATCAGTAAAGAAGGGCTTCAAACGTCCATCATTTAAAATAGAACTTGATAATGTGAAGCGTGAGGGCTATTTAACACAAGTTGAAAAGTCTTGCACGGTTCGCATTTTTTATTTTCCAACAGATGAAAATGATTACACGATTGAGTTATTAGATGTTCAAGAAGAGCTAGGTAATTTATTTGATCTTAAATTTACTGTAGAAGGACGCCATTTAGATGTATTTGAACCGAACTTTGATGAAATTGATGGTGTGCTGCAGTTTGAATTTGACATTCAATTCTTTGATGGCCGAGAACCAGGTTCGGGAATCAACATT
This sequence comes from Lysinibacillus sp. Ag94, assembly GCF_023242215.1. Lineage (NCBI taxonomy): Bacteria > Bacillati > Bacillota > Bacilli > Caryophanales > Bacillaceae > Lysinibacillus > Lysinibacillus sp. Ag94. The sequence goes on along the minus strand of NZ_CP096780.1, from coordinate 3,980,610 downwards.
GAAGATGAAATTAAGAACGGAAAAGATTGGTATGAGAAACATCCAGTAGAACTTATGGGCGAATTGGATGATGAGGAAGGGGATTAAACAATGGGCCTACCACAAATTAATATTGAGTTTATCGGAAAAGCCGTCACAGCTATTAAGCGAAGCCAGTTAGGAATTGTAGCATTGATTTTAAAAGATGATGTGCAAACAGCTGATACAGTGACGTACAAAAGCATTGAAGAAGTGCCAACAGATGGATGGTCACCAGCGAACTTAGATTACATTCAGAAAACGTTTATGGGTACACCAAGCAAAATTATTATTGAACGTTTGCCAACTACTGCAGAAGATTACAACGCAGCGTTAACACGATTAAATAACAAACGTTTTAATTATTTGGCCATCCCGAGTATTAAAGACAAAGAAACAACAAATATTGCATCCTGGATTAAAACAAAGCGTGAAAATAAAAAGAAAACATTTAAAGCCGTATTACCAAACTGTGAGGCAGACCATGAAGGAATCATTAATTTCACAACTGCAGGTATTAAGGTGGGTGATAGAGAATATACGACAGCTGGATATACAGCACGTATTGCCGGAATCATAGCAGGATTACCGTTTACTCGAACATCCACTTATTATGAGCTAAATGAGATTGATTCTATCACAGAAATTGAAGATCCTGACGCAGCTGTTGATAATGGTGAGCTTATCCTTATCAACGATGGTGAGAACGTTAAAATTGGACGAGGCGTTAACAGTCTTACGACAACAACAGGTAAAAAGACTGAGGACTTTAAATCAATACGTATCATGGAAGTACAGGACTTAATTAAAGACGATATTCGCACAACATTTGATAAGCATTATATTGGTAAGCACAACAACATTTATGATAATCAAGTTTTGTTTATTCGTTCTGTTAATGCTTATTATGATGGCTTGGAAGATGAAGAAATTCTTGATCCGAATTTTGATAATAAATCTGAAATCAATGTCCGAAAACAGCGTCTTGCTTGGGAAAATATTGGAGTCGATACTACAGATTGGGACGATCAAAAAGTAAAAGAAATGTCCTTCAAGCGCAATGTATTTTTAGCAGGCAATATAAAAATAGTTGATGCTATTGAAGACTTAGACATGGATATTGCTATATAAGGAGGATTGAAGGATGGGTAAATTAAAATCAAATAAAACCATTAACGGTACTTTTGGCAGCGTGTGGGTTAACAACGAGAAATGGCTAGATGTAGAGGAGTTTGAGGCTAAAGTAAGCATTGATTATGAAGATGTTAATATGGCCGAAGATTTGGCGACACATAAGAAAATGACAGGGTGGTCAGGTGAAGGAACGTTAAAGGTGAAAAAAGTCTATAGCCGGGGTTCAGGTTTATTAGCTGAAGCAGTTAAAAAAGGTATCGTACCGGACATTAACATTGTAGGGAAATTAGCAGATCCGGATGCATTTGGAGCTGAACGCGTGGCTATAAATGAAGTCACTTTCAATGAATTTATGCTACTTCAATTTGCACAAAAAACGATTGGATCGGAAGAATTACCGTTTAACTTTGCAGATTATGATCCAATCGATTTAATTAGTGCCTAAATAAATATATCGGAGGGAACTTAAATGACTAAAAAAGATATTAAACGATTAACAATTACGGATTTAATAAAAGAGAAAGAGAAATATCATGTGAAGGATGATGTCACTGAGGAAGTACTTGTAGAGCGTTTAGGCGTTGATATAGTTTTGCGTAAACCTGAAAAATCTCTTTGCGTAGATACTATGAAAATGGCTCGCGATGAAAATAACGATACAGACGCAGATGCGTACATGGTGTATAACACGATGGTTGAACCAAATTTAAAAGATGAAGAATTACAGAAAGCATACGGTTGTACATTACCAACCGACATTGTGGCGAAAATCTTTGATCCTGGTGAAATTGAACAATTATCAGGCATGGCACTTGAATTAGCAGGGTACAAAAAAGGCGGAGTTAAAGCTATAAAAAACTAATTGATAGTGATGATGATTTTTATTTTCTTCATCACTATATTCAAAAAGGTCGTAAACTCGATGAACTGTTAAATTTGCCTTATGATGAAAAATTATTTATGACGGCAAGTTTAGACAAGGAATTAGAAGAAAGAAACAAATATTTGAAAGCTGGAGCGATTGTTACAATACCGTTCTAGCTTTTTTCTTTTTATAAAGGCGGTGAGAAAGTGGGAAAAAGGGTTATATCTGCAGTCTTATCACTGAAAGATCGCGATTTTTCCAGCAATTTAAAGCGAGCTAGTGACCGATCAGATGATTTTGGTCGAGGCGTTACCAGGGTAGGAAATCAAATACAACGATTCGGTCAAGGGGCAACCAAGGTTTTTAAATCAGTCGCGACAGGTGCGGGCGCTTTAGGTGCTGCAGGTGTAGCGGCTCTAGGTGCTGGCGTTGCAAAATCTATTTTTGATATGAATGATGCATTTGCAACTTTACAAGCGCAAACTGGCGCTACTTCTGACCAAATGAAAGTGTATGAGAGCGCCGCAAAAGACGTATTCAAAAAAGGGTACGGAGAAAACATTGATGAAGTAACAGGAGCTTTAGCTCGCGTTAAACAAAACATGCGTAATATCGATGATGGAGAGATTGGTAATGTTACATCTAAAGCGATGTTATTAGCTAAAACGTTTGATGGAGATGTGAACGAAGTCACTCGTGGTACGAATAATTTGATGGAAGCATTCGGTATCACATCAGATAAGGCGTTTGATTTATTTACTGCAGGTGGTCAACGTGGTTTGAACTTTAGTAATGAAATGTTTGACAATGTAGCCGAGTACTCATCTTTATTTGGCACTATGGGATATACCGTTGAAGAATATTTCGGCATCATGGAAAGAGGCGCAAAAGCTGGCGTTTATAACTTAGATTACGTGAATGATGTCATGAAAGAATTTCAGATTCGCGTTAAAGATGGATCAAAAGGTACAAAAGAGGCTATGGGCGATCTATCAAAAGGCTCGCAGAAAGTATGGAAAGATTTTTTAGCTGGTAAAGGCAATGTTTCAGATGTAGCAAGTACTGTCGTCGGAGAGCTAAAAGGTATGGATGACCAGGTTAAGGCGAACCAAATAGGTGTCAGTCTATTCGGTACTAAGTGGGAAGATTTAGAGGCAGGGGCCATGTACGCAATGCTTGGTACAAAAGATGCTATGAAGGATTTTGAGGGAGCAACAGATGCCGCCTCAGCCAACGTAGAAGGAAGCTTTAAAAACAGATTAGTTTCATCTTGGCGAGAACTGCAGACCGGAATTGCTGATGTTGTAAACGGAGCCGGAGCCCAGGAGTTTTTACAAAGTGTTGCACAAAAAGCTGATGAACTTGTGCCAGCAATTCAGGGCGTTGTTGAAAAGGCGTTCGAATTTGGCAATACAGTAAGAGAGAATTGGGGGCCTATTAAAGAGACTCTTATTGGCGTAAGTACAGCGGTAGGCGTTGTAGCTGCAGGTATGGGAGCCTTAAAGGTTATCACGACTGTAACAACCATGATTAACGGTTTTAAAACAGCTATGGGCCTAGCAACAGCTGGACAGTGGGCAATGAATACAGCCATGCTTGCAAGCCCTCTTACATGGGTGGTTGTTGGTATCGCTGCCGTAATCGCTATAGGTGTCTTGTTATATCGAAATTGGGATGTAGTAAAGGAAAAAGCAGGTGAATTGTGGAGCAAAGTAACAGAGGTATTTGGAGGTATATATGACTGGGGTGTTCAAAAAATACAGCCAGTAACAGACTTTTTCAAAGGGCTTTATGATAAATTTATTGATTTCAAAAATGCAATTCTAAGTTTTAAATTACCTGATTGGGTGAGCTCAATAGGTAGCACAATAAGTGGTGCAGCAAGCAAGGTTGGCAGTTGGATTAGCGGATCACACGCAACTGGTCTAAATAGCGTCCCGTATGACGGATATATTGCCGAGCTTCACGAAGGTGAAATGATTATTCCGGCCCGACAATCTGAAAGGATTCGTGCAGCCGGTGGGTCAATTGATAATGTGGATCAAATGATTCAACCGAAATCTGTTGCAGTAGCAACACCTACACCATCGAGCAGTACACCACAAGCAGTGCCTTCGAATAATGGCGGTGTACAAGTTATTATTCAGAACTTAAACGCTAAAGGTGTAACGGCAAAAGAAGTTGTGGACGAGTTTGTACCAATGTTGAAATTAAGATTGGCCAATATGTAGGGAGGTTGGAAAGATGGATATATTTTTAAGTACAATGGATCGCAAACAAATTATTCAACTTCCTATCGTGCCATCTGAGTTTAAAATACCTAGTCCGGTGAATAATGAAACATTCACAACCATTAACCAGGGCGATATTAAAGCAATTGGTCGTAGGGGGTTGAAGTCGCTACCGATTGAAACCTTTTTCCCTTCTAAAGTATATCCATTCTCGCGAGACACTACCTATTTTGGTTGGGAGTACGTTGAAATTATTGAATCTTGGATTGATAAACGTTTTCCTATTCGCGTTGTTATATCCGGTACACCAATCAATGTACTAATGACAATCGATAACTTTGAATATGGCTTACAAGATGGATCGGGTGATGTTTATTATTCGCTCGCACTATCCGAATTTAAGGAGATTATTTTAGAAACAAAGAAGGTGTAAAAATGGCTCATGAATTGTGGTTAATTAAAGGTGATACAATGACCAATATTACGCCCATGCTTGGCACGTTAACCTGGCGTAGTAACATGGATGAATTAGGGGATGAAATTAATTTCAGTATTGCTTTTAACGATACAAACTACTTTCCAATTAATCCTTGTGATATTGGGGATATGGTTGCTTTATATAGTAACGGCAAGGAGATCACACGCGCTATTATTGTAGATGAATTGAAAAGCGGAACAGCGCCAATTGCCTATATTGCTTTTGACTATGCTTTTTACTTAAATAAATCTACTGCAGTCTATCAATTTAACAAATTATCTGCAGATGCGTGCATTAAGAAGATCCTTGCAGATTTTCACGTACCTATCGGAAAGGTTATTTCTATGCCTACACCAATCAATAAGATTTTCAATGATAAAAAGGTAAGTGAGATCATTAAAGAAATCATCACAACGGTTGAACAAGCTACAGGCGCCAAATATTTAATGGAAATGCGCCAGGGAAAGTTATACATCGAAAAACAAGGTGACTTACTTATAACAGGAACATTTCAATTATTTGAAGGTGGCCCGAAATATGATATTGCATCGGTCATTATGAGCCCATCTAAAAGGCGTAGCATAGCCGATATGATAAATACCATTCAGATAGTCGGCAACAATGATAAGGTGGTTTTAACGAAGTCTGATGATAACATGGTTAATAAATATGGCCGCCTAACAAAAGTAGTACAGTTAGATCAAAATGAGAAAAAGAGTGCTGCACAAGTAGCTGAAAACGAATTAAAACAGATATCTAAAGTTATTGAGGAAAATAGTGTTGATTTAATGGGAAATGACGATTTTCGAGCAGGTCGAATGTTTAAATTGAAGGAGCCAATCACCGGCATCAATGGCACATTCTTAATTAAAGATGTTCTACACACTATCAGCAAAGGCATTCACACGATGAAGCCTAGTTTAGAGGTGAAGTAAATGGATGCATTAACGGTTCTTGCAAAAATGTTTGATGACAATAAAAATCCAAAGCCTATATCGATGTCAACTGGTACCATAATTTCACCACCTCCAAATGTTCAAATACAATTAAATGATGTTGTAATTTTACGAAATCACCAATTAGTGTTTGCGGCTAATGTACTTGAAGATTATGAGCGTGAAGCAGAGCTAGAAGGAGACATTAGATTCACTGATAGTACGTTTCAGACTTTTGAAGCCAAAGATGTAAAAGCTAGAACAAAAGATACTTTAAAAGAAGGTGACGAAGTAATATTAATGCCAACTGCAGACGAAAATCTTTATTATGTTTTGGCCAAGGCGGTGAGGTTTGAATAATGTTACCTAAAATTACGCAACTAGAATTTAATAACCAGGATATTAAAACGGACTTGCCGCCTCTTGGTAAGTCTTTTTTATATGACTTTGAAAAAGGCGATTTCGTAATTAAAAACGGAAAAATGGTTGAAGTACATGGCCTTGAAACATTAAAGCAATGGATCTTAAAAGTGCTAAAGACTGAGCGCTTTCGATTTAGGATTTATAAAGGCATTCCATACGGTGTGACATTGGAAGATTTAATAGGTTCTAGTTTACCGCGTGCATTTATTGAAGCCGAGATTAAGCGAGAAGTTACAGCCTCATTAATGGAACATACGCATATTCAAGCGATTCAGGAATGGCAATTTACTCGTGATGGAAAATGGATGCGAATTAAATTTAGAGTTGTCACAGTGGAAGGAGCGTTTGATATTGACGAGCCTATAAAGGAGGTGGCCGCATAGATGGAAGATGAAAAAGTTATACATGAACGTATGCTTTCAAACATTAGTAACGATCACGACAAGTCAAAAGGTAACTTTATTTACGATGCAACAAAGCCTGCAGCTGTAGAATTTTCAAAACAACAAGTGAAGATTGCACAGGTACAAGATAAATTAGATGTTGAAAAGTTAACCGGTGACGAGCTTACACGTACTGTATATCAGCGTACAGGGCAAAGTAGAAAGCCAGCAACAAAAGCGACTACAACTGTTATTATTTCCGGAACTTCCGGAACGCCTGTAAAGGTAGGCGAGTTAGTAGGTACTGAAACATCGTTACTATACACAGTTATAGAAGAAGCGAAACTTAATGAAAGTGGATTTGCTCATGTACGTATACAGTGTAATGAGTTTGGCCAAATAGGTAACGTGCCAGCTAATACCATTACAAGCTTCCCTGTATCAATTAATGGCCTTATCAACGTTTATAATCCTGATCCAGTGGTGAACGGCTATGAAGCTGAAACAGATAACGATTTACGCCAACGATATTATGACAAGCTGCAGCGTCCAGGTAAATCCGGTAACAAGTATCATTATCGTGAATGGGCGCTAGAAGTAACCGGCACGGGAGATGCAAAAGTATTCCCTCGTTACAATGGCCCACTAACAATGAAGATTGTTGTTATCGATGCGAATAAGCTACCTGCATCGGTTGAATTAGTAGAAGATGTGAGAAAACACATTGAGCGAGAAATGCCGTTTGGTGTTGAGGATCTTCTTATAATGTCTGCAGTTGCATTGTTCCTCAATCTATCAGTGTCCTTAACATTAATGCCTGGTTACACGGAGGAAGTTGTAAAAACAAATATCAAAAAGAACGTTACTAAATACTTGAAAGAAATAGCTTTCAAAGCTTCGTTTGTGAGCTATGCAAAGATTGGGGCGCTCATTATAGACAGTGACGGAGTTATGGATTATCAGGATCTACTTATCAATGAATCAACAGCAAACGTTGTTATTCCTGATGATGCTGTGGCAATTATGGGAGGTGTTAACGAATGAATCACATGACCACGTATTTAAAGAATAAAGTATTAACGGACAATTTAAAAACAACACCGGTATTTGTTGCGCTTTTTAACGGTGACACAGAGGTAAATGCTGCAAGTTATTCACGACAACCAGGAATATTTGCAACGCCAACAGATGGTCAAACCTCTAATAATGCCGACATTTTATTTCCTATTGCTGCAGAGTCCTGGGGAGATATTTCACACATCGGCATTTATGATGCGAAAGCAGCCGGTAATTTGTTATTTAAATCGCAAGCAGAATTTACGAAAAACATCGATGTATCCAGCCAATACAAGATTCCTAAAAACTATCTAATTGTACGATTGAAGTAGGTGAGAACATGCACGCTATACCACAAACAGAATGGGGCCAGGTGTCCATATTCACATGGAGCGAGTTAACGCCTCACCAATGGGAATGTTTTAGATTAGCATTGATGATTACCGAAACAGAATTACAGACGCAAGGTGTTTCCATTGCTTCATCCGGTACAACAAATGAAGTTATAACCGAGTTACAGACGCAAGGTGTCAAAGTAGTTCAATCGCCTATTATCATGCAAACTCAAGCTGAAATGGTTACAAGTATTGTAGTTTCAACACAGGATTATCTAACGGATATGATTAAGTATCTACCGTTGTATGAGCGTAAATCTACAGTGTTTAGAACGGTGCTTACTGCAGACGATAGAGAGTTTCGCAATACTGAGCAACAACTTGAAATCGTCAATCGTAATATGTTTATTGATACAGCAATTGAAGCCTTGCCAATATATGAACGTGATCTTGGTATTAAATCGATTGGAACATTACGCTATGACCAACGTAGGGAGCAGATCACTTCAAGAAATCGTGCAAGTTTTGACCAAACCACAAAAGAAACAATCAAATCGGTTGCAGCTGCTTACAGTAATGGAGATGTAGAGGTTAATCCTACAAAGACACCGGGTATATACGAAATCAAGTTTGTAGGAACAAAGGGCATCCCTGATAATCTAAATGGATTAATGCAAGCAATAGAAATTATTGTTCCTGCCCATCTACAGTTTGACTATGCATACACGTTTAACGTTTGGGAGTTTGCAAGTAAACGTACATGGGGAGATGTAAGAAACATCACCTGGGATGATATACGAATATGGAATGAGGTGAGCTAATGAAATACACACCAAATTTAAACTTAAAGAAGCCTGATCTAACGGACAGTATTTTAATTTCAGATATAAACGAAAACATGGAAACATTAGATGGCGCAGTTAGTGAGTTACAAAAGGGTAGCGCGTCAATACCTGACTTAGAAACAGCTGATAAAACATTGGCCGGAGCTATTAATGAAGTTAAAAACGAAGTGAACAAGGCTAAAAAGGAATTGGCTAATCATGCAACCGATCCAATGCCTCATATATACACGAACAGTGATAACAATAAAAAATACCGTTTGGGCTTTGGTGTTGATGCAGGTGGCTTTTATTTCATTCAACAGGAGGTAGAGTGATGGCAGAGGTTGAAAAAGGATATTTTCCTGATAAAGCTACACAAATGGAAATTAAACAGGGTGTAGACAATATTAAAGGTACTTTGGATAGTACGAAAAATGAAGTTGCAAGCATTAAAAATATACAATCGGAGATAAAAGCAGCAGTAAACGAAACGCAAAAAGTTGTATCTAGTGTTTCAGGACTTGCAGTATTTGATAAACCAGGCACCTACTATTGGACTTGTCCAGCGAATGTAAAAGCGGTGAAGTTAACTATGTTCGGCGGTGGCGGAAGTGGTGACGTGCTTCAGGGGAATTTTGATTCAGGCGAAAGAGCGCAAGGCGGAGGTGGAGGAGCTTTTGTAGGTGGTAAATTCATTTCTGTTATTCCTGGCACGACATATCCATTAATTGTTGGTAAAGGTGCAGACCCAGCACCCGGCAATGCACCTATTAATAACGTTTCTAGAGGTCTAACAGGCGGTAGTAGTTCGGCATTTGGATTAATTTGCGCAGGTGGTCAAGGTGATGGTAAAGGAGCACCGAGTGGAAATTCTTCTTTAGTTACTGCAGGGGCGAAAGCGATTCATCCATATGGGCAAACTAGTGATGTTTATGCTGGATTCGAAGCTTATACCCCTTACGGAAAACCGGGAAATGCAGCTAGAGTTTCCGATAACGGTAAAGATTTGATGGCCGGTGGTGGTGGCGCCGGATATGGAAGTGGTGGCGACGGTGTTGCCGGTTACTCTTCTATAACACCTACTATAGCCGGAATCGGAGCTGGCGGCGGTGGAGTAGTATTCCAAGCTGGTAGAGGGCCATTTTCTTCTATGCCTGGTGGAGACGGCATTATAATTATCGAATGGTAGGAGGAACAGACATGAAAAGATATGCACAACTTATATGCGGAAGGGTACACTGGATATTTGAGGCCGAAGAATTACCTCCGTATCCAAATCCCGAAGATTTCTTAGACATAACAGGTCGTGAGGAAATTGAAGAAGGATATTTATATGATGCTAAAACAGGTGAATTTACTGCACCTGTAGCACCTGAACCAATTGAACAGCAACCGACTGTTGAAGAAATGCAAGCAAAGACACTATTAAATACTGAAGTATTAATAGCAATGAAAAATATCGGAGTGTAGGGAGGAACAAACATGAACATTGTTTATCGTGCTGCAGAGTTATTAATCACTAGTCCAGGATGTAATTACGATGTGATGGCAACAAATTTAAGTTTACTTATGTTAAATAAGCAGGTCAGCCAAGACGAGTATACAAAGTTATGTACTTTGATGACTAAACAACAAAAAGAAACAGACGAGACGCAGGCATAAGCCTAGCGTTATTTTTATGCCTTCCACACTGTGGAGGGCTTTTATATTGGTGAAAGTAGGTGTTCTATGAGTATAGAAATGTCCTTATTGTTTGGCGCTATCGGTACAGTGTTAGGAGTGCTGGGTGCAGTTATTACAATGAAAAAAGATAGTAAAAATCAAGGTGCATCGGAGGCCAGTATTACATCTAAAGTCGATTACATAGCGCGCGGTGTCGATGATATTAAACTTGATTTTAAAGACCAGGCACGAAAGATTGAATCGCAAAACGAGCGATTAATACGCGTTGAGGAATCAGCTAAACAAGCGCATAAACGAATTGATAAAGTGGAGGGAAACAGTCATGAAGATTAATTGGAAAGTTCGTATTCGTCATAAACAGTTTTGGGTGTCATTAATTGCATTACTTATTGTGCTTGCTAATCAAATAGCAGGCGTTTTTAATGTTGATATTACGATTTACAACGATCAAGTTACAGCCATTTCGGAGACGATTCTAAGCATTTTAGGTTTACTTGGTATTATCATCGACCCAACAACAAAAGGCGTTTCAGATAGTCAACTAGCAATGGATTATGACAAACCAAAGGACGGTGGACAATAATGGTTGTAACTCGTAAAAAATTAGTACCTGATGTTCAAGCAAACAAGGTTACTTATGGAAAAGGAAACGCTAAAAAGTTTATCGTTGTTCATGAAACAGATAATACACGTTCCGGAGCCGATGCAGACGCGCACGCACGTTTACAATACAACGGCAATAGTCGTTCAGCTTCCTGGCATTATACTGTGGACGACAAAGAGGCTGTACAATCATTTGAACATGCTTGGAGATGTTGGGCAGCAGGAAGCACGACAGGCAATAACCAAGGGATTCAAGTAGAGGTTTGCGTAAATAGTGACGGTAACTATCAAAAAGCAATGCAAAATGCTGCAGAGCTAGTTGCTAAAATCATGAAAGATGAAAACATTCCTATTCAAAACGTTGTTCAGCACAACCACTTTAGCGGTAAAAATTGTCCTCGAAACATGCGTGAAGGTAAAATTAGTTGGTCACAATTTATTTCTATGGTTAAAAATAAGAGTGGCAATGTACAGCAACCTACACCTATTGCAGATAATAATAAATACCGCGTACTTACAGGGACATACGCTACCAAACAAGCAGCTGAAAATGCACTCGATGTGTTAAAACATCGATTTGGTTGGGTAGCGTATATTGAGCCGGATGGAACTAAATGGCGTGTTAAAACAGGAACATTTACCGGAATGGCTGCAGCTAAGGCAGGAGCAAATAAAATTGAAACAGCTAAGTTAGCACAGGTAACAAATATAGTAGCAGAATGATTTAAAGCCCAGGTACTCAATTAATTTTGAGCCTGGGCTTTTTTGCATTCCTAAATTTATTCCTTGTCAAAACAAAAACATTTGTTCTAAAATAATACAAACGAATGTTCTTTTTTAAGGAGCGAAAGGTTGTATGATAAGTTTCGAACAAAGGCGACTACTTCATAAATTTGTGGTTTATGATATGGCTGTTCAGTCGTTACAACGTGATTATAAAGTGATTGAAAACCTTAAATTGAGCAAAGTATATTTGCCGATCCTTGATAAGCTTTTAGACGACATTTCACAAGAATGTTACAACTCTAAAAGGCTGTTGGCAAAAGATAAAATTAGAGTTGTGAAGTGGGAAAAGATTGACGAGTACTTTAGTGATTTGACCGTTGCCACAGCTGGTGAAGACCTAGTGCTAACGTATGCTAATATGGCGTTGAAGACACAAGTGGAAAAGCTATTATTAAGTCACCAAAATAAAGACCAGGCGCTCAATTGAAAGTGAGTACCTGGTCATTTTTTGTTTATTCATTTCTTTTTTATTACATGTTTTAGAATAAACAACACTAGCCATAACATCGAAACTGTAAAGCCTACCCACTTGATGGAACTCATTGATTCAAAATCTAAGTCCACTAAAAAAATAGCTACAATGATGAACACTAACCAATCAGTCGATGATATTCTTTTCATAAAGTAATGGAGGATGATATAATTTTTATAGAGAGGGAGCTAAGCCCCCTCTGCTATTTACTTTTCGTTGTCGTTCTCGTCTTTGCGTTTCATCCAGTCAATAATATCAAGTGACCCCTTGATACTAGCGATGATTCCTGCAATGATGAGGACGACATTTCTTAAATCATCCACTCTTGTTCACCTCCTTTCTATACTCTTATTATATATCAAGTGATGTATATAAATCAAGTGATTTATAAAAGTTTTTTTATTTATTTTGCAAGGTGATTATCATAGTATTCACCAAGCTTTTCAGCTACGCCTAATCCCATACGACTGATGTCACTTACTCCATCTACATAGCGTTTAATCGCTCCTTGTGTAAGCCCACACTCTTTAAAGATTCGATACGATGTATGTTCGCCCTCACCATTTTTAGCAGCCTGTGCAGCCATTACAACCGCCTCTACTTTTTCTGTAAGTTTCATGCCTAACACTCCTTTTTTAAATATCATTATAAATCATGTGAAATATAAATCAAATGATTTCTATGTCGAAAGAAAAAAGCCACTCATTTGAGTGACCTAGATACCTAATAATTGCTTTTTCTTCGCGTCAAATTCTTCCTGAGTAATTAATTCATCCTCTAATAGTTCCTTCAATTCTCGAATTTCATCGGCAACATCATACATATCTTTTTCCTTCTTAGCAGATGGTGCAGACGCAGTTTTGTCCATTACCTTTAAATTCTCGATACCCGATTTAATTTCAAGCGCAATATGCGCTGGCACATCGTCAATGATAGCCTTGTTTCCAGTTGATACGATTTCGATAGTAGAGTAAACAAGCTTATTTGAAATGTTGATACTGCTAACCGAAGACAAAGGGATACTTGTTTCATCATTGGATACGATCCCTTTAATTTCATGTAATAAGATTCGTTGGTCAGTAACATAAAGTTGTTTTGTACCTTTAACGGATGCACACACAGCGAGTAGTGTTTCACCTTGATCCGTCAGTCTATCATCAAACATTTGAATCTGTTTTGCCATTGCTTTCTTCTTTCCGAAGCCAGCAAATTTTATTGTTTCTGCTATTGTATCCATGTTATCGCTCCTTACAGAATTATGTAATTTTATTTTATTGAAGATCTTTATATTAGTACATATTAAAAATTAATGAACCTATAATGATCTTTTGTAAGAATAGTATCTTCGAAACCAATATCTTTTCTTATAACAAAAATACACTCAGAAATAAGCTCTTTTTCTCGGGCTTCATCAGAAGCTGAAAAATCTCCATAAACTGAGATTTTGAAATCTATAAAATTAGTGACAGCAAGTAATACTTCTTCACTAGCCCATAACCAAGAATTATCATACGCCTTTAAAAAGTTATTCTGATACATAATTCGTTCATCTTCAGACACTCGAGCTTTACTAAAGACTATCATTGCATTGATTAATTCCTTATATACATTTCTTTTTTGGTTTAATTTCTCTTGTTCATGCGAAAATTCTAATTGAAGGTAGTTTTTTAGGTGTTCTAATTCTTGCTCAAAATTCCTTTTTTGTTTTTGTAAACTTCGATTAAAGAAGAAAGTAAGAAATGGGGTTAATAAAGCCATTGTTAAAGCACTTGTTAAAACTTGTTTAAGAATTATCAATTGAAAACCCTCCCTTTATATTTCCATTTTAGGAAATAAGGAGTTGAAAGTACATAAAAAAAGACAGACAACTGTAATTAGTTATCTGTTAATAGAAATGACACTACAATGTCTACAATTATTATTAGTTCGATGATGTATACAAAATATAAATTGTTTTTGCCCAATTAACTAAGGTTTGAACATTTTGTACACCTTCGACAGTTGTATCTATTTTAGATAATAACTTACCCAACTTACTCTCAGCTTCTTCTTTTGTTGTAGATGCAGCAATTTCCAATGCTTCTTTAATTAATTCAAGGTGTTTAGATGAGTCGGCAACATCCTGTTGGATTAGTAGTATGACATTCGAAATTAATGAAGTATCTTGTTTAATGTCGTTAAGTACATCTAATTGTTGTTTCGCTAAACGTTCCAATTCCTCGTTAGGATTATAAGGTTTAGAATATTCAACAGCAGATAAGGTGGTTTTATCAAATGATAGCATTTGTTGTTCAATCTCATCAAAAGTAAAAGACTCAATTAATTCAGAGATTTTCGGATTTGGATTAGCTATAGCCCTGATTTGTTCTTTTTGTTTATCAATATCACGAAAGACCCTTTTTACTTTATCAGTCTCCTCCATTTACATCCCTCCGTTACTATATTTTCGTACCGTCTTCCATGATGAAATTAATCTCTAATTTAACGTCCAAAGCCTCAGCGATCTTTATTAAATCTGTTACCGAATATGATTCGTTTTTCATTTTGCGAGAAAGGTTTGATTGAGTTGTTTCAATCTTTTCTGCTAATTGAGTTGCGTTCATATCAGATTCAACCAGTAATCTTTTTACCTTCTTTGTAATCTCCATGTATTCACCTCATTTAATATTATTCCTAAACATATTATAGCACATTTTAAAAATAAATATGCATTAAAATCATAAAACAGTTGTAATATACATTTTAATCATTTATTATGTATTTAACAAATAATTTATCGAAATGGAGTATGTAAAATGAAATCCATTCAACAACGTAATGAGTACATCCGAATGAAGATGAAACAACAGGACGCAATTACAGACGTCCATAAGTATCAGAATCGATTGAAGTGGATTATGAGGTATCATAGTCTGCTTACAGAATTAGAAGTAAAACAAATACGTGAAAATTTACGTAAGGCATTTAAGTAGTTGCAAGTGGAATGAAGGAGAGGTGAAAACGATGGCATTTGAATACTTAGCACAATACAAAACATTTGAATCAATTGCAGATATGGACACAGCTGTTGAGAACCACATGGCAACACACTACTACGATTTGACTGAATCAGAACGTGCCGTCGTTTTCAAGCTTGCTAGTCATGCTTTGGAACATCCAGGGGCTTGTCACTTAAAAGCTGCTACTATTGCTGCAGCATTAGAGATCAGCACAAAGACGGTTTATCGTGCTATTTCAAAATTGGAATCACTAGGAATCATCAAGAAAGAAACGACTGTAAAAAGCAAAGGTGGACAAGGGGCAAGCATTTATATCATTTTGCCTCGCAATGTCCCAGCGTCAATGTCCGAGCGTGAAAAAGCTGAAAAGTTTTGTGAGAGTAAGGTTGAAGCGCAACAATTTGAAAACCTATCTTTTAACTCTTTTAATCTTTTAAGTTCTAAACAAGCAAATAATATTATGAGTCTTGAAAATGAATTAGCTTTGCAAGCTGAAAAGAAAAAAGAGCACATGAATGAGTACCAAGTGATGTTGTTCGATTTCATGAATAGTTTGCCATTAGCAGATAACTTAAAAGATGAATTACATAAATGTGTATTGGCTTCACAAGTGAATTCTATGGATGAATTTATAAAAGCTAAGAACGTGATGTTCAAAATTGCTATGGATATAAAAGAAGGTGTACTGACGGTTGCTAGTACATTAAGAGCCGTATTTGTAGGAGCATATAGTAAGGCTGTAGAGCGATTAAGTAATAAATCGAATAAACCCTCATATATAGAAGAAAGAGTGAATAGAGAACGTTCTGTACCGTTTTATAACTGGTTAGAAGAACGTGATAGTAGTACACAATCAAATAATAAAAGACCAGGTAATTTAGAGAACTGGCTTGAATGGTAGAGAGGGGAATATAAGATATGAAAGTACAAAAGCAAATGACTATATTTGATTTTCTTTCGGTCCAGGAATCGGACCATGGACTGCTTGTGGACCGAAAACCTTCCACACCTGTTAATAAGACTGTTGATAAGATGAAATATATAGGATCTCGTGTAAGGGTGTATATTGTGCGGAGATAAAGAAAAAAGATCACTCTGTGAAATGGTAAATGGAAATAGTTATCCAAACGGATGTGGTATGAGGTATTATTAAGCTAACGGGGTAGATTAATTGAACAGTGTTGTTTAACTTGTGTTCAACAATCGGGCCATTTCGTTGATAAACCTTCTAAAATGTAGAGGGTATTGGTAAATTTTGATTATTAAAGAATAGGGATGATTATATGGATTTGCTAGTAATTTTTCTTCTAGTATTCATTCTTTTAATCTTATTATCTCAAGATCGTCAGAGAAAAAAGATCAGACAACAAATTTTTGAATTAGCTAATAATACTTTGGAGTTAACTCCTGAAGAGTTTTTTGAAATGAGAAATAAAAGTTTCGGTGGAAGAGGAAGGGCATTGTATTCCAATAATTATAACTTTGCAGGGGTGTATATATTATATAATAAATCCAAAGATTTGTATTATGTAGGACAAGGAAAGAAAGTTTTAAATAGAGTAAACGATCATTTCACTGGAAAAGGTAACGGGGATGTCTACGCAGATTACAAATACGGTGATGATTGGACAATTAAAATGATAGCCCTTGAAAATTGCGGTTTTAATACTTTGAATGAATTAGAAAGGTATGCAATTGAGACCTATGCTTCTTATGAAAGAGGTTATAATAAAAATAGAGGAAATACGTAATAGCTTATTCCATTAACGGGTGTTGTAATTGGATAACATAAGAAAAGACCACTCCGTGATGGGTGGTCTTATTGTTATTTATCGTTAATTGCAAAGAAGTTTAACCCCAATTTAACCCCATCGGTTATTTTGGAATGAAAAAAGCACCTTAACCAATTTGGCTAAGATGCTGTATAAACATTGATATAACAGTATTTAGAGTAAAAGCCGCGTATGCCGTAGTTATTATAGAAAGTTTTAAACCACCACTCCTCAAAGATGAGGCTATAAAAAAGATGCAGCCTGTAATATACAGACAGCATCTTATAAAGTCGCCAAACTTTTATTTTGCTACTTTGATTTAAGAACCATGGAGCAAATACATTCCACCTGTGCAGTTTGTGCAAACATATCCACTGGCTGAATATACTCCACATCATAAAACTTCGATAATTCGTTTAAATCCTTCGCCAAAGTTGATGGATTACACGATGTATAGACAAAGCGCTTCGGTTTTAGCTTCAACACCGTGCGGATGAATTCTGGTGCTAGACCTGTGCGAGGTGGGTCAACTGTAATAACGTCTGGTGTAAACCCTTCTCTGCGCCATTTTGCTAGGACACTTTCTGCTGTGCCGACAGCGTATTTTGTATGCTTGAAGCCATGGTTTCGGGCATTTTTACGTGCATCCTGAATGCTTTCTGGAATAACATCCATCCCGCGAACTTCTTTTGCTTTGTCAGCCAGCCATAAGCCGATTGTTCCAACACCGCAGTAAGCATCAACAACTGTTTCTTTGCCTGTTAATGCTGCTGCTTTTTTTATTTCATCATAAAGATGAACCGTTTGTGTTGGATTCAGCTGGAAAAAGGCGCGAGCTGATAAATCAAAGGCTAATTCTCCAAGCTCCTCATGAATTGTTTCCTTGCCGTCAAGGACAATTGTTTCATCGCCAAAAATTAACGATGTTTTCTCACGGTTAATATTTTGGGCAATCGAAACAATACTTGGGTCGATTTTTTTAATACGTGCAATGAGTTCCGCTTGATGTGGAATTTCCTTGCGCGTTGTAACGAGCACGACTTGTGTTTCACCTGTACGAATTCCTGTACGTACAACAATCGTACGTACTAAGCCATCAAGTGTACGACCATCATAAATAGTAATATTTAGTTTTTGTAAAATTTTACGCGTTGCCACTGTGATTTTAGATGTAATCGGATGTTGGACAAGGCAATCATTGATGTTCAGTAACTTGTTACTACCTTCTGCAAATAACCCTGCATAGACACGTTTACCCTCTTTACGTACTTGATACTGACTTTTGTTACGATAATTCCATGGATTATCCATCCCTAAAGTTTTGCGAACTTCAACTGTATTAGCTAAAGGTTTAGCGTAACGTTCTAATGCTTGAATAACGATATCACGCTTTTCGATTAGCTGTTTTTTATATGTCATATGCTGAAGCTGGCAGCCGCCACATTCGTTATAAATTGGGCATGGTGCTTCCTGGCGATGTTTTGAAGCTTTGCGAATAGTAACTATTTCTGCTTCGGCAAAGTTTCGCTGTGTTTTAGTCACTTGTGCTGTAATTTCTTCACCAGGAATAGCGCCTTTTACGAATACAACATTACGCTTATAA
Source organism: Lysinibacillus sp. Ag94 (assembly GCF_023242215.1). Taxonomy (NCBI): domain Bacteria; kingdom Bacillati; phylum Bacillota; class Bacilli; order Caryophanales; family Bacillaceae; genus Lysinibacillus; species Lysinibacillus sp. Ag94. Next base: position 3,962,010 of record NZ_CP096780.1, on the reverse strand, counting down.
AAGCCTACCCCTTCACCGTTAATACCAAGTCTTTTTATTGTTAGCGGAAATTTTTGTCCTACTTCCATTGTTGTTTGCTGCGTCAAGCGATCCACGTCCCTGTTCTTTTAATATCATCTCCCCATTATAACTAAGGAGTAGACGATTGCAAAGCGACAGGGGAATCTTCGTATTCTAAAACTAAATCGTCAATGGATAAAAATGTATAGCCTTGTTTTTTTGCATCGGCAATAAACCTTGGGAGAGCTTCTGCATTATCTTGTGCAACGGTATGCATTAAAATAACAGCGCCAGGGTGAAGCTGTTCCATTAATGCATTATACGCATAATCTGCACCACGACGGACATCTCTTTCCCAATCCTTAAAGGCAACAGACCAGAAAATATGACGGTAGCCCTCAGTATTTCCTACCTCTAATAATTTCGCATTAAATGTACCTTCAGGTGGTCGGAAGTATGTTGTACGCTTTATACCAGTCAATCCCCGAAGTTTATCGTCAAATTTTTTCCATTCTGTACGCATAGCATCTGGTGTTAATCTCGCCATATTTGGATGTCCATATGAATGGTTGCCGATTGTGTGACCATCTTTAATCATGCGTTTCACTATATCGGGGGCACTTTCTAAATAATGACCAGTTAAAAAGAAGGTGGCTGGTGCTTTTTCCTTCTTCAATGTATCTAAAATGCTTTCTGTAAACCCATTTTCATATCCGTTATCAAAGGTTAAATACGCAACTTTTTTATCAGGCTTACCTTTATAAATAGCACCATATTTCTCAAGTAGCTGATCAAGCTGTGCGCCAGCCTCAGCTGGTTCACCGTTTTTTGCTTTCTTTAATCCCCAATGGTATTCATCGGAGCCAGAAGCTGAAAATGGATTAAAGCTAATCGCCGCGGCAATAATAAAAGTAGCGATGACCGCACCTACAATATGCTGTTTCCACATATAAAAACGCATCCTTTCTTTTTCATTAGAATGCGTATTTTTAAAAAAATTATCCTATTTTATTTAATGCGATAAATATTGAAGAGGAAATACCGATGCAAAACTGGAGCATACCCACAGAGCAATACCTTTGAAAAATGTTATAATGGTCAGTAGCGAGGTGTTACAAATGCGTATTATTACGAAAATTGCACGTCAAAAAAACAACCCAGAACGTTATAATATATATTTGAACGAAGAATACGCTTTTCCTGTAGATGAGGCAATTCTCATTCAATTTGGATTAACGAAGGGAAAAGTACTTGAGGAATTTGATATTCAGGAAATTGCTTACGAGGATGAGATTCGAAAAGCTTTTAATAAAGGGTTAAATTTTTTGTCTTATCAAATGCGTAGTGAGCATGAGGTCAAGAAAAAGCTTCTCTCGTTAGAATTTGGGGAAGCGGTTATTTTAGAGGCTATCCAAAAGCTTAAATCATACGGCTTTTTAAATGATGAAACTTACTCCAAGGCGTTACTCGATACGAAAAAAGCTACGATGAAAAAGGGTCCTAAGGCAATTAGGCAAGATCTTATGAAAAAAGGAATTGATAAAAGCTTACAGGATGAGGTTCTTGCTACGTACAGTCATGCGGAACAGGTAAAGCTTGCCACACAATTGGCTGAGAAGGTCATTCGATCGGAAAAAAAGAAAACACCAACACAAATAAAAGCTAAAATTCAAGATTTTTTAATGCGAAAAGGTTATTCTTTTAGTGTTGTAGATGATGTGCTCAGTCAAATAGAGATTGAGCAAGATGAAGATGAATGGCAACAGCTACTTGATGGACAAGGCGAAAAAGTTTGGAAAAAGTATTCATCGAAGTATACTGGCTATGAATTAAAAATGAAAATAAAGCAGGCTCTCTATCAAAAGGGGTTTCCTATAGAGGTAATAGATCGTTTTATAGAAGAGAAGGAGAATGAGGAATGAACGAAAAAAATTATGCTGCAATGTCAGAGCACGAATTACGTGAGGAAATAGCAATGATAAAGGAAAAGGCACGTAAGGCGGAACAGCTAGGTATCATTAATGAATTCGCAGTATATGAGCGTAAGGCATTAATGGCAGCTGCTTATTTAGTAGATTTGGATACAATAATTCCTGGAGAAATGTATCGTATTGACGGCTCTGAAAATGAATTTTTTCAAGTGGATTATTTAAAAGGTCGCTTTGCTTGGGGACATCGCTTAGGGGGCGAAAAATATCAAGAGGCTTTACCTGTTTCCATGCTATCTCCTGTAAAGGTGGGCAAATAAATGGAAGAAAAAATTGAAAAACTAACTGCTGAATTACTTACAAAAAACCCGCAAATGTCAGTAGGACGTGCACGAGTATGGATTGAGCTTTTATGGAGTGATTTTGAATCGACTTCTGCAAAAGCAGGCTACTCCTATCGTGGTGCTGATTACACTGAAAATTTAGTGCGGCAATTAATTAACAGCTACGGCGATAAACTTCATGCATTTGCAGGACGCAATCCTAAATACGCACATTTACTCGATGCTAGTGATGATATAGTACAATAACAAAACCCTGACCAATATTTGGTCAGGGTTTGCTGATGTTTAATTACTTGCACCAACCTGTAATTTTTTTTGAAGTTTATCTTCGGTAAAAATCCAGCCTGTGTATGAAGTGATAATCTCATTGTCATCGTTTAAATGAGCGACAGCAACGAACGGATAGCGATTATCACTACGGTAACGCAGATCAATTAATCTTACTTCTGTTAAGCCATTATCGAGTTCTGAAATTTCCCAGCGATACAATGGTGAGAATGACACGAAAGCAGCGAGATTGCGATCTTTCAATGCTATTTCGATAAGAGGCGTTTTCGGTAAAGGTTTTATTTCGAATTTATCATAAATATTAACAGTTCGCCCATAAGCGCGCCCAACGTAATAATGTGTTTTGGATTTTGCTGCAATTCGCCAGTGGAAGAATCGCATTGTAGGGGCTACAATGACATACTCCTCATCCTGTATGGTTTTATGCACAGCGTTCTTTACAGCTTTTTGGACTGTAAAGCGTAAAAGATAGTAAACGATAATAATGAGATACATAATACTAAATGTCCAAACTGGATTTGCACCAAATGCCCAAAGTAAAATGCCAAGGCAATGTAGTGTAAAAATAATTGGATCAAATGTATTGATAACACCAAGTGCAACCCATCTTCTAGAGAATGGTCGAAGTGCTTGTGTACCATAAGCGTTGAAAATATCAACAAAGACATGAAGTGCTACAGCTAAAAATGTCCAAAGCCATAAATGAAACACATTTGCGTCTTGAATAATAAGTGCTAAAACCGCTGTAATTAAAATGGGCCAAAGAGCTACTGCTGGTAGTGAATGTGTAATTCCTCGATGATGTCGAATATAAACGGCATTGTTGCGTAGTTTTAACACTGTATCGACATCAGGTGCCTGTGAGCCAATAATTGTACCTGCCATTACTGCGGTAAAGGTCATTGAATGATCTGCTACTACGGGGTCGGCTAATGCAAGACCTCCGAGGGCAATACCCATAACGAAATGTGTGCCTGAATCCAAAAATATCCACTCCTTGTATGCAACAAAAAAGAGTACAATTACATACATGTATATTTCAATAATCCATAATACGTGATATTTACAATTAAGAAAGTTGTTTTAAAGCATGAAGAATTATGACGTTTTTTGTCGTTTTTGACAGATAATCTTTTCTTAATTGTATACTCTTTTTACCATAAATAAAATCGTAAAGACGCAGGAGGTCACTGTGAATTATCCATATGTAACAGAATTTCGACAATCTTTAGTTGAATGGTTTAATGTTGAGAAACGTGATTTACCTTGGAGACATACTACGGACCCTTATAAAATCTGGGTATCGGAAGTGATGCTCCAGCAAACACGTGTCGACACAGTTATTCCTTATTACAATCGTTTCATGGAAAGTTTTCCAACATTAGAATTACTCGCGGAAGCTCCGCAAGAATACTTATTGAAGCATTGGGAAGGCCTTGGCTATTACTCCCGTGCACGTAACTTACAAGCGGGTGTCCGTGAGGTATTAGAAAACTACGGTGGGATAGTACCCGATAATCGTCACGAAATTTCAACATTAAAAGGCGTAGGCCCATATACTGCTGGCGCTATTTTAAGTATTGCCTATAATAAGCCCGAACATGCGGTTGATGGCAATGTTATGCGCGTTTTAAGTCGTGTGCTTTCTATTCATGAGGATATAGCAGTTCCAAAGACTAAAAAGGTTTTTGAAGCGGCTGTTGAAGAATTGATAGATCCCGAAAATGCATCGTCCTTCAATCAAGGTTTAATGGAGCTGGGTGCACTTATTTGTACGCCAACCTCACCAAAGTGTTTATTGTGTCCTGTTCGCGAATACTGTACCGCTTATAATGAAGGTGAGCCAGAAAAATTACCGATCAAATCTAAAAAAGTAAAGATGAAGCATATCACATACGATGTGCTTGTATGCCAAGATGACGAAGGTCGATTTTTATTAGAACAGCGAGCAGCAGAAGGTTTACTTGCTAACCTATGGCAGTTTCCAATGCTTGAGCACGGTAAAGATTCAATAGAGACATTTATAAATGATTATGCTATGAATGTTCAATCGCAAGAAGATTTGTTAACATTTAAACATGTTTTTTCACATTTAACATGGCATATAAATAGCTATTTTATGAAATGCAATTCAGCAGTTAAGGGCGAATGGCTGACTCGAGAGCAAATTGAATTATTACCAATGCCCGTTCCAATGCTGAAAATTTGGCACCAAATTAAGGATTAATCAAGGAAATAAAATTTTATAAAAATTAATGAGCATAAAAGCATTCACCTCGGTACACAATAATGAGCGTGGAGGTGAATGAATAATGAAAAAGCAAAACAACAACCAAAATTTACAACCGAATAAAAACATGCAACGTCAAAGTCAAGAATTTGGTTATGAAACAGACGTTAATGAAGTGCAAAAGCAAAATGCTAAAGCAGAGCAAAACAAAGCTCAAGCTTCAGGTAACTTCAATAAAACTAACCAAGATCTTGGTGAATAAAACTTTGTAATTGCATAATTGCATTTACCTCTTAGGAGCTGTCTAAAATCGAAAAGATTAATAAAGGCAGCTCCTTTTTAATTTTTCGGAAGCGAGGAAGAAAGGCTTTGATTCAGAAAAAAATCCAATTTGTATATAAACACAAGCAAAAAACTTCAATTGGATTGTTGTTATGATAAAATTCGCTTCAAATTAACGAAATTTCGTACAAATTTAAAAGAGCGCAGGGAAATTTGTGGTTTTCTAACTACACCTTTCGCGTACACATTGCTATAATATACTAGAGACTGCTAGATTTAGGTAGCATATAGACGAAAAGGTGGGCTTCAAAAATGGCAATACCGGTAGAAGGAGAAACGATACAAATACATAGTTATAAGCACAATGGCCGCATCCACCGTGTTTGGCAAGAAACAACGGTTTTAAAAGGGACGAAAAATATAATTATCGGTGCGAATGAACGGACACTTGTGACAGAATCCGATGGTCGTACTTGGCTAACGAGAGAGCCTTCTATTTGTTATTTCCATGCGGAGCACTGGTTTAATATCATTTGCATGCTACGTGAGGACGGTGTGTATTATTATTGTAATCTAAGCTCACCATTTGTTTTCGATAATAATGCCATTAAATATATTGACTATGATTTAGACATTAAAGTTTTCCCTGATATGTCTTATTCACTCTTAGATGAGGATGAATATGAGCTACATCGTAAGGAAATGTCTTATCCAGATGTCATAGATAAAATTTTAAAGCGCAATGTCGATAAATTAATTAGCTGGATTCAACAAAAAAGAGGACCCTTTGCACCTGATTTCATCGATGTCTGGACAAGTCGTTATAAGTTTCAGCTCGATATGCAAGCAGATGATTAGTTGCACCTATTAGTTTTACTAATGGGTGTTTTTTTATGCCTTAAACAATCGGATTGCAAAATAGTTAGTGCTAAAGCTAAATTAAATGTACTTAAAGCAAAATATTGCTATAATACGTTTGGACATTCAATTTGTGGATGTCTGTTTCTTTTTATGTGCTATTTACATAAGAGGGTCTTATTAATAAGGATGTGATAATAAATTGGGTAGTATTAAGCGTTATATGAAATTTGTAAAACCATATACATGGGAAATTATTTTAACGATTATAATTGGTATAGTGAAATTCGCGATTCCGTTATTTATTCCATTACTCATAAAAATTGTGTTAGATGATATTATCGATGCAAAAAGTCTAACGGATGCAGAGAAGACAAAGGAATTGTTTTATTGGTTAGGTGGTACGATCATTGTATTCTTTATTATTCGACCACCGATTGAGTATTACCGTCAATATTTCGCTCAAAATGTCAGTAACAAAGTGCTTTTCGATATTCGAAAACAAATATATGCACATTTACAGCGATTAAGTTTAAGATACTATGCTAATACAAGAGCTGGCGATGTTATTTCAAGAGTGATTAATGATGTGGAGCAAACAAAAAACTTTATCATGACAGGCTTGATGAATGTTTGGCTAGACCTTGCGACAATTGTTATTGCTATCGGTATTATGTTTGCCATGGATGTTAAGCTTACGCTAGTAGCATTAGTTGCGTTCCCATTTTATGCATTTAGTGTGAAGTACTTCTTTGGTAAACTTCGATCTTTAACACGTAAACGATCACAAGCACTTGCGGGTGTGCAAAGTTATTTACATGAACGTGTAGCTGGAATGAGTATTATTAAAAGTTTGACGCTAGAAAAGCATGAGCAAAAATTATTCGACGAAGCAAATGGTGAATTTTTAGAAAAGGCACTAGACCATACGAAATGGAATGCTAAATCCTTTGCGGTGGTAAATACCATCACGGATGTAGCACCTCTCCTAGTAATTGCTTATGCAGGATATCAGGTTATTAATGGTTCTCTTTCAGTCGGGACGATGGTGGCCTTTATCGCTTATATCGAACGACTTTATGGTCCACTTCGTCGTCTTGTTAGTTCATCAACGATGTTAACACAGTCAATAGCATCAATGGATCGAATGTTTGAATTAATAGATGAACCTTTTGAAATAAAAAACAAGGCTAATGCGTTAGAGCTACCTCGAGTAAATGGTGAAGTCCGCTTTGACAATGTGAACTTTCAATATGAAGAAGATGGCTCACACATTTTAAACAACATCAATTTCACGATTAACCCTGGAGAGACAGTTGCATTTGTAGGAATGAGTGGCGGAGGAAAATCAACTATTATTAGTTTGATCCCTCGCTTTTATGATACTACTAGTGGCGCGGTGCGTATTGATGGAAATGATGTACGAGACGTAACATTACATTCTTTACGCTCACAAATTGGAATCGTCCTACAGGATAATATTTTGTTCAGCGATTCGGTAAAAGAAAATATTTTAATGGGCAAGCCGGGTGCTTCTGATGAGGAGGTAATGGCTGCAGCAAAAGCGGCAAATGCACATGATTTTATTATGAGCTTGCCAAATGGCTATGACACAAAAGTCGGGGAGCGCGGTGTGAAGTTATCAGGTGGACAAAAGCAGCGAGTAGCAATCGCTCGTGTATTTTTAAAAAATCCGCCTATTTTAATACTGGATGAAGCAACTTCTGCGTTGGATTTGGAAAGTGAGGCACTTATTCAAGAATCATTGGATGTACTTGCACATGAACGCACAACTATTATAATTGCTCATCGACTGTCTACGATTACACATGCAGATAAAATTATTGTTATAGATCATGGACAATTAATTGAAAGTGGTACCCATGAGCAACTAATGCAAAAAGAGGGGACTTACTTTAATTTATTCCAGGTGCAGCATTTAGATTGATATACCACTTTATAATAGAAAAAATGTGGCTCCCATAACGTAGGGTTGATTTCCGTTCCGGCCAGGCGCTTTGTTGCTGTCGCTCCGCTTTCGCACAGAGCAGAGCTTCCTGGGGGCGTCCGATGAGCCGCTTCACTCGCGATGCCCGCTCTAGGGTCTCATCTGTGACGCTCCTCAAGGAGTCGCCTGGCCTCCACTCCAATCAACTTATTCTCGAGACATACGTTTTAACAAAATGTCATTCTCAGCTTTAAATGATACACAGGGATTTATTCGGAACCTGCATCCGAGGAGTCGCTTGGACTAACAAGTTTTTTATATGCGAAAGTGTAATGTCGTCCCAATCTTTTGATAATGAGTCAATAATTTAAAAATAGCGTTCCGTTTAAGTATAAAAGGAACGCTATTTTTTTGTCTTATTTATAAAATATTATCGATTAAAAAGACATAATTAATATGGAACTCGAACGATGTAGAAAATCTTTGTTAATTGCAGAATAATTATGATTGAAAGAGCAATGTTTTTTGGTTAGAATTATCTGAAAATGGGGAATTGAGTGACAGTGAATGTAATTAAGTAAAATATAGGTAGGATGGGGCGATTGATCATGAGAAAAAAGCTGCTAGAAATAAAAGGTTTAAAGACAACCTTTTTTACAGATGATGGACAAATTCCTGCCGTAGATAATATCGATTTTGCTGTTCATGAGGGTGAAATATTAGGGATTGTAGGGGAATCGGGAAGTGGAAAAAGTGTCACATCACTGTCCATTATGGGGTTAATACCATCGCCACCAGGAAAAATAACGGGTGGAGAAATACTATTAGATGGCAAAAACCTTGTCACATTATCTGATAAACAAATGCAAAAAATTCGGGGGAAGGATGTGGCGATGATTTTTCAGGAGCCTATGACATCCTTAAATCCTTTGTTTACAATTGGGGATCAGCTAAAGGAAGCGATTTTAATTCATCATCCAAAATGGTCTAAAAAGGAAGCATTTGCAAGGGCCATTGATATTATGAAACTAGTAGGTTTACCACGAGCTGAGGAATTATTAAAAGATTACCCACATCAACTTTCGGGAGGGATGCGACAACGGGTCATGATTGCGATGGCACTTGTCTGTGATCCGAAGGTATTGATTGCTGATGAGCCGACTACTGCATTAGATGTTACGATTCAAGCTCAAATCTTACAGCTTATGAAAGATTTAAATAAACGTTTAAATACAGCCGTATTATTAATTACACATGATTTAGGCGTTGTAGCAGAAACATGCGAGCGGGTTATTGTGATGTATGCAGGCCAAATTGTAGAGGAGGCACCTATTCAGGAGATATTCGTTAATCCAAAGCATCCTTATACACAGGGGCTTATTAAATCAGTACCGGATATGCGTTATAAAAAGGACAATCTTTACTCTATACCAGGAAGTGTACCTAAGCCTGGTAGTATTCAGGAAGGTTGTCGTTTTGCAGCGCGTTGCGAATTTGCGATGGACCGCTGTGTACAAGAAACACCACCTTTATATGAAGCAACAGAGCGGCATAAATCGAGATGTTTTTTACTAGAGAAACAGGAGGTGGAGCAACATGTCGAAAGTGTTATTGAAAGTTGATGGGTTGAAAAAGTATTTCCCTATTCGGAAGGGCGCCTTGAATACACAGGTTGGAGACGTAAAGGCAGTGGATGATGTTTCCTTTGAAGTTTTTGAAGGAGAAACATTAGGTATTGTTGGTGAATCAGGGTGCGGTAAATCAACGACTGGTAGACTTTTAATGCGTTTGCTTGAGCCAACAGAGGGCGAGATTGAATTCGCAGGTAAAGTGATTTCAGATTTTTCGAACAATGAAATGCGCAAAGCCCGTAGAGACATTCAAATGATTTTCCAAGATCCTTATGCTTCTCTTAATCCTAGGCATAATATTGGAAAAATATTGGAGGAGCCTCTTATTGTTCATGGGATGGGCAACGCAAAGGAACGAAAACAGAAGGTATTAGAGCTTCTCGAAATTGTTGGATTAAATGAATATCATGTGAAACGATATCCACACCAATTTAGCGGTGGTCAAAGACAGCGTATCGGCATTGCCCGTGCTCTGATGACGAATCCACGTTTGATTATTGCGGATGAGCCCGTTTCTGCACTCGATGTGTCAATACAGGCTCAAGTATTGAATTTATTGCAAAACTTACAAAAGGATTTAAAGCTAACTTATATTTTTATTTCCCACGATTTAGGGGTTGTACGCCATATTAGTAATCGTGTAGGTGTCATGTATTTAGGGAAATTAGTGGAGCTGACAGCAAGTGAGGATTTATATGCTGAGCCACTTCACCCATATACACAGGCATTGCTATCCTCGGTACCTGTTCCAGATCCTACATTTGAACGTGAACAGCTCATTATTTCTGGAGATATCCCAAGTGCTTCGAATCCGCCAAGCGGGTGCACTTTCCATACAAGATGTCCATTTAAAAAAGAAGAATGCTCTCAAGTAGTTCCAAAAATGCAAGAGGTGAAACCGGGTCATTATGTTGCGTGCCATCTATATGATGCAATTCAACATTCAATGATATAAAAAAACTTAGGGGGAAAATCAATGAAGAAAAAGAAGCTTTGGACTTTGGGTGTAATGCTTATCCTTGTTCTTTCGACGATGTTAGCAGCTTGTGGCGGCTCAGATACTAAGGATACGGGTAGTAAAGATACTTCAAGTGGTGGCGATAAAGCTAGCGGTGGTTCAAAAACATTAGTATATGGTCGTGGTGGTGATTCCACTGCTCTCGATCCAGCGACAGTAACAGAAGGTGAATCATTTAAAGTAACGGTTAACCTCTATGAGACTCTAATTAACTTTGGAGAGCGAGATGTAACATTGCAGCCAGGGCTGGCAAAATCTTGGGAACCTTCAGAAGATGGATTAACGTATACGATGCAACTTGAAGAAGGAGTTAAGTTCCATGACGGTACTGATTTCAATGCTGAAGCAGTCGTGAAAAATTTTGAGCGCTGGAAAGCTGGTGGTGCTGAAAAATTCCCATACTACGCCTCTCAATTTACGGTAGATGACAAGCAAGTCATTGAGTCGATTACTGCTGATGGTGATTATAAAGTTATATTTAAATTATCTCAACCACAAGCAACATTCTTGAAAAATTTAGCGATGTCTCCATTTGCTATTGCTTCACCAACAGCTTTTGAAAAAGATGATGAGGCACTTAAAGATCATCCAGTAGGTACTGGTCCATTTAAATTTGTTGAGTGGAAACGAAATGATTCCATCACAATAGAGAAAAACTCAGATTACCGTATTGCAGATTTGCCGAAATTAGATAAAGTTATTTTCCGTTCTATTCCAGATAACTCCGCACGTTTCAATGCATTAACGAACAATGAAGTTGATGTAGTGGATGGTTTAAGTCCATCTGATAAAGCTTCAATCGAATCCAATACAGATTTACAACTAATCGAACGTCCATCTATGAATGTTGGTTATCTTGGATTAACAGTAACTCGTCCACCGTTCGATAACGTAAAAGTTCGTCAAGCAGTAAATTATGCAATCGATAAGCAAGCATTAGTAGATGCATTTTATGAAGGCTTAGGCGAGCCAGCGAAAAATCCAATGCCTCCATTAGTTGCAGGCTACAACGATGCCATTAAAGGCTATGAATATGATCCAGAAAAAGCAAAAGCATTATTAGCAGAAGCAGGCTATGATGGTAAAGAAATCGAACTATGGGCAATGCCTGTGCCACGTCCGTATATGCCTGATGGTCAAAAAATTGCGGAAGCCATTCAAAAAAATTTAGCAGATGTTGGTATGAAATCTAAAATTGTAACGTTTGAATGGGCTACGTATTTAGATAAGGCGGAAAAGGGAGATGCGGATGCGTTCTTACTTGGTTGGACAGGTGATAATGGTGATGCGGATAACTTCCTTTACACTTTATTAGACGGAGATAATATTCATTCTAACAACTATACATTCTATGACAACAAAGAAGTGCACAAACTATTAGTAGCAGCACAAACTGAAATGAATGAGGATAAGCGTAATGCCCTTTACAAGCAAGCACAAGAGATTATCTCTAAAGACGCACCATGGGTTCCACTTGCTCACTCTACTCCAATTTTAGCTGCTAATACTAAAGTTACAAACTATGTTGCACATCCAACAGGCTCTGACCGTTTAGAGTCAGTAGATATGAAGTAGGCTTATAGGGCTGTCTTGAACAGGTTTTAGTTTTAGAGGGAATTATTATAAAGAATCTGCTTGCTTTCTGCGGGTAAGCCGTAGGAATCTAGCGGATTCTTTTTACAAGCTAGAGGTATTTTTTCTGTATGAAAGACCAATCATCTAAACGATCCATTATGCCTCGGCATAATTGCGTCCTGAACCGTTTGGTGAAGGCTGACCCTTTCTACAGTATGTGTAAAGACTTTAATGCTTTTCATACAAAAGTATATTTTGAAAATAACAGAGGGGTGAAGAAAATGCTTCACTATATGGGAAGACGTTTATCTCAATTAATCCCAGTTTTGCTTGGAATGACTTTTATCGTTTTCATGTTAATTCGTGCAATTCCTGGTAATCCAGCACAAGTAATTTTAGGACAGCAGGCAACGAAAGAAGCGGTCGAAGCGTTAAACGCAAGTTTAGGATTAAATAAGCCATGGTATACACAATATTTTAGCTATTTAGGGGGCATTTTTCAGGGGGATTTAGGAATATCATTACGTACTAAATTGCCTGTATCAGAGGAAATTTTCCCGTATTTAGCGGCAACAGCTGAGCTAGCGCTATTTGCCATGATTATCGCAGTGATTGTTGGCGTGAATGCCGGCATTATTTCTGCATGGTTTCAAAATTCTTGGTTTGATTATGTGGCAATGGTAGTTGCATTAATCGGAGTATCTATACCCGTTTTCTGGCTCGGCTTAATGGAACAATGGGCTTTTAGTAATCAGCTTGGCTGGTTCCCGACGTCTGGGCGAGAAGATGTGCGGGATCCAATAACTACCATTACTCATTTTTATTTACTAGATACGTTAATACAAGGCCGCTTTGATCAATTTACTGAAGTATTAAAGCGATTAGTATTACCGGGCATAGCTCTTGCGACAATCCCGATGGCGATTATTGCAAGAATGACTAGGTCGTCTATGCTTGAAGTAATGCGCTCTGATTATGTACGCACCGCTAGAGCAAAAGGACAAAAAATGTTTATTGTTGTTTATAAGCATGCATTGAAAAATGCAATTATCCCAGTATTAACAGTAATCGGTTTGCAAACAGGGTTACTGCTAGGTGGTGCCATTTTAACAGAGACGATTTTCAGCTGGCCTGGAATAGGTCGTTATATTTATGATGCTATTGGCTTCCGAGACTATCCTGTTATTCAATCAGGTATTTTAGTAATTGCTTTTATTTTTATTATGATTAACTTAATTGTGGATTTACTATATACGGTGATTGATCCACGGATTAAATACAAATAAAGGGGAGAAGCAAAAATGACTGGAGCGATAAATATAAAAACAGAAGTAGCACCAAGTCGTGAACGAGCGGCAGGTCCTTGGAGAGAAGGCTGGCGTAGCTTTAAAAAGAGCAAAATCTCCCTAGTAGGTGCAGGCATTGTACTATTTTTTATTTTACTTGCTATATTTGGCTCGATGATTGCTCCTGAAGGTATGAATGAACAAAATCTTTCGAACCGTTTATTAGCACCGTCGAGTGAGCATTGGTTTGGAACAGATGACTTTGGGCGGGATATTTTCTCAAGAGTTATACATGGAGCTAGTATTTCTTTGAAGGTAGGCTTTTTTTCAGTTATTCTATCTGTAATTGTAGGTAGTTTCCTTGGTATTATTGCGGGTTATTATGGAAGATGGATTGATACGATAATATCGCGTATTTTTGATATTCTTTTAGCATTCCCAAGTATTTTACTAGCTATTGCGATAGTAGCAGTACTTGGACCATCATTACAAAATGCATTGCTTGCCATTGCCATTATTAACGTGCCGAATTTCGGACGCTTAATTCGTTCGAAAGTATTGAGTGTTAAAGAAGAGGAATACATTGTAGCAGCAAAGGCCATCGGAATGCGTGATTCGAGAATTTTGTTCTCGCATATTTTGCCCAACTCGATGACGCCAATTATCGTACAAGGAACGTTAGCGATAGCGACAGCGATTATTGAAGCGGCAGCACTAGGCTTTCTTGGATTAGGAGCTCAAGCGCCAGCGCCAGAATGGGGTAAAATGCTAGCGGATTCCCGTATTTATTTAATAAAGGCTCCGTGGACGATGATTTTCCCAGGTCTAGCTATTATGTTAACTGTACTCGGTTTTAATCTAATGGGGGACGGCCTACGTGACGCGCTTGACCCGAAAATGAAAAGCTAATAAAAAAGGGCGAAGGGGTGGATATAATGCCAACCCTTCGCTCTTTTACATGCTTTAACTAAGCAATTATCCCGCCGGAGGCTTTACTTCTGTCAGCGGATGTCTTTTGTACTGAAAGCGTAGCGATAGGGATAGATGTTTAGGCGCCCGCTAAAAACACCACCTATGAAGATGGGAGACATTTGCTTAAGAAGTTAAATAAACTCTTCTTCAAACTCCACATTGATCTCTTGGCCATGATGAGTTTGGTACGAAACGATGAGCGTATCTAAATGCTCTAGGTTTTCTTCGTAATCTAAAATACGCGATAAAATATAAAGCAAGTGATAGCTCGAGAATTCTGTGTCGCCTTCTTCATGCGCATAACTAATCTGTTTAATGAATATTTCCATTAACTCATTACGCTGAACATAATCGATGTTTTTGCTCCACTCGGAATGTTCGGGCTTTAATTTCCCAGTATATTTTAATAGGAGCTGTTCATGATAAGTTAGCAGGAAATCAAGTCGCTCTTGAATCATTAAATGAAATTGCGTCGGTAGCTGGGCTAATTCGTTTTCATGATTATGAAGACGATGAAGCAGCTCTAAACTTTTCTTTGACGTTGTAATCATTTGGCGATAAACAACTAATTTACGTGCTTTTACAAACTTTCTATTTTTTAAGTAATTACGCTCTTCCTTATAAAAATCATACAATGTGTCAACTCGCTGCATACGAGACTTAAATTTGCTTAATGCTTCTTTTGTAGAAGTATGCTCAGATGCCTGGCGAACAGCAAGTCGCGTCCATCGAATAATATCATCCTGTAAAAAGTAAATTTTACGGAAAAGCTTTACTTCATATTTTGGTGGTAGGAAGAACAGATTGACAACAAATGCTGCTAACACACCAACTAATATTGTAACAAAGCGGATAAGACCAAATGTAAGAAAGTCATCTCCTTGAAACTCCATAATAGCTACAACTGTAACGAGTGCTAGAGACAATGATTTTTCAAGTTTGAATTTTAACATGATACCAATCGCGACAATGACTGCAATGCCGATAGCTACTACATGGTGACTAAAAAGCAAGCCAAAAATAACCGCAATGGTAGCTCCTATAATATTGGCTTGTACTTGCTCAACAATTGTTTGATACGAACGATAAATAGATGGCTGAATCGCGAAGATCGCTGCAATTCCTGCGAAAACAGGTGAAGGTAGCTCTAGCAGCTCAGCAATAAATAGTGCCAACACGATGGCGACACCAGTTTTAAATACACGGGCACCTAATTTCATAGAAAATGGATGTCCTTTCTGTCTAAAATTTTAAGCTTCTTTACATTATAGAAGGAAGTGCTCATAAAATACATAGATTTGTATGTCATTTACAGAAAAAGACGACTCACAGGGGAGTCGTCTTTAAAAGTTAACCTTAGAAACTGTTTTATATTGCTCTTCTTACTATTCGTTTAGCCGTTACATCTTACAAATTACAATTGTGAAAATGCAATATCTACCGCTTTGATTGTTTCATGAATATCGGCTTCTGTATGCTCTGTTGTTAAGAACCATGCTTCATATTTTGATGGCGCTAAATTAATGCCTTGTGCAAGCATTAATTTAAAGAAGCGACCAAAGATTTCACCGTCTGAGTTTTCAGCCTGCTCATAGTTTTCTACTGTCACATCTGTAAAGTAAATTGTAAGAGCTCCTTTCAGACGATTAACAGTAATTGTTACATCATGTTTTTTTGCTGCAGCCAAGATGCCTTCCTCTAAAATGGCTCCAAGACGGTCCATTTCATCATAAATACCTGGAGTTTGTAATACTTCTAGGCAGGCAATACCAGCTTGCATGGATGCAGGGTTTCCTGCCATTGTGCCTGCTTGATAGGCAGGTCCAAGTGGAGCCACTGTATCCATAATTTCTTTACGACCGCCGTATGCACCGATTGGTAAACCACCGCCGATTACTTTACCAAGTGCAGTAAGGTCAGGTGTTAAGCCTAATAAGTTTTGAGCACCACCATAGTGGAAGCGGAAAGCAGTAATAACTTCATCGTAAATAGTTAATGCGCCTTTTTCCTTCGCTATAGCATGAACTAATTCTAGGAAGCCAGGGTTTGGCTCTACAATACCGAAGTTACCAACGATAGGCTCTATTAAAATAGCGGCGATTTGATCGCCCCATTTATCCATTGCTTCTGTAAATGCTTCAGGATTGTTAAATGGTACAGTTATTACTTCCTCTGCAGTAGAAGTTGTAACACCTGCTGAGTCAGGAGTACCTAATGTTGCAGGACCCGAGCCAGCAGCTACTAGTACTAAGTCGAAGTGACCGTGGTAGCAACCAGCGAATTTCATAACTTTTGTACGGCCAGTATAGGCACGTGCAACACGAATTGTTGTCATGACAGCTTCTGTACCAGAGTTATTAAAGCGTACTTTATCCATAGATGGGATTGCTTCTTTTAGCATTTTAGCAAAAGTAACCTCGTATTCAGTTGGTGTCCCGAACAAAGTGCCGTTTTCAGCTGCGTTTGTAATCGCTTTGGCGATGTGTGGATGACCGTGACCAGTTACGATTGGACCGTAAGCTGCTAGATAGTCGATATAACGGTTGCCATCAACATCCCAAAAATAAGCACCTTTCCCACGAGCCATTGCAACAGGTGAACCTCCGCCAACCGCTTTATAAGAACGAGAAGGGCTATTTACACCACCAACGATATGCTGTAGCGCTTCTTTGTGTACTGCTTCAGATTTTGTGTGATTCATATATATTGCCTCCTAAATCTTTATACTTCATCTATTGTAGACCTATCGCTGTAAGAAATCCAAAGAAATTAAGGGATATGATTTGTTTTACTGTTTAGAGTAAAATAGAGCGTACAGAGGAGGAGATTGATATGTCTTTAATAGAAGGTAAAAAAGCACCTGATTTTACTCTTATAAATGAAACAGGAGAAACAGTAAAGTTAGCCGATTACAAAGGACAAAATGTTATTTTATATTTTTATCCTAAAGATATGACACCAGGCTGTACGACGGAAGCTTGTGACTTCCGTGATAAGCATGAGGATTTTAGTAAATTAAATGCAGTTGTACTTGGCGTTAGTCCAGACGATGCAAAAAAACATACCAAATTTATAGATAAGCATGGATTACCATTCTCGCTATTAGTGGATGAGGATCATGCTGTAGCAGAAGCGTATGGCGTGTGGGTGTTAAAGAAGATGTATGGACGTGAATATATGGGGATAGAACGTTCGACATTTTTAATTGATACAGCAGGAAACCTAATTAAGGCTTGGCGTAAAGTACGTGTAAAAAATCATATTGAAGAAGTATATACATATTTAGCAGAATGGGAGGCGAAGCAATGAGAATTTATTTTACGTTTGAACCAAGACCGGATTTACGTGAGCCACTAGTAGCTGAATTTCCACAAGTTGATTTTATTTTTGAAAATGGCTTATCAAACGATGAGCTACAACAAGCGGATGTACTTGTCACATACGGTGAAGATTTAAATGATGAAAATATACAGTATGCAACAAAGGTTAAATGGATTTTCGTAGCTTCAGCGGGGATTGAAAAAATGCCAGCCGGGGCCATTATCGAACGAGGGATATTCGTTTCGAATGTACGTGGCATTCATAAAACGCCAATGGCAGAATCGATGCTTGCCCATATTTTAGCGATTAAGCGTGCGCTGCCTTGGATGTATGAACAGCAGAAGAAAAGTGAATGGTCAAGGAAAGCGAAACAAACCGAGTTGCGGGATAGTACAGCACTTATTTTAGGACCTGGGGCTATTGGCTCGGAAGTAGGTCGCCTATTACAAGCTTTTGGTGTTGTGACAATTGGCTGTAACCGTACAGGGAACGAAGCGGCATCTATGAATGAGATGGTGCGCTTTGATCAATTAATCGAAGCATTACCGAAGGCTGATATTGTCATTTCAGTATTGCCTAAAACAGAGGAGACGACACATTTACTAAAAGAAGAACATTTTAAAGCGATGAAAAATGATGCCATTTTCATGAATTTTGGTCGTGGAAACTTAGTAGATGAAAATGTGTTGGTGCATGCCATTCAAGTAGGTGAAATTGGTTATGCTGTTTTAGATGTATTTGAACAAGAGCCTTTAGCTGAGGATCACCCTTTATGGACTTTACCGAATGTCATTGTGTCTCCGCATATTTCGAGTCACTCTTCTCGTTATGTTGAACGCAGCTTAGAAATCTTTAAGCCGAGTTTAGAGAAGTGGTTACGCGGTGAAACAGATTTAGAAAATAGGATGGATTTATCAAGAGGTTATTGAATTAATCCAAATTAAACTGAAATGTGTATGAATGTTGACAGAAGTAAGAGTAATTCGATACACTAATTATAACAATTATAAATTAATAATCTTTATGGAAGAGGTGCATGACGATGTCTGAAACGCATTTACAGGATGCACTTGACACGTTAAAAACAACTGGTGTTCGTATTACTCCTCAGCGTCATGCTATTTTGGAATATTTAATTCAAACAATGGCACATCCAACTGCCGATGAAATTTATAAAGCACTTGAAGGGAAATTCCCAAATATGAGTGTAGCGACTGTTTATAATAATCTTCGCGTTTTTCGTGAAGTTGGTCTAGTGAAAGAACTAACATTTGGTGATGCTTCAAGTCGCTTTGATTTCGTTACAAATGATCATTATCATATGATTTGTGAATGCTGTGGCAAAATAGTCGACTTCCATTATCCTGGTCTCGATGAAATTGAACATTTTGCATCACAAGTAACAGGCTTTGATGTGCATGCACATCGTTTAGAAATTTACGGCACTTGCCCATCGTGTAAAGATGCATCTGCAAAAGTACAATAAAAAATCCTAGCTCTTAAATAAAGTGTACCCTTTGTAAAGGACATTTTGAAAAAAAGCTAGGCAACCTTTTGAAGCTGCTGTCTGTATTTTGCAGGCGGCAGCTTTTTCAAGTTCCATTGCCCTCGATAATGGTTGTAATATATCATATAACTTTTCACTTCTCGTTTTACTTCTTCTAATGTTTCGCACGCTTTCAGATTAGTTTCATCTTTAAAATGGCCGAAGAAGGATTCTTGCGGGGCGTTATCCCAACAGTTTCCTCGGCGTGACATAGATTGCCCTAGTCCCATATCCGTTCAACATCTAAACCGGCCTCTTCAAAAATCATTCTTGGGAGTTTTCCTTTTTCATTTTCTGCAATAAAATGGCGTTTAAATTCCTCAGTATAAGTAATCGCTTTATCACTAATAGCTTGGACATTAGGATTACAGTTAAGTTGTTCTTGCTCTTTTTTAGTAAATAATTTTTTCGTCATTTATTCCGCTCCGACATCTTTTTTCTAATTATAAACAAAAGTACCCTATAGGATAGACTTTTTTCAAAGTGTCTATCTTATAGGGTACAGTTTAAAATGAGGGCTAGGATTTTTTTGTCTTATTATAAGATTGGTCGAACTCTTTTCCTTCTAGAGTTGGATCCAGTGTTAATGGTTCATTACAGTACATACACATATCTACACGACCTAATACTTTTGTATGCTTATGGCAATTAGGGCATTCTACTTGAACAGCTTTTGTTGAGAGCAGTCCAATCCATGCATAAACGACTGTACTACCAATAATACAAAGTACACCAAGGGTCATGAAAATTAATACTAGAATAGGATAGTTTTTAAAGAAGATTCCCCCATACATAACTACAAAGCCGATAAAAATAAGTGCTAATGCAAATGAACGGATTTTATTAATTTTACTTTTGTAAGGTTTCATTTATCATCTTGCCTCCCAATCTAAAATCTACTATAACATATAAGAACAAAGTATTTTAGCTTTGAAAACGTGGGAAGAAGGAATACTTTTAGAGTATGTCGAATTTTTAACGAAATCAATTTCACATTGGTGTAATTGAATACGGTGAAAATCCGTGACATCCATTAAATGAAGTTAAAAAGTAACAAGCAAATAGAGGGGGACTGAACATGGAACAAGTTTTGCGTCCGATATATCAGGAACGTGCAAGTCAGTCGAATACGTTAGGCGTTATTTTAATGGAAAAACGCGAGGAAAAAAGTAATGTGACAGATACATTTGATACAATCTTACTTATTATTGTAAAGGAAGCAGAAAAGCCAGTTTTTTCGAAGCATTACTTATATGAAGGAAATAAAGTAGCTTTACATACTGTTACTGAGAAAATACTACGAAAATGGCTACTCATTGGCTCAAATAAAAAAGTGGTCGATTGGATTTTCTTTGGTAGAGTATTATTTGATCGTAATGAATTTCTTCATAAGTTAAAAATTGAATTACAGGAGTTTCCGTTTAGTGGTCGTAAAATCAAAACTGGTATTCAATTTTCAAAGTTAATTCGACGTTACTTAGAAGGAAAAGAATACTTTGATAAGGGTAGCTATCTCGATGCTTATAATCACGTAGTAGATTCATTACATCATTTAGGGCGTTTATCCATTATTGATAGTGGACTTTACCCTGAAGTAACTGTTTGGGCACAGGTGAAAAAAATAGAACCAGCGATTTATAAATTATACGAGGAGCTCGTTACAAGTAATGAGCCGATAGAAAAACGTTTAGAGCTATTATTTTTAGCAAGTGAGTTTTTAATACATTCACGTACTCGAGACGGCGCTCAACATATTTTAGAAGTAATGCAAACAAAAGAGACCTGGACAATTCAGGAATTGCACGATCATAATGAGCTCATGAACTACTCAGTAGATTTAGAAGTGTTTGTAGAATATTTAGTGGACAAAGGTTATATTCAAATTGAACCGATTGTTGCGAAAAGTGACATGATATTCCACCGTCATTATAAGGTAAATAAAGAAGCTCTAGAAATGGAGCAAGGACTGTAGTATGCTAGTTATCGAGGTATGAAAAATACCTCGATAATTTTTTATAAAAAGTTGTTGACTTTTAATTAATTGATATTGTATTATATTAATTGTCGCTAAGACATAACAAAACAACTCAACGAACGGAGAAATGTTGCTGTCGCTCCGCTTTCGCACAGAAAAGACCATGTTGCTGTCGCTCCGCTTTCGCACAGAAAAGACCATGTTGCTGTCGCTCCGCTTTCGCACAGAAAAGACCATGTTGCTGTCGCTCCGCTTTCGCACAGAAAAGACCATGTTGCTGTCGCTCCGCTTTCGCACAGAAAAGACCATGTTGCTGTCGCTCCGCTTTCGCACAGAAAAGACCATGTTGCTGTCGCTCCACTTTCGTACAGAAAAGACCATGTGGCTGTCGCTCCGCTTTTCGCACAGATAAAACTAACGCTACTTTCGCGCAGAGTAAAGCTTTCGAAGGTGTCCGATGACCAACTTCGCTCGCTATAGTATAACGGCCAACACGATCCGGAGGCGTTATCACAAGACGTGATGATTTTAGGTGTAAAAAACTTTTATAAGTCTTAAAGCATCCACATTTAGGTCACTATGCTTAAATTATTTTTCAATACCAAAACATAACATTTACTTGCTCTTTATTTTAAAGCGTATTATAATGAAGTTGTAAGTGGGACATAATTTTAAGTGGTGGGACAGAAACTAACCCACGACTATTATAAAGGGAGTAGATTAATATGTTATCTGTACCTGAGGCGCAGCAAAGGCTACTTCCAGAAATGTATCCGCTTCTGCAATCGAGATATCGTATTTTGCAAACAGTTCAGCTTATGCAGCCAATTGGGCGTCGTACACTTGCTGATTCACTTAAAATGACTGAACGAGAAATTCGTAAAGAAACGGATATTTTACGTGAGCAAGGGTTATTAGATTCTCAAAAGTCGGGTATGGTATGTACAGACGAGGGTGAAGTAGTGATTGATAAGCTTCGAGCACTCGTCTATGAATGGTCTGGCATTACACAGCTAGCTAAATTATTGCAAAACCATTTTGGCTTACAGCATGTAATAGTTGTTCCAGGTGATTACAATGAGGACGATACGATATTAACACTGCTTGGAAAAGAGGCAGCACAACAATTTATATCAACTACCTTTGATGGTCAAATAGTAGCTGTTACTGGTGGTAAGTCGGTTGCATCACTTGCGCAATTTTTACATCCAGCTGATACAAACAACATTACATTTGTTGCAGCCCGTGGAGGCATTGGGCATGAAATGCAAATGCAAGCCAATACACTTGTCTCAACATTTGCCATGCAGATGGATGCACAGTATCGTACATTATTTTTACCGGAGCATTTAAGTGAGCAGGCCTATCAAGCAATGTTAACAGAGCCAATGGTAACTGAAATGATGAATTATTATGATCGTGCAGATTGTGTTATTCATGGTATTGGCTCGGCAGAGGAAATGGCTGTTCGTCGTAACTCATCGCCTGAGGATTTACAGATACTCGAAGAAAAGGGTGCAGTAAGTGAAGCATTTGGATATTATTTCAATGCAGAAGGCGAAATTGTACATCGAATTCGAACAATCGGTATACAGTTTGAACAAGTGCAAAGAAGTAAGCAAGTCATTGCAGTTGCTGCTGGTAAACAAAAAGTGAAGGCCATGCTATCGTACTTTAAGGTAGCACCAAAGCAAACCATTTTTATAACAGATGAAGTAGCCGCAAAAGCTATCGCTGAAGGTTTACCTTCTTTATAAATTACTCAAATTTCAGCGAGTGCTCAACACTCTCTGAATGAGAATAGAGCCAATTGTGGATATTATAAATGTCCGAGGCAAAATAAATTATTTAAACAATATTGGAGGAATTAACAATGGCATTAAAATTAGCTATTAATGGATTTGGACGTATTGGACGATTAGTATTTCGTGAAGCAATGAAGCACGATGAATTTGAAGTAGTTGCAGTAAATGACCTAACAGATGCAGGACAGCTTGCACACTTATTAACTTATGATTCAGTACACGGTATCTACGATGCTGATGTTTATGCAGACGGTGATTCTTTCGTAGTAAATGGAAAAAACATTAAAGTTTATGCTGAAAAAGATCCTGCAAATTTACCTTGGGGTGAACTTGGTGTTGATGTAGTACTTGAATGTACAGGTAGATTCCGCTCAATGGAAGAAGTAGGTAAGCATATTCAAGCAGGTGCTAAAAAAGCTATTCTTTCAGCTCCAGCTAAGGGCGAAATGCCAACGTTTGTAATGGGTGTTAACCATGAGGATTATAACCCTGAAACAGATGATGTTATTTCAAACGCTTCATGTACAACGAACTGTCTAGCGCCAGTTGCAAAAATACTTGATGAAAAATTTGGTATTGAGCGCGGTATGATGACGACAATTCACTCCTATACAAACGATCAACGTATCCTTGACTTCCCGCACTCTGACCCACGTCGCGCACGTGCAGGTGCAGTGTCAATGATTCCAACAACAACAGGTGCAGCAGTAGCGGTTTCTAAAGTATTACCTCAATTAAAAGGTAAATTAGATGGCTTCTCTATGCGTGTACCAACACCGAACGTTTCATGTGTTGACTTAGTAGTGGAGCTAAAAGCAGAAGTAACGAAAGAAACTATTAATGCTGCATTAAAAGAAGCTTCAGAAAATGAGCTTAAAGGTATTTTAGGCTACAACGAACTACCATTAGTTTCAATTGACTACAATGGTAACCATAACTCTTCAACTGTAGATGGTCTTTCTACAATGGTATTAGAAAATAGTATGGTAAAAGTTCTAGCATGGTATGATAACGAAATTGGTTACTCTACTCGTTTAATGGACTTAGCTTTATATATCGCAGAAAAAGGATTAAACACTAAATAAGTGACATAATTCGATAACTAAAGTAAAAAGTGTGACATAATACCGCTTTTTGCGCACAAAAAGTATAGCCTTTATAATATCTTAAAGATATAATATACAAGGGTAATGGGAGTAAGGGAATTTACCCTTACTCCTTTTTTATACGAAATATAAGGCAGACACGTGACTAGTTATGTAATTGCAAGACATAGAACGTGACTTTTGCTACTATAAAAGCAAGTAAAAGGGTACTTCACCATAACGTGGGTTGATTTCCGTTCCAAGTGCTTTTTGAAAAGGCTTATTAAACAAAATTAATCCTATATGATGATGGATCAACTATTTTTATCTAATACTGTTAAGTGAATGATGTGAGGAGCCAAGATGGGTGAATCCAGGTAATTCATGACTAAAAACTTTGAAGGGGGTTTCTTCATGTTAAATAAGAAGACGATGAAAGATATTGATGTAAAAGGTAAGCGCGTATTTGTACGTGTTGATTTTAATGTACCGATGGCAGAGGGTGCAATTACTGACGAAACACGTATTCGAGCAGCAATTCCTACAATTGAATATTTAGTGGAACAAGGTGCCAAAGTAATTTTAGCTTCTCACTTAGGACGTCCAAAGGGTGAAGTGAAAGAGGATATGCGCCTAACTGCAGTAGGTGTACGTTTAGCTGAAATAATGGGTAAACCTGTTACTAAATTAGATGAGTCAATTGGTCAAGAGGTAGAAGAAGCTGTTGCAAATATGCAAAATGGTGACATTATTCTTCTTGAAAATGTTCGCTTCCACGCTGGCGAAGAAAAAAATGATCCAGCATTAGCAGAGCAATTTGCAAAATTAGCAGACGTTTATGTCAATGATGCGTTCGGTGCAGCTCACCGTGCACACGCGTCAACTGAAGGAATTGCTAAGTATGTACCAGCAGTATCTGGTTACCTTATGCAAAAGGAATTAGATGTGTTAGGAAAAGCATTATCTAACCCGGAGCGTCCATTTACAGCCATTATCGGTGGTGCCAAAGTTAAAGACAAAATTGGTGTGATTGAAAGCTTATTAGAAAAAGTAGACCATCTCATTATTGGTGGTGGCTTATCATTCACATTTATTAAAGCGCAAGGCTATGATATCGGTAAATCTTTATTAGAAGAAGATAAAATCGATTTAGCAAAATCCTTTATTGAAAAAGCAAAGGCAAAAGGCGTGCAATTACATATGCCAATCGATGCCGTAGTCGCAAACGAATTTTCAAAAGATGCTGAAACACAAATTGTAGATGTAGACGCTATTCCAGCAGACTGGATGGGCTTAGATATTGGTCCGAAAACAGCTGCTAAATATGCAGAAGTTATTAAAGATTCTAAATTAATCATTTGGAATGGACCAATGGGTGTTTTTGAAATGGATAAATTCGCGAATGGTACAAAAACTGTAGCTAACGCTATGGCGACAACAACTGGTTATACTGTCATCGGTGGCGGGGATTCTGCAGCGGCAGTAGAAAAGTTTGAAGTTGCCGATAAAATGGACCATATTTCTACAGGTGGTGGTGCATCACTTGAATTAATGGAAGGGAAAGAGCTTCCTGGAATTGTGGCATTAAACGATAAATAAAATGGAATAAAAACATAGGAGGCAAGAATGATGCGTAAACCAATTATTGCAGGTAACTGGAAAATGTATAAAACATTTGAAGAGGCAATTCAGTTTGTTGATGCGGTACAGGACAAACTTCCTTCAAATGATAAAGTAGACGCTGTTGTTTGTGCACCAGCACTTTACCTACCTACGCTTGTGCAAGTTGCTAGTGAATCTGAGCTAGCAATTGGTGCACAAACGATGCATTTTGAAAACGAAGGTGCATTTACTGGAGAAATTAGTCCAGCTCAGCTAGCAAGTGTGGAAGTAGACTATGTTATTTTAGGACACTCTGAACGACGTGAATATTATAACGAAACAGATGAAGCCATCAATAAAAAGGTTGCTGCAGCACTAGCGCATAATATCGTACCAATTATTTGCTGTGGGGAAACGCTTGAGGAACGTGAAGCGGGGACTACCGAGCAAAAGGTTGCTCATCAAATTACAGCAGCACTTGCTGGATTTGGCGCACAAGAAGTGGAGCATATGGTGATCGCCTATGAACCTATTTGGGCAATCGGTACAGGTAAAACAGCTACAGCAGAAGATGCTAACCAAGTATGTGGAGCAATTCGTGCAGTAGTGAAGGAATTATATAATGCTGAAACGGCCAATGCTATACGAATTCAATACGGTGGTAGCGTAAAACCTGAGAACATTCAGGAATTATTATCGAAAGAGCATATCGATGGCGCTTTAGTTGGTGGAGCAAGTTTACAACCAGAATCATATTTGAAATTATTGGAGGCGGCAGCAAATGCCTAAAAAGCCAGTAGCATTAATTATTCTAGATGGCTTTGCATTTCGCGACGAAACTTTCGGAAATGCAGTAGCTCAAGCAAACAAACCTAACTTCGATCGTTTTTGGAATGAGTTCCCACATTCAACATTAACTGCAGCTGGTGAAGCGGTGGGGTTACCTGAAGGTCAAATGGGGAACTCTGAAGTTGGACACCTAAATATAGGTGCTGGACGTATTGTCTACCAAAGCTTAACGCGCTTAAACAAATCAATTCGTGAGGGAGATTTCTTTACGAATAAAGCATTTTTGGATGCCATAGCACATGCTAAAGCTCATCAATCTAAGCTTCATATTATGGGCTTACTGTCAGATGGTGGCGTACATAGCCATTATGAGCATATGTTTGCACTATTAAAGCTTGCAAAACAACAAGGCTTAGACAAAGTCTTTGTACATGGTTTCTTAGACGGTCGTGATGTTGGACCATCAACAGCTTTAGGCTATATTGAAGAAACTGAACAACAAATGAAGGACATTGGCGTAGGTCAATTCGCTTCTATTCATGGTCGTTATTATGCAATGGATCGTGATAAACGCTGGGATCGCGTAGCCCTTACGTATAATGTGTTAGTAGATGGTGTTGGTCAAACAGCTGACAGCGCAGCAAGTGGCGTAGCTGCATCGTATGAGCGCGATGTAACAGATGAGTTTGTTATTCCATTTAGCGTTCAAGAGCATGGGGAAGCCGTGGCAACAATTGACGATAATGACGCTGTTATTTTCTTCAACTTCCGCCCTGACCGTGCTATTCAACTGTCTAAAGTGTTTACAAATAGTGAATTTGATGGCTTTGCTTTATCAAATAAGCATCCAAAGAATTTAAAATTTGTATCATTCACACACTACAGTGATGAAGTACACGCCCAAGTTGCGTATGAAAACGATAACTTGAAAAATACGATTGGTGAAGTGTTAGCCTCTAATGGCAAAACACAGCTTCGTATTGCAGAAACAGAAAAGTATCCGCATGTTACATTCTTTATGAGTGGTGGTCGTGAGGAGAAATTTGAAGGGGAAGAGCGTATTTTAATCGCATCTCCAAAAGTTGCAACATACGATTTAAAACCTGAAATGAGTGCTTATGAAGTAACAGAAGCATTACTTGCAGAGATTGCGGCCGATAAATTTGATGGCATCATTCTTAATTTTGCTAACCCTGATATGGTTGGGCATAGCGGAATGTTAGAGCCAACCATCAAGGCCATTGAAGCAGTCGATGAATGTCTTGGTAAAGTAGTAGATGCACTCCTTGCAAAAGGTGGCGCAGCTATTATTACAGCTGACCATGGTAACTCTGATGAAGTTCTTACTTTAGAAGGGGCTCCAATGACAGCTCATACAACAAACCCTGTTCCAGTAATTGTGACAAAAGCAAATTTAATGTTAAGAAATGATGGTATTTTAGCCGATTTGGCGCCAACCATGTTAGAATTATTAGAGGTGTCACAACCTTCTGAAATGACAGGTCAATCATTAATTGAAAAAGAGGAGAATTAATTATGCCATTTATTACACAAATTTATGCGCGCGAAGTTTTAGACTCACGTGGGAATCCAACGGTAGAAGTTGAAGTATTTACAGAATCAGGTGCTTTTGGACGCTCAATCGTACCATCAGGTGCATCTACAGGTGAATATGAGGCAGTAGAATTACGCGACGGTGACAAATCTCGTTACCTAGGCAAAGGTGTATTAAAAGCAGTTGAAAATGTAAACACAATTATTGCTCAAGAGCTAGAAGGTAATTACTCAGTTCTTGATCAAGTAGTCATCGACAAAGCTTTAATCGAATTAGATGGCACAGAAAACAAAGGTAAACTAGGTGCCAATGCCATTCTAGGTGTATCAATGGCAGTTGCACATGCTGCGGCAGATTACTTAGATGTACCTCTTTATCAATATCTTGGTGGGTTTAACTCAAAACAACTACCAGTACCAATGATGAACATCATAAATGGTGGCGCTCACGCTGACAACAACGTCGACATTCAAGAATTCATGGTAATGCCTGTAGGAGCAGAATCATTCCGTCATGCATTACGTATGGGTGCTGAAATCTTCCACAGCTTAAAAGCAGTACTGAAAGCTAAAGGCTATAATACAGCTGTAGGTGACGAAGGTGGTTTCGCACCAAACCTTGGTTCGAACGAAGAAGCCATTACTGTAATTTTAGAAGCAATCGAAAAAGCTGGCTATAAACCAGGTGAAGAAGTAAAACTTGCCATGGATGTTGCTTCATCTGAATTATTCAATAAAGAAGATGGCAAATATCACTTAGACGGTGAAGGTGTTGTTAAAACTTCTGAAGAAATGGTTGACTGGTATGAAGAGCTAACAAACAAATACCCAATCATCTCAATTGAAGATGGCTTAGACGAAAATGACTGGGCTGGACACAAATTATTAACAGATCGTATCGGTGCTCGCGTACAATTAGTAGGTGACGATTTGTTCGTAACAAATACGCAAAAACTAGCTGCTGGTATTGAGCAAGGTGTTGGTAATGCAATCCTTATTAAAGTAAACCAAATCGGTACGTTAACAGAAACATTCGAAGCGATCGAAATGGCAAAACGCGCTGGTTACACAGCAGTTATCTCTCACCGTTCTGGTGAATCAGAAGATGCAACAATTGCTGATATCGCAGTTGCTACAAACGCTGGTCAAATTAAAACAGGTGCTCCATCTCGTACAGACCGCGTAGCTAAATACAACCAACTTCTTCGCATTGAAGATCAACTTGGTGCAACAGCTGAGTATCTTGGTTTAAAATCATTCTATAACTTAAAATAAGCTATTACTAAAGTAGCTTTACTCGTATCGCCTCAAAGGTATTTACATACTTTTGAGGCGATTTTTTGGGTAATTGAGGGGTAGTTTTTGGCAAAGAGATCGGGAAACGTGGGAACTACTCAGGTAGGGAGAAAAAGCGCTAGTACCCTTAAGAACTACCCGGGTAGGAGAAGGGCCTGGGTAACCCAGAAAACTGCTTAGGTAGGATGAAAAAGTGCTCTGTATTGCTTTAATGGCATAAATACACTTATTGAAAGCTATGCAAGTGCATTTATGCCATTATTATATGTTTAATTAGTAAAACATAAATTACATATACGGAAAACAATACTGAAAGGAGAATTACGATGAAAATTTTTGAAACAGAACGACTTACCCTTCGCCTACAAACAACAGATGATGCCGATTTTATCCTAGCGTTAATGAATGATCCTTCATGGTTGCAGTTCATTGGTGATCGCGGTGTGAAAACGGTGGAGGAGGCATGTGAATATATAGTAAATGGACCACTTCGCATGTATGAGCAATTTGGCTTTTGTTTTTATTTAGTTGAAAGAAAGGACGATCAAATCCCCCTTGGACTTTGTGGTTTTGCTAAAAGGGAGTCGCTAGAAGATGTGGATATTGGGTTCGCTTTTCTGCCTAAGTATTGGGGAAAAGGATACGCCTATGAAGCGGCCTCAGCAACGTTGGCATATGGTATAGATATATTAGGGTTAAATCGTATTGTAGCTATTACAACCCAAGATAATGAGGCTTCAGCTAAGTTACTAGAAAAAATAGGCTTGAAGTTTGAAAGATTAGTCCAACTTTCCAATGATGCTGAAGAACTTAGACTTTTTTCATTTAACTTCTTTTAGCAAATGTACAGGTGAGAATTCTCTACCTTTAAGGGTGATTAAATGAATGGGCGTTAAAGCGATATATTTCAGCGGGTCACCAAACATTCGCTGAAATCTAGAAAACCAGTCTAAAAACGCCACTTCTTGTGGTTACGAAGGCGTTATCACAGAACGTGATAGTTTTAGCCTTCGTTCCTCTAGTTGCTTCAGAGTCTCATCTGTGACGCTAATGCCCTCAAAGAAAATCTACATAAAAAAAGAGACAGTCTTTAGTGCGTAACACTTTAGACTGTCTCTACGTTCGTTAAATGATTTATTTCTGTGCCCAATATTTGTCTAGCTCTTGATCTAAATAGACCCAGCCCTTCCATGCAATATGGATCGTATCCATAATGAAATAAGGATCATAGTCATGGCTAGAGAAATCAACAAATGGAACACCATTATCAGTCAATATTTGGTTCATTTTTGCGTAATATTTTTCACGGCGATCCGCAGGATATTCAGTGTAGTCATACCAATGACCATTTACTGGAATAGAGACGAATAGAGGCTTTGCACCAGCATCTTTTAAAATATCAATGACAAGCTGTAAATCCTCATATTCAGGTGAAGACGTATAATCTTCGTTTTTTCGGAATCCTTTAAACCTATCAAGATTAGAATTTTTAAGTCGCTTATAAAACTTGTTTTCAATCATTAAATCATTGGAAACACGCTTTTCGCCATATTTTTCGGCATTTTGTAGTTGTTGCTCAAAAGTTTGATTCACAACTAGTTTATCATTGTTCTTTAACTTACTCCCCTCTCGAGGGAAGAGCGAGTAATACAAATCTTTTTTCTCTAAAAGTGCCTTTTGGAAATGGCCAGCAAACACTGCCAGTCGCCCTATGATTGGTTTTTTCTTACCATCAGATAATTTATATTCATAAATTGTTCTTAGCAGGTCATCGCGGTTTACAGTATCAAATTCAAGCAGGCGTTTCATTCCTCGATTTCGAAGATCTTCGTCAATGTCCTTATTGTAGGCTAAATCATAAGCATGCAACATCGAATAGTTTGGAGAGAAATGTAATTCATTCATGCCCTTTTTCGTAAACCATTGAGGGGAAATGATGAAAACAATTTTCTTATCCTTTAAATTCTTTTCCTGTGCAGCAAAATTTAAAAAGTGTGTAATAGACTGCATTCCACCACGCCCGACCATAAATGTCGTATACGGAGCATTTGTAGCACGCGTATAGTTATAAGGGTGGAACGGATCAAAACGATTTAATTCTGAGGAGCCATATAAAGGCATAGTATTAGGCTCCTGCAACATTCGCTCTTGGAAATACATCCCTTGGAACACTAACGGAGACATACTAGTCTTTGCTTGCTCCACATCTTCATCTGAAATCCAAGCTTTTATCCAGGAATTAGGGAAGAATAGTAAGGCAGCAAAAAGAGCAAAAGCAATTAATAATGATAAAAAGCCTTTCTTAATCATTGTCTTTCAGCTAATTCCGCAGCAATACGATTTGGCGTGTTCCATTCCTCACGGTTGAAATCAGTAATTGGCACTGAGATATTAAAGCGACTTTCAATTTCCACTAATAAATTAATTGTACCGAATGAATCAAGAAGTCCTTCTTCAAATAAATCGATATCCGGATTTTCTAAAATGATATCGTCCTCGCATAATTCTACTAGCATTTCTAAAACTTGTTGTTTATCCATATTATAAATCTCCTTTATTGTTTAGGCTGCGTTATTCATAAAAGTATGAACAGAGCCGTTAATTAAAATAATGTTCCTGAAAAAATATAGAAACCAAAGCAAATGGCATTAAACGTTATAAATACGCCGATTGCATGCGTCCATTTATTTTTTGGCCAAATCTTGCGCTTTTTATTCCAACGTTCAAATTTATCGAAGCAGATAATTAACAAGGCATGGTAGAGACCGTAGACAACAAAGTGCAATTCTAATCCGTGCCAAATACCCATTAAAAAGAACAGTAAAAAGAAGCCAAGATAAGAAACTGTATATTTGTTTTTAATCCATTTTTTCTTCGTCATCCAAAGTACGAAGCGCATATAAACATAATCTCTGAACCAGAATGAAAGACTCATATGCCAACGGTTCCAGAAGTCTTTAATATTGCGACTCGAGAATGGACGGTTAAAGTTAATTGGCGTTTGAACACCCATAATGCGACTGACACCAACTGCAAAAGCACTATAACCTGCAAAATCGAAAAATAGATAAAAACTATACATATACATATACGCTATTTGCCCTTGAAAAGGTGTCAAATAGTTATAAGTTTGATTTGGTAAATAAATAAGTGTGTAATTGTATATTAAATAAGCCAAAATAAATTTATATAAAAAGCCTAAAAATATACAATTAATCCCACTTAACAGCAGTTTTTGATAGTCTTGACCAGACGGCACTGTATGCAAATCTTTATGAAAGCGTCGCCAACGGTCAATAGGCCCCGAAGTGATTGTTGGGAAGAACAGTAAGAAATAAGCAAGCTCAACTACTGAAATTTTATCCTTAATTAAGCCATCACGAGTTTCTAATATCATTTGTACCGATTTAAAGGTAATATAGGATACCCCTAAAAATCCAAATAAATTATTAAGGCCAAGCATAGGCAGAACCTTCACAAGTACAAGTGGCAAAATAGACAGCAGTACAGCAATTACGAATACGGACGTGCTATTCTTCTGTAAGCGATATTTTTGATAACCGACAATTAATAGTAACTGAAATACTGTAAATAGTATAAGAGAAGTTGAGCCATTAAGGGAGTTACCAAAAATAAGAGCTAATACGACAATCGAAATAAAAATATTATAGCGTTTAGCTGATTTCCCACGTAGTCCTAAAATAATGGTTGGTAATAATAAAATACCAATGATGATGAAGAAAAATATATTTCCATAAGCCGTCATACTGTTTCCATAACCGCCAATCCTTTACGATCAACTTTACCGTTAGTATTTAAAGGTAAAGTGTCAATGTATTTGAACGTTTTCGGAATCATATAAGATGGTAAATACTCCGCTAACAATGCTTTAAGCTGCTTCGTCATTTTGAAGGCAGAGTCTGTTAATGGTTCTCGTAGAACAACATACGCACTTAGTGAAACAATTTCATCATCTTTTGAAATAGGTATAACAACACAGCTAGCTACAGCTGGAAGATTGCCGATTTGCTTTTCAATTTCCTCGATTTCTAAACGATAACCGTGTAGTTTCACCTGGAAATCTTTTCGCCCAGAAAAGAACAGATAGCCATCTTTTTCATAACCAACGTCCCCAGTTTTATAAATACGTTGATCCCCTATTGTAGGAAACGCTTTAAGTGTTAAATCAGGTGCCCCAAGATAACCTGCACTTACAGTCGGTCCAGAAATAATAATCTCGCCATCTTCTTGCAAGGATAGATTAGGCTCAGATAGAGGAGCGATTGGTAATTGGTCAAATTGCTCCAGAAGCTCCTTTGTTACTTCCACATAAGATACGGCAACCGTTGTTTCTGTAGGACCGTATAAGTTAAAAATAGAAGCTTGTGGGAAGCGCTGCATTAATTCTTTCGATACAGATACTGGTAAAACCTCTCCGCAGAATAAAAACGTATTTAAAGAAGGCATTAACGCCTGATTCCATTCTTTGTTCATTAGGCAGATTTTCGCAAAGGAAGGTGTAGAAGTCCAAACGCGAATATCAGATGAAGCTAATGACTCAAATAACGCTTTTGGATTAGCAATCTGCTCCTGCGTAATAGCGTAAAGAGTTTGCCCACTAACGAGTGCAGGATATAAATCCATTACCGATAAATCAAAGGAATAAGGTGCTTGATTTAGAAACACGCCAGATTCCTGTAAAGGGAAATGCTTATGCATCCAATCAACAAAATGTGCTAAATTATCAGCTGTAATTTGCACACCTTTTGGCTTACCGGTAGAACCAGATGTGTAAATAATATAATGAATTTCTTGATTCTTAACCCAAGTTGAAGGCTCTGTCGAAATGCTAGTAGCTTGAGCCACTAAATCACTTACTTCCACTACAGGAACTGATTGATTCGTGTTTAATGCTTCAGTTTTTAGTAATAAACAAGCCTGAGAAGCTTCTATTATAATTTGTAACCTTTCAGACGGAGTAGAAGAGTCAACCGGTACATATGGATGACCTGCCTTTACAGCTCCTAAAAAGGCAACGATTTGTAAAGGGGACATATGCCCGTAGACGACGATAGGTTGTTGTCTTTTTAAATCAAGAGCTATTAAATATTGCGCTACACAATCAGAAAGATGCCAAAGCTCACCATACGTTAAGGAATCATTATTGGTTTGATATGCAGTTCGATGTGGATGCTGTTGTGCCACTTTTTGAATAGCCTCTAAAATACTTAACATAGTTTATATCTCCTTTTCTTAAAATTCCGTATATATAAATGGTCCTGCGTTCATATCATGGAAGCCATGGATAAGAAACAAGAGCGTTAAAATGATGAAGTAAAATAACGTAAAACCTATAAAACGTAAAACCTCATTATTTTTAATGGATTGCATATGTCCACCTCCAATTAAAAATGAAAAAAGATTATAACTTTGTAAATATATAAATAATTAGATATTTTTTCAAGTTTTTTCTAAATTATTTTTCCACTTATTAATTTTTAACACTGTTTTGACGGATTGTAGATTAAAATGTTGCTAAATTTCTCGATATTCATAAAATCATAAGATTAATTTAAGGTAAAATTAAGGTTTCTAAAAACTTACCTACATGAAGGGCAGAAAATGATTATCCTTTGAACCTCAATTTGAATTTTACTAAAACTACAATCACCTTTATTATCGCTGTTTTTCCGCTTCAATGGTACTTAAAAAATCCTTAAATTTCGTTTTAGGGCATCGAAGCAATTCAATTTTTTGCTACATTAAGCATAATAAATGAAAGTAAAATCAAAGTAAATCGGACGGAAAATATTGGTATAATTTATAGTGAGAGGGGATAACCAAAATGGAAGCTGTAAAAATGTTAAGCAGATGATAAAAGTGGTAATCTTTTGAGGACTGTTGCAAAAACAAATTTGAGCAAAAAAGAAAAGTGCCACCATCAAGTTAGACATCTCAACTTATGATAGCACCCTTATTTTTAGCTCACTACAGACTTTCCGTAAAAGCCGTTATTTAATTACATTTAAAACTTGTTTAGAAACATAAAACTCAGTACCGTTGTAGACATTGATTGTATCAAAGGTATGTGTTTTGGCTGTCTTGTCTTGTTCGTATATTACAATGTTCTTATTAACTGGGATAGTAACAGTTACATTATTTTTTTGTGCAATCAATTTAGGGTTTTCTTTATCAGTTAAGTCAATTTTAGATGTGTAGCCTTTTTCCGTAAATACTTTTGTTGCTGGTATATATAAATCATCTGTAAGCTTATTTAAATCGAAGTCCATAAACTTTGCCATCGCATGGGCCAAATCTGTGTTTTCTACAAGGCCTGTAATTATAGATGGCCCGAATGAGTATAAAAATACATCATCACCAGTATGCCCACCGGTTGTAAAGCCAATATTAGCACGGTCGGCAAGCATTTTTACCATTTCTTCGCCGGGGTCTTTAGCTAGCTGTAAGGTTGCAAGCTCGTCCGGAGATAAATCATCCAATCCATAAAGTGCAGCGACTTCTACAATATTTGATTTATCTTCCTTTAATTGGCTTAGTGCACCTTCAACGGTCATTTTAGCTTTCTTTAGAGGGTCGATATAGGCAGAAACAGGTGTGTTGGAATAAGTACTTGTCGTGTTAGCATTACCCATTGTAATCCCACTATTGCCGTGGTCTGTCACAGCAATAACCATAGTATTGCCATCTTTTTTTGCAAAATCAACCGCTTCCTTAACTGCATCATCAAACGATAAAATATCGCTAATCATGCCAATTGTATCATTGGCATGAGCCGCCCAGTCCACTTTACTGCCCTCCACAAATAAGAAGAAGCCATCTTCATCCTTTTTGAGCGTATCAATAGCTTTACTAGTCATCTCAGCAAGACTTGGCTCAGACGCTTTCGTTTTGGCACGATCAAAATCGTAGGCAAGGGCACCTGGAGCAAAGCTTCCCCAAATTTTTGACGAGTTACTATTTAGAAGCTCATCTCGTGTTTTCACGATGTCATAATTTTTTTCTTTAAGGACATCCACTAAATTCTCGCCATCTTTTCGAGCATTTTTAGTTGTACCGGGTGCCAAAGACTCAAAGCCACCACCTAATACGACATCAATGTTTTGATACACCTGCTGCTCAGCAATGTCATCATATTGGCTTCTATTTTTAACATGTGCAGAAAAGCCCGCTGGTGTGGCATGCTGTATTTCCGAAGTAGCAATCAATCCAGTTGCCTTGCCCTGTTGTTTAGCCCCTTCTAAAACATTAGCTACAGGTCTAAAAGCATCCTCTTTAGCAATTTGCTTAAGCCCTGGTGAATTAATAACGGACGGTAATACACCTACATATTTATCATTTGATTTATGGCCAGTTGCTAACGCAGTAGCGGCAGGAGCTGAATCAGTAATAGCTGATTCGGCAGAGTATGTACGCACGCCCCCTGATAAAATTTCATCCATCGCTAAACTTTGACCTTTATACCAACGAGAAAGTGTAACGGCATTATTACTACTCCCATCCATCACGAGCATAATCACATTTGTTGGCTTCTTTACTTGAGCAGCTTCTACTTGCGGCTGAGCGATACTAATCGACGAGAAAGCAATTGCGCTTGCTAGAAACAATGAACTCCATTTTTTTGAATGTTTCATGATTTTCCTCCTTAAGATAAGGTCATTTCACAAGTAAGTGTAAAGGAAGGTTGTAAAGCTACAATGAATTAATTGTTATGATATTGTGTGGATATTGTTATATGTGGTATTTATAACTAACGTGGGGGGTGTTTCCGTTCCGACTGAGCGCTTTCCTCCAGGCTCATCTGTAACCTGATCCCGAGGAGTCGCCCAGTCTTACGAAAACTAAAGGCTGGATATGAAAATAGAATCTAGCATAAGCTATAAATTTTGTGAATGTTTTTCACCATCAATGGTTTCGTATAATAAAACCCCTTTATCATTAATGAACAAATTTTGAACCTCTTCCTCTAACAACACTTCTTCTGAGCCATCTTTAATAAATATCTTTGTTAAAAAGCCGGCATTATCATAATCACTACAATAAATCGAATCGTCAACTGCCGCAAGGAAATAACACGCTGTTTCCGTAACCTGTCTTTTTTGTTTCGTTGCTAAATCATAGGCGTATACCATGTTATCGGCCATGCTATTATAATAAATAACGTTGCCAACAGTATCCGCGTACCACATATCATGCATAAAATCATATGCGTTGCTTGTAGCAGCAAAATAGTTGTCACGTGCCCAAATATGATCTTCACTTAGTTTTTCGTCATTCACTAAAAAATATTCGTAGGAAATAGCATAAGGTTCATCAGGATTAACATCATTCCAAGTCGTATCAACATGATACCAATCACCATTAACACTTACTAAATTCCATGCATGAAGCTGATTATCACTAAAGCCATAAACATATTTAGCATCAAGACCAGCCGCCAAAAATAAACGGTAGGCTAAAAGTGTATAAGCTTGGCAAACACCAGTTTCTTGACTAATTAATTCATAAACAGATTGACCTTCTGACGCATCTTCACCAGAATAAGTGGCTAATTGTACTACAAAGTCATTAACAGCTTTAGCACGATGAAAATCATCCATGTCATTCGTAATATACTTCGTTGCAAATTTCTCTACATAATCATCGACTTTCTTTTCCTTTTTGGCATCTGTAAAATATGTAAAATCAAATTTTATCTCATAACCACTATCTACTTCCCATGCTTCCCAGTTGTAATCTTTGATATATCCTGTTGTATAAGGATTAACAAAATTAAGTATGTTATAAAGATCATTCAGTTGTTCTTCAAATGTATCCCAATCTAGTTTTCCCCTATACATTACTGTGAAATTTGGGTCAAACGTGGATATATGCTTCTCAACCTTTTTGGAAAATTGCAACAAAGCAAGATCTTCCTTAAATAATGTCGTTGAAAAAAGGTCTTCCGCAGAAAACTCCACTGATTGAGCCTTACTAGTAGGCTCCTTAAAGTCCATAGAAGCCTCTTCTTCGGATGCAGGTTCCTCTGGTGCTAATACTTCAACAGCCTTGATAGCAGCTGAACAAGCGCTAAGCATGCTTAAAATAATAAGTAAAAAAATCAGCAATAAACTCTTTTTCATAATTCCTCCATTATAATTATATTTTTAACTCATCACTAAAACGTCAGGTTGATCTCAGCACCTTCCAGGGGGCGGTTCGATATGCTACTAAGAGCAACAGATGTTTATGTGCAAAAGCGAAGCGGTAGCAACAGATGTTTTTGTGCGTTGTGCGAAAGCAAAGCGACAGCAACAAATGTTTTTTCTGTGCAAAAGCGAAGTGACAACATGGTGTTTTGTTTGTGCGAAAGCTGCGGGATGTTGGTCCGAAGGCATGATCAGAGTACGTGATGCGCTTATCCTTCGTTCCTCTATTTTGCAGGATCTCTTCTGTGTCGCTAATCCTCAAAAGTCGTCTGACCTCCACGTCAATTAACTTATATGAATGACGTTTTTTGGAATTTTTGTGATGACTATGCTTTTAACTATTATAGGATAATATGATAGCAAGATGGTATGTTGATTTTTAGAAAAACTAACCGAAAGAGGGAAAATGAGGATATTTATTAATCTCAGTTTGTCAAGAGAACCTTTTTTTGTTATAATATATTACGTTGTGATGTTCGAAGTTCGGGAGGTGCAGTGAATGCATACAGTAGTATTAGTTTCATTAATTATCGTTTCAGTAGCGTTGATCGTTGTAGTATTACTTCAATCTAGTAAAAGTGCAGGCTTGTCAGGTGCCATCTCGGGTGGAGCTGAACAACTATTTGGAAAGCAAAAAGCACGTGGTATGGATTTAATCCTTCACCGTGTTACAATTGTGTTAGCAATATTATTCTTTATTTTAGCACTCGCTATTACAAAAATCTAATAGTTGAAGATATATCGCCTAACCTTTACTGGTTGGGCGTTTTCTTTTATCGTACTAATTATTTGGATGTCATCAATACATAGTTAGTTCAGCATTGTGAATACCCGTGTATGGGGCAGGAAGCGAAGAATGCTCGCGTGAGGCAATGAAATACTCATGGAAGCGCAGTGAATACCCGCGTAAGGGTGTAAATACTGCGAATCGCAAAATGATGGATGGAAAAGCTAAAGGGTAGAATCCTTGAAGTGACGGATAGAATCCTCGAAACTCTTTTATCAGCGATGAAAGAGCTGAAGCGGCGGGATTTCGTGTTTTAGCGGCGATCCTCGCTTGGTTAGCGGCGGAATTTCGTGTTTTAGCGGCGTTCTTCCTTTGGTTAGCGGCGCAACTCACACTTTTAGCGGCGAATTCCAACATAAGCTGGACAATTTGACAAAACTAAAGTCAGAGTTGAAGAACATTGTATAGAATTTTACACAATATTAAGGACTTGACTTCGAAGAGTCAAATTGACGGAGAATCCCCGAAGCGACGGATAAAAGAGTCAAAGTGACGGATAGAAGAGTCAAAGTGATGGATAGACACTCCGAAGCGACGGATAGAAGAACCAAAATGCCGGATAGATTCCTCGAAATGCCGAATAGAAATGCCAAATAGAATTGCCAGAAACATCAAAATGCTGAAAAAGACCATCAAATTAACCGATAAAACCTCATAAAAGATGTAACAATCGCCAAAACTTTTTAGGAAGCTTCAGTATGGCTATAATGGTTATAGTATATGTATTTGGATGAAGGAGGGCGCGCAATGAAAAAATCGTTATCACAGCCTTTTTTCTTTCAGGCAGGACCTAGAGCAGTTTTGTTATTGCATGGGTTTACGGGAAGCTCGGCGGATGTGCGAATGCTTGGGAGATTTTTAGAGAAAAAAGGGTATACTACATTAGCACCTCATTATAAAGGTCACGGTGTGGAACCGGAGGAACTTATTACAACAGGTCCTGCTGATTGGTGGCAGGATGTCGTAGCCGCGTACAAACAGCTGCAGGATGCGGGCTATGAGGAGATTGCTGTTGCTGGCTTGTCATTGGGTGGTGTGATGGCATTAAATATTGCGCTTAATAACCCGGTGAAAGGTATAGTGACAATGTGTGCTCCAATGACGATGCGTACAACAGATGTTATGTTTCAAGGTGTACTGAAATATGCGAGGGACTATAAAAAGTTCCAAGGTAAAGATGAGGAGCAAATCGAAGCTGAGGTTGCGTTAATTGCTGAAAAGGGCATGCCATCTTTACAAGAATTGCGCGAGTTTATTGCCCGGACACGTCAAGAAATTGACATGATATATGCACCAATTTTTGTCGTACAGGCGACAAATGATGAGGTAATTGAGACAGAATCTGCCAACATTATATATAATCAAACTGAGTCACTTGAAAAACAGATTAAGTGGTATGAAAACTCAAAACATGTTATTACGTTAGATCAAGAAAAAGATCAGTTACATGAAGATATTTATCGCTTTTTAGAAAGCTTAAATTGGGCACAATAATAATATAATTAGGATTTTCTCATGAAGGAGGGAAATTATGAAAGACCAGAACAATTCACTACAAAGTCGTTTACTCGATTTTTTCGGTGAAGAAGAATATAAACCATTAACCGTTGGCGAAATCGAGGACGTATTTGGCTTTGAAGATGCTGACGAATTTAAAGAATTAGTGAAAACGTTAGTGCGTATGGAGGGGCAAGGCTTAGTTGTACGTTCTCGCTCCAATCGTTATGGCTTGCCAGAGCGTATGAATTTACTTCGAGGTAAATTTATCGGACACGCGAAAGGCTTTGGCTTTGTGACACCTGATATTGAGGGGATGGATGATGTTTTCATTCCACCGCATGAAATAAATGGTGCGATTAACGGCGATATCGTTTTAATACGTGTTTTAAAGGAATCATTCGGTGATCGTCGTGAAGGTACGGTGACAAAGGTAGTAGAGCGTGGACAAACGAGCTTTGTTGGGACGTTCCAAGCAAATCGAGGCTTTGGCTTTGTTGTTTTAGATGACAAAAAACTACCGATGGACATTTTCATTGCTAAGGGCGATACATTAGGAGCTGTTGACGGACACAAGGTTGTCGTTGAGGTAGCTACTTGGCCAGAGGATTTAAAATCGGCAACAGGCTATATTACAAAAATTTTAGGGCACAAAAATGACCCAGGTGTGGATATTCTCTCTATTTTATATAAGCACGACATTCCACCAGAATTCCCTGAAGAAGTGGTTGCTGCTGCGCAACGTGTGCCAGATGAAATTACAGAGGCAGATTTAGAGGGCCGCCGTGATTTACGCCACGAAACGATTGTGACAATCGATGGAGCTGACGCGAAGGACTTGGATGATGCTGTAACCGTAACGAAAAATGTAGACGGTACTTATAAACTTGGCGTACATATTGCAGATGTTAGTTATTATGTAACACAAGGCTCTGTAATAGATGTTGAAGCATACGATCGTGCGACGAGTGTTTATTTAACAGACCGCGTTATTCCAATGATTCCGCATCGATTATCGAATGGGATTTGTTCATTAAATCCACAGGTTGATCGTCTAGTACTGTCTTGTGAAATGATTATTGATGCAAATGGTAATGTGATTTCACATGAAATTTTCCAAAGTGTCATTAAAACGACTGAGCGTATGACATATAGAGACGTTTACAAAATTTTAGAGGAGCAGGATGCAGAGCTAATTGCCCGCTATGAGCCACTAGTGCCAATGTTTAAACATATGGCGGAGCTGTCTAACATTTTACGTACGAAACGTCAAATGCGCGGTGCTATTGACTTTGACTTTAAAGAATCTAAAGTGATTGTGGACGAAGATGGTTGGCCAGTAGATATCGAATTACGTGAACGTACAGTCGCAGAGAAATTAATTGAAGATTTCATGCTAGCGGCCAATGAAACAGTAGCCGAGCATTTCCATTGGATGAATGTACCGTTCCTTTACCGTATTCACGAAGATCCAAAGCCAGAAAAGCTACAACGCTTCTTTGAATTTGTTACGAACTTCGGTATTTTAATCAAAGGTACAGGAAACACAGTCCATCCGAAAGCTTTACAAGATGTATTAAAAGCGATCGAAGGCATGCCAGAGGAGCCTGTTATTTCAACGATGCTTTTACGCTCAATGCAACAGGCAAAATATTATCCTGAAAGCTTAGGCCACTTTGGTTTATCAACTGATTTCTATACACACTTTACGTCACCGATTCGACGTTATCCGGACTTAATCGTCCATCGTTTAATTCGAACGTATTTAATTAATAAAGATACATCGAAAGAAACAGTGGCACAGTGGAGTATGGCGATGGATGAAATTGCGGATCATACGTCAGAACGTGAACGCCGTGCTGTTGATGCAGAACGTGATACAGACGCACTGAAAAAAGCACAATATATGTCCGATAAAATTGGCGAAGAGTTTGAAGGTATCGTTTCATCGATTACAAACTTCGGGATTTTCGTGGAGCTACCAAACACGATCGAAGGACTTGTCCATATTAGCAATATGACAGATGACTACTATCGCTTTGACGACCGTCAAATGATTATGATCGGTGAACGTACAAATCGTCAATTCCGTATTGGCGATGAAGTTACAGTTCGTGTAGCAAATGTTATTATTGAGGAGTCATCGATTGACTTTGAAATCGTCGGAATGGTAACTTCTTATGGACGAACACGAAAAGCAGCACCTACTGTTATTCACGCTCGCAAAAATTATAGCGACAACAAAGATGGTCGAAATGGCCGCAGAGGTGGT
Organism: Lysinibacillus sp. Ag94; assembly: GCF_023242215.1. Taxonomy (NCBI): domain Bacteria; kingdom Bacillati; phylum Bacillota; class Bacilli; order Caryophanales; family Bacillaceae; genus Lysinibacillus; species Lysinibacillus sp. Ag94. The sequence goes on along the minus strand of NZ_CP096780.1, from coordinate 3,918,915 downwards.
CGCAATGAAGAAGAGCGAGGCGGACGTAGCAGTCGCGGTGGTCGCAACGGAGAAGAAAGAGGCGGACGTGGCAGCCGTAGTGGTCGCGAAGAAGAAAGAGGCGGACGTGGCAGTCGCAGTGGACGCAATGAAGAAGGACGAGGCGGACAAGGAGAGCGACGTGAAAACGACCGTGATCCACGAGGACGCCGCAAAGATAGCTCAAGCCCAGGCCCTAAAAAAGGCGTGAAGCAAAAGCAAAAGTTCTACGAGGGCGTTGCCAAGAAAAACAAAAAGAAAAAATCAAAACGTAAATAAAGTAAAAGTAGAGGTGAAGGCACCAATTAGCGCTTTAAAGCAATTTGAAGCGGGGTGCTTTCACTTTATCAATAAACCCTTTAAGTAGAGGTGAATATTATGGCAAAAGGTACTGGGAAAATATTAGCACAAAACAAAAAAGCCGGGCACGACTACTTCATTGAAGACACAATTGAAGCGGGCATGGTGCTTACAGGTACAGAAATTAAATCCATCCGTGCAGGAAGGGTTCAACTAAAAGAATCTTACGTACAAATCCGCAGCGGTGAAGCATGGATCAACAACATGCATGTCAGCTCATTCGAACAAGGCAACCGTTTTAACCATGACCCACTGCGCGCCCGCAAATTACTGCTTCACAAAAAGCAAATCGGCGAGCTAGTCGGTGCCGTAAAACGTGACGGCTATACAATCGTTCCGTTAAAAATGTACATTAAAGACGGCTATGCCAAGCTTTTAATCGGCGTCGGCAAAGGGAAAAAGGATTACGACAAACGTAACGACATGCGCAAAAAAGAAGCAAAACGCGATATGGAACGTGCCTTCAAAGCAAAAAATCAAGATTAATAGGTTGTTAGAAAGCTCACTATTTTGGATGGTGAGCTTTTATTTAGGTGGAGTGAGTCGGAAGAGATTAAAAATGTAAGATGATGAAATAAGAAAATCATTGTGAGCTAGCCAATTTTTTCTATCATTGCGGGACACTTGAACTATAGCTAGATTTGCTTTATAATAAGTATTACTGAATGCCAGATTACATGGAAGCGTACTTTTAGCTCCCACCGTACTAGAAGAAATTCTAGCTCCTTTGCTTGAACGAGGCTACTTGCTTCGATTCATATTCAAGGGGACGTTACGGATTCGACAGGGATGGTTCAAGCTTTGGTCGCGCGTCGGAGGTCTCGGCTCCGTCATCAACGGAAGTTATATAATAACTGGCAAACAACAAAACTTAGCTTTCGCAGCGTAAGCTCTTAAGCGCTCTGCCTCTCTATCGCCCATGTAGAGAACGTGGGGCCCAACTTTAGTGGGATACGGTCGATGGTGCCACCTGAGTCACCGACAAGAGATTTCCAGGTTAGCGTACAGGACGCCTGTTTGTCGGCATAATGCTACGTGAATCGTAAATAGGCAAACTACACGCGTAGAAGCTGAAGTATTGGAGTTTCTGGACGCGGGTTCGACTCCCGCCGTCTCCATTTTATGGAATCAAATGATTTCACAGAGTGTCAAAACCCTTGATAATACAGGGTTTTGACACTTTTTTAATTTCATTCAATTTCACCTGTTTTCATTCATGCTTTCTGAATAGTTTGTAAAATTTATTTTTATAAGCAAATAGATGACTTTAAAATTATTAAAAAGCTAAAACTATTTGATCTATATTTTAAGATAGTTGATGAAGAGATAAATATGGATTTTAAATATCAAAAAAATGAACTATGATAACATAAAAAAATTAATAAAGATTCAGATTTTCTAATATGTAAAGTTGGGAGATATATGAAGAGATATGAGGAGATAAAGCTTTAAACTCAAAATCATTTTACTTATTTCTTTCTTGGGGTTAAAATTTCTTTTGCAATCATTACTAATAATGTTTCTAAATTAAATACATCATTTTTCATGACAATGTACTGCGTTGAAGCAAACTGTTTTTCTTTGGCATTGAGCTAAATATACGCCTATGTTTCTTGCCGTCTGGCCCTGGTCAAAGAAGAAATATGTTTAACCATCATTCGTTCAATGTCTTCCTCACGATCCGAATACACACCGTCATGGTAGATATGCAACACATTCGCTATTTTACAAATGTTATGTTCATTTATTAAGAAATCACCAAATTTATCATGATGGAATACACCCTTAATGAGAAACGGTTCTTTCATAAATGCATCATCACGTAATATGCTAATTAGCTCATTCTTTTCAACTGGTTCCTCTTATATATAGTTATTGAGAATAGCGATAGCTTCTTTAATATCTTTCTTGGGCTGCGACCGCATTTTTAAAATATAAGTGAATAGTTTATCGTTAAGTCCGTCACCATGGGAACTTAGTCAAGATAGGGGATTTTTCTTATTGTATGGATATAACCAGGCTGCATAGGATCATGTTCTTTTATGGAGCCATTACGAACTTGGCCATTTATCTTTAGTGGATCTGCAGTATTTTTATACCTAACTTGTAATCGCAACATATTCCAATGTTGGAATACCACTTGATTTTATTTGCTGTTAAATCGAAGCCTTTAAAATAAAAATGCATGCCGTTGTTCGTTTGTAATACGGAACATTTAATGTCTTTATCTTCTACTATGTTGAGTAATATTTCAGCTTCATCTATATCATCAACATCAACCATAATAAATTCATCTGCTGAAATACCAACATAGGAATCTTCTTTTAAAGCTGTATTGTAGGAAAGTAACTTGCTACTATCTTTGAATGATGTGGCAGCATGCTTACCATTTCCTTTTAAATATCCCTTGTAAATTGTAATTACCTACATTCATTGATAAAATATTACTTTAGTTATAAAAAAGGATGTGTGTTATTTGCTTAATTTATTTGGCACTATTATTGCAATAGTCTCTGGACTTTTATCAAGCATTCAAATCATTACAAAATTCATCAAACCAGATCCAAACGTAAAAATTCATCAACATAATGAAAATGGAAATAATATTAATATTGATAACTCTACACATATAAATGCTTCAAGACGCATTATTGTTAATCCAGACTACAATAATTCAAACAATGATTTAGTTATTCCTGCGATATTTCTTATAGCTTTAGTCGTCCTTGCTACTATGTTGGCATTTTATCCAATGACTTATATGCTAATTCCTTCATTTTGTATACTATTACTTACAATCAATATTTATAGAGATACTAAAGTGTCCTTCGAAAGTGTTACAGCTAAAATTCAATGGGCATTAAAAAATGTAATATTTCTAATTGTAATTTTTATTTTGTTGTTCACTCCTAAATCAATATTAAATATCATTGATCAAATTCCAGAATTCCATTATGAATCTTTTCAAAGTGTATTAGATTCCCTTATAAATAACATAAAATTTATAAATTATTATTTTGGTATATCTAATCTGCTAACTTTAAATTTAGTTGGTCGAATGCTAGTTACGTTCTTACTTTTTATCCATCTCTTTCAATCAAGTATTGCTAAAAGAAGTATTATTAAAACATATAAAACAAATGATTTATTAATATTTGCATTTGTTACTTTATTGATGTTATTTGGATCAAATATCGAGTTTTTTTGGAATTTAGTCGAACCTTATAGAATCAATATTGCAAACTGGTTTAATCCTCCCCAATAAAAGCATTGATTCGTTGAATAGCCAAATCTAAATACCAATAATCAAGTTTTGTGGGTATTTCCATTTCACTTATATCTTTATTAATTAATAAATTTGCATTCCCTTATTGAGTGAGCAGATGTGAATATGGCAGAAGGCACAGCATGGCTTAGCATACAGAGCAAGTCTAAACGTTTAGGATACAATAGAATATGAATAGCAATAAAGCGGGTTAAATGAGGCAAAGGAGTCACCAGAATAAACCTTTAAATACACATCTAGTTTACTTGCTTCTAATTTAATAGACGATTTTAACCGTTCAAATAAATCTCCTTCTAAAGAAGCTATCGCAATACGTTCAGAGTTTTGGGGAATCCTGGAGACGATTACTTCTTCAGTTGAGTTATCTAAAATGGGGGTTGGAGCTGGCTTTGGTTTTAATTTTTCTCCTAAGGCCCACAAATTTCCCAACTCATCTAACAGCTCATTATTACCTGATTTTGCATATTCATTTTCAAGTTTATCTATACGCTTATTTAGTAAAGATAGTTGTTTTTCATTCTTTATTTGCACTACTTGATGCGATTTAATAAGGTTCGATTCATAATCGAATAAAGGTCTCATCATTAATCCAAAGACAGCCGATTTATGATTTGATGCTTGTAATAACACGGCTGTGTATGTGTTTAAAGGTTCTTTCCAGCCTTCGATTGGTTCAACGTGAAACTTTTTTTAAAACAGATGATAGTACACCAATTAAACAAATCACAGCAAGATCTACTGGAGTCTGTGTAAAGCGACTTACTGCTAAAACCATACTTTTTAAAGTGTTAGGAAAAATATTAACGTCAAATTGCTTTAGAGCTGATTCTTCAAATGTTATTGGTGGTTGCCACTCAAATCCATACTCATCAAGACTATTAATGCTTTCATACAACTCTTCAAAGAGATTATTACTTAATTGAAATACGTCGCTTATAACATTAGGTGAGACTTCAATTTCGAAATTTTGTTTTAATTTAGCTTTAGGTAATTTTAGTTCTGAAAAAGCGTCTTCTACTTCTTGATCTTTTTCTTGTTCGAATTCATTACATTCCTGTTTGTTTTGCATATCGCATTTTCCTCCGTTATTACTAATCTTAATGCCTAGATACCTAGACATTAAAAAATGCATTGATAGCAACCCTTTCGGATAGGGTGCTGTTGAATCCTAGAAGGACTAAAAGGCTTATCCTACTAAAATTTGAAGTATTCTACCAGGGCATTTCAATATTCGAATACCTTTGACAATTTTTTTGAAAAAATTTTTAAATGTAAATGTGCAAGTGAATTGTTTCAAATCTGCAAATCAGTATATCTTTAGAATTTTTAAATTCTTATAGGTCTAAAGAACTTTTTGGAAGGTTATAAAACAGTTTTGAAATTAGCAATGAAAAAAGCAAAAAGGGTCACCCGTTAGGACAACCCTTTTCGCTCCTTGATTTATGATTTGGTTTTAATTGAGGAAAAGTAAATTTTGCATTTAATTATTAGATAGGAAAGCTTTCATTACTAGTTCACGCTTTTTATCCTTATCTGATTTTACATAGTTACTTTGACTATATCTTTCTAAATATGTTTGCTGGTTTTCGATAGCTTGTTTTCTGTTTTCTTCCGCCGTTAACTTAGCTAAAAGAGCCTTTTCTTCAAGTTGGCGTTCAAAAGCTTCCTTTGCCTGTAAAAAATGTTCAGCGTATTTTGATTGATTATTAATTTCGATGTCTAGGTCCGCTAGGCTAAGATTTTCATTGTTTATTTTAAATGCTTGAGAAAAGGTTAGTTTATAAGGCATTGCGAAGAAGTGTGCTCTAGGTGGTGAAGTGTTTGGGTGTTCTAAAACATGGAAAGCTTCAATAGAAATGGCTTCATTAGCCGGGGTAATATACATTATACTTTTCACGTTTAAGTCTGTTTTAGGTAACTTTAGTACCGCCTGTAGCTCCTCTAATTCCCCTAATTGTTTTAAAAAATCTTTCCAATGAATATCGGCTTTTTGATTTGTCAACGCTTGTAGCTCTGTACTCCATAAAACGAGTGATTGTCCATCAATATCAATGCCCAAATGGTTGCGCTCAATGAAAAATAGCGGTTCATAACCTAATGATGCATAATAATTTTTTTGATTTTGAATGGATTTTGCAATAGCTTGATCTGTAGATGCGGTAATGTTAGTGACAACTGTAATTGCGTACTTATAATCATTAATTTTTAAAGTGATGTCTGGGATGTGTTTTGAAAAGTCCTGGTTTAGATATCCGGGATTGACTGTAACGTGTGGATAAACTCTTGCTAATACATTTAATTCGTCGTTTATTAGAGCTACTATGTGTGGTTGCCGTGGTGTGTCATTCTTCTTTTGCTTTTCATACTTGCTATAACGTGCTTCGCTTTGTTTAGACGCTTCACAACTCTCCCCGTGCAAATGTGAAAAGAAATTCCCTAAAATTTCTCCGCTTTTTACATATAATTGCGCTTTGCAGTATGGACAAATAAACGTCCCCTTTTTGGCAATTTGCTTATGATTATCGATTTCAGCTGCGGGTAAATTTTGCGGGATTATGTAAAGTCTATCTTCGTTAATATGCCAAGCTTCTCTCATAATGGACCTCCTACTAAAATGGTGTTTAAAGGTTATACGAATATGAGATGAATTAGTTTCAAATATATAAAAAATAGGGGAATTCAGGTGAAACAAGAAGATCAATAATGCTCTTGTTTTTTACTATGAGTCAATAAATATTCTGGTATTTTTTTAAGAGTATTGGATCATTAAGATATCTTCTTTTAATAATACTAAATTATCCTCTTGTACTATTGTAAAAGTAAGAATAAAGTAAGAATAAGATATAAATACTGTACTAATAATGTAATTGAGGTGTTTTAGTTGGCAGTGAAGCTTTTTTATAGAACGCAGCGTGATCTAGCGAAGGCTATAAACGATTTAGTCGATGCTTATTGGCTTGATATAGTAACTGAAGAAGAGCTTATTTCAAGTGTAAAAAGTATGTATTTAAATAACGAAGATAAGTTTATGAAAGATGGTACTTTCACTAAAATTATTCAACAACAATGCGGAAAGAGACGATTGTTATTAATAAAGAAAATTGTGGGAACAAACGAGTAAATTAGTCTTGATAGAAGGAGCGATATGGATGACAATAGAATCAGAGTATTCTTCTGTCCTAACAGGTGCTGGATTTATGCTTTACGAGGTGAAGCAATTAGCAAAATTAAAAGGGCAAGGTTATTCGGATCAGGAGATTCGTTACAAAGTGTTGGAGGAGAATATTTTTCAATATGACAAGTTATCAAGCGTGAAAAGGGCTTTACCATACATTTTAAAACGTGTTGATTTGTTAGATGATTCTTTACGCCAACTACTAATCGAAGAATCTTATGAAGTAGGTAAGGTTATTAACTTATACGCCATTATGAAGTTTGACCGTCTATTTTTCGAATTCATGCAAGAAGTAATTCAAGAAAAGTTAATTAACAACAACTATTACTTAGACAAAGTTGATATAAATGCCTTTTTTGAAGAAAAGATGGAGCAAAGTGAATTCATGAGTTCTTGGTCAGAGAGTACAGTAGCAAAATTGAAGCAAGTGTTCAAAAAAATATTGCTACAAGTAGGAATTTTAAAAGATTTAAAGTCGGGCGAATTAAGTCGCTTATTGATTGATGATCGAATTAGTGACCATATACAACAAATGGGCGATAAAAACTATTTAAGAGCGATGGGTGAGTGAGGAAAGAATGGCTACTTTAAAAGATCGATTACGACTAATTAGTGAGCGTATAAAAGAAGATAAGTTTATTGAAGGACGAGGCTTAGGGAACGAAATTAGCTTTTATATTTTCGACTATGATCCTAAGGACGAGCTGGAAGTGCGTGACCATGTTGCCAGCCTGCATAAAGAGTTCAAAGGAGGATTATACGATCGTAGAGTAATTGAATTCGATTTATATAAAATGCTCATTGACATTGCGAAAGAGAAAAAAATCTTCGATCGAATTCCAGAAATGGAAACAAGACAAGGTAAAGATGCGCTATTTAAGGCAATGACAACCTTTGCGAAACCTGAGATGTTTTTAGATAAGATCAAAATTGCTGACCACAATGTTGTGTTCATTACGGGCGTTGGGAAAGTATACCCATTTGTTCGCTCGCACAACATTTTAAATAATTTGCAAGAAGTGTTAGATAAAACACCCGTTATTATGTTTTTCCCAGGTCAATATGACGGTCAATCATTGCAGTTATTTAATAAGTTCAAAGACGATAATTACTATCGTGCTTTTCGTTTAGTTGATTAATTGGAGGGATACACATGCAGTTAAAGCAAATGTTTGTAAAAGATATTGAGCGCGATATTCGTGGAGTTATTAAAGTAGCACAAACGAATGAAGCGGATATTTACCAAGAGTTAGACGAGTATGTCGTAACGAAAGAGCTACATACGCATTTTTCAAAGTTCTATGAAAACTACTTAAAAGGTATCCATAACAACACAGACAAAATGGGTGTTTGGATTTCAGGTTTCTTCGGTTCGGGTAAATCCCACTTCCTTAAAATACTTGCGTACCTTTTAGAAAATAGTGTAGTACAGGGAAAAAAGCCTGTTGATTTCTTTGAAGATAAAATTAAAGATGCACTTGTTTATGCCAATATGAAACGTACGGCAGATGTTGAAACAGAAGTAATATTATTTAATATTGATTCAAAAAGCTCTTTAGATAATAAATTAAAAGAAGATGCTATTTTGCGCGTTTTTATGAAGGTGTTTTATGAGCATCGTGGATACTATGGTGACATTCCTGGTGTTGCAGAAATGGAGAAATACTTAGACCAACAAGGTGTTTACGATGCGTTTAAAAATGAATTTGAATCGCTTGCAGGCGAGGCTTGGGAACAACGTCGAAACAGCTTCTATTTCGACCGTGATTATGTTATCGGTGCATTAGTGAAAGCAAATAACATGACGGAAGAATCAGCGAGTAACTGGTTTGACAACGGTGTTAATAATTTTGAAATTAGCATTGAAAAGTTTGCAAAAGACGTAAAGGAATATGTCGACAGCAAAGGTTCTAATTTCCATTTAGTGTTCCTTGTTGATGAGATTGGGCAGTATATTGGAGATAACCGAAATCTTATGCTTAACTTGCAAACATTAACGGAAGATTTAGGAACTTATGCGCAAGGTAAAGTATGGGTTATGGTTACTTCACAGGAGAGCATTGATTCTATTATTAAAGTAAAAGGCGATGATTTCTCACGTATTCAAGGCCGTTTTGATACGCGTTTATCATTATCGTCGATTTCTGTCGACGAAGTTATTAAAAAGCGTATTTTAGAAAAACATCCACATATTCATGATCGTTTACGAGCGGATTTCCCAAATAAGAGCGCGGTACTGAAAAATTTAATTAGCTTTAAAGAAAGTACAGCAGATTTACGTGGCTATGCTGACGATGTGGAGTTTGCAGAAGTATACCCATTTGTACCGTATCAATTTAAATTACTACAAAACGTCTTTGAGCAAGTTCGTAAGCATGGTTCATCTGGTAAACATTTATCAGAAGGTGAACGTTCGATGCTTTCGGCATTTAAAGAAGCAGGTTTACAATATAAAGATGCCGAAGAAGGCGCTTTAATTCCTTTCTATGCGTTTTATGACACGATTAAAGAGTTTTTAAATCCATCAATTACACGCGTAATCGAGGGCTCAAAATTAAATCCAGCTTTAAGCGATGATTTATTTAACACAGACCTATTAAAAGTGTTATTCATGATTAAATATATTAAAGAATTACCTTCAAATATTGATAATATCGCTACACTAATGGTGACACATATTGATGAAGATAAGCTTGAGCTAAAAGATAAAATCAAAGCAAGCTTAATCAAGCTAACAGCTCAAACACTAATCGGTAAAAATGGTGATAACTACATTTTCTTAACGGACGATGAGCAAGATATTAACCGTGAAATTAAACAAGTAAGCATTGAAGAAGAAATAGTAAAGCGTGAATTCTCTAACTATGTATTCAACGATTTATATGAAGATAAGCGTTATTCTTATTCGAAACAATACGCTTTTGCCTTCAACCAAATGATGGATGAAAAGAAACATGGAAGTCAATCAGCTTCTATAGGTATCCAAGTGTTATCGCCTCTTTCAGATCATTATCACAAATCAGAGCAAGAGCTGATGATGCTTTCATCAGGTAGCAGTGAAATATTTGTTAAACTTGGTGGTAATGATGCTTATGTGGATGAAATGGAAGAAGCACTACGTATTGAAGAATATCGCAAGAAAAAAAATCCTATCACGCAGTACCCTGAAAATATTCAAAATATCTTGAACAATAAGCAAGTAGAGGCACGTGACAGACGCAGAAGAGTACGTGAGCTTTTAGAAGATGCCATTAAGGATGCTACGTTTTATGTAAATGGGGATAAGCTGGATGTGAAAGGATCATCGGTGAAGGAAAAAATCAATTCGGCTTTCCAACATTTAATAGAAAACGTTTATACAAAATTAGGCTATGTAAAAGAATTTGTTGAGCAAGAACGTGAAATTATTTCAGTTTTATCTATAGATGAACAGCAAGTGTCATTTGATGAACAAATGAATGTTAGCCCGAATGCACTTGCGAAAAGTGAAGTGATGGAATTTATCAATTTCCAAGAGGAATTACAAAAACAAGTTCGTGTAAAGCTTGTATATGATCGTTTCATGGAAAAGCCCTATGGGTGGAAACAGCTTGATATTGCAAGCTTCCTTGCACAGCTATTAAAAGAACAGCGTATTCGCATTCGTTATAACTCCGAATATTTAGAGCCAGGACAAGATACGAATAAGTTAGTGACGGTGTTTGGTAAAACGAGCGAAGCAGATAAAGGCATCATTACGAAAAGAGTAAAAGTAGACGAAGCTTTATTACGGAGAGCTAAAAGCATCTGTCGCGAAATTTTCCCACCGATGGATTTAGCGGACGATGAAGACGGCTTAATTCAAGCTATTCGTAATTCTATTTCCCAACAGGTAGAAGAAATTAATCAATATAAAGCAAACTATGCCACGGGTAAAAAATATCCTGGGCTTAGCTTATTAGATAAAGGCTTAGAGTTTTTTGGACAGTTCACGCAACAACTGGATAATGTTTCGTTCCTAACGAAATTAAAAAACATGGAAGACGATTTAGCGGATTGGAAAGACAATGTTAGCCTTGTAAAAAGCTTCTTTAGTACAAATCAAAAAGACTTATTTGAGCAAGGTGTAAACGGACTTGCAACATACGAGGAGAACAAAGCGTATTTAGTAAGCAATGAAGTAGAAGAAGCAATGAATATGCTTCGTGACATTGTACAAGACCCAATTCCATACAAAAAAATTAAAGACATTTCGAATTATCTGCACGTTTTAAATAGCGAAATGAGAGCTGTTTTAGTAGAGAAAATGGACAATGCTAAAGAGAAGCTAAAAGCCGATTATGATGAATGTGCACTGTATGCAAAACAGTACGGCGTTACGAATGAAACAAAACAACGTATCGAAATGTATTATAAAGACTTAAATGCAAGACTTGTTCACTTTGAAGACATCTTCAAAGTGGATGCAACGATTTCTCAAAGTCATAGCTTTAAGGAAAAAACGCTAAAAGATATTCAGAGAGAAATTACGGATTGGAAACGCAGAAAAGAGGAAGAGCAAGCGACGATTGGTGCAGCAGAAGGACCAGCAGAGCCACAAGTTGTAAATGAAGTTGAAAAACTAGTGGTAGATGTTAAACGATTAGTAAATATAAAGATACTATCTTCTGAAGAGGAAGTAGATCAATACATCAATACGTTATCAAATAAGCTAAAACAAATTATTAAAGCAAATAAGCAAATTGAGTTTATGGATTAGGAGTGAGTTGAGTGAATAAAAGCGCACTAAAAAAGTTCGCAACAGAAGCACGTAAAGAACTTTTAGAACGTGTAGTGCTTCAAGCAAGAAAAATCGGGATTACTGCTGACTCCATTCAAAAAGCAACAGTAGAAAGTTCGGATGCCGTCTTCATTGACGGCAAACAGCTTTCGGATATTGAAAGACGACAAAGGAATAAGTTGATTAAGCGTATCGAGGAAATTGGATTTAATCATGTAATGGAAGAAACAGCATACACATGGTTTAACCGCTTTATTGCATTACGCTTTATGGAAGTAAACGATTACTTACCTACAAAAGTACGTGTATTGTCGTCATACAATGCTGATAGTGCAGAGCCAGATATGATGAAAGAAGCACTATCCCTTGATTTAGAATTGGACAAAGAGTACGTATATGAGTTGAAAATGGCGAATAAAACGGATGAACTGTTTAAGTATTTAATTAAAGTTCATTGTAATGATTTGAACCGCTATATGCCATTTATGTTTGAAACGATTGAAGATTATAAGGAGATCTTATTCCCAGAAGGACTACTTGGGACGGATTCGTTTGTACGTCAGTTAACAGACACTGAATTGATTCCAGAGGACAACTGGGAACAGATTGAAGTTATTGGTTGGCTTTATCAATATTATATTGCAGATGAAAAAGACCGTGTATTTAAAGCGAAATCAAAATATAAAGCGGAAGAAATCCCTTATGCTACACAACTCTTTACACCTGACTGGATTGTACGATATATGGTTCAAAATTCACTTGGACGTTATTGGACAGAGGCACATCCAGAGCATGAAGATTTAATTACGAACTGGGAGTTTTTCTTAAAACATCAGCAAGAAGATTTTCAAGAAAAAATTGCTCCATATGTAAATAAAGAATTGAATGTAGAAGACATTAAATGTTTCGACCCAGCTATGGGAAGTGGACATATTTTAGTTTACATGTTTGATGTTCTTTTTGAAATCTATAGTAAATGTGGATATATGGAAAGAGAAATTCCACGTCTTATTATTGAGAAAAATCTATATGGTTTGGACATTGATGATCGAGCGTACCAATTAGCGAGCTTTTCGATTGTGATGAAAGCACTTCAATATAATCGTAGATTCCTTAGAAGTATTGAGAGAGACCGTTTAATTATGAATTTAGCTTCTATTCAGGAAACGAATGGATGGTCAGATGAAGCGATAGCATATGTAGCTGGTGTGGATAAAGGAGGAAAGTTTGAGTCTACAAAAAATTTCTTTAATCAATTTATAAATGCTAAAACTTTTGGATCTCTTATTAAACTAAAAGAAGCTAATGTTATTGATTTAAGTATTCGATTTGAAGAAATTATAGGGAACCCCGCAAGGGATTTATTCTTTGAAGATAAACGAGAACAAACAATAAATTTACTTCCCAAACTTATTCTACAAACAAAAATAATGAGTCAAAAATTTGATGTTGTAATTATGAACCCACCCTACATGGGGGGAGGAAATATGAATAAAGAGTTATCCTCTTATTTAAAAGCAAATTATCCTGATTCAAAATCTGATTTATTTGCATCCTTTATGGAAGTTGACCATTATTTAAAAGAAAATGGATTTTATTCAGCTATAAATCAACACTCGTGGATGTTTTTAACAAGTTATGAAAAGTTAAGAAAAAAAATAATTGGGAATAAATTTATAGATACTTTGTTACACTTAGGATCAAGAACATTTGAAGAAATTGGTGGAGAAGTTGTACAATCGACTGCTTTTGTTCTAAGAAATACTTTTTTAAATAAAATTAGTGGATGTTATTTACGATTAATTGATACAAAAACTGGGGATGAGAAAAAATTAAAAGCTATAAAGGCAGTACAAAATTCTTCGGCACAATATGTCTATATTTTTAATCAACATGATTTTAATAATATTCCTGGGAGCCCAATTGCATACTGGGTAACTAATGATTTTTCATCGAATTTTGGAAATGAGAATCTCTTAAGAGAAGTTGCCAAGCCAAGAAAAGGGTTAGATACAGCAGATAATGATAGATTTTTAAGAGAATGGTTCGAAGTTAATTTTTTAAATATTGGTTTTAATTTTTCAAGTAGAGAAAAAGCAAAATCAAGCAACTATAAATGGTACCCTTTGAATAGTGGCGGAAAGTTTAGGAAATGGTATGGTAATTTTGATAAAGTTATAAATTGGGAAAATGATGGTATGGAAATAAAAGGGTATGATAAAGCTTATATTAGAAATCAAGATTTTTATTTTAAAGAAGGAATATCCTGGACAAAAATTAGTTCATCTAAATTAGGTGTTAGATTTGCCCCAAAAGGATTTATTTTTGATTCAGCGGGACAAACGTTATTTCCGCAAAGTAATGAAGTTTATTATATTCTTGGGATGCTTTGTTCTAATGTAGCATTTGAAGTTGTAAAAGTACTGAATCCTACAATGAATTATCAAGTTGGCGATATTGAAAGAATACCAATAATAAACTCACAAATCTATAAAGAGAAAGTTCAGCAAATATCTAAAAGTTCTATTGAAATTTCTAAAAAAGATTGGGATGCGTTTGAAACTTCATGGGATTTCAAAAAACATCCTTTGATAAGTGGAAATAGATTAAAGTTAGCTTATGATAATTGGATGAAAATGTGTGAGCATTATTTTAAAGAGTTAAAGAAAAATGAAGTAGAGTTAAACCGTCATTTTATTGAGATCTACGGTTTACAAAATGAATTGACTTCAGAGGTTGATGATAAAGACATTACTATTCGCAAGGCTGATTTAGAACGCGATGTTAAATCATTAATTTCTTACGCTATTGGTTGTTCGTTTGGTCGTTATTCACTTGATGAAGAAGGTTTAATCTATGCTGGGGGTGAATTTGACGCTTCTCATTATAAAACTTTCTCAGTGGACGAAGACAATATTGTTCCAATCTTATCAGGTGCTTATTTCGAAGATGATATTGTAATGAAGTTCGTAGATTTCGTACGCGTAACGTTTAGTGTAGAAACACTGGAAGAAAACCTGAATTTTATTGCGGATGCGATTGGACGTAAAAAGTCTGAAACAGCAAGAGAAGCAATTCGCCGTTATTTCTTAAATGATTTCTTCAAAGATCATGTCCAAACGTATAAGAAACGACCTATATACTGGTTATTTACTTCTGGTAAAGAAAAAGCGTTTAACTGTCTAATTTACATGCATCGTTATGATGAAACTACGCTTTCTCGTATTCGTACAGATTATTTACATGAAGTGCAAATTCGTATGGATGCGGAGAAGAAAGATTTATTGTCGATTATCGAAGGCGACTACACAACAAAAGAAATTAACGATGCGAAAAAAGAGCTAAAATCGCTGGATAAGAAAATTGATGAGCTAAAAGCTTACGATGAATTACTACACCATATGGCAGACCAGAAAATTACAATTGACTTAGATGACGGTGTAAAACATAACTATGACTTATTTAAAGGATTAGTTGCAAAAATATAATCAGAACTGAGGGGCGAAAATTTTTATATTTTGCCTCTCGTTTTCATTAGTAGGTTATAATTGATAGGAAATTAATTAGAAGAGAAGGTGCAGATAAATGAATATCGAACAAGTAACATCTGCATTACAAGACATTTTCAATGAGCCGTTAAAAGACGGAGAACAGCGGAAAATTGTCTTTTGGGTAGATAAGGAACGAGAGTTTATTGAGGAAATTGATCAATTCGTTTTGGATGGAGTTAAAGTCCAAACATTATTGGATAACAATCAATTTTACATGAAATATTTATTAGAGGAAGAGGATAAAGAGTCCCATTATTTAATTTATACGAACGTTGATTTAGGTTTAGAAAATAATTGGTTAGCAGATACAGTGTTATATTCAAAAACGTTTTATGCGGACCGTATTTCGCTTATATTAAATGACCTTCAAATTGATTCAGCATTACGTGGTGTCGTAAAAAAATATGAGCGCTTCTTCCAAAATAAAGAGCGTTACCGTAAATTCCAAGCAATTGATATCGAAGTATATAGTGAAGAGTCTATCGAACTTGCGATTATGAGTGTTTTATGCAACGTGAAGGTGCCAGACTTTGAAGAGATTTTAAAAACGGTATTAACGGATACACTGGAAGATGAATACAATAAATACTTATCACAAATGGACAAGTTCTTTGATGTCGATACGTTTTGGAAATATGTTGCCAATATGTACGGCTATGAACGAGAGAGTAAAACATTAAAGACATTGCTCATTCATTTAGCGGTTACTGCGTTTAGTCATAGCGTGCCAGAGCAATATTTAGCGACTGTGAAAGACTTTGTTGCGGTTCGTAGTAAAACGAATGCGCTTGTCCTCATGGACCACTGGATGCACCATAAAACAGATTTTGAGCTATACGATCAATATGTTGAAATCGTAGAGCAAGAAATCCAACTTTCGAAACTTTTACAACCAATTCCTATCGATGAATTTAAGCAAGCGGATACATTCCCATATGTCGATAAAGCAATCATTATCTATATTGCGAATAGTCTTTTAGAAGGACGCGAGGATTTTGAAGAGTATATTAAGCTCATTAAGCTAAGAAGAGCGAAGCATTTTTATGAGCGTTATTCCTCGATTTACGAAGCGTTGTTTTTTAGCGTGAAAATGCAGGCGTTTTATACTGAGCATCGCCACGGCATTCCTTCAGGTCAAGCATCAGAAATCTATAAAGCATACGAAAGTAAGTATTATGTTATGGATACATATTACCGAAAGTTTTATGTGGCGTATGATGCAGAGAACAATAATGAGATTTTGAAAAAGTTAAAAGATCTGGTGGAACACCTATATACACATTGGTTTATTGGCGAGCTAAGTGTTAACTGGTCACAAGCTGTAAAGGCTGAGATGACAAAAGAGTGGTCATTGCCAGGTGTCATGAATCAGCAATCGTTCTATTCTTCTACAGTGGCACCGCATATGCGCAATGGTGACCGTGTATTTATGATTATTTCGGACGCTTTCCGCTATGAGGTTGGTGTTGAACTATCTGAGCGTTTAAATTCAGAAACAATCGGTTCTTGCGATATTCAAACGATGTTGAGTGTTATTCCTTCGATTACAAAGCTCGGTATGGCATCGTTACTTCCGCATAAGACAGTAGATTTTGATGCATCGACACAAGTTTTAGTAAATGGTAAAGATTCATCTGGCTTAGAAAATCGTAAGGCAATCTTAAAATCAGCAGTTGAGGAGAGCATAGCCGTTCATTTGCAAGAAATTATGGATATGAATAAGGCTGGTAGACGCGAAGTTTTCAAAGGCAAAAAGCTGATTTATATTTATCATGATACGATCGATGCAATGGGTGATAAGGCGTCTACAGAGATTTATACATTTGATGCAGTAGAAAAAGCGATGAACCAGCTTTATGATTTAGTAAAAATTATTCGGGACGACTTAAGTGGAACGAATGTTTATATTACAGCAGACCATGGCTTCTTATATCAACGCGAATCGTTAAAAGAAAGCGATAAGCTGGAAAAAGTTAAAATGGATACACTGGAAGTGAAGCGCCGTTACATTTTATCGAAAGAAGATCAACAAATTGATGGACATATTAACATTGATTTATCATCGGTTGTGCAAAATGAGCAACAGCTTCATGTATATGTACCCAACGGAACAATCCGTAACCGTATGCAAGGCCCAGGCGTGAACTTTGTACATGGTGGAGCAAGTTTGCAAGAAATCACGGTACCGCTTCTGTCGTTTAAAAATAAACGTGCAGGGCAAAAAGGTGTGCAACAAATTTCAAAAGTTGATATTAAGCTTACAAGCACGATACGTAAAATTACAAATCGTATTTTCAATTTGAACTTTTTCCAGACAGAAAAGATTGGCGATAAACTAAAGCCTCGAATAGTAGTAATTTACATGGTTGATGAAGATAACAATGTTTTATCCAATGAGGAAACAGTAATTGGGGATCGTTCATTCGATAATCCAGCTGAGCGCACATTTAAGTTGAGATTTGCGTTGAAAAATATTCCATATGACCGTAGTAAGACGTATTATTTAGTTATTAAAGATACGGAAATTGAGATGGAAATTGAACGTATTCCATTTACGATTAATTTAGGTATCGTAAGTGATTTTGACTTTTAATAGTGAGGTGTGAACATGGAAGAGGTTTCGACACTTAATTTAGATAAAAAATTAAATGAGCATTTTGCCGGTCGTGTTGTCCGCAAAGATTTAACAAAGCTTATTAAAGAAGGGGCAAATGTTCCAATATACGTCTTGGAATATTTGCTTGGAATGTATGCTGCCACGGATGATGAAGTAAGTATAGGCGAAGGTGTAGAACGAGTTAAAAAGATCCTTGCAGAAAATTTTGTACGTCCCGATGAAGCGGAGAAAATTAAATCTCGAATTCGCGAACTTGGTCAATACTCTATCATCGATAAAATTACAGTTGCGCTTAATCCTAAAAACGATACGTATGAGGCGGAGTTTTCTAATCTTGGTTTAAAAGGCGTACCAGTGTCCTCAAGCTATGTAAAAGAATTCGATAAGCTACTTGTTGGTGGTATTTGGTGCATGGTGAAAATAGATTACTTCTTTGATGAGGAAGTACGCAATATGAATCCATTTTGCGTGAGCAATTTAAAGCCAATTCAAATGCCGAATATGGATATTAACGAAGTATTTGAAGGTCGCAAGCGTTTTACAAAGGAGGAATGGATTGATGTATTAATTCGTTCAACAGGTATGGAGTCAACTCAGCTAGAAGAACGTGTGAAGTGGCATTTGCTGCTACGTTTAGTGCCTCTTGTAGAGAATAACTATAATATGTGTGAACTTGGTCCGCGTGGTACTGGTAAGTCACACGTTTATAAAGAAATTTCACCGAACTCGATTTTAGTGTCAGGTGGCCAATCAACAGTAGCAAACCTTTTCTACAATATGTCTACTCGTAAAGTAGGACTTGTTGGTATGTGGGATTGCGTAGCGTTTGATGAAGTTGCTGGGATTCGCTTTAAAGATAAAGATGGCATTCAAATTATGAAAGACTATATGGCATCAGGTTCATTTGCACGTGGTAAAGAGGAAAAGAATGCTTCTGCATCAATGGTATTTGTAGGAAACATTAATCAAAGTGTCGATGTCTTATTGAAAACGTCGCATTTATTTGCACCGTTCCCTGAAGAGATGGCAAATGATACAGCATTCTTTGACCGTATGCATTATTACATGCCAGGCTGGGAAATTCCAAAAATGCGACCAGAGTTCTTTACGGATAGATATGGTTTTATCGTAGATTACGTTGCAGAATTTTTCCGTGAGATGCGTAAACGTTCGTTTGCAGATTCAATTGATCGCTACTTTAAACTAGGTAACAATTTAAATCAACGTGATACGATTGCAGTACGTAAAACAGTTTCAGGCTTAGTGAAGCTATTATATCCACATGGTGAATTTACACGTGAAGATATCGAAGAAATATTAAAATACGCTTTAGAAGGTCGTCGTCGTGTAAAAGAGCAGCTAAAGAAAATCGGCGGCATGGAATTTTACGATGTGATGTTTTCTTATTTGGATAAAGAAACGATGTTAGAAGAGTATGTTTCTGTACCGGAACAAGGCGGAGGTAAACTGATTCCTGAGGGAATGTTAAGACCCGGACACGTTTACTTAGTTGGCCAGTCGCATACAGGTATGATTGGCGTGTACAAGCTTGAAAACCAAGTAGTAAGTGGTACGGGGAAGTTTGATAAATCAGGCGTAGGTTCTTCACGTGATACAAAAGAAAGTTTAGACACAGCTTTCCGTTTCTTTACAGCGAATAGTAAAAGCGTAAGTAATTCGATTAGTACGAAAACGAAGGATTATTTAATGCATATAACAGACTTACAGGGAATTGGATTAACGTCAGAGTTAGCTATTGCAGAATTGATTGGTCTTTGCTCAGGTGCTTTAGAAAAACCTGTGCAGGAAAGTATGGTCATTATCGGTAACATGACGGTTGGTGGAACAATTGCGAAAGTAGAGGAATTCGCGAATGTCCTACAAGTTTGTGTAGATGCTGGTGCGAAGAAAGTATTAATACCAGCAGCTTCTGTTATGGATTTACAAACTGTTCCACCAGATTTATTGGTGAAGGTGCAGCCGGTGTTTTATTCGGATCCGATTGATGCTGTTTTTAAAGCTTTAGGAGTACAATAATATATTAACTTAGGGAATAGTGGGAAAGCCATTATTCCGTAAGCCCGTAATCAAATAACACATATAAACAAACAGGCACCTCCGGTACGATAATATGCTCCCCATTAGGTAGACAGATTAAAAAATAAAATCTGTTTATTAAATGGGGAGTTTTTTTATGACGAAACAACTAATAACACCTGAAATGAAATTGTTAGCTCTTCAATATGTAGAGGAAGAGCTTTATTCTATTCGAGAAATTTGTGAAAAGTACGCTATTTCGACTTACACATTTAAAAGCTGGCGTACTAAATTTAAAACCGGGGGAATTGAAGCATTAACGCCAGCTAAGAAAAATAAGTTTTACTCCAAAGAACTAAAAGAACGAGCAGTAGCAGACTACTTAACAAAAAAGTATTCAATGTACGAAATCCTCTCAACATATGAAATTAGCAGTTGGTCGTTGTTCAAATCATGGTTAAAAACCTATACTAGTCATAGTGAATTAAAAGATTCGGGTAAAGGAATGAGCCAAACTATGACTAAAGGAAGAAAAACAACCGTAGTAGAACGCATTGAAATCGTCAAAGCCTGCCTAGCAAACGCGAAGAATTATCAAGAGACAGCAGCACAATATGAGGTATCTTATCAACAGGTGTATCAATGGGTACGTAAGTTTGAACAAGATGGGGAAAAGGCCCTTCAAGATCAACGAGGTCGTACAAAACCAGCAGAAGAACGCACACCAGAAGATGAATTACGCTTAAAAATTCAACAGATGGAGCGCGAAAATGAACGATTACGTGCAGAAAATTTACTACTAAAAAAGTTAGAGGAAATCGAAAGGAGGTATCGTTAAGTAAAGTTCGCATTCAAAGCCTCTATTTCGCGATCCAAGAGCTAGCGAAGCATGAAAACTTATCGATTATTTTATTATGTAAAATCGCCAAGGTATCCCGTGCAGCTTATTACAAATGGCTCAATCGTCAACCCTCAGCACGGGAATTGGAGAACCAACAGCTAATGGCGTCTATCCAACACTTATATACACAAATAGATGGCATTTATGGCTACCGCCGTATCGCAATGACTATCAACCGCCAACGTGAAAAAGAAAACTTAGCGAAAGTGAATAAGAAGCGTATTTATCGTCTAATGCAAATTTGTGGTTTAGAGGCGGTGATTCGCCGTCGTCCGAAAAAGTACATAAAGGTGAAACCGGATTACGTAGCAGAAAACGTGTTAGCACGTATGTTTACAGCCGAAAAGCCGAATCAGAAATGGTGTACAGATGTGACGGAGTTCAAGTATGGTAACGGTAAGAAGGCTTATTTAAGTGCGATTATCGATCTTTATGATAAGTCCATTGTGAGTTACGTATTAGGTCATTCAAACAATAATGACCTTGTTTTTGAGACGGTAAGACCAGCTATTCGTCAACTGTCAAAAGATGAGTTTCCGCTTTTACATAGTGATCGTGGGTATCAATATACATCTAAAGAATTTAAGCGAATTATGAAGAAGGCAAAACTAACACATAGTATGTCGAGAGTCGGCCGTTGCATCGATAATGGGCCAATTGAAGCGTTTTGGGGGACACTGAAAGTAGAAAAGTATTATTTACATAAGTTTGAGACGTTTGAGGCATTAAAACACGCCATTGATACGTACATCGAATTCTATAATAACGAACGTTATCAAGAAACATTAAACGGCTTTAGTCCTGTAGAATTCAGGACTAAAGCCGCTTAAAGCATTTTTATTATTTCCACTGTCTACTTGACAGGGAGCAGTTCAAAAGATTAGAGGAGGTGCTTCTTTATGTCAACTACCAAACTAACAATTGTCCCTGTGACACTAAATCCCATCACTGACAACTCATCATCAACAACTCCACCACAAAACTCTCCTGAGCCGAGCTGCATCATTAAAACAACTAGTACTGAAATTTCCTTCTTTAATGGCGTAGATGAGCGCATTATCCAAACGATTATGAAGGGGTTGAATAATCAATGAAGCAAGATTTTACGAGTGTGCAGAACATCTACATTATTTGCGGTAAGACCGATATGCGTAAAAGTATTGACGGTCTCGCAACACTCATTCAGGATGCTTTTAAACTTGATCCATATAGTGATTCCATCTTCTTATTTTCTGGAACGAGTAAAGACCGTTATAAATGTTTGTATTTTGATGGAGATGGATTCGCCATACTTTATAAACGATTAGATAATGGCAAACTGCAATGGCCAAAAGATGAAAAGGAAGTACGTAACCTTTCACAAAAGGAACTTCGCTGGCTTTTAGAAGGTTTATCGCTTCAGCAGCCAAAAGCAATTACGAAATCTACAAAAGGTGTCTTTTAAACTCACCTATTAAGATGTTATAATCATCCATAACTTATACTGAACGGAAATGTGATGAATGATTTGACGAACGTTCCTAAACGAGAAAATCAAAATGAAAGATTAATTCGAATGCTTGAGCAACAATTAGCTCAGTCAAATCGACAAATCGAAGCTTTGACTGAACAAGTTCGCCAATTAACCAAGGCTTTATATGGTTCAAAATCGGAAAAATCAAAGTATCAAGCGCCAGACGGACAAGGCTCTTTATTCGATGACGATCCGTATTTTAACGAATCTGAGCACACAGAAGAACAAAGCACAGCGACGATTACTTATACTGTTAACCGTAAATTACATAAGAAAAAAAGGAATGATTCTTTTCATGATGGGATTGAAATAGAAGAAATTCACCATCATCCCACCAATACATAATACGACTGTTGTCTTGGCCCAATGACCGAAGCCGGTACAACTATTGCGCGTGAAGAAGCCAAATTCATTCCGGCAAAAATGATGCGCATTCAGCATATTGAACATGCCTAAAGTGCAAGCACTGCAAAATGGATGCCACACAAAAAGCACAAATGAAACGTGGGAAAGCCCCACAAGCTGCCATTCAGCGAAGCATTGCGGGACCTACCGTTCTAGCAAAACTCATCTACGATAAGTTCATTCAATACTTGCCTCTTTACCGTCAGATAAAGGAGTGGGAACGATATGGCCTGCTTACGAATGATAAGAACTTATCGAACTAGGTGATCCGTGCAGCTGAAGATTGGCTTCTACCGGTTCATGAACAGTTGAAGCAGACATTAACAGCAAAATCTGTTCTGCATGTAGATGAAACCTACGCGCAAATAATCAAACGTTCAGACGGAAAATCCGGTCAATCAAACGCCTATAATTGGGTGTTCCGAAGCGTGCCAAGTCAAGGACCGATCATCGTTCTTTTTCAAAGCGCTTTATCGAGAAGCCGTTCTGTATTAGAAGATTTTACAGCTGGTTTTCAAGGAACTGTGATTTGTGATGGTTATTCTGCATACGGGAATCTACCTAACGTTACGTTCGCCAACTGTTGGGCGCATGTGCGGCGCTATTGGCTGAAAGCTGATAGTAAAAACGGCAAAATTGGCGTCAATTATTGTGATCAACTATATGATTTAGAACGCCAATTTAAGCATCTGTCACCAGGTAAACGCAGAAAAGCAAGGCAAAAACATTCAAAGCCGATTGTAGAGAGATTCTTAAAATGGGTGGATGAATCACCTTTCTTCGGAAAAAATGCCTTAGCCAAAGCCGCAGAATACACATTAAATCGTATCCACGGATTAAAAGCTTTTCTGTTCGACGGTAGGATTGAAATCGATAATAATCCAGCTGAAAATGCGATTCGTCCAAATGTGATTGGTCGTAAGAACTGGCTTTTCTCTGTTAGTGAAGCAGGCGCTAAAGCAAATGCGATCTGTTTAAGTTTGGCTGAAACGGCAAAAGCAAATGGCATCGATTTCTATCAATACCTGGTGACATTAATGACAGAATTGCCAAATTTACCAATTCACCAACAACCAGAGATTTTAAATAATTACATGCCTTGGTCGGAAAAAATCCAAGTCACATGTGCAAAATAGCCATCTATCCGAAAAAAATAGGATAGATGGCCATTCGTCGTGCGTACCGAGAAGGTGCGCTTATTTTTTATATTTCGGGCTTACCATTAAAATTCTTCAAGTTGATTATTTATAGGATTTAACCTAAAATTCCACCCTTTTATTATATTTACTTATCCAAATATGAAATTGAATAAAGTGAAATAGGAGATTTGTTCCTGTAGGTAGTAAGTTTTTTATTCCTTTCCTCGTTATATCCATCCAACTTGATTTAGAATGGATAGTAAGTCGTCATTTTTGATTCAATAAAATAATTTTATAATTAATATTTAAAATAATTATGCATATTGTGAAGTAGTCGCGTGGTTGGAGTTAAAATAATGATTGAAACCCTTGGAAGTGGCTAATTGACGGAACTTTCAAGGGTTGTTTTTATACTAAGATTTATGGTTGTAGGAGTATACCACATTATTATATTGAAGGGTTGTGGAGGAAAGTTAGAAATATGAAATTATTCTTTGCTTTCATCATTATGTTCTATCTCTTTTAATGTTTTTCCATCTACTGTTTTCCATTCAGTTAAGCCGTTTGCGTGACCACCAATAACAAATGCAGCTGCATAAGAGGGACTGCGGAAAAGAACATCTTCTTGCAAAATACCTTTTTCATCGAATGGAGCTTTGTGACGTTTATCTTTGATTCCAGGTGGTATACTGTCAGAATCGATAGTTTCAATATGGCTGCCTTTGAGTACAACGAACCCTTCTGTAGTTTGTTTGCACTTAGCTTCAATGGTGATACCACTTTTTCTGCTCTTACGCTTCAAGTATAGTAATAACTCATCATTGCTAAAGGTATCTGATATTTCACTTTGCGATTTTATCTCAGTTAATTTTTCAAAAATCTTGTGACCGAGCGTACCCATAACTAGTTTGGCGTAATCAATGAATTCCTCAAGTTCACTCTCTTTTTCCTCTGTGATGTTCCCAGAGGTAGGATCATTTCCGTTTTTGACAATATACCGTTTGGCATCCATAGCCATTGCACAGAAACGGTTCTCAAGATAACTTATTTCTGTGGGACCGAAAGAGTTATTTGAGGTCGTAAATACTACCGATTCTGTCCAATAATCTTTTTCTGGATTCCGTTTATGTTCCTGTAGGCGGTATAGAATTCCTTCTCCATTTTTTCTCACGCCAGCTTGACCAATATAGATCACATTTTCCCCGGTTTCTTCAGATGTACCAAATAGAAAATATACCCCGCTTTGTGATAGGTCGTTTCGTCCTTTGCATTTGTCAAGGTCTGTGCGAGGAATTTTATACGCGACTCCCGTCCAGTTAGCAAGAGTACATTTGATACGGCCATTTGGAGTGCCATCCATTAAAAATAAATTAATGCTTTTTCCACGTTTAGGCAAGGCTATTCATCTCCTTGAAATGTTGTTGTTAATTAATATCTGAACATAAAACTATGTAAAAATCACTGATCAAAACATTAACTATTATATCATGCAAAGACAAAGGATACTCTGCAATGGTATTCATACTATAGAAGGAAATTATATTTTTTAAATTTATAATTTCAAAACGTTTGTTCGTAGTAGTAAGTTAAGAAATTGAATATTCATTATTAGAATTTTTAACAATATTGAGGATTAATTTAGAAGTTCATAGTGATGAATTACACTAACTCACTACCTTAATTAAATTTTACTTCTAACAGTGCAATAAGTGTATCAAATACTGCCTGTGAAATAAATTCACCCTCTAGCACTAGGCGATTTAAATAATCGATAAACTCTTTTTCATGTGCTTCTAATTGGATAGAATGGTTCAAGGCAGTTTGTTGAAACCATTCGATTAAACCTTCTTCAATATGAAGAGGGGATTCCATTCTATTAATTACGAGATTTTGATAATAGTTCACAGCTTTTTGCAAATCCTTTTGTTCCTCACTGTTAATAAATACACTAATAGTATAGTAGTCACCCCATCCAATCTCTAATAGATTAAATTCAGAAAAATATAAGCCGACATTTACATTAAGTTCTTTATTATTAACGATTGGTAATACATTGTTTTCAATTGTGAATGGATGAGTATACTTTCGATAAAATGTTTTTTTATCCAAAAATCCACTCTTCTCTAGGAGAACAAGATAGCTGTGAATTAAAGTAGCAACTTCTTTACTGTCTGCAATATCATATCTGAGTTGTGCCTTTATATCCTGAAATAAATATTTAGAAAAGATCAATTGTTTTTTACTGTAATTATGCTTAATAGCTTTATGAAATACGAGCAATTGCCACAAAGGATAAGGTGTATGAATAAATTTATAATCTTGCATTTGAATATTGAAGATGCCAGGGAAATTTGAATCGGTCAAACCATATTCCTTTATTAATTGTTTAAATAGAACTTGTTCCCTATGTGACATCCGCTGCAATACTTTTTCTATACTAAAGTTATTCAAATACTTTTTATATAGATTGAATCTCTTTCGCTGCTCTTGTCTTTGCTGGATTCTTTGCATTGTTATGGCGTTTTGCTTCTTACGTTCATGCCATAGTTCTGCTGCTTCCTTGGTTCTAGCTATAAAATATTCTTGAAGCTTTTCATATGAAAGTTTATTTCCTAAAACGTATTTGCAAGGTGATGGGATCTTATAAATTTTCATTTCATTAATAGGGATTTGCTGCATTTTTATAGAAGCTCTTGTTTCGGTGCGATAGGAAATACCGAAAAATTTTCCTATATGTTTTACGAGATTATTTTTCACATCAATAAAGTAAACACTACGCTCTTTTTCATTAACAGTTTGCTGTAAGTACTTTAATCGGAGAACAATTTCGCCTTCCTCAATATCTTCAGAATCAATTTCTTTATAATAATTAGCACCAAATAGCCATATGTCTGTTATACCCGCTATTGCATAGAGTTTACGACGTTCTAGCCACTTTTCAGCTGTTTGCTCTGCGCACTGTACCTCAAATGCAAACCTGTGATCATTACCAAAATCCGCATATACATCCGCAATTTGATTTGTCTTAGTGATTCGTTCTTCTAATGCGACATAGGCATTTGGATATTGCTCTTTTAACCAATTATAAATTGCTAATTTACCTCCAAGATGTTCCTGTGTTTCAGGCTCCCCAACAAAACTACATTTAACATGAGCTTCATGGTAAAAGTGATGTATACGCTTTGGCCCTCCACGAAAGAAGACTTGCTTTTGGCAGTTTGGACAATAAAGTTTTTTTGTAGCGGATAAAGACTTTAAGCGTACCTTATCATCATGAAAGGCAAATTGTTTTTCCCTGTTTTGATCGATTGCTACGAACATTTGCTCACCTCAAATAATAAGACAAATTAGGTTCTTCTAATATGAAAAATGGTGCATGATTAAACTAAATGGGATTATCTACTTGTATCTTGTAAGTACGTGTTATAGCGAAAGTAATTAATAGAAAACCTAAGAGGGCTAAGACTTGAATTATGCTTTTATTATATATTAAGTATAAATATGGTAAAATATAATTATGAATTTATGTCTATTTGAAAGTAACTTTGCCTAAATCCATTTTATAAACTTGGAGTGATATTATTGAAAGCCAATGAAACAAATCTACAAGAAATAATTGAAGGCTCGAAACAATATATAATACCGATGTTTTAAAGTACATATATTTGGGATAAAAAACAATGGCTGACATTTTGGGAAGATTTAATGGAACTAGTTGAATGACATTTTTCGTGTAAACTTGTCCATGCGATTGTCCGTTATTTTGGATTTGGATGGATTATTACCACCCAGCCATTATAAAGGATTTTTTTATGCGCTAAACACTTTACAGAAAATTAGGTTAAATATACGATGTTAAATTCTTTTAATGCGACACTAATGAATTTAGTTAAAATTATTAAACGTTTGTTCGGAGGTGAAAAATAAAAAATACTGATAATTCGAAAGCGGTATAGTGTCTTGTTTTATAGCTGCATTTATTTGGCCAACAAATTTTTAATTCTTGGAGGAATTGCTCATGCAGACGATATTGAATAGTAGCTTAAGAGAAAAAGCTGGCTCTGATAGCTATAACAGGTTTGAATATCAAGCTCATTGGATTGTATATCATATGATACAAGAATATAAAAATGGAAATGATTATATTATATTTTGTGAATTTCATGATGATATGGCTAAATCGAAACAAGGTGAAAGTTGTGCGGGATTTTTTCAAATAAAGACATCTGCGAAATATAAAGAATGGTCTTTTTCACGTTTATTTAATAGGACAAAAAAACAAGATGGAAGTTATAAACACTCATTTCTAGGGTTTATATTTTATAATTTTTTAAACTTTAAAAATGAATGTAACAAATGCCACTTTGTTTCTAATATAGGAATGGATACTGAAGTTTCTACGTGGCAATCCGTAATTGAGGACAATAAAGAATTGAAAGTAGTAAATCCAGATTTATATAAAAAGATTCGAGAGTTGCTTTTATTAGAGTATGCGAATATAGAACCAGATATTTTTAATGTATGCTTTGAAAGTTTTGTTCAAAATACTTTTTTATATCAAGGTGATTTATCTTTGGACAACTATGAAAAAATAGTTGCTGGAGAATTTTTTCAAGCATTAGATAACAAGGATATATACACTTCAAACAGTAATAAAATTTTGAGAGATATAATAGATGAAGTTAGAAAGAAAAGTAAAACTCTCATTAAAATGCCCATTAGCTATACAAGTCTCGTAAGGAAAAAAGGGGTTTCCTCAGAGGTTTTTTCTAAACTGAAACAAGTTATGTCAAGTTCGGCCAGAGCAGCGCGGAGTCGTTTCTTGCTTTTTCAAGTCATCAAGAGTACATGGCCGGTATCGGGCATCGTACTGCAGCGATCGAAGATTCACGCCTTCTGCCTATAACAGAACTTCCGATATCGAAATAAAAGGAGAAGAACATAATTATGAACATTCTGAAAATAAACGACGTTGAATTGGCCTATGACAGTTTCGGTAACGAAAATGACGAGGCTATTATCCTAATCTCCGGGCTTGGAAGCCAGATGATCCGATGGACGGATTCGTTTTGTCGGATATTAGCAGCGCGGGGCTTTCGCGTAATCCGCTTTGACAATCGCGATGTAGGTTGCTCGACGCACTTTAGCCATTATCCGACACTGGATTTTAACGCACTGGCTACTGCTCTCATGTCGGGACAGCGACCAGACATCCCTTACACTCTCTATGACATTTCCAAAGACGCTATCGGACTGCTCGACGCACTATCAATTGACCGAGCACATTTCGTTGGCAGGTCGATGGGCGGAATGATCGCTCAGATTGTAGCCTGTGAGTACCCTGAACGGGTTTTATCACTCACGTCCATTATGTCCAGTACCGGTAATCCCGCTCTTCCGCAAACTTCCCCAGAAGTCATGGCGATGATGACTAAACCTGCGCCGAACCCATTTGAGGATGAAGAAGGATTTTTGGCGCACAAGCTCTCTTTTGCCAAACGCATCGCCGGCACCGGATATCCGTTTGAAGAGGATGCTCATCGGGCGCTCATTCTAGAGGAAGTTCAGCGAGACTACGATCCAGGCAGTGTCGGACGACAAATTGCTGCTATGGCTGTCGCCGGTGACCGTCGTCCGCGGCTTGCAACCATAAAAGTACCAGTACTTGTCATTCATGGGGTGGATGATCCCCTAATCGACCCGGCGTGTGGCGAGGACACGGCTTCTGCCATCCCTGGTGCCGAGCTAATGTTGGTTGACGGTATGGGACACGATCTGCCGCCCCAACTGTACAAAGTAATCGTTGATGGTATAGAGCGAACGGCTCGTCGCAATTGACACGCGCTTCCTGAATAGCAACTAGCCAGAGTTTTGTGGTGTCCAAGGGGGCTGAGCAGGCTGAGGGACGCAGCATTATATGGATGGCTTACGAGGGCTTTGCTAGAAGATCGTTGAGCTGTTCATTTTTGCTTTAGCGTATGAACGAACTAATTGGATCCAGTCATCAGTTATTATTCATGGATTAACTAATGGAATTATGGTTTTGTTGTTTAGTTTAGTATAAAGATATTGTTACAAGTAGCCGGAACATACAATGCAAACAACCAGATACAAGAGCTGAAAAAGACTGTTACTAGCAGTCTATTCATTTTGCGGCTTTCGGGCAACATTCCTGTAAAATATAATTAATAATATAAAATCAACAAAGTATGATAAGGAATATACTTAAACTAACGGCTCTGCAAATATTAAAGGGCAGATAATCCAAGATAACAGGAATAAAATAACTCGATTAAGATATTCGTGTAATACCACTATGATTGATATCGTTAATTTAATCTTTTAGATGGATTAAACCATAAAATTTCCTAAGGTAAAAAAATAAAGCATAACACTTCCTAAAGTAAAATAAATAAAGCATAAGATTTTCTAACGTTAGGATTTCTTTTGAGATAGTATCTATAATCATATATAATTTCCAACTATTTATTGCTATAAGCCCTTCCTACTCTAAGCTTGGAAGTTTTATGGTTTATTTTTCGGAAATTTTATGCTTTATGTCACAAACGTAAAACCCATGTATTAAGTTTTTTTTATTTTGCCTTATGTCATATAGTTTCATTGAGTATCGATCGAACGAAGTCAAAGCGTAGTCGCTCAACTACATTTTCAATGTGGTTGGCGAACTTCTGTTAGCTTCTTCTTTCGTTTTCTTCGTAAAGTGTGCATAGATGTTCATTGTGGTTTGTACATCGCTATGGCCTAAACGATTGTTGTAGCTGCACCAATACACAATAAATTGCTCTCTTAAAGATTGATACCCAACAACTATTCATTATCTTTCCAAGCAATTAAAGACTCAATAAAATTTAAAACGGCTCTTTGCTCTTTCTTAGAACGACCTTCTAACAGACGTACCATTTCCTCTAATTCAAAGCAAAGCACTTTTTGATGGCTTTCTTTATCATCAAATAGCTCTTCTAATGTAATTTCTAAAGCCATGTATATTTTTGTAAGGCTTTCAATTGTAGCGTTCTTTTCTCCACGTTCAAGTTGTCCAATATATGTGTTATGCAAGGAAGCACTATATGCTAGTTCTTCTTGGCTTACATTGTCTGATAAAGACATCCTAAACGAAGAGTACATCGTAGACATCTCTGATAATTTCACAGGAACTATTTGGAATACTGGTATTATGCGTTACGGTCAATACTTCACGATTGATACGGAAGCTATTAAGGAATCACCAAAGACATTGGGTGAAGTTGTTCGGGAAGCGAAAGAATACTTTGTGCGCGAATTTGGTGAAGAAGAGTACAGCAAATATATCGCAAATTATCAGTTGGACGATGACGATTCAAAGCTTAAGAAATTTGAATATTTACGTGGTCCTAAAAAAATTGAGCGTGTTGCTGATAACGGTCATAAATATGCCTTTAGTAGGTGGGATGAGCCCGTATGATTCTCTCGACTTACCGGGACGCACAATGCTTACAAGTGAAGGTTCTGTAAACCGTTCCACACATTTACTTAAAGTTGATGGAAAGTACCGTATGCTTACACCGATTGAAGCTGAATTATTGCAAGATTTCCTACCAGACTGGACAAAATTCAAAAAGGATAGTCTTGAAAATGTCCATGAGGTTTCAGACCGTATGCGTTTGTTCTTCATGGGAAATGCATTAGTTACAGGAATCGTTGAACGTATAGGAATTGAGTTAGGAGAAATCGTACGTGAGTACAATACAGAAGAAGTTAAGGCTGTGTTAAGTTAATAATGTTTGTTTTTTAAGTAATTAATAAACAAATACAACAAGCAAAAGGACTCATAATCGAGTCCTTTTTGTTATCGAAACAGTTTATTTTCTAAGGTCAAATGGCTTATGGTTCAACTAAAAATCGGTTGTAAACATAAAACATAAGCTGAAGCAACTAAGTTCGCATATCCATTAAGAACGGCAGTCAAATATTCCAAAAATGATTACTGCAATAAGCAGCAACCTTCAAACAAGCTTGGGGCAATAATATTATTTATATAGTTGTAATTATAGCTTTCTAAAATTTACATCTTTTTTCTCTATATTATAGAAAGAAGCCATTCATTATTCTTTTGAATGACTTTTTAAATAATTACACCGAAAAACAATAAAAAATAACAAACCTTATTTGTTCTGTGTTTTACGAATATACTTTGTTAGAATTTAGAAGTCATCCATTTCTTGTTTTAAACTATTTACAAACTCAGTGATTTGTTCCATTTTCACTATTAGACATAATGAAGGACCACATCCTGTTGCACGAAGATGATTTTTATAGCCTGCATCTAATACAAAAATTAATTTAATACGAGGTTCATTTTCTTGTCTTTCCTGCTCCGGAATTTGAAAAAGACCATATCCGGGAAAATGGTAGGTACCATATTCAGGAATATGATAAATGCACAATCCAGGATCAAGAAATTCTAGCATACTTAGATGGATATTATCAATATGCTGTAGATCATCTAATAACTTTAAGAAGTCCCTCTTTAAACAAGCTATTTCCATATGAGCCTCTGGAAAAGCAGGACCGGAGCGTAAATCAATGCGAAATTCAATGCTTTCTTCATTAACTAACTTTAAATTTATTTCAACTTCACAATTACTAGGTACAGTAGAATAGTCTTTTAATATGGCCATAAATTAAACCCCTTTTTACTTTTTAACACTACAGTATAACTAAATCCATGACAACAGCCCACAGTCACTATACTATGGATTGTTGTCGGTCTATGTGAATTTTGGATAGAATCTGTTAATACAATAGAGCTTATACCTAAATATTACATTAAAATTATTTTATATCCCCTATATATTGCCAAGAATTTTTAAACCATTTTAATTTTTGGGAAGTTGTATCATAAACAGTTTCAATTACATCTGAATTTTTATTAAGTAAGACTGCAACTTTATTGCCGTTTGATGCCCAAGCAACCCTTTCACCGCTTAGGATATCTACATATTTTGTACCATTAGCTAAACTCTGATCTATCATTTTTGCAGTAATCTTGCGCTCTACTGCTCGTTCAGCGGCATGTGCTGATACTCTAACTACATTTCCTGTAGAAGTTCTTGCAATAAATGAAACCCCAGACCTAATTACAATACCTGCCAATAACGGAATAACTGGAGCTATACGTGGTTGGATTTCAAATTCATCTTCTAAATTGATTCTTGGATCATTGAAAGAATCTGAAGGCGTATCTAAAATTTGATTTAGACCATCTGTTTCGCCATCTAATTCATTAACTGCAAGTGTTTCTTCTTGATTAATGGAATTATTTATTTGTAAATCCTGCGATTCATTTGCCTTAGCAAGCCTTGGGGAAATGATACTGAAAACTAATGTGAAAAAAATCAATCCTATAATACTTTTAATTAAGTTATTCTTCACAATTAATAACCTCCATTATTCTAGATAAATTTAAAATGTTATAGCAATCCATTACTCTCGAATCATTACTATCCTACGATTACCACTGATACTAATTTAACGGAGAATTTACGCCATTTTTATTTCCACTACTTTTATTACATATTATTTGACATTCAACTAAAGTGAATAACCATTGAACTTTTATTATTCAAATAATAATTTTCGAATAAATTCTCTATTAACATTCACGTACTTTGTTAATCCAGTATTGGACAACAAAATCAAAGAAGACTAGGATGGTCCTTTGCTTTTTCCCCGGGTATGTTAATAACATATCATTAGCTATAAAAGTTTCAAAATCAATCATTGTTGATTATTAAAGCACTGTTACTAGAAAACCCTCAGGGTGTTTTACACAAATTATATGGAAAGTATTAAGTTATTTGATGATTGATGAGGAGTGAATTTTGAAGTGTTGCAGAACGGGTAAGTTGTTAGTAAAGTGAATAGAAAGTGGTTCACTTTGAAAATAGTTACAAAGTAGAAATATTTAATAAAGAGATGGAGTAAGTAATTATTGCTCGTATGCTTTAATAAAGATTAAGTCTTAGCTTCATCAGCATCCTTTAACAAATAAAAGAAGGAGGATAAACAATGATACAGCTGCATATTGAAAGTCAGAAAAACCCAGAGATTTATCGAAAGTTAGTATTACCGAAGAACAGTAGTTTTTCCTTGCTAGATGAAATGATATTACTAAGCTTTGATTTGGATGGGGCGGACTATTTTAATTTTGAAATGGTTAAAAAAGATGGACGGGTATGTAAAGAAAAGATTTGTTTTTTACCTAAAAATGATACGGATTTAGATACAGATGAAGAGTTGGTTGACGAATGGCTTCGAAAATCCGGTGATGAAGCCATTGCCCATATAATTGATAATAGTGAATCGTTTGTTATTCGATTAGAGAACAATGAGGATTTACCGACGAACTCTGAAACTCTTTTATGTATTGCGGGAGCAGGTAATATTCATACGGGTAAAACGGACAAGATTGATTTGGAGGAAATTAATGAACGGATAAGGGAGGATGAAGAGGCAAATAGTTTACTAGAAAACCTAGAGCCAGATTATCTTACTTTATTGGAGCTTACCAATTACCTGAAAAAACTAAAGCCATGGCAATATTTTAGTGATGATGAAGTTGTTGGCATTCATTTTGCAGATGTAGATTACAAAGTACTTGTTTCTGTTATGGGAGCGGGTGGTGAAGAGTTTGGGTTAATGATTTTTGACACGGAGCTTGGCTATCCTAGCTTAGCTAACATTCTTTATGAGAAAAATTTATCGAGCGATTTCTCGTATGGTTTAAATGCTTTAACTGTGAATTTTGTTGATAGGGAAGAGTTAGACCAAGCAGATTATCTATTAATTAAAGATAATGGGCTGTCGTATAGAGGGAAGAAGAACTGGATTCAGTTCCGTAGCTATCTGGAGGGAACGCATCCTGAAAGACCAGATTATTTAGAGGTAGTGCTATTAATTGATGTTATAAGTAGGATGATTAATATTATAGAAGCTCGGAAGGATGGCTGGGAATATCCACAGCTAGCTGCACATCAATATCCAATGTTTAAAGTGCAAATGGATGGTGAGTTACAAGAGATCTATATTTTGCAAATAAATATGCCCAAGCCAACGTTTGAGTGCTATGAGGAAATTTCGATGTTTGAAAAAGCAAAATATAAGAAAAAGCCTAAAAGCGCGCTACAAGTAGAATATGATGTATTTTACATGCCTTTTGGCGTAGAGTCGGAAGAAACGAGCCGCACTGTTTATCCGCTTGCTGGTATGCTTGTTGAACGAGGAAGCAATTTGATTATTGAACATGAATTGTTCCCGATGCCTAAAACGCCACCAATTGCACAAGGTGTGTTATGGGCATTTTTACAGGGCTTAGAAGTAAGACCAAGTAAAATATTTGTCTCTAAAGAGTTAAGACCGATGCTTCAGCCACTTGCAAAAATTGTCGGGGTAGAGCTTGTAGAGAGTGAACTTCCTGGCATTCGAGAAGTTAGAGAATTTATGAAAGACATGTCAATGGATTTAATTGAAGAATAGTGAATAAGAAGACCACAAAAAATCCCACTGAAACTTTCCGTGGGATTTTTTGTTATACCTATCCTCGATAAACACTTTCACATGTATCAGGTGCTGGTTCATAGAAGCAATGATTTTTAAATTGACCAGTAAAAGGTTGATCGTACCATGTTGGCGGACATGGTGCGTATGGATTGAAATACCAAAGTGCGTATTTCGCGGGATGATCTCGCCAATAATCCAGCGTCAGTTTTGCTAATCTTCTTTCATTAGGTCGCGCCCTTTGGTAAAACATATTGCCTTTTTGAACAGCTTCAAAAGAATAATTTCCTCCCTGTACCTGATAAATAACATCATTAATCGTTCTTAAATCTTTAAAGTCTGGACATTCTGCTATCACACGATTCACAATGACATTGCCAACATATAGCATTCCTTGGTTTCCTTCACCTTCTGCTTCTGCTCTCATCATCCTTGCCACTAGGTCAATGTCGGAATTTATATACTTTACTCTTGGCATTTTTTCACCTCCACCATATAGTATGAAAAAAAGCCTTCATTATTGTCATGTGAAATTCTAACAATAGTTTTATAATTAAAAAAAACGCCATCGATGCTGTTGGCAAAACAGGAAGATGGCGTGATTATTATTAGAAATTCTTTTTGAAGTACGGTGTTTTTTTCATCACGATACATACTGGAATTGCGATCATTAATCCAACAACATTTTGGATTAAATCTCCTGGAATGGATGCCATCGGGGCAACCCAGCTTTTGAACATAATCGCTTGCCCGATATAGTAAACGCCCATCATCACGGGCATAGCAACAACGGCTGCTAAAATGTTTAATCGGATGTCGTCGCCTCTATGACCTTTAGACCAAGCGATTTTCCCAACGATGGCGCCTTGTAATGCGCGGGAGATAATTGTGGTTGGCGCCCAAATTAACCAACCACCTACGATATCGAATAAGCCCATTCCGATTGCTCCAGCAAGTGCCCCTTTTTTAGGACCAAATAAAATCGACGTGATCAAAAGCATGGATGTTCCTAAGTGAATAAGTCCACCTTGCCCGAATGGTAGCTTTATATTAATAAACATTGTCGCGACGAAAACTAGTGCTGCAAGAATGGAAGTAATGACTAAATCAAATGTTTTCGTGCGTGGTTTTGTATAGGATTGACTTTGTATATTTTGCATTTGCGTGTCCTCGCTAGGATGAATTTTTTAATAATTTTTACTTTAGCAAAGGACTGACTATCGTAAAAGTGCCAATTTGATAAAAATATTTAAGGTCAGTTTGTTTTTCTATAACGGAGTGCATTTTCGCATCTAGCTAATTATGATACGATGAGAGAACAAGCAGGATTAGTTAGGTGGAGAGTATGATGAAAAAAGTTGCTGTAATTCAGGATATGTCATCCTTTGGGAAGTGCTCGTTAACGGCTGCGATGCCTGTGCTGTCAGTGATGGGTGTTCAGGCGGTGCCATTACCAACGGCAATTTTAACGGCGCAAACAGGGTATTCGAGTTTTTATTGTGAGGATTTAACGTCAAAGATGGACTACTTTGTGGATGAGTGGAGCAAGCTTGGAGCAACCTTTGATGGTATTCACACAGGTTTTGTGACAGGGAAGGAGCAAATCGATAATATCTTTCGGTTTTTAAACGTCTTTCACTCGAGTGAAACAACGCTGCTTGTCGATCCGGTAATGGGCGATTTGGGCGAGGTGTATAAAATGTATACTGGCGAGTTGCTTGATCGTATGAAGGCGCTCGTGAAATGTGCAGATATTATTACGCCAAATATTACAGAATGCTGCTTGCTTACGGGTTTGTCATACGAGAAGCTAAAGAGCTATCAGGACGATTCTGATTAT
This sequence comes from Lysinibacillus sp. Ag94, assembly GCF_023242215.1. Classification (NCBI taxonomy): domain Bacteria; kingdom Bacillati; phylum Bacillota; class Bacilli; order Caryophanales; family Bacillaceae; genus Lysinibacillus; species Lysinibacillus sp. Ag94. The sequence continues at coordinate 3,881,758 of NZ_CP096780.1, read as the reverse complement.
CTTCAGGCGATAGAGGAAGCGGGCCATCAGCTGCAGCAGGAAACTAAAGCGAACGTTATTATTACTGGTTTGAATCCGCCGCCAGCAGATGTAAATAAGCGCTATGTAGGCAATATGTATGTCGATGCACATCGTTCATTTTCTAGCATCCGAGAATACAATGGTGAGAGCTATTCAGGCACGGGTGATTTGTTTGCATCCGTCATTATGGGTGGTATGATGCGTGGACAGGATTTAGTTGAGTCAATGAAACTTGCCGAGACATTTTTGGCTGCTTCAATTGAAGCGACATCAAAGGCGCAAATTCCACGTGAAGCAGGCGTGAACTTTGAAACGTTTTTACGAATGCTGCTTTAAAAAATGTATGACAGGATTTTTATAACTGCGTTGTGACATGAGTATTCATCCATTTATTGATAAGGGATGGATTTTTTATGAAAAGAGGTAATAATAAAAATCATGAATTAGGGAGGTGTATAATGGATTCAATTAGATATTATGTAGTGCAAGTAGATAATCGCTATTACCAGGGGGAAATTGACCTTCTTACATTTACCGATGACGAAGAACAAGCCTTTGCGTTTACAGATATTGTGGCGGCAAACGAATTGGCTAATGAGGTCAATGGAATCGTCCTGACAAGAGAAGTCAGTTATAAGGAGCTAGAAGACTTTTCAGCACAATATCTGGTTGAGTACGAAGCATTGCCAAAAGAAGAGCGTGACACGATAGAATCATTTTGTAGGGAGCTCAGTATAGGAATGTTTGAATAAATGCCGAATCGAATCTTTTCGGCTCTTTTTTATGCAGTTTTTGACTGAGCTTAAGCATTCTACCTTTCTAAAACATGGCACTTTCTCAATTTATTCAATGAAATAGTGAACAGCCCGTAGCCAAGTTTAATGGTTGCGGGCATTTTTTGTAATATCAAGTGTGATTTGTGCGTGTACAATTAACATGTGGTGACAAAATTGCTACTAGATGAACTTGGGCTGCATGTTTAAATGGGAGTGATAATAACATATCGTATGTGTTAAACCATCGTACGGGTGAAGTTCTTTGGAATAGGGGAGGTTTTAAAAAATGAATCAGTCAACAAATTGGCGACCTAGAGGTTTTCTTCAATGGCTACTCACAATCCTCTCTGTGATAGTATGTTTTATTATTATTATAGTGGCCTACTATATTTTTAACCCGAGTAATATGGATAAAATAATGAGTCTCCTTGCATGGGGAGCTTCTATATTTCCGGTTATTCTAGTAGTGACAGCATTAATGATAATCGTTTTGTTAGCTCTTTCTTTTTGGAAGAAAACCTTCATTGCTCTTACAGTGTTATTTCCTATTTTGTTATTATTGATGTTTTTAACTGTGCAGCCAATGAGTAATATGAAAAGCTATGCTAAAAGCGAGAATGTATCGGTTGCTCTTAGCTCACATTTTTTCTATAAACAAACTATCTCAACAAAACCTAGTGTAGATGTGGTGTATGGGAAAACTACGGACGGCATCGAACTAAAGCTTGATGTGTGGACAGCGAAGAAAAAATCAGAGGATGCTTTAACACCGGTCATTGTTCAAGTGCATGGGGGTGGTTGGGTAAGTGGAGATAAAGGCCAAGTGCAAGACTGGAATCAGTGGATGAATGATCAAGGGTATACTGTTTTTGATGTCCGATATCGTATGCCTCCTGAAGCAGGTTGGAAAGATGAAGTAGGGGATGTTAAATCGGCGATTGGTTGGATCGTGCAAAATGCAGATACGTATAAGATTGATCCGAACAGAATCATTTTAATGGGAGAGTCTGCTGGGGGGAATCTAGCTATGCTTGCCGCATATAGTTTGGGAGATAAGTATTTACTGCCATCAACGGATGTTCCGGATGTACCGATCAGGGCAGTAATTAACATGTATGGGCCGTCAGATATGACTGCGTTTTACACGAACAATCCAAGTAAGAATTATGTTCAAGATGTTATGGATAAGTATATCGGAGGTTCACCATCCGATTACCCTGAGCGTTATAAGATACTTTCCCCTATAAGCTATATCCATGAACAAACGCCCCCAACTATTATGTTTTTAGGGACGGGTGATCGTATTGTTCCTGTAGAGCAGGCGAACGTCTTGGATGAGAAACTGACTACAAGCGGTGTAGCGCACGAACTTTATCTTCTTCCAAAGGTCGATCATGGCTTTGATGCAAATCCAGGTAGTTTGAGCACACAATTTGCCAAGGAGAAAGTAAAAGTATTTCTTCAAAAATATAATCAATAATCATTACACGTAGCTCCAGTTATAGTAATAGGAAAAGCCTTTGCAGGAATTAATCATCCTTCAAAGGCCTTTATATTTAGAAAGTACATGTAGGATTATTATTATCCGTCTCAAAATATATATGAAAATGCTTACTGCAATTTGGATTGAAAAGAGTATGACAATGTTTACAGTTTTTGTGATTCATATAGTCATGAATCGTTAATTCACTTTTACATACACCACAAAATATTGCCTTTTCATGAAAGTCTTCTTTCTTCCATGGCTGAATTTTATGATTTGAATTTTCCTCATGACATTTATAGCAAGGATAATACTCCCCACAACATTTAAATTTAATTGAAATGGTATCTTGCTTTTTAAAATAGTGCTTACATCTTCCTTGATCATCAATAATATTTCCTAGAATCTTCATATTTCAAGCCTCTTTTCATTTTAAACTTAAAACTTCACTTGATGCAATCAATCGATTATATTGCGCCGTCATTATTGTAAAATGATGCTTTTCATGGATGGCAAGTAGCTGGATAGATTGAATAAGGTTAGGGTAGTGAGCAATAGGGTCTGGAAAGACAATATGCCCGGCAATATCCTCCTCAATATTTTTTACTAATTTTTGCATTGCGCTCGTTTCGTTTACTAGTAATTGTTCGATGTCGTCGCTACTTAGCGTAAAACGTATTTTGGAGGGAGGCACTAATATTCCTGGTGCTCTCATGCCGCTTCCTTTTTTGTTTTTATATTCCTCGTATATATCATGTATTTCTGTAGCGAAAGGCTTGTTTCTTCGCATTTTTGCGTAAGGCGTCAGTAGTAAGGAAAACTTTGTTGCTGTTTTTAGCATTTTTAAGATTAGATAAAGGTGATAGAAATGTTCACCGATAGACCATTTTTCTTCTTTTTCGCGGTGCCATAGTTGTTCCTCTTGGAGTGAATAAATGCAAGGTACATAGTGAACTCGTTGCTCTTGTAATAGATGAAAATGATGCGCCATGCTGTTCGATTTCATATTTTAACCTTCTCCTTTGTACTGTTATTTCCATTTTAGGAAACTATCTTGTGGAAGTATATAAAAAACGATTAAGAATTGGCGATAAAAATGGAAAGTATCGTAGGAGGGATAAAAATGAATAGTAGACTTTTAATAGCTGCAGATGCTGAAGCCTATCGGAATTTAAGATTAGAAGCGCTACAAAATAATCCTGAAGCATTTGGCTCTAGCTTTGAGGAGGAAAAGGATAATCCGATTGAGCTGTTTGCCAGCAGATTTGAATCACAAGGCTCTTTTACGTTAGGGGTATTTGATCAGGAACAATTAGTGGGCGTTGCGACGCTAGTGCAGGAAAGTAAGCTTAAGTTAAAGCATAAAGCGAGCATCTTTGCGGTGTATGTTTCTCCGAAAAAGCGCGGGTTTGGTATTGGTAAGCGTTTAATGGTCGAAGTAATTAACAAAGCGAGGGAGTTAAAGGGAGTTGAACAGCTTCATCTAACGGTTGTATCAACGAATGCTTCAGCAAAAGGACTGTATTCTTCTTTAGGGTTTGAGGTTTTTGGAACAGAGAAAAGGGCATTAAAAATAGATCAGCAATATTTTGATGAGGATTATATGGCTTTGTTTCTATAACTTATTTCAGTGGATGTTTGAACAGCCATTTAAGCGAAAACTCCAAGAGCTTTTCCCCTTGGAGTTTTTTGATTTTTATGGCGTGGTCCAATGAAACAATAAAAATAAAGCAATGATTAAAAGAATGACAGCAATCGTAAAAGTGACGTAGCTACTAGCATTACTCTTTTTATTTTTCAGTAGTTTTAAGCTCAGTACTATATTGATGATTGATAATGGGAATACTAGCCAAAATCCTAAATTGCCTAAGAGTTCAATTTGAATTGGTGCATTGTTGTAAAAATAATTATAGGTGATACCTAAAGCAAGTAAAATTGCCAGCACAATATTGACCTTTGCAATTTTATTGTTGCTAATCATAATTGCCTCCAATCGATCCCTTTATAGTTGTATAGTATGCTTAAAATAAAAATCTGATAAAGCATGTAAGCTTCCAGGATTTAATCACATTGCTTAGTTTATTCATCTGAATATTCAGTAAAATGAATGTATAAATCTTTAGTTTCTAGGACCTATTCTTCCACCTTTCGTTAACCAATTCCAACATATCTCGAAAAACTTTACCTTTTCTTGTAGTAAATAAGGAAAACCAATAAACAACCAATACAAAAAAGCAAGAACCAATACCCCAGTTAATATACTGTTCACTTGTGTTGCAATAAAAATGCTAAGGAACATAATAAGAAAATATAGTACAGCAATTCTCCTGTAGGCTATCATAAATTTCCCCTCCCATTATTTACAATCATACAGAAGAGATAACCTTTTTAGCAATTAATTATATGCTGGTCAAAATAAAAAGTGAAAGAAAATAATATACCCACCAACGCGAGTTAGTAGGAAATCAAGCGTAAGTCAATTACCTGCACAATAATAAATATAAGCGTTAAATGAAAGTCATATGAAAAGCAATAAAAGCTGTTACGCATCCGTTGGCTTAATAGATTTAGCTTTCCCTTTTTTAAAAATTCCTAAAATAAGAAGCACAAGTCCAGTTAAAAATAGAAGTGGAAACATGACCATCATTAGTGCGACCGCCGCAAACCCCTCACCTTCATATCTCCCATACAGAATAGAAACAACCCCTGAGAATAAAGGAGCAATAACTAACATCATAGTTATTCCCCAAATTATATATTTCTTTTTATTCGATTTACCAAGACTTACCATAAAAACTACTCCTAATACCAATACTAATCCCAAAGCAACTAATCCAATTCCCAATTTAGACCCTCCCACCCTTCATTTAAATTTTAGCAGATGTTTGAACACCCGCCATTAATTTTTCAATTTCCATGTGGTTCACCCTCCTTTTTTGTAATTAAGAGATTTAATAACTTCAGATAACTCCATGATGACCGCTTCTAATTTATCTATTTTCCTTTCAAAGCGAATGAATAGATAGACTGTAATGGCAATAGGGAATCCAAAATTTCCTATTAGGCTAATCCAAATTGGAACATTTTCTGGTGTCATAATGTAAATCAACCTCCCTCTTACTCCAAATTAGTAATATAAGGTGATACTCGGATTCGAACCGAGGATCCAAGTTTTGTAGACCCTTGCCTTACCGCTTGGCTATATCACCGAAATTGTAACTGTACTATGTAAAGAGGATCCTTCTGTAATAAAAACAACCTTCCTGTAAAAAAAATTATTTTGTCATGGTTTCCATTTCTTATGTTTTAGACCTCTTTAAGGTCTCTAAGATGAAATATGATATAACGGAATATTCAAGCGAGGAATGTCACTATTGTGTTAGGTTAAAGGAATGGTTACAAGAAAATAATATTACGTATATTAATAAGGATATTAATGAAGAGCACGTATTAAAGAGTTTAAAGCATTTTAATAGTAGTGCTATCCCATTAATAGTCGCTGATCATAATTCAGCCAGAAAAAATAAAAGCTATTTTAGATATTTGAAAGAGTTGGATTAAATCACCTTTTTTGTATAAAAGGTGTTTTTTTTATTCTTTTTAAGAACATTTGTTCCTATTTTGGTTTATAATATAGATACAACATTCACTTTAAATAGAAAGAAGGCGGAAGTATTGGAGGGATAATTAAATGGAGAAACAAAAAATAGAGGAATTCTTCTATAGAAATAATGCGCAGGTTAACAATCCAATCATAAAAAGCTTTTTGTCGGATTCCAATAATCTTTATTTGGTGCAAAAGGCGATCTTATATCCAACCGAACAAAATAAGAAACTTGTCGATGAATCTTTCCAATCCCACTATATAAATGTTAGGAAAATCAAATATGTCAGTAATTTAATTTATTTTTTTAGCTTAGATTTTGATAAAAAAAGGAGAAGGCTACAAAATCGTGCTTTATTAATATTAGATAAGGGCTTATCAGAAGAAGGTGGCACGACCGCGAAAGAGCAAATAGAAGATGCAAGCGTGGGAATAGAACTGGATCATATAGTTGATGGAGGATTATTTGACAATATTGAAGATGAACTGCTTTTAAAGTCTTTGAAAAAACTAACGGTTAAACAACTTCAAATATTAGAGATGATTTATGTAAAAGAGCTTTCTATAAAAGAAATAGCTCACACATTACAAACTACACCGCAGAATATATCAAACCTTCATAGGAAGGCTTTAAATAAACTCAAAACTACACTCAGTAAAAAGGGGGAATAATATATGGCAATTTTGGAAAATCAATACAATGAAGAGGCGCTAACGATTATTGAAAATTTCATACCGAAAATAAAACAATGTTTGCACAATACAGAATTTCAGGAAAGGGAAGACTTGGAACAAGAAATTAAATTAAAAATTATAGAGAAGCTTGCAACAGTAGAATTTCAGGATGCACCTAGTTTTTGGGATTTTTTCTCGTGAACATTATACCCGGTTGTTTCGGGGCTACCCGGCAACCTAAATTCCAACACCTTGAAATAAAAAACGATGCACATAGTGAAGACACTATGTACATCGTTTTATTAATTAGCCTTTTAGGAAATCAGGCTTTGCGAAGTTTGGGTTTGGATATTTATAGAAGCCTTCGCCTGTTGCACGACCTAGTTTGCCTTTATCGATATACTCTGTTTTTAAGAGATTGGCTAATTTTTTAAAGTTTTCTTCACCAGTAGCAGCGGCTTTTGCCTCAACAATGTTGAAGGCAGTGTTAATGCCGACAATGTCAAGGATGGCGAATGGACCTAGTGGTGCTCCTGTTCCAATCATCCATGTTTTATCGATTGTTTCTGGGTCTGCTACTTCTTTTACTAATAGTGATTCAGCAGCATCTAAAAATGGAACTAGTAATGAATTCAAAATATAGCCTGGTTGTTCTTTATATAATGGAAGTGGAACCATGCCGATTGCACGTGCAAATTCTACGACTTCATCGAAAACTTTCATATCAGTGCCTGGATGCTTCATAATTTCGGCTGTGTTGTTCTTCCAAATCGTATTTGCAAAGTGAAGCGCTATAAACTTCTCTGGACGACCAGTTGCTTCAGCAAATTGGCTTGGTAATAATGTAGATGAGTTTGTCGCAAAGATTGTTTTAGCAGGGGCAACTTTGCCAAGGTTTGTGTAAAATTCCGTTTTAATTTTAACAACTTCAGGTATCGCCTCAATTACAAGATCGGCATTTGCAACCGCTTCTGATAAATCACTTTTAAATGATAATCGTGCATATGCAGCATCAACTTCTTCTTGCGTCGCGCCTAAGTCTTGTTGGTATAACGGTTTTAATTTTGTGATACGATCTTGTGCATTTGTTAAGGCCTCATCATTAATATCGTATACGGTTACATTAAATCCTTTAAAAGCTGATTGATAAGCAATTTGACTACCTAGAACACCGCTACCTGCAACTGTAATATTTTGATAATTCATCCTAAATTCCTCCTTCGATAATGTTACATTAATATAATTGTAAGGGTATGTGTTGTATCCCTTGTTACACCTCCATACTACTTCTTCTAATATTAAAAAATCAAATGAAAGCCTCGATTGTTATAATGATATAATGACTTCATTAATTTCCCCAAAAGTAAAAAACGTCACCCGAGAGAGTGACATTTAATGTTCAATAGCTGCTAATGCTTTGTCCATTTGGCGTTCATTATATTTTATTGCATGACTATTAATGGATTCGAGTCCTTTAAAAGTATAATTTCAACGGCTATCTACTTTATACCTACTAAAGAATAAACTAATTTACTAATTTTTCTGCATAAATAAAAAGAGGCATAAAGCATATTTATGATAGGGTGTTTATTCCAAACGAGGAATAATGGTACATTTCGTTGGATTTATTGAAAAAAGTACTTAATGCATTGTAGAAATTAGGTAATATACTTCCCGATAGTTTTGGAGATTTAGTAATTTTATATTTCTAAGAAAATAGGACTTTTTTATAATTTTGAATAATTTACATATTTTTATAGATTTACTAACAGTTGTTTTAGTACACTGAATTTATGAATGGAAAGGGGCAGGTATAATGAAAAAGACGTTTTTAGCTGGTGCGCTTAGTATTGCATGTTTTACAGGAGGTTTTGGATTACAAGCAAATGCTCAAGAAACTGTAGATGTTTCTAGTATTATCCACCCAAAACAGGCAGTTGCAGCGACTAAACAGGCGCAATCGATGACATACCAAGATCTTTATAAAACACTAGTAATTTCTAAATTATCTTATGAAGATAAAGAGATGACGTTAGTAACGACGAAAAATAATATGACAGTAAAGATTTCGTTACAAGCACTATTGAAAACTACTGAAATGAGTGCACAAGAACAAAAAGAATTTAAAGAGCTTTTCGGTGACTCTATTCAAATGAGATTTACTCCATCTGGAAATGCATTTAAGGCGGAAGTTTATGCTGAAGGGAAATGGCAAGCTTTTGCTGATGAGGATTTGAATGATTTTATTGGATCAATTCAGGAAAATGATCTTGTGTTAAAACCAGGTGGTTACTTTACGGATACTATTGGACATTGGGCAGAGGGCTATATCCAATTATTATTCCAATTAGACATTATTAAAGGTACATCTGCTACAACATTTACCCCAAATGGTCAAGTAACACGCGGACAATTAGTTACTATGATTTTCCGTGCTTCAGGATTAGATGTGAAGGAAGATTATGAAGGTCCTGCTACATATAAAGATTTAGCTAAATACCCGGGTGCGAAGGAAGTAGCGATTTTAGAGGAATATGGCATCATTGATATTTTTGATGGTGATAATTTTGAGCCGTATAAACCTGTTACACGTGAGGAAATGGCATTTGTAACTGCAAGATACTTAGAAGGAATGGAATTTGATGTAAGTAAGGTTAGCAAAAATAACCCATTTGCAGACAAAAACCAAATGCGTAAGGAAACTGTTGAATCAATCGGATTATTAAAGCAATTAGGTGTAATTGATGGAGCAAACGGTCAATTTAATCCAAAAGGTAATCTTTCACGAGCCCAGTTTGCTAAAATCCTATCACTAACATTAATGTTAATTGGTGACGAAAAGTAATTAAAAAAGAAGCAATCCACAATATGGGGTGGATTGCTTTTTTATTCGACCAGCATATGAAATAAGTGACTTAATAAATAACCTAATAAAACGAATGCTATAAGTGATTTTATTGATACTGACCGAATATGATGCAAAATAAATTCTGAAATACTGGCTGTTGCTATTAACCCAATCGATACGCCCATTAGTACACCTTGTGCCTTATCAGATAACTCCCAATATTGGCCGATCTGTATGAAAATACTAAAGAAAATCGAAAATGCTATAAAATAAATAAAGAGTCTCCAAAGCCGTTCTCCTTGTGATAATAATGCTGTAGAAAGTGCAAAGCCTTCTGGTAGATGATGTAGAATAATAGAAGCTGTTATGGCAACACTTAGTGAGGCTTTCCCTAACAGCTGTCCGACAGTAAGACTCATCGGAATAGTGTGGATAATGATAGCGATTGCCAATAGTGATACTGAGGGATTTTGAGTATGAGAAGTGTGAAATAAACTATTAAGAACTTCAAACATTAAATAGCCTAATAAAATGCCAAGTAACAGGCCAAATGATTTGTATATTTGAAAAGAAGAAGGAATGACGTCTACAACAAGTAAGCCAACTAAAAATCCACCACATAATAATGATAATCCATGAGTTGTATGCTTGAATAGCCTAGAGAATACCCAAGCTAGAGCTCCTCCAATGCTAGCACTAAAAAAAAGAAAGCCACCAAGTATCATCGCGCTCAACTGCAAAATTCCTCCACCCTATATATTCTTTAAGCTGTTTTTAAAAAATATATGCTAAGTAGAAATGAATATGATAGTCGTAAGTTTTAGAAAAAGGTCCGTTGTATGAATTACTAAAAAGTAAGAGGTTAATTTATCGATAAATCTATTATTAGGGGCTTTATTATCGAAATCTGCGTGATCAAACCGGAATAGATATTAATCGCAAATTATAATAGGTTTCTTTCCATAATTTAAAAACCCTGAGCGTCAATGTATCGACGTTCGGGGTTTTTAAATCAATTATGCTGCTGCAAATTTTCGTGACACTCACTAAAAGGGTTAAAAGTGAATACCTGGTTTATCGCTTAGCTTACAGCCTGTACCATATTTCGCTTTTAAGGCACCTTTAAAATTAGTTTGTTCAAGTTCAGGGTATGCCTGTTTCCAAAGTTCAAAAACATTGTGACTTGAAGCAGTACCCTCTTTTGTTAGTCGAACAATATGGAAACCATATTCATCGTTGCATCGAGCTAATGGGCGATTTTCACGTACTGTAATGATTCGACCGCTCGCCGTAATATCATATAAGCCCTCGTAACCTGAAATAGCACGTCTTTCTTCATCGAAGTCAGCTGGTTTTTCTACTTTTTCTTTTTTTGCTTCATTTTTTTCTGCAGGTTTAGCAGTTTCTTTAATCTCAGCTTTCTCTGTAGACTCCACTACTTCTTTGATGTCATCTTTCTCTACAGATTCAGCCTCTTCTTTATTTTGAGTTGAAAGCTGTTCCACAATAACGAAATCCTTGTTAGAAGCTTTGTCGCTCATTGTCGCCATGATGTTCATAATAGAACCTACATAACGTACTGGTTTATCTTTGCCTTCTTCAAATACAAAAATATTATAATCGGTTTTATTCATCTTCTTCATAATAATATTTCCTGTTTTAGTAGTAAAACCGATAAATTTGTTCTTTTTAAGTGCTTGTATTGCTTGTTGCTTTGTTAAAGTCATTTTTTAAATCTCCTAAAGAATTGTTTTTTCTATTTTACCATAAAATTAGTTTTCCTGTTTTTCTTAAATATTGGATGTTTTATTATTGTACTGAAAATTTTTTAGGCCAAGGGAAGAATTGTGTTTGTCGCTAGGGTGATTTCCGTTCGGGTTGGGCGTACGATGATCCGGAAGGAGCGACTATCCTCCATTTCCATAAAATTAGAATTGTTCAAGTAACCTTGCAAACTGATTAGACAGATAATAGAATTGGTCGGTAACGAAGAAAACTGAGTTAAGTGATGGAGCAAAAGGTCCCTAAAGTAAATGCTCTACTCGTACCCTATATAATCAAAAGGAGGATTTATTTATGGTTCAACATTTATTTACTATGAATTTACAATGGTCGGAGGGGAGAAATGGGACGGGTACTATTGTTGCAGACAATCTAAATACGAAAATTTCTATTCCTCGAGAAATGAATGGGCCAGGGATGGGGACAAATCCTGATGAAATGCTGCTAGGAGCGGCAGCAACCTGCTATTTAATTACACTGGCTACATTACTTGAAAATTCGAGGATTGCTGTGTTGGATTTGTCTATGCAAGCTGAAGGCTTTGTTGATGTCACGAACGGAGTTTTTACTTATGAGAAAATCGTCCATAAGCCAAAAATTATTGTACAAAATTTATCTGAGCGAGAACGAAAAAGAATTAATCGCTTAGCTGAGAAGGCAGAACAAACATGTATGATTAGTAAAGCGTTAAAAGGAAATGTTCAAATTACATGCGAAGTACAGATTATACAAGGGTAAAAGGGAACATCTCTATTCATGCTAAAATAGGAGGAGTTATTCAAAAATGATTTTGAAATAACTCCTTTTTTTCATGTATGCATTTTTAGTAGTCATATTGGAGTGAAGACTTTGCGTCTTATTGACTGACGCTTCACTTTTGCGCAGATAAAACATTGCCGCTGACGCTTCGCTTTCGCACAGACAAAACATTGCCGCTGACGCTTCGCTTTCGCACAGACAAAACATTGCCGCTGACGCTTCGCTTTCGCACAGACAAAACATTGCCGCTGACGCTTCACTTTCGCGCAGTCAAAACATTGCCGCTGACGCTTCGCTTTTGCGCAGTCAAAACATTGCCGCTGACGCTTCACTTTCGCGCAATAAACCTTGTTTCCCCGACATCCCCAAGAAAGGCCTAACTGTTATGGTGATGCCCCTTTTTTCTACATATTATTATAAAATTGCTTCTTCAAAAGTAGTTCTATAAATGGCCCAAATGAATATATAAAGTTAAGTGGTAAAAAAATGCGAAGGATGATGTGTTGCACGAGCAGTCAGCTCAGACTATTAAATTTTATAGTCAGTACGGGAAAAGAATGTTTGATATTGCGGGGGCACTCCTATTACTTTTCATTACCATTCCTCTTATGTTAGTAGTATTCCTCGTTTTACTTATTAGCACAGGCCGCCCCGTTTTTTTTAAACAAATCCGTACCGGACAGGATCATCAGCGCTTTGTTATTTGGAAGCTGCGGACAATGACTATACAAGCAGTTCCAGTGAATATGCCTACTATGTGTGCAGACGGAATTCCGGATGAATATTTTTTTAAAACTGAACAGGATGCACGAATCACAAAAGTTGGGGCCGTTCTTCGCAAGTTCAGTATTGATGAAATTCCACAGCTCATTAATGTTTTAAAAGGAGATATGAGTATTGTTGGACCACGTCCAGAAGTTCCGACCATCACAAATGCTTATAACACTTTACAGGCACGGCGTTTAGAAGTAAAGCCTGGTTTAACAGGACTTGCTCAAGTTAACGGCCGCTCTAGTATTTCCCACGGGCAAAAAATTTCATATGACCTAGAATACATTGATCGTTATTCCTTTTGGATGGATTTTAAAATTATCATCAAAACAATTTTCGTAGTTTTAGCTCGAACAGGTGCTTATTAACAATTAAGGAGTGTTAAGTTCTGAAGATCTTTCACGTATGGATAAGATTGGAGGAGCGTAAAAGCATATGGAGGCACTCGCCATAAAATTAAAGCAAGACAGTCACGAGGTAACTATTGTAGCAGGCCTTTATGATCCGTCACTGTGGCGCTTCAGCTATGCAGCGAAATTGCTCCTGCTCATAAAATGCTGACATTCATAATGGCATCGATCAAATAGAGAAGCACGTAGCACCTATAAAAGAGAATGAGGAGCATCCATTAATCGTGATGGTTGCTCGTTTTGAAGTGCCAAAAAGACAGGATTTATTCTGAGTACCTTGGCGCTTGCAATTGATCGGTGATAGCTCACTGCGCCCTCGTTTAGAAGAATTTATTGCCGATAAAGGTTTAATAAATCGTGCCTCATTTTTGGGCAATCAATTGGATGTCACATCCTTAGTTGAGGAAAGTCATGTATTTGTCTTGTTATCAGATTGGATTATTGAAGCAATCCCTAGCAGGACTTCCGATTAACTCCTACGAATGTGGGCGTTGTCAATGCGGTAATTTCTGAGTATGAGAATGATTTTTAATTAATCGAGATGATAAAGATTTACTAAAGAAAAGGCTTAAATATTATGAGAGCTTACGTCAAAAATGGGGAACGCAAGTGAACGCCGCGTTTCTACCAATGTATCAGAAAACGCTATTTATCTACGAACAGGCTGTATTTAAATCGGCTAAGAAAGGTGATTAATTTGCAATTAATTCGCATTCGAACTGATGATGAGCTTATGTGGTACAAGGATATTTGGGATGAAATTTTAGCATCTGAGGACAATGATAATCCATTTATAGAATTTGCTTGGTTTTATAACTGGTGGCAAATTGTTGGACGAAGAGAGCGTGTCGAGCTCTATGCTGTTGAAGAAAATGGTACGATTATTGCCTTTTTCCCCTTCATAGTTCGACTTCGATGGGGAATACGAATTTATGCCTTTGCAGGAGAAAATATGGCGAATTATTCAGGTGTTGTAGCGAAAAAAGAATGGCTGTTGCCCGTTATAACCTTTGTGTTTGATCAGCTCATTGAAAAGTATAAACATCTACTATTTTCATTTCATGGATTATTGGAAAGCAAAGACTCTACAAAGGTCATTGAGCAATATTTTGTTGAAAGGCAGTTACGTCCAAGTATTTTTCGTGTAGTGACTCCGTATCTTGCCTTTCATGATGTAGATATTCCTAACTACTTCAATCAACGTAGAACAATGCATGGTATGGACAGCAGAGAACGGAAGCTACAAAAATTAGGCTCCTTAACGAGGAAAATCCCTTCGCGAGATGAACTTTGGCAAATGTTTAGCTTATTTGATCGACAGTGGGCAAAAAAAATAGATATAAGTGATTTTACGAAAGGGAAGAAAAAGGACTTTTTCGAACAGTTAACGCTTCTTAAAGGGGAGGCATTGCAAGTTGAGGTTGATGCACTTGTTTTTGAAGACCAATGGATTGCCTTCACATACGGAATTTGCTGTCGTGGACGTTATGTAACTTACGCACTTGCACATGAGCCAACATTTACTATATTCGGGCCTAACAGATTAGTGAATCAAGAAACGATTAAGCGAGCCTATTCTGAAAACTATCGCTTGTTCGATATGAGTATTGGCTATGAGCCGTATAAGTTCGATTGGCGCTCTAATATTGATTTTACGAGGCGTATGCTCGTAAGCGGTGGAACGAAGCGAGCAAGGCTATTGGCAAGTAGCTATACGCTGAAGGAACAGCTCAAGGAATTTTTAAAAGGTAATCATCGTGTCGTGGAATGGAAACGCAATACTCTAGGTCAATTACGTTACTTAGTAAAGTATGGGAAAGTAAAAAATTGGCTAGAATATGGACAACTATTCGTAGAAAAATTTATTCGTTTTAAGCAAGTGAATTTGTATGAATTATCCCCATCAAATAATGTTACACCGCAACGACCTGTAGGAGATTTGTTTGAGGAGTTGTCGATACAGGAGGCGATGCAACTTGATAAGGAAGAAATTATTTCTCTATTTTATAAGGGATACACGATTTACAAAGATTCTTATGCAGAAACGAATAAACCTGCGTTTGCATTACATGCGATGAACTGGCATGTAGATGATTTGCAAATTGTTGAAGCATTGCCAAAGCAGACATATTTTTTAACCTATGATGTTTATAAAAATATCGATATTATTACAGCCTTTTTCCAAAAAATGAAACCTGCACAAACACTTTGGATTACTGCGAGATTTTGGCAATGGCGAAAGCGTAAACAATTATTGCAGCTAGGCTATAAACGTATTTCTCGAATGAAACATTTTAAATGTGCTCGTTATGAGCGAAATCATGTAGAAAAATACACAGAAAGTGGGGGCGATGTTCATTCTGTCCATTAAAAGTAAGCGATGGAATATCGCAATGCAGCATTTTTATTTCGTAGAGAAGCCAGCTAATGTTAGAAAATCAATGAAGGTTATTGGCTATACAAATTCACTTGTACCAAGCCGTAAGCTTGTTAAAAGTAAAACGGTTCATATTCACCTTACAGATAGTGAGTTATCATTATATCTTGCTCTTTCAGAAAGTAATCGGAAAATTCTTCGTCGTGCACAAAAAGAGTCCTATCAAGTTTTTATTTATAAGGAACCATCAGATGACAATTTACGAGCCTTTCAACAGTTTTATAATAACTTCGCAAAAAGAAAAAAACTCGAGCTAATTAGTAAGTCTCAAATGGAAGCTATTACGCTTTTAAAAAATAAAGGAGCACTATGGCTGTCTGAGATTCGCAGCTTTTGTGGACAAACACTATGCTATAGACTTGATATTATATACGCTAAAAAAGCGATGTCCTATTATGTAGCGACTTGTCATTTACAATCAATGCCAGAGCATTTAATACGACCAATTCGATATGCAAATCGTTTCTTACTATGGCATAATTTATTGCATTTAAAGGAGCAAGGCTTTGTGTTATATGATATGGGGAAGCTGACAGATGATCAAAATGTTCGCGCGTTTAAACTAGGCTTCGGTGGACAAGTCGTCGATGTATATTCTGGTTACATTACCCAATCCAAAATACGTGCACTGTTACTGGGCGTGCAAAAATGGAGGAAGTAGTTATTGAAGTAAATCGTGGAGGTCTTGTCATATCATTGGATTTTGAGCTAAATTGGGGTGTCCACGATGTATTTAAGCACGGACAATACAATAAAAATTTATATGGCGTCCGTGAAGCATTGCCTAAAATACTAGAGTTGTTTGAACAGTATGGCATTCATGCAACTTGGGCAACAGTAGGTCTATTGTTTGCAGAAACAAAAGCTGAAATGGCTCACTACTTAAGAGGTATTCCAATAAAATATAAAAACATGCGCTACGCAGCACATACGCAACTTGCAAAAGTAGGAGAAAATGAGCAAGAGGACCTTTTACATTTCGGCAAATCCTTAATTGAGAAGATTAAACTTACGCCGCATCAAGAAATAGGCAGTCATACATTCTCACATTTTTACTGTTTAGAAAATGGACAAACTGAAGCAAATTTTCGTGCAGATTTACATGCTACTGCCATGATTTGTGAGGAAAATATCGGACCAATGAAATCGATTGTCTTTCCGCATAATCAAGTGAATGAAGCCTATTTCCCAGCATGTAAGGAAGTAGGATTTGTATGCTATCGAGGAAATGAAAAACATCCGTTGTACGATCCTCAAAAATTTACGAGAAAAGGTCGGCTATTAGCTGCAAAAAAATGGCTGGATAGCTATGTTAATATAACGGGAAATCATCTAGTAACGCTAGAAGAAATGCAAAAGGACTCCTTTATTAACATTCGTTCAAGTGCATTTTTAAGGCCCTATTGTAGACCTTTGCGATTTTTTGAAGGCTTAAAAGTCCAACGTATAAAAGAGGGAATGCATGCAGCTGCAAGGTCTAAAGCCTTTTATCATTTATGGTGGCACCCTCATAATTTTGGCAAGAACATCGAAAAAAATTTAGCGATGCTTGAGGAGCTTTTACAGTATTATCAGGAATTGCATCATCAATATAACTTTCAAAGCTATACGATGCACGAGGTCGCAGAGCTTTGCCAAACTTTATCCCGCAAAAGCACGATAGGTGAAGACTAATAATCAGTGGGGGAAGAAAACCCTGCTGAATCAAACATAAAAAGTAGCAAACTAGAAAATTGCCTAGTTTGCTACTTTTTGTGTGAAAAGGGGTAAATGGAGTATGTAGATTTTTTAAGAAATTAAGAGGGAAAATACCGAACTTTGACGAAATTGTATGTACTAATGGTACTATTAATGTGGAAAATATTTTACTAGGTATATTTATAGGATCAATAAAAAAGTATAGGGCAATTGACTTTAATTCGACATTGGACGCCCAACTGATATGAATTGGGAATATTTAAAGATAGTATATAAAAATGACGTAAAGGCGGTCGGTTAACATGTTTATTCAACCAGAATGGCAGTATAAGCAAGAAAATGGTTCAGCTATGCATCAATGGGTGAAGCAAAAAGAAAATCCACTTCCAAATGATGTAGATATTATTTTGTACGGTGCTTTATTATCGTATGCTAGTAAACGATCCGAAAAGGCGGTGTATCCAACAGCATTTCGAAAGGCTTGGCCAAGTTTTCAATCTTATAATTTAGATGAGCAAGTAGATTTGCGTACGTTAGCAGTCGTTGATGTAGGTGATGTGGCCATCCATGGGACGGATAGAATGCTTTCAGAGTCTGCTATAGAAGCTGCAGCTGAAAGTTTAAGCACCGCATATTCTAAAAGTTTCACGTGTCTGATAGGTGGAGATCATGCGATAACAGCTTGCTCTCTTAGAGGAATAAAGAATGCTTTTCCAAAGGATCGCATAGGGATTATTCAAATTGACACGCATTTGGATGCTCGGAATCAGGAGGAAATTGGCTTAGCTATGGATTCTCCAATACAGCAGCTCATTGCAGCAGGCGTTGTAGAGGGGAAACATGTTTATAATGTCGGGTTACACGGCTTTTTTAATTCACCAGAAATGATTCACTACGCGAAAGAACAAGGGATACATATGATTACGTTAAAGCAAATGCGTCGAGATGGCATACAATTAACGATTCGTGAAATGCTCCGTCAGCTTATGTATGAGGTAGATCGTATATATGTATCTGTTGATTTGGATGTGCTCGATATTACATTCGCCCCAGATGTACCTGCTGCAGCACCAGGTGGTTTAACGGCCTATGAATTATTTGATATTCTAAAGCTCATTGGAGAAAATGAAGGAGTCCGCCATATTGACTTTGTCTATGCCGATCCAAAGGAGGGGGACCTACGCCCCGAAACAGTGAAAATGGGTGTGACAGCATTTTTACAATGGCTAACCGGTATTCGACTGGATTACCGCAATCGTATTCAAAAATATAACGTCCATGGTGTCGGTAAATAATCTAGTAAAAGTCGGCATCTCACGCAGGTCGTAAAGTGTGGTGGAATCAACTAAAAATTTTTATGGCCTATAAAAAGCTGTCGTTTTTGCATAAAAATTGTCCAGAACAAGGGGGCATATTGATAACAAAGGGGGAGGAAATATGGTGATAAAATTAGAATCCGAGCGTCTATGTATAGAGCCTTTTACTATGGATGACGCAGTCAGAATCAAAGAATTGGCTAATGATAAAAGATTAGCCAATATACTTGGGCTTCCGTACCCATATGAATTGAAGTTCGCACAAGATTGGATTGATATGCATCCAGAACTTCTAAAACGGGGAGTCGAATACCCCCTAGCACTTGTTTCAAAAGAATCGAGAGAAATTATAGGTACGATTACGTTAAGAATTGACAAGGTAAACAATAGAGGTGAACTTGGCTATTGGCTTGGTCAGGATTATTTGGGGAAAGGTTTCACAACTGAAGCTGTAAATAGCATGATTCATTTTGGTTTTATCGAACTAGGTCTTAACAAAATTTGGGCATCTGCCATTTCTAGAAACAAACCATCGACTAGGGTGTTAGAAAAGTGTGGATTGCGCAAAGAGGGAACATTGAGACAACATAGATTTTTAGTGGATACATATGAAGACATTGGTGTTTATGGGCTTTTAAAGACAGAATACCCCGTCTCGGCTCTCTAATAAAATGATGATTATGCCGGGCGTAATTGATGAAAGTTTAGGTACTGCATAAAATTAACACTATGCTATATATTGTAGATGTTCTCATATAGTTTGCTATAATAGACAATGCTTTATAAAAGTATGATAGATAAATACAATTATTGTATTGTAATAGAGAGGACTATTTATATGACAACAAAACCAAAACTTTTAATTGTGGATGGCATGGCGCTATTATTCCGTTCATTTTTTGCATCGGCTGCGATGGGGCATTATATTCGCCTGGCGGATGGGACACCTTCTAATGGTGCCCAAGGATTTGTACGTCATGTATTAACGGCACAATCTATTATGAAGCCAACCCATCTTGCTGTTTGTTGGGATATGGGTGCACATACATTCCGTAACGAATTATTTGATGGCTATAAGGCTAATCGTCCATCACCACCAGAGGAAATGCTACCGCAATTTGATATGGCGAAAAATTTATCGCAACAAATAGGCTGGCAAAATTTTGGTGTTAAAGGAATGGAGGCAGATGATTTAATTGGCTCAATGATTACAAAGTTTCAGGATGAGGCTGACATTACAGTAATTAGCGGAGACAAGGATTTACTGCAACTTTTAAGACCATCAGCGGAAATTGCTTTTACGAAAAAGGGCTACACAGAATATGACGTTTATACACATACACGCTTTCAGGAGGAATATGGCATCGAACCTATTCAATTTGCGCAGGTCAAAGCGTTTATGGGGGATACGAGTGACGGTTACCCAGGCGTTAAAGGTATTGGACCAAAGCAGGCACTTACGTTAATTCAAACATATGGTTCTATCGAA
The DNA here is from genome assembly GCF_023242215.1 of Lysinibacillus sp. Ag94. Lineage (NCBI taxonomy): Bacteria > Bacillati > Bacillota > Bacilli > Caryophanales > Bacillaceae > Lysinibacillus > Lysinibacillus sp. Ag94. The sequence continues at coordinate 3,861,689 of NZ_CP096780.1, read as the reverse complement.
AATGTTCTTACGTCGATAGACGAATTAAAGCCAGGTCAACGCACGAAAATTAAAGAGAATATAGACATGTTGAAATTGTCACACGAGCTTGCAACAATTCAAACGAATGTACCAATCGAGGCAGATTTAGCGAGCTTAGTATTACCTAATTACGAGCCTCAAACGTTCAAAGAAATAGAAGAACGTGGCTACACATTAATCGCCAAGCAGGCACGCTCATTGTATTCGCTTATTTAACTTCTTTCAGCGGGATGTCCAAACATCTGTACCTGTTGCTATGCTTTCGGTACAAAAAACATTTATTGCTACCGCTACGCTTTCGTACAAAAAACATTTGCATGCCTAGCACAAAGCGGAATTTGGGCACTATTATGTCGAGGCATAATTGATTAACAAACATCATGGTCATCAACGCAGAGTATAGAAATATGCTCTGCTTTTTTATTGCTCATCATCATAAGTTGGGATGACATTTTGCTAATACGTATGTCATGTATAAGTTGATCTTCGTTACGACTGGGTGACTCCTTGGGATTAGAAATAGAGGGACGAAGGCAAAAACCATCACGTTCTGTGATAACGCCTTCGTGACCAACACCTTGTTGCCCCAAGCTACTCATCAGACCCCTCAGGAAGCTCTGCTCTGCTAAAGCAAAGCGACAGCAACAATGCGTCCAGTCGGAACGGAAATCAACCATACGTTTTGTGAAGCAACCTTATAATTTTTTGTAACCTTTTCCTAACCTCAAACGAATTATAAGCAAATAAGTAAAAGGAGGGGAAAGATTGATTGATTCAAATAACTTAGAATCAAGAATAGTTGAAATTTACAATTTGTATTACTTAGACGTTTATAGATTTCTAGTTTGTTTTACGGGAAATCAAAATGATGCTGAGGATTTGACCCAAGAAGTATTTATTCGGGTATTAAAAGGGTTATTGAATTTTAAAGGTAACTATCATTTAAAAACATGGATTTTTTCAATCGCAAAACATGTAGCAATAGATCACTACAGAAAGAAAAAGTTTGCCTCACTATTTAAGGACGCTTTTTTTAATCAGTTATCTTCGAATGAAAAGAAACCTGATGAGGAATTTGAGGTAACAGAATTAAAACAATGTATTCATGAAGCTATTGCTAAATTAAAACCTAATTATAGAGCAGTAGTCATTCTTAGAGGTATTAATGAATTTTCCATAAACGAGACTTCGGAAATTCTTCAATGTAGTGCGGCGAAAGTAAAAGTTGATTATCATAGAGCCCTAAAAGAGCTTAAAAGAAAACTGAATATTGAAATAGAGGGGGTTTTGACAAATGCAAAATGAAAAAGACTTATTTGACATGCTGAAAGAAATGTACCCTCAACATCCTAGAAAGGAATTTGTTTCTGCAACTGAAAATACTCTTAGACAACGAGCACGAAGCTTGGGTAAAAAAAGGATCTTCACAAAATTCTCTGTGATTACAAGCGGTGTTTTAGTTTGTGCATTTATTTTTTCATGGCTAATCTCTTTAAATGGGAGTGGCATAGTTTCAAAGGTAGCCCAAAGTGATGGAAGGGGGGCATTGTCTTATGCAATGGAAGAAAAGAAACCTGTGGTCTATATTTATCAATCACATAACAGGGAATCATTTTTCCCGGAGCTTCCTAAACAGCGGGCGTATAGAGAGCAGCCACCGTATAGTAATACTAAAAATGTAACACTGGTAGGTAAAGAGTTAAGTAGAGCATTAAAAGAAATGGACATTAATTCAATTCATGATGAGACAGATATAGACGGAATCTTAAAACAAAGGGGTTCATACTTTCCAGATTCATATAAAGTGTCACGAGAAAATTTACAGAAAGTTTTAGCTGAAAATGACAGCATTCGCATGGTTTTTGATATACATCGAGATTCTCAAAAAAGAAGTGAATCCACAATTGAAATGAAAGGGCAAGATTATGCAAAAATTAAATTTGTCGTATCAAAAACGAGTGGAAACTATGAAACGAATAAAATATTTGCCACTCAGCTTCATGAACAACTAGAAAAATTATATCCGGGACTATCCGTAGGTGTAATAGAAAAAGGGATTGATCCCCAAAATACTTATAATCAAGAACTCCATGATAATTCAGTATTATTAGAAGTTGGAGGTATAGATAATACGTTAGAAGAAACGTATAGATCAATGGATGTTTTTGCACAAGCTCTAAAAGTTATTCTTGAGAAGAGTAAATAAGCCTTGGTTATTGATGAAAAAAGAGCATGTCTAACATTGCAGGCACGCTCTTACTTAGTTCGGTGTAATTTTCACGAAGCTCAACACTTTTTCATTATCTTTAAAAGGAGCCGTTCGAATTTTACTTTCACGTTTAGGGCCGCCGTTATCATGGAGTATTAACCATAGCTCATCATTGCGTATTTCATAGCCAATGAGGGGAACCCAATGATAGGCAAAAGCAGATTTTTTATCGCACCAATTTAAGCTGAAATAGCGGTCAAAGCGTATAGCGACAGGGCGACCTGCATCGATTTCCTGCATAGCCTCCTTTAACGTACAGTCACGAATATCCCATGTCGGACGAAGCCGGCGCAGATTGCGAATTAGACGCCATTTAAATAACCCGATTTTGGTGCCACCGAGAAGTTTATAAAGCTTATTTACTGAAGGAGCTTGGTCCTCTAAATAATTTAAGACTACGTGTACAGTTGTAGGACCACAAGCTGAATTATGGTATTTTGGTGAAATGGATGCATCGTATTGAGACTTTCCAAGTAGCGACAGTTGCTGGCGCATCATATACTCCTTTTAAAAAGAGCCGCATTTCAAAAAGAAATGCAGCTCGTTTTTCCATTATTTTTTGTGCAGATAAAAATTCCGTTACTTGCGGCTGACGCTTCGCTTTCGCCACACATTAGAGCTGTTCTACGCTATTTTAGCCTAGTTAATTATTGTTGAGCAGATAAGAATTCTATAACTTGCTGAGGTGTTTTAGCATTTGCACTATGTAAGTGTGCTAATTTTTCACCGTTTTGGAAAATTAGTAGGCTTGGAATACCCATTACATCATATTTGTCCGCGATTTCTGGAAGCTCATCACGGTTTAGTTCATACCAGTCATATTGGTTGTACTCTTCGATAATTGGATCGATGAACATATTCATGCGTGTGCAATCTGGGCACCATCCAGCGTAAAATTTCACTAGAACTTTTTGATCACCTGAGATCAGTTCATTAAATTGTTCAGCAGTTGTAATTGTTTTCATTAGTATTTCACTCTCCTTGCTTTCCATTCTACACATTTTTTCCTCAACCTGAAAGTTTTCTGTTTGGCATTATCGCTATCTACTTATTGTTATGTTTTCGCTCGTAAAAAACAAAAAAAGTTGTATATCGAAAAAATAATTGGTGAAAAAAGATTGCTAAATGAGACAAAATAATCTAAACTAAAAACAGAAAAAGTAGTTTTATCTTTATTCAGCAGAAGATATTAACCTCTAATCCAAAATGGTAGCTGAATGAAGATAAGCCTCAGTCGTATGTCACAGATTACGCGTAAAATGATCTGGACAAAAATACACTAAGGCAAACTTGAAATTTTTTTGGCCAAAAAATGAATGGCTATTCATTCAATGGGAGAATAAGGGGGAATTGCTTGTGACTTACAATATTAAAAAAGCTGCTGTTCTAGGTTCTGGAGTAATGGGTTCTGGAATTGCAGCACATTTAGCAAACATCGGTATTCCAACATTATTATTAGACATTGCACCGAAGGAACTAACAAAAGAGGAAGAAGCGAAAGGTCTTTCCTTAGAGCATCCTGCTGTAAGAAATCGTATCGTTAACGGAGCGCTTCAAAAGTTATTAAAGCAAAAGCCAGCACCACTTACTTCTAAGAAAAATTTATCACTACTAACGGTTGGTAACTTTGAGGACGATTTAGAGCAATTAAAAGATGTAGATTGGATTATTGAAGTTGTCGTTGAAAATTTAGCGATTAAACAAAGCCTATATGAAAAAATTGATGCTGTACGTAAGCCTGGCACAATTATTAGTTCTAACACATCTGGCATAAGTATCGATGCAATGGCAGAAGGGCGTTCAGAGGATTTTAAAAAGCATTTCCTAGGAACTCACTTTTTCAACCCGCCACGCTATTTGAAATTACTTGAAGTCATTCCGGCAAACACAACAGCGCCTGAGGTTGTAAGCTTTATGAAAACATTTGGCGAAGATGTGCTTGGAAAAGGTGTCGTACTTGCTAAAGATACACCGAACTTCATTGCCAACCGTATCGGAACGTACGGTTTACTAATTACTTTACAAGAAATGATGAAGGGTAGCTATTCGGTTGGTGAGGTAGATTCTGTAACAGGTCCACTAATCGGTCGTCCAAAATCTGCAACATTCCGAACGCTGGATGTTGTTGGTTTAGATACATTTATCCATGTAGCGAAAAACGTTTATGATCAAACAACTGGTGAAGAGCAGCAAGTATTTGCAGTGCCAGAATTCCTACAAAAAATGGTCACAAACGGCTGGTTAGGAGCAAAATCAGGTCAAGGGTTCTTCTTGAAGCAAGGTAAAGAGATTCTTGAAATTAATCCAGCTACACTAGAATATAGCCCAGCAAAAAAATTAAAAACACCTTCTATTGAAATGGCAAAACAAACTCGTGGATTAGCCAATAAAGTAAAAGCACTAACTTATGCGAAAGATCGCACAGGAGAGTTGTTATGGGGTATTTTCGCTCCAACGCTAATTTACTCCGCGCAGCTACACGGTGAAATTGCTGATGATATTGTTGCAATTGACAATGCTATGAAATGGGGCTTCGGCTGGCAGCAAGGGCCATTTGAAATATGGGATGCAATCGGTGTCAAAGAGTCCGTAGCTAAAATGGAGGCTGAAGGTCGTGAAGTGCCGGCATTTGTCAAAGATATGTTAGCAAGCGGCTTTGAAACTTTCTATTCGGAAATTGACGGTGATCTAGCGTATTATAATGGCTCTGAATATGTAAAAGTGCCGGTAAATGAAAAAGAAATTAACTTAAAACGTTATAAGAAAAAGCACGGCGTTATTAAATCAAATACAGGTGCTAGTTTAATAGATTTAGGTGACGGAATTGCCTTACTTGAATTCCATTCCCAATCAAATGCAATTGGCTTGGACATTATTCAAATGATTAACTTTGCAGTCGATGAAGTAGAAGCTAACTATAAAGGCTTAGTCATCGGTAACCAAGGGAAAAACTTCTGTGTTGGTGCGAATCTAGGAATGATTTTAGTAGAAGCACAGGATGATAATATTTTTGAGCTAGATTTCGTTATTAAAGCATTCCAAGATGCAATGCAAAAGATTAAATACTCTCGTAAGCCTGTTGTAGCAGCACCTTTTGCTATGACACTTGGTGGAGGAGCAGAGGTTTGCTTACCAGCTGCACATATTCAAGCAACAATGGAAACGTATATGGGCTTAGTGGAAGTCGGCGTAGGATTAATTCCTGGCGGCGGCGGTAATAAGGCACTGTACCAAAAATTCATCAAAGGCTTACCAAATGGTGTTGAGGTAGACTATCAACATATTGCTAATAAAGTATTTGAAACAGTTGCGATGGCAAAAGTTTCGACGTCTGGCGAAGAAGCACGTGAAAATAACTTCTTAAACTTTGCTGATGGGATTTCTGTTAACCCAGATCATCAACTATATGATGCAAAACAAGCTGCACTAGCGCTTTATGAGGCAGGCTATCAACCACCTGTACCTGCAAAAGTTCCTGTAGTCGGTGCATCAGGCTACGGTACGCTATTAATCGGTGCGCAAGGATTGTTTGAATCAGGCTATATTAGTGAACATGATTTAAAAATAGCTAAAAAATTAGCGTATGTCATTGCTGGTGGTAAAGTTCCGTATGGCACATTAGTAGACGAACAATATCTATTAAACCTTGAGCGTGAGGCGTTCCTAAGCTTAGTTGCAGAACCTTTATCTCAACAAAGAATGCAGCACATGCTTTTAAAGGGTAAACCACTACGTAACTAAATTTAATTTCTTTCAGCAGGAGCCTCCTAACTTTATAAGTGGTGAGATGAATGCGAATTTAAGTCACTTTTTAGCGGGTATCCAACGTCCACTGAAATAGAGGAACTCAGTCTAAGAACGCCACGTCCTGTGGCAATGATTGAGTGACCAACATCCTGTCGGCCTAAAGCTTCGGAATCGGAAAGGCGTTAATAAAGGATGTTAGCCTAAAATCATCGCATCCATACGATAACGGCTAACTAACCTGCATCACGCAGGCCTAAGCACAAAGCCGATTCCGGACGCAATTATGTCCGAGGCATATTTGATAATACGAAATTAACCATACTTGCACATGAAACAAAGGGGGATTAATACATGCGTGAAGCCGTTATTGTAGCAGGAGCACGAACTCCGATTGGAAAAGCGAAGAAGGGTTCTTTAGCAACAGTTAGACCAGATGATTTTGGAGCGGTTGTTGTCAAAGAAACATTAAAAAGAGCGGGCTATGAAGGTCCGATTGACGATTTAATTTTAGGGTGTGCAATGCCTGAAGCTGAGCAAGGCATGAACGTAGCACGTAATATAGGAGCGCTTGCTGGGTTACCAGATACAACACCAGCGCTGACGATTAATAGATTCTGTTCATCAGGTTTACAAGCAATCGCTTTTGCAGCAGAGCGTATTATGCTAGGACATTCTAAGGCGATTCTTGCTGGTGGAGTCGAGTCTATGAGTATGGTGCCAATGGTAGGTAATACACCTCGTTTAAATCCAACGCTAGCAGAAACTGCTCCCCAATATTATATGGGGATGGGGCACACAGCGGAGGAAGTGGCACGTCAATACAATGTAAGTAGAGAAGACCAAGATGCATTTGCTGTTCGTTCACATGAGCTTGCAGAAAAAGCGATTAAAGAAGGTAAGTTCAATGATGAAATCGTACCAATTGAAGTAGAGCAGCATTATGTAGATGACAACAACAAGCCACAGGTGAAAAAATTCACGTTTAGCATGGATGAAGGTGTACGTCCAGGTACATCTGTAGAAGGTTTAGCGAAGCTTCGTCCAGCCTTCCATGTTAAGGGCAGTGTTACAGCTGGTAATGCCTCTCAAACTTCGGACGGTGCGGCGGCAGTACTTGTAATGGATCGTGAGGAAGCAGAAAAGCAAGGGCTGACACCAATGGCGAAGTTTTTAGGCTTTGCAGTTGGTGGTGTACCTCCTGAGGTGATGGGTATTGGACCAATCGTGGCAGTACCTAAAGCACTTGAAATTGCAGGGCTAGCAATTGATGACATTGATTTATGGGAAATTAATGAAGCATTTGCGTCACAATCCTTACAGGTCGTACGCCATTTAGGCATCGACCAAAATAAAGTAAATGTCAATGGTGGAGCAATTGCCGTAGGTCACCCACTTGGTGCAACTGGAGCCATTCTAACATTAAAGCTTATTCATGAATTGAAGCGTCAAGGTAAGAAGTATGGCGTCGTAACAATGTGTATTGGTGGCGGAATGGGTGCTGCAGGGGTATTTGAAATTTTATAATTCAACGTTCAAAGAAATAGAGATAGTTGCTAGATCAGCTTGGAGTGCAGCGTTTCCGGTTGCCTCCGAACACAGTGCTTCAAGCTTTTCTATATATAGGGGATTAAAGCTATTAACAATAGATAAATAGGGAGGAATTTAGCATGACAGAAAAAACAACGGATTTTATTAAAGGCGGCGGATTTATTATTGAAGATGTGGAATTAGATCGTGTATTTACACCAGAAGATTTCACAGATGAGCATAAAATGATTGCTAAAACAACTGAAGAGTATGTAGCAAATGAAGTGTTACCAGTCGTTGAAAATTTAGAACACCATGAATTTGAGCATTCGGTTCGTCTACTGAAAAGTGCAGGCGAACTCGGCTTATTAAGCGCAGATGTACCTGAAGAATATGAGGGTCTAGGATTAGACAAAGTTTCTTCTGCATTAATCGCAGAAAAAATGTCTGTTGCTGGCGGCTTCTCTATTACACATGGTGCGCACGTAGGTATTGGTTCTTTACCAATCGTACTTTTCGGAAATGAAGAGCAAAAGCAAAAGTATTTACCGAAGCTTGCGTCAGGTGAATTAATTGCTGCTTACGCATTAACTGAGCCAGGTTCAGGTTCTGATGCATTAGGTGCAAAAACAACTGCGAAGTTAAATGATGCAGGGACACATTATATTTTAAATGGAGAAAAGCAATGGATTACAAATGCAGGCTTTGCAGATGTATTTGTTGTCTATGCGAAAATCGATGGTGATAAATTCACGGCATTTATCGTTGAACGTGACTTTAATGGCGTTTCAGTTGGACCGGAAGAGAAGAAAATGGGTATCAAATCTTCTTCAACTCGTACATTAGTGCTTGAAGATGCAGAAGTACCTGTGGAAAATCTACTAGGTGAAGTGGGCCGCGGACACGTAATTGCCTTCAATATTTTAAATATCGGGCGCTATAAATTAGGGGTTGGAACAATTGGTGGCTCGAAGCGTGCATTAGAGCTTGCCATTCAATATACAAACCAACGTCAGCAGTTTAAAACGAAGCTGTCTGATTTCAATCTAACAAAAGAAAAACTATCAACAATGGCATCGCAATTATATGCATCTGAGTCATTAAACTATCGTACTGTAGGTTTATTTGAGGATCGTTTAAGTCAGCTAAGCCCAGATGAGCAAAAGCAAGGAAAAGTGATTGCTGGCGCAATTGCTGAATATGCTATTGAATGTTCTATTGCTAAAGTATTTGGTTCTGAGACGTTAGATTACATTGCAGATGAAGCAGTTCAATTACACGGTGGTTACGGCTTTATGGCTGAATACGAAGTAGAGCGTATTTATCGTGATTCTCGTATTAATCGTATTTTTGAAGGTACAAATGAAATTAACCGTATGATTGTACCAGGTACATTTATGAAGAAAGCATTAAAAGGTGAATTGCCATTGCTACAAGTTGCTCAAAACTTACAACAAGAGCTTCTTATGCTAATGCCTGAAGATGTAGGCACAGAGCCACTAGCACAGGAAAAATATCTTGTGAAAAATGCGAAGAAAATTGCTGTATTAGCAGCAGGCTTAGCAGCACAACGCTACGGCGCGAAGCTTGATCAAGAGCAAGAGGTATTGGTGAATATTGCTAATATTGCAAACCAATTATTCGCGATGGAATCAGCTGTATTACGTACAGAAAAAGCGATTGCTCGTGACGGTGCTGAAAAAGCGCATCAAAAATTACTATACACTCAAATCTTCTGCCAAGAAGCATTTGCAGAAATTGAAAAAGAGGCAAAAGATACGATTCTTGCTTCAGCAGACGGCGACGCTGCACGCATGACATTGTCTGCGCTCCGTAAATTAACTCGCAACAACCCATACAACTTAATCGCGAAGAAACGCGAAGCTTCTGTTAAATTAATTGAAGCAGAAAAATTTGTAGTTTAATATGACAGCTTTAACCTAGCTATCCACAGAGATGTGATAGCTAGGTTTTTTGAAAATAAAGTAAAGCAAAACGAGGGTTTTCCATTCCGGCTGGGCGCTTGGTGCGATTGTAGGCATTTTATCAGCGATTCTGAGTATCTTATCAGCGCTAGCATTTGGGGCGTCTAGCCACTCTTCGCTTTTGTTGCGGCTCATCGGATGCTAGTGGCCGGGAACTCCGATTAACCCACGCTTAGCATGAGGAGTTTCATTTTGGTTCGTAACGGTTATGATGGTATACTACAGAAAATGAGGGATACACTGAAAAGGTAGTTCCTAAAAATGATAGTAGAGGAGCCTATAAATGACGATTCAATTTATTCAATATCCGAAATGTACTACTTGCAAAAAAGCTCAAAAATGGCTAAATGACAATGGGGTTTCATACGAAGAGGTACACATTGTCGAACAACCACCTACAAAGGACGAATTATCAAAATTATGGCAAGCTAGTGGACAACCTTTAAAGAAATTTTTTAATACTTCTGGTATGAAATATCGAGAGCTTGGCTTGAAAGATAAACTCGCTACAATGACTGAAGAGGAGCAGCTTGAACTGCTGGCATCAGATGGTATGTTGATTAAACGTCCGATAGTAACTAATGGAAAAAAAGTTACTTTAGGGTTTAAAGAATCAGATTTTGAGCAAGCTTGGAAATGACGCTTTTAACTTGTTTCAGTAAAGGTTGTATGTAGTGAAAGCGAAGCGTCAGGTTAGAAGTCTTCACCTCTTTAGGTTTGAGATGAATGAGCATAATTGATTCTTGTTTTTATGGTAGAAGTATGGCACACTGAAAATGAATATATTACATATTTATGGAGGGGTTTTTGCATGAGCACACCTAAAGACTTACGTTACTCTGAAGAGCACGAATGGGTAAAAGTAGAAGATGGTAAAGTACGTATCGGTATTTCTCATTTCGCACAAGCTGAACTTGGAGATATCGTTTTCGTTGAACTTCCACAAGTTGGCGACGAAATCAAAACTGATGATCCATTCGGTAGCGTAGAATCTGTTAAAACAGTTTCTGAATTATACGCACCAATCTCAGGTACAGTAGTTGAAGTAAATGCAGATTTAGAAGATAGCCCAGAATTCGTTAATGAATCACCATATGAAAAAGCATGGATGATCGTTGTAGAGCCTGCTGATGCTTCAGAAATTGACAAGCTTATGACAGCTGAGCAATACGAAGAAATGATTGCAGAATAAGACAAGCCTTTAGCTTCTTATAGCAGGTGCCTAAACATTAGCAACAAGAAGTTACAGCCTCCGGCGGATGTCACGGAATCGGAAAGGTGTGCTTAAAGGATGTTAGCCTAAGATCATCGCATGCATGCGATTATGGTTAACTGACCTGCATCGGTAAAAATACCACGTCCTTGTGGTTTTACCGAAATGAACGACATCGCGTCGGCCATCGTGTAGGCCTAAGCGCAAAGTCGATTTCGGACGCAATTATGCCGAGGCATAATTAATTAGAAAAACGTCGGAAACTACCGACGTTTTTTTATTATCCTCATGCATTCTCCCACTATTGTTGGTGAAGTAAATGCAAGTATATTTCTTTATTAATAGGTATCTAACTGTATCAACGATAAGGTTTATTGATATAATGAATTATAAGGGCTATGTCTAAATGGGGGTGGCGTGATGTTCGAGGGAAAATGCTTAATTGTAGAAGGCCGATCGGATAAACTTCAAATCGAACCTATTTTAAATGAAGACGTAAAAATACTTTGTACAAATGGTACAATTGGTGTGCATCAATTAGAAGAGCTACTCGATCCATATGAGGGTTGTGAGCTTTATACATTTTTTGATGCAGATACATCAGGTAATAAGCTACGGGCATTAATGGACAGACATTATCCAGAGGCTGAGCATTTACGAACGATGCCAACATATAAGGAAGTTGAGACAACTCCGAGGAAAGTGTTAGCGGCTATATTGCTTCGTGCACATTTCTCAATCCATAATGAGTATATTTTGTAAGGTTGCGTGAAAAAGATGGAAGAATGGTCAACAGAGCAGTGGAACGCGGCTATCCAGTCCGGTGAAAAAGCTGCCTTTTATTTATATACGCCAATGTGTGGAACGTGCGCAGTTGCATCGAAAATGATGATGGTAGTTGAACAATTGTTGCCACAACTACAGATTGGTAAAGCGAATATAAATTTTATAGAGCAAATAGCTTATGATAATAAAATCGAAAGTGTACCATGTTTACTCGTATATGAAGGCGGAGAAATGACAGCAAAGGTTTATGCCTTTCAATCTGTACCGTATTTATACGAATTGTTAAAAAATTAATTGACGGAATATTAATCGCGTGGTAAAGTAACAAATATATTAAAAAAACAATAAATATATCGAACTCTTATAAAGAGCGGCGGAGGGAAGTGCCCTATGAAGCCCGGCAACCATCACAAACGTGAAAAGGTGCCAAATCACCCAAAGATTTATCTTTGAAAGATGAGAGAACGGTTTAGCGTATAAGTTACGTGACCCCTTCTACTTGTCTATAAGTGAAGGGGTTTTTTTAATAGAGGAACTCAGTTCTAAGAATGTCATGTCCTGTGGCGATCAAGCGAAGCGACAGCAACACGGTTTTTATCTGTGCGAAAGCGAAGCGACAGCAACACGGTTTTTATCTGTGCGAAAGCGAAGCGACAGCAACAACAAAAAAACGACTGAGTGACCTTAACGAGGCATAATTGATATGAGAAAAGGAGAATTCGCTATGATTAATCTTCAAAATATTACGAAGAAATACAAAACTACGAATGGCGAATTAACAGCAGTTAAAGACGTCAACCTTTCTATTAAAAAAGGTGAAATTTTCGGCATTATCGGCTATAGTGGCGCTGGTAAAAGTACAATGATTCGCTTGTTAAATGGGTTAGAAAAGCCTACATCTGGTACGGTGACGGTTAACAATCAAGAGTTTTCATCCATAAAGGGGCAAAAGCTTAGGGATGCTAGACAAAAGGTAAGTATGATTTTCCAGCATTTCAATTTACTTTGGTCTAGAACTGTTGCAGAAAACATCGCTTTCCCACTCGAAATCGCAGGTGTGCCAAAGGCAAAACGTGAAGCACGTGTGAAAGAATTGATTACACTAGTTGGCTTGGATGGGCGCGAAAAAGCATATCCATCACAACTATCGGGGGGACAAAAACAACGGGTAGGTATCGCTCGTGCACTTGCTAATAATCCAGAGGTATTGTTATGTGATGAGGCAACATCCGCACTCGATCCAGAGACGACAGATGCTATTCTTGATCTACTTGTCGATATTAACGAACGATTAGGTTTAACGATTGTCTTAATCACACATGAGATGCACGTTATTCGTAAGATTTGTCATCGTGTAGCGGTTATGGAAGCTGGAGAAATTGTAGAACGTGGCGAAGTATTACAAGTATTCCAAGCTCCACAAGCTGCCATTACGAAAAAATTCGTTTCTCAAATTACAGATACGAAGGAAACACAGGAAACTGTGGCACAAATTAAAGCAAATTATCCTAATGGACAACTTGTTAAGCTAATCTTTGTAGGAGAAAAAACAGAGCAGCCTGTCATTTCACATCTTGTGAAACAGTTTGATGTAGAAGTAAGTATTGTACATGGTAATATTTCGCAAACGAAAAATGGAGCGTACGGTACACTTATTGTGCAAATTGATGGCTTAGGTGCCAATGTTGCTGCTGCACTTAGCTACTTAAATACAGTCGAAGTACAAACGGAGGTGATTGCAAATGCTAACTAGTCTTTTTCCGAATGTCGACTGGGAAAAAATGTGGGACGCTACGTATGAAACATTGTACATGACAACAATTTCTACGGTTATCACATTTATACTTGGATTAGTAATTGGAATCTTATTATTTTTATCAAGTCCCAACCAACTATGGGCCAATAAAATTGTGAATTTTTTAACAGGATCAATCGTTAATATTTTCCGTTCGATCCCATTTATCGTCTTGATTATTTTATTAATTCCATTTACGAAATTTTTACTCGGCACAATTCGTGGCGCAGATGCGGCTTTACCAGCATTAATTATTGGGGCTGCACCATTTTATGCTCGTATGGTATTAATTGCTTTACGCGAAATTGATAAAGGTGTTATTGAAGCGGCTCGTTCAATGGGTGCCAAAACGTCAACGATTATTTGGAAAGTATTAATTCCCGAATCGTTACCAGCGCTTATGTCTGGTCTTACTGTAACGGCTGTAGCGCTTGTTGGTTATACTGCGATGGCCGGTATTATCGGTGCAGGTGGTCTAGGAAACTTAGCATTCTTAGATGGCTTCCAACGTAATCGCTCAGATGTAACTTTAATGGCGACTATATTAATCTTAATAGTAGTATTTGTTATTCAATGGATTGGCGACTTCATTACAGCGAAAACAGATAAACGCTAAAAAGAGCATCACACTACTAACATTTGGTTATCTCGGTTTTATACCGCTAACATATTTAATATAAGTAAAAAGGGAGAGTAATAAAATGAAGAAGTTATTAACAGGTTTATTTTTATCTGTATTAGTACTAGCTCTAGCCGCTTGTGGGGCTGGTAAAAAAGAAGAAACAGGCTCAAGCTCATCATCTAGTGATAGTAAAGAAAATGTAACATTAACAGTAGGTGCTTCGAATACACCACATGCTATTATTTTGGAAAAAGCAAAACCAACTTTAGCTAAAGAAGGTATCGATCTTAAAATTGAAAAATATCAAGACTATGTATTACCAAACCAACATTTAGAATCTGGCGAACTTGATGCGAACTACTTCCAACATTTACCTTACTTAGAACTTAGCATGAAAGAAAATGGCTATGACTTTGTAAATGCTGGTGCTATTCATATTGAACCAATCGGAATTTACTCTAAAAAATATAAATCTCTTGAGGATCTTCCAAAGGGGGCAACAATTTTACTTTCTAGCTCAGTATCAGACCACGGTCGTATGCTTTCATTGTTAGAAGCTAAGGGCTTAATTAAATTAAAAGATGGTGTTGATAAAACAGCAGCAGAAATAAAAGATATTGCAGAAAACCCTAAAAACTTTAAATTCGATGCAAATACAGCGCCTGAAATGCTTGTACAAATGTACGAAAATAATGAAGGTGATGCGGTTCTAATCAACTCGAACTTTGCAATCGATAATGGCTTAAATCCATTGAAAGATGCAATTTCTCTTGAAGATAAAGAATCTCCATATGTAAATATAGTCGCTGTGCGTGCAGGTGATGAAACAAAACCTGAAATTAAAAAATTAATAGAAGTATTAAAATCTAAAGAAATCCAAGACTTCATTATTGAAGAATGGAAAGGCTCAGTTGTACCAGTTAAATAAATAGAATTTACCGAAAAAGGGTATGTAAGTATGAAAAGCTTACATATCCTTTTTGCTTGTCGGAAAAGAATAAATCCGTATAGCTCTGGGTTCGTTCATAGCCATTTGCTGTATTATCCTCTATGAAATACTGTTACTTTTCGTAATGTTTGTCAAAAAAATACTATATCATTGCGGTCTTAAAGGGACCTTTTTTTGTTGTTTAAAGAAAGGTGTCTTTTATCAGAAAAATATAACTTTTTATCAAAAGAAGTCTTCTTTTGTATTTTATAACAAAAATATAATATATTTTAAAAGTGACTGATTTACCAATAATTTTGTATAGATATTGTTGAGTAATATTTATTACTATAGTTGATGTGTTTATAGATCAAAAGAATGATAGAAAAATAATGGAGGAGAATAAATATTTCTTACATCACTGGAGTGGACATAAATGAATAAATTAATCATTGTAGAAGACATCATGCAGGAGCATGATGTGAAGGGTTATTTTGAAATTTTGCGTGAGAGTGTTATTCGCTCGCGTTTAACAATGACGGCAGTCTTTTTTAAATTAGCTAGTTCCCCACAAGGAACTGATATAGAACGTAATCAAGTGAATCCTCAAATTTCAGCTTTTCTAACATCCAAAATACGAAAAACAGATTTACTTTTCCAATTAGCGGATGGCGTACATTGGGGAATATTTTTTCTGCAAAGTAGTGAAGTCGAGGCAAAGGCGTTTTTAAAAAGGATTTTTGCCATTCTTAAGCGAGAAAGGGAATATCAGCAAATAGCTTTAAAAGCCTCTATTACTGAAATAAGAAATAATAGCGTTAACTTTGAAACGTTGTTAGACAAGAATAAGCAAACACTAGCAAATGACGAACAGCCGATTTGGTCGATAGAACAGGTTACAGATTATCGTGTACAACCGATGGAACAAGTAAAGGTTAGTATTATTGAACAAAATGCAATCTTTAGAAAAGTGCTAGAAACAACGTTCACTCACTTAGACATCCCTCATTTTACGCTAGACGTTGCTACTTATGACGATGGCTATAGTTTTTTACAGTCCGAAACTTATAAAACAGGCCATATGCATTTAGTTATCATGAACGATATTTTACCACGTAAAAATGGCTTAGAAATTTTGCACATTTTACGAGAAATGCCGAATGAGAAAAAGTTCATCATTTATATGATGTCGGAACGAAACTCAGAAGGGGCGACACTTAATGCTTATGAAGGTGGAGTCGATGAATTTATCGTAAAACCATTTAATTTACGTTTGTTAGAAGCAAAAATCAGGAGAACATTTGCGAGGTTTTGGCTATGATCGAGCTATCGATTTCTTTTCTTTTAACGGTCATCGTTGTTTTATTAGTTATGTTATTTTTATTTACCATATATCTACTTTTGCAACATGAGCGGGAGATTCGCTTTGCAAAAACGCGTGATACTTATTTACAAAACTATTCACAGCACTGGTACAACTATTTGTTCAATGATGGAAATTTCTCTATGGTGCTTGTACCCCGTGGAAGAGCTCAAGTAGCAGCTATCGAAATAATCTTTTCATCGTATTTGAAAAATATAACGAATGAAAAAGTTGAACATAAAATCAAAGAGTTTTCTAATCACTATTTAAAAAAGTTTTATGACAAGGATTTAGCAAGTAAACGTTGGAGCATTAGGATGAATGCTTTATATCGAATTGCTGATTTACAGATAGATGAATTATTAGATATTTGTCAACAATTCGAGAAAACCAAAATTTCGGAGGAAGAATATTTTCAGTTGTTAAAAATATACTCTATTTTCCGACAAGAATTGTTTATCGAAAAAATTAAAGAATCGAGCATTCATTATTCTGAAAGCGAATATAGAAGATTATTTGTATTGTTAGACGATTCTGTATTTATTCGATTGTTTGAAGACTTTAATAGCTGGACGAAAAATATTCAATTCGCTGCAATTGATACTGCAGCTGTCAAAAGAAATATGCAATATATTGAGAAATTAAAACAGCTATTAACATACGAGGAACCAGAAATAAAAATAAGAGCATTAAAGGGTCTTTATGAAATTGGTGTCATTGATGAAATCGATCCTTATGTGCCATTTGTGGCATCAGATATGTGGGAAGTAAGATTAATGATTGCAAAAATCTTTAAGCATGTGCCGCTAGAATATACCTATGCTTATTTAGAACAGCTTCTTGAAGATGACAATTGGTGGGTACGATCACAGGCAGCAAAAACAATTGCGGAAAATAGGGAAGGAATTGCAAAATTACAGCAATTTATGGAGTCTTCAAACGACCAATATGCAATTGAAATGGCACAGGAAACAGTAGTCAGAAGGCAGGGGATCAAATGAAATTAATGTTAGATTATTGTATGTGGTTCTTTGGCGGCATTATTATGTTTTATATGTTATTCGTTATTGTTTCCTATTGCGCAATGTTTGTAATTGCCATGCTAGATTTACGCAAACGCTATAAATTAGATCCCTCAGAATATGATGATGCGCATATCGATGCCTTCTACTCAAAACCAGTATCCTTACTAGTCCCTGCTTACAACGAAGAGGTTGGAGTTGTAGATACAGTCTATTCTTTGTTGAATTTACGATATCCGCAAACAGAAATTATCATTATTAACGATGGTTCTACCGACACAACACTGCAAACTGTCATCGAGCATTTCCGAATGAAACCCGTTGATAAAATTGTTCGTACAAATATCCCTACAAAAGAAGTTAAACAAATTTATGAGTCAGAAATCTATAAAAATTGTATTTTAGTAGATAAAGAAAATGGTGGTAAGGCAGATGCATTAAATGTAGGTATCAATGTTTCGCAATATCCTTATTTTTGCTCTATTGATGGTGATTCAATTTTAGATGAAAAATCGTTACTTCGTGTAATGAAGCCAATTATTTTATCTGATGGTGAAGTGATTGCGGCAGGAGGAAATATTCGAATTGCCAATGGAGCGACAATGCAGCTTGGTTCTGTTACTGAAACCCACTTACCGAATAACTACTTAGTCATCATGCAAATAATAGAATATTTGCGAGCTTTTTTAATGGGGCGAATCGCTTTAAGTAAATTTAATCTTGTGCTTATTATTTCCGGAGCATTTAGTGTCTTTTCGAAGGAATGGGCTGTGGAAGCGGGCGGTTATTCAACGAATATTATTGGAGAAGACATGGAGCTTGTCGTGAATATTCACCGTTTGATAAGAAAGAAAAAAGAAAAGAAACGTATAGAATTTGTACCAGATCCTGTGTGCTGGACGGAAGCACCTCAGACATTAGGGGTTTTGCGAAATCAACGTAGACGTTGGCATCAGGGATTATTTGAAAGTCTTTGGAAACATAAAACGATGACATTCAACCCCAAATATGGCTTGTTAGCGTTTATTGCATTGCCTTATTTTTGGCTTGTAGAATGCCTAGGTCCAATTGTTGAGCTAGGTGGTTATATTTATATCGTAGTAGCATTCTTCTTTGGGAAAATCTATTATGAAGTAGCGGTAATATTGTTGTTGCTCTTCGTTATTTATGGAGTAATTTTTTCAATTGCATCTATACTATTCGAGGCATGGACAATGAACACGTACCCGAGAAAGAAAGAGCTATTACGAATGATACTTTTAGCATTTACTGAAATTTTTTGGTATCGACCACTCACTCTTTTATGGCGCTGTGAGGGATTAGTTCGGTTTGTGCTAAGAAAAAGCGATTGGGGCAATATGAAGCGTGTCGGCATTGCTGAAAAGGAGAAAAGTGTATGAAGCGAATATATATAGGGGTCATAGCTACTCTAATTCTCATTGTTACACCTATAGCATGGTGGTATTTGAGCGATGAAAAACCGCTGAACGTCGCGATCCTAGATAAAACGGTTCCGAACGAAACCTATCGAGAGCATTTAGGTGTGAACTGGTTTTTAAACCATTATAAATACACAATTGATCATCAACCATATGATGCACAAAAAAATTACTATGGTACGATTCCGAATGATAAAACGAAAAGAGTATCTGAAAAAAAGTTTCCGACCGACTATAGCAATTATGATGTTATTTATTTGGCAGATATGTATGGTGTTTATAAGGATGATTTAAATGAAAAAAAGCGTTTAGGTAAACGCTCAGAAAAAATTGTTGGTGGCTTAGAAATGGAAGAATGGCAATCAATAGTAGGTCGTTTAGCAAGCAACAAGAAAAGTATGCTTATAGCTGAATACAATACATTTGCGTCACCAACATCAGAGGCAGTTAGAAAAGAGCTACAAGACTATTTAGGCATATCATGGTCTGGATGGATTGGGCGTTATTTTGATGAGCTTGATTATCATAAAAACTCAGAAATCCCACAATGGGTCATAGATGAACATGGTGATAATTGGCCATATAAGGGCGGTGGCTTTCTTTTATTTAATGAAATTACCGAAAAGCTCATTGTGCTGGAACTGGACAAGCATGTAAAAACAGAAGGTATTCAGGTGCAATTTACGGAAGAAGGGCAAAAATTTTTTAATACCTCCGCTAGTGCAGAATATGGCTATTGGTTTGATATTATCACGCCTAAATATGCGGAGGATGCTCTTGCTAATTATAAATGGGACTTAACAAAAGGTGGAGAAAAACTATTAAAGGACAACGATATTCCGCAGCAATTTGCGGCTATCGTTTCACAGGATAAACGTTACACGACAAGCTATTACTTTGCTGGAGATTTCAACGATATGTCACGGGTACCGAACCTTTATAAAATAAAGGGTTTACCGACTATTTATAAATATGCTGAGAAGTATGCAGATAGTTCATTTTACTGGTCGATTTATATACCAGTCATGCATAAAATTTTTGAAACGTTTGAGCAAAAAGAGGTTAAGGAAAACGTTAATCATGAAAAACAAAATTATAATGCACGTATTAAAGGTGAATCATTTGAAGTCTTACACGATGGGAAATGGGAGCCGCTAGTCTTTAAGGGCGTTAATATCGGTATGGGGAAACCGGGAGCATTCCCTGGCGAGGCGGCAATTACGGAAGAAGAGTACTATCGCTGGTTCCGTCAAATTGCTGAGATGAATGCCAATACGATTCGCGTCTATACATTACACCCACCAGGTTTTTATCGGGCACTTGCTAAATACAATGAGGAAAACCCAGATAAACCATTGTATGTATTGCATGGTGTGTGGATTAATGAGGAAGGCTTGTCAGATTCACTAGATGCCTATGATGAAACTACCTTAAAGGATTTCCAAGTAGAAATGAAGCGCATGGTAGATGTTATCCACGGTAATACTTATGTGAAGCCAGTAGCAGGACATGCTTCAGGCTTATACGATGTTGACGTTTCAAAATTTGTTATTGGCTGGGTGCTAGGAATCGAATGGTATCCGCACATGGTAGTCGGTACGAACGAAAAACACGCTAATATAGGCGAATACAATGGGACGTATTTTGAAACGAAAAATGCTGCACCATTTGAGCATTGGTTAGCGGAGCAAATGGATCTTATTACTACTTATGAAAAGGATAAATACAATTGGATTCGCCCAATGAGCTTCACAAACTGGGTAACAACCGACTTGCTAGACCATCCTTCTGAACCTTCTGAGGATGAAGATTTGGTTGGAGTCAATCCAAATGTCATTTATACGAAGGGTGAAATGCAGGCGCCAGGACAATTTGCTTCTTATCATGTGTATCCATATTACCCTGACTTCTTTAACTTCGACCAAAAATATTTAAATTATAAAGATTTCCGGGGCAATAACAATAGTTATGCAGGATATTTAAAAGACTTACATCAAGCTCATCGTATGCCTGTCCTTATTGCGGAATTTGGAATCCCAGCAGCTCGCGGGATGACACATGAAAATGTTTATGGCTGGAATCAGGGGCATATGTCCGAACAGCAGCAGGGTGAAACACTTCAACATTTATATGAAGATATTATGCATGAAGGCTTGCTAGGAGGTCTTATCTTTACATGGCAGGACGAGTGGTTTAAGCGAACTTGGAATACGATGGATTATGATGACCCGAATCGTCGACCATTTTGGTCCAATGCACAAACGAACGAACAGCAATTTGGCGTGCTAAGCTTTGATAGATTTAAAGTAAAAGTAGACGGCAATACAACAGAGTGGAAAGGTACACAACTGTACAATACCTCACCTCCAGATACAACAGATTTTGCTGTCGATTATGATGAAAGATATTTGTATTTCAAATTAAAAAGTGATGTTTTAGAAAAAGCTTCACCTCGTATTTTACTTGATGTAGTACCAAATCAAGGGAATACTTCGGCGACATCAATAAAAGATATGACATTTTCAAATGGTGTAGATTTTATGGTGGAATTAAATAAAAGTGAAGACTCTCGAGTTGTCATAGATCAGTACTATGATTTTTATGATTATTTTTACGGTCACAATTTAAAAATGATTCCGCCTCGTATGGCAGCTGTGACAAAAAATAGTGGTAAGTTTGCACCGATTAACTATGTGCTAAATAAACAGCTATATTTACCAGAGCAAAAAATTACAACCGATTTTAGTTATTATGAAACCGGGAAGCTGCTTCAAGGGAACGCCAATCCAAAAGCAAAAGATTACAATTCGTTAGTGGACTATACGTGGACGGATGATAATGTGATTGAGCTAAGAATTCCTTGGCTACTAATCCAAGCAAAAGATCCGAGCCAGCGTGAGTTTATCGGAGATCTATATAAGGATGGGAAGGAAGCTTCGACTAAAGTCGATAATATTTATATTGGTGCCGTTTTTGTAGATAAAGACGGTAAGGTTGTAAAATCTTTACCAGAGACAAATGGTCAAGTCTTACCGAAACTTTCACCTTATACTTGGGAACCATGGCAAACACCTAAGTTTGAAGAGCGTCTAAAACAATCATATTATATTTTACAAAAATTATTTAAAGCATATTAAATGAGAGCTTAGGATAGGTAAGTTTTTGCCTATTCTAAGTTTTTTTGTTTATTACTAAAATTTGGGATGATCGTTGATAGAGTGGGGACTAAGCGACTCCTTGGGGATTAGCAATAAAGGAACGAAGGCTAAAAGCATCACGGCCTGTGATAACGCCTTCGTGACCAGTTGGCCCGAGACCCTGGAGCGAGCATCGCGAGTGAAGCAGCTATCGGACGCCCCCAGGAAGCTTGCTCTGTAGCGACAGCAACAAATGTTTTATCTGTGCGAAAGCGAAGTGACAGCAACAAATGTTTTATCTGTGCGAAAGCGAAGCGACAGCAACAAATGTTTTATCTGTGCGAAAGCGAAGTGACAGCAACAAATGTTTTTTGTAGCGAAAGCAAAGCGGCAGCAACAAATGTTTTCTGTAGCGAAAGCAAAGCGACAGCTACAAAGCCCCCCAGTCGAAACGGAAATCAACCCCACGTTATGGTGACGAACTATTTTGTTCGAAAATATAAAAATATTTTATAATTCCGACTATTTATCAAACTGTATATTCTCACGATTGTTTATGTTAAATTACTACTAATACATTCTAGAAAGACAGTTGTATTTTTAAGGAGGACAATATAATGAAGCTTAAATTTGGTCTATTGGCAAAAATTATTGTTGCTATTTTGTTAGCGGTAATACTCGGAAGCTTTATGCCAGAGCCAATTGTACGTATATTTGCAACATTCAATGGCTTATTCGGTAATTTTTTAAATTTTGTTGTACCACTTATTATTATTGCATTTATTGCTCCGGGCATTGCTCAGCTTGGGAAAGGCTCCGGGAAATTATTAGGTTTGGCAACATTCTTTGCTTATTTCTCAACAATCATTGCAGGAATATTTGCCTTTTTGGTAGCGCGAAATGTGTTACCCAATTTCATATCAAGTGGTGCTATGGAAAGCATGAAAAACCCAGAGGAATTTTTAGCACAGGCATTCTTTAAAGTTGAAATGCCGCCATTAATGGGTGTTATGTCAGCATTAATTTTTGCATTTATCGTAGGAATTGGAATGACAGCCATTCAAAGTGATGTGATGAAACGCGGTTTTGAAGAGTTTAATAAGATTATTGAAAAATTAATTTCATTTGTTATTATCCCACTTTTACCATTTCATATTTTTGGTATCTTCTTGAACATGACGTTTGGTGGGCAAGTCGCAAAAATTTTATCTGTCTTCGCAATTGTCTTCGTACTTATAATTGTGATGCATTGGGTAATATTGCTAGTGCAATACACTGCTGCGGGAGCTTTAAATAAGAAAAACCCATTTATGTTACTTCGAACAATGCTGCCTGCGTATTTTACAGCATTGGGTACACAATCTTCAGCTGCAGCTATTCCAGTTACATTGCGACAATCGCAAAAAACAGGGGCTTCAGAAAAAGTAACGAATTTTACAATCCCACTGTTTGCAACCATTCATTTATCAGGTAGTACGATTACAATCGTCACTTGTTCTTTAGGTGTTATGATGATGAATGGTATAGATATAGGTTTTGTACAATATATCGGCTTTATCTTTATGCTAGGTATTACGATGGTTGCTGCACCAGGTGTTCCAGGAGGAGGAGTCATGGCAGCAATTGGTTTACTGCAATCAATGCTCGGCTTCGATGAAACAATGGTTGCACTTATGATAGCATTGTACTTAGCGCAAGATAGCTTTGGTACGGCTACAAATGTAACTGGAGATGGCGCATTATCTATGATTGTTGATCGTTTCAACAAAAAAACAAATTAATACAGGATGAGTCATGGACAACATCATCTAAGCAAAAAAATCGCCTGCTACGGCGATTTTTTTTTCTTAGGATTTAGCTGTTATACAGATGTTGGAGTTTTCTTAAAGATTAATGACAGAGTGCATGGATTTACTAATAATTAAATAGCCCTAAAAGAATAGTGAATTTTTTTGTTACAAATTATTACAGTTTGTGCTTACTAAAATTCAATAAAATTTCACGATTATGTAGGGAGTTGTTGAAAAAAATGTAGTGCTAAAGAATTGAATTTAAAATTTTGTTAGAAAAAAATGCGATAAGATAGTTATTTTTTCATTTTATATGGAATTTGTTTAGAAAATGTTTAGTTTTATTTAGTACTATATGTGTGAAGAGATATAAATTTCAAATTTGTGGATTATATTACTGAGAATGGGTGTGGGAATGAGGGTAATTCATAATACAAAAGAATGAAGCGTAAAAAGAATTAGCAATTGAGAAGTAGTCTTTGAATTTAAAATAACTTAGACAGGAGTAATTGCTTATGGGAAT
Source organism: Lysinibacillus sp. Ag94 (assembly GCF_023242215.1). Taxonomy (NCBI): domain Bacteria; kingdom Bacillati; phylum Bacillota; class Bacilli; order Caryophanales; family Bacillaceae; genus Lysinibacillus; species Lysinibacillus sp. Ag94. Next base: position 3,837,522 of record NZ_CP096780.1, on the reverse strand, counting down.
AAAAATTGAGTCACCGATATTAGCTTTATCAAAAAAAATCAAAACAGGAAGCGCTGTAATTGGGGTTATAGGACTTGGCTATGTGGGGCTTCCATTAGCCTTAGAAATCGTCAATAAAGGTTTTGAAGTAATTGGTTTCGATAAAGACAATGAAAAAATTTCTAAATTAAAAAGTGGTGTTAGCTATATTGCTGATATGTCAAATGCAATTATCGAAAAAGCAATTTATGAAGAGAACCTTGAGCCGACAAATGATTTTGCTAAACTTGCACATGTAGATGTCATTATTATATGTGTACCGACACCTACGACCGCAGATGGAGCACCTAATATCTCGTATATTGTTGATGCAGCTAATGCAATCGAACAAAACATGTCCCCTAATACTTTAATAATTCTTGAAAGTACAACTTACCCCGGAACAACCGAAAAAGTAGTTCAACCAATCCTTGAAAAAGGTAACTTCGTAATTGGGAAAAATATATTTTTAGCTTATTCTCCTGAACGTGTGGACCCTGGAAATTTAAATTTTTCAGTTTCCAATACGCCTAAAGTAGTTGGCGGCATAACAGCAGCTTGTTTAGAAGTTTCCAAGCTTTTTTATGAAAAAGTAATCAATACAAATGTGTTTGCTGTAACAAGTCCAAACGTTGCTGAAATGGAAAAGTTACTAGAAAATACATTTCGGCAAATTAATATTGCCCTAGTTAATGAATTAAGTCAGATTTGCCATAAGATGGATATTGATGTGTGGGAAGTGATTGAAGCCGCCTCAACAAAGCCTTATGGTTTTATGCCATTTACACCTGGCCCTGGAGTTGGCGGTCATTGTATACCAGTAGACCCTAAATATTTATTATGGGCTGGCCAGCAGCATGGTATTTCTGCAACATTAATTGAGGCAGCAGATAAAATTAATGATTCCATGCCGAACTTTGTAGTTGAAAGACTAGAAAATTATTTACATGCACAGGAAAAAGAAATAAATGAGGCAGAGATTGTAGTTATTGGCATTACTTATAAGCCTAATATTAATGATTTCCGAGAATCACCAGCACTACATGTTATTAGGGAATTAAAGGAAAAGCAGTGTGATCTAAAGGTTATTGATCCATTTATCAGAACATTTTCAGTTGATAATGACATTTTTAACACTGTTTCACTAACACGAGAATTAATTCAAAAGGCTGATGCTGTCGTTATTTTAACGAATCATACAACCATTGATTATTCCTTAATTGATCAACATGCTGCTTTAATTTTTGATACGAGAAACACCCAATATCTATTTAAGAATGAAAATTATTACAAATTATAAGGGGATTCTTTAGAAATGATACGACTAAAATTATGTAGTCTATTCATCATTTTATTTTTAGCTGGGTGTCAAGCGTCTACTCAAAATCAGATTAAACCAGTTGATTCAACAATTGAGGTAAAGGAACATGATGGGACGATGAGTGATACTTATAGTCACATAGGCATTATTAGTCCAAAGGTAGCATTAACCTTTAATGGGCTTGCGGACAATGAAACAATGCAGCGTCTATTAAAGGTATTGGATCAATTTAACATGAAGGCAACATTCTTTGTAGAAGGTACACGAGTAGCGCAAGATCCGGAGTTAGTGAAGGACATTTTAGCTAAAGGTCACGAGGTAGAAAACGGAACATTAACATTTACTGAAATGACTGATTTAAATTATGAAGAAACGTATAAAGAAATTTATTTGGCGAATGAAGTTTTTGAAGAGCAATTAGGTTATACACCGAAATACGTTCGTAGTCGTTCCGGTGACTCAACTGACAATATGCGTTTAGCGGCTAAAACCCTCAATATGAAGGGAGTTGTAGAGTCTTCTATTAATCCGAAAGATCGCAATATGCAAAGTGCTGAGGAAATTGTGGATTATATTCATCGCTTTATCAACAGCGGATCTGTTATTCATTTAAACACATACATTAATCATGCGATTATAGATGTTATACCACTACTGTCGAAAGTAGGGGAAGAAAGAGGATACGTTTTCTCTACATTAACGGATGTCATAGATGAACAATATTTAGCAAAATCGTTAGAGGAAATTGCAGGCTATGATGCTATTAAAATGAACCCAGATTACAAAAATGTTAAACCCAATATGTTCTACCGTAAAAATACTTCAAAAAAGGAAGTTGCTTTAACCTTCGATGATTGGGCAAGTGAGGAGAGAATTAAAGAAATTTTAGATGTTCTTGATAAGTATCATGTTCAATCTACATTCTTTTTAATTGGCAAAGGTGTAGAAAAAGACCCGCAATTAGCACGATTAATTGTTGAGAGAGGACATGAGGTCGCAAGCCATTCTTACAATCACCTTGATGTTACGACAATGACACCAGAAGAGTTACAAAAGGATGTCGTGATGGCACATAGGGCGTTAACATATGCCTTACAGAAAGAACCTTTGCTGTATTTCAGGCCTAATAAAGGTGCTATTAATGAGGAGTCAGCGAAAATTATTGCCGCTACAGGTATCAAATCTATTGCTATGTATGATATAGCATCATTCGATTGGAATTTAAAATATACCGTTCGAGATATTTATAATCGTGTGATGACTAGAATTGCTCCAGGAAAGGTGATTGTTATGCACATTTTAGACGGTACAAAAACAGTTGAGGCATTGCCATTAATCATTGAAAAGTTGCAAAAAGATGGGTATAGTTTTGTGAAAATGTCGACTTGGATTGAAGAAGATTCAAATAAGAAAGTGAATTGATAATCATGAATAAGAAAAAAGAGATATTAACGATACCACGCTCTGATCGACGCATTTTATCGAATATTCCTGACCCAGAACATGTACGAAGTCTCGTTAATCGTCGAGGTGCTTCGTATCAAAAGGAAGAAATCGATCCTACAGATGTCAATGAAATATATCGCTTACAACTGTTAAGTTTACGCTATGAAACGAATTTTGAAGTACAAATTAAAAGAGCAAAGCAAAAGGGAAGTGACAAATATTATGCGGAGGATATCTCGGTTACAGGTATCCTTGTATTTTCCAATAGTCCTACTAATTTTTTAATAGATGAAATTATTACGATGAAATTTACTATACCTGGTGGTGCGATGCCGGAGGGCTATGAATCTAAGGTAAAGGTAAAAGCGAAAGTTGTTCGTCACTTTACAAAAGAAGTAGATGGTGAAACTAGATGCTATTATGCATGTGAATTTTTACAGCCTTTAAATGACTATATGTTAAAAAAACGATGGGGACTATCAATCTTTATGGCAAGTATTTTTTTATTGATAGTTTCTCTAATCGTTATGTTAATGCGGGCTGAAAGTGTCATTTATTTTAGATTCAATAAATTCTTATATCTATATAGTATTATTGCTGCAACTTTTCTTTTAAGTAGATATTTATTTGGTATTTTCTATAGGAATGTTCCGATAAACCCTAAGTTTGAACCAGGCGTTTCTATTATTATTCCAGTATTTAACGAAGAACAATGGATTCATAGAACAGTGTTAAGTTGTATTAATCAGTATTATCCTGTAGACAAACTAGAGGTTATTGTTGTAGATGATTGTTCGACAGATAGAACTGAGGAAAAAGCAAAAGAAATGATTGACCTTATTCATAGCGAGGGTGAGCGTTTTAAAACGGAGGATCGTTTAAGCTTCTATAAACTACCTCAAAATGGGGGGAAACGTGAGGCTTTAGTGGCAGGAGTGCATCTTGCTAAACATGATTTAGTTGTTTTTGTAGATTCTGATAGTTTTTTAGAACCTCATGCCATTCGAAATTTAGTACAGCCTTTCCAAGATCCTAAAATGGGTGGTGTGGCTGGAAGAACAGAAGTGGAAAATAAATTTACAAATGCTCTGACAAAATTGCAAACAGTTCGCTATTATATAGCCTTTCGGATCATGAAAGCTGCTGAATCTTGGTTCGATACAGTCACTTGTTTATCTGGACCTTTAGCATGTTATCGAAAAGAGCTTATTTTGAAGAACGAGACAGCATGGTTAAACCAAAAATTTCTTGGACAGCCTGCGACATTCGGGGATGACCGTAGTATGACAAACTATATTTTGAAAACACATCGAACGGGATATCAGGACAATGCTGTATGTTCTACAATTGTTCCATCCGATACAAAAGTCTTTTTATCTCAACAAATGAGATGGAAACGATCATGGCTACGCGAATCATTACGAGCATTTTTATTTATGTGGAAGAAGGAACCTTTTATGTTTCTTTTCTTCATCATCGGTTTAATCGTACCAATAGCAGCGCCTATTGTTGTTGTTTACAATTTAGTTTATGTACCAATTATGCATGGCATTTTTCCAACTACATTTTTAATGGGCTTGTTATTGATGGCAATGTTAATGAGCTTGGCCCATCTTTTCTTTAGAAAAAGTAAATTGTGGACGTTTGGTTTTATCTTTGTACTTTTCTATGAATTTATTTTGCTGTGGCAAATGCCTGTTGCATGGGTAACATTTTGGAAATCAACTTGGGGAACGAGAGAAACACCTCAAGATGTCATCGCTAAAGAAAAGAAATTAGAAAAACAAAAATTACGAAAATCTCGATTTTCGATTCTAAAAATTAGCAAAATGGGTGAGAAGGAATGAGTGAAAAAAATGTTGCATTAAATCCAGCTAAAAAGAATCGAAGGAAAATAATACGATCAATTGTTCAAACGATGATCGTTGTATTTTTAGCTGTTATTTTAATACGTGTGGTATTTTTAACGGATAAAAGGGTAGAGGAAACGGTTCCTTTAGTGAATGAAGATGGTTTCATTGCATTATCATATTTTGGAGTGAGCAGGGGTGAATCTCCTAAATATGTATCTAAAGAGAATTTGAGAAAGCAACTAGCACTGCTTGAAAGTCAAGGCTATAAAACCGTTACTCAGCAGGATATTTTAGATTTTTATCAGAAAAACAAACCATTGCCAGAAAAGGCGTTGTATTTATCATTTGAAGATGGACGTACAGATTCTAGTATATTTGCTCAAAACATCATGGAGGATCTCAATTATAAAGCTACCATGTTTACGTACGCCAATAAAATGGATACACGGGACAACAAATTTTTAAAGCCGAAAGACTTATTACTCATGAAGAAAAGTGGCTATTGGGAGTTGGGCTCTAATGGGTACCGTCTGACATATATTAATATGTATAACGATAAAGGACAGTCGTTAGGTGTAAAAGATGAAAATAATGTACCGAATAAAACGACTATCGAATATTATAATCATTATTTAATGGACTTCATTCGCAATCAATATATGATTCCAAGTGAAACGCGACAAGAAATGGAAAAGCGTATCCGAAAAGATTACAAGCTAATGCATGATATTTATGAGGGGGAATTAGGAGAAGTTCCAAAAGCCTATGCTATTATGCATGCCAACTCACTTTATAATAATATGGATTCGTTAGTTGAAAGTGCGAATAATAAAGAAATTAAGGATATGTTTAAAATGCATTTCAATTTGGAGCTAGGGGCATATAATGATGCGGATACTGATCTCTATAATTTAAGTAGATTACAAGTATCCCCCTATTGGTCTACCAATCATGTGATGATGAAAATCCGCCAAGCGAGTAAGCAAAATGTAGCATTTGAAGTCGGAGATTCTGAACGTGCCAAAGAATGGTCAGTATTGAAGGGGGCAGCAGAATTTGAAAATAATGAGATTACAATAACATCGGAACCTTCTAGTGAAGGACGGATAATATTAAAGGAAACTCTGCCAGAGAAATATAATGTAAACTTTGCCTTTAAAGGGAATGTCGTAGGACAACAATCTATTTATTTAAACTATGATGAAAAATATAATAGCTATATTCGGGTGGCATTAATCGATAATGAGATTGTTGTTTCTGAAAAATCACCACAGGCAAGCGTTATTGAAAAAGAACGTTTCCCGTTAAACGAAATAAAGTGGAATGAAGAAGAGTATGCATTTAATAAGGCTACTGTATACGATTATCTGGATACGCAAAAAGGCTCTAGAATTGACGAGGAAGAGTATCCGCGAAACTTAACAAAAAAGAGAGTATTTAACATTAATGTAGAAAATGGTAAAATCGACATAAGTGTAGATAATGTATTATCCAAGACAATTCAAGTAAATCCTGACATTCAAGGATCTAAAATTGGATTTGGTGCGTTGTTCAGTAAAAAAGAAACATCGCATGAACAGTATGCAGATGATATTTATGATACATTCATCGAAGATATTTTGATTACAGATGTTAACGATCAGACGCTTTTTACTAACCAATATACGAATTTCGATAAAGTAAAGCACAAAACATTGACTTTATTTAATAATGTTGTTGATTTCTTTATTGAAACCTTCTAAAACGGGGGGAACTAAATTCAAGTGAAAAAAATTTTTCTGTTTATCTGTATAGCACTGCTAATTATCACAGCTTGTAGTAATAGTAAAGAAGCACCTGTTCAGGCAAGGGAAGGTTTGAAGTACAAAGACAACCTTCAATTATCGATTTGGTTACCTGAATGGCAAAATAAATCTGCCATCGAGGATGTGAAAAATTCACAACAGGGCTTACAAGACATTCACGTTTTTGGAGCTTATTTTAATAAGAATGACCAATTATTATTAACTGAAGATGCAATAGAAACATTGAAACAAACACAACAACAATTTAATGAATCACATCATGTAATACTCACGTTAATTAACGATTACGTTACAGATAACGCCCCAATTGTTCAGAAGGATAGTGCGTTATTACATCGGTTGTTTAAAGATGCATCATCAAGGCAACAACATATTGATAATATTATGCAGGTTGTTGAACAATACAATGTGAATGGTATCGAAATTGATTATGAAAAGGTTGCGAAAGAGGATCTCTCTAGGTACGTCCAATTCATAGAGGAACTTTATGAACAGCTATTAAAAAAGGATGTTTCATTACATGTCGTACTAGAGCCGGAGTTTCCATTTAATATTAAATTACCGAGTGGGCCTAAATATACAGTGATGGCTTATAATGTGCATGGATATCATAGTGGCCCAGGTGCAAAGGCGACCTATTCATTTTTAAATGAATTAGTAAAAAAAATTAAAAAGTCTAATCAAAAATTAGCGATTGCCTTCTCAACTGGCGGATTCCAATGGATAAATCAAGGCAAGACGGTTGCTTTAACGGAGGTTGAGGCAGAGGACTTACTAAACAAAACGAAAGCAGTTAAACAACGCGATCAAGCAAGTGGTGCGGCTTACTTCACTTTTTTAGATGAACAAAATGTTAAGCATGAAGTTTGGTACGCCGATCAAGAAACACTTAAAAAATGGACAGCGCACGTGCAAAAAAGAAGCTACAATGAGGTTGTTTTATGGCGTGCCGGAGGTCTAAGCTCAAAAACATTACAATGGATTAACGAACAATCAAAGGAATGATTGAAAGAATTGCCGGAGTGACGGATGGAAGAGCCGATGCGATGGATGGAAAGGCGAGAGCGGCGGAAAGAAAAGCCGAGGTGACGGATAAAACCAGCCAGAACAGTCAAACTCGCGGATAGAAACGTTAGAATCGTGGATAGCACAGTCAAAGTTGCGGATAGAATTGCCGATGCGACGGAAAGAAGAGCCGAAGTGACGGATAGAAATCAGAGCGATGGAAAGAAGAGCCGAGGCGACGGAAAGAATCGTCAGAGCGACGGAAAGAAGAGCCGAAGTGACGGATAGAAATCAGAGCGATGGAAAGAAGAGCCAAGGCGACGGAAAGAAGAGCCGAGGCGACGGAAAGAATCGTCAGAGCGACGGAAAGAAGAGCCGAAGTGACGGATAGAAATCAGAGCGATGGAAAGAAGAGCCAAGGCGACGGAAAGAATCGTCAGAGCGACGGAAAGAAGAGCCGAAGTGACGGATGGAAATCAGAGCGCCGGAAAGAAGAGCCGAAGCGCCGGAAAGAATCGTCAGAGCGACGGAAAGAAGAGCCGAAGTGACGGATGGAAACCAGAGCGACGGAAAGAAGAGCCGAAGCGACGGATAGAAATCAGAGCGATGGAAAGAAGAGCCGAGGCGACGGAAAGAATCGTCAGAGCGACGGAAAGAAGAGTCGAAGTGACGGATAGAAATCAAAGCGACGGAAAGAAGAGCCGAGGCGACGGAAAGAATCATCAAAGCGACGGAAAGAAGAGCTGAAGTGACGGATGGAAATTAGAGCGACGGAAAGAAGAGCTGAGGTGACGGAAAGAATCGTCAGAGCGACGGAAAGAAGAGCCAAGGTGACGGATGGAAATCAGAGCGCCGGAAAGAAGAGCCGAAGTGACGGATAGAAATCAGAGCGATGGAAAGAAGAGCCAAGGCGACGGAAAGAATCGTCAGAGCGACGGAAAGAAGAGCCGAAGTGACGGATAGAAATCAGAGCGATGGAAAGAAGAGCCGAGGCGACGGAAAGAATCGTCAGAGCGACGGAAAGAAGAGCCGAAGTGACGGATAGAAATCAGAGCGCCGGAAAGAACAGCCATAACCGTGGATAAAACAGCTCTGAAGAATGGAACACCTTAGACCAAAAAAATCGCCAACTTCGGCGATTTTTTTATTGGAATTGAGAAAGGCGTGAAAAGAAATTTGTTACGAAGTCTAAAAATATTTTTTCTGATGGTGCAATTTCACGGTTTACAGGTGAAATAATACCGACTGTTCTTGGGATCACTGGTGCTTTAATTGGTACTTTTACTGTGAAGCGGGCAGCTGAATCATACAATGAGCTTTCTGGTAATAAGCTGACCCCGATGCCTGCAGCGACAAGACCCTTTAGTGCATCTAAGTCTTCACCCTCGGAGATGACGTTTGGCGAGAAGCCTGCAGCTCGGCAGGCATCCATAGCTACTTTATGTAATATGTATCCATCTGGGAATAATACAAATAAATCGTTACGTAAATCGGCAAGCTGAATACTTTCTTTTTTGGCTAATGGATGTTTTGCTGGCAGTAATGCGGCAATATTTTCAGTAAATAATATTGTTGAATGGATCGATTCGTCCCTTGGTGGAAGAGGGCCTAAAAAAGCTAAATTTAACTCACGATTTTTGACTGCATCAATTAAAAAACGATAGGAGCCTTGGCGGAGCTGGAATTGTAAATCTGGATATTCGCGCTTAAAGGCTGAAATAACAGTTGGTAATACATAGCTAGCCAAGCTCGTTGGAAAACCGATTTTTATTGTACCTTTAGCAGGATCTAAATATTCTTCAACTTGTTTTGCGGCAAAATCGATGGCTTTTAAAGCAGTAATTGTGTGCTCGAGAAATATTCTTCCAATCGGTGTCAATTTAACATTTCGTCCGACACGTTCAAAAAGTGGTGTGCCTAATTCATCTTCTAAATTAGCAATTTGTCGGCTTATTGCAGATTGAGCAACATGAAGATGTTCGGCAGCTTCTGAAATGTGTTCACGCTCAGCAACTTCAACAAAATAACGTAATTGACGTAACTCCACTAGATATTCACCTCTATTAATCGAAAAATACGATTGATTATACCTTAATTATATACTATTTAAGATGAAAAATGATTGTCAATAAACAAATGATGGCTAGCAAGCTTTAATTGGAGCTCAAGGAAGTAAGGTGAAGATTATTTTCTCAAAGAGTGTTGCTAAACGAAAGAGTTGAATATTGTTATATTTTGGATTTCAGTAATAGGCGAATGAAATAGTATAATTAAGCATGATTTATCTTTCGTAAGAGGTGTAGCATTTGTTTAAAAAGAAAATATTGATTGGACATTCAGAAGATACTGTCCTGGCAATTATCGAACACTTAGAGAAAAGTAACATTCCGTTTGAAATAGGAATCAAAGATGTTTTAAAGCGGTCGTCTGAAGAATACGAAGGTTTTTATATGGTTAAAGTTCAAAAGAAATGTGCGAAACAAGTAGAAGCCATTGTTGCGCAGTACGTGTCACAAGAAGATTTGAAACATTGGTATAAAGTAGAGAAAAAGAAAAGTAGAAAATTAGAGAGGAAGGAAAAAGCTTTTTATTTGTTTGCAGCCTTTATATATTTTATAGCGGTAGTGGCGATCGAAATGGGTAAAGCAATAGAAGTGGACATTGTTTCGTATTTCGGTTGCGGTGTGTTATTGCTGGGCGGCGTGTTTATGACGACATATTATTACAAAGAGATGAAAAAAGAATCGGGTGATTTGAGAGAAATCAATAAACAGTCGATGATTTTCCCTATTTGTATAATATTTTACGCCGTTTCTTCTTTTATATCTGTATTTTTATATTAATTACTTTCTTCTTTTAGATAGAGACTTTGTGCTTCTTTAATTTAATACTGCTTCATACATATACAAATCTCCACATTTTGAAAGCCTCCTGAAACTGCATTATATCCAAACATAATCGTATACGAAAACAGCAAAAGAGAAAAATACAGTAAAAAATGCATTATCTACATTTATAATTTTGCCCACCTGAAATTTAGAACGACATTGGTTAAAACTAATACCATGTTTAATAAGTTGATTTCCGGTCCCCATGAAAGCGCCAAGCCAAAAAGGAAATCAACCCAAGTTATACTAGCTAGTACTCTCGAGAATCTTTCTTTTATTTGATTCCATTCTAATAAAAAAGGTTATAGTATTGGTATTGATATTTATACATTTTTGTCACAAAACAGCTACAATTCGCACTTTCTGCGGGGTTTTCACTATGTAGCTAGATGAAACTGATTCTCAATTAGATTTATTTCATTGAAAATGAGGAAAGTTGATTCTCATTGTCAATGACGATTAGCAATAATCTGAAAATGCTTGCAAACTCTTTATTATTAAGGATTGTTTCAGATGAAAATGAAAGTGATTGAAATGGTTTGCATAGAGAACGATTTTCAGTTAAGATTAGAATGATGATAATTAAGGAATGGTTCACCATTCACTGAACACACTATGGAGGTATTTTCATGTCAACTTTAGTTATTAAAGATCTTCACGTTGAAATCGACGGGAAAGAGATTTTAAAAGGCGTAAACCTTACAATTAATACAAATGAAATTCATGCAATCATGGGACCAAACGGAACTGGTAAATCAACACTAGCTTCTGCGATTATGGGTCACCCAAAATATGAAGTAACTTCTGGTACAGTAGAACTTGATGGCGAAAATGTACTAGAAATGGAAGTAGACGAGCGTGCTCAAGCTGGTTTATTCCTAGCAATGCAATATCCTTCTGAAATCGCTGGTGTAACAAATGCTGACTTTTTACGCTCAGCTATTAATGCACGCCGTGAAGAGGGCGATGAAATTTCTTTAATGAAATTTATCCGTGAATTAGATAAAAACATGGAATTCCTTGAAATGCACGAAGATATGGCACAACGTTATTTAAATGAAGGTTTCTCTGGCGGTGAGAAAAAACGTAACGAAATTCTTCAATTAATGATGATTAAACCAACTTTCGCCATTTTAGATGAAATTGACTCTGGTCTTGATATTGACGCACTTAAAGTTGTTTCTAAAGGAATTAATGCAATGCGTGGAGAAGGATTCGGCTGCTTAATGATCACTCACTACCAACGTCTACTTAACTACATTACACCAGACCATGTACACGTAATGATGCAAGGTCGCGTTGTTAAATCAGGTGGAGAAGAATTAGCACAACGTTTAGAAGCGGAAGGCTATGACTGGATTAAAAAAGAATTAGGTATCGAAGAAGAAACTGAAGAACAAGAAGCATAAGAGGGAGGACGAACTAGCATGACAGTGGAACTTAACTTGCCTGTAACAGTACAGGACGTGCGCTCGTTCTCAGAAGCAAATGGAGAACCGGCTTGGTTTACAGAACTTCGCGCGGCAGCACTAGACAAAGTAACTGGTTTAGATTTGCCAAAACCAGACAGAACAAATATTACAAAATGGGATTTCGTAAATTTCCCAACTCATACAGTTGACAGTGAAGGATTTGCTTCACTTGATGCATTACCAGAAGAAGCAAAAGGTTTAATTGATTTTGAGGCACAAGAAAATCTTTATGTTCAACGCAATAACACACCAGCTTTCATTAAAACATCACAAGAATTAGCTGATAAAGGTGTTATTTTTACAGATATTTTAACAGCGGTTCGTGAACATGGCGACCTTGTTAAAAAGTACTTTATGACAGAAGCTGTAAAAGTTGATGAGCATAAATTAACAGCACTTCATGCGGCACTTGTTAACGGTGGTGTGTTCGTATATGTACCTAAAAATGTCATTATCGAAGAGCCGCTTCAAGTAGTATTCTTAAATGATAACGCAGAAGCCTCATTATATAACCACGTATTAGTTGTTGCTGAAGCAAATTCAGCTGTAACTTATGTTGAAACATATATTTCAACAGTTGAAGAAGCAAAAGGTCAAGCAAACATTATTGCTGAAGTAGTAGTTCAAGACAATGCACAAGTTACTTACGGTGCGGTTGATGTACTTGCAAAAGGATATACTACTTATGTAAATCGTCGTGCACGACTAGCTCGTGATGCGAAAGTAGATTGGGCTCTTGGCTTAATGAATGACTCAGATACTATTTCTGAAAATATTACACATCTAATCGGTGACGGTTCCCATGCTGATACAAAAACAGTAGTTGTTGGTCGCGGTGAACAAAAACTTAACTTTACTACTGAAGTTCGTCACTGGGGTAAGAACTCAAATGGTCATATCTTAAAGCATGGTGTAATGAAAGATGCAGCACAATCAATCTTTAATGGTATTGGTTACATCGAACACGGTGCGACAAAAGCAGATGCACAGCAAGAATCACGTGTGTTAATGCTTTCTGAAAAAGCTCGTGGCGATGCCAACCCAATTCTATTGATCGATGAAGACGATGTAACAGCAGGACACGCAGCATCTGTTGGTCGAGTAGATCCACTACAACTTTACTACTTAATGAGTCGTGGTATCTCGAAAGCAGAAGCAGAGCGCCTTGTTATCCATGGATTCCTTGCGCCAGTTGTTACGCAATTACCTATTGAAGGCGTTCAAAAGCAACTGACGGAGGTTATTGAAAGGAAAGTTCGCTAATGATGAATAAAGACATTAAAAGCTATTTCCCAATTTTAGATCAGGAAGTAAACGGTCATAAGCTTGTTTACCTTGATAGCGCAGCAACTTCTCAAAAGCCTATTCAAGTGATTGAAGCAATGCAGCATTATTATGAATTCGATAATTCTAATGTTCACCGTGGTGTGCATACATTAGGAAACCGTGCAACTGACAAGTATGAGGGTGCGCGTGAAAAGGTTCGTAATTTTATTAATGCGACATCAACACAAGAAATTATTTTTACTCGCGGTACTACAACTGCTTTAAATACAGTTGCATCAAGTTATGGTCGTGCTAATGTTGCTGAAGGTGATGAAATTGTTATTACGCATATGGAGCACCACTCTAATATTATTCCTTGGCAACAACTAGCAAAGGAAAAAAATGCAACGCTGAAATATATTGAGCTTGAAGCGGATGGCACACTTAACCTAGAAAAGGTACGTGCGACAATTACACCTAAAACAAAAATTGTGTCGGTGTCAATGGCTTCAAACGTCCTTGGAACGATTAACCCGATTAAAGAAATCGCTCAAATTGCACATGCTAATGGTGCTGTAATGGTAGCGGATGGTGCACAAGCAGCACCACATATGAAAATCGATGTACAGAATTTAGATGTAGATTTCTTAGGGTTCTCGGGTCATAAAATGTGCGGACCAACTGGAATAGGTGTACTATATGGTAAAAAGGAACACCTTGAAAAGATGGAGCCAATTGAATTTGGTGGCGAAATGATTGACTTTGTTGGACTTTACGATTCAACGTGGAAGGAATTACCGTGGAAGTTTGAAGGTGGAACTCCTATTATTGCAGGTGCAGTAGGTTTAGGAGCCGCTATTGATTTCTTAACTGAAATTGGGTTAGATAACATTGCGGAGCATGAGCATAAGCTTGCAGGCTACGCGATGAATCAGCTTGAAACAATTGACGGACTTAAAATTTTCGGCCCACGTGATCCAATGAAGCGTTGTGGACTTGTAACGTTTAACCTAGACGATGTACATCCACATGATGTGGCAACGGTTCTTGATATGAATGGTATCGCTGTTCGTGCAGGACATCATTGCGCTCAGCCACTAATGAAATGTCTTCAACAAGTAGCGACAGCGCGTGCAAGCTTCTATCTGTATAATACGGAGGAAGATATTGACCGCCTAGTTGCGGGGTTACGTTCCGCGAAGGAGTATTTTGGCGATGTCTTTTAATAATTTAGATCAACTATATCGTTCAGTCATTATGGATCACTATAAAAATCCTCGTAATAAAGGATCTATTGAAGAAGATGCTGTTACGATCGATATGAATAATCCGACTTGTGGAGACCGTATTCACTTAACGCTAAAAGTGACTGACGGTATTGTAGAAGATGCGAAGTTTGACGGTGAGGGCTGTTCCATTTCAATGTCTTCTGCTTCTATGATGACGCAGCTTATTAAAGGGAAAAAAGTAGAGGAAGCATTAGAGCTTGCTGACATTTTTTCTAAAATGATGATGGGCGAAGACTATAGCGAAAAATATGACCTTGAGGATGTTGAGGCACTGCAAGGTGTTTCTCAATTTCCAGCACGTATTAAATGTGCGACATTAGCTTGGAAAGCGATGGAAAAAGGTGTAAAGCAATAATATCTAAATTTGAGTGAAAGTCACTATTGGTGCTTTCACTCAAAGCAAGATAACTGAGCTTGAAACAAGATAACAATAATGCATGAACGGAGGAGAAACGATGGCTAAAAAAATGCCTGATATTGGCGATTACAAATACGGATTCCATGACAAGGACGTATCAATTTTCCGTTCAAAACGTGGTTTAACTGAAGAAATCGTCCGTGAAATTTCAACTATGAAACAAGAGCCAGAGTGGATGCTTGAATACCGCTTAAAAGCACTTGAAACGTTTTATACAAAACCAATGCCGCAATGGGGTGGCGACCTAGGAGATTTAGATTTTGATGAAATTACGTATTACGTAAAACCATCAGAAGCTACACAAAAATCTTGGGATGAAGTACCTGATGAAATTAAAGCTACTTTTGATAAATTAGGTATTCCAGAAGCAGAGCAAAAATACCTAGCAGGTGTATCTGCTCAGTACGAATCTGAAGTTGTTTATCACAACATGAAACAAGACCTTGAAGACCTTGGTATTGTGTTCAAAGATACTGACTCAGCATTACGTGAAAATGAAGATATTTTCAAACAATACTGGGGCAAAGTGATTCCTTACACTGATAACAAATTTGCTGCACTAAACTCGGCTGTTTGGTCAGGTGGATCATTCATCTATGTACCACCAGGTGTAAAAGTGGAAACGCCATTACAAGCTTACTTCCGTATTAACTCTGAAAACATGGGTCAATTCGAACGTACGTTAATTATTGTAGATGAAGGTGCTCACGTACACTATGTTGAAGGTTGTACAGCTCCTGTTTACACGACAAACTCTTTACACTCGGCTGTAGTAGAAATTGTTGTACGTAAAGATGCGTACTGCCGTTATACAACGATTCAAAACTGGGCAAATAACGTTTACAACCTTGTAACAAAACGTACAGTTGTTGAAGAAAACGGTACAATGGAATGGATCGATGGTAACATCGGTTCTAAGTTAACAATGAAGTACCCAGCTTGTATCCTTAAAGGTGAAGGCGCTCGTGGTATGACATTATCAATCGCTCTAGCAGGTAAAGGTCAACACCAACACGCAGGTGCAAAAATGATTCATATGGCACCAAATACATCTTCAACAATCGTTTCTAAATCGATTGCTAAACAAGGTGGTAAGGTAACATATATGGGTCAAGTTCGTTTCGGCCCTAAAGCAAGTGGTGCACGTGCTAACATCGAATGTGATACGTTAATCATGGATAACCAATCTACTTCAGATACAATTCCATACAACGAAATCTTAAATGATAATGTTTCTTTAGAGCATGAAGCGAAAGTTTCAAAAGTATCAGAGGAACAATTATTCTACTTAATGTCTCGTGGTATTTCTGAAGAAGAAGCGACAGAAATGATCGTAATGGGCTTCATCGAGCCATTCACAAAAGAGTTACCAATGGAATACGCAGTAGAAATGAACCGTCTTATCAAGTTTGAGATGGAGGGGTCTATCGGATAATACGCCGATAAACGAGGTAAATAAGGGTTTTAACCCCTTATTGTCCACAAATTTCTTTTATAGAAATCGAGTGCAGTGCACTCGATTTTTTTTATGCGGATGTTGTTCACATAGCTTTACCACCCCTTTTTTACGTGAATAAAAACTTGTGGAGAAGATCATAAATTGATAAATTTTAATTTGAATATTTTATGAACACTCTTGTAAAATCTATAGCTTTTTTTAATGAAAAGGCACATTATTATAAGATAATTACTATATTTAGAGCTATTAATATACATCTTTTGTGAAAAAACATAACAGTATAATGCGACTTTTATCACATTTATACATAGTTTGCTTAATTTTAAATCCATAGCTATCATACGAGTAGAAATACATTTTCAAAGAAAAGGAGACTACTTCTATGAATACTAAATTCGCAAAATTAAGTAAAAGTAAAAAGGGTATAAGTGCTGCCATATTAGCGGCTGGAATTATGGGGATGGCAATGGCGCCAAATGCATATGCACATGGGTTTGTTGAAAAGCCAGCTAGCCGTGCCGCTTTATGTAACCAAAATTATGGTGGTCTTAACTTAAGCTGTGGAAACGTTATGTATGAGCCACAGAGCTTAGAGGCACCAAAAGGATTTCCACAAGGTGGACCAATTGATGGTAAAATTGCATCTGCAGGAGGTCTGTTTGGTGGCATCCTCGATCAACAATCCGTAAATCGCTGGTTTAAGAATACGATTACAGGTGGACCAAATACCTTTACATGGAAATACACTGCGCCGCATTTAACAAGCAAATGGCACTATTATATTACGAAAAAGGGATGGGATCCTAATAAACCATTAACCCGTGCTGATCTTGAGCCAATTGGAACTGTTGAACATAATGGTACTGCTGCATCAAATAATTTAACTCATACAATTAACGTGCCAACTGACCGTAGTGGCTACCACGTGATTCTAGCTGTTTGGGATGTAGCTGATACTACAAATGCATTCTATAATGTAATTGATGTTAATTTGATGAATAATGTGGATGTGGATAAAGAAGCTCCAACTCAACCGAATGGCTTGCAAGCGATGAAAGTGACTTCTAACAGTGTTGAGCTAAAATGGAATCCTTCTACAGACAATGTGGGGGTAAAAGAATATCAAGTATTCCGTGATGGTAAAGCAATTGGAACTTTACCGGGCACAACATTCACAGATAAAAATTTAACAGCGAATACAAAATATACATATACAATAAAGGCGGTGGATGCTGCTGGAAATATTTCGAAAGAAAGTGAGTCTATAGCTGTAGAGACAATGAATGCAGTTCCGGACACAGAAGCACCAACGCAACCAACTTCACTTCATGCGATGGGAGTAACATCCTCAAGTGTAGACTTAATGTGGGGGGCATCAGAGGATAATGTAGCAGTTGACCACTATGTTATATATCGAGGTACACAAGTAGGGCAACTGACTGTAGTTGGAACATCGAAAACTACTTCCTTTATGGATATGAATCTACAATCCAATACAGCATATACGTATGCAGTTACTGCCGTTGATGCAGCAGGAAATGAATCTAATAAAAGTTCCATTTTCACTGTAACTACAAAAGAGCAAGGGTCGTCTTATGAGCAATGGAGTCCATATAAGGCGTACACAAAAGGTGATAAAGTAGAGCATCAAGGTAAAATCTATGAAGCTGTGCAAAGTTATCAAGGATATGGAGATCCGAATTGGATATTCGCATTGTCTTTATGGAAAGAAAGTAAATAAAGTTCTTAAAGAAATTATGTAATAATATTTTTTGGCTACAAAGGTAAAAAATCTGCATAGCATTTTGATTGAAGGAGACGAACTTTGAAAATCGTCTCCTTCTTTTGATCTTCAAGGTAAGTACCTAATGTTGTTTTTATGGTTTAAAGAGTCATTATAAAGTTGAGGGAAAACAGTTGGAAAACCTGTATTAGGAATATTATAGGCAATAAAGGTTTCGTACATAGATACATTGTCTTTTTCCTTCTGACTCCTAGCGACATAGGCTATTTTATTGTTTTCTAAGTTTGTTACGAATACCTGCGATTCGTCATTAGAAAACGGTAGCCAATTACGTTCGAAAAATGGCAATAAAGCATTTATATGCCCAAATGTATTATTAAAAAAGTTAAAGTTTCCTAGAAAATGATTAAAAATAGATTGAGCTAAGTTTTCACCTAACAGTTGATGAGACGTCAATGTAGAAGGCAGTAATGTATCTTGATCACTGACATTTTGAGGTTCCCTATTTATCTCGGGGCTTTTTGAAAAAAAAAAACAAAAACCATACAGCGTGATTTTGCTCGTCCGCTGCTGCACGACGAAATCTTTCTTTAATCATCGGATCATTTGCTTTATCTGCTATATCTAAATAAGAATCAACAGCTTCTTGTTCATCTTTAAAAGCAAA
This sequence comes from Lysinibacillus sp. Ag94, assembly GCF_023242215.1. Taxonomy (NCBI): domain Bacteria; kingdom Bacillati; phylum Bacillota; class Bacilli; order Caryophanales; family Bacillaceae; genus Lysinibacillus; species Lysinibacillus sp. Ag94. The sequence continues at coordinate 3,818,871 of NZ_CP096780.1, read as the reverse complement.
TTCGATTCCAGCCCTATAGTTGTCTGGACATTCCTCAATTATTTGATAAGAAGGCTTTCTTCCTGTTAAATTCGTGTAAAGTTTGCTAAATTCTTCGAGGTGGCGTAGTTCATCCTTCCGAATCTCAAGTATTCGATTCTTTTCATCCTCAGTAGGAGCCATCTTAGCTAATTTCTCATAACAAGCAATGGCACTATATTCAGCGTTAATTGCCTTCTGAATATCATTTACAAGTTGAGCATCGTTTAGCATAGGATAAGTACCATTATGCTGTGGAGCATAATGATAATAGTATTGATTTGGATACATCGTTGTCCTCCTTTTGTTTAACTCTTCTTTCAGCGGGTGTCCAAACACCTGTACCTGTCTTAGTTTTCGGTACAAAAGACATCCGTTAAAAAGAAGCTAAAGCCTCCGGTGGATGTCACGGAATCGGAATGGAGTTAATAAAGGATACTAGTCTAAAATCATCGCATCTATGCGATTACAGTAAATGAACTGCATCGGTATCGTTGTAGCTACGCCTTCGCCCAAAAAATAATTGCAGGCCTAAGCATAAAGCCGATTCCGGACGTAAGGTTATGCCGGGGCATAATTGATCCATCAACTTATCTTATGCTTTGTGTATAGGTAATTGTGCAAAGCTATTTCATTTTTGGCTAGCCAGGTTGTTATACATAGTTGCCTGGCATTTTATATAGGTTTGAAAAATACAGTAAAATATAGTTTATCAACATGTCTGATTTCTTTATAAAAATAGTTGACTTATTTTCTTGTTGTAACTATAATGGTTACAGCTGGAGGTGATGAAGATTAAAATTAGCAGTCGTTTTACAATTGCTGTTCATATTTTATCAATCATCAAACAAAATCCATCAACTATTTGTACATCAGAATTTATGGCGGAAAGCGTAAATACAAATCCTGTAGTGATTAGGAAAATAGTATCCTATCTTAAAAAGGCAGGTATAGTGCAAGTACGTAGGGGAACAGGTGGAGCTTCTTTAGTTAAAGATCTGGATGCTATCACTTTATTGGATATTTTTCGATCAGTAGAAGTTGTAGAAGAAGATCAGTTATTTCATCTACATGAAAATCCAAATCCTGATTGTCCTATTGGTGCAAATATACAGTCTGTGTTAGAGCTAATTTTAGTGCAAGCACAAGAAGCAATGGAACGAGTATTGGCTAATATTACTATGGAACAAGTGATTACATCTTTAGTCCATGAAATTCAACAATCAAAATAATGCATTCCTTAGATAACGGCTAACTAAACTGCAGCGGTGTTGGTTAGCACTGCGCTTTTGTACAAAAGACATCTGCAGGGCACAAAGCCGATTTCGGACGCAATTATGCCGAAGTATAATGGATCTGAATGCATTATTTATTTGACTTAGTTGTAACTATTGTGGTTACAACAAAAAGAGAAAGGGAGGTTGTTAATTGGATGCCCCTTAAAATAAAAGCATTTTCGGATTTTATTTGTCCTTTCTGTTTTTTAGGGAAAGGGCCATTAGATGAAATTGCAAAAGAAAAGGGTATTGAAATAGATTGGATGCCGTTTGAATTAAGGCCTGAACCGTATCCTAAAATTGATCCTTGGAAAGAGCCTGCTAAATTAGGTTCGTGGGACTCCTATATTCTCCCTACAGCTAAAAAGCTAGGGATTGATATGCGATTACCGCGTGTATCTCCACATCCTTATACAAATTTAGCTTTTGAAGGCTATCAATTCGCCAAGGTATATCAAAAAGGAAATGAATTTCATCATAGAGTTTTCACAGCGTTTTTCCAAGAGGAACAAAATATTGAGGATGTAGACGTGTTAACTCAATTAGCAAATGAGGTAGGTCTGCCAAAAGAAGAATTCAAAAAATCTTTGCTTTCAGGTAAATATCGTGAAGTACATCAAGAGGCTCTAAGGCATGCATATGAAGAAGCAAGTATTACGGCTGTTCCTACACTAATTATTGGGGATGAAATAATCCAAGGGTTAGCTAGTAAAGAAAGAATAGCGCAAGTCATCGAACAGCAATTAAAAAAACAGAAAATGGAAATTTAGATTTAAACAGTAGCCAATTGAAGGCTGCATGGAAAAGTCTATAAATAAATTTTACTAAAATTTGGAGGAACTACAAATGTCAGTAACAACAACTAATTTAAAAGAAGCAATTATTAATCGCCGTTCAATCCGTAAAGTGAAAAAAAACGCTGCGATTACAAAAGAAAAAATAGAAGAGCTATTAAAAATTAGTGTACATGCACCATCTTCATTTAATATGCAAAGTGGACGATTAGTAGTTTTAATGGATAATGAGCATGAAAAGTTTTGGGATATTGTTAAGGAAACATTACGTGCGCGTGTTCCAGCAGAAAATTTTGCTGTAACAGAAGAGCGTTTACATGGCTTTAAAGATGGAGTAGGAACAATTTTATTCTTTGAAAGTCAAGCAACAATCGAACAAATGCAAGAAAATGCTCCTTCTTATAAAGAGCAATTCCCTTTCTGGTCTCATCAAGGAAATGCAATGCTACAATACGCAACATGGATGTCTTTAACTAGTGAAGGAATTGGCGCGTCTATTCAGCACTACAACCCAATTATTGACGAGGAAGTTAAAGAAACTTGGAATATTCCTGCAGAATGGAGCCTTGTAGCTCAAATGCCATTCGGTGAGCCAAATGAGCAACCCGGAGAAAAAACTTCTTTACCTTTTGAAGATGTAGTGAAATTTTATTAATTCAATCAATAATAAACCTGGTTAAGTGGACGTGATGCACTTAACCGGGTTTTTAATTTTTCGGGAAATTGTATCCTACATAGTTAAAACATTTATTTTCAGCTACAGCTATACCATATGCTTAGGTTGTTGGGAGTGAAGGATGGGCGACTCCTTGGGGATCAGGCTTCACTTTCGCGCCCCTAGAAGCGGTTCATCGGACACCCTCAGAACAACCCCACGTTTGGCGAACCCTATATTTTATATGAAAATATCCATATGCATTTCATTAGAAAGTATATGCTATGATAAATATACATAGAGGAGGGGTCACATGATTATAGTTGGATTAACTGGTTGGGGTGATCATCCTTCGCTTTATAGTGAAGTGACTGCCTCAAAGGACAAATTATTCGATTATACAGGTCACTTTTTAACGGTAGAAGTAGATACTTCTTTTTATGCAATACCTTCTAAAGAGAATGTTCGAAAGTGGTGTGAGGATACACCCGAAAATTTTCGTTTTGTTGTGAAGGCCTATCAAGGAATGACTGGTCATTTACGTGGCGACATACCGTTTGAATCAAAGAATGACATGTTTAATGCCTTTATCGAATGTGCCAATGAATTTAAACGTCATGGGAAGCTGGCGATTGTACTAGCACAATTCCCGCCGTGGTTTGATTGTCAGACAAAGAATGTACAATATTTATTGTATATTAGGCAGCAGCTCAAAGGCTTTGACGTAGCTATTGAGTTTCGCAATCGAACATGGTATGCGGACAATGTAGTGCAGCAAACAATGGATTTTTTACGAGAGCACCAATTCATTCATACAATTTGTGATGAACCACAGGCAGGCGTGGGCTCTGTACCATTTTATCCTACGGTTACTGCGACGAAGGCACTTGTACGTATTCATGGACGTAACATTCATGGCTGGCGTAATACTGGTAATGCCGAGAACTGGCGGAAGGTTCGCTTTTTATATGATTACAATAGTGAAGAATTGCAGCAGCTTGGACAGCATTTGAAACATCTCCACTCAGAAGTACAGGATCTATATGTATTATTTAATAATAATTCAGGGCTTCATGCAGCGAAAAATGCAAAGGAATTACAAGGTATTCTAGCGATTAAAGACATAGGGTTAGCGCCTAAACAATTAAACATATTTGAAGGGGAACTATAATGGAATTTTTTGCTTTAGTTATTATAGCATTACTATCTGGGATAATTGGCTCGTTGGTTGGGCTTGGTGGAGGAATTATCTTAGTTCCAGCAACTTTATACGTTGGGTTAAATTTAGGGATGATACCAGATATCACTCCTCAAAAAGTAGTTGGTTTATCTGTTGTCATGATGATTTTTACTGGACTTGCCTCTACATTAAGCTATATGAAATCTAAAACAGTGGATTATAAGAGTGGTTGGATATTCTTTATAGGAAGTATACCTGGAACAATGCTGGGTGCATGGGTAAATAAGGGGCTAGATGTACCATCATTTAATTTGTATTTTGGTATTTTACTAATCATTTTAGCGACGATATTACTTGTACGTGATCGTTTGAAACCTGTAGAATGGTTTGTAAAAAACGGCATGCAACAGGAGTTCAAAGATAAAGAAGGAAATACCTTTATCTATGGGTATCCCATTTGGTTTGCGATTGCATTAACATTTGGCATAGGCTTTGCCTCTGGATTATTTGGTATCGGTGGAGGCTCGATGATCGTACCTGCCATGATTATTTTATTTTTATTCCCACCGCACGTTGCAGTGGCAACATCGATGTTCATGGTGTTTTTAACGTCGATTGTTAATTCAGCGAGTCATATTTATTTAGGACACGTTCCATGGCTCTATACGATTCCTGTTATTCCAGGAGCTTATATTGGAGCAAAGCTAGGGGCCGCATTCAATAAAAGAATTAAATCAGATACGCTTGTAGTAGCACTTCGAGTTATTTTATTATTATTAGGAATTCGTTCTATTATCGAAGGGTTATTGTAATATTAGGTTCGGAAAGTGAAGATGATTTTGCTAGAAAGTCTTCTACAGACATAGAAGCTAATTTAAAGAAGAGGTGGCTTAATTGCTGGAAAAAATTCATATATTTCATACGAATGATTTGCACAGTCATTTTAAGTATTGGCCACGAATGCAAACCTATGTGGAAGAAATGCGTACGAAGCTAACAACCATGGGAGAAACAAGTTATTTATTTGATGTTGGCGATCATTTAGATCGTTCAAATATTTATACGGAAGCAACAGTCGGTAAGGGCAATGTGAGATTATTAAATGAAGCGGGCTACGACGTAGTGACAATTGGTAATAACGAAGGTATAACATTGTCCCATGAGGAGCTATACCATTTGTATGATGAAGCAACTTTTAACGTAGTAGTTGCTAATGTGAATGCCTCTCAAGTTCCAAATCCTGCGTGGATGAAGCCGTATGTTGTATTAACAACTGCTTATGGCACAAAGATTGCAGTCATTGCAGCAACGGCTATGTTTGAAATTTATTATAACGAATTAGACTGGGAGATAGATGAGGCACGAAGTTCACTCATTCGCTTAGCACTTCAGCTTCGCGAAGAAGTAGATATAATTGTTTGTTTGTCACATTTAGGGATAACAGAGGATGAGCTTTTAGCTGAGGAATGCCCAGAAATAGATGTTATATTCGGCTCACATACACATCATGTTCTCCCTAATGGAAAGCTAATTAATGGCGTTTTATTAACGGGTGGAGGGAAATTTGGACAATATACCGGCCATCTTATGTTAGAATATGATACAAAATCTAGGAAGATTGTTGAAAAAAAGGATACATTAATTCATAATAATGATTTGCCTGCGATTAAAAATGAACATGAAATCGTTCAATATTTTGAAAAGGAAGGCAAACGATTACTTGATGTTCCCGTATTTACTACGGGAAAATCGTACAACAAGGAATGGTTCCATTATTCACAATTATCCGATTTGTTTGCACGTGCAATTTTAGAGAAAAGTGGTGCAGATTGTGCGTTATTTAACGCGGGTATTTTTTTAGATGGTTTACCTAAGGGAACAGTGACAGCACTAGATTTGCATAGAATTTTCCCACATCCTATAAATTTATGTACGATTGAATTATCAGTTGCTGAAATGAAAGAAATTTTTCAGCAATCTAAAAATGAAGAATGGCCATATATTGAGCTAAAAGGATTAGGGTTTAGAGGCGTTATTTTTGGGAAGATGTTAACTTATGGCTTTTCGATGAATGAAGATCGCCAATTACTGATCAATGGGAAGCTTGCGGATAATGATCGAATTTATAAATTAGTAACACTTGATTTGTTTACGTTCGGTTATTTTTATCCAAGCTTTAAATATGCTAAGAAAAAATATATTCTACCAGAATTTTTACGAAACATTATGATAGATTATGGTCAAAGATTCTTTCAGTAATAGTAGATAAAACGCTTTAAGAATGGATTGGGGAAAAGGTCATGCGATTAATTTCAATCGATGTATTAAAAGAAGGAATGGTATTAGCAAGAACCATTTGGAATGAGGCAGGGCATCCTCTTTTAAAGAAAGATGTTGTCATTAATGAACGTATCATACAAAGGCTTCAACAATTAAATACGCATTATTTATATATTGACGATAAAATTTCAAAGGGTATTGAGGTACAGGAAACAGTGCCAACTGTTATTCGAAATAAAGCAATTTCAACCATTAAAGATTCTTTCCAATCAATCAATGGTTTAAATCCAGTAAATGCCTCTTATGTGCTTGACCAACAATCAAAAGCAATTGTCTCAATTGTAGACGAGTTACTGTTGGCAATAAAGGGGAATGATGAAATTTTAACAATACTAACAGATGCGTATTTGTTTGATGAATATTTATATCAACATTCCTTTCAAGTCACACTATATTCGATAGCGATTGCAAAAGAGCTTGGATACTCAGTAGAGGATTTACGTTTAATTGGGATTGGCGCTTTGCTACATGACATTGGGAAGCTTATGGTACCAAAGGAGATCCTCACAAAGCCTGAGCGCCTAACGTGTGAAGAGTTTGAAATGATGAAGCAGCATACTCGATATGGGTTTGACTTGTTACGTAATTTACATTCCATATCATTGATTGTTGCACATTGTGCTTTCCAACATCATGAACGGATTGATGGGAGTGGTTATCCAAGGGGCTTGGTGGATTTTGAAATCCACCCGTTTGCCAAAATTATTGGTGTGGCAGACGTCTTTGATGCGGTGACTACAAGTCGTGTATATCGAGAAAAAATGCTACCTTCTCAGGGTCTAGCCATTTTAGAAGCAGGCGCTGGAACAATATACGATGCACGTATTGTCAAAGCATTGAAAAGGTCTGTTGTACATTATCCAAATGGTGTTATTTTAAAATTATCGGATGGGCGCCGAGGTATTGTATCGAGACAAAATGCATTGAATGCCGCATTACCTTGGATGCGTATTTTTGAGGAACAAAATCAATTATTAGCAGCTACATATGAAATTAATTTAGTGGACTACCCAACCGTAATAATAGAAAGCGTTGAAGTAGATTATGTTGTACCAGTGAAAATCGAATAAAAATCTCCTCCTGTTCATACGTTAAGGAACAGGAGGAGATTTTTTGTTTTTCCCTCGAAAAAGAATGAAATTACGATCATATAGTAATCATGGCACCTATAGAAAAAAGGGAAGTCGATTGAATCGATTAACCCTAGTAGTCGTATTTATGATTATCGGTGTTTTTTTATTTATTTATTATTTAAATGCGAAGCTTATGCCGACCTACTTAGATTATGCTGAAATACAAACGGCTAAAATTGCATCTTCCGTTGTGAGCAAAGCGATTGATTCTCGTACATCAAGTGTTATGGATGTTAATGATATTCTTGTAGAAGTATCCCCTGGGAACCATGCTGATTTGAAAGTTAATACGGAAACGATTAATCGAGTTCGAACAGAAACGGTCAATCAAGTAAAATTGTATTTAGAGCAGGCAGAGCAAGGCGAGTTGTCGCATTTGCCAAATCTTGATAATGTTGAATATGATTATAATAAGATCAATGAAGGGAATGGGGTAGTTTTTTATATGCCGTTGAGTCAGGCGGCTAATATCCCTTTAATCGGGAATTTAGGACCTAAAATTCCAATACGCTTTCATGTAATTGGCAATGTGCATAGTGAAGTTACTTCTTCAATAGAGGAATTTGGTATAAATAGTGCCTATATGTCGGTAGGGATTCATATAGAAGTAAATGTGCAAATTATTGTCCCTTTTGCTAGTAAAACTACTACAGTTACTCAGGATATTCCAGTGGCGATGGGCTTAGTAAGAGGGGATGTTCCAAGTGTTTATTCAAATGGTGGTGAAGAGGTACCTTCAATTCAAGTACCTATCTCTCCTAAAAAGTAAAAATGTTTAACTTCTTTCAGCGAATGTTCTTTGCCGAAAGCTTATCCACTGACCTGCATTACGCAATCCTAAGCACAAAGCCCAATTCCGGACACAAATTATGCCGAGGCATAATTGAATTGTTATAGTTGTTGGAGTTCATTTAATATGTTACATTGACAGTGAAGATAGTAATATAAAAACTGCATATATTTGATAGGGGCGATATCCGTATGACATCTTGTAAACCTACAAGCAAAGAAAAAGAAGAATATTTAAGAAAACCAGATTGGTTAAAAATTAAATTAAACACAAATGATGAATATAAAGGGCTAAAGAAGCTCATGCGTGAAAAAAATCTGCATACAGTATGTGAGGAGGCACGCTGTCCTAATATTCATGAATGCTGGGGTGAACGACGTACAGCAACAATGATGATCCTTGGATCGGTTTGTACGCGTGCTTGCCGTTTCTGTGCTGTTAAAACAGGCTTACCAAATGAATTAGACCTAGCTGAGCCGGAACGAGTAGCAGATTCAGTAGCTATTATGAACTTGAAGCACGTTGTTATTACAATGGTAGCACGTGATGACTTAAAGGATGGCGGTGCGCAAGTATTAGCTGAAACAGTCCGTGCAATTCGTCGTAAAAGTCCGTTTACATCAATTGAAGTTTTACCATCCGATTTAGGTGGTTTACAAGAGAACCTTCAAATGTTAATGGATGCGAAGCCGGATATTTTAAATCATAATATTGAAACAGTTCGCCGCTTAACGCCAAGAGTACGTGCACGTGCAAAGTATGAGCGTTCGTTAGAGTTTCTTCGTTTGGCAAAAGAAATGCAGCCAGACATCCCTACGAAGTCATCATTAATGATAGGCTTAGGTGAAACACATGAAGAAATTTTAGAAGTTATGGACGATTTACGAGCAAACGACGTAGATATTATGACAATTGGTCAATACTTACAGCCAACGAAAAAGCATTTGCCTGTTAAAAAGTATTATTCTCCAATAGAGTTTGGTAAACTACGTAAAATCGCAATGGAAAAAGGGTTTAAGCATTGTGAGGCAGGCCCACTTGTACGTAGTAGCTATCATGCTGATGAACAAGTTAACGAAGCGACAAAAGAACGTCAGCTACAAGCAGAACAGTAAGAACAAATGCTGAAATAGAAGGCGGTGCCACTTTGATCAATATTGAAGGATATGAATACGAAATTATTGAAGATTACAAAGAAGCTTTTCAAGAGGAAGTATTCAAGGAACGATACTCAGATATTTTAGCCAGATATGATTATATTGTGGGCGACTGGGGCTATAGTCAATTACGCTTAAAAGGCTTTTTTGATGATAAAAATCAAAAAGCCACTTTCGATACGAAGATTAGTACATTACAAGATTACTTATTTGAGTATTGTAATTTTGGCTGTGCATATTTCGTCTTGCGCAAAACCGGTAAATCCACTCAGCAGCCGGTAGTTGTAGTAAGTGAAGATAGTCAAGTGACAAAGCTTGCTGAGAATGAACAAATAGCAGAATAAACATTTAAAACCTGATGCAAATTGCATCAGGTTTTTACTTTGCAGTGATAGGTTTTAAAAAAATGGTAATAATAAAAGTGAATTTAATAAATTGTTTTATTTTTAGTTTTTCATTTGAGTTGGAATGACACTTGATAAAACAATGCAGATTGATGGAGTGGAGGCTGGGCGACTCCTTGGGAATCGGTGGGTCATCGGATGCCCCCAGGAAGCTGCGCGAAAGCCAAGTGGTAGCACAAAGCGCCCAGCCGGAACGGAAATCAACCTCACGCTATGGAAATGAGCCTGTATTTTGGCTTTTATAGCAACCTACTTATTTTTAGTAAAGGTGTGTTGTTTAGATGAAAAAAGCTGTATTTTTGGATCGTGATGGGGTCATCAATGAAGTTTTAACGGATCGTGTTAAATTTGTCAATAAACCTAAGGATCTCTATTTCCTGCCGCATGTTTCGAAAGCTATAAAAAAATTGAATAAATACTTCGACTATATATTTGTAGTAACCAATCAAGGTGGCGTTGGATTGGGTTTTATGAAAGAAACGCAGCTACAAAAAATACACGAGCATATGGTAAAAGAATTGAAGAAGGAAGGGGCCATGATTCACGAAGTTGTCTATTGCCCCCATAAACCAAAGTCGGGCTGTGCCTGCCGTAAACCCAGTAGTAAATTAATCGTAGATCTTGGTGAAAAATATAATATTGACTTAGCAAAATCTTACATGGTGGGAGATACAGATACAGATATTATAGCAGGCAAACGAGCAGGAACTAAGGGAGTATTTTTAGGGGCGAAAGATCCACTGGCAGATGCTGTTTTTCCAGATTTAATTAGTGCTGCTGATTGGATTATTAAGGATGCAACAGCATAACGCTAGTATTGTTGAAGTGGAAAGACAAAGCGTATAAATGATGGAAATAAGGATAATTTATTTATTGGAGGTGATTAATTTGACTAAAGAAAATAAAAAATCGTTAGATCGTGAAGAATACGGATTTGGTTTTGATATTAGTGTTGATGATTTAGGCGTAATTGGGCAAAATCAACAAGCTAAAAAACAAAATGACAATGAGAACAAAGACAAGCCTCGCAATAAAGATAATCCTGCTAAATTAAATAATGAAAAGTAGGAGCACCATCCGACGAGGATAATTGATACTTAAGATATTTACAAAAAAATTCCGCCAACCTTCTGTTGCACAGTGCGTAAATTAGAACCCTATTTTCGCAGAAAAGCGGAATTTTTTTTGTATGTAATTCTTATTTGCTATATTGCAGGCACAAAAAAACACCCACTTTGGAGGGTGTTAATTTAATAATTCACGTAAGTATTCTCGTAGCTCGACTGTATCTTCCTCTGTGCGATTGTATACGTGTTCAAGATAGCCAGGCTCTTCTACATCATCTGGACCAATTATAGCAAAGCGTCCAAATTGAATATCCATGACAAGCACTTTTCCAAAGAAACGCCCCGATTGCAAAATGGCTAAATCATAACGTAACTTATCCCCGGCAAAACTAACAAAGCGTGTTTTTGTATCTTCTACATCATCATATAAAAAAAAACGTTCCATCTTTTAATCTCCTTCCAGTCCTATAGATATGGTACTATAGAAGAGAAATGACTATCAACTTTTAAAGATTTGAATGGGGGCTTTCCTTGTGTATTTTGTAGATCGTAATAAAATCACAAAAAACTTACAGTACTTAGATGGACTATTAGCAATTTTAGAGTCAGAAGATAGCTGGCTAGAAAACGATATGAAGAAATTAGCAATCGAGCGAATTGGTCACAATGTGATGGAGTCAATGATGGATGTAGGAAATTTAATGATTGACGGTTTCATTATGCGTGATCCAGGAAGCTATGAGGATATAATTGATATTTTAATCGATGAAAAAGTCGTATCTACTGACATGGAAGCGCCGTTAAAAGCAGTAGTTGGCTTACGTAAAATGCTTGTTCGTGAATTCACAAATGTAGATGTTCAGGAAGTTGTTAATGTGTTAACAACGACTTTACCAGCATTAAAGCAATTCTCACCAGCTGTGAATAGCTATTTAACAAATGAACTTGGCCCTGTTTCCGCATTTTTACCAGAGGATCATCAATGAAAACCTACAAGGCATATTGTTTCGATTTAGATGGTACAGTGTACCGTGGAAAGGACGGCATCCCTTCTGCGATTACTTTTATTCATCGGTTACAACAAACAGGAATCGAGCCATTTTACGTAACAAACAATTCTTCTAAGACAAGAGAGCAACTGCAGGAAGCTTTAAGCGCTATAGGTGTGCATGCACCGTTAGAACATATTTACTCTAGTGCATTAGTTACTGCAAAATATGTAGCCTTGAATTTCCCTGGCAAAAAAGTAGCCATGCTAGGTTCTGATGGTATTCGTAAAGCGTTATTTAATGAAGGCATTGAACCAACTAAGGATGAGCCAGAGGTATTTGTTATGGGAATTGATCGAAATCTAGATTATATGGCACTTGCGAAGGCTACAATTGCTGTACAAAATGGTGCGACGTTTATAGCAACGAATCAAGATATTAAATTCCCGACAGAACATGGATTTTTGCCAGGTAATGGGTCGTTTGCCCGATTAGTAGGCGAGGTTGCAGACGTTGAGCCTATCTATATCGGTAAACCATCACCGGCAATGCTTGAAGTCATTGCAACAGAGCACGACTTTAAGAAAGATGAAATGGTGATGATTGGCGATAATTACGACACAGATATTATGTGTGGAATTCGTTTTGGCTGTGACACAATCCATGTCAATACGGGTGTTACACCAACAAAGGTTGTACTTGAAAAGGAGCTGCAACCTACCTATGTGGTAGAAGCTTTAATTGCCGAGGCATAATTGAATGAATAGTTCAAACATAAAAAAAGGATGCTTATGTCGATTTTTTTGGCATAACATCCTTTTTATATGTTCAAATTTAGAGTAAGTGTTTCATCATTAGATGAATGAGGGGTTACGCCTTCATTACCATAATGGATTTTCTTCGATAAATTGATAAATGGCCTTCGTCAACGCTTCAGGAGAATCAGCCTCAACTAGTTCACCATTGACGATTGCATAAAATGATTCTGAACATTTTGTACAGTAACTAAGGCAACCATATTCCAAAACGTCGATGTTCGGATCACGCTCTAATATTTCATAAGTTTTTTGAGAGCCATTTGCCAAATTACTTATACAAAATTCAACCATTGGATTCATACATGTCACCTCACCAAAGTAATGCTACTCGCTTTTAAAACATTCGTCAATGATTTGAGTGGATCTTGATATAAAAGCAGATACTAAATGATAAAGTTGTGCGCACACCAAATGATGTAAATTCCCTTTACAAAAGTGAAGAGAAGAAAACGATATTCAAGGAAAATTCAAACAATAGCGACAATTTATCAGATCCCAAATGATACAAAAACCGTTCGAAAAAAGCAAGTTAGCATGTGTTTTGTGAAATCTTTCACAAAATTGCATTCTGATATTGTGAAACTTCTCACAATCAGTTATACTCTTTTGTGGATACTTTGTGAACAATTAATACAAGAGATATAAAAGGAGACTATTATGGGAAAATTAGTACTTTTAGGTGGCGGCTACGGCAATATGCGTGTTATGCTTCGACTTTTACCAAACCTTCCATTAGATAAAGAAGTTGTAATAGTAGACAGAGCCCCTTTCCATAGTTTAAAAACAGAATTTTACGCATTAGCAGCAGGGACTGCAACAGATAAAGAAATTCGTGTATGCTTCCCGGAGCATGAACGTTTAACGGCTGTATATGGAGAAGTTGTTGAAATTAATCGTGCGGAAAAAGTAGTCATTTTAGAAGATGGACAACGTATTGAATATGATGATTTAGTCATTGGTCTTGGCTGTGAGGATAAATATCATGGTGTACCAGGTGCAGAGGAGTACACATATAGCATTCAGACAATGGCGAAATCACGTTCAACATTCCAAGCACTTTGTGGTTTACCAGCAGGCTCTTCAGTCGGAATTGTAGGAGCAGGCTTAAGTGGTATTGAGCTTGCAAGTGAGCTACGTGAAAGCCGTTCAGATTTAAAAATAAAGTTATTCGACCGTGGTCCACGTATTTTAAAGGACTTCCCAGAAAAGCTAAGTAAATATGTGAAAGACTGGTTCGTAAAGCATGATGTTGAAGTTATTGCCAATTCAAATATTACAAAAATCGAACAAGGTAAAATTTACAATCACGATGAAGAAATTGAACTCGATACTGTAGTATGGACTGCTGGTGTACAGCCAGTCAAAATTGTTCGTGATTTAGAAGTCGAGAAAGATAAACAAGGACGTCCGGTTGTCACACAATATTTCAATCTTCTTGATGATGAGCATGTATATGTTGTAGGTGACTGTGCTGCTTCAGACTTACCTCCAACTGCGCAGTTAGCGGAGGAGCAAGCAGAACAAATCGTCAAAGTACTTCGCATGCGTTGGAAAGGCGAAAACCTACCTGAGAAAATGCCTGACATTAAATTAAAAGGATTCATGGGAGCTCTTGGTAAAAAACAAGGCTTCGTTTACTTAGCAGATACAACAGTAACAGGACGTATCGCACGCTTAATGAAATCAGGATTATTATGGTACTACAAACGTCAAAATGACTAATTAGGTTGTTAATCCTTATAAAAAGGAATTGTTTCAAAATTTATATTTGAAACAATTCCTTTTATTTCTTTTAAACGGTTTCGCCAGGAACGAAACCTAAGTTTTCAAGTGCAGTAAATACAGGCTTTAATTGCACATAGCCTTCGCCCACTACTTCATTATTTATCAGGACAAGTGGATAAAAAAATTCATCTTCTTGAATACGTGTAGCATAATCTTGATCGCGCTCATTCTCAATTGGTCCTTCGATATCGATATAGCGAATATCATATCCTTGGTTTGGATATTTTCGATCTATGGCTGCTTGTAGCCACTCATATGTATCCTTTGAAGACGGGGCATTGACACAACTTGCACAGATTACCGCTGTTCCGTAAATTTCAATCATTGGTTTCGTTTGACTCATTTCATTTCCACTCCTCGTGATTCAATATTGGATTTTTTCTGTTGCTAACATTATAATCATTATAAGGAAAGGAGTCGAGACAAATGGCTGAAGCAACAATTAACGATCAAGTTCAAGAGGTATTAGATAAATTACGCCCATTCTTACTACGTGACGGTGGAGACTGTGAATTAGTAGATGTAGAAGACGGCATTGTAAAATTACGTTTATTAGGTGCATGTGGTAGTTGCCCAAGTTCAACAATTACACTTAAAGCTGGTATCGAGCGCGCATTATTAGAAGAAGTACCAGGTGTTATTGAAGTAGAGCAAGTATTCTAAAACGACTAAAAAAAGTTCTAGCTGATGTATTCAGACTAGAACTTTTTTTCTTAAAGTTGGCGAGCATGTTCTTTTTCTTCTCGAATAATTGCCCATTGTTCCTTAGCCATATCCACGATCTTCGCTTCTCCGCCAATACTTTGCTTTTCAATGACTTTTGAAAAGAAGCGTGTAGCATTTTCTAAATCACCTATACGTCGTGATAGTTCGGCAATCATATACATAATGCGTATATCTGACATTTGCGTTGAACTGTAATCCTCAGTTGAATACGAATCCATATAGTAATCTCTGGCCATTGTCATAAAGCGCTGCTCTTGGCCTTCGTTTTTTAGTGAACGATAAAGCCATGCAAGACGTAATGTAAGCCCAGCTATAGCAACAAATTTTTCTTTTTTAATCGTACCGCAAAGGAATGCTAATTTATATGCTTGTATTGCTTGGAATACAGTGCGTTCGCCCTTAAAATCATGGTGTACCCACTTTTCTGTAATTTGCGCGCGAATTTCATCTTGCGTGCCAGGAGAAAAATATTTAGAAAAGTCTTCTGTAAATGAAAATCCACAATGCTCACAAACAAATACATTATAATAAAGGGCATTTATACCGTCTGCATAAATAGGATGAAAATCTGTTTCTGTATGATCTACTTTAATGAATTTAGAGCGTACTTTTAATGTTGGAAATTCTTTGTTGCAATTAAGACATTGAATTTTTTTTTCGTAATAAGGTGAAATCTCCATATTTTATACCTCTTTCATCGACTTATTATAACTATTATACCAATGAAGATTTTATAGAAATGGATAAAAAATACTAAAAATGTGAAAAATATTAGAATTTTTACTAAAAACCCTTTTGAAGCTGAATGTTTGTCATACAATAGTCAAAATTGATATGATAATAAGAAGAAGGAAGGTGATTGGGATGACAAGTAAGCAAGTAATTGAAGTTACTGAAGCGGCTGTCTTTCATATTAATGAAATGATGGAGCACAATGAAGAGCAAGGTTCGTTTTTACGTGTAGTTGTTAATGGTGGCGGATGCAGTGGCCTATCATACGGTATGCATTTTGATAAAGAGAAAAAAGAAGATGATTTTGAAGATATACAACATGGTTTAACAATTCTTGTTTCCCGTGAAGATGCGCCGATTTTAATGGGGACAAAAATTGACTATAAGCAATCGCTAATGGGCGGAGGCTTCACAATAGACAATCCAAATGCGATTGCATCATGTGGCTGTGGCACGTCTTTTAAAACGGCGAAACGTGAAGGTACGCCTGAGATTTGTGATTAGAAATTAATTGGCTAAATGTGTGTAGATACCAAGCCTTTTTAATTTGTATGTTGGAAAACATAACGAATTGAAAAGGCTTTTTGTATGTTCTTGAAAAAGAAGCAATCTCCTAACAAAATGGAGTTGGCAATTTCGTCTTACTCCATAATAGTTCCCATAGATATAGACCAAATTATTAGAACGAATGAAAGTGTAAGCCAAAATGTATTCTTTGTTGTCTTTTCATCCTTCTTAATTTTAGTTAAAATGCTGACAAGATTTAAACAAAAAATAATCCCGAGTATAGGCATGAAGTAAACGATAATAAACGAAAAAATAATCAAATTATTACCTCCCACTATATGTAGAATAACATGCAACAGATGATTGACCGTTACCACAGGGAAAAAAAGATAAGAATTAACTTACAAAAATAATTAGAAGCAATCATGTATGCTGGAGAAGAGAACAAAAGAAATTGGCAGGTATGAATATCAATCCTAGATGCAAATCCTAACTTTTTGAATAGTAATTGAACATGAAGATTTTAAACATGAACTATTACTTTGCTTCAACTATGAAGCAGAACCTTTTTATATTTCTTTTTACATAAGAATAAGGCCACGATTATTTTTGATCGTGGCCTTATTACTGTACCGATAATTCACAACTAGTGAAGTTGTGTTAAAACATAATCATAAATTTCGTCGGATGGTTTATTAAGAGCTATAGAAAATTCAGAAAAGATAGTATCTTGTAAAGATTGCAATAATTTTTCTTCCTGGTTAGGGAATTTTTTTTCATTGGTCTTATATTCGAGCTTTTTTCGTAGCAATGTGTTTAACAGCTTTGCTTGTTTTTGGCGATTGCCAGATTTAATGATGTCTAAATGGAATCTCATTCGATGTGTATTTTGTTCAATCCATTCCACACCAGGTGATGTGAATGAATGTAAAATACGGAGGGCTTCTTCTTCTTTAATAACATCTCTAAGCTGTTTTTTGGAATTGTCAATAGGGGTACGAATGATTAATTGTGGATCATTTAATGGTTTTAAAACGTAATAAGATTTAGTAATGTCGTTAAAGGTTTGTTCACAAATATCTTCAATAGAACAAAGTCCATGTGATGAGTAAATAACTACATCGCCAATGTTGTACATGTATATCCCCTCCAACAAACTATATTGTCAACTAAGTTGACTAAATTAATTGTAAACAATTTAAAGGTTTTTGTCAACTTAGTTGACGATTTGCGCTGTTTTTTGTATATTAATAACGAAA
The DNA here is from genome assembly GCF_023242215.1 of Lysinibacillus sp. Ag94. NCBI lineage: Bacteria > Bacillati > Bacillota > Bacilli > Caryophanales > Bacillaceae > Lysinibacillus > Lysinibacillus sp. Ag94. The sequence continues at coordinate 3,801,240 of NZ_CP096780.1, read as the reverse complement.
AATAGGAAATGAAGGTGAACTAGTTGAAGGACGAATTGCAGAATCGAGATGTCATTGATTTGTTGAGCGAACGTCACGAACTACTTCGAAGACTTGCGGAAGAGAAGTGGAATGAGCAAAACGATATATATATTTCAAATTCAGAGTGGTATATTTTAGGGATTATTTATAAAAAACAACTTACGATTTCAGATGTAGCTAAAAATGTTAAATTTTCAAGACAAGCAACCCATAAAATAATAAAGAGTTTGGAAGTTAAAGGGTTGGTGACAGTTATGAGTGTCGAACATAGTAAAAAACATAAAGCTATTCGAATGACTGAATTTGGTGAAGATTGCTTTGAAAAAAATCAATTATGTAAAGCAGAAATAGAAAAACAACTGGTCGATACAATTGGAGAAGATCAGGTCAGTCGATTAAAAAATATCTTAAAACTTAATTGGGATATGAAGCAGTTGGAAGTATAAGTTTTCGTAGTTTAAATATGGAAAATGCTTGAACAACTTATTACATAAAAAGATAGGGTACTATCTTAGGATGTAGTTTACATTAAAAAATCCAAAAGCCACTTTCGCTCTCGAAAGTGGCTTTTTTAAGGGTGTTCAAAATAAGTGTTACTTTACCTTCTCGCGTTCTATAAACGTAGCGCCATTGTCATTTGCTATAGTGTAAATGGCGCTTTTTTCATCTAAGCCAAATTGTCCATTTTCTTTAATGACAAACTTTTCGTTATTTTTAGTTTGGAAATAATAAGTGCCTGCTGCATCTGCTTCATACTCATATATTACTTCCTTAATATCTTGCCATTCATATGTAGTTTGATGATGAAATTCTTTGAAAACCATTTGTGTTTTTTGTATAGCGGTATAACTTAAAAGAGAAAAATAGCCTAAAACTAGACTGCTCACGATGACTATAATCGTAATTAAATAGGTGTATTTATTTCGTTTAAAACCAAGCATGATCAACGCTAAAATAATGAACGTAATTGCTAGGAAAAGCATAGTGAAGTTGCTTGTTGGAGTAATTAGCACGATATTATCTTTGCTAAAATAAAACGTTTGGGAAATGGTATGCGGCAACAAGAAAACGATGAAGGGCAATAGTAAGAGTAACACTATCGCTATAATAAAAAGTTTTGCCTTAGGTGATATTTCGTTTAACATAAAACGCCTCCCTCTAAATAGAATGAATACTCCCTTTACTACAAAGTGTAACATATTTACAAAATTGGAACCAGTGTGTATATGAAGTAACCATAATTTTCTGATTTAATGCTTCTATATAGGGAGAATTGATCGTTATAATAGTGCTATAGGGGTGAAGCTTATGAAAAAAGATAGAGGAAAAGTTTGGTTAGGTGTTGCAGGGGTAACAGTAAATGCGTTAGGTCAATGGCTAGTTGTTAAAAAGGCGTATAGTGGATTAAAGGGAAGATGGTCATTGCCAGCTGGTTTTGTCAATGCTGGTGAAACCATAGATGAAGCGGTTGTTCGTGAATTAAAAGAAGAAACGGGTATCGATTGCTACGTATCAGGTTTAATTGGTTTTCGAACGGGAGTGATTCGTGGTGACATTAGTGATAATATGGCGATATTTTATTGTCGGATGAAGGATGAGCAGCAGCAGATTTGCATTCAGGAAAATGAATTATTAACAGCGAAATGGATGTATCCATCGGAGCTCGTTCAGGATGAAATGACATCAGTCATGTTAAAAGAAATGGCGTCCAACCAATTTGAAAAGCACCAATTGGAGGGGATTGAAGACATTAACCCAGGAGATGTCTTTGGCTATTCCTCTTATAAATTGTTCTTTAAAAAATAAAGTGACAGAGGATGGGACCTATGATGGAGCTTTTTTTATTTATGTTAGAGCGAGTAGGGCTAATCATTGTGTTTGCTTTTTTAATGTCAAGATGGCGGCTCTTTCGAGGAGTGTTATTTCAGGATCAAGGGGTTAAGGAAAAGGTTTGGCTTATTATTATTTTTAGTGCTTTAAGTATAGTTAGCAGCTATACAGGGATAAAGATCGAAGGTGGGTCTATCAATCCTTTAAATATGATACATAGCACTATAAATGCAGAGGAAGCTATTGCGAATACGAGGCTAATTGGCGTAGCGATTGCTGGTATTTTTGGTGGACCACTTGTTGGTGTTAGCGTGGGGATTATTGCAGGGATTCATCGTATGACCCTTGGCGGTTTTACAGCGGTTGCCTGTGGTGTTTCGACAATACTAGCAGGATTCATTACTGGTAGTTTAAGTAAGCAATTAAAAATACGTCAAACCTTTTCCTATAAAAAGGCTGTTATGATCGGAATATGTGCAGAGACTTTACAAATGCTTATTATTTTAATAGTGGCAAAACCATTTGAACAAGCTTTGCAATTAGTTTCTTTAATAGCGCTACCGATGATTTTTATGAATGCCTTTGGAATTTTGATATTTTTCATTATTATTAAAACTTTTATTGATGAGGAAGAGCACACAAAAGCATCACAAACACACCAAGCCTTCTCTATTGCACAACAAACGATTGAACATTTTCGTAAAGGGTTAAATGAAGAATCTTGCCGAACGGTTGCGGAAATTATTAAAAGAGAGATCGAAGTTGATGCAGTCGCGATTACGGATACAAGTGGAATTTTAGCGCATGCAGGAATAGGTGAGGACCATCATGTTATTCATCAAGAAATAATGACCGCTTTAACGAAGCGTGTATTAGTAGAGGGACGTATTATAACAGCGATATCAGCAAAAGAAATAAATTGTCCACATGAAGATTGTCCTTTAAGTGCTGCGATTGTCGTACCATTAAAAGTACAGCATAAAACAGTAGGTACGTTAAAGTTATATTTTATCAACATTTCTTCATTAACAGGGGCGAAAAAGGAGCTTGCTGAGGGGCTTAGTCGATTATTTTCATCACAGCTTGAATATGCTGAAGTTGAGCAGCAAAGGAAGCTGTTAAAGGATGCCGAAATTAAAGCGCTTCAAGCACAGGTTCATCCTCATTTCTTTTTTAATAGTCTCAATACGATTTCAAGTTTGATTCGAACGGATGCCGATGAAGCTAGAGCATTATTGATAAAGCTTAGTACATTTTTTAGGAGTAATTTGCAGGGCGCTCGTCAAATGCTAATTCCGTTAAAAAATGAAATTGACCATGTGGAGGCTTATTTGTCGATTGAACAAACGAGGTTTCCGAACCGCTATGATGTGCAATTTCACTTAGATGAATCACTTTTTGACGTGCAAATTCCGCCGTTTACCTTACAGCCGCTTGTTGAAAATGCCATTTATCATGCCTTTAAAAATCGTAAGGAAGGCAAAATTGACGTGAAAGTGCAACGAATTAATAATAAGCTATTGCTGTTGACAGAGGATAATGGCTGTGGGATGAGAGAAGAGCAAGTTAAACAGCTTGGCAAAACGATCATGCAATCCGAGCAAGGGACAGGGACAGCTTTATGGAATATATATCAGCGTATCCATGAAATTTATGGAACTGAGGCAGATTTTCACATTTCAAGTACGCTGGATGTTGGCACGAAAATTATGATTCAGCTGCCGTTAAAAGCCACAAGATGGGAGTAGAGAAATGTTAAATGTCTATATAGTAGATGATGAACCGTTAGCAAGGGCTGAATTGCGATATTTATTGGAACAAACAAAGTTAGTCCAGATTATTGGAGAATCGGAGGATTTGGAGGATATACTGCAGGATCCTCAGTATGAGCAGATTGATTGTGTGTTTTTAGATATTCAGCTAGGCGTAAATAATGGCCTTGAATTAGCAAAACAGCTGCAACAAAGCATATTTAAACCTGAAATTATTTTTGCTACTGCTTATGATGAGTATGCATTACAGGCATTCGAAGTGAACGCCTTTGATTATATTTTAAAACCATTTGAGCAAGAGCGTGTACAAAGTGCAGTTGAAAAGCTAGTAGCGAAAAGAAGAGCGACGCAGGATAAAACGCTGGAGAAGTTAAAGCATTTACAATTGGACAAGCTTGATAAATTAACAGTTTATGTGAATGATCGAATTTTGCTTATTAATATACAGGAAATTTTATATTGTACATCTGAAGATAGTAAGACGATTGTTGTCACTGAGAAAGGGAAATATTTTGCTTCAGAGTCGTTAGCCGTTTTGGAGAAGAAACTCACTTTAAAAGGTTTTGTGCGTGTCCATCGGGCATTTATCGTCAATTTAGACCATATTGTAGAGCTGGAGCCTTGGAGTAATTCTAAATATAATTTGATTTTGCATAATAGACATTCGATACCTGTTAGCAGGCTTTATATGAAGGAAGTGCGCAAGATTTTCCAGCTATCAAAATAACTGCATTTCAACAGTAGAAAACACCCTTTCAACTTAAAATTCTGACATTTTGGTGAATTTTACGAATAATCTTTCAATTCGTTTGCTATGATGTGGAAAACGTAAAAAAGGAGTGATAACATGAATGCTATTACAATTGTAATAGGTTCCATTTGTGTACTGATGATTAGCTATCGTTTGTATGGCATATTTTTCACAAAGAAGGTACTTAAGATAAAAGATGATACGCCCACCCCAGCACACGCTATGGAGGATGGTAAAGACTATGTTCCGACGAATAAGTGGGTAACATTTGGTCATCATTTTGCAGCGATTGCAGCAGCTGGACCGTTAGTTGGCCCTATTTTAGCTGCACAATTTGGCTATTTGCCAGGGCTTCTTTGGTTGTTAATTGGTGCAGTAATCGGTGGTGCAGTGCATGATGCGGTAGTGTTATTCGCTTCTATGCGCCATGGAGGAAAGTCGTTATCAGAGGTAATGAAGAAGGAATTAGGACCTGTTGCAGGATTTTGTACAGGCCTTGCCATGCTTTTCATTATTACAATTACAATGGCCGGGCTATCGATGGTTGTCCTTGGTGCGTTGGAGCGAAATCCGTGGGGAACTTTTGCAGTAGGGATTACGATTCCAATAGCGATGCTTGTTGGTATTGCTTATCGTAAAACAGGAAATTTAATAGTTACGTCAACAGTTGGCTTTATTTTGTTAATGATCGGTGTATTTGTTGGACCGATGATTCAAGGGACAGCCTTTGGTGATTTTTTAACGTTTGACCGTAATACCTTAGCTATTATTCTACCTATCTATGCATTTTTTGCGGCGGCATTACCTGTATGGCTCTTATTAGCCCCGCGTGATTATTTAAGTAGTTTCATGAAAATTGGCGTATTTATTGCGTTAATTATTGGGGTCTTTTTCGTCAACCCAATCATTCAATTTCCACCAATTACAGAGTTTATTCATGGTGGTGGCCCAGTAATTGCTGGTCCAGTATGGCCATTCGTCTCCATTACAATTGCCTGTGGGGCTATTTCTGGCTTCCATGCGTTTGTAGGCTCTGGGACAACGCCAAAAATGATTGATCGCTGGGAAGATATTCGTATCGTTGGTTTCGGTGCTATGCTCGTAGAATCTTTAGTAGGTGTAATGGCTTTAATCGCAGCAACGGCTCTACATCCTGCAGATTATTTTGCGATAAATTCAGCTCCTGCAGTCTTTGCTACATTAGGAATGGAACCGGTACATTTACAGGCATTAGCTGAAAATATTGGGATGGACTTAGAAGGACGCACAGGTGGAGCTGTAACGCTAGCAGTTGGGATGACTGATATTTTCACGGGGATTCCTTGGTTTGCCGAAATGTCTTCTTATTTCTATCAATTCGTGATCATGTTTGAGGCGGTCTTTATTTTAACGGCTATTGATGCTGGGACACGTGTAGCGCGCTATTTAATTCAAGATTTTGGCGGCAATGTTTACAAGCCATTGAAGCGTACAAATTGGCTTCCAGGAACAATCTTTGCAAGTGCACTTGCATGCTTTATGTGGGGCTATTTATTGTATTCAGGAGATATCAGTTCGATTTGGGTATTATTTGGCGTTTCGAATCAGTTGATGGCAACAATCGGTTTAGTATGTGGTGTAACAATAGTCTTAAAAGTTGCAGATAAGCGAATCTACGCCTTAACTTGCTTTATTCCATTGGCCTATTTATTTGTCACTGTAAACGTAGCTGGCCTTTGGATGATTAAAAATGTTTATTGGAATACAGCGGCTGCTGGATACAATATGTTAAATGGTGTATTGTCTGTTATTATGTTAATTTTAGGCTTAATAATTGTGATAGCCGCATTTAAAAAATGGGCAAAGCTTTGGAAGGCACCAAAGTATTTAGTATCACAAACCGCTTCATAATGAAAAGAGAGAAACTATTGAAAATTAGTCGTATACTAGCTTTCAATAGTTTCTTTTATTTTTTAATGATGGTTCATCATCAAAAGTAGCGGATTATTTGTTGAAATGTATGTTATTTATAAGTTGATTGGAGTGAGGCTGGACGCCCTAGGAAGCTGAAATAACCACACATTATGGTCATAATCCCTAAATATGACGAACAAGCGAAATCAAGGATATGTTCATTGAAAGCGTTGTAGTAATCATGTAAACTAATGAGAGGAAAACGGAGGTTATACATACATGGATGGTCCAGTTTCATTAGTACAGTTAATTATTTCAATTTTGTTATTTTTCGTCATGTTCTTTGGTATTGGATTTTTATTGAATATGCTACTGCGAATGACTTGGTTAATGGCAATTGTGTATCCAATTGTTGTTATCTTTATTATCGATGATGTAAGCTTTTTAGATTATATTTTCAAGCCAGGTTCCGCATTTCCAGCCCTTTTAGATAAGTTGCAAGCACTGCAGTTTGTAGATATTTCTATCTTATCTGGTGGCTTTGCCGGTTCAATTGTTGCGGGGATTGTCATGATTTATTTGCGTAAAAGTGGTTATCGAATGTTTTAACTTCTTTCAGCAGCTGTCTTTTGTACCGAAAGCGTAGCGACAGGTAAGATGTCCAAACATTAGCTAAATAAAGGAACTCAGTGTTAGAACGCCACATCCTGTCAACGACTGAGTGATCAACATCGTGCTATTGCTGACGCTTCGCTTTCGCACAAAAAACATTTGTTGCTGACGCTCCGCTTTCGCACAAAAAACATTTGTTGCTGACGCTCCGCTTTCGCACAAAAAACATTTGTTGGCCTAAAGCCTCCGGCGGATGTCACGGAATCGGAAAGGCGTTAACAAAGGATGTTAGCATAAACGATCGCATCCATGCCCTGCATCACGCAGGCATTAGCACAAAGTCGATTCCAGACGCAATTATGCCTCGGCATAATTGCTCTTATCAGTATTCTTCTTTCTATGAAGAGAAGAATACTGATTTTTTTTATGTTCCCGATAAATCACAAAAGTGTTCCGATATAAAAAAACACAGCCTCAACATGAGGATGTGTCTGTTATCACAAAATAAACTGGTATGTGATGATGGCGATAAAAATGCCGGTTAATGCCCCGAAAAATACCTCACTCCGTTTGTGGCCTAGCAATGTTTTTAGCTCTTCCATTTTTTCTTGCCCATCCATTTGCGGCCATTTTTTTAAATCATGAAGTAAAGTTTGAAAGTCTTTACGTAGTTGATTTAATACAGCTGCATGCTGACCTGCCTGAAAGCGTACTCCACTCGCATCATACATGACGATAAATGAAAACATAGCGGCTACGGCAAAAATGGGGGAATCTAATCCTGTTTCATAGGCAATAGATGTTGTTAGTCCTGTTACGGAAGCGGAGTGGGAGCTAGGCATTCCTCCGGTGGAAGTAAATAATCCCCAGTTAATCTTTCTTGTCATAAAAAAATGAATAGGGATTTTTACAAACTGTGCAAAGAGAACTGCAAAAAGGGCAACGAGTAAAGGGGTATTTTGAAGTAAACTCATAATCATCACAACCTTCACTTATAATTACTTTTATTATAACATTCATTATTTTCTAAAAGCTAAATATAACGCGTTTTCTGAAACTTAGGTATAATAGAAATAGTGAATGGAGGAATTTAACATGCATATTGTAAAAGAAGCAAAAACATTTGAAACGATTTCTACTGAAGTGCTAGTAGTGGGAGTCACTAGACATCGTGAGCAAATGCAAGATTGGGCAAGCTTTTCGTCCTTTTATGGAGAATCTCTTGATATGTTGATTAGTGAAGGGGATGTATCTACTGAGCTTAAAAAAATGACGAAATTGCCATTCTTAAAAGACCATGCAGCTCTTAAACGTATTTTATTCGTTGGTTTGGATGAGCGTAAAAATTTAACTGAAGGTGATATTCGTGTAGCATTTGGCTTGCTTGGCAAGGAACTAAGAGCTTTAAAGGTTAAAGAATATTCGATTTGGCTTGAGTCGTTTACGACAGAGTCGATTACTGTAACAGATGTTGCCTTTTTAGCCGGTGAAGGAACAGGTCTTGGATATTATTCAATTCCTCATTACAAAACAACATCAAATGAAGTAGAGAAACGTATTGACGCTGTTCACCTTGTAACTACTGCTAATGATTTAGATGAAGTGGTGGCAAGCTTTGAGGTTGGTGCTATTTATGCAAATGCAGTAAATGAAGCACGTAGTTTAATTAATTTACCACCAAACTTACTGACAGCGACAGACTTAGCCAATTACGCAGAGTCCCTTGCAGTCGAGTACAATTTTGAAGTGGAAATTTTAGATAAAGCACAATTAGAGGAGCTTGGAATGGGCGGTATTTTATGTGTCAATCAAGGCTCCCATGAAGAACCTCGTTTAATCACATTAAAATATAAAGCGACTGAAGATTTTGATGATCCAATTGGTCTTGTCGGCAAAGGGGTTACGTATGATACAGGTGGCTATTCCTTAAAGCCAAAAGATGCAATGGTAGGCATGAAGGGAGATATGGGCGGCGCGGCAGCCGTGCTAGGTGCCATGAAAATCATTGGTGAATTACGCCCTAATAAAAATGTTGTAGCAGTTATTGGTTCTACCGATAATATGGTATCTGGCACAGCATTTAAGCCAGATGATGTCATTACGACATATAGCGGTAAAACGGTAGAAGTTTTAAATACCGACGCGGAAGGACGTTTAGTTTTAGCAGACGCTACAACATATGCTAAACAACAAGGAGCTACTGCCCTGATCGATGTGGCAACGTTAACAGGCGGAGTAATTACAGCACTTGGTATGGATAAAACAGGTGCCCTTTCTAATGATGATGAATTCTTTGCTGCTTTCATGGAAGCTGCACAGGAAACTGATGAATTTGTGTGGCGCATGCCTTTAACAGAAAATGATAAAAAACGAATTCGTAAATCAGACGTCGCTGATTTAAATAACTCTCCTGGTCGTGATGGGCACATGATCTTTGGAGGAGGCTTCGTTGGGGAGTTCGTTGGTGATACACCATGGATTCACTTAGATATTGCGGGAACGTCAGATGCGATTGCTGTACATGACTTAGGCCCAAAAGGTGGTACAGGCGTAATGGTACGTACACTAGCAAATTTTGTGCAACGTTTGGGAGAAGAAAAATAGGATAGGCAATAGACATGTGATAAATGCATCCTCTTACATAAAATAGAATAAAAAAAGGGAGGAAGCTTATGACATTCTTCGGAGGTTTTCCAGGAGGCTTTATGCCAGTAGGTGGGCCGTTTTTCCGACCGCCATTTTTCGGGCCGCCATTTTTCGGGCCGCCATTTTTCGGACCACCATTTTTCGGACCACCATTTTTCGGGCCACCGTTTTTCAGACCACCGTTTTTCAGACCAGGTCCATTTAGAGGTCCTCGTAGATTTTAATTCAAACAACATAGATCTCAAAAAAACCAGATGTCAGCAAGTGACACCTGGTTTTTTTCTTTAACCTCTTTTAGCAAGTGTTAAGTAGCGAAAGAGAAGTGACAGGTACAGAAGTCTTTCACTTCTATAGGTGGTGAGTTGAATGCGGTTTTAAGTCACTTTTCAGCGGGTGTCAAAAACATCGGCTGACATATAGGAACTCTAAGAACGCTGCGTCCTGTGGTAACGACCGAGTGACCAACATCATGTTGTTGCTGTCGCTTCGCTTTCGCACAGAAAGCATCTACAGGCCTAAGCACAAAGCCGATTTTGGACGCAATTATGCAGAGGCATAATTGATTAAGTAAAATTTAATAAAAATCATTTTTTAGGCACTAAATAATGTATTGACAGAATATACTATATTATTTATTATTCTTATTATATTACTAAGAATTAAATACGTAGCTGACTAGAAAACTAGAGGCTCTTATTATTCACAGGCATTGCTTCGCCTATGGATAATTTGAGTCTCTTTTTTCTATCTCAAGCAAGGAAAAGAGGGAGTGAAATCAAATGGGAAAAGTTTTTATAGTGGGCGCAGGTCCTGGCGACGTGGATCTTATCACGGTAAAAGGATTACGGTGTATCGAATGTGCTGATGTCATCCTGTATGACAGACTCATCAATAAGAATTTACTATCCTATGCTAAACGAGAGGCTCAGCTTATCTTTTGTGGTAAGCTGCCTCAACGCCACGCTATGATCCAAGAGCAAATTAATCAATCACTTGTTAGCTATGCACAGCAAGGATTGATTGTAACAAGATTAAAGGGAGGCGACCCATTCGTTTTTGGAAGGGGAGCTGAGGAAGCAGAGGTGCTTGCTCAGCATAATATTCAATTTGAAATTGTGCCCGGCATTACTTCTGGGATAGCAGCGCCTGCTTATGCTGGGATTCCTGTTACACATCGTGACTTAAGCTCAAGTTTTGCAGTGGTCACTGGGCATATGAGAGAGGGCAAGGATGATACTATTCAATGGGAAAGTCTAGCAAAAGGAATCGATACGATTGCTATATATATGGGGGTCGGTAACCTTCCCTATATCCGTCAACAGCTACTCAAGTATGGGCGTGATAAAGAAACACCGATAGCACTTATCCATTGGGGTACATTTTCACAACAAAAAACAGTTACAGGAACTTTAGCTAATATTGAAGAAATTGTACAGCGTGAAAATATCCAAAATCCAAGCATAATTGTAGTAGGTAAAGTTGTTACTTTGAGGGAAACAATTCAATGGTTTGAGCAAAATATTCCGCAGCCACATTTAGCGGAAGCTACTGTGTAAGGATGTGGGTTCATGCAAGCTATTTTATATGTCGCTCATGGAAGTAGAGTAAAGGCAGGCGTGGAGCAAGCAAAAATTTTCCTTAAGGGTGTACAACAGGACATTGAAATACCGATTCAAGAAATTTGTTTTTTAGAGCTTGCGACGCCGACAATTGCAGATGGGATAGCAAGCTGTATTAACAGAGGGGCTACAGCTATAGCGGTCGTGCCTATTTTATTGCTTGCTGCTCAGCATGCAAAGCACGATATTCCAAGTGAGATTGATAAAGCAAAAAAACAGCATCCACAAGTGCGATTTACATACGGTGAACCACTTGGTGTCCATGAATTATTAATTGATACACTACAAACTAGAATTTTAGAAGCAAAGTACCCTACTAACGATGCAAGTGTTTTACTTATAGGTCGTGGGAGTAGTGATCCTGCAGTAAAGAGTGATTTAGAAAAAATTGCAACAAGATTGCGTGATAAATATGCCTATGAAGCAGTAGACACATGTTTTTTATATGGAGTGGGTCCTACATTTGAAGATTGGATACAACAAGAAAAGAATAAGATCCATCCAGTGTTTATAGTGCCGTATTTGTTATTTACCGGGATTTTGCGCCAAAGTATAGCAAGGCAATTACAAGAGTATGAGAATAAGAACGTTATTTTATGTGAAAGTTTAGGCTATGACGACAATGTAAGGGAAGTTTTAGTGGAACGTATTTGTCAATTATTAAAAATTACTAAGGAAGGTGTTTTGTAATGGTAGATAAAAGGACCGAAAATGTAAATCTAGCATTAGATAATGTCCGCCAAATTTTAAATACTGTAAACCACGGATCGATTACATTGATTGTGCAAAATTCCTATGTGGTTCAAATTGAAAAGAAGGAAAAAATACGACTTCGATGATAAATCATCCGCAAATGACCTTGAAAATAGTTGTGAAATACAACCAAAATCAAACAAATAATCAAGATTAGAAATTGATACTAAAACGTGAGGTGGCAAGATTGAAACTACAAGTAGTTAATAGTCCATTTAATGAGGAGCAGGTAAAGCTGTTAAATGAGCTGCTTCCTAAACTAACAGGAGAACAGAGGATTTGGTTAAACGGCTATTTAAGCGCACCACTAGCAACTATTGATTCTGTTGTCGAAGAAGCAACACCGATAGTAAAAACAAGCACCAAGACCGTGACGATTTTATATGGTTCACAAACAGGCAATAGCCAGGGGTTAGCTGAAAAATATGCCTTAGCTTTGAAAGATAACGATGTCGACGTAACCATTTCATCGTTAGCAACGTTTAAGCCAAATAATTTAAAAAAGATAGCGAATCTTTTGCTCATTGTTAGCACGCATGGGGAAGGGGATCCGCCTGATCAAGCGATACAGTTCTACGATTTTTTGCATAGTAAGCGTGCTCCTAATTTAGAGCATCTTCATTATTCTGTATTGGCCTTAGGAGATAGTTCTTATGAATTTTTCTGTAAAACAGGAAAGGATTTTGATGAGCAGCTTGCCAAATTAGGGGCAACTTTAATCGTCCCTCGCACAGATTGTGATGTAGATTATGATGACGCGGCTGCACAATGGTTCTCTGCTGTTCAGCAGATGTTGTTGCAACAGACCGATATAGCTGCTACGACTACACAACATCAGACAGTACAAGGAGGCACTACATATTCCCGTAAAAATCCGTTTTATGCAGAAGTACTTGAAAACATTAATTTAAACGGCCGCGGATCAAATAAAGAAACACGTCATATTGAATTATCCATCGAAGGTGCCAGTTTCCATTTCGAACCAGGAGATAGCATCGGTATTCAACCAGATAATGATAAAAAGCTAGTAGATGCTTTAATCACAGCGTTACAGTTTGATCCACAAACGGAAGTAACCGTCTTCGAAGAAACGCTACCATTAAAGGATGCATTACAAAAAAAGTTAGAAATTACGGTATTATCAAAGCCGTTGTTACAAAAAATTGGTTCCTATACAGTCCATCAGGAATTTGCAAAGCTACTTGAAGACTCTAATTCATGGAAGGACTATGCAAAGGGAAGAGACTTACTTGACGTTGTGCAAGACTTTGCACCATTTATATGGGATGCGCAGCAATTTGTAGATTTACTACGTAAAATTCCAGCACGTCTATATTCTATTGCTAGTAGTCAGAAGGCAAATAGTGAAGAAGTACATTTAACAGTTGGAAAAGTAAGCTATGAGACGAATGGACGACAACGTCTTGGTGTTTGCTCTGGAAGTGTAGCGGAACGTATTCAAATTGGAGATACACTACCGATTTATGTTCATAAAAATCCGAACTTTAGACTACCAGAGCATAAGGATACACCGATTATTATGATTGGTGCTGGCACAGGTGTAGCCCCGTATCGTGCATTTTTGGAGGAGCGTGAGGAATTAGGGATCGAAGGAAAAGCGTGGCTAATTTTAGGTGATCAACATTTTGTCACAGACTTCCTTTATCAAACGGATTGGCAGCGTTGGCTTGCTTCAGGCACGCTCAGTCAAATGCATGTCGCCTTTTCCCGTGATACAGATAGAAAAATATATGTTCAACATAAAATCGAGGAAAATGCTGTCGCCTTTTATGAATGGCTAGAGCAAGGAGCAGTCATTTATGTCTGTGGCGATAAAAAATCGATGGCTGCTGATGTTGATGCAACAATACTTCGCGTTATTGAACAACAGGGACAAAAAACGCCAGAGGAAGCTAAAGCCTTTGTTCAAGAGTTAAAACGGCAGAAACGCTATCAACGTGACGTTTATTAACTTCTTTCGGCAAATGTTTTATGTAGCGAAAGCGAAGCGGCAGCTACAATTATGCCAGGCATAATTGATTAAAGGAGCGATAACAAATGACAGGAAAAATAATTTTACCCCCACAACCAGGGAAGCCTAGTGATGTAGAACGTATTAAAACCGACAGTAATTATCTACGCGGAACATTAGAGCGTACGATGAACAATCCATTAAGCTCAGGTATTCCAGAGGATGATAATCGTCTAATGAAGTTCCATGGTAGTTATTTACAAGATGACCGAGATCTTCGAAATGAACGTCAGCGTCAAAAGCTTGAGCCTGCCTATCAATTTATGGTGCGTGTACGTACACCGGGCGGAGCAGCTACTCCAGCACAATGGCTAGTAATGGATGAAATGGCGAGAAAGTATGGTAACGGCTCCTTAAAATTAACAACACGTCAGGCATTCCAAGTGCATGGCATTTTAAAATGGAACGTCAAAAAATATATGCAGGAAATTAATGAGGTGTTATTAGATTCTCTTGCTGCCTGCGGAGATGTGAACCGTAATGTCATGTGTAATGTAAATCCCAATCAATCCGCATTACATGAGGAAGTCTATAATTGGTCTGTAAAATTAAGTGAGCATTTATTACCTAGAACAAAGGCTTACCATGAACTATGGCTAGATGGTGAAAAGGTAGTTGACACTCAGGATGAAGAAATTGAACCTATATACGGTGCGCAATATTTGCCACGTAAATTTAAAATAGGTATAGCTGTTCCACCAAGTAATGATGTGGACGTATTCTCACAAGATATAGGGTTAATTGCAATTGTTGAGGAGGGTAAGCTAATAGGCTTTAACGTAGCAGTTGGCGGAGGGATGGGCATGACACATGGCGATCATGAAACATACCCACAGCTTGCACGTATAATAGGCTTTATACCACCTGATAAACTATTGGAAACGGCGGAGAAAATTATTACGATTCAGCGTGATTATGGAAATCGTTCGGTGCGTAAAAATGCACGTTTTAAATATACAATTGACGCTAGAGGACTTGAATGGTTTAACGAAGAACTAACACGTCGTCTAGGCTGGGGTTTTCAGGAGGCGCGTCCATTTACCTTTCATCGTACAGGTGATGAGTTTGGCTGGGTTAAAGGTGCAGGAGGCCAATGGCATTATACATTATTTATTCAAAATGGTCGTATTAAGGACTTTGAAAATTATGAACTACTAACAGGATTACGAGAAATTGCGAAGGTGCATACGGGTGATTTCCGCTTAACGCCAAACCAAAATTTAATGATTAGTAATGTAACGCCGCAAAAGAAGAAAAAAATCGCTGCCATTATTGAGCAATACAAGCTTACAGATGGTGCACACTATTCTGCCTTGCGTCGTAATTCGATTGCTTGCGTATCGTTACCAACATGTGGTTTAGCGATGGCAGAAGCAGAGCGTTATTTGCCTTCCCTTATTACAAAAATTGAAACAATCATCGATGAAGCAGGCTTACATGATACAGAAATTGTTATTCGTATGTCAGGCTGTCCGAATGGTTGTTCTCGCGCAGCAATGGGTGAAATTGGCTTTATCGGTAAAGGTCCAGGGAAATATAATATGTATTTAGGCGCAAGCTTTACTGGTGATCGTCTTAATAAAATATACCGTGAAAATATAGGTGAGGAGGAAATATTGACGGAGCTTCGTCCAATCCTTCTACACTATGCAAAGGAACGTCAAGAGGGTGAGCATTTCGGTGATTTTGTTATACGTACGGGTTATGTAACAGCTGTTTACGACGGACGAGATTTTCATCATAAATAAAATAATAGCCATGTAGCAAAGAAATTTGCTACATGGCTTTTTTAAATGGAAAAGTCCTCTGGGATAAAAACTTTTAATTGCTTTGGTTTGACAAATACATGGTCACCAACCTTAAGCTGAAGATTAGTAAATTGCTCCTTAGTCAGTTCTGCCTCTAAAAATTCATCTATATCTTCACGACGCAGCTCAATCTGCACGATAGGTCCAAGCAAATGAATATGGCTAACTTTGACGGGGACGGTGCCAGATTTGTTAGTTTTCTCAATATGAATATCATGAGGACGTACATAGCCTACTGCATGACCCTCTGGATGTTCTAGGACGCCAGGTACATCAATCGCAAATTCACCATGCAGGAGCATACCATTTTGTAACCGTCCTTTAAAGAGATTTACATTACCTAAAAAATCATACACGAAAGGACTCTTTGGGTTTGTGTATACGTCGTCTGGACTTCCAATTTGCTCTATCTTGCCGTTGTTCATTACGACAATTCGGTCTGCAACATCAAGGGCCTCTTCCTGATCGTGTGTGACAAAAATGCTTGTAATATGAAAATCATCGTGAAGCTTTCGAAGCCAACGACGCAATTCCTTGCGCACTTTAGCATCCAGTGCTCCAAAAGGTTCATCTAATAGCAGCACCTTGGGCTCCACTGCGAGAGCTCTAGCAAGCGCAACACGCTGACATTGTCCACCTGAAAGCTGAGTTGGGTAACGATCAGAAAAATTATCTAGTTTGACGAGTCGTAGAAGCTCCATCACTTTGCTCTTAATTTCTAATTTAGACGGTCTTGTTTTACGGGGGCGTACTTTAAGACCGTAAGCGACATTGTCAAAAACTGTCATGTGGCGAAAAAGGGCATAATGCTGGAATACAAAGCCTACATTTCGCTCCTTTGGATGGCGATCTATCATCGATTGACCATCAAATAAAATCTCGCCAACATCTGACGTTTCAAGTCCAGCAATAACGCGTAGTAAGGAAGTTTTGCCAGAACCGGAAGGGCCGAGAAGGGCAACCAGTTCCCCTGATTGAATATGAAGTGAAACATCTTCTAAAGCTTGAAAGGAACCGAATTTTTTAGATACATTGTTAATTTGAATGCTCATACTGACAATACCTCCTTTAAACGGATTTTGATTTCCAAGCAATAATATCTTTAACGATAAGTGTCATAATGGCGATCACACTCATCAGTGAAGCAACGGCGAAGGCTGCTGCAAATTGGTATTCATTATATAAAATTTCAATATGAAGGGGCATTGTATTTGTCATTCCTCGAATATGCCCTGATACGACAGAAACGGCACCAAATTCACCAATTGCCCGAGCATTACATAGTATAAGCCCGTACAATAAGCCCCATTTGATATTTGGCAATGTCACATGCCAAAATGTTTTAAAACCATTGGCACCAAGTGAAATGGACGCCTCCTCCTCAGAAGTGCCTTGTGCTTGCATAAGAGGAATAAGCTCCCGTGCAACAAAAGGCAACGTAACAAAGACAGTAGCAAGGATAATACCAGGTAGCGCAAAAACAATTTTAATGTCATGGTCAAATAGCCAATCCCCAAATAGTCCCTGTGAGCCAAATAACAAAATAAATACTAAACCTGCAATAACAGGAGATACTGCAAAAGGGAGATCGACGATTGTCAGTAATAGATTTTTTCCTTTAAAATTGAACTTTGTTAAAGCCCAAGCAGCCATAACGCCAAAGATTGCGTTTAATGGTACTGCAATCGCAACGACAGTTAAAGTTAATTTTATAGCTGCCATTGCATCTGGGTGTGTGATAGCTGCTACATATACGTCTACCCCTTTTTGAAAGGCAGTAAAAAAAATTGATACTAGTGGGAGTACAATGAAAAATGCTAAAAAAGCTAGCGCAATAAAAGTTAGCGTATATCGGACAAAGCGAGGCTCTTGTAAGGCAGCGGACTTTGTCACTGCATTATTTTTTGCAGGAGCAACTTGCTGTATAAATGTAGACTGTTCCATAAATACCTCCTAATGTACAAAGCGACGATTTACCAGCCATTGTATTAAATTAATGCTAAATAGTAGGATGAAGGAAGTGACAAGCATTACTACTGCAATAGCGGTTGCACCAGCATAGTCATATTGCTCGAGCTTAGTCATAATAATTAATGGCGTAATTTCAGTCTTCATCGGCATATTGCCGGCGATAAAAACAACAGAACCGTACTCTCCTAATGCACGTGCAAATGCTAATGAAAAACCTGTTAAAATGGCAGGAGCAAGCTCTGGAAAAATAACTTTACGAAAGGTTTGTAAACGAGTTGCTCCAAGACTTGCAGAGGCTTCCTCAACCTCGGTACTAATATTTTGTAAAACAGGCTGCACAGTACGGACGACAAATGGTAGCCCGATAAATGTAAGGGCAATGATAATGCCGAGTGGCGTATAGGCAATTTTAAAATTAAAAAATTGACCAATCCAACCATTTGGGGCATAGAGTGACGTTAAGGCAATTCCTGCCACAGCAGTTGGCAAAGCAAAGGGTAAATCGACAAGTCCATCAATGATTCGTTTAAATGGAAAGTGATAGCGCACAAGCACCCAAGCTATGATAGTGCCAAAAATAACATTTAGTAAACCAGCAGTGAACGCTGTACTAAAGCTTACCTTATAGGAAGCAGTAGCACGAGGAGCGGTCACTATATCAACAAACTCTACCCAGCTTAAGGACATTGTATGAATAAAAATCATAGATAGTGGCAATAAGACTAGCAAGCTAACATATAACATAGTGTAGCCAAGTGAAAGGTGGAAACCTGGAATAATGCGGCGTGTCGTTTTATTTACAGTTACAATACTCATAACATGCCTCCTTATTGAGGTACATAAATTTCATCGAATGTACCACCGTCTTTAAAATGCTTCGCTTGTGCTTCTGCCCAACCACCAAAATCATCAATTGAAACGAGTTCAAGTTTTGGAAATTGCTCTTGATATTTTGCTAGAATTTTTTCATTTCGTGGTCGATAGTAATTTTTTGCAGCAATTTCTTGACCCCGTTCACTATATAAATACTTTAAATAAGCCTCTGCTACTTCACGTGTGCCTTTTTTATCAACGATTTTGTCAACGATTGCGACAGGTGGCTCGGCTAAAATACTTAAAGAAGGTGTAATGATATCAAACTCGTCACCCAATTCATTGAGCGATAAATGTGCTTCATTTTCCCATGCTATTAAGACGTCACCAATTTTACGTTCAACAAATGTTGTTGTCGCACCGCGTGCACCAGAATCTAGTACTTCTACATTGCTATAGAGAGCTTTCATAAATTCCTTTATTTTTGCCTCATCATTTTTATATAATTTCCCTGCATAGGCCCAAGCGGCTAAATAATTCCAACGTGCACCACCAGATGTTTTAGGATTTGGTGTGATGACAGATACATCATCTTTAATTAAATCATTCCAGTCTTTAATACCCTTTGGATTGCCTTTACGTACTAAAAAGGCAATAGTCGATGTATAAGGTGTTGAGTTATTTTCAAATTCTGTTTGCCAATCTTTATTTAATAGGCCTCGAGCTTGCGCAATCTCATCAATATCGTAAGCTAGTGCTAGCGTAACAACATCTGCCTCTAGACCATCAATTACAGCTCGCCCCTGTTTACCAGAGCCTCCATGTGATTGTTTTATCGTTACATCTTGACCGGTTTCATCCTTCCATTTTTTTATAAAATCTTTGTTGAATTCCTCATAAAGCTCACGTGTTGGATCATAGGATACATTTAATAGTTCTACAGGTTTTTTGGATTCCTGAGCCCCTGTATTCTTCTCTGAAGAGCTACTGCCGCAACCGGTTAATAGTAGAGCTAATGTAGATAAAAGTGCTAACGATTGGAGAAAATGTTTCCTTTTTTTCATAAAAAATCGCTCCTTTTTTGTCTAGAGATTACAAAAGGCCATCTACCGGTACGATGTATAATCGTCATAAGTAGATGGCCTTCAGATACTCTGATCAGCATTTTATATTGGTTTGGTTCAAAGCTTAGTTATACATTAAACATATATTTCCTATTAGTCAACAAGGAATTTAAAATTTGGCTTTTGACCATCATTATATACGAGAATGCAATGTAAAATGTAGGCTCATTGAAATGAATTTTTTTCTGAAAGCCTAGTTGACTACTAGGTGTACTTTAGTATATATTTGGTAATAAGGAAAAATGATTGTAGAATGAGGTAGCGTTGGACACTCGCTAATAAGTGACTAAAACTGCATTCATTTCAACACCTATAGAGGTTTCTGTAGTTGAAAGAAATTAAATAATGAGCTGGCTAGTCAAACTAGAGGCGTTTTAACAAAGACATGTTTATAAATATGTCTTTCGTTAGAACGCCTCTTTTACGTTATAAGGAGGATTATATGCTAACATATGCAACTTGGCATGAGCCAACATTGAATTTTCAGGTAGACGAAACGTATAAGGCTGCACTAGAGGTTTTGCAGTGGAGTTATGCTGAATATGGTGAGGATATCGTCTATGCATGTAGCTTTGGGATTGAGGGAATTGTCTTGATTGACCTTATTTCAAAGGTAAAGCCTAATGCGAAGATTATCTTTTTAGATACAGATGTTCATTTTAAGGAAACATATGAAACGATTGATAAAGTAAAAGATAAATATCCGCAGCTAAACATTATTATGCAAAAACCAGCACTAACACTCGAACAACAAGCAACTGAATTCGGGGATGAATTATGGAAGTCTAATCCAAATAAATGCTGCGATATTCGCAAGATTGCGCCGTTACATGAAGCGTTAGCTGGAGCAAAGGCTTGGATTTCAGGTTTGCGTCGTGAACAATCACCAACCCGACAAAATATGAACTTTATCAATCTTGACGATAAATTTAAATCTATTAAAATTTGTCCACTCATTCATTGGACATGGAAAGATGTTTGGCGGTATGTTTCAAAGCATAATTTGCCATACAATCCGTTGCATGATAAAGGCTATCCAAGCATTGGCTGTGAGCATTGTACAAAACCAGTATTTACAATGGATGATTTACGTTCAGGCAGATGGCAGGGGTCTGGTAAAACGGAGTGTGGATTACATGGGTAAGGGAGTTTTGCCATGCTTGAATATGTAGCAATAGCGATTAGTTTATTTTTTGCGATGAATATAGGTGCTAGTGGAGCAGCTGCCTCAATGGGAGTCGCTTATGGTGCTGGTGCCATCAAAAAAGCTTGGCAAGCACTGCTCATTTGTTCTGTGGGTGTTTTTACAGGAGCAGTTCTTGGAGGTGGGGAGGTCGTAAAAACAATAAGCGCAGGTATCATGCCAAAGGAGTACATTACAGTAAAAATTGTCATAATTATTTTGATTTCTGCGACAAGCTCACTATTTATCGCTAATCTTTTAGGCATCCCATTATCGACGAGTGAAGTGACAGTAGGAGCAGTTGTAGGTGTAGGGATTGCCTATAAAGTGCTATATATTAAATCATTGCTTGTGATAGCATCATTTTGGGTAATAGTGCCAATCGTGGCGTTTGTCATTGCATTTGTCTTTGGAAAATGGCTGTATAAATTACGAGTCAATGGTTTGTTAAAAGATCATCCAATATTAACGTTTCTCCTTGTGTTTGCAGGATTTTTTGAAGCCTTTTCAGCAGGGATGAATAATGTAGCAAATGCAGTTGGACCTCTTGTTGGTGCAGGAATGATGCCTGTAACAACTGGAATATTGCTTGGTGGGGCATTTGTGGCGCTTGGGGCGTTGTTACTAGGAAAACGGGTGCTTGAAACAAACGGTAAAAAAATAATGCGCTTTGAAAAGGCAGAAGGAATATTAATATCGAGTACCGGTGCACTTCTAGTCGGTATAAGTTCTATCTTTGGGCTTCCCGTGCCGTTAACACAAGTAACATCCTCTTCGATTATCGGGATGGGGATGGCTAAAAACGGAAGACAAATTTTCCATAAGCATATTGTGAAAAAAATAATTCGAATTTGGATAGTCTCACCAATCCTTTCTTTAGCCATCTCCTATTTTTTAATACAACTATTTTTAGAGAAAGATGTCTATGCCATCGTCTTAATTGGCAGTATCATTGTTGGAACACTGGGTGTCATCAGCTTAATGCGAACAATGCGTGAAGAAGAGCGCTCCATATATGATGCGGGTGAAGGAATATAAATACACGGATTACTTGAGAGACAGCCGATTATTTTTATAGGAGCTAATCCAATCAGACGTGAACCGATCACATTTGAATGGGAGCTGATCCAATCAGAGGAATTTCCGATTACCTCTGAAAAGAAGTTAATCAATCGCAGAAGCCTCAATTTGCCCAAGATTAAAAATTAAAAAAATATGCAAATAAAACTAAGTAATTCAATAGATCTAGGAGGGGATTTCGATGAGTTTACAACCACATGGTGGACTATTAGTGCAAGCCTTTAATCCAGAGAAGGAAGTAACGCATATAAATAAAGTTATTGAGCTTGATGCCATTGCGCTTAGTGATCTAGAGTTAATTGCTATCGGTGGTTACAGCCCAATTGAAGGTTTTTTAACACAGGAGGATTATGAATCAGTTGTTGAACATACACGTTTAGCGTCAGGCGTGGTATGGAGTATTCCGATTACATTACCTGTAGCAAAGGATGTAGCTGCAACATTGCAGTCCGGTGATGAGGCGAAATTAGTATATGGTGATGCTGTTTATGGCGTTATTGAAGTTGCTGATATTTATGAGCCAAATAAACGGAAAGAGGCGTTGTTAATATACGGCACGGAGGATATTGAGCATCCCGGTGTTAAAAAGTTGCATGAACGTCCAAGTATTTATGTAGGCGGAAAAATTACATTAGTAAAACGTCTAGAGCAAAAGTTCCCAGCCTACTCATTCGATCCGTTTGAAACACGCCAGCTTTTTGCAGAAAGGGGCTGGAAAACAATTGTAGGCTTCCAAACACGGAATCCCGTGCATCGAGCACATGAATATATTCAAAAGGCGGCTCTTGAAACAATTGATGGATTATTTTTAAATCCACTAGTTGGAGAAACAAAATCAGACGATGTTTCAGCCGCCATTCGCATGGAAAGTTACGAAGTTTTACTACAAAATTATTATCCTGATAATCGCGTGCAATTAGGCGTGTTTCCAGCTGCAATGCGTTATGCAGGTCCAAAGGAAGCTATCTTCCATGCACTTGTACGAAAAAATTATGGCTGTACGCACTTTATCGTTGGGCGTGACCATGCAGGTGTTGGTGATTACTATGGCACATACGATGCACAAAAAATCTTTGAACAATTTACGGAAGATGAATTAGGAATTATTCCATTAAAATTTGAGCATAGTTTCTATTGCAACAAATGTGAGGGCATGGCAACGACGAAAACTTGTCCACATGATAGCTCGGTGCATGTTATTTTATCGGGTACTAAGGTACGTGAAATGTTACGTAATGGCGAATTGCCTCCAAGTACATTTAGCCGAAAAGAGGTTGTGGATGTACTAATTAAAGGAATGCGTAAGGAGGTTTTAAAGTGAGTTCAAATATCGTTTGGCATGAAGCTTCCATTACGAAAGAGGAGCGTCGTACACAAAACAAGCATCAAAGTTTTATTTTATGGTTTACCGGCTTATCAGCATCTGGGAAATCTTCTGTGGCAAACGCATTTGCACGCCGACTTTTTGAACGTGGCCATCAAGCATTCGTCTTAGATGGTGATAATGTTCGCCATGGCTTAAATAAGGATTTAGGATTTGATGAAGCTGGTCGAAAAGAAAATATTAGACGTATTGGAGAGGTATCTAAGCTTTTTGTGGAAAATGGACAAATTGTTCTAACTGCTTTTATTTCACCTTATCGAGAAGATCGTCAAGTTGTTCGTGAGCTTGTGGAAACAGGCGAATTTATAGAGGTATATGTGAATTGTTCGGTAGAAACGTGTGAAAAACGTGACCCAAAAGGTCTTTATAAAAAAGCACGTAATGCGGAAATTCCAAACTTTACTGGGATTAGCGCACCCTATGAAGAACCGGAAAATCCAGAAATTATTTTAGACACAGAACTTTATTCTATCGAAGAATGCGTTGACCAGCTCACAAACATATTAACTTCAAAAGGATATATATACTAAATCTTTTTTCTTAAAGAATCTGCTTACTTATGATAAGCAGATTTTTTAAATGGTAGATTTAACTATTTATTATAGAATTATTCCATATATTGTGGGATGATTAAGTCATCATATGTTATAGGAGATGAAGAAATGAGCATACATATTCAACGATTAACGGAGGATGTTGTAAACCAAAAATTATTACATGAAATATTGGAGCTATGGAATGAAAATGCCATAGAAACTGCAGATTGTGAATTAGGGGAGAGTGAAAGGAAGGGTATTCAAGAACAACTAGAACAATATATCCAATCAAAATATGGGGCCATTTATATAGCCACTGATGAAAATAATGCAATGATTGGTTTTGGGATGGCTTCGATCAAAAAGGATTTTATTTTCGATATGAACTATGGTCAAATTGACGAGGTTTATGTAGTGCCAGTGTATAGAAGACAGAAGGTTGCTAAACGTCTAGTAGATGATTTAGTGCATTGGTTTAATGACGAACATGATACTACTGTAGTAAATGTTTATGTAGATTTAGAAAATGACTTAGCACTAAACTTTTGGGAAGGCATTGGCTTAGAGAAGGAATTTTTTATGCTATCAAATAACTAAAAAAGTGGCCAATGAAGTTTATTCATTGGCCAACTTTTTTGGAAAAGTTATTTTATGCCTTGTTCCTTTTTCATCCGATCAATTTCAGGTCCCAGCTCGTCGTGTATTGTGCCTTTCCAAGGCTTTACACCAGCAATGTACGAGGAGCGAGTCATAATATGCCCTCCAACAGGACCTGTGATGAACAGGAATAGTATACCAAGCAAAATGCGTGGATTAAAGTGATCTTCAATAAGCCAGAAGTGAAAGAATACGCCGATAAGTACGCACATGACACCGAGCGTTGCACTTTTTGAAGCAGCGTGTGCACGTGTGTACAAATCAGGTAAACGGACAAGACCTATGGCTGTCACGACTATAAATAGCACCCCTACAGAAATGAAAAAGATAACTAAACTATTAGCGAGAATTGTCACGTTTAATGATATCTCCTTTCTCTATGAATTTAGAGAAAGCAACCGTACCGATAAACGATAAGATCGCTAACAGTAATATAATTTCCAGGAAGAAGCTTGTTTCAACCAATACTGAAAACAGTGCAATGAGCGAGATGACTGATACACCTAATGAATCCAATGCTACTACACGATCGGATGCAGAAGGACCTTTAACCATTCGATAAATGACTGCAATCATTGATAAGCAAATCACTACAATCGAAGCAATAATAAATGTTGTCATGATTTACTCACCTCCAAAATCGCTTTTTCAAATGAATCTCGAATCGCTGTAATTGCTTCATCGACATCACTCATGTCAATCGCATGAACATACAAAGTTTTTGCATCATCAGATACGTGCACTACTACAGTACCAGGTGTTAATGTAATGAGACTCGATAATAATGTAATTTCCCATTCTTGTGTTAACACAGTTGGATAGGCAAAGAACGCAGGTTGCATATCCAACTTAGGCTTTAATACCACTCGAAGAACTTGTACATTCGCTAACACTAACTCCTTTAAAAAGAGTAATGTCAACTTAATGATTGCCCATATGCGGTAGACGTAAAGACGGGTAGTAAAAAATCTACGCATAATAATGAGCAATATAATACCGAGAATAAACCCAATGATAAAGCCTGTTGCTGTGTAATTAGAAGAAAGGAACATCCAAACGAAGGCAAGTACAACATTTAAAATAATTTGAAATGCCATATCTCTAATCCTCCTTCATTACAGCATCTATATAAATAGATGGATCACTTAATAGTTTTGCCGCATCGTCCATAAATGGCGTAATCCATTCAGAGCCTACACCATACGCTACAGTAATGAGCACTAAAAGAACGGTAGGCGCAAATAGTGTATAGTAGACTTTTTTATCGACAGTACCCGTTGTTTCTTTTTCTTCACCCCAGAAAGCATAAAGGAAAATACGAATAACCGATAATAAAACGAGAAGTGATGAAGCTAAAATAAAAATACTACTCCATTTACTGCCTGCTTCAAATCCGCCCTGTACAATCAACAGCTTTCCAACAAAGCCACTAAGAGGGGGGATCCCTGCTAAACCAAATGCTGCAATTAAGTAGCACCAACCAAGAGCAGGATATTTATTCATAAGACCGCCCATTTTTCGTAAATCAGATGTGCCAGTAATGTAGATGACGATCCCTATTAACATAAAGAGCGCTGCTTTAATTAGCATGTCATGGATTAAATAAAACATTGCACCTTTTAGGGAGATTTCATTCATTTGAGAAACACCAAATAAAATAACACCTACAGCTATGACAATATTATATATAATGATGAGCTTCACATCATGGTAGGCAAGTGCACCAATACAGCCCGCAATAATGGTTGCAACTGCTAATGCCATCAGTAAATCATGTGTATACGATAAATCATGAACAAAGAACAATGTATATGTTCGAGTAATCGCATAAATGCCCACCTTTGTTAGTAGTGCACCAAATAGCGTTAGCACTGGTATAGGTGCTGCTGCATAAGAAGTTGGTAGCCAAAAGTATAGCGGGAAAATAGCCGCTTTTAACCCAAATACCATTAAAAATAATACAGCTATAACCGTAACGATACCTGGCTGATTAATTTCAGCAATTTTTACCGCAATATCTGCCATGTTTAATGTGCCTACTACAGAGTAAAGGAAGGCAACTGTAATAACAAATAAAGCAGATGAAATAACATTAATTAAAATATATTTAATGGAACCTTTAAGCTGTCCTTTTTCGCCCCCAAGAACGATGAGCAAATAAGAGGCCATTAACAAAACCTCGAAGAACACGAACAGGTTAAAAATATCGCCTGTCGTAAATGCCCCGTTAACCCCAGTTAAAATAAACATAATGCCAGGATAATAGAAGAAGCGTTCACGTTCCTTTGTGATGGACCCAAAGCCATACCAAACAACAAAGAAGGTGATCAGCAGCGTTGTAGTGACAAGCAATGCAGATACCATATCAGAAACCATCGTAATGCCATACGGCACAGGCCAATTCCCGAACGTTACCATTTGAATGCCATCATTTTTCACTTTTATAAGCAGTGAAATGGCTGATATAAGTGCGAGACCTATACCAAGTAATGCGAATGAACGCTGATATTTTAAGTTTTTTTGCCCGAATATTAAAATCATACCGAAGAAAAATGGAATGATAATTGGCAGTAGAAGGAAGTTATTCATCCTCATCACTTCCTCTCATTAAGCTTATATCATCTGTCTCGAGCTCCTGATAAGAACGATATGCGAGTACTAAGAAGAAAGCTGTTACCCCAAAACTAATAACAATCGCTGTTAAAATAAGCGCTTGTGGTAATGGGTCTGCAAAAGTTTTTGCCCCTTCCTTTAAAACAGGTGGTGCTTCTCCACCTAGCCCGCCCATCGTTAAAATGAGAAGATGAGCGCCATGACTTAAAAGACCTGTCCCGATAATAATACGCAATAAGCTTTTGGATAAGATTAAATAAATCGCTGCCATAAATAGAAAGCCTATGACAAACGCCATCAATATTTCCATTATTCATCCTCCCCAATCGTTTGAATAATGGTCATCGTAACGCCGACAACAACCAAATAGACACCGCTATCAAAAAGCATAGCCGTGTGTAATGACTGTTTGCCTAGAAGCGGTAAATCGAAATAATCAAAGAAATGTGTAAAAAACGGTTTACCTACAAACATTGGGAAAGCAGCTGTTGCGAGTGCTAGAAGTAAGCCAATTGCAGTTAAATACGTATAATTTATAGGTAAAACCTTACGAACCGTATTTAAATCAAAGGCAAGGACTAAGAGTACGATCGCACTCGATGTTAAAAGTCCACCAACAAAGCCGCCTCCAGGTGTGTAATGACCAGCGAGAAAAATATGAATGGAGAAGAAGAAAATAATGAAGAATACAATTTTTGTTGTAAATTGTATAATGACATCATTTGTTTTCATGTGTTTTCTCCTTTCTATTCATGCGTAGCTTTATCATTGCTAAAATGGCCATTCCAGCAATAGCTAGTACTGTAATTTCAAATAATGTATCAAAGCCACGGTAGTCTACTAAGATAACATTGACAATGTTTCCACCGCCTGCTTTTGAATAAACGGTTTCCTCATAATATTTCGAAATAGTCGGAATCAATTTTTGTGAATGTGCAGACAGTGCTACAAGCGTAACCATAACACCAACAGCAACGGAAACAATCGCGCGATTTAATTGGAATCTCATGCGCTCTTCCCGTTTTCCAAGCTTCGGCAGATGATAAAACGCTAGTAAAAATAGCGCAACAGAAATTGTTTCAATGACAAGCTGTGTTAATGCTAAATCAGGAGCATTAAAAATAACGAAGAATAATGCTACTGTGTAGCCCACAGCACCAAGACCTATAATGGCTGTTAAACGTGATTTTGCCAAAATAGTAATGGCTGTTCCAATGACTAACACCACAACTAAAATGATTTCGTAAGGACTAATAGGTGCAGTGTCTTGGAAGGAGACTGTAAAGGCATTCTTCACAAATAAAGAACCGATTACAATCGCCGCAATGCTACTAAACATATACAGCAGGTAGTGACGCATAGAGCCCGTCATATAAAGACGTGATACGCGATTTAACCCAACATCTAGTCCGAGCATAATCTTGTCGTATGCATTATTTAACGTTAAAGATTTCGGGAATCTTTGGTAAATAACTTGCCATTTCGGTAATGCTACAAACAATAGAACCCCAACAATTACGATGCCAAATGTCATGACTAATTCGGGAGTAATTTCACCATGCCAAGCAGCCACGTGAATATCAATATCCTTTGGTGAATCATATAAGAATGGCTGAATAGCTTGGACGGCTGGTTTTACAAAGGTATCACCAACTAAGTTCGGAATAAAGAATATTGTTACGACTAATGCTGCTAAAATCATCGGTGAAATTAGCATACCAATCGGTGCCTCGTGTGGTTTATGAGGTAATTTTTCTGGTTTATATGTACCAGTAAATGTTCTGAAAACAAAATAGAAGCTATAGACAAATGTAAATATACTAGCAATCCAAGCGACAATCGGGAAGAGTGCTCCCCATGTTTCGAAGCCTAAAAAATCGAAATTTTGCAGCGCAAGCATAGCAGTTAAAAACATTTCCTTACTTAAGAAGCCGTTAAATGGCGGTAGACCAGCCATTGATAAGCTTCCGATAGCCGCTACTGTAAAGCTAAGCGGCATAATACTCATTAATCCACCGAGCTTCCGAATATCACGTGTACCTGTTTCATGATCGACAATGCCTGCAATCATGAATAGGCTTCCTTTAAACGTTGCATGGTTGATAAGATGGAAGATTGCCGCAAAGGCAGCAAATTTAATAGTATCTGTAGTTCCATTGCCATGAAACGCTAAAGCACTAGCGCCGAGCAAAGACATGATAAGTCCAAGCTGACTCACTGTGGAGAAAGCAAGGATTCCTTTTAAATCTGTTTGCTTTATAGCAAAGAATGAACCCCAAAATAACGTTAAAATACCTACGCTTGTTACGAGCCATACCCAAAGCTCAGAAACAGCGAAAATTGGTGTGAAACGTGCAACTAAATAAATACCTGCCTTTACCATTGTTGCAGAGTGGAGGTATGCACTTACTGGTGTTGGTGCTTCCATTGCATCTGGTAACCAAATGTAGAATGGGAATTGGGCAGATTTTGTAAACGCTCCTAGCAGTATTAAAACGAGCGACCAGGTGAACAAGGGATGCTGCACTAAGCTAGGTGCCATTACAATAAGTTCACGGATTGAATACGTTCCGCCCATTAAATAAAGAAGGATGAATCCTCCTAACATCATCAAGCCGCCACCGACTGTAATCATCATTGACTTAAGTGCACCAAAGCGAGAGGCATCACGAGCATACCAATAGCCGATCAGTAAAAATGATGAAATAGATGTTAGTTCCCAAAAGAAGTACAGTGTAATTAAATGATCTGACTGTACTACTCCTAGCATTGCGGTCATAAATAATAATAGGTAAACATAAAAATTATGTAATTTTTCTTTATGTTTGTCTAAGTAAAAAATAGAGTAAAGTACGACCAATGAGCCAATTCCAGTAATCAGCAATGAGAACAGCAAGCTAAGTCCATCTAAATAAGAAACGACGGAAATATCAAGCGATGGAATCCAAGGAAGCTCTTCAAGAAATACTTTACCATCTGCTACTTTTCCGATATAAGACGCGTAAATAATCGCGAGTGTAGCAGGTACTGCAAGAACAAACCAGCCTGTGTGAATATTTTTAATGCTTTTATATAAAAGTGGCACAAATATTGCAGCAAGCATTGGAATGAAAATATAAAGTACTTGTAACAAAAAAATCCTCCTTTATGCAGATAAGTATGTTAATTATATCGCACTTTTTGTAGGATTGCATATGCACTCATATGATTTAGCTTGCGGTAATGGAAGAACTTTGGATATATTATAAATAGGAAGTTATCAATAATAATAGAGGAAAAAAATTATTTATGAAGAACCCTTATATTTATGGTTATCTACCATTAATTACAATTTTATTGTTTAGTTTGACATTTGGAATGTATGCAGTAAGTGAATCGTTGCAAGTTTTTCATGCAATCGGTGTGTATTCCGGCATGCGTGAGTTTTTATCCGATTTTGAGCTCCGTGTATTCTTGCTAATTGTCTTTGCTGTAATCTTTTTTATGCTATTTTCAGCATTAAAATTAGTAGGGGAAACGATTCATGAGTTAGGAATGTTATTTTTCTCAAAGGATCATGATGGTACGACAGTGAATCAAGCACGAGGTGGATACATCATTTTATTAGTTGGTGCAATCTGTTCAGCCTTTGCTATTCAATTTATTTACGTTTTAGTAGGTATTTTTGTCTTAACCGTTTTTATCTACTTTATTTATCTTATCTATAAAATGAGTCATTTTATGTCGATGGGTGGAACAATTGGCTTATTAGTATTTGAACTTTTTATGTGGACTATACTATTATCGCTATTAGTTTATGTTGTTTTAAAATTGTATAATGGTATTTTAGCAAGTTTACCGTTTGCTCACTAAATGCACCAAATCGTTTATTTCATTCATAAAAGGCAACAGGGGATTGTATCCTGTTGCCTTTTGTCATTAGTAATTTCATAACTTTTTGTTGCATTCTCAAGGGATAGTGCCGCGTTGACTAAAGCGTTACATCCTTGCATTATCTGCAGCGTCTGTCAAATGTGCATAAGTGCTTAAGAGTATTTATTTTGCGGTTGTATAAAGATTTTGAATTGTACTTGAATCAATAATTTGTTCTTGCTGTTTATCATTGACAGTATAGAGAATTTTGATTTGTCGTTTAGGATTCTTTTTCACATCTTCTAGTTGGAATGACATAATTAGGACCCCTTCTTTTTCGATTGTCCAATCTTTGATGTCTTTTAATTCTCCGATATCTTCTTTGTCTCGTTTATATACCCCTAGCTTTTTACCACTTTCACCTGCATAAAACTGATATTGAATGTTAGACTCAGCGTGAAGTAAGTCAATATCGTTGATGATCACGTTATCATTACCAGTCCATCTAATAGCTGTTATAATATAGTAATTTTTTCCGTCCTCCAAAGCTGATGTAGAGACTTCATCAATAACAAATTTGCCTTCTTCGTCTTTTTTAATACATCCCCCTAATAAAAGTCCTAACAATAATAAAAACAAAAATAACTTTTTTTTCATGCTACATTCTCCCTTCTTTATGATGATATGTAATTCAATTGTAAATAAATTCATCCTGTTTTGTTAAATATATAAATGCTTTCTAAATAAAAATTGATGTAATATTGAAAATTGAAATTGTCGAAAAAGGAAAGATTCTGTCCCTTAACCAAATTGGTCATCCGTATAATAATGGCTTTCTACGCAAATTTGGAAAAGTGACTCTGGTTTTTGTAGAAAGTTCTTAATATAATTCGCCAAATCGCAATAGGGTCATGTTTTGGCTTAGAGATAACGAATAGTTATATATCATTTTCTGTAAAATTGTATTTATCCATCAATATCTTAGGAGTTTTTGTAGATAAAATTTTGTTCATTTATTCTTTCTTTACTTAATTCTTAACCAAAGGAGCCTAACAATAAGAGGCTTCAAAAAACAGTATCTTAAGTCCACAAAATAAATTGTAGACTAAGATACTGTATTTAAATGAATTTAACCCTTTTTTCGATTTATTTCTAATCAATTAATATAGAGAAAATGTATGTGCGATCTGATGGAATTTTCTATAGGTAACGGTATTGCCGCTTGTAGAGGATAAACTGAATCCGGCTGCAGAGAAACCAGCGCTAATACTTTTACTAACTGCATATTCTAAGTTACCAGTAGCTCTAAATGTAACTGTAGTACTACTAGCCTTAGAGGCTGTTTGATAGCCGTTCAACCAAGTATGAGTACCTGACCCGCTTGGTAAAACAAATGCAGTTCCAGCATCTACTGATACAACTTCTCTAAATGAACCAGAATTATAAATTACTGTGTCTACTCCATATGTTACACTTGCGTAATTTTTAACTAAAACATCTGTTTTTTTCATTAAAAAATCAACATTTGCTAGTGCTTGTATAGATGGATCAGTTGCTGATGGTGTAACTGAATATGTGTTTGTAACATTTGTTAGCGGGATTGCATTATTTGTATCTGGAATTGAATTTTCCAATAAGTTGTTGTATATTGGTCTATCTGAATATTTTGCATGAATTTTTTTAGTCTCTTCAAAAATTTCAGTTGCCACTTCTTCATAAGTTTTACCTTCATGCTTAGCTAATTGTTGAATATAATTTTCTAAGCTTTTTTCTTCGAGTTCATAACCTTGTTGATCCATAACTTCAAAAAATGGTTTTACTTCGTTTTTTTCTTCTTGTTCTAAACTTTCTGAAGGATTAGCTGCAAAAGTAGTTACTGCTCCTCCTGTTAAAAGACTTGTCGTTAAAATACCTGCAGAAATTGTCATTAATGTTTTTTTCTTCATCAACCTTATATACCACCCTTCATTAACTTATCAATGTCCATTTTTTTTATTACATTTATCTTTGGCTATAGCCAATACTCATCCGGATAAATTCACTTTAACACCAAAATATGTAAATTTCAACAAAATTTTACTAATATTGTAGTTGTTGTGAGATTGCAATAACTTATAGTTGATTTTTTAAATAATTAAATAATTAAATAATTTTACATTGCTATAGAAAAAAGCGAAAACTCAAGCATCGTAATTGTTGTCAAGACAAATTACGAGAGGAATTTTCGCTTTGCACTTTAAGTTTAACAAAATATAATTGCTGTTATCATATTTTTCCGAAGCTTCTTTTCCATCTGTTGAAGAACCACATGTATTTCGTGCTTATTCAGTATCATGTCTAATTTGCCAGGGAATACAATTTGTCATGCACAAATATTACGTCGTATCTACAATGGCAAGGTTTGGTATTTCGGATAAAGGTGATGCTTTGCTATTGTTCGTATGCATATCAACTTTTAGGTTATTCCAGTAAAACATTAAATAGCTTGTGATGAATCTTATAAGCTTCTAATCTCTCCATAGATTGTGGCTTATCGTAGCCAAGCCATACTGCTGCAGTGTACTCATCATTTAATCCGGCAAGCCAGTAGTCGCGATAGTTGTTAGTTGTTCCTGTTTTGGCACCGACATAGTTACTTCTACTATAAACGCCTTGCGCGGTACCTTTGGTAACAACATCTGCAAGCATTGAACGCATATACTTAACTGTTTTTGGTGCCCAAATTTGATCGCGAGCTGAATCCCAGCTGTAAAGCTCCGTGCCATCAGATGCAGTTACTTTACGAATGCTATGGGCAAGTACGTATGAGCCGTCTATAAAACTTGTATAAGCATCTGCTAGTTCAAGTGCTGTAACGCCATACGTTAAACCTCCCAAAGAGGCAGCATAAGTATGGTCTTTTGCCACGATAGAGCGGAAGTGAAAGCGATCTAAGTAACTAAAGGCTGTGTCGATTCCGACGGTGTTAAAGAGACGGAGAGCCGATGTATTGTAGCTATTTCGAAATGCAACTCGAATCGGTACATCACCGTATTTAAAGCCTCCGTAGTTTTGTGGACAAAATGAACCGACACAATAACTGCCACCACTGACGATAGAATCAGGTGTATGTGCTGTCGTTTCAAAGAAAGGCGCATATACAGCTAATGGCTTAAAGGCAGAGCCTGGCTGACGTGTACCTTGAAAGGCCCGATGATAACCAAACTTTTCGTAGTTTTTCCCGGCATAAAGACTAACAACTTCTCGGGATGTATTATCAATAACTGCTCCAGCTGCTTGTAATTTACCTGAGCCTAGAATCGCCGTCATTTTTTCCTCATCATGTGCTTGTTTGTCTGGATCAAGCGCGGTATAAATCGTTAATCCATTTTGGAATAATGCGTTGAGTCGATTGTCTAGCTGCGCTTTGATTTTTTTCTTCTCTTCCTCGCTTTGTGAATTTGCAAGTCGATCTGAATAACCTTCTTTTTCTGCAACTAACCATCTAAGCTCTTGTAGGACATACGTGCTGTACATAGGGGAGCTTTGCGCTTTATTCTTGACATTTAATGTGATAGTTTCAGCTTTATATGTAATGGCATCTTCTTTTGTTATAGCTCCACTCGCTGCGAGTGTATCTAATAACCGCTCCTGCCTCGCTTTTGTTTTTTCAAAGTTTTTTAAAGGATTATAAAGCGACGGGTTATTCGGAATGGCAGCAATAAATGCAATTTCAGCTATAGATAATTCTTGGAGTGGTTTTTGAAAATAATATGTAGCTGCTCCACCGATTCCATAAACTTGATTGCTGAAATAGGCTTCATTTAAATACATCGTTAAAATCTCGTCTTTATCAAATTCTTTCTCAAGCTCATGAGAGTAAAAAATCTCTGTTAATTTTCGTTCATATGTTTTTTCGTCAGATAAATAACGCATTCGAACGAGCTGTTGTGTAATAGTACTAGCCCCTTGAGAAGTTGAATTTGTACTTGAGTTAGCAACAACTGCACGGATGATAGCACTAAGGTCAAAGCCGATATGCTCATAAAAATGAGCATCCTCACTTGCAATAAAAATTTCCTGGGCAATTTTTGGGATTTCCTGTAATGTTAGAGGTTGCCGCCATTCGACATATTCCTCGCTAAATGTTTTGCCGTTTCGATCAATAAGTGTTACTGGAAGCTGTGGCTGTATTTCCGGTAAATGAATAGCGCTGGCGATTTGCTCCTCATGCGCTTGTGCTGCATTGATCTCTGTCCTAATATTTGTACTAATCCACCAAAGGACAGGTAAGGATAGTAAAATGATAAAAAAACCAAAAGCCTTTTTCATGTGTGCCTCCACTCTAAATATGAGTCATTCAACAGAATAACATAATTTGGATAGTTTCCAAATACGCGTTACGACCTATTTGTATTTATAATAATGAAGTTGGAGACGACGTTTATTAAAGCTAATTAAGTGATTGGTGAAGGGGCTAGACATGATAATAAAGTAAAAGGATTCACACACAGTTTTGAGTATAAATCCTTTTTTGCTCTTTGGAAGGCGGATGTCGATAACAATGTATTTCTGTGAATAAGTTGATTGGAGTGTAGTTAGCGTCATAGATGAGATCCAGGAGCGAACAGGCAGAGAAACGAACGCTACTAGCATCAAGAAAGCTTACGCTCTGTTTTTTTGACTGTTACTTATCATAAGAGGAATAATACATAACAATGCAAGGAAAATGAACAGGATTAAGGTGTTGATTGGATTATCTTTTACTTTTGAATCTTCTATATGGTTTTTTTCAAATTCTTTTACTTCTTCTATTTTATTAACTTTATTGTTTGGAATAAATTCGTTTTTATTGACATCATAGTAATAGAATTTGTGTTTATTAAAAGTGAAAAAGTCATCTTTAACCGTCTTATATGAACTTGAAATCATCGCTAAATTCACTTTTTCCGTATCAATTTTTGTTTTTACATATTTTCACTTTCCGCTTTAAACAATTCTTTTTCTTTTGTTAATAGGTTGGTTGCTTCACTTTTTACTTTTTCTACATCTTGAAGCGTTGTTGCTTTTTTCAAGCCCTCTTCAATAAAGGTTATTTGTTCCATTTTCATTTTTTCTTCAAATTCTTTTGTTTTTTGCTCTAATAATGATTTATCTTCTTTGACTGTTTCAATTACTACCGTTTTTGTTTCTTGTGCTAATATTTTAGCGGAGTCGTTTTTGTAATCATTAACTTCTTTTTTATTTTTTTCATTTACTGAATTTAGGTGCTCTTCTGAAACGATTTTTGTTGCCATACTGGTAGATGAAAAAACGATACTCAACATACATACCGACAATCCAATTACACTTATTTTTTGTATAAATTTCATTCAATCCCTCCATTTTGTCTATTATTATTCATATAATCCTATTCCACTTTTCCATCTTCATTCCGATATTTTCCATTTTATGGTCATTCAAGGTAATATATGAACAATCAAAAAATAAAGTAAGGGGGTTATTATGAAAGAATATTTCTTAACCGAAGAAACAGTACTGTAATAACACCATCGTGCGCTTTTACGAAAAAAACCACTTAATAGCCAAGCGGCTTAACGGAAGCCCAGTCGGAAGAGAATTCAACACTGCGGATGGTGATAAGCTGAAAAATTAAAAGTGCAAAAAATCGTCAATACTTTGGTGAAGAAAACCATTAAGAAGTATGTTAGACTAAAATGAGGTCAGAAATGATAGTACTATCATTTTCAATGAAACTGAAATTTTACATTTAAAGGAGAGACTTCAATGTTTCCACAATTAACAACAGAAGTACTAGAAGGCGAAGTACTTGTAGAAATGAAAACAACATTAGGTGCCATCAAAATTAAATTATTCCCAGAGCATGCACCAAAAACTGTTGAAAACTTTTTAGGCCATGCAAAATCAGGATACTATGACGGCATCATTTTCCACCGTGTAATCCAAGACTTTATGATTCAAGGTGGTGACCCAACTGGTACAGGTATGGGCGGTGAGTCAATTTGGGGTAACTCTTTCGAGGATGAGTTCTCTGAAAACGTATTTAATCTTCGCGGTGCCCTTTCGATGGCAAATGCGGGTCCAAACACAAATGGTTCACAATTCTTTATCGTACAAATGAAGCACCTTCCAAGTGATATGCTTCGTCAATTACAAGGTGCTGGCTTCCCAGAAGAAATTATTGAAGCATATGCTAAAAATGGCGGTACGCCTTGGTTAGACCATAAGCATACTGTATTTGGTCATGTTGTTGAAGGAATGGACATTGTCGACAAAATTGCAGATGTAGAAAAAGACTTCCGTGATAAGCCAGTAGAAGATGTGAAAATCGAGTCAATTACAGTTTTTGAATAATAATTGTAAGGACGTGTAAAACATGAAACATTTAATGTATCAATTTTTATATTTCCCAGAAGATAAATCAGGCTATATTCCTGCAGCTTTTGAATTTTTGATCATGCTTATTTTATGTATTGTTGTCTTTACTGTTTTCCGTAAGATTTCTAAGAAACAAGAAATGAAATCAAAGGAAATCGAAGCACGTATTCTTTCAGAGAAAAATAATACAAACAATCAGCAAAATATTTAACTGCATTCAACGGGTGACTAAATACCCAACGGAGTTAAAACTTCCGGCCGATTCCAGATGCAATTATGTCGAATCATAATTGATTGTACCAGATGCCTCGCAGCCTTTAAGGATTGCGGGGTATTTTTCTTGTATCATTCTCCATATGAGCTATATTTTCTCAACAAAAAAGGATATCTCAGAAAAACTTGAGATATCCTTCACTATTTACTTTCTATTGTTGAAGTACTTGCTTAAAGCGCTGAACACCGTCTTTAACTGTGTCAAATGAGCAAGCGACGTTCATACGCAGGAAGCCTCTACCCTCTTCGCCATATTTTGTCCCAGGCTCTAATGCTAACTTGCCATTTTCCAGCAATCGTTTCATGATTTCTTTTTCATCAAGTCCTAATTCTCGATAATCAATCCAAAGTAAATAAGTGCTCTGAGGTTTTCTAATATGGATACCAGGTAATTGTTCTAATTCAGCAATCACATAGTCCATATTATTTGAAATATAAGAAAGCATGTCATTTAACCATGGGGAACCCTCTGTATAAGCAGTTTGAAGTGCAACAGAAGCAAAAGTATTTAATGAGCCTTGCCCACTAGCCATATGAACTGCCTCTAGTAGCTTACGTTTTTTCTTATCCGTTACAATCATATAAGCGACTTGAATCCCAGCTAGATTGAATGTTTTTGTCGGTGCCATACACGTAATAATACGATCCATTTCATCACCAGCGATTTTTGCTAATGGTGTATGTTTTGAGCCATCCAACATTAAATCAGAATGAATTTCATCGGAAATAATAACAACATCATATTTTGCACATAGTCGTACGATTTCCTTTAATGTAGCTTCCTCCCATACATAGCCACCAGGATTATGAGGATTACACAATATGTAGGCTTTCACATTTTGAGCAAGTGCTTGTTCAAAGGCTTCAAAGTCATAGACAAATGTGCCATCTTCTTCAACTAAAGGACAACTAACGATCTCTCGACCATTACTTTTCGGGATATTATAAAATGGCGGATAAACAGGTGAGGAAATAAGAACTTTATCTCCTGGATTTGTTAGTGCCTTGATACTATCTGCTAAAGCAGCAACAACACCGTTACAGAAAACAATTGATTCTTTGTCAATGTGCCAATCATGATGTGCATGCTGCCAGTCTACGATCGCTTGCACTGCTTTATCGCTAACAAAGCTATAGCCAAAAACAGTTTTTGCAGCATGTTCTTGCAGCGCCTTTGATACGGCTTCTGGAGCAGCAAAATCCATATCCGCTACCCACATCGGTAGTATATCTGAAGCATCTTGTAGCCCATATACATTTTCCATTGCGTCCCATTTTACAGAGTTTGTACAACGACGTTTAATAGTTTGATCGAAAATAGACAAGTAAATCACTCTTTTCTTTTTTATTTACTATGGTATCATACGAGTATGATAAAAGGATAATAGGTGAGTATTTTGGAAAATATAAAAATGAATCAAGCGGCCGTACGTCTGCTAGAGGAGTGGGATCCATTCCACTTAGGTCCAGATCATTATGATACTGAAACTGTAGATGTTGTAGCAGCATTGCAAGGTATTGATGATCCATCAACTCTTGCAAAGGTTATTCAAGAAACATATGAGCATTCGTTTGAAGAATGGATTCCATTTGAAGATTGTGTAGCCATTTCGTACAAGCTTATTGCGATAAAATTTGAAGCAAAATGCATTATTTAACTTTTTAGAGGGTTTTCAAACATCCGCTGAAATAGAGGAACTCAGTTAAGAACGTCACGTCCTGTGGCACGACTGAATGACCAACATCATGCCTTAGCACAAAGCTGAATCGTGCGCAATGATGCTTTTGCTTTTCTATAGAAAACGAGGTTGTCTCTTTCAATTTAGAGACAACCTCGTTTTTTTAACGATCTTTTATTTAAACAAAGGCAAGATCCTTTGGAGGAAAAAATAATATTCCTATTGGAGACCGAATTAAAATATTCCAAATTGACTAGAGGAAGGCTTTAGCTTGCAAAGATGAAATCAGTAAGGCTCCAATTGGCATACTAATACTATTCATCAAAAAGTCTACAAAGTCGAAAATAGATCGATCAAAATTTTCACATCAGATAGGAACATAGAATACATAATAAAAAACACTTCCGCCGTTAGTACCCGCCATATAAGGAAACTTCCACATAGCTCTAACCCCTATAGAACTCCCAGCGACAGCTAAAATAAACCTAATTTTAGATGAAATTGATCTATCGAAGACACGGAATTAAACCCTCCTTAAATTAAAGTTTTATCTTACTGCAATATTCTCCTGAAAAAGTAAATTATGGGTAAATGATTCATAGAAATTCTTATCTTAATTTTGTTTGTAAAGCAGGGGTGTTTTAGTGGTTCAGTATATAGTTTTAGTAACGAAATTCGAGGTCTTAGTAGCTTCGTTTTGATGTAGCGAGATCTTTGTATTTTTTATTAATAAGTAAAAATATGTAACAATTAGGAGCAATGATTCGTTACATGTGTGAAGGGGGGATGACCGTGACTGAAACTGAATTAATAGAACGGGCTCAGCGAGGAGACAAAGACGCCTATATAGAGCTAATCCGAATACATCAACGTACAGTTGAACAATTTGCTTTTCAATGTGGCGTACATAGTAATGATTTAGCGGATGTTTCACAGGAGGTGTTTGTGAAGCTGTATCGTTTTTTACATCAATTTAAACAGGATCGTTTTACGACATGGCTCTATAAAATTACATTAAATGCAACCCGTGATTATTATCGCAAAGAACAGCGAGAGCAGGCGAAGGAAGAGAGGCTAGGTGCTCAGCGGCAAACGCCCTCATCTTCAGCCGAAAAGTATGTCCTTAATTTTGAGGAGGATAGGCAATTACATAATGCTATTAAAGAACTAAATGAAAAATATCGTTATCCGCTCATATTATTTTACTTCCATGAATTTAAGTATGAGGAGATAGCGGAAGTACTAAATATTTCGTTAGCAACTGTCAAAGTTCGTCTATTGCGTGCAAAGGAAAAACTCAAAGCGGTGTTAATGGAGGAGGGGAGTGCTGAAAATGGATGATAAACAATTTGAAAAACGAATGGAGCTTCTGAAAAAATCCTATAATCGTTTGGAACCACAGTTAGATCCAGAAGCCGTGTTCGCACAAATCGAGGCAGAAAATGCATCACAACAACCATTAGAAACAGTAACAACACAAAAGCCCCCTTCAAGATGGCGAAAGCCAGCAGTCTGGATAGCAAGCATGGCAAGTGTACTTTTAGTGAGTATGCTCGTTTCATCTTATATGATTAACAAACCAGAACTTGTAAATAGTAAAAAGGATATTTCTCAGGAAGAAAAAAAGGAAGTTGGAATTAAAGAATGGGTTGAAAAGATAACTAAAAAATACAATAGTAAAAAAGAACAAATAAGAAGAGAGTTAAAAGTTACTATTGATGAATTGAATGCATTTGAATTTATTAAAGAAGCTGACTACGTGCTAGACT
This sequence comes from Lysinibacillus sp. Ag94, assembly GCF_023242215.1. Lineage (NCBI taxonomy): Bacteria > Bacillati > Bacillota > Bacilli > Caryophanales > Bacillaceae > Lysinibacillus > Lysinibacillus sp. Ag94. The sequence goes on along the minus strand of NZ_CP096780.1, from coordinate 3,760,191 downwards.
TCTATACAAGGAGAAATTCTCATGAACAAGAAGAGGATGTACAGTTTTTAAAAATAAATGAGGAAATTATACTTAATAAATTAATAACACCAAGAAGAGCCTTGGAAACGATTGATGAATCTAATTTAACGTTCGATGAATCTTTTGAGGTATATCGCTTATATGAAGATACTGTATTGGAATTAGAAAATTTTTACAACGATCTTCTTGAACCATATGAACCTCTTCTAAAGAAGTCGAAAGATACCAATAAATATCCGTCAGATTTACGGGCAATTATTAAGGCCGCAAATAATCAATTCATGGAATTGAAAGAAAATGAAGAAGGGACGTTTTATTTTAAAGCCACACCGATTTACGGTGAATTTTCGCCACCCAATATCAATAAATTGCATCCTGATATTTTTGGTTACTTTGAGTATTTAGAAAAGGGACAGTTTTTATTGGCAGATGATTTAACGTATACACGAGAAGAAACCGCTAAATCTTTAAAATTAATGGAGCGTACATTACTAGCAGATGTAAACGCAGGTTCACCTAGTTACAAGGTTTTAAGACAAAGTTTTGAAAATACATGGTTAGTGTTGTTGAAAGGAACTGCAAGCTATCCTGCTCTTACAAAAGATGGGGAACCTCGTGAAGATTATATGGATTTCTTGCAAAAAGTAGCGAATGGAACATACGGGGAAGTAATGAAGAAAACTGCTTCAACAATTTTGCATGAACTACAACAGAACAATCGCTCAAATACTTTAACTCAGTTATCAACTTATGATATTTGGACAATCATATTGCAAACTCGAGAAGAAACAGCAGGATATATTAATGATAGTGATTTTACGATTGTAAGTATTGATGAATCACAAATAAAGAGTATATATGAGCAATATAAAAAAAGCGATGCTGAAACATTTATCGATCAATTACGCCCATTAAATATGGTTTCCCTTTATTTATATGCAATAACTATTGGAGACGAATCTTTACAAAAAGCTATATTAATGCCAGGAACGAACATTAATAAAAGTTTGTTAGATAATGTTAAGAGTTTAAATATCTTTAGCCAATTAGGTGAATATGATGGTATCTATCCAACGGTTGCTGTTCGTGTTTCTGAAGAGTATCAGGATAAGTATGGTAGACAATTTCTTATTAAATTATCGATAAACAAAGAAGGTAATTATCGCATAACAGGAATCACGGATTGATGGTATGAATTTTTGCCCCACTAATATACCTATGTTATAATTTGTGGTGATATATACGTAGCAAACAAAAAGAAAGTGGGCAAAGGTTATGGGACAAAAATATGAATTAGGGGACGTGTTGACCGGTAAAGTTACAGGTATACAGCCGTATGGTGCATTTGTTGCGCTTGATGAAGATACACAAGGCCTTGTACATATTTCCGAAATTACGTACGGCTTTGTAAAGGACGTTAGTGAATTTTTGTCAGTTGGGCAAGAGGTTGAAGTAAAGATACTTGAAATCGATGAAGATGCCGAAAAAATTAGTTTATCGATCCGTGCTTTGCAGGAGCGCCCAACTACATTGCGTAAAAAAGATGTACTACCACGTAAATCATTGCAGGACCGTGTAGATGAATCGGATGCGAATGGTTTTAATTCCCTAAAAGATAAATTACAGGACTGGATCGAACAGTCAGGTCAATAAAGTGAAACTTTAACTTCTTTCAGCAAACTATCCGCTGAAAGAGGTTAAAGCTTCCGACCCCAATTATGCCGAGGCATAGTTGATTTAGTGGGGGGGCTTTATCCCCCACTGATTATAGTCTTCACCAATCGCGCATTTACTGGCAGTTATGCTTGCATTTGACGCTTTCGATACAGACAAATAATTGCTGCTTGGTATTGTGCGAGATAAAAAACGAGGATGCTTTCAAATATGAAGGTATCCTCGTTTTTTTGTATTCAAATATAACTATTGATTTTTTATTTTTCGAATTCGATATTGTAGGTTTTGACGACTCATGCCAAGTGCACTAGCAGCCTTTGTAATGTTGCCTTCATATAAATTTAAGACGTTTTGCACATAATATGATTCAGCTTCACGCAAATAAGCATCGAGTGGCATAACATCATTCTGTTGTTGGAACATAAAGAATTCCGGCTCGTGATTAGTTGTGTCCTGCTGTTGTACTTTGAAACGGAAATGCATTGGTAATAAATCTGAGGTAACTGTTGATTCAGTGGTCATAAACGACACAATTTCATCTAGTAATAGCTCAAGTTCCTTTAAATTTCCTGGCCAATCATATTGCAAAAATAAATCCTGGACATCAGGTGCTAGATCCCGGACATTTGAAGCAAAGCGTTCCCGATGGCGGTTAAAGTAATCATCTACGAATGGAAGAATATCTTCTTTTCGATCTGTTAGATTTGGGATGGTAATCGCCATTGTAGCAAAGAAATAATACAGAGATTTAGAAAGTTTTTTCTCCTCAATCAATGTAATAGGGTCGCTTCCGACACTTCCGATTAGCATGTATTTAGACTGTGGGAGTGATTGTAATACCTCTAACAGTTTCTCTTGAATGTCTAAACTTAAAAAGTCAATGCGTTCGAAGAAAAAAGTATATGCCTTGTCATCTTGTAAGAGCTCCTGCAATTTATCTAAAACAGATGGAACAGAGCGACGACTTACTAATGTTACAAATGCTTCAGGGTCAGGCGATGCTGCATGGTGAATCCCCTCTGCGACTAAATCCTTTCCTGTACCCGATTCTCCAATTAATAAGACCGGTAACTTCACAGCTGCTGCTTTTTTTGCGTTTGCGATAATTTGTCGCATCGATTCGGATACTGCTGTAATCATATCGAATGTTAAAGGTTCATCATATCGGCGAAGAGGCTGATAAACTAGCTTTTCGAGTGATGTAATGTCACGAGCAAATTCAATTGCTCCAATTAGTTTATTTTCAACATAAAGTGGAAAAGTATCATTAATGGTTGTAATTTCATGACCATTTTTATTCCAATAAGTTTGTTTTACATTAATTTCCTTTTTACCTGTTTGTAATACACGCATTAAAGTACTTTCATGCTGACGGAAGGAAAACATTTCAATAACAGAACGATCTGCTAATTCATCAAAATGGAAACCTTCAATTTCTTTCATTTTTGTATTATAAATAATTGTTTTGCCAGAAAGGTCTACAGCATGAATACCAACTGAAACATTTGTTGCAATAAACTTATAAAAAGGAAGTAGGGGTTCAGAATTTTTCATAAAATGTGCACCTCAAAAATTTTTTACTTGAAATATGCAACAAAATTTTGCATTATAATAAGTGTAAGAATATTCTAAACGCAAAGATATTTTGCGTCAATGTTTTTTGCGCACTTAAAACACATCTCACGAGGGAGGATAAAGTATGATTTCATACAAACACGAACCATTCACAGATTTTACTCAAGAGGCAAATTACAACGCATATTTAGAAGCATTAAATAAAGTAGAGAGTTATTTAGGTCATGACTATCCACTAATTATCGGTGGAGAACGTATTACGACAGAAGATAAAATCGTTTCATATAATCCAGCAAAGAAAACAGAAGTAATTGGTCGCGTATCAAAAGCAAACAAAGAACTCGCTGAAAAAGCAATGCAAGCAGCAGATGAAACTTTCAAAACTTGGAAAAAAGTAGATCCGGCTATTCGTGCAGACGTATTATTCAAAGCAGCTGCAATTATTCGTCGTCGTAAACATGAATTTTCAGCACTTTTAACAAAAGAAGCAGGTAAACCATGGGCTGAGGCTGATGCAGATACTGCAGAAGCAATTGACTTCTTAGAATACTATGGTCGTCAAATGCTCCGTATTAAAGAAGGCCAACCTGTAGAAAGTCGTCCAGGGGAATACAACCGTTATGACTATATTCCATTAGGTATTGGTATTGTTATTTCACCATGGAACTTCCCATTCGCAATTATGGCGGGGACAACGGCGGCAGCTTTAGTAACAGGTAACACTGTATTATTAAAACCGGCTTCAACAACACCTGTAGTTGCTTATAAATTTATCGAAGTGTTAGAGCAAGCAGGTCTTCCAGCTGGTGCTGTGAACTTTGTACCAGGTTCTGGTGCAGAAGTAGGTGACTACTTAGTTGATCATCCAAAAACACGCTTCATTAGCTTTACAGGATCTCGTGATGTAGGCTTACGCATTAATCAACGTGCGTCTGTATTAAATGACGGTCAAATTTGGATTAAACGTGTTATCGCTGAAATGGGCGGTAAAGATACAATCGTTGTTGATAAAGAAGCGGATCTAGAGCTTGCAGCACAATCTATCGTAAAATCAGCATTTGGCTTCTCAGGTCAAAAATGTTCAGCATGTTCTCGTGCTGTTATCGTTGAAGATGTTTATGACCAAGTTGTTGACCGTGTAGTGGAATTAACAAACGCGTTAACATTAGGTGACCCATCAGACTTCAACAACTTCATGGCAACGGTTATTGACCAAGCAGCATTCAATAAAGTGACAGAGTACATTGAAATTGGTAAAGGAGAAGGTCGTTTAGTTGCAGGTGGTACAGCTGATGATTCAGTTGGTTACTTCATTCAACCAACAGTATTTGCAGACGTAGATCCTTCTGCACGAATTATGAAAGAAGAAATCTTTGGACCAGTTGTAGCTATTACAAAAGCTAGAGATTTCGATCAAGCAATTGATATTGCAAATGATACTGAATATGGCTTAACTGGTGCGGTTATTACAAATAATCGTATGAACTTAGAAAAAGCACGTGAAGATTTCCATGTAGGTAACTTATACTTCAACCGTGGCTGTACTGGTGCAATCGTTGGTTACCAACCATTCGGCGGCTTCAATATGTCCGGTACTGACTCAAAAGCAGGTGGCCCTGACTATCTACAACTTCACATGCAAGCAAAAACAACTTCTGAAATGCTATAACTTCTTTCGGCTGACTGAAGAAGTTGCCTCCGAACGCAATTATGTGGGGCATAAATTTTAAGAGAATCTGCGAGACTCCTCCTGGTAAAGTGAGTCCGGCAAGAACCGCAGGCGCTAATGTCGAGGCGGCTTACCTAGGAGTAGTGGGCAGATTCTTGCTTTTTATATTCAGAAAATGCTGAAATTGTTCTATTGAATTATTTATAGAAAAACAGAGTCTTCAAGAGTTTTTCATCATGAACGTAAGGAGAGAATACTTTTATGACAAAATCAAATCAAGTGATTGAACAAACGCAAAATTTTGGTGCTGCAAACTATCACCCGCTACCAATCGTTATTTCAGAGGCTGAGGGTGCTTGGGTAAAAGATCCAGAAGGTAACAAATATTTAGATATGCTATCAGCGTACTCTGCTGTGAATCAGGGGCATCGTCATCCAAAAATCATCGCCGCGTTAAAAGAACAGGCTGATAAAGTAACACTAACTTCTCGTGCATTTTATAGCGAAAACCTTGGTGAATGGTATGAGCTTGTTGGAAAATTAACGAATAAACAAATGGTATTACCGATGAATACAGGTGCTGAAGCGGTAGAGACAGCATTTAAAGCCGCTCGTCGTTGGGCTTATGATGTAAAAGGTGTAGAAGATGGCAAAGCTGAAATCATTGCATGTAATGGTAACTTTCATGGTCGTACAATGCTTGCTGTATCTTTATCATCTGACGAAGAATATCGTCGTGGCTTCGGTCCAATGTTACCGAATGTTAAGTTAGTAGATTACGGTAACCTAGATGCATTAAAAGCTGCAATTACTCCAAATACAGCAGCGTTTTTAATTGAACCTATTCAAGGTGAGGCTGGTATCGTTATTCCATCAGAAGGCTTCTTAAAAGCTGCGCGCGAACTATGCCGTGAAAACAATGTTTTATTCATTGCAGATGAAATCCAAGCTGGTTTAGCACGTACGGGTAAAATGTTTGCATGTGATTGGGAAGAAGTAGAGCCTGATATGTACATTTTAGGGAAAGCTTTAGGCGGCGGTGTATTCCCGATTTCGTGTGTAGCTGCAAATCGTGAAATTTTAGGTGTATTCAACCCAGGATCACACGGTTCAACTTTCGGTGGTAATCCTTTAGCATGTGCTGTATCTATTGCATCAATTAAAGTATTACTAGATGAAAAATTAGCAGAGCGTTCACACGAACTTGGTGAATACTTTAAAGGTAAATTAAAAGAAATTAATAACCCAGTCATTAAAGAAGTTCGTGGTCGTGGTTTATTTATCGGAATGGAATTAACAGAGGCTGCACGTCCATACTGTGAAAAGCTTAAAGAATTAGGCTTATTATGTAAAGAAACACATGATACAGTCATTCGATTCGCGCCACCACTTGTTATTTCACAAGAGGATTTAGACTGGTCAATCGAACAAATTGAAAAAGTATTTAATCTTTAACAAAATGTTCACATTTTAATTCGGAAGTATGTTACAATGATGCCGATATACTATCATTATAAAAAACAAAGAGGCGATTTAATATGTCTGAAAACTTAAATCTGTTCACATCTACTCAAGAAGTCATTCAAGAGGCTCTAAATAGACTTGGTTATGACGAAGCTATGTATGAATTATTAAAAGAGCCGCTTCGCATGTTACAAGTTCGTATTCCAGTGAAAATGGATGATGGTACAACAAAAGTATTTACTGGTTACCGTGCACAACATAATGATGCTGTAGGGCCAACTAAAGGTGGGGTACGTTTCCATCCGGCAGTATCTGAGGAAGAAGTTAAAGCGCTTTCAATGTGGATGACATTGAAATGTGGTATCGTAGATCTACCTTATGGCGGTGGTAAAGGTGGTGTCATCTGTGACCCTCGTCAAATGTCTATGGATGAAATCGAGCGATTGAGCCGTGGATATGTACGTGCAGTTAGTCAAATCGTAGGACCAACAAAAGATATTCCTGCTCCAGACGTATTTACGAATGCACAAATTATGGCATGGATGATGGATGAATACAGCCGTATGGATGAATTCAACTCACCAGGTTTCATCACAGGTAAGCCACTAGTGCTTGGTGGTTCTCAAGGTCGTGACCGTGCAACTGCACAAGGTGTAACAATTGTTATCCAAGAAGCAGCGAAAAAACGTGGCATTGATATTAAAGGTGCACGTGTTGTCATTCAAGGCTTTGGTAACGCGGGTAGCTTCCTTGCGAAATTCATGCATGATTTAGGCGCGAAAGTAATCGGTATTTCAGATGCTTATGGTGCACTTCATGATCCTGAAGGTTTAGATATCGACTATTTATTAGATCGTCGTGATAGCTTCGGTACTGTAACAACATTATTTGAAAATACAATTTCAAATAAAGAATTATTAGAGCTTGATTGTGATATTCTAGTGCCAGCTGCTATCGAAAACCAAATTACTGCTGACAATGCACACAATGTTAAAGCAAACATTGTCGTAGAGGCAGCAAACGGTCCAACAACTGCTGAAGCAACTAGAATTTTAACTGATCGTGGCATTTTACTTGTACCAGACGTATTAGCATCTGCTGGTGGTGTAACAGTTTCTTACTTTGAATGGGTGCAAAATAACCAAGGTTATTACTGGACAGAAGAAGAAGTTGAAGAACGTCTTTACAAAAAAATGGTTGATGCATTTGAAAACGTTTATACAACAGCGACAACACGTAACATTAATATGCGCTTAGCAGCTTATATGGTAGGTGTTCGCCGCACTGCAGAAGCTTCACGCTTCCGTGGATGGGTTTAATAAATATATAAGAAAAACGGGTCATTCCTAGTCGGATGACTCGTTTTTTATGTATGCACGCAAAAAAGTGTGAAGAGTTAAGAGTGAATGCAATGACAGTGGAGTCAAGATTGGTTTTAAATCTTTGCTTTCATCAATAGAAATATGCGAAAATCCAAGTAGAAAGGGGCGAATTGAATGGATTCATTTACATATTATAACCCAGTGAAGTTACACTTTGGTGAAAATGCACTGGAAAAGCTTGCGAATGAGTTAGCGCAACATGGTGAAAAGGTATTAGTTGTCTATGGTGGAGGCAGTGTTAAGAAAAATGGTGTATACAATGCTGTTATCGAAAAGTTACAAGAAGCAAATAAAACAATATTTGAACTTAGCGGTGTTGAGCCAAATCCACGTGTGGAAACAGCAAGACTTGGTATTAATCTTTGTAAAAAAGAAGAAATTGATCTAGTCCTAGCTGTTGGTGGCGGTTCTGTAATTGATTGTTCTAAGTTAATTGTTGCAGGTGCAAAATATGATGGCGATGCTTGGGATATTGTAAAACGTAAAGTAATTGTGAAGGACGCTTTACCGCTCGGGGCGGTATTAACGCTAGCCGCAACAGGTTCCGAAATGAACTCAGGTTCTGTCATTACAAACGCTGCGACAGAAGAAAAACTAAGTTGGGGTAGCTCTGCAGTATTCCCGAAATTTTCAATTTTAAATCCAGTGTATACAGTGACTGTACCAAAAAATCATACGGTTTACGGTATTGTTGATATGATGTCACATGTATTTGAACATTATTTCCATAATACGACGAATACACCGATTACAGATGAAATGTGTGAAGGGTTATTACGAACGGTCATTACAACAGCGCCTAAACTGTTAGAAGATTTAGAGAATATCCAGTTGCGTGAAACAATTTTATTAGCCGGAACAATTGCGTTAAATGGATCCTTATCGATTGGCTCTCGTGGAGATTGGGCATCCCATATGATTGAGCACGCTGTTTCTGCGGTTTACGATATTCCGCATGCAGGTGGCTTAGCGATAGTACAACCACATTGGATGCGTTTAAGTGTACCCGTAAATCCAGAGCGTTTTGCACGGATTGCAATACGCGTTTTCGGTGTCGACGCAACAGGGAAGTCTCTAGAAGAGGTTGCATACGAAGGAATTGATCGTTTATCGGCATTCTGGACTTCTCTAGGAGCTCCAAGTAGTCTAGCGGATTATGAAATTGACGATTCCAAATTCCCGCGAATAGTAGAACACGCTATGCAAAATGGCCCCTTTGGAAACTTTAACAAATTACAGGAACAAGATGTGCGTACTATTTTGCAAAACTCACTTTAACTCCTTTCTATTTCTGGACGTTAATTATGAGACATAATTGATTAGTAAAGATGGATATGAGGCTGGGACCTAACTAAATGGTCCTTCGTAAAGCCGAATAATCTCTAAATTAATAAAACACGATAACTAGACAAACCGAACTATTCCGAAACACTTCATGAGAGTTTCGTTGGATAGTTCGGTATTGTTCGGTATTTTAGTTGGCTGAAACACATTTGTTCCTGCCTGTTTTTTTGTGCAATAACAACCCTATGTCGAATGTTCACGTTAATTGTAGAATTGTTCAGAATTTGTTCAGCTATGTTTATTAAAATAAAGATATTAATAAACTAGGATGGAGAGGGAGCAAATATTGAAACAAATGCTTGAAGATCGCGATGGCACATCGGGTTGCATAGAGACGTCATTTCAGCAGCATGTTTATAAAATGCAAAATTGTGTATAAGTATTGGGAATTGAAACGCAATCACTACAAGTTGAGAATGACCAAATTGTCACGGGATATATCGTTGAGCAAAGTATATTTTTAAAAAGCTTACAAAGTGGCCAAACGAATATTACCTTTACAGATGGTGTAAATAAAGCAAATGTACAAGTTTTTGTATGTCCTTCTGGGGAAATTGTAGTAGAAGCAAAACCTTATTTAGGGAATACTGAAATAGTGCCAGTTTATTATCGAAGTATACTAGCAGATACAGCTATTGCAATTGATTTAAAAGGTGCTTTAAAACATTATTTGGTGACTCATCAAATGATGAATCGATTGCAGAGGTACATTACCAATCTATGCACCCTAATGTATTGAAAAACTCTTATGCAGGTAATTTCATATTAGGTTGCTATGCAGATGGAAGAGAGATTACAAATGCAGAAGAAATGTTTTAAATAATGAAGAGATTTTAGATTGCTTAATGGAAGATACAGAAGAAGTTAAACGAGAACAAAATCATCTAGTGCTGATATAAAAAATAGCCAACTGCCTGAGAAAAAGGCAATTGGCTATTTATCTCATTTAAAATGTTTTGGATAATAAGTTATTGTTTAAATGTTGAGTTTTCCGGTCTTTCGCCAATATGCACCCAATCTTGTTTTCCATCATCCTCATCAAATAAAATGGCCACTTTCGATACACCCTTCTGACTTAATATGACCTCTGTTAAATGGTCGCGTACATCATCTAGAAAAGCGAGTGATAGGTTGGGGTCAGCTTCAGCAACTAATTCCACATGTAAAAACTCACCTTCTTTAATGACTTCTAGGCGAACAATATCTTTAATGTTTGGGTCATCCATTACAAGATGAGCAATATGATTTAGCATTTCTTCGTCTGTTTCCCCAATAACTCCACGTGCATTATCGAGAAACACTTTTGCTACAACATAGAACATCATAAAGCCAATAATCATTGAAACGAGTCCTTCTATATTTGCCCAGCCTGTAAAGTGCGCAATTAAAATAGCACCGAAGGCCAACACGTTACCACCTGTAGCTACTAAGTCCTCCATGAATACTAATTTTGTTGCTGGTTTTGCGCGATTTAAATAAGGGAAAGCTTTAGGGATAGCTGTTATTATTCCCGCTTTTTCCTGTCCAGCGTCATGTAGTATTTCAACGGCTGCTTTTGCAAGAACTGACCCTTCTAAAACAATACCGATCAATAATACGCCAAGTGCAATGAACATTCCTTTAGATTCTCCGGCAGGGTGTATAAAATGATGCCAGCCTTCTTTTACGGTTTCATAAGAAAGGATAGCTACAATTATAACAGCAAAAAGACAAACTAAATTTACAATTCGGCCAAAGCCTCCTGGAAATTGTTTTGTCGGTGCTTTTTTCGACAGCGCTGAGCCGATATAAACGAATAATTGGTTTGCTGCATCTCCTAGTGAGTGCATCATTTCTGCAAACATGGCAACATTACCTGTAAAGAAGAAGGCAATACCTTTAATAATTCCTAAAAAAGCATTGACTACTGCTGCCAACAGAGAGGGCTTATTCCCGTTTTTTAATAGTTTTATTATTTCTACCACGAAAGAATCCTCCAACTAGTTTAAAATTTCCATTTCGATTTTTTCTATATAGGGTAGTGCTCGTAATGAACGATAAAATGACAGTAAGTTATCAGAGATTATTAATGATAAGCGTAAATCTAATTCGTGATAAACATTAGTATCATTTGGAACATCTTGAATGCGTATGTTTTCAATAATAATATTGTTTTCCTTTAAGAATTGTAAAAAGGATTCACTATTGTCATCATTGTTAATCTGAACTTTCAATGATATTTCTCGCATACGAATTCTTTTTGGTCCTATTTTCATTAGAAACGGCGATAAAACCTCAATTCCGAAGACAATGATAATAACAGCTAATGTAGCATCTATATAAAAGCCTGCGCCAACAGCAATCCCTATCCCAGCAGCTCCCCAGATCATTGCTGCAGTTGTTAAACCTGAGATACTATCATTCCCTCGTCTTAGAATAACACCTGCTCCAAGAAATCCAATCCCACTAACAATTTGGGCAGCCAAGCGTAAAGGGTCCATTGTAATGTTGATTTCTGACCTTGGGGGTGTTGAATAGGCGGTTTCAATCGAAATGACAGTTAATAAACAGCTAAATGTAGCGATAACTAAGCTTGTTTTTAATCCTACAGGCTTCTTTTTTAATTCCCTTTCGATACCGATTACTAAACTTAATGTGGCTGCAATTACTAATTTTATGCCAACTTCATATGTAATCATATTTTCCAAGGTTTCCATACGCAACCCTCCACAGATATTTCGTATTGCTAAGAGATATGCAAGGTGTCATTATTATATGTACATTACTTTTTTGTATTGTACATCACGATCGTAATGAAGTATAAGTATTTTTAATTTCTTTCACCACATATTTTTGGGAGCGAAAGCGAAGCGACAGCAACAAATGTTTTCTGTGCGAAAGCGAAGCGACAGCAACAAATGTTTTCTGTGCGAAAGCGAAGCGACAGCAACAAATGTTTTCTGTGCGAAAGCGAAGCGACAGCAACAAATGTCTTAACCTTTATAGGTAGTGACAGTAATACGAATATAAGTTAAGGTTTCCGGCGGATGACACGGAATTGGAAAGGGGTCCTTTATGCGGACATAAAGCCGAATCCAGACGTAATGATGCCGAGGTAAAATTTATTGGAGGTTGGATTTAATGGAGAAAGCCAAAATTCATCCATACATTCCTATTTTTATTGGCGTAATTTCTGTATCCTTGTCAGCCATATTTGTGAAATTAGCAAATGCAGAAGCGGGAGTTATTGCGTTTTACCGTATGTTCTTTTCGGTGTTAATAATGGCTCCTCTGTTTTTTTGGAAGTACACAAACGAGGTAAAGAAATTAAGAATACGTGATTGGCTATTTTCTTCTGTTGCTGGCATATTTTTAGCCTTTCATTTTATTTTATGGTTTGAATCACTTAATTACACCTCTGTAGCAAGTTCTACAGTTTTGGTTACACTACAGCCATTGTTTGCATTTGTAGGGACCTATTTTTTCTTTAAAGAGAACATTACTTTGAAAACCATTTTTGCAGGAGTTATTGCTATTGTCGGTAGTATTTTAATTAGTTGGGGAGATTTTAAACTTAATGGTACTGCATTTTATGGAGACATGCTTGCTCTTGTCGCGTGCGCACTCGTTACAGCTTACTTTTTATTTGGACAAGATGTACGGAAAAGATTATCCCTTGTGACATATACGATGATTGTTTATGCTGTTAGTACAATTACATTGTTTATCTATGTTCTTATTAAGGGGGAATCGTTCGGCCCTTATTCAACTATGGACTGGATATGGTTTATTTTATTAGCGATAGTTCCTAATTTATTTGGTCATACTCTATTTAATTGGTCAATTAAATACGTTAGTACAAATGTAGTCTCCATTGCGATTTTATTTGAACCAATTGGCGCGGCTATTTTAGCGCTTCTTATTTTTAATGAATATTTAATAGCCACACAAATTATTGGTGGATTCATTGTTATAGTAGGAATTCTCTTATTTGTAGTTGATGAGAAAAAGATTTTTAAACTTTTTTCAAAAAAAGCTTGATTTTTAAATTGCTATATTATATATTATTACTTGTCCTTAACAAGAAGGACGACTTGAAAAAAGATTTGAAAAAAGAATTTAAAAAAAGTTGTTGACATGAAATGAGTTAAATGTTAATATAAAGAAGTCGCTGAAAACAACGACATCAACATGAACCTTGAAAACTGAACAAGCAAAACGTAATCAATAAAGTTTTTAGTAACTAACCTTGAGTTAGTGAACGAAACAAAATTTTGGACATCAAACATGATGCCAGCAAAACAATTTGAGCTAATCAAATTTCTTTTTATGGAGAGTTTGATCCTGGCTCAGGACGAACGCTGGCGGCGTGCCTAATACATGCAAGTCGAGCGAACAGAGAAGGAGCTTGCTCCTTTGACGTTAGCGGCGGACGGGTGAGTAACACGTGGGCAACCTACCTTATAGTTTGGGATAACTCCGGGAAACCGGCGCACGCCTGATAAGCGTGAGGTCGATGGTTCGAGTCCATTTAGGCCCACCATTATTCCGAAGTAGCTCAGTTGGTAGTAGCACCTGACTGTTAATCAGGTTGTCGCAGGTTCGAGTCCTGCCTTCGGAGCCATTTTTTTGTGGGGAAGTACTCAAGAGGCTGAAGAGGCGCCCCTGCTAAGGGTGTAGGTCGGGTAACCGGCGCGAGGGTTCAAATCCCTCCTTCTCCGCCATTGGCCCGTTGGTCAAGTGGTTAAGACACCGCCCTTTCACGGCGGTAACACGGGTTCGAATCCCGTACGGGTCATACTGAAATGCAGTAGATGTAATGTACATCTACTGTATTTTTTTTGTATTAAAATAGTTTTTAAGATTCTAAGGTGAAATTTATTTATAATGAATTTCACAACATGCTTGCAAAAAAGACTTAGTAATTATAAATGACAAAACGTCTACCAGAAATGAGTAGACGTTTTGTCTTTATGCTCTTAATAGCATCCTTTCAAGTGAACTACGTGCTTCTTCAGCAGTGTGAGCATCTACTTGAATACGATTATGTGGTTGCCCCTTCTCTATACTTTCTAAGGACCAAAGCAGATGAGGAAGGTCAATTCGATTCATTGTAAGGCAAGGACAGAAGTTCTTATTTAAAGAGATAATATGCTTATCAGGGTGCTGCTGGATTATCCGATTAACAAGATTCATTTCAGTACCGATTGCCCATGCTGAACCACTCGGTGCTTTATTAATCGTATCGATAATGTATTTTGTAGAACCTGCTTTATCTGCAGCCGCAACAACTTCACGATTACATTCAGGATGAACAATGATACGCATAGTTGGATGAGCTTGACGTATAAGCTCCGTATGCTGAACTGTAAAACCTTCGTGAACGGAGCAGTGTCCCTTCCATAGGATGACTTGAATGTTTTCTGGAGACTGATCTGTCTCAAGCATATTTGTATGAGGATTCCAAACTGCCATATTTTCAAGCGGTATTCCTAAATCATACGCAGTATTTCTTCCTAAATGTTGATCTGGTAAAAAGAAAATACGTGGTTTTTGCGTAAATGCCCATTTAACCATTTCTTTTGCATTGGACGATGTTACGCAGGCTCCACCATGACGCCCAGTAAATGCTTTAATAGCAGCAGTAGAATTAACATATGTTAGAGGGATAATTGTATTGCCAAAGAGTTCTTGTAAAATCGGCCATGCTTGTTCTGTTTGATAAATGTCTGCCATGTCTGCCATTGAACAGCCTGCACGCATATCAGGTAAATAAACATGCTGTTGTTCAGTTGTGAGCATATCAGCTGTTTCCGCCATAAAGTGTACGCCACAAAATACTATATGTTCAGCTTCCTTGTTAGCCGCTGATAATTGAGCAAGCTGCAAGGAATCCCCTGTTGCATCTGCAAATTGAATCACTTCATCTTTTTGATAATGATGTCCAGGGATGAAGAGCTTACTACCTAATTTCTTTTTTATAGCTAAAATGCGAGATTCCATGTCATTTTCAGATAATCCACGATAATGCTCTGGCAGTAGTGATGTTTGTTGTAATAAGCTAGTGATGGACAATGGAATTAGCTCCTTTCGTTTTTACTTGTGCACTAATATCGAAGGCTTTTACTGAATGTGTTAGTGCTCCGAGTGAAATCCATTGAATACCTGTTTCTGCATAGGCATTTAAGTTATGAAGTGAAATGCCGCCTGAAGCTTCTGTAGCAATATGTGGTGGAACTACGGGAAGCCATTCACGTATTTCCTCAGGGCTACGATTATCAAACATAATGATATCTGCGCCGGCTGCAATTGCTTCATCCAATTGTGCTTTTGTTTCGATTTCGACTTCGATTTTAATGGTGTGACCAATTTTTTCACGGGCTAGCTGTACGGCCTTAGTAATACTACCTGCAAAAGCAATATGATTATCTTTTAGCATTATCGCATCGTATAAACCATTGCGATGGTTATAGGCGCCACCGATTCTAACAGCATACTTATCTAACATACGCATTCCGGGCATTGTTTTGCGTGTATCGCATATTTTCGCATTTGTACCTGCTGTTTCTCGTACCGCTAAATTTGTAGCTGTAGCAATAGCGGACATGCGCTGGATAAGATTTAAAATTACACGCTCACCCATTAATAACTTTTGAAGTGGTCCTTGGATAACGGCTAGAATATCACCAGCATTGACTTTGTCACCATCTTTTTTATAAAGGATAATATCCATAGATTGATCAAGAAGAAGAAATCCATGCTTAATGATAGGGGCTCCACAAAAAATGCCGCTCTCCTTCGCATAAAAAGAAAAAGATCCCTGCTGTTCTGGAGAAAATATAAATTCACTCGATAAATCCCCATCACCTATATCCTCATTAAAAAATTGTTTTAGCAATTCCTCGAGTTTGATGATATTCATATAATGAATTCCTCACTTTCATCTGTCCTTGTTGAAAAATGATCCAACGGTTTGCCCAATAATGATCATCTTGTGGTCTGTCAATGCGAATATGTGCTCCACGAGTTTCTTTTCGTGTAATGGCTGCGTGCGCCATTAATGTAGCGACAATATGCATCATGTAAAGTTCGAGTTCCTGCCGATTTAAGCTCTCTAAATCAACATGAAGAAGTGTTTGCATTGAGGGCAATTGTTGTACGAATTGTTCCATATCGATTGGATTTCGCACAATGCCTAATGTGTGCATCATCATTTGTCGTAATTGATCTTTTGTAAATAATGATGGCATTGTTTGTTGATGATGATTGTCATCAATTACGAAACTATTTTGCTTACAACCTGTTTGAATAATGTATTGGGCGGTTCTTTGTCCAAACGTAATGCCTTCTAAAAGAGAGTTACTAGCTAAACGATTGGCACCATGCACCCCGGTACAAGCAACTTCACCTATTGCATATAGATTAGGAATAGATGTTCTTCCCTTGTCATCAGCAACAACACCACCCATTAAGAAATGACTACCTGGTGCTACAGGGATTAATCCATTTTGTAAATGAACATGATTGTCATAGCAAAGCTGAGCAATCGTAGGGAATTTTTCTTCAAAGTGTTCGATACTTGAAATATCAATAAAGGTTTCCTGCCCAGCAGCACGTTTATTAAATAATGCATGTGCAGTAATATGGCGTGGTGCTAAGTCCAACTGCTCATGAATGCCTTTCATTATGGGATGACGCAGTACATCGACAAACTTTCCTCCGGCGCCACGGACAGCTTCAGAGACTAATCCTTTGGCCCGCCCTCCACACCAAAGTAAGCTCGGATGAAATTGCATAAATTCCATATCACTGATAGCAGCTCCAGCACGATATGCTAAAGCGATACCATCACCAGTATTCGTAGCAAAGTTAGACGTACAAGAATATAAAGCGCCCGCACCTCCTGTCGCTAGAATGACGTGGTGGGCAAGGTAGCGCTTCGTTCCCTCTGCTCCTTTTGTCAGAACACCAACACAATCACCATCTGTATTCAATAAAAGCTCGTAAGCCATTTCATAGCAATTCACAACGCTATTAGATGAAAGTTGTCTGAGTAAATAATCGATTATTACTTGGCCAGTACGATCACCACCTGCATGTAAAATACGGTGATGACTATGTGCCCCCTCTAAGCCTAGAGCGGGGGACCCATCAATTTGTCGATCAACTGGAAAGCCCTCATTTAATAAATCACTCATAATTTCTGTACCGTCTTCTATTAGTATTTCAACATTCCTTCTTTCATGATGATATTCACCAGCAATTAACGTATCAGCAATGTGAAACTTTGGATGATCTTCTTGACTTGTAACGGCAGCAATACCGCCTTGAGCACGATAAGAACTACTCATTTTAATTGAACATTTTGTAACTATCTGAACTAGAAAATGTCTTTCGAGTAGTCGAGCAGTTTGAAGTGCAGCAACGCCGCTACCAATAATAAGTACATCTGTCATTACATCCATACATATACCTTCTTTACAGTTGTCTTGACACATATCTTTACATAAAATAAAAGAGAAAACAAGACTTGATGAACTAGAAGGGAAGAATAAAATGATTTATTTGGATTACGCTGCAACCTCTCCAATGACTCCAAAAGCTCTTAAAGCATATTGTGAGGTAGCAATGCAGTATTATGGGAATAGTGCAAGCCTACATGATTTAGGTGGCCAAGCACATTATTTTGTTGAGCAGGCAAGAGCTGTCGTAGCAAAATCTCTTGGAGTAAATAGTGACGGTGTCATTTTTACTGGCAGCGGAACGGAGGGCAATTTAATTTCGATTTTGTCATTAGCTTTAGCGTCAAATAAAGGGAAGCACATTATTTCATCACAAGCTGAACACACTTCCGTGCATGCGGCTTTAAATACGCTTGAAAGACTGGGGTTTGTAATCACGAAGTTACCTTTACAGCAAGATGGTAGTATTCATGTAGAGCAACTACGAGAAGCCATACAAGAAGATACGGCTTTAATCACTATCCAACATGTAAATTCAGAGATAGGCTCTATTCAACCTATTGAAGAAATAGCCGAGATTGCCAAACAATCAAACGTTCTCTTGCATGTTGATTGTGTACAGTCCTTCTGTAAACTTCCGTTAAAGCAGAAAGTAGATGCTATTACAATATCAGCTCATAAAATAGGTGGGCCAAAAGGATGTGGAGCTATATATATTAACCCTAAGCTCCGTGTTCCTGCATTAGCACCAGGTGTCACGCATGAACGTGGGTTAAGGGGAGGAACATTAGATACGCCAGCTATTGTCGCTTTTGCTACGGCGATTGAAGATTATCAATATGAGCGGAAGCACTATGAAGCATTACGTCAATGTTTTAAGGAAAAATTACAAGAAACGTGTCAAATAATTGAGAGTAAGGAGCAATTGCCTAATATTTGTGGTGTACTAATGAAAAGAGTAGAGGGGCAATACGTTTTGTTAAAATTAAATGAAGCGGGGATATGTATTTCCACAGGAAGTGCCTGTGATAGTCATGGTGAATCTGGTACGAAGGCGATTTTATCAATGGGCTACTCTATGGAAGCGGCACGTCAATTTTTTAGAGTATCTTTTGGTCCCGCAACAACATTTGAGGAAATTGTTCAATTACAAATGGCTCTTTCGGTTATTTAACTTCTTTAGCAGATGTATTCGATAAGAAAGTGCAACGTCAGAAATGTTCTTTCACTTGAGAGGAAATTTAAGGTTTAAATGATTGAGGATAAAAGGAAACTAGAAAACTATCATGAAATAATTGTATTGTAAAATGATAAATTAACAGCCATGTTAGTTGAATCTATTAATAGTTTTTCGTGTATATTTTACTTTTTTAATTGATTGTAACGAAGAGCTACTCTGATTGATCCTGTTGCAGATTAAAAGCGAAGTGTCACGACAGTCAGAAAATAGAGTAGCTCAAATATTTTCATGAATTAAAATAGCTAAAAACACTTCTGTAAATTAATTGTTTTCTTTTAATTAATCAATTGTTATAATAAATAGCAGAGTGATAATTTCTCTTACATTACAAAAATATCTTCGAAAAGTAATGATTTCTTTTCTTTTATAAAAAAGTGTTGCACTATGTGAGAAAACGTTATACAATAATTCTTGTCTTGAAGGACAGGTAATAAAAACTTCAAAACGAAATACATAAGATTTTCAGCATACGAAGTATATTGAAAATAATAGTCTAGTGATGATGGCAAAGAGGTCACACCCGTTCCCATACCGAACACGGAAGTTAAGCTCTTTAGCGCCGATGGTAGTTGGGGGCTTCCCCCTGTGAGAGTAGGACGTCGCTAGGCATAATACCCAGGAGGATTAGCTCAGCTGGGAGAGCACCTGCCTTACAAGCAGGGGGTCGGCGGTTCGAGCCCGTCATCCTCCACCATTTGCCGGTGTAGCTCAGTTGGTAGAGCAACTGACTTGTAATCAGTAGGTCGTGGGTTCGACTCCTATCGCCGGCACCATTTTGAGCCATTAGCTCAGTTGGTAGAGCATCTGACTTTTAATCAGAGGGTCGAAGGTTCGAGTCCTTCATGGCTCACCATTTAAATTGCCAACAAAATATGCGGGTGTGGCGGAATTGGCAGACGCACTAGACTTAGGATCTAGCGCCGCAAGGCGTGGGGGTTCGACTCCCTTCACCCGCACCATTTTTAAAATTTCATAATTGCCAGGATAAATAAATCTTATGCACATGCGGAAGTAGTTCAGTGGTAGAACACCACCTTGCCAAGGTGGGGGTCGCGAGTTCGAACCTCGTCTTCCGCTCCAAATGTGCCGGGGTGGCGGAACTGGCAGACGCACAGGACTTAAAATCCTGCGGTAGGTGACTACCGTGCCGGTTCGATTCCGGCCCTCGGCACCATTTTTATTTTAATCATTAGCGCCCGTAGCTCAATTGGATAGAGCGTCTGACTACGGATCAGAAGGTTATGGGTTCGACTCCTGTCGGGCGCGCCAAATTAATATTTATCGGAATGTAGCTCAGCTTGGTAGAGCACTTGGTTTGGGACCAAGGGGTCGTAGGTTCGAATCCTGTCATTCCGACCATTTTATGGGGCCTTAGCTCAGCTGGGAGAGCGCCTGCCTTGCACGCAGGAGGTCAGCGGTTCGATCCCGCTAGGCTCCACCATAAAAGATAACCAGTATAAAGATCCTGGCGGCGTAGCTCAGCTGGCTAGAGCGTACGGTTCATACCCGTAAGGTCGGGGGTTCGATCCCCTCTGCCGCCATCTTAAAGGACCTTTAGCTCAGTTGGTTAGAGCAGACGGCTCATAACCGTCCGGTCGCAGGTTCGAGTCCTGCAAGGTCCACCATTTATATAATATTACGGAGGTATACCCAAGTCTGGCTGAAGGGATCGGTCTTGAAAACCGACAGGCGGGTAACACCGCGCGGGGGTTCGAATCCCTCTACCTCCTCCATTTTATAGTTAAATGGTGCTTGAAAAACTCGAAAAGAATATATTATTAACGCGGGGTGGAGCAGTGGTAGCTCGTCGGGCTCATAACCCGAAGGTCGTTGGTTCAAATCCGGCCCCCGCAACCAAAATGGTCCCGTGGTGTAGCGGTTAACATGCCTGCCTGTCACGCAGGAGATCGCCGGTTCGATCCCGGTCGGGACCGCCATTTTTTAAAAATATGGGTCAGTAGCTCAGTTGGTAGAGCATTAGATTGAAGCTCTAAGTGTCGGCGGTTCGATTCCGTCCTGACCCACCATATTTGCGGGTGTAGTTTAATGGTAAAACCTCAGCCTTCCAAGCTGATGTCGTGAGTTCGATTCTCATCACCCGCTCCAAGGGCCTATAGCTCAGCTGGTTAGAGCGCACGCCTGATAAGCGTGAGGTCGATGGTTCGAGTCCATTTAGGCCCACCATTATTCCGAAGTAGCTCAGTTGGTAGTAGCACCTGACTGTTAATCAGGTTGTCGCAGGTTCGAGTCCTGCCTTCGGAGCCATTTTTTTGTGGGGAAGTACTCAAGAGGCTGAAGAGGCGCCCCTGCTAAGGGTGTAGGTCGGGTAACCGGCGCGAGGGTTCAAATCCCTCCTTCTCCGCCATTGGCCCGTTGGTCAAGTGGTTAAGACACCGCCCTTTCACGGCGGTAACACGGGTTCGAATCCCGTACGGGTCATACTGAAATGCAGTAGATGTACATTACATCTACTGCATTTTTTTTATGGTACTTTATCAAACTACGAAAATTCCTTTCCGTCGTACCGCTGTTGCAGCTAGAATGCTCGTTCCATCGAGTCCGCTTATTCATTATTCTTCCGCTTATCACGTTTAGAGATAATCGTGTATAACCTTCATTTGGCCTTGGCTCTACACTTTCTAAAAAGCTAAAAAACAACCTTAAGATCCGCGTCCCTCTCATAAATAAAACAATAAAATTAGGCAATTCATTTAGAAAAAATTAATATATTTAGTATTTGCTTTGTGTTCACTATTGAATTGGACAAATAATCCATGGTAAATGGTCATAATATTGGTATATCCTTTGGAATATATCTATCTTTCTTTTATAATGGGAATGAATAGAATTCATAGGAGGTAATAAATGTGAAAAAAAAGCAGAGTAAATGGATTATGAGTGCAGCTTCTGCTGCTTTAATTGCTGCAGCAGTTGTTCCTACTGCAAGTGCGGCTAATTTTACAGACATAGCAAAAAGTGACCATAAAGAGGCCATTTTGGCACTAGCAGATGCAAAAATTGTAGCTGGATATCCAGATGGTACATTTAAGCCAAACGGGGTCCTTACGAAAGGCAATGTAACGAAATTTTTAGGGAAATGGCTAGTATTAGAACACTTCCAAGTGCCAGCAGACTACAATAAAAAAGTACGTTTTACAGACATGCCTACATCTTCAAAAGATAAAGAATTACTACAGTATGCAGCGCTTATAAATGATAATGGTATTTTCAAAGGGACTAACAATAAGTTATTACCTTCCGAATATATCTCGCGCGAACAAATGGCTTCTATTTTAGTACGTGCAATTGAAAAAGTTTACGATATCGATTTAATTGCGATGTATAAAAAAGAAAACTTTAAATCATCTATTACAGATTTAAAAGTAGCTTCACCAGAAAATCATGAGGCTATCATCGCATTAGAATATGCAAAAATTACAAATGTAACGACATTTAATCCGAAAAAGACACTAACACGTGGTCAATTTTCATCATTTTTACATCGTTCAATGACGAATATCGGTGAAATGGTAAGAGGCCCTGAAGTGTCCATCCAAACAGTTAAAGTTATAGATGCAAAAACACTACAGGTAACATTAACAGATGGGACAAGCCAAAAGGTAACATTAGCGACACCGCTTACTGAAAATGTAGAAACGAAGGTAGATTTCAAGATTAATGACAAGTCATATTCCGCTGTTGTTACATATGAAGTGAATGAGTTAAATGTACAATCAATTGAGGGCATTAATGCTTCTCAGATTAAAGTTGTTTTTAACCAAGCGATTGATCCACTTTCTGTGATAAAAGCAGATGGGAAATTACAGGATAATGTTGTAGCTTTCTCTAATGTCGATACTTTAAGAGCACTATCGGTTATAAAAACAGAAATCAGTGCTGATAAAAAATCAATCATCTTTACAATGAATGAACCATTAAAAGGTACACATCGTTATGTGTTCAGCAACATCAAAGCGGAAAAGGGTACAGTGCTTCAAAAAGTAGATGCGAATTTTGTTATTGCTGGAGATACACAAGCGCCTACGATTTTAGGCACAACGCAAGGAAAAAATTCTTCAATCGTTAAAGTGCAGTTTTCTAAGCCAATGGCAGCATTTCCAAATGAGCGCATTCAATTTACATTAGCAAATGGTACAAAGGTATCGAATGTAGTTGGAAGCATTGAGCAAAACTCAACTGAAGCAACATTTGACTTATCAGCTGCAACAATGAATGGTGTGTATTTAACGCCTGGTACAGCTGTTCAAATTACATTCGTAGCGGCAACAGATATGGCAGGGAATATTATTTCACCGAACCCTTCTACGGTAACAGTGAAAAAGGGAGATAAGGATGGTGTTCCGCCGACACTATCTTCTGTTACACAAACTGGACCAAATACGTTCCAGCTATTGTTCTCAGAGGAAATTCAACCACTTTATTCATATGACCTTTCAGTGAAAAGCGGCCAGACTTCAATTTCTGTGAATTCTGTAGAGAAAGATCCTAAAAATGGTCGTTTATTTAATGTTACGGTGGATCCAAAAAGCTCGCTTCAAGGAATTACAACGATTGGGACAGCTTCTAGTCGTGTAATAACCGACTTATCAGGTGAAACGGCAACATTCTCAACAGCGTATAACTTTATAAGAGATGACAAAGCGCCAGCGCTAATAAATTCTGAAATTGTTTACGGTGATAGTGTAGAATATTTACAATTAACTTTCGATAAGCCAGTACAGTTAGGCGTTAACGCAAAAGCATCATTTACTGGGAAATTCGTCAATAATTACATTTTATATGAGGTATCAAGAGGACCTCAAAGTGATATTCAGATTGTAAAAGATCAACCTACGAAATTACGTGTTAAAATGGCAGGACTGCTAGGCATGTATGATACAAAGGGAGCTCTTTACGACGGCAAATTAAATTTATTTAATGTTACTAATTTATACGGTGTGCCAATCACTGAAGTGCCAAACGTTAAATTTACACGTAACGGTGATTTAAATATAAATGGCAATAAATTAGCTTTATCGCAATACAATGCAATTCAAACATCTGCAACAGATTATTCTATTAAAGATAATAATATTGTTTATTTAAATTTCAATTATCCTGTTGATCCAGCACTTGCTCAAAATGTTCAAAATTATAGCATTGATAATGCTCAGGTAGAAAGTGCTGTTGTAGAGGGATCCAATTTAAATCGTATTAAGCTCACATTGAAAAAAGATTCAAATTATTTTAATGGCACACGCAACTTCACGATTAAAGGCTTAAGAGCAGCAAACTCTATGGAACCATTTGATGAGGTGCGTACATCCATTAACCTTAAAGAAAATAATGCACCAAAGGTTGTAACTGTTAATGTTAGTAATTCACAAACATTAGAGCTTGTTTTCAGTGAACCAGTAATAAACGTTAATAATTTGGATTTTAATATTACCGTGAATGGTTCTTCGGTAGCAGCAACTACCTATCCACAAGGTAATGATAGAGTATTAATTACAATACCTCAGAATAGCTATTTATTTGAAAACGGCAGAAGTGTTACGGTTCAAGCTTCACCTCGTAATGATATTATGGATTTCAATGGGAATAAATTAGATTTCACTTCTCAAACAATTACAGTACAAAGATAATTTATCTTTAATTAAAAAATAGCATGCTGGATATATTCTCAGCATGCTATTTTCTATCTTTTTATTGCGATTTCACTAATGGGAGATAAACGGTGCTTTATGCACGTATTTTGTATTATCAATATGATCAATGATAAAAGTGGCTATATCTTGATTCGTAATTTTTGTACCAGGCATATCCGTCAGGTTTTCCTTTATCTGACTGGATGTTAAGCTATCTTTTACAAACGGTAATCTAATTAGTGTCCATTTGATCTGTTTGTTATTTAATAAATATTCCCATTCCAATTTTTTATCTTGCATCATTTTTGAAAGGAAAACTTCAAATATCTTTGCTCCTAAACGATTCATCATGCTTTTTTCGTCCTCTTTAATCGTTAGAGAACCACCTGAAACACCTATATAACGACTAATGTTTAATTCTTTCATCACATTAAAAATATTATTTGTAACTTTGCTATATATAGGTTCCTCTTTCGTTGGTTGACCAAATGTATTAATAACAACTTGACTATCTTTAAGAAGTTCTCGGATGTTTTCTATATCCTGTACCGACCCTTTCACTATTTCAATTGCATCATTTTTATCCAGTAACTTTTCAGGATTTCTAACAAGCATCCGCACATGATATCCTTTTTGTATGGCTTGAGTTGCTATATGCCTTCCTACTTTCCCTGTTCCTCCTATTATCGCTATCTTATAGTTATTATCCATTATATACCTCCTATTTAATATGTTGGTAAATATACGATATACCCTATCAAAAGGATTCAAATTTTTCTTTTTTACTAAAGTATATAATATGGTTTTGTTTTGCAAATCTATAAGCTAAGATGAAAATAGTAGAAAAACTAGGGGGGATATGGATGGGGAAATTATTGTGGACTAACAACCAACAATATTTGTTACAGAAGAATGTAGAACAAGTAGTACCTTTTCTGCGTCATTTTTCACCAGAACAAGTAAATCACGTTAGTAAATTTCAGCGTACATATGAGAAATTTGAAAGTACGCCATTACGATGCTTAAATACTTTTGCATCATTCGTAGGGGTACAAAGTATTGTGGTAAAAGATGAATCTTATCGATTTGGCTTAAATGCATTTAAAGTATTAGGTGGTGTGTATGCAATTGGGCAGTACGTTGCTAAAAAGTTAGATAGAAATATTGATGAGCTATCGTTTGACCAGCTTAAATCACCAAAAGTAAAGGAGCAGTTAGGGGACGTAACGTTTATTTCAACGACAGATGGCAATCATGGTCGAGGAGTGGCGTGGGCTGCTAGAGAGCTTGGTTTGAAAGCACGCATTTATATGCCTGCTGGTAGTGCAGAGGAGCGCCTCCAAAATATTCAAAAAGAAGGTGCATATGCTGAAATAACAACAATGAATTATGATGATACCGTTCGTTATACATCACAACTAGCAACAGAAAATGGATGGATCGTTATTCAAGATACGATGTGGGAAGGCTATGAAGAAATTCCGTTATGGATAATGCAAGGCTATACAACACTAATAAAAGAAGCTGCCCTGCAGTTGGAAAAAGCACCTACCCATGTATTTTTGCAAGCTGGAGTTGGATCTTTTGCAGGGGCAGTTGTAGCTTTCTTACAACAATACTATGAGCAAGAAATTACATTTGTCTTAGTTGAGCCTTTTGTAGCGAATTGCTATTATGAAAGCTTTAAAGCAGGAGATGAACAGTTTGTAACGGTTGGTGGAGAGATGCAAACAATTATGGCAGGTCTTGCTTGTGGTGAGCCGAATCCACTTGCTTGGGACCTGTTAAAGACTTATACGAAGGTAAGTATTTGCTGTGATGAAGAAGTTGCTGCAATAGGTATGCGCATTTTAGGAAATCCACTAGCGACAGATGCAAGAATTATTGCTGGAGAATCGGGAGCTGCCCCAGTTGGATGTTTTTATGAATTGATGACGAATGAACAATATACAGAGCTGAAGGAAACATTACAATTAGATGAAAATTCTCGAGTGTTGTTTATTAACACTGAAGGTGACACAGATGTAGAAAACTATAGAAATATTGTGTGGCATGGCAAGTATGCAAAAATTTAACTTCTTGCAGTGGATGCCCAAACATCTGTACCTGTCGTTACGCATTCGGTACAAAAGACATCCGCTAAAATATGACAACGGCTGAGTAGCCAACGTCTTGCTGTTGCTGGCGCTTCGCTTTCGCACAGAGAGAACCATGTTGCTGGCGCTTCGCTCTCACACAAAAAACATTTGTTGGCCTAAACCCAGCGGATTATGCCGAGGCATAATTGATTTTAAAGAAAAAGCAAACTAGTGTTTATAAAACGTTCTAGTTTGCTTTTTTTATTTACTGGGTCGGATTATCAGGCGCCAGTCGAAACGGAAATCAACCTAACGTTTTTTCTTAATTTTTTTCTTGACCTTAACGTTGCGTAAACATTTACAGTAGCATTAATGGAGGTGAAAAAATATGGAATATACAATTCAAGAGTTTGCTCAATTATCCGGGGTTAGCACAAGAACACTGCGTTATTATGATGAAATTGAATTACTAAAGCCTGCAAGAACGAATGAGGCTGGCTATCGATTTTATGGACAGTTTGAAGTTGATATGCTCCAGCAAATTTTATTTTATAGAGCATTAGATATGAAGCTAGCAACGATTAAGGAAATTATTAAAGCGCCTGATTTTCAACATACAGAGGCACTCAAAACTCATCGTACTGCTTTACTGAAACGCAAGGAGCAGCTGGAAAAGATATTACAAACAGTAGAAAAAACTATTCAATCAATTGAGGAGGAACAACCGATGGCAAATGAAGAGAAATTTAATGGACTAAAAGAGAAGCTAATCGAGGAAAATGAAAAGCAATATGGTCAAGAAATTCGTGCAAAATATGGTGATAAAACAGTTGATGCATCGAATGCAAAGGTAATGAATATGACAGAGGAACAGTATGAAGCAATGCAACAACTAGAACAGCAATTATTTAATCGTTTAAAAGAAGCGCTGGAAATCGGCGATACGAACAACGATGTGGCAATGGAGGTTGCAGAGCTTCATAAGCGTTGGCTTTGTTTTACATGGTCACAATATTCTAAAGAGGCACATGCAGGTATAGCTCAGATGTATATAGCGGATGAACGCTTTTCAGCATATTATGATGAGCGTGTTTCTAAAGGAGCAGCACAATTTTTACATGATGCCATCATCAATTATACTCTGGTGTAAATGTACTGAATTAAGATAAAAAAATAAGTGATTCATCCACATGCTTTCATGTTTTAGAAATATTAATTTAGGAAAAAATGAAGGCATGAGGAGGAGATTTTTTTGAACCCACAAGTAATGGAAAAATTAAGAAAGCAATTAGAGCAAGAATTACAGGAAATAGAGAAGCGACTTGAGGAATCAGAGCGTCCACAAGCGACAGAGCTATCTAATTATGATAATCATCCAGCTGACAATACGAGTGATTTAACAGATCAGCTAACGGAAATGGCGATTGACGAGCACCGGGGTGACGATGCTGAAGAAATAAAAGCTGCACTACAAGCGATGGAGGACGGTACGTATGGTAAATGTGCTGTATGCGGTGAAGAGATTCCTATTGGTCGCTTAGAAGCTATGCCGAAAGCATTGACATGTGTTGAGCACGCAGAGCATAAAGAAGAAAATTTAAGACCAGTAGAGGAAGATGTGTTGTCTTCTACGCCAAGATCGGATGATTTCATAGAACTTGAGGAATTTGGCTCTTCTGATACACCTCAAGATAAAAGTTAGTAAGCATTTTCGCTCACAGGCAGTATAATAGCTGTATGGGGTGAGGGTATGGATATAATTGATTTACACTGCGATGCTCTATTGAAATTAACAACTTTAGAAGCAGCAAAATTTGAAGATGATGTACGTTTGCAAGCTAATCGACAGAGATTACAATTAGGGTGTGTTAAGGCACAAGTATTTGCTATTTTTATTAATCCTAAAATTCCGCAAAGTATGCAATTTTTAGAGGCAGTGCGGCAAATTGAAGCCTTCCATTCACATGTGTTACAAACTGAGGGCATGGTGCATATTACGGATTGGTCGCAATTAGATACTTTAGCTCCGCATGAAATTGGTGCAATTTTAAGCTTAGAGGGCTGTGGTCCAATCGGTGAAGATTTAGCAAAGCTTTCTGCAATATTAGATGCAGGAGTGAAGCTAGTCGGCTTAACGTGGAATGAAGAAAATGCTGTGGCCCACGGTGCTGAACAAGATGCAAGCCTTGGTTTAAAATCATTTGGTAAAGAGGTTATAGACTTACTAAATGAGCGAGATATTATTATCGATGTCTCGCATTTAAATGAACAGAGTTTCTGGGATGTCTTACCACTAGCGAAGCATATTATTGCGAGCCATAGCAATGCACGTGCAATTTGTGATCATCCAAGAAATTTAACGGACGCTCAGGCAAAAGCACTTGTCGAGCATGGAGGGCATATTCATGTTGTTTACTACCCGCCTTTTATCCATGACAATGCTACAATAGATGATTTAGTAGCGCATGTGAAGCATTTAGCGAATATAGTAGGGGTAGAGCACCTTGGATTAGGTTCAGACTTCGATGGAATAGATGCAACTGTAAAAGGATTAGCACACGCAGGAGAGGTACAAAATTTGTTAGAGGCGTTACGTGAACATTTTTCAACTGAAGAAGTTCGAGGTATTGCAAGTGAAAATTTTAGATGCTATGTAAAAAATGCAGCTGCCCGTTAAAGCTGCTGCATCTTTAACCAATTAAGCCGAGGCATAATTGATTAATATTAATAAAAGAAATATTGAATTAATAAACCGATTCCTAAGAGGAAGCCGAAGAATGTATTTGTTTGCGCTGTAAATTTCATCGCAGGCATAACTTCTTTCGCTTCTTTTTTATCGCGGAAAATTTGGATTGCACGAAGCGGTTTTAGAACGCTTAAGAAAATGATTAGAGCCCAAAAAGTAATTCCATCAATTGCTACAAGAGCAATTACCCATAAATATGAAACGATAAAAAAGCCAGATAGCACAGAAATGGCATTATCTCGACCTATTAAAATAGCAAGCGTTCTTCGACCACCCTCTGTATCGCCAACGATATCACGGATATTGTTGGACAGCATGATAGCTCCAACTAAAATCATACTTGGTACTGAAAGCAAAACAGCGTCTAATGTCACAGTAAGCGTTTGAATATAAAATGCGATTAAAACAATTCCCATTCCCATAACAGCGCCAGATACAATTTCTCCAAATGGTGAATAGGCTATTGGGTATGGTCCGCCAGTATATAAAAAACCAATAAGCATACAAACAAGCCCAACAGCAGCAAGCCACCAAGAGGTTGAGGCACATATGTAAATGCCGAGCAGCATAGCGATTGCGTAAAAGCTTAAGGCAATCATCATAATTGTTTTTGGTTGAACACCGTGACGCACAATTGTTCCGCCGATACCGACAGAATTTTCATTGTCCAATCCTAATTTGTAATCGTAATATTCATTGAACATATTTGTTGCTGCTTGTATAAGCATACTTGCAATGAGCATAGCAAAAAATAGTCCAAAATCAATTGTTTGTTTTTCAATTGCTAAAGCAATCGCTGTTCCTAAAAATACTGGAACGAATGAAGCGGTTAAAGTATGTGGACGTGTTAAATGCCACCAAACTTTAAAACCCCTATCAGCTTCAATGACTTTGGTCATAAGGTCTTTCTCTCCTTCGAATGTTGTAGACTATTCTTATTTTATACGAAGAATGAGAAAATGGATAGGTTCACAGCTTATTATATACAGTTCAGATCAATTATGCCTTGGCTTAATTGCGTCCGGAATCGGCTTTGTGCTTAGGCCTGCACGACGCAGGTCAGTTAGCCGTTATCGCATGGATGCGATGATTTTAGGCTAACATCCTATATTGAACTCCTTTCCGATTACGTGACATCCGCCGGAGGCTTTAGGCCAACACGATGTTGGTCACTCAGTCGTTGCCACAGGATGTGGCGTTCTTAGACTGAGTTCCTCTATTTCAGCGCCTGTTTGGACACCCGCTGAAGAGTAGCTTAAATCCGCATTCATTTCACCACCTATAGAGGAGGGAGTCTTCTGCTGAAAGAAGTTAAAATAAATGATACAATAGAACATGCATTTATGAACTGAAAACAATCATTAAGATAATAGCAACAGTACGAAGAATAGGCTAGCAAATAAAAAATGACGGCTATTTTAAGAAAAAATATGATGCGAAAAAGTACAAATGCTCATGTCATTCTACAAAGTTTTGGTCAATTGTTCTAAAGAAAAAGTTCAGCACCAAAAGTTTGGATGACATTTGTTAAAACGTCTACTAAGAACGAGTACAAAACATACATCATTCATTATGTACATTGCAACAACGGAGGTAATTTTCATGCAACAGAAGTGGTACCAAGCCACAGAGGTAGAAGTGGACTCTTTGGGCCAAAGCCTTCATTTTTATATGGAAACAATTGAAGTTAGTCGCTTATCGGCGCTCGCATTTTATGCAGCGGGCGAGGAGCATTATAAAGGTGAACGATTTTATTGGCAAAATAGAGAAAAAACGATGACATTAGTAGGGCTAGGACATGCCTATACAATTCAAAATAACGCCAAAAATGATCGCTTCGATGCAGTAGAAGCAGAGTGGAAAAATTTAACGAAAAACTGTGTGAAGGGACAAAGCGAGCTACAGCCAATTTTGTTTGGCGGCTTTACATTCGATCCACAAAATGAAGTAACTGGGGAATGGACAGACTTTCCAGAGGCTTATTTTGCACTTGCAACTTACCAGCTTGTTATTCGTAATGACAAAGCGTTTGTAAGTATTCATCTTATTTCCAAAAATGAGCAAGCAGCATCTCAATTTGAAGCGCTACGTAAAGAGCGAGATCATTTAATTCATGCAGCTCAAGTAAAAGAAGTGAAAACGTATTCAAAACCTGAAATCACAAGTTACTTTGAGCCATACAAGGAGCCGTATTTAGCTTCGATTGACCAAGTAACAGTATTGATTAAGCAGAAGAAAGCAGATAAAGTCGTTATTGCACGCTCACTTGCATTGCAATTTAAAGAACAAGTTTCTTCACCACAGGTACTCTCACAAATTATTCATGAGCAGCCAGAGAGCTATTTATTTGGTTTAGAACGTCAACAATTATTGTTCTTTGGTGCGTCCCCTGAACGTCTTGTAAAAGTAGAAGAGGGACGAGCCTTTTCATCTTGTGTAGCAGGCTCTATTAAACGTGGTAAGACAGCAGAGGAAGATGAAGCCTTTGGACAAAGCTTATTAAATGATGCGAAAAATGGTGGCGAGCATCAATATGTTGTCGATATGATTGCGGAAACATTCCGTAAAAATTGTATAGAGATGACAATACCTGATGGCCCACGCTTACTAAAAATTAGAGATATACAACATTTATATACACCTGTTGAAGGTCAGTTAAATAATGAGGCAACAATATTACAACTGACAAAATCTTTGCATCCAACGCCAGCTTTAGGCGGTGTGCCAAGGAAAGAGGCAATGGCAGCTATACGTAAGTATGAGCCTATGAATCGTGGGCTTTACGCTGCTCCAATTGGTTGGGTAGATGCTGATGGCAATGGGGAATTTGCAGTGGCCATTCGTTCGGCTGCTTTACTTAAGGACAAAGCTTATTTATATGCTGGTGGCGGTATTGTAGCAGATTCAGAGCCACAATCTGAATATGAGGAAACATTAGTAAAATTCCGTCCAATGCTTCGTGCGCTAGGAGGACAATTACATGAGTGAACGGAAAATATTAACGGATTATGTTTATAAAATGGTAGCATCACTAGTACAAGCTGGTGTTGAAAACGTTGTTGTCAGCCCTGGCTCACGTTCGACACCTTTAGCTTATGCATTTGCTTCAACGAAACAGCTTCATATGTATCGTCAAGTTGATGAACGATCAGCTGCCTTTTTTGCGCTAGGAATTGCAAAGGCTACAGCACAACCTGTTGTTCTTTTATGTACATCGGGAACAGCTGCGGCAAACTATTTTCCTGCCATTGTTGAGGCAAGTTATGCTCGTGTACCGTTAATCGTCATTACAGCTGATCGTCCTCATGAATTGCGAGAGGTAGGTGCACCACAGGCTATTAATCAACCGAATTTATATGGTACGAATGTCAAATGGAGCGTGGATTTCCCTTTGGCAGATGGTGCCGCACCAACCTTGCCGTTTATTGAGCGTCATACTGCACGTGCGGTGGCAGTGGCAATGAGCGCACCATTTGGACCAGTGCATATTAATGTACCGTTCAGAGAACCTTTGTTGATTGATTTTCAAGAGGAACTTCCAGAAGCGATATTTAAGCAGAGCAGTATGGGTCAGTTAGTACCTTCAAAGGAGACTCAACAAGAGCTATCGGACATTTTACGTGCAACCAAAAGAGGTTTTATTATTATTGGTGAGCTAGCACTCGGTACAGATTTAACAATTATGTGGGACTTTATTCGCCAATTAAAATGGCCGGTTATTGTCGAGAGTTTATCTAATATGCGGTCGTCTGTCCCAGAAGATTGTCTGCCTTATATGATCACGACGTATGATGCCATTATGAAAAGTGAAGATTTTAAAGCATTAGTTGAACCAGATACGGTGCTACGTTTAGGAGCACAGCCTGTTTCTAAATTTATCATGCAATTTATTACGAAATGTCAGCCTGATGCTTATATTGTTGTCGATGAAGATCCGATGTTCCGTGATTCTACAGGTGTGTCTACTCATTTTGTTCATGCTAGTGTTGGTGAGTGGCTCACGCAATTAGCAATCTCTGAAACAGCACTAGAAACAGCGTATTTAGCTGAGTGGCAGGATGCTAATGATATTGCACTTGAGTATATTGAACATTATGCTGACGGTGCGATTGATGAAGGAGCAATGGTAAGTCGATTACTAAAATTGATTCCGAATGGCAGTGATATTTTTGTTAGTAGCAGTATGCCAGTGCGTGATATTGATAC
The DNA here is from genome assembly GCF_023242215.1 of Lysinibacillus sp. Ag94. NCBI lineage: Bacteria > Bacillati > Bacillota > Bacilli > Caryophanales > Bacillaceae > Lysinibacillus > Lysinibacillus sp. Ag94. The sequence continues at coordinate 3,726,703 of NZ_CP096780.1, read as the reverse complement.
GTTTTTAATGGCAACACCGAAGGATATTCGGATTGTTGCGAATCGTGGAACGAATGGTATTGATGGTGTCGTATCAACTGCAATGGGCTTTAGTCAAGGGAATAATCGTGAAACCTACTTGCTTATTGGTGATTTAGCCTTTTTACATGATGTCAACGGTCTCATTGCTTCAAGATACCAGGAATGCAATTTGACAATAATCGTTATGAATAATGATGGTGGCGGTATTTTCTCTTATTTACCACAATCTACAGTTGAGGCGCATTATGAAGATTTATTTGGTACGCCAACAGCCCTTAAATTCAATGATATTGCCAATATGTACGATATGGATTATATACGAGTAGATGATATTTCAGAGCTATCAGTAAAGTTTACTACGATGAAAAAACGACCAATGCGCTTAATTGAGATTTTCACGAATCGAGAGGAAAATGTATATGCGCATCGTGCGTTATGGAATCGCATAAACGCAGGGTTAAAAGCATGGCAAAGCTAATGATTCGAGGGCTTGAAACATACGTAGAAATCTGGAATGAAGAAGCGGAGCAAACACTCGTTGCATTGCACGGTTTTACAGGTAGTACAGCTACATGGCGAAATTTAGCGAAAGCTCTGCCAAGTGTACGAGTTATTGCCATTGATTTAATTGGCCATGGACAAACAGCTATACCTCAACAAATTAGTCGTTTCTCTATGCAAGAACAAATCCAAGATTTAGAGGAAGTTTTTGGCCAGCTACAGCTCAAGAAATTTACGCTACTAGGCTATTCAATGGGCGGAAGAGTTGCGTTATCGTATTCAACTTTCTACCCAGAACGTATTGACAAGCTCATTTTAGAAAGCGCTTCTCCAGGCTTACGAACTTCTAAGGAGCGTGCTGAACGCTGTCAGAGAGATAACGCTCTAGCTGAAAAAATAATTAGTAACGGTTTGTTATCATTTGTTAATGCGTGGGAGAACATTCCTTTGTTTGAATCTCAAAAGCGCTTATCCCATAGTGTACAAGAAGCTATTCGATTAGAACGACTTTCTCAGAAGGAGGAAGGCTTGGCAGGTAGCTTACGAGGGATTGGTACAGGCAGTCAGACATCGAATTGGATGTCATTGGAGAAACTTGAATTTCCTGTTCTATTAATTACAGGCTCACTTGATGAGAAATTTTGTAAAATAGCACTAGAAATGAAAGCGTTATTAAAAAATGCCAAGCATACGACGGTAAATGACGCAGGACATGCAATTCATGTGGAAAATCCCGCTGAGTTTGCTACAATAGTAGAGGAGTATTTAACGTAATATACTTTTTACGTTATCGCCTCGATTTTGAACGAGACGAATTTAATTATTAGGAGGCAATTCAATGACACGTCAATGGACAAGTTTACATACTTATGAAGACATTAAGTATGAGTTCTATAACGGTATCGCAAAAATTACGATCAACCGTCCAGAAGTGCGCAACGCATTCCGACCAAAAACGGTAATGGAAATGATCGATGCCTTTTCACGTGCACGTGATGACAAAAATGTTGGAGTTATCATTTTAACTGGTGAAGGTGAGCATGCTTTCTGTTCAGGTGGAGACCAAAAAGTACGTGGCCATGGCGGCTACGTTGGTGAAGATGAAATCCCACGTCTAAACGTTCTTGATTTACAACGTTTAATCCGTGTTATTCCAAAACCTGTAGTAGCAATGGTTGCAGGTTATGCAATCGGTGGAGGACACGTATTACACGTTGTCTGTGACTTAACAATTGCTGCTGACAACGCTCGTTTTGGACAAACTGGACCAAAAGTTGGCTCATTCGATGCTGGGTATGGCTCTGGCTACCTTGCACGTATTATCGGACATAAAAAGGCGCGTGAAATTTGGTACCTTTGCCGTCAATATGATGCACAGCAAGCACTTGATATGGGATTAGTTAACACGGTTGTTCCTTATGAGCAACTAGAAGATGAAACTGTACAATGGTGTGAAGAAATGCTACAAATGTCTCCAACTGCTCTACGCTTCTTAAAAGCAGCAATGAATGCAGATACAGACGGTTTAGCAGGTCTTCAACAAATGGCTGGCGACGCTACTCTTCTTTACTACACAACAGATGAAGCTAAAGAAGGTCGTGACGCATTCAAAGAAAAACGTCAACCAGATTTCGGTCAATTCCCAAGATTCCCTTGATTATCTGAAACGTTGAACGGCTCGTATCTTAATGAGATACGAGCTTTTTGTATATCTAAAGGAACGAGACGGATAAACTTGCTAGAGTGACGGAAAGTTGTGGATAGCGACGGAACATGATGGACCAAGATGAATTGCGGCGGAACCTGAAGCTTTAGCGACGGAACGACATGCAATAGCGACGGAACCACGGAACCTGAAGCTTTAGCAACGGACCAAGATGTATTAGCGACGGAAAGCCATACTTTAGCAGCGGGACAGCATGTCAAGTGACCTAAATTGCATTAATCAAGTAGCGGAAAATCGTGTCGGAGTACCGAATAGACGGATGATGCGATAAAGCGGTAAGATTAGGCTGATTGGAGGAATAATGAGATGTATTTAAATTGGATTTTACAGCGAGCGTATTTAACACCTTTACGAAACGGTTTAACATATAATGGGCAGACTTGGACATTTCAAGAATTAAATGATTTATCGTTAAAACGTGCACGTCAACTTACAGCACTGGATATTAAGCAAGGAGACCGTATTGCCATAATGGGGCCGAGTAAGCCTTCCTTGGTCATTATGATGTACGCGTGTATGCATTTACAATGTGAAATGGTCATGCTAAATCGTAGGCTAACACAGGATGAAATTGCCTATCAGCTAGAGGATTCAAAAGCTATGGCAGTATTAATTGCAGATGAGGATGTTGAAAAATTACCATCACATACGTCTTATTATTTATTTTCTACTATAGAAAAAAGTACAGAAGCGGCTATTGATATTACGAAAGAATGGTCTTTAAACCAAACGACATCGATTATGTATACATCTGGCACGACTGGTTTTCCAAAGGGCGTTTGTCAAACTGTCGGAAATCACCAGGCAAGTGCAACGGCCTCCGTTTTAAATATTGGTTTGCAGGCGGATGATACTTGGTTATGTGCTGTACCCCTTTTTCATATTAGTGGCTTTTCTATTTTAGTGCGCTCACTATTGTACGGTAATAAAGTACATTTATATGATCAATTTGATGCAGAAGCCATTTCCAAAAATATTATGGATGGCGAGGTTACACATATGTCGGTAGTCGCTGTCACATTGGAAAGGATTTTACATACCCTTGAAAAGAAAAACGCACAAGCCTCACCGAAATTTAAAATGATGCTAGCAGGTGGTGGGCCAGTGCCAGAAGATTATTTAAAGAGAGCGCATGCATTAAATTTAGCTGTAGCTCAAACGTATGGTATGACTGAAACTTCGTCACAAACTGCAACATTAGCAAATGAGGATGCGATGCGAAAAATTGGTTCTGCGGGAAAACCGTTATTTTTCAATCAAATTCGCATTGCTGAGCCGAATGACAATGGTGAAGGAGAAATTTGTATACGTGGCCCACACGTTACACCGGGGTATATTGGTCGTTTTGCCGACAAAAATGCAACGATTGATGGATGGCTTCATACTGGGGATATTGGTTATATAGATGGAGATGGTTATTTATTTGTCATTGATCGTCGGGCTGATTTAATTATTTCAGGTGGCGAAAATATTTATCCTGCTGAAATCGAAAATGTACTACTTACACACCCTGCTGTTAAAGAAGCGGGAGTATGTGGCATTGATGATGATGCTTGGGGGCAAGTACCAATCGCCTTTGTTGTATTAAAAGAAGAAGTACAGGTAGAGCAAATACGAGCATTTTGTCAAAAGAAGCTTGCGAAATATAAAATACCAAAAGATATTATTGTTACGGACGAGCTCCCTCGAAACGGTGCCAATAAGCTACTTCGTAGAAAATTAATGCAAGAATAAAAAAGAAGCCTCCATTATAGGTGTTTGACATTAAGGATTTAACAAAATGGGGGTAAAGCAATGAATTTTCAAGATTAGATGAAATTTAAAGGATCTATCTATTTAAACAAATTGTTTGAACCAGAATGAGAGTACTTATCGATAGGTGTAATGTGAACAATACCAAGGAGTTCGTGAAAATTAAAGATAAAGTTGAAATAGAAGCATCCTCAGAAGCTACTCATCGGAGCCCCCCAGGAGGCTTTGCTCTGTGTGAAAGCGAAGCGTCAGCGACAAAGCGCCTAGCCGGAACGGAAATCAACCCCTCATTTTGCCCAAAAGCCTACTTCCATTTGTTTTATTTAAACAATAGTTTTTTTAACACTATAAAGAAGTCTTCTTTTATAAGAAGGCTTCTTTTATTCGTTTTATGAATCATTTTTAGTAAATTTTTACGATTAAATTAATCATTCATTAACATAATAAGAAATTACACGCATAAACTAGTTATTAAAGGAGAAAGACTCATATGAGAAAATATATATATAATGTTGTCATTATATTATTTGTTCTACAAATGAGTCATGTGCAAGTATTCGCAAACTATGAACAAAAGAATATCGCAACGGCTAATACAATAGAAACACTACAACATCTTATTCAAAAACAAGTCATGCAATTATCTACTGAATTTGATATTCGTTATACTGGTAATACGTCGGAAATAAAAGATGAACTATCAGAGCTTGTAAAACATGCTATTCAGGATCCATATATTTACGCCAATATTTCTAGTTTTAAATGGAAATATGATGGCTATGCCAATAATATTGTCATTAGTTTTGTGTTTACCTATCATATTACACAGGAAGAGGAGGCATTCGTAGAACAGACTTTGACGAATATTATTACACCTATGCATGGATTAAGTGAATTGCAGAAAATACAGGCTGCACATGATTTTATCGTTCTATCTGCTGAATATTCGAAGGACACGAAAGGAAGTCAATATTCTCCCTACACATTGCTTACGGAGAACAAGGGAGTTTGTCAGGCATATGCTCTAGTGCTTTATCGAATGTTAGAGAAGCTAGGCTTTGAGGTACAATATGTACCAGGAAATGTAGGGGAACAATTACACGCCTGGGTTTTAGTGAAGCTTGATAATGAATGGTATCATATTGATGTTACATGGGATGATCCATTGCCTGATCGTAAGGGTGAGGTCCGTTATCATTATTTTTTAGTGTCTGATCGCCAATTAGCTCAGGATCACTCTTGGGACTATGCGAGTTTCCCAGCTGCTACAAGTGAAGCTTATGTTGATTTACAAAAAACGGATAAGGTTGAAGTTGTTACGAAACCAATACTGGATAGTCATTTTGCCTTTGATAAAGGGCTATTCATTTTAAGTAACAATAAACAAACAGTTAAACAATTAATAGATCCGTCTAGACTGCTTTTAAAAAGTAATAATAGCGATAATGCTGTTCAGGTGCATTTAAATGAATGGGAACCAATCATTTTAGAAAGTAATATAGCCCAAGTAAAGGGTAATCGAAAGATAACACAAAATGCTATCCATAAGAAAAAAGGGCTAAGTAGTATTTATAGAGTGGAAAAAAGAATGCCACAAGAAAAGTACGTCATAATAAAGGAGGTGCCCTATATTGTTCGGGGCACCTCCTTACTCATTTATTTTTGTTCATGTCCAAACGATTATTGCATTGCAGTATTTAAAGTTTTAATATTTCTCTTCATAAGGGTGAAGTAAGTTTCATTATTCTTTACATCATCTGCTGTTAAAACACTTAAATTATGCAATACAAGAGATTCTGCTCCAACCTCTTTTTGGATAACTTCAGCTAATTTAGAAGAGACATTTTGCTCGAATAAAATGTAGTGAATATGCAATTTATTTGCTTTATCAACAATCGCCGTAAGTTCTTTTTGAGAAGGCTCGTTTTGTGAATTTAACCCGGCTATTGGAACTTGCTTTAAGCCGTATTGTCCTGCGATATAGCCAAAAGCTGCATGAGATACGAAGAACGTTTTCTCTTGGGCTTTATCCGCCATAGCTTTAAATTCATTGTCTAAATCTTGTAGTTCTTTTACTAATGCCTCGTAGTTAGCTGTAAATGTAGCTTCTTGTGCTGGCATTTTGTCAACTAGAGTGTTTTTAATGGAAAGTGCTAAGTCTTGACTAATAGTTGGAGATAGCCAAACATGTGGATCTACATTACCGTGATCATGGTCCTCGTGTCCGTGTCCATCTTCATCTTCGTGATCATCATGTGAGTGACCTGTGCTCATAGCTAATTTTTCATCTGAAACCTGATCTGCAGTTGCTACCATTGTTACATCTTCATTAGCTAGAGTCTTTTTAGCATTTTCAACAAAGCCCTCTAGCCCTAAGCCTATATAGAAAAATATATCGGCATCTGCTAATTTCATCATATCTTTTTGTGTTGGCTCAAATGTGTGCTCATTGGCGCCGGCAGGGTAAATTGAAGAAACATCTACAAAATCGCCACCAATTCGTTGTGCAAAATAACTTAATGGATAGACAGTAGTATAAATTGTTAATTTATCCTTTGTCTCTGACTGTGTGGATGTAGCTGATTTATTTCCACAGGCAGCAGTGAATAGGGCAAGAACTGAAATTAAAAATAACAAAAATACTTTTTTCATGTTATAGTATACCTCTTTCAAATAGTAATCATTACGATTTGTTTTTTTGAACAGTTTCTATAATAACGCACATCTGTAAAAAGCACAAGAAAAAATGACCTTCGAAAATTAATTCTTTTTCGAAGGCCATTTTTCAGGTACTGGATCAAAGCCACCTGGATGGAAAGGATGGCATTTTGATATACGTTTAATTGTTAAATAGAATCCTTTAATGGCACCATGTTTTTGAAAAGCTTCAAGTCCATAGGAGGAGCATGTAGGATGGAAGCGACAAGATGGTGGTGTCATAGGTGATATAAATTTTCTGTAAAACTTAATGAGCCATATAAAGGGATATTTCATAGTTGTTTATCCTTTTGTTGAGCGTTGATTTGCTTAGGCTTAGCATCGATAGTTTGTGTAAAGAAATTGCTTTTTTTCTTCAACAAGACAATAACAGAAACGCCAAACATAAGCATCATCATTGCGATCATAATGATTATTGGTAATGGTACTCCCATTGCGTTCACTCCAAATTCTATTGTTAATCATATTATAAAAGAATGTCTTAAAAAAATGTACTAAATGAACTAGTCATCATCTTGATGAAAGCTTTGCTGTGGTTTATCATCGACTGTATGTTTAAAAGCATACGCACGGTTGACACTTAAAATAGTCGCGACCGTTACTAATATTACGATGATTGCTGCTACAACTAAGAGTGTGATTAAACTCATGGCATTCACTCCGTTCCTTATTCATACTTTCTATTATAAATTAGATAATCTTACTTAGTTGTGAAGGAAGTTTGACATTCCAGCGAATAAAACAGTCCTTTTACCACCATACTATGGTAAAAGGAGTGTTTTGTAGAGATGGATCGTCAACGTGTATATTTTTCACTTGCCAATAGAACGTATTATACAAATCCATATGCAGGACAGTGGAACTTTGAACTCAACATAGATCGCCAAGCATTAGATGTATTTGAAAAGATTTTTCAGCAAATGCAAATGTTAGAAATCGCGAATGCGTGGCGAGCACAATTGCCCTATATACAGTATCATCTTGATAGAGAAAATGATGAAATTGATTTGCGATTAAAAAAAATCTATGCACTTGTTCATGAGTATGGGGATGCGGATACGAAGGCATTTGTTGAACAACTTCCATATTTCAATAAACGTGTCTAAAGGTAGGGTCACTGAAAAACATCAGTGACTTTTTTTATTGATGAAAGCTAATTTCTCTTGGCACATGTTTTTAGGTAAAAAACATGATAATTTGTGGCACTCGAGATCGAATGCACATAATAGTAGATGTCGTATTACTTCTTGTTATATAGACGCCTATCGCACCGTTTAATGAAGTTAATATTAGTAATTTTATTTGTTGATTGTACATACGTGAATACTCTATAGTGAAATAAAAGGTCATCATGGTAACGCTGATTCGACTCAGTGTATGAATTTAGAATAAGGAGTTGAAGAGCATGTTTACATTTACAGATTTAAATGGTTTACAAGTGGATTTAAGTTTTAAAAGAGGCGAATTGGACACGGAGCCTAAACATGTACTTGTGTTATTAAAACATGAAAATAAGTGGTTATGTACGATCCATAAACGACGTGGTGTCGAGGTTCCAGGTGGAAAGCAAGAACCTGGGGAAACATTGGAGCAGGCAGCAATTAGGGAAGTATTCGAGGAGACTGGTGTGCATGTGAAAAATCTTAGATGGTTTGCAGAATACGCCGTTCATGATGACAATTTATTTTGTAAAACGGTCTTTACCGCGCAGTTTGCGGGACAGGAGGACATTGAATTCGATTTAGAAACTTCAGGGATGATTTGGCTAACGGATGAAGAATTTGCTCACCATCCACATTTAAGCTTTCATATGAAGGATGCAGGAATGCAGAAAATGCTGGAGGAGTTGAAGCATTATGATCAATGGTAAGATCGTTGGAAAACGTCCTTATCCTTCGCCTAATCCAGCTATTCGTTTAACGGAAATCACGTATATATCACATGGCCTACGTGTGAAGGGATTACTAGCGGAACCGAAGGCAGAGGGTACATATGATGGCTTTTTATATTTACGGGGAGGCATGCAAAGCATTGGCATGGTTAGACCTTCGCGTGTCGCGCAATTTGCAGCTCAAGGCTTTATCGTTTTTGCTCCATATTACCGTGGCAATCGAGGTGGAGAAGGTCGAGATGAATTTGCAGGAGCTGATCGGTATGACGCTGTATACGCAGTAGACGTGCTAAAACAGTTTTGCAATGATAATATTCATGTCTTTGGTTTTTCACGTGGTGGCATTATGGCGCTTTGGACTGCTATTTTACGTAGAGATATTACATCTGTTGTGACATGGGCAGGCGTGTCTGATGCAACAGCTACATATTGGGAGCGGACAGATATGCGCAGGATGATGAAGCGGGTTATTGGAGGGACGCCTAATCGTGTACCAGATGCTTATGATGCACGAACACCACTTTTTGAGATAGAGCACATTACAGCTCCAGTACTTATTATTCATGGCTATCGTGATGAAAATGTAGATATTGAGCATGCAAGACAATTAGAATTTTATTTAAAGGATGCTAATAAAAGATATGAAACATGGTATGATCCTCGCCATGCTCATCAGTTTCCACCGGCTGAAAATCGAGCAACAGTACATGCACTGTGTGATTGGATGAAACGTCAGTAGATGACGCTTTGAACTTTTTTGTTTGAAAACTGCTCAGCGAGCCCGAAGAATTGCTCAGGTAGACTAAAAAACCGTACAGGTGCTTCCTGTACGGTAGAAAAAAATATTTACTCTGTATATTTTGCTAGGAAGTTATTAATAGTTTTCCAGTAAGAGTCTCCAGCAACGCTTTCTGCAAGGCTATGTCCGGCACCTTCAACTATAAATTTCTCCTTCGGTACATTGGCAGCCTCGTATACTTGATCTAGCATATCAGATGGAACAAATGTATCATTACTTCCATGAATGAATAGCATAGGTGTTTTCGATTTCGCTACTTGCTTGACGCTATCAGCTTCACCAAGCGTATAGTCAGCCTTTAACTTCGTTACAATTGACGAAAACTGCATAATGGGGAATTCAGGTAAATTAAAGAGTGCTTGTAATTGATAGGAGAATTCATCCCAAACTGAGGAATAACCACAATCTTCAATAATAGCCTTAACATTGCCAGGTAGATCCTCTCCTGAGGCCATCATCACTGTAGCACCTCCCATGGAAACACCATACAAAATAATTTCAGCGTTGTTATTAGAACTGATCACATTATTAATCCAAGAGACTACATCAAGTCGATCATGCCAACCCATACCGATATAGTCACCCTCACTTTTTCCATGAGCCCTTGCATCAGGTACGAGAACATTGTAGCCTGTCTCATAAAAATGCTTAGCATACTTTGTCATTTGTGAGCCATCAGATGAATATCCATGGAAAACAATTGCCCATTTATTTGTTTCGTTTGTATTTTTAAGTGTATAGGCATGTAATTTTAAATCATCGAAAGACTGTATATAAGAGTCCTTGTAATTGTCTTTAAACCACTTCTCGCTCTCTTCTTTTTCTTTAGCATCCTTAGGACTAACAGCAATAGAATTGTGCGGAGCATTAAACACATCTGATTTATCAGTATTTGGATTTAAGGCAAAATTATAAAAATAATTCCCTGCAAAAAATCCAGCCACAACAAACAATACTAATAGCAGACTGATAATGGTAATAATCACTTTAAATTTTCTTTTCATATATTTCCCCCTAAAACTACTATTATGAATTATACACAAAGTTACTAATATGAAAAGTAGAAAATAGGGAAATAAAAAAAGGGAACGACTGAAATCGTTCCCTATGCTTAGTAAATTATTTCAATGGACCGCCAAGTTTCGTGATAGCTTCAGAAACATTTGAGAATTTCTTGAAGTTTTCGTTGAATAAACCAGCAAGTTCAGCAGCTTTTTTATCGTAAGCAGCTTTGTCTGCCCATGCATCACGAGGATTTAGCACTTCTGTCGGTACACCTTCAATAGAAGTTGGAATGTTTAAACCGAATACTGAATCTTTAATTGTTTCAACAGCAGTTAATTTGCCATCAATGGCTGCACGTACCATTGCACGAGTGTAAGAAAGCTTCATTCGGCTACCAGTACCATATTCGCCACCAGTCCAACCAGTGTTCACTAAGAATACTTGTGCACCGTGCTCGTCAATTTTTTGACCTAACATTTCAGCATAAACTGTTGCTGGAAGTGGAAGGAATGGAGAACCGAAGCAAGTTGAGAATACTGGTTCTGGCTCTGTTACACCACGTTCTGTACCAGCAAGTTTAGATGTGAATCCGCTTAGGAAGTGGTACATTGCTTGCTCTTTTGTTAATTTACTGATTGGAGGTAATACACCAAACGCATCAGCTGTTAAGAAGATGATTGTTTTTGGGTGACCTGCAACAGATGGATCAACAATATTTTCGATGTATTGAATTGGATAAGCTACACGCGTATTTTCTGTTAATGAACCATCATCATAGTCACAAACTCGAGTTTCCGGATCAACAGCTACGTTTTCTAGAACAGAACCGAAGCGGATTGCGTTGTAGATTTCTGGTTCTTTTTCAGCAGAAAGGTTAATTGTTTTTGCATAGCAACCGCCCTCAATGTTGAATACACCGTTATCAGACCAACCGTGTTCATCGTCACCGATAAGCTTACGGTCAGGATCAGCTGATAAAGTTGTTTTACCAGTACCAGATAAACCGAAGAATAATGCAACATCTCCAGCTTCACCAACGTTTGCTGAGCAGTGCATTGAAAGGATGCCTTGCTGTGGTAACAAGTAGTTCATAATACCGAAAATAGATTTTTTGATTTCACCAGCGTATTCAGTACCACCGATTAGGATAATTTTCTTTTCAAGTGATACAATGATGAATGTTTCAGAAGCAGTACCATCAATAGCAGGATCTGCTTTAAAGTTAGGAGCTGAGATAACTGTGAAGTCAGCAACATGAGAAGCCAATTCTTCTGCAGTTGGACGGATAAATAATTGATGAGCGAAAAGATTGTGCCAAGCGTATTCATTGATTACTTGGATGCTTAATTGTGAATCTTTGTCAGCACCAGCAAAGCCTTTGAATACGAATAATTCGTCACGTTCTTTTAAATATTTTACTACTTTTACATATAAGTTATCGAACACTTCAGAAGAAATTGGTCGGTTAACTTTTCCCCAGTCAATTTTATCCTTTGTGCTCTCTTCTTCTACCGTATATTTATCTTTAGGTGAACGACCAGTGTATTTGCCAGTTTCTGCACGAACTGCGCCATCTACTGTTAACATAGCTTCACCACGAGATGTTGCTTTTTCAGCTAATTGTGGTACTGAAAGTTGAACATTAATGTTACCGCCGTTTAATAATTCCTTCAGTTCGTTTGCAATTTCTACTGAATTCATCGATTAAATACCATCCTTTTTTATAGTATTCCCTTGAGTCTGAGGGAGATTTTCTTAATTTCAAAAATAGTATAACACAATTGCTTAAATAATCTATACTAATTCAGAAATTATTTTTCAGATTTTATTACTTTTCAAGAAAACGACAAAAAGTAAATTGATTCGTTTTGATAATGCTTTTTACCCTATTTATAAGTGATCACACATTCACTTTCGAAACAGCAAAATTGTGTTTGGAAGCTTGGCTGACATGGGGTTCGCACAGGATGTGAAGTTTTAGCTTGTTTTTATAGTTGGAGCGTTTCTTCGACTAAAAAGGGGCTCAATCATATTCATCCACCACATGTTCTGTAGCTAACGCCTTGCTTTTGCTACAAAATGTACTGTAAAGGGTTACACATATGTTAACACATGATGTGAGGTGGAGAGTAGGGATTATTTTGTTTTAATTTACAGCATAAGCCAAATTCCTTGCTTATAAAGCCCGTACTTTCTTTATAAGAATACAATCAATTATGCCACAGCATAATTTCGTCCAGAGACTTTAAATGGTTTTCGCATGAAAGCTGGAAGAAGATAAAAATATTTGACAATGTTCGACCATTTACGTATTATGAGATATTGAACGGATACTCTTATCCCGAGCTGGTGGAGGGTCAGGCCCTGTGAAACCCGGCAACCTGCATGAACTATTTCACGACATGCGCTGGTGCCAATCTGATGCAAGGGGAAACTCCCTTGAACGATAAGAGTGAAAGGTTACGAAGTCATTATTCCTTTCCTCATGTTAAGTAAGCGTGAGAAAAGGATTTTTTTATTGTTAAAAACGAATTAAAGGTAAGTATACAGTCCTTTCCTTATTATAATGACGGATCTTTCGAAAATCCTCGTGTTAAAAGCAGCAGCTGTTTAGTTGTGCGAAAGCGTAGTGACTGTAACAAATGTTTACTGTGCGAAAGTGCAACGGCAGCAACAACGGCTTGAGAGTTCAATCCTTATGGGCGAACTTGACATGGGTAATGAGTACCGTATTAATTCGCAATTATTATTTGTAAAAGTAATAGGAGGAAAATCAAATGACAAACCGTCGACTGTTTACATCAGAGAGTGTAACAGAAGGACATCCAGACAAAATTTGTGACCAAATCTCGGATGCCATTTTAGATGCTATTTTAGCAGAAGATCCAAACGCGCGTGTAGCGTGTGAAACAACAGTAACAACAGGCTTAGCGTTAGTAGCAGGAGAAATTACTACTTCTACTTATGTAGATATTAAAGGTATCGTTCGTGATACTGTAGCAGAAATCGGTTATACACGTGGGAAGTACGGCTTTGATGCTGAAAACCTAGCAGTACTTGTTGCGATTGGCGAGCAATCACCTGATATTGCCCAAGGTGTTGACCAAGCATTAGAGGCGCGTGAAGGTTCTATGACAGACGCTGACATTGAAGCAATTGGTGCAGGTGACCAAGGTTTAATGTTCGGTTATGCATGTAACGAAACGCCAGAGCTTATGCCATTACCAATTAGTTTAGCGCATAAATTAGCTCGTCGTTTAACGGAAGTACGTAAATCTGGTGAATTAGCATATTTACGCCCAGATGGAAAAACGCAAGTAACGGTTGAATATGATGAAAACAATATACCAGTACGCGTTGATACGATTGTAATTTCAACACAGCATGATGAAGAAGCTACACTTGAGCAAATTCAAGCAGACTTAAAAGAATTCGTTATTGCTCCAGTTGTTCCAAGTGAATTACTAGATGCCGATACTAAATATTTCATTAACCCAACTGGCCGATTCGTAATTGGTGGTCCTAAAGGGGATGCTGGTTTAACTGGACGTAAAATCATCGTTGATACATACGGTGGCTATGCACGTCATGGTGGAGGTGCTTTCTCAGGTAAGGACGCAACTAAGGTAGACCGTTCAGCGGCATATGCAGCACGCTATGTGGCGAAAAATATCGTAGCTGCTGGTTTAGCTGATCGAGCTGAAGTACAACTAGCTTATGCGATTGGTGTTGCTCAACCTGTATCTATTGCTGTTGATACATTTGGTACAGGAAAAGTTGCAGAAAGTGAAATTGTAAAATGGGTACGCGAGCTATTTGATCTACGCCCAGCGGGGATTATTAAAATGCTTAACCTCCGTCGTCCTATTTATAAGCAAACTGCCGCATATGGTCACTTCGGTCGTACAGATTTAAATGTACCTTGGGAACAAACAGACAAAGCTGACGCATTAAAAGAAAAAGCAGGTTTATAAACTATTTAGCTAAAGCAATGAAGTGTTTGGAAAAATATTTTAAAATACTATTACAGAAAGGGGCTCAATATTCTTATAGCCCCTTTCACTGTTTTTTAACGAAAAAAATAAGCTCCTAATCATAATCATGGAGGGCTCGGTTACCCAAGAAAACGTGGAGCTGCTTTGATTTAGTTATATTAATTTTTTGGTTGAAGAGATTTATAGTATTGCCCCTTTTCTACATATTCACGTATGATGCGTTCCATATCTTCTTTATCTTCATCATTTAATTCTCTTACAACCTTTGCAGGACGGCCAAGTGCTAAGCTATTTGGAGGAATTACTTTACCTGGAGGAACTAGACTACCCGCCCCAATGAATGCACCCTCTCCAATCTCCGCTCCGTCTAATACTATAGAGCCCATACCTATTAAGGCTTTTTTTCGAATCGTACAGCTATGTAAAGTTACTTGATGTCCTACTGTTACTTCATCTTCAATAATGAGTGGATATTTGGGGCTTTGATGTAAGCAACAGAGGTCTTGAATACTAACTCTTTTTCCTATAATTGTTGGTGATACATCTCCTCGAATAACTGTGTTAAACCAAATGGTTGTTTCAGCACCTATTGTAACGTCGCCAGTAACTGTTGCATAATCAGCAATGAAAACAGAAGGATCGATATTGGGTCTTTTACCTTTAAATGGATAGATCATGAGTATCGCCTCTTTTCTTTCTATGATGTAATATTATCGTATCAAATACGCAACATGATGGAAATATAAAATTAAAATGATCTAGATATTCCGATATAATCATTGTGTAATTATTTTTTTAGGAGGACTATGTGAAATGTGGAAATGGGAAGCTGATGGACAAGCAAAGGCTGTGGTTGCTATTCTTCATGGTGCATATGAAAATCACCGTTGGTATGCATGGCTTATAGAAAAACTTAGATTGGAAGGCTTCCACATAGTCATGGGGGATTTACCTAATCATGGAGTAAATGTAGGATATTCAAAAATTCACGATGAAGATTTTAAAGAATACAACAAATATACAAGAAATTTAATCGAGAATGCATTTTCGTATAATTTACCTGTCTTTTTAATAGGACATGGGCTTGGCGCGACTCTATTACTACATACCATGCAAAAACGAAAATATGAATGTGCAGGAATTATTTTAACTTCACCATGGCTTCATTTAAAGCTATTGCCAGGTAAACTCTCAAATGCTTTAACTAGTTTAAGTGCCTTGACTGCCAATGTGAAACTGACCCATGAAATTACATTAGAATTATTAACGCGCAGTATAGAAGGTAGAGATGAGATGAAGGATGAAGTTCCTTTTTCATCCGTTGTTTCAGTAAAATGGTATCGTGAGCTACAACAAATGATGCGCAATTTAGTGTTATTGCCTAAGGCTGAATTCCCAAATAGGCCGATGTTAGTTATGACAGCTGAAAAAGATAATATTACTGAAACTAAACAAACAAGAAATTGGCTTTATCAGATGGAATTTACAGAGTTTCAATTCAAAGAATGGGCAAACTGTTATCATAATCTATTTCATGAAGTAGAGCGTGACGAGATTTTTGTTTATATACGAGATTTTATTAATAATGCTCTGCGAAGAATTGGCTATATAATTGAATAGTGAATTTCCTCTCCAATTAACTAGAAAAATTACTAACTTTTTGTTTCTTGAATATAATATTGTAATTTTCAGAAAAGTGTAATACTATAATGACTTAAAGTAATGCTTTTCAAATTGGAGGGGTAAGATGGAAACAATTGTTGGGAAAATTAATGAGATTTTATGGGGACCGTGGTTTATTTATGGCATTTTGTTAATTGGGCTCTTCTTTTCAATCATTACACGGTTCCTACAAGTAAGACACATTAAAGATATGTTTGTTTTAATGTTTAAAGGCGAAAAATCGGATAAGGGGATTTCCTCTTTCCAAGCAATGTCTATTGCATTATCTGGTCGAGTAGGTACAGGTAATATTGCCGGTACTGCTACAGCAATCGGGATGGGGGGACCTGGTGCTGTTTTTTGGATGTGGGCAATCGCCTTTATCGGTGCGGCAACTGCTTACGTGGAGTCGACGTTGGCTCAAATTTATAAAGAAGAGAAAGATACAGAATATCGTGGCGGGCCAGCTTTTTACATAGAAAAAGGAATGGGGCAAAAGTGGTTTGCAGTTATTTTTGCTGTCGCCGCATTAGCTGCCATGTTAATTTTGATGCCTGGTGTTCAATCGAATGCAATTGCGACAGCAGTTGAAAACGCTTTCGATGTTAAGACTTGGATAACAGGACTTATTATTGTCGTACTATTAGGTACGATTATTATCGGTGGTGTAAAATGGATTGCCAATGCTGCACAGGTCATTGTACCGTTTATGGCATTAGCATATATTTTGATGGCCATCGTCATTATTGTCATGAATATTAAAGAAGTACCAGCTGTATTTTCATTAATTTTTTCTAGCGCATTTGGTGCGCATGAAATCTTTGGTGGTGTTATTGGCTCTGCTATTGCATGGGGTGTTAAACGTGGAATTTATTCGAATGAAGCCGGTCAAGGGACAGGCGCGCATCCGGCAGCGGCAGCAGAAGTATCACACCCTGCTAAACAAGGTATCGTTCAAGCAGCTTCTGTGTATATTGATACGCTATTAATCTGTTCAGCTACAGCATTTATGATTTTATTTACGGGTATGTATAATGTACACGATGAAAAAGCGGGCGCTGATACATTTGTTTATGTTGGTGATTTCAATAAAGGCGAATTAACTGGAGAAGAACAAATTACATTTGCGAAAAGTATTAAAGAAGGCGCAGCATACACACAATATGCGGTTGACTCTTCACTACCAGGGTTTGGTGGACCATTCGTAGCGATTGCCTTATTCTTCTTTGCTTTTACGACAATTATGGCATACTACTACATTGCAGAAACGAATGTAGCTTATTTATTCTCAGGAGGTACAGAAAAAGTCTTCATATGGCTGGCTAAATTTGCAATTTTAATTTCTGCATTTTACGGTACAATCCGTACATCCGATCTTGCTTGGGCAATGGGGGATGTTGGGCTAGGTCTAATGGTTTGGATTAACGTTTTAGCGATATTAATTATTATGAAGCCTGCTATAGTCGCTTTAAAGGACTATGAGAAACAGAAAAAAGAAGGAAAAGATCCTGTTTTTGATCCTCGTAAACTAGGAATTAAAGGAGCAGATTTCTGGATAGACTATAATGACAAACGTAAAAATAAATAGATAAAAAAGAGAAAGCTATCTAATAGATTTTAATAGTCTATAAAGTGTACCCTTTGTAAAGGACATTTTGAAAAAAAGCTAGGCAACCTTTTGAAGCTGCTGTCTGTATTTTGCAGGCGGCAGCTTTTTCAAGTTCCATTGCCCTCGATAATGGTTGTAATATATCATATAACTTTTCACTTCTCGTTTTACTTCTTCTAATGTTTCGCACGCTTTCAGATTAGTTTCATCTTTAAAATGGCCGAAGAAGGATTCTTGCGGGGCGTTATCCCAACAGTTTCCTCGGCGTGACATAGATTGCCCTAGTCCCATATCCTTCACAAGTTTCTGGAATTTTGGATTCGTATAATGGAATCCTTGATCTGAATGAATAAATGCATCGTTCGTTAAATGGTGGTGATTTCGCTTCAATTTACGAAGAGTATTGAGCGCGATATCCATACTTAATGAAGCTGATACTTCATACGCTAAAATTTCGTTTGTCTCAGCGTCCTTAATCGTTGATAAATAAGCACGTTTGCCGTTTCCGTACGTCAAATACGTGATATCTGTTAATAATACTTTTCCTGCTACACCTTGTTTAAAGTTACGCTGTAATTCATTTGGACATGTACGATGTTCTTTTGTCGCTTTGGCCATTCTACGTGCCGGATTAGCTTTTCGAATTGGACATACAATCTCGAATTTCTTCATAATGCGGCGTATACGTTTTAAGTTATACGTAATCCCATATTGATTTTCTAACGTCATTTTAATTTGACGTGCACCCTTTCTTACGTCCTCGGAAATGATACGCTTTTAAAATAATTTCTTTGATAGCTTCATCTGCTAACTCATGGGCTGCACGCTTTTGTGTCGATTTTTCTGCGAAATAATTATAGTAACCTGAACAAGATACGCCCATGATTTCACATAGATAGCTAACTAACCGTTTTAGTTTATATTTTTGAATCGTTTTACTGATTAAATCAAATTTTAGTTCTGTTGCGATTGTTATTTCTTCTTTAACATCTGCCTTTCGAGTAGATCGAGCTTTTTTAAAAGTTCATTCTCCGCTTGTAATAATCGATTTTTCGCTTCTAATCGTGTAATTTTTTCTTCTAAACTTAATTCTCGTTCTATTGGACGACCTGACTTCGTTTTCCGTGTATCTTGTAGACCCGCTACTCCAGTTGTACGATAAGCTGCACGCCACCGCTTTCCCGCTGAACTAATGCGCTTTAAACCAATCAGTTCAACATCTAAACCGGCCTCTTCAAAAATCATTCTTGGGAGTTTTCCTTTTTCATTTTCTGCAATAAAATGGCGTTTAAATTCCTCAGTATAAGTAATCGCTTTATCACTAATAGCTTGGACATTAGGATTACAGTTAAGTTGTTCTTGCTCTTTTTTAGTAAATAATTTTTTCGTCATTTATTCCGCTCCGACATCTTTTTTCTAATTATAAACAAAAGTACCCTATAGGATAGACTTTTTTCAAAGTGTCTATCTTATAGGGTACAGTTTACTATTAGATAGCTTTTTTAATTTTATAAAAGAAAATAAATTTTCTGTTGACTGCAATAGAAAAAGAAGGTATATTTTGTTTTAAGGAAATTATCTTTCCTTTAAGAAACTTTTTGGGAGGAGGTGAAAAGATGACTGTGTTCCATTTACCGAAACTATCATATGATTATGATCAGTTGGAGCCTTATATAGATGCTAGAACATTAGAAATTCATCATTCTAAGCATCATGCTACGTATGTAAATAATTTAAATGCGGTCTTAGAAGGTCATAAAGACTTGCAAAATCTGTCATTAGAGGATTTATTACGCAACCTTGATATACTTCCAGCTGACATTCAAACAGCTGTACAAAATAATGGTGGAGGTCACTATTGCCACAGTTTATTTTGGGAATTGATGAGTCCCTGTGGTGGTGGCAAAGCGACTGCAGATATGGGAAAGGCGATTGATTATTATTTTAAAACGTTTGATAATTTTCAGGATCAGCTTTCTAAAGCAGCAATTGCCCGCTTTGGAAGTGGGTATGGCTGGCTAGTGCTAGATGGCGAACAATTAACCATTATGAGTACAGCTAACCAAGACACACCTTTAAAAGAAGGGAAAATTCCGTTACTCGTTATTGATGTATGGGAACATGCATATTATTTGAAATATCAAAATCGCCGACCTGAATTTGTTACGAATTGGTGGAATACTGTCGATTGGGATAAAGTCAATCAACGATATGTGGATGCAATGAAGCAACAAACACTTTTAAAATCTAACTAAGCGAAGTTAATTAAGGTAATTTGACATGAAAGTAATAATTAAGTACTCCTCCCTATCCCCCGCGCCATCGGGGGATATTTTCTTGTCAAAATTAAAAGGCTGATTCCAATGTTCTATCGGAATCACGCCTTATATCGAAACGTTCTATTTAACTTTACGAGTAATCTTTCATTTTCTCCAAAGCTATCACAAAGGGTGGATCATTTTGTTGATTTAGAAACTCGTATTTTAATACATGTACATATTTTTGGGGAAGTTGACTGACATATTCTATCACTGCATCCCGTTCTTCCTTACCACCAGGATGACCGTGATAAATGACAAGGACAATAAGACCACCGATTTTGAGCAGCTTTAGCAAATCTTCAATTGCTTGTATCGTTGTATTTGGCTGTGTAACGATGTCGTGATTACTACCAGGCAAATACCCAAGATTGAAAATGGCAGCAGCTACCGGCTTGTGTACATAGTTGGCTACTTCTTCATGCCCTCTATGCAAAATAAGGGCACGGTGCTCTAAGCCATTATCTAAAAGGCGGTGGAGAGTTGCATCAACAGCGCCCTTTTGAACATCAAATGCGTACACTTGCCCTTCATCGCCGACAAGCTGTGCTAAAAACAATGTGTCGTGGCCGTTACCCGCTGTGGCATCTACGACAGTGTCTCCCTCTTCAACTGTATCTGTTAGTAACTGTTGTGCATATTGTAAAACACGTTGTAGCTTCATTTGGCTACCTCAGCACGATAAAATTTCCCTTGCCAGCTTCCACGTCGTTCAAGCTCAGCATCAATGCCATTTAGTACTTCCCATTTATTAACACTCCACATTGGGCCAATCATTAAATCAATTGGTCCATCGCCTGTGATACGGTGAATAACCATATCCGGTGGTAGAATTTCAAGTTGATCTGCTACAAGCTTTGTATAAACGTCCTGATCTAAAAACTCTAACATGCCCTTTTCATATTGCTTAACCATTGGTGTACCTTTTAAAAGGTGTAGTAAATGAATTTTAATGCCTTGTACATCAAGTTTTGCAACTTCACGAGCAGTTTCCATCATCATGTCATAGTCCTCAAGTGGAAGACCATTAATAATGTGCGAGCATACGCGAATACCATGCTTTCGTAGCTTATTAACACCTTCCACATATGTTGCATAATCGTGGGCGCGGTTGATAAGATTTGCGGTTTTTTCATGCACAGTCTGAAGTCCGAGCTCAATCCATAAATAGGTACGCTCGTTTAATTCAGCTAAATATTCAACTACATCATCTGGCAGACAATCTGGGCGCGTTGCAATGGATAATCCAACAACACCCTCTTGAGCCAACGCAGCTTCAAATTTTTCCTTTAATACAGGAAGTGGTGCATGTGTATTTGTATATGCCTGGAAGTAGGCCATATATTTGCCGTCTTTCCATTTTTGATGCATTTTGTCACGAATTTCAGCAAATTGTACCTCGATAGGATCAACTTTATTGCCTGCAAAATCACCTGAACCTGCGGCACTACAAAACGTACAACCTCCGAAGGCAACAGTACCATCGCGATTTGGACAGTCAAAGCCTGCGTCTAGTGCTACTTTAAAAACTTTATGACCAAATTGCTCACGTAAATAGCGATTCCATGTATAATATCTTTTCCCATCTGAAGGAAAAGGAAAGTTTGTCTCTGTCATTTATTTCACTCCTCTAACATTATATTTTATCACGTTTCTAGTGCTTCCGTCATGATTTATGTGAATGACTCCGAGCAAATCATGAGGAGTACCGAACGAAACCTACATTATTCTAAAGCCTAAGTAAAAAGAGTAAATTTATTTTTCTTGTGCTTTTGTATTTTTCAACATAAACTAACTATTTAGAGTAGCGAAACAATGGAGGTCGTTCTATGCCAAAAAGTGTTTGGTTTTTAATTATCGGAATGTTTGTGAACACAACAGGCAACTCATTTTTATGGCCTTTAAACGCCATTTATATGCACGATTATTTAGGGAAATCACTTGCGATGGCGGGCTTTGTGTTGATGCTGAATTCTGCTGCCGGCGTATTAGGAAATCTCTTAGGTGGTTACTTATTTGATAGAATAGGTGGCTATAAATCAACAATGTTGGGCATTCTTTTGACAATTTCCTCATTAGTAGCTTTAACGATTTGGCACGGCTGGCCACATTATGTGTGGATTTTAACGATACTTGGCTTTAGTGGGGGTATTGTTTTCCCAGGAATGTTTGCTTTAGCTGGAACTGCGTGGCCTGAGGGCGGACGAAAGGCTTTTAACGCAATTTATTTAGCTCAAAATGTAGGAGTGGCGATTGGTCCTGCACTTGCCGGTGTTGTTGCTGATTACAAATTTGACTACGTCTTCATTGTCAACTTAGCTATGTATATATTGTTCTTTTTTATAGCGTTTTTTACTTTTAAACGATTTGAAGAAGGAAGCATTGCACCGAAGAATGTCGTGAGTGAAAGTAAGCGAATTATTAATAAAGCACCGTTTTATGCACTATTAATTATTAGTTCATCCTCTGTGTTATGCTGGCTAGCTTATTCACAATGGAGTGCGACTATTTCTTCCTATACGCAAGATTTAGGATTAGGGTTGAAACAGTACAGCTTACTTTGGACAATTAATGGCCTACTTATTGTTTTAGGGCAACCGCTAATTGCACCGCTAGTGAAACGTTGGGAAAATAAATTGAAGCGTCAATTAGTTTTTGGCGTTACCTTGATCGCAATATCCTTTGGCATCATTGCATTTGCTAGTGATTTTAAAATGTTTGGAGCAGCAATGGTTGTGCTAACTTTTGGTGAAATGTTTTATACGCCTGCTTTACCTACCATCGCCAATCATCTTGCACCAAAAGGGCGTCAGGGCTTTTATCAAGGGATTATTAATAGTGCGGCAACTACAGGTCGTATGATTGGCCCTCTATTTGGTGGTATTATGGTTGACCAGTTTGGCATAATTGCACTCGTATTAATGCCAGTAATTATTGTATTGTTTGCGATTATTCCATGCCTTATCTATGATTATCCTTTACGAAACAAGAAAACAGTGACAGATTAATAGTTAAATTTAACAAAAATATTTTCAAAACGAGCAAAAAATGTGTAGGAAACACGTTTTTTGCTCGTTTTTTAATAATTGATATTGAAAGTTCACAAATTGTGGCGTACAATCTATCATACATATTCAAATATTTGAATATATGAAATTGAAGTTGCTTGGAGGGGTTTATGTGGAAGAGAGCTTGCAGCAATTTAAGGCAGATTTTTTTAAAGCTTTAGCACATCCATTACGAATCAGAATTCTAGAATTACTAGTAGATGGTAAAAAAAACGTCAATGAAATTCAAAGCTGCTTAGAAAAAGAGGGCTCAGCTGTTTCTCAGCAATTAAGTGTATTGCGAGGCAAAAATATTGTGCATGGGACGAAAGAGGGGAAAAAAGTTTACTATTCTTTAAGCGATCCGATGATTGGGGAATTACTTGGTGTTGCAAAGGATATTTTCAACAATCATTTGATAAATACAATTTCAAGATTAGAAGAAATGACGATTAACGAAAATAATGAAGAGGATTAAATTAATTTTGTAGACTGTGTTCTTATGAAACATTTACCTTGCTTATTATTTTGAAGGGAAGATTTATAGATGAAGTCACTGTTTACAGGACGATATGAAGGATATTCTGTTCATCATTTGAAAAAAGATTTAATATCAGGAGTCATTGTCGGCATTGTGGCAATACCGCTGGCAATGTCTTTTGCTATTGCGTCAGGTGTTAAGCCTGAGTATGGAATATATACAGCTTTTATTGCTGGAATACTTATTTCTCTTTTGGGTGGTTCGAAATATCAAATCGGGGGACCTACAGGTGCGTTTGTGCCAATTCTGCTAGGGGTAGTCATTTCGTATGGCTATGAAAACTTACTAATCGCTGGGTTAATGGCCGGAATTATGTTGTGCTTAATGGGGATATTTAAACTTGGCTCATTAATAAAATTTATCCCGCGACCCGTGACAATAGGATTTACAGCAGGAATTGCCGTTATTATTTTTACAGGTCAAATCGCTAATTTCTTAGGTTTGACTAATATTAAAAGGCATGAGTATTTTATTGACAATGTAAAAGAAATTGTTATGCATATTGGTACAACAAACTTTTATAGTGTTTTAATAGCAATCATTAGTCTTATCATTATTTTGATAACACCTAAAGTTTTACCCAAAGTTCCAGGGGCGTTAGCAGGCATTGTTGTTTCTACATTAGTGGCAACGTTCTTTTTTTCTGGACAAGTTGCCACAATCGCAACGGCCTATGGTCAAATTCCAAATACATTACCGAATTTTGCAATTCCAGATATCACATTAGAGCGCATACAGCTACTTATTGGACCAGCCTTTGTGATCGCTATGTTAGGTGGCATTGAATCACTTCTATCGGCAGTAGTAGCAGATGGTATGACAAATACAAAACATAATAGTAATCGAGAACTTGTTGGTCAAGGGATTGCTAATATCGTCACTCCTTTCTTTGGAGGAATCCCTGCGACAGGGGCTATTGCTCGAACTGCAACAAATATTAAAACAGGTGCCGTATCACCGATATCAGGGGTTATTCACGGTGTATTTGTCTTAGTCACTTTATTAATACTAGCGCCCTTTGCTTCACATATTCCGTTAGCAAGTATGGCTCCAGTTTTAATGGTTGTAGCTTGGAATATGAGTGAGCAAAAGCATTTTGCGCATATTGTTAAATTAAAATCTGGCGATTCCCTCGTTTTAATGATTACGTTTTTACTGACTGTTTTTACGAGCTTAACATTAGCTGTAGAGGTTGGACTTGTGTTAGCGGTCATATTGTTTGCGAAGCGTATGAGCGAAAAGCTTGTTGTAACAAAAGTATTACCGGATCATTCGAAAGAAAGTGGGAAGGTACAATCACATGTTGTTCATCAGAAACGTGAC
Source organism: Lysinibacillus sp. Ag94 (assembly GCF_023242215.1). Taxonomy (NCBI): domain Bacteria; kingdom Bacillati; phylum Bacillota; class Bacilli; order Caryophanales; family Bacillaceae; genus Lysinibacillus; species Lysinibacillus sp. Ag94. The sequence goes on along the minus strand of NZ_CP096780.1, from coordinate 3,701,795 downwards.
TGTCCACAAATTAGTATTTATACAATTGAAGGTCCTCTTTTCTTTGGCGCAGCTCAAACTTTTGAGGAGGCAATAGTAAGTTCCATTCAACAACAACAGAAAGTTTTGATCTTACGGATGAGTAAAGTACCCTTTTTAGATACGACAGGTGAGACATATTTTGGTAATGTTATCCGGAATTTTAAAGCTCAAGGTGGCACTATTTTAGTTACAGGTGTGCAAGATGAAGTGGAATTGACACTACAAAAAAATGGTTTATATGCTGAAATTGGTGAAGATAATTTCTATCAGCGTACAGGAGAAGCGATTAATAAGGCTTTAAGTTATTTAGATACAAATAAATGTATTGGATGTAAGCATTTTGCTTTTCGTGAATGTCAGGAATTATCCCGCGTTAACGGGCGGTAAATTATTCTCACCGAAAGCGAAGTAACATGTACAAGAGGGCTGGGGCAAAAGTATTTTAGCTAAAGTAAAACCCGAATAAATGGCAAGACACTCAGACGGTGTTTTGCCATTGTTCGGGTTTTCTTAATTTATTTGAAAGAATTCGGCTTTCGCAAAGAGCCTCAACTGCTTGAGAGGTCATGACAATCATCTCTACAACATAAAAAAAGCCGAGTGTCTTTAGACAAATCGTTCATTTTGTCCTTCTGAGATAAAGCGCTTTCATTTTGCTATAATGAATAACAATATGCTTTCGAAATCATAGCAGAAATCGCCTATGAATAATTATAGAAGTATGGATAGGCTATGAACAATGTAACCAAGCTTACTGGGGAGGAATAAAAATGAAAAAAATTATGAATCAACCTGAAACTCTCGTTATGGAAATGTGCAATGGGATGGTTATGGCTCATCCGGAACTTGAGTTGTTAAAAAAATATAAAATAATTAAGAAAAAAGAAATGAATGACAATAAGGTAACTTTAATTAGCGGTGGCGGTAGTGGACATGAACCGGCACATGCCGGATTGGTAGGGAAAGGAATGCTTGATGCTGCAGTATGCGGTGACGTATTTGCTTCTCCTTCGCAAATACAGGTATATCAAGCCATTAAAGCAACAGCCAGCAAAAAAGGTACATTGCTCATTATTAAAAATTACAGCGGAGATATTATGAACTTTAAAAATGGTGCCTACTTAGCTACTGAGGATGGCATTCGAGTAGAGTACGTCCGCGTAAATGATGATATTGCAGTAGAGGATAGTCTTTTTACAGTAGGAAGACGCGGCGTTGCAGGGGTTGTGTTAGTGCATAAAATCGCTGGTGCGGCAGCAGAAGAAGGTATGAATTTGATGCAGGTGAAAGCTGTTGCGGAAAAAGCGGCGACAAATGTTCGAACAATTGGTCTAGCACTAACTTCCTGTACGGTTCCAGCTAGTGGATCACCGACTTTTAAATTGGGTGAAGATGAGATGGAATATGGTGTCGGTATTCATGGAGAGCCCGGGAGAAAACGTGAAAAAGTTATGTCTGCTGATGAATTAGCTATTCGTATGACAAATGACCTTGTAAAAGATTTAGCATTAGATAAAGGTGTTGAAATTGCTGTTCTAGTAAATGGCTTTGGCGGTACACCGCTTCAAGAACTTTATCTGTTTAACAATGCAGTTACTAGAGAATTAAGTAAAAGAAAGATACGAATCAATAGAACGTTTGTCGGCAATTACATGACTAGTATTGATATGGCTGGGGTTTCTTTAACAGTAATGAAACTAGATAATGAGCTGAAAACATTACTATCGAAAGAATGTAATACACCTGCATTTAAAGTAGAGGGACCCGTTGATAGTGTAGAATACGTAGATATTCATGACAATATAGAAGAGAAACGAGTTTTCTTTGAGACGGAAACAGTGGAAGAGCACGCTATTATCAAGAGTGAGGTCATCACATTAAATAATATGATTTATCTCGTAGATAAAATGAGCGAAATTATTATCAAGAACGAAGTACCTTTCTGCGAATTAGATACACATGCAGGTGATGGCGATTTCGGAATGAGCGTCGCTAAAGGATTTAAGCAATTAAAACGAGAATGGGGCTCGATTGTAGGTCAGGAACATTTAACTATTGGGACTTTCCTTGATGCATGTTCTATGGTGATTATGGAGCATTGTGGAGGCGCTTCTGGACCCATTTGGGGAGGGGCTTTCCGAGCTGCGGGTAAAACTGTAGCAGGAAAAATGGAATTAACGATCGAAGAGTTTGCTGAAATGTTACAAGCAGCGCTTAAAGGCATACAGTCTATCGGTGAGCGCTCTTTCGGAAGAGGGGCAGAGGTAGGCGATAAAACGCTTGTAGATGCGCTTGCACCTTGTGTAAATGTTTGGGCAGAAAGTGCTATTACTTGTGCGGATTTTAAAACTGCCTTTGAAAAAGGGGCAGAGGCTGCTGTTAAAGGAGCGGAATATACAAAAGAAATCGTTGCTCGTATGGGTCGCGCTGGTACAGTTGGTGAAAGAAGCCTAGGTTATCCGGATGCTGGTGCTTATGCGCTAGGCGTTATTTTTACGGAGCTTTCTCGTAGTTTAAAATAGCTGTAGTTTCACAAATAGGCATTGAATTGTTCAAAAATGGGTAGTATGTAAACAAAGTCTTGTGCTTTTTAGTACTTTCCATTAGAATAAATGCAATACTTGTAAAGACAGCGATTTAGGAATAGTAAATTTGTGGTTCTTTTTAGAGAGCTAGCGGTTGGTGGGAGCTAGTAGGAAAGCAAATTGAACTCGCCTTCTGAGTCTGCCCGCGTGAAATAGCGCGTGCCGTTCATTTCCGCGTTAAGGAAGCAAGAGCCGAGTGTAATCACTAATGTGGGTGGTACCGCGGGAGATACGAATTCTCTCGTCCCTTTCTGACTAAGAAAGGGACGAGTTTTTTTATTTTTTAAATATTTTGTCAATTCTTTAAGTGAAAAGTATGACGCATTCAAAGGAGGAAAAATAATGAGTTTTAATCATCAACAAATTGAAAAAAAGTGGCAGCAATATTGGGCTGATAACAAAACTTTCAAAACTGAAAATGAAACAGAAAAACCAAAATTTTATGCATTAGATATGTTCCCGTACCCATCTGGTGCAGGTCTTCATGTAGGACATCCAGAGGGTTACACAGCGACAGACATCCTTTCACGCTTCAAGCGCATGCAAGGCTATAACGTCCTACATCCTATGGGGTGGGATGCATTCGGTTTACCAGCAGAACAATATGCACTAGATACAGGAAATGACCCAGCTGAATTTACAGCGAAAAATATTGCGACATTCAAGCGTCAAATCCAAGAGCTTGGCTTTAGTTATGATTGGGATCGTGAAATTAACACAACAGATCCAGAATATTATAAATGGACACAATGGATCTTTATCCAACTTTATAAAAAAGGTTTAGCCTATGTAGATGAAGTAGCTGTAAACTGGTGTCCAGCACTTGGAACAGTACTTGCCAACGAAGAAGTTATTGATGGAAAATCAGAGCGTGGTGGTCACCCTGTAGAACGTCGTCCGATGAAGCAATGGATGCTTAAAATTACTGCCTATGCTGATCGTTTAATCGATGACTTAGAGGAAGTTGATTGGCCAGAGTCTATTAAGGATATGCAACGTAACTGGATTGGTCGTTCAGAAGGGGCAGAAGTAACATTTGATATAGAAGGAACAGATGAAAACTTCACAGTGTTTACAACTCGTCCTGATACATTATTTGGTGCTACATACTGTGTTATTGCACCTGAGCATAAATTAGTGGATCAAATTACAACTGCTGAACAACGACAAGCTGTTGAAGCTTATTTAGATAAAGTAAAATTGAAATCTGATTTAGAACGCACAGATTTAGCGAAAGAAAAAACAGGCGTATTCACAGGTGCCTATGCAATTAATCCGATTAACGGTAAAAAAATGCCGATTTGGGTTGCGGACTATGTATTAGTATCATACGGTACTGGTGCAATTATGGCGGTTCCAGCACATGATGAGCGCGACTATGAATTCGCTACAGAATTTGGTTTAGAAATTATTCCTGTCCTTGAAGGTGGAGACATTAGCAAAGAAGCCTTCACAGGTGATGGTAAACATATTAACTCTGACTTCCTTGATGGTTTAAACAAAGAGGAAGGTATTGCTAAGGCAATTCAATGGCTTGAAGAAAAAGGTGTAGGAGAGAAGAAAATCTCTTACCGTCTTCGCGACTGGTTATTCTCTCGTCAACGTTACTGGGGTGAGCCAATCCCGATGATTCATTGGGAAGATGGTACAACGACGCCAGTACCGGAATCAGAATTACCATTAGTACTACCAAAAACAGATAATATTCGTCCTTCTGGTACGGGTGAATCTCCGTTAGCGAACATTTCTGAATGGGTAAATGTTGTTGATCCTGAAACAGGCAAAAAAGGTCGTCGCGAAACGAATACGATGCCACAGTGGGCAGGTTCTAGCTGGTACTTCATTCGTTATATTGACCCAACAAATAAAGAAGCAATCGCAGACCCAGAATTACTGAAACGTTGGTTACCAGTTGATATTTATATCGGTGGGGCAGAGCATGCCGTATTACACTTACTATATGCTCGCTTCTGGCATAAAGTATTATACGATTTAGGTGTTGTACACACGAAAGAGCCATTCCATAAATTATTTAACCAAGGGATGATTCTTGGTGAAGGTAACGAAAAAATGTCTAAATCAAAAGGGAATGTCGTGAACCCGGATGAAATCATTTCTTCACACGGTGCTGATACTTTACGTCTATATGAAATGTTTATGGGTCCACTTGAAGCATCTGTTGCATGGTCAACAAATGGCTTGGACGGAGCACGTCGCTTCTTAGATCGTATTTGGCGCCTATTTGTCAATGAAGAAGATGGCACAATCGCTGCGAAAGTTCAAGCTTCTGATGACAAAACACTAGAAAAATCATATCATCAAACGGTGAAAAAAGTGACAGAGGATTATGAAGGTATTCGCTTCAATACAGCTATTTCACAAATGATGGTATTCATCAATGATTGCTACAAAGCAGATGTAATTCCAACAGAATATGCTGAAGGCTTTGTGAAAATGTTAGCTCCAATGGTTCCTCACGTTGCTGAAGAGCTATGGCAAATATTAGGTCATGGTGAAACACTTTCATATGCGCAATGGCCAACATATGATGAGTCTAAACTTGTTGATGATGAAGTGGAAATCGTCGTACAAGTGCTTGGCAAAGTACGCGCAAAAATCATCGTAGCGAAAGATGCTTCAAAAGAAGAAATCGAAAAAGTAGCACTTGCAGATGACAAAGTACAAGAGTATATAGCAGACAAAAACGTTGTAAAAATTATTGTCATTCCAGGCAAGCTTGTTAACATCGTCGTGAAATAATAATGTGAAAAGTGTCCAATATTTGGGCACTTTTTTCTTTTCTGCTGAAACCATCTAAGATTTTGATACGACTATAGTGTGAATAGGAGGTGTTTGTTTGAGTGAGCATTTAGCAAGGGTTATGGAAGAGCATGGTGAATATTGTCTTCGTGTAGCTTATCTATATGTTAAAGACTGGGCTATTGCGGAAGAAATTGTTCAAGATGTATTTTTCGCCTATTATCAGCAGCAGGAGCGCTTTGAACAACGATCCTCACTAAAAACATATTTAGTAAAAATAACAGTACATAAAAGTCATGACTATTTACGGAGCTGGAAAAATAAGCGTCATATTTTATTTGAAAAGCTGCACATTGGGGTGAGTAAACGATCGCCAGAAAAAAATTTACTTGAAAAAGATGAGCGAAAAATTGTGACAGGAGCTTTGTTTGAGCTTCCTATAATCTATCGAGAAGTTATCATTCTTTATTATTATCAAGAATTAAAGGTTCGAGAGATAGCGGAGGTCCTTGCATGTACCGAAAATACAGTGAAAACAAGACTGAGTAGAGCAAGGCAAATTTTGCAGGAAAAACTGGACAAAAGCCATTGGGAGGTGCTAGAAGATGACATCTTTTAAGGATAAAGTGGATAAAGAACTTGGAGAAGCCCCACGTTTCTCACAACAATTGCAGGAGCGTATTTTGCACGATATAGTTCAGCAAAATAAACAACCTCGTAGATGGCAATATCCAATGATTTTCATAGGAGCAGTCGTGACGATCCTCATGTTAATTGTAATTGGGCCATGGAATCAAGTAGAGACATCCAAGCATGCTTCGATTGTTGAACTAGCCCAGCATGAGGTTAAACAGTTTACGAGTGCGTATAATCGGGAGGAGGATACCTTTAAGGCCGGAAGAACTGGCTGGATTTTAGGGCAACAGTCTTATAAAAATGATTCGGAAACAAAGCTCATTGCCAATACGCTTCAAAAGGCAGTTATTTCGAAGAATGATGATGATTACTATGCATACCGTGATGTATGGGTGGAGTTTAACAATGGGCAGGCTGTGCAGCTAAAAATGTTCTTAAACGATGGACAGCTAGCTTTCAGCGATCGACATACAAATGTCTTTTACAAAGTGCAAGATGACGATACTGCCTCAGCATTTATTGCGCTTATGGAAGATGAAAAAGAATTTAGTTTTGGTAAGATCTTTACTTTTTTCATAATGGCTCTCTTACTAGGATGGCTTTTAGAAAAAGCTATTCGAAAAAAGTTTAGCATTTCAAAGGAACCAAAATATATAAATACAAGCCATCAACGTACAACGTATATTGCTAAGTTTATACAAGGGGCGACCTTAATTTTATTTAATTTAAATGGGTGGTTTTTATATACATCTGCATTTTGGATATTTTTAACTGTCGCTATAGTAAGCAATTTTTTGATTGACTATTATTATGGACGTGAAGAAAAAAGACATTATGTTTCGATAGGGTCATTTGCACTAGTGCCGCTAATTATTATATTTATCATTTATTTTCTATAGAAAAGGAAACGAACGAAAAGAGATGCTCACATTATTCCAGAGCATCTCTTTTTGATGGATTGAAAACTTGTTTTGAAATTACCGACAAAAATACTAAATTAACGCCGTTCTAAAAAGTACTTTTTTACTTGTATGTTTTTTTGTTATAACTGATTGGTTTAGTTGCTTTTAAGTTTAAAAAGCATTACTAGCAGAGTCTAAAAAATGTGTAGGATTCATTTTAAGTGAAAAAATATATATTTGAATAATAAAAATGAATGGGTAGTGATTATTCATTTTGAAATATACAAAAAGTGTATTGGATTTATTTTATTGAATATCCATTAAAAGTTAAATAGATCGTTTAACAGTGTTTTTTAGCATCCTTTAACGAGAAAGAAATTCATTTATTTAAGCTGTAAAATTCTCTCTTATTCTAAAAATTTCTACATAGTGATTCCCTTTTTGTGCCCTATTCAAGAAATATGTTGGATTAATGAGAGTAAAGGAAAAAGGAATATACATAGATTGCATGTGAAAATATGCACAAAATTAATTATATCAAAATAATTTTTGCGCAACTTGATAATAGAGTAGAAAAATAATATTAGCTAAAAAATGTTACGGTTTTCGTTTAATAAACATCTATTTACTTAGAGACTGTAGGGTTTTTGTTATAAAATCACTAGGGTGAAAAATAAAATACTTTTTGGAGAAATAATATTTTTTAAAAAAACATCTTGCATTTGAATAATTCTAAGTGTTAAATTGTTTTCAGGGACGTTCATAAAACTTTCACAGGTAGCAAAAGAGGGGAGAAAAGAGAAATTATGAATAAAAATAGATGGTTAATTGCATTATCCGCAATCGCTATTCATCTTTCGATCGGTGGAGCATATGCATACAGTGTATACAAGCTACCGATTGTCAAAGAGATGGGATGGAGTGAAACAAACGTAACGGTTGCCTTCACAATAATGATGGGGCTTGCTGGTTTTTCAGCAGCATTGTTCGGTAACTTAGTAGAAAAAATGGGGCCACGTAAATCTGCCATGATAGCAGCTGTTCTATTTGGAGCAGGACAAGCTGGTGCGGGTGTAGCGATTTCAATGGATTCCGTAACATTGTATTGGTTAACATATGGTTTACTAAGTGGCTTGGGTATGGGTATTGGTTATATTGCGCCAGTATCGACATTGGTAAAATGGTTCCCAGATCGCCGCGGTTTAGCAACGGGTATGGCTGTACTTGGATTTGGTTCAGGGGCACTTATTACAGCGCCAGTCGCAGCTAACTTAATGGAGGCTGTAGGTATTTCTACAACGTACTTTATTTTAGGGGCAAGTTATTTCACGTTAATGATTTTAGGGGCTTCATATATAGCACCGCCTAAACCTGGTTATATGCCAGCGAATATGAAGGCTGCTGCAGATAATGGTAAAGAAGTTGTGAAAAAAGATTTAGCTGTCATGTCAGCACGTGAAGCTGTGAAAACTAAGCATTTCTGGATGCTTTGGTCGATGCATTTAGTAAACGTAACAGCAGGTATTATGATGATTTCTGTTGCATCTCCAATGGCTCAAGAAATTGTAGGATTATCAGTTGCGGGAGCCGCAGCAATGGTAGGAATAATGGGATTATTTAATGGTGGTGGTCGTTTAATATGGGCTGCTGTGTCTGACTATATTGGTCGTTCGAACGTCTTTGTCATTTTCTTTATCGCACAGCTAGTTACTTTTATCGTCTTACCGCATACTACAAACGTTATTATTTTCCAAGCACTTATTTTCTTAGTTGTTAGTTGCTATGGTGGAGGTTTCTCGAATCTACCTGCATTTGCAAGTGATTTATTCGGTACGAAACAACTTGGCGTTATTCATGGTTATTTATTAACGACTTGGTCTTTAGGTGGTATTTTTGGACCGCTTTTAGTAAGCACTATTAAAAATGCTTATGGAAGTTATATTCCAGTATTCTATGTATTTACAGGGTTAATTGCAGCTTCGTTAATTATTGCTTTAACGTTACGTGCAGATGTACGTAAACGAACAGCATTAAAAGAAGCTTCTCAAAAGGTTGGAGACGTCTCCGCTACACAATAAAATAATACTTTCAATTCGCACTTGAAGGTATCGGCCATATGAGTGTCATTTCGCACATGACGCTTGTATGGTCTTTTTTTGTAGCTGTTGTTATATAACACTTGATTAATCTCTGTTTAATGTATAACAGTCGGTGTCTGCTGTCAATATCATTACGGGAAATAAAGTGATTTCGCTACCAAAAGAGAAATTTTGTAACGGAAAGCAAATGAGGGGTTCATTTTCAAGAGGGAGTACGCTCCTTTAAATTATTGATTTGATTGAATCTTTTCATATGTTAAAACGTATATAAAATAAATAAGGAGGCAATGTAATATGGGGAAATTTTCTTTAAATGAATTTATCAATAAAACACAGCAAGACGACAACGAAAATGAATACTTCGAGTTAGAAACTGAGCGTGTATTAGAGGTTAACCTAGATGGCGAGGTTTGGTCGAAAATGGGCGCGATGATTTCTTACATAGGAGATATTAAGTTTGAGCGTGAGCGTGTGCTGGAACATGGACTCGGTAAAATGTTTAAAAAAGCATTAACAGGCGAAGGTACACAACTTATGAAAGCGAAAGGTAAAGGGCGACTTTATTTAGCCGATCAAGGGAAAAAAATAACGGTTTTCGATTTAAAGGATGAAAGTATTTGTGTAAACGGCAATGATTTACTTGCCTTTGAGCCAAGTATTAATTGGGATATTCATTTAATGCGTAAAATGGCAGGAGTCATGTCAGGCGGGTTGTTTAATGTAACCTTACAAGGAAGAGGGAAGGTAGCTATCACAACTCATTTTGAGCCGTTAACATTGTTAGTGAAGCCTGGTGAAACGGTCTATACAGATCCGCATGCTACAGTAGCGTGGTCAGGTAATCTGGCACCAGAGTTTAAAACAGATATTAGCTTCCGAACATTTATCGGTCGTGGTAGCGGTGAATCCATTCAAATGGCATTTTCAGGTGAGGGATTTGTCATCATTCAACCATTTGAGGAAGTATATATGTCTAAAGATAGCTAAAAAAAAGCGTGTCCATTTTGGGACACGCTTTTTATATGATGAGAAGTAACTTAAATCGCTGATAAGTCGCCGGAAATCGCTGATAAAAAACTCAGAATCGCTGATAAGTCGCCGGAAATCGCTGATAAAAGACTCAGAATCGCTGATAAGTCCCGAAAAATCGCTAATAGAAGTCTGAGATACAGATTATATTATAGTGCTGCATTCATCCCCGCGATACGTCCTGTAACGAGTGCTGACGTTATATTATAGCCACCTGTGTAACCGTGAATATCAAGTATTTCTCCGCAGAAAAATAAACCAGCTTTTTTCTTTGAAGCCATTGTCTTTGGTTCAATCTCTTTAACAGAAACGCCACCTCCAGTGACGAATGCCTTTTCAAGGGATTGCGTACCACTAACTGTCATTGTGAAATTGACGAGTAGTTTAGCTAAATTGCGGATTTTTTCCTGTGATAATTCAATACCTGTCAATTGTACATCGATGTCTGCACGTTCACATAAAAATAGCAACCAGCTTTCAGGTGCAATTCCTTTCCAAACATTTTTCACCGCTTTTTTTGGATCTTCTTTAATGAGTTTGTTTAAATATTGCAGACACGTTTCTTCATTATAATCAACAAGAGTTTGAATACGCATTGTCACAGGCTCGTAACCGGTTTTCATTAATTCTTTCACGACAAATTGACTGCAACGCAAAACAGCAGGACCGCTTAATCCGAAATGAGTAAAGAGCATGTCCATTTGATGTGTTACGAGCACCTTGCCCTTTTTGTTTAAAACAGAGACAGCGACATTTCTTAGAGCTAGCCCTTGTAGCTCACGAGCTTGAATAAAATCCTCTTTTGATAGTACAGGAACCTCAGTAGGGAAAAGAGTTGTAATTGTATGGCCAGCACGCTCTGCCCATGGATAACCATCGCCTGTTGAGCCTGTTTGTGGAACAGCTTTCCCACCAACGGCAACGACTACCGCCTTACTACGAATTTCTGTGCCATCTGTAAGACGTACCCCAAGAATTTTATCCTCATCCATTAGAAGTTTATTTACGGGTGTGTTTAAGCGAACTTCAACATGTAGTCTCTGAAGCTGACGAATAAGTGCATCTACAACATCTTGCGCGCGATTAGACACAGGGAACATACGACCATGATCTTCCTCCTTTAGTGCCACACCAAGTCCTTCGAAAAATGCGATAATATCTTCGTTATTGTATACCGTGAATGGGCTGTAAAGAAAACGGCCGTTCCCAGGTATGTGCTTAACGATTTCTTCAACTGGTAAACGGTTTGTGACATTACAGCGACCACCGCCTGAAATGGCTAGTTTTTTGCCAAGCTTCGTCCCTTTTTCTAGTAATAATACTTTCTTTTTATGCTCTCCAGCAGCGATAGCAGCCATTAAACCGGATGGGCCACCACCGATAACGATAACATCGTACATATATTTAAACTCACTTTCTTATCAAATTAGGAATCTTTCCTATTATACATTAAGTCTATATAGAGGGGCTTCTTTCACATTGAAAATAAAACAAAAGTATTTTATAATTCTTTATCTTCTACTTTAAACAGCTTGTCACCAAAACGTGGAGTTGATTTCCGTTCCGACTAGGCGCTTTGTAGCTGACGCTTCGCTTTCGCTACAGAAAACATTTGTAGCTGACGCTTCGCTTTCGCACAGAGCAAAGCTTCCTGGGGGCGTCCGATGAGCCGCTTCGCTTCGCTGCAGGGTCTCATCTGTAACGCTAATCCCCAAGGAGTCGCCTAGTCTCCACTACAATCAACTTATACACATGACATACTTTTTAATACAATGTCATCTAAAACTTTCGGTGATGAGTTTTCAAGTGTGAAATTTAGATGGAAGATGGAAATTTAAAGTGCTCGTTGTTTGAGCGAATAATCAGTGTTGAATAACCTCACTGATGAAAGTTTTGCAATATCTGTATTGTCTGTATGAAATGAATGTCTTTTCATGCTATTATGGTAAAGGTTAAGCACTAAATTATGAGGTGAAAAATAGAATGTGCGGATTTATAGGCTATATTAATGGAACAAATGTGATCGATCATCATCAAACGATCGAAAATATGATGAATACAATTATTCACCGTGGACCAGACAGCGGTGGGATTCATAGTGATGATAAAGTAACGTTAGGATTCCGTCGATTAAGTATTATCGACTTATCAGACGTGGCAAATCAGCCGTTGTACAGTGCGGATGGTAACATCGTTCTCGTATTTAATGGAGAGATTTTTAACTTCCAAGAGCTGCGTGCTGATTTAGTTGAAAAGGGTCACAACTTTAAAACACACTCTGATAGTGAAGTTATTATTTATGGTTATGTTGAATATGGCGTAGATTTTGTCAAAAAGCTTCGCGGGATGTTCGCATTCTGTATTTGGGATAAAAAGAATGATTTGCAATTCATCGCTCGTGATGGCTTTGGTATTAAGCCACTGTATTATACAGAAAACACTACAGATGGTACTTTTATTTTCGGTTCAGAAATTAAATCATTTTTACCACACCCATCATTTATTAAAGAATTAAATAAAAATGCGCTACGTCCGTATTTGACGTTCCAATACTCTTCAATGGACGAAACGTTCTTTAAAGGTGTGTACAAATTACAACCAGCACACTATATGCTTATTCAAAATGGACAAAAGCAAATTGTGCAGTATTGGGATAAAAAATTCCATGCAAAAGAAGCTCCAATTGAAAAATATGTTGAAGAAATTCGTACGACAGTAAGAGAATCAGTAGATGCGCATCAAATAAGCGATGTAAAGGTTGGTTCTTTCTTATCAGGTGGTATTGATTCAAGTTATATTACTTCATTATTACGCCCTGATAAATCCTTCTCTGTTGGTTTCTCTGACTATGAGGATATGTTTAATGAAACAAATTTAGCAAAAGATTTATCTGATACATTAAATATTCAAAATGAGCGTAAATATATTTCGGCAGATGAGTGTTTTGAAGCATTACCAAAAATTCAGTGGCATATGGACGAGCCACAATCAAACCCATCTTCTGTCCCACTTTACTTCCTTTCTGAATTAGCATCGAAGGATGTAACAGTAGTACTTTCAGGTGAAGGTGCGGATGAAATCTTTGGTGGTTACTCATGGTACCAAAACTCTGGCAAAATGCAAAAATATGAGAAAGTTCCATTTGGTATTCGTAAAGCGTTACGTGGCTTAGCAGAGGCGTTACCTAAAAATCAATATACACACTTCCTTATTAAAGGCGGTCAAACCGTAGAAGAACGCTTCATTGGGGAAGCGGTTGTATGGGACGAAGAAGATGCATTAAATGTTTTGAAACCGGATTATAAAAATGGTCCATCTGTAAAATCCATTACAAAACGCATTTACGATGAAGTTCCAGGTGATGATGATGTTACTAAAATGCAGTATCTTGATTTAAATCTTTGGATGCCAGGCGATATTTTATTAAAAGCAGATAAAATGAGTATGGCCCATTCTATTGAATTACGTGTTCCATTTTTAGATAAAGAAGTGATGGAATTAGCGAAAAACATTCCATCGAAATATCGCGTAAATGACATTGATACGAAATACGTTCTTCGTCAAGCTGCACATCAGGAATTACCTGAAGAATGGGCAAAACGTCCAAAGCTTGGCTTCCCTGTACCAATTCGTCACTGGCTACGTGAAGAAAAGTATTATAAGATGGTAAAAGAAATGTTTACAACTGACTTTGCCAATGAATTCTTTGATACTAAACAATTAGTAGGCTACCTCGATGAGCACTATGAAGAAAAAGCAAATCGTGGCCGTTATATTTGGACAGCCTATGTGTTCTTAGTATGGTATAAACAATTTTTCGTAGATATGAAATAGAGCAGTATCAAATCGGTGGGGGTTTTCTTAATCTCCACCGATTATTTTGAGCCTTCTACTTTCTATGGGAAGGGCACAGCCACTATTTTTTTATAGAGCTTCTAGAACTTTTTAATGTATTTGTGCGTCTGTTTACCTATAAATATGTTAAGATTACAGTTGGTTTACTTATTTAATAATTTGCGATGGTATACTTTCTAGTATTCTGCTGAATTTTTTATGGCGGTAGTATTAGGCTTTAAACAGTAAAGAAAGCTACGTTTGAAACAATCCTGTAAAAGGGCTCTGGTAGCGGAAGAAACCGCTAAGGTAGCAAAAAAGGACTGTTCAAAAATCAGGTTAAACCTCATTTTGAAAAACGCACGCCCTACTACATGGAAACAAATACCTTTAATGGCAAATATTTTATAAATGTTACGGTAATGAAAATATTGATTTTACGATGAATGGATGGGTACGATGTCCAATTTAATGAAAGGTACTGCGATATTAACAATGGGAATGTTTTTATCGAAGGTGCTCGGATTAATTTATATTTTTCCTTTTTATGCGATTGTAGGTGAGGAAAATGTTGCTCTCTATCAATATGCATATATTCCCTATTCGATAATGCTAGCAATAGCCATCTCAGGTGCGCCAATTGCTGTATCCAAGTTTGTTTCTAAATACAATGCATTGGGTGATTATCAATCAGGCCGCAAGCTAATGAAATCTGGCATACTTATTATGATGTGTACGGGGTTAGCTGCGTTTATTGTTCTCTTTATATTAGCTACGCCAATAGCGGGGCTTGTTATTAAAAGTGATGAACAGGCATTTACGGTAGAGCAAATTGCTTCAGTTATTCGCTGGGTTAGTTTCGCGCTAATTGTCGTGCCATTTATGAGCCTCTGGCGTGGATTTTTCCAAGGCTATGACAAAATGGAGCCTACAGCGGTTTCTCAGTTAGTGGAGCAAATTGTTCGTATTGTTGTGTTATTGGGTGGTTCGTTCTTAGTTGTGGTAGTTTTCAAAGGGACACCAGAAACAGCTGTTTCCTTTGCAGTATTTGCTGCATTTATTGGGGCAATTGGTGGGTTGCTAGTACTTTATTATTATTGGAAGAAGTATCAACCTGAATTTGATTTACTGCGCAGTCAAAGTGTGACGTCTACACAGCTACCAATGTCCAACATCTATAAAGAAGTAATTACGTATTCAATTCCAATGGTATTTGTAGGCGTAGCCAATCCGTTGTTCCAATTAGTGGATATGCTAACATTTAATGGAGCTATGATATCGATAGGCTTAGCGGAAGTAACGGATAAGTATTTATCAATGATTAACTTTACAACACAAAAGGTTGTCATTATCCCAGTAATGTTAGCTACAGGTTTTTCGTCGGCACTAGTACCGACGATTACAAAGTACTTTACGCAAGGTGAATATTTATCGCTACGACATGCAATGGATAAAACATATCAAATATTAATTTTTATTACATTGCCTGCGGTAGTTGGAATTTCATTGTTATCGAATGAAATTTACTTTATGCTCTATACTGAAAGTGAGATGGGGGCTATGATTTTAGCCCATTATGCACCTGTTGCTATTTTATTTGCATTATTCCAAGTGACGGCAGCTCTTTTACAGGGCATTGACTTCCAAAAGTGGATTGTCTTAAGCTTATTAACTGGAATTTTCGTCAAGCTAGCGATTAACATTCCGTTAATTCGTTGGATGGAGGCAGATGGCGCACTTCTTGCTACAGCTATTGGCTATAGTGTTTCAATTATTATTAATATGCTTGTGTTAAGAAAAACACTGAACTATAAATCTGAAATGGTTATTCGTCGTGTCATGCTCATTTCTCTTTTGACAGCTGCAATGGCGGTAAGTGTACTAATCGTTCATAAACTTTTAGTGTTATTAATGGGACCAGTAAGTAGTAAATTCTCTGCATTAGTTTATTCTGTTATTTGTGCTGGAGTAGGTGTAGCAGTATATGGCTATTTGTCTTTACGCCTCGGCTTAGCACAAAAGCTTCTCGGTGAACGATTGACAAGAATTACAAACAAACTAGGGCTTAAATAGGAGGTACTAATGCGTTTAGATAAATTACTGTCGAATATGGGTTACGGGTCACGCAAGGAAGTTAAGCAGCTTCTAAAGCAAAAAGCAGTGACAGTAGATGGTGCATATGCGAAGGATGCAGCATTACATGTTGATCCTGACAAGCAGGATGTCTCCGTTTTTGGTGAACGTGTGAACTATACAGAATTTGTATACTTTATGATGAATAAACCTCCTGGAGTTATTTCAGCAACGGAAGATTTACGAGATGAAACTGTTATCGATTTGTTAGATCCATTACACCAACATTTTCAGCCTTTCCCTGTAGGTCGTTTAGATAAAGATACAGAGGGATTATTGTTGATCACAAATGATGGCATATTAGCCCATAATTTATTGTCACCTAAAAAACATGTGCCGAAGGTTTACTATGCACAAATAGATGGAATTGTGACTGAGGATGACTGTGAGAAGTTTGCCCAAGGTGTTGAGTTAGACGATGGTTATGTAACAAAACCCGGAGAGCTCATCATATTAAAATCCGCTCAGCAATCAGAAATTGAGTTAACGATTCAAGAAGGAAAGTTTCATCAGGTGAAGCGTATGTTTGAGTCTGTTGGTAAACGTGTAACGTATTTAAAACGCCTATCGATGGGTAGCCTAAAGCTGGATGACAATCTAGAGTTAGGTGAATATCGAGCATTAACGGCTGAAGAACTAGCTTGCTTACAAAATAGGGATTAAGGAATTCCTCGATGCTAATATAGATTAGTATCGAGGCATTTTTTATATACATAGTTATACCGGTAACTGTATAATTGAAATAACTTTTGTGTAAAAAGCTATTTAGTCTAACGTACTAATAAATCTCTAAATGTTTCAGAAAATCTGATGGTGAAAATAAGTAGAGGATAAGTTAATGAAAAACCTAAGAATTAAATTATTAATATCTTTATTTGCCTTTGCATTAATATTAGTTGGTGTTATTTTTTACGTTAATAGGCAAATACTTACTGAAGATATGAACAAACAAGAAGTCATGAATAGAACATTAATTGAAAATCATATTCTTAAGGATATGCAGGCTGTAGATAATGCACATTTTTATTTTGATAAAAATCTCTCTGAAAAAATGGAAGAAGTACTACGAAAACTAATTACTTATTATAAAGAAAATCCACATATAGCGAAGTGGGATTTACAGAAAATAAAAAGCGAAAATGACATGGACGTGTATATACTCGACCAATCAAATACCGTAATTTATACTACTTTTGAAAAAGATAAAGGATTAGCTTTTTCAGAATGTTGCCACCGTTTTTCTACTTTACTAGACGAACGTCGAGCAAGCGGAGAATATTACTCTGATGGTATAGATATTTCAACAACTACTGGGGGATATCGAAAATTTGGCTATTTAGCAACACCTGACAAGAAATATTTATTTGAGGTAGGTATAGACTTACTTGATGATCCTGTATTCCAAACGTTTAACTTCGGAAAAACTGCTGACTATTTAATAGATAAATATGCAGATTTGATAGAAGTACAAACGATAAATGCGGGTGGTGTTTTCTTTGATGATTCTAAAGCTAAAAAAATAACTGTAAATGATAAATCGAAAATGTTTCAAGAGCATTTTGAGCTAGCAAAAAAAACGATGAAACCAACGGAATATCAAACGGAGTTTAAAAATGGTTATATCGAAAAATACCGTTTTATACCTTACGAAGCTGAAGCGATTCGGGGAGAATCCACTAGAAGAGTTGTATATGTGAAATATGGTAATTTCACAGAAATGAGAGCGCTAACTAAAAATATAAAACAGTTTCGAGTATTGCTTTTTATTGCCTTAGTAACTTCGTTCATCATGTTACTAGTCATCAACAAACTCCTTTCTAAAACGATTCATCTTGCAACATATGATCCTTTAACAAATGTTTATAATCGTGCTACCTATGTTAGTAAAATGGATAAGTTATTAAGACAAAGGAAGACGAATCAACCTGGTTTATTACTGTTAGATTTAGATAATTTTAAACAAGTAAATGATCGGTTTGGACATGTTGAGGGTGATAAAATTTTGATTGAAACAGCAAGAACATTAAAGCAAGAGGTGGAAAAAAATGGCTTTGTTGTAAGATTTGGTGGCGATGAATTTGCAATTGTTTTATATGATACGAAGGATGAAAGTATGGGAAAATTAGCAAATTCCATTTTGGAGAAAATTCATCACTTGAAGTATGAGGATAATATTTCTATTGATAAATGGTCTGTACTTTCAGTAAGTATGGGCGGAGCTATTTGCATTCATCCAGATGAGTCAGAAAGAAGCTTATTTGAGCGTGCAGATAAGGCGTTGTATCAATCGAAAAATGCTGGTAAAGACCAATACACCAGTTATGAAGAAGCTCCTGCTAATAAAGAAAGCTAATGCCACTTCAAAATTTTAAGGATAACATAATATACTCGCTCCATTTTTAATAGTGAGTTCAAGCAAGAAGTTAAAGCCTCCGAACGCAATTTGCCGAGGCATAATTGATAGGCTTGAGATTCGCTTTAGAAATGGAGCGATTTTTTGCCGTTAAAATCCGTAAAAGGTTACATTATATTGGCTCATCACCAAAAGCTGTGGATGACATTAGTTAAAACAGATGCCTGTTGAGCACTTTATTCATGGTGCGTCTTAAGCTTTGATCTATAAAATATACAACTGCATAAAACTAGGATAGCAATGACTGCAAACATTGCATTCATATAATGTGTTAACAGCCACCCACCAATAATTGGTCCAATAAATCCTCCTAAATTTTTAAATTGAGCTGCTCCTAAATAGGTTCCCTTTTGTGTATCAGGCGCAATTTCATCAATCATGACACTCATCGTTGGAAAGGCGAAAATTTCACCAATCGTGAATATAATCATAGCGATCATATATAACGAATAGTTAGTTGAGAAGCCGAATAATAAAAGACCAAATGCCAAAAACAAAATCCCTACTAATAGAGTGGCTGTGGATGAAAAACGTTCCGAAAGTATGCTAATCGGTAATTGTAGTAATAACACAACTGCTGCATTTAGTGAAATTAGTAGAGAATAGAGCTTAATTCCATCTTCAATTTTAAGTTCAATGATTTGTGGCAGTGTAGAATCAAATTGAGAGTAACCGATATTTATTAAAATTGCCCCGAAAATAAAGCTTAGTAATACACGATTCGTTAATAGAATCGTAAAGGTTTGCAGTATTTTAGTTGGTGTTGAAGCTTTTGGTTGTCGCATTTCATAGCGATTTAATACGAAAAATAAAAATACGGCGTAAATAATATACATAGTCCCTGTCAGCATGAATGGAATACTTGGACTGGACAATTGAGAAATATAAACACCAATTATAGGGCCGATTACAGCGGCTATATTAATGGCTGTGTAACGAAACGAATATAATCTTTTTCGTTTATCTACAGGAGTAAAATCAATCATTAATGCCTGTGTTGAGGGTTCAAAGAAGGAGCGACATAAGCCATTAAGGGCGTTCAATGCTACAAAGAACCAAATCGTTTGTGCTGTTGCAAAGCCAAAGAACACAATACTCCAAACAATAATCGTAAGTAAAATGACGTTTTTTCTACCAAAGCGGTCTGTTAAATAACCACCGAAGAACCCGCCTACAGTGGAGATTAACGGAGCAATACCAACCGTTAAACCTATTTGTAAAGGGGATGCTTCTATTTCATTATGTAGGTAAATTGCTAAAAAGGGCATTGCCATATAACTTGCAATACGTGTGAAAATAGTTCCTCCTAAAATAATCCAAACTAGTGGATGAAACAGTTTGGGAAGTTCCATAGAATCGTCCTCTCGAAATGAAGAATGTTTCGATTTTAACGGATTGTTAAACAATTGTAAATAGTGGGAAAATATTCGGAGATAACGCCAAGGAAACAAATTTTATAAAAATACAGTAATTTTTAGAGTGGTGGTTTGAACAGAAAACCTCTGATGTGCAGGAACATCTATAAAAATTATTAAATGCTATGATAATAGTGCATGAAATTTCGGAGTTTGTGAATATTTATTATTTTGTTTTTTAAAGATATAGGCATGGTGTTTTTTTGATAGATGATAGAAAACAAAAGGCTGTTTTCGTATACAGTGTGCTATTCAACTCCCATGAAAGATGGGCTAGGATAGTTAAATAAAAGCGGTTGTATTATTATGGTAAAATTGATTGAAAGGGAGGGCTGTCAAAATGAATTTTTCAGGGGATGCGGTAGGTATGGTAGGAGCGTTGTTTGCGTTAATACCTATTTTGTTAGTAGCTTTAGTATTAAGATGGGTTAGAATCATTCGAGTGAATAGTGAAATTCAAATTGAACAAAACAAAGAAATTATTTCTTTACTTGAAGAAATGACTAAGAAAAATTAAAAGCGATAAATAGATGGGTAATTGAAGAAGTGCAGTTGCCTTTTTCGCTAACAGGGTGCTTCGCATAAAATTGGATTCGCTACATAATATTTTGTAAATACTTTAGAGCCAAACAAAAAAAGAATGACCACGACGAAAGGTCATTCTTTTTCCATACAAGATGCTTTACGTGTTACACGTAAAAACTAAGACGTCAATTTTACTTTTTTCTTCGTCGTTGTCCATTTGCCTCGACTTGGACTCATCACCAAATCGTTAAAGGCTAACACGTTCAAATCTCTTTGAACGGTGCGAGGAGTGATACTAAACTCTTCGACTAAATCCTGTGTAGACACGGTTCCTTTGTCTAAAATAAACATGTACACGTCTTTAATACGATTAAGCATTCGATCAGTAGTTGGTTTCATAAATGAACCACTCCTTCATCTTAATTCTCTTGGCAAAGACTAGCGGACGACAATATGTGCGGAGTGCACTTAGGCTAATAAGTAGCTGCCTTAGACATCCCCTTTTCTAATTTTATATTCAGAAAAATCATTCTGATAAATTCATTATATAGAAAAGCTAGTCAATTTTCTAGTGAATGCAAGGGAAATTTACAATTAAGACATAAAATTTTCACTGTATTTTGTGGGAATAAGTGAAAAACGTGCTATATGTGGTATTGTCCGAAGTAAGATTTTGAAAAGGTTGTAAGAAAGATGATTGTAATTTATGTTGTAAAGAGTAGAATAATGTTAATACATTGAAGGAGGTACATCGTATGGATTGGTTACAAGCCGCAAAGGAAAGGCAAGATGAATTGATACAAGAGTTACAGGAGCTTGTGCAAATAAATAGTGTTCTCGATGAGAATACGATCACTACTGAAGTACCTTTTGGTGATGGTCCACTAAAGGCTCTTGAATGGTTATTAGCAAAAGGCCAAGTCGAAGGGCTGCAAACGAAAAATATTGATAATTATGCAGGTCATATACAGATGGGTGAAGGCGATGATTTATTAGGTATTTTATGTCATGTTGACGTAGTACCGGTTGGTGATGAAACGGATTGGACATACCCACCCTTTAGCGGCACTGTAGCAGATGGTAAGCTATTTGCTCGTGGCGCAATAGATGATAAAGGCCCAACAATTGCGGCATGGATGGCCATGAAACTTGTCAAAGATGCAGGCATTAAGCTTCATAAAAGGGTACGTATGATAATTGGTACGGATGAAGAAACAGGCTTCCGCTGTGTCGACCACTATTTTAAACATGAGGAAATGCCGACGATTGGATTTGCACCAGATGCGGATTTCCCGCTCATCAATGCTGAAAAAGGCATTGCAGAGCTAGTGTTCTCTCAAAATAAAACAGGTGATGCTTCGAAAGAACAGCTATTACTATTTAATGCTGGAAAGCGACCAAATATGGTACCTGATTTTGCAAAAGCAACAGTGCAGTTTGTTTCCCCACAATTCGCACAGAATTTTCACGCATTTTTAAGCGAAAATCAGCTAGAAGGCTCTTTATTAATCGAGGGTTCTCGCTATATAATAACTATCAAAGGTAAAGCAGCTCATGCAATGGAGCCGGAAAAAGGTGTCAATGCAGCTGTTTATCTTACAGCATTTTTACAACAAGAGTTGACGACAGAGGCAAGTAAACAATTTGTCGACTTTATCGCAGATGTTTTTTATCAAGACCATTATGGTCACAAGCTTAATTTACAATTTGAGGACGAAATGTCTGGTAAAACTACATTGAATCCAGGTATTGTAACTTATGATGTGACGAAAGGTGGTAGCATGGTTATTAGCATGCGCTATTCTGTCACATATCCATTTGATGAAAAAATCACAGAAGCACAACGCTTAGCTGTGGCTAAAGGATTTTCATTGGATATTCAGGATGACTCAAAGCCTCATTATGTAAGTGAGGACGATGCATTTATCCAGACGCTAGCAAATATTTATAGACGTCAAACAGGAGATTATGAAACGCCTTTACTTTCTACAGGTGGTGGTACGTATGCACGTGTGATGAAAAAAGGTGTGGCATTTGGCATGCTGTTCCCGGGTGAACCTGATGTAGCGCATCGTGCGGATGAGTTTGTCGTCATTGAAAATCTCATAAAAGCAACAGCAATTTATGCTGAAGCAATTGTTGAACTTGCGGGAAATAAATAAATTAAATATGAAAAGGATGAACGAAGCATGGCATATTCATTATGGAATGATCAAATCGTTGAAGAAGGATCAATTACAGTATCTCCAGAAGACAGAGGTTACCAATTTGGTGACGGTATTTATGAAGTAATTAAAGTTTATAACGGAAACATGTTCACAGCACAAGAACATATTGATCGTTTCTATGCGAGTGCCGAAAAAATTCGTCTTGTCATTCCGTATACTAAAGACGTATTGCACAAATTATTACATGATCTTATCGAAAAAAATAATTTGGAAACGGGTCATATTTATTTCCAAATTACACGAGGTACAACATCTCGTAATCATATTTTCCCAGATGCAAGTGTTCCAGCTGTATTAACAGGGAATGTTAAAGCTGGCGAGCGTTCATATGAAAACTTTGAAAAAGGTGTTAAGGCTACCTTTGTTGAGGATATTCGCTGGTTACGTTGTGATATTAAATCATTAAATTTATTAGGTGCTGTACTGGCGAAACAAGAAGCATCTGAAAAAGGCTGCTATGAAGCTATTTTACATCGCGGTGACATCGTAACAGAATGTTCATCAGCAAATGTTTACGGCATTAAAGATGGTAAGCTTTATACACATCCTGCAAATAACTTCATTTTAAACGGTATTACACGCCAAGTTATTTTAAAATGTGCTGAGGAAATTAATTTACCAGTTATTGAAGAACCGATGACGAAGGCTGATGTATTAACAATGGATGAGGTAATTGTGTCATCTGTATCTTCAGAAGTAACACCTGTTATCGATGTGGATGGTAACAAAATTGGAGCTGGAGTTCCTGGGGAATGGACTCGTAAATTACAGCAAGCATTCGAAGCAAAATTACCACTTTCTATTAATGCAAAATAAATAAATCCTTTAAGAGAACTACCTAAACTTGGGTAGTTCTCTTTTTCTATAGAACAAATTATGGATGTTTTATCGTGAAACGTCATGTAAAATAAAAAGGATGAAAGCAGTTGTAGAATGATTGCTATCGTAATTTAAGGTTAAAGAGCAAATGTCGATGTAATGAATGCAAATGTCTATTTCTCTTTATTGAGTAATTTTTTATGTAGCGACCGTTACAACTACATTATGCCAAGGAGAAAATTGATACTTCGATTTGCCTTCCAAGCAATAGTAGGGAAATTAGCAAATTAGATATAGGGCGAGTAAGATTGGAGTGACCAAAACACATGGCACAATTGGTGAAAATACAAGATTATATTTCACGCTATCAAATTGATTTAGCAAGATATCCAACTCAATTTGTACGCTTAAAGAAAAGTCAATGGGAGCGTGTTAAGCGACAGTGGGAGTTAGGAGAAGAAATTAGTGAGTGGCAACATACCGACGACGACTCAGAAAATGATTCTTTCACAGAAAAAGAGAGATTCTCTTTATTCAAAAAGATATTTGCAGGTCGTCAGAAGGAAGAAAATGTGGACGTTGAACAGATAGAAATATCGAATGAACTAATAAGTGATGAAGATATCATACCTGAAGAAGAAACGACTCTAACATTTGAACCGAAAATTGTCTACGCACCACAATCAATTCATGAATTAAAACGAATGTTTATCGATCAATTTTTCCATTTTCAAATGAAATGGGCAAGTTCAACATTACGTGAAAAGTCGTATGTAGATCCTCGTTTTATGCGTGATCCATTACTACGAAATTTATTGCAAAAATTACCGGACAATTATTTGCTTTTTTACAATCCTATTTTACAAATTAGAAAAGCACCTATAGAGCTTGATGTCGTATTAATGTCACCGACAGAATGTATTTGTATAACAGTGCTGGAAGCAGAAAATCAAGCTGTTTATGTAGGAGGCAGTGAGCGATTCTGGATAAAAAAAGTGGGAACGAAGGATTCAAAAGTCCTTAATCCAATGATAAGTTTAAATCGTATGGAGTCAGTATTAACGCAATTATTTACGCAGGACGATATAAATATGCCAATTCGTAAAGTCATATTAACACAGAATGGCTATTTCGATTATCCAGGATCACCTTACGGAATTCAATTTGTGGATCGTCGAAACTATGGAGAGTGGATGGAGCATTTAAAGAAAGTATCCTCTCCTATGAAACATATGCAAATTCGTGCTTCTCAAACGATTTTAAACAACGTACAAACAACATCTTTTAATCGAGATATTTGGAAGCAATCTTCTCAACCAGCAGGGGATTAGTGAATGCGAGTATTATTTATTGTGAATGAAGCAGCAGGGCACGGCAAAGGTAAGAAAGTCTGGCATCACCTGCAACGACAATTATCAATGAATTATGAAGTCGCCTTTACAGAATATGAGGGGCATGGAAAGGAACTTGCAAAAAATTGGGCGCAAAATGCTCAAACCAAACAATTAATTGTTATTGTTGGCGGTGACGGCACAATACATGAGATTGTTAGTGGCGTTGTACATAATAAATTTATCGTTATTGGTGTAGTCCGTGCTGGTTCCGGAAATGATTTCGCACGATACTTTACTACATTTCAAAATGCTTTTCAAATTGAAAGCTATATTCAAAATAATGAAATGGCTAATCTCCCAATGGATGTTGGTGTCGTTCATTTTGGAGATCAACAGCACGAAATATTTGTCAATAATGCTGGTGTGGGCTTTGATGCATTTGTCACAAAACGTATTAATAAATCCCGTTTGAAGCTTTACCTCAATAAAATAGGGCTCGGCAAGCTATCCTATGCTGCGGCTGTTGTAAGAGGGCTATTTAGCTTTAAATCCTTTGATGTAACTATTCGGACAAACGATCAAGAATGGCAATTTAAGCAGGCGTGGTTTGTAGCGATGAGCAATCAACCTTATTTTGGAGGGGGGATGAAAATTTCCCCATCTTCTAAACCTAATGATGGACGAATCGAACTGACAATCGTTCACGGTATTTCACGACTTAAATTGCTACTAGTATTTGTTACTGTGTTTTTTGAAAAGCATACAAAATTTAAAGAGATTACTTTTTTGCAAGGCAATCAATTTAACATTTTCGTGCAAGCAAATAACGTTGATTGTCATACAGATGGTAACTATATTGGAGAAATTAGAGAGGGAACGAATATCCCTTGTACAGTGCAACGTAATGCTTGGCAGGTTATAGCAAAGGAACATTGAAAGATGGCCCATCACTAAAATATCATTTCGCAATAATTTCATGCGAATTTTATAGTTATACGTTATACTATAAAAAATCAATAATTTCATGAGAAAGAAATGAGGAAAAAAATTGAGATTAAGAAATAAGCCTTGGGCGGAGGAAATGATTACGAGTCATCCAGAGGTGATTGTTCCAAATCCTGAAGACTTTAAAGGGAATTGGCAGGCTGTTTTCGGAAATGACAACCCACTACATATTGAAGTAGGTACTGGGAAAGGACAATTTGTCACAGGTATGGCCTTACAAAATCCAGATATAAATTATATTGGGATTGAGCTTTATGACAGTGTCATTGTTTGTGCATTGGAAAAAATTATAGAGGCTAAATCTCCAGCGAATTTACGACTATTAAAAGTAAATGGCGCAGATTTAAATAAATTTTTTGCAAAAAATGATGTAGACCGTGTGTATCTGAATTTCTCAGATCCTTGGCCAAAAACGCGCCATGCTAAGCGACGTTTAACGCACGGGGATTTTTTGAAATTATATGAGTCGATTTTAGTGGATGAGGGGGAAATCCATTTTAAAACGGATAACCGTGGTTTGTTTGAGTATTCATTAATTAGTATGTCTGAATATGGTATGTTACTTAAGTATGTATCACTCGACCTACATGCGAATATGCCTGAGGATAACGTTATGACTGAATATGAGCAGAAATTTTCTGCTAAAGGACAGCCGATTTATCGTCTAGAATCGCAATTCTTTACTAAATAGGGGGAGTATGGATGGATCAGTTAACGTTTCACAATATGTCATTATCATGGCTAAACGGGGGTGTCACTTGCCTTGATGGCGGTGCTATGTTTGGCGTTGTACCAAAACCACTTTGGTCACGCAAATATCCAGTCAACGAAAAAAATCAAATCGAGCTACCAACTGAGCCGATTTTAATTCAATATGGTGGCAAAAACTATCTTGTTGATGCAGGTGTTGGCTTTAACAAATTAAATGAAAAACAACTACGAAACTTTGGGGTAACTGAAGAATCAACATTAGCGGCTAGCTTACAGGAGCTAGGACTAACAACAGCTGATATTGATGCAGTATTAATGACGCATCTACATTTTGACCACGCAGGGGGTTTAACGCAATGGGAAGATGATATCCTTGTACCAACATTCCCGAATGCCAAAATCTTCGTAACGAAAATCGAGTGGGACGAAATGCGTGAGCCAAATATTCGCTCGAAAAATACGTATTGGAAAGAAAACTGGGAGCCAGTTCAGCACTTAGTAGAAACGTATGAAGGTACGTTGGAAGTAGCTCCGGGTATTGAAATGATTCATACGGGTGGTCATAGTGATGGACATGCCATTATAAAATTAACTCAAAATGGCGAGGTATTATTGCATATGGCAGATATTATGCCAACACACGCACACCAAAATCCATTATGGGTTTTAGCGTATGACGATTATCCAATGACGAGTGTCTTTGCCAAGGAACGTCTAATGAAAGAAGCACTTGCAAATGGCTACGGCTTTATCTTCTACCATGATGTGTATTACCGCATGATTAAATGGGATGAAACAGGTAAAGAAGTAGTAGATAAATTAGAACGCAGCAGACAAGCTGTTATTACATTTTAATCAAAAAACGTGTGAACCTTTTGTGTTCGCACGTTTTTTTATCTTTATTCAGCAAATGCTCTTTGAAACAAAAGTGCAACCGTGAAGACTTTCACCTCTGACTTGGTACATTTAAAGGGAACTTCCTGTATTGTAGCGAAAGCGAAGCGACAGCAACAAATGTTTTCTGTAGCGAAAGCAAAGCGTCAGCTACAAAGCGCCCGGTTGGAACTGAAATCAACTTCAAGTTACGGTGATGAGCCTAATTGTCTATACCCCATTTTTTTGACACTTTTTTCGTGAACATCTTGGAAAATATGATACACTAAAAGCTATACTAAAACACAAAAGAGAGTTGAAATATACATGGCAACTGAGCAACCATTTTTACCAGTATTACTAGGATCAGATATGAATGCATATGGTATGGCACGTGCATTTTATGAGGCTTATGGTATTAAACCACTTGTATTAGGACGTTCACATTTAACGGCAACGCAAGATAGTCATATCATAAACTTCGAAGAGATAGATCGCTTAAATGAACAGGATGTATTTGCACCTGCACTTGCAAAGGTCGCAAAAAAATATTCAGATAAAAAACTACTGTTATTAGCTTGTGGAGATGATTATGCAAAGCTTATTATCAAAAATAAGCCAGCATTGCAGGAGCATTTTACAGTACCATACATTGATGAATCACTTATGGATGAAATTTTATTAAAAGAAAATTTCTATAAAATGTGTGATAAGTACGATTTTAAATATCCTGGTACGACGACTGTAACAGCAGACAATTACGAAAACTTTACACCACCATTTGATTACCCAATTATTTTAAAGGCATCGAACTCGGTGGAATATTGGGCATGTAAATTCCCGGGTAAGAAAAAAGTTTTCGTTGCGAATGATGAAGCGGAAAAAACAGCTATTTTAAAAGCAATTTATAGCTCAACTTATCAGGATACAATGATTATTCAAGAATTCATTCCAGGTGATGATTCGTATATGCGTGTACTAAATGCGTATGTAGGGAAGGATGGCAAAGTGAAGCTAATGTGTCTAGGAAACCCAATCTTAGAAGAGCATTCACCTGAAGGAATCGGTAGTTATGCAGCAATTGTTACAACATACGATAAAGAATTAATGGATCAAGTACGTTTCTTCTTAGAGGATATCGGTTATACAGGCTTTGCTAACTTCGATATGAAATATGATATGCGTGACAAACAGTATAAGTTGTTTGAAATTAACTTACGTAATGGTCGTTCTAGTTATTATGTAACGGCGAGTGGTCATAATTTAATGAAATATGTAGCGGATGACCATATGTTAAATATTGAACAGGAAGTAACTTATGTTCAGGACAAGCATTTATGGATGATCATTCCTAAAGGCGTGCTATTCAAATATGCATCAAATGAAAAGCTTAAGTTAGAAGCTAAAAAATTAATTCGTGAAGGGAAATATACAAACTCTCTTTACTTTAATCAAGATATGAATGCGAAACGTTGGGTGAAGCTAACGTTAAATAATTTAAATTATTATCGTAAATACAAAAAATACTTCAACAATAAAGGATTGTCTGAGTAAAACGAAGAAGCCATCTCCAATGACGAGATGGCTTTTTCAAGTTATTGAAAAACTATTATATCGATGAAATAAAGATGTGTTATTAAATAAAAATAGCTCTTCAGCAAAAAGAGTGGTTGATTTCCGTTCCGACTGGGCGCTTTGTAGCTGACGCTTTGCTTTCGCTACAGAAAACATTTGTAGCTACCGCTTCGCTTTCGCACAGAGCAAAGCTTCCTGGGGGCGTCCGATGAGCCGCTTCGCTGCGCTGCAGGGTCTCGGGCCAACACGAAGTTGGTCACGAAGGCGTTATCACAGGATGTGATGCTTTTAGCCTTCGTTCCTCTATTGCTGATCCCCGAGGAGTCGCCCAGTCTCCACTCCAATCAACTTATTCACATAGCGTATATATGTATGCCACTCTAATTTATAGTGATAAAAAGAAATTTTTAAAAATTGTTTTTTGTGCGAAAGCGTAGTTTAACGTAGTGGCTGCAACAGCGTAAGCAACTTGAAGATTGCTCACAGAATAGCGAGTGGTTAGGAACTGAAATCTCGCTCAACAATCTTAAATATTTACTTGATCATTTTGTTTTTAACTCTATTAAAAGAAGCTATCTCAAATAAATAAGATGGCTTCTTTTTTGTAGGGTTTTATAATATTTGTTCGTATATTACTGAGTAAGGTTATACTTCTGTTAGCTCTACTACTACACCTGAGCGAGCGTCAGCAGCAAATTCAAATGTTTGCATTTCGCCCTCATGCATACGAGAGATACCTCCGCGGTATACAGGGATAGTCATAATGCCGTTAGAGAAATTGTCTGTTTTCATAAAAATCCAAGAACCGTCAATCGGTGAATCCTTTTTAAATTCCTTTTTTATGTTTTCGAGTACTTGTCCTGCAGGTACATACGGAGAAACCTTTTCGCTTGCTTCTTTAACAATGACTGCGGCAGCTAGGCCAGTAGCAACACCAATTAAAAAATCACGTAATTTCATGCTTCTTTCCTCCTTTTTCTATAGCTCCATTTTAACATAGCATACAGAGTGAATGCACGTTCACACTTTAGCACTTTTTAGGAAATGTATCAATATGACGAACTTGGAAATTACACTGGTGCTTCGCTTTTGCACAGAGCAAGTTTTGGGTAAGCTTTGAAGATGAACGATAACTCTCATTTATCATGCTATTCATTGAAAAATGGAAGTTTTCTGATCAATATAGATAAATATGTTACAATGGCAAGGAAGAATATTCTACTTCGTGGGGAGAGAGAGTCATCATGAATGAGGAAACATTACAATTATTTAAAACACTAACAGAATTACCAGGCGCACCGGGTAATGAACATGCGGTACGTGCGTTCATGCGTTCTGAGTTGGAAAAGTACTCGGATGAGATTGTTCAGGATAATTTAGGGGGTATTTTCGGTGTGAAGCATAGTGAAGTTGCTGATGCACCAAAAGTGTTAGTTGCTGGTCATATGGATGAAGTGGCATTTATGGTTACTTCTATTACTGATAACGGGATGATCCGCTTTCAAACATTAGGTGGCTGGTGGAATCAGGTAATGCTAGCGCAACGAGTTGAAGTATTTACTAAAAACGGTGCGATTCCTGGCGTAATTTCATCAATACCACCACACTTATTAACAGATGCTGAACGTTCTAAACCAATGGATATTAAAAATATGCTAATAGATGTTGGCGCAGACAATAAAGAAGATGCTATTGCACTTGGCGTTCGTCCAGGTCAATCAATTATCCCTGTCTGCCCATTTACAACAATGGCAAATCCGAAAAAAATTATGGCCAAAGCTTGGGATAACCGCTATGGCTGTGGATTGGCAATTGAATTGATGAAAGAATTAAAAGGTGAAAAGTTAGCCTCGCATTTATATTCAGGTGCCAATGTAATGGAAGAGGTTGGTCTGCGAGGTGCTCAAGTGTCCGCAAATATGATTAAACCGGATTTATTCTTTGCTCTAGATGCTTCACCTGCAAATGATATGTCAGGAGAAAAAAATCAATTTGGTCAGCTTGGAAAAGGGACATTATTACGTATTCTTGACCGTACGATGGTTACACATAGAGGCATGCGTGAATTCATCTTAGATACTGCGGAAACGAATAATATTCCTTATCAATATTTTGTATCACAAGGTGGTACAGATGCAGGACGTGTACACACGGCAAATGACGGCATTCCTAGTGCAGTAATTGGTGTTTGCTCACGCTATATTCATACATCAGCTTCAATTATTCATATTGATGACTATGCGGCTGCAAAAGCTTTAATTGTGGAACTAGTGAAAAAAGCAGATCGTTCGACATTAGCAACGATTCGCGCTAATGTGTAAAGTGATTCCGCTGAAAGAAGTTAAAAGATGCCTTTAGGGGCATCTTTTTCTATGCGAAGAAAGAGGGATTAGAAAATGAACATAACTATTGGAACAACAAACAAAGCAAAAACAGAGGCAGTTGAAGTTATTGCTAGAAAATATTTTGATAAACCAAATTTTACTTGCGTAAAGGCTGCTTCACAAGTATCCGATCAACCGGTGACTCATGAAGAAACACGATTGGGAGCAATAAATCGTTCGAAAAACGCAATCAAAGAGACGGGTGCCCAATTATCGTTTGGATTAGAGGGTGGAGTGACTGAAATTGATGGTGTTATGTACGTTTGTAACTGGGGAGCACTTACAGTATCAAATGGCATAACTTATACAGCTGCTGGCGCACAAATTATATTACCAGAAGAAATTGCCCAGGAAATAAGAGCTGGGAAGGAACTTGGTCCTGTAATGGAGCACTATACACAACGTCGAGATATCCGACAAGGTGCGGGAGCTGTAGGCGTTTTCACACAAGGGTTAGTAAGTCGTCAGATGATGTTCGAGCATATAGTTTCTCTTCTTATTGGCCAATATTTATTCACATTAGCACATGACTAGTTTCTGTTAATTAGTGATACTGGAATGGTGAAGTTGCAACTTTAAAATAATTTTTTTAAAATAGAAAAATATAAGATAATTTACATGAGATGACGAAAATCGTTCATTCGGTTAAGATTAAATAATTGGATAGTTTTGAACAGAACGGTTCACAAACATGTGAGCCGTTTTCTCTTCATTAAACTTCTTGCAACAATTATTTTCTGTACTCAAAAGCGCTAAATAAGGGGAAAGGATACCCGGATTTGCTGGAGTAAACGTCACAACCTGTGACAATTTATTTCTGCACGACAGCGGTCATTACGCAAAAATAAATTAATTTAAAAGAAAGGATGTGAGCTAGGTGAAACAAATTAAATCAGAACAACTTGTGACCCTATTAAAACAACATTTGAATGAGGAAAAGTTTGATTTTGAATTTGATAAAAAGCACGATAAACTACGCCTTAACCATAAAAAAATTGGTAAAGGGATGGAGCTATCTTTACCAGGCATTTTAGCAAAATATAATGATAAGCAAGGGGCTGCAATCGATGAAGTTGTTTATACAATCGAGCAAACCTTTAATGCAATGGAACAAGAAATGGAACAAGGATTCCAAGCTATTACAAAAATTTATCCAGTTATTCGCGCAACATCCTACCCTAAAGCCTCGAAGGAGGGGCATGCATTCATTACTACTGAACATACAGCCGAAACGCGTATTTTTTATGCGCTTGATTTAGGAAAAACCTATCGTTTTATTGATGAATCCATGTTAGAGGTACTACAATTAACAGTAGAGCAAATTCGTGAAATGGCACGATTTTCTGTAAAGCAACTGCCAACCGTTTATAAAAAAGATGAAGTTGCAGGGAATATTTTTTATTTTGTTAATGCTAATGATGGCTACGATGCAAGTCGTATTTTAAATGAAAGCTTTTTGAAAGAAATGCAGACTAACATTGAAGGTGACATGACGTTATCTGTACCACATCAGGATGTATTAATAGTAGGTGATATTCGTAATGAAACAGGGTATGATGTATTAGCGCAGATGACAATGCATTTCTTCGCTGTCGGTACTGTACCGATTACGTCATTATCTTTTATTTATGAAGACGGGGAGCTAGAACCGATCTTTATTTTAGCAAAAAACAGAGTTAAAAAGGAGCAAGAGAAACAATGAATGTATTTTACAACAAAGAGCATGTAGGAGATGTATTGCTAGTACAATTAGCAACAGAATCGATCGTGAAGACAGAGTTAGAACGTGCGGGTGATATCGCTATTTTAAAGGAAGCACAAACGGGAGAAATTAAAGCATTTAATTTATTTAATGCTAGCAACTATATTCAAACTGATGCAAAAGGTCTAGTTGAAGTTACGCCAGAATTAGTAGAACAACTAGAGGCAGCTATATCAAAAAATGGAGCTGTAATCAGCCTTGATGTAGATTTTTCTCCAAAATTTGTTGTAGGTTATGTAGAATCGAAGGACAAGCATCCAAATGCTGATAAATTAAGTATTTGTTCTGTAAACGTAGGTGAAGAAACATTACAAATTGTATGCGGCGCGCCAAATGTGGAAGCAGGTCAAAAGGTTGTTGTTGCAAAAATTGGTGCAGTAATGCCTTCTGGAATGCTTATTAAAGAAGGTAATTTACGTGGTGTTGAATCATACGGTATGTTATGTTCAGCACGCGAATTAGCAATACCAAATGCACCTTCTGAAAAAGGAATTTTAGTATTACCGGAAGATGCGATAACTGGTAGTGCGTTTGAGGCACCAACAAGATAAAGCCTTCTAAAGCTGTTTAGCTGTGCGAAAGCGCAGCGACAGCAACAAATGTTTTCTGTGCGAAAGCGCAGCGACAGCAACAATTTGCTAAGTGAAAATTGATTATATGTACTTAAAATCGTTATGCTACTATTATGCTAGTAACATAACGATTTTTTTATCTAGAATGAGCCTCTTAATGCAAGTTTCTATTACATTTTTATGGTATGCTTTTTGTTATAGACATTTAACTTTTTTCAGCAAGTATTTTCTGTAGCGACAGCATCAATTGTTTTTTATACCGAAAGCAAAGCGTCAGCTACAGAAGTCTCCTACCTTTATAGGTGGTGAGATGAATGCAGATTTAGGCTACTTTTTAGCGGGTGTCTAAATATCCGCTGAAATAGAAGACCTCAGTCTAGAAACGCCACGTCCTGTGGCAACGACCGAGTGACTAACATCATGCGGCAGACGCTAAACGTTAACACTACGCTTTCGCGCAAAAAAAAATCTATTGGCAAAGCCTCCGGTCGCAATTATGCCGAGGCATAATTGATTTAGTTAATGCTATAAATGAAGTGTAAGAGAAATGAGTG
Organism: Lysinibacillus sp. Ag94; assembly: GCF_023242215.1. Lineage (NCBI taxonomy): Bacteria > Bacillati > Bacillota > Bacilli > Caryophanales > Bacillaceae > Lysinibacillus > Lysinibacillus sp. Ag94. The sequence goes on along the minus strand of NZ_CP096780.1, from coordinate 3,667,626 downwards.
AACAATGTGAATTGGTTAAAAAAACAAATGAATAAATTTTTAAATAAAGAGGACAATGATTACGAATATGAAGAGTTTTATGAAGACTATGAAGAAGAACAATCACAGCAGTTGGATTCATATAAAGAAACACCCATAGCAAAACAAAAAACTTTTCGTTTTCCGTTAATTGAGGATGAGGAATTTTCAGCTTCACCATCACCATCATCAAAGGCAGCATTTAATCAAATGGATGATACTTACTCCGGACAAATTGAAGATTTATCGCTACCGAAGCATTTAAATAATCATATTGTGGATTCGAGTGTTTACGATGTTGAGGTTTCAGGTATTCGAGATTTATTAGCAAATCGGACGAAGAGAACTGGTAGAACAACGATTACACGAAGTCGGCCTGAACAGGAGAATCGTTCAAAAGCAAGTCTTGTTTTTCGAGATGCGCAAAATGATTTACCGACTTCACCTAAAGTTACGAATTATCAATTAGAAAAAGTAGATGAAAGTGCTTTAATTGAAAATCGCAAGCGTTTTGTACCAAGTGATGTTCCGTCACCAGTTTATGGTTTTTCTAGGCCAAGTCCAATTGAGCAATTATTAGAGAAACGGAAGGAAGAGCACGACAAGAAAGAGTTAGCAATACCTACAGCTTTTAAGGCTTTAAAAGAAACGACAACAAATGAGGCTATTGAAAATATACTAGAAGAAAAAGAGCCTATTAGCGCAGTTCAGAAAGATGAATCTGAACAGCTTGACATCAATGAAAAAATCGAAGTACCTGCTAAGCAACCGATTACTTTTGAAGATAAATTAACAGACGAAACAAATCATCATAGTAATAAAACGACGACGGAATTACCTGTACCGCAAACAACTTCTTTTGCTGTAGAATTTGAAAATCAAATGAAAGAAGCCGTTCAACAGGAGCTGAATATTGAACAACTTTCATCTGACCAATCAGAAATCCATGTAAAAGAAGTAGTTGTAGAACAAGTACAAATCGAAAATTCGACCATCCACATTGGTGAAGTTACAGTAGTCCAGCCACCAATGAAGGAAGATAATAAGCAAGATGTGTTGCAAGAACAGTCTATAGAAGAACTACCTTTAGAAGAGCAATCGGTAGAAAAGAAAGAAAAAAGTGGCATTCCATTTAATGTTTTAATGCTAAAAACTGATAAAGAGAAATGGAGAATCCAACAGCAATTTAAAAATATGAAATCGACATCAACAATTGTTGACATAAATCAAGAAAAACAGGAGCCTTCATCTGAGCTTATTCATTCGGAAGTAGAACAGCACATAGTGACATCCGAAAAAGCACAAATTCCACAATCTATAGATTTAGAAATTAGTGAGTTAGAGTTGGACAATGATACAGCTACACAGTTGACGAAGGAACACGAGGTTTCTATTGAAAATACTACTCCATCCGAAAAAGAACAAAATCCACAATCTATAGGTTTAGAAATTAGTGAGTTAGAGATGGACAATAATACAGCTACACAGTTGACGAAGGAACACGAGGTTTCTATTGAAAATACTATTCCATCCGAAAAAGAACAAAATCCACAATCTATAGGTTTAGAAATTAGTGAGTTAGAAATGGACAAAAAAACAGCTACACAGTCGACAGAAGAAAACGAGGTGTCTATTGAAAATACTGTTCCATTCAATGCTGCAACAGAGAATGTATCAGTCATTACAATGGCACCAGTCACATCAATGTCTAACGTTTCGACATTAGAAAAAACAGTGATTGATGTAGAGAGCTTCGATGAAATTTCAGCGACTACCGAAATGGAAGTAGCAACGGCTACTGAGCAGAAGGTTACTACTGAGAATTTAGATATTCCTAAGGAACATTCTATTGATAATGAGAAGTATCTAGAGCAACCTTCCATATTAGCTGAAACATTTGTGGAAGATCAAGTACAGGAAACGCCTCGGAAGCCTGTTCATGTGTATCAAAAGCCAGATGATGAGTTTTTAGAGCCACCTGAGGAAAAAACACAAGATACTGAGTGGATGGAGCAACAGGGAGATACATTGGTCGAGGCTTTGTCTTATTTCCAAGTCTCAGCTCAAATAGAATCCATTATGCAAGGGCCTGCCGTGACACAATTTGAAATAACTGTGAGTCATGGTACAAAGGTTAGTAAAATCCGCAATCTTTCAGATGATTTGAAGCTTGCATTGGCAGCGAAAGACATCCGCATCCAAGCACCGATTCCTGGGAAGAGCTCAATTGGCATTGAGATACCGAACCGTGTATCTCGCGCTGTTCGATTATCGGAAGTGACAAATAGTGCTTCTTTCCTCGAGTCAGATTCACCGTTAGAAGCAGCATTGGGTCTGGATTTAACAGGGAAGCCTGTAACTATTGATTTGCGAAAAATGCCACATGGATTAATTGCCGGAGCCACAGGTTCTGGTAAATCAGTTTGTATTAATTCAATTTTGGTTAGTTTATTATATAAAGCTGCACCACATGAATTAAAGCTGATGCTTATCGATCCTAAAATGGTAGAATTAGCACCGTTTAATCATATTCCGCATTTAGTTAGCCCGGTCATCACCGATGTAAAGGCAGCTACAGCTGCACTGAAATGGGCAGTGGAGGAAATGGAACGTCGTTATCAGTTATTTGCGCATGCGGGCGCACGTGATATTACACGTTATAATGCAATTGCGGATAAAAATAATGAACATAGCTTAAAATTACCGTATATTCTAATTGTCATTGATGAATTGGCAGATTTAATGATGATGTCTCCTGCAGATGTAGAGGAGGCGATTTGTCGTATTGCCCAAAAGGCACGTGCTTGTGGTATCCATTTAATAGTTGCAACGCAAAGACCGTCTGTTGACGTTATTACAGGGCTTATTAAATCAAATATTCCTACACGTATTGCTTTTGCGGTATCTTCACAAATCGATTCACGTACAATTTTAGATGCACAAGGTGCAGAAAGATTGCTTGGACGAGGCGATATGTTATATTTAGGTAATGGTATGTCTGCTCCTGTTCGTTTGCAGGGGACATTTGTGACAGATGATGAAATTGAAGCAATTATTGAGCATGTTCGTGAGCAAGGAGAGCCTGATTATATATTCGATCAAGAGGAACTTTTAAAGAAGACTGAGGTTTCTGCTGAGCAAGATGAACTGTTCGAGGATGTATGTAGATTTGTTTATGAGCAAGGAGGAGCCTCTACTTCCTTAATTCAGCGCAAATACCATATTGGCTATAATCGTGCTGCTCGTTTAATCGATATGTTGGAATCACATGGCTTTGTGTCTGAGGCACGGGGCAGTAAACCACGAGAAAGTTATATTACAGAAGAAGATTTAATTGCTATGTTTGAATAAGAATTACATTGTTTTCGTATAGATTATCTTATTCACGTCGAAATTAGTATTTTTAGAAAAGTTACACATTTATCCTTATGCATAAATAGTGCTATAATAGACGAGATATGAAGATTAGTACGTATTTTTTAGTACTTACAAAGGTATTAATACCTAATAATTGGTGGAAAATACGATACACCTAATAGATGATAGAAGGGATATTGATTTCCCGGGGGGTTTAATTGATGACAGTTTTTCATTTCACAGGCATTAAAGGTTCTGGCATGAGTTCACTTGCACAAATCTTATTTGATGCTGGTGAACAAGTACAGGGCTCAGATGTTGATAAATATTTTTTCACGGAACAGCCGTTACGTGATCGTAATATTCCAATTTTTACATTTAATGCAGATAATATTAAAGAAGGTATGACAGTTATTGCAGGGAACGCATTTCCTGATGACCATCCTGAATTAGAGCGTGCTCGTGAAATCGGAGTAGAGATTATTCGCTACCATAAATTTTTAGGTGAATATATCGGTAATTATACGTCGATTGCTATTACTGGTGCACATGGTAAAACATCTACAACAGGCTTGATGGCTCATGTTGTAGGTGGGTATAAACCAACTTCTTATTTAATCGGTGATGGAACAGGAGCTGGACATGAAAATGCTGACTTCTTTGTGATGGAAGCATGTGAATACCGTCGACACTTTTTAGCATATAATCCCGATTACGCTGTAATGACAAATATTGATTTTGACCATCCAGACTACTTTGCAAACATAGAGGATGTTTATTCGGCATTTCAATCATTAGCACTACAGGTTAAAAAGGCAATTATTGCTTGCGGTGATGATGAACATCTACAACGTATTCAAGCGAAGGTGCCTGTTGTTTATTACGGTTTTGGGGCTGAAAATGATTTTGAGGCTCGTAATGTTGAAAAAACAACTAAGGGTACAAAATTTGATGTATTTGTCCGCAATGAATTTTATAGCACATTCTTTATCCCATTATTTGGGGATCATGCGGTATTAAATACGTTATCTGTTATTACACTTTGCCAATATGAAGGTATTTCACCAGACATCGTTCAAGAACGTTTAAACACATACAAAGGTGTAAAAAGACGTTTTACAGAAACGAATATTGGGAATAATGTTTTAATAGATGACTATGCGCATCATCCAACTGAAATCCGTGCAACGATTCAATCAGCACGACAAAAGTTTCCAGAACGTGAGCTAGTAGCTATTTTCCAACCACATACATTTACACGTACACAAGCTTTTTTACAGGATTTTGCAGATAGTCTAAGTCTTGCGGATACAGCATATTTATGTGATATTTTTGGCTCTGCAAGGGAAACACAAGGCGCACTTTCAATCCAAGATTTAGCGTCTTTAATTGAAGGCAGTGCAGTGATTACCACTGAAGGAATTGAAGTGTTAACAAAGCATAAGGACGCAGTATTTTTATTTATGGGCGCTGGCGATGTTCAAAAATTCCAGGATGCTTTTGAAGACGTGCTAAAGAATAACGAAACAGCTTAATCCGCAAGGAATAAGCTGTTTTTCTCAAAATGAGGAGGAATTCAGTTTTTTTTGTCGAATATAAGGAAAGTAATAGTAAAGAGAATTATTACTTGCAGGAGGTCTAGTTATGGAAGTTATTTTGTATATTGCAGCAATCATTGCAGCAATTGGTTTTTTAATTTTTTGTGTGAGTGTTGGGATGACATTATTTTCGCTCAAACCAATTCTTAACAGTTTAGCTGGAACATTATCAGGTATTGAAGGACAAATGGAAGGTATTACACGTGAAACGACTTCCTTACTATCCAAAACAAATAGCTTGGCAGAGGATATTCAAGAAAAATCTGAACAGTTAAATTCCGTTGTTCATGCAGTTAAAGGAATTGGCGACTCTGTGAATGGATTAAATACATCTGTACAGCAAATTACTTCTTCAATTTCTAAAACTGTGGAACAAAATGAAGAAAAAATTGCACAAGTTGTTCAATGGAGTAATGTTGCAATGGGCATTGCAGATAAGTGGAAGAAACGCAAAATTATTGATCAGGCCAATGAGGTGATTCAAGAAGATGTTTATTCTTCTGAATCAGAGCAGTCGGAAAAATCGAGAAGAAAATGGGGCCGTAAAAAATAATAATTATTCGGTAGGCATTAAATGTCACCGGAATAAAAATAAAATTTAGGCATATGTTGTAGAATGCATCCGCGAAAGCAGATGGACAACTAGTCTAAACAAATTAGATAATAAGATGGGGAGGAATTGTTGCATGACAACTCAAAAGCCAAATTATAATGAAGTGAAGGAACAACAACTTGAAAGTTCATTGCCACAGCTTTATCAACCGCAAGAGTCGATCTATGAAGAGGAGCGAGTGAACATGAAGGATTTTGTTATTGGCGCATTAGTTGGGGGTATAGTAGGGGCAGCTGCAGGCTTATTGCTAGCTCCAAAATCAGGAAAAGATTTACGTAGCGATGTAGCAGTACAAGCTGTTAACTTAAAAGATAAGAGTGCAGATTTCTCGACAACTGCTAAAGATAAAACGGTTCAATTATCTAAACAAATTCAAGAACAATCTACACAATTAGTAGAGAAAGTAAAAACATTAAAATCAGCAAAAGCACCAACTGTTTTTGACGATGGTACTGTTTCTTTTGAGGGTGAAGAACCACTGGAAGATTTCATTCCTAGTGAAGAACCTAAAGCAGAGGATGCTAGTGAAAAAAAGGAACAAGCTGAGGAAAAAAGTGAAGAAGTTCGCGCTTAATAGCTAAAAGGGATACGTTACATCGTAGATAAGATGTAACGTATCCCTTTTTTTAAGATATTGGCGCTTTTTCTAGTAAAATCTCTAATTTATCTCCGCCGAAAATCTCCATATCAAAGCTTGCCGGTTGGCCATTTCGTAAAATTGTAAAATTACCTTTAAATGTAGTAGGTAGCTGCCAATTAGAAAAACGGAACACATCCTGGTATATCCAACGACTTCGATCTTTTTCTTTAAACGAAATTTTTGCTCCATTTGGAACAGTTGAAAGAGGTGAAACCACTACATGATTAACGAGAACTTCGTTGGCCATCTTTTTCAGCTCTAACACCTCGTTTTGAAAATGGATGACAATTTTATCCTCAAGTAAAACATTCATTTGGTCAGCAATCCGTTGAACAGTAGGGAATGTTTGTTGCTGAAATGTAAGTACATCACCGTCTTGGACAGCATATGACATTTTAGCTGGTTTACCATTAATCATTAATTGAGCTGAAAACTCTGGTAAATACAGTGGTTTTCCGTCCACTTGAATATAAAATGACTCAAATTGTTTTAATAACTCCAAATTATTTGTGAGCTTAAATACATCCTCGACCGTTTCAGCTATTTCAAACATCACAACATCTCGATCATTTAATGCGCTATCGAGTGATGTCGGAGAACCATTAACAGTTATTTGTGGTTCGATGACATATTTCGTATGTTGAATTGTAATTGTTTTAATGGCAGCATCATCTACAATATCTCTCACCGTAGCATTAGCTGGCTGACCGTCTTGGCCTTCAATTAGCTGGATGGCATCGCCTGTTTTAATCATCGTTTTTGTGGATGCCGGATGACTATTCACTAAAATTTCTGCCGGTTGACCGTGACCGCCAGGGATGAAAATATCTTGTCCATTAACATTCACTGATAATCCATGACCCGGTTTTCCGTATAATTGCTTTGCTCGAATATTGGCTGCTAAAAATGCATCTGCAACGGTCATTTCCTTTAATTCAAAAAGGCGAACTACTTGTTCATTGACAGTTAGACTCATATATTGAATAGGCATTTTTTTTGCTGCAATGGCAATACCGATTGGGGTCACCAATTCAGGAGATGCTTTAATATGATCTTCCCTCGTTAAGTTTTGAATGGCGTCAATCCCTCGAACGGCAATGCGATTGGCAGGTAAATCTAGTACTAGTCCAAGTTCAGTTGTAAGATTTGGCGTTAAGCTCCCTCCACCGACTAGCATTACCGCCTTAGGAGCAGTCTGATTATTCAGGCGTAAAATTTCTTCTCCAATAGCTTTTGCGAGTTGCTTAACAGCAGGTTCGATTGCTTGAAGAACCTCTTGTTTCGGATAATATTGATCAAAGCCTAAAATATCCTGGATTAAAATGTTTTCTTCTGTTTGCAGTTGACGTTTCGCTTCTTCAGCAACAGGGAAGTCGAGTAAGTAATGGTCACTTAAAGCCTCTGTTATTTCATCACCAGCTGTTGGTACCATGCCATATGCGACAACAGTGCTTTTATCGGTAATGGCAATATCAGATGTACCAGCACCAATATCAACAAGCGCCACATTTAAACGACGCATTGTTGGGGGAATAAGTACATTAATAGCTGCAATAGGTTCTAAAGTTAGTGCATCCATCTCTAATTCCGCGCGTTTAAGAGCCGCGATAAGTGATTCTACGACAACTCGTGGCAAGAACGTAGCAATAACTTCAATTTGTGCTTCATCACCTTGCTGATCGAGTAGGCTACCAATTTCTTCGCCATCTAAACGGTAGTATAAAACTGAATAACCAACGCAATAATAGTGGCTTATTTTAGCGTCTTCTTTATGTTGAAGAAGCTGTTGCTGTGCCTGTTGAACAGCTTGCAGTTCTAAACGACTTATATCTTCCTCCGTAAAGATTGGTCGATTACGTATATTGATCGTCACGCTTGCTTGTTCTGTTTTTAAGGAGCGACCAGCCGCAGCGACGCTCACTTTTTTTAAAGGACCATGCTTCTCTTCAAGTTCATGTTTAATTTCATTGATTAAATCTGCCACATACATGACATTATGTATTTGACCATCAACCATGGCCCGTTCTTTATGTTCTTTTACCAAGATGTCTTCCACGTGAAAACGGTCATTATCTTCAGCTAAAATAATGCCTACTACAGAACGTGTACCGATATCAAGTGCAAATAATTTTGAACTCAATGTACTCGCTTCCTTTCTCGTAATATATTAACTTGCTTTCAGCAAATACAGCTGGCATAGAGGAAATCAGGCTAAAAACACATCCTGTGAAAACGCCTGAGTGACCAATATCGTGTTGGCATATAAAGCCTCTGGTGGATGTCACGAAGCGGAAAGGAGTCTTTGTACTCGCTTCCTTTCTCGTAATATGTTAATATAATTTAGCGAGTTGAAGCGCTAAATTAAAAATGCGTGACATTCAGTGCAACATTGATTATAATGTTGCTAATATCTAAAAATGTAACATACATTTCAGAGTTCTGAAAGTGTCTGTCGTGAGGAGAGGAGCAAGAAACATGAGCCAAAAAGATTTAGAAAGCTTACGTAGTCAAATAGACGGTTTAAACTTAGAAATTCTTCGTCTAATTAACGAACGTGCAGCAGTAGTTGATGAAATCGGTAAGATTAAAGAAAAACAAGGTGTAAATCGCTATGATCCATTACGTGAACGCCATATGCTTGATCTTATTAAAGAGCACAATCAAGGTCCGTTAAACCAAATGACGGTTGACTATATATTTAAGCAAATCTTTAAAACAGCTTTAAAACAACTTGAAGCGGATAAGAAAAAAGAATTACTTGTTTCTCGTAAGAAAAAATCAGAAGATACTGTCATTAATGTGAATGGTGAGCTAATTGGCCAAGGAAAACCATCTTTCGTATTTGGACCTTGTGCTGTAGAATCATACGAGCAAGTAGCAGCAGTAGCAGCATCTATTAAAGCAAAAGGTGAAAAGTTAATTCGTGGCGGCGCTTATAAACCACGTACTTCCCCATATGACTTCCAAGGTCTTGGATTAGAAGGACTTAAAATTTTGAAACGTGTGTCAGAGGAATATGGTTTAGGCGTTATTACGGAAATCGTTACACCAGGTCATTTAGAGGAAGCTTTAGATTACATTGATGTTATCCAAATTGGAGCACGTAATATGCAAAACTTCGAATTATTAAAAGCAGCGGGTGCAACAAATAAACCTGTACTTTTAAAAAGAGGCTTAGCGGCGACAATTGATGAATTCATTCACGCAGCAGAATACATTATGTCTAAAGGAAATGAGAACATCATTCTTTGTGAGCGTGGTATTCGTACTTACGAAAAAGCAACTCGTAACACATTAGATATTTCTGCTGTACCAATTTTAAAACAAGAAACGCATTTACCAGTACTTGTAGACGTAACACATTCAACAGGTCGTCGTGATTTACTATTACCATGTGCTAAGGCAGCAATTGCTATTGGAGCTGATGGCGTAATGGCAGAGGTGCATCCAGATCCATCTGTAGCACTTTCTGATTCACAACAACAAATGGATATCCCAACATTTGATGCTTTCTACGAAACATTACAAAAATTCATGAAGAGCCATGAAATCAATGCTTAAGATATTTCAGCGGGTGTCCCGCTGAAATAGGGGAACTTAGTCTAACAACGCCACGTCCTGTGGCAACGACTGAGTGACCAACATCGGTGTTGTTGTCGCTGCCGCTTCGCTTTTTGCGCAGATAAAGTCCTCTTGCTGATACTTCGCTTTCGCGCAGGCAAAAAACACGTTGCTGTGCCGTTGCGTTAGCACTACGCTTTCGAGCAAAAAAACATCAGCAGGCTTAAGCACAAAGCCGATGCCAGACGTAATTATGCCGGGGCATAATGAATGTGTTGATAAACACCGCTTGCTTTAATCGCAGGCGGTGTTTACTATATAGTGACAAAATAATGACTAGAAAAGTACTATTTGTACTTGGTTTTTCTTTTCATGTACATACTGCTTCTTGAAAAGAATATGAAAATTATCGTATGATAAGGCTATAAAAGGAAAAAAGGGAGGCACGTGCGATGACTGTTACAATTTATGATGTTGCAAGAGAAGCAAATGTTTCGATGGCAACGGTCTCTCGTGTAGTCAATGGTAATCAAAACGTAAAACCGGCAACACGGAAAAAAGTATTAGAAGTAATTGAACGATTAGAGTACCGTCCAAACGCAGTAGCGCGTGGATTAGCAAGTAAGAAAACAACAACAGTTGGCGTGATTATCCCGGATATTGCAAACAATGTTTATGCGGAGCTGGCACGTGGTGTAGAAGATATTGCAACAATGTATCGTTACAATATTATTTTAGCCAACTCAGACCAACATGAAGATAAAGAGCTTCAGTTACTGGATACAATGCTAGGAAAACAGGTTGACGGTATTGTTATGATGAGTGATGAAGTAACTGAAAAAATGCAACAAACTATGGATCATTCACCTGTACCAATTGTGCTTGCAGGTTCAGTAGATGAATCGCAAACAATTGCGACTGTTAACATTGATTATTTCCAAGCAGCTTATGAGGCGATTACATTGCTCATTCAGAATGGCCATAAGCGAATCGCTTTCGTAACAGGTCCACTTACGTATACTATTAATGGAAAATTCAAACTTGAAGCTTATAAAAAAGCTTTACAAGACGCAGGTTTACCTATAGATGAATCACTTATCGCTGCTGAAGAATCGAGCTATGATATGGGCTTAGAGGCGTGGGAATCATTATCTTCACTGGAAAATCCTCCAACTGCTTATTTTGCAGGTAGTGATGAATTAGCAATTGGCTTGATTCATGGTGCACAGGATGCAGGTAAAGATGTACCTAAGGATATCGAAGTAATCAGCTTTGAAAATTCAAAATTAGCACGCATGGTTCGTCCGCAGCTAACAAGTGTCGCGTTACCACTGTATGATATCGGAGCTGTTGCAATGCGTTTGCTGACTAAATTGATGAACAAAGAGCCTGTTGAGGACGAAGCGGTTATTTTGCCTCATCGTATTGAACATCGACAATCTGTCAAAAGTAAATAACAGTAATTAACACGTAAATCTGATAATGGATTTGCGTGTTTTTTTATAGACGGTTTGAAAGCGCCAGAAGATAGAGGACTAAAGTAAAAATAAAAAGCCTCACGATTGTCGTGAGGCATAGTGTTAACCGTGTTTTTCATTGCGAATAATATGAAGCGCTTTAGTTAGCATTTGCGCATTTTTTTCTTCAATCTCTGCCTTGCGAGGGATTGGCTCATACAATGGATTTGGATCCTCCCAAGTTGGAATAAAAGGCACTGGTGCTTCAGGCTGCCAACGATCTAACCAAGCTTGAGGTAGAGGTCCTGTTGGTAATTGCTGATCTGTCATTTCAAGCCATAGCATCGACCATGCGCGAGGCACAACACGCCAAATATCATAGCCTCCACCGCCAACGGCAATCCATTTCCCCCCACAATATTCATGTGCTAATTTATGCGCAAGTTTTGGAATTTCTCTATAAATGTTCATTGTTCCATATAAATGTGTTAGTGGATCAAAATAATGTGCATCTGCGCCGTTTTGCGTTAATACAACATCCGGCTTGAAAAATTCAAAGACTTCTCGCATAGCTTTTTCATAGATTTCTAGAAAACTCTCATCTTCTGTAAAAGCATCAATTGGAAAATTAAAAGAAGTGCCATAGCCCTGCCCATTTCCACGTTCCGTAATATTCCCAGTTCCGGGGAAAAGATAGCGCCCTGTTTCATGAATAGATAATGTACAAACATCTGGATCCTCGTAAAAACTCCATTGCACCCCATCTCCATGATGGGCATCGGTATCTACATAAAGTACACGAGCATTGTATTTTTCCTGCAAATAACGAATAGCTACTGTACTATCGTTATAAATACAAAAACCTGATGCACGGCCACGGAAGCCGTGGTGTAGCCCTCCCCCTAAATTGAGAGCGTGCTCGGCTTTTCCTTCCATAACATAATCGACAGCTGTTAATGTTCCACCGACAAGCTGTGCACTTGCTTCGTGCATATTTTCAAAAATGGGTGTATCTTCGGTGCCTATGCCATAGCTTTCACATTGTGCCTCTGAAAGCTCACCATGTCCTGCTCTTTTAACGATTTCAATATATTTTGGATCATGTGCAAGTAAAAGTTCTTCCTCTGTTGCGACACGAGCTGGAACGATATTCAAATCATCAAGAGCATCAATATTTTGTAACAAATCCATTGTAAGCGTCAAGCGTTTATGATTGAAAGGATGGGTATCTGAAAATTTATATCCGAGTTGCTCTGGTGAGTATATAAATACTGCTTTTTTCATTGTAATGAAACACCTGGCAAATTAGGCCATAATACATCAAAGCCCTCTTTACGAAGTTCTTCAATCATAGCTAATGGATTGAGAGTTTTTACTCGGATACTTAAAATTTTATTTTGCGTATTTTCAGAGTCGGGATAAACTAAGACGCTTTGGACATTTGCATGGTGTTTACGAAAAATTTTAGTAATCTCAAATAATATTCCTGGTGTATCGGATACACGAATTTCTATTTTTGAGCCAGGTTCAGTGGCACCTGTTAACTCTAAGTATGTATAGAGTAAATCGGTAGTAGTGACAATCCCAACTAATTTTCCTCCGGAGACAATTGGCAAACAGCCTATTTTAGATTCATAAAAAGTAAGCGCTACTTCCTCCACGAAATCAAGTGGATGACCGACAATTGGATTTTTAATCATAATCTCTTCCACTTTTGCATTAAAAACTGGAGAATTAGGCTCATCCCGTAACGAGGAAGGCAATGCCTCTTTAATATCTCTTTCAGTGATCACCCCAAGAACATGATACTCCTCATCTACAACTGGTAAATGACGTACTTTTTTCTCACGCATGAACTTCAGCGCTTCAACCACTGTGTTTGTCGGAGCCAGCGTGTATGGCTCATCATTCATAATTTCTTCTACGATCATATACTCATCCCCTTTGTGTTGGTTTTAATACATGAAGCGATTTCTAAAGCGAAGTCTATCGAATCTTTCCATTGTCTCAGGAGGCACGCGTTTGCCTTCACGTGCCATCAGGCAGTTAGCGGGATGTGATGTAATTTCAGGGTCATCTGTCGCAAAATATTCGAAGTTGGCAGAGCCCATCATTTTCTCCATCATTTTTCGATAATCCCAAACGTTTAAACCAGTCCCTTTTAAATCCCAATGCCAATAATACTCGGTAGTGATAACAAGATAGTCTTCCATTTCATCTCCCATAAAAGATACGGCTAATAGTGCTTTACCAGCACCTGTACCACGATAGTCTGGAATGACTTCAATAGCACCTAATTCAATCATGTTATCAATTCGATCCTCCGCCCAGCGTTCGAGTGGATCGGGATATAGATAAGTGACGTAGCCTACAATAATGTTTTCATTTCGAATAATAATAATTCGTCCTTCAGGAAGTCCTGCAATTTCTATAATGGCTTGCTGCTGTTGCTTTGGAGGTCTAAAAGCAACCAAGCCTTCGTGGAATGAATATGTAGCTAATTTTTCTGGAGGAACAGGTCCTTCCACATACACAGTACCATGCTTTGTTTCCTTTGTGACAGAAAAAAAAGTTTTTTTGTGTTCCATAATGACACCACCTGAGTTTAATAGTTTCATTATAGCTGATTTCCTGCGGAAAAACGCTATCTTTTGCAAAATATACCTGCATTTTCGGAAAAGTATAAATATTAAGACATTATTAATGAATTCGTGTAAAATAGTTGTATATCGCATCTGTTATTCAACAGATGAATGTAGTGTGAATAGGCATTCACTATTTTTACACTGCTTAAACTGTTGTATAACAAATGCTGCATAACGTAGTTGTCTTTGGAGAAGGTGGTGAATTTTGAAGGGAAAAATAATGACATTACGACGATTTAAAATTTGCTTACTAATGTACTAAGGCAATAGCAAAGAGAGGGGTATTTTCATGGGGATGAAAATGTTGGAGAAGTTGAATGCTTTACCTGGGCAATATAATTTACTTGATTATGAGAAAGCTGCGGCAACTCATGATTGGAAAGAGACAGAAAAGGGATTTAGTTGGTATGAAACAGGGCTTGTAAATATGGCCTATGAGGCAATTGATCGTCATACAAAAACGCATCGAAAAAACAAAGTTGCACTTTATTTTAATGATGGAAAGCGTAAAGAGACTTATTCTTTCAATGAAATGAAAAAGCTGACGAATAAAGCAGCCAATGTTTTTAAAGCAGCAACAAATTTAGAAAAAGGTGATCGATTATTTATTTTTATGCCGCGTTCACCTGAGCTTTATTTTTCTTTATTAGGCGCATTGAAAATGGGTGTAATTGTAGGTCCACTATTCGAGGCATTTATGGAAGGTGCAGTTTATGACAGACTTGTAGATAGCGAAGCTAAAGTATTAGTGACAACACCAGAGTTACTTGAACGTGTACCTTTAGCGAAGCTACCGCATTTACAGCACGTCTTTTTAGTAGGATCTGATGTAGAGGAAACACCACAAATTTTAGATTTCAATAGACGCTTGAAAGAAGCACCTTGTCAATTTGATATTGAATGGGTGGACAGAGAGGACGGTATGATTCTTCATTATACTTCTGGATCAACTGGAGCTCCAAAGGGCGTATTGCATGTTCATAATGCAATGCTTCAACAATATCAATCTACACAATGGGTATTAGATTTGCGTGAGGACGATATTTACTGGTGTACGGCCGATCCAGGATGGGTGACAGGTACAGCATATGGCATTTTTGGTCCATGGTTAAATGGTGTCACAATGCTAATTGTTGGTGGAAGATTTTCACCACAAGCTTGGTACCAAGCTATTGAAGATTATAGTGTAACAGTTTGGTATAGTGCACCAACTGCTTTCAGAATGTTAATGGGTGCTGGTAGTGGTATGCTTGAGAATTATGATCTATCTTCGGTACGCCATATTTTATCTGTTGGTGAGCCGTTAAATCCAGAGGTAATTCGTTGGGGGACTGATGAGCTAGGTCACCGTATACATGATACATGGTGGATGACAGAAACCGGTGCGCATATGATTTGTAACTATCCTTCTATGGATATTAAGCCGGGCTCAATGGGTAAACCATTACCAGGTGTTCATGCGACAATTGTTGATGATGCTGGTAATGAAGTACCACCTTTTACAATGGGAAATTTAGCCATTCGACGTGGTTGGCCTGCAATGATGCGTCAAATTTGGGGAAATCCAGAGCGTTATGAATCCTATTTCTTAAAAGGTGAATGGTATGTGTCTGGGGACTCTGCCTATATGGATGATGATGGTTACTTCTGGTTCCAGGGGCGTGTTGATGATGTGATTATGACAGCTGGTGAGCGGGTAGGTCCTTTCGAGGTAGAAAGTAAGCTCCTAGAGCACCCCGATATAGTAGAGGCAGGGGTGATTGGAAAGCCAGATCCTGTCCGAGGTGAAATTATTAAAGCTTTTGTATCATTACGTGAAGGTGTTGAACCTTCAGATACATTGATAGAGGATATTCGTAATTTTGTTAAGAAAGGTTTATCTGCACATGCAGCACCACGTGAAATTGAATTTAAGGATAAGCTACCAAAAACACGCAGTGGTAAGATTATGCGTCGTGTGTTAAAGGCGTGGGAGTTAAATTTACCAACTGGTGATTTATCTACGATGGAAGATTAATTATAAGAAGCAGGAATTTGTTCGGTTGACGAAAAATTCCTGCTTTGTTTTTTTACTGCCAGTTATATGTGGGGGAGCATTAGCCCTCTACTAGCGCCGTATATACTGTTTGCTTACCAACTATTTCGACAATAATCGTGTAAATGTCATGATCATTTGTAGCGAAAATTTCAGATCCAAATGGCAGTTTAGTAGCATAAAAATCTTTGAAAAATAGAGTGGATGTCGTCGTTTTTTTATTTCTCCAATTTTGTCTTCTTTTATAAAATCACCCTTTTTTAGAGATTCTTGATCGGATGCTTTTATATAGATTAATTGATCAATTTGTAAAATATCTGCTTGAGGATCTTCTTTAAGAATAGTTTTTAGGCGAAGCGGCGGAAAGAAATCCGAGCGACGGAAGGAAGAGGCGAAGTGACGGAAAGAAATCCGAGCGACGGAAGGAAGAGTCAAAGTGACGGAAAGTAGGGCCAGAGCGACGGAAGGAAATCCGAGCAACGGAAAGAAGAGTCGAAGCGGCGGAAAGAAGAGCCGGAGCGACGGAAGGAAGAGGCGAAGTGACGGAAAGTAGAGCCAGAGCAATGGAAGGAAGAGGCGGAGCGACGGAAAGAAATCCGAGCGACGGAAGGAAGAGGCAAAGCGACGGAAAGAAATCTGAGCGACGGAAAGAAATCCGAGCGACGGAAAGAAGAGGCGAAGTGACGGAAAGAAATCCGAGCGACGGAAGGAAGAGGCGAAGCGACGGAAAGAAGAGCCAGAGCGACGGAAGGAAAAGGCGAAGCGACGGAAAGAAGGGCCAGAGCGACGGAAGGAATATGGTTATCAAAACTTTGTTAAAATCATTCATTGAAAGAAGTTTATGAAAATTAAATAAATAAATAAAAATTCAGTTGACTTAATAAATATGCAGACGTATACTAATTTTAACTTAATTCAGAGGTGAGTGCATTGAAAGTAGGGATTGTTGGTGCAACCGGATATGGTGGATTAGAGCTTATTCGATTTTTACATAATCATAAAGCGGTGGAACGGATCGATTTATTCACATCTTCAGAAGAAGGCGTCATTTTTTCTTCTAAGTTTGGTCATCTCGTCCATATTGCCGATACACCTTTACAAAAAATTGATTATAGGACTTTGGAGGAATTTGATGTTGTTTTTACAAGTACACCTTCAGGAGTAACAAGTGAGCTATTACCGCCATTGGTGGGGAAAGGTCCTAAATTAATAGACTTGTCTGGTGATTTCCGTTTACAAGATCCAGCATGCTATGAAGCATGGTACGGTAAAAAAGCGGCGCCATTAAAATTCATTCAACAAAGTGTTTATGGTTTAACTGAATGGAATGCAGAAAATATTCAACATGCTTCTCTTATCGCAAATCCAGGATGTTATCCAACAGCAGTTTTACTTTCGTTGTTACCATTGCTAAAAGAACGATTGATTGATTCAAGCTTTTTAGTGATTGATGCGAAAAGTGGGATTTCAGGGGCTGGAAATAAACCATCGCAAACAACGCATTTTAGTGAGGTAAACGAAAACTTTTCAATCTATAAAATGAATACACATCAGCATATACCGGAAATCGAGCAGGCCATTTCAATGTTTGCAGGGGTTAATACAACTATTTCTTTTAATACGCATTTAGTGCCAATGACTAGAGGGATTTTATCTACTTCTTATGCACCTGTTATGTCTGGTGTTACAGAGCATCAGCTAGTAGCTTGTTTACAGCATGCGTATGAAAAGCATCCGTTTGTACGGATCGTTACAGATGTAAATAGTCTGGGAACAAACTGTGTAAAAGGTTCGAACTATTGCGACATTTTGGTGAAGGTTGATAGCCGTACGAATCTTGCCACAATTGTTGGGGTCATCGATAATTTAGTCAAAGGTGCTGCAGGGCAAGCCATTCAAAATATGAACGTTCAATTTGATTTACCACAAACGACAGGATTAGATGTGGTGCCGTTCTTTTTGTAACTTATTTGGAGTGAATTTTTGTGAAATTGATTAACTAAGGGGGAGATTTTATGACATTAGTAGCATCCACAAGTATTATGAAAAAATTATCGAGTAAAAATATTGTTTCACCAAAGGGCTTTAAAGCTGCAGGTTTACATTGTGGTTTAAAGCATAAGAAAAAAGATTTAGCTGTGTTAGTTAGTAAAGTACCCGCAAGTGTAGCAGGTGTCTTTACAACGAACGCTGTACAGGCAGCACCATTAAAAGTAACGAAAGAGGTTGTGTACACAACGAAGAAAATGCAGGCGATGATTGTCAACTCAGGAAATGCTAATGCATGTACAGGAAAGCAAGGTGTAAAAGACGCCCAAACAATGCAGGCCCTCATAGCAGAAAAGCTAGGTATTGGGGCAAATTTAGTGGGTGTTTGCTCAACTGGTGTCATCGGTGAAATGATGAATATGGAGCCATTGGCAAATGGGATTAACCAGTTAGAGCCAAAGGATAATTTAGAAAGTGCTATTGATTTTGCACAAGCGATTATGACAACAGATACGGTTATGAAAAACACAAGTTACAGTACTATTGTTGATGATAAAGAGATTATTATCGCTGGCGTAGCAAAAGGGTCAGGTATGATTGAACCGAATATGGCAACAATGCTAGGTTTTATTACGACAGATGCAAATATTGAATCAGATGTTCTACAGGCTACATTAGCTGATATAACAAATATGACGTTTAATGCAATTACAGTGGATGGGGATACATCTACAAATGACACAGTAGTTGTCATGGCAAACGGCTTAGCAGGAAACGCTGCTTTAACTCCTGACCATCCAGATTGGCAAAACTTCTACTATACATTGAAAACAGTAGCTGAGGACTTAGCGAAAATGATTGCTAAAGATGGTGAGGGTGCTACGAAGCTGATTGAGGTTGAAGTTGAAGGGGCATTTTCGGATGAAGAAGGACGTAAAATTGCTAAAACAGTAGTTGGTTCACCACTTGTGAAAACGGCTGTATTTGGCTGTGATGCAAACTGGGGACGTATTATTGCCGCTGTAGGTTATAGTGGTGCAACGGTTGATCCTGAAAAAATTACGATTCAAATTGGCGGTGTAACGATGGTTGAAAATGGTGAACCAGTGCCATTTTCGGAAGATGAGTTAATTCAAATTTTAAAAATGCATGAAGTGAAAATTTATGTGTCTCTTGGTATTGGGGAAGGCAAAGGGCATGCTTGGGGATGTGATCTCACTTATGACTACGTTCAAATCAATGCCTCATACCGCTCGTAAACGAATGGTCATTAAGCTTGGTGGAAGTACGTTAGATGGCTTAAATGAGTTGTTTTTTGAGAATTTTAAAAAACTCCAAGAAAGCGGCATAGAGCTTATTATTACCCATGGTGGTGGTCCAGCCATTAACCGTGAACTAGCGGTGCGCGGAATAGAATCATATGCATTAAATGGTATTCGTGTCACGAGCAAAGCTGCAATGGATATTGTACAGTCAACGTTAATAGGGAAGGTCAATCCTGCGCTTGTTCATGAATTAACAACTTCTGGCATTGCTGCTATTGGATTAAACGGCTTTGATGGTCAGTTAATTTTAGCAGATTTTCTTGATAAAGATGTATACGGTTTTGTTGGTGAAGTGAAAGCCATCAATACATCTTTGCTAGAAGCAATAATGAGAGCCGGGGTTGTACCGGTTATTGCTTGCGTGGGATCAGATGAACATGGTCAGGCATTAAATATTAATGGAGATACGATAGCAAGTGAAATAGCATTAGCGATAGATGCGGATAGCCTATTACTAGTAACGGATGTAAGTGGTATTCGAATTAATGATGAATATCAACCGAAAGCAACACGCTCCTCTATCAATCAATGGATTGAGGAGGGGCATATCTATGGTGGGATGATACCTAAAGTTCAAGGAGCTATCGAATGCTTAAGTGCAGGTATTCCATCCGTGCAAATTGTTGGAGAATCCTTAGTGGGTACGACGATTTTATCCGGGAGTTGAAGAAAACCCGAATAAGTAAAGTTCCCCTTCATCCTCACCAGTAACAGTCATTCTTCTTTATAGATAGGTGGTATAAAAGGAGCAATATAGTTGTTTAGAAAAAATGATTGTTATAGCAAACTTAGTAGGAGTTGATAAAATGAGTGCTTTATTTGGAAACTATGGCAAGCGCCGCGCCCAAATTGTCAAAGGGCAAGGAACTGTTGTAGAAGATTCGGCTGGGAAAAAATATTTAGATTTTACAAGTGGAATCGCTGTAGTAAGTCTTGGTCATGCACATCCTGCAATCGTGAAGGCTATTCATGATCAAAGTAAAAAACTTTGGCATATTTCTAATTTATTTGATATTCCTGGTCAGGAAAAGGTTGCACAAAAATTAATAGCAGATACACACTTTTCTTATGCATTTTTCTGTAATAGTGGGGCGGAAGCAAATGAAGCGGCCATCAAACTCGCACGCAAGCATACCGGAAAAAATCATATTATTACTTTTGAAAAATCCTTTCATGGGCGAACTTTTGGAGCGATGTCCGCAACAGGTCAGGACAGTGTACATAATGGCTTCGGACCGCTTGTTGAAAAATTTACGATTCTTCCTTTTAATGATGTGGCAGCACTTGAATCAACGATTGACGATTCTGTGGCAGCAATTATGCTTGAAATGATTCAAGGTGAGGGCGGAGTTAATAGTGTATCACCAGAATTTGCTGCAGCAATCGCTAAAGCCTGTGACGACAAAGGAATATTACTAATAATCGATGAAGTTCAAACAGGTATTGGACGAACAGGTACAAGATATGCCTATGAACAAACGATTTTAAAGCCAAATATCGTGACATTGGCAAAAGGGCTAGGTGGAGGATTCCCGGTTGGTGGAATGCTAGGAACAGCCGAGCTATTTGATACATTTAGTCCTGGCACACATGGGACAACATTCGGTGGAAACCCACTTGCGATGAGTGTTGCTGAAACCGTGCTTAATCATGTTTTTGAGCCAGCTTTTTTACAAAATGTGCAGGAGCGATCTTCGTATTTTGTTAAGCAGTTGAAGGTGAATCTACCGTCTACATATACGGTACAAGGCCAAGGCTTACTTCTTGGCATTGGTTGTGGCGATACTGAGGTAGCCTCGTATATAGCTGCAGCAGAGGAAAATGGCTTATTATTAGTAGGGGCGGGACCAAATGTTATTCGTCTACTACCACCATTGACCGTTTCAAAAGAGGAAATAGATGAGGCAATTGCGATTTTAAAAACGATACTGTTATAGTATCTGGACTATTAAAACGATAAAAATGAATCTGCTAGACTTTCTTTGTAAGAAATCTAGCAGATTGTTTTAATGCTTATCAAAAAAGACTTAACATCATAACATGAGGTTGATTTCCGTTTTGGCTGGGCGCTTTGTTGTGGCTACCGCTACGTTACACTACGCTTTCGC
This sequence comes from Lysinibacillus sp. Ag94, assembly GCF_023242215.1. Classification (NCBI taxonomy): domain Bacteria; kingdom Bacillati; phylum Bacillota; class Bacilli; order Caryophanales; family Bacillaceae; genus Lysinibacillus; species Lysinibacillus sp. Ag94. The sequence goes on along the minus strand of NZ_CP096780.1, from coordinate 3,646,280 downwards.
ACAGAGCAACGCTTCTTCGGGCGCTTCATACTCCAAAGTCTCAGCTAATCCCCAAGGGGTCGCCCGGCCTCTCACTCCAATCAGAATACGTTATAAAAAATGGCATCTGCAACTTTTTGGGTAGTTTAGTAAAATCCTATTGTAGCTCTTTTACTAAAGTTTTCACTAGAGTAGGGAGCCAATCATGAAGGTGACTAAATGTAAAGCCTGCAGCTTCTGCCTTTGTAGTAGACATATACCAATCTGCCGGAACGCCATATGGTGACTGCGACATTTCATCGTTACCTACCAGAGAAATTTTTGCAGACTTTCCAGTCGTTTCTTCAATAAGCCCGAGCAAATCCTTTAACGAAATGGCACCTGCAGCTGTGGCATTATAAGGTCCTTCAATTGGTGTAATGCCAGCAAAATATAAAAATGCAGCTGCTTCGTCATCCGTAATAAAGCTCATCTTTGCTTCGATATTTGGTAATGAAATAGGCTGTTCCTGTAAAACTCGTTCAACATGAAAATGTAAACGGCGTGTATAGTCGTTCTCCCCCATAACAATCGGAAAACGTACAGCGACAACAGGGAATGTGGCTTCTTTGAAAAGTACTGCCTCTGCTTGACGCTTACCCTCTCCATATGAAAAATCTTCACGGTTCCCCATCCGAACTTCATAATCATATGGATTAAAATCTTCTTCTGTTTTGACAATGCCGTCTATTTCGTAGGTTGATAGAGTAGATGTAAAAACGAACTTTTTCGTTTTACTTTCTAAAATTTCACATATTTTATGAGCTTCGTTAGGAGAATAGCAAATATTATCATAGACAATATCCCATGTTGTATTGGATAGTGCCTGTGACAACGAATCGGCATCATCTCGATTAACGATTAGCTGCTTCACCTTTGTGCCAAAAGGATTCCCGCTTTGTCCGCGTGTTAAAATAGTTACGCTATGACCGTTTTGAATAAAGAGTTCAACAAGCTTTTTACCAAAAAAACGAGTGCCTCCTAAAACTAAAATGTTCAATTATTTCCACCCCTTCAAATTAGTAGTCCCCTTTATAATGGCAAAAAAACAGGCATACTACAATTACTTTTAATTGTAGTATGCCGTGTAAGATGATTATTGGGTAGTTGGTGGATTAGTCGGTGGAGTTGGTTTTCCGTTGTCTCCTCCGTTAGAGCCATTCCCGTTATTTGAGCCATTCCCGGTGTTTCCGGAACCATTCCCGTTATTTGAGCCATTGCCGTTATTTCCGGAACCACTGCCGTTATTTGAGCCGTTTCCGTTATTTCCGGAACCACTGCCGTTATTCGAGCCGTTTCCGGTATTTCCAGAACCATTGCCGTTATTCGAGCTGTTGCCGTTGTTTGAGCCGTTGCTGTTACTACCATCTGACCCATTGCCATTTTCCGAACCGTTTCCATTTTGGTTCGGGTCATTACCGTTAGTAGGTGGGGTCGTTGAGGGATCTTTTTCTTCCTTGTCTTTTTCAGGCTGGTTTTCATTCGCACTACCACCAGTAGAAACGACATTAGATTGCGCTGAAGTTAAACCTGTAATATCGACAGCGACAACAACATAGGCTTGACCACTTGCTACTGTCATACTTTGTGATGACTCAAGCACTGATCCGACAAGTGTTTTACCACCGTTTGTTACTTTATATATTCGATAACCGACAACATCATTTGAAGAGCCAGTCCAAGATAATGTATTGCCATTAACTGAAGCGGTTACTGCTGCTGGCGAATTGTGATCTGCTGGGAAATCAACAGCTGATACCGATGAATTCGATAATGTCGAATTTTTTGGTAATAGGCTTGCTGGGTTACCGCCAAGTCTGCCTAACATTCGTTTAATAAATGCTTGATTAATACCTGCGCCACCTGGTTTTACAAATTCTGGTGGTGTGTTAGGGAGTGCATTATACGTTTTACCTTTAATCGTCACAACCTTTGAGGAAGCTAAGCTATCATCTGGCTGCGAAGGTAAAAATACTTTCGCGTTAAACAAATCAGAGCGTACGAGACCAGCATTAGCACATGCTGCTGATGGCGCTAAACCAGAAATACCACAGAATGATGCAGTGACAACGTTTTTCGGTTGCTTAAATCTAGTTTTAGGGGAGATTAATTGTGGATCGACATCATACACAGAATTCATTAATGATCCCCATAGCTTGTTAATTCGCACACTAGGCTGTTGATACGTATTATTAAATGTATACAGTGATTGATTGTTATCATAACCCATCCATACACCAAGAGAAACATTCGGGTTATAGCCAACTAGCCAAACGTCTTTATAATTTTGCGAAGTACCTGTCTTAGCAGCAAAGTCAGCAGAGAATTTAAGTGAATTTCTTGCAACTGTACCTGTTCCTTGTGTTAACACATCTCGTAACATATCTGTAACGATATAAGAAGTTTCAGGACTAAACACTTGTTCAGGTTTAACTTCATGTTTATATATGATATTTCCATTTTGGTCTTCAATTCTATCAATCATATAAGCGTCAATGAATTGACCGCCGTTTGCGAATGTTGCATAGGCATTGGTGTTCTCTTCAACTGTAATACCATCCTTTACTCCCCCAATCCCAGCTGCAAGGTTTGTAAAGTCATCAGGTTGTAAAGTTGAGATCCCCATTTTTACTAAATAATCGGCAGGACGTCTGTTAAGAATATCATAATATAGACGTAAAGCAGATAAGTTTTGTGAACTAGCTAAAGCTTCACGTGCAGGTATAAGTCCTCGTTCATCGTTACTAATATAGTTGCTCGGACTCCAACTGCCAACAGAGAATTTTACGTCGACTAATGGGCTACCTGCACCGATTACACCGTATTCTATTGCAGGTGCATATACGAGTAATGGCTTCATTGTTGAGCCATTTGAGCGTTTTGCCTGTGTAGCATAATTATAATTTTTTAATTCAAAGTCACGACCACCGACAAAGCTTAAAATACGTCCAGTATTATTTTCAATTAAAATACTGCCGACCTGTACGGGCATTTCAGTTTCCACTGCTTCACCTGTTGCAGGATCCTTGTCTTTAACGGTGTATGTATGACCGTAATTTTTGAAGTTTTCCGCTGCTTTTTGCATCGCATCGTACATATCCTTATTTATAGTTGAATAGATGCGATAACCTTTTGAACGGACATCACGATCTGCTAGGATCGTATACTTATCTTTTAATTTTTTTTCATTTTTTAAGCGTTCTGGATCAATACCATCTGCTACCGCTAGTTTTTCAGCAATAATTTCTGTCGCGCGACTTTCGAGCTCATATGTTAGCCATGGGTAGCGATCCTCTGTGCGCATCTCTGGTGAACGGAAGTCAGCGGTAATATCATAAGCGAGTGCTTCTTTATATTGAGCTTCGTTAATGTAACCTGCGTCTTTCATGCGATAAAGTACAGTTTTCATACGGTCAATACCCTGTTGAAGAGCTTCTTTACTTTTAAGTGCACCCGTATTCGTAAAAGGTGTGTAAGTAAAAGGTGCTTGAGGAATTCCAGCTATATACGCTGCTTGAGGAAGCGTTAAATCCTTTGCTTTTACATTGAAAATACCTTCAGCAGCTGTTTCAACCCCTGCAATGTTTCGACCGGAAGAGTTACGACCGTAAGGAATTATGTTTAAATAGGCCTCTAAAATTTCTTCCTTTTTCATAAAGTGCTCTAAACGCATAGCAAGTAAAAGTTCTTTTGCTTTTCGCTCATAAGATACTTCGTTTGTTAATACTTGGTTTTTTATAAGTTGTTGTGTTAGTGTAGAACCACCAGTTTGAGTGGAAGAGTTTGTGACGTCTTGAAGTAGCCCGCGGATGACAGCTTTCGGAACTATTCCGTTATGTTCACGGAAATACTCGTCCTCTGTCGCTAATACCGCATTAATAACATCAGGTGCGATATTGTTTAATGTTGTTGCCCGACGGTCTAAATCTGTACGTAATTTTCCGATATAAATATCATTGGCAAAATAAATCTCACTCGTTGAATCGTAGTTGAAAATTTCATTTCGTAATTCTTGCTTTGAGCGTAGTGGCTCTTCTTTTACAAGTGACGCAAAATAGCCAGCGCCAACTGACCCGGCAAATACAGTACCTACCAATGCAAAGACTAAAAATAGTAAAAATAAGTTCCAGGTAACACTTCCTGAAATACGTAATTTCTTCATCCATTTTTGTTGAATTAATTCATCGATCTTTGCATTGATTTTCTCAATCCAATCTTTCAATGTATCGACCTCCTAAAATCTTGTCTATTATAGCACATATTGATTTAGGTCGAACATAGTTATTGACAATGAAAAAGAATCGTATAGAATAATGCTTATAGTTTTCTAGTGATGAAGAGCTTGCAGTAGTGTCTATATTCCCTGTTTAGAGAGCCAGCGGTTGGTGAAAGCTGGTCATAATGTAGAGACGAATTACGTGCTTGGAGCTTAGACGTGCGCGCCTGCGATAAAGGCGGTTGAATGAAGAGGAAGATGGATGACATCTTCAAGCCGGGTGGTACCGCGTTAGTTATTAACGTCCCTGCATGCAATGTTTTGCGTGTAGGGACTTTTTTGTTTCTAAAATAATTCTCCCTACACAACATATTAAACACTTAGGAGGAATAAAAATGACGAACGAATTATTACAAGACTTAGAATGGCGCGGATTGTTATACCAACAAACTGATGCTGAAGGTATGAAAAAATTATTAGATGATCAATCTGTTTCTTTATACTGTGGTGTTGATCCAACTGCGGATTCTATGCACATTGGGCATATTGTGCCTCTTTTAACGCTACGTCGATTCCAAAAAGCAGGGCACCGTCCGATTTTATTAGTAGGTGGTGCGACTGGTATGATTGGCGATCCATCTGGTCGCTCGGAAGAACGCCAATTACAAACTGTTGAGCAAATTGATAAAAATGTTCAAGGTATCCGTAGTCAATTAGAGCGTATTTTTGACTTTGCAGAAGATGGTAATGGTGCACAATTAGTGAATAACCGTGACTGGATTGGCAATATAAATACGATTGAGTTTTTACGTGATTATGGGAAATTAATTAACGTGAATTACATGTTAGCTAAGGATACGATTGCATCACGCCTTGATACAGGGATTTCATTTACTGAGTTTGCGTATACTTTAATTCAAGGTATTGATTACAATCATTTATACAATCATTACAACTGTCGTATTCAAGTAGGTGGCTCTGACCAGTGGGGGAATATTACAACAGGTTTAGAAGTTATTCGTAAAACACATGAGGAAGAAACGAAAGCTTTTGGTATAACAATTCCTTTAGTAACAAAAGCAGACGGTACGAAATTTGGTAAAACAGCAGGTGGTGCTGTATGGTTAGATAGTAAGAAAACTTCTCCATACGAGTTCTACCAATTCTGGATTAATGCTGCAGATGCTGACGTTGTAAAATACTTAAAAATCTTCACATTCCTTTCTCGTGAAGAAATTGAAGCTTTAGCAGTATCTGTAGAAGAGGAACCACATTTACGTAAGGCGCAAAAAGCACTAGCCGAAGAAATGACTCGCTTAATTCATGGTCAAGAAGCTTTAGACCAAGCAATCCGCATTACAGCTGCTTTATTCTCTGGAGACTTAAAAGCACTTTCTGCTGATGAAATGAAGGATGCGTTTAAAGATGTTCCTTCTATTGAATTGACTAAAGAAGATAAAAACATTGTGGAATTATTAGTGGAAGCGGGTATTTCACCTTCCAAACGTCAAGCTCGTGAAGACGTAACAAATGGTGCGATTAGCGTGAATGGTGAAAAAGTCACTGCATTAGAATATGTAATCGACGGCAAAGATCGTTTAGAAGATGCATTCAGTATTGTTCGTCGCGGCAAGAAAAAATACCATATGGTGAAGTTTGTTTAATTCGAACAAACATGTCAAACATCCCCTCGAAATTTGAGGGGATGTTTCTTTATGTGGCTCTTCTGCAAAACGAGGGGGTGATTTCCGGTGCTTTCCTGGGGCGTCAGATGAGCCAAAGCGGGTAGCCTGGAACGGAAAACACTCTATTTAAAGTGAACAATATTAACAAAGACCTCCTTGATTATTTCTTTTAGCTATCTAAAAAACTAGGAAGCTTTACGTGCTTATATTCTTCGGGGTGGAGCATATTCGCTAGCTTTAATGCACCCTCTATGAGGCGTGGTGATGGGCGACAATAAAGCCATTCCTCCATTACGTGAAGCCGTTTCATTTTAACGGCTTGAAGCTCCTGCACTTGTGCACGCTTTAATAAATTAGCCGGTTGAATCCGCTCAAATGCAACCCCTACCCAAGCCATCATAATATAGTCTGGGTCGCGCCTTACAACATCAGTCCAATCAGTTTGCACGCTTGCTAGTTCTACATCTTGAAACAGATTTTGCCCACCAGCAATGGCACTTATTTCAGTTAGCCAATTTATGTTACCTGGTGTAAAGATAGGGTTTGGCCACCACTCCCAATAGAGGGTTGGTTTTTTAGGAATCGTTTGAGCAACTGTGCGAAGACAATCGATACATTGTAAATATTCCTCAGAAATTTCTTGTGCACGTCCTTCCGCTCCACAGGCTTTACCTAAAGTATGGAGATCCTGTGCGATTTCCTCTAATGAATTAGCATTAAAAACAATATGGGGAATATTTCTAGCTTGTAACGCTTCAATATTTTTTTCCATTCCAGGGACACTTAAGGATGCGAGTACAAGATCAGGCTGCAACGCCTCTAATGCATCCATATCGATTGATAAATCTGGGCCAAGCTGAGGTAAGTTTTTAACTGATAATGGCCAATCCGAAAAATCATCGACTCCAACAAGCTGATCAGTCAGGCCTAAATAAGCAACAAGCTCGGTATTACTAGGACAAATTGATATTAAACGCATCTTCTTATCTCCAATTCTTTTTAAGAAAAGTATAGCTAGTGTTGGAATCACATACAATGACAGAATGTTTTTCTCAATAAAAAAAGGCATGCCAAGAGACATACCTTCTGATTACTTATTAAGAAAGTGCGATAGCTTCGAGTGATTCTTCTTCTTTCGCTACAGGGCCCATCGCATTTGTAATAATTTGTTTAATGTCTTCTAAAATAGCTTTACGTGGGTTTGTTGCAGCACATACATCTAACATTGCATTTTTCGCTAAGATTTCAATATCCTCATCCTTCGCACCTAGTTCGCGGAAGCCACTTGGAATGTTCAAATCGCTAGAAAGTTTTTCGATTGCTACAATTGCCTTCTCCGCAGCATCACGTTTACTTAATCCTTCAACGTTTTCACCTAACAATTCAGCAATTTTTGCAAAACGCTCAGTACGTGCTGTTAAGTTAAAGCGGCAAACATGAGGCAATAAAATAGCATTACATACACCATGTGGTAGATTATAGAAGCCGCCTAATTGATGAGCAATTGCATGTACGTAGCCAAGTGAAGCGTTATTAAACGCCATGCCTGCTAAAAATTGTGCGTAAACCATTTGTTCACGTGCTTCTAAATCAGCACCGTTTGCGTAGGCACGTGGTAAATATTCAGGAACTAACTGAAGTACCTTTTCAGCGCAAGCGTCAGTAATTGGTGTTGCGTTTGTCGATACAAATGATTCGATTGCATGTGTTAATGCATCTAAACCGGTTGCCGCTGTTAGAGCAGGAGGTAAGCCAATCATTAGCTCTGGGTCATTAATTGATAGTAGTGGTGTAACATGTTTGTCCACAATAGCCATCTTCACTTTACGAGCTGTATCCGTGATAATCGTGAAGCGAGTCATTTCACTTGCTGTACCAGCAGTTGTGTTAATAGCGATTAATGGCACTAATGGGTTTTGTGATTTGTCAACGCCCTCGTAATCATGAATGCGTCCACCATTCGAAGCAATAAGTCCGATACCTTTCGCTGCATCGTGTGCGCTACCTCCTCCAAGAGAAACGATCGAGTCACAGTTTTCAGCGTGATACACTGTAATCCCATCTTCAATGTTTTGATCTGTTGGATTTGGTTCTGCTTTCGGGAAAATTGCTACATCAATTCCAGCAGCTATAATGATGTTAGCAATTTGTTCAGAGAGACCTAGTTTGTGTAAGCCCTCATCTGTTACGATTAATGTCTTTTTCACTTCTAAATCATTTAAGCGTTTACCAACTTCTTGAATTGCTCCAGGTCCAAATAAGTTTGTTTTCGGCATAACAAATTGCTTTAGAACGTCTGACATATTTCCAACCCCTTTAAAAAAATTGTTATTGCTTGAATGATGGCGAACCACCTTTCGAAATTCATAGTATTCTATTATTTGTAAAAGTTCAACTCGTATTTTTATTAAAATTGTTAATTTTAATTGTGTTATTATTTTACAAAAAAGTTATCTTTATTTTGAGGTGACAGAAGGTTGAATTGCCTAGAAGTGTTAATTTTAAAAAGGATCGAAAATTGTTTTTCTATGAAAATAAAATATATTTTTTGGAAATGTGTTCTATTTTAAAGGAGAATAGAATAGTAAATAATTGATAATTTGTTTTTACTGTAATAGTAGTGATTAAGTTGTTTTTTATTGTGTAATTACTATTTTAAAGTACATAAAATCGTCATAATTTACAGGAATATATAAAATTATTTGATCCTCCTTTTTAAATTGTTTAAGGAAATCCATAATGCGAGAGTTACCGAATAATGTGCCATATAGAAAATTGCCGTTGAATCTGAACTGATAGGAGGATAACCGCTGTGATTATTAAAAGATATACCTCCTGCTTATAACCGAACCAAATAGCTTAATTGGACGCTTTAATGCTTTTCTAGGGAAAAAATCATAGCACAGTAAGTTCAGAAACCCCAATATTTCCTCCTTTGAATTTTTAATCTTTCCTATTTAGACTTCCGTAAAGATAAAAGAATTCCTTTTTCATTGGTCTATATTAATTAATCTTATTAAAGTTTTTATTTTCTGGGCACTTTGCAGGAATAATTGCCATTTTATTGAATACTATTTCAATGAAAGTATATTCAATAAGGGGTGGGGGTGATGTCAATTAGACATGAACAAAAAGAACAACGAAGGGCATTGATTTTACAATCTGCATTAGATTTGTTTATTCGGAAGGGATATGGTGAAACGAAAGTTGCTGATATTGCTAAAGCTGCTAATATGAGCATGGGGTTGCTTTTTCATTATTTTGACTCTAAGGAAAGGCTTTATGAAGAGCTTATTCGTATAGGGTGTGAAAGGATTCAAATGGATTTTAGTTTTACGAATGAATCCCCATTAGCTATTTTTACAGCCGCTGCTGAGGAGTTGTTTGACATGATTCGTACAAACCCGTCTGCAGCAAAAATGTTTGTCCTAATGGAAAATGCACAACATCTTGATTCCTTGTCGGAAGATTTAAAAGAAATGCTCATGGAGGCAGATAAAGTAATAAGAAAGAGTGTTCCATTAATAGAGAAAGGGCAAATGCTAGGTGAAATTAAACAGGGTAATGCTGAAGCCCTTGCCGTAGCATTTTGGTGTTCTATTCAAGGAATCGCTCAATACATTGCGCTGCATCCTGAAACTCCTTGTCCAAATACGATGTGGGTTATTTCAATCCTTGAAAACAGGGAGGTGGATTGAAAAATGAAAACAAAACGCAACTTAATAATTTTTATAGTTGTTGTTTTGCTATGTGGTTGGCTTGGTGTTTTTGTAGATCGCTTCATCCCTGAACAGCCTAGAGGTGACACGCTTGGAATGGGCATTTGGCTAGTGTTTCCGCTGCTGACAACTATACTATTACGTGCCTTTGCGGGAGATGGTTGGCGAGATATTGGCTTATTCCCTAATTTGAAAGGTAACATAAAATGGTATATTGTCTCTCTCCTAACCTATCCTAGCGTCACTTCTATAGTTTTGTTAGTAAGCTATCTATTTGGCTGGATGGATTTTTCGGATTTTAATTTAGATGCACTAGTTTCGGTTTTCGTTGGTGGTTTACTGATTCAGTTTATTAAAAACTTTTTTGAGGAATCCGTTTGGAGAGGGTATTTGACAAGTAAACTTTTAACGTTAAAAGTAAGTGATTTTCGGTTATATTGTATTGTTGGTGGTGTTTGGGGAGCGTGGCATATTCCGTACTTTTTAGTGTTCCTATCAGAAAGTGATATCTTCAGTGTACTTCCTGTAGATAGATGGCTATTTGCGTTAATAGGTATAGTGACGATGATTTGCTGGACAGTAATGTATACAGAAATTTATTTAATGACGAAAAGTATATGGCCACTTGTCCTTATGCATACGACAGAAGATGCACTTGTAAATCCGCTTATTCTTGATGGCTATATTAAAATTGCCCAAGGGAAAGAATTCCTTGTTTCCCCAACGGCTGGCATTATTACTACAATTCTTTACCTAATGGTAGGGCTTTTATTGCGAACTAAACGAAAAAAGCTGGAGAGGGAAATTGTATCAAAATCAACTACGGCTGTTATCGTGAAAATTTGAATTTTTTTGGCACCGAATCAATTTCGTCTATAGTAATTATTGTTGCTACCACTACGTTAGAACTACGTTTTCACTCAGAGCTGTTGAAATGGTGGAACCAGATAAAAATTTCCAGTTTGGTTCAATTTGAGTATTATTAAACTAACGATGCAGGTGCAGGATAGTTTAATAAGAAAGGGAGATAACAGTGGGATATTGGGAAAAGGAATTACTTAATACATCACGTGGGACCTTTGAAATATTTATCAAGGGAGAAGGGAAACCACTTTGTATGACCCATCATTACTCTGTATTTAATCGGACAGGAGATTATTTTGCGGAGACATTTACAAAAACAAACAAAGTATTTTTAGTAAATTTAAGAGAGGCAGGACATTCAGAAAAAGCAGTAGAGCCTTATCAACTGAGTATGTTGGAATCGATATTCGATTTAGAAGCTATACGTGAAAAATTAGGATTTGTTAAATGGGGATTTGCGGGGCATTCAACTGGAGGTATATTAGGAATAATTTACGGAATATATTTTTCAAATAGCCTAGATTTCAATGTAATTGTCGGAGCAGCTGCAAGAGAATATATGACATTTTCAAAAGATTGTATTTATAATCCCGAACACCCTAAATTCAACAGAATGCAAGAACTGATTGAAATCTTAAAACGCCCAGATTTACTAACAGAAAAAAGAAATAAACTAAAAGCTTAAAGGACGAAGCTATCTTTATTTGAGCCTGATAAATATGATGAACTTTTTTCTCTAAGTATAAGTAAGGAAATATCTGCAATTCGTTTGAACTTTTTTAGTCGAGAATTGCAAGTATATGATGTGTCGAAAAAGTTAGGATTTATAGTAACGCCAACTTTAATAATGTGTGGTAGATATGATGTACAGTGTCCTGTAATATATTCTATTGAAATGCATGATAAAATAACGAACTCAAAATTAGTTATTTTTGAAAAAAGTAACCATTATCCGTTCTTGGAGGAATCAGAGAGATTTGTGGATGAATATAAGTTGTTTATAAAGGAGCAACCATAATATTTAGCATCGTCGATAAAAAGCAAAAACCCTAGAGAACCTTAATGTAAAAGGCTTTCTAGGGTTTTCTAAACTACTCTTTGCAGAGCAATTTAATTAACGAGAGTAATACTCTACGATGAATGCTTCGTTGATTTCAGCTGATAATTCAGAACGCTCTGGAAGACGAGTGAATGTACCTTCTTTTTTGTCAGCATCAAATGTTAAGTAGTCAGGTACGAAGTTGTTTACTTCGATTGCTTCTGCTACTACAGCAAGGTTTTGAGATTTTTCACGAAGAGAAATCGTTTGACCTGGTTTTACGCTGTATGAAGGAATATCAACGCGTTTGCCATCTACTAAGATGTGGCCGTGGTTTACTAATTGACGAGATCCACGACGAGTACGAGATAAACCTAAACGGTAAACTAGGTTGTCAAGGCGAGTTTCAAGAAGGATCATGAAGTTTTCACCGTGTACACCTTTCATTTTACCAGCGCGGTCAAATAGAGTACGGAATTGACGTTCGTTCATGCCGTACATGTGACGAAGTTTTTGTTTTTCTTGAAGTTGTAAACCGTATTCTGATAATTTTTTACGTTGGTTTGGACCGTGTTGACCTGGTGCGTAAGGGCGTTTTTCGATTTCTTTACCTGTACCGCTTAGTGAGATACCAAGACGACGTGATAATTTCCAAGATGGACCTGTATAACGAGACATATTGTTGTCTCCTCCTTTAAATTTGGTTTTTTTGTTGTAAAACAAAAACCAGTAGTACCCATTCTTATACGCATTTTATTTTCATGTATTTTCGCCTATGCAGCCTTTAGGTTACGCAATACACCATCTATTTGTTTAGAATCTGTTTAGTTATACTAAATAGAATAGAGGAATAAAATACAGTAATAAGCTTATACCACTGCTGCGTTTATTTTACACAAACTCCATTGTAACGGCTTATTACATAGACGTCAATTATTAGACTAACTATTTTCGAAAAAAGGTAATAGTATAAATTTCCTCTTTATACATATTTCTGAACACAAGAGTAGTTAATGGTACAGTGTGGAATGTGAAATGTAAAAGTAAAATAGAATAACATAGTCAAAATGACACAAATTATGTATACTATATTATAAGTTAATAGTATTGATTTGGACGTTATATAGAAAAGGTGATTTCATGACAGACCATTTACAAACGCTAAAATATATAAAATCAGATGTTTTGAGCATTTGGGTGAGTTCTAAGGAACAAGCCGGTTTTAATGAGTATTTTTGCTCATTAGAACAGTGTCTAAAGAAGCGCTTTGGAATTGTGAAAATGGCATTTCTTGGTTTTGAAGGCAATTCTTTAATACCTGTTGAAGAAATGGCTACTTTAACAATTGAAACAAAACTAAATGCTGTGTCATGGTTAATGATTGAAGCTAACTTTTATCAACAGAAGTTGGTGAAAGTCCCTTATATATTAAAAGAAAAAGAAGCATATATGATGATGACAGATATGGTGCTTTTCCAAGCAGATGGTAAAAATCCAATTGGTGTGCTACTCGTTGAGGCAACCGATGCCTGGACAGACTTTATGGCTTCAGATTATGGGGAAGAGTTTATTGAAACGCTCACGAAGTTCTTTCAGATAATTAGAGAAAATCTTCAAGTAAAAGTGAATGAAGATCAATATAGAAAATTGTACAATATGACAGATTTATTTCATTCCACTATGGATATTGATTTAATTTTAGAAAATGTCTTGAAAAATATTAAGGATAATTTTCCAGAGTTTAATGTGGAGCTTATACTATCGAATGATCAAGACCGCCATACGACGATCGATATTAAGCTATTTGATTACTTATCTGAAAGACCAGCGACAATTGAGGCTTTTGTCTCAGGAGAGTTGACGACGGAGCTAGCAAGCGATTTGAATTGTCGATTATTAAACGCCCCTATAAAAGGAAGACAAGCAATTTATGGTATTTTACAAGTAAGTGCACCTACAACATATCTTTTTTCAACGACTGAAAAAGATTTTGTACGAATGCTAGCACAAACATCTGGAAATGCGCTAGAAAATGCGAAATTATATCATCAATCACATCGCCTTGTAAGTGATTTACAACTCATCAATGAAACATCGCATCGTTTAAATATGAGGATTGACATAAATGAAATGTTACTTTTCCTTCAAAAACAGTTAATGAAATCTTTTCAACCTATGGAAGTTTGTTTCGCTTTTAAACATAATGATACCTTTAAAGTGACGGATGCTAGTACAGCCTTATTCAATGCAGAGAAGGGTCAAACATATATCAAACATGTTGAACATCATTTCGAACATACTAACGATCCACTATTTATTGCCGATTTCAGTCGATTAACCCCTAATCAAATTGAATATCGTTCAATTATGGCAATCCCGATTTTAATGGAAGAAAAAATTAACGGCTTTAGTATTGTGTTACACAAGGAGCCATATTTCTTTTCATTTGATAGCTTTAAATTAATGCAATCATTAATCCATCACTCTTCTTTAGCAATTGCAAACTCTATACTACGTAATCAACTTCAAGAAATGGTAGATTTGGACCATTTAACAAAATTATATGCAAGAAGTTATTTAGATCAGTATGTAGAAAGATCCCTTAAAAATGATCAATCAGGGATGTTTTTACTTATTGATATTGATAATTTCAAACGTATTAATGATACGTATGGTCACCAAATTGGTGATAAGATTCTTATGCAAATTGCGGTCCAGTTAAAAGAAACGATTGGAGCTCGTGGCATCTGTGCACGCTGGGGTGGAGAAGAAATGTCTGTGTATATCCCAAATATTGATGAAAAAGAAGCAATCGAATTAGCAGCCACAATCGTTGCAAAAATTCCAAATACAACAGATCCTCAGGTGACTATTTCAGCAGGTCTCATAACATGGGACGAACAGTACCATCCAGCTTTTCAGTCTGTTTTCCTCCATGCAGATACAGCGCTATATGAAGCGAAAAACAGTGGCAAAAATCGATTTTGTGTTCATGATCGATCTTATCAAAACAATTTATAATGTGAAATAAAGAAAACGTCAGCCTTATGTGCTGAAATGCCCTGAAATGACAATACATCATTTCAGGGTATTTTTTATAAATGGAGAAGTAAGGTTTTAACGAATATCTCTAACCCTTCTTGATCTTCCTTTGAAAAGCGGTTTACGATTGGACTATCGATATCAAGAACACCGATGACCTGTTCTTCTTTTATTAAGGGAATAACAATTTCGGATTGGGATGCAGCATCACAGGCAATATGTCCAGGAAAGTCATGTACGTCTTTTACTACTATTGTTTCTGCTTTGTCTACAGCTGTTCCACAAACTCCGCGTCCAATTGGTATTCTGACGCAGGCAGGTAAGCCTTGGAATGGCCCTAATACAAGTTCATCCCCCTGTAATACATAAAAACCAACCCAGTTAATGTTTGGTAGGAATTGATTTAGTAAAGCAGAGGCGTTGCTTAAATTAGCAATGCGATCGCTTTCTCCCGTAAGTAAGGCATCTAACTGTTTGGCTAATGTATTATATTGCTCGGCAATGGGTCCTTCATAATTAATTTGTGTAAACATAATAGCACCTCGTTTGAAAGTTATTTATTTTGGAAATATAACATTATAGTGTTGATGTAAATCAGCAACACTATGAGCATCTGAACCAAAAACAATTGGTAGCCCAATCGATTTACTATAATCGATAAAGGGTAAAGGTGGATAAGGTTCCTGACAATATGTTTTACTTAAACCAGCACTATTTAAATCTAGCTCATAGCCTTCTTCCTTCATTAAATCTAAAACTTCCCGAATCCGCGTAGAATCATCAATTTTCATCTTATGTGCTAATTGAAATTTGTGAATAAGTGAAGGATGTCCAATGCGCTTAGGCTTGTATTGCCCTAAATCTGCTTTAATGGATTGTAGGATGGTATCATAATATAAATTATACACTTGTTCAATAGAACCCACTTTTTTTGAAAAAGCCATAAAGCTTTCTGGAGAAAAGTCTATGCATGCAAAGGTATTTTGCCATTGTAAAAAATGGACAGATAAAATAGAGTCATCTAAAAAGTGTCCATATGTATCAAGAAATTGACGAGTTTCTTGTTCAAAGCCTTGAATATAGTCCACCTCAAGACCGATATGAATGCGAATATCTTGCGCATACTCCGCTTGAAGGCGTTGTAAATCTTCAAAATAAGGCATTAAAAATTCCGGATTCATACCACTATCTTGCTGAGGTGTAGGGTCAGTAAAATTCAATGGTAATGGTGCATGTTCTGTAAAGGTGATATCAGTAAAGTTGTGAGAAATTGCTTTTTCAATGTATTGCTTAAATGAATCAGAAGTACCATGTGGACAATAAGGACTATGAACATGGCCGTCACATTTCATAAAATTACCACTCCTTTAGCTTTTGGACCAAACACTTTTATTTGCGCAAATTGTTCAAAATTTAAGTAGGTGTTATTCTAGAAAGGCGTAAATACATAAAAAACACTCAAATTTTAGTACAAAAGGCGATAACATAGTATATAATAAAAACAACTAGCCAATTCGTTTATTGTAGAATAGGAGGCTTACGATGGAGTATATCATCATTCCGGTTATCCTACTATTAATTTTAGCGATAGTAGGATTTATGATGCGACGAAAACATACAACAATCATTGCTAAACTTGAAAATGAAAAATCACAAATACAAAACAATCCCATAAATGAGGAAATTTCAAAAGTTAAATCTTTGAACATGAACGGTGAAACGGAAGAGATGTTTGAACGATGGCGTAATAGCTGGGATGAAGTCATCGATGTACATATGACAAAAATTGATTCACTTTTATTTGATGCAGAGGATCAAATTAATAGACTTCGTTTTAAGAAAGCAACGTTAATTGAACGTGAGATAGAAGATTATATTCAAAAATGTGAACAAGATAAAGATAAAATCTTAGAAGAACTAAATGAATTAATTGGCAGCGAAGAAAAAAATCGTATTGAAATTGAACAATTAAAAGAATACTATCGCTCTGCACGTAAAACATTGTTAGCTCACCAACATTCATTTGGTGTAGCATTACCGGCTCTGGAGAAAAAGCTGGAGATGTTTGTTCAAAAGTTTGAGGAATTCGATGTTCTTACTAGCGAAGGGAATTATTTGCAGGCACGAGAAATTGTTATTGGATTGAACCAAGAATCACAACAGACATTTGAATATATTAATGATGTCCCAACAATTTTGACTGAATTGCAAGTAAAGCTCCCAGGAGCGGTACAAGAATTGCGTAGTGGCCAGCGTGAAATGGAGGAGCAATCCTACTATTTACAGCATTTAGAGCTAACTAAGGGGCTCGATAAATTTGATGAAGAATTTGAAACATTAAAAAATGAATTAGCAGAGCTTAATTTAAGCGTTGTTAAACCACGTGTAGCTGAAATAAATGAAGAGATTGATCACTTTTACGATCTACTTGAAAAAGAAGTTATTGCTAAAAATTACGTTGACCAAAATTGTGATCGTTTATTAAGCTCCATTACTAATGTTATAAGTTCAACAAGATTAGTAAGTGATGAAGCAACGTTTGTGCAGCAAAGCTATCGTTTAAATGAAAAAGATGCCGAAATTCCAAAAGCTGCATTAAAGCAATTAGAGGCTTTACAACGTCGCTATGATTTATTAGCGATGCGTGTTAGGGAGGAAAAATCTGCATACTCAAGTTTGCAGGAAGAATTGATTGAAATTAACGAGGAACTTGAACGTATTCATGAGGAGCAAGGTCACTTATCAAATACGATGAAGAAGCTCCGAATTGATGAAAACAAGGCCCGTGCACAAGTAGAAAACTTAAAGAAAACATTGCAAGAAACAGATCGTCTATTGAATAAGGCGAATATTCCAGGTATCCCTGAAGAGATGGACGCTCGTCTAGATGAGGCGGCAGAGCATATTTACGTAGTTATGCAAAGCCTTCAAGAGGTACCACTCAATATGGGAACAGTTCATAACAATTTAAATGCTGCAACACTTTGTGTAGAGGATGTAAAAGCGAAGGCGCATGAATTGATTGAAAATGTAATGCTGATTGAACGTATTATTCAGTATGGTAACCGTCATCGTGCCACAAATCCTAAGTTGCATAGTTGTTTAAGAGAAGCAGAAAAATCCTTTAATCAATTCCGCTATTCCAAGGCATTAGAAGAGGCTGGAACGGCAGTTGAAGAAATGGAGCCAGGTGCTTTAAAGCGAATTCAAGAACTTGTAGCAGAAGAAACGCATCAAAATAGTCAAGCATAATAAAGAATTACATCAGCTGTCTAAAAGGTATAGTTAATACTTTTTAGGCAGTTTTGTTATAAAGGTGCAAATTTCAATAAACATATTTGAAACGTTTGAGGAAGCTACGCATTCAATTTTAATGAGAAATGGAACGGGAAGCTTGACATGCTGTCTCACTACGATATTGATTAAAAACTATTAGAGGTGTTTCAAATGCAATTTTATATTCGGGAAATGAATGAAATTTTTGCGACTGATATTTTATGTTGGAAATATGAGGAACCATATGATTTTTATAACAATGATCTATGCGATGAATCTTTAAAAGAAATTCTTGAAAGTCCGTATTATGCAATTGTTAATGATAAAGAAGAGCTAGTTGGTTTTTTCTGTACAGGAACATCAGCACAAGTACCTATAGGGCGTAATTATGGTGCGTATTTAGACGAGTATATTGATGTGGGGATCGGGATGAAGCCTGAGCTAACAGGAAAAGGTTATGGTTCAGAATTTTTTTTGTTTATTTTAAATCAGCTACAACAAGAAAATCAAAGTCCTCTTCGTTTAACAGTAGCTACATTTAATACAAGAGCAATTCACCTGTATGAAAAATTAGGCTTTACAAAAGTCATGGAATTTACAGCTTCAACTGAATTTATAACAATGAAGAAAGATTAAAAATAAGCATGTTTAACTAGGGTTTATCAATACGGTGTTGAAATATAGTTTAAATATGGTCGCTGAAAGTGGAGGATGGCATTTATTTAAAGCATATGTCATGTATATAAGTTGATTGGAGTGGAGGTTGGGCGACTCCTCGGGTTCAGATCAGATCGCGAGTGAAGCGGCTCATCGGACGCCCCCACGAAGCTTTGCTCTGTAGCGAAAGTGAAGCGACAGCAACAAATGTTTTCTGTAGCGAAAGCGAAGCGACAGCAACAAATGTTTTCTGTAGCGAAAGCGAAGCGACAGCAACAAATGTTTTCTGTAGCGAAAGCGAAGCGACAGCTACAAAGCGCGCAGCCGGAACGGAAATCAACCTCACGTTATAGTAAAAGCCTAACACAATGTAAAACTCAAATTTTTATAGTCAGGAAACGCTCATAGTAAATTTTGATATGCCACTCTATAATGGGTGGTTTTGCACATTAAAAGTAAACAATAAGCGATTAAATTAGGATAATTGTTAAAGTTAGTAGTCAATCGCTGAAGATTGCGTTATGATAAATACCGTTAAATCAACGTTTTGAAAGTGTGTGAATATTAATGGAAGTTAATACAATCTATTTAGACAACAGTGCAACAACAAAACCTTTAAAAGAGGTTATGCAAGCATTTATGGCAGTGAATGAGCAGTATTATGCTAATCCTGCTTCCATTCATGCAATGGGTGTTGAATCAAACGAATTGTTAATGCGTGCACGTGAGCAAGTAGCAGATATTTTGCAGACAGAAGCAAAAAATGTGCTATTTACATCAGGTGGTACTGAATCCAATAACACGGCTATATTTGGTTTAGCACGTAGCAATACACATAAAGGAAATCATATTTTAACAACCGAAGTTGAACATCCATCTGTTCTTGAATCTGTTAAGCAACTTGAGCAAGAAGGTTTTGATGTTGAATACTTACAAGTCGATAAAAATGGTGTTATTTCTTTAGAGGAGCTTCGTACAAAAGTGCGCAAGGATACCATTTTAGTAAGTATGATGCATGTAAATAATGAAATGGGTGCTATCCAACCAATTTTTGAAGCTGCAAAAATTATTCATGAATCAAGTCGGGCAGCTTTTCACGTGGATGCTGTACAAAGCTTTGGAAAGTTACCAATATCATTTAACGATGAAGATGGACCAGACTGTATTTCAATTTCTGGCCATAAAATTCATGGCTTTAAAGGTTCAGGTGTACTAGCGTTCCGTAAAAAAATGAAATGGCAACCGTATGCACTTGGCGGAGGGCAGGAGTTTGGTTTACGTAGTGGAACAGTAGCTGTACCGCAAGCAGTAGCTTTATCCAAAGCAGCCCGAATGGCGGTCGAGACGATGAATAATCGTGCAAAAAAATATCGACAATGGAATGATGAAATATGTACGCAATTACGTGGTTATGGAGATGTAGTGCATATTTTATCAACCCCACAAGGTGCGGCACATATTTTATCTTTTAGTATTCGCGACTTAAAAGGTGAAGTCATTATCAATGCATTGCAAAAACGCAATGTAATTGTGTCGACATCGAGTGCTTGCTCATCGAAACAGACAAAAACAAGCCATGTTGTTGAAGCTTTAAATATTGATGAGCACTATAAAAAGGGTGTTATTCGTATAAGTTTTGGAGCGCATGTAACAAATGAAGATATAGTAAAGTTTAAACAAGTATTAGATGAAGTATTGATGGAACTTAAAGGAGAATATTAAAAATGATTTGGAAAGAAATTTTAATTCGATATGGTGAGCTTTCTACAAAAGGTCGCAACAAGATGGATTTTATTCGTCGTTTACGCGAGAACATTCGTCATGCGTTTGCTGATTTAGGACATTTACACATTCGCACAGAGCGCGACCGTATGTTTATCGGCATTGAAAATGAAACACAAATGGACGTTCTATTAAAAGGATTACCTAAAATTTTTGGTATCCAATCTTTTAGTCCAGTGGCAGCATGTGAAAAAGACATGGAGGCCATGAAAAAACTTGCCATAACAATTATGGATACATTTAAAAATGAGCAGCTTACTTTTAAAGTAGAAGTAAAGCGTACAGATAAAACATTCCCGTTAGAATCTCATGCTATTCAACGTGAAATTGGTAGTTATGTATTACCACGATATCAAAATTTATCAGTAAAGGTGAAACAGCCTGATATCGAGCTTCGTGTAGAGGTGCGTCATGATGCAACATATATGATGGCACAAGTTATTCCGGGTGCAGGTGGAATGCCTGTAGGTTCAAATGGTAAATCTTTATTAATGCTTTCTGGTGGAATAGATAGTCCTGTTGCAGGTTATTTAATGATGAAACGTGGAGTGCGCTTAGAAGCGATACACTTCTTTAGTCCACCTTATACAAGCCAAAATTCATTAGAAAAAGTAAAGGTGCTGGCTAATGAATTAACGAAATTTGGCGCTAGTATACGTTTACATGTGATTCCTTTCACTGAAATCCAAGTTCTTATTAAAGAAAAAGTACCTTCTAATGTATCGATGACAACCACTCGTCGTATGATGCTAAAAGTTGCTGACAAAGTACGAGAAGAAATTGGTGCATTAGCAATTGTTACAGGTGAAAGTCTTGGACAGGTAGCGAGTCAAACTCTTGAAAGTCTAACAGCTATTAATGCCGTAACTAACACACCAATTTTACGTCCATTAATCTCATCAGATAAATTAGAAATTATCGATATTGCAGAGAAAATAGGCACATACGAAACGTCAATTCAGCCATTTGAAGACTGCTGTACAATTTTTACTCCAGCAAGTCCAAAAACAAAGCCGAAGCTTGAAAAGGTTGAGCATTACGAAAGCTTCTCGGATTTTGATGAGCTAATCGAACGAGCAGCGAAAAACCGTGAAGTCTATATTTTCCCGAAAAAAGAGCAAGAAGCCGATAAATTTGCAGATCTTCTATAGAAGAAACTTGCGATTTCCTAAGCGAACGAGCCGACTCAAAATCTTGAGTCGGCTTTTTGTTTATTTCCTTCGTGGCACAATTTACCTAAAAAAAATTTGTATTAAAAATCTAATATCGCACATTCTATATTCACAAGGAGGTGAGAGACATGACTTCAAATCGCAGTTCAAACAAGCTTGCTGTACCTGGTGTAGAGCACGCACTTGATCAAATGAAATACGAAATTGCACAAGAATTTGGTGTTCAATTAGGAGCTGACGCTTCAGCTCGTGCTAACGGTTCCGTTGGCGGTGAAATCACTAAACGTCTTGTACAAATGGCAGAATCACAATTAAAAGGTATGCCAAACAACAACCTATAATTGCATAATCGCAATTATAAAATTAAAACCAGTGACCGTAAAAGGCACTGGTTTTAGTTTGTTTAAATTTATCAATTTTTATCCCGTATGAATGGGCGTAATTTATCTATATCAAAAGAGAAGCGTCATGCCCTCCCATTGTAAAAATCCGCTTGGAAAAGATAAAGATCCCCACTACCATTATCCTACAAATGATTTCAATGTAGAGACTGTATTTGCAATATCCTCACTTTGGCAAATTGCAGAAATAACTGCTATTCCATCAGCACCTGCTTTAAATACTATAGGAGCATTCGAACAGTTTATGCCTCCAATTGCAACGATAGGGAGATCCGGATATTGCATCCGAGCTTGTTGTAAAAAATTCGTTCCACTAGGTGGATTGGCGTCACTTTTAGAAGTGGTTGAAAAAATCGGACCAATTCCTACATAATCAGCACCATATTGTAGAGCAGTTTGTAATTCAGCTTGTGAATGAACAGAAACGCCTAAAATCATGTTGCCAATTTTATTACGCACCATCGACACAGGAAAGTCCTCTTGCCCAATATGAACACCGTCTGCTCTAAGCTTTATAGCCAGCTCGATATCATCGTTGACGATAAACGGAACATGATATTGTTGACAGAGCTTTTGACATTTACGAGCAAAATCTTCATAGGCTTGCCCAGTTAATGTATTTGGTCCTTTTTCGCGATATTGAAACATCGTAACTCCTGATTGCAGTGCTTTCTCTAAAACGTTTAATGGCTCGTGTTTGAAAACATTACTTGTACCCATTATAAAATATAGCTGTAGATCGTCACGTTTCATGAATGATCACCTCGCAGGAATTTTTCAAGTTTTGATAAGCAAAATGATTTGTAGGACCATGTCCATTACCGATTGATAAATCATGAGTTATAGCTAATTGAATAAATTTTTTAGCTTCTACAATCGCATCTTCTATAGATAGTCCACGACCAAGAAAAGCAGTTAATGCTGCGGAAAACGTACAGCCTGTACCATGCGTGTTTTTCGTTGCAATACGAGTGGACTGCATGGAAAATGACCGACCATCTTGGAAAAATACATAATCAGTAGCATAACGTTTATCCTCTAAATGACCACCTTTAATAATGACGCATTGAATGCCCATTTGTAATAAGACGTTAGCTGCTTCTTTAATATCTGTTAAAGAAGTGATTTTCCTTCCAGAAAGGGTTTCTGCCTCTGGAATGTTCGGTGTGACCACTGTTGCTAAAGGAAGCAAATAACTGCGTAATGCCTCAATTGCTTCTTGCTGTAATAAGCTTTCGCCACCTTTAGCAATCATGACAGGATCTACTATAAGCGGACAATTTATTGCAGTTAAAATCCGTGCGATTGATTGAATAATTTCCGAGGAAAACAGCATTCCAGTTTTTATAGCACTTATTGAAAAATCTTCGACAAGCGCTTGAAGTTGTTTTTCGACAAAACTAACTTCAATTGGTAAAACATCCGATACCCCGAGTGTATTCTGGGCGGTTAAAGCTGTAATAACAGACGTTCCAAATACCTTTAATTCCTGGAATGTTTTTAAATCAGCCTGTATTCCTGCGCCGCCACCGCTATCAGAACCAGCAATTGTCGTTACAATATGCATCATTGTTCACCACCCTTGGAGAGGCGGTGTAGTTCGTTCAAAACTGCAATTTGAAAATCGCCAATAGATGAAGTGGAAGAAGCAGCTTGCTCTGCTACTTTTTTATAAAGAGATAATGTTTCTATTAATTGGTCAAATGCCTTATTTCCTACAAGGTAGGAAGCACAACAAATGGCACTCAATAAGCAACCTGTTCCAGTGACTTCTGTCATTTGTGAATTTCCACCTGTAATCCATTGCTGATGTTCGCCATCAGTAATAAAATCCTTTTCACCGGTCACAATAACAATACAATTGTAAAGCTGAGCTACTTTTTGTGCCTCAACTTCTAAAGAAATTGAACCACTACCACTATCTACGCCTTTTTGTTGCCATTCTATATCGGCTATTGCTGCAAGCTCTCCGACATTACAACGAATAGCAGCAAAATTTATTTCCTTGAGTAATTGTTGTACCGTTTGTTTCCGGTAAGTTGTTGCACCTGCAGCAACAGGATCTAAAACAACGGGAATGCCAAGAGCATTTGCTTTTTTTCCTGCAAGTAACATTGATTCTTTCATTCGCTCATTAAGGGTACCGATATTTATTAATAAGCCTGAGGCAATTGCGACCATTTCTTCAACTTCATGACTGTCATCTGCCATAACTGGTGAAGCGCCTATAGCTAATAAGCCATTTGCTTGGAAATTAGCTACAACATAATTAGTAATGCAATGAATTAATGGATTTTGTTTACGGATAGTATGAAATAACATTTTTAGTCCTCCTTGTTGGATGGACGTAAGCGTGCAAAAAAGGCTCTTTTTCGTGTAGAAAAAAACACGTAAAAGAGCCTTTCATCAGTAAATAGATGTGAATTGCTCCCTACGTCAGTATTAACTAACAGGTTCAAAGGGTCAGGTTTTACCTTCTCAACTCTAATTGAGTCCCCCTGCAATCATGCTTTTAGTTGACCAAAATGTATCATATTATTCATTCGTGTTCAATAGGTTATTTTTTCTTCGCGAAAACAGCACTAATGCTATGTCAAAATTGATAGTACCAATACGTGACTGATGCCATATAGCAGAGCATGATAGTTGTCACGACTTTAATGAATTGGAGTGAATTCCATTGAAAATGATAAAAATTGAGTTTTATAATGAGCGTACAAAAGGGGGCATTTGCCATGAAAAGAGAAGATTTAATCGCACCAGAATGGTATAACATTTCAGATGAAATTGAAAAATATGCACAGGATTCTACTAAAAATGCATTATTAGTTTATAACGAAGATGAGGAAATTCAATACTTAACATATCGAGCTTTACTTGAAAAGGCAAACCAGGCAGCACATGTATTTACAACTCAAGGTTTAAAAAAAGGTGACGTTATTTTGGTTATGGTGCCAAGATCAGTTGAAGCGTATATCGTTTATATTGCTGCCTTAAAGGCAGGCTTAACGATTATACCTAGCTCAGAAATGCTAAGAACGAAGGATATTGAATATCGAATCAATCATGCCAATGCAAAAGGCGTTGTTGCATTTGAACCTTATATTGAACAATTCGATAATGTTGGAAATTTACAAGAAATACAGCAGTTTGTCATTGGTCATGCACAGGAACCTTGGCAGCCATTGCTTGAAAAAATGCAAAATCAACCGACGACTTACATAAGTTCTACACCGACTAAGAGTACAGACATTGCATTTTTAGCTTATACGAGTGGTACAACCGGCAATCCAAAGGCAGCGGTTCATACACATAGCTGGGGTTATGCGCATTTGCGAACTACTGCACCAAATTGGTTAGGTGTACAAGAAGATGACATTGTTTGGGCTACCGCAGCACCAGGTTGGCAAAAATGGATATGGAGTCCGTTCCTTGCTACTTTAGGAAGTGGTGCGACAGCATTTGTTTACAAAGGTCACTTCGATGCGGCAACCTACCTTTCATTGCTTGAGAAATTCAATATTAATATTCTATGTTGCACACCGACAGAATACAGATTTATGGCAGGTCTTGAAAATTTGCAAGACTTCAATTTAAGTACGATACGTCAGGCAGTGTCAGCCGGTGAACCTTTAAATAGTGAAGTGATAAAAGTATTTTCCGACGTCTTCAATGTACAAGTACGAGATGGTTATGGACAAACAGAGAATACACTACTTGTTGGAACAATGGTAGGGATGGAGGCTAGAATGGGCTCAATGGGCAGACCTACCCCAGGTAATACGGTTGAAATTATTAATGATTTTGGAAATCCTACTGTAATTGGAGAAGTAGGAGATATTGCTGTGCACTGTGAATCACCCGCGTTATTTAAGAAATATTTAAACGATCCCGAACGTACAAATTTACAATTTAGGGGTGAATGGTATATTACAGGAGATCGTGCATATAAAGATGAAGATGGCTATTTTTGGTTTGAAGGACGTGGGGATGATGTCATTATTTCGTCTGGGTATACGATAGGTCCATTTGAGGTAGAAGACGCGTTATTGAAGCATTCAGCAGTAAAAGAAACGGCCGTAGTTGCGAGTCCCGATGAAATTCGTGGAAATGTCGTGAAGGCATTTGTTGTGCTGACTGATGGAGTAGTGGGTGATGAAACGCTTATAAAAAAACTACAAAGCCATGTAAAAACTTTAACAGCTCCTTATAAATATCCTCGTGCTATTGAGTTTGTTACTGAGCTACCAAAGACTACATCAGGCAAAATTCGCCGTGTCGAATTACGTGAGCAAGAAAAAATCCAATATAGTAATCATCGTTAATTTCCTAGGAAATAATGTCGAAAATCAAAGTTCCTGCTTTTTTTATGAACTTTGATTTTTTTTTAATAGAAGATAATGTAGTATAGGTTGAATAAGTTGGATTGGTTAAAGCTTTTGCATAGTATTGGTCAGTTACCGAAATTTGGGAATGTTATTTGTTAAAATGTGTAACTTGTTTATAAGTGGATTGGACTAGTTAAAAGTCAACCCCATGTTAAGGTGCTAAGCATATTATTGCAATAAGTATGAAACAAATTTGGATATCAATCGTATAACGTTATGAGGAGGCGGAAAGATATGAATGGTAAAAGGTGGACCGCTTTAATAATTGCAGGTGTATTATTATTGTTTTCATTAGGGATCAACACAATTTTTGCAATTTTTAAATCGAATTTCTTCAGTAATTTTGATAGCTTGGTGGCGGGAAATGATTTAACTGTGATGGAAGAAGTTAAAGAAAGCGGCGATATGGATAAACGTATTGCATACTTAAAGGTTGATGGTACGATTCAAGATGTTGGCTCAAGTACGTTTTGGGAACCAGTTTCTTATGATCATCAATTTTTCTTAGATCAATTAGAAAACATTTTAAATGATAAGACTGTGGAAGGTATCGTCTTAAGTGTTAATACACCAGGTGGCGGTGTAAAGGAATCAGCTGAAATCTATAAAAAACTCATGGAAATTAAAGAAGAGAGACAAATTCCAATCTATGTAACTATGGATTCGATGGCAGCTTCAGGTGGTTATTATATTTCAGCGCCTGCAGATAAAATATTTGCGCAACGTGATACAATTACAGGTTCAATTGGTGTCATTATGCAATCTATTAATTATCAGGCATTAGCAGAAAAAGTTGGGATTAAATATGAGACGTTTAAATCTGGTGAACATAAAGATATGCTTAGCCCAATGCGTGAAGTAACACCAGAAGAGCGTGCTATGATGCAAGACATGATTAATGAAACATATCAGGAATTCGTTCATATTGTGGCAAAAGGTCGTAATATGTCTGAAGCTAATGTGAAAAAAGTTGCCGATGGTCGAATTCTTAGTGGTAAGAAGGCTCTGGAAGCGGGCTTAGTAGATGAGATTGGCGATGAGGAAGCAGCAATTACTGCAATGCGTAAAGACTTTAGTTTAGAGGACGCAGAATTATTTGAGTATTCATATGAGACGGGTGGTTGGCCATCATATGTTGGGATGAAGATTGGATCAATGTTTGGCCCTTCAGCAGAGGAAAAAATGTTGATGAAAATTATGGCAGATTATAAAGCACCAAAAATGATGTACTTATATGGCGAAAACTAAGGAGGGAGTACAATGACAAACAATGATATTGTTATGCAAGGTTCACCCTCTATGGAGAATACGTTCCTAATAAATCAGCCAATTACGAATAAAAATTATGCGTTAAAAACGGCAGGCTTTTGGATACGTTTCTGGGCATTTTTATTAGATGGATTCGTTATTACAGCTATAGGTGGAATTCTCGTTAACCCAATTTTTTATTTAATGGATTGGTCATTATCTGAGACTGTATGGTATGCACCGATTTCGATTTTATCTGCTATTCTTTATTACAGTTATTTCGTATTAATGACGAAGTTTTTTGGGCAAACATTAGGGAAAATGATATTTGGATTGCGTGTTATTTCATTAAAGCATGATAAACTGACTTGGTCAGATGTGTTATTCCGTGATTGGATAGGGCGTATCATCAATAGCATTTTCATGCCACTTTATATTCTTGTAGGCATTTTACCAAACAATCAAGGTCTACATGATTATTTCGCGGATACAACAGTCGTTCATGAAAAAGTTTATGTTGAAAAAGATATTGTGCAATCATATTTGCCAATCAAAGAGGAAAAGACTAAATCTGCACCTCTAGAGGAAAAATCAGAACCTGAAAAGCTGGAAAAACATAACGAAGAATAATGGCTTGAGCTGTCTCATTACGGTGAGACAGCTTTTTTTGTGATGGTAGAGGTGATTAATGATTTGTTCATTGGAGAAAAGTCCCGAAAGTTGGGATGACATTTAATTATAGCGACTTCGTTCAGGCGGGGTGACTCTTTGGGAATTAGCAATAGAGGAAAATGTATCACGATCTGTGATAACCCCTTCATTACCAACACCCTGCTGCTGCCACTTCGCTGTCGCGCAAAAAACACCCTGCTGCTGTCGCTTCGCTGTCGCGCAAAAAACATTTCCTGCGCCAAGCTGCTAAATCGCTAGTCGGAACGAAAATCAACCCTATATTATGGTGATGAGCTTGGGGAAATGGTGCAATCATAAGCAATTATGGTAGAACAGGTTCGAGAAAATTCTTTCAAAACTATTTTGATGAGCTGTCTTAGTTGCAATTAATTCCCTCCATTTAGTAATATTATGTACATATGAAGATTAGGAGGCGTTTATATGGCACAAGTAACATTTAAAAATGGCCCAGTAACACTTGTAGGTAACGAAGTAAAGGTTGGAGACAAAGCACCAGACTTTACTGTATTAGCGAATGATCTATCACCTGTTACATTAAAAGATTCAGAGGGGAAAATTCGTTTATTTAGCGTTGTACCATCATTAGATACTGGTGTTTGTGACGCACAAACACGTCGTTTTAATGAAGAAGCAGCAAAGTTAGGGGATAATGTAGTTATTTATACCGTATCTGTTGACCTTCCATTTGCTCAAAAACGTTGGTGTGGTGCAGCAGGCATTGATGCTGTTCAAACAATTTCGGATCACCGTGATCTTTCATTTGGTGAAGCATACGGTGTCTACATCCAAGAATTACGCCTTCTAACGCGTGCAGTGTTTGTTGTGGATGCAAATGACAAAGTGACATATGTGGAATATGTTCCTGAAGCAACAAACCATCCAGACTATGAAGCGGCAATTGCAGCTGTCAAAGCACTAGCATAATTTATTGATATTAGGCTAAGATATTACTAGACAAAGGGGCTGTGACAAGTTTTTGTCACGGCTCTTTTCTGCTTGAAAGGAAGTTATGTATGGAAAATATCGAAAAGTTATTTGGTAAGCTAAATGAACATGCTGAAAAAATAGAAAAAGAACATAATGTTACATTACTAGAGGGGATTTTAGATGGTTTAGAGGCATGGTTAGATGGGGAAGTTGACTTTTCACAAGACGGTGCTACAAAGGAAGATGTGCGCAAAGCAATTCAAATTGCTGTTTTAAAGGGGATGCGAAAAGGTTCTCAACCGAATCACCAAATGACACCTGATACTCTTGGATTATTAGTTGGTTATTTTGTGGAGCAACTATTTGCAGAGCGACTAAAAACAGAAAAAATATCTATTTTAGATCCAGCAGTAGGTACAGGAAATTTACTATTAACAGTTATGAATTTATTAGACGGAAAAACAGAAGCTACAGGTGTAGAAGTTGATGAGCTACTTATTCGTATAGCTGCTGCTACAGCTGATTTGACAGAGCAGCCCGTTTCCCTATTCCGTCAAGATGCTTTACAAGATTTATTAGTAAATCCTGCAGATGCTGTAGTTTGTGATTTACCGGTCGGGTATTATCCGAATGAAGACGTCGCATTAGATTATGAACTATGTGCTTCAGAAGGAATGAGTTATGCACATCATTTATTTATTGAGCAGTCCATTAATTACACAAAGGATGGGGGCTACTTATTTTTCTTAGCACCAACCCATCTCTTCGAGTCTGAGCAGTCGAAACAACTGCATAAATACATTCAAAAGCATGCTTGGATTCAAGCGATTATTCAATTGCCAGATACAATGTTCGCCAATAAAGCACTTGAAAAGAGCATTGTCATTTTGCAAAAGCAAGGTAAGGAATTCAATGCTCCAAAAGAAGTATTATTAGCAAAAGTACCAAACATGCAAAATAAACAAGCTCTTGCTATGTTCTTCGAAAAAGTGAAGATGTGGCAAGAAGGGAAATAAGTATAAAAGGTATCCAAAATAGGATACCTTTTAGTTTGTCGCTAAAAGAATAAAATAAAATAACTTTTACTACGAGTCGCTGCAAAAACGAAAGGGTTAATTTTCGTTCCTCTATTGCTAATCCCCAAAGAGTCGCCCAGTCTTCATGCTAATCACCCACTGCACTTCTTAAAGTCATAAAGGTTTTTCAACAATAAGAAAAAGGTACCCAAAATAGGATACCTTTTATGTAAGACAAAATTAATTTTCAGGTGTACGGATTACAAGTACGTCACATTTAGCTGAGCGAACAATTGCTTCAGATACTGAACCGATTAGGAAGCGTTCTACTGCATTTAGACCAGTTGCACCACAGATGATTAAGTCTGCGTCTACAATTTTAGAAAGCTCTTTTGTAATGATATTTTTTGGTGAGCCGTATTCAATTACAAGGTTAACATTTGTTAAGCCTTCTTCTTCAGCTTGTTTTTTGTAACCATTTAATAGCTCTTCAGAGAATGCTTGTGCACGCTCAGCAATTGAACGATCATATGCTTCGATTGCAGCGAAAGAACGTGTGTCAATAACATTTACTAAATTTAATACAGCACCTTCATTACGTTTTGCTACATCAATCGATTTACGGAAAGCGTATTCAGCTTCCTTAGAACCGTCTACTGCAACTACAATGCTTTTATATTTATTAGCCATTTGAATTACCTCCCTGATTTGTATATGTTGATTATACCAAATGATTTTCTAAAGGAAATACTTTCCGTCATAAAAAATGTGAAGAAGTGAAGGCATTTACATGCACAAAAAAATAAATAGTACTATCAAAAAGCAATTTTTTTGTTACTTTCGAGGCATTCTACAGGAAATCTCATATCGACAAGAATAACTAATTACCAATATATTAATTGGAATGTTTGTCATTGTTAGAATATTAGAAATTTTATCTATTATTATTTTAATTAAAGCATTTTTTGTTTATGTTTGGTAATATGGAAGTGCAAGGGGTGCATCAATACATCGAAGAGTATGTAACAAAATGTGCTTATTTTTTAGGTAATGGAAGGGGACAGGGAAGATGAAGATTGGTATTCCAAAAGAAATTAAAAACAATGAAAACCGTGTAGCTATGACACCAGCAGGGGTTGTTACATTAACGAATGCAGGTCATGAAGTGTACATTGAATCTGGAGCAGGTTTAGGCTCAAGCTTTCCAGATGCAGACTACGTTGCTGCAGGTGCTCATATTGTTGAGACAGCAAAAGAAGCATGGGCACAAGAAATGATTATGAAAGTAAAGGAGCCCGTAGCATCAGAATACGATTACTTCTATGAAGGTCAAATCTTATTTACTTATTTACATTTAGCGCCAGAGCTTGAATTAACGCAGGCACTTTTAAATAAAAAAGTTGTAGGCATTGCTTATGAAACAGTGCAATTAGCAAATGGATCCTTACCACTTTTAACACCAATGAGTGAAGTTGCTGGTAAAATGGCAACGCAAATTGGTGCACAATTCTTAGAGAAGAATCATGAAGGTAAAGGTATTTTACTAGGTGGTGTATCGGGTGTACCACGCGGTAAAGTAACAGTAATCGGTGGCGGTATAGCTGGAACAAATGCAGCGAAAATAGCTGTAGGTATGGGTGCTGATGTAACGGTTATTGATTTAAGCCCAGAGCGTTTACGTCAATTAGAGGATTTGTTTGGCCGTGATGTTCAAACATTAATGTCGAATCCTTATAATATCGCAGAATCAGTGAAAAACTCAGATTTAGTAGTTGGGGCAGTTTTAATTCCTGGAGCTAAAGCACCAAAGCTTGTTTCTGAGGAAATGATTCAGTCAATGCAACCGGGTTCAGTAGTAGTCGATATCGCTATTGACCAAGGCGGAATTTTTGAGACATCTGATCGAGTGACGACACATGATGATCCAACTTATGTAAAACACGGAGTTGTACATTATGCGGTAGCAAATATGCCAGGAGCTGTACCACGTACATCAACAATTGCTTTAACAAATAATACAATTCCTTATGCGCTACAAATTGCGAATAAAGGTTACAGACAAGCATGTGTTGAAAATGCTGCACTAAAACTAGGTGTTAATACTATAGATGGACATCTTGTTTACAAGGCTGTTGCAGATTCTCAAGGCTTGCCATATGTAAATGTTGATGAATTAATTCAATAAGTAACAATACAAAAGGAAGCACTATGTTTAATGATGAGTGCTTCCTTTTGTATTGTTGAAGAACTATGGCTCCGTTCCATACTTAGGCCTTTGTAGCTGTCGCTTCGCTTTCGCTACAGGAAAGATCAATCCTTTGCGGAAGCGGAAGAGCTATACTTTACACTAAAAAAGGAAGCAACCGACATGGTGCTTCCTTTTCCTTAAATAAACTTACAGTACAATCAAGTCTTTCGGGAATTTTGTAAGTATTTCTACGCCATCTTTTGTTACTACCACATCATCTTCAATGCGGACACCAGTCACATCGGATTTATAGATACCTGGTTCAATTGTGAAGACCATGCCTTCTTCCATAGTCATTTCATTAGCGCCTGTAACAGATGGGAATTCATGTACAGAAATGCCTAGTCCATGACCAAGTCGATGTGTGAAATATTCGCCATAGCCTGCGTCAGTGATAGTATCGCGAGCGATTTTATCTAAATCCATTGCGCGAACACCTGGTTTTACAGTTGCGATTGCATTTGTGTTAGCGGCTAATACTGTGTTGTAGATTTCCTTTTGTGCCTCACTAGGTTCACCAAAGGCAACCGTACGTGTAATGTCAGAACAATAACCGTCGTAAATTACGCCAAGGTCGAATAATATCATATCGCCTTTTTCTATTTTTCGAGCACCTGGTTTACCGTGTGGAGAGGCTGTTTTTGGACCGCTCAATACCATTGTTTCAAAGGACATCTTGCAGCCTTTATCCTGAATAGCGCTTTCGATCGCAGTTAAGATTTCCATTTCTGTTTTGCCTTCAGCAATTTCTTTACAGCCGATTTCAATAGCATAGTCTGCTAGTTCTGCAGCTTTACGTAATTTTTCTAATTCTGTTTCATCTTTAATTACTCGCATTGCATTGATTTTTTCGTCAAGACGAACAAAACTAGCCTGCGGGAATGATTGTTGTAGGGCCTCTAAACGCTCTACGATGAGCTGAGCTTTTTCAATAGCAAATGTTTGTGGGTTAACATTACGAGCTTTAATAGCTTGGGCAAGAACTTCCATTGAATTTTCAGTATCTTGATGACCGATGACCTCATAAGGCCAACCTGCATCCTTCGCATCTGGGATTTCCATTTTGGGGCAAATTAAAAAAGGTTCTGCCTCTTTAAAAATCATCACGCCAAGTAATCTCTCATGCGGATTACTTTTAAAGCCTGAAACGTAAAAAACATTATCAGGTGTCGTTACGAAAGCGGCATCAATTTGGTTTTGTTGTAAATAGTTTTGAATTTCTTCAACCTTTAACATAGACAGTTCCTCCTCTTAGTGCATTGAAAAAAATTTCAAGTGCTTGGCTAAATAATAGCCTCCCCAGCATGGGGCTTCAACGAAATGAATAATTGTTTCCTACAAGGTATACCTCTGTTAGGAAAGAATCTATTATTCTCTGTACTAGCATATCAAAAAAAGGGAAAAATCGCATGGATAGCGAATAAAAATGATGTAGCACAATATGTACTGCTGGGAGGAAACTTATATGGAAATTAGTTATCATGGACATTCAGTTGTTAAAATTCAATCAAATGGGAAAACAATATTAATAGATCCATTCATTAACGGGAATGGGCTAACAGATTTAAAGGTTGCTGATGAGGCTCCGGATATTATTTTACTTACACATGGTCATAATGATCATGTCGGTGATACAGTCGAGCTTGCGAAGAAAAAAGACGCGCTTGTCATTGCACCGAATGAGCTAGCTAATTGGATTTCTTGGCAAGGTGTGAAAACGCATCCAATGCATATAGGGGGAGCTAAGGAATTTGATTTTGGTAAAGTGAAGTTCACGCAAGCGTTCCACGGTTCGTCATTTGTAACAGAAAATAATGAAATTATATATATGGGGATGCCTGCTGGAATTTTATTATTTATCGAAGACTTAACGATTTATCATGCAGGGGATACCGCTTTGTTTAGTGATATGAAATTAATTGGAGAGCGCCATCCTATTGATATTGCATTTTTACCGATTGGTGATAATTTTACGATGGGCCCAGAGGATGCGGCTTGTGCAGTTTCATTTTTGAAGCCGAAAATTGTTGTACCAATTCATTATAATACATTCCCTCCAATCGAGCAGGATCCACAAATTTTTGCAGATTTAGTGCAAGATGCAGAGGTTCAAATTTTAAAAGTAGGTGAAAAAGTTAACTGTTCCTAATTTGTGACACTGCTGTACTATATGAGTTGGCACCACGTGCGTAGTTGAAACGATGGGAAAAGTAAAACAAATTATCATTTTATATTAAATATTTTAATAAAAAATATGGTACACTAAGAGCAGAATTTGATGCTTGAGAAATAGGTGATATTTTGTCTACAAAACATGAGAGAATTTTACAATACATCGAATCATTACCCGTAGGTGATAAAATTTCAGTACGTCAAATTGCAAAGGAGATGCAGGTGAGTGAAGGAACGGCATACCGTGCTATTAAAGAAGCGGAAAATCGCCGTTTAGTAAGCTCTATTGAACGTGTTGGAACAATTCGTATTGAGAAGAAAAAGAAAGAAAATATTGAGCGATTAACCTTCGCTGAAATAGTTAACATTATAGACGGCCAAGTTTTAGGTGGAAAAACAGGTCTACATAAAACGTTAACGAAATTTGTTATTGGTGCCATGCAATTAGAAGATATGATGCGTTATACAGATGCTGGAAGCTTGCTCATCGTTGGTAACCGTATAAAAGCACATGAAAATGCACTGCGAGCTGGTGCTGCTGTTTTAATTACAGGGGGCTTTGATACAACTGAGGAAAACAAGTTACTTGCAGATTCCTTGGACTTACCGATTATTTCAACAAGCTATGATACCTTTACCGTAGCAACAATGATTAACCGTGCAATTTATGACCAGTTAATCAAAAAAGATATTTTATTTATTGAAGATATTTATGTGCCGATGACCGATACTTCTGTTCTTCGAAATGATGAAACAATTCATCATTTCCAAAAGCTAAATGAACGAACAACTCATGGTGCATTTCCTGTTGTTACAGCAAACAATAAGCTTGTTGGGATGATCACCGTAAAAGACGTTATTGGTCGAGAAGAAACCGAGCTAATTGATAAGGTTATGACAAAAAATCCGATTGCTGGATCGATGAAAATGAGCGTTGCTTCTGCAGGACATCGTATGATTTGGGAAGGGATTGACCTATTACCAATTGTGGATGATGACAATATTTTGCAAGGTGTGATTAGTCGACAAGATGTACTAAAAGCGCTTCAGCTTGCTCAAAGACAACCGCAGCATGGTGAAACGATTGATGATTTAGTGAAAAACGAGATGAAGGTACTTGGCGATGAAGAATTGATCGTAGAATTTAAAGTAACACCACAAATGACAAACCAATATGGTGCAATTTCTTATGGAGCATTCACAACTTTGTTAGCGGAAGTTGGCTCATTCGCATTAAAGCGCCGTAAACGTGGGGATGCAGTTGCCGAAAACATGACGATTTATTTCATTAAGCCTGTGCAAATGGAAAGTACACTTACTGTAAAGCCTCGAATATTAGATATGAGTCGTAAGTTTGTGAAAATGGACTTCGAAGTGTTTAATCAACAAATGCTTGTTGGGAAGGCTATGATGATGTTCCAACTACTGGAACGTTAAGAAAACGCAAAAAGGGATGGTCTAGGGTAAATGCTAGACCATCCCTTTCACTTCTTTCAGCGGGTGTCACGGAATCGGAGGGGAGTTATTAGTCTATAATAGCTAACTGACCTACATCGGTGCCACTCCCCCTACGCTTTCGTACTAAAAAACACCTGATGGCATAAGCACAAAGCCGATTCCAAACGTAATTATGCCGGTGCATAATTGATTATTTATTGGTTAATTCGGTACTCCTCGTCAACAAATTGACCGTAGTGGCGAACCCTTTTAATATTTTCTATAACAACAAAGATGCCTAAAACGATAAGAATTGCTACAATAATAAATGTATATAACCCAGGGAATAAATAGGCTTGGTTTAAACCAAATAAAAGGATAAATGCACCGAAACTTACATTGGCTTTGCTTTTGTACCAATTTTTAGCGATTGGTAATGAAGAACGAAACTGTTTTGTTTTAAAATAAAAATAAAAAACAAATGATATGATTATTGCAAATACAAATATTAAATTGAGCATAGTAAACCTCCTAGCATAACTAGTCATTATTGTAACGATATTTAGAGAAAAATGCTAACGGTTATTACTATCAATTTGGGGGAAATTAATTTGAAAAGACAAATCATCGACACAATTGCTTCATATGAAACAATCATTATCCATCGCCATGTGCGACCAGATCCAGACGCATATGGATCTCAGCAAGGGTTAAAAGAGCTTATTTTAGCAAATTATCCGGAAAAGAAGGTTTTTGCTGTAGGTGAGCATGATGAATCTTTATCATTTTTAGCATATCCAGATTCTATTACGGATGATATATACGACGATGCTTTAGTTATAGTGACAGATACGGCTAATACTGAACGAGTTGACGATCAACGCTATACAAAAGGAAAAATGATGATAAAAATAGATCACCATCCAAATGATGATCCGTATGGTGATTTACTATGGGTGGATACGAATGCGAGCTCTTGTAGTGAAATGATTTATGAGCTTTTTGAGGAAGGGAAACAAGTAGCAAACTGGATTTTACCCGATGCCTCCGCTAGATTATTATTTGCGGGTATTGTAGGGGATACAGGACGTTTCCAATTCCCTAGTACGACCGTAAAAACGTTTAAAATTGCAGGAGAGCTTATTACATATAATTTTGATCGAAATCAAATTTTCGATGGAATGTATGAAATGGAGCAAAAGCTTTTAAATTTACAGGGCTATATTTATCAAAATTTCAAAATGGATGCGTATGGAGCAGCACATATCAAGCTGACAAAGGAATTGCTGGCAGAATTCAATGTTGTACCGTCAGAGGCGTCATTGTTAGTTGGCTGTCTTGGAAGTGTGAAAGGTATTTGTGCATGGGTGGTTTTCATTGAAGAGGCCGATCAAATTCGAGTGCGTTTACGTTCAAAAGGTCCTATCATTAACACTTTGGCGAAGGAATTTAACGGTGGAGGGCACCCTCTTGCATCTGGGGCTACAGCCTACTCATGGGAAGAAGCAGAGCGTGTAATAACACGATTACAGGAAATTTGTAAGGCGTATCAATAAAGCGGTTGCTTTATTGATGTAAACTTAGAAAGGAAGGGATTCATTTGACACATGTATACACGAAAATGCATACGAGTGCGGATTTATTGAAAAGTACGATTCGTCTTGAACAATTGATCCCTTTTTTACAAGAGCAAAATACTCAGGCCTGTGCAATCGTCAATTCAAAATTGTACGGGCTTTTGCCTTTTTGTAAAGCATTGCAGCAAGCGAATATTCATGCTGTAATAGGGCTCACGATAAATGTACAGTGGCAAGAAAGAAAGGTTCCACTTGTGCTCTATGCTCAGACGCAAGAAGGCTACCAGCATCTTTTAAAGATTAGTAGTGCAGTTTCAATTCGAGAAGATGAGGCACTTCCTTGGAAATGGCTTGAAGGATATGCGGCAGGCTGTGTGGCATTACTTTCTTCGGATAACTTAATAGAAATTGAGGATTGGACTGAAGTAGCAAGTGCTCTAAACAAGGTATTTGGTAACCGTTTATTTATGGGTATAGCAAGACCTGCAGGGATGATAGCAGAAAAAGAAGAAGCGTATGTAGCATGGTGTGAAACGATGAACATAACTGTAGTTGCCTCTCACAGCTGCTATTTTTTACGTCCAGAAGATCATTTTGCCTTTGAGGTTGCAAGAGCAATAGATTCAGGTGACAAGATTACCGATACAATGTTATCAGCTCAATTACAAGGTTATTTCGCTCCAACGAAAGAGGAATGGCAAAGTTGGTTTGCTGATCATCCAGAATGGCTTGAGTCTAGTGCAATGATGCTTGCTAGCTGTACGGCGGAAATTCCTGAAATGCACGTACAAATGCCTAAATTTCCTGTCCCAACAGGTGAAACAGCCGAAAGCCTACTTGTCAAAAAGGTTTTTGCAGGATTGGCAGAACGTTTAAAGCAAACTGAAATTCCTCAAGTTTATCGGGAGCGACTTCAATATGAGCTTGAAATTATTTGTGCAATGGGCTTTGCAGATTATTTTTTAATTGTTGCAGATTTCATGCATTTTGCTAAAGAAAACCGTATTTTAACGGGTCCCGGTCGTGGTTCATCGGCGAGTTCGCTTGTTGCTTATAGCTTATCTATAACGCAAGTAGATCCATTAGTTTACGGCTTATTATTTGAACGATTTTTAAACCCTGAACGTGTTACACTGCCAGATATTGATATCGATTTTGTCGACAGTAAAAGACAAAAAGTTATTCAATATGTCGCTCAGAAATATGGCAAGGCAAATGTAGCGCAAATTATTACGTTTGGTACTTTATCTGCTAAGGCTGTTGCTAGAGATGTTGCCCGTGTTTTTGGTTTTGACGCTGAAACAATGGAGAAAATTTCAAAAATGATTCCGAATAAACCGGGGATAACATTGCAAAAAGCACTGGCCGAATCACAAGGTTTACAAGGCTGGCTAGCCGAGGATGAAAAACATCGGCGCTGGTTTGAAGTGGCGTTAAAACTAGAAGGGTTGCCAAGAAATTCTTCTACTCACGCGGCTGGGATTGTGCTGTCGCCTTCACCATTAGTCAATACGATACCGATTGAAGAGGGCCATGATGGCGTATATTGTACGCAATGGCCGATGGGAGATGTAGAAGCTAGTGGGCTTGTCAAAATGGATTTTCTAGGATTGCGCAACCTGACAATTTTAGAGCAGATTCGTTGGTCGATTTATAAAGCTGGCGGTCCTTGGATCGAGTTTGAGCTTATCCCCATGCAAGATGAAAAGACATTTCAACTTCTTCAAATGGGCGATACATTAGGAATTTTTCAATTAGAATCGGAAGGTATGAAGCAAGCTTTACGTGATATTCATCCAAATCATTTTTTAGATATAGTGGCAGTCAACGCGTTATATCGCCCGGGTCCAATGGATTTTATTCCTGTATATGCAAAACGAAAAGCAGGAAGAGAATCGGTTACTATGCTCCATCCAGCGTTAGAACCTATATTACGTGAGACGTTTGGTGTCATAATTTACCAAGAGCAGATTATGCAAATTGCTTCGGTGCTGGCTGGTTTTACGATGGGACAAGCAGACTTACTGCGTCGGGCAGTAAGTAAGAAAAATCGTCAAGTATTAGAGGAGCAACGTGCCGCATTTGTAGAGGGAGCAATGAAGCAAGGCTTTGACGTTCATGTGGCAGAAGAAGTGTATGCATTAATTGTGCGCTTTGCAGACTATGGGTTCCCTAAAAGCCATGCTGTCGCATACAGCGTTATTTCCTACCAAATGGCTTATTTAAAAGCACATTTCCCACAAAGCTTTTATACAGCACTTTTATCAAATGCAACAGGAAATGTGGAGAAAATTCTACAGGTTGTGAGTGAGGCGAAAGAGAAGGGGATTCCATTTTATCCACCGTCATTAAAACAGAGTACAAAGTTTTTTACTGTTGAAAAGGATGGAATTCGCTATAGTTTATCGGGAATAAAGGGAGTGCCTCATACATTTATAGAGAAGGTAAATGCCTTACGCCAAACGAATGCAGAAGCATTTGATAATTTATTTGACTTAGCAGTTGCTTTAAGTGCGCAGCATTTTAAACCAAAAGTAATGGAATCTTTAATTTTTGCTGGAGCTCTTGATTATATAGGTAAAGATCGTGCTGTACTAATAGCTACATTGGAGGCAGCCTTAAAGCATGCTGAACTGCTAAGACCAACTGAAGATATTGATATCGAATCTGCTACTGCCTTTAGTTTTGGTAAGCCGAAGTATATGGAAGCGGAAGCGATGCCACAAAAGGAAAAATTACTTCATGAAAAGGAAAGTCTTGGTTTTTATATTTCTGCACATCCGGTCTCAGAGGAAAGAGCTTTTTGGAATGAAGTAAATAGTACGTGCCGAGAGTTGAAGCATGCTCGTGAGGGAACGTATGTAAAAATGATTGGCATAATAGAAGAAGTAAAAAAAATACGCACAAAAAAAGGTGAGCAAATGGCTTTTGTTCAGCTTCAGGATGAGTTTGGAACGGTATCTGTAACCTTATTCCCGCAAGTTTTCCATCTTGTTCAAGAGCTGTTACTAGTAGACGAAATGCTTTACATTGAGGGAACTCTTGAAAGGCGCTTTGGTAAACCTCAAGTGAAAGTAAAACATGCGCAAACGACGAAAAGAATATGAAATTCAAGAAAAATTTAGAAACTGCATAATCTTTTATGCAGTTTTTTCTTTACTTTTTAATAATTATTTTGTAAGCTAGAGTCAATGTTGAAAAGTGGTCAGACCACTTTTGTCTTCATTCAGTAGAGATTCCATCTTTTGAACGTTTCATAGGTATCCAAACATCTGCTGAATGAAGATAAAGCCTTTGGATGCATCGTTTATCTCAGCTATAAATAATCTAAGGCAAAATTGATAGAACGAGGAGTTGATCGTATGGATAAAAAAACCGAACAAAAGAAAGTTTTTTTAGATATCGTCCAACAATTACGACAACTTATTAAATTAGAAAAAATACAGGCTGGTGAAAAGCTACCTTCCGAACGAGTCCTTTCAGAACGTCTAGGTGTCGGGCGATCCTCCGTGAGAGAGGCATTGCGAAGCTTAGAGTTGTTAGGTCTTATTGAAACGAAACATGGGGGAGGTACTTTCCTAGCTTCCACACATAAACATCAGCTAGTGGAAATACTGTCGATGTTTATATTAGAAGATGAGAAATCAAAAAAGGATGTCGAATTAACGCGAGAAATTCATGAAAAGGAAGCTATTCGCGTAATAAGTTGTACAGAGACTCTGCGAACACTACCTGTGTGGGACAGTTTTTTTGTAAAGCTAGAGATAGAAAGTGCGATTAATTGTCGGGACGTTTTACGGGAAATAATAATCACGTCAGGAAATCGTCTTTCACTAAAAGTATGGTTTCAGTTAGTAGTTTATGACGGTGACCGATTAAATCGAAATTCAACAGAAGAAGAAAAATTAATCATTCAAACAATGTTGAAATCGATGCAGCTAGGATATGAAAAAGAAGCATTAAAAGCTTACGAGCAATGGATGAAGATTGTACGAAGTAATTAGACAACAAAGGGGGAGTCAAACATGGCAATTCGCAGCTTATTTACGAAAAAGAAAGAGGATGGACAAGAAAAGGGATTTCCAGAAGGACTTATGACAAAATGTCCAGAATGCCGTCACATTCAATTAACGAAGGAATTAGAAAAAAATAATAAAGTATGCTCGAAATGTGACCATCATTTCAAAATGACAGCACAGGAGCGCGTTGCATGCTTTTTAGATGAAGGTTCATTTGTTTCAATGGACGATCATTTACAAACAAGTAATCCGCTCAATTTCCCTGCTTATGTTGAAAAAATTTCAGCGGATCAACAAAAAACGGGATTAAATGAAGCTGTACTGACAGGAATAGGCACCCTTGATGGAGAAGAAATTGTAGTAGCAATTATGGATTCTCATTTCCGTATGGGTTCAATGGGCTCAGTTGTCGGAGAAAAAATTACACGTGCCATTGAAAAAGCTACTGAATTACGTGTACCGTTTATTATCTTTACTGCAAGTGGCGGAGCGCGCATGCAAGAAGGCGTACTATCATTAATGCAAATGGCAAAAACGAGTGTTGCATTAAAACGTCATAGTGATGAGGGTCTATTGTTTATTTCAATACTCACGCATCCTACAACAGGTGGCGTTTCTGCGAGCTTTGCCTCTGTTGGAGATATTAATATTGCGGAGCCACAAGCATTAATTGGCTTTGCTGGTCGTCGTGTAATTGAAGAAACAGTAAGAGAAAAACTACCAAGTGATTTCCAAACGGCAGAATTTTTACTAGCACATGGTCAGCTTGATGCCATTTTCCATCGAAAAGATTTACGAAACCAAGTAGCAGTGCTTGTAAAAATGCATACGAAAGGCGGCGTGCAACATGTCTAAAAATTTAGCTTTTGAAGAACCAGTAGTACAATTACGTGAAAAAATTGATGAATTAAAAACGATTGCTACCGAAGCAGATGTAGATATGACAGGCGAAATCGAAAAGCTTGAAACACGTCTAACACAGCTTGAACAATCTATTTACGCCAATATGAAGCCGTGGGATCGCGTACAGGTTGCCAGACATCCAGAACGACCAACAACTTTACAATATATAGAGGCTATGTGTGAAAACTTTATTGAGTTACATGGTGATCGTACATTTGGTGATGATGCAGCTATTCTTGGAGGAATTGCTTTTTTTGAGGGACAGCCGATAACAATTATTGGACACCAACGCGGAAAATCTACTAAGGAAAACATCCGTCGAAATTTTGGTATGCCACACCCTGAAGGATATCGTAAGGCATTACGCTTAATGAAACAGGCTGAGAAGTTTAAGCGTCCAATTATTTGTTTTATTGATACGAAAGGTGCTTATCCGGGTAAAGCAGCTGAAGAACGCGGTCAAAGTGAAGCGATTGCTAGAAATCTCGTCGAAATGGCGGGCTTAACAGTGCCGGTTATTTCTATCGTTATTGGGGAAGGCGGAAGCGGCGGTGCGCTTGCATTAGGTGTAGCAAATCGTGTCTTTATGTTAGAGAACTCAACTTATTCGGTTATCTCGCCAGAAGGGGCTGCATCGATTTTATGGCGTGATGGTAGCCTAGCGAAGCAAGCAGCAGAAGCAATGCGTATAACAGCACCTGACTTAAAAGAGCTTGGTGTTATTGATGGAATTATCCCTGAGATTACAGGTGGAGCACATCGCAATGTAGCGAAACAAGCACTTAATATAAAAGAATGTATAAGTGATACACTTAAAGCATTGAATTGTTTAAATGGCCAACAATTAATTGAAGACCGTTATGAGAAATTTAAAAAGATTGGACAATATACAGAAGCTTAAATTACAGTTTTAAGTTTTTGGATATGTAAATTTGCTCGAAAATAGTTAGAAATTATAATTCATATTCATAAAAAATAAGAGTGAATAGCACAAAAAAATATGTGAAATATATTGAATGAATGTTAAATTTCGGATATTTTTGAATAGAAAGAGTGTGTGAAAGCGCATTCTTTTTATTTTTTATGTAAAAGTTATGTTTTTCTAGCCTCAGAACCCTTACATAGTTTGTTTTTTCATGTTAATGTGAATAATAATAGTATCTGCAGGAGGTTCGACAATGAAAAAAATTGCCGTATTAACAAGTGGTGGAGATGCGCCAGGAATGAATGCAGCCATTCGTGCAGTCGTTCGTAAAGCAGCATATCATGGAATTGATGTTGTCGGAATTAAGCATGGCTATGATGGCTTAATAAAAGGTAATATGGAAAATCTCGATTTAGGTTCAGTAGGTGGCATTATTCAACGTGGTGGTACCCATTTAAATTCAGCAAGATGTCCTGAATTTAAAGAAGACGCTGTTCAGCAGCGAGGCATTGATAATATGCGTGAAGCTGGCATTGAAGGACTAGTCGTTATTGGTGGAGATGGTTCTTACCGTGGAGCTATGGATTTAGTGAAAAAAGGCTTTCCTGTTGTAGGCGTACCAGGAACAATTGATAACGACGTACCTGGAACCGAGTATACTATAGGATTCGATACTGCACTAAATACAGTCG
The DNA here is from genome assembly GCF_023242215.1 of Lysinibacillus sp. Ag94. NCBI lineage: Bacteria > Bacillati > Bacillota > Bacilli > Caryophanales > Bacillaceae > Lysinibacillus > Lysinibacillus sp. Ag94. Next base: position 3,602,164 of record NZ_CP096780.1, on the reverse strand, counting down.
TGGAATCGATTGATAAAATCCGAGATACAGCAACTTCCCATGAAAATTCCTTTATAGTTGAGGTAATGGGACGAGATGCAGGGGACATTGCTTTATGGGCAGGTCTTGCAGCTGGTGCTGAAACAGTTCTAATTCCAGAAGAAGATTATAATTTGGATGACATTGTGGCACGCTTAGATCGTGGTGCAGCTCGCGGTAAAAAGCATAGCATTATTATCGTCGCTGAAGGTGTCATGTCTGGTAACGAATTGGCGAAGCTTTTATATGAAAAAACAGGAAAAGAAACGCGTGTTTCTGTTCTTGGACATATCCAACGTGGCGGTTCACCTACTGCGCGTGATCGTGTTTTAGCGAGTCAATTTGGTGCACATGCAGTTGAATTGCTGATGGAAGGAAAATCTGGCAGGGCGGTAGGTATCCGCAATCATCAAGTTATTGACTACGATATGCCTGAGGCTTTCGAAAAAAATCATGAGGCAGATGTAAGTTTATATACTTTAATGAAAGAACTATCAATATAATTTGTCATAAAAACGGAGTGGGCAGAAAATGAGAAAAACAAAAATCGTATGTACAATTGGTCCGGCAAGTGAGTCACCAGAAGTTTTAGAGAAACTAATTGAAGCAGGTATGAATGTAGCCCGCTTAAACTTTTCACATGGTTCTCATGAGGAGCACGAAGTACGTATTAATTTAATTCGCGAAGTAGCACAAAAACTTGGGAAACCAGTTGGGATTTTACTCGACACAAAAGGTCCAGAAATTCGTACGCATAATATGAAAAACGGAGAATTGCATTTAGCAGCAGGGCAAGTAATTGATATTTCAATGACTGAAGTTGAAGGAACTGAGTCAAGCTTCTCTGTAACGTACGATCGTTTAATCGAGGACGTTGAGCAAAACTCAATTATTTTATTAGATGATGGACTTATTCAATTACGTGTATTAGCAAAAGATATGGAAAAAGGACTTATTCATACGATTGTTGAAAATGCAGGTATCTTAAAAAATAAAAAGGGTGTTAACGTGCCGGGCGTTTCTGTACAGCTTCCTGGAATTACAGAAAAAGATGCACAGGACATTCTATTCGGTATTAAACAAGGTGTTGATTTTATTGCAGCCTCGTTCGTTCGTCGAGCAAAGGATGTATTAGAAATTCGAGAATTACTTGAACAAAATGGTGGTAACCACATTCAAATTATCCCGAAAATCGAAAACCAAGAGGGTGTCGATAATATCGATGAAATCATCTTAGTTTCAGATGGATTAATGGTAGCGCGTGGTGACCTAGGCGTAGAAATTCCGGCAGAAGAAGTACCACTTGTACAAAAGAAATTAATTTTAAAATGTAATCAAGTAGGTAAACCAGTTATTACAGCTACACAAATGTTAGATTCGATGCAGCGTAATCCACGTCCAACTCGAGCAGAGGCTAGTGACGTAGCAAACGCAATTATCGATGGTACAGATGCAATTATGTTGTCTGGTGAAACGGCAGCCGGGCTTTATCCAGTAGAGTCCGTACAAACAATGAATAAAATCGCACAGCGTACAGAAAATTCATTAGACTATAAGGCAATCGTCTCTACACGTAGTCGTGAAAAAGAGGCAAACATGACTGAGGCGATTTCTCAGGCAGTAGCATACACTTCGATTAACTTAGGTGTGAAGGCAGTACTAGCACCAACAGAAAGTGGTAACACAGCTAGAATGATTGCAAAATATCGTCCTGGTGTACCGATTGTCGCTGTGACAGGTTCTACTAATACAGCTCACGCATTAACATTAGTTTGGGGTGTGAACCCAGTTGTATGTCAACGAGTTACGACAACAGATGAAATTTTAGAACTAGCTGTTGATGAAAGCTTGAAGCATGGTTTCGTAACGCATGGTGATGCTGTTGTCATTACGGCAGGTGTACCAGTTGGTGAAGCAGGTACTACTAACTTAATGAAGGTACACATCATCGGAGATTTATTAGCTCGTGGTCAAGGAATTGGTAAAGCTTCAGTAGTAGGTAAAACAGTTGTTGCCAAAAATGCTGCAGAGGCACTAGCATATGATACAGACGGATGCATTTTAGTAACGGTTGGCTCAGATCGTGATATGATGCCAGCACTTGAAAATTGTATTGGTTTGATTACAGAGGAGGGCGGGCTAACAAGTCATGCAGCGGTTGTAGGGCTAAGCCTTGGTATCCCTGTTATCGTCGGAGTAAAAGAAGCGACTACATTGATTCGCCACGGTCAAGAAATTACAATGGATGCTGAAACAGGCGTTATTTACAAAGGGCATGCAAGTGTTCTATAATCTATAATATAAAGCTCTAGTGCAACTAATTGCACTAGAGCTTTTCTTATAGTAAAGAAGTAAATAGCATTTTGCCTAGTTTAAACTTACTTTACTAAATAAAAATTTCTCTCATGGAATGAGATTTACTATAAAAAGAATAACGTCATCGTCTCCTTAAATTGGACCCATTATTTTTTAAATGAAACTTAATGGGCTATAATAACGTATAAAAGGTATAGCCTTTTCAACTAGAAAGGAGATAATATGAGAAAAATACTTCTTGGTTTCATTGTCTATGGATTAGCCGAGTTGGCGTTATTAATAGTAATTGGTCAAAATTTTGGTGTTCTAAATACATTATTGCTTATAGTCGCTACGAGTATTATAGGTATTTATATAGTGAAAAATAAAGGTATGAATTCGGTACAAAAGGTAAAAAATACGATAGCACGCGGAGAAGCTCCAGGGCCAGCATTAGTTGACACAGTTTTAAATTTCAGTGGTGGTGTACTTCTAGCATTACCGGGTTTTATAACTGATCTTGTTGGTTTATTATTACTTATGCCTTTTTCTCGTAAAATGTTCCAGCCAATCTTTTATTATTGGATGCGGAAAAAAATGAAAAAGGGTCATTTTATCATCGTTCAAAAATAGCATTATCTTTTAGTTTAACCGCTAAAAATAAAAATATAGGGCTCAGTAAAATGCCGTAAAAACCAAATAATAATATAGAGGCAGCACTGATGAAAAAAGTATGGAATGTACGTAATTGTAATGTATTTGACCAAAGCATGGATTCAGCTAGCTGCCTTGTTAATTGAACGAAGAGATACAAAAGTAAAATAGCTGCACATAAAAAGGTATTGCCTTTTAAGTAAAAATAAACGCTCATGGGTACAAGGAATACGCCAATCCCGAAGAACGGAAGTACATCTGCAAATGCAACTATAAAAGCTTTAATGATGGCTTGTTCAAATTGGAGAATCATAAATCCCGCACAAAGAATGAGCAGTGTAATTGTGAATAGCTGAAACTCTACGTACAAAAAGTAATGAAATAGCTGCATTATTTTAGAAAAATGCTTCTGCCATTCATTGCGGAATTTTTTTGGCACATATTGAAAAAACCAATAGCGGGATTTGCGCGTTTCTAATAGGGCGAAATAGTAAGCAACAAGGAATATAAATACTTCAATTACATGCTTCATGAATAGCTGGAAAATATTAGCTGTGTATAAGAAGATAGAATCGAAAATAGAAAGCGATTTTTCCTTTAAAACTTGGATGAACATTGATTCATATTCAGTAAAAAGCGGGAAATTTTGCAATGTATTTCTGATTTCAGGGAAGACAAGAATAATACTGTTTATCGTTATGATAACGAGAAGAAAAACGCAAGCTAGTATAAGTGCTTCCACAATAATTGCTGCAAGCCAATAGGTAATTCTACAATAAGAATGAAGGAATTTTATGATAGGATAAGTGGAAAAAGATAAAAATATCGCAAGTGATACAGGCAATACGAACCACAATATTACCAAATAGAATATAAAAAATAAAATACTTATAGTTCTTTCGTATGAAAAATATTTAATATTCCTCATTTTTACAAATTCACCCCGTTTCAAATGATAATTTAAAATTGAAATGCGCAAAAGAATCTCTTTTAAAACTCATTTATAATCGCTCGTGCACCTTTTTCTTTATTCGGAGGTTTTTCATTCACAAAGCTGTCAAAAATGATTATAATAGCAATGTAAGCGATTAACTTAATGGTTCATATGAGCAAAAAACGTAAATGCGAGCTAATAACTGCATTTACCACTAAAAAATATATTATGAGGGAGCGATAATTTATGTCAGCAACTAAAGGTTTAGAAGGTATCGTAGCAGCGGAATCTAAAATCAGTTCAATTATCGATGACACACTTACATATGTTGGTTACAACATTGATGATTTAGCAGAGAATGCGTCATTCGAAGAGGTAATTTATTTATTATGGCATACTCGTTTACCAAAAGCGGACGAGCTAGCTGAATTAAAACAACAATTGGCAGACAACATGTCTATTCCACAAGCAATTGTAGAGCAATTCAAAACATACCCACTTTCAACTGTACATCCAATGGCTGCACTACGTACTGCAGTATCTTTACTTGGTGTATTCGATGAAGAAGCGGATGTTATGGATACAGAAGCTAACTACCGTAAAGCAATCCGTTTACAAGCTAAAATTGCTACAGTAGTTACTGCATTTGCGCGTGTTCGTAAAGGTTTAGAGCCAGTTGCGCCAAAACCAGAATTAGGATATGCAGCAAACTTCTTATACATGCTTAAAGGTGAAGAGCCAGCAGCAATCGAAGTGGAAGCATTCGACAAAGCATTAGTATTACATGCTGATCACGAATTAAATGCATCTACATTCACAGCACGTGTATGTGTAGCTACATTATCAGATGTTTATTCTGGTGTAACTGCAGCTATCGGTGCATTAAAAGGACCACTTCATGGTGGTGCAAATGAGCAAGTTATGAAAATGTTAACTGAAATCGGCTCACTAGAAAACGTTGAATCTTATATTCAAAATAAATTAGATAACAAAGAAAAAATCATGGGCTTCGGTCACCGTGTATACCGCAAAGGCGACCCACGTGCACCACACTTACGTGTAATGTCACAAAAATTAACTGAGCTAACTGGTAAACCAGAGCTTTATGAAATGTCAGTTAAAATCCATGACATGATCGTAGAACAAAAGAAATTACCTGCAAACGTAGACTTCTTCTCTGCGTCAGTGTATGATTCTTTAGGTATTGATCATGACCTATTCACACCAATTTTCGCAGTGTCACGTACTTCTGGTTGGGTAGCTCATATTTTAGAGCAATATGCTAACAACCGCCTAATCCGTCCACGTGCAGAGTATGTTGGACCAGGCATGCAAAAATATGTTCCAGTCAGCGAGCGCTAATTCGGAAAATATGCTAGAATATTTGGGACTGTGTTACTGAAAACACAGTCCTATGATTATGAATTTAGGAGGCAACATCAATGTCAAACAAAATTGTAGTTGAAAATGGCGTACTTAATGTACCAAACAATCCAGTAATTCCTTTCATCGAAGGTGACGGAATTGGTCCAGATATTTGGGCTGCAGCATCACGCGTAATCGACGCAGCTGTAGAAAAAGCTTACAACGGTGAAAAGAAAATCGAATGGTTAGAAGTTTTAGCTGGTGAAAAAGCATTCAACCAAACTGGTGAATGGTTACCACAAGAAACTTTAGACAAAATTAACGAATACCTAATCGCAATCAAAGGTCCTCTTACTACGCCAATCGGTGGTGGTATCCGCTCTCTAAACGTAGCATTACGTCAACAGCTTGACCTATATGTATGCTTACGTCCAGTACGTCACTTTGATGGAGTACCTTCTCCAGTTAAACGTCCAGAAGATGTTGATATGGTTATCTTCCGCGAAAACACAGAAGACATCTACGCTGGTATTGAATTCGAATCTGGTTCTGAACAAGCACAAAAAATCATCAACTTCCTACAAACTGAATTTGGTGTTAACAAAATCCGCTTCCCAGAAACTTCTGGTATCGGTGTAAAACCTGTATCTAAAGAAGGTACTGAGCGTTTAGTACGTTCAGCTATCGAATACGCTATTAATCATAAACGCCCATCTGTTACTTTAGTACACAAAGGTAACATCATGAAATTCACTGAAGGTGGATTCAAAAAATGGGGTTATGAATTAGCTGAAAAAGAATTTGCTGATCAAACATTCACTTGGAACCAATATGATGCTATTAAAGCTGAACAAGGTGAAGAAGCAGCAAACAAAGCACAAGCTGACGCTTTAGCAGCTGGTAAAATCTTAGTTAAAGATTCTATCGCTGATATCTTCTTACAACAAATTTTAACTCGTCCAAATGAGTTCGACGTAGTTGCTACAATGAACTTAAACGGTGACTATATTTCTGACGCATTAGCTGCTCAAGTTGGTGGTATCGGTATCGCTCCAGGCGCAAACATTAACTATGTAACTGGACACGCGATCTTCGAAGCTACTCACGGTACAGCTCCAAAATATGCTGGTCAAGATAAAGTAAACCCATCTTCAGTATTACTTTCAGGCGTATTAATGCTTGAGCACTTAGGATGGCAAGAAGCAGCTGACATGGTTACTAAATCTGTAGAGAAAACAATTTCTTCTAAAGTTGTAACTTACGACTTCGCTCGTTTAATGGACGGCGCTACAGAAGTAAAATGTTCAGAATTCGCTAATGAATTAATCAAAAACCTATAATTTTCTATTTTAAATAGAAATTATAGTTAAAGCGGAAGTATGTTCTGCCGATATAATTAGGGTGAAATGTAAATTTCTATTGACCTTAGCTTAATAAAATATTTACAATGAACTTGTTTAATCGAGGGAGGAGAATTTATTCTCCTCCCTTTTTTAAATTCTTTCAGTCGGTGTTTAAACATCCGCTGAAAGAAGCCTCCGGCGGATGTCACGGAATCGGAAAGCAGTTCTTTGTGCTTGCACAAAACCGGTTCCTGACACAATTTATGCCGAGGCATAATTGATTATATAACCTAATTTTAAAGGAGCGTATTCGAATGTCTCTGAAACGAAAAAAAATCTCAGTAATCGGTAGCGGTTTTACTGGCGCTACTGCAGCATTTTTAGCAGCTCAAAAAGAACTTGGTGATGTAGTGTTAGTGGATATTCCTCAAGCTGAAAATCCAACAAAGGGTAAAGCTTTAGATATGTGGGAAGCTGCACCGGTGCAAGGCTATGATTCTTATGTTAAAGGTACTTCTAATTATGCAGATACTGCAGATTCTGATGTAGTAATCATCACTGCTGGCGTTGCACGTAAACCAGGTATGAGCCGTGACGATCTTGTTCAAATTAACCAAGATGTAATGAAAGCAGTTTCTAAGGAAATTGCTAAATACTCACCAAATGCAACAATCCTCGTTCTTACAAACCCAGTTGATGCAATGACTTACACAGTATTCAAAGAAACTGGTTTCCCTAAAAATCGTGTAATAGGTCAATCGGGTGTACTTGATACAGCTCGTTTCTGTGCGTTTGTAGCTGAAGAACTGAATATCTCAGTAAAAGACATCACAGGTTTTGTGTTAGGTGGTCATGGCGATACAATGGTGCCACTTACTCGCTACTCATTCGCTGGTGGTATTCCATTAGAATCATTAATTCCAGCAGATCGTCTTGAAGAGATAGTAGACCGTACACGTAAAGGTGGCGCTGAAATTGTTAACCTCCTTGGTAATGGTTCGGCATATTATGCTCCTTCCGCGGCGCTTATTGAAATGGCGGAAGCAATCATTAAAGACCAAAAACGTATCCTTCCATCAATTGCATACTTAGAAGGCGAATATGGCTACAATGATTTATATCTAGGTGTTCCGACATTATTAGGTGCAAATGGTATAGAAAAAATCTTTGAGCTTGATTTAACAGACAAAGAAAAAGCAGCTTTAGATAAATCGGCAGAGGCTGTCCGCGACGTTATGAAAGTTTTAGCTTAATAAAAGTTTATGAAATCGAGTGGGATTCATTCCTACTCGATTTTTTTAAGTAATGGGACATCGAAAAAATAAGAATAGTGCGTCAAAAAGGGGTAGAAAGTAGATATAGGTAATTAACGGAAACATGTAGGGTCCGCATACTGTAATGAAGATTATTATAATCAATGTTTGACAAGAGCTACAAAATACTATTGATAAAGGCCCAACGGATTTTTCTTCAACTCCCATGAAAGAACTTAATCATCTTTCGTTTTCTGTGGTGTAGCGCTGGTTTTTGCGCTACATGGATGGCTAACGGGGCAGCTTTTTTAAATAAGATAAAAAAGTTTGTTAGTACAAGTAAAACATCGAGGTGAAATTATGAAATTAACATTGGCAACAACCGAAGAAATCAATATCCTACAATCAAAATATAAAAAATTTAACACTCACCTTCTCGAAAAGCCAAATGAGTTATACAATCATATCGGAATTATGGACGTATTCAATCGTGTTCTTACTGAAGAAGAGGCATTTGAGTTATTGGGAGAAAACCATAATTTAAAGTATAGTGCAAATTTCTTGGATACTTTTACGCAACTTTTTCATAAAGAAGAGAATGGAATGTATGTACACATTTATAAAAAAGGTTTGAGTAAAGAAGAGTTTAAATATAAAGTAAGTTGCTTAAATCGGTCGGAGGCGAATATTTTTCGAATTATCACTGTATCCAAAGAAGGAAAGAAAAAAATTTGAAAAATATAGTTCAGTTACTGAGAGTTTCGTAAGGGAATTGGGATTTGTCTTTTCCTATTTATTCTAAGTCGATAATAGGTTTTAATAAGTGTAAGGAGATTATTGAAGAAAATGGCTTATTTATACGGCAATAGGAAATGAACAGTAATCGATATACCGATTTCTTGTTTCGATAAAGAGTGCAAGAGTTTAAGATAAGCTACCAAAGTCACTGGTAGCTATTTTATTTCACTAACGGAGCAATTTAGAATAATAAGGAAAAATATTGTTAAGATTTGATAGGTCAAGTATCCTATGGTAAGAGCATTCTTATTTAGAGAGTATTTAACAAGAGTGGCGGAAACACCTACACATAATGAACTTTTGCAGAGGAACTTGATGAAATCGCAAAAGAGATTTTGGAAACAATCTAAAAAATATCCCTTATTCAACTTAGGAGATGCTTTAGTTGAATAACTAGCAAGAGGTAACCATCTCATATGTGGTGGTTTCATTTAATTTGGGTGGTGCCACAACTTAAGAGTTGAGGAGACAATTTGTTAAAAACGTATGCTATGTTAATAAGTTGATTGGAGTGGAGACTGGGCGACTCCTTGGGGATCAGCGTCACAGATGAGACCCTGGAGCGAGCAACGCGAGTGAAGCGGCTCATCGGACGCCCTCAGGAAGCTTTGCTCTGTGCGAAAGCGAAGCGACAGCAACAAATGTTTTCTGTAGCGAAAGCGAAGCGTCAGCTACAAAGCGCCCAGTCAGAACGGAAATCAACCCCACGGTTATGCTAACGCTTTACTTTCATGTAGATATACAATACTGCTGCTTCGCTTTCATTACAGAAAATATATTGCTGAATAAAGATAAAATGGTTATTCTGCTTTTCGTTGTACTTTTGGAATAAAATTGATACTATGAAGGTATATGATAGAAAAGGGGTTGGCGTATTTTTGCTTCAAAAAAACAGTAAGCTTGGTCTCACTATTGATGAAGTTACAGTTGGCGAGAAGATTCATATTACCGAGAAAATAGAAGATAAGGATTTACTGCTTTATTTAGGACTTACGAATGATAATAATCCGCTTTATATTCAACATGATTATGCAGCGATGACGCCTTTTCAAAAGCCAATCGTACCAACAATTATGTTAAATGGCATTATTACTTCAGCAGTGTCAAAGTATATTCCTGGACCAGGTGCACGAATTATTGAGCAACATATAAAATATTTAGAGCCGCTCTATCATTATGAATTATTTGATACTCTTTTAGAGGTAACGGAAGTAAATAAATTACAAAATACAATTACTGTATCGGTACACTCTTATAATGAGCTGAAGCAGCTTATGATTGAGGGTACTTTGCTGGTGACACCACCACTTGCTTTATAGACGTCTTGAGATTTGAAATGGGGGTTTCAAATCACTAACGGAGGCTTTATACATGACAAAAACGATTTTAGTGGTAGAAGATGAATTTTCAATTGCGACATTATTGAAATATAATTTAGAACAGGCTGGATATGTTGTAGAAACAGCTGCGGACGGTCAAGAGGGTCTAGATAAGGCAATCGACTTACAACCCGATTTAATTTTATTAGATTTGATGCTTCCAAGGCTTGATGGTATGGAAGTTTGTAAACAGATCCGTCAGCAACGTATGAATACACCTATTATTATGCTAACAGCAAAGGATGATGAGTTCGATAAAGTACTTGGTCTAGAGCTAGGAGCAGACGATTATATGACGAAGCCCTTTAGTCCGCGCGAAGTGTTAGCACGGGTAAAGGCGGTTTTAAGACGTTTTACACAAAATGTAGTGCCTGAAGAGAAGAATGCGCCACAAGAGAAAATGTTTGAATTTGGGCAATTGCGTGTCTATCCAGAGCGATTTGAAGTATTTTTACAGGAAGAGGCACTGGAATTTACACCAAAGGAATTTGAGTTACTCATTTATTTACTTGAAAATAAAAACCGTGTTTTAACACGTGATCAGCTATTAAGTGCTGTATGGAAGTATGACTTTGCTGGTGATACTCGAATTGTAGATGTGCACATTAGCCACCTTCGGGATAAAATCGAAGAAAATAGCCGTAAGCCGATATTCATCAAAACAATTCGTGGCCTTGGTTATAAATTCGAGGAGCCGAAGACGACATGAAATCAATGAGCAACCGTTTATTCTTGACATTCATGCTATTGCTTGGATCGATATTAGCTGTCCTAATGATTGTTATAGGTCAGCTTTTTCCTGTTTATATAGAACAGTACAATGAGCAAGCTAGTTTACAGGTGCAAGAATCCATTAACCAAGTATTAGCTGAACGAAAGATCGAACTAACAAAAGAAGATAGAGAGGCACTGTATTTTGCTCAAAACATTGAGGCAACAGATTCTATTATATCGAATGTTCATGCACGACTTTATGTTGTGCTAGCGATTCTTTTTTTAATAGCGCTTATTTTAATGGCTATTGTAAGCCGCTATATGATTCGAAATTTCACTGCTCCTATTGATAACGTGACAGATACAGCACTTGAACTGGCGAAGGGAAATTACCGTGCTCGTGCCCATGAAAATGAGCATGAACGCATGATGCCACTTAGTCACTCCATCAATATTTTAGCGCGTAACTTACAGGATATTACGGCGATTCGCGAGGTAGAAGAGGAAAGGCTTAAAACGTTAATTGAAAATATGGGAAGCTCCCTCATGATGATTGGACGTGAGGGCAATATATCTATAGTGAACCGTGTATTTTTAGAGCGTTTCGGTATGCAAATTGACGATGTACAAGGAAAAGTTTTTCGTACAATTGGCTTACCTAAAACTCTGGAGCAATTTATCGACCATGTGTTTCTAACTGAAATGCCTTATCGACAACAAATTAAAATGGAAGTCCAACAGGAGCTATACAATAAAGAAGTCTATGGTGCACCTGTTATAGGGGATCATGGTAGATGGCTTGGTGTTGTTATCGTTATGCACGATATTACAGAGCTTGTTCGTTTAGAGCAGATTCGTAAGGATTTTGTAGCAAATGTATCCCATGAATTGCGTACACCCATTACATCTATTAAAGGCTTTTCTGAAACTTTACTGGATGGAGCATATAAGGATGAGAAAATGCTGCTATCTTTTTTAGAGATCATTTATAAGGAAAGTAACCGTCTGCAAATGCTTATCCAGGATTTACTAGAATTATCGAAAATTGAACAGCATGGTTTTACCGTTAATATTATGCCGATGGGCTTGCAAGATGTACTTATACGTGGAGCAGAGCTGACAGGACCTCGTCTGGATGAGAAAAATATGAGCTTTCGTGTTGATATAGAACGTGATGTTCAAGTTATGGGTGATGCGAATCGTATCATTCAAATTGTCACGAATTTAATTACTAATGCTATTACGTACTCTCCAGAAAATACAATCGTTACAATTCGATTAAAGGAAAATGAAACGTACGGTATTCTTGAAATAGAAGACCAAGGTATAGGTATTGAAAAGCATGAAATTGCCCGTGTCTTTGAACGGTTTTACCGTGTGGATCGTGCACGAAGTCGGAATTCTGGGGGTACAGGTTTAGGGCTTGCTATTGTGAAGCACTTAGTAGAGGCGCATCATGGCCGCATTCAGGTAGAAAGTGAAGTTGGAATTGGGACAAAAATGATTGTCATGATTCCGAAAAAATTAACGAATTCTTTACATTAGTACAATTTTAGATTCACAATGGGGCCTTATACTTGTTAGTAGAAACCCCTATATAATTATTAAGACTTTTTAATAGCCAAAATAAAAATCTTTATATATGAAGATTTTCTGTTTGTGTTGCTTGGTTATCGCCGATAAGAAGAATCTATTGCCAAATTTTTTGGTGATAGATTCTTTTTCTGTTTTACACGTAACGCAAATAGGTGTAAAGTATAGTAGCATAATATTCAACTAACTTATTAGTTGAGTCAATCGGGCTTACGGTCTGCACTTGACCGTTTAAGCGGGATAAAAAATTGAGAGAAGGATGACCATGAAAATCGTCAAAAGTATCGTGCAAATCGGCTATCTATATGTAATTTTATTTGTTGGGAATAGTATTGCACGTCTACTTCACTTGCCGATTCCAGGGAGCATAATTGGACTAGTCTTATTGTTTTTACTTTTGCAGTTTCATATTATTAAGCTTGAATGGATTGAGCTAGGTGCAGGTTTATTACTTAGTGAATTATTACTATTTTTCATTCCATCTGCTATCGGAGTAATCGATTATACTGCATTATTCGGTGTGCAAGGTGTGAAAGCTGTGCTTGTTATTGTATTGAGTGCCATAGTTGTAATGTTTGCAACAGGTTTCACAGCACAATTGCTAGGGCAACGAAAGAAAGGTGATACTGCATGAGCTTTTTAATAGCTATACTAAGTTTACTAGGTACGATTGCAGTTTTTTATACTAGTAAAATGTTTTATAAAAAGTTTCAGAAGGAATGGTTAACACCTATACTGATCACACCATTAGTGGCAATTATTATCCTGCTGCTAACGGGTACATCTTATAAATCTTATACTGCAGGGGCCGGTATTTTATCAAATTTACTAGGCCCAGCAACAGTTGCATTCGCGGTACCTATTTATAAAAATTTTAACCTATTAAAGAAACATGCTTTTGAAATTTTTCTAAGTATTGCAGTTGGCTCAGCCGTCGCGATTACATCATCGTTTATCTTTGCTGTATTAGTTGGACTAAATAATGAGCTTGTGCATAGCATAGTTCCACGCTCCGTTACTACCCCAATAGCGATGGACATTTCCAATATGATTGGTGGCTCTCCTACGCTTACTGCAGTTTTTGTTATGGTAACTGGTATTTTAGGAAGTCTTATAGCACCGTTAGTTATTAAAGCATGTCGTTTCCATCGACCATCTTCTAGGGGTCTACTGTTAGGAATGGGAGCACATGGTACGGGTACATCAAAAGCATTTGAATTTGGTGAGCTAGAAGGTACGTTTGCAAGTCTTGCTATGATTGTAGCTGCATTAATTAGCATTGTATTATCAACAACATTTTTCCCAGCATTTGAACATCTAGTAGTCAATATCCTGTTGCCTTAAATGGTAGCAGGATTTTTTTGTTCTGTTTTATTTAAAGAGCTTCACAATCCTCCTTATGTCAAACTGCCTAAAATAAAAAATGGGTTTATTAAAATATTTTGAAACTTTTTAAGAAGTGCCCCGTATACATTAGTACTAAGACTTAAGGGAGGATTAGACATGAGTGTGAAAAGGTCACTAATGATGGTGGGACTTGGCATTTTCGGCATTGTTGCACTTATTGCGGTATTTACATCATGGTACACGGTAGATGAATCAGAACAAGCCGTTGTCATAACGTTCGGTCGTGCCGATAATACAGTAACAGAACCAGGTTTACATTTTAAATTACCTTGGCCTGTACAATCGGTTGAGGTGTTATCGAAGGAAACATTTAGTTTACAGTTTGGCTATAAGCAAAATAAAGATGGGGAATTGGAAGCTTATGATGCTGAAACGAAAATGATTACAGGGGATGAGCATATTGTTTTAACAGACCTTGTCGTTCAATGGAAGATTACTGAACCGAAAAAGTATTTATTCAGCTCACAAGATCCAGAAAAAATATTACATAGCGCTACGTCGAGTGCGATCCGATCAATTATTGGGAGCTCAAAAATCGACGCTGCGTTAACAGAGGGAAAAGCGGACATAGAAGCAAAATCACGAGATTTACTCGTTTCTCTTATTGAAAAATACGATATTGGTATTAGTGTTTTAGGGGTAAAACTAAAAGATGTTGAGTTACCGAATGCAGATGTTCGAGCAGCGTTTACAGCTGTTACAGACGCACGTGAAATGAAAAATACAAAAATTAATCAAGCAGAAAAATATAGGAATCAGCGTACTAATGAAGCTGAAGGTGAAAAAGATGCTATTATCTCGAAGGCTCAAGGTGAAAAAACAGCCCGTATTGAGCAGGCCCAAGGGGATGTAGCTGTCTTTAATAAAATGTATGAGCAATATAAGGGTAATAAACAAATTACACGTGAGCGTTTAATTATAGAAACGCTTGAAAATGTTTTACCTAAAGCACAAATTTATATTATGAATGATGATGGCAGTACAATGAAATACTTGCCTCTTCAAGCATTGCAACCTGCGAAACAGGAGACATCTACTGCGCAGGAAACACCAAAAGAGGAGAAAAAAGAAGGGAGCGGTAACTAATGGACCAAAAAAATAAGGATCTTGAAAAATTCCTCAATTTTTTATCAGGTAAATCCAAAAATACTGCTCCAAAAGAAGAGGATACAGTGGATAATGTGGTCAAAATGTCGAAAAAAAGCCCGATGAATCCGAAAAAATATATTTCTCTTGCCGTAACATTAACAGCCGTTTTTGCTATTGCCATAATAGTATTTACTAATGTTTATATCGTTAAAGAATCCGAATACGCAGTTGTTAGACAGTTTGGAGAAGTAGTGAAATTTCAAAGTAATCCTGGCTTGAAAATAAAGGTTCCGTTTATTCAAAGTGTCACGAAGCTACCAAAAAACCAAATGACGTATGAAGTTTCTGAAGAAGAAATTAATACAAAGGATAAAAAACGAATTATTATTGATAATTATGCAGTTTGGCATATAACCGATCCAAAGCAATTAATTTCAAATGCAGGAACGATAGAAAAAGTTGAATCACGCATGGAAGAGTTTATTTATTCAGTTATTCGTTCAGAGCTTGGTCGAATAGAATATAAGGCGATTATTAATGATGAAGATTCTTCACGTGGAAGTATCAACGATCAGGTAACTGCACGTGTCAATGAGTTACTTTCAAATGATAAGTATGGAATAGAAGTAATAGATGTTCGTATTCGTCGTATTGACTTGCCATCTGTAAATGAGCAATCCGTTTTCACAAATATGATTTCAGACCGTGAATCAATGTCGCAAAAATATTTATCAGAAGGTGATGCTGAGAAACGCCGTATTGAAGCTCAAACAGATAAGGAAGTTCAAGAAATGCTCGCAACAGCGAAAAAGGATGCAGCAATCATTCAAGCGGAAGGTGAAGCAGAAGCGGCTAAGATTTACAATAAATCGTTCTCTCAAGACCCTGAATTCTATTCATTGTACCGTACATTAGAATCCTATAAGAAAACTGTAGGTGAAGATACGGTCATTATTTTGCCAGCCACTTCACCATATGCCAAAATATTATCTGGCTATATAAAGTGAAACTTTAATCAGTGGGAGTTCTCCAACCCCACTGATTATTAGTCTTCATCAATCGGGCATTTACAGGCAGTTAATCTCCCGCTTAACTTCTTTGCTTTCGTGAATTTTAAGGTGAAAGTCTTGTACCTGACGCTTCATTTTTGATATAGATAAATTACTGCCCGTTAATGCGGGATAAAATAATACGATTATTCTTGCAGGGATAAGCATATGAAGTCGTCTCAAACTTTTTGAGACGGCTTTTTTACATTTTAGTAAATTTTTAGCGTTGGAAGGACTTTAATGGATAGTGATATTTATATATGCGTTCCGATATGCGTTCCGATTGGGCGACTCCTTGGGGATTTAGCAATAGAGAAAACGAAGACTAAAAACATCACATCCTGTGATAACGCCTTTGTGACAAACATCGTGTTGGCCCGCGATCCTGCAGCAAAAGTGGCTCATCGGACGCCCAACGGAAGTCAACACCACGTTATGGTGAAAAGGAGCCCTTCAAAGTCTAGTTAGGTATTTTTAATCAATGATTCCATAAATATTTATCATATGTTGATGGTATGTTATGAAAATGATAGAAATTTATAATTTTGTGTTCCGTTTATGACTATTATCTGATAGAATGATATTGTTCGAGAAATAAAAAATGGGGGTAATAGTTGTGAAGTTGCAAATTAGCAAGTGGCTCCAAAATTTAGGGATAGCCTGTAGTATTGCATCGTTATTTACACTTTTCTTCCGTCTATCAGATTTTGCATGGATCACAAAAAGTGTTTATCATATACCAGTATTTTTTGTCATTTTGTTTTTATTAGGTTTAGTTATTGCTGCGGATGTACGCAAAATATTTAAAACAATATTTTTATACGAAAAACGCAAGGTTAAACGTCCTATATGGCAAGTAGGGATTGGCTTTATTTTCTTCTTAGCGCAAATCGGCACTGTCATGGTGTTTAATACAGAGCTTACACATCCACAGCTTGGTGGTATGCCATTATTTTTAGTATTTGCCTTTATGAACGCCTTTATTTTGACAGTCATATATGAAGAGATTTTTTATCGTAAAGAAAAAACGAATAAAGCTAGTGAATAACATGGATGAGGTCAATTACAATGAGTGATTGGCTTTTTTTGTGCAGTCAATCCTAAGCTATTGATGTAGAAAATTTGGCGATTTTCAACGTTATGATTGGTAAAATACCCGTTTTCTCGATAAAGTAAAAGGAAGAGGCATTTTCAAACATACGTTTTCGTTTTACAATTAAGAAGACGACAACGCAGGAGGATAAAATCATGACAAAGGAAAAATTGCTATTATTGGACGGCAATAGTTTAGCATATCGCGCGTTTTTTGCGTTGCCATTATTGACGAATGATAGTGGGATTCATACGAATGCAGTATACGGCTTTACAACAATGCTACAAAGAATATTAGAGGAAGAGCAACCAACGAAAATTTTGGTTGCCTTTGATGCGGGTAAGACAACCTTCCGTCATGAGACATTTACGGAATATAAAGGGGGGCGACAAAAGACTCCACCAGAATTATCGGAACAGTTTCCTTATATACGGAAGCTTATTGATGCTTATGGTATTAAGCGATATGAGCTTGAAATGTACGAAGCGGACGATATTATAGGGACACTTGCCAAAGAAGCTTCATCACAAAATATGGACGTCATTGTCGTATCAGGAGATCGTGACTTAACACAGCTCGCTACTGAGCAAGTAACAGTATATATTACTAAAAAAGGCATTACTGAAATTGAAAAAAATACACCAGCCTTTATTGCAGAAAAATACGGCTTAATGCCCGAGCAAATTATTGATATGAAAGGTTTAATGGGGGATTCTTCAGATAATATCCCTGGTGTACCAGGTGTCGGTGAAAAAACAGCAGTTAAATTGCTAAAAGAGCATGGTTCAGTAGAGTCGCTTTATGCGGCAATGGATACGGTGAAGGCTTCTAAAATGAAAGAAAAATTAGTTGCCAATGAAGAACAGGCATTAATGAGTAAAAAGCTCGCTACCATTTATACTGAGGCACCGATTGAAATAACGCTCGCGGATCTTATCTATAATGGTCCAAATGAAGAGGAATTAATTAGCGTATGGCAAGAGCTTGGCTTTAAATCATTGCTAGAGAAAAGTGATTTTACTGTCCAAGAAGAGGAACAAGCTCCTTTTGACTATGAAATTGTGCAAGAAGTAAAGCAAGAGCATTTAAAAGATGTAATGGCAGTGCATTTGGAGCTAGAGAACGAGCATTATCATACATGCCAGCAACTAGGCATTGCACTAACAGATGGAGCGAAAACAATATATGTGCCGTTTGATATTGCGGCTAAATCAGATGTCCTTCGACTTTGGTTAGAAGATGCTACTAAAATAAAGTATATGTCTGATTCAAAAGCATCTCAAGCTGCGTTAAGTCGTGCGGGAATTCGTTTAGTTGGTGTTGAATTTGACTTATTACTTGCTTCTTATATTAATAATCCTGCGCTAAGTGGAGATGATGTGGCAACACTTGCGAAAGAACTAGGCTATCGTAATGTGCAGGCAAATGAGACTGTTTATGGTAAAGGGGCGAAACGAGCTATACCTGCCATTGATGTACTTGCTGAGCATGCCAGTCGCAAAGCCTTTGCTGTATGGTCTTTACAGCCTAAGCTTGAAGAATTGCTAAAGGAAAACGAACAGTTTGAACTGTATAAAAATTTAGAGCTACCGCTTGCTGCTATTTTAGGGGCTATGGAAAGTGAAGGAATTACGGTCAATCGTGCCACATTAGAGAAAATGGGGCAGGAACTAAATGACAAACTAATTGTAATTGAACAGGAGATTTATACGGAGGCAGGAGAAGCCTTCAATATTAATTCACCAAAGCAATTAGGTGTCATCCTCTTTGATAAACTTAGTCTTCCTGTTATTAAAAAGACAAAGACAGGCTATTCCACTGCAGCGGATGTTTTGGAAAAATTAAAACCGGAGCATGCCATTATTGAGCATATTCTTTTATATCGTCAGCTTGGGAAATTACAGTCAACTTATATCGAAGGCCTGCTAAAGGAAATCCATGAAGAGGATGGCAAGGTGCATACTCGATTCCAACAAGCATTAACAGCTACAGGGCGTTTAAGCTCAACGGATCCGAATTTGCAAAACATCCCGATTCGTTTAGAAGAAGGGCGAAAAATTCGTCAAGCATTTGTGCCATCGAACGAAGATTGGATATTATTTTCTGCCGATTATTCGCAAATCGAATTGCGTGTATTGGCCCATATGTCAAAGGATGAAAACTTAGTTGACGCTTTCCGTGAAGGTATGGATGTTCATACACGTACTGCTATGGATGTCTTCCATGTTTCAGAAGATGAGGTCGACAGTAATATGCGCCGTGCTGCAAAAGCAGTAAACTTTGGTATTGTTTATGGTATTAGTGATTACGGCTTATCGCAAAACTTAGATATTACCCGTAAGGAAGCTGCTACATTTATCGAGAAATATTTTGCGAGTTTCCCGGGTGTAAAACAATATATGGATGATATCGTCCAAGATGCGAAGTTTAATGGTTATGTGACAACCATTTTAAATAGACGTCGATATTTACCGGATATTACGAGCTCAAATTTCAATATACGAAGCTTTGCAGAGCGTACTGCGATGAATACACCAATTCAGGGAAGTGCAGCTGATATTATTAAAAAAGCAATGATTGATATGGATGCTCGCTTGAAAAAAGAAAATATGCAGGCCAAACTTTTATTACAAGTGCATGATGAATTGATTTTTGAAGCACCTAAAGAGGAGATTGCATTACTTGAAAAAATAGTACCAGAGGTTATGGAGAACGCAATCGCACTTTCAGTACCATTAAAAGTAGATTTTAATTACGGTGCGACTTGGTACGAAGCAAAATAAGGAGGGGTTAAAATGCCTGAATTACCAGAGGTTGAAGGTGTCGTCCAGGCATTAAAACCTAAAATTGAAGGGCGTACAATTCAACAAGTTCAACTATCTGAAATTATTCGTTTTTCCTTTGGGGAGGGAAAACAATGTATCGTGAAGCAAGCTGAGCCCGATGCATTTGAAATATCATTGTCTCAAATGATGATTACAAAAGTCGAACGACGTGCGAAATACATCTTTTTTCATTTGCTGAAAGCAGATGACCCATATGTGCTTGTTAGTCATTTAGGGATGACCGGTGCATGGTTTGTCGTGAATTCGCCTGAGGAAATCCATGAGGCGAAATTTAAAAAGCATATTCATGCTACATTTCAAATGGCAGATGGTGGCTATTTAATTTACTCGGATATACGCCGCTTTGGTGAACTACGGTTTTTAACAAAAATTGAAGATCATGCACCATTAACAAAAATGGCGCCAGAGCCGTTCGATGAAATAGCCTGTGATTATTTTATTGCGAAATCAAAGTTACCGAAATATGAGAAAAAGGCCGTTAAGGATGTCATTATGGATGGGCAGGTTATTTCGGGCTGTGGCAATATTTATGCTACCGAAGCATTATTTGCTCAAAAAATTCATCCGGCTCGCACCATGAACCGCATCAGTGAAAAGAGTAAGTGTGCATTATTCGAAGCAATTGTCGCCATTTTACGCCAAAGCATTGAAGCGGGGGGTTCAACAATTTCAGATTATCGTAATATTAATGGTGAGGCTGGAACTATGCAGAAACGACTGCAAATGTATGGAAAGAAGATGTGTCCAACGTGTGGTACTGCAACGAGCCAAATGACGATAGGTGGGCGCACATCAGTCTTTTGCCCAAATTGTCAACATTAAAGGGGATTTAACTATGATTATCGGACTAACGGGAAGTATTGCAAGCGGAAAAAGTACAGTAGCAAAAATGATGACAGCACTTGGTTTACCTATTGTCGATGCAGATATTGTTGCACGTGATGTTGTAGAACCAGGAACGGAAACGTTAAAGTTAATAGCTGAAAATTTTGGACAACATATATTGCTTGAAGACGGTAGTTTAAATCGTACGAAGCTTGGCGATATTATTTTTCACGAGCCTGCTAAACGTAAAGTGTTAAATGATATTATGCATCCTGCTATTCGTCAGGAAATGTTACGTCAGCGTGATGCTTATTTAGAGGCTGGAGAAAAGCATGTTGTGATGGATATTCCGCTTTTATTTGAAAGTAAGCTACAGCATTTTGTCGAACGTATTATTGTGGTATCGGTTAGTGAAGAGGTGCAGCTCCGTAGATTAATGGAACGTAACAACTTATCGAAGGAAGATGCACTAGCTCGAATGCGTTCTCAGTTACCTTTGTCAGTTAAAGAAAAAGGTGCGCATGCGGTTATTTATAATAATGAAAATCTAGAACAAACCGAGCAGCAATTAAAAAAAATCCTGACTTATTGGGATGTAATTTTAACTAAAAATCTGTAAAATCATTCGATGCGTAGCAATGACATATTGCTACGCATTTCATATTTTTGAAAAACTAATGTGTTGCAGGGAAATCTCTTAATGGTGTGGCTCAGTAAAGGGTGATTTCCGTTCCAGGCTACTCGCTTTCCTGCCGGGATCCCGCAGCGTAGCGGATGTTTTCTGTGCGAAAGCGAAGCGGCAGCAACAAAGTGCCCAGCCGGAACAAATCAACCCCTTGTTTTGCCGAAGAGCCATACTTTATTTAATGTGACACCTTAATTTCATTGACGCAGTAGTTAACAACTTGAATGCATAGCAAAAACACTTTGCTATGCATTTTTTTGTGAGTTTATACCATAATAAGGACTAATTTAGGCGATTTTATTTTTCAGAAAATAAGAACTTTAATATTATGAGTATATAATGTTCATCTTTTTTAAAATTGTGTTATACTAATCACCATAAAGTATATAATTAATATGAGTATGCACTCACAGGAGGATTTTATAAATGACAGTATCAGTTGCTATTAATGGTTTCGGACGTATCGGACGTATGGTTTTCCGCCAAGCGATCGTGCAAGAAGATTTAAATATCGTTGCAATTAATGCTAGCTACCCAGCTGAAACGTTAGCACATTTGATTAAGTATGACACAAATCATGGAACATTCGAGGGTTCAGTTGAGCCAGCAGGCGATGCTTTAGTTGTAAACGGTAAACGTGTGCAAATTATTAGCGAACGTGACCCATTAAAATTACCATGGGCAACAATGGGGGTAGATATCGTTATTGAAGCAACTGGTAAATTTAATGATCGTGAAAAAGCAGCAATGCACTTAGAAGCAGGAGCAAAGAAAGTTATCTTAACAGCACCTGGTAAAAACGAGGACGTAACAATTGTTTTAGGTGTAAATGATGAGAAGCTTGATATTGCCAAACATGATGTTATTTCTAATGCTTCTTGTACAACAAACTGCTTAGCACCAGTTGCCAAAATATTAAATGACACATTTGGAATTGAAAGCGGATTAATGACAACAGTTCACGCTTATACAAATGACCAAAAGAATTTAGATAATCCACATAAAGATTTACGTCGTGCACGTGGTTGCGCACAATCAATTATTCCAACATCTACAGGTGCTGCAAAAGCATTAAAATTAGTGTTACCAGAGTTAGAAGGCAAAATTCATGGTATGGCACTTCGTGTTCCAACACCAAATGTATCATTAGTTGACCTAGTAGTTGATTTAAATACAGACGTAACAGTAGATTCTATCAATGCTGCATTTGTGAAGGCTGCTACTGAAGGTCCGATGAAAGGTATCTTAAACTTCTCAGTTGAGCCTCTAGTATCTTCTGATTACAATACAACAACTTACTCCTCTACAGTAGATGGACTTTCTACAATGGTAATGGGTAACCGCAAAGTGAAAGTACTGGCTTGGTACGACAATGAGTGGGGTTATTCTGCACGTGTTGTAGATCTTGTGAAAAAAGTGGCAAAAGCTTTAGAAACAGTTAATGCATAAATTTTAGTGGCATCCGCTAAAAGAAGTTAAACTGAGCACATTGAAATCCAAGTGATTTCAATGTGTTTTTTATTTAGACAGATAGTTTAAATGTTTATTCTATGCTTGTACTTTAGCCTGTCAAGGTTTATCATGAGCACACTAGCGTTAATGCACTTTTCTTACACATAGGAAATTTGTTATAATAGAAATATTAAATTGTTGTGAAATCAGGAGAGTAATTATATGAGATGTCCATCTTGCCAATTTAACGGAACGCGTGTTGTGGATTCGAGGCCAGTTGATGATAATAAAGAAATTCGTAGACGTCGTGAATGTGAGTCATGTGGCTTCCGCTTTACAACGTTTGAAAAAATTGAAGAGACACCTTTAGTCGTCGTGAAAAAAGAAGGTTCGCGAGAAGAATTTAGCCGTGAAAAGGTACTTCGTGGACTTATTCGTGCTTGCGAAAAACGTCCTGTTTCCCTTGAAGTACTTGAGGGACTAGTAATGTCTATTGAAAAAGATCTTCGCCGCATTGGGAATTCTGAAGTCCGATCTGAGGATGTAGGAGAAATGGTAATGGATCGCTTAGCGAAAATCGATGAGGTTGCTTATGTGCGCTTTGCATCGGTTTATCGTCAATTTAAGGATATTAATGTCTTTATTGAAGAAATTAAAGAAATTATCCAACGTCAGACAGAACAGAAATTATAAGGTAAACAGAGAGGGTGAATGACGTTGAACCATTTGTATAAGGAATTGCAGCCTGCTGATTCTTTTGACATTCGTCTACCTCATGCACTTTCTACGCAGGAACGTCAATTAGTAACGCTTTTTTATCAGCCTTTAATTGGAGCGGAGCCAATCAGCCTTTATTTAACACTATGGGCAGAAGCTGAACAAATGTCTAAGCAGCAAATGACACATTATTATTTAATGAATGTACTAGGGCTTCCTATTGGTAAAGTATTTGAGGCGCGTATTGCGCTTGAAGCAATTGGTCTGTTACGCACATGGAAAAAAGAAGATGCTGGCCAGCGAAGCTTTTTATATGAGCTAATACGTCCACTTGATGCAGATAGCTTTATGAAAGATCCACTGCTTTCGATGTTTTTATTTAGTAAAATAGGGGAGCAAGCTTATCGGAAGTTACGTCAACGTTTTATGCCATCTACAAGAGATGTAGAGTATAAAGATGTATCGCGTGCTTTCATAGATGTTTTTAAGCCTGTAAGTACAAAAATTCCAGATGATTTACAAGCTGATACTAGTCATAAGGATAAACAGCAAAAGATATATCCGTTTTATTTTGATCAATTTGATTTTGAACTACTGCAAGGGGGCTTATCGGAGCAACTAGTGCCGGCAAGCCTTCTAACATTTGAGGTGCGTGAATCAATAGCAAAACTAGCCTTTTTATATCATTTGACGGCACTTGATATGCAAAAAGTAGTGATTCTTGCACTAGATGATGACTTAGGGATTTCATTGGAACGTTTGCGAAAGGCCGCTGCGGATTTTTATAAGCTAACGGTATCAAAAGAGCCACCAAAGCTTGCTAGAGTGAATATGCAGCCGTCATCCATAGAGGAAACGAGCCAAAAAACAAAGGATCAGGAGCTTCAGCATTATTTAGAAACGACTCCTCCAGTACAAGTGCTGCGAGATATTAATAATGGCAAAGAACCTTTACAGACTTCCGTGCAGCTTGCAGAGAGTTTAATTGTCCAGCATGGAATGCCGGTAGGTGTTGTTAATGCACTTTTGGAATATGTCATGCTAACAACTGATATGAAGCTACCTAAAAAATATGTGGAAACGATTGCGGATCATTGGGTACGTAAAAATATTCAAACTGCAAAAGAAGCAATGGAATTAGCACGCCAAGAGCATGATAAGTACACTACGTGGAAAAATAAACCCCAGTCTTCGGCAAAAAAGAACTCTTACACAAAAAATCGCCGAGAGGAAAAAGTACCAGATTGGTTTTATAAGCGTAATGAAAAATCAGAGAAAGATACAACAAATACTGGCGCTACTGATTTTGAAAAGGAAAGACAAAAGATACTAGAAAAATTAGGTAATATTCAAAATAAGGTAGGTGAATGACAATCGAACCGATTAATGGACCATTAAAAAGAGCAATTAAAGTACCATCATTTCAAGAACGATATGAAGCGATGCGTAAAGAAATATTAGAAAACCCTCGTGTGCAACAGTTTTTAGCTGAGCATAAGGATGAGCTAAGCTATGATGCGGTTGAACGTAATTTGCCGAAGCTCCATGAATTTATTAGTCAATCTACAGTTTGCTGTGGCTGTGACAGTACAGAAAATTGTACAAATTACTTAAAAGGTTTTTTACCTACCTTACGTGTAGTAAGGAGTACTGTTGAAATTGATTATGTACGATGCGAGCAAAAGATACGTGAAGATGAGCGCCGAGATGTTGCTAATATGATTGCAAGTATGCATATGCCAAAGGATGTGCTACAAGCTACTATAAGTGATTTATTTATTGATGATCATACACGTGTTGACATTGCAAACCGTGCGACTGATTTTGTTCAAAATGTACTAGATACCGGAAATTTACCTGCTAAAGGCTTTTATTTATACGGTCAATTTGGAGTAGGGAAATCTTTTGTGCTAGGCGCATTAGCTAATGAACTTGCAAAGGCTAAAGTGAAGTCAGTTGTGGTTTTCGTGCCTGAATTTTTACGAGAAATGAAAAATGCAATTGGCGACAACACGTTGAATGAAAAAATAGATTATGTGAAAAAGGCCCCCGTGCTAATGCTCGATGATTTAGGAGCCGAAACAATGACTGCGTGGACGCGAGATGAAATTTTGGGGACTATTTTCCATTACCGCATGGCAGAGCAATTGCCAACATTCATTACGTCTAATTTTAATTACGATGAATTGGAGCACCATTTAGCACAGTCACAAAAAGGTGACATAGAAGTTGTGAAGGCTGGACGTGTTATGGAACGTATTAAAGCTTTGACAGAGCCGATTAAAATGGGCGGGCAAAATAGACGTCTGTAAGATTGGCAGTTGCATTTTATAACAATCGAGCGTATACTGTCACATATAATAATTAACTTCTTTCAATAGGTATCCTACCTACTGAAAAAGTTAAAGCCTCCGGATTATGCCGAGGCATAATGGATTAAATGCATTGATGAGGACATGAATTTTGTGTAAGGCTTTTAGAGAGGGAAGTCATTGGCTGTAAGCTTCCTAGTTCGAGCACACTATTTACTACCTGCTGAGCAGCGAAAGGGATAATCTTTCGCCGGTCCCTAGCCCGTTAGCTAGCCTTGAGCTTCGTCTGACTATAAAAAGTCGGAAGGAAGAAGGGTGGAACCACGAGCATACGCTTCGTCCCTTTCGTAGGGACGGAGCTTTTTTATTTTCGTTCAATGGAAAATAGTGGTGAACGAATGCCGCAACTATTGAATGAGGATCAAATCCGGGGATTCTTTGACTTCAATCATGCATCACAACAAAACTATAAGGAGTGCAAACAAAATGTCAGATATGATTAAATTAACTTTCCCAGATGGCGCTGTAAAGGAATTTGCAAAAGGTACATCTACTGATGATGTAGCATTATCAATTAGCCCAGGACTTCGTAAAAAAGCATATGCGGGTAAAGTAAATGGTGCCTTAGTCGATTTAAAAACACCGATTGAAGAGGATGCTACAATCTCGATTATTACACAGGATGATGAGGAAGCACTAGAAATCTTACGTCATTCTACTGCGCACTTAACTGCACAAGCGATTAAACGTTTATTCCCTGATGTTAAACTTGGTATTGGTCCAGTTATTGAAGGTGGCTTCTACTACGATGTTGATGCACCAACTCCAATCACTGCTGAAGACCTACCTGCAATTGAAAAAGAAATGAAAAAAATTATCGCTGAAAACTTAGAAATTGAGCGCAAAAATGTTAGTCGTACAGAAGCGCAAGCAATCTATGAAAAAATTGGCGATGAATACAAATTAGAATTACTTGAAGCGATTCCAGCAGATGAGCAAGTTTCTATTTACCATCAAGGTGAATTCTTCGACCTTTGCCGAGGTATCCACGCACCATCAACAGGTAAGCTTCGTGAGTTCAAACTTCTTTCATTAGCAGGTGCTTACTGGAGAGGTAACTCAGATAACAAAATGCTACAACGTGTTTATGGAACAGCTTTCTTTAAAAAAGAAGATTTAAAACATCATCTTCAAATGCTTGAAGAAGCAAAAGAACGTGATCATCGTAAAATTGGTAAGGAATTAGAATTATTCACTTTATCTCAAACAGTTGGTCAAGGTTTACCACTAT
The DNA here is from genome assembly GCF_023242215.1 of Lysinibacillus sp. Ag94. Classification (NCBI taxonomy): domain Bacteria; kingdom Bacillati; phylum Bacillota; class Bacilli; order Caryophanales; family Bacillaceae; genus Lysinibacillus; species Lysinibacillus sp. Ag94. The sequence goes on along the minus strand of NZ_CP096780.1, from coordinate 3,575,052 downwards.
GGTTACCAAATGGTGCAACAATCCGTCGCATTATTGAGCGTTATATTGTAGATAAAGAAGTTCGTCTTGGCTACAAACATGTTTATACACCAGTTTTAGGTTCGAAAAAATTATATGAAACATCAGGCCACTGGGGACATTACCAAGATGACATGTTCCCACCAATGGAAATGGACAACGAAACATTAGTATTGCGACCAATGAACTGTCCACATCATATGATGGTTTATAAATCATCAATGCATTCTTATCGTCAGCTTCCTATTCGTATTGCTGAGTTAGGAACACAACATCGATATGAAAGTTCAGGTGGATTATCTGGTTTACAACGCGTACGCGGTATGACTTTAAATGATGCTCATATTTTTGTACGTCCTGACCAAATTAAAGATGAATTTAAGCGTGTTGTGAATTTGATTCTTGATGTGTATAAAGATTTTAATTTAAATGATTACAAATTCCGTTTATCTTATCGTGACCCTGCAGACACTGAAAAATATTACGATGATGATCAAATGTGGGAAAAAGCACAAGGTATGTTAAAAGAAGCAATGGATGATCTTGGCTTAGATTATTACGAAGCTGAAGGCGAAGCAGCGTTCTATGGTCCAAAATTAGACGTACAAGTAAAAACAGCTATTGGTAAAGATGAAACATTATCGACTGTTCAGCTTGACTTTTTACAACCAGAGCGCTTTGACCTAACATACGTTGGAGAAGATGGTAAACCACATCGTCCAGTTGTTATTCACCGTGGTGTCGTATCAACAATGGAACGTTTCGTTGCCTTCTTAATCGAAGAGTATAAAGGGGCATTCCCAACATGGTTAGCACCAGTACAAGTTGAAGTCATTCCAGTTTCAAACGAAGCACACTTTGATTATGCAAAACAAATTGAAGAGCAATTAACTGCAGCGGGCTTACGTGTTGAAATGGATGACCGTGAAGAAAAATTAGGCTATAAAATCCGTGAAGCACAAATGAAAAAAATCCCGTATATGCTTGTTATCGGAGATAAAGAAGTAGAGGCTGGTGGCGTAAACGTACGTCGCTACGGCTCAAAAGATTCAGAAACAATCAGCTTCCAAGACTTCTTAGCTAACATTAAAGCAGAAATTACAAAATAATTTTCATAATTTCACCGAGTAAGATCACCAAAAGTTTGGGATGACATTTATTAAAACGTATACTACTATTAATATAAGTTGATTGGAGTGGAGGCTAGGCGACTCCTTAGGGATCAGCGTCACAGATGAGACCCTGGAGCGAGCAAAGCGAGTGAAGCGGCTCATCGGACGCCCCTAGGAAAGCGCCAGCCGGAACGGAAATCAACCATACGTTATGATGAAAGCCATTATAATAGGTTTATTAATAATAAGTTAAAAAACATTTGACAACTTATGAAAGTACATGCTAATATAGTTAAGGTTAATGAATACAAAGTTTGTGGTTGAAGTAGAGGCTGCCCGCTTCTCACCTGATACAACGCTCTTAAGCTGTGAACAGGTATGACACGTTGAATTGTTTTGCGCAGACTTGCGCATGCACATATAGCGGGCGGACATCTTCAAAGTGTCCGTCCTTTTTTTATGGACATGACAAGAGGATGTACCGTTCAACCGGGCAAGGCTTTGCCCAAACCATGTATTCGCGACAACTACTTGGAGGTGGATTACTATTAGCAAAGACATGTATGTAAACGAAGGCATTCGCGCACGTGAACTTCGATTAATCGATCACAATGGTGACCAGCTTGGTGTAAAGACACGTAATGAAGCGCTAGAAATCGCCACTCGTGTAAACTTGGATCTTGTCCTTGTGGCCCCTCAAGCCAAGCCGCCAGTCGCTCGTATCATGGACTATGGTAAATTTAAGTTTGAACAGCAAAAGAAAGACCGTGAAATTCGTAAAAATCAAAAGGTCATCGTAATGAAAGAGGTTCGTCTGAGCCCAACAATCGATGAGCATGATTTCCAAACGAAGCTACGTAATGCGATTAAATTCCTTGAAAAGGGCGATAAAGTAAAATGTAGCCTACGTTTCAAAGGTCGTGCGATTACACACAAAGACATTGGTCAACGTGTGTTAGATCGTTTTGCTGAAGCTTGTGCTGAAGTATCGACGGTTGAACAAAAACCGAAGATGGAAGGCCGAAGCATGTTCTTAGTTCTTCAACCAAAGAACGAGAAATAATATTAGACGAACAGTTTAGGAGGAATTCGACATGCCAAAAATGAAAACTCACCGTGGAGCTGCGAAACGTTTCAAAAAAACGGGTTCAGGTAAATTAAAATATGACCGTGCTTATGGAAGCCACTTATTCGCAAACAAATCTACAAAACAAAAACGTCACCTACGTAAAGCAAACATCGTTTCATCTGGTGACTTCAAACGCATCAAATCATTACTTGTTTACATGAAATAATTTGACTACACAAACAAAATACTAACATTCATTTTTAAATGAAAAGCAGGAGGTAATTCATATGCCACGCGTAAAAGGCGGAACAGTGACGCGCAAACGTCGTAAAAAGGTTTTAAAATTAGCTAAAGGTTACTATGGTTCAAAACATACATTATACAAAGTTGCAAACCAAGCAGTAATGAAGTCAGGTCAATATGCATACCGTGACCGTCGTCAGAAAAAACGTGATTTCCGTAAATTATGGATCACTCGTATCAACGCAGCTGCTCGCATGAACGGTCTTTCATACAGCCGTTTAATGCACGGTTTAAAAGTTGCAGGTATCGAAGTTAACCGTAAAATGTTAGCTGACCTAGCTGTAACTGATGCTGCTGCATTCACTCAATTAGCAGACGCTGCTAAAAAAGCTGTAGCTAAATAATTTTTGACGAAGTTAAAAAATTATTTCTGCACCGAAAGCGAAGCGATAGGTGCAAAATTTTTCAAAAGGCTGATGGATTTATCCGTCAGTCTTTTTTGTGTTAGAGTAGTAGAAAATAGAAAATAAAAAGGAGTATTCAATGGGGCAAGCATTATTAGCGTATATGGCAATTGTTTCTATAGTCCTGCTCGTGATGATGGGCATGGATAAATCAAAAGCAAAAAAACATGAATGGCGTATTGCAGAACGCACATTATTTACATTAGCAATCGGTGGAGGTGCAATAGGGGGCGTATTGGGAATGTATTTATTCCGTCATAAAACACGCCATAACAGCTTTGCATTTGGCTTCCCGCTGCTAGCAGCTATTCAAATTTTTATCCTAGTACAATTATGGGGATAAATCTCGAAGATAAAACACGGGAATGTTTCGATAAATAAAAAACATCCTCATGATGAGGATGTGTTACGCATAAGCTTTTCAATGGGTTGCTTCCAATTTATTTTTGCGCTCGGATAGTTCAATAGGATTTCTTGCTGAAGGTATTCAAAGTCTCTTTTCGTAAACCCTTGCAGTTTAGCGGCATCACGGGCACCAACAAAAATAGTCACAACCTCGAAGGCATCTTCAGTAGTGCCGAGGTATTTTTCACCTTCAAAAAGAGCACCCTTATAAGAGATAAAGAAATTTTTTCGGACATTTTTGACGTCATCATAGAAATAATATTGGCCTTTTTCATAGGCTTCATCAAGTTTTCGCTTAGGATCGGTTATATAACGAATCGCTTTATAAAATACATAGATAATAAGCGCAATAACAGCAAGACGAATAAGTAACGGCAACATTTTTAATTTCCCCCTTGAAAGAAAGGTTATTCCTTCCTATACGATTGTGAAGGACAATTAGTTTCACTTTTTATAAATATTTTTAAGAAATTTAGGAGAAAAAAATGAATTTACAACAATTGTTTAAAATGCAAAAGGGACTTGATGATTTCATCGAGAAAACACAAAATATAGAACATGATGTATTTAAAGAAAAAGGTTTAGCCTTAATGGTAGAACTAGCCGAACTAGCAAATGAGACACGCTGCTTTAAGTTTTGGAGTACAAAGGGAGCCTCAGAACGTGATGTAATTTTAGAGGAATATGTGGATTCGATTCATTTTATATTATCACTTGGCTTATTAAAAGGTTATACAGCGATCGAAAAGTGGCCGGTGATTGAAGAGAAGAGAGATTTAACAGAGACATTTTTAATGACACAAGACTATATTTTAAGTTTTATTAGTCAACCAACAGAGGATAGATACTTAGCAATCTGGCAATGCTATGGATTGCTTGCATTTAATCTAGGCTTTTCATTTGAGGATGTTGTTGCGGCATATATAGAGAAAAACGAGGAAAATTATAATCGTCAGCGCTCAGGATATTAAAGTGTAAGAAATACACCAATTTTCTGACGATTAGGCTAGGAATATTTCGGTAAACGAAGTATAATAGAGGAGATACAAGAGTCAGGAGGAAAAAGGATGACACAGCTAGATTCAACATTACAAATGTTTAAAGATTTAACAGATGCGAATGGTATTGCAGGTAATGAACGTGCACCACGCGAGGTCATGAAAAAATACATTGGACCATATGCAGACTTAGTTGAAACAGATAATTTAGGTAGCGTCATTGCTAAAAAAGTTGGGGATGAAAATGGCCCAAAAATCATGGTTGCAGGTCACTTAGATGAAGTAGGCTTCATGGTTACTCAAATCGATGACAAAGGGTTCATCAAATTCCAAACAGTAGGTGGCTGGTGGAGCCAAGTTATGCTTGCGCAGCGTGTAACAATTACAACACGTAAAGGCGATGAAATCATTGGAGTTATTGGTTCAAAGCCACCGCATATATTACCGGCAGATGTGCGTAACAAAGTGGTAGACATTAAAGATATGTTTATCGATGTTGGTGCTGCTTCAAAAGATGAAGTACTTGAATGGGGTGTATGCCCTGGCGATATGGTAACACCATATTTCGAATTTAATGTGATGAAAAATGAAAAATACTTATTAGCAAAAGCATGGGATAATCGCATTGGTTGTGCAATTGCCATTGATGTTATGAAAGCATTGCAAAATGAAAAGCATCCTAACATCCTTTATTCTGTAGGAAATGTTCAAGAAGAAGTAGGGCTTCGTGGTGCGAAAACTGCTACGCATAAAATCCAACCAGATATCGGCTTTGCTGTCGATGTAGGTGTAGCAGGGGATACACCAGGGGTAACTGCAAAAGAATCGACTAGTAAAATGGGCGCCGGTCCACAAATTGTTGTGTATGATGCATCAATGGTGTCACACCGTGGCTTACGTGAATTCGTATTAGATGTGGCTGATGAGCACAATATTCCATATCAATTCGAAGCAATGGCTGGTGGCGGTACTGACGCTGGTTCTATCCACGTAACTGCGAATGGTATACCTGCACTATCTATCGGTATTGCAACACGCTACATCCACTCACATGCAGGTATTTTACATCGTGATGATTATGATAACGCTGTAAAATTAATGGTGGAAGTGATTAAAAAATTAGACCGTGATGCAGTCAATAAAATTATTTTTGATTAATACTGCGCTAAGAACTTATAGCCTTCTAACAGAAATGTTAGGAGGCTTTTTGTGTTGGAAATCGGAGCGATTGAGAAAGCATAACAAAAGGGATTCGTATGTAGTTCAATGCATCTATGTAAATAGTTGATTGGAGTGGAGACTGGGCAATTCCTCGAGCGACAGCAACAAAGCGCCTAGTTGGAACGGAAATCACCCACACGTTTTGGTGATGAATCACTTATATACCTGTTACTGTTACATTATCAATAGGTGTAGATTTTCCATTGATGTGAATATTAATCGTATCAAGATTTGAGTCGAACGTTAATTTATAAACATGTTGTTTTATTTCATTATCTTTTTGATTTGTAACATCTAACTTTATTATTAATGTATCATCTTTAGTTTCAAGGGCTGTTGTAACTGTTCCTTTTGTCCGAAAAACGATATAAGAAAATTCACTTTAAAATGAGGGTATCTTAAAAAGTGGAGATACCCCGTTTTATATTCATAAAATATCTACTATTAAACCTGTAAAAGTTTTAAAATATCTTTCCCAATCTGCCCAGGGTTTGTCGCCAAAATAGGCGAACGATAATTTGATAAAACAACGACGCCTGTTTGTTGTGTTTTATCAAACCCAAGATAACTAGAGAAAGCTTTCGTCGAACCGTTATGCCAAATGATATTGTCTTCAAGAAGCCATCCTAGCCCAATACCCATATGTTCCGAAAAGGTCTCAGTTGCTTGATGTGTTAAGGTATACCCTAAATTTTCATCACTTAAATGTACGCTCATAAACTTTAAAAGATCATTGACAGTTGAACGGATTGCTCCTGCTGCCATAAAGTCATTCATTTGGAGCGGTGACTTTTTATGTCCAAGAACCGTGTAGCCTTGCAATACTGCCTCAGCTTGATCAGAAGGGATAGAAATAAATGTATTTGGCATATTTAAAGGATCTGTTAATCTTTGTTTAATAGCTGTTTCATAATCAGTGTGAAGTGTAGTGGCTAAAATATATCCTAAAAGCCCCATTCCTACATTAGAATATCTAAATTTAATTTTAGGCTCGTCTGTATGTGTTTTAAAATAATGAATAGTCTCTTCCAGTGAATATTGGCAAAAAGGATCACGAGGTGTTTGTGCGTCAAAAAGATTGTAAATGTTCTTCAGCACACCTATTCCTGGTAGTCCAGAAGTATGATTTGCTAAACGTTTGAGTGTGACAGGGTGATTATCGGGAATTTCAGAAAAGTATTTGCCAATAGAGTCATCTATATGGATTTTTCCTTCTTGCATCATTTCCCCTAATATGGATGTAGTAAAAACTTTAGAAATCGACCCAACTTCATATATATAAGGCTTTTCTTCCAGCATAAAATTTGAGCCGCCGAAAGTAAAAGTAGCTTCTTGGTCTTGAGAAATGATACCGATAGATAAAGCAACATTTAGACGGTTTTTTATATAGGGATAAGCAATTTTAAATATGTCCTTTTTTAAATCGTGTAAATCCACAATAATTCCTCCATTAAGAACGCTTATTTTTTTCCTGCTCCTCTGAAATAATAAAACGTAATTTCAAAAGTATGTCTTTTAATTGTAACAAGTCCTCTCTATTGAGCTTTGTATAATATTTATTTATAATAGCAAGCTCAATTTCCTCCTGTTTTTGAAAATAAAGATGTCCCTGTTCATCTAGTTCTATAATAACCTCTCTACGATCCTTTTTACTCATTGTTCTTTTTATATAATCTTCTTGCTCCAGCCTATTTACTAGTTGGCTAACAGCACTTGGGGATGTACCCATTAACTTGGCTAATTCATAAGTTTGAAGGGGACCTTTCGTCTGAAGAAGATTTAAAAATATTGCTTGTTTTGTCGTTAATGTTTCATCGAACAATGAGGAAAATTCTTCAGTTAACATTAAATTGGTTTCATATTCAACTTGATTGATTTCTTTAACAAGATGCACCAAATCCTTATCCATGTATTTTACCACCTAAATAATTAATATATATAAATTATAAATATGTATTAACAATAATGCAATGTTCTTACTATGCGATCAAAGATGGAATATGCATAAATATTCGATGATTCGAATTTTAGACACAACTGAAAATAAAATTCAAACTTTTTAAAATTAACATAAAAATTCAGTTGATTTTATATTTATGCATTGTTATACTAAGCCCAACAGCAATTTAACAAGGAGCGAAGGTTATGAAATTACTCGAGGAAGTACAGTTAAAGTTAGTATCTAGTTTAAAAGGTAAGGACCTATTAACCTTTCTAGACTATACAAGTGAAGAGGTTCAGCAGTTAGTTGAATTAGCGACACAGCTGAAAATAATTACAAAAGAAGGGAAATGTCCGAAGCTGCTAGAAGGTAAGACACTCGGCATGATTTTTGAAAAACATTCAACTCGTACTCGTATTTCATTTGAAGTTGGTATGATCCAATTAGGTGGAAAAGGTATGTTTATGCATGCGCGTGATTTACAGATTGGTCGTGGTGAATCGATTTATGATACAGCACATGTGTTATCAGGCTATTTAGATGGTATTATGATTCGTGCGAACTCTCATGCAATGGTAAAGGAGCTTGCAGAGCATGCATCTATACCGGTTATCAATGGACTAACGGATATTTATCACCCATGCCAAGCTTTAGCTGATTTAGAAACAATTATTGAAAATAAAGGACACCTAAAAGGATTAAAAATAGCATATGTTGGAGATGGCAATAACGTGGCGCACTCATTAGTAGTCGCTTCTGCTCACGTAGGAATGAACGTGGCAGTAGCAACGCCAGTTGGCTATGAATGTGATGCAGAGGTGATTGCAAAAGCACAGGCTATCGCAGCAGCAAATGGTAGCCTAATAACCATCACAAATGATCCTGTAGAAGCAGTGTTAAACGCGGACGTAGTATACGCGGATGTATGGACATCAATGGGCCAAGAAGAGGAAACGGCAAAACGTCTACAAGACTTTGCCGGTTATCAAATTAATGATGAACTTGTCGCATACGCCAAACCAAATTATATGTTCCTACACTGCTTACCAGCTCATCGCGAAGAAGAAGTAGCGTCAGCTGTTATAGATGGCCCAAATTCCTATATTTTTGAGCAAGCAGAAAATAGACTCCATGCGCAAAAAGCAGTGCTAGCATCAATTCTAGCTTAATTTCTTTCAGCAAGTGTTTTTTTGTGGCGAAAGCGAAGCGTATGCTACAATTGTTTTGAAGTATTATACTTCTTAGTTGAGAAAATATAAAGAGAGTTCATATTGGCAACAGGGGGTGTCAATATGAATAGCATAAAGTGGTTGCAGACAGAGGGATGTATGCCACGCGTGATGTATGTTATCAAGATGGATGACCACATCGCTACATATTAAAGTAACCTGGGAGACGCTAGGTTACTTTTTTCTTGCAAACTGCCCATTTACTTGTTGTTTATACAGAAAGGGGATAAGAACGATGACAGTAGTTGAAATAGTGATTGAGCATTTAAAAGAGGAAGACTATGCAAAGTATTTAGAGGTTTTAGAGGAATATGAGAACCCAGAGGACTGGGCTTCTTACTTAAGTTATATTCGGCATCTGTCGGTAACCCTCATGCAGAGACAATTTTAGTGGCAAAGCGGGGTGATGAGATTTTAGGGGCCTGCAATTATCTACAGATTCTGAAAAAGCTTATGGTTTGCTAGAGCTTAACATAAAGTCTACCATTTTGTGCTTACTTGGCGTGCATCCTAAAGGGAGAGGGCTAGGGGCCTAAAACGGCTTTGCCTTTGCACGCAATCGTCAGGATTAATCTTTTGGCTACTATTATTCTTTATTTATCCTTGGGTTTTGTAAGAGATGAATCAGGGAGATAAGCTTGTAAAAAGTTTTCCGCTATGATTTATAAAAAAAGAACCCGTTGATATTGGACATTAACGGGTAATAAGGTATAACTGTTGATATAAAAGGGTTTATCTTGGGGGTATTCTGAATTTGCCCCCTTTTTGCCCCTTAAAGTTTAATTTTTAAGGTAATCCTCGAATTTTTTCAGAGTATTTCTTTCATGCTCTGGTGTGACATGCAAATAAGTGTTAGCTGTAATGTCTATACTTTTATGCCCTAATCTTGTACTAACAGTTTTAATGTCCGCACCAGATTCCAACATCATGACAGCATGAGTATGACGTAATAAATGAGTAGATTTTCTGGGTGTTAATTTTGCATCACTAAGTAATTTTTTCATCAAATCCTGAGGTTTCGATTGATAAAACATTTTACCATTTTCGTCTACAAAAATATAGTCTGATTTAATGTAATTAGCTTTAATTTTCCTGTTTTCCTCTTGCCATTCTTTGTATGCTTTTAACTCATTAATCAAATCGTCTTCTATTGTAATAATTCGATAACCCGATTTTGATTTAGGTGGTCCAAGTCCTTGTCTAGTTCGTTGGCGATCAACTGTAAGTGTTTTATTTTCGAAATCAATGTCTGACCAAAATAAACCTAAAAGCTCCCCACTACGTATTCCTGTATGAAGTAAAGTTATGACCATAACACGTTTGTAGATATCTTCATTTTCTATTGCGTTTAATAATTGTTTGACCTCTTGCTTGTTTAAGAAGACCATTTTTTCCACGTCTTCATCTTTAGTAATTTGTATTCCTCTTAATAAATTTTTTTCTAGTTCATCGTGCTCCACTGCACTGTTTATAATAGACATCATTTCACCATGAATGCGGTCAACTGTGTTTTTTGCATAGTCAATATCAAATAACAATTCATTAATAAATAACTGATAATCAGCGCGTTTAATTTTATTTAGCTTATATCCTTTAAATCTATTGAGTAATTTTAGTTGTCCGTTTTTTGCTGAAATATTGCTAGATTCCCTTCTATGTTGTCTATTCATCTTGTTATGAACGTCTAACCAATCCTCAAAAAGAATCTCACCTTTTCTTAAATTTTCGATTCCACCTTTAACTAGCTTTTCTTCTATTAACACAGCTGCAGCTTTAGCTTCTGTCTTGGTTCTAAAACCGCCTTTTGAAATCTCCTTTTGTTTACCAGCATCATTGTACTTAATACGATACTCCCAATTGTCACCACGTTTACGGAAGTAAGCCATAGTATCACTCCTTATATGTAATCAACAGAAGGACTATTATTATGTTCAATTATTTCTAGAAAGTGATTGTTTAAATAATGATCTAATCTTTTTTTAGCAAATTCATAGTCTACCTTAAATAATATACAAATTGTAATAATGGCTTCCTTTTTATTTTTAGGAAGGTTGATATTATTTAACATGAAAGTAGGTACACACGCTTGGAAAGCAAAATTATTCGCTTTCCACTCCTGGTACTCTCTAAACAAATAGTGAGTTTTAGTTTGATTGCCAGAATGAGATAATACATGGCCTAATTCATGACAAAATTCTTGCCATTGTTCCTCTTCTGATAATCGTGAATCTATATAGATTATGTTGTCATAACTAACTGATTCACAAGGTAAATAAATTACTATAAAGCCAAGTCTAGGAGCAATTATTCGTGGATCTAAATGTTTTGGTTTTGTTACTCCGATTTCGGTGTATAGCTCTCGAATGTAATCTTCTAAATGAGTATAAACAAAATTCATAACATCCCTCTTTCACAAACGTATGTTCTATTGATGTTAACAAAAAAATCCACCACTGAAAAGGCGAATTTTAAAATGTCTGGAAAGTCTACATAAGAATGTAAAATTACTTCTTATTCTCTTGTTGTTTTTTCCATACCTCGTAATACACTTCGAATTGTTCGAGAGCATCAAGTAAATTATCTGGTTGATTTTTAAAAAATAAATTTTCTCTAGTTAAGAAGAAATCGATAACTTCTTTTTGGTATGCACTAAGATTGTTGTAATCTTCATCGGATATTCCAGCTAATTTATAATCTGCTGGTTTAGAATTATCAGTAACGCCTAATAAATAATCAGTTGTTACATCAAAGTAGTTTGCGATTTTTTGTAATAATTCCAGTCCAGGCTCTCTTTTTCCAGTCTCATATTTCGATAACGCAGAATATGTTATACCTAATGAATTGGCTAGATGTTCACGAGAAATATTTTCGTTCTCTCTTAACTTCTTTAATCTTTCATGAAACATAAGAGCTCTCCTTTTGATTTGATATATTGAATTTTACACTTATTGTCCAATAAATAATTGATTTTGGACAAAATGTGTAATTAACAGTTGACTTTGGACATTTTGTCCATTATAGTTAACTCAAGAGACAAATAGTCCAAACGAAATGAGGTGAAAAAATGAGAACTAATCTAAAAGATCTTCGAAAGAAGAAAAAATTAAGTGTAAAGAAAATATCTCAAATGTTAGGGATATCTACTTCGCACTATTACAAAATAGAAAGTGGTATTAGAAATCCGAACTTCATTCTTGCAGGCAAAATAGCTGCAGTATTCAACTGCAGTGTTGATGACATTTTTTTTAAAGAGAAATTGGACGAAATGTCTAAAATGAATGTTTCTTAAAAGACAAAATGTCTAAAAACATTTAATAGGAGGACTACTATGAATCCATTACAAATCATCGTACATGACAATCGTCGAGTACTAACAACAACGCAAATTGCTGAAAGTTACGAGACAGAAAACAAAGTCATCTCAAACAACTTTAATCGTAACAAGGATCGTTACAAAGAAGGTAAACATTACATTGCATTAACCGGTGAATCTAAACGTGAATTTTTAAACCTTCATCAAATTGAGGACGGTTCTAAAAACGCTCAAATTCTTTATCTTTGGACTGAAAAAGGTGCGTGGCTACATGCCAAGTCACTTAATACAGATAAAGCATGGGATGCTTACGAAATGTTAGTAGACGAATACTACACAGTTAAAGATAATGTTGTTCCGTTATCTAAAGACCAGGCGTTGGTAACAGTATTACGTACAACCGCTGATTTAGTTGAGGATACTCAAGCAATTAAAAATGAGCAACATGAAATTCGAAAAGAACTTTCATTAATCAGTGAAAAAGTTGAAGAACAAATTACCTTAACATCAGGTGAGCAACGTGCAGTTCAAAAGGAAGTTGCTAAAAAAGTTTACAGTATCGAAGATGATACAACTATTCGTCCTAAATTATTTAAAGAACTACATCGTGAAATAAAAGACCGTTTTGCTGTAGCAAGTTATAAGGATGTTCGAAGACAAGAATTACAAATAGTTATTAATTATATTCGATCTTGGGTTCCAAGAAAGGTATCTTGAACGACTTAAACACAGGAGGTGCTGTTGATGATTCAAGTACAAATCGACGAGCAACAGGTATTTGAAATAGCACGTAATGAAATTAAAGCTAAATTACAAACTATTGAATCTGAATTTATATTTTGGGATTTAAAAACCTTATGTGAAAAAACGTGTATGTCACGCAGTTTTGTATTAGAAACATTCTTCTTTTTGCCGGATTTTCCGAGACACAAGGTCGGCACTAAATGGTTAATACCGGCAAAGGAAGCAAGTGAATTTTTACTTAAATGGCTGAAACAACAACCAAGAGCATAGGAGAGGCCAGGGCAAATGGCCTCAAGTCAAACTACCAATCTAGTAAGAGGTTGGGGCAACAACCTCTTATCTTTATATTAAGTTAACTTGGCGTGAATTAGTATACGAAAAAAGAATATATTCCAAATTGAAATATTGAAATAAAGGGGCAAAAAGATATGGTTGCAGATTTTGCAAAAGTCGGAAAGATGTTAAAAAAATTCCGCATCGATGCAAATATTACTCAGGAAGAAATGGCGGAGCGATTAGATAGTACACAATCAGCTATCAGCAAATTAGAAAGTGGCAGAAAAACAATAGATATTTTCACCTTCGCTTCATGGTTGAAAATTACTGAATCAGAGTTTGCTGGAACAGCAATGATGTTCGGAATGGAAATAGCGAATGCTATTACACACTTATCACAAACAGTACCAATGTTTATAGGAGGTATGTTCAGATGGATATAGCAAAAAAATTAAAGCTAGAAATAGCGATGTTAGAGGCTTGCAATGAGGATTTATTAGTAGCAATAGGAGTTCATAACCAACGTGATGAGTATCACTTATCTGCTGAGTGTACACGAAAAATCAATAAAACGAATCGTGAAATTGAAAGATTAAAAGTACGTTTACAAGATCATCAAAACTTCATGTGGGTTATCAAGGTTGCACAGGATAAAGGACTACTTGGTGAGGTGGTGAAGGAATATGCGAATCAAGCCTAGAGCATGGAAGCACATGACATTAAAGCAGAGGTTAATTTATTTACACTTCATTTGCGATAAGAGGGAGTTAACAAAGTTAGATGAATATAAAAAAGCTGCTTAATCTTAGCGAGAGATTAAACAGCGACAACATATACAAATCTATTATACCACAAAAGGGGATTAATAGAGAAAAAGGGGATAAAAAAATGAAAAACTTAGCAGGGTTAGAGGTTAGTAATTCAATTTTTGAAACTATCGTAAAGCGTATCGATGTTTCTCCAATAGAGCCTTATACATTCTATATTCATGGAGTAAATGCAGTTGGTGGAAAGTTAAATAGTGCTTATTCTGCATTTGAAAAGATTAAAAAATGGGCTATTTCAAAAGGCGCAGAAGTAAATTTGGTTGAAGAGCAAGGCTATGTATTAAAAGTTGAAATAACAGATCCAGTTGCAGCGAAAATTGAAACGTTCTTTAAAAGCAAATTATAAATCAGACGTTTGCGAGTGTTATCTCGCTCTCGTCAAGCAGTTCATAATCCTCCTCAAATTGGTCTGGTTAGCCAAACATTATGAGCTGCTTGATGGGATGCCATCAAAATAATCGAAAGGGTTGATATGTATGAAATTAGCAAATGTAGTGTCTAGAATTACTGAATTGCCTAAAATTTTAGAGCAACATGGTGTAGCGTCAGAGGATGTTATCCGAGTTGAATATAGTTCCAGTTCAGCTGCTAATGCTGACATTCTTGTTCAGTTATATTCATGTGAATCTATTAAAAAACTAGGTGCTTATGATATTGAAAATAAGAAAGGCTATGAAGGTGAAGATTGGAGGCAATATAAAGTTATTAAATGCGGCATTTCATTCATCTGTTGGCAACGTGAAAGTGAGGCGATAGCGTGAGAGCACTTGCAGAAGTTGAGAATCCAATGGTATTAGGAACAATCGAGCCAATAAATAATGTACCAACATTTCAATATGTAGAAATGAAAAGAGATTTTCGTGATGTCTATGGCAGTTTAATCGTATTCAACGATGATTATATGGAGTTTCCAAACGGTGATGTCGTTCACATGGATAACATCCACACTTATCTTGAGGATCATTACAATGCAGTATTTTGCACAAAAAAATAAACCACTACTCGTAATAGTGGCTTAGAAAAACATTTATTAATGAGATTTTAGCATAGGAGGGCAACGGAATGGAAGCAGTTTCTACCTTAGAAATGAATCGTATCGAATGGCTACAGCTTCGTAAGAGTGGTATTGGTGGTTCTGATGCATCGGCTATTCTTGGTTTTAATCGTTGGAAATCAGCATTTCAATTATATATAGAAAAAACATCTGATTTTGTAGAGGAATCAGATAACGAGGCGGCATATTGGGGCAACATTCTTGAAGATGTTGTAGCTAAGGAATTTGCAAAACGAACAGGAAAGAAAATTCGAAAGATCAATAGAATGCTACGGCATCCTAATCATTATTTTATGACCGCAAACTTAGATAGGGATGTAGTTGGTGAAAAAGCGTTTCTGGAATGCAAAACAGCAAGTGAGTACTTAAAGGACAGTTGGAATGGTGAAGATGTTCCAGCAGCATACCTTTGTCAGTTGCAACACTATCTTGCGGTCACTGGCTACGAAAAAGCATATATCACCGTATTAATTGGTGGTAACAAATTTGTTTGGAAAGAAGTTGCTAGGGATGAAGAATTTATCGAGTTGATGATACAACATGAGAAAGAGTTCTGGGAGAATCATGTATTAGCTAACGAACCTCCTGCAATCGATGGTAGTACATCAGCTACTGAATTACTAGCTAAGATGTACCCGCAGGATGATGGTTCAGCAGTTATGTTGGACGAGCAATCTAACACATTGATTGAAGCTATAGAATCAATAAAAACTGAGGAAAAGCAATTAGAAAAGCAACGTAAAGAATACGAAAATCAACTCAAGATGACACTTGGTGAAGCAGCCGAAGGGCACTCTAATCGTTTTAAAGTTTCATATAAAACCATCTTTTCCAATCGATTTGATAGCAAAAGATTGAAAGATGAGAACCCAGACTTATACAAAAAGTATTGCAAAGAATCACCATCAAGACGTTTAACAATTAAGGAGGCTAATTAAGTTGATTAAACCTATGGATAAATCAAAGGAATATCTAGTAACAGAAACAATTTTAACTACCATTACTACAGTTGTTATGGCAAATGACGCAAGTCATGCAAGATCGCGATACAAACATGATAGACAAGGGATTGATATTTCAACTCAAAAAATAGAATCAGACACTAATTTAGTTATTTCTCAAAAGGAGGATAAATAATGGCAACTACAACTGATTTAAAAGCTCAAATGCAACAAACACCATCTACTCAAGCAAAACCTAAAACAATTGATGATTACCTAAAACAAATGGCTCCAGCGATGGCGCAAGCTTTACCAAAACACATGGACGTTGACCGTTTAATGCGACTGGCAATGACTACGATTCGTACAACTCCAGCACTTAAAGATGCAGATGTTTCTAGTTTACTAGGTGCAGTTATGCAAGCAGCTCAACTAGGTTTAGAGCCAGGATTAATGGGTCACTGCTACTTATTACCGTTCAAAAACAACAAAAAGGGCATTACAGAAGTTCAATTTATCATCGGTTACAAAGGGATGATTGACCTTGCAAGACGTAGTGGTCATATACAGTCGATTTACGCTCATGCAGTGTACGAGAAAGACGAATTTGAGTATGAACTAGGATTAGACCCTAAATTGAAGCACAAGCCTTGTATGGATGAAGATAAAGGGGGATTTGTGGGTGCTTATGCGGTAGCTCACTTCAAGGATGGAGGTTATCAATTTGAGTTCATGTCAAAAGCCGAAATTGAAAAGCGTAAAGGTCGCTCAAAGGCTGCGAATTCAAACTATTCACCGTGGGCTACAGACTACGAAGAAATGGCGAAAAAGACCGTTGTACGACACATGTGGAAGTACCTACCGATTAGCGTGGAGATGCAACAACAGGTAGCTTATGACGAGGGTACAGCACCAAAGCGTGAAATGAAAGATATCACACCAGAAACAGAATTCTTCGTTGATGCACCTGAAATTGAAGTGGAAGTTGTAAATGAATAACGTACCGCACAAAGTCCTTCTGCCTGCTTGGATATTCCAACAGGCAGGAGGTAACAAAGACGAAATTAAGCGACTGGTGCTGCAATACATGCAACGATATCCAAACTATCGAGTTACCAAAGTGAGTGGTAGTTTCGCGGTTTGTGAAAGGCATGAAGGGCTGTTATAGGAGGTTTAGAAATGATTTGTGGTTACTGTGGTAACGAGGCCGAGTTTATGTCCAGCAAACAGTTTTATGGACGTGATTATGGTGTGAACATGTATGTGTGTAGACCTTGTGATGCTTATGTAGGTACGCACGGTAAAGGAAAAACACCTCTTGGTACTTTAGCTAATGCTCGATTACGAAATATAAGAAGGGCTGCTCATTCAATGTTTGATCCGTTATGGAAAGGCAAATATCGAAAAATGAGTAGAAGTAAAGCGTATCGAGTGATGCAAGAATTAATGGATTTACCACCGAAAAAGGCTCATATCGGCATGATGGACGAAGAGCAATGTTTTGAGTTGATTCGGAAGTTAAAAGAGTATAGGGGTTTAGCTTAGACAACAGGCAAGATGATTTTTATACCGTAGGAGGAAAGTATATGAGTATTCAACTACAACAATTCATTGAACAAAAACAGTCACAACTTGAACAGAGTGGTAAATATCGACACGTTTCAATCCACTCAAAAGATGCTGTAATGTTGGCAAGAAAAACAATTGGAGAGCAATTCCTTTCAACTGATACGCCATATTCGCAACTAGGGCGAGAGGTACAACATAGTGAGTTTCCTGATATTTCATCGGTACCATTTGAAGAGAATGCTACAAAAGTGGTCTTTGAGGTTATCGAGAAGCGAAAACGTAATCCAATTACCGTTATTTTCTACTTCTTATGGGATTAATTTTATGATTAAAAATTTGAATATTGTGACATAAGGAGAGGCGAGGGCAAATGGCTGAAATCACTTGGATTAAGCTCAAAACAGATATGTTCGATAACGACAAAATTAAACTAATTGAAGCGTTGCCGGATAAAGATGCAATCATCGTTATTTGGGTGAAATTATTAGCCGCAGCTGGTAAAGCAAATTGTAATGGCTACATCATGCTGACAGAGAATATTGCAATGAATATTGAGGAAATGGCAACAATCTTCAATAGACCATTGAATACAGTGCGGTTAGCAATCGATACATTTAGACGCTACGGAATGATTGAAATGGACGATGGCGATGCAATACGCATTAAAAATTGGGATGTTCACCAAAATATCGAGGGCATGGATAGGGTGAAACAACTCAACGCTGAGCGTAACAGAAAGTACCGCGAACGTAAGAAACAACAGGCTTTAGCAGCACCTAAAGAACCTGAAAACACTAAAAGTGATGTTAGCGTGACGTCACGCATGACGTTAAGTGACGATACAGAGACAGACTTAGACTTAGATAAAGACTTAGACAAAGATATAGATAAAGACAAAGACATACAACAAACAGTCGGTCAGTCGTCTGTTGCATCTCAAAAATTATTCACTTTCTTTACAACAAGATTAAATCGCTTTGCAAGTGAGCAGTTAAGAGAGGACATTAATTTCTACTTAGAGACTTACAACGATGCTGATTTAATTATCGAAGCATTTAACAGATCACTAGCAGATGGTCGTGTAAAGGTCAAAGAAAAGTACGCTTTAGGCACATTACGTAACTGGAAGCATGAAGGTGTAACATCTATCCAACTATTAGAACAAAAGGAGGCGCAGCAACTTGCAAGCAATCAAGGAAACAATACAAAAAGCGATGGGTACCAAGCTAATTTGGGCTTCTAGCACATGTGATTTACATTTCCCGAAATACGATTACTCAAAATTCACTGAGCAAGAAATGGAAGACATACGTCGTAAATACTCTGTTCAAAAAATGATAGTGGATGGAGTAGAAAAGTGTCCTTCATGTGAGCGTGAAAGATTAACTAGTTTACTAGAGGAAGAAGCCAAAAAAGATGCATATGAAATTTTGAATAGAGGGAAATACAATACATTAGCTCAAAAAAGCATCTTACAAGATGAAGAAATCACAGAAGCTCGTTTTGATAATTATCGAACTGAAAATGAGCCAGAAGCATTTCACAACCTAAATTTAATGGAACAGCATGCGCAGGATATTTTAACCGGACAAGCATTCAACATTTTGCTTTATGGAACACCAGGTGTTGGTAAAAGCCATCTTAGCTATTCGTTGCTACATCATGTAAATGAATTATCGGACTTTACAAGATCATGCTTATTCATAGACCTAGACGAAATGCTCCGTAAAATTCGAGATTCATTTAATAATCCAAATAGTCCTTATACAGAAATGTATTTTACAAAATTATTAAGTGAAGTGGATTTACTAGTACTAGATGATTTAGGTGCTGAAACAGGTAACGAACATACAGAGAAAAAAGCTAGTGATTTCACTGGGCGAATACTACGAGCTGTAGCGAATAGTCGTCAGAAGAAAGTAACTATTGTTACTACGAATTTAAGTGGGACACAACTTAACAAAATGTACGATGGCAAAACATTATCGAGACTTTCGAAGAATCGAAAAGTAGTTATGTTCAAAGAAACGGTCGATAAACGACCTTTGGGATATTAAGAGGGGCGCACAGCCCCTTGATTGGAGGGTGCATTCAATGACTAATCCTAATCCATTTCAACAAGTCTCTGATTTCGTGGCGAAGATGGGTGAAGCTTATCGTGAGTTTGAACTGAACAACCTCATGACGGAGCTTGAGGAGTTTAATATACAAAATTACAAAGATGCGGCTATTGATGTAGCTTTGGAAACTGGCGACCGTGAGGCTTTTTACAAATTGATGGGAGTGAATGAGAAATGAATCAAGAACAGTTGAATGCCATTAAAGAACGTGTGGCGAAGGCTACACCGGGACAATGGAAAGTTGCTTACGATACTGATGATCGTGATCATGTAGTAGATATTTGGTTTGATGGCAAGGACAACGGGCATGCAGAGATACATGATAACGGTTTTGGTAATGCCCCAGATAACGCTAAATTCATTTCTCACGCTCGCGAAGATGTGCCAACGCTTGTTGCTGAGGTTGAGAGATTGAGAGCATTAATCAGTGAACTAGCAGGCGATACAGCAGAAAATACAGCTAAATTTCTAAGGAAAGTGAGTGTGATCGAGTAATGAATCCAACATATTTAGGCTATGGCGCAACACCGTATGCAGTCATCATATGGCGCGATGGAGATGAAGCTAAGTCAAAAACAATTTGTTATGACGAACTGGAGGTGCAAGATGCTCTAACAATGCACGCGGATCCAAAGGGTTTTTATCACAAATATGAGCCAAAGGTTTATTACACAGCGAAGAGAGAGGAAATGATTGCATGATTAACCGAGTCGTTTTAGTTGGAAGACTAACAAAAGATCCTGAGCTACGCTATACCCCAAATGGCGTTGCTACATGCCGTTTCGCAGTTGCGGTAAATCGTACATTCAAAGGGCAAAACGGAGAACAGGAAGCTGATTATCCAAACTGTGTAGCGTGGCGTAAACAAGCTGAGAATCTAGCTAACTTCATGAAGAAAGGTAGTCTCATAGGTTTGGAAGGGCGAATCCAAACAGGAAGCTACGAGGGGCAGGATGGCAAGCGTGTGTATACGACTGATGTTGTAGTCGACAGCATTCAGTTTTTAGAACCACGTTCGAACGGCACAGGAGGCTCGCAGAGCACTTCAAACTACGAATCTAGTACAAATACAGGTGGAGCGTATCAAGGCGGTTCACAAGGGCAATATGGCGGTAATAACAAACAGCCAAGTTATACAAGGGTAGATGAAGATCCGTTTGCTAATAGTAAAGGGCCGATGGAAGTTGATGAATCGGATTTGCCTTTCTAAATAAATATAAGAGGTGATAAAAATGGCACAACTAAAGAAAATCACCAAGGCTAGAACACAAAGAGAATTAGAACGATTGGTTGCTGATGATACGGAGAGAGGTTGGAACGTTGCGAGTCGGATGAACTACATCTCTCACGATCCACGACCATATCAAATACTATTGAAATTCAACACTGAAAGGGAACAGGTGAGTTTATGAGTCTACAAAATATTATCGATGCACAAAAAGAGCTTGATGCTCGAATTATCAAAGAAAAAGGGTTAGAAGTTAAGGATTTAGTATCAAATACATTTTTAGCCTTGAAAGTCGAATTAGCTGAATTTGCAAACGAAGGACGCTGGTTTAAACATTGGAGCAATGACCAGGAACCTAGACTTAAAACAGAGTCAATATGTGGTTGTGTAATGTGCGAACACCATTCTATACCTAATGACAAGAATCCAGCACTAGAAGAATTTGTCGATGCTGTTCACTTCTTTGTTTCAATTGCTAACCAACAAGGCTGGGAGGACGTGCTTTGGGTATATGAGGAGCAACTTGATCCAGATGAATTTGATGGTGATTTAACAAGTTGGTTCTTAGAAATGGATTACTTCTTAAGTATGGCATATATTCGCAAGTTTACGGATGAAGAAGAAGCTAAGTGTAAAGATAGATTGGGATATTTAAATAACGAATATTGCTTTAGAACAGCTTGGATTTTGTTCTTAAATATCGGTATGAACGGTTTTGGCTTCACTTGGGAGCAAATTGAGGCTGCTTACTTTAAAAAGAATCAGATTAACCATGATAGACAAGAAAATGGCTATTAAATAAATACACGCTGCTGGTAGAACGGCATTAGGTTGTTTTATCAGCAGATTTAAAAGAGTGCTAGTAGGAGGTAAAAATGAGTAAAGCGAAATACGGCAATAAAAAAGTTGTACACGACGGAATTACATTCGATTCAGCAATGGAAGCAAAATATTATGATCACTTAAAACATCTACAAGCACAAGGCATTGTGTCCTCCTTCGAATTACAACCAAGGTTTGTACTGTTGCCGAAGTTCGAAAAGAACGGCAAGAAATACCGTGAGATTGGTTATAACGCTGATTTTACAGTTCATTATGTAGATGGACATACTGAAGTGGTTGACATAAAGGGAATGGTTACACAGCAATTTGAGTTAAGGAAGAAGTTATTCGAGTACCATTTTCCACATGAATTAAAGCTTCTAACGTATTCAAAGATTGATGGTGGTTGGATAACTCATGATGAGCTTAAAAAGGTTAGGAAGGCCCGTAAAGAGCTAAAAGAGAAGCAATTAATGGGTAGGTGACGATTGAATGGGCAGAAAAGTAGACAGTAGATACATCTTATTCACTGGTGATGTTCACGAAACGGTTAAGTTTGATTTTACAATACAACAGATTGGAACCTTTATTACCATGTGGAATCAAGGCTATCCAATAAACAAAATAGCTCAAAGGCTTAATACAAGTAAGGTTAGTGTGGCTTTGATTGCTATGGATTTAGAGATGACAGGAAAGATTGGGCCTAGGGCTGGTGGATTACTAGGGGAACAGAAAGTGGTTAGTTGAAAATTATTCGATAATTAAGGAGATGTTGAGATGAGTAAGGAGTATGAAATTAGTTTTCCGTTAGCTAAAGCGAGAATGCATTTTTTAATTGAAACAGTAGATGGTGAGGAAGAAACTTTTGTAGAAGTATGGGAAGGCTTTGAATTAATTGAAAGAATGAAACAATACGCTACAGATGATTATAAAAAATTATTTGAAAATGAATCAATGCCTGTACATTATGCTCATTTACAATACATTGAATACAACCATGATCAGGATGGTGCAAATTTTACTTTTAAAATTAATGGGGACGATATTTCTACAGCGAAAGTGAAGTTCAATACAAGCGTTCTTGAAGATGAAAATGCTAAAAAGGTAGCTATGATACGTGAGGTTTTAGATTTTGATCCTGAAGCAGAAACTAGTTTGTTAAGGGAGCTATTCAGATAAAGACTGCTGCACAATATGATGAAGAAAAAGTTTGGTAGGGATTAACTACCAAACTTCTAGTTAGATCGGAATTTTTTAAACAACAATGGTGATAGAATTCCCAAGAGAATAGCTATCCAAATCAATTTATTTGGCAAAACCATTGCTTTCCAAAAGATAGAAATGACATTAGCCATACTTTCTAACACAAAGGATAAATCGAACATAATTTACCTACTTCCTTTTTAACCAAATTATAGCATATTAGTAGATTTAGAAAAGAAAAAGCCACAGCGTTTGCAGACGCTACAGCTCGAATTGGTTTATGCCCTTTGACGGTGCTTACAACATTATTATAACACACCGTAGGAGGGCAAACCTATGAAATTACTAACGCAAGACAAGCTAGACGCAATGATTACAGACTACCACTGGATGGTTAACGCCATCAAAGAAATGCGAGCAGAAATGGTTATTGGGGCAAAAACAGCGCAGTATGGTATCGAGGCTACGCTACCAAAAGCAGTAGGTGGAGTAGGTGATCCAATTATGCAGGAGGCTATTAGACGTTCGAAAAATATTAAACGTGTTGCAGAGTATGAGAAGAAGCTTTTAGAGGTTCAGAAGCTTATAGATAATGTTACTGGTGATAGAGAGGTTCAAGTGTTGAACTGGATGCTAGACGGCAAATCACAACGTTGGATAGGGCAACATATGGCTTTATCAGCGACGAGTATTAAGCGTATTAAGGATAACATTGTAAAACAGATGATTGCATGATGTGGGGGCTTTATGCCCCTAATAAAAGGTTTGGAATTTATGTAAAGGAAGGTGTACGGAATAATGAGTAAAGTATCTGTGAAAATTAATAAAGAAGTAGTTGAAGGCGAATTAGTTGGAGTTTTTCAGTATTCGCAACCTATTGGCGAATCCATAATGATTGGTGGTCATGCAGGTGGTGTAGTCGCTTATCCAGTAGCTGTTGTAAAAATTGAGAATGAATTAAAAGAGGTACCAATAAATAGATTGCGTTATTTATAATTACACATTCCATCAAAATTACCGAACGATATAAGGGTATGTTACAAATGTGATAGATGTTACAAACGTTACATTCGTTACACATTAGGTATTAATAAATTTATCTTGTAAACTGAAGGGGAGGTCGGACAGGTAAATGTTTCTTCCCTTGGTATTTATAAAATCCTAAATATTAGGGAAAGACAGACCGACGACCGACCTGCGCCTCATAAACTTGTTCGAGGCAAGACATACACGGCCGGCCCATATTTTTTAAGAGATTAGGTATCTTAATTAATATAAAAGGCTAAAAATTACTGAAGGGGTGGTTTATATGTGAACTTCGTCCACTTTCCTTTTAGTCAAACTTACTAAGCAACAAGTGCGCGGATACGCACTATAAACAAAAACACAATTCGCTTTACAATAATAACGTGGTGCAGCTCTACCACGATTTCGCAAGTGAGCTAACTCGACAATTAAATATTTTACCGCAGTAGACGAGCCTTACACCTAGCACAGTAAGGCTTTTTATTATGTCAAAAGAATGGGAGGTAATTTAACAAATGGGTAACAAGAACAAATGCTTTTCATCTGATTGCAACAACGAAGCTGAAACAGAATTTTGTACAGAATGCTTGGTGAATGGAGGCTCAAAGCTACATCTAGTGAATCAGCAAATTGAGAATAACTTTATGTATCACTCTCCGAAAGAGGGGCAACCAGCGAAGTACGAAGCTATTCGCGAAAAGGCGAAAGAGCTTGCATATTTGATTGATGAAGTTTGTCCTAACAGCCGTGAAAAGTCAGTTGCTATGACTAACCTTGAAACTGCTGTAATGTGGGCTAACGCTTCAATCGCACGTAATTAAGGGCCTTCTTCGAAGGCTTTTTCTTTTGCTTTGAAAACTGCATCAAACAGCCAAAACGCTATGAGTAGAGAGGGCAGGGTTTGGTGTGGTTTTGAGAGCAAAAAGTTATTACATATATTTCATCTTCTGGGTTACTATTGGGTGGGAGGTGATAATATGTTAAATCAAATCAATACATTAAAGCACTTAACAATTTCACTTTGTGAACCTAATGGAGATAGTATTATATCCTTCGATGTAAATGATCATATTTCGGTTATTGTACCGAATGTAGGAGACAAAGTATGTGTGGACGGTATATTCCGAGTGGTTACACAAAAAGTATTTCAATACCTTCCGAATATGCAAACTGCGGTTGTAGAAATTACCTTAAAAGAAAATTGATTTAAGAAGCCACGTTTAATTACGTGGTTTTTCTTTTGCCCTGAAAAGTGAGTATCGAGCAGGTTCCCCCTTTGACTGCTAGGGCAACGGTACTTACTTTTGAGAGCAAAAAAACCACCAAAAAGGTGGCTAGTAGAATACTATTCTGATTTGTTTTGTTTTTTAGCCCAATCTCTACCCCATCCTGTTGCGCCACATGTGGTACAAATAAAGTCACCTGTTTGAGCACCAAGGATGTATTCTTTTTCTAAATGAGGGTGATCACAAGGTTTATCGCCCCATTTTTCGCTTATTTCTTGTGCTTTATCGTGTTGCATAGAAATCACGCTCCCAAAAAGTATATTAGTAATGTTAATATTTACTATCTTAATTATATTGGAGGTAGGTGCTTAATGTAAAATGAAATGGATACAAATTAAAGAAGAATACGAGACAACTGATATAACACTTAAAGTACTTGCTGAAAAGTATGATATAAAACTCGGTACATTAAAGAGCCGAAAGAGCCGAGAGAAATGGTCGAGGGATGCAACTAAAAAGGATGCAACCAAAACTAAGAAGGTTGCAACCATAAAAGAGGATGCACCCAAAGAAGAGATAGTCTATTTTTCTGATGATGACGAAAGTGGCTTGAATGATAAGCAACGGCTATTTATTGCGTATTATGTGAAGTGTTGGAATGCTACTAAGGCATATCAGAAAGCTTATGGGTGTGCTTACTCAACAGCATTAACAAACGGACCAGCGTTACTCAGAAACACTCGGATTCGTGAAGAAATCACCAAGGTTCGAGATGAAATAACTGAGGATGCATTACTCGACAAAAGAACGCTCATTCAAAAGTGGATAGACATAGCCTTCGCTGACATTACAGATTACGTGAAGTTCGGCAGACAGGAAGAAGTTGTTTACGGCGAAGATGGTCAACCTGAGCTTGATATGAATGGCAATGTTAAGACATACGCATTCAACTATGTTCATTTTAATGAATCGGCTGAGATTGACGGAACGCTTATTACAGAGGTTAAGCAAGGTAAGGATGGCATTAGCGTTAAACTTGCTGACAAAATGAAAGCTCTTGAATTCCTGTCGAAGCACATGGACTTACTTAGTGAAAACGAGTTGAAGAAGTTAAAAGAAGAAAAAGTCAAAGCTGACATTGCGAAGACCCGATCTGAGACAAAAGGAAATGGAATTGCAATGGTTAGTTCAGTTGATTTGAGCAATTTAACAACAGAGGAGTTGAGAGCAATTGCCAACTCTAAGCGCTGAACAGGATAGCTTATTAATTTATGAGGCACAGAAAGAGCTCGCTCGTCGTAATTATCGTGAGTACGTAGAATTTGTACACCATGGTCACTATACACATTTTAGGCATACAGAAATAGTTTGTGATGTACTTCAACGTATTGCTGATGGCGAACAACTTTCAATATTAATCGAGATGCCACCGCGGCATGGTAAGTCTATGACGGTAACAGAAACGTTTCCGTCTTTTTATTTGGGGAAAAATCCAGATAAACGAGTTATTGCTGCTGCATACTCGGACGGCCTTGCTACAAAATTTGGACGGTTGAATCGTAATAAATTTAATGAGTTTTCACATGAACTATTTAACACTCAATTATCTGATTCCAATGCAGCTACAAAGGACTGGGGAGTCGAAAACAGACGTGGCGGCATGATTGCAACGGGCATAGGTGGTTCTATAACTGGTCAAGGTGCCGATTTAATGATTATCGATGACCCTATCAAAAACATGAAGGAAGCTAGTTCCCAAACTATACGAGATAATATTTGGGATGAATGGGAAGCGACTCTTTCTACACGTTTACATGACGGTGCTTCAGTAATCGTGATTATGACTCGTTGGCACGAAGATGATTTAATCGGTCGTTTGCTTGCACGTAGCCCGCGTAAATGGGTTCGTTTGCGATTGCCAGCTATTGCAGAGGATGAAGATGATTTATTAGGACGTGCACCAGGAGAGCCGTTATGTCGTGAATTAGGATTTAACGAACAATGGGCAGCTGATAAAAAAGCAGAGGTTGGTAGTCGTACATGGAACGCTTTATACCAGCAAAGACCTTCTCCTGCAGGTGGTTCCATCTTTAAACGTGAGTGGGTTCGATATTATGTACGTTCTAAAGAGCAGCATCGAGAATGGGCTTTATCAGATGACGTGGCTATTTTACCTACCCATTTCGATAAGATGGCTCAATCATGGGATTGTACTTTTAAAGGTACTGATACTAGCGACTTTGTTGCTGGTGGTGTGTGGGGACGTAAAAAAGCGCAGTATTTCTTATTTGATATTGACCATAGGAGAATGGGTTTTGCGGATACATTGAAAGCGATTCGTGCTATGTCCGATAAGTGGCCGAAAGCGAGAAGTAAATATATTGAGGATAAAGCAAATGGTTCAGCTATCATCGAAATGTTAAAAGATGAGATTAGTGGTATTGTTCCAGTTGATCCTGAAGGTGGTAAGGAGGCACGTGCTAACGCGGTGTCTCCTTTATTTGAGGCCGGAAATGTTTATCTACCTCATCCAAATATGTGTCCGTGGGTCGAGGACCTAGTAGAAGAGCTTGTATCCTTCCCTAACGCGGCACATGACGACTTGGTGGATATGACAACACAAGCGTTGAATCAGCTATATACAAGCAACTCTAATCCAATTGATCGCTATAAAAATTTATTAGGAAAGTAGGTGAGAATAATGAAAACAATTGACCAAGCCAAACAATATAAAGAAGACTTCATGCAAGGCAACGGCAAAGCGAATCCAAAAGATAAGCTGACCAGACAGATTGCTGGTGTTGGTCGTAAACTATCTCACGATGAAATCACTAACTTATATGGTGATAGCCGTATTGTTCAAAATATCATTGATATTCCTGCTGAAGATATGACACGCAATTGGTTCACCTTGAAGATGAAAGATGATCAATTAGCACGAAATATTATGAGTAGGCTTGCTGACCTAAAAGCTAAGAAAGCATTTAAAGAAATGTTCACTTATGACCGTCTCAGAGGAGATGGTTTTATTAGTCTAGGGGTAACTCAATCTTCTAAATTCAAGTTAAGTGATGAACTACAGACGGATAAGTTATTTACAGTGGACTACCTACATGCGTTCAGCTCCATGAAAGTAAATAAATTCCTTATTAACGAGGACGTATTTGACATTAAATACGGACAATTAGAGCAGTTATGTATCAATCGTGCATCAAGCCACGGACTACAAACACAAACTACAGAATCACCTGTACACATCTCTCGCTTGCTCCACAGCCAGACAAGGCGATTCGAAGGGGAAGCACAAGGGCGTTCACTTTTAGAACCGTTATACGACATTCTGACGGTTTTTGACACGTCTGTTTGGTCAGTTGGTCAGATTCTTCATGATTTCACTTTTAAAGTGTATAAATCGAAAGATATAGATGATATAAGCTCGCAGGACAAAAAAGATTTGTCCATGATTATGGATTTCATGTTCCGAACTGAAGCACTAGCCATTATTGCGGCAGATGAAGAGCTTACAAAACAAGGCACGTCTGTCTCGGGTATTAAAGATTTACTAGATTTCGTTTGGGATTTATTATCCGGTGCTGCTCGAATGCCTAAAACAGTTATTAAAGGGCAAGAATCAGGTACCATTACTGGCGCTCAATATGATGTTATGAACTACTATTCTCGTATTGTTGCAGATCAAGAGAATGAAATGAAGCCTCACTTAGAAAAGCTTATTCGTATGCTGTTGATGGCTGAGAAAGAGCTTGGTGGTCGTATTGACCCGGAATCATTGGAATGGGAGATTCAGTTCAACCCTCTTTGGAATGTCGATGCTAAGACAGATGCTGAAATTCGTAAACTTGTTGCAGAAACAGATCAGATTTACTTACTCAACAACGTCATAACGACTGACGAAATCCGTGAGGCACGCTTTGGTCAGTTTGGTTTGTCAGATACCCTTAAATTTAGTGGAGATGAAGCAGACCTGAAAGCAATGGCAGACAGCGTTTATAAAGGTTGGCGTGATGCGAATGGCTAAAAAAGTGCCAATCACTCGTTTTCCGGATGCTGCAACCGTTAGTTATAGTCGCGCTATCGAAAAGATGATTACAGCGCTTGGTGCTGAAACGCTAAAGTTATTCGAAAAGTACATTGTGCCACAACTAACAACAAGGCAAGATGCCTATTATGTTGAAGATGGCATACTAGATGGCTTCAAGAAAATGCTTCATTCCATGAAGAATAAGGCGAGTCAGATTTTCACGAATACTAGAAGCGAACGCGCTGCATCATCTTTCGTAAAGAACATCGATCGCTTTAATCGCCATAACCTTGAACAGCAAATGAAGGTTAAGGGAATTGATCTAGTTTCTACCGAACCATGGTTAAAAGATTTCCTAAACACAAAAATAAAGGACAATGTAGGATATATCAAAACAATCCATGAGGATTATTTCACTAGTATCGAGAAAGCTGTTTATGATGGTGTGAAGAAAGGGAGTTCGATTAAACAAATACGTGAGCAACTCATGAAAGAAGTTGATATTTCCAAGAATAAGGCACAGTTTATCGCTGTTGATCAAGCAGGCACCATCTTAGGGCAAATGACAGCTCAGCGTCATCAGAATATCGGGATTGAAAAATTCACTTGGTATGATTCAGCTGACGAACGTGTACGGGATTCGCATAAAAGACTTAGTGGAAAGGTATTTTCTTATGAGGACCCGCCGACCGTAAATGGCCGAGTAGTATTGCCGGGCGAGGATTATCGTTGTAGATGTGTTGCGATACCTGTTTTTGATGATGAAGATTAAAGAGAAAGGATGTAAGGTGATGAAAGGTT
The DNA here is from genome assembly GCF_023242215.1 of Lysinibacillus sp. Ag94. Lineage (NCBI taxonomy): Bacteria > Bacillati > Bacillota > Bacilli > Caryophanales > Bacillaceae > Lysinibacillus > Lysinibacillus sp. Ag94. The sequence goes on along the minus strand of NZ_CP096780.1, from coordinate 3,545,162 downwards.
ACACTGAAGTTCCGAACATCGTGCTTATAATTTGGATTGTTTTTTCAATCATAGCTTCAGTGATGATTAGCTTATAACGAATTTACATTTTTGTCGGAAGGAGGTGAAACATTGAAACTACAACGCTATGACACATCTTATATAAAAGACTACATGGAAACACCAGAAGGGTATTTAACGGTCAATGTACCGATTACTCGTCCTGGTGTTTTTCCATATGCGCGCAAAGATGGCACAGTACAAATGGAGGCTAAGTTGCCTGACGAAATCTTTAGTGACCGTACTATCTATTCAGCACGATCTAAGCCTGTTACAGATGGACATCCTAGTGAACCAGTAACTATTGATAATTATCAAACCTATGCGAAAGGTATGAGTCATACAGATTCGCGTGTAGAGAACTTTAAACTCTATATTTCGTTGACTGTGACGGACAAAGAACTCATTAGGAAAATTCATGATGGATACAATGAAATCAGTATTGGTTTCTTATCGGATGTAGTAGCAGAAAGCGGAACATACAACGGTGATCAGTACGAATATGTTCAGCGAAATGTTGAAATTAATCACATTGCGATTGTAGAAAAAGGTCGTGCAGGTCCTGAAGTTGCTATTCGCTCAGATTCAGACGCATGGCAAATCGATGAAAAAGAAGGAGGAAATACCGAAATGGTAAAAATCAAAATTGAGGGTACAGAATACGAAGTAGACCCAGCGGTAAAAACGTATATCGATGCATTAAAAGCAAAAGAGGAAACAGCAAAGGTGAAAGGTGATAGTGCTGATGCGTTACAAGGTCGTCTCGATGCATTAGATGTGACTTTAAAAGCAAAAGATAAGGAAATTGCTACTCTAAAAGAAAATACACTATCTGCTGACGCATTAGATAAGAAAGTTGAAGAACGAGTGGCTCTAATTAGTGCGTCACAGCCAATTCTAGGCGATTCATTTGATTTTACAGGTAAATCAGAACGAGAGATTAAAGAAGCTGTTATATCGACTGCTAAGGCAGAATTTAAAGGTGATGGTAAGTCAGACGACTATATCAACGCCTTTTTTGATGCAACTGTAGAACAAGTACAATCAAACGGCTTCTCAAGCACTGGTCCTAATAGTGCATACACAGGCGATGCATCCAACGATAAAAATTTAGAAGAACTTAAAAATAAACGCTTAAACATGCGTAAATAAGGAGGACGAACACATGCCTATTACAAATTATCCTGATTATATGCAACCTGCAGGTAAAGCCGGTCAATTATCCAGTTACCAAGATTATACGGCGGACACATACGCAGTAGAAAAAACAGTACCATTTGGTGCAGCAGTTCAATTAAATGCTACTGGCACAGCTATTAAGCCAATTGCTACTGGCGGTACAGTAATCGGTATTGCTTTAGCTCAAAATATTCATGACTGGGTAGAAAAGAAAGATGATCAAAACTATCCTGTTGGTGAACCTGCAGCAATCCTAAAACGTGGTCGTATTTTTGTGGTTGCTGGTGGTGACGTTATCAACGGCCAAGCTGTCAAAGTAGATCCTAAAACTCAGAAGTTCACTGTAGATGGAGAAGTAGCCATTAACGGTGCTGTATTCAGATCAAACGCTACAGCAGATCAATTAGTAGAAATCGAAATTAACTTACCTTAAGGAGGAACATTTACATGACAATTCCATCATATCGCGGAGATGCTTTAATCCGCCCGCAAGACTTAAACGCAATTGACCAGCGTGTGTATGAGCCGCACGCTTCAGAATTAAAAGCACGATCTATTTTTGCTTTAAAAACAGATATTCCGGCAGGGGCGAAAACTTACAGTTATGATGTTTTAACACGCTCAGGTGCTGCTAAAATCTTAGCTTCTGGTGCAACAGATGTACCTTTAGTGGATGCAGACTTAACAGAAGAAACGGTTAAAATTTATTCCATTGCTGCAGCCTTCAATATTTCTATCCAGGAAGTACGCGAAGCTCAAATGGCAAACCGTCAAATCGAAGTTACAAAGGCTGATACTGTACGTAAAGCTATTGCTGAAAAGGAAAATCAAATCGCTTTCTCAGGGGATAAAACTCATAGCATTAAAGGCTTAACAGATGCAGTTGGTATTCAAGTATATGCTACGCCAAATAACGAGGCCGGTACTTCTACGAAATGGAAGGACAAAACAGGGAAAGAAATCGTTGCTGACATTCGTAAAGCAAAAAATATGATCAATAAATTGAATGGGCATGAAGCTGATACATTGTTGTTAACACCAGACTTGTTTGAGGAGTTAGAAAAAACATTCAATGAGTATACACAACAATCTGTGTTGGAGTACATTAAATCTCAAAATTGGTTTAAACGTATTGAAACAGTAAACGATTTAGCTAAAAAAGGATTAGCTAATTCAGAATGCTTTGTTGTCCTTGATTCTTCACCTGATGTTGTAGAGCTTGGGATTCCGTTAGATATTACTCGTCATCCGCAAGAATACGCATTCCCTAACACGAAAGTACCTTTTGAAGAGCGTACAACAGGCTTAATTATTCGTTATCCGATGGCTATTTGCCGTGCAGACGGAATTTAAGGGGGGATTAATCAATGTTAGTGCAAAACAAAGGTAATTACTCGTATACAGCAAATGATTTAACACTTGCTCCTGGTACAAATAAAGTGGATGAGAAGGAATTTGAACGTTTTCTTACTCATCCACTGATGAAGCATCTCAATGAAAAAGGCGAATTTGCTTATGGCAGCGAGAAAACAAAGCCTTCAGCAAAGGATGCAATCGCAATGATTGAAGATGCATTTGATATTGATATGCTTGAGACCTTGAAAGCTGAAGAGGACCGTAAAACAGTTCTGGATGCTATCGATAAACGCATTGAAGAATTGAAAAATCCCGAAAAATAAGGAGGATTCACATGCCATTAACGTCAATTGAACGTATTCGCATGCTTAGTGATGAATTTACTTCGATTTCGGATGAACGATTAACGATGTACATTGAGGATGCTTCCATAGAAGTGTCCTCTTTGTCTGCTCCGGAGATATATCGTGAGCGATTGGCACGTTATTTAGCCGCCCATTTAGCTGTTTTAAGCATTTCTAAAGATCAAACAGTAATTCGTGAGAAAATGGACGTTATTGAGCGTCAATACAGCGACCCAAGTAAGAATATTGGACTTCTAGCAACAAGATGGGGTCAAGAGTATCAACGTATTTTAGATGAGTTGGATGAACAATTAACACCTAAAAAAACAATAAACTTGATGGTGATATAATATGGGCAATAACGTAAAAGTACGAAATGTCACTAGGATTCCACAATTAAAACAAACCTTAAAGGAATTAAAAAGTTACGCTGTTGAGGTTGGTATATTCGGTGATGGAGAATACGTGATGATTGCTAGAGTTCATGAATTCGGTACAACAATAAGGACCAAAAAAGCGACTATCAATATTCCTGAACGGTCTTTCATGCGATCTGCATTTGAAGAAAAACAAGATTCGTGGACTAAGTTTGTGAAGAAGCAATTACCACTTGTATTAGAGTCAAAATTAGATGCTCATACATTATGTGAACGTCTCGGAGCCCTAATGGTAGGAGATATACAAAAGAAATTGACAGATATAAAAAGTCCAGCGAACGCTCCTTCGACAATAGCTCAAAAAGGCTCTAGTAATCCGCTAATCGATTCAGGTGGCCTACGTCAACGTATTACGTATAGGGTGGTGAGACGTTAATGCCCGAAAAAATGTTGTTTGCTTCTGTTATCCAGTCTCAAGGTGTGCCGTTCATTGCACATTTGCAAGGTGAAAGTGGCTACGTTGATGGTGAATGGGTTACAGGGCAAGAAGTACCTAAGGAAATGACAGGAGTAATACTACCTCTTAGCAATGATGACTTAAAGTATGCAGAAAACGGCACATATACAGCTAAGGAAAAGAAATTGCTAACTGTTGACCAAATACCAGAAGGAACTAAGGTGGAGTACAAAAACCAAAAATATACTCTGCAAGCTTTTAAAGATTATTCCGAGTATACAGACGTCAATATATATTTGTTGAGGTGGCGAGAAAAGTGAAATTAGTTAAATTGATACGTAATCAGCTCGCAACCGATACGGATTTAACGATAATTCGTGCAGATCAACCAGGAGATTTACCAAAATTACCTTATGCAACGTATAAAGTGATAGGTGATCGTAAAGGTGTAGGACAGGAAGATGTGTCACATATTAATAAGCCTGACGCATTATCAGAAACACGAACACAAGAACGTAATTCAACAATATCATTTAACATTTATGGAACTTCTCATGATAACGCTTATGAAGTGGCTACACAGCTTCGTAAGTGGTTTGAATGGGGAGGTTCTTTGTTTTTGGAAGATATTAATGTTGCAGTAGTAGATCTTACTGATGTAACAAATCGTACTACCTTTTTGTTAGATTCCTATGATGAGAAATGGGGTTTTGATGTAATCATTCGTTACCTCGATATTGACGAACACGATGTAGATTACTTTGACAAAGTGGAGTACGAAATTATTAGAGATGGGGAGTGAGTAAATGTCACGTTTCGTAACCGTAAACATTACACGAGAGACCAAGCCAGTCTCAGAAAAAGGATTTGGATTGCCACTTATGTTAGCTACTAGTAAAGAGCTAGATTATAAAATTTATACTGATATTAGCGAAGTGTCAGCTGATTTTGATGAAACCTCTCGCGAATATAAACTAGCATCTCGGATGTTTGGGCAGTCACCTAAGATTGCAGAGCTCGCTTGTTATGGCGTTCCTTATGTACCTGATGCAGATGATGTAACTGTTTTAACAAAAGCTTTAAATGAGTTAGTCCAAATCAATAATGATTTCTTCTATCTTGTATGTTCTGAAAATGGTGATAAAGAAATTAAAGTCCTAGCTGAATGGATGTCTACGCAAGAGAAATTTTATGGCGCTACTACTCAAAGTATTGCTCTTGTAGAAGAGTTATCAGGAAAGTATGAGAACACATTCCTCTCAGTACATGATGATCCTGATGCTTTTCATGCTGAGGGCTTAATTGCTCAATCTGCACCAAAAGATATTGGCTCATATACGTGGACATTTAAACAAATAAATGGTGTTGGCGCTGCTAAGTTAACCAATGCCGAAATTAATGCGGTCATTAAAAATAATGCAACGACTTGCATTAATGAGATGGGTATATTATTAAACGCTTCTAGCAAAGTGCTAGGCGGCGATTATATTGATGTTGTGCAATCAGATTATTACTTACGAGCGCGGCTGCGTGAAGATGTCTTTAGAAAACTAGCAGTAGTTGAAAAGATACCTTATACAAATGAAGGTATTGCTCAGATTGTAGATGTGATGGATAACCGGTTTAAATCATCTTTCCGTCAAGGTATTATCGCTACCAATGATGCAGGAGAGCCTGATTACACAATCACTTATCCACTACGTTCAGAAGTACCTAAAAACACAATTGCACAACGTATCCTACCGGATATTAAATTCCGATTAGTGATTTCAGGTGCAATTGAAAAAGTAGAAATTAACGGTGTTCTTACATTGTAGGAGGTGCAATTAATGAAAAAAAATGTATTTAACTTTAAAGATACGGTTGGAATCGTTGGGGGAATTATATTAACTGGATACATGGATGGTACTCCTATAGAAGCTGAAAAAAATGAGGATACCTACTCACAACATGTTGGAGCAGATGGATCTGTAACATATAACGAATCAGCAGACGACACAGGTACTTTTACAGTTAGTTTAAAGCAGGATTCCAGTGTTTTAGCAGCGTTAGAAGCATTAAGGAAATCAAAAGAATCGTTTAATGTTTCTTTCACTGATACGAAACGTGGAAAACGAGTATCTGGAGAAGATTGTCGCTTTCAAAAAAATGCACCATTTAGTCGTGGATCAGAAATTGAAGGCGTAGAATACACAATTTTAGCAGCACATTATAAGGAGGATTAATTCAAATGGCATTTACACCTAAAACAAAAGAATTTAAATCAAAGGCTGGTAATGAATATACGTTCCAAACTGTACCTAATTCAAAACAAGCTGAAATTGTGGATGAGGGTACAGGATTACATGGAAAAGTTCTAAATTCAAGAATGATGCCATTAATGTTAGAACATGTTGTAGTTGTACCAAATGGATTAACTATGGATGAATTTGAAACATGGGAAGAGTTAGAAGAGGTCACTACTGAAGCCTTTAACTTTCTTCGAACAGGAAAGTAATAAACTTAGAAACTTTTCAGGGGTGCAAAGCATCCCTTCTTTTTATGAAAAAGAAGCAGAGAAAAAGTCTTGGAAGTATATCATAGGTTTTCACTATAAGATTGATCCTCATTCTGTAGAGCAATGGGATAATGACACTATTCTAGAAACACTCGCATCATTAAAAATGCTAGGGGTGATTAAGTGAGTAGCACAAGTAGCATGCGAGATATGTTTGTCGGTATTTATTTTCAAGATGAAGCATCTAAAATTATTGATCAAATTGATAAAAAGATGGATGAAGCTGAACGTGCGGTAATAGGGCTTGGATCAAAACTAGGTAAAACATCATCTGGTTTTAGTTCGATGGGGAAAGTTGGTATGAGTACTGCTGCATCTGTTAGTAAAAGTATGAATAATGGTGTGCAAAGCGTCGGAAAACTTAACCAAAAAGTAGATGAAACTAGTAGTAGTTTTGGTAGTTTAAAAAGTACAATCGTTGGTATTGGCACAGCTATCGGTGCAGTCAAGGTTATCGATAAAGCTATGAGTATGGTAAAAGGTTCTATAGATGGCGCTATAGGTCGTGTGGATACACTAAACGGTTTCCCTACTGTTATGGAAAAAATGGGCTTTGCTAGCGAAAAATCTTCAGCAAGTATAGATAAATTATCTAATGGCATTCAGGGTCTACCAACGACGTTAGATGGCATTGTCGGCAGTACAAAGAATATTGCGCTTATGACTGGCGATTTAGACATGGCGACAGATACAGCGCTATCGTTAAATAACGCATTCATCGCGTCAGGATCAACGTCAGCAGATGCAGAACGTGGGCTTGATCAGTATGTAAAAATGCTATCTAAGGGTAAAGTTGAGGCTGATAGTTGGTCGACGCTACAAGAAACAATGGGATTCGCACTTAATAAAACAGCAGAAGCGTTTGGCTATACAGGAAAGTCGGCGCAACGAGATTTATATACCGCACTACAAAAAGGTAAAATCAAGTTTGAAGATTTTAATAAAAAGATAATTTCATTGAATGGCGGTGTAGGAGGATTTGCTGAAATCGCTAAGGAGAGTAGTTCAGGCATCGCTACTTCATGGAGCAACATGAAAACTGCTGTAACAAGAGGTACGGCCGGCATTATCCAATCAATTCAAAGTGCACTAGCTGGAACCCCATTAAAATCAATTGAAAATGTGTTTGGCTTAATAGGTAAAGGATTTAGTAACACCTTAGGTCTTGTTGCTGAAAAAATAAAGGGTATCGACGGAAAGCAGTTAGGAGATAAACTAACTCAGGGATTTAAAACTGTAAAAAGTGTAGCAATTCCAACATTAGAAGGATTTAAAACAGGTTTAAGTTGGATTAAGGACAATAAAGATATTGTAATAGCAGCAACAGCAGGTATAGCAGGCGGTTTTGTTGTATTTAAAACTATCTCTACTGTAAAAACAGCACTAGATTTATTTAAAACTAGTACAATCTTATCTACTATTGCCACACAAGGTTTTAATGCGGCTTTAAGGGCTAATCCAATCGGTATGGTAGTAACAGCTATCGGTTTGTTAGTAACTGCCGGGGTGTACTTGTATCAGAATTGGGATACCGTGCGAGCAAAAACGGGAGAGTTATGGAATAAACTTGGTGCATTTAAAGGGGTAGCTACATTGGTGCTAGGTCCATTGGGTCAAATTATACGAACAGCTGTCACTATGGCAGAGAATTGGGATAATACAAAATCTGTGTGGGAAAATGTATGGAATGGTATTAAATTATCTGCTGCAAGTGCTGTCAATGATGTGATCGGTAGTATCAACTGGTTAATTGAAAAGATTAATTCCATCCCTGGTGTGAATGTCCCTATTATCCCCAAGGTGGAATGGGGAAATGTGAACAGCGGAAAAGCGAAAGCAGCAATCAATAAGGTGTCGGCTGGTGGATTAGTACCAGAGCATGCCACAGGACTGGAACGCGTACCTTATGATGGGTATTTTGCCGAACTCCATAAAGACGAATCTGTATTGACAGCGCAACAATCTAACGCTCTAAGAAGTGCAGGAATGTTAACTCAAAACTCAAATGGCACACCGGAGCTGAACATGGAAGGCAGAGGCGGTGGCGGAGGCGCAACTCAACAAGAGCCAAACGCAGGCAGTGGTGGTAATCAATTTATTTTTCATATCACAGGTGATAATCCTATGGACATCGCTCAAAAAGTTCGTGAAGTAATAAGTGATATGTTAGATTCTGAAATGCAAACAACGTAGGTGGTGAAGTAATGCCATACATTAAAGATGTATTAATCGATGTAATTACAGGTGTATCGGCGCCTGAATCGTCCACAACGACTGATCATGCTCTTGAGGATGGTGAACAGATTACTGACCATGTGAAAAGTGATCCTTCCACCATCTCGTTAACTGGCATAATCCTTGATGATACAGAGGCAAAGGTTTTAAAGTTACGTGAATACAGGGAAAAAGGTGAAATTTTTGATTTTGATTATATGACATCTTTGAAACATGTTATCATAACTAATTTTAACCGTGATTACTCAGCTAAAATTAAAGATGGTTATGCTTTTACAATGACACTTAAACAGATTAAAACAGCAAAAGTTGCTAAGTTTGTGAGTGTGTCAGTACCAATTAAGCAACAGACTAAACCTGTGAGTAAAAAAGGACGTCAACAGACGAAAAAGACACCTAAATCTACATCGAAATCAAGCAAAAAGAAATATACAACGCCACCAAAAAAGAAATCGTCTAAAAAGGAGGGGCGTAAGTGAACGAGTTTATCGAGTATATCGATATTGATAAAAATGAAATACCATACTCTTTTGAAGTTGAGCTAGCAGAAGAAATTTATGAGTTAGAAGTCAATTACAATCAATCTCATGATTTTTTTACAATTGATTTATTCAAAGATGGTAGTGTGCTAGTGATTGGTGAAAAGTTAATTCTTAATCGACCATTGTTCCGAAATCGTATAGATATTGATTTGCCAAAAGTACAAATAATACCTAAAGACCGAGCTGATTCAGCTAATCGTATCACTTACGAAAATCTGAATGAGACGGTCTTTTTATATGTAGGTGAGACAGATGAGTAATTTATACATGCGTAAAACTACATTTTTAGTAAGTGGCCGAGAAATTACGGATCCATTAACGATTAAATTCAGCGTGCCGTTTGGTGACAATGAAAAGGTAGATACAATCGATATTCAAGTCTATAACTTGAAAGACGATACGATAAACACTATCGCTACCAATCAAGTAGCTATTTTAAGCGCTGGATATGTAGATGAGAGTGGCGTTATTTTCAGTGGCACGCTTAAAAAGAAGGAAACGAAGTGGGAAGGTCTAGATAAAATCACGACATTTAAGTGTATTGATTGTAGCTTAGACTATACTAGTGGAGTTATTAAGAGGACATACGGACGGAATACTCCTGCATCGCTCATTTTACATGAATTAGCACGTGATGCAGGTCTTGCGATTGGAGATATTGATTTACCTGTTGATTTTATTTATCGTTCAGGCAAAGCGCTCAATGGCAAAATTAAGTTTCTTGTATCCGAAATTGCAAAGGACTGTAAAGCTAAGTTGCACATTAACAAAGGTCGTCTATTTGTCAGAGATGGTAAAAAAGGTGACAACTTAGGACTTGATATATCGAAGGTAACTGGCTTGATAGATGAGCCAGAAGAAGTTGAGGAAGAAATAAAAGATGAAAAAGGCTCAAACTTGAAAAATGACAAGAAAAAAATTAAAGGTTACAAAATAAAAATGTTACTGAATCATCGAGTTACAACAGATGTAATTATTAAACTAACTTCTAGAAATGTTAGCGGTGTGTTCCGTGTATCAAAAGGTGAACATAAGGGAGATACATCAGGAACAGAGTACTATACAGAGTGCGAGGTGGTGCCAGTATGACAAAAACATCAATGACTCAATTTCTTGGTACAGCAATTGAGGAAAGTTTTATGAATATGAATACGTGCCTTATATGTAGAGTACTCGAGGTAGACATGAATCTATATAAAGCTGATGTGTTACCTCTTAACGACCCAGAAGCAACACCGATTTTAGATGTGCCGATAGCATTTCATCAAACAGATCGATTTGTAATTCAAATGCCATACAAACAGGGTGATAGAGTACTTGTAGTTTGCTCTCAAGCTGATATTGATCCGCTAATGTTTGGTGGTGGAGATGCTGCTAGTCGTTCATTCAGTGCCAATGATGCTCTAATAGTTGGTGGTATTAATCTTTTTACAAAGCCGATACAAAACGAACATCCAAACGATGTAGTAATAGGTACTAAGGATTTTCAAACAAAAATTGTATTAAATGATTCTGGTGAAATTAATGTAAAATCATCTAAATTTAAAGTTGAAGCTGATGATATAGAATTTGTAGGTGATACCATTACTGCAAATGGTAAGAATTTAGTCACAAGTATAGAGTAGGTGGTGGAGAAATGCACACTCTTAAATATGATGACAACGGTGATTGGATACTTAACGAGCTAGTACATGGTGATGAGCAACTTATTCAAAACTTGAAGCAATTGTTACGTACTCGAGTTGGTGAATGGATATTTAATGATAATCACGGTTTCCGTAGATCAGTGATTGAACAAAAGCTACCAAACAAAAAACAGATTGTTCAAGCTATGCACGACTGTTTGTATCAGGAACCACGAGTAGCAGAAGTGCTAAGTGTAGATTATGAATTTAATCGTATTAAACGGTTTTTATCCATTAATTTTAGAGCTCGCACTATAAATGGTGACGAGGTAGGGGGTGAAGCTGTTGTTAACCAAATTTGGGTTTAAACGAATGCGTACAGCTGATTATTTACCAATCATTGAGGAACAAGCGCGTGAGTTGTTTGGTGAGGATACAGACATATCGGATCGCACGCCTTTAGGTAAATTCATTCATTTACAAGCTCAACAAAGAGCTGAGGATAATGAAGAACTTGAACAGGTTTACAATGCTCGCTTTGTTGATACAAGTGAAGGCGCTGTGTTAGAAGCAAATGTTATGCGTGCATTAATTACTCGTAAACGTTGGTTAAAAGCAAGTGGTGAGGTCATTGTCAATTTAGATAAAGGTGCAAAAATTAATTTAGGTGATTTATTTAGAACACGATACAACGTGTATTTTAAAGCATTAGAGGATGTTGATGCGGTTGAAGATGGAAACTATCGTATTTCTGTAGAAGCGCTTGAACATGGGGCAATAGGTAATGTAGAACCTGGTGATATTTCAATAATTGTAAATCCTCAGAGTGGCATCAATTCGGTAACGAATCCAGATGCTTTTTTTAATGGCCAAGATGAAGAAACTGACGAAGAACTGCAAGATCGTTACTACGAGTCATTAGGTAAAGTAGGCTCAAGACGTGTTGAATCAATCGAAGCGAATGTTCTTGACGATGTGCCTGGTGTACGTGCTGCTATCGCCATTGAAAATGATACAAATGAATTTGATGCAGAAGGACGTCCACCTCATTCAGTTGAAACGGTTGTTTTAGGAGGCTTAGACGAAGATGTTGCAATGGCTATCTTTAGGAAAAAGGGTGGCGGTATACAAGCTTATGGACAAACTGTATATACCTATAAAGATAGTCGAGGCATAATACACGAAATTGGCTTTACAAGGGCAACAACAATACGAATATTTGTAAAAGTATATATCGAAAAGGGTAAACAGTATCCGTTAAACGGAGATGATTTGGTTATTGCTCAATTAGTCAAATATGTTGGTGGCACATACAATAACACACTTTATCCAGGTGTAGGCATGAGTAAAGATGTTATTTGTACAAAGGCTGAAGCACGCGTTTTATCAATTGATGGTGTTGAGGATGTAAGGGTTGAGTTTGCGACAGATGGACTTACTTTTGAACCACGTAATGTAACAATTGCATTTCCAGAAGTTGCTGAAACAGATGAATCTAAAATCGAGGTGTTGAACCTTGTCTAATCAGCGATTACAAACTTTATTGGACCGTATGCCACGACAATATGCTAGTGATGAGGATAGCAATAACTACAAACTCCTAAAAATCATTGCTGAAAACAGTGTTGAAAATCTTGCTGTCCAACAAACAATTTTAAAGTATTGGGATGTAGATCAAGCAGAAGGGCACGGACTTGATCGCCTAGGCAAAGATGAAGGCATCTCCCGAGGAGGTTGGAATGATAATGAATATCGCAAAATGATTAAAATTCAGTGCATTCTTAATTTGTCCGAAGGTGATATAGACACAATGAATCAGATAATGGATGCCTATATGGGAACTGATTTTATTGGATTTGAGGAAGGCTGGAAGGAGTTTGATCCAGCTACATTACTTTTGAATGTTCGAGCATCTGCTAAAAGCATCCCTGATACATTAATTAGAAGAATAAAGACCGCTGGTGTAGGTATTTATATATTTTTAAATGAAATAAATGAATTTCTAATACTTCACGCAGGCACCTATGCATGGCAAATTAATCACAAAATCTGTGGTCGTTTTAAAACAGCAAGAACTCATGGTTCGTTAGGAAATGAAATAATAAATGTATCAAACAAGTCATATGGCTTCATTATGGAAAATCGAATTTGTGGCAGATTTAGAGCAGGAGGTGTGAGGGATTGAATGAAATACAACCATTGATGATAGATTTAACCCAACAATTTTTAAGTAATCTTGTTGCAGGTGCCAAGGTTACTATTGATGGTGTCGTTTACGACAAAGAAATCTATCATACTAGCACTAAATATGGATTAAGGAAGTATGTAAAATTGTCATTGGAAAAGGGCTTAGTAACACGTGCTGCTTTAGTCGATAGTTATGGGCGTGAATTGTATGTGAAAACAATGAACTATCAAAAAGGTTCGCAGGGGTATGTAATTGCTTTTCCTCTGCAACTTGAGGCGAAGGAAGTGAAAGTAAGTGAATAAATTAATGAATGGCGAAATACCTTTAAATTTTAAGAAAAATCCGTATGAACGGACACAATGGCATGATGATATTACTGATCCTGTGACAGGCGAAGTCATTGATGATGGTACACCGTTCATGTCTGAATTCGCAAATAATTTCGAGTGGGGAATATATAATGCTTATAGATTTATGATAGAGATATATCGCCAACAAGAACGCATGCGTATACAGTTAGAATTGGATGGCCGTGTACCTGGGAACAGTGGAACATTTGCAGACGCACTGGATGGCAGTTCAAACAAAATCACATTAGACAAAGCCATGACAGATATTATCGAGGCTGTAGCAATAGGTACTACTACTTTAAAAGTGGCTAGTGTTGATGGTTTTACACCATTTACGCAAGTCACTATTTTTGATGATGTAGCTAGTGAGGACGTTGTGATTACAGAGGTAAGCAATGACACAATTAAGGTGCAAGCTCTTAAAAATGCATATAAAAAAGGCGCAAAAGTGGCTCGTAGTAATGTTTTAATTGATACAGCTAATTCGGAGATGGGTATTGGCGATTGGCAAACATACAAAGTTGAATTAGTGGAGGTGGTTTAGGATGGTCAAATATTATTATGACAAGTTCGTAGCTAATCCAAACACTTTGTATAACGATGATGCACCGTGGGAGTATTTTAGTACTAATAGAGGGACATATGAAGGTCTATTTAAAAAATATACGTTCGATAATGTTACTAATACGTACACTCCAATTGACACGTGGATCTCATCGGAAATGGTTGCAGTAGATGGCGTCGCCTATGGTAAGAGTGGTGATGACTTTTTTAAGTTTGTAACAACCCAAAGTGGTCAAGCTAGTAGCGATCTTAACTACGTATTACACCAAAAAGTAAGGACGAAAAACACGACAACGACAAACTATACTAAAGGCACACTAGTACAACCTAACATTCCTGCAGAAGATGGCGCATATCCGGTAAACGGACGTCATACTGACGGTTATTGGTACGTTAGAGGTACTATTGTCAATACTGCACCAACACAACCGGGAGCATTTACACAGCCTAGCGGAACACTTGAAATTGGTGACTCAAAAGTATTTACAGTCGGTGCGTCAACCGATGCAGAAGGTAATTTATCAAAGTATATTTGGGAAGTTTCTGTTAATAACGCTGCATACTCAAAAGCTGGAGAAACGACAACATCGAACTTTCCGTACACAATACCTAATGCGACAAGCTTAAAAATGCGCGTCAAGGCTGTTGATTCAGATGGGTTAGAAAGTCCATATCGTGAGAGTAGTCAATACACAGTTACAAAGCCAAAGTATTATTATGCTAGGTATACGGTGGCGAGTACGACAACATATCAAGAAGCTCCTTGGAGTTCTCCAGTTGGTTGGACTCCAACAGAATTCGCTAATCTATACCGATCATACACGTTTTATAACGGAAGCAACTATTACGGAGTAAATAGTCAAATAGGTTACAGCGTACCTATGTCAGTTGGTGACGTTGGGTATGAAATGAACGGCTCAACTTTACAGAAATATACCATACAGTCAATTGGTACAGGTGGTAACCTGTCAGGCGCAGCACAAATTGTATCTATGCAAAGAAAAAACCCAAGTGATTCGACGTCATCGACAAGTTACAGTAAAGGCTCGCTAGTACAAAGCGACATTCCTGCCGAAGATGGCACATATCCAACAAACGGACAACACGCAGATGGTTATTGGTATGTTCGTGGTAGTCGTGTAAGTCAATCTATCGCGCCACCCTCACCATTTACAGCGCCAACAACAGGTAAAAAGTTTAAACCTAACGAGGTTGCGAGTATAGTCTTTGGTGCCTCAAGTGCGCAAAATATTTCACTTTATGAGGTAGATTACAGATACAATGCAACCGGTACATGGACACAACTTCCATACAACAACACACTTACTCGTAGCTTGACGATTACAACTGATAAGACATTAAAAACGTTAGAATTGCGAGTACGTGCAAAGAATACAAGTAATGTGTATTCGGACTATGTATATTCAGAGGCTTTTGTAATTGAGCATAATGTAGCACCTGCTGTGTCATTAAGTAGTCCAACGGAAAACGTAACATTATATGAAAACGATATTTTAAAAATTGCAGGAACAGCTTATGATGCCGATGCAGATCAATCAGTTACCGTTTATTATCAGATTAATAGCGAGCAACGGAAAGTTTTAGCTACTAACCTAAGCCAAACACAAATTGCATTGTCTAAGCAACTAACATTTAAAGCAGGAAAACTTTATGACGGTGATACGGTCCTCACTGGAAGTCTCGCTGATGGAGTAGCACACAAGTTAAAAGTTTGGGCCGAGGATAGCGAAAAAGCATCTTCAGCAATTGTTGAAAAATCATTCTATGTCGTACCTAATCGAGCACCATTATTATCAGTGGACGCTGTAGTGCCGTCTGGTGTTGTTGATGCTGATAAATTTAAAATTAATGGTAAAGCATGGGATGAAGATGCTAATTCAACACTTAAAGTGACTAGACGTATCAATTCAGGAAATTCAGTTGAAATATATAGTGGCACAGGTGGAGAGTGGGAGTTTGAAATAGCGCTTGCACAATTGCAGATTGGTGCAAATACGCTTGTTGTTGAAGTCTCAGACAATTACGGCGCTAAGACTAGTAAGACGATAAAATTGAATAAAGATGCTGTGAAAACGCCTATTTTGCAATCTGTCGCTCGCTACAAAATCGAGCCACCTAAAGGTTCTGCAAAAGGCGTTTTATTATGGGTTCAACGAGACAAGGAACTTGATTTAACTGTAGAGTTATCGATGACTCTAAAAGGTGAACAGGAGCAATATGTATTACTAGAAGTGGACCCAGACGACATATTACCGGTTACGGATGGGATTGTTGAAGATGAATATTACCATGAAACTGTTGAACCAAAGGATAATATAATTCTTAAATTAACAACAACTAGAGCTAACATTAATATTGATCATAAAATCTATTTAATCATGGGGGTGGTTGAATAATGTATAGACGTAGAAGATTGCCTGATGGCTCATGGGGTGAACTTGAAAAAATAGGTTCGCTACCAACAACTGAAGAACAAATGCTATCTTTAGGCGAACAGTTAGCTCAAGAGAAAGTAAAAAACATTCAAAAGGACCTCTTGATTAATAGTCTTGGTTCACAGCTCTCGCAATTAAAACTTGATGTCATCTCATTGAAAGGTGGTGGGGAGGGATGAATTTTTGGCAAATTGCTTTTATCTCGAAATGGGTAACTGCAGCACAATTACGGATTGCAGTAAAAACCGAAGCTAATCCGTTTGGCGAAATCACTCCAGAACAGTACAAAGAAATAACAAAGCAAGATTTTGAAACGCAAGCTAAGGCTTAGCGTTATTTTTTATGGATTTTTTAGCGCTATGAGAGCAATCGGGATGGGCAACAGTACATAGTACTGATTCTCGGTGCTTCTCACAGCATTACTTATTTAAGGGCAAAGGATTGTGATGTTATTGGAACACGCGCAAACTGTAGAGCACCGCCTGACGGACCATGAAAAGCGTCTACAACATTTAGAAAAGCAAGATATCAAGAAAGATGAACGAATAGAAAACATGGAGCAGAATTTTTTAAAACTAGAAAACACAATACTTAAAGAAAACCAAGAAACTCGAAATTTGTTCAAAGAAATTACTTCACGTCAATGGTCTTTGATTGAAGGTCGAGAAAAAGCAGAAGAAGCAAAAGAAATCCGCGAATATGAATTAAATGCTTCAGAAAAGAAAGATGAGCTTGAGTTCAGGAAGCAAAAATTTAGCTCTTATTTAGAATTAGCCATCAAGCTATTAACGGCTGGTGGTTTAATTTATTTACTTATCGAATCGTTACTTAGAAATTAAACTATGGAGGGATTATATATGGATTTAACAAACATTTTTATGATTGCAGCAATTATGGTGGCTATCGTTTTAGCAGTAGCAGAGGTACTTAAAAAAACATTCAACATTAATACTCAATACATGCCAATCGCGTCGGTAGCGATTGGTATTTTTGTTGGATTGCTTTGTTGGCCATTATCAGAATATCAACTGTATATTATGCTGATGGCTGGATTTATTGCAGGGTTAACGGCTTCCGGGACGTTCGATTTATTAAAGGCGGCTAAAAAAGAAGGTGAACAATAATGGCGTATATACTCAAACAAAACTTATTGTTGGCAAGTAAATATCCTATTAAGTCGCCTTACACTATGAACCCTCAATACATCACGGTGCACAATACAGCAAACGATGCGTCTGCTGAAAATGAAATTAAATACATGATAACTAATGGAAATCAAGTATCCTACCATGTCGCAGTAGATGATAAACAGGTTATTCAAGCCATTCCATTTAACCGAAATGCTTGGCATTGTGGCGACGGGCAAGGTAACGGCAACCGAAAAAGTATTGGTATTGAGATCTGCTACAGCAAAAGTGGTGGGGCTCGTTATGTTGCTGCAGAAGAAAATGCAGTACAATATATCGCCAAGTTATTAAAACAATATGGCTGGGGCATTGAACGTGTGAAAAAACACCAGGATTGGAACGGAAAATACTGTCCGCATCGTATCCTAAGTGAAAATCGTTGGAATAGCTTTTTGAAACGAATTGAACTAGCTATGAAGCCGACAACTCAAACAATTACACCTACACAACCAAAGGAGGAAACAAATATGGCAAATTCACTAACATCAACAGCTAAAGAGGATTTAAAAGCATTATTAAAAACGACATATCAAAATGGAATTTTAAAAGTAGACCATAGTGAGAAAGTAGGTTCTATGACAGATGGTGAAGCTTTGGGGTTGCTTATTTCAGTAGTTAAACGTACATTATAAGATACAAAATGACCAAGATAGCTAAATGCCATCTTGGTCTATTTTCATGTCATTTAATACTTGTTTACGCTCCAATATCAATTCCATAAACTCGTCTAAATCTTCCTCTAAGGCATGATTTTTAATAAAGCTGCGTGCTCTAGATCGAGCGCTAATGTACTTTGAACGCTCTTTATTCTTTTCTTGCCAACGTTTATTTGCTTCTGTCTGAGAATTTCTTTCCAACTTCATCACGTTCCTTCAATAATCTTTTTTGCTCACGTTTTAAAAAATATCCTCGGATATATAACGCAAGCAGAGTAACCAGTGAGACAATGAGTAGGATACTTAAAATTTTCATATACATGTAGTATACTTAGTAATGAGGGAGGGGATTAACCCCCTCGTCTCATTTTTCTAATTTCTAGCTCTAGCTTCTTGTTTTCTAACTTCTTCTTCCGGTTGTCGAGCCATTTTGAATGAAGTTGTAAAGCAATGAATGCTAGGGCTATTATTGTTCCTAAGTATTCCACCAACTAACCTCCTTTCTATACTTTAATTATACTAGTACTAGTATCAAAAGTCAATGTTTTCCTTAAATTATTTCCATTAAAATTAAATATTTTTATTGCAGAAAACGAACACTAGTTCTATAATGTACACAAACAAACGTTCTGTTAAGGAGAGGTAATAATGACTACTAAGACAAAAACGCCAAAAAAAAAGAAAGAACCGAAGCACCTAGAAAGAGATGAGTTTGAATTAGAGGAAATTGCCTACACACTAACTGAATCGATGCAAGAATCAAAGAACAAAGTATTTTCAGTGTATAAAAAGGATGAACAGTTAACAGGTATGGTCACAAAAATGGATGCAAACACTAAATTAATACATATCAAAGATAAGCATATGGATATTCACAAAGTGCATTTCTTGGATATTTTAAATGTATCAGAATGTGATTATTAATGGAGAGTGATTTGTATGTTACGTGACCGAAGTAATATTAAGTGGACATCATTAATGTTGCCAGAACATCTTGTAGAGCTAAAAAAGTGGAAAGAAGAGCAATTTCACGATAAAAAGCGAGAGTTGATCGAATGGGAACTAGAGGAAATTGAACAGACTATACAACGTGCCTTTAAATCAAAAAAACTAATTACTCTTACGCTGTGGAGCAATAATCATTTACATGACAAAATTGGTTTAGTAACAGGAATGGATCCGTACAAAAAGGAATTGCTACTGGATACAGATATATCAGTAAAACGTATATCATTTAATGATATACAAGACGCAAAACTGGTAGACATTGATGATTAAACCTGAGGAACGCAGCATATTACACCAATATATAATTTTAGATATGGCTATCAGGTCGTTGCAACAGGACTATTCATCGCTCGAAAAATTAAAAATGTCTAAGATATATATTGCGATAGTAGATGATTTATTAAAAACTATTCGAAATGATTTTTACAATAAGAAAAGATGGTTGGCGCAAAAAGGCATCAGTGTCGTGAAATGGGTTAAAACAGATGATTTTTTTAGTGAAGTAACAATCAAAACAACAGGTGAAGATGTAGTACTTCAATATGCCAATCAAGCAATCAAAACACAAGTTGAAAAATTGATATTTAAACATATAGGGAGTGATTGAGAGTGGCAGTTAAATCAGGATTTTTAAATAAAACTTTTCGAAATACTACAAAAGAAAGACCAGATATAGTTAAAGTTGTGGCTAGTTCAGAACCAAAAGATATAGTCGTGACAGTCTATGAACGAAAAAACACCTTGGTTATACATAGCAAAAACGATTCAACGAATCATGCTAGTATTTCTAAAAGTAAAGGTGATGTTGAAAACTGGGAATTAGCATATATAGTAGAACACATTTTAAAAGTTGTTCAAGATGATGTATTTATGTATACAAGAGGAACAGGAGTCATTCATATACGAACTAAAGAAGAAGTTTTAATGAATTAAAGAAAGTCACTCATTTGAAAAATAATGAGTGGCTTTCTTCTATTGTATATTAAAACGAAATTTCGATTTTTTGACTTTCACTTAGTTTATTTGGCTTGTCATTTTCCCATACATCACCTGTAATGATATTTACTATGTTGATGTCGTCTAAATCACCATTGAAATACGGCAAAATAGCAAGACCTTCAACTTCAACTTTTCCCATGTAAGTTCCGTTGTCAGTGTTTTGACCAATATTATTTATACCTTTAATTTGAGCTTTCGTGTCCGTTGTCAAAGTATCTACAGTATGGAACATAACATTTGTATCAATAGTATTTTCTACTTTATATTTAATTTGAATAGCATTCAGTTCACCATTAATATCTTTACCAAATGTATTTTTAATTGTTTCTGAAACTTCATTCGAAACATTTGAATGTTTTAATAACTTAACAGAATCAATAGTTAATTTTACAGGTCCAATATCGTAAGTCTGCTTAGGGTCAGTAATTTTAACTAGAGTGACCTTAGATTCTCCATCCATTGTCCATTGCCCTGGTTTTGTTAGAGGACCATTTTTCACTTCGTTATCGTCAACCTTCTTTTCTTCTTTCTGTGCATTTTCTTTCTCAGCAACAGGTTGTTGTGTTACTTCTTTTTTCGGCTCTTCTTTCGCCTTATCTTCTCCGCATCCAGCTAGCCCAAGTGATAGTACTAATGCTGCACTGAAAATCAATTTTTTCTTCATTTGTAAAGTAGTCTCCTTTATTTGTATATGTTCACATTAAATTGTATCAATATTGGCAAGTATTTGTCAGTATGTAATTGGAATAGGTAGATATAAATACAGAAATACTAAAGTATGGACATCGAGACATTACACAATATAGCTATCTACTACTTCGAACGGATCCGATCTAATTGTGAGTTTTTAAAAATTTATTCTTTTGCAGAAGAAGATGAAAATTATGCCTTTTATGGATTATTTAAATGTAAACGTAGAGTTATGGTAAAAAAAGTTATTCTCGCTCCTGATGGAGATGTTATCGACATAATTTCGCTCTAATGATGGAGAGTTTTGTCGAATGTTGTAATAACCTTGCATTTATTTTTGAATTGGGCTTGAAACCCATTTAAAAATAATGTTGACAGTGCTACCATTAAAATAACAAGTGTTAAAGAACGCTTGTTCCTGATTTCTATGCAAAGGCGGTGTTTAGTAAATCGCTAGTTTTTATAAATTGACAATAAAAAACCACATCTCAAGTTGCACCTTGAAATGTGGTATTAATCCGAGTGACATTCACCCAATTAAACTAACTTTCATTATAAATCAAAACAATTATAATTAAAAGTGACAATTGTTATTAAGTGAATGTTCTCGTCTTAAGGGGGAGCATATGAACGAAATACATCAAGAAACACATCTAACATCTTACGTATCAATGTTTGAAGAAATTAAAAATAACTATGGTATTGATATTTTAAAATGCGATTCGTTTGAAAAGTTTATGTTTGAATTCTTTTCATCACTTCTAACTGCAGAAGAATTAGAAGCTGTTCCTAGTGAGTTAGTAATTTTGAATAAAGTAATAGAAAAAGTGAAAATAGCTTAAAAGAATATATTAAACGATCTCAAATAACTTGTTCAAAAGAGTATATTGATAGAATATTATTGTAGTAGGAGTGATAAAAATGGGATTTCGAATAAGGAAAAGTATCAATTTAGGTGGTGGATTTCGCATTAATGTCAGTAAAACAGGAATTGGATATAGTTGGGGTGTTCCAGGGTATCGCGTGACAAGAACCGCAAAAGGCACGACTAGGAAAACGTATTCACTTCCTGGTACAGGAATTTCCTATGTAGATGAAACTAAGAGACATAATCGAACGCCAGTGAGTTTGGAGAATAGACCAGTAGATCAACCAAGCCTAGAAGAAATCGAAAGTGCTTCAATCCAACAGTTTCAAAACGTTGAAGCTCAACAAATGACAAGGGCAATCGAAAGATCTTTAGCGATAAATCGACTCGCAAACATGTTTCTGTGGGCAATTATTTTCACTATTTTTTCGCCGTTGTTTCTTGGCCTTTTTTTCATAGGTGTTTTGTTGAAAATTTATGTGGGGACATTCGGTAAGGTCAAGCTTTTCTATGAATGTGATGAGAAGTATATGCAAGCGCATCAACGAAGAATAAACGCGTGGAAAACATTGCAAGCTTCTAAAATGATTTGGCAAGTAACGCAAAAAGGTAAAACGCTTCAGGTAAAAACCAATGCAGGTGCACAAACTATTGTCAATAGAATTGCCTGTCGAATTAATCAAAAACCACCTTTGTATATGCGATCCAATGTGGAGATTATTCGTGTTCCATTGCAAAAAGAAGAACTGATTTTTTTGCCAGATCAAGTATTAATCCGCAGAAATAATAAACTAGGTTCGATAGATTATGATCAATTGCAAATCACTGTTTCATCAGTGCAATTTGTTGAAGATCAAACAGTTCCAGGTGATGCTACAATAATCGGATATACATGGAAATATGTTAATAAGAACAATACTCCAGACAAACGTTTCAAAGATAACAGGCAGTTACCTATCTGCTTGTATGAACAAATTCATCTAACTTCGCCGAGTGGGTTAAACGTGGTATTACAATGTTCTAATCAAAACAATGCAACGGGTTTTGAGATCGATATGACAAAAGAAATACATTAAAAAAGACACTCTCGTTAGAGAGTGTCTTTGGGTTTGAGGATAATAAAAATCACGCCCCCAAATTTGCCCCCTATACTAAATCTAAATAAATGTAATAATACATTTAAAATAAATTGTTGGATTGTTTTTTCTACACAAATGCAATAAAAAACACATACAATTTTCGCCCTATAAAATTGGACTTCAACGGGTTTTATATGTTTTACATGTTGAAAATTTTCCCTGGATTCATAATATTATGAGGATCAAGTGTTGCCTTGATGCTTTTCATCACTAATAGAGATGTTCCGTGCTCTGTAGATTGATATTTCATTTTTCCAATACCAACCCCATGTTCACCGGTACATGTGCCATCACGCAGTAAAGCAAATTGGACAATATGTTCATTGAAGCGGTCTGCTTTTGCCTGCTCCTCAGCATCGTTTGGATCTAACATTAACAAGGCATGGAAGTTACCGTCTCCAACATGACCTACAATTCCACCTGCAAGACCAACTTCCTCAAGCTGTTCACGAGCATATAAAACGGATTCAGCAAGCATAGATATTGGCACACATACATCAGTCGACATAAGCTTTTTCCCTGGATATGCATGGATATATGCATAGGCCAATGAATGGCGCGCCTCCCAGAGCTTATTCCGTGCTGAATTGTCTTGTTCGAATTCAACAGAAAGACAACCAAAGTCCTCAAAAATTTCACTAGCAAAATCTATATCGGCATGCATACCTTCTTTATTTCCGTGAAATTCTAGAAATAGTGTCGGTTTTTCTTCATAGGATGTTTCATTATAAATATTTGCTTGTTTGATAGAGGCTTCATCGACCAGTTCAACACGGCCAATTGAAATGCCCGCTTGCAACAATGCGGTTACTGCACTGACAGCATCGCCAACTGTCATAAAAACTGCACGTCCCGCCGTTACAAATTCGGGTATTCCATAGACTTGTAAAGTTAATTCTGTAAAGCAACCTAGCGTACCCTCAGAGCCTATAAAAAGGCCATTCAAGTGATAACCGGAAGAGGATTTTGCTGCTAAGCTACCGGTATGAATGACTGAACCGTCTGCGAGTACAACCTCTAAATCTCGTACTTGATCGCGCATAACACCATACCGCACTGCTGTTGTCCCGCTGGCATTCGTTGCTGCCATTCCACCAAGTGTAGCATCAGCACCAGGGTCAACTGTGAAGTGAAGTCCATGTTTTTTTAATTCTTTATTCAATTGAGCACGTGTTACACCCGGTTGTACTTTCACAAGCAGGTCATCTGGTCGAATTTCTAAAATAGCATTCATTTCAGAGAAATCGATAGAAATGCCATTTGCAATGGGAATTGCATTACCTTCCAAGCTTGAGCCAACACCAAAAGGTACGACTGGTACACGTTCCGCATGCGCAATTTTTAAGATGGCACTAACATCGGCCGTGGAACGAGGAAAGACAACGATATCTGGTAAACTAATTGCATGATGAGATTCGTCCCTTCCATGTAGCTGTCGCACCGTTTCGTTTGTTGACACCTGTTCTTCAGATAAAATCTTTTTTAGTTGATTTACTATTAATTCTACAGCAACAGTCATTCCAATTCCCCCTAATTTTCTGATAAGTTAAACTTTATCATGCATTTATTGGAAATGGAATGAACTGTCTATAAAAAGTTAGTGAGCAAAGGCTTTTTCAAGTTTTTGAACAAATGCATCCTGCTCAGTGGGACTAGATTGCTGCCACCATTTTTCAAAAAACACACCAAGCCCTGGAAGTAAATGCTCTTCACCACGGCTAATTGCATCTTCGACAATATCCTTAAATTCGGCCGCTGATTGACCATGTACATTTGTCGTAATCGCATCTCTTATTTGAAAATTCATCTATTTCGCCTCCTTAGTAGTAATTTTGTCCAACCTTTTAAGAAATATGTATAGTGTGACAAATCAATTATGCCTCGGCATAATTCCGCTGTCGCTACAGAAAACATTTGTAGCTATCACTATGCTTTCGTGTAGATAAACAATACGTCCGGAATCAGCTTTGTCCTTGCACCGCAGATTTCCTTTCCGATGCTGTGTCATCCGCCGGAGCTGTAGGCCAACAGATGTTTTATTGCGCGAAAGCGTAGTGCTAACGCATGATGATGAGCACTCAGTTGTTGTTGTTGTTGCTGACGCTCCGCTTTCGCCCAGATAAAACCGTGTTGCTGACGCTCCGCTTTCGCACAGATAAATTGTCACAGTATGTGGTGCTTTTAGACTGAGTTCCTCTCTCGGATGTCAGTAAGGAACTTAAACCAGCATTCATTTCACCACTTATAGAGGTAGGAGATGAATGCTGAAAGAAGTTAAAACATATGATTTTTAAAATTTCATACGTTTATTATGTATAAATATTAAAAAGGACTTATAAAAACTCTGTGGTCATATTAACAAAGGAGCTGTTCGACACCTCCTTGTATAGTAACTAAGATGAAGGTACCTAGGAATAATGGACTGTGCACAGTCGACAGGATAATAGGATGACAACACAGCATAATAAACAAAAGTTATCACCTGAACAATCATTTGAGGAAGTATTAGAGTTAGTCCAACCAATGATAACGTCGATTTTGTTAAGGTGCCGTATTTATAAGGATTTTGAGTATTATCGTCATATAGCATCCATAGCCGTGTGGGATGCTTGGCGTAAAGCGGATCAATCAAAAGGGCTGTTTTCTGCTTATATTTATACAACCGTAAAAGGAGAAATTTTAAAAGAGCTTTCAAAGGAAAAGCGTTTTGAAAATATTCATACACCTATGGATAATGACACGATAAATTATATTCGAGATCATGAAATGAATGAAAGCAGTCCAGTTTTTATAGAAAGCATTATGTCTCATTTAAAATTTGATGAAAGAAAAATATTACTACTTTTTTATGTAGAAGGTTTTAGTTACTTTGAAATAGGAAAAGAACTAGGTATATCTGTGGACGCTGTTAAAAAACGACGTACAAGAATAATGATTAAGCTTCGTGAGTTATTAAAGGAATAGTACTTTAAGCATCAAAGGTATGCTAATATCATAACTGAATATTGGCATACTTTTTATATTTGCATACAAATTCTAATAAAAATGCTATGATTTGTAAGAAGTCAAAGAAAAATACAATTTTTAATTTTATATTTCTTTCGGGTAGATCATATTGCCTATCTAATTTAATTATTGGTATGGAGGGTTTCTGTTGGAGAATTGGTTGAAACAATTAGAGATAGAAAAGAAAGAGATTTGGTATATAGTATTGCCACTATTAATAGTGTTGCCACTACTAGGTTTAAGTAATCAAATATTTGGCTTTAAGGAAGAACATTATATTTGTTTGAATTTGATTATACAAATACTAATTATTGTTTTTACAATGGCAATCGCTATTCAATCTTGGCTTGTTTTTTCACATTTATTATCGAGTCAAACATTATACATAGGTAATTTATTTTTTATCATCGCCTTGTTTGAATTAGTAAGCGTGGTTATCGCTCAATATCCAATGGCTGATACACTATATTTTGAAATATGGTTGGATTTAATCATGCGTTTATGCTTATCAATCGGTTTTGTTTTTATTATTTTAAAGCCAAAAAAACGCTTAACGATGAATGATCGTAATTATACATATGGCAGTTCCTTATTATTTGTACTACTGAGCCTTTTTCTAGTGTATCTCTCTTCAAAATATTTTTTACTTGAAGAACAATTGTTGCTGAAAGCAAGCGCTATTGCTCATTTAATGTCTGCTATCTTACAAGGTGTAACGATAGTAATTTTGAGTAAATATATAAAAAAGTTGCCAAAACGAGTTATGTGGCTTATTAGCGCAGCGCTTTATTTAATTATTAGTGATATTTTCTTTGCGTTCATCAAAGACTTGAAATCAATTTGGGGCTTTCCAGCATTAATTTATCAATTTTTTGGCTTCTTCTTTTTCCTAAAAGCTATTTATTATACAACTGTTGAAAAACCATATACGCAACTTTTAAAAATAAAGCGAGATCTTGAGCATTCGCAACAGGAGCTTCATTTTCAAGCTTATCATGATGATATTACTAAGCTTCCAAATGAACATTTATTATTGAAAACCTTAAAAGAGGAATCACATGACAATAGTCGTCAAAAAGCAATCATTGCAATCGAAATTGATCGCCTTGCTGCTATTCGTTCATCTATAGGTATTAGCTATTCTAATACAATGATGAAGCTCGTAGCTGAGAGAATTCAAGCTATATTACCCCCTCATTATTTTGCTACAAAGCTTCGTGAGGGACAGTTTATTATTTATATTAATCATGTGAAGACAAGAGAAGAGTTGCTACAATTTTGCTTGAACCTGAAGAGTACGATGAAAAAACCATTACAAGTACAACTTTTTCCACTTAACGGAAATCTTAATATTGGCATTGCCCTGAATGAAGAAGACTGCTCAGGTGAAGATCTTTTAATGCATGCACAGTTAGCGATGAGAGAAGCGGGTCAAATACCTCAAAGAGTTCTTTTTTATAAGCCGTGTATGTCAAATGGCATTGCTGATCGTATATTGATTGAGCAAGAGCTGCATAAAGCATTGGCTAATGAAGAATTTTACTTGGATTTTCAGCCTCAAGTAAATTTAAAAACGGGTAAAATCGAATCGGTGGAAGCGCTAGTACGTTGGCGTCATCCAACCCGCGGATTTGTTTCGCCTGAGTTGTTTATCCCAATTGCAGAAGAATCGGGTCTAATTATTCCCTTAGGAAAATGGATTTTAGAAATGGCGTGCACTCAAGCGAAGACATGGAAGGAGCAAGGCTTACCACCAATGAAGGTTGCTGTGAATTTATCCATTGGACAGTTATTCCAGCAAGATTTAGTGCATATGGTGCAAGAAATCTTACAACGTACAAATTTAGAACCGCAATATTTACAATTGGAAATTACAGAAAGTATGACAATGAACATTGATCAAATAACTCAGCTACTTCATGAGTTAAAGGCAATTGGTATACAAATTGCAGTTGACGACTTTGGGACAGGGTATTCGTCGCTTTCGTATTTAAAAGATTTTCCAATCGATTGTTTAAAAATTGATCGGGCGTTCGTTCGAAATATACAGCATAATTCAAATGATAAAGCGCTCGTTTCGATGATTTTATCAATGGCAAAGCATTTAAGATTAAAGGTTGTTGCTGAAGGAATTGAAGAAGTGGAGCAACTTGCTTTCCTGATTGACGGTGATTGTGATTATATTCAGGGTTATTTATTTAGTAAGCCGATTTCAGCAGAACAGATTTCCCAAAACTTTACCGAGATAAACAGTCGAGCGAAAGATATTTTAACAGAGTTAAAATATGAAGAGGATTTCGTCATTTAAAGTTGAGATTTTTAGTGGTGAAAAATAGAGCGATGGATAGAGCAGCGAAAGTGATGGGGAGAAGAGCTGAAATGACGGATAGATCAGTCAACAATTGATAGAGCAGTCAAAGCGACGGAAAGAGCAGTCAGCGATGGAAAGAACCGCCGAAGCGACGGAAAGAAGAGTTGAAGCGATGGATAGAACGGCCAAAGCGACGGATGAGCGCGGATAGAGAAGCCAAAACCGTGGATAGAACCGTCAAAATGATGGAAAGAGCAGCCAAAATCGTGGATAGAACCATCAAGGCGACGGATAGAAGTCAAAATAATGAAGTGGTTCATTGGAATCAAGACTGTCGACTCCTTGCGGCTTATCAGACGCCCCCAGAAATTGCCCAGCCGGAACGGAAATTAAACACTCGATTTGACGGTAATAGGAATTTTATTGACATAATAAATAGGAAAACTGCTTACTTCATCACAGGAAGTAAGCAGTTTTATATTTGATGATAAAGTTTAATGTACGAGGTACTCTTCTTTTAATTCTCCTATGTCCACTTCGGAGCGTTCCTCTAAAGACCGACGTAAATGGACAGTTGCAGTTTTACCATCATCATGAAGTTTGTCAATCCAAATCGATACGCCATTATAGCTTACTTCATATTCTTTTGGTGAGGCGACAATTTCTTGTGCACGTGTATATTCCACTTGAAGGCCCCCTTATTTTTTTGTTTTGCCTTCTTTAGTGACTGAATTTATCATGTTCATAAACTCTTGAGAAAACTCTTCACTAACTTTGTTAGGCGCTATTTTTTGGTTTTTTGGCGTTTGAGGTAATGACCCTTTATTGGCACTTTGACCTTGCTTATTGTCTCTTCCCATGTTCAGTTTCTCCTTTCTTTTTGATATTTCTTAATATGGCTTTGAATTGATTTTTTTATCATGGGAAAAACTAGGGAAAGGTAAGAATTTATTGTATATATGTTTAGTGCTTTTTATGATAATAGATCGTTTTAAATGAGCATACTAAGCGTAAAACGTTTTGGCCAAATGAAAATCCTTTAGGACCGAAATCACCCTCACCATCACGATGTTCTTTATTTATAATGAAACCTTTTTAATAGAAAAATCATTATTTAATAACGCCCAGTTTTGCGGGAATGGGAAACCTAACGCCCAATAGCTAATACCTCGAAGATCATATTCTTTCGTCATGTCAAACTTAGCTTGTGCACTTCTAGCATCTTCAAACCATACCTCATGATTTCTACCTTGTTTATCAACATAACGGAAATACGGTGACTGAGCAGTTCTATCATATTGAATGGTTGCGCCATGTTTTATTGCTCTGTTAAGGGCTTCTTGAGAGCTGAATGTTTCTGCTTCTTGGCCTTTAACATGTGGTAGAAGCCAATCGCGAGCATAAATTTGAAAGCCTAAAAATATTTTGTTAGCAGGTATAACGGATAAAGCATACTCCACAACTTTTCTCATCTCGTTAATGGGTGAAATGGCTTGTGGTGGACCAAGTCGGTATCCCCACTCATATGTCATCAAAATGACAAAGTCTGCAATTCTTCCGTGTGCTTCATAATCATGTGCCTCATATAAAGTTCCTGCCTGCGCTGCGCTCGTTTTTGGCGCAAGTGCCGTTGATACTAGGAATCCTTTTGGATGAAGACGATCAACAGCTAATTGGAGGAAAGTGTTGTAATTCTCTCGATCTGCTGGAAGAACGTTTTCGAAATCAACGTTTAGGACTTTATAGCCCTTTTCCTGCATCACTTGCAAAGTATTGTGGATAACCTTTTCCCGTAAATCTGCACTAGATAAAATAACATGTGATAAGTTGGAACCGGCTTCTGTGGAAGAGAAATTCGTAAGGGTCAACATAGGTGTAATGTTCTTAGCAATAGCTGCATCGATCATTTCTTTATCCTTTATAGGCTGTAATGTCCCATCCTCCTTTACCATATAAGCAAAGGGGCTAAAATAAGTTAGTAGATGACCGATTGCGTTAATCGACTGTACGGCTTCTTTAGGCTCTTGATACGTATAAGCATTTACTTCAATGGTAGGCTTTGCTCTCGGAATAATTAAATGCGCACCAGCATAAATCATATTTGGATTAGAAATTCCATTTTCTGCAACGATTGCTTGAACAGTCGTTCCAAATTGTGTAGCAATTTGCGATAAAGTTTCTCCTGGCAGCACAATATGTGTAGTAGGTGGAATAATTAGTCTAGTTCCAGGTGTTAAAACATCTGGATTTGTTAAATGATTTTCTGTGATAATCGATTGCATAGTCACCCCGTAATGTTGAGAGATCGACCATAAGGTGTCACCCTTTTTTACAATATGGGTTGTGTAAGGGGAAGGGATAACGAGTGCTTGCCCGATTACTAATTGATCTGGAGTAGATAAAGCGTTTAATTGGATAATGGAATTGGTAGGTACAGAATAGCTGTTTGCAATTTGCCAAAGTGTTTCACCAGCACTCACAACATGAATAATCATAAGGACACCTCCTTAGTGGTTTCAATATAGCATCATATGTATGAATAAAGAGAATGAGCATTTATCTTTCATTTTTAAGCGATAAAAATTCCGATTTTCATATTCTTTCCAAGTGATAAGCATAGGATAAAACATATGTATTGCATCATTTGAGAGAGGAGCTGCATGTTGAAGAAAGTAAAGCTCACAGGAAGAATTGTTACTCCTGAAGATCCGGACTATGAGCAAGCAAGAACAAATAATAACTTAAACGATCCCAAATTTCCCGGTATCATTGTATTTTGTCGACATACGAAAGATGTTATCAATGCATTAAGATGGGCAAGAGAAAATAATGAATTATTTCGAATCAGAAGTGGGAGACATAACTATGAAAATTATTCATTATTAAATGAAGGTCTCGTTATAGATGTTAGTGATATGAATGACATAACTATTAACCGGCAAGATATGACAGCAAGAATTGAAGCGGGCGCTAATTTAGGAAAAGTGTATCGGATATTATGGGAAAATGGTTTTACAATCCCGGCAGGAACTGAAGGTAGTGTAGGGGTTGTTGGTTTGACACTTGGTGGCGGAATTGGCATGCTATCACGTCCGTTTGGGCTAACATGTGACAATTTACTTGAACTTGAAATGGTTGTTGCAAATGGTCATGAAGGGGCTGAAGTAATCCAAGCTGACAAGGAGAAAAATAGTGATTTATTTTGGGCAAGTTGTGGCGGGGGCGGTGGGAATTTCGGCATCGTTACAGCTCTTACATTTAAACTGCATCCTATTTCTAACGTATCGATTTTCTCCATTACATGGGGATGGGAAGATTTTGAACGAGCCTTTGACACATGGCAAAAATGGGCGCCATATACAGATGAACGTTTGACTTCACAGATTGAGCTTAAATCTAAGGAAGTGGGCGAAATTGTTGCTCAAGGTGAGTTTATAGGTACGGCATCTGAGTTAAAGAAACTACTCCGTCCATTAAGGAAAACCGGTTCACCAGTGAATATATGGATAAAGGAAGTACCGTATATTAAAGCTGTAGAATTTTTTGACTTACCAAGCGGCAACAAACCAGCCTTCCGTAAAAGGTCAGGATCCTTTATTGAAAGGCCATTCCCTTATGCTGCTATTGTAAAAATGAAAGAATTTTTAACGAATGCTCCAAATAGAGACACGACTATTTGGCAGCAATCTCTTAGAGGTACGATCAGTCAAATTGGGTCAAATCGAACAGCTTATTACTATAGGAATGCTTTAATTGCTCAGGAGTATAATACTTCATGGAAAAAAGCTAAAGAAGAAGAAAAAAATATTCAGTGGGTGGAGAATTTAAGAAGGGCTTTGTCACCTTACACTGCAGGTGATTATGTGAATTTCCCGGATCGTTTTATCAAAGATTGGCCAACTGCCTATTATGGTCGTAATCTTAGAATGCTTAGAGAGGTAAAGGGAAAATACGATCCGTTTAATGTATTTCATTTTCCTCAAAGTATTCCGCCAAATAAAAAATGGCTTTAATTGAGGAAGATGAACTGCCCGTAAAAGTCTGTTGTGAAGACTAATAATCAGTGGGGAGGAAAAAACCCCCACTGATTAAATTTCACTTTCGCTCTACTATTTTTCTGCAAGTATTTTATTGATCGCTGGAATATCAGCGGGAGCAAAATTAAGATTTAGCAGCTCAGTTCGAGGAACCCATCTAATTTCAGTATGTTCTAACAGGAGAGGCTCTCCTTTTGTAATTGTTGCTTTAAATGTTTCTAAGCGTACGATAAATTCTTCATATTCATAAATGGTATCCTCAACCTTTTCACCGACTTGTATAGAGCAATTAAATTCCTCTAATATTTCACGAGTCAAAGCCTGATCAGGAGATTCGCCCTCTTCAATTTTACCACCAGGAAATTCCCAATAATTTGCTAGTACCATATTAGAATTTCTTAACGCACAAAAAATTTCTTGCTTATCATTTTCTATAATTGCACCAACTACATGTACATTTTTTTTCATTTGTTTTCACCCCTTATTGTGCATTTTAAAATATTGAAAATTATAACATATATCACTGAAATCCCCTATTGTCTAGTAGGGAATAACTTTGCTCATTTCCATAGCGTGTGGTTGATTTCAGTTACGGTTGGGCGCTTTGTTACTGTCGCTTCGCTTTCGCACAGAAAAAATTTGTAGCTGCCGCTTCGCTTTCGCTACAGAAAACATTTGTAATAGAAAAATAACAATTAAACTGTTTTTTTGCATGACTATGTAATTGTCGTTTTCTACTGTATAATAATGAACAATATATAGGAAAAAGGCGGTACGAGGTACGATGAAAAGAATTGAATCTACGCAAAATGCGTTAGTGAAATATTGGAAGAAGCTTGCTACAACACGTAAAGAGCGTGAAAGATCAGGAGAATTCCTAGTAGAGGGATTCCACTTGGTGGAGGAAGCATTGAAAAATACTGAACAGGTGATGCAACTAATTGTACGTGAAGGTGTAGAATTACCAATGCTTTGGCCGATTGATAATGTAGCCATCGTTGAGGTAACGGCTGCTGTTGCCAAGGAGTTTGCTGAAACGGAGACTTCACAAGGTGTATTTGCGGTTTGTAAGCAGCCTTTATTAGCAGAAGATGTAATGGCTACGTGGCGCAAGGTGCTGCTAATTGATGCCGTGCAAGATCCAGGAAATATTGGAACGATGATTCGTACTGCAGATGCAGCTGGTTTGGATGCAGTCATACTCGGTAAGGGCTGTGCGGATTTATATAATCCTAAAACGCTTCGTTCTGCACAAGGCTCACATTTCCATATCCCGGTCATTCGAGGCGATTTAGAGGAATGGATTGAGCAGCTACAAAATAATGGTGTACCAGTATTTGGGACTGCTTTAGATGAGGATGCAGTTGTCTATAGCGATGTTGAACATACTGGTGCATTCGCGATCATGA
This sequence comes from Lysinibacillus sp. Ag94, assembly GCF_023242215.1. Taxonomy (NCBI): domain Bacteria; kingdom Bacillati; phylum Bacillota; class Bacilli; order Caryophanales; family Bacillaceae; genus Lysinibacillus; species Lysinibacillus sp. Ag94. Next base: position 3,511,583 of record NZ_CP096780.1, on the reverse strand, counting down.
TGGGGAATGAAGGTAGTGGTATTCATCCACAACTACTTTCGATGACAGATCAAAATATTATTATTCCAATTTTGGGACAAGCGGAGTCTCTAAACGTAGCAGTAGCAACAGGAATCGTTTTATATGGATTTGTTAAGTAGGTAATAAAAGCAATGACAACTGTAATTGCAAGAATATGGTGAAATCGTTAAAATTGTTGGTCATCACCATAAAGTGTGGTCGATTTCCGTTCCGACTGGGTGCTTTGTAGCTGCCGCTTCGCTTTCGCTACAGAAAACATTTGTAGCTGCCGCTTCGCTTTCGCTACAGAAAACATTTGTAGCTGCCGCTTCGCTTTCGCACAGAAAAAATATTTGTAGCTGCCGCTTCGCTGTAGGGTCTCGGGCCAACACGATGTTGGTCACGAAGGCGTTATCACAGGATGTGATGCTTTTAGCCTTCGTTCCTGCCCAATCTCCACTCCAATCAACTAATATATGGAATGTAGTTTAACAAATGTCATCTGCAACTTTTGGCGATGAGCCTAAAAATTGCCGATAGAACCATTATTATCGATGGCAATAGGCACATGGCTCTTGATTTGAATTGGTATAGTATTGTATAATCACTGTTAAAATGTAAACGAAAATGCTTTGACCGGGAAGTAGTAAAGATTGTGAATGGACGACAGGGAGTGCAGGCCGAAGATTGAGAGCCAGTGCCGTACCAATGCAGTTTTGAATTCATCCCGCGAGCAGCTACCGGGACCAGCGAAACGCTGTAAAGGTATGCCGGCTTTAATCTAGTCGTTATGTCAATGAAGTGATTGTTAGGAATTTTCCTGCAATAACTAGGGTGGTACCGCGAATATGTCCTCGTCCCTTTTTTAGGGGCGAGTTTTTTTATGCCATCAACAAAATTGGCATGGATTTGAACAAGGAGGGTTTATTACATGGAAGAGCAATTAAAGCAATTAGAGCAAGAAGCACTTGCTAAAATTGAAGCGGCAGCAAATTTAAAGGAATTAAATGATGTGCGAGTAGCATATCTAGGGAAAAAAGGACCTATCACTGATTTATTAAAAGGTATGGGGAAATTATCCGCTGAGGAACGCCCAAAAATGGGTGCTTTAGTTAATACAGTTCGTGAAAAGGTAACGGCTGTATTAGAGGAAAAGGTAACTGTGCTGGAGGAAGCAGCCATTGCTGAAAAATTAGCAAGTGAGTCGATTGATGTCACTTTACCTGGCCGTGAAATTAAAGTTGGCAATCGTCATCCATTAACACGTGTTATTGAAGAAATTGAAGATTTATTTATCGGTATGGGCTATGAAATTGCTGAAGGGCCGGAAGTAGAAAAGGATTATTACAACTTCGAGGCATTAAACTTACCGAAGGGACATCCTGCTCGTGATATGCAAGATTCGTTCTATATTTCCGAGGAAATATTATTACGTACGCATACTTCTCCTGTGCAAGCTCGCACGATGGAAGAGAAGAAGGGTGAATCAATTCGCATTATTTGTCCAGGGAAAGTATTCCGTCGTGACAACGATGATGCTACACACTCTCACCAATTCATGCAAATTGAAGGGTTAGTGATCGGTGAAAATATTCGCATGAGTGACCTTAAAGGTACACTTGATACATTAGCGAAAAAAATGTTTGGTGCGGACCGCGAAATTCGACTTCGACCAAGCTTCTTCCCATTCACAGAGCCATCTGTTGAAATGGATATTTCTTGCTTCAAATGTGGTGGTTCTGGCTGTAACGTATGTAAAGGTACAGGCTGGATTGAAATTTTAGGAGCTGGTATGGTGCATCCAAATGTACTTGAAATGGCTGGCTATGATCCGAAGAAAGTATCAGGCTTTGCATTCGGTATTGGTGCTGAACGTATCGCAATGTTGAAATATGGTGTCGACGATATTCGTCATTTCTATACAAGTGACACACGTTTCTTATCACAATTCGAGCGAACAGAAGCGTAAGGGGGATAACAAATGTTAGTATCATTAGATTGGTTAAAAGATTATATAAATACACAGGATTTAACACCTGAGGAGTTAGCTGAAAAAATTACGCGCTCTGGAATTGAAGTAGATGCAGTAATTGACCGTGCTAACGCAATGGATAAAATTGTTGTCGGCTATGTCGTATCAAAGGAGAAACACCCTGAAGCAGATAAATTAAATATTTGCCAAGTGGATGTTGGTGAAGCTGAACCACAACAAATTATTTGTGGTGCTCCAAACGTGGATGCTGGTCAAAAAGTTATTGTCGCTCGTCCTGGCGCACATTTACCAGGCGGCATTAAAATAAAAAAAGCGAAACTTCGTGGACATGAATCAAACGGTATGATTTGTTCATTACAAGAGTTAGGAATCGAAGGGAAACTAGTTCCTAAAGCATATTCTGAAGGTATTTATGTGCTTCCTGAGGGAGCTGAGGTCGGTTCAGATGCCCTTGCTATTTTAGGTTTACGTGACACAGTATTAGAGCTTGGTTTAACACCAAACCGCTCAGATGCACTGTCAATGCTAGGTGTGGCGTATGAAGTTGGCGCAATTCTATCTGAAGAAGTGAAGTATCCAGAAATCGCTTACAGCACATCTTCTGAAAAAGCAGCAGACATGTTAAAGCTTCGAGTAGAAGATTTACAAGCAAACCCAATGTATGTAGCAAAAGTTGTGAAAAACGTAAAAATTGCGGAATCACCGATGTGGTTACAAAATCGCTTAATGGCAGCAGGCGTACGCCCTCATAATAATGTGGTCGATGTAACGAACTACATTTTAATGGAATACGGTCAACCGCTTCATGCCTTTGACTACGATAGTCTTGCAACAGGTGAAATCGTAGTGCGTAAAGCAACAGATGGCGAAAAAATTACTACTTTAGATGACCAAGAGCGTACATTAAAAGCAACAGATTTAGTCATTACAAATGGCAAAGAGCCAGTAGCTATCGCAGGTGTAATGGGTGGTGCTAACTCTGAAGTAAATGATTCTACAACAACGGTTGTGATCGAATCTGCTTACTTCGATGGTTTAACTGTACGTCAAACATCACGTCATCTTGGACTTCGTTCAGATGCTTCTGCTCGCTTTGAAAAGGGTGTTGACCCTAACCGTGTATTACCAGCTGCAGAACGTGCTGCTGCACTACTAGCTGAACTAGCTGGTGGTGAAGTGTTAGAGGGAACATGCATCGTAGATGAGCTAGATAAATCACCGGCACGTGTTGTCGTTTCTCCAGATTTTATTAATGAACGTTTAGGTATGAAAATTTCATTAGAAGAAATGTTGACTATTTTAGAGCGTCTTAAATTTGGCGTAGAAGCAGCAAATGGTTTACTAATCGTTGATGCACCAACACGTCGTCAAGATATTAAAATTGAAGAAGATATTGTAGAAGAAATTGCTCGTTTATATGGCTATGATGAAATCCCGATGACGTTACCAGAGGGAGCAAACCAAGTAGGTCGTCTAACACCATATCAAGCAAATCGTCGTGTTGTTCGTAACTATATGGAGGGGGCAGGCCTTTACCAAGCTGTCACTTACTCATTAACTTCAGATGCATTGTCACAACGCTTTGCATTGAAAGCCGAGCCAGTAACACGTTTACTAATGCCGATGAGTGAGGACCGTTCAACACTACGTCAAAGTCTTATCCCACATTTAATTGAAGCGGCTGCATATAATGTTGCACGTAAAGCTGACAATGTGGCATTGTATGAAATCGGTTCAGTATTCCTTGGTCAATCAGAAGAGGGGCTACCATACGAGGAAGAGCATGTGGCGGCAGTAGTAACAGGAAAATGGCTTGACCATGCTTGGCAAGGGGAGAAAAAAGCAGTAGACTTCTTCGTCTTAAAAGGCATTGTAGAAGGTGTTATCGGTAAGCTCGGTTTAGAGGACCGTATTTCATTTGTGAAAGCTGAAGTAGATGGATTACATCCAGGACGTACTGCTAGCATTCTTTTAGACGGTGAACAAGTGGGTATTATCGGTGGATTACATCCAGCAGAGCAAAAAGCATGGGGTGTCAAAGACACATATGTAATGGAAATGGATCTAGTAACATTATTAAATGCTAATGCAAAAGAAGCACCTCTTGGTTATACACCAGTGCCTCGCTTCCCAGCAATGTCTCGTGATATTGCACTTATTATGGACCGTACAACAACAGCTGGAGAGGTTATTGCTGCGATTCGCTCAGCAAACGTGAAATTATTGAAAGACGTTCGTGTATTCGACGTATATGAAGGTGAAAAAATGGAGGCTGGTAAAAAATCTGTTGCATTCTCCCTAACATACTTCGATCCAGAACGTACTTTAACAGATGAAGAGGTTGTTGCAGCACATAACAAAGTGTTAAAAGCTATTGCAACAATTGAAGGTACAGAAGTACGCTAATTTTTAACTTCTTTCAGCATATAAGTTTTGTACTGAACGCGTAGCGACCAGTACAGATGTACCTAACGCTGAAAGAAGTTAAGCCTCCGGAGCTATTATGCCGAGGTATTATTGATGATGTTTTTGTGAGCTGTCTCTTAATGAGGCAGCTTTTTGTTTTATTCACATGGAGAAAATAAAGCGCTGAAGAGAATATTTTTTGCAATATTTAGAAATAACAAAAAATAAATTTTTGATTTATATTTGTGTATAGTATAATTTGGATTGAAAATTTTACTATTGGGTGGTAGTTATTATGAAAAATCATCGAAAAAGAAGAGGCTTTTCCATGCGAGCCCGATTAATATGGGCGTTTACTTTGACACTTTTAATTCCCAGTATTGCCATTGGTACGTTTTCATATTTGAAGGCTTCTGATCAATATGACAAGGAATTAAGTAATAGCTCGCGCGAAAATGTCGATTTATTAAATACACTAATTTCAAATGAGATATCACCTATTCAAAGTGATGCGGAGTATTTAGCTGCTTCTTTTAATAAAAATGTGCAAGATGCAGATGCTTTAAAGGAATTAGAAAAATATAATGCTTTACATAGCAATGTCTCTGTTGTCAATTTAGCAATTGAGGGACACAAATTTATGCGTGAACCATATGCTAAATCCTCAGCCGATTATGATCCATTTACGCGACCATGGTACTTAAAGGCTATTGAATCACCAGATAAAGGCGTTATGGTTGATCCATATAAATCAACGATTACAGGTGAATTAATATTAGCAGTATCAGCTGGTTTACAGGATCGTTCAGGGGTTATTTCGATTGGTCTAAATTTAGACGGAATTTCCGAGCTAGTGAAATCAGTGGAGATTGGTGATAAGGGCTATGCTACATTAGTAAATGCCAATAATCTTATTATTGCTGATCCACAATTAGAGGCAGGATCGGAGCTCAAAAAGTCGTATATAGAAAAGATACAAGGAAAAGAAGAAGGTAGTTTTACCATTGAAGAAGATGGGAAAAAGCATCGAGTGTTTTTTACTACTAATAAACTAACTGGGTGGAAAATTATTGGGACTATGGATTTGGCAGACGTAGCAGCTGTCACAAAACCAATATTAATAAACACGATGACCGTTATTGTCATTGCACTAATCGTATTTGGAATCATTGGTGCTTTTATTATAAGAACAATCACTCAGCCATTAAATAAGTTGTCAACAGTAGCTGAGCAGGTTGGAGATGGTGATTTACGTAATTTAATTGATATTAAAAGACATGATGAGATAGGTAAATTGGCAGATATATTCAATAAAATGATTCTATCTTTACGTAGTGTAGTTGGTAACATTGGTGAGGAATCCAATCAGTTAGCTGCATCATCGGAGGAACTTACAGCAAGTACATCTGAAAATAAACGAGCTACATCGCAAATTGTTGATTCCATTCAAACATTTGCTGAAACGGTTGATTTGCAAGCCGAAACAATTAATGATAGCACTAACGCTGTACTTGAAATGTCTTCATCCATTCAACAAATTGCCGTTAAGTCCGATACCGTTAATGAGATGTCCCATAAAGCAATGGAGGCTGTTGTAATAGGAGATGAAACTATTCAAACAGCAATAGGCCAAATGAAAATGATTCAAAGTACTGTCCAAGCACTTGAAAACACCGTACAAACACTAAGTGATCGTTCAAATGAAATCGGACGTATTGTAGAGGCTATTACGCAAATTGCTGATCAAACGAATCTTTTAGCTCTAAATGCTGCAATTGAAGCTGCTCGTGCAGGTGAGCATGGAAAAGGTTTTGCAGTTGTTGCTGATGAGGTGCGAAAGCTTGCTGAGCAATCCGCACAATCAACCATGCAAATAAAAGATATCATTGATTATATTCAAGCCGATACAAAACTAGCGGTTGAATCAATGGCTGCTGGTTCAGCTGAGGTAATAAAGGGAATTGATGTAACAAATATGGCAGGAAAGTCATTCAAAGAAATTAGTGATAATGTGCAAAGCGTAACCTATGAAATAGGACAAATTTCAGAGACAGCAAAAGTTATTTCTGAACACTCCAATCAAGTGGCACTAGGAATTGAAAGTGTGCTTCAGCGAACAAATGACAATACAGCAAGTGCACAAAATATATCCGCCGCAACAGAGGAACAGCTTGCTTCTATGGAAGAAATCGCTGCATCGGCAGAAGCCCTTGCTAAAATGTCTGAAAATCTACAACAAACCATTAAACAGTTTAAATATTAGGCTAAACAAAAATCTGATCATAATACGTTTTTGATAGAAAGAATTTCGCTAACTACAATAGAGAACAAGTTGTGTATAACTTGTAATCTGCTGGAGTATAGCGAAATTTTTTTGTCAAAAAGACCAATATTATTTCATCTTTTTAGCTTTCTCAGTATTCGCAAAATGCCATTTCGTAATGGAACGTAAAAATTCCTCACCTTGTTTCCGCCAAATGCGTGCTGCTAACGCATCTACTTTCGCTGAAGCTCCCTTCAACAACTCTATCCCAGCAATCTCGCTCAGACGGTCCATTTCTTTTAAAAATGCAGCACGAGCTAATATCGATGCAGTTGCTACGGAAAGATGTAGTTGCTCGGCCTTCGTAGAAAATAGCACATTCTCCCGAACAATATCTCGTTCATTTTTTAAGTAATTGTAATAAACGCCGCGTTCCGCAAACTGATCTATCAAAATATGTTCTGGTTTTTCGGGCGCCATTTTCGCCAGTGCATTTTTAAGTGCTCGATTGTGCATCATAGCTTTCATTTTACCTTGAGAGTAGCCTCGTGATTGTAATTCGTTATATTTTTCATTGCGTAGCACAAGTACACTATGGACACAAGCTGCACGTAAATCAGGGGCTATTTTACGCATGTAATCATCCGTTAGCATTTTTGAGTCTTTGACACCAAGTTCGTTTATAAGCGCAATTTTTGATGATGGGACATATACGGCTGCAACTGTTATTGGACCGAAATAATCACCAGTACCAGTTTCGTCTGAGCCTAGCACGGACATCGTAGCAAAACCTTCTGGAAGAACGTCGCCCTTTACTCCTATCGACGATGATTTTTGTGTATTTTGTTCTTCTATGTTTCCCCAGCGCGCAGCTTCTCGCTCAGCTCCTCCCCCTTGGAACATTAATTTACCTGATTTGTACATCGTAATTGCTGTATCCGGGAGCTTCGCGGCAAAGATTACACCTGGAGCTTTACGCTCTATAAAATGGTTGGCATAGTATGACATTACCTCTTTTTGTCTATTTGTTGATATGGAAAGTACAATATTTGACATTTACTCGTTCCTTTCTGTCCTCGTTGTTCACAATTTTATACCTTTCATGTTATGATAATAAATAGCTTTTTTGTGTAAGCAGCTCACAATAAAAAAATTCGTGAGCACAAAAATTTTTAAAGGAGGGTGCGACTATGGAAAATCAAGAAAAGAATAAAATTTCTGTGGAAATCTACGGTCATACATATAAAATGGTCGGCTCTGAATCCATGGGACATATGCGACTTGTCGCTTCAATTGTTGATGACCGTATGCGCGAAATGAATGTACATAATCCCTCTCTTGATAGCACAAAGCTCGCCGTTCTTACAGCAGTAAATACCGTTCATGATTATTTACTATTAAAAGAACAAATGGAAAAACTAGAAGAAGAATTGAAAAAATTAAAGGGTTGAAGTGAATGTTAGATTTAATCATATTAGTGGTGCTATTAGCCGGGCTCATCGTTGGTGCAAAACGTGGTTTCATTGTTCAGATGATGCATATCGTTAGCTTTATAGTTGCCCTAATAGTTGCGTATATCTATTATAAACCATTAGCACAAAAATTTGTGTTTTGGGTTCCGTATCCAGGTGTAACGGATTCAGGTAGTCTTGGAGTAGTTATAGATAGCCTGGATTTAGACCGCACTTTTTACCGTGTCATTGCATTTGCAGTTATTTTCTTTGCGGTGAAAATTACATTGCAAATTGTGGCATCGATTTTTGATTTTATAGCGTATTTACCTGTGTTAGGTACAGTGAATCGCTGGCTTGGAGCATTGTTTGGCATGATTGAAAACTATTTAATTATGTTTATTTTGCTGTACATTCTTGCTTTATTGCCAGTTGCTTCTATTCAAAGTTTAATGTCGAAGTCGTTGTTAAGTGGTCTCATTTTGGAACACACCCCAATTATTACAAGTATGTTCCAAAATTGGTGGTATATTTATATGCAATAGCAAACTGTGCACTTCTCTCGGTTTTGAGGGAAGTGTTTTTACGATAGGAGGAATTCCCAATGAACAAAAAAACAATTATTCGCACATTTGAAAAAATTGCATTGTATATGGAATTACAAGGGGAAAATCCATTCAAAGTGTCTGCCTTTCGAAAAGCTGCTGCCGCACTTGAGGGGGACGAGCGCTCGTTAAGTGAGATGGAAGATGTCACAAAGCTTAAGGGTATAGGTAAAGGTACAGCTGCGGTTATTGAGGATTTAATGACGAATGGTGAATCAAGTTTATTAAAAGAATTAGAAGAAATTGTACCAAAAGGATTGCTCCCGCTATTAAAACTTCCAGGCTTAGGTGGTAAAAAAATTGCTAAGCTTCATCAAGAGTTAGGGGTTGATTCTGCGGACAGTTTAAAGGCTGCTTGTGAGGAAGGTAAAGTTCGTGAGCTAGCAGGCTTTGCGGCTAAGACTGAAGAAAAAATTTTAAAGGAACTTGCAAATTTAGCAAATCGATCAGAACGTTTACCGATTTGGCAGCTGGAGCCAGTTGTTTTACAAATTGAAGCTCTTCTAGGTAGTATGGAAGAAGTAGAACGTTTTTCTGTTGCAGGAAGCTTCCGTCGTGCAGCTGAAACAAGTAAAGATATTGATTTTATTGTTGTAACTGAAGCAGTTGAAACTGTACGTGAAAAGTTACTGAATAAGCTTTCTGTACAAGAAGTCATAGCAGCTGGTGATACAAAAATTTCAGTTATTTTAGATCTAGATGAGCCTGTAAGTGTAGATTTCCGATTAGTAAGAGATGTAGAATATGCAACAGCTTTACATCATTTCACAGGCTCGAAAGATCACAATGTACGCATGCGTCAAATTGCTAAAGCACGTGGTGAAAAAATTAGTGAATATGGTGTAGAGCAGGCTAATGGCACCGTATTAACGTTTAAGGATGAAGAAGCATTTTTTGCGCATTTTGATTTACCATTTATCCCACCGAGTTTGCGTACAGGAACATCGGAATTTGACAAAACGAATGACATTAAAAGTCTAGTGAAAATAGAAGATATTAAAGCAGATTTGCATATGCATACGACTTGGTCTGATGGTGCATACTCTATTGCTGAAATGGGCGAAGCATTGATTGCGCGTGGCTATCAGTATAGTGTTATTACTGACCATTCACAATTTTTAAAAGTAGCGAATGGTCTAACGCCAGAGCGTTTAACAAAGCAACGTGCTGAAATTGAGGCGTTTAATGAAGCACATCCTGATTTCCATTTATATGCGGGGACAGAAATGGATATTTTGCCGGATGGTTCCCTAGATTTTGAGGATGATGTGCTAAAAGAATTAGACTTTGTCATTGCCTCTATTCACTCTAGCTTTACACAATCGCAGGACAAAATTATGGCACGTTTACTTACGGCGATGCAAAATCCGTACGTTCATATGATTGCACATCCAACTGGTCGCATTATTGAGGATCGTAATGGCTATAATCCTGATATGGGACAATTAATTTCGTGGGCAAAGGAATATGGTAAAATTTTAGAGTTAAATGCAAATCCATATCGTCTTGATTTATGTGTAGAGCATTTAGAAATGGCTTTGGCAGCTGGTGTGCCCGTAGCAATCAATACGGATGCCCATGATATTGCTCATTTACGCTTTATGGATATTGGGGTGCGCTATGCAAACAGAGCATGGTTAAAAAAGGATATGATTGTGAATACATGGACGCGAGAACAATTTGAAGCGTTTATTCGACGAAATAAATAGATTGAGGAGGTGTTCTCAGTGATCGCAGAACGCGCATTGAAAACACTAGAATATGATAAAGTACGTCAGCAAGTGGCTACATACTGTACTTCTTCAATCGGTAAATCAGCGGTTGATGAACTTGTACCACAGACAGACTATGAAAAAGTTGTACAATTATTAGAAGAAATGGATGAAGGACTATCCATATTACGTGTTAAAGGCAATGTGCCGATGGGTGGGATTTTTGATGTGCGACCAGCTGCAAGGCGTGCACAAATCGGTGGCATGCTTTCAGCGATGGAACTAATGGAAGTTTCAAGTACAATTCGAGCTAGTAGAATTCTTCGCAATTTTATCGAAGATATACAATCAGAAGAAGTGATTGAGATTCCTCATTTCATCGCAAAAAAAGAAGCGATGCCTGTTTTGACAGGCTTGCAACATGAAATTAATAACTGTATTGATGACAACGGTTCTGTGCTAGACTCTGCAAGCCAAACTTTGCGTTCAATTCGCCAGTCTTTGCGCGCAGAGGAGGCTAAAGTACGTTCTAAGCTGGAAAGCCTTATACGTGGGAGCAATGCTTCAAAAATGCTGTCAGATACACTTGTAACGATTCGTAATGATCGCTTTGTTATTCCCGTTAAGCAAGAGTATCGTCACCATTATGGTGGAATTGTGCATGACCAATCCTCTTCTGGCCAAACATTATTTATCGAGCCAGATTCGATTGTACAAGCGAATAATGAGATTCATCGATTAAAAATGAAAGAGCAAGCTGAAATTGAACGCATCTTACTTGCCTTAAGTGCAATGGTAGAGGAAGTAGCTCCAGATTTATTTAATTTAGTAAAAGTACTAGGTGAGATTGACGTTATTTTAGCTAAAGGCAAATATGGGCAAGCGAACAAATGTACAATGCCTAAAATGAATAACGATGGCTATATTCGACTTGTTCGTGCACGTCATCCGCTTTTACCAATTGAAACCGCGGTTCCTAACGATATTGAATTTGGGAAAGACATTACGGCAATTGTGATTACAGGGCCAAACACGGGTGGTAAAACCGTCACTTTAAAAACAGTTGGACTATGTACATTAATGGCACAGGCTGGGTTACCAGTGCCTGCACTTGATGGTTCAGAGCTGGCTGTTTTCAAGCAGCTTTTTGCAGATATTGGAGATGAACAGTCAATTGAACAATCACTGTCCACATTCTCCTCCCATATGGTTAATATAGTAGATATCTTACAAAAGTTTGATTGCGAATCACTCGTTCTATTTGATGAATTAGGTGCCGGGACAGATCCTCAGGAAGGGGCAGCTCTGGCCATCTCTATTTTAGATGAAGTACATGGTCGTGGCGCCCGCGTTATGGCAACAACGCACTATCCTGAGCTAAAAGCATATGGCTATAATCGTCCAGGAGTTGCCAATGCAAGTGTAGAGTTTGATATTGAGACATTGAGTCCAACATATCGTCTACTTATTGGTGTACCAGGCCGCTCCAATGCATTTGAAATTTCAAGTCGTCTGGGCTTACCAGAATCCATTATTGAGCGTGCGAAAAGCTTTACAGGTACAGATCGCCATGAGGTAGAGTCAATGATTGCTTCACTAGAAGAGACTCGTCGCCAATCTGAAGATGATGCAGAACGCTCTCATGAATTACTTATGGAGTCTGAAGAACTTCGTAAAGAGCTACAAGGAAAACTACAAGCTTACGAGGAACGCAAAGAAGCACTCGATAAAAAAGCGAAAGAAAAAGCTCGTAAAATTGTTGATGAAGCAAAAAGAGAAGCAGAATCAATTATTGCTGAGCTTCGAGAAATGCGCAAAAATGCAAACCAAGTTGTTAAAGAGCATGAACTCATCGAAGCACGTAAACGATTGGAAGAAGCTACCCCGCTTGAAAACAATAAAGTGTTGAAAAAAGCAGCACAAGTAAAGGCTCGTGCACAAAACTTAGTTGTCGGAGACGAGGTAAAGGTGTTAAGCTATGGACAACGGGGTACATTGCTCGAAAAAGTATCGGATACCGAATGGGTTGTGCAAATGGGTATTCTGAAAATGAAAATCTCGGATAGTGATCTAGAGTACATTAAACCCGAAAAAGAACCTGTTCAACGTATGGCTGGTGTAAAAAATCGCAATAGTCATGTAAAATTAGAATTAGACTTACGCGGCGAACGGTATGAAGATGCTATCATACGTACGGAAAAATATATTGATGATGCCTTGCTTGCTAACTATGGGCGTGTATCAATTATTCATGGTGTCGGTACAGGTGCATTACGTCAGGGAATTCAAAGTTATTTGAAAAAGCATAAGCGTGTAAAATCCTTCCGTTTTGGTGAAGCGGGTGAGGGAGGATTAGGTGTCACGGTTGTGGAATTGAAATAAGCAGTAAAGGGGACGGAGAAAAATGCTAAATTCTAGCTTTTGGCGATATCCAATTATCGAAACGGCAGGATATTTTAGTGTTGTTGTATTATGTTTAGTCGTCTCGATGGCATTGTTCGAAGTCGTTACGAAATATAAAAACTGGGAAGAAATTAAAAATGGTAATATCGCTGTGGCACTTGCAACAGGCGGGAAAATACTGGGGATTTGTAATATTTTTCGCTTTTCCATTGCGCGCCACAGCACTTTAAGTGAAATGATTGGCTGGGGCCTTTTTGGTTTTACATTACTAATTGTGGCGTATTTCTTATTCGAATTTATGACACCCCGTTTTAATGTTGATCAAGAAATTGCTAACGATAATCGCTCAGTCGGCTTCATTTCCTTTACCATTTCACTCGGTCTATCGTTTGTGATTGGGGCAAGTATTGCATAGGAGTGTAATGACATGGAAAAATTAGCAAAAGTACTAATCGTTGTCTGCATCGCATTTTTGGCAGTCGGTGTCTATTATATGATGACTCTTTAAGCAAAAAACGCATCCTTTTTTGAGGATGCGTTTTTATATATATTGATAGGTAAAGGGAAGGAACGCTAAGGGAGCTAGCGACGGAAAGAATAGTCGAAGCGACGGAAAGAATAGTCGAAGTGACGGAAAGAGGCTGGGGCGACGGAAAGAATAGCCGAAGCGACGGAAAGAATAGTCGAAGTGACGGAAAGAGGCTGGGTTGACGGAAAGAATAGCCGAAGTGATGGAAAGAAGAGTCGGGGCGACGGAAGAAGCCGAGGCGACAGAAAGGAAAGTCAAAGTGAAATAAAAAAATCTAAAATACCCTCGAAAGTTACATCATCCCCGTTTCAAACCATCATAAAAAACTACTAACACCTATTAATATTCCTTCAACTACCTAAAAAGCCATCATAAAAAATTGTTTTTGGAATATAGAAATATTAACGCAGTCTTGTGCATAAAAAAGATAGAATGAATGAGTATTCATACGCTCTATCGATCTAAAATCATAAGGAATACAGTTATATAAATGTTGTCAAATGCATAATAATTAATCGAAAATGCATTTATTTTCTATTTTGTGTTTGAAAGAGTATTTCATTTTCATTATAATAAAAATAAGAGTTTACAAGTTTGGGGCAAAGGGGAGAGGACGTATGACAACAAAACCATGGCTAAAAAATTATCCTGAAGAAGTACCATCGTCTTTAACGTTTGAGGAAATTCCTGTGCAAGAGTTTTTGACACGTGCCTATAAAAAGAATCCATCTAAAGTTGCGATTCATTTTATGGGAAAGGATTTGACGTACACGGAGCTATATGAGTCAGCGCTAAGGTTCGCAAACTATTTACAAGCTCTTGGAATAGAGAAGGGAGATCGGGTAGCTATTATGCTGCCGAACTCACCGCAAAGTGTAATCGCTTACTACGGGGCAATGTATGCTGGGGCGATTGTCGTACAAACAAATCCACTCTATACTGAGCGTGAGCTTCAATATCAAATGGCTGATTCAGGTGCGAAAGTTATTTTATTGATGGATATTTTGTATCCACGTGTTATGAAAATCATAAAAGAAACTGCACTTGAAAATGTCATTGTCACGGCTATTAAAGATTATTTACCATTTCCTAAAAATTTGGTTTATCCTTATATTCAAAAAAAGCAGTTTGGTTTTAGTGTGAAGGTTGAACATAGTGGTCAAAATCATTTATTTACAGAAATTATGCGCTCAGCGCCCATCAAAATGATTGATATTCCCGTTGATTTTGAAGAGGACGTAGCATTGCTTCAATACACAGGTGGAACGACTGGCTTCCCTAAGGGTGTAATGTTGACCCATAAAAACTTAATTGCAAATACAACAATGTGTGATGCATGGATGTATAAATGCGTACATGGTGAGGAAACGATTATGGGTATACTGCCATTCTTCCATGTTTATGGTATGACTGCTGTTATTTTATTATCCGTATTCACGCAAAATAAGATGGTGTTATTACCAAAGTTTGATGCAGAAACAGCGTTGAAAACGATTGATAAGCAAAAACCAACACTATTCCCAGGCGCACCGACTTTATATATTGGTTTATTAAATCACCCGGATATTGCAAAGTACGACTTATCGTCCATTAAAGCATGTATAAGTGGATCCGCTTCATTGCCAGTAGAGGTGCAGGAGAAATTTGAAGCGGTAACAGGGGGAAAACTTGTAGAAGGCTATGGATTAACAGAAACTTCTCCTGTTACACATTCAAATCCAATTTGGGGTAAGCGTGTCATGGGCTCGATTGGTTTACCTTGGCCAAATACGGATTCAATAATTTTACGTGCAGGGGATGCTGAGGCGCTTCCAGTTGGTGAGATTGGTGAAATAGCTGTAAAGGGCCCTCAGGTTATGAAAGGCTATTGGAATCGCCCTGAGGATACTGCAGCGGCGTTCGTAGATGGCTGGTTTTTAACAGGTGATCTTGGCTATATGGACGAGGAAGGCTATTTCTATGTAGTTGACCGTAAAAAAGATATAATTATTGCAGGTGGCTTTAATATTTACCCTCGTGAGGTAGAGGAAGTTCTATATGAGCGTGAGGAAATCCAAGAATGTGTAGTTGCAGGCATTCCTGACCCGTATCGTGGAGAAACCGTTAAAGCTTATATTGTTTTAAAAGAAGGATATTCGATTACGGAAGACGAATTAAATAAATATTGCCGTCAAAACTTAGCTGCTTTCAAAGTTCCACGCTATTATGAGTTTAGAGATGAGCTACCGAAAACAGCAGTTGGGAAAATTTTGCGTCGTTCATTAGTTGACGAAGAGAAAACAAAATTGGTGAATAAAGAAGCAAAATAAATACGTGGTAAAGTATTGACAAGCAAAGATGTAAATTATAATATGAAAATATGAATGAATGACCATTCATATTTTCATATTTTTTTAGGTGACCACGTCATATCCTTACCAATAAATCAGTTTGAGATGGCTGATATTGAAGGATGACATTCGTGTATTGAGCATGAATTTAGACGTGTGCATGCAAGTTTTTTAGGTGGTGATATAGAAGTGAAACGTGATAAGCCAAAATATAAGCAAATTATTGATGCAGCTGTCATCGTTATTGCAGAAAATGGGTATCACCAAGCACAGGTATCGAAGATTGCAAAACAGGCAGGGGTGGCCGACGGAACAATCTATTTATATTTTAAAAATAAAGAAGATATATTAATTTCTGTCTTTAATGAAAAAATGGCTGTTTTTGTAGAGTCATTACAATATATAATAGAAAATGGAAGTACGTCTAAGGACAAACTTTCACGAATGATTGAAAATCATTTTAATGTTCTAGCGACAGATCGATACCTAGCAACCGTTACACAATTGGAACTACGACAATCGAATAAAGATTTACGACTGAAGATTAATGCGGTGTTAAGAGAGTATTTACAATTACTTGATCAAATTTTAATCGAAGGTATGCTATCAGGTGAGTTCAGTCAAACGATGGATGTACGCTTGGCACGCCAAATGGTATTTGGAACAATTGACGAAACCATTACGTCGTGGGTTATGAATGATTATCGATATGATTTGATAGAACAGGTTCCAAAAGTTCAGGCATTAATCTTGAACGGCATTAAAGCTTAAAAGGATGTGGAGAAATGGAATTTCTAAGTTGGAAAGCAGAGGATGGAGTAGCGATTATTACAATTGCACGCCCACCAGCCAATGCATTATCTCGCGGAATCATTGCCGAAGTAAATGCTGTGCTAGATGAAGTAGAAAATGATGACACTGTACGTGTCCTTGTACTTCATGGCGAAGGTCGTTTCTTCTCAGCTGGTGCAGACATTAAAGAATTTACAGAGGTTGGATCTGGTGATGAATTTTCAAAGCTAGCGAACAATGGTCAACAAGTTTTTGAACGAGTTGAATCGTTCTCTAAACCTATTATTGCTGCAATTCATGGTGCCGCACTAGGTGGGGGCCTTGAATTAGCGATGAGTTGTCATCTACGCTTTGTGACAGAATCTGCAAAATTAGGATTACCTGAATTACAATTAGGTCTTATTCCAGGTTTTGGGGGTACACAACGCCTACCTCGATATGTAGGGGTTGCAAAAGCTGCAGAAATGATGTTTACGAGTGAGCCGATTTCTGGAACAGAAGCTGTACAATGGGGTTTAGCGAATCGTGCATTTACAGATGAAGCATTATTGGAAGAAACGCTAAAGGTAGCGAAGAAAATTGCGAAGAAGAGCCCGGTTGCTTTAAAAGCAGCTATTCAAACATTGCAATATGCAAAGCATGCTTCGTTTTATGAAGGTATTGAGGCAGAAGCAAAATCCTTTGGCACAGTATTCGTTTCGGAAGATGCAAAAGAGGGAATTCAAGCATTTATTGAAAAACGCGAGCCTGTGTTTACTGGTAAATAATATTCCATCAGTGTCGATAGCGACTTGAAAGAGTGTTATCGACGTTATCGACACTGAAAATATATAATATTTATAAGTTTACTTAGAAATAAAAAACGTTGTAGGAGGTATGGATATATGAATATTTTTGCATTAATTAAACGTACGTTTGATACAGAAGAAAAAATTGTTGTGTCGGGTGGTAAAATCCAAGAGGATGGCGCAGAGTTCATCATCAATCCTTACGATGAATATGCCATTGAAGAGGCAATCCAAGTACGTGACGCTGCAGGCGGTAAAGTAACAGTTGTGTCAATTGGTGGCGAAGATACAGAGAAGCAATTGCGTACAGCTCTTGCGATGGGAGCAGATGAAGCAGTTCTTATTAATACGGAAGACGATCTAGATGAACTAGATCAAAATGCAGCAGCATTTATTTTAGCTGAATATTTAAAAGATAAAGATGCTGATTTAATTTTAACAGGAAACGTTGCAATTGACGGAGGCTCTGGTCAAGTTGGACCTCGTGTTGCAGATTTACTAGGTATTAACTGCGTAACAACAATTACAAAGCTTGAGATTGACGGAACATCTGCGAAAATTGTACGCGATATTGAAGGTGACTCAGAAGTTATTGAGACATCTTTACCACTTTTAATAACAGCTCAGCAAGGTTTAAATGAGCCACGTTACCCATCTTTACCAGGGATCATGAAAGCGAAGAAGAAACCGCTTGCAGAACTTGAGTTAGACGATTTAGATATCGATGAAGATGATGTAGAGGTTAAGGTAGAAACAGTTGATATTTTCTTACCAGCTCAAAAGGCAGCGGGCCGTATTCTAGAAGGCGATCTTTCTGCACAAGTAAAAGAGCTTGTAAACCTACTTCATACAGAGGCGAAAGTAGTTTAAGTCATCTGATGACACAAATCGAATCTTAAAGGGTAACGGAGGGAATATACTATGACAAAAAAAGTATTAGTATTAGGTGAAGTTCGTGAAGGAAGCTTACGTAATGTTTCTTTCGAAGCAATTGCGGCTGCAAAGCAAATCGCAGATGGTGGTGAGGTTGTTGGTGTTCTTTTAGGGGATGCTGTGGCAAACTTAACAGGTCCATTATTTGAATATGGGGCGGATCGTGTTGTAACAGTGGAGCATCCACATTTAAAACAATATACATCTGATGGCTATGGTCAAGCTTTATTAGCGGTAATTGAGGAAGAAAAGCCAACTGGTATCGTATTTGGTCATACTGCAAACGGTAAAGATTTATCACCAAAAATTGCAAGTAAATTACAAGCAGGTCTTGTATCCGATGTAACGTCAATTGAGGGTGCTGGCGATGATGTTGTATTCATCCGTCCAATTTACTCTGGTAAGGCTTTTGAAAAAGTTAAAGTAAAAGACGGTATGGTTTTAGCTTCAGTTCGTCCAAATAATATTGCACCATTAGAAAAAGTAGCCGGTAAATCAGGTGACATCACTTCTATTACTGTAGATATTACAAACCTTCGTACAATCATTAAAGAGGTAGTACGTAAATCTTCAGAGGGTGTTGATCTTTCTGAGGCAAAAGTAGTTGTAGCAGGTGGTCGTGGCGTAAAATCTGAGGAAGGCTTTGAACCATTAAAAGCTCTAGCGGATTTACTTGGTGGTGCAGTTGGTGCTTCACGTGGTGCGTGTGATGCTGAATATTGCGACTATTCACTTCAAATCGGTCAAACGGGTAAGGTAGTAACACCAGACCTTTACATTGCAGCTGGTATTTCAGGAGCAATTCAACACTTAGCTGGTATGTCAAACTCAAAAGTAATCGTTGCGATTAATAAAGATCCAGAAGCAAATATTTTCAAAGTTGCGGACTACGGTATCGTAGGTGATTTATTTGAGGTAGTGCCTCTGCTAATCGAAGAGTTTAAAGCGTTAAAAGTGAATGCCTAATAAATGCGCGGGGAAGATGTGTCTTCCCCGCTTTTTTGCGTTCAAATTTTTTGACTTTTTGAAGTTATTGCAAAATAAAATGTTGACATAATTAATTTTAGAACGTATAGTGATGAATATTAATTTAACTTTTTTCAGTGGATCAACCATCTGTACCTGTCGCTACGCTTTCGGTACAAAAGAAATCCGCTGAAATAGAGGAACTCAGTCAATGATTTTTATCAAAGAAACGCAAAGATTAGGAGTAGTAAAAGCTCATTATTTGGTGAAGAGAGCTGCGGGTTGGTGCAACGCAGTCCAATAAGACTTTGAACTTGCCTAGGAGCGGTAAGATAGATGGAATTTACGAAATATTCTATTTGTTGAACGGTTAACCTTCGTTACTAGGTTTTTAAGCAGGGTTCTTAAAGAACCAATTAGAGTGGTACCGCGGTTTGCTTATGGCATATCGTCTCTTCTTTCATTTGATAATGAAGGAACTGACGATATGCCTTTTTTGATTTTAGGAGGTAAGGATATGGAAAATGACAATCAGAGATTAAAAAGAACGATGACATCACGGCATATTACGATGATGGCTTTAGGTGGTGCCATTGGTGCAGGGTTATTTAAAGGAAGTAGTGCAGCTATCGATATGGCAGGGCCATCAGTACTTATTGCGTACTTAATTGGCGGAATTATCTTGCTATTTGTTATGCAAGGTTTAGCAGAAATGGCAGTCCGAAATAGCGAAGCCAGAACATTTAGAGATTTAGTGCAAGCTGTTTTAGGGAAGTATCCAGCTTATTTCCTAGATTGGATCTATTGGAAAATGTGGGTATTAAATATTGCTGCAGAATCTATAGTTGCGGCCATTTTTATTCAATATTGGTTGCCAGATTACCCGATCTGGATACTTGCATTATCTGTTTCGGTGTTAGTTACAGCTATTAATTTATTATCTGTAAAAGTTTTTGCTGAAACTGAATATTGGCTGGCATTAATTAAAATTACTGTCATTGTGGTATTCATCATAGCCGGTTTAATTTTATTGCTTGTTACTTTTGGTAATCATACAGCTGTTGGTTTCTCCAATTTAACGGAGCATGGCGGTTTCTTCCCGAACGGATCAATGGGATTGATTGCTGCAATGCTTGTAGTTATTTACTCTTATGGTGGTACTGAAATTATTGGTATTACATTAGCTGAAACGAAAAATCCTGAGAAAGTAGTGCCAAAAGCTGTTCGCAGTACTTTAGTACGTATTGTGACTTTTTATTTAGTTCCTTTCTTTATTATCGTTAGCTTGATTCCATGGAATGAAGTAAACGGGGTGCCGGAAAGTCCGTTTGTAATGGTCTTTAAAATGATTGGGATTCCTGGTGCTGACCATATTATGAATGCTGTTGTTTTACTAGCAATTATTTCATCAATGAACTCCGGGCTTTATGGTTCATCACGAGTTCTGTATACACAAGCTGTAGACGGACGTGTTCCTAAAATCTTTGCACATTTATCAAAAAGGAAAGTTCCGGTATATGCCATATTAATGTGTACTTTTGCTTTATATATAGCTGTAATCTTTTCTTTATTTGCGGGAAGCAAAACATTTGATTTCCTAATGGGTTCGCTTGGATATACCGTGTTATTTATTTGGTTAATTATTGCGATTGCGCATCTGAAATCGCGTAAAATACAGCCGGAAAAAACAAGTTCCTATGCAGTGAAATGGTTCCCTTACACAACTTGGATCGCTATTATTGCGTTAAGTGCAATTCTAATTGGAATTATTTTTACAACATCGATTATCGTAACAGTTATTACATTAGTTATTTATCTTTTTATTACGTTAACGTATGTCTATAAAGGTCGTTTTCATGAAAATTAAGCTAAAAAACAAAACAACTTTTTGCTTTTTTCGACCTTATTTTTCATAAATTTCGCATACTAGGCAGATTGTTCGCTCAAGAGAATTTATCCATGCTATACTACAAACATAGTAAGCTTAAGGAGGATTTCAAATGGCAATTGTACATGCAACAGATGCAACTTTCCAAGATGATATTAAAGAAGGGTTAGTACTAGTAGACTTTTGGGCTGCTTGGTGCGGACCTTGTAAAATGATTGGACCAGTTCTTGAAGAAATGGATGCTGCAGGTAGTGCGGCTAAAATTGTAAAAGTAGATGTAGATAATAACCAAGGTACTGCAGCACAATACCAAATTATGTCTATCCCATCATTACTATTATTTAAAGACGGTGAATTAGTAGATAAAACAGTTGGTTTCCAACCAAAAGAAGCATTAGAAGCGTTTATCGCAAAACATGCTTAACTTCTTGCAGCAAATGTCTCTTGTACCGAAAGCGTAGCGACGGGTACAGAAGTCTCCCACCTCTACAGATGGTGAGATGAATGCGAATTTAAGCTCTTTTCAGGGGTGTCCAAACACCCGCTGAAAGAAGTTAAAGCCTCCGGCGGATGTCACGGAATCGGAAAGGAGTTCTTTGTGCAAGCACAAAGCCGATTCCGGACGCAATTATGCCGAGGCATAATTGATTCTATAAGAAAAAAAGAGTCAAGCCATCAATAAGATGTGCTTGGCTTTTTTTCGTTATATAATATAGAGAAAAAGCGGAAGTTATCCTTAGAAATAGGAGAAAATAAAGGGACAAACGCTACTTTAAGAAAAAGGGGCAGGTAGGCGATGAATGATTTAATAAAACGAAAACTTGAAATTTTACCAGATCAGCCTGGCTGCTATTTGATGAAAGATCGACAAGGAACCATAATTTATGTCGGGAAAGCTAAAGTGCTGAAAAATCGAGTACGCTCGTATTTTACTGGTTCGCATGAAGGAAAAACACAGAGGCTTGTAGGTGAAATAGAAGATTTTGAGTACATTGTGACATCCTCTAATATTGAAGCTTTAATTTTAGAGCTTAATCTTATAAAACTACATGATCCGAAGTACAATGTTATGCTGACGGATGATAAAACGTATCCGTATTTAAAAATTACAAATGAAAAACACCCGCGCCTTATTACAACGCGAAAAGTGAAAAAGGATAAGGCAAAATATTTTGGCCCATATCCGAATGCGTATGCAGCAAGTGAGACGAAAAAGCTGTTAGATCGTTTATATCCTCTTCGAAAATGTGTACAACTCCCTACCAAGGTTTGTTTGTATTATCATATGGGGCAATGCTTAGCACCTTGTGTGAAAGATATAGATGCAGAAATTTACCACAATATGATTGAGGATATGACAAAGTTTTTAAATGGTGGGGTTGAGGAAGTCAAAAAGGAGCTAGAGGTAAAAATGCTAGCAGCCGCAGAAAATTTAGAGTTTGAGCGTGCAAAGGAATTTCGTGATCAAATTGCACATATTGATACAGTCATGCAAAAGCAAAAAATCGTATCGAGTGATACAACGAATCGCGATGTATTTGGCTATGCCGTCGAGAAGGGCTGGATGTGTGTTCAAGTTTTCTTTGTTCGTCAAGGGAAGCTCATTGAGCGAGATGTCTCGATTTTCCCGATCTATCAAGAGGCAGAAGAGGAATTTTTGACATTCGTTGGACGATTTTACGACAAGCTAGAGCACATTAAACCTAAGGAGATTTTTATCCCACAAACCATTGATGCAGAAATTTTAACGGAATTACTAGAAGTTAAGGTACTAACACCAAAACGAGGGCAAAAAAAAGAGCTAGTTGAGTTAGCGACAAAAAATGCTGAAATTGCGGTAGCGGCGAAGTTCCAGCTTATTGAACGTCAAGAAGAACGCACAATAGGAGCATGTGAGGCGCTCGGTGAAGCTATGGGCATTTCTGCACCTTTACGGATTGAGGCTTTCGATAATAGTCATATGCATGGGACAGATGCTGTATCTGCAATGGTTGTCTTTATCGATGGAAAACCTGCAAAGAAGGAGTATCGAAAATACAAAACACGGACAGCAGCCAAGCATGATGATTACGGGGCGATGCAAGAAGTAATTCGCCGTCGATACACACGCGTATTAAAAGAGGGTCTACCTTTACCGGATTTAGTACTAATAGATGGCGGCAAGGGGCAAATGGAAGTCGCGCGAGAAGTATTAGAGGATGAACTCGGCCTTGTTATTCCAATTGCCGGATTAGCAAAAGATGAAAAGCATAATACGTCACAGCTTCTATTTGGTGATCCAGCTGAAGTAATTGCGTTAAAGCGAACAAGCGATGGATTCTACTTACTACAGCGAATCCAGGACGAAGTACACCGTTTTGCTATTACCTTCTTACGACAACAGCATGAGAAACATGCAATACAATCTGTCCTCGATAATATAGAGGGCATTGGTCCGAAGCGAAAACAACAATTACTCAAGCATTTTGGCTCTGTCAAAAAGATTCGCGAGGCAAATGTGCAAGCCTTACAGGAAGCAGGGATGCCTGCTAATCTGGCTAGCAATATTTATGATTATTTTCATCCAGTAGAAGACTCTCACCTCTAAAGGTGGTGGGATGAATGTAGATAGAATTCCTTTTCAATGGGTGTATAAACATCTACAGTCTAAAAACTCCACGTACTGTGGCAACGACTGAGTGACCAACATCTTGCTGTTGCGCTGCCGCTGCGCTTTCGTGCAAAAAATAGCTATTGGCCAAAAGCCTCCGAACTTAATTACGCCAAGGCAAAATTGATATTCAATAAGATCCATTGTCAAAGGATTAGGCGTATGCTAAGGTTGTATATAACATAGCTTTTTAATATAGCAATGTTTTTTAGTAGTTTCTATTTATTAAAATGGGAATTTCTTCACTAAGGTTCAAATTAAATACGATCACTATTTAGTGATGATAGAGGTGCAAGGTTCAAGAGTAGTACATTCGAGGACGAACAAGTCCGGTGAAAATGTATGAAAGGGGAACTTGCCGAAGTGGAGCATCGTTGTTTCCGATGCTGCGCTGGTTTTACATTTAAGAGATGTAAGACTGTCGATTCTAAACGTTTCGGAGGGCTATCACACATGCGCAAGTTACTTTATTGTACATGTTATAGGCAGCTTTCACGTTATGTGAGAAGCTGCCTTTTTAGATTTTCTCGAAACAACATTTTTTCAAGGCTGTTAGGCGTTTGCTTTTGTCATGTTATTAAAATTGCAAAAGTATCGCTGCTTTTAATCAGCGAAATGATTGAATACGAAGGAGAATGATAAAAATGGCGAGAGTTGTGATGAAATTTGGTGGTGCTGCATTCGCATCAACAGAGTGCATTCAAAATGTTGCGAAAAAGGTGATTGCAGAAAGGGAAAGAGGTTTTGATGTTGTCGTTGTCACTTCAGCTATGAGGGGAATGGCTAAAGAATTAGCAAAGATGGCTCGTGATTTGTCAGACCATGCATCTAAGCGTGAACTAGACGCACTATTTTCAACAAGCTCACAACTTACAAGTACATTAGTGGCAATTGCTATACAGGAGAAAGGATATGATGCCGTGTCATTAACGGGCTGGCAGGCAGGCATTGAAACCGATGCTATGTATAGCAATGCCCGTATTGAGGAAATGAATGTTAGTCGAATTGAAGAGCATTTTGCACAGGGGAAAATCGTTATCGTTGCTGGGGAACAAGGTATCGATAATTCACGGAATATTACGACGTTAGGTAAAGGTGGTGCGGAAACGTCGGCTGTAGCAATTGCAGCAAAATTGAAGGCGGAGCGGGTAGATATTTACACGAATGTGGACGGCATCTATACAGCTGATCCAAATCATGTTGCTGGGGCACAAAAACTAAAAGAAATTTCCTATGATGAAATGCTAGAGCTATCAAACTTAGGGTCACAAGTTTTACACCCGCGAGCTGTAGAGTTAGCAAAGAAATTTCAAATCCCAGTTATCATTCGCTCGGGAGAAATAGATACTGTAGGTACTGTATTGAAGGAGGAAGTTGAAATGGAAAAAAATTTAATTGTACGAGGTGTTGCCTACGAGTCAGACGTTATTCGCTTAACAGTTGGTTATGATGCTTATTCTAATGCTTCGTTAGCAAATATGTTCACAATACTTGCAGAAAATCGCATAAACGTCGATATAATCGTACAAGCAATAATTGATGGTTTAAAGCCGATGGTATCTTTTACTATTTTAAAAGAGGAGTTCGCTGAAGCATTACGTGTTCTAGAAGAT
The DNA here is from genome assembly GCF_023242215.1 of Lysinibacillus sp. Ag94. Classification (NCBI taxonomy): domain Bacteria; kingdom Bacillati; phylum Bacillota; class Bacilli; order Caryophanales; family Bacillaceae; genus Lysinibacillus; species Lysinibacillus sp. Ag94. Next base: position 3,486,261 of record NZ_CP096780.1, on the reverse strand, counting down.
AGTAAATTATCACTAGGGTTTAGTTTTGCTGATTTTGAAATTGGCTTAGCAAAGGTTTCTATTATTGGCTCGGGGATGGCATCTAACCCAGGGGTGGCTGCAAGGATGTTTGATCGTCTACGTCGTGAAAATATCCCTGTAAAAATGGTAAGTACTTCTGAAATAAAAGTGTCTGTTGTTGTACCTCAGGACGAAATGATTCGTGCAGCAAATGCATTACATGATGAATTTAATTTATTTCAGGAAGTGTCTTTTGTACCGAAAGCGTAGCGACAGGTACAGAAATCTCTCAGGGGAGCTAGTCACTTTTAAGCGGCGTGGATAGAGCAGCCAAAGCGACGGATAGAGATTGTAGAACAAGCGCTTTACATATAATGTTGAAAAAGATGTGCCAGTAAAATGAGGGCACTGAAAAAGTCTATATCTTCTCACATCGCGAGGTATTTAACGAGTAAATCGTTGAATACCTCGCTTTTTTCATTTGGCAGTTGTTTTCCGAAGCATTCCGCTCGCTTTCCGCGGGCGAGCGCCGAGCCTCCTCTTACGCTTCGCTTCGTGCGGGGTCTCGTCTGTGTCGCTTTCCCGCAGGAGTCGAGCGATGCTTCTCCAAACAACGCAATGTATCACACTATTATTTTAGTCACGCTTTCCTTTATAATAAAAATGTGCAGGTGGTGCCCCCGATGATTTCAAATCAAGAAACCCTTCATTTAAGTCCATATATGGCGATCTACGATATTGTTGTGCCAAAAGATAATATACTTCATCAAATCAATGAACTTGTTGATTTTTCATTCATTTTAGAAGAGTTAAAAACAAAATATTGTTTAGACAATGGACGTAATGCCATTCCTCCAATTCGTATGTTTAAGTACATCTTTTTTCTTCGGGTATAAGACACATATCGCGTGCTTGTGGCAAAGTTGAATCCTATTCTTACACAAGGACCACGAAAAGAAGAAGACAAGTTTGAGTTTAATAAAGACGCTGTAATGTTTGTTTGTAAGGCCGGTCATCTCGCGACAAGAAAAGCACGTACGGGTAAAAAAGGAACGAGTATGAGTCAAAGTCAGACATTTTATTTTGACATTGAAAAATGCAAAGTATGTCCAATGAGAGATGGCTGTTATAAAGAAGGCGTAAAAAGTAAAACATATTCTGTCACAATGAAGTCGGATACACATGCCGAACAAGAGGCATTTCAAAATACGGAAGCATTTAAGCAATTAGCCGCAAATCGCTACAAAGTAGAAGCGAAGAATAGCGACTGCGGGTCTATTTGGCATGGAAATTCAAGGTGCTACAACGATATTCGCTGTCAATTTAAAACGGATATTAAAGCTATTAAACGAAAATAAATAAGGAATAGAGACAGAAATAAGGCACTTCCTGTTCAAAATTGAACAAGAAATGCCTTATTTTTATCTGAGAAAGGTTCGCTTTTATGAAAACGTAAGTTTTTCAGTGCCCTCCAGTAAAATGCACATCTTTTTTTGTTCACATCAATTTAATATTTTATCCAATTCTATTGTTATATAATAAAATGTGACATGTTTTACCAAGGGGAAGGTGGAAGTTTGTATGGGGTTATTCGGTTTATTTCAAAAGCCAATGGATGAAAGTGTTGAGATGCACAACGATTTAGAAATACAAATATTAAAAAAGCGAATTCTGGAATTGGAACTTGAGCAGGAAAGCATTGATGTGAAAAATGCGGTTTTAGATTTTGTACTAGCGCATATGGAGTTAATTAATTTTCAAACGGCTTTAAAGGTTCAAAATGTCTCTACGAGTGTAGGGGATATTTCAGCAATGAGTGAAGAAATGTCGTCAAATACAGAGGAGATGCTTGCGGTTGAGCAAAATGTTAATGCAAACATTCAAGAAATAAAACAACATTCATTACTACTTGTAGAGGAAATGGAATCATCCATTGCAAAAGGTGAAATGGTTCAGGAGTTGTTGGCCAAAGGAGCTCATTCAACAGAGCAACTGAAGAATGAAATGACCAAAATGGATGATATTAGTACTGGTGTAACCGGGATTGCCGACCAAACACAATTACTATCTTTAAATGCGTCTATTGAAGCTGCACGTGCTGGTGAGCATGGAAAAGGCTTTAATGTTGTCGCGATGGAGGTAGGGAAATTAGCCAACAGTTCGAAAGGTTCATTGCAAGAAATGACAAAGATTCGATCAGTCATTGATAAGAAATTACATAATACAATAACAAATATTAATCAAGTCGAACATTATTTAACTGACTTTTTAAGGATTATGAAGGACAATATTGCTAATCTGACTGTAACAAGTAGAAATATTGAAGAAGCAGCACATGGTATTCATCAAATAACAGCTGCATCAGAAGAAAATGTAATAGCTGTAGGTCGTTTAGCGGAAACAACGACGGAATTATCACGTACTAGTGACTTCTCGGATCTAATACAAAATCAAGTATCTGAAATGTTAAAAGCTATTGCACCGACAATCAGAAAGCCATCAGAGCAAACGGTAGTTAGCCAATTAGCAGCAAGGTTAATGGATCATGCTAGCTTTTTAAGAAATGCTATTCACAAGGCTGGTCAAAAAGAAACGATAAAAACGCATCATCAATGTATGTTTGGAAAATGGTATTACGGACATTTTGAGGAATATCAAAACTTACCAGAATATCGTTATATTGAACAACCACATAAATTAGTCCATATGGCCGCCCAAAAGTTAGTGAATGAACTGTCAATTCATAACATAGAAGAAATGATTCAACACTCACTTAATATTTTGGAGGCATTTATTTCGTTCATAGATGTACTTTTAAAAAAAAGACATGCTCAATTATAAATAAAGTTTAACGAGAGGTTGATTTCTGTTCCGACAGTGCACATTCCTAGGAGCGTCCGATAAGCTGCTTTGCTGTCGCGTCTATAACGATAATCCAAGGAGTTGCTCAGTCTCTGCAGTGAATAACTTCTATATTATATATAAAAAGGATTGCCATCCATAAATTAGGGATGACAATCCTTTTCGTTTTATTCAGTCGGAACGGTGTTCATGATTCTTTCTTTCACGTCCCATTTTACAGTGAACGTAACATTTTGTTGCTTTTCACGTTTTTCATCATAGCATTCTGTTAAATAACCTTTTGCTTGCTGGATTTGCTCAGCTATAAATCCTGCTTCAAGTCTAAAGCTACGAAGACCGATTTGTAACAGTTCTGGATCATTTGTCAACTGGAATATGCGTCCATCCTTCGACTCTTTGATAAGCTCTAAATTACCCCAACAGGCATCTGCGAAAAATGCGATAAGTTCATCTTGACTTGTACATGGGAACTTCCGAGCTAGATCTTTTCCTGCCCAGTAAAGGACATCACCTTCGTGTTTACCAAGAATGGAAGATAAAATATAATCGCGAATTATCTCATACCCAAAAGCTGAGATTGTAGGAGATGAAGTGTTTAACATTGAAAGCCTTCTTTCTTAGAATTTTCTTAAAATTTGACACTGATAAAGTAAAGATAGATTTTTCGAGAAAAAACGATGCATCATGTACTAGATTACTTCTTTAATAAGGAGTGTGAAAAACTTTAAGTTGCCTTGACGCTCGTAGCTCTTGAGAGTACAATAAACATGTCATAATATTGTACCATGATGAAATACACAGTCAATGAAGTATCAGTTACAAAATGATGACTTCTTTAGTTGTGCTATTTTAAGTACTAAGGGGGGTAACAGTCTTGTCGAAAGATCGAGAGTTTTTATGGCGTCGCTTACATTCTCTACTTGGTATCATTCCAGTAGGTCTGTTTTTAACGATGCACCTGTTCATTAACTTTACAGCAACAGGCGGAGCAGAAAGTTACAACGCAGCTACCGCTAATATGGAAAAGATTCCATTCCTTATCTTAGTTGAATGGATTGTCATCTATATTCCATTAATGTTCCACGCATTTTATGGTGTCTACATTGCATTCACTGCTACACCAAATACAGGACGTTTCAGCACATACCGTAACTGGATGTTCTCATTACAACGTTTCACGGGTGTATTCTTAGTGATCTTCATTGCATGGCATATTTTCCAAACTCGTATTCAAAAAGCACTTGGTACAGAAGTTGATTACGACATGATGGCAAATATCGTTTCAAATCCATTCATGCTTGGATTCTACATTGTTGGTATTATATCAGCAACTTTCCACTTATCTAACGGTTTATGGGCATTCCTAGTAAGCTGGGGTATTACACAATCTCCTCAGTCTCAAAAGATTGCTACTTATGTAACAAACATTATTTTCGTAATTCTAAGTGTAGTTGGTGTGGCTGCTATTTTAGCTTTTGCTTAATGTAATAGAAGCTACTATAGAGCATATGGCAATCATTGCAATTTTTTAAGAGGAGTGAGAAATAATCATGGCGAAAAGCAAAATAATTGTTGTCGGCGGCGGTCTAGCTGGTCTGATGGCAACGATTAAAGCAGCTGAAGTTGGTACTGAAGTTGATTTATTCTCATTAGTTCCTGTAAAACGCTCACACTCTGTATGTGCGCAGGGCGGAATTAATGGTGCGGTAAATACAAAAGGTGAAGGGGATTCTCCTTGGATTCACTTCGATGATACAGTATACGGTGGGGACTTCTTAGCGAACCAACCACCAGTTAAGGGTATGTGTGATGCAGCCCCTGGTATTATTCATTTAATGGACCGTATGGGTGTAATGTTCAACCGTACACCAGAAGGTCTTCTTGATTTCCGTCGTTTTGGTGGTACATTACACCACCGTACAGCATTCTCAGGTGCGACGACTGGTCAACAATTACTATACGCGCTAGACGAGCAAGTTCGTTCTCACGAAGTAGCTGGTTTAGTTAACAAATATGAGCACTGGGAATTTCTTGGTGCAGTAGTCGATCCTGACGGCGTTTGTCGTGGTATCGTAGCGCAAGATATGCGTACAGAAGAAATTAAATCATTCCGTGCAGATGCTGTTATTATGGCGACTGGTGGCCCTGGTATTATCTTCGGTAAAACAACAAACTCTGTTATCAATACAGGTTCTGCTGCTTCTATCGTTTACCAACAAGGTGCTTCTTACGCGAATGGTGAGTTCATTCAAATTCACCCAACAGCTATTCCTGGAGATGACAAAAACCGTCTAATGTCAGAATCAGCTCGTGGTGAAGGTGGCCGTATTTGGACTTATAAAGACGGTAAACCTTGGTACTTCTTAGAAGAGAAATACCCAGCATATGGTAACTTAGTACCACGTGATATTGCTACACGTGAAATCTTCGATGTTTGTGTGAACCAAAAACTAGGTATTAACGGTGAAAACATGGTATACCTAGATCTTTCTCATAAAGATCCACATGAATTAGATGTAAAACTTGGTGGTATTATTGAAATCTACGAAAAATTCGTAGGTGATGATCCACGTAAATTACCAATGAAAATTTTCCCAGCAGTTCACTACTCAATGGGTGGATTATGGGTTGACTACAACCAAATGACTGAAATTCCTGGTTTATTTGCAGCAGGTGAATGTGATTACTCTCAACATGGTGCAAACCGTCTTGGTGCAAACTCATTATTATCCGCTATTTATGGTGGTATGGTTGCTGGTCCAAACGCAGTAGACTATGTTAAACATCTTAAAAAGCATGCGGAAGATCTTCCACAAGAAATCTATGATGCACGCGTTCAAGAAGAACAAGCTAAGTGGGAAGCTATCATGAAAATGGATGGCACAGAAAACGCTTACTTACTTCATAAAGAGCTTGGTGAAATGATGACAGCTACTATGACAGTAGTACGTTATAACGATCAACTTGAAGATACATTGAACAAACTTGATGAATTCCAAAAACGTTGGGAAAACATTAACATCAACGATACACAAAAATGGAGTAACCAAGGTGCTCACTTTACGCGTCAGTTGAAAAATATGATTTACCTTGCGAAAGTAATGACAAAGGGTGCATTATTACGTAACGAATCACGTGGTGCACACTATAAGCCAGATTTCCCGAACCGTGATGATGAGCAGTTCTTAAAAACTACAATGGCGAAATTTGACCCAACTACTGGTGATCCAATTATCACGTACCAAGAAGTCGACGTTTCATTAATTCCACCACGTAAACGTGATTACTCTGCGAAAGGAGACTAAGAATTATGAATATCGCAGCTAATACTGGAAGAATGGTCAAAGTTGAAATTTTACGTCAAGATACAAAAGGTGGCAATGGCTACTGGCAGAAATTCGAAATTCCTTACCGTCATGGTATGAACGTTATTTCTGTATTAATGGAAATTCAAAAGAATCCAGTTATGTCAAATGGTGAAAAAACAACACCAGTTGCATGGGATATGAACTGTCTTGAAGAAGTTTGTGGTGCATGTTCAATGGTTATCAATGGCCGCCCACGTCAATCTTGTTCAACGCTTGTTGACCAATTGACTGAGCCAATTAAACTTGAGCCTATGAAAACTTTCCCAGTTATTCGTGACTTACAAGTTGACCGTGAACGTATGTTCAATGCACTTAAAAAAGTTAAAGCATGGGTTCCGATCGATGGTACTTATGATTTAGGTGAAGGTCCACGTATGCCTGAAGGTAAACGTCAATGGGCTTATGAATTATCTAAATGTATGACTTGTGGTGTATGTATGGAAGCATGTCCAAACGTGTCTGAAAAAGCTTCATTCATCGGACCAGCACCATTATCACAAGTACGTTTATTCAACACTCACCCAACTGGTGCAATGATTAAAGACGAACGTTTAAATGCAATCATGGGTGATGGAGGCCTTGCAAACTGCGGTAACTCACAAAACTGTGTGGCTGCTTGTCCAAAAGGTATTCCTTTAACAACATCTATCGCATCATTAAACCGTGCAACTACAGTGCAAATGTTCCGTAACTTCTTCGGTTCTGACCACTACGTTGACTAATAGTACAAGCTTTACTCCCAAACTCCCTTACACTGCATGTGTGAGGGAGTTTTTTCTATGAAAAATAAAAAATAATTTTGTAGAATAAAACTTGTAAATGCTTGATTAATCCAATTCGCCATTAAAGTTTCGTACAATAGGGAGTTCAGATAGGGGCATTTTCAAGAAAGAGTAATAAACTAAATATGATGTCTTCAATAAAAAGATCGGATTAAGGAATAAAATAGCAATCATTAGGATGTACAGAAAGTGAGTTTTAACGAGTAAAAATGTGAATTTTCTATGATAATATAGTGTTTTCCTTTATAATGAATGTATATTCATTTATAACTTGCTAATTCCGTTTGTTGTTTTGGGAAGAAGCGAGTGAAAACTAGGGGGATGGCTAAGATGAAAGCAAATTATATCGGAGATTTTCAGGAATGGGCAAAGGAATTTGCGTTTTTTATTGAGGTTCGTGTACGTTTTTCAGAAACGGATATGTACGGTCATATGAACAATACAGTTAGCTTTACATATTTTGAACAAGCACGAATTGATTATTTTCGTCATTTAGGTGTTCTCATGCCATCAGCAATTGATGAACATGTAGAGGGTATTCCAATTGTAGCCGACTTACAGTGTGATTACGTGAAACAAGTTTTCTTTGATGATGTACTAAAAATCTATACGAAAGTAGCGACAGTAGGCAACTCATCATTGGATATCCATTACTTAGCGAAAAACCAGCATGATAAAGTTTGCTTTACGGGTCGTGGTACGGTAGTGCAAATGGACCCTCGAACTGGCAAGAGTGTACCATTATCTGAAGAAGAAAAAAATCACTTAGCAAGTTTGGTGTTCCTATAGTATTGGAAATGGATGGCGAAAGTTAATTGTCCAAAGACAGAAATTTTGAGCGTTATATTTTTCAACAGTATTGCAATTCGAGGAAATAAATATAAACAATGATTTCGACGATTGAAATTGCACATTTACGGCTCATTACAAAAAGTTGTAGATGAACATTTGGTAAAGCGTATGCCATATATAGAAGTTGATTGAAGTGGAAACTGGGCAATTCCTTGGGGATCAGCGCTTATCGGACGCCCCCGGGAAAGCGCCTAAGCGAAACAAAAAATCAACCACTCGTTATGGTGATGATGCATTTTTACATAAAATCATTAATTGGTGGAAGTAATTTCCGAATTTTTTTAGGAAACACGAGATATTCATGAAAATAGCCGTCACCGCTCCTCATTCCTTAACATAAGTTACAATACGTGCGGGGGAGGAGGGTGTAACTGAAAATGAATGGCTCTCATCATCGTTCTCTTTTAACGAACCGAGAACGTGAAATATTTGCGCTTTTATTAGCTGAAAAAACAACGAGGGATATTGCAGAGCAACTTGGTATTAGTGAAAAAACAGTGCGAAATCACATTTCCAATACAATTCAAAAGTTAGGTGTAACGAATCGATCTCAGGCGTTAATTGAGCTGTTACGCTTAGAAGAATTCAAATTAGACTAATTGGACACTTGCTATTTCAGAAAAAAAACGACAAAATAGAACTATTCAACGTATTTTTAGGAGTGAAATAGTTATATGTCGGATAAAGTAACAAAGCACTCACCTGAAACCGTTGCAACGGTTGAAAAGGAATTACGCTATATAGCGGCGATTGTGAAGCAAAAAGGAAGAGAGATTGTTTCACAGTATGCGATTACGCCGCCACAATTTGTTGCATTACAGTGGTTAGAAGAGCTTGGAGATATAACAATTGGTGACTTGTCAAATCGATTATACTTAGCTTTTAGTACAACAACAGATCTAGTGGACCGAATGGAGAAAAATGAATTAGTCAAGCGAATGCGTGACGAAAATGACCGTCGTGTCGTTGTTGTTCATCTTCTCGAGAAGGGCGAACGCATTATTCAAGAGGTTATTGAAAAAAGACAGCAATATTTGCAAGAGAAGCTTGTTGGTTTTAACGAACAAGAAGTCGCGCAATTATCAAGCTATTTAGAAAAACTACATGTACACATGAAACAGGATTGAGGCGGAAAGTATGAATGCCCCGATAGGCGTTATTGATTCAGGAGTAGGCGGTTTAACCGTAGCAAAAGAAATAATGAAGCTATTACCAAACGAAACAATCTATTATATTGGTGATACAGCAAGATGTCCGTATGGTCCAAGAAGTCGTCAGGAAGTACGAAATTTCACTTGGCAAATGGCAAAAGCACTAGAGAAAATGAATATCAAAATGCTCGTCATTGCTTGTAATACAGCGACTGCAGTAGCACTCGAAAGTTTACAAAGAAATATGCCTTTTCCGGTACTAGGCGTTATTAATGCTGGCGCACGTGCAGCTGTAAAGAAAACGAAGCGACATGAAGTCGTTGTGCTTGCAACAGAAGGAACAATTAAAAGCGGGGCGTATGAGGAAGCCTTATTATCATTGAATACGTCGGCTCATATTATTCCGCTTGCTTGTCCAACATTCGTACCACTTGTAGAAAGTGGCGAATATAAAGGTGAATTTGCAAATAAATTAATTGCGGAAGGCTTAAAGCCGTTGAAAAATGAACAATTTGATACGGTCATACTAGGATGCACGCACTATCCTATTCTGCAAAAACAAATTGAAGCTGTTGTAGGAGAAGAAGTTTTTGTGCTTTCTTCTGCAGAGGAAACAGCAAAGGATGTTCAAGAAATGCTTGAATATAATGGCACATTGGCTGACCCAGACGCTGTGCCTGCCCATAAATTTTATGCAACTGGTTCAGTGCCTATTTTCCGTTCAATTGCTGAAAGTTGGCTTGAGCAAGGTACTCTCCAAATAAAACGTTTGACATTAAAATAAAAAATCAGCTTAGCTATGGGCTAGGCTGATTTTTGCCGTTTTTAGCATTGTACATAAGGGCCCGAGCACTTTTTTGAAGGTGAAAATTATGTTAAGATGAGTGCGCGAAAGATTTTAGGAGGAACGAAAATTATGACAAGATTTGATGGAAGAAATGTAGATGCGCTGCGTCCCGTGAAAATTGATAGTGAGTATTTATTGCACCCAGAAGGCTCAGTGTTAATTCAAGTAGGCAATACAAAAGTAATTTGCACAGCAACGATTGAGGATAAGGTTCCTGGCTTTTTACGTGGACAGGGCAAAGGGTGGATCACTGCAGAATACTCGATGCTACCTCGTGCAACAGCACAGCGTACAGCACGTGAGTCATCTCGCGGCAAAGTTAATGGCCGCACAATGGAGATTCAACGATTAATCGGTCGTGCATTACGTGCTGTCGTTGATTTAGAAGCACTTGGTGAGCGTACTGTATGGATTGACTGTGACGTGATTCAAGCAGACGGAGGAACACGTACAGCCTCAATAACAGGAGCATTTGTAGCAATGACACAAGCAGTTGCAAAGCTCGCTGAAGAAAAACAATTAACAAAGTTCCCAATCACAGACTATTTAGCTGCAACAAGTGTTGGTATTGTAGAGGATCACGGAGCAATTTTAGATTTAAACTACGTTGAAGATGTCGCTGCTGCGGTAGATATGAATATCGTCATGACAGGAGCAGGACGCTTTGTTGAGCTACAAGGAACAGGTGAAGAAGCAACCTTTTCTCGTGAAGAGTTAAATGAACTGCTGGCGTTAGGTGAGGCAGGCATTCAACAATTGATCGCACTTCAAAAAGAAACACTAGGTGAATTGGCTAACAAAGTGGGAGGAAATGAATAACATGAAACAAGTAGTCATTGCAACTAAAAATAAAGGAAAAGCAAAAGATTTCGAAGCGTTATTTGGTCCACTTGGTTATGAAGTAGTAACGATGTTTGATGTTGCCCCGGATATGGAAATAGAAGAGACAGGTACTACTTTTGAGGAAAATGCAATTTTAAAGGCAGAAGCATTAGCAAAAGAGCTTGGTACAATTGTTATCGCTGATGATAGTGGCTTAGCTGTTGATGCATTAAATGGTGAACCAGGTGTGTATTCTGCACGTTATGCTGGCGATCATGATGATGAAGCAAACATGGTTAAACTACTAGAAAACTTAAAAAATGTCGAGGATGAAAAGCGTACAGCACGCTTCTGCTGCTGCATCGCTATTGCAGGTCCTGATTTTGAAACGACAACAGTTTTTGGTACTTGTGAAGGTGTTATCGCACACGAAAAACGTGGTACAAACGGATTTGGTTATGATCCAGTCTTCTTTGTCCCAAGCTTAAATCGTATGATGGCAGAGCTAACAGCCGATGAAAAAGGAGCGATTTCCCACCGTGGAAATGCGATTCGTAAGTTAAAGGAACAATTACCTAATCTTATAAAATAAGAGGTGATATCCATGCAAATACTGGTCATGAGTGATACACATGGCGATAGTAATGTAATTGAAAAAGTTCGTGGCTTTTACCCACATGTCGATGCTGTCATTCATTGTGGAGATAGTGAGCTTCCTTTCTCCCATAAAGCATTGGCCGGCATGAAGAAAGTACGCGGAAATTGTGACATCGATAAAGCCTTTCCGGATGAAGTGGTATTCGATTTAGCGGACGTCACAGCCTTCGTAACACATGGCCATTTATTCAATGTAAAAACTTCGATTTTGTCATTATCCTATCGTGCCAAAGAGGTAGGCGCACAAATTGCTTGCTTTGGTCACTCCCATATTCTTGGAGCGGAAATGATTGATGATGTGTTATTTTTAAATCCCGGGAGCTTATTAAAACCACGTGGTCGTAAAGAAAAAAGCTTTGCCCTTGTAAAGGTTGAAGACACGTATTTTGAAGTAAAGTTCTTTACGGATGATAATAGCTGTATTTCCACCCACAAGTTTATGCGAAAATGAAGAAACAAAAACGCTTAAGTTTTAGAAACTCTAAGCGTTTTTTGTTTTATCCCACAATCAATTATGCCTCGGCATAATTGCGTCTGGAATCGGCTTTGTACTTTGGCCAACAAATGTTTTTTGCGCGAAAGCGTAGTGCTAACGTAGCGTCAGCAACGTGTTTTTTGCCTGTACGAAAGCGAAGCGTCAGCGGCAACAGCACCGATGTTGGTCACTCAGTCGTTGTTGCTGTATCTGTTTCCACAGGACGTGGCGTATTTCAGCGGATACGGTATAACTACCGTTTCACTTACGTTATAAAAAACATTTGCTAAAAGAAGATAATTGCAAATGGTAAAAATGGCTATGAATTGTTTATGATGAAGTAGCAAAAATAAAGATAAACGTAACGAAGGAGAAAACATGGAAAATACACTAAAATGGAATTTTGATAACAGCTATGCCCGTTTACCAAATATTTTTTATACATCAATCAATTTAAATCCAGTTCGTTCACCAAAGTTAATAATGGTAAATGAATCAGTTGCCTATTCACTTGGATTAAACGTCGATGCGTTGCAAAGCAAAGAAGCGGTAGCGATTTTTGCAGGTAACGACAATCCGACAGGTGGCATGCCCATTGCACAAGCATACGCAGGACATCAATTTGGTCACTTTAATATGCTCGGAGACGGAAGGGCACTGTTATTAGGTGAACAACTTACACCAACTCATGAACGCTTGGATATCGCCCTAAAAGGCTCAGGAAGAACGCCTTATTCCAGGGGCGGAGATGGCAGGGCAGCACTTGGTCCAATGCTTCGTGAATATATTATTAGTGAAGCCATGTATGCACTTGGCATTCCAACCTCCCGAAGTCTAGCCCTTGTAACGACAGGCGAAATGATCCTTCGTGAAACAGAGCTTCCGGGGGCAGTTCTAACCCGTATTGCAAGCAGTCATTTGCGAGTGGGGACCTTCCAATATGCAGCGAACTTTGGAACGGAAGATGAGCTAAAAGCTTTAGCGGATTATGCTTTGGATCGTCATTTTCCTAATGCTGAAGTAACCCAAAATCGTTATCTGACCCTTCTACAAGAAGTTATAAAGAAACAAGCATCGCTCATCGCAAAATGGCAGTTAGTTGGTTTTATTCATGGCGTCATGAATACAGATAATATGACCATTAGTGGTGAGACGATTGATTATGGTCCTTGCGCATTCATGGATACTTATGATCCAGCGACAGTATTTAGCTCTATTGATCGACAAGGTCGCTATGCTTATGGAAACCAGCCTAATATCGGAGGGTGGAATTTAACACGACTGGCTGAATCATTAATACCGTTAATTCATGAAAATCAAGAAGCTGCCATACATTTAGCTCAGGAAACTTTAAAGCAATATCCTCAGCTGTATTATGCAAACTGGCTAACAGGTATGCGGGCAAAACTTGGGATATTTAACGAAGAAGATCAGGACGGTCCACTCATTGAAGAGCTTCTGAAGTTGCTGCATCAACATCAAGCAGACTATACGAATACATTTATCGCATTAACCTTCAATAAATTTGGTGACTCACCGTTATTTAATACAAATGAATTTAAAGAATGGCATAAGAATTGGCTCGCACGGCTAGAAAGACAGCAAGAAACAAAAGACATGTCTCAACAATTAATGCGCGATCATAATCCAGCAGTTATTCCACGAAATCACCGTGTAGAAGAAGCATTAGAGGCTGCTGTTGAGCAGGGGGACTATAGCGTAATGGAGCGATTAATGGATGCTCTTGCTCAACCTTTTGCACATTGTGTGGAGCAGCAGGAATATGCAACATTACCAACGCCTTCTAACCAACCATATCGAACGTTTTGTGGCACATAAGTTGAAAATTATTGTGTCAATGAAATTAATGCAAAAATATAACCCTTCGGCAAAACGAAGGGTTGATTTTCGTTCCGATTGAACGCTTTCCTAAGAGCGCCCGATGAGCCGTTTGGGGCAACAGATGTTTTTTGTGCGAAAGCGTAGTGTAACGTAGCGGCAGCAACAGATGTTTTTTGTGCGAAAGCGTAGTGTAACGTAGCGACAGCAACAGATGTTTTTTGTTTGAAAACAAAGGATAAATTCTTCGTTTTTATTTTGAAAAAATGTCACTACACAAATTCCTGAGCATACGCTATGTTATGAATAGTAGTGAAGGGAATGTGTAAAGTGCATAAGTATTCAAAAGGTTGGTTTGTGAAACAACTTCGAGATCATGGTATTTTGGTGCATCCACAATATAAAAGTCATTTAGGCAGTTATAAAGAATCTGAACTACGCAATTTATACTACCGATATGTTGCAATAGAATCATTAAATTCAGAACTAAAATAATCATTTTCGTTTGAATAACTCCTTTGTAGGAAAGAATTTAACTACAGAAAGGAGTTATTTTATGTGGAGTAAACCGTGGATTTTAACGCAAATATGGCAAGATGTGTTGTTTCTGCATTGGCCAGTACCACCTAAGGGTTTAGAGCAGTACATTCCGCAGGAGTTGCAACTGGATCTCTATGAAAATAACGCTTGGCTAAGTGTTGTCCTTTTTCAAGTAAAAGGACAACGACTAAAATTTCTACCGCCATTACCAGGAGTAGGTTCCCACTTGCAGCTTAATGTCCGGACTTATGTTACATATAACGGCATGAAAGGAGTCTATTTCTTTAATTCAGATGTTACGAATCGTTTTATTGTTCAAATAGCTACAATGGGTAGTCTATCATATCGTCATTCAAAAATAGCTTTACAACAAAAGGAGAATAATTTTTCTTTTACAAGTTTATATCACGGTGCACAAGATGAAAGGTTGAAAATTTCGTATCAACCGATTGCCGGTGAAATAAGTAGTTCTACCTTTGACAAATGGTTAGTGGAACGATATCATTCTTGGTCGAAATGTAAAAGTTCTCTAGTTCGCATAGATATAAATCATAAGCCATGGCAGCTGCAGCAGGTTCATTTTCACATTGAAAGCAACACAGTAGCTCCATTTGTAAAGGAATCTATACAAGGCATTCAACCGATTGCTCATTATTCGAAAAGGAAACAGGCTAAAATTTTTCCACCAATTTTGGAAAACAAAAAGATTTATTCATGTTAATAAATGAGGTAACAAAATTGCATTACAATGGCGCTTGCAATCATATCCGACATAGCAAGTGCCTCAGCTTCAATGTCATCAAAAACTTGAATATCCTCTTGATCGTTTTTCTGAATCATAGTTACGGCTTCCTTTTTTGTTAAAGCTAAATGTGTGTAGAACATTTTTTGTACTTCCTCCTCCCACCATCTACTGAGATAAATATCTGTAACGAAATTATTTGTTGGGCCGATTAATTATGCACTGGCAAAATTCCATGACATCTACTGAAAGAAGTTGAATTTGTTTGAATCAAATCATCCCATTCATCCAATATTACGTCATAAAAAGATTTATGTTGAAATTTCCCTGCATTATTAATTAAAATATGGATAGTACCAAAAATGATCAACCACTTTTTGCAATAAAAAATGTCCTGTTCTTTCGCAACATCGGTTTTGAACAAAAAAGAATAGAATAACCTAGCAAAAGTAAATCTTTTCCCACGAAGCCCTAATTCTTTATTTACATCAGCAATAACAATATAGGCACTATTCGTAAATACGTAAGTACAATGCCTTTACCTATGCCTTGCGCACCACCAGTTACGATGACTACTAAATCTTTAAACATGCAGTAATATTTAGGCAAAAGTAGAGATGAAGAGGGCATAATGGTGGATAGGAAAACATATAATATTAATATTGAGGCAAACCTTGCCTTCATAGTTAAATTAATGTTGACATTATGATAAAAAGCACATATAATAAGTATTGTCCTTGATATGGACTACATATAAAATAACATTATGTCTCAGTAGCTCAGCAGGATAGAGCAACGGCCTTCTAAGCCGTCGGTCGGGGGTTCGAATCCCTCCTGGGACGTCATTATTGCGGTATAAACCGCGTCAAATCAACCTTCTAGCGTAGTTTTATAGCGGTCAATGAAGCGGTCTAACTGCGGAAATTGAAACGCCTTATAACTAAACGTTAGGAGGTTTTTTTGCGTTGTCTAAAAGAAACGGTTTAAATGTAGGTGCGCGGAGGATAGCAAGAACCCGATCGTTGTTAATCCGAAGTCTGAGCTATCTATCGAAAAAGCGTTAGAAATTATCGTAAGACAGATGCGAGCGAGCGATTGCGTGAGCGTACTGTTCACGATTATGAAACGTACGTAAACGATTTTGTTCGTAAGACAGACGTTGAATACTTGCTTGCTATAGATGCTGACGCCATTTACGGATGGTTAGGGCATATGAAAGTAAAGGATACGACAAAGCGCGTTCGTTTGAAGTGCTTCTGCGCGTTTCTCGGCAAGTGTTTAATAATGGTTGGCTTAACGATATAGCGGCAGGTACGCAAATACGGCGAGATAGTTGGGTACCACAATTAAACACATATGTGTCGGACTGTGCATTGTATTCAACAGTGCAAGTGCCAGAGGAAAATGAATAATCTCAAGCGCGAATTTGCCTTCCACAACTATTCTGTGGAGGGCTTTTATTATGCAGAAATAAGGAGTGACATTATGGAAGGAATGGATTTGGATTATTTAGATATAGCGCATTTATATTTATTTGGTGGAGTGAAATTTTTACACCTATTACTTTTGTTAATGGGATTAGATATTATAACTGGAATCATTAAAGCGATTAAAAATGGAAACCTGTGGAGTCGTAAATCATTATTCGGATATGCTCGAAAGTTATTGATTCTAATAGTTATCATCACAGCAAATATAATCGATCAAGTACTGTCGTTAAATGGGACACTCACATTTGCAACAGTACTTTTTTATATCGCAAATGAAGCTTTAATTATCACAGAAAACATGGCGCAATTAGAGGTACTTATACCAAAGCAATTAGCAGAAAGGTTACTGAGTCTCAGTCAGAAGAACGTTATACAAACGAAGTATTAAATGAATTAGTTGGTAAAGACGTTGACAAGGAATTGAAAAATAAAAAGGATGGTGGACAATAATGGTTGTAACTCGTAAAAAACTTGTTCCTGATGTACAAGCGAACAAAGTCTCATATGGCAAAGGTAATGCTAAAAAATTTATCGTTGTACATGAAACAGATAATACACGTTCCGGAGCCGATGCAGACGCGCACGCACGTTTACAATATAACGGTAATAGCCGTTCAGCTTCTTGGCATTACACGGTGGACGACAAAGAAGCCGTACAATCTTTTGAACATACTTGGAGATGTTGGGCTGCAGGAAGCTCAACAGGCAACAACCAAGGGATACAGGTAGAGGTTTGTGTTAATAGTGATGGTAACTATCAAAAAGCAATGCTGAACGCTGCGGAATTAGTAGCTAAAATCATGAAGGATGAAGATATTCCAATTAGTAATGTAGTTCAGCACAATCATTTTAGTGGTAAGAACTGTCCTAGTCAAATGCGTGCTGGAAAAGTAAGTTGGTCACAATTTATCACGATGATCAAGAACGCTAGTGGTAATACAACACAACAGAAGCCCTCCACAGATACTAATAGGTATCGTGTCTTAACAGGTACTTATGGTACAAAACAAGCTGCTGAAAATGTCTTAGATGTATTAAAACATCGTTTTGGATGGGTGGCATATATCGAGCCAGATGAAGCTAAATGGCGTGTTAAAACGGGTACATTTACAGGAGCCGAGGCAGCAAAAGCAGGAGCAAATAAAATTAAAACAGCTAAATTAGCACAAGTAACAAATATAGTAGCTGAATAATAATTAAAGACCAAGATAGCTTAAATTGCCGTCTTGGTCCTTTTGTTACGAGTGTGTTGAAGAATTAATTATATATTTAAGAAGTAATTTTTGTTCTAATTATGAAATATCAACAAATTAACGCCAAGTTACTTTTAAATCAAAGTATGAAGAATATTTGGTACTTGGCATTGTATCAACTATTTCAATATAATTCCAGCCTTTAGTTAAATCACTAGAAGAAACTATATCATGATATTCATCTCCTATTTTAATAAAGTCTCCATTTAAAATGGTCATTTTATGATTAGCCTTACTAGTGAAATTCACATATGCAAGATCATAACCATCGAAATAAAATTTATAATATTTAATAGGTCTATAACTGTCTGTATAAGAGTTTCCTATTCCTCCATTTTTTAATTCAGATGCTTTATCATGAATACTACTGTATGTATTTATAGTAGAAAGAGTTTGAATTTGATTTGTATTTTCTGTTTCTGCAGCTGATACACCGCCAGTTAAGCCACCAAACAATCCTAGTGAGATAACAGGTACAAGTAATAATTTTTTCTTCAAAATAAAAACCTCCTAAAATTAGAAATATATTACAATATTATAGTAACATAAATATTTTTGGTTAGTCAACCAATTATTGGGTAAAGTTTTAGGAGTGAAGTATTTATAAATACCAATCAAGCTAAAAACACAGGTAGAGAAACTGCTTTTAAGCCATACAAACCAAGGCACTGATTAACATAGTGTCTATTTTTATGCAATGAAAAAAAGCCACTCATTTGAGTGACTAATATTTTTATTGCTTATGAAAATTTATTAAAAACTCCATCCATAAGATTTTACTTCAATTTTAGAAATATTTTTTATAACCTCTGGTGGTACATCAGGATAACTTAATTCGAAACCAGCTTCACTACCAGGTGCGATTCCTACATCAACACTTCCTTTTAGTGCTCCTAATAAATTTCCGTTTGCGTCAAATAAAGCTGCAGCTAAACGTACATCATCTTGCTGTTCTTTAGTAATATTCTTAACAACACCAGTTACCTTATATCCGAAATCTCCTGGGATACCTTTTGTACCACTAACTTCAAGAACGTTAGGATCCTCTTCTGTGTTATCGAAGCTGAAATTAAATGTTGTTTCTGCATATGCGTCAGCAGTTGCACCATCTAATGTTGTTGATTCAGAAATAATGGCAGTTTCACCAGGTAATATGACACTAGGGACGGAATAAACCATTGTTGATGTTCCAAGCATGCTACCATCTTTACCTTTATAATTCATTTGTGTTTCCCCGATTTTTACAGGTGTTTTACCTTTGTTTTCAAAGATGGCTGCAGAATGAACCCATGTAGTCCCAATAGAATCTTTCCAAGCTCCTCCTGTATGTTTAGTAACCTCTGCAATAGCTTTTGTTTCCT
Source organism: Lysinibacillus sp. Ag94 (assembly GCF_023242215.1). Classification (NCBI taxonomy): domain Bacteria; kingdom Bacillati; phylum Bacillota; class Bacilli; order Caryophanales; family Bacillaceae; genus Lysinibacillus; species Lysinibacillus sp. Ag94. The sequence continues at coordinate 3,467,220 of NZ_CP096780.1, read as the reverse complement.
TTTTTGTTTCAGCAGGTTTACTATCACCACCACCTGTACTTGCTGTGTTTGTACCACTTCCGCATCCGGCTAATCCTAAGCTTAAAACTAATGCTGCACTAAAAATTAATTTTTTGTTCATATATAAAATCCTCCCTCTATATTTCCATTTTAGGAAATTATGATTGAAAAGTACATAATAAAAAACAGACAACATTATTTAGTTATCTGTTTTCGTGAATTGAATGATTTCAGAAATATCCTCAATGTTTAGGGCATCAGCTATTTTTTCTAGTGCATTCTTATTAATACGTATTGTTTTATCATTAACTAATTCACTTATGGTACGAGGATTTAAACCTGTTACCTCCACAAGTTTCTTTTGATCCCAGCCTCGTTTTTTCAATAGTTCTCCAAGGTTAGATTTTAATTCAGCGCCCATTTATTCACCAACTCTCATTTTATGATGTTATTTTTATTATAAACCATAATTTACTTAAAAGAAATTAAATGTTGACATTTTACTTAAACGAAATTAAGATTTACTTAATAGAAATATTTACTTAAACGAAATTTTTTTACTCAATGATTTCTTTTAAGTAAATCAAATGGGGAGTGAACAAATTGAAAACAATCCAACAACGTAATGACTACATCCGAATGAAAATGAAACAACAAGAGGCAATTACAGATGTCCATAAGTATCAGAATCGATTGAAGTGGATCATGAGGTATCATAGTCTGCTTACAGAATTGGAAGTAAAACAAATACGTGAACATTTAAGTCAGGCGTTTAAGTAGTAGAAAGAGGAATGGAAAAGAGGTGAAAAAACAAATGGCATTCGAATACCTAGCACAATACACAACATTCGACTCGGTAACAGATATGGATAAGAGTGTGGAGGACCATATGGCAGTTCACTATTATGACTTAACAGAATCAGAACGAGCTATCGTTTTCAAACTTGCATCACACAGTTTAGAGCATCCAGGAGTATGTCACTTAAAAGCTTCTACAATTGCTACATCATTGGAGATAAGTACAAAGACAGTTTATCGTTCAATGAAAAAATTAGTTGAGTTGGGCATCATCGAAAAAGTACTATGTACAAAATTAAACGGCATAAAAGGGGCTAGTATTTATCGTATTTTACCTTATGTCCCATCGAGTGTGTCCCAACGAGAGACAGTAAATGAAGCTAGTAATGACGCGATTTGCTGTCAACAATCTGAAAACCTATCTTTAAACTCTTTTAATCTTTTAAGTTCTAAACAAGCAAATAATAATTTATGTCAATTAGAAAATGAATTGGCTTTGCAAGCTGAAAAGAAAAAAGAGCACATGAATGAGTATCAACAAATGCTGTTTGATTTCATGCACTCGCTGCCATTAACAGATAACTTAAAAGATGAATTACACAAAGTTGTATTAGCTTCAAAAGTAAATTCTGTAGAAGACTTCATAAAAGCTAAGAATGTTCTATTCAAAATTGCTATGGATATTAAAGAAGGAATATTGACGGTTACAAGTACATTAAGAGCCGTATTTGTAGGTGCTTATAGTAAGGCTGTAGAGCGATTAAATAACAAGTCGAATAAATCGTTATCTATAGAAGAAACTCGTTCCAATGAACGTCCTGTACCTTTCTATAACTGGTTGAAGGAAAGAAATAGTCCTTCAAATATATGTAATAGACCAAATTTAGAAAATTGGATATTATGGTAAAATTAAAGAGATTGGAATATTAAAATTTATATATTAAAGAAGGAGAAAATTTAAAATGCAGACAAAGATATCTTTTTCCATACTAAAAACAGTGTTTTTAGTAAACTATTTACTTCCGTTATGTATTATTGTATTCGCAGTGATTTCTATAAAAGAATGGTACCCTGAAATAATAAGCTTAAATAATAGATTTTTTACAATTTGTATTTTACTAGTTTTGATCTACACTCTATACAATACATACTATATATCCAAGCAAATTGTAAATGATAGAAAACTTCGTGAAGAACTTGCTACTTTAAAAAGAGTAAATGACGGAGAAATAAGGTTGAGCGAAAAAATGAATTTCTATTTAAACCTTGTTGAGGAAACCAAATCTAAGTTGGAATTATATAAATCTATAAGCCTTATACCCATATTAACTTTTATATTGGGCTTTATCATAAAGTGGGATGTTAATATATTTAATAAACATTTAAAAGCCTTACTTAATTTTGAGTTAGAATTTAATTATTATGTTGCGGGCATGTTAATATTATTTGTAATTTGGTATGTGATTTCATATAGAAAATGTTGGATATTTTATAAGGGGATGTTAAAGGATTATTATGAAGTAAAAACTGCATATGAAGAATTAAAAATAAATAAAAATAATAATAAACAAAAGACCACTCCGTGATGGGTGGTCTTAAAATCATGGTAAACAAAAGGTAAACATTATAGTTATTAATCGTTGATATATAAGTATTGTGGTATGTCCTCCTGGGACGTCATTATTGCGGTATAAACCGCGTCAAATCAACCTTCTAGCGTAGTTTTATAGCGGTCAATGAAGCGGTCTAACTGCGGAAATTGAAACGCCTTATAACTAAACGTTAGGAGGTTTTTTTGCGTTGTCTAAAAGAAACGGTTTAAATGTAGGTGCGCGGAGGATAGCAAGAACCCGATCGTTGTTAATCCGAAGTCTACGCTATCTATCGAAAAAGCGTTAGGAATTGTCGTAAACAGATGCGAGCAAGCGGATTGCGTGAGCGTACGGTTCACGATTATGAAACGTACGTAAACGATTTTGTTCGTAAGGCAGACGTTGAATACTTGCTTGCTATAGATGCTGACGCCATTTACGGATGGTTAGGGCAAATGAAAGTAAAGGATACGACAAAGCGCTTTCGTTTGATGTGCTTCTGTGCGTTTCTCGGCAAGTGTAAATAATGGTTGGCTTAACGATATAGCTTTGTTTATATATGTAATTGTGTAATTTACAACATTCCGGTTAAATACTCACCCACGCCAACGGGTTGAGTCGCTAATCCTGCTCCAACAGTATCGGCATTCGCTTGGGTTTGCGCCAACATTGACCAAAATAAAACTAGGCGGCTACAAACGTCTCTTGTCATTTTTTGATATTAATTTTCGTGATTTGGCATCATAAATTTCATAACCGATTTCAAAGATATGGTCTTTTGTAACAGTCACCTTACAATAGTAAGGAATTGACTTACCATAAGCATCTAGCTCAGGGATTTCGCTAAAGTAATATTGTTCATCAGTATCTATCATGTTAAAAGATGCTTCTGCAGAGCGCCCGGAAGAAGAAACTTCAATCGTACAATCTCCACTAATAACATCATAATCTTTTTGAATAACAGATTTTAGACTTGGTAGGGTAAGCACTAACAAAGTAACACCTACTAAAAAACCAAAAAGAGACTTAAATCCATCAAAGGATAGAAGTTCTTTGTCTTGATAAATAAAAATTAATAATATAGCTTGCGAGAGAACAAGCAATAATCCTATTGAAAGTACTATATAATACAATTCTTCACTTCCTATGTATAACTGTTGAATATTTCATTGTAGCAAATATAAAGTTGATCTAACATATTTTATCGTTTTATTCTTATCAAGGTAAACAGGATTATTATTCCGTTAAATATTGTCATTCATAATTAATTGAATAAAGTGGTCCAAAATCGGGATTATGCTCATGTTCATAAAGATGCTAGATGTCTATTTTAAATCGAATCCCTTTTACTTATATCGATTCCATCACCAATCGTATATAATTTAGCTTTGTCTAATGTTTTACATTGAAATGAAAACAAAAAAGATTGGCCAAGATACGTTTACGTTACCAAGTGAAACCGCATATACGTGCTGAATCAATTTGAAAAGCTTTGAGTTAGGTTCTGGGGCAACGCTGATGATTGTGCATTAAACAATCTGGCTACAGGTGATGGACGTTCCTTAGCAATATAATATGCTGGCAACTACAGTACATGATTAACAGGAACTGTAAATATAGCAAGATATGCTGGTCAATATGTTGAAATCAAAGGAAAAAAGGTGAACCTAACAGTTTCAGGTTGGGGCTATACGACGAGTGCAGCAACAACTGGTATTTACAATTAGTCTGTTCCACAAATGCGAGTGGGACTTCTTAAAATGAGCATGCGACTAGATGGCAATTTACAAAAAATACTTTCATTGCAGACAAGGATTTTGTCAGAGCAAAAGTATATGTCAATTCGAACAGCTATGGCTTTTTTGACAATATTAAAGTAGAGCAAACAGGTTCAGGCGTATCAAAATCGTATACCAATCTTTCAGAAGTTAAGTAAGGGAGGGAATAGGATGGAATATAATATTATTTTTTCGGCCGAAAAAGAGTTATATATAGAACATTTATATACTATTGAGGGGTATTCTACATTTAAAATAAAAGTGAAATCTGGTGAATTCAAAGGTGCAACCAATTTTTGCTTATCGCAAAATAATATTGATACAATCACAAATATCTTATCTAACATGTACAATATGTTAGAAGGTGTTTGTGAAATAGAAGATAATGATTCAGATTCTGTATTGAGTTTGTGTATAAATAATAAATTAGGGCATTTAGTTGTCCATGGCCAAATCGGAGGAAGTCATGAGACACATAACATGAAATTTGAATTTTTGACAGATCAGACAGTGTTAGAATCATTAAAAAAGGTATTCGATATTTATAAATCTTAAGGTGCAAAGGACAAGTATAAAATATTGGGTTTAGAAACTTTCTGGAGTTCGTTATTTTAAAAGCACTAGGATGAGCACATATAATGCTAATCTTAATAGGATAGGTGATTAATAATGCACAAGTACAGTATTTCTAAGTATGACCCTTTGTTCAGGGATGAAGCTGGATGTTATCAAAAAAATGAGTGGACTGCAATCAGTGATATTGGGAAATCTTTCGATGGAATATTATTAACGGATGAAGAGTATATAGGGATAGAGGATAAATATGTTGATGCAGTGAAACTAATAATTAAATTTCATTCACTTACTAGTTTATCTGTAGCAAATTTATGTCATTCATTCTCAAAAGAAGAATTTTTAAATTTAATAAAACCTTATTCCCAGTTGTACTCCGAAAGTTTACTTGACTTCTATTCAAATTTTAATGGAAGTCAGGCGGGTCTTGACGAAGTTGAGAGTTTATGTAGGTTACAGCTTAGAGAAGATATTGGGGTTGATATATTTTCTCCGAGAAAGCTAAAAATATTTATCGGATACGATTATTTAATGGGGGTTCATAGTTCAAAATCTCTGGAGCCAATTATTCCAGAAATAAACGCTATGGGATTGTTTGTCGAAAAATTTGATTAATAAACTGAATAGTCCTTAATACAACATTTGGTATTGCCTTTCCGGAAAAAGAAGAATAGAAGGAAAGAACGACTTGTAATTGGTACAGGATTATTTTGGTGAAAATTTTAGGTTGTAATTCATAGTGAAAAAGGAATAAAAGACTTAAAGAATAAGGGATCGTTTAATTGAATTAATAATACGATTCAACAAAGACGTAGCAAATGATGCCTATTTAAATATACTTTATAGGTAAAATTTGATGGTGCTCTTACTAGTCGTGACAGAACTGCAAATGGCGCTTGAAACGGAAAAGTTGAGCAAGGAAGATATTATGATAAAAATGGGAATGCTGACCTGGATATTGACTATACAAATCATGGAAATTCGAAGTAACACCCAAAAGTACCTCATAGACATGACTGGAACTGCACTAGTAGAGGTCTAGTTTATTAAAAAGGAGAATATTTAGAATTCAAAAAAACTCATTTCAATGGGTGACGAACTCAATTTTTACTATAAAGAGGATGAATACTGGATAAGTCATAGTTTAGAAAAATCCTTCCTATCAAGAACTAAAGATTCGTACACACAAGAGTTTAATGGCTACAATGAACTATTTGAAAATGCAACAATAGAGGGTATAGGAATTTCCTAAAATATCCAAAACTAAGACTGCTAAAATAAAAACAGTAATGTATAAAAGGGCCGAGTTTAGTATAAGATTACTCAAACTTGGTCTTTGCTTGATTTAATCCTACTTTCGATAAAGAAGAAAAAGACAAAATCAGGTGTGATGGGTTATCTTTAAATTACGATAGTTGTAAACCGTTGATATTTCAGTACTGTCCTCCTGGGACGTCTATAGATCCAGATAGAATAAATTTGAATCAACTGAAAAGCGCTTCAGATCCTTTGTTATCAAGGATTTGAAGTGCTTTTCCTTTTTTGAGAATACGTTAGAAAAGGATGGAGAATGAATAGCGAGAAAATTTTTATGGGGAAATGTATCGTATCATCTAAAAGAATGGAGAAAAAAATATCGCTGCATACTAAAAAAGTTATAAAATTATCGTTTAATAGGCGGAGCATAAATCAATGCTTATACTCTCTTTTTTGTTATTGTCTATAAACTCGTCGATCATGATGCTAGTACGACGCTATCAGACGCTTCTCAAAGGCTACAAAAAGAAGAGGGTTTTTAAATCAATTTTAAAAGATTAATAGAATCTTAATAAATTTAGTGAAAACTCTAGATCTAATTTTTTTAGGAATAAAGCATTTTCATTACAAACAGATAATCTGTATTTGTCGTCAATGAATCATTAGAAAAAATAATTTCGTTTTCATTAATCAATCTCAAAAGTAATTGATTTTAAAGGGATAGAAAGACCTTCCCCAACAGTTTTAATATAACTTTCTTTCAAGTCCATAAGTTGAAAATATAGTGTTTCTATCATTTCACAACTCCGAATAATTCTTATTCCATTTTACCTCCACTTTTTATTTCCTTATTGTTTTTGTTCAGGCATTGACGGATGGCAATCCCAAGGCATGGCTCACTGATGGAAGGAAGTCTTAGAGCAATTTTAAAATAATTTACTATAAGACAAGAGCGACAGTGACTAGAAAAATCTTAATATTTATGCTTTGGATCTTTTTAGATTAATATAACTGATTTTTTACCGTTTAAACAATTATTCAAATAATACATTTGCACCTTCATTTCAAAGTAAAGAGGTTTGGAATATTTATCCTACTTTTAATGCGTATTCGAAATCAATATAGTTCTAAAGGTAGTAAATATAAACATAGGTATTTTAACATAAAATTCAGAAATATTTATTTCCAATAAGATACAAATATGGTAGAGTGGAAAAGGGTGGATTAATGTTATTATTTGTTATATTACCTTTTGTTTTCCAAAAAGTGTTTTGTAGGAGGTTGAAATGTGTGCTAATAAAGAAAAACATGTTGTAGTTGGAACTGGACCACTTGGGCTTGCAGTAATGAGAGAGCTTCTAATTAGGGAGAAAGAGGTCATAATGGTTAACCAAAAGAGTTTCATCGAACTTCCTAAGGACGTAATTTTAATCCATGCGAATGTTTCAAATTTTGAAGAGTCAGCTAATGCATTTAAGGGAGCAACAGTTGTATATCATTGTGCCAAACCTGATTATACGAAGTGGCCAGAGCAATTTCCGAATTTAAACAAAGGAATTATTTATGGAACAAGTCAAGCAGGGGCTAAATTGATTTATGCAGATAACCTTTTTATGTATGGTTCTTCAAAACAGCCGTACAATGAATCGTCGTTAAATCTTGCGAGTGATCGGAAGGGGTTAGTTAGAGCTCAAATGGCTGAAGAAATATTAGAAGCTCACTATAGTGGTACAATACGTGCCGCTATTGGAAGAGGACCTGATTTTTATGGTCCAAATGTTTTACATTCAATCCTAGGTGAAAGGGTATTTAAGTCTGCGTTACAAGGAAAAGCAGCTAAAGTAATTGGGTGCATAGATGTTCCTCATACACATATTTATATAAATGATTTCGCTAGAGGACTTGTAACTTTAGCAGAGAATGAAGAATCGCTTGGAGAAATATGGCATATCCCGAGTGATACTACTGTCACTACTAAAGAACTAATACAACTAGTTTATAAAGAAATACAGAAAACATTTAAAGTACAATGTGCTCCGAAACAAATATTCCGATTAATGGCATTGTTTAATCCTTATATGCGTGAAATGAAAGAAATTTATTATGTTTATAATCAACCATATATCGTTGATCATAGTAAGTATGAGCGTACATTTGGTCTAGAGGTGACACCGCATGCAAAAGCTATAAAAGAAACGTTAGATTGGTATCGAAATAACCTCTAGTATCCAATTCTGTGAAGGTTTGATATACATTCTTTTATACGTAGTTAAGGAAGTACAAAGAACAATACATTGCTACTTTAAACGCAAGATAAAAAAACTTCTTTTCAAAACATAAAACTACTATAAGCGAGGGAATATGATGACATTAAAAGATAATTTAATAGAACCAATTGCGGTAATAGGTATTGGATGCCGTTTCCCAGGAGGTGTAAACTCACCAGAATCTTTCTGGGAGTTATTAAGTAATGAAGTGGACGCTATAACTGAAATTCCAAGTGATAGATGGAGTATATCAAACTTCTATAGTTCTAATAAGGTAAACCAAGGGAAATCGAATTCTATGTGGGGTGGATTTTTAGACAATGTAGATCAATTTGATGCCTCTTTCTTTGGTATATCTCCTAGGGAAGCAGCTTTATTAGATCCGCAACAACGTTTGCTTCTAGAAGTTTGTTGGGAGGCTATGGAAAATTCAGGTCAAATGCAGGAACGTTTAGCAGGTACAAATGTAGGTGTTTTCATGGGTGCTTTCACTTTAGATTATAAATTATTGCAATTTTCGGAATCTAACAGACATTTAGTAGATGCACACTCAGCTACAGGCGCGATGATGACGTTATTGGCAAACCGAATTTCTTACACATATGATTTCCGTGGGCCAAGTATTACGGTGGATACAGCATGTTCTTCATCCCTTGTTGCGTTACATTTAGCTTGTCAAAGTATAAGGAATGGGGAAAGTACAATGGCATTCGCGGGCGGTGTCAATGTAATGATTAAGCCAGAATATTTTATTGCTGAATCTAAAGCAGGGATGTTATCAGCTGATGGGAGATCTAAAGCATTTGATTCTTCTGCTAATGGTTATGTACGTGGCGAAGGAGCAGGAGTTGTATTATTAAAACCACTTTCTCAAGCCATTCAGGATAATGACCCTATCCATGCAATTATTAGAGGTAGTGGGGTTAATCAAGATGGTAATTCCCAAGGTATTACTGTGCCAAGAGCAGAAGCACAAAAACAATTATTATGTGACGTTTATGAAAAGAGTGGTATTAAACCTAATCAAGTACAGTACGTAGAAGCTCATGGAACAGGAACGCCGGTTGGAGATCCTATAGAAGCGAATTCATTAGGAAGTATTTTGGGGGCTGATAGAGTTCCAGGGGACAAATGTTATATCGGATCAGTTAAGACTAATATTGGGCATACGGAAGCTGCAGCAGGTGTAGCGGGATTAATTAAAACAATTCTTTGTTTGAAGAACCGTCAAATACCGGCTCATCTTCACCTTAAGAATGCCAACCCTGATATCGATTTTGAAAAACTAAATATTAAAGTTCCAACAAAATTAACTGCTTGGCCAGAAACTGATGTAGCAATTGCTAGTGTTAATTCATTTGGATTCGGTGGAACAAATGCCCATGTGGTTTTACAAGAATATGTACCTAATGAGACTATTCAGGACATAGAAAAAACGGAGGATCTCCAAACAATAGTTTTATCTGCACGGAATACTCAGGCATTAAAAGACTATGCTAAAGATTTCAAAAGAGCTATTTCTGATAATAAATACTCATTACGTGATATTGGGTATAACGCTATTACAAGACGTAGCCATCATAGTCATCGATTAGCTATAACTACAAATTCTGTGGATAAATTAATGGAGAAATTAGATGTATTCCTGGAAGATGGTAAAGAAGCTGGTATTGTCTCAGGAGTCGCTGATAATAAAAAATCACCTTTAAGTTTAGTATTCACTGGAATGGGTCCTCAATGGTGGGCAATGGGTAGAGAACTTCTTCAAAAAGATGATGTGTTCCGTAAAGCCGTAGAGCAATGCGACGAGATATTTAAACGTCTTTCAGGATGGTCAATAATTGATGCTATGCTAGCTGATGAACTATCATCCAAAATGGAGGAAACTGAAGTTGCACAGCCAGCTAATTTTATGCTACAAGTTGGTTTGGCTGAATTATGGAAATCATGGGGAATAACACCTGATGCTATCGTAGGACATAGTGCTGGAGAAGTTGCAGCAGCTTATTGTGCTGGTGTTTACAGTTTAGAAGATGCAGTAAAGGTAATATACCATCGAAGTAATCTACAACAACGTACTACTGGATTAGGTCAGATGGTAGCGGTGGGATTATCTTTTGAAGAAGCCAGAATTGAAATTCTAGATCTTGATCAAATATCTATAGCTGCTATTAATAGTCCTAATGCTGTAACGCTTGCTGGGGCTCCTGAATCCCTTGATATACTTATTGAATCACTCGAAAAGAAAAAAATATTTTATAAATACCTAAATGTTAAAGTTCCGTATCATAGTCATTATATGGATCCTTTAAAAGAAGATATTTTAAATGCTCTTAAAGATATTAAAGTTCATAAACCACACACGCCAATCTATTCTACTGTAACTGGCAAGTTAATGAGTAATGACGACTTTACCGCCTACTATTGGTGGAAAAACGTAAGAGATTCAGTACTTTTTGCAGCAGCAGTGAATAACATGATTGAAGATGGTTTCTATAATTTTATAGAAGTAGGCCCACATCCTGTTTTAGCTAATTCTATTTCAGAATGCTTGTCACTTCATAACGTTCAAGGACTAATAATCCCTTCTTTACGTCGCAAAACCGTAGATAAGGAGGTATTATTCGAATCTCTTGGTGCCTTATATACAAAAGGGTATGCTATTAATTGGGATAACATACACAAAAAGGCGGATAATACGATCTGTTTACCTACTTACCCTTGGCAGAGAGAACGCTATTGGCAAGAGTCTTTAATATCCGAACAAGAGCGACTGGGAACACATGTCCATTTATTACTCGGAAAAAAATTAAATACACCTGAGCCTACTTGGGAAAATGATTTAGATTTGAATCGCCTTCCTTATTTATGCGACCATCAAATTCAGGGAGCATATGTATATCCTGGGGCGGCATATGTTGAAATGATGTTAGCAGCATCTAAAGAATTATTTGGGTCTACTGGTTTCGTCTGTGGTGAAAGTGTTAAGTTTAATAAAGCCTTGTTTTTAACATTAGGAGAGTCTGTAAAATTAAGACTGGTTTACTCAGTGGAAAACTCAACAGTTTCTATTTATAGTCAGCCTACGGGAGTAAGTCAGGATTGGACATTACATGCTGAAGGGCAGATAAGACCGAACGTTAGTCTTAAATCTCAAAACAAAGAACTTCAAGTCTTAAAACAACGTTGTACTTTACAACTTTCCCAGGAACAATGTTATTTGCAATTCCGTAAATTCGGTCTTGAGTATGGAGAAACTTTCCAGGGTATTGAAACACTATGGCAAGGTGAGCAAGAAGCATTGGCAAAGATAAGTTTACACGAAATAATTGGAGCTCAATTGGATGAGTATGAAATACATCCTTCTATCTTGGATTTATGTTTCCAAGTACTTGCTGCTGCATTGCCATTCCAAGAGGACGAAGAGAATACGACAGTTTATATGCCTGTAGGTGTAGCAAAGGGAGCTTTACATCAAAAAGTTCGTTTAAATACAGATTTGTGGATTCATGCTTCTATTTTGAACAAAACAGAAACATCATTAGAGGGAGATATACACCTTTTTGATTCTGAAGGAAATATTATTATGGAAATTTTAGGATGTAACGCAGTTTCATTAAAGGATACAACTTCATCTAACAAATCTTTAGGAACACAAGATATATATGAATTGCAATGGCATACGCAAGTAAGAAAAGAAGCTAGTGAATATTCTCCTGTAAAAAACGTGTCTGACAAAGGGTATTGGATAATTTTTGAAGACGAACAAAAAATAGGACATTCTGTTGCAGAAAAGCTAATGAAGGTAGGAGAGCACTGCTATTCTGTGCATCCAGGAGTTAAATACGAAAAAACAAATAATATATTTACTATAAACCCTTCAAATTCTGAAGATTTCGTTATATTAATGGATGATATACTTTCAGATTCCGCTCAATGTCGAGGAATTATTTATGGTTGGGCACTCGATAATAAAGTAACAGATATTTTAAACACCAATGGCTTAAATAGAGTGGAAGAATTGGGTTGTGTTGGTTTGCTTCACCTTGTTCAATCTATTGTTCATAAGCAACTTCCAGATAATGTTCGTTTATGGGTAGCAACAACTGGAGCACAGCAAGTAGGTACGGACAGTTTGAATAACGTAGCTCAATCAGCTGTATGGGGGCTAGCAAAAGCGATTGGGCATCAGGAACATATGAATTTATGGGGAGGAATTATAGATTTAGATGATTCCTTGTCAGTTGAGAAAAATAGTAATCTATTATTTGAAGAGATTTGGAATACAGATGGAGAAGATCATGTTGCCTTTAGACAAGGGGAACGTTTTGTTGTTCGGTTAGAAGAAGATGTTCAACTTAATAAGCCACTCCCAATAGTATTCAGACCAGATGCAAGTTACTTAATTACTGGTGGTTTTGGTGGTTTAGGGTTATTAACGGCTCGCTGGATGATTAAAAAAGGCGCTAGGCATTTAATTTTAATGGGCCGTGGAAAATTCCACAATCGTTTAGATTGGGATAAAGTAGATATCGATAGTGTAGAAGGGAAGCGTATTACAGCTATAAAAGAGCTAGAGTCGCTGGGAGCTACTATCCATATAGCTACTGCTGACGTATGTAATAAGAGTGAAATAGAGAAATCTCTGCTTCAATATTCTGAAGCTGGGTGGCCAGAAATCCGTGGAGTAATCCATACAGCCGGGGTAGCTCGACCACAATTATTATATCAAATGAATCAGCAACAATTTACCGACGTTCTTCGACCAAAAATGATTGGCGGATGGAACTTACATGAACATTTTGAAAACCAATCACTAGATTTCTTTGTTCTATATTCATCCATTGCATCTGTTGTAGTTATGAGTGGACAGGCTAATTATTCAGCAGGCAATGCATTTTTAGATGGATTGGCACAATATCGAAGATCTCGGGGAATGCATGGATTAAGTATTAACTGGGGGCCATGGCTAGAATCTGGGATGGCTACACAGCTTGATTTGCTAAATTACTTTGATAATCGCGGTTTATATTCGATGACAAATGATCAAGGGCTTGAGGCACTGAACCAATTATTATGTCAGAATAGAGCGCAATTCAGTGTAGTAGGAGCGGATTGGCCAAAAGTAGCCGATAAAAACTATCCTCTTGGAAATGTACCTCCTATCATTGCCGAACTTGTTAATAAACATAGAGAATTACAAAGTCACACGGATAATTCAGAAGATAATTCGCAAGACTTTTTGAATAGTTTATTACAATTAAAGGATCGTAAGGAACAGCTATCACAACTTGAAGCACACATTATGGAATTATCTTGTGCCGTGTTGCGTTTAAATCGTACACAGATAGAAGTAAATGTACCACTTAACGCTTTTGGTTTAGATTCCATGATGGCAATGGAGTTGAAAAATACAATTGAAGCAAGTCTTCAGGTTACTATTGCTGTTGTAGATTTATTACGTGGGGTAACTTCACAAGAGTTAGCAATAAATATTATGGAAATGCTAGATAAAAAGCACAACTTAATCCAAGATGAAGAAGTAGAACAGATTATTTCGGATTTAGGAGAACTTTCAGAAGACAAAATTAACGATATTATTAGTTTAGTCGCAGCTGGGAGGGATCAAGTTGAATAAGTATCTTGATCAGATTGGAACACTTACAGATGAACAGAAAGCTTTGCTGGTAAATCAACTTAAGTCAAAGTTAATTGGCCGAGAAATCCCTAAAACTGAAAACCATACTTTATCTTTTCCTCAGAAAAGATTATGGTTTTTAAGTCAATTAGATCCTGAGAGCTCTGCTTACAATATTCCTTCTGCTTTTCTGTTATTGGGAGAGCTTGATATTGATGTTTTGCAGGCTTGTTTCAAAGAAATAGCTAATAGACACGAAACACTTCGTACAAGTATTGTTGAAGATAGGAACGGTGAACCTATAAGAAAAATAACGTCCGAATCTTCAGTGATGATGGAATTTTTAGATTTAAGAGAATTGCCTAAAGACGTACAACGTCAAGAGCGAAATAGAATCGTCAATGAGGAAATTCAAAAACCATTTAATTTAAAAAATGACTCTTCTTTATGGAGAGTCGTTTTACTTCAATTGAATGATGATGAACACTACCTAGTAGTTACAATGCATCATATTATCTTTGATGGGTGGTCCGTTACAGTATTATTACAAGAGCTTAGTGAGTTATATGAAGCTTTTATCAACAACACACCTTCTAAATTAAAGAATCTTACAATGCAATATTCTGACTACGTGTCATGGCAACAGAAGCATTTGACTGATGAACTTTTTCAAGAACAGCTAACATATTGGAAAACAGCCCTCGAAGGCTCTCCGCCTGTTTTAGAACTACCGACGACTTACTTACGTCCAGCAATACAAACTTTTAATGGATCCTCATATGTTTTTGAGTTATCAAAAGCAACAAGTGATAATTTGAAAAAATTATGTAATTCTGAAGAGTCGACAGCTTTTATGGCAATGCTTACAGTGTTTTATACCTTGTTATATCGTTACACTGGACAAAATGACATTATCGTTGGTGTTCCTATCTCAGGAAGAAACCGAAATGAATTCCAAAAGTTAATAGGTGTATTTGTTAATACTTTGCCTCTTCGTGTAAGGCTGTCTAGAAATGTAAGCTTTAAAAATTTACTTAAGCAGGTGAAGGAAGCTTCTTTAGAAGCTTTCTCTCACCAAGATGTTCCTTTTGAGAGTATTGTTCAGAATGTAGCTCCTGAAAGAAGCTCAAGTCTTAACCCGCTTTTTCAGGTTTTATTCACATATCAAAATGCGGTTCCAAACTATCGACTTAATAATGTATTGATGAATTATCAACCTATAGATGGTGGTACAGCAAAGTTCGATTTGTCTCTTGATATTTTAGATGGCGGAGATATTTATCCACAGAAATGCATTTTGGAGTATAATACCGATCTATTTGATAGTACCTTTATTTACAAAATGGCAGAGCACTTCCAGATTCTACTAGAAAAAATTCTGTCTGAACCTGATAAGCCAATTGGTGAAATAAATTATTTGACAACTGAGGAATTGAATCAATTAAAGTTATGGAATGGAAATATCATTGATTTCCCTAAAGATGAAAATGTATGTACATGGTTTGAAAAACAAGTTGAGAGGAATCCAGATGCAATAGCCATCGTTTTCAAAGATGAATCTATGACCTATAAGGAGCTTAATGTAAAAGCGAATCAACTTGCATCTTTAATTTTGAAACAAAAGGAAGCGGAGGATTCAATTATTGGGATATGTTTGCCTAAATCAATGGATTTAATTATATCCGTTTTAGGGGTATTAAAAACAGGCCTAGCTTATCTACCAATGGATTCTTCATATCCAAGCGATCGACTACATTACATGCTCAAAGATTCCAAGGTAGCTACTATTATCACTAATAAAGTGCTTAATAGTTCGCTCTTAGCTGAATCGAGCCTAAATACTATTGTTGTTGACGATACACAGGTAAAAGAGAAGTTAAATCAAGAAAAATCTACAAATAAGCCAATTAAGATTAACCCAGATAGTTTGGCTTATATCATCTACACATCTGGTTCTACAGGTCTTCCGAAAGGGACTATGGTAAGCCACAATAATTTGGTGCACACGTTTAATGGCTGGGAACATGAATATCAGTTAATGAATAATACTCATGCCCATTTACAAATGGCCAGCTTTTCATTTGACGTATGCGTTGGTGACATTGTTCGTGCGCTATGCTCTGGCTCAAAATTAGTGTTATGTCCAGAAGAAGTTTTATTAGACCCAGAACAACTATATCAACTTTTACTTCATGAAAAAATTGATTGTGCGGAGTTCGTCCCTGCAATTATTCGTAGTTTGTTACAGTACTTAGAAGACAGTCAACAAAAATTAGATTTTATGAAGTTAGTCATTGTCGGCTCAGATAATTGGAAAATAGAGGAGTATCAGAAACTTTGTAAATATTGTGGGGCACAAACAAGGGTTATTAACTCTTACGGCCTAACAGAAGCAACAATTGATAGTTCTTACTTCGAGTGTGCTAATAATCAATTACAATCCAACGATTCATTGCCTATTGGTAAACCATTTCCTAATACCCAGCTACTGATCTTAGATGAATACCGTCAGGTAGTTCCAGTTGGCATTCCAGGTGAATTATACGTCTCAGGTGATGGAGTTGCTCAAGGCTATCTTTATAGAAAAGAGCTAACTTCTGAAAGATTTATAGTATTATCTGATGAATCAGGAACAATGAAAAGGGCATATAAAACAGGTGACTTAGCTAAATATTTACCAGATGGGAATATTGAATTAATTGGACGTTCAGACTTTCAAATAAAGATACGTGGTTACCGAATCGAATTAAATGAAATTGAAAACAACATACTCCAGTATCCGGGGATTACTCAAAGTATTGTAGTTGTCAGAACCGGTAATTCCGAATTGCAGAGCTTAGTAGCTTATATTATTTGTCAGAAAAATAGTGCAGTTTCTATTCGGGATTTAAAAAGTTATTTAAATACGAAACTACCCGATTATATGGTTCCATCCTATATTGTTTTGTTAGACGCATTTCCATTAACCAATAATGGCAAGATTGATCGGAAGCGACTACCAGAACCAGATATTACTGAATGGAATATGCTTAATGAATATACACCAGCCCGAACGCTTACAGAAGAAATCTTGGTTGATATATGGAAAGAAGTATTTGGTGTTTCTAGAATTAGTGTAAATGATGATTTTTTCCAAATAGGGGGCTACTCTTTACTTGCCATGAAAATAACGGCACAAGTAAGGAAAATTTTTAAGATTGAATTCTCGTTGCAAACTTTATTCAACTTTACAACAATTTCGAAATTGGCTATTGAAATTGATAATCTAAAAGGGAAAAATCAAGAGTATTTTGATGATAAGCAGCTACTTCCAGTTATTAAACCTAATCTACAAGACAGATATGAGCCATTCCCACTAACTGATATCCAACAAGCATACTGGATTGGACGTAATGATGTATACGAATTAGGTAATGTTGCTACACATAGTTATGATGAATATGAAGCACAATATTTAGATATTAATAAGTTCGAGGAGGCATGGAACTATTTAATAAAAAGACATGATATGTTAAGGACCGTAATAACATCAGACGGCAAACAACAAGTTTATCAAAAAGTACCGTATTATCCAATTACAATAACGGATTTGCGGGGGAAAAATCCTGATGAAGTAGAAAGTGCAGTTAAAGCTACAAGGGAAGAATTATCCCATCAAGTACTAGATATTTATACGTGGCCAGTGTTTGATATAAGAATTACTCTACTTGAGGATCAAAAATCACTTATCCATTTTAGTTCAGATGCATTAATGTGGGATGTATGGAGCTTTGTTATTTTAATGAGGGAGCTAGTGACAATTTATCAAGGAAAAGAAAATGAGCTAGCACCATTGGAAATCTCTTTTAGAGACTACGTTATGGCAATTGAAGAATTCAAAAAAACAGATAGATATAATAATGCTCTTGATTATTGGAAAAAACGTGTTGATTCTTTACCTATGGCACCAGAGCTTCCTCTATCAAAAAGTCCAAAGGAATTAAGAAATCCACAATTTGTACGTCTTCACGAGAGTTTAGATTTTCAGTCATGGAAGAGATTGAAATCAAAAGCAATGAAAGCGGGAATTACTACCACAGGTATTTTGTTAGCTGCATTTACGGAGGTACTAAGATATTGGAGTAATAGCCCTGATTTTTCACTTAATCTAACATTTTTAAATCGAAATGCTGCACATCCTCAAGTAAATGATATTGTAGGAGAGTTTACATCAGTTAATTTATTGGCAGTAACAAATTCGAATGAATGCTCATTTATTGAGCGCGCAAGGAAGATCCAAGCTGATTTATGGAGTGACCTTGAAAATCATTATATTAGTGGTGTTCAAGTGCTTCGTGAAATGACAACGAAAAAAGGAGGCGCCTTTGAAGCAAAGATGCCAGTTGTCTTTACCAGTGCGCTAGTTGTTCCAATACCGGAGGAAAAAGATGTCCCGTTCCCTATTAAACCTGTGAATGTAAATGGTGTTACACAAACTTCCCAAGTATGGCTAGATTGCGGCGTTTGGGATGATCGTAACGGACTGTATTGTAATTGGGATGTAGTTGAAGAAATTTATCCCCCAGGCTTTATTCGTAGCATGTTTTCAACATTTTGGTCGTTAGTTACTCGACTTGCGAATGAGGAAGAGATTTGGAATCAGCAAGTTATTCCATTAATTCCTCTAGAACAACTTGAACTAAGAAATGACATTATTTTGCATGAAAACATTGAGTCGGCGGATCTTTTACATTCACTATTTAATCAAAAAGCGAAGAGTCAACCTAATTCTCCTGCAATTATCAGCAGCCATAAAACAATGACATATGATGAAGTTTATAAATGGTCCAATAAAATAGGCAGATTTTTAAAGTATAAAGGAACCCAACCTAATCAATTAGTAGCTATCTTTATGGAGAAAGGGTGGGAACAAGTTGTCGGTGTACTTGGTATTTTACAATCTGGTTCAGCATACTTACCTATTGATCCGGCACTTCCGCATGAACGTATTCTATATCTTCTACGTTCTACGGGTGTAAAAATTATTCTTACCCAATCAGGAATGAAATCTCAAATAGAATTACCAGAAGAGATATCTATTTACGAAGTAAATGAGCAATTTTTGTCAGATTGGTCTGACGAACCGTTGCCATTCGTTCAAAGTCCCGATGATTTAGCCTATGTAATATTTACTTCTGGTTCCACAGGTGATCCAAAAGGAGTGATGATTACTCATTCTGGTGCAGTAAATACCATTATTGATATAAACAGCAAGTTTAATGTAACGGAGAAAGATCGTGTGATTGCACTTTCAGCCTTACATTTTGACCTCTCAGTCTATGATATATTCGGAAGTCTTGCCGCAGGTGCTAGTATTGTCATACCTGATGCAGATGCCGGGTTTAATCCAAAGCATTTAGAATGGCTTTTGAGCATTGAGAAAGTTACAGTGTGGAATTCAGTCCCTGCTTTAATGGAGATGTTTATGAATCATTTATCACAGAAAAATGGATATGCTGATAATCTTAGACTAGTCATGCTGAGCGGGGATTGGATAGCCGTTTCGTTGCCAGAACTTATTCGTTCGTATTCATCTACAGAATTAATTATAAGTTTAGGAGGTGCAACTGAGGCTTCTATTTGGTCTATTTTCTACCCTATTGAAAATTTGCAAGCTAGTAGTAAAAGTGTACCCTACGGAAAAGCGCTTTCTAAACAAAAAATGCTTGTCTTAAATGAGTCACTAGAACCTTGCCCTGATTGGGTTACAGGACAAATTTATATAGGTGGTATAGGATTGTCTACTGGATATTGGAAAGACCAAGTCCGAACAAATGAGAATTTTATCTATCATCCTAAGACGAAAGAACGTTTATACCGAACAGGAGATTTGGGTAGGTATTTACCAGACGGCAACATTGAATTTATAGGTAGAGAAGACTTTCAAATAAAAATTAATGGATATCGTATTGAAATAGGTGAAATTGAATATATGTTACTTCAACATCCTGCGATAAAAGATGTAGTTGTTACTGTTGCTGACGAAGGAACAACTAAAAGACTTTTGGCTTTTTATATACAGGCTCATGGAGAAACTGTCGAGAGTAGAAATTTACGAACATTTCTTATTCAAAAATTACCCGAATATATGATTCCAAAAAATTATATAAAAGTTGATAATTTCCCTTTAACTTCAAATATGAAAGTAGATCGTCAACTTCTAATAAGAAATGTAGATGTAGAGAGCTTAACAATTAATTGTTACGAAAAACCTCGGACTGTAGTAGAAAAAAAAATAGCCGAAATATGGTCTAATTTACTTGCATTGGATAAAATAGGCGTACATGATAGCTTTTATGAACTTGGAGGAGATTCTTTGCAATCAATGAAAATGATTGAAGAAATCCGAGAAACTTATCAAATCAATTTCCCTTTAAGGGCGTTATTACAAACCAGTACAATTGAAGAGATGGCCACTTATATTGAAGAGCAATTGAAAATAGAAAACAATTCGGTTAAAGCAAGGTCGTTTGAAGGGAATGTTAAAAATGAATCAGTTAACTCTCATTAAGTACAATCCATGGATCGTTACTTTTAAAGCTATAAAGGCACCACGTCTACGCCTTTTTTGCTTCCCTTTCGCTGGGGGGAATGCCCTAACATATAAAGATTGGGGTGACTATTTACCTGAAGATGTTGAGGTATGCTGTATTCAATTACCTGGTAGAGGGAATCGATTGATCGAGAAGCCAATTTCTAATCTTCCGAATCTTTTAGAAGCACTCGAAGAAGCATTTTTGTCGTTTATAGATGATGTTCCTTTTGTATTTTTTGGACATAGTATGGGCGCATTAATAGCCTTTGAGTTCACCCGTCATTTGGAGAAGCGTCATGGTGTTCGTCCAGATTGTTTATTTGTCTCTGCTCACAGGGCACCACATTTACCACGAAAATCTTCAACTTTTTATCATACTCTACCAAATAATGAACTTTTAGAAAGGTTGAAGAGTCTAAATGGAACACCAGATTGGTTCTTTGAAGAGCAAGAACTTGTTCAACTCTCTTTACCTATGATAAAAGCTGATTTAGAAATATGTGAGTGCTATGTTTATGAACAAGGGCCGTCTCTAAAAATTCCTATTATTGCGTTTGGCGGAACGCGAGATAAAGAGGTGAGTGAAGAAAGTATTTTGCAGTGGGAGAAAATTACAAATTCATCCTTTCAAATGTTTTTGTTACCAGGGAATCATTTCTTTTTAAATAGCTCGCAGGATCGTCTTCTTTCTGAGATATATAAATATATACGTACCATATAAAAGTCGTGTATAAATGGATAATCCTTGTTAGCAGGATTTTAAAGAGCTTCAAAAATAGAGGGAAACATGGATCCTATATGCTCTAAACAACTTTTCTATCAAAAAGCGAGGGATATTTTTGAGTGATAATGAAAAATATGAACGTTCGATAAAGAGAGTTCGAGCATTGAAGAGTTTTTATATCCACTTATTTGTATATATAATTGTCAATTTAGGATTGATAATTATTAACTTATTCTCTTCACCGGGAAGCTTATGGTTTATTTATACTTTACTAGGTTGGGGAATCGGAATTGTAGCACATGGTATTTCAGTATTTAGTAGAGGCAAGTTTTTGGGGGAAGAATGGGAGAAGAGGCAGTTAGAAAAGTATATGAATAAAAAATAAATTCAACTTTAATAATAAGTCATTTCGATTTACCTAGACGTTTCAAAAGCTCAATGTTTTTGAAACGTTTTTCTTCTATTTAAATGCATAAAAAGGATTTGTTGAATAGTTATCTCGGTAATTTGGACTGGAATTCCACTTTCAATTACTTTTTCAGTTACTTAATTCGAAGTGTTAAGTGCTTGATGTATCTAAGAGGCGAAAACTTAAATATGCAACTTATTAAAGAAAATAAACACCTTATAGTTAATTTAATACATTTCATTTAGATTTTTAATTTTATGGAAAATTAAATGATATCATTATTTTAGTGGCATGGAGGTCTAGATGAAAATAAAGATAAATATCGAAAAGCAATATGATGAAATAGAAGTACACATTTATGCAAATGAATATAACGCTGAAATTGAACAGTTGATGAAACAATTAAAAAAGAATGAAGTTAATGTCATTGATGGGTATAGGGATAATGAAATTCACATGTTAAAAACGAATGATATTTACTGTATCTATGCAGAAGGTATAAAAGTTTTTTTTCAAACTGAAGAAGAAGAATTTGACTCAAAGCGGAGAATTTATGAATTGGAACAATTACTTGGCGACAAATTTGTGCGTGTCAATAAATCAACTCTTGTTAATATTTCTAAAATTACCTCTATACAATTAGGGCCACTTGGATCAACACAACTACTTTTAGAAAATGAGATTTCCGTTGTTGTGAGTCGAAATTATTTAAAGAAACTAAAACAAGCACTTGGTATTGGGAGGAATTAACAATAAAAATTATACAAAATGGGATAATTGGACTTCTTATTGGACTAAGCACGTCCTATGTAATATTAACACTGGGTAGTGTTGCCAACCCAGATAGTTTAATTAGTGGTCAAGATCTATTAAGAGAGCTATTAACTGCAGCAATTATGGGTATTTTAATTGGCATTGCAACACTTATATTTGAAACGGGAATTGTGTCTTTCAATGTTCAATTAACACTTCATTTCTGTTTTGTTACTATTTGTGTCTTTGTCGCAGGATTGGTCGGCTCTTGGTTTGAATTATCAAAATGGCATACCATCTGGCCAGTTTTTTTAATTGAAGCCATCGCCTATATCATTATTTGGATGCTATTATGGCTACTAACAAAGCGTGAAGTAGATGAAATTAATAACTTATTACAAAATAGAAAGAGAGGTTAGTTAAATGGAATTAGTAATTGACGTGAAAAATTTAAGTAAGAAATACGGTTCACATGAAGCAGTAAAGGGAATTTCGTTTGAGGTAAAGAAGGGTGCATTATTTGCATTTTTAGGGACAAATGGTGCTGGAAAATCTACATCTATTGAAATGTTGTGTACATTGTTGGAAAAAACTTCAGGGGATGTAAAAATTAATGGTGTGCCCCTAGGTAGTCGAACAAATAATTATTTAATTCGAAAAGCAATAGGGGTTGTTTTTCAGCAAAGCATTTTGGACGCGCGTCTAACAGTGAAAGAAAATATCTTACATCGAGGTAACATATATAACTTGACAAAAAAAGAATTACAAGAAAACTGGGGATTTGTGGATCGCTATTTACATTTAGAAGATATTGCGAAGAAAAAATATGGGACATTATCTGGCGGTCAAAAGCGACGTGCAGATATTGCAAGAGCAATTATTCATAAACCAACTATTTTATTTTTAGATGAACCTACAACAGGCCTTGATCCACAAACACGCGTCTTTGTTTGGGATGCAATTAAAAAGCTACAAGAAGAAACGAATATGACGATTTTTTTGACTACTCATTATATGGAAGAAGCTGCTGTAGCAGATGAAATAGTAGTAATGAAGGAAGGAAAAATCGTGTCTAAAGGTACACCAAATACATTAAAAGAGCAATATACATATGATGAATTATTTGTCTTTTTTAATAACGGTGTAGATGGTTCATCATTACTAACGCAAAACAATCTTAATTTTGAAGAGAAAAATGGCGAGTACCGCGTACGTGTTCAATCTACCATTCATGCACTTGATATTTTAAAAGAACTTCAGACTTTTATTAGCTCATTTGAAGTAAAGAAAGGTTCGATGGACGATGTATTTATTCGTATCAATGAGGAGGTGCCATTAACATGAACACAATGTTGAATTTGGTTAGTAGGCATAATAAAGTATTTCGACGTGATCGTATGCTTGTATTTTTTTCAATCTTATCAGTGATTATTGTTATCATGCTGTATGCGATTTTTATTCAAAAAACACAAGTAGATGCCATTGAACAATTAGTACCAGCATCGGATCAATTGAAAACTATGGTGAATGAATGGATGGTTGCAGGCTTACTCTCCATTATTGCTGTAACTACGACGTTAGCAGCTCTAGGTATTTATATAAAGGACTTAGAGACAAAAGTAATGGCTGATTTTTTAACAACTCCTAATGCACGTGCAAAAATTCAATTAAGCTATGTTATCAATTCCTTGCTTATTGGCTTTGTTTTATCGCTTATTGGGTTAATTGCATGTCAATTATTTATTGTGTTCATGGGCGGATCCTGGTATACGTTTGAAAAAATAGTTCAACTCATTGGGATTATTGTACTTGCAGTTACACTAAGCAGTGTTTTCAACCTATTTCTTACTCTGTTAGTCTCAACACAAAATGCTTTTTCAACCTTAAATACAGTTGTAGGTACCGCTATTGGTTTTTTATGCGGAGTATACGTGCCACTTGGCGCAGTACCTGATTTTGTACAAAAAATAATCATGATATTCCCGATTAGTCATACAACAGTTTTGTTTAGAGAAGCTTTGATGCGTGATTCCCTTGATAAGGTTTTTGAAGGTGCACCTGAAGCAGGGAATAATTATGAAATTCAATTTGGTGTCCATTATGAATGGAACGATATGATTTTTTCCCCAATGCATAGTGTAATTTATATTATTGCTTCTATTATTGTTTTTACGCGTATCTCATTATGGCTATATGGTAGAAAAAACAAATAAATATTTACTCAACTTCTACACATTATGACTTCATTTGCACTTGTGGAAGAGCCACATACGACTTTACCGTATGTGGTTCTTTTTGTTCATCACATGTTTATAGGAAAAGGGTTTAATACAAAACCCTACTATTTAAAGTTAATCCTAATGTCATAGTTGAGTCATTGTATACAAGGTTGTGAACAGCTAGAGCCAACTCGAAGGACGATACGATTTTCATGCCGTTTTCCCTGTTTTAGAATAATTTATATAAAAAACGGAAAGGAATATGTGTAAAAATGTTGGAGTTGATAGTGATGGAATTTGATAAAGAGAAAGAAGTTTACTGCTACAGCTGTCGTAAAAAAACTGTATTTACTCGTAAAGATATGCATAATAAAAATGGGGTAGACAGTCACTGTAGTGAATGTTCTGGTATTTGGTTTGAATGGCAAAATCGAGCCGTGGAGAGAGAAATGGAAAAGTGGATTGAATATAATAAACGGCTCATAAATTAGCAGAGTTAAAATTAAAACCTTTTCAAATCACAATACGTCAACAAGAGGAGCTAAAACTTATAAAAAGCGTTATAATATAATAGGAAGAAACTCAATAAAGAGAGATGAATTTAACATGAACGAACAATTAGAAGATTGGATTACACGTTTTCAAAAGGAGAAAGATATAGAGGCTCTCGCAAACTTAAAAGATTATTGCTACTATATGATTGAACCTTTAATTGAGGAATTTACGGAGAAATACGGTGACGATGCTGGGGAGTTATTACGATTAAAATGGGATAAGCGTTTTTATTTTATTTTTACAAAGTATCAATTAAATGTTGGGCTGCCTTTAGATTCTTTCGTTAAAAATACGTACCGTTTTTATTTTATGCAAGTTTTAAAAAAAGCAGGCTATTGAATTACATATAGGGGAGTGTTTCAAATTTGAACATTGCTCCATAAAAAAATCCTTGGCTCGTGTAAAAGCGAGCCAAGGATTTTTGTGTTTTATCATGCTCTTTGGCAGGAGAATAACTGCCGGTAAAAGCCTGATTGGGGAAGACTAATCTTCAGTAGGGGATGAAGAAAACCGCCTACTTTCTCTTTATCGATACATCATATCTTCTGCAAGATGGGTAAATACCTCACCGATAATGGAGTCTTCGTCATAAACGGAAGAACCTGTATTTTCCTCAGGTTGCGCAAATGGAACTTGAGCGAGGATACTTGTCTGAAGTTCTTCTGCTAATTTTTCTGCGCCACCTTGACCGAATAAATAGTTCTTTTCACCATTTGAGTTTTCGAAGTAGGCCATGTTTTCAACTACACCAAGAATCGTATGTTTCGTATGTTGAGCCATCAGACCTGCACGAGAAGCAACATGAGAAGCTGCAAGGTGTGGTGTTGTGACAATAATTTCCTGCGCTTGTGGAATCATTGCCGCCATATCAATGGCTACATCTCCTGTACCAGGTGGTAAGTCTATAAGGAGATAATCTAATTCATCCCAATGTGTATTGACAAGGAAATTACGAATCCATTTGTTGAGCATTGGGCCACGCCACATGACAGGTTGGTTTTCGTTTGTGAAAAAACCCATCGACATGATCTTCACACCATGACTGATTACTGGAATAGCCGTTTGGTCAATCATTGTTGGCTTTTGTTGAATCTTCATCATGGCAGGAATACTGAAGCCATATATATCGGCGTCTAAAATACCTACACGTTTTCCAAGACGGGCAAGAGCTACTGCTAAGTTAATTGTCACGGTAGATTTACCGACGCCACCTTTACCACTAGTAACTGCTATAAATTTAACACCAGAATCGGGAAGAAGCATTTTAGGCATACCTTTATCCGTCACTTTTTCTGATTTTAAAGAAGCTGTTAAACTACGACGTTCGTCATCTGTCATAGAACCAAATGCAATGGAGACTTTTGATGCACCGATCGCTTTCAACGCTTCTTCAACATCTTGTTGGATTTTAGCTTTTAAAGGACATCCTTGAATAGTCAAAATAATATCAAGTGAGATATCCGTACCGTTGACTTGAATATTGCGTACCATATTCAAGTCAACGATGCTTTTATGAAGTTCTGGATCATCGATTTTCTGCAAAGTTTTTAAAATGTGTTCGTTCGTTAGCATATTAGAAACCACCTTCCTATTTTAGGCCTTTGCCAAGCCCTTTTAAGAAGTGAACGCCAAAGTTAACAGCACGATTAACATCAGGATCGTTTAACATTTTGAACAACTTAAAGGCACTAACCTTTTCGTCCGATTCAACGGCCTTGTTCGCTTCATTTATACCAGTATTTAAGCCCTCAACAAGCTTTGTTGTTGTTTCGGGATTCAGTTCGGTTAATGCTCCCGCAACACCCATTAAGTTGTTGATAATATTCGTCACTGGCTTACGCGTTAATTGACCAAGAGCAATATGTGCAACATCCTCTTTTGCTTCAAGTAGTTTCGTAGCAGCTTCTAGCGCTCCAATATCATTTAATTCTGCCATGATCGTAAAGACCTGGTTTACCATTTCTTCATTCTCAGAAAGAAGTTGCTTTAAATTCTCTAACTTTTCTTCCTTTAGTTGTTCTTCTGTTATTTGCGCTTTTTTAATTGTCGTAATTGGTGCAGCCATGAAATCACTCCCTTTCGTTAGTTGTTAAGTGAACGTAGCCAGGACGGTTCCATTTACGTTGTACCTCAACACCATTTTGTGGATGACGTTTTTTATAACGTGGGTTTGTTCTAGGAAGTGGCGATTTTCCTTTTTGCTTCAATACTTCTACACGTACTTTTGTTTGTTTGTACGCCGGTGTCGATGTATTGATGTCTCCAGCTGGACCCGTTAAGAAATTAATCGCTGAATCTTTGCTAACAGAGTTCATAGGCAAGAAAAGTTCATTTCCTTGTACGCGATCTGTTACTAGGGCATTTAATTTTAATGCGCCTTGAGGAGACACTAAACGAAGAAGAGCTCCATCTTCAATGCCGCGTTCTTTTGCTAGCTCCGGTGATACTTCAACAAAAATTTCAGGTACTTTCGATTGAATCCCTTTTGATTTATTTGTCATATTACCTTCATGGAAGTGTTCAAGCATACGACCGTTATTAATATGACAGTCATATTGCGCTTCATATTCAACCGGTCTAATCCAATCATTTAAAGCAAATCGAGCTTTTTTGTCAGGGAAGTTAAAGCCATCCTCATATAGTAATGGTGTGTCTTTACCATCAAGGCTACCCCAACAGAAGCTACCCCAATTTTCTAATACATCATAGTTTGCTTGCGAGAAGAATGGTGCAAGACTAGCCATTTCAGCAAAGATTTCACTTGGGTGACTGTAATTCCAGTCAGCGCCTAGGCGACGTGCTACTAATTGAAGGATTTCCCAATCGGCTTTTGATTCACCAAGTGTTGGTAATGCTTGATATAGTCGTTGCACACGACGCTCTGTATTCGTGAACGTACCTTCTTTTTCAAGAGAAGGTGCTGCTGGTAAAATAACATCCGCATATTGTGCTGTACGTGAAAGGAAGCAATCTTGTACAACAAAGAAGTCTAATTGTGAAAGTACTTTATCTACATGGTTAGCATCGCAATCTACTAGTGCCATATCTTCCCCAACTAAATACATTGCTTTCATTTTACCTTCCATGATCGCATCTAACATTGCCATATTCGTACGACCTGGTTCAGGTTTGATTTTCACACCATATGCTTCTTCAAATTTCTTACGTGCTTCGTCGTCTATTACTTTTTGATTACCTGGTAATAGATTCGGTAGTGTACCCATATCACAAGCACCTTGAACATTGTTGTGACCACGAAGAGGGTAGGCACCTGCACCTGGACGACGATAGTTACCAGTAGCTAGAAGTAGGTTAGAAATTGCAGCTGATGTATAGGAGCCACCTGTATTTTGTGTAACACCCATACCCCAAAGTACACATGTACCGTCAGCATCACGAATCATTTCAGCAACATTTATCAACGTTTCTTTTGAAATGCCCGTTTCTTTTTCTGCATATTCTAGTGTGTATGTTTCAAGTACATCTTTAAAATCATCAAAGAAGTGCACGTTCTCTTGAATGAAGGCTTCATCATGCCAACCTTGATCGATCATATATTTTGTAACGGCCATTAACCATACTTGGTCTGTTCCTTGTTTTGGACGCATGAAAATATCAGAACGCTCAGCCATTTCATGTTTACGAACGTCGGCAACAATTAATTTTTGACCGTGTAACTTATGGGCACGTTTTACACGAGTAGCTAAAACAGGGTGACCTTCTGCAGGGTTTGCCCCAACAATAATAACAAGGCCAGCTTTTGCAATATCTTTGATCGTTCCAGCGTCGCCACCTATACCAACTGTGCGTAGTAGGCCATCTGTAGCTGGCGATTGACAATAGCGTGAGCAGTTATCAACGTCATTTGTTTCGAATAGTTGACGTGCCATTTTTTGAATTAAATAGTTTTCTTCGTTTGTAATTTTTGAAGAAGAAATAAAGCCGACAGAACCAGAACCATATTCTTTTTGAATACCACCTAGTTTAGTAGCAATTAAGTCAAGTGCTTCATCCCATGAAGATTCAACAAATGCATCATTTTTACGAATTAATGGTTTTGTAATTCGTTCTTCAGAGTTGATGAAGTCCCAGCCGAATTTTCCTTTTACACAAGTGGAAATAGCATTTACAGGACCGTCAGAAGGTTGCACTTTTAAAATTTTGCGGTCTTTTGTCCACACTTCGAACGAACAACCTACACCACAGAAAGTACAAACTGTTTTTGTTTTCTTCGTACGTTTACTACGCATAGCTGCTTCGACTTCAGAAACGGCAAAGATACCACTATACCCAGGTTCAACTTCCTTAATTAAATTAATCATCGGATCTAATGTTTCTTGTTTAAGCCCAGTCATAAAACCAGCTTCACCGAGCATTGATTTTTCCATTAAGGCATTACATGGACAAACAGTCACACATTGTCCACAGCCTACACATGAAGAATCGTTAATAGCCACGCCTTCATCCCAAATTACTTTTGGTCTTTCGGCCTCCCAATCAAGAGATAATGTTTCATTAACTTGTAAGTTTTGACAAACCTCTACACATTGTCCGCATGCGATACATTGATTTGGATCATATCGATAAAACGGGTGAGACATGTCTACTTCGTGTGGTTCAACTTTTGGTTGATAAGGATATTTTTGATGTTCGATTTCCATTAATTCTGCTGTATTGTGTAATGTACAATTTCCGTTGTTATTATCGCAAACTGTGCAGTACAGTAAATGATTTTCTAGTAAACGGTCCATTGCTTCTGTTTGTGCAGCTTTCGCTTTATCAGAAGTAAGTTGGATATCCATGCCGTTTACTGCTTTTGTTGAACAAGAGCGAACTAATTGTCCATTCACTTCGACGATACATGTATCACAAGTTTCGATAGGATCAACAGCTGGTACATGACAAATTTGTGGATGGGCGATGCCATTTTGATTAATGGTATCAAGTATTGTAGCCCCCTCTGCTACATCATACGGTTGGCCATTAATTTTAATTGTAGTCAAGGTATTTTCCTCCTTTTGCTCTTTGAGACTTATTTGACAACAGGTTAATACTTAGGATAAACGGGAATAGAGTTACGAGCTTTTTTATTTTAATTTGTCTTGTTATAATGTCATTTCCCAATTTGTCCAATTTCTACACCAACATAGATGCAAAAAGCGTGTAGTATTTGTTGTCGATGTTGATATTGCTCAAAAATAAAAAAATCCACCATGAAAAGGCATGTACTAACATGCTATTTATTCATGGTGGATAAAATTCTTAACAGGCCTTGCTAAAAATTCAATCAACTTTTATTTTTTATTCAATATAACTATAGAATTTAAATATTAAAACCACCATGCCTATAGTTCAAACTTATTTGTATGAAACCATGACAAAGGAATCAAAATACTTTCATTCCATATGTAATACCAATTATTATAGCCTTTTCAGCCAAAATCGACAATAATTATAATAAAATTTATCTTCATTCAGTAGAAATTCCTATCTCAGAAGGTGGTTAGATAAATGCAGATGTAGCTTCTTTTTCAATAGGTTTCCCTACTTCCTGAATGAAGATAAAGCCTCCGGCGGATGTCACGGATTTTAAAAGGAATGAATTGTGCGGGCACAATTCAAAATCCGGACGCAATTACGCCAAGGCTTAATTGATCGAGGACTGATAATATTTATCATTGGATATTTTCTCTTTAATTTTTATTTAAGTTGCTATATTATTAACAAACTGTAAGGGTGACCCCCATGAACATAGGATAAAAAGATTAATTACGTTGGGAGAATCGGTAAAATGTCAAAAAAAGTGCATGAGTTCAACGACATTATTCGAAAACTACGCAAAGATATATTTGGAAAAGGACCAGAGCGTATTCATACAGTTTTCGTAGAGAACATGGCTGTCTCAACTTTATATGGTAATATCACACCGACAGAAAAATTTATTGCGAGTACGCCTGAAGGGTTAAAAATGGTTCATGCTGCACGTACAAGAATGATTCAAGATTTGTATACTAAATCACCTCCAGACGGCATGGAAGAATTGATGGGCACTAAGTTACTCCATTTATTTTCAGATATCAAAATTGAAGAAGATTTTGCTATTTCTGTCTTTGTTTTCGAAGATAATATTAGCGAATAAAGGGGATGCCATATGGAACGCGCAGTAACTAGAGAAATAATACGTGTTGAAGGTAATCAATTCAATGAAATAGAAGATACTGTTGTCACAGAATATGCGGTCACAGTGAAGATTAATGAGCAAGAATTCGTGACGATGGTTTGTACACCAGAGTATGTAGAAGATATGGTTATTGGCTATTTGGCTTCTGAACGAATTATTCGCGATTACGAAGATATTGAAGCCATTTGGCACCAAGAAAAGGAAGGTTTTGTGCACGTTAAAACAAAGCGTGTGAATCCTTACTTTCAACAAATTCAAAATAAGCGTTACATTACTTCTTGCTGTGGCATGAGCCGTCAAGGGTTTGTATTTGCTAATGATGCATTAGTCGCTAAAAAAATGGAAGGCATTCATGTGCGTATTACTACAGACGATTGTTTTCGTTTAATGCGTGATATGCAAGATTTGGCCGAAACATTCAAACAAACTGGTGGTGTTCATAATGCAGCGCTATGTGATGCGAATGGCGTTTTATTAAGCCGAATGGATATTGGGCGTCATAATGCCTTAGATAAAATTTATGGTTATTGCCTAAAAAACAAAATTAGCATTCAGGACAAAATTATCGTATTTAGCGGAAGGATTTCATCTGAGATTTTACTTAAAGTATCGAAAATTGGCTGTGAAATTGTGCTATCTAAATCTGCTCCAACAGAATTAGCATTGCAATTGGCAGAGCAACTCGGTATTACGACGGTAGGCTTTATTCGCCAAAATTCACTTAATATTTATACACACAAAGAACGTATTCATTTACCTACAAATAAAATGAAAGGAAGAGATTAACATTACCAACCTACAAGACCAACTACACAGACCATTAAGAGATTTAAGGATATCAGTAACAGACCGTTGTAATTTTCGTTGTCAATATTGCATGCCCGCAGAAGTATTTGGTCCAGATTATGCTTTTTTACCGTCCGATAAAATATTGAGTTTTGACGAAATCGAACGATTAGTAAAGATTTTCGTTTCATTAGGTGTGAAAAAAGTACGCATTACTGGTGGTGAGCCTTTACTACGTCGTGATCTGCCGACATTAATTGAACGTCTACACCGCATAGCTGGAGTAGAAGATATTGCCTTAACGACGAATGGCACATTGTTGAAAAAATATGCTAATGAATTGGCGAGAGCAGGTTTATCACGAGTAGCTATTAGTCTAGATTCTCTAAATGAGGAACGTTTTTTCGAGATGAATGGCCATCGAGGAAAGGTAAAAACGGTATTAGAAGGTATAGAAAAAGCGGCAGAAGCGGGCTTACAAGTGAAGATCAATATGGTCGTTCAAAAAGGAAAAAATGAGCAAGATATCATGTCGATGGCACAATATTTTAAAGAGAAACAGCATATTCTTCGCTTTATTGAATATATGGATGTCGGTAATTCGAATGGTTGGCGGCTAGATGAAGTTGTGTCAAAGAAAGAAATCATTGACCAAGTCCATCAACTCTCCCCTCTGCATCCTGTTGCGCCTAATTATAAAGGGGAAGTGGCTACACGTTATCAATATGAGGATGCTCAAGGTGAAATTGGCGTAATATCATCTGTAACAGATTCGTTTTGCTCCAGTTGTTCTCGTGCCCGTATTTCGGCAGAGGGAACATTATATACGTGCTTATTTGCTACAGAAGGAACGAATCTACGAGAATTGTTAAGGTCAGGGGAAGATGATGAAACGATTACCCAATGCATTTCGAATGTTTGGGAAAATAGGAAAGATCGCTATTCCGATGAACGAAATGAACAGACAATGGAAAAAAGGAAACACGCAAAAATTGAAATGTCACATATCGGTGGTTAGACGAAATAGCGTGGTATTAGTTAGTGCTGGTGACTTATGTTAATAAACAGAAAAAAATCGGCAAATGCCGGATTTTTTCTGTTTATTTATGCACAAAATCGCCACTTTTTCCGCCCGTTTTTTGAACGAGGTATGTTTCTTTAATCACCATAGATTTGTCGACGGCTTTACACATATCATAAAAAGTCAGAGCAGCAATGGATACAGCAGTTAATGCTTCCATTTCAACACCTGTTTTACCATTACATTTTACTGTAGCTTGAATGTGAAGTTCGTAACCTACCTCTGCTTTTGTATAGTCAAATTGAAGATCTGTTCCTTGTAACATAATCGGATGGCACATTGGGATAATATCAGCCGTTTTTTTAGCACCCATAATCCCCGCAATTTGTGCCACTTGCGTTGGGTCGCCTTTTTTAATGCCTCCCTGTTGGATAGCTTGATAGACTTCATCGGATAACGTGATTGTACTACGAGCGATCGCTGTACGGTTTGTGATTGTTTTATCTGAAATGTCGACCATTTTCGGACGACCTTCTTCATTCCAGTGTGTAAAATTACTCATTATTAGACTTCCTTTCGAATGTTTGTAGCCAATCTTGTTGAGAGTTGATATTGATAAATGTGGAGCTTTCTTCAAATGGAACATAACATACTTGAAGTTGCTCTAACAAGACTTTCATACTTCGCTTGTTTTGTTGGACTAATTGCTGTGCTTTTGGTAATGCGCTGCGTCGATATAAAGCAGCAAGAGGTTGTAATCTTGAAGCTTGTTTAGGAACAATCGCATCATAACGATCATCGATAAATGTGAGCATAGTTTGGACAAATTCTGCATTGATAAAAGGCATATCACTAGCTATGACGAAAAACCACTCTACTTCCGGAAAATTTGTCATTATATTATGCAAGGCAAACAGAGGTCCTTGATGAGGCTGTTTTTCAATAATCCATTGGACATTTTCTTCTACAAACTTTGAGTGCAAGCTAGCATTCGTAGCAATAATTAAAGGCTGTAGTTGATTTTTTTGTAAGGCTATGAGACTGTGCTTATATAAAGGTAGACCAGCAAATAATTCAAACATTTTCGGTTGACCATATCGTGAAGATTGGCCGCCAGCTAAGACAACACCAGCCATTTTCATATGCGATTCAACTCACCGACAAAATGTTGAACAGTAGGAAGAATCAGTTTTGTCATGGCAAGGGTCACGGCATTAGTTGAACCTGGTAGTACATAGATAGCCGTTTTATCGCGACTACCCGCTGTTGTACGACTAAACATGGCTTTTGGGCCAATTTCTTCATAACTTAGTGTTCGAAATAATTCACCAAAGCCCATCATTTCTTTTTCGAAAAGAGGGAGAATCGTGTCGTAAGTTTGGTCTCTCGGTGTAAATCCTGTGCCTCCTGTTACGATAATGGTATTAATGCTTTGATCAGCGCACCATTTAAGTACATGATTGGAGATTTCAAGAGGTTCATCTTTTGACATTTGGTAGTCTACTAATTCAAATGAAGCTTCTTGAAGTAATGATTGAATACGCTGACCACCACGATCATCCGCCTTCGTGCGTGTGTCACTCACTGTTAAAATGGCAGCTCGGATAAGAAGTTCACTATGTGTGGGATGCAAGGGAAAAGACCTCCTTTTATAAGTTGATTTTTGTTTTTGCTGAAAAACATTGCTTTTATTATAAAGCTATATATTAAAAGGTCAAACTAAAATTCATAGAAAGAAAGGCAAAAACGTTTATGCATAATAGATATTCTAGACAACAATTATTCAGCCCAATCGGAGAGAACGGGCAGCTACTACTAAAAGAAAAGCATGTCCTGATGATAGGAGTTGGTGCTTTAGGTAGTGCTAGCGCTGAGGCGCTTGTCAGGGCAGGCGTCGGAAAGTTGACGATTATTGATCGTGATTATGTAGAGAGGAGTAATTTACAAAGGCAACAACTATATACCGAACAAGATGCGCAAGAAAAGGTACCGAAAGTAATCGCTGCAAAAAAACGACTACAAAGCATTAACGCAGAGGTAGAAATTAATGAATATATTCTTGATGCGTATACAGAGCAAATAATCCCACTGCTTGCGGATGTAGATATGATGGTGGATGCAACGGACAATTTTGATATTCGCTTTATGATGAACGATCTTGCACAAAAATATCAAATTCCTTGGGTGTATGGTTCTTGTGTTGGCAGTTATGGCGCTACTTATACGATTGTGCCCGGTAAAACACCTTGTTTACATTGTTTGCTAGCAGCGATGCCCAATACAGGGATGACATGCGATACAGTAGGAATTATAAGTCCGACTGTTCAAATCGTTGCCGCTTATCAGGTGGCTGAGGTATTAAAGTTTTTAGTAGGTGATGAAGAAGCATTACGAAAAAGTTATTTAACTTTTGATGTTTGGCAAAATCAACATTATGAAATTAACGTTGAAAAAGTTCGCAATCATGATTGTCCATCCTGTGGCAAAAATCCGACCTATCCGTATTTATCATATGAAAATCAAACAAAGTTAAACGTATTATGTGGTCGCGATGCTATTCAAATACGTCCGGTAAAAACGATTCATTATAATTTTGATCAGCTCGCCGTTCAACTTAGTCCCTATGGTGATATTCAACAAAATCCTTATTTACTATCTTGCCAAGCAGAAGATTATCGACTAGTGATTTTCCAAGATGGACGAGTTGTCATTCACGGTGTACAAGATATACAAAAAGCTAAAACCATTTATTATCGTTTATTCGGATAAAGGAGTGTTCTAAAATGTTAGAAAAAAGAAAACCAATTGCTGTTGGAGAAGCTGTTCAACGTGTCATGGAGTTTGCCTTCCAAGAAAAAATAGAAGTTGTTTCACTACAGCAAGCACATGGACGTTTTTTAGCAGAAGATGTTGCTGCTGACCAAGATGTACCAGCTTTTGATCGTTCACCCTATGATGGTTATGCTATTCGCTCGGTCGATAGTCAAAGGGCAAGTTCAGACAATCCAGTAACCTTTAAAGTAGTAGGGAAAATTGGTGCGGGCTATGTATTTGAGGGAGAGGTCGGTGATCGTGAAGCGGTGCGCATTATGACAGGGGCTCCTATCCCGAACGGATGTGATGCTGTCGTTATGCTCGAATTAACGCACACATTTGAAGAAGACAATCAGCCTTATATGTCGATTAAACGCGCTTATGAAGCAGGAACAAATATTTCCTATAAGGGAGAGGACGTTCAAAAAGGCGCAATTCTTATGGAAAAAGGACAATACATCAATCCAGGTGTTGTCGCATTACTTGCTACTTTTGGTTATGATCAAGTACCTGTTTTTCGAAAACCAATCGTTGGCGTAATTGCAACAGGAAGTGAATTACTAGAACCAAGTGATGCTTTACAGCCTGGGAAAATTCGTAATAGTAATGCCTATATGATAATGGCTCAAATTGAACGTGCTGGAGCAACCGTCAAATATTTTGGTAAATTCAGCGATGAGCTAAATTTATGTATTCAAGCTGTTGAAAAAGCTCTTCAGGAAGTAGATATATTGATTACAACAGGAGGAGTATCAGTAGGTGATTACGATTACTTACCTGCCATTTATGAAGCCATTGACGCACAAGTACTTTTTAATAAAGTAGCAATGCGACCAGGTAGTGTCACAACTGTTGCAGCTCGAAATGGTCAATTATTATTTGGACTTTCAGGTAACCCATCAGCGTGCTATGTTGGGTTTGAATTATTTACACGACCGATTATTCGTACGGCTTTTGGCAATAAGCAACCACATTTACGTAGAGAGCACGCTATTTTAAATGCAGACTTTAAAAAACCGAATCCATTTACCCGTTTTGTGCGTGCGAATGCGTCTTACGAAAACGGTCAATTAATGGCAGTTCCCTCTGGGTTCGATAAATCTAGTGCCGTTTCTTCTTTAGCAGAGGCAAATGCCTTTATTGTATTACCAGGTGGATCACGTGGATACGAAAAAGGCATGCAAGTAGTCGTTTTATTGTTAGAAGATTTGCAAGGAAGTGAGTGGCCATGGGGCAACATCGAAAAATCTTACAAATCGTAGGCTATCAAAATAGTGGTAAGACAACGTTAATGGAACAGCTCATTACACAAGCCACGACAGAAGGTTTTCGTGTAGGAACAATCAAGCACCATGGACACGGTGGTATCCCTATGATCGAAAGTTCAAAAGATAGTGTTCGTCATGAGAAGGCTGGCGCAAGTATAACAGCAGTTGAAGGACAAGGTACTTTGCGCATGAGTATTCACCAAAGTACCTGGCAGCTTGCTGATATTCTAGCTATTTATGAAACATTTCATATGGATATCATTTTCATTGAAGGCTATAAAAATGAAGACTATCCGAAGGTTGTTCTTTTGCGGCAGGCGGAAGATGAATCTTTGCTAGAAAAAGTAGGCAATATCATTTGTGTTCTTTATTGGCCAACATATCCACTAAATAAACCGTTAGATTATCCAACTTTTTCAATTAATGAAAAAGCACAATATATGGATTTTCTTATGCAGGAAATGAGGAGAAAATCATGACTACATCGTTGTTTGAAATCATTGATAAACCAATTGATGTTGAAGAAGTTAGACAAAAAGTAACAGATCGAAATGCTGGTGCAATCACTGTTTTCATCGGAACAGTACGTGAAATGACAAAAGGCAAGAAAACACTACATTTGGAATATCAAGCTTATCCATCTATGGCTATTAAAATGTTTGAACAAATATGTAAAGAAATACAAGAGCGATGGCCAGAAGCGAAAGTAGCCATTACACATCGTGTTGGTCATTTAGAAATTTCGGATATTGCCGTAGTAATTGCGGTGTCATCACCACATCGTAAAATAGCCTATGAAGCCAATGAATATGCTATTGACCGTATTAAACAAATTGTGCCTATTTGGAAAAAAGAGTATTGGGAAGATGGGACTGAATGGATTGGTGATCAATTAGAAAATGTCCCTTATCCAAAAGGAAATCCATCAATGGGTGAGGAGGAATCTTGTGATTAACATATTATTGTTTGCGCACTTACAAGAAATGATCGGTGAGTCAAAATTATGTATAGACTTAGCAGACCATACAGTTGGACAAATTAAAGAATGGATGGAAACGCAATATTCACAAGTTAATTTACAACATGTCATGACAGCAGTAAATGAGGAATTCGCAACAGATGCAACGGTTGTAAAAAAAGGGGATACAATCGCGTTTATTCCACCAATTAGTGGGGGGTAAAAAGAAAAGATGTAGTTGGTACAGATTAGTTTGCACCGACTACATCTTTTACTATATTTGTAGGGGAAGAGCCACTAGTTAACATTTCATTTTATGCCTTCATAAAATGAACGCTCAGAAGCATAAGGAAGGAAATACCTATCATACAAATCACCCATGACCAAGCGAGTGACATGTTACCCGAGCCAATTGCCATATAAATAGCAAGTGGCGTAGTTTGCGTTTTGCCTGGAAGGTTTCCGGCAAACATTAAGGTTGCACCAAATTCACCTAAAGCTCGTGTGAAACTTAAAATTCCACCTGAGACAATTGATTTTAATGCAAGAGGGATAGCAATAAAGAAAAAAACTTGCCATTCGTGAGCACCATCAACACGTGCAGCGTTCTCAATGTCCACATCAACAGATTCAAAGCCAGTTTTTGCTGATTGATACATTAAAGGAAATGCCACAACAGTAGAGGCAATGACCGCCGCCCACCATGTGAACATAATGGGTTGATTAAAAAGCCATGTAATCAAGTTACCAAGCACGCTGTTTTTACCAAAAATAACAATTAGAAGAAAGCCTATTACAGTAGGAGGTAATACTAATGGTAAAAGTAACACTGTTTCTAGAAATAATTTTCCTTTGAAATTACGCTTTGCCATCCATTTACCAAATAGAATACCAGTTACTATTACAATTACTCCTGACACAAGCGCTATTTCGATAGAAAGTTTAATAGGTGACCAGAAATCCGTGCTCATCTATGAATGAGTTCCCTGAAAACCATATTTTTTAAATACTTTCATCGCTTGCTCACTTTGTAAATAGTGATAAAAATCCTCCGCTTCTTTTGCATGCTTACTATCTTTGATAACACCTACAGGATAAATAATAGGTGTATGTGTATCTTCTTTAGCTGTAGCAACGACATCGACTTTTTCTGATACAAGGGCATCTGTTTTATAAACCAGCCCTGCATCAACATTTTCAGTTTCTGTATAAGTAAGAACTTGTCGTACGTCTTTTGTATACACTACTTTTGGTTCTGCATTTTCCCATAGGTTCATGTTTTTCAATGTCTCTATACCGTACTTGCCAGCAGGGACCGTTTCAGGTGTACCAATAGCAATCTTATCAACTTTTGTTAAGTCTCCAAATGATTGAATATGTTTTTCATTTTTCTTCGGAACGATTAACACTAATTCGTTCGCTAAAAGATCCGTTCCTTGTTTTTTATCGATTAAACCTTTTTGAACTAGCTCATCAAACTTATCTTCTGCCGCTGAAAAGAAAAGATCAACAGGAGCACCTTCTAAAATTTGTTGTTGTAAAGCACCAGAGCCACCAAAGTTAAATGTGATTTTAATCGTATCGTGTTCATTTTCATAGTTTTTTTGAAGTTCTTCTAATGAATCTTGTAAACTAGCTGCTGCGGAAATCGTTAACTCGACTGGTTCGTTTACTTTGTTGTTGCTTCCTTGGCTACCACAACCTGCTAAAATGCCGATAAGTAGTACCAATATAGCTATTAAACTATAATACTTTTTCACGTTGATTGTACTCCTTTTATAACTCGTTATAACAAGACATAACTAATTATAATTAGTTATGTCTAAAAAAGAAATACCAAATCACTAGAAACTTTTAAGAT
The DNA here is from genome assembly GCF_023242215.1 of Lysinibacillus sp. Ag94. Classification (NCBI taxonomy): domain Bacteria; kingdom Bacillati; phylum Bacillota; class Bacilli; order Caryophanales; family Bacillaceae; genus Lysinibacillus; species Lysinibacillus sp. Ag94. The sequence goes on along the minus strand of NZ_CP096780.1, from coordinate 3,427,194 downwards.
GTAAAAAATATGATAATTACGATACTATAGAATCAATAGAAGCAGAAGGGGAGATTTTTTACATGTCACATGAACATTCCTATACGATTGAAGAGGTGGCTCAATTATTAAAGGTTTCAAAATTAACGATTTACGATTTAGTGAAAAAAGGAGATTTACCTATTTTTCGTGTAGGCCGACAAATGCGAGTGGATAAAACCGATTTACAATTATATATACAAAAGAGTAAGACAGGAGTCACTCCTGCTGCATCTACTGCCTCGACTACTCCTTCGACAAAAAATAAAAAAATTATTATTAGCGGACAAGATTTAGCCTTAGACTTATTAGGAAAATATATAGAGAAAAAACAATCAATTAAAGTGTTGCGCTCGCATGAAGGTAGCTTTAATGGTGTCATGGCGCTGTATAACGGGGATTGTGATATTGCTAGTTTACATTTGTACGATGGGGATACAGGGGAATATAATACACCTTATTTAAAAAAGATTTTTGTAAGTCACTCATATATTCTTCTCAATCTGATTTCACGCCGAGCAGGCTTTTATGTTCAAAAAGGAAATCCGTTGCAAATTCAATCAATGGATGATTTTAAGACCAAATCATTAAAATTGATGAACCGTGAAAAAGGTTCAGGTGCTCGTACTTTCCTAGATGAACAATTACGAATTCATCACATATCGCCAACCACAATAGATGGGTATAACGAAGAAGAAATGAGCCATATAGATGTAGCCTCTGCTGTCGCAAATGGGCATGCAGACATTGGAATAGGCATTGAAAAAATATCAAAACTCATAGAGGTTGACTTTATACCACTCATTAGAGAACGTTATGATATTGTCTTATTAAAAACACCTGAAAACCAACTGCTGGTTGAATCGGTAAAAGAGATTTTAAATTCACCAGAATTCCAATCAGAAGTGGTCGCACTAGGAGATTATGACGTCACTCAAATGGGACAAGTTATATATGAAACGCTTTAACTCCTTTCAGCACTATAAATTAGGGTGTCATCCAGAAGATGGGGGCGACTCCTTGGGATTAGCGTGACAGATGAGACCTTAGAGCGAGTAAGTAAAGGAACGAAGGGTAAGACCATCACAGGCTTTGATAATGCTTGCGTGACCAACCTCGCTTCGCTTTCGCTCAAAAAGCATCCTGTCGCTGTTACTCCAAGCCACAAATGTACGCCCTGAACCAGACGGACCTACTAATACAAAGAATGTGCTTGTGTTAGCTTAATAAAGCTCGTTTGTTAAACTTTATTTCAAAGGATAACTAAAATTTAAGTCATTGTAATATATTATATTGAAGATTAATAAGGAATGAATAAGAAAGAAACTTGTGAAAACTAACGGAGTACATGGCTCTAAAAAGTGAAATATACCTCGTAGTTGAACTTATTTTTGTAACGAAACGGGGAAGAAAGAAACTAAATTTTAGAAAATCTGCTTTTACACTAGACAAATATGATTTTTTCTTATATATTAAGTATAATAAAATCGTTTTCAAGAGAACAATAAATTCACATATTACAAAGAGTAATCGTGTTTTGTTTGATGCTTTTTGTAATATGTGAATTTTTTTCTTTTGAAGTAAAATGATTTTACTTAAATACAATTAATGGAGGTCATGCAAAATGGCACAAGGTACAGTAAAATGGTTTAACTCAGAAAAAGGTTTTGGATTCATCGAAGTAGAAGGTGGAAATGACGTTTTCGCTCACTTCTCAGCTATCCAAGGTGAAGGTTTCAAAACACTTGAAGAAGGCCAAAAAGTTGAGTTCTCAGTAGAAGAAGGCCAACGCGGACCTCAAGCTACAAACATCGTAAAACTTTAATTTTAATGATGTAACCATAAAAAAGGCATCCTTTCAGTAGGATGCCTTTTTTTTATGCAAAAAAAGAAGAGCTGTAATGAAAATGGATTGGTTAATGAGTGCAAAATTGGAACTATATACAAAATCAATCGCATACATAGTTAGAAGGTAAACTTTGAAGAGTAGGAGGATAAATATGAGTAGGAAAATTTGATAATTATAATAGTAGCATTTATTGTGGAAGTTTTAATTACGTATTTTATTGCTTCATTTTTCTCCGTAAGAATGATCGAGGTAATGTTTTTCACTGGTATAGTCTTCGCTGGGGGCACTTTTTACTTTTCAAGTAGTGGGGGAGCTATATCTAGATTATTTGCATCTCAAGCTAGTGGGCAAACAGGCATAATTTTGAAAAGAGAACGTTTCACTTATAAATTAGGTCCGATATTTACTGCTTCAATTATATTCTTTTTCTATACACCTATAGAGAATTGCTGTAGACAAAGTTACAGTAACTTTGTCTACAGACCCTATCATAAAATTAATCGCTGAGCATTGCTTTTAATGTTCGTTTTTGCCAGCCTAGCTTGAAGTATGCGTATTGTAATACAAAATGTACACAGAAGGCAGCAGGGTAAGCAATCCAAACGCCATTTAGCGCGAATGTAGTGTAGTGCGATAAAACAAACGCCAATGGTACCTCGACTACCCAAATGGCGATAACTAGGAAAATTGTAGGCCATAAGACAACACCCGTAGCTCGCATTGTAGCTGAAACGGTTTGTGTATGGCCAAAAATTAAATAACTCCAAAATGCGATATATAAATAATTCTTGGCGATGAGTACCGTGTCCTGTTTATCAATAAAGAAAGATAAAATAGGCTCCGCAAATAAATACATGATTAAAATAATCGCGCCACCTAAAATATAGTTAACGAGCACACCAAATTGACGAATTTTTTTAATCATATCCGTAGAGTTTGCCCCTAAAGCCTGCGCCACGAATACTGAGGTCGCAATAGCAATACTCATCGCAGGCACCTGTGCATAGCTAGCGACCTGATTGACAACACCGTAAGCAGCAGTAGCATCGGAGCCGTAAACATTAACAAAGCCTATTACAGCAATTTCTGCTACAGAGATTGCAACCATACTAATGCTTGCCGGAATGGCTAATTTTAATAATGAAGCTAAAATATCCTTCTTTAATTTAAAATGCTGTAGAATCGATTTGTCTAAGCGTAAAATATGCTTTGTTTTATGCAAGTAGGCAAATAATAATAACATCGTCACTAGATTGGATAAAACAGAGGCATAAGCAGCGCCGTTCAAACCAAACTTAGGCAGGCCAAGCCAGCCGAAAACTAATGGTGGTAGGAATGCGATATTTAAAATAACACTTATGACTAAAAATAAAAAAGGTGTTTTGGAATCACCTACACCACGCATAAAGGTTGTGTACACCATATACCAGAACATAATTGGTAATGTGAAAAATAAAATTTGAGCATAGCTTATACTCATATCTAATATATTTGCGGGTGTTTGCATAAAGCGTAAAATCCACTCAATAAAAAAGCCACCAAAAATTGCGACGACAATCGATAAAATCGTTGTAAAGGCTAAAGTTACCCCTACAACCTCCTTCATCTTCTCATGATTGCCAGCCCCATACGTTTGCCCTACTAAAATCGAGCTACCTGAGCCAATCCCAATAGCAAATGCCATTAAAAAGAAGAAGAATGGAAAAAATGCTGAAATTGCTGCTAGCGCATCAACACCTAAATTGCGCCCAACTATAAACATGCCAAAGACTTGCCCTAGTGACTGCAGCACATTTGCTAGCATAACCGGGATTAAAAAGTTAAAAAAAGCTTTTTGCAGTTTCTTATCATCATGTAAAATTTGTTGGTTCATTTTTATCCCCTCTTGGGTTTTAATAACCCATTTCCTTTAAAATATGTGATAGCGTGCGCAGGCGTTCGCCTATTAGTTCACCATCCGCACTTAAAGCCTGATGAAAGAGCTTAATATCCTCTTCAATTTGTTCATTTTCCGTACATACTTCCACTGTCATTGCATCCCCTTGTAAGCCAATACGTTTAATAACAGGGTTTTCTTCATCATATAAATGATCGTAGCGATAAGCTTCCTTAAAATGAAGCTGAGATTCACATACTAATATAGCAAGGTCAAGCACGCGATGAAGTGGTAATTCTTCCGATTGACGTGACCATTTACCACCTGTATGACGCCACACTTTAGCAGAAATATCAACCTTGCCTCTGTCATTCCATTGAGCTAAGCCAAGTGACAGCCCTTGCGCATCTGTATGATAAGCAGTGCGCCCATCAATATTGGCATAATTTTCAGCAACAATAACAGGTTTATGCTTTAAATGAGTAGGTATTTTCATTAATTACATCTCCCTTTATTCGTTCAATTTTTAGTAATTTAGTAAATTACTGCATTAGTAAATATAACATTGGACAAATTCAGAGGTCAATTTTTTTGTGGAAAATTTTTCACACAATGGATCTAACGAACAAATTAGTTGAAATGTTATCTTGTAAGACTGCATTGATGAAAGGGGATAGTTATATAGAGAGTAGACTGAATTCATTAAATTGGTTAAAATGGTAATTGGTTGGTTCATCATCAAAAGTTGTGGATGACTTTTGTTAAAACTTCTACTATGGAAATAGTTGACCTTTGTTCCGACTGGGCGACTTCTGGGGATCAGCGATAGAGGAACGAAGGCTAAAAGCATCACATCCTGTGATAACGCCTTCGTGACCAACATCTTGCCGCTGTCGCTACGTTGCACTCACGCTTTCGCGCAAAAACATCTTGCCGCTGTCGCTACGTTGCACTCACGCTTTCGCGCAAAAACATCTTGCCGCTGTCGCTACGTTGCACTCACGCTTTCGCGCAAAAAACATCTTGCCGCTGTCGCTACGTTGCACTCACGCTTTCGCGCAAAAAACATCTGTTGGCCAGAGACCCTGCAGCGCAGCGGATGTTTTCTATGGTCGGAACGGAAATCAACCACACGTTTTGGTTATGATCCAATTGGTATATATAATGGAAATCAAATAGGCATTATTCTTTGAATATCGGAAAAACGAATGAAGGAGGGTAATAGAATGAGAATCCAATCTACAAATAATAATTACATAAATACGATTAAAAAAGGTGAAAATAATAGACTATCTCCAGATTTATTTTTAGATAAAAATAAAAAGGCAAAAGCGAAATATGAAATTATAAGAGAAGGTGGTTATCTTCGTCATTATGTAACAAATTTAAATGGTGAAAGAGTACTGATTAAAGAAACAAAATTACCAAAGGAACAAGATACAGATCAAAGCACAGGCGGGATGACTGACGTTTTGTTGGATAGCCTATTCAATCAATTTACAAAAACTTTAGATCACCAAAAATCTGATGATTTATTAAAAAACGGCATAGCAGGTCAGAAAGCCAAAGAAAAATTAATGTTAGCTTATCGAAATTCAATCTAGGTACGTTTTAAGAGAAAACGATAATTAAAAAGGTTTATGTAGGTGATTGTTTATGCAGGATAAAAAGCGTTTAGGTTATTATATATCTGCTTTGTTAGTCGTAGTACTAGTAGGAATTGTTGTGAAAAATGTATTTATAAAAGAAACAACAGTCAAACCGATAGTAGAAAATGAAGATGGAACAAAACAGCTTGTTTTTGATGCAAAATTAACACGATTAGACGAATCATCAACAACATTTAAAGAATACAATGGAAAGGTCCTAATCGTTAACTTTTGGGCATCTTGGTGTGGACCGTGCCAAGAAGAGGCTTCTGAATTTACGGATTTTTATACCAATAAACCAGAAAATGTTGAGCTGTTAGCGATCAATGCAACTTCTAAAGATAGTAGAGAAAATGCCATGAAATTTCAAGAGTCATACAAATTGAATTTCCCTATATTTCTTGATTTAGATGGTACACTTCAAAAATCATTTGAAATAATGGCTTATCCAACAACTTTTATATTTGATTCCAAAGGTAAATTAATGTACACGATAAAAGGATCGATTAATCAAAAAGAATTAAATAAATATATTGAAAACCTCTACTAATCTATAAACATTTCCTTTATGATGAGAGCACTTTTCTATTGGCGTCACTTTTAAGAACGAGGGGGATTATTATGTATCAGAGTTTAAATGATTTTTTTAAGTCTTGGGCGTTCGAAGCAAATTGTACACAGAGGTTATTAAATAATCTAACTGATGAATCGCTTAAACAGGAAATAACATCTGACAATTGGACATTAGGACGTATTGCTTGGCATACTGTTACTGCAATTCGAATCATTACTTCAAATACAAGTTTACCATTTGATGCTCCATCTAAAGATTATCCTGTTCCCACTTCTGCACAATTTATTGCAGATAGCTATTCCCAAACTAATAATGCATTTGTGAAGGCAATAAAAACAAATTGGACTGATCAAACCCTTCACGAGGACATCCATTTTTTCGGTCAAGAAATGCGAATTGGTACATTGTTAATGTTCTTGATTCAACATCAGAATCACCATCGGGGACAAATGACGGTTCTTATGCGACAGGCGGGATTAACTGTCCCAGGCATTTATGGGCCAGCTAAAGAGGAGTGGACAAATTTCGGTATGGAAGCTCCAAAAATGTAAAACTAATTAGGGATGATAGTGTGAAAATAGCTGTATTATCAGACATTCATGGAAATAAAGACGCATTAAAAGCAGTGTTAGAAGATATAAAATATAGAAGTATCGATAAGATATATAATTTAGGGGACACTCTTTACGGACCGTTATTCCCGTTAGAATATGAAATGATAAAGAGTACAAATATTAAAAGTGTAAGTGGGAATTGTGATCGGATATTGTTGGCGTCTTTATCGGAAAATCCAACCGTGCAATATGTAATAGACATGCTCTCAGAAGAACATAAAAGCTGGTTAATTAACCTGCCATTTTCCATTCAGACAGATGATTTTTACCTTTGTCATGCTTCACCTGAAAATGATGAGCTATATATGTTGAATGATATAACGCCAAATGGTGTTACTTTAAAACAGACACAGGAAATAATGAAATTAGTAAAAGATATCCCACAAAATATTATTTTTTGTGGTCACTCCCATTTTCCAACGATTGTTTATTTACCTAATAACAAAATCATTATTAATCCAGGCAGTGTCGGTTTGCCTGCTTATGAAGAAGTTGAACCATTCTATTATAAGATGGAATCCGGTACACCATTTGCGAATTATACAGTTGTAGAAAAGCGGAATGGTGAATGGATGATTGAGCAGTTAAGCATTCCTTATGATACTAAGGTCGCTATTAAACAAAGTGAAATTCAAAATAGGTCTGATTGGGCCAGAGCATTAAAATATGGAAGAGTTTAAGGTGGTATTTCAGCGGGTGTCCAAACACTCGCTAAGAGAAGCTAAAGCCTTCGACGCAATTATGCCAAATTAATAGGATAATAAAGTAAAAGGACTTGCTGATACATCATACAAACAAGTCCTTTATTGTTATCATTTTAAATATTGACGTGAGCTTTGCTCTTTCGCTGTAATGACTTTTAGTAGATCCTTCTTTTGGATAAATAAAATGACAGAGGCTTGAACTGTCATTGCTAAGATAAGCAGCATGAAGTGAGAATTGTGATTGAATTTTAATGAAAGAAAATAAAATATTGGTGCAGACGATAAGTATGAAATATATTGGTTTTTAGTTACTAAATAAATGATGGTTGAAATACATGTAGTTACTAAAAGGAGTTCAAGTAAAATCTCAATGGAAGCACTATCAATATAATTTAGTAATTCGTTTATATAGGACATATTAAATAAGTCCCTCCTTAATGTTTTAGGAAATTGTAACATATTAGGTAATAGTTTGAAAGAAGCGATTCTGCTCATTGTGGAAATATGTTTTTTTTAACTATAAAAAGAGGCTTTCCTATAAATATTTGGAAAGCCACAAGTATATTATTATAGTTCTTCCTGAAAATAAATTTTGTAGAATTTTCGATTCGTAGATTCATCGTAGCCTACTTCAATTAGTTCTTCCACTTGCTCGATATCCTGTACATTTACCTGGATTTCAATATTAGAATCGAGTTTAATTTTACGTTTATATTTTTTTTCAGCCTTTTCAAGCGCACTTTCAGAAATTACGGTTTCATATGGTTTTACCGAATTTATAATAATATCTTTTTGTGTAGGTTCAGCATTATCAAACACTGTTTCAATATAATTATTTACTTGAAATTCATCTTCATTTCTAAAGTAATCAAGCGTTTTGTTTAAAAGCCCAAGCTTCTCAGTATTTGTAAAGCTCTCTTCTTTTAAAATATATTTTTTGCATTCTGTTAATGCTAAATTCGTTTTGTAATAATGTTCATCAGCTGCTTTAATCTTTAAAAATCGTTCTTGCCAGTAGACAATATCTTCTTTTCTTTTTGTTTTCATGAAGACAGCAGGTGCCTCATCCGTTCCCATATCTACGATAATGGCCATGTTATTAATTTTCTTTACATTAATTCCATCAACACCATTGACGACCATTTTGTTGTGATCGCTTTTTACATCTAAAAACATTTCCTTTTCATCAATTTTAACGATGGCAATTATTTTTTTAGCTTCTGTCGCTAGAAAACAATTGTCAAATAATCCAATAAACAATTCGCCACTTTTAATGTTAGGATGTTGAGATACACTATGTAAGTGTTTAGCAATGTTGATTGATTGTTCTAAGAAACTAGTCTCCTGATCAAATATTGCCCTCACATATGTGTAAACCTCGTTTAAGGCAATGTCTGTTTCATGAAAAAATTCGAATTGCTGCTCTAAATCGATTTTGCTAAACGCTAGCTGTGTAAAAGCTGCCTCTAGCATGACCTCAGGCTGTGATAATGATTCCTCACCTAACACGAGTGTATCGTCAATAAAATGTAAAATATATTGTAATAACTTACTTTCACTTACTTCAAGCATGTTTTCCACCTTCTAAAATTTCATTGTAGATAATATACCATATCATATCCCTTGCAACATTTTCATGAATTTTATTTTTACGAATAATAAAATTAAAAAGAACATTGAATATATGCATTTATGAGATTTGTTGATCATTTGTATAAGGCTATGGGTTCTTTATTAAATAGGGAAACTCATTTGAAATGACAAGTACATTACCTTAAATTGACATTGATGGTTGCTGAAGTATACTAGGAATAAATGGAACTATGCATGAAGAAATCTACAAAGAGAAGAGGTCTTGATATGCTTTATAACATTAAACCAATAGCTGTAGTGAGCAATAGTCGAACAATGATTGAAGACGACAATTGGGGTAGCGTCATGTCTACTATTGAATTAACAAAAGATATGTATGAATCATCTTTAAAGGGGATTGATGATTTTTCTCATTTAGAAATAATTTTTTATTTTGACAAAGTGGAAGCTGAAAAAATTCAATATGAAGCGAGACATCCAAGAAATAATAAGGATTATCCAGAAGTCGGTATTTTCGCTCAGAGAGGTAAAAATAGACCTAATAAAATGGGCGTAACAGTTGTAGATTTACTAGAATTAAGGGATAGAACATTAATCGTTAAAGGCTTAGATGCTATTGATGGAACACCAATCATTGATATAAAACCTGTAATGAAAGAATTTCTACCGAAAGGTGAAATAAAACAGCCACAATGGGCAACGGATTTAATGAAGAATTATTGGGACTAGTATATTATTTTATTTTATTTGTTAAGGAGAAATCATTATGTTTTTAAATCTTCATATTGAAACCGAGAGACTAGTAATTCGTCCATATGCTTTCACTGACTTGGATGAGTTATATGCAGTCGTTTCTGAGCCTAATTTTTACCGATTTATCCCAGAGGATGTGCCGAGCCGCGATGATATTCAGCGAGTAATAGAGTGGTCCATTCAATGTAACTTAAAAAACACGCCTACTAACATACATAAGCTTAATCTAGCTATTGTAGAGAAGCAGAGTCAAAAATTAATTGGTTATTGCGGACTTGGTCCCGATGATGTAAAAGACACAGAAATCGAAATTTATTACGGTATTTCTGAAGCGTATAGAGGGCGAGGAATAACATCTGAAGCAACAAAAGCTTTGATGAATTATGCATTTTATAAGATTGGTTTACCTAAAATTATTGCTGTTGTTCATCCTGAAAACGTGGCATCTTTACGAATTGTAGATAAACTGGGAATGAGCTATGAATATACGTATAACAAACTTAATTCAGAACTGAAGGATTTTGAAGGATTGCTTCATTATTCTATAGATGCTAAAGCATATCAAGGAAGTAAATGAATATGTAAGCTTAAATTCTTCCTCGAGGATAAGTCTTAGATGAGATCCTTGATTGGATGAAGCGAGTTAGGGGAACGGAGGCTAAATGCATTAAGGTATTTTAATAACGCCTTTTTTTGATGATGCTGCTTCGCATTCGCGCAGATAAACCCTTTACTGACAGAAAGAGGTCAGGACGACGGAAAGAATAGTCGAATCGACGGAAGGAAGGATCTGAGTGACGGAAAGAAAGGCCGAATCGACGGAAAGAAGAGTCAGAGCGACGGAAAGAGGTCAGGAGGACGGAAAGAATAGTCGAATCGACGGAAGGAAGAGTCAAAGCGATGGAAAGAAGGGTGTGAGCGACGGAAAGAAATGCCGAATCGACGGAAGGAATAGTCAGAGGTCAGGACGACGGAAAGAATAGTCGAATCGATGGAAGGAAGGATCTGAGTGACGGAAAGAAAGGCCGAATCGACGGAAGAAGAGTCATAGTGACGGAAAGAGGTCAGGAGGACGGAAAGAATAGTCGAATCGACGGAAAGAATAGTCGAATCGACGGAAGGAAGGATCTGAGTGACGGAAAGAAAGGCCGAATCGACGGAAAGAAGAGTCAGAGCGACGGAAAGAGGTCAGGAGGATGGAAAGAATAGTCGAATCGACGGAAGAAAGAGTCAAAGCGATGGAAAGAAGGGTGTGAGCGACGGAAAGAAATGCCGAATCGACGGAAGGGAAAGTCAGAGCGACGGAAAGAATAGTCAGAGAGACGTAAAGAGGTCAGGACGACGGAAAGAATAGGCAAAGCGCTGCTGCTTCGCATTTGGCATAAAAACCCTTTTGCTGTCGCTTCGCTTTTCTGATAAACGACGACCCGTGGAAGGCGCTCAGTCGAAACGGATATTTACCCTTCGTTTTCTGAAGAATGTTCAATTAAGAAAATAGCATTTCAATAACATGGGACTTCTACTTAATGAGTAGAAGTCTTTGTTTGTATCGAAACAAAATTCAAACGTCCATTCCCGTGTCCCCTTACGCATTTAAAACAGAATAGTTCTATTTTTCTGTTTTTTAAGACCGTCTTAAGATTACGATTAAATAGCTATAAGGTTATTACGTTATTCTTTCTTTAAATGAATGGAAAGGGGAAACATGATGGGATTGAAACGGGTTTCGTTCGTTGATAGTCTTCGTGGATTTAGTTTGCTTGGGATTTTACTTGCTAATTTAGTAATTTTTCAATATGGCATGCATGGAGCCTTAAAAAATTTATCATCACAAAGTGCAGGGGATTTTGTGAGGGTATTTATTGGTGGCTCTTTTATGCCTATTTTTACACTGTTATTTGGATTTTCTTTTATAAAGCTAATTGAATCTGTACGCGAAAAAGGGATGAAAAGTCGATGGATTATACTTCGACGGAGCGTGGGGCTCATTGTATTAGGCTGGCTGCATACAACATTTATATGGGAAGGTGACATACTCTTATATTATGGTTGTATGATTCTGTTTTTGTTACCATTCATTAATCGAGAAGCAAAAACAATTATCATATGGGCTAGTATTTTCTTTATATTTTCAGTCGCAATTATAATGAATATTAACTTAGATCTCCCAGCAAATCAGCAGGATATCAATGCGTATATTGAACAAGCAGATACCATTTATGCACATGGTAGTTATTTAGACGTCGTTAATTTTCGTCTAAATGGGCTAATGCCTGAACAAGAAACATCTATCCTATTATTTGTAGCGCCATTATTCTATGCACCGTTGTTTTTACTTGGTATGGCGCTTGCAAAAATGCGGGCATTTGTAAATATGGAGCGGGAACAAAAATGGTATAAGCTAGGTATTATACTTGTGCCTATAGGGTTACTATGTAAATATTTGAGTTTAAAAGAAGGAGATTTGTCGACTATGCTTCAGATGAGTGGGGCACAAGTTTTAGCGTTAGGCTATGTATGTGTAGCCGCCTTACTCTATAAGAAATGGCGTACATCGTCTATTATTCATGCCTTTGAATGTGTTGGTAAGCTGTCTTTAACTAATTATTTAATGCAATCTATTATTTGTACAACAGTATTTTTTGGCTATGGTTTTGGGTTGTTTGGAAAATTAGGTGTTTTGAATGGTATGTTATTTGGATTAGGTATTTATTGTGTGCAGTGCATTGGCAGTGTCTTCTATTTAAAAAAATTCAAGCGTGGGCCATTTGAGCAGGCTTTACGGATATGGACGAATTGGTCGATTGATGGTCGATTAAAGCGAAAAGAACAGAGTATTAATAGTGATTGAATTAATTTTAAAACAAAGGGGATGAGAGAAATCCCCTTTGTAATAGCAGCTCTCGAATGTGGTTCTAGCTATATGTCCTGCTAGAGAATAGATTTTGAAGGGAATAGAGACGAATCCAGAGGAAAACGAACGATGGGAAGTTTCGCATTGCAATGAATGAAGCAAATTGTATTGTAGTATCGTTGGACTATAAAAAGTCGATTTCATTTAAGTGATACCTAAAGTAAAAGGAATCTGCGTACATGAAAGTAAGCAGATTCCTTTTATATTGATTATTGTGCAATAGATTGTGCTTTATCGATAATTTCTTGTGGGATGTCGATTGTTTTTAGGTGATTGAATTCAGTGTATGTCACAACTGATTTTGTTTTCATTGATAGTTCTTGATCTTCAACTTTCATTTTTAAATCGAAATTCATATCCAATTTATTTGTATCGAAAGTCTTTTTATCAATTTCTAGAACATAGTGTATTTTATCGATTGTTAAGTTATCAAGTGGGTTTTCTTCAAGACCCATATCTTTCATGGATTTGCTAATTTCTGAATCGATAAGTTCTTTAAATTTATCGCCTTTAGCGTCTAAAGATAAGATATATGCTTTATCTGTTTGTTCGAATTTGAAATCTTTGATAAAGTTTTTAAGCTGATCTAATTGTGCCTTAGCATCTGCAGATGATGCAGTTTGTTCCATAATTGCATCAAATTGTTCGTTCGGTAACTTATACCAAGTTTTAGTTGTTTCATCCTTCATGAAAAAGCCTTGATCTTTCTTCATGTACATATCAATCGGCATTTCCGTACTTTTTTGATCTGCGCTAGCCATATCTGGCATTGTCATTGAACCTGATAAATGCATAGCAATAGGATCGGTAACTACATCCATATCCATTTTCGATTTGATGGAAAACTCCATAGATTGATCGCCTGAGCCAATTTTGGAATCTTGAGTTGTCTCCATTTTTGCACTCGTGCTTTTAATGTCAGCTTGGCGTTCTATCGCTTTTTCATACACTTGCTCTAAAGTGAGTGTACTTTTATTAGTCGTGTCTTTCTTAGGGGTAGCGCTACTGTTACAGGCAGCTAGTGTCAGTGCTAGTGCTCCAACACTTAAAACTTTAAAAAATTTGTTCATTACTTTCATCTCCTATTCATTGGTAAAAAACATCATCTATTAGTATACATTACTATAATAGTAAAAGTTTCATTATTTTAAAAACAGTACTAGTTCAAAAATAAAATAATAGTAAATACCTAACGCATGTTTTGATAAATAAGTCTTCTTACTCACTGTGAGTAGCGAGAAAATTAATTCATAAATAATAATAAATCCGGTGATAGTTATTGTGAAATATTGTAACGGACATAAACATGGGGATGACTCCCGCTCTAGCTGGCGCTTCGCTTTCGCACAGAGCAAAGCTTCCTAGGGGCGAGGCGTCTTTGAGTTACTTGGGCAACTCTCATGCGAAAGCGTAGTGCTAAAGAAGCGACAGGAATAGGAGGTTAGTAACGAAGGCTTTTATTTTTACCGATGCCAGATGTAATTATGCAAAGGAATAATGAATAAGGTCAGTGATGGCTATGTTTGCAATAAGGTGGAGTAGGGGAGGGGTGTTCGGTTTTAAGTTGAGTCTACTTTCTATGGTGGAAAAAATATTTACAAAAAGAAAAAGCCGAGAAAATGATAGCATTTTCTCGGCTTTGTTTATCAATTATAGCCCCAGATCATTGCGAATAATGTACCAATGATTGTGACAACACCTACGAATACTGAATATAAAATCGTTGTATATAACGTTTTCTTATCTTCAGATTCACCGATGTGCATGAATAATACTAATTGTACAGTTGCTTGCGCAAGAGCAGTTACTAGTAAAACAGCGAATGCCATGTTAAAAGACATATCGAATTTAATAACAGCTAAAGCTACAACAGTTAGTAACAGTGAGAAGCCGAAGCCCATCACATGTTGTTTTGGGAATAATTCCTTCATCAGCTAATCAGTCCTTTCAAGTAGACGAAGCTGAAGATGAAAATCCAAACAACGTCTAGGAAGTGCCAGTACAGTGAGAAGATAAATGCTTTGTTAGCTGTTTGTGGGTTTAAACCACGGCTAGCTACTTGGATTAAAATTGCAACGCCCCAGAAGAAACCGAATGTTACGTGGAGACCGTGCGTACCAAGTAAAGTCATTAATGCCGATAAGAATGCGCTTGTTCGAATAGTCGCACCTTCTTCAACATATGTGACAAATTCATCAATCTCAATACCTAAGAAGCCAAGACCTAATAGAAGTGTGATGATGAAAAATGCCATCATCGCTTTTTTATTGCCAATACGCATTGCGTGAACACCAAGACCAATTGTGAAACTACTAGTTAATAATAAGAAAGTTTCCCATAATACTGGTGTTAATTCGAAAATCTCAGCGCCATTTGGGCCACTACCTGTACGTGTTTGAAGTGTGAAATACACTGTAAATAGTGTGGCGAATAATACGATTTCGGCGCCAAGGAAAATCCAGAAACCGAAAATTTTCAGGCGATTTTCTTCTGTACTATATTCTAATGGAAGTGAAGAATCGATTTTCATATTATTTATCACCTCTCAAGCTTTTCTCAGTTGCCATAACTTCTTCAACTGAAATGTATCGACCATGATCTTTTTCAAATGAACGATGAATCATAAAGCCGAATACACCAATCATACTAATGATGGCTGGAATCCATAGATTAAATACAGCGAAGAATGCTGCAAGGAAGAAGAATCCGCTCATCCAGAATGGTGTGCCAGTGTTGTTAGGCATGTGAATTTTTTCAATTTTACCTGCTGTAATATCGCGACCTTCTTTTTTCGCGAACCAGAATTCATCTAAACGTGTAACAGTTGGAACTACTGCAAAGTTATATTCTGGTACTGGAGAATGAGTAGCCCATTCTAATGTACGACCATCCCAAACATCTGCCTTTTCATTACGAGGCATATGTTTCCAGCTGTAGTAAATGTTATATACGATTAACGCAAAGCCGACAGCAAGACCAATACCACCGATGAACGATAGCATGTTCAATGGACCGTAACCAGTTGACTCAGAGTAAGTGTACATACGACGAGCGTAACCATCTAAACCTAAAATGAATAGAGGGAAGAATGTTACGTTAAAGCAAATTGCGATAAACCAGAAAGCTGCTTTACCTAGTTTTTCATTTAAACGGAAACCGAACATTTTTGGCCACCAGTAGTGGTAACCTGCAAGTACACCGAATACTGTACCTGGAATTAATACATAGTGGAAGTGGGCAACTAGGAACATCGTATTATGATATTGATAGTCAGCACTTGCCATTGCAAGCATTACCCCTGTAACCCCACCAATTGTGAAGATAGGAATAAAGCCAAGAGCATAAAGCATAGGAGTTGTAAATTGAATTTTACCGTGTCTCATTGTGAGCAACCAGTTAAATATTTTAACCCCTGTAGGAACAGCGATTGCCATTGTTGTAATAGAGAATACACTGTTTACCATTACACCGTGACCCATTGTATAGAAGTGGTGGGCCCATACTAAGAATGATAGTAACGAAATAACGACCATACTCATAACCATTGATTTATAGCCGTATAAGTTTTTGCGTGCAAATGTCGCAATGATTTCAGAGAAAATACCGAAAGCAGGTAGGATAACGATATAAACCTCAGGATGTCCCCAAACCCAGAATAGGTTGGCCCAAAGCATATCCATACCGCCATTTTGCATTGCAAAGAATTGTGTACCGAATTGACGGTCTAACATCATTAATGCAAGTGCTACAGTTAATACTGGGAATGCAAATACGATAATAATGTTTGTAATTAAAATTGACCAAGTGAACATTGGCATTTTCATTAATGTCATACCAGGTGCACGCATTTTAATGATTGTTGCGATGAAGTTAACACCAGTCATTAACGTACCAATCCCTGATAATTGTAAAGCTAAAGAATAGTAATTGTTCCCAACAGATGGACTAAATTCTGTCCCAGCTAATGGGAAGTAAGCTGTCCAACCAGCATCAGGTGAACCACCAATGATAAATGATAGGTTTAATAAACCACAACCAGCCGCAAATAACCAGAAGCTGACTGCATTTAGACGTGGGAAGGCAACGTCACGTGCACCAATTTGCAGTGGGATAACAATGTTCATTAAACCAATTACGAATGGCATAGCCATGAATAAAATCATTAATAAACCGTGTGTTGTGAAAATCTCATTATAGTGTTGTGCATCTAGAAGTCCATTATCAGGAACTGCCGTTTGTGCACGCATTAACAATGCATCGATACCGCCACGGAATAGCATCAAAAGTGCTGTAGCGATATACATAATACCGATTTTTTTATGGTCAACAGTTGATAGCCAGTTTTTGTAGAAATAGCCCCACTTTTTGAAATACGTAAGGCCAGCCACGATAACAACTGCTCCAACTACGATACTAATAGCTGCCGCTAAAATCATCGGTTCTTGCATAGGATGGAATACTTCTTCCATACTCATTGGATGCGCTCCTTTCGGGTTTAAAAATTAATGTGAATGTTTTGCTTCAGAATTTTCTTGTGAATCAGAATGATCGCCATGGTTCATTTTACTATGATCCATGTCTCCCATTTTCATATGTTCACTATGTTCCATTGGAGCTGGTCTAAATTCTAAGTGTGTAGATGAATAGCTTGAACGACCAACGTGTTCTGCTTTTAATAGTTCATCAAATTTTTCTTTTGTTAATGGTTTTTCTTTTGCTTTTACATCAGAAGCCCATTTGTCGAAGTCTTCTTGCGTCATAGATTGTGCCTCAAATTCCATTTCAGCAAATCCGCGACCGCTAAAGTTTGAGTTACGGCCCATGAATGAACCTACTTCATCTGCGGCAAGGTGAATAGTTGTTAACATGTCACTCATCGCATATTTTTGCCCAGCTAATTGAGGAATCCAGAAACTTGTGATTGGTCCGAATGAATAAAGTTTGAACTCAATTGGACGGTCAACAGGAATATTTACATAGTTTACAGTTTCAATACCTTGCTCTGGATAGCTAAAATGCCATTTCCAGTTAGATGATGAAGCGTAAATAACAAGTGGCTCTTTATTGTCATAACCATCTGGTTGAGACTCTACAGTACTTGTTGTTCTTACAGTAACAATTGCTAAGAATGCCACTATGATAATAGGGATAACTGTCCATGTAATTTCTAGTAGATGACTACCCTCTTCGTGAGGAGGCTCATAATCGGCAGATGCTTTTGAAGCACGGTATTTTGTTAGCATAAATGCTAAAAGCACATACACGACTAGTAATATAAAGGCCATTGTAATAATGGATAAAATAATTGTGTCTGATAATGTTTTGGCATTTGGCCCTTTTGGATCAAAGATTGTTAATGGTTCACAACCAGCAAGAACTGCAAGCGCACCAAATGCAATGAACATTAAGCTTAACTTTTTCTTCATGTTTGACTCCTTTCTTAAAACGGCTATTCATAAATTTCATGTGTTTGCGTATAAATTCGAATTTATAAATAGTGGGTAATAAGGTCACCTCTTTTAGTTGTTGTACCAATCAAATAATAAGAAATACTTACAATGGCATGGTTCATTATGAAACATTGAATTTAGTATTTGATTGGTCTAATGCAAGCGTTCGCAAAATCATTAATTTGTGTAATCGACTTTTTAGACAAAGTGTCATAATCAATCGACACAAAATGTCATTGTTTGCAAATAGGATTATACGCTCGTTTCAAAGAAAAAAAATTATTTTTTTATATTTTTAATAGTAAACGGGGGATGATTATGAACATTTTTTGAACAAAAATCGTTATTTCAATATTAGTATTTTTGCATTTAATTAAATAAACACTGTTGAAACGTTGAAAACACTGAGTTTCTTGTATTTAACCATGTAAATAGTTTTTTTTGTGAAAATATCATTTCACATTTTAGACTTCATTTTGTAATAAAATTGCCGTTATGTTGAGGTTTTGAGTGCTTTTTTGTTGCGTTTTTTAAAAAGATGAGTACGCAGGATGATGAATTATGGATATATAAGGAGAAATTTTAAATGTCAGGGATGAATGGAAAGGGGGATAATATTAATTATGTTAATATAATTATAGACTTCCATATAATGTTATTCGAATGTTTTATCCGAAAAGTAAAAATAGCAAACTAAGGATATCCTTGGTTTGCTATTTTTGGTTACAAAGACGAAAATAAATGTTCTAAGCAGAAAGAAAGTGATTTATCCTTATTTGACACAATTATGCCAAGGTAATGAAGATAAATTTAAGCTCCTAGCTTTAGCCATTTTGCTACTTGTCCATAGATAGTATTTTGAAGTTTTGGGGCTATATTATTCATCTTTAAGGCAAAGTACAATGTTTTCATTAAATTTAATGTGCATGTACGTCCACTAAAAAAGGCTTCGTTATAGCCCTGAGTCACTAAGTGCATTTCAAACTTATCAAATACCTGATCGACAAATTCTATTAATGCTTCCTCGGAATAGTTACGAGCTAGTAACGCTTCAATTATATTAATTAAGCGTTCTTCCTCATCATCGACGAAGACAGTATCTTTCCATGTAACAAGTTTTAATGCATGCAAGATGTGAGGTGCATACTGTAAGTTAAATTTAGGATGTTTAATCGTCATGGCTGCTAAATCTGCACCATGTGCAATGCTATGCGCCCAGCCCTTATCATGAACATGACCTCGTGTATCTTTTTCCAATAATAAATAGCGGCCAATCTTTTGAAAGAAAGCTTGTAGACGATCATCATTTAATACCAGTAGTTCAGCATCTTTTGCAAGAATACCTGCTGCAAGTAAAGCAGAAAACGAACGTGTAAAGACACTATCTGTCAATTCTTCACCTAGCTTTAAATATAAAAATTCGTCGCTTGTAACAGTATCAAATAAATATTGTAACTGTTCGGTGCGCAGTAAATTATCGCTAAGTATATGAATAAAAGTACGATAAATTAATTTGTCACGTAATTCGGCATCTGGTGAACCAATGTGCGTTAACATTTCTTGTAACAACCAATCGCCTTTTTGTAACATAAATTCTTGTTGTGCTGAATGTGTCATAGTGGAAAATGATTGTAAAGTATTTTTGATATCCATATGTAATTCCCCCGAAGTTAAGTTAAGTCTCTCTTTGAGCATTTTTTAAATGTATTCCTTGATAATCTGTAGTCTTTGTAATTACTTTTATAACAATGCGCAGACATAGTAAATGCTTTTAGAGCTATGCATTTTTATTATAGCGTTTTAATGATAATTTGTGAGTTGTGAAGTTTCTAGGGAGTATATTCACAATGGGAATTCCAGAATCAAAAGAAAGTTGATATGATAGACAAGCAATAAAAAGGAGTAGACTTAAAAACGAGCTCAAAACAAAAGACATACCTATTAAAGTATGTCTCATCCTAGTTATGAAATAACGGCTGACTTTATACCGAGCGGCCATTCGGTAAAGGTATTTTGATTAGTTTTTAATTCTACAAGAATATTTGCATTTATAATGGCATCGATTAGCCATTCACTATAATGAAGGTTCGGTTGAGAGTGCATTAAGATTCGTTGCATATCTTTTTTGTCGATACTTAGCAGTTTATAGTTGCATTCAATGTGTACATTTTGGGGAATAATAAAAAGTGACTCATGTTGGTGTCCAAGTGAAATGGAGCCAGGAATGTGACCTTTGATACTTATAATATGTGTAATCGCTTCTTGTGTATATATATCAATCTTAGTTCTTGTGAGTATTTCAAATTCAATCGGAGAATCCTTCAGATGGGGACCGTCCGCTGTAGATAACGAAACAACTTTAATTGATAGTGCCTCATACATAGGAGAGATGCTACTACCAAATTCACTAACTGTATCTATTAATTGCATGTATTCCACTCCTTGTGAAGAACTTTAAATTACAAAGTTGGTGCCTGGTAAATAGTAATAAAAAAGGTATTATTAATTATAATACAATTTATTACAAAATATGAAATGCTAAAGTGGATATTTTTTATTGAAAAATGAGCGGTGGATAAATTTATTGGTATATTTGTGTTGGCCTTGATGTGTGGCAAACCTTCGAGGTCAAATAAGAGTAGCCTACTGGTTAAGTGTTCAGTGAATACGAAAATCAACTCCATGTTATGATGAATATTTAATAAGAAACTAATAAGTAAAATAGAGCTAAAGAGGTGAGAAAAATGACAAAGCGAAAACGGCATGTGATCAAACATGACAATATTGTTGTTTTTCCTGGTGCTGTTCAGACATTAATACGTGAAGGACATATGTATGCGGAAAATTATCAATATGAAGAGGCTGTGGCAAGCTTTGAAAATGCATTTTCATATGAGGCTGGAGACGAAAGTGCATTAAGTACCTACGCGTATGCTTTATATGAATTAAAAGAATACGATAAAGTTAAAAATGTTTGTGAGCAATTGTTTGCTATGGGGACGACATTGTATGTAGAAGTAATGGAACTGTATGTTACAGTATGTATGCAGTTAAAGGAATACCATCAAGTAGAATCATTAATTACGACATTAATTGAAGAAAAAGTACTTCCGGAAGATCAGCTTGAGAAATTTGAACGTATAAGAAGCTTGAATCAAGAGGTCGCTAAAAATCTCCAAAAAAAAGAGGATGCTAAACGATTGTTAGAAGAGCAAGAATATGAACTTTCGAAATTTAGCGCATTAACGCCAAATGAACAATCTATTCTGCTGCATCGCTTAATGGATACGAATGTACGACAATTAAAAATAGCATTGAAAGCTATTATTGAATGTCCAACAATCCATCCATTTGTTCAGAGCTTAGCATTAATTTTATTAGTGGAACAAGAAGTGTCGATTGACATTACTGTCTCAAAATTTGATGAAACAATAACTGTTAATCCTAAAAATTTAGTTCTACCAAATCAGTTGCCTCAGTATAGGGAAGTAAAAAAAATAATTGAAAATAAATTAGAGCAAGACCCATCGACGTTGGAAATGGTACAATATTTAATGGCGAAGCATGCCATTGTAACGTATCCGTTTGAATGGCAACCATTCGAAGCCGATGATATTGCTTATAGTTATATTGACTTTGTACAATCGATGCTCGGAAAAGTACAGGAAATGGATTATGAAATTATCGACTTTTTACAAATGTTGGAAAAACTTACTGAACTACATGAGGTATGAAATAAGTTGAAACTATACGCATCTATGTTATACTAAAATGGTTGTCAAAATCGTAGTTACGAATGAATTGTCTAACATTTAAACTTGATTATTTATTTGGAGGTATTTATACATGTCAGCAAAATGGGAAAAACAAGAAGGTAATATCGGTACTCTAACAATCGAAGTACCAGCTGCAGAAGTAGATGCAGCAATGGACCAAGCGTTCAAAAAAGTTGTGAAACAAATTAACGTACCAGGTTTCCGTAAAGGAAAAATGCCTCGTAAAATGTTTGAACAACGTTTTGGTATCGAATCTTTATACCAAGATGCATTAGAAATCATCGTTCCTGATTCTTATTCAAAAGCGATCGATGAAGCTGGAATTATGCCAGTTGATTACCCAGAAATTGCTGGTACAGAAAACTTCGTACACGGTAAAGATTTCACATTTACTGCTCAAGTAACAGTGAAACCAGAGCCGAAACTTGGTGAATACAAAGGTTTAGAAGTTACGAAACTTCCAGTAGAAGTTACTGATGAAGAAGTAGAAACACAAATTCAAGAGCAATTAGCTCGTAAAGCAGAACTTGAAATTAAAGAAGATGAAGCTATCGTAGAAGGCGATACAGCTACTATCGACTTTGAAGGTTTTGTAGGTGAAGAAGCATTTGAAGGTGGTAAAGGTGAAGATTACCCACTAGAAATTGGTTCAGGCTCATTCATCCCTGGCTTTGAGGAGCAACTTGTAGGTGTAAAAGCTGGTGAATCTAAAGACGTAGTTGTTACTTTCCCAGAAGAATACCATGCAGCAGAATTAGCTGGTAAAGAAGCTACTTTCAAAGTAACTGTAAAAGAAGTGAAAACGAAAGTTCTTCCAGAACTAAACGACGAATTCGCTAAAGAATTAGACCCAGAAGTTGAAGGTGTCGATGCTTTACGCGCTAAAATCAAAGAGCAAACTGCTGAACAAAAACAAGCTGAATCTGATGCAACACTTCGTGATCAATTAGTTGAAAAAGCTGCTGAAAATGCAGAATTTGAAGTACCTGCTGGTATGATCAACTCTGAAACTGATCGTATGTTACAAGAATTTGGTCAACGTTTACAAATGCAAGGCATGAACTTAGACCTTTATTACCAATTCTCAGGTCAATCAGAAGAAGATTTACGTGGACAAATGAAAGAAGAAGCACAAAGCCGTGTACGTGTATCTTTAACACTTGAAGCAATTGCTGAAGCTGAAAAAATTGAAGCATCTGAAGCTGATATCGCAGCTGAATTAGAAAAAATGGCTGCTCAATTTAACATGACTAAAGAGCAAATTACTGGCGCTTTAGGCGGCACAGCAGTTCTTGAAAACGACATTAAAATTCAAAAAACAGTTGAATTTTTAGTAGAAAACGCTAAAATTACTGAATAGGATTTTTTTGTAACTGGATAAAAAATAAAAACAAGGTACGGCATTAAACCGTGCCTTGTTTTATCACATATTTTTTATTTAGAATAAGCTAGATTCCCCTTTTAGTTCAGTTAATGATAGTTTTAATATTACGACTACTTTCACCGCAAAAAGCATCCTCCAAAAAGGAAATACTTTTTTGAAAAGGGGATAGGCAAAAGCCTTTACACTTCTCTAATACATAGTATTGTTTGACTTTTCACACGATGCTAAAATTTGACTTTATTCAGTAGAGATCAAATTGATGTCTCAATCCTTCCAAATGAGGAACAACGAAATACATCCTCGTCTGAATGAAGTTAAGCCTCTGGCGAATATAATAGATTTTCAACTTCTTTCAGCCATTATTTTCTGTAGCGACAGCTACAATTATGCCGAGGCATAATTAATAGAAAAAAAGTTACTTGAGTATTTTTAACTTGTATCACCGGTATTTTAATGAAGCCACAGGCCAAATATTAGTCGAGAGCCAGAAATCTTGACGGAAAGAAAGGTCTTTGATCGCTAGAGGTTTCTGAAGAATCAGTCAGTTATACACAGAATTCAACCACACGCTAATGTTAAGAGCTGGAATTCATCAAGCTAATGAATGGGCATTATTTGCAATAAATAATAATGTTTTTTGTACAATAAATGTCGAAAACTTTTTGAAATCTTGAAACATAGACGCCGTGGTGTAAATAGATGCAAACAATTTATTTGATAAAGATTCAATAATCTTGTAAGATTGTTGCTTGAATAGGGGTGAAACATATTGTTCAAATTTAATGATGAAAAAGGCAATTTAAAATGCTCATTCTGTGGAAAACCACAAGAACAGGTACGTAAACTAGTTGCAGGTCCTGGTGTTTATATTTGTGATGAATGTATCGAACTTTGTTCAGAAATCGTTGTAGAGGAACTGGGCGTTGAAGAAGAAATTGAATTTCAAGATATTCCAAAACCGAAAGAGATCTTAACGATTTTAGATGAGTATGTAATAGGGCAAGAACGTGCTAAAAAAGCTTTAGCGGTTGCGGTTTACAATCACTACAAACGCATTAATACAAATAGTAAAATTGATGATGTAGAATTAGCAAAATCGAACATTGTGTTAATCGGCCCAACTGGTAGCGGTAAAACTTTATTGGCCCAAACATTGGCGCGTATATTAAACGTTCCTTTTGCAATTGCAGATGCTACTTCTCTAACAGAAGCTGGCTATGTTGGTGAGGACGTTGAAAATATTTTATTAAAATTAATTCAATCCGCAGATTACGATATCGAGCGTGCTGAAAAAGGAATCATCTATATTGATGAAATCGATAAAGTTGCACGTAAATCCGAAAATCCATCCATTACACGTGATGTTTCTGGTGAAGGTGTGCAACAAGCTCTTCTAAAAATTTTAGAAGGTACAGTTGCTAGTGTCCCACCACAAGGTGGTCGTAAGCATCCACACCAAGAGTTTTTACAAATCGATACTACAAACATCTTATTTATTGTAGGTGGAGCATTTGATGGAATAGAATCCATTATTAAACGTCGTCAAGGTGAAAAAGTAATTGGCTTCGGTTCAGATCCAAACAAAATTGATACGGATGAAGGCTCAATTATGGCGAAGCTGATTCCAGAGGATTTATTAAAATTTGGTCTAATTCCAGAATTTATCGGTCGATTACCGGTACTTGCAAGTCTAGAACAATTAAACGAGGCTGCGCTTGTACAAATTTTAACGGAGCCTAAAAATGCACTAGCTAAGCAATATCAAAAAATGCTTGAACTAGATGGTGTTGAGCTTGAGTTTGATGAAGGTGCTCTTTCTGAAATTGCAAAAGAAGCAATAGAACGGAAAACGGGTGCACGTGGTCTTCGTTCAATTATTGAGTCAACAATGCTTGATGTAATGTACGAACTACCTTCACGTGAAGATGTGAAAAAATGTATCATTACGGCAAAAACAATTACGGATAAAGAAAAACCGAAATTGCTTCTTGAAGATGGCACTGAACTCGATGAAGGTAGCGACACAAAAACTTCAGCATAACGAACAGACACTAATGTCTATTGTTATGAGATAAAGAGTAATTTAGCTGACTTCGATTGTGCAATATTCGCACATATCGACAGTCAGCTTTTTATTCATTCATACATAAAGCCAACTGTAATTAGATGAAATTTTTGGCTCAATTGATTAACTAGTGTGAATTAGCTTTTTAGACGCATACTAGTAGCGTGGGAGTGAATAAGAAAATTATGACGGAGGTGAATACCCGCATGGTGACAATACAAAAAACAACAAGTGTACCATTATTGCCTTTACGTGGACTTTTAGTATACCCGTCGATGGTGTTACATATTGATGTGGGTAGAAATCGTTCTGTAGCGGCGCTAGAACAAGCGATGCTAGAGGACCAATTGATATTATTGGTAACACAAAAAGAAGTACATGATGAACAGCCTGATGAGCAAGATTTGTATACAGTTGGTACGATGGCATATGTCAAACAGATGCTAAAACTACCAAATGGAACTTTGCGTATTTTAGTGGAAGGTGTGGCGCGAGCAACATGGTCTAACTATCGGGCGCTAGAAAAATATACGATTGTTGACATCGATGTTAAGGAAGAAACAAACGGTAAGGATGTTGAAACACAGGCTTTAATGCGTACGTTGTTAACGTATTTCGAGAGATACGCAAAAGGCTCCAATAAAATTACATCTGAAACCATCAGTACTGTGGCAGACATTGAAGAGCCAGGTCGTTTAGCAGACATTATTGCATCGCATTTACCCTTTAAGATTGCAGATAAACAAGAAGTATTAGAGATGCTCAATGTAAAGAAGCGTTTAGATCATTTAATTATTCGTTTACATGACGAGCAAGAAGTACTTGATCTTGAAAAGAAAATTAATACAAAAGTTAAGCAATCCATGGAGCGTACACAAAAGGAATATTATTTACGTGAACAAATGAAAGCTATTCAAACTGAGCTAGGAGATCGCGAAGGAAAAACTGGCGAAGTAGCTGAATTACGTAAACGTATTGACGAAACAGGAATGCCTGAATCAACGAAAGAAGTAGTGCTTAAAGAGTTAGATCGCTACGAGAAGCTACCATCGGCTAGTGCAGAGAGTGGCGTCATCCGAAACTATATTGATTGGATTATTTCATTACCATGGACGAATGCGACTGAAGATCGCATGAATATCGAACATGCGGAGAATATTTTAAATCGTGATCATGACGGGTTAGAAAAAGTAAAAGAACGTATATTAGAATATTTAGCTGTACGTCAGCTGAAAAAATCGTTACGTGGACCAATATTATGTTTGGCTGGCCCTCCAGGAGTAGGTAAAACATCATTAGCCCGATCTATTGCAGAAAGCTTGGATCGCAAATTTATCCGTATTTCATTAGGTGGGGTACGAGACGAATCGGAAATTCGTGGTCATCGTCGTACGTATGTTGGGGCAATGCCAGGTCGTATTATCCAAGGGATGAAAAAGGCAGGAACTATTAATCCTGTATTCCTGCTAGATGAAATTGATAAAATGTCTAATGACTTCAGGGGAGATCCGGCAGCAGCAATGCTTGAAGTTTTAGATCCGGCTCAAAATAATACATTTAGTGATCATTACATCGAAGAACCTTATGATTTATCAAATGTATTATTTATAGCAACTGCCAATGATTTAAGTACAATTCCTGGGCCGTTACTAGATCGTATGGAAGTAATCTCAATTGCTGGTTATACAGAAATTGAAAAAGAGCAAATTACGAAAAATCACTTAATACCGAAACAGTTAAAAGAGCATGGCTTGAAAAAAACACAAGTTATTATGAAAGACGAAGCAGTAGTGGATATTATCCGTTATTATACTCGTGAAGCAGGTGTTCGCGGACTAGAGCGTCAAGTCGCAACCCTCTGTCGTAAAATCGCTAAGATCATCGTTTCTGGTGAGAAAAAACGAGTAACAGTGAGCTCGAAAACGTTAGAGGATTTACTCGGTAAACATCGTTTCAGATATGGACAAGCGGAAGAGGAAAATCAAATCGGTGTAGCTACTGGGCTTGCCTATACAACTGTGGGTGGTGATACATTACAAATTGAGGTATCATTAACACCTGGTAAAGGAAAATTGCAGTTAACTGGGAAGCTCGGCGATGTCATGAAGGAATCTGCTCAAA
Source organism: Lysinibacillus sp. Ag94 (assembly GCF_023242215.1). Classification (NCBI taxonomy): domain Bacteria; kingdom Bacillati; phylum Bacillota; class Bacilli; order Caryophanales; family Bacillaceae; genus Lysinibacillus; species Lysinibacillus sp. Ag94. The sequence continues at coordinate 3,399,854 of NZ_CP096780.1, read as the reverse complement.
CAGCTTTATCGTATGTCCGTACAAAAATGGAAGATCTAAAAGTGGATGCAGAATATTTTGAAACACATGATATCCATATTCATGTTCCAGAAGGAGCTGTTCCGAAAGATGGACCTTCCGCAGGTATTACTATGGCAACTGCAATTGTTTCTGCAATTTTACACCGTCCAATACGCCGTGAAGTCGGTATGACAGGTGAAATTACATTACGTGGACGTGTATTGCCAATAGGCGGCTTAAAGGAAAAAACACTCAGTGCGCATCGAGCGGGTTTAACGACAATTATTTGCCCGAAAGATAATGAGCGAGATATTGAGGATATTCCTGAAAGTGTACGCGAACAACTAACATTTAAACTAGTGTCATCGGCTGATGAAGTGTTAGCCCATGCACTGGACGGAGGTTTATAAGAAAATGAAAGTCCATAACGTAGAAATGGTCATAAGTGCTGTAAGACCAGACCAATATCCAGAAGATGGACTGCCAGAATTTGCACTAGCCGGTCGTTCAAATGTGGGGAAATCCTCCTTTATTAACCGAATGATCGGTCGTAAGGCTTTAGCACGTATTTCTTCTAAGCCCGGAAAAACACAAACGCTTAATTTTTACAAAATTGAAGAACAATTATTTTTTGTAGATGTTCCGGGCTATGGTTATGCAAAGGTTTCAAAAACTGAGCGTGAAGCATGGGGAAAAATGATTGAGCGTTACATCACAGGACGCAATGAATTAAAGGCAGTCGTACAAATTGTTGATTTACGTCATCCCCCTACAGCTGATGACCGCATGATGTATGATTTTTTAAAGCATTACAATATTCCTTGTATTGTTATTGCAACAAAAGCAGATAAAATTCCAAAAGGTAAATGGGATAAGCATAAAAAAATCGTGAAAGAAACGCTAGACATGGAAAAAAATGATCCTCTTATTGTCTTTTCTTCAGAAAAAGGAATCGGCTTTGAAGAAGCTTGGCGTACGATCGAAAATAAAATGTAATAAAAAAACATCTATTGAGTCTATTATTTAGGACAGTAGATGTTTTTTTATTAAAAATTGGGGGAACCGCTTGATGAATGGAACAACTGACCGATAAATTAAATAGGAGGTGGACTAAATGGATATTGCAGCTTTATCAATGGCAATGAATCAAGCAACTTTAATGCAAAATGTATCTCTAGCTGTAACGAAACAGGCAATGGAGATGCAACAGCAAAATACAGAGCAATTAGTTGAAATGTTAGATGCTCCACATCCGACAGCCGGACATACAATTGACATTCAAGTATGATGAAGCAAAGGTAGCTTGAAATTGGAAGCTACCTCTATCTTTATGTCTAATGGTAGATTTAAAAAGTAAGTAAAAGCACTAAAATGTAACTTTTTGAATAGGAAAAACTACCAATAGTACGATATACTATATATTAATAACAATTTTTTAGGAGGCGGGATTTGTTGAAGAAGATTCCATACATACTAATGATTGTGTTACTAACGGTTCTCGGATATTCATCAAATAATACAGCTCATGCTGCCCAAATGGTGACTGGAACCTTTGTTGATGTAACATTTTCAGAATATGCAAATTCTAACGGAGTAATAGAAAAAAAGCTAAGTAAAATTACTTTGCAAAATGAAAGCGGACGTCAAGTTACATACAATATAAATGATAATGCCCGCCTGTATATTAATAATACAGTGACAACAATCGAAGGCTTTAAGATGGGAATGCAAGTAGAAGCTGAAATTTCTCTTCGTAGTGTTGTTGAGCTGCGAGGTACTTCTAATTCTACAAGTGAAACAGAATCTCCAACAGTTACACAAAATACAAAAACACTTGCTGGAGTAGTGACAAGTATTGATCCAAATGGACTATTCATTATGCTGAAACCAGATATTGGGGAGGAAACAACTTACTATATAAATAAAGATACAGATTATCATAAAAACTCCTCAGCTGTCGATATTAGCGCTTTATATGTGGGAGATCGTGTTAAGCTTAGCCTTAAAAATCGAAACACATCCATTGTCACAAAAATAGAAATTAGTGAGATGGGTACATTAGTTGAAAACCTATATAAAGGTGAGATACAGGCTGTTAATGCCAATACAAATAAATTAACTGTCAAAAACCAACATGCTTTTATAAATTGGCAGTTTGGCTCTGACACAACAACGGCTTTATCAACAATGAATTTTTCATCGAAGGTTCCTATATATGTTGGAAATACAAAAATTGAAAAAGGTCAGTTGAAAAATTACATTGGCAGTCAAGCATATTATGCAACAGTTAAACAATTTGGCAAAGAAGTGATTGAAAAGATTGTTGTGTTGAAAAACAATGAGCGAACGTACTATGAGCCTATGCTTTCTGTAGATACTAAATATCAATTATTAAAACTTAAATCTGCTGGTACATTATACTTCCACGATGGAACGATTTTAATTAGAAATGGTCGTTTAATTGAACCTACTGGCTTATTAGCGTATGGTACAGCCTTTGTAATTTCGGACGGTGCTGCACGTGATCATTATGCCCAAGTTGTTCAAGTAACAAGTGATAGCTTTATGTCACCAAACTTATCAGGTCATGAATTATATTATGGACGTTTATCTCAAGCAGATGGCTATTTAATCGAAATTGATGATGCGATGAAGATTGAGTCAAATGTCTTCAAGAAAACGGAGCGAACTGTACTATCAGTTAGTAATTCAACAAAAGCCATAGTAGATAATGGTAACAAAATATATAGTGTCATTCCTGATATTGAGCTTCATTTATATGAAGGCGAATATGGCTACTTCTATGTAAAGGATGGTCATGTACAGGCCCTTCATATGCTTAATAAAGCGAAGCCTGTTGCACCATTAATGTTAACTGGTAAACTACAGTCAGTTAAATCGAAATACCCAGCAGTAATTAATGTGAAGAGCGTTAGTCAATGGCAAAATGGTCGCTGGTATGAAGCTGGTGAAATGGTTGATATGAATATTGACCAAGCTACAATTATTAAAGCTGGTAAAGTTATTCAAGCATCTGATTTAAAACCTTCTGATCGTTTAGTAGTATTATCAGATCGTTTTGTCAAAGCTCATTTAATATTAGTTGATTAATAATTTAGAAGTCTGTGAGTCTTTTGCGAGTTTACGTTAGCACTGCGCTTTCGCACAAAAAACAATTGCCGCTGTCGCTATGCTATCGCGCAAAAGACTTTTGTTGCTGTCGCTGCGCTTTTGTATAAAAAACAATTGGCTGTAGCTACACTAACCTCTGCAGGCCTAAGTACAAAGTCAATTCCGGACGCAATTATGCCGAGGCACAATTGACCTTGAATTTTTCAGGTGTGTTGAAAAAGCAGATAAGAATGATAAAACAACACACCTGATTATTTTGTAAAGTAGAAGAAATTTATTGACAGCTCCAGATGCGGATATGTATGGAATGAAAGTGAGGGACAAAAAAGAATGCGAAAACATTTATCTAAAATAATGTTAGTGGTTCTTGCTGTATTTATTATTGGAATTACTATCCCAGAAAATGCATTAGCTGTTTCATTAGAAACAACAGGTTCTGTAAAAAATGAATATACATATGAGGAAGCTGTTTTCATTACAGGAACACCCATTATATTTAAAGGTACTAGTAAAGACATTAAAATTACACAAAAAGAATCTAAAGGAAAGTTAACCGAAACACATAGTCTAAAGCTAAAAGCAAGTAATGGTGCTACATTGACACGAAATATGACCTATGAATCTGATGTCGTAGATTATGCTACAATTGGTCAAAAAACATCGAATGGTGTAGTGAAAAAGTATACTGAGAAAATTGTTGTTGGGAAAATAACATATACATTGGTAGATTACCAATTTTCACAAGGGACTGTAGCGGACAATCGTGCAGCCTCTGATTATTACTCAGGTAATGTGATTTCAAGAAAAACATATGCCTTTCAAACTGGAACTGGAAAAAATGCAGTTCAAAATACAGTAACAATTGATACTGATAGTCGTCATGCCGGCTATGAAAACTTCTGGGGAGCGACAGAAACACAAATTACAGAAGCTGTTTATAAATATAGCGACGGTAAGACTAGCCATGTGAAAAACCGTTTATCGACAAGCAAATCACGTGTACTAAACTATGAAGAAAACCTAGGAAGTTTAGGTAGCTTTGATGGTGGATATGCGGTAGTAAGTGAAAAAGATGTTATTTCTGAATATACGTTTGATTTATACTCTGGGCAAAAAGGTACTCTTGATTTAGATAAAGAATATATGCCAACAATAGAGCGTTTAATCATTCCTAAGTTCCGTGATTTATCAAAGCATTATGCAAAAGGAGCTATTGAAAAATTATACTCTTTAGGTATTTACTCTGATGCAAGTAACTTCTTCTCACCAAATACCCCTATGAAGCGAATTGACTTTACAACGGCGATTGGTAAGGCAGTTGACTTACGTGTTATGGAAGAACCGAAAACGAAAAAATCGACATCAGCTACTAGTATTTTTAAAGATGTTAAACGTACGGTGAAAGATTATGCCTATATTGAGTCTGCGTATAAAAAAGGAATTATTAAGGGTGTAACGCCAGAGTACTTCAAACCTGATAATCAAATTACTCGAGCTCAAGCCGCTACGATTTTTGTACGTGCATTAGGGCTAGAAAATAAGGCGCCAGATCCAGGCTATATGACGAAATTTAAAGATGATGCGCAAATTCCGGACTATTCAAAAGACGGTATATACATTGCGAATGAGTTAGGATTAATGACTGGTGACCCTATAACAGGTCGATTTAATCCAGATCAACCATTAACACGAGCACAAGCATCCGTAGTATTAGAACGTTTCTTGAATTATTTGGAAAGCGATTTAAAACAAAACTATCGAGATGACATATTGTTCTTTAATTAACGAAAGGGCTGAAAAATAAATGACCTATGCTAAAAAAGCATTTCTATCTCTGCTTTGTTTCGTACTAATTTTGGTGACAGCAGCTCCAGCTGTGACCCAAGCGGCTACGACAATTAATGATGTCCCAACAAATAACGGTAAATACAAAGCTATTTCGTGGGCAGTCGATAATGATCTACTCTCATTAAATAGCGCTAATAACTTTTTACCTAATGAACAAATAACTGATCGAGAGCTTGTAGTAATGTTTGCGAAGCTCGATAAGAACTATGCATTAACATATAACGAAAGTGTCGCATATAACTTTTACAGCGAGTTTTACTTACCGTTCAATGGTACTTACACAACAGCAAATCGTTCGAAAGCTGTTACACGTGGACAATTTGCGCGTATATATGCCGCCTTTAAAGGTTTAGATTTAGACGAGCCGCAGGCGGTTCAATATTTATACACAAATGATATCTCAACAGGAAGCACAGGTAAAAAGACATTTGCCGATTTCGATCCTTCTACAAAGCTGACTCGTGGAGATATTGCTGAATTTTTATATCGCAGTGTACAAAACGGCAACTTTGCTGTACTAGGATTAAAACGTGCAGCAGCAGGTCGTGATAATGATAAAATCACATTACCGCCAGGCTTCATGGGCTCAAACAACGCAGAATTTGAAGTGCCAAAAGATAATTCTAATGATTTTACTGGACCAGAGTATGTGAATAATGCTCTTCAAAGTATTGATGTAGAAAAACCAGATTTAATTGCAAATGATCAAGATTCAACGCTCATTACGGTATCTTTAAAAGCTTGTAATGGTGATCCAATACCTGATGATAAATCTTATACATTCCGTGTAACTTCGTCATATGGAGCAAAAATCGTTGACACATCTGGTGAGGCTGTTCGAAATGTACAATCAGATGGCTCTACTGTCTCTGCAATTGTTATAGCACCAAAATTAACAAAATCTGTACGTGATACAATTACATTTGAGCTTATTAACAACACTGATCCTGGTATGAAGTGTCTTGTAGGAGAGAAATTGAATGCACATGTACGTTACTCACCTCAGCCAGAAATGCGCATTGATTACCAAGTGTATGATCCAGCAAACACGGATGATAATAATGGAAATGTCACACCTCCATATGTACCATATGAAAAATTACCAACGTTCTTTACTGAAAACATTATTAACGTTCATTGGATTAACCCAGAAGAAAAGCTATTTAGTATTGGACAGCAAACGAATGTAACGAATAGTTTAGGAAATGTGGAAAATAAATATTTACAATATGGTGGCAGTGATAAAAATTACCCTGCATTAGGCTATGAAAATGCCATCTTACAGTTTGAGAATTATAATATTTCAGTTTGGCTATTCGAAACAATTATTCAAAAACGCTTAAAGGATTCCATTAGTGATAAAGTTGAAATCATGTATATGATTTCAGATGATGGGCGTCCTATTTACCGTATTCAAGGAATCGATGATGCGATTGCCTCACAGGTTGAGAATATTAATCCAGTCGGTTCTATTATTCAACTTATGGGCTATATGCCAGACGAAAAACAGCTGACGCTCGAGCATTATGATAGTGTTATGAAAATTTATGCAATTCTTACAAGCTTGAGTAACTATGATCGAACAGTATTATTAAAATACCAAGGTGGTAAATTACTCGGTCAAGTAGAAGCCTATAAAAAACGAGTAGAAGCATTAAAGGAAAGTGCAGATGCGGCATCAAGACCATCGGGTAAAGATCGTTATACTAAGGTAATGGTTACATTAGTAAGACCGGGTGGAGAAATTATTACTGACTATCAAGGAACAGTGAAAATTAAATTTGATGGTGTTGAGAAAACAGCTTCATTTGTGACAAATACTTCGGATTATTTAAATCACACAGGAAGCCCAGGGACAGCTGTAGCGTACTTTGATTCGGTTATTTATGGAAAATCAAAAGCTGAAGCAACATTAGTTAATAAAATAGATCCTCGTTATGCAACAATATTGAAGGATTTTAAAGATAAAACAATAGTAAAGGAAATTTTCACAAATCCTTACTTTAGTAAAAATTCTTGTTCTTTAGCAACAGAAGTTGCTTACGTAGTCGATTACTCTGCTTCCATGAAAGCTTCTGACCAAACAAATTATCGCGGTAAGAAGATGATGGAGGTAATCAATCAAATTAAGGCTAAAAATAATATTGTTATTGAAACAAATACAAAAGCTACTGTTCTTGGAGAGGGCACTACAGACAATGTCTTGAAAAAAGATCTATATAAAGCATCAAAAGAGAAGGGTGCTACAGATATTTTTGCAGGTATAGATCTCGCTCTGTCTAAATTCTCAAATGACTCGAAAACTTCAAAAGCTATAATTGTTGTTTCAGACGGTAAAACAAGTAAATCTAAAATGACAAAAGTGCTGAACGATGCGAAAAATAAAGGGGTTAGAGTTTACACTGTAAGTATCGGTAAAAAATCACAAGTTAATGATGCCGTTTTAATGCAACTGGCTACTGAAACTGGTGGTACTTATTACCACGCTAATGATAACTTACAATTACATCAAGTTTTCCAAAAAATTATTGATGCAATTTTATGTAAAACTTCGCCTTCAAGTTGCGTGAATCCTGAAGATTTATTTGAAGAAGCGACAGTCACTCTACGCAAAGGCAATATTACGATGAATGCAAAAATTGATGGTAATTGCTCAAATGTTGCAATGATTAATGTACGTTTCCCTTCTTTAAGTGGAGATGTGCAATTTGAATTGACAAAGCGTAGTGATAATGTCTACATGCTAACAAAAACAGTGCAAACAATGCAGGACTTCAAAGTTAATAATGAGATTGAATTTGTAGCATATGATAAAGACGGTAAAATTATAGCTACTAAAACTGTGACAATCACAAGTTAATAGATAAAAGTTAAGCTGAACTAATTTTAACAATTAGTTCAGTTTTTTTATTACATCTTTATGCGGTTGATTTCCATTCCGACTAGGCGCTTTGCTTTCGCTACAGAAAACATTTGTTGCTACCCTATAGTCTGTTTGGAAGAAATGGATGGATCACTTTAAAGCTGTCACAAATATTTACAGAATTATTTAGATTGGTCTCGTTACTTAGCAAGGAATATGAGAACACTATATTGAATAAGTAACAAAGGTGATCATTTCTAGTATTGAAATTCATACTCGTATTTTTGGGGGGATTATTATAGTTAAGGACTCGTGGTTTACTGTTCAGGAAATCGATAATAAAACATTCGCAATTAGTGAATATGGACATTGGGAAAAGGTGCATTCATTTCTATTAGTCGGCAATGAAAAAGCAGTTCTTATTGATACCGGTCTTGGAATTAATAATATTAAACGTATAACGGATCAATTGACTGATTTGCCGATTGACGTTTTAACAACTCATGTGCATGTCGATCATATTGGAAGCCATGGAGAATTCGAAAATGTTTATGTTCATGAAGCTGACTCAGATTGGTTAACGAATGGTATTACAGGATTGACGATAGAACAAATAAGAACAGATATTAGTAGAGATATAACAATTCCAACTCCAAAAACCTTTAATCCAGAAACGTATAAACCATATCAAGGAACACCAACTGGCTTATTACAGGATGGTGATGTGATTGAGATAGGAAATAGACAATTAATTATTCATCATACCCCTGGGCATTCTCCAGGTCATATATGTGTTTTTGACAAAACAAACGGATATTTGTTTACTGGTGATTTACTATATGATGAAACACCTATTTATGCTTATTATCCTTCGACTAACCCTCTTGATTTAATTGATTCCTGGGAAAAGATATCAAAGATCCAAAATGTCACAAAAATTTATGGTTCACATAATACATTAGGTCTTGAACCAAGTATCCTACAAGAACTCATAAACGCAGTTAAGGAACTTAAAGAAAAGGATCTAGTAAAGTTTGGAACAGGGATTCATAAATTTAAAGGGTTTAGTGTACAGTTTTAATTCTATCTTCAACGAAAAATGGGATTGTAGCCACTATAACGATGTTTGTTTTAAGAGAACAATAGTATAAAGAAAGTAAAAAAAGCAGTGTTATAAAAAATTACACTTAACAAAGCCTATTTTTACACTTGTTCAAATATGGTTCAATTCATGCAACGCTTTAATGTGTAACTAATTAGTTTATTCTCTTCGTTGAAAAACCTGCTTTAAAGTATAAACGATTCGCTTTGTAGTTGTTATTGATTACACACAATCTGATCTCATTTATATTCTCATAGTTAAAAATTTCTTGAATAACCTCTTTTAATAGTCTTGTGCCTAGACCTTGATTTTGAAATTTTAGAGAAATCGCAATATATTCTAGACTAGCTTCTTCCAGACTTCTGCTGAATGTCCATCTATATCTAAACCAATAGCTGCAATCATTTCATTTTGCTCGTTACGCATAATCACAAAGGACAGATGATCATCCGCTACAATAAAGTTTTCATTTATATCATTAATAATTTCATTAACATTTAAACCAACATAGCCACTATGAGAAGTTTTTTCTTTATTTAACTTTGAAATGAAACCCCCAATATCTTTAATATCACTAACCTTTGCTAACTCAATAAACATTGTCCACTCTCCTAACTCCTCTTTTTTTTAATAATATAATAAATGGAATTTTTTCACTATAATTCTTATGAAATAATAAACATAGATTTCACTCATAATTGATCAAAAGCCTTTAAAACATTTGTATTGCTTTCATCTGATAAATTTAATGAATTTGGGAATGTTACACCTAAAGATATTTTAAGGTGGAGACAAATGAATAGAACTGTTTCTTTTTTCTTAGTTTCGTTTTGTACATTTTTTTTAATCACATTACATGTATCTGCCAATGATAAACCGAGTCCTTATGAAGAAATATATCCTGAAATAGGATATAAGTCGGTGGAAGAAGCAGTGGATGATTTTGAACAACACTTTAACAAAAAATTAAAGCTACCACTTAGAGTACCTCCTATAAGCTTTACACATCATTTTGGACGATTCTCCGATTTAAAGTATGAAGGTAATGACGCATTTGAAGTGAAATTTATCAATGACCAATTATCCGAAAATCACTTTAAAATTGATATTCGTCCACTTAAGTATAAATTGCCCCTAAGAGAGAAATATGTAGTGAATACTTTTAAATTAAAAAATGGGAATGCAGCCACGTATATAACTATTTCAGGTTTTAATGTCCTCGTTTTTGAGAGAGACAATTTGCAGTATATGCTAAGTATAGATAAGCGGGTTTCAAATAAAGTAACTCCTGAGACTTTAGTAGACATAGCCAATTCTATTGATTATTAAATGGATCAAAAAATTTAATGTGACTCGAGAACAATAGTATAGAAAAGGTAAAAATAGCCTTGTTAAAGATAAGGTTATTTTTTTATATCTTAAAATAACTTTTATTTAAACTGTCCAAATGTAGTTCGACTCTATTAGGATTTTAAAACGTATATCATGTGAATAAGTTGATTGGAGTGGAGACTGGGCGACTTCTTGGGGATCAGCGATAGAGGAACGAAGGCTAAAACCATCATATCCTGTGATAACGCCTTCGTGACCAACCTCGTGTTGGCCCGAGACTCTGCAGCGAAGCAAAGCGGCAGCAATAAAGCGCCCAGTCGGAACGGAAATCAACCACACGTTTTGATAATAGCTATTAAAGAAAATGTTCTGGAAAACATTAAATTTGAAACAGGAAGTATAATTTGTTACACTTAGTTTATAATAATTCTAATGTAGATAACGAATTTCAGTTCTTCATGACATGTTCACAAATTATTGATGAACTCTTGTCGAACTGTGCTATAATGAGATTTGTTAATTAGAACGTGAGAGGTGTTATTCATGCATACCATCGTAGTAGGCTTGAATTATAAAACGGCGCCAGTTGAAATTCGTGAAAAGTTATCATTCATAGAGAGTGAACTACCACAGGCAATGGAAGCGCTGCAGAAGCAAAAAAGTATATTAGAAAATGTTATTGTTTCGACATGTAACCGCACAGAAATATATGCAGTAGTTGATCAATTGCATACCGGACGTCATTATGTGAAACAATTTTTAGCAAATTGGTTCGACATACCTGTGGAGACATTTTCTTCGTATTTAACAATTCGTGAAGAAGATGAGGCAATCGAACATTTATTTAAAGTGACTGCTGGAATTGATTCGATGGTACTTGGCGAAACTCAAATTTTAGGACAAGTACGAAAAAGCTTCTTAAATGGACAAGAGATTGGAACAACAGGTACGGTATACAATCAGCTATTTAAACAAGCGGTGACATTTGCGAAGCGTGCACATAATGAAACGGCTATCGGTGAAAACGCGGTATCTGTCTCTTATGCAGCAGTGGAATTAGCGAAGAAAATATTCGGATCTTTACAACGGAAACATGTAGCAATTTTAGGTGCAGGGAAAATGGGGGAACTTGCTATTGAGAACCTTTACGGTAGCGGTGTAGGAAAAGTAACCGTTATTAACCGTACGTTCGAAAAAGCAGAAAGCCTGGCAGCTAAATTTGACGGTGAAGCAAAATCTATGAAGGAATTACAATGCTCGTTATTAGAAGCGGATATTTTAATTACGTCTACAGGTGCAACAGATTATGTTATTGACTATGAATTGATGCAATTTGTTGAACGTTTGCGTAAAGGTAAACCATTATTTATGGTAGATATTGCAGTTCCGCGTGATATTGATCCGCGTGTTGGAGATTTACCAAATGTTTTCTTATATGATATAGATGATTTGCAAGGCATCGTCGAAGCAAACTTAGCTGAACGTGAACGCGCTGCGGCTGATATTTCTGTAATGATCGGCAAAGAGGTTGTACAATTTAAAGATTGGGTTGCGACACTTGGCGTTGTCCCTGTCATCTCGGCTTTACGTAAAAAAGCGAATCATATTCAAGAAGAGACAATGATTAGTATCGAAAATAAAATGCCGGATTTAACGGATCGAGAACGTAAAATTTTAAGTAAGCATACAAAATCTATTATTAATCAATTGTTAAAAGAACCAATTCTACAAGCTAAGGAAATGGCAAATTCACCAAAAGCAAATGAACAGTTACGTTTATTCCAACAAATTTTCGGTATTGAGGATGCTGTGGAAGCTGAAGTTACTGCGATGACAGAACAAGAGCTTGAACGCAAAAAACGCGTACAGTCGTCACAAACTTCCACTGAACCAAAGTATTCTTTCTAAAGATAACTATGTGTTCGGGGTGTAACTTTAGAATTATTAGTTGTTCCTTCGAATTTTTCGCGCGAACGAGATTTTCTACTGATATTAAATGAGGCGTTTTCGTATCTGTATGGTAAACTAAGGATACGAAAACGTTTTTTTTCTAGGCTAAAGTACATGACTTTAGCACTCTCAACATAAAGAAGGGATGTCTATTGGCTGATTTGACAATGACAAGGCTCTATGAAGTAATGATCGTCTTGTATGGGATCAGTCTAGTATGTTACTTTACTGATTACTTTTATAAGCAAATAAAAGCAAGGCGAATTGCTTTTTGGCTTGTTTCATTCGTATGGGTAATTCAAAGTGCCATTATATTATTAACTTTTGTGGAATCGAAGCGTTTTCCGATTTTATCGTTGTCAGAAGGGATTCTCTTTTATTCCTGGTTGCTCGTGACATTATCAATTATTTTGCACTGTATTGCACGGGTTGATTTACCGGTGTTTATTATTAATATACTAGGATTTTTATTCGCTAGTATCTTTACTTTTATGCCGAAACGGTCAACAGGAGTAGTAAGCGATACATTAATTTCGGAATTGCTTTTTATTCATATATCATTTGCAATATTATCGTATGCAATGTTTTCGTTAACATTTGTTTTTGCGATATTGTATTTAGTATTATATCGTTTGCTTAAAAAGAAAAAATGGTCACATTTATGGACTAGGTTACCTTCACTACAGCAGACGAGTAACTGGATGAATGTTTCATTTTTCATTGCTATTCCAGTGCTATTTGTAAGTTTAGTTTTAGGGTTTGAATGGGCACTACTAACGCTAGAGAGTTTTTCAATTTTTGATGCGAAGATTATTGGGTCCTTTATTATTTTAATTTTGTATTGCTTTATATTGTATGCGAATCGTAAAAGTAAGCTGACAGGGACAACTTATGCGTGGGTACATATATACGCTTACCTATTAGTTGTTGTTAACTTCTTTTTAGGAAGTAGTTTATCACGATTCCATTTATGGTATTAGAAGAGAGGTTGGAGACTGTTGAGAAAAATTATTGTAGGTTCTAGGAGAAGTAAGCTAGCTTTAACTCAAACAAATTGGTTTATCAATGAGTTAAAAGCTGCTGGTGTACCATTTGAATTTGAAGTGAAAGAAATTGTGACGAAAGGTGATCAAATTTTAGATGTGCAGCTATCTAAGGTAGGTGGTAAAGGGCTTTTCGTAAAAGAAATTGAACAAGCACTTTACGACAAAGAAATAGACTTTGCTGTTCATTCTATGAAGGATATGCCTGCAGTACTGCCTGAAGGATTAGTAATTGGCTGCATTCCACCACGTGAAGATGCACGTGATGCATTTATTTCAAAAGGACATGTGAAATTTGCCAATCTTCCAGCAGGAGCTGTTGTTGGGACAAGTTCTCTTCGTCGTAGTGCTCAACTTTTAACAGTCCGTCCGGATATAGAAATTAAATGGATTCGTGGAAATGTGGATACACGTTTAGCTAAACTTGAAACGGATGAATACGATGCTATTATTTTAGCAGCAGCGGGACTAAAACGCCTTGGCTGGAGCGATGATGTAGTTACTGAGTTTTTACCTGTTGAAGATTGTCTACCAGCAGTAGCACAGGGCTCTCTAGGTATTGAATGTCGTGGAGACGATACGGAGCTATTAACAGAATTAGGTAAGTTAACAGATAGCATTACATGGCAAGAAGCACATGCAGAACGTGCTTTCCTAGCTGCTATGGATGGAGGCTGTCAAGTACCTATCGCAGGATACGCAAAGTCTAATGGGGAAGAAATTACATTAACTGGACTTGTTGCTGCCCCAGATGCTTCAGTTGTTTATAAGGAAACGGTTGTGGGCACTGATGCGGAAGCAGTTGGAAAAGAGCTTGCTAAAATTTTAACGAAGCAAGGTGCTTTTGATTTAATTCAACGAGTAAAGGCAGAGCAAGATGCAAAATAATTTACCTTTAGAAGGTAAAACTATTATTTTGACAGGTACATCTAAAACGACAACAATAATAGATGATATTACAGCTTTAGGTGGCCAAGCAGTAATTGCCCCATTGATAGAAACTTGCGAGCTAATCAATAGAAATGATGATATGCAACTAGAGTTAGCGCGTCAATTTGAATGGCTCATTTTTACGAGTCAAAATGCTGTAGAAGCTTTTGCTAGTAAGATGCGCCGATTCAGCGTAAATGCAGCGTATTTTCCAGGGAAAATTGCTTCTATTGGTACTAAAACTACTACAGCCCTAGAACAGCTAGGATTCCATGTGAGTTTTATGCCCTCTATATTTAGTGCAGATGTATTTGTTCAAGAATTTCCTAGTGTAGCAGGTAACAATCCTACATGTCTATTTATTCGTGGAGAAAAAGCGAAAAAGACATTGAAGGAAGGGTTGCCCTTTAAATTGAAGGAATGGACAGTATATCAAACGATTGAGCGACACGACCAAAAGCAATTATTGATTGAATGTATCCGCGCGAATAGCGATGTCACAGTGATTTTTGCTAGTCCTTCTGCTGTTGACGTCTACGCCAAGGATGTAGCTTCGGTAATTGGTTGGGAGGCAGTACGTGTAGCTGTAATCGGTCATATTACAGAAGCAGCTATTTTGAATCACGGTGCTATTGTGGATGTTATGCCGAGCGTATATACAATGCAAGCAGTCATCGAGGAAATAACGAAAGTAGGAGAAAGAAAATGACAAAATTACAATTTCAAAGACATCGTCGTTTGCGTGCAAATGCTGCCATACGATCAATGGTAAAAGAAACATACTTACACAAAGAAGATTTAATTTATCCAATCTTCGTTATTGAAGGCGAAAATATTAAAAATGAAGTATCTTCTATGCCGGGAGTTTTTCAATTTTCATTAGATAAACTTGAAGCTGAGATTGATGAAGTTGTTGCTTTAGGTATTCCTGCGGTTATTTTATTTGGCTTACCTGCAGAAAAAGATGCAGTCGGAACTGGTGCATTCCATGATCATGGTATTGTGCAAGAAGCAACACGACTTATTAAAGCTCGCTACCCAGAGCTTTTAATTATTGCAGATACATGCTTATGTGAATTTACAGATCACGGACATTGTGGCGTAATTGAAGGCGATCAAATTTTAAATGATCCTTCATTAGATATTTTAGCACGTACTGCAGTATCACAAGCAAAAGCCGGTGCGGATATCATCGCTCCTTCCAATATGATGGATGGATTTGTGGCTGCCATTCGTGCAGGTCTAGATGAAGCAGGCTTTGAAAATGTTCCGATTATGTCATATGCCGTAAAATATGCATCTAGCTACTATGGTCCATTCCGAGAAGCTGCTGATGGTGCGCCTCAATTTGGTGATCGTAAATCATACCAAATGGATCCATCGAATCGTATGGAGGCATTCCGTGAAGCAGAGTCGGATATTGCAGAAGGTGCAGATTTCTTAATTGTTAAGCCAGCTCTAAGTTATTTAGATATTATTCGTGATGTGAAAAATAACTATACATTACCGATTGTTGCGTATAACGTTTCTGGTGAATATGCAATGATCAAAGCAGCGGCTATTAATGGCTGGATTGAAGAGAAAAAAGTAGTGCTTGAAACGTTACTTAGCATGAAACGCGCAGGCTCAGATTTAATCATTACGTATCATGCTAAAGATGTTGTACGTTGGTTGGAGGAGAAATAAATGACGCGTTCTTACGAAAAATCAAAACAAGCTTATGCTGAAGCAATTAACTTAATGCCAGGTGGTGTTAGTAGCCCAGTACGTGCATTCAAATCCGTAAATATGGATCCAATTTTCATGGAATCAGGTCACGGTGCTATTATTAAAGACATTGATGGCAATGAATATATTGATTATGTATTATCATGGGGACCTCTTATTTTAGGTCATGCACATCCTGAAGTTGTACAAGCAATTGCAGAAACAGCAGCCAAAGGCTCTTCGTTTGGAGCACCTAGCTATACAGAAAATCGATTAGCTAAATTAGTGTTAGATCGACTTCCTGGTATGGAAATGATTCGCTTCGTGTCTTCTGGTACAGAGGCTACGATGTCTGCTTTACGTGTGGCTCGTGGTGTTACAGGACGCGATAAAATTTTGAAATTTGAGGGTTCTTATCATGGTCACGGAGACTCCTTACTAATTAAGGCAGGCTCAGGGGTAGCTACATTGGGCCTACCTGATAGCCCAGGTGTCCCAGCGGATATTGCACGTAATACGTTAACAGTAGCGTACAATGATTTAGAAGGAGCAAAACTAGTTTTCGAAAAGTTTGGTTCAGAGCTTGCGGCAGTAATTGTTGAGCCAGTGGCAGGGAATATGGGTGTTGTACCTCCACTACCAGACTTCCTACAAGGCTTACGTGAATTAACAAAGGAACATGGATCATTGTTGATTTTTGATGAGGTTATGACAGGCTTCCGTGTTGACTATGGCTGTGCACAAGGTTATTTTGATGTAACACCAGATATGACAACATTAGGAAAAGTAATTGGCGGTGGACTTCCTGTCGGTGCATTTGCAGGGAAAAAGGAAATTATGGAGCAGGTAGCACCAGCTGGTCCAATTTATCAAGCTGGAACATTGTCAGGGAATCCATTAGCAATGACGGCAGGCTATGAAACATTATCTCGCCTTGATAATAGCTCTTATGAATACTTCAAAAAGCTAGGAGATCAATTAGAGTCTGGTTTCCGTGAAGCAGCAACGAAATACAATATTCCGCATACTGTAAATCGAGCTGGTTCAATGATAGGTTTCTTCTTTACGAACGAAGATGTTATAGATTTTGCATCAGCAAAAACGTCTGATTTGCAATTATTCGCTGAATACTTCCGTCTAATGGCAGAGGAAGGTATTTTCTTACCGCCTTCTCAATTTGAAGGTTTATTTATTTCTACCGCACATACAGAGGAGCATATCGCAAAAACAGTTGATGCCTTCCATAAAGTATTTGCACAATTAGCAAGATAATAGACAGTTACAAAATAGCATGCTAGAAATATTTTCTGGCATGCTATTTTTTTGTTTAAGTAATACGATATGTCTTTATCTGGGTCATCATCAAAACGAGTGGTTGATTTCCGTTCCGGCTAGGCGCTTTGTTGCTGTCGCTTCGCTTTCGCACAGAAAAAACATTTGTTGCTGTCGCTTCGCTTTCGCACAGAAAAAACATTTGTTGCTGTCGCTTCGCTTTCGCACAGAAAAAACATTTGTTGCTGTCGCTTCGCTTTCGCACAGAGCAAAAGCTTCCTGGGGGCGTCAGATGAGCAGCTTCACTCGACTCCAATCAACTTATTTGCGTAGTAGATGTTTTAACAAAAATCATCCACAGCTTTTGGTGATGATCCATTTTTACCTGTTAAATGACAATGAATGTATGATCGTTCCCGTTTGAAAAAATTTTATTAAAATTATAACTTTCAGCATAGCCAAATTGTGGGCGAAATCGTATATAATATAGCTATTCGTAAAAGAAAGTAGTGAATTGATATGGCAACTGGCACACATATGGTCGAAGTACCCGTAGGAATTGAAAATGTATGGGATTTCGTCAGTGATATGGAAAAATGGGCAAAGCTTGTCCCAGGTTATAATGCACATGAAATGATTGATGAAAAACATTCAAATTGGACGTTTAAAGGCAATGTTGGTGTTCTGAAAAAAACAGTACAAGTAGAGATTACTATTTTAGAATGGGTAGCTCCTACAAAAGTAACATTCGAATTAAAAGGACTTTCTGATAACTTTTCAGGAAACGGTTATTTCCTAGCAGAAAGTATTGATGCAGAAAATACAAAAATGACAGGCTTCTTAGAAGTAACTGCAGGAGGATTAGCCGGTCCGGTTTTAAATCCAATCTTTAAGCCGATTGTACCTAAAGCAACACAAATGTTAACAGACCGTGTAGCAAATAAAATTAAATTGGTGAATGTATAATAATACTGTTAACTTCTTTTTGGCGGATGTTCAAATGCTTGCTGAAATAGGGGAACTCAGGCTAAAAAATTTCACATCCTGTGAAAACGCCTGAGTGACCAACCTCAGTGTTGTTGCCGCTGACGCTTCGCTTTCGCGCAAAACACTGTTGTTAGCCCAAAGCACTATCATGGAATCGGCTTTGTAAAAGCAAATTCCAGACGAATTGTCGAGGCATAACATAATTGATATAAACAGTAAAAAGGCATGCTAGACGTTCTAGTATGCCTTTTTTAGCTTATTATTGGGGCTGATCCCCATTACGGCCGGGGCGCTCCCCTTGGGAACAATACAAAAATCCGAATGCATTGATATCATCACGAAAACAAAAAGTAACAGTTATATTTTTACGCCAAAACGAAATTGCTTAATCATCCTATAGCATACTATCCTTCGAAGCTTCATATGATGCAAGGGGAGGGATTATTATCGAACAGAAAACTTGGAATATGAGTGAAACTTTTTGTTTTCCTGGTTATGGCAGTCCAACAGAAATAGCAGACGTACAAATTATGCCACGGTGGCAGACGATGCAGTTAGAAGATTCTCTACGTTTAATGGGTATCTATCATATCACAGCACATGTTCGTTTTGATTTTCAAGACATGAAAGCTTTCCTTGATGATGAAGAATTAGTACAAATTGATGCGCTCGATATTCAAGGGGATACTGGTTATTTTGAGTATGCAGTTCCTTTAAATGTGGATTTACCAAAAGAAGCAGCTATTGAAGATTTAATGGTAAAGGATGTTCGACCTAAATTGAGGAATCAGATGTGTCAGCTCGAATGGACGGTTACAAGTATTTTTAATGAGCCTGAGCCAGCATTCGCTTTAGAAAAACAGCCTGTTACTGTCAATGCCTCAGCTCAAATAGAGAAGGGATCCCCTATAAAAGAAACGGCAGCTGTAATAGCTTCGATTCAAGAAGAAAAACCTGCGGCTATCGAAGCTTCGATTCAAGAAGAAAAACCTGCAGCTGTAGTTGCTTCGGCACAAGAAGAAAAAACTATAGCTGTAATGGCTTCGACACAAGAAGAAAAACCTACAGCTGAAGCGGCTACAGCACAAGTAGAAAACTCTACAGTTGTAACAACATCAGAACAAAAGGAAAAATCGGTAACATTTAAAAAGGAAAAGTCTGAAGCGATAGTAGCTTCAGACAAAAAAGAAAAGACTGCACCAGCTGAGCAAAAAACAATGTTGAGGGAATCCTCAAGTCATATTGTAGTCCGTGAATCCAGCTCCTGGCATGAAGTTCCATCGATGATTTGGGATTTAACGGAAGATTACACACCGCTAAAGGTTCGTGTTTCAAATGACTTCATTCAAAAGTAAATAGCATAGAAGTAGCAGGAGCAATAAGATGATGAAATCTCCAGATGTTGGAATGATGATGACACGTATAAACTGAAAAACACAAATTGGTACAATTATCGTTTTGCAATAAAAACGAAATTGTCGTAACCATGGTGGTAAAAGCCAAGGATTATACTTACGTCGTCGCATTTGAATTTTCACTTCCTTTTCTAGTAGTGCTTCCTAAAAATGACTAAATCACTTGAAAAAATGCACGATTTTGCGGTACAATGTGAAAAAGTCGAATATAGATGCTATGACAGGGAAGAGTAAATTATTAGTACATTTTAAGAGAGGAAACGGTAGCTGAAAAGTTTCTATTTGTACCTAATTGAATGTAGCCCTCGAGCAGCTTTAGTGAACTAACAGTAGTTAAAGCCGGTTAAACACCGTTACCGAATTGAGAGCCAGTAGTAAAAGGTTTAAGCGAGTAGTACATGTTTTTCTGATGAAATGTGTGGGGAAGCTTAACTCGCCTCTGCTGGAATTAAAGGTGGTACCGCGAATTTAAACTCCTTCGTCCTTTTAGACGATAGGAGTTTTTTTATTTTCATGAATCTTCTGCTACATGTGCCTCCAGCTGAGACATATAAACAGAACGATTGGTACGATCTCACACCGGTAAAATTATTAAGTCAACAGGAGGAGTCAAAATGACAGAAAACATTTCAATGCCTACAAAATATGATCCGCAGTCCATTGAAGCGGGTCGTTATGAATGGTGGTTACAAGGGAAATTTTTTGAGGCGCAGCCTACAAGTGATAAGGAGCCTTATTCTATCGTTATTCCACCGCCGAATGTAACAGGTAAATTACATCTTGGTCATGCTTGGGATACAACATTACAAGATATTTTAATTCGTATGAAGCGCATGCAAGGTTACGATGCACTATGGTTACCAGGAATGGACCATGCAGGTATTGCAACACAGGCAAAAGTAGAGGCCAAACTACGTGAAGATAATATATCACGTTATGATTTAGGGCGTGAAAAATTCCTAGAAAAAACATGGGAATGGAAAGAAGAGTATGCTGGGCATATTCGCGATCAATGGGCGAAGCTTGGTCTTGCATTAGATTATTCTCGTGAGCGTTTCACACTAGACCAAGGTCTTTCCGATGCAGTTAAAACTGTTTTCGTTCAATTATATGAAAAAGGCTTAATTTATCGCGGTGAACGCATTATTAACTGGGACCCTGCTGCAAAAACAGCCTTATCAGATATTGAAGTTATTTATCAAGATGTTCAAGGTGCATTCTATCATATGAAATACCCATTAGCTGATGGGTCAGGATATGTGGAAGTTGCAACTACACGTCCTGAAACAATGCTAGGTGACTCTGGGGTAGCCGTTCACCCGAAAGATGAGCGCTATCAACACTTAATCGGTAAAACAGTTATTTTACCAATCGTTGGCCGTGAAATTCCTATCGTAGCAGATGACTACGTAGATATGGAATTTGGGACTGGTGTTGTAAAAATGACACCAGCACATGATCCTAATGACTTTGAGGTTGGTAACCGCCACAACCTTGAACGCATTCTTGTTATGAATGAAGATGGTACAATGAACGAGCTTGCTGGCAAGTATAACGGTATGGATCGCTTTGAATGCCGTAAGCAAATCGTAGCTGATTTACAAGAATCAGGCGTGCTTATTCGTATTGAAGAGCATACACATTCAGTAGGTCACTCTGAACGTTCTGGTGCTGTTGTAGAGCCGTATCTTTCAGCACAATGGTTCGTAAAAATGCAACCACTAGCAGATGCTTCACTTGCTCTTCAAAAAGATGAAGAAGGAAAAGTGAACTTCGTACCATCTCGTTTCGAAAACACATATTCTCGTTGGATGGAAAACATTCGTGACTGGTGTATCTCTCGTCAGTTATGGTGGGGTCACCAAATCCCAGCTTGGTATCACAATGAAACAGGTGAAATTTACGTAGGAAAAGAAGCACCAGCAGATGCAGAAAATTGGACACAAGATGAAGACGTTTTAGATACATGGTTCTCGTCAGCACTATGGCCATTTTCTACAATGGGTTGGCCGGATGAGACAAATGAAGAATACAAACGTTACTATCCAACAAGCACACTTGTAACTGGTTATGATATTATTTTCTTCTGGGTTTCTCGTATGATTTTCCAAGGTCTTGAATTTACAGGTCAACGTCCATTCAAAGATGTTTTAATTCACGGTTTAGTACGTGATGGTGAAGGACGTAAGATGAGTAAATCACTTGGCAATGGTGTAGACCCTATGGACGTTATTGATCAATATGGTGCCGATTCATTGCGTTACTTCTTAGCTACTGGATCTTCACCTGGTCAGGATTTACGCTATACAACTGAAAAAGTAGAAGCCATTTGGAACTTCTCTAACAAAATTTGGAATGCCTCTCGTTTTGCTTTAATGAATATGGAAGGTATGACATTTGATGAAATCGACTTAACTGGTGAAAAATCAGTTGCCGATAAATGGATTCTAACTCGTTTAAATGAAACAATTGAACGTGTAACATCTCTTGCAGAACGCTACGAATTTGGCGAAGTTGGCCGCGAGCTTTATAACTTTATTTGGGATGATTTCTGTTCTTGGTATATTGAAATGGCGAAGCTACCGTTATACGGTGAAGACGAAGCAGCTAAGAAAACAACTCGTTCTATTTTAGCTTACGTTTTAGATCAAACGATGCGTCTATTACATCCATTCATGCCATTCATTACAGAAGAAATCTGGCAGCACTTACCTCATGAAGGTGAATCAATCACAGTGGCAGCATGGCCAACTGTACGTACGGATCTTCATTTTGCTGAGGAAGCAGACAATATGAAGCTCCTAATGGATATTATACGTTCGGTACGTAATATTCGTGCGGAAGTAAATACACCTATGAGCAAAAAAGTGCCGCTATACATTTCAGCGAAGGATGTAGCAACGGCTACAGTACTTGAAGCCAATAAAGCTTATTTAGAAAAATTCTGTAATCCAGAAACGCTAACAATTGGAGAAAATTTAGAAGCACCTGGTCAGTCAATGACAGCAGTAGTTACTGGAGCTGAACTATTCCTACCGCTTGTTGGACTTATTAATCTAGAAGAAGAAATTGCTCGTCTTGAAAAAGAATTAGAGAAGTGGGCAAAAGAAGTCAAACTTGTAACTGGTAAGTTATCGAATGAAAAATTCGTGTCCAAAGCACCAGAAGCATTAGTTAATGCAGAACGTGAAAAATTAGCCGATTATGAAAGTAAACATGCGGTTGTATTAAAACGTTTAGAAGAACTGAAAAATATGTAAGATTGGGACAGCGGATGGCGAAAGTCATCCGCTGTTTTTTATATGCAACAAAAGTTTTAGGTGAAAACATATAGTAATTAGATCATGTGGGAGCACTATTTATGCACAACAATTGCAAAAGTATTTCATTCAAAGTACAAGAGTTTTTTTCGAAATATATGTGTATTGGACGCTACTTATACTAAAATAAAGATATTGTAGTAAGAGGGAGTGTTTCTTTTGTTTAAAACGATGCAAGAATGTACAGATTTTATTTTTACGTTAAAGGCAGTTGATTATAAACGTGCACCGCTCGTATTAATGCGAGAGGTATTAGCACTTCTTAATAACCCACAGGATAGGCTACGAGCTATCCATTTAGCTGGCTCAAACGGCAAGGGATCAACAGTGAATGCGCTGAGAGAAATGTTACAACATGCTGGCTATAAAGTTGGTGCCTTTACTTCACCCCATTTAGAGCGTGTTAATGAACGTATGACTATTAACGGAATTCAAATTTCTGATGAACAATTTCTACACTATATGAACAACATTGCTGAGATTATTGAGGCACATTATGATGGTGACTTTCCGAGCTTTTTTGAAGTTGTAACACTTATTATGTTCCAACATTTTGCGGATCAAGAAGTGGATATTGCGCTGATTGAAACAGGACTAGGTGGACGTTTAGACGCTACGAATGTCATAACGCCCTTAATGTCAATTATTACAACGATTTCACTAGAACATACTGCGTTTTTAGGAGATACATTAGCAAAGGTAGCGTTTGAGAAGGCGGGCATTATTAAAGAAAATATACCTGTTGTAGTGGGTGTTAAAAGTGCAGAGGCACTTACGGTTATCGAAGAGGTAGCAAATGAGCGTCATGCCCCATGTCTTGTTTTAGGGAAGAACTTTACGGTTGAAAACATTGAACAAGGTACTACTATACAGCACTTTATTTATCGAAAAGAAAATATGGAGATGGTAGCTGTCCCATTGAAAATGGCTGGGCAGCATCAAATAAATAATGCCAGCCTTGCGATTACAGCAATCCTGACGTTAAGAGAGAATGGAGCCATTGATATTTCAGATGAATCAATTTGTCAAGCTCTGGCAAAAGCTCAGTGGGCTGGCCGATTTGAACAATTACCGGGCAATATTATATTAGACGGAGCACATAATTCTGAAGGAACTACCGCACTAATTCAAACGCTTAAAACGGTCTATCCACGCCAAAACTATCGATTTATATATGCAGCACTATCGGATAAAGATCATGCGAAAAGTATTGCTTTAATGGATAGTATTGCTACATCCATTGCATTTACACAAATTGAGCTGCCAAATGCTATGCCTGCTGATCAATTAGCTGCATTATCTACAAATACGAACAAAATGTATAATGCGCAATGGCG
The DNA here is from genome assembly GCF_023242215.1 of Lysinibacillus sp. Ag94. Lineage (NCBI taxonomy): Bacteria > Bacillati > Bacillota > Bacilli > Caryophanales > Bacillaceae > Lysinibacillus > Lysinibacillus sp. Ag94. Next base: position 3,375,616 of record NZ_CP096780.1, on the reverse strand, counting down.
TGAAATGGTACAAACGATGCTACACCAAAGAAATAAAAATGAGGATGTTATCGTCATTACAGGCTCATTGTATTTTATAGCTGAAATACGACAATGGCTTCAGGGGGAACAACGATGATTCCAAAATTGAATAGCTACAAGGAAAAGTGGAATGTTCAGAGTGATGATGTTATTAAACCTGGACTAACTGCGATTGAAGAGGCATTAGCACGAGTAGGTAATCCAGAAAACAAATTGCAAGTCGTGCATTTGGCAGGGACTAACGGTAAAGGCTCTACACTTACATTGCTAGAATCTATCGCCAAAGAACATGGCTTACGTGTTGGTAAATTTATGTCTCCTTGTATTGTGGACGTACATGACCAAATTCAAGTAGCGGGTCAAGCTATTACAGAAGCGGAAATGAATGATGTATTTCACCAAATGCAGACTGCCGGACTAAGTGGGAAACTAACAGATTTCGAACTTTTAACGGTCGCAACATTTTTACACTTTGTCGCTAGTGATGTAGATATTGCCCTTATTGAAGCAGGAATGGGTGGCTTACTTGATAGTACGAATGTGGTTACACCAATTGTGTCAATCATACCGAGTATCGCATTAGAGCATACGAATTTTTTAGGAACTACGATTGAAAGTATTGCCCGTCATAAAGCAGGAATTATTAAGCCGTATCGTCCAGTTATTATTGGGGATCTACCGTTAGAAGCGAAGAAATTAATTTATCAGGAAGCTCAAAAAAAGTATGCAGCCGTTCTTGAACTAAATCAACAATTTTATGTGGAACAAGAGCAAGAGGGAGAGAGCTATATGCATAACGGCAATGGCTTCCATGTAACGAAGCTTACGCGCGCAATGAAGGGGGCCCATCAGGCAAATAATATGGCACTAGCTATTACAGCCTTTCTTGAAGTGGCGACTACTTTAGAGTTACAAGTTAGTGCCGAAGCTGTTCAAAAAGCTGTGAAAAACGCTATTATTTTAGGACGTTTTGAAGAAATTATGCCTTATATTTTTTTAGACGGTGCGCATAATCCAGCGAGTGCTAAAGAATTAATCGCAACGATTAAGCAAGAGTTTCCAAATGAGCAGATTACTTTTGTAATTGGTATTCTTGCGGATAAGGCTGTAAAAGAGATTTTGCAGCAATTCGAGCAAGTAAGTGATTGTTTTTATTTTGTTGATTTCAATAATCCCCGTGCGATGGCTGCTCACAATATGCTTAAGCTGTCGAACGCTTCTCATAAAGCAATTTTAGAGGATTATGGGCAATTTTTAAAACGACAGTCAGAAAACAAATCGAGAACGATTGTCTCGGGTTCGTTGTATTTATTAACAGAAGTACGAAGTAGATTAAAAAATATTTAACATCTAGTTTGAGCGAATAATATATTTGCAGTAAAAAATCAGGTTCTCATTAAAAATGAGTCCTGATTTTTTAAATTTAGTGTGAAAAATAATTTTTTAATTTTGGGGTACTCGGGTCTTTCCATTTATTCTCTTCTAATCGAAAATTTCTTCTTGATGAAAAAACGTTAAGGTAATGCTCTATTTCTTTTTTTTGTCAAAGTTGATCTTACAAATAGTAGAGTAAAGAATCTACCTCTTTTTTTAGTAAAACTTTCATAGCAAAAATATTTAAATTTCAAGTGAAACATCGAAAATAACTATTAAATCAAAATATAGTAAATTCGCATTTACACATTCTTTTATACATATACTTATATATCAAATTGTAACAATACCGTCTTGTCTAAATTGACTTTGATATGTTAAAGAAAGAGGTGATGATTGAATGAAAATTGTCAGTCATGTGATGAAAAAACAAGTATTTCGAGCGATGATTATTGGAGGAATAGTTGGACTTTTTGGTGTAGCCCTTTTTTTAGGTATTCTTCAAGCAAGTACTAAATTTTCTTTAAAAAATGATAACACTGAGGTAGCCACTAAAAGTAATAATGCTAATTCATCAAAAGAAACAATTCCGACAGCAGGAGGAGCAACGAACGGACCGATGTTTTTTGCAAGTCAAGCAGGGGTCTATTCAAATTATGAAAGTGCAAGCTCGTTTGTAGCTGAACATCCTTCATTAAAAGAAAGTGCAATTGTCGAGGTTGACGGAAAATTTTATGTTTGGACAAGTATGGTTACAGATGAAAGTCAGCTTGTCTTTTTAAAAGATCCCGCAACATTTAAAAAAGCATTTACTTTAAGTGGTGACAGTTGTAAGGAGGCAACGATTGCAGAACTTCCATCTGTGCTAGCTGACAAAAATGCAACAAAATTAAATTTTAAGGATAAATCGAAGGATTCTACGTTGCCTGCTGATTGGCAATCTATTGGAGCGGCAGCCTCGTCTATTTCAACAGATATTAGCATCGTTCGCTTACAAGTTTTTGCCCATTACAAATCGAAAAATGCTTGTCTTCAAGTGAAATTTTAAGTACAAAAGATGGTGAAATAAGCATTATCTTGATATTTAGAAAATTTTCAAATCCAAATTTCTCCGTTATGATAACTAATAAGGAGGAATGGTCAGATAATGTTTAAAACTAATCACAAGCTAGTGCTAGCTTCAGCTTCACCACGAAGAAAGGAATTGCTTGCAATGCTATCACTGCCATTTGACATAATAACTAGTGAAGTAGAAGAGACAAGCGTCCAGGCAACTACAATGCAAGATTATGTGAAAGGTGTAGCTCTATTAAAAACACGTGATGTGGCGAAAAAAGCCCCAAAAGCCACGATTATTGGAGCAGATACGATTGTTGTTTATGATGATGAGTTACTCCATAAACCTAAAAATCGTGAGGAGGCAATTTCTCACTTATTGCGCTTATCAGGTAAGCGTCATGCGGTCATGACAGCTGTTGCCATTATTGAGCCTAACGGTAATGAAACTACATTCGTCGAAGAGACAAATGTTGTTTTTCATCATTTATCGCAAGAGCTCATTGAAGCGTATGTAGATTCGGGAGATCCTTTCGATAAAGCAGGTGGTTATGGCATCCAAACTGCTGGAACTCTTCTAGTTAAACGAATCGAAGGAGATTATAACAATGTAGTCGGCTTACCACTTGCAACGTTGTTTACGCATTTGATAGCACTTAATATTATCCAATTTGCGAAGGAGTGAAGCTTTTTTGCCAAATGATGTTTTACCAAGGACAATGATACGAGACGTTAATATAGAGGATCGACCACGCGAAAGACTACGGAGACAAGGAGCGATGAGTCTATCGAATCAGGAGCTACTGGCGATTTTACTAAGAACAGGCACGAAAGAAGAATCTGTTCTTGTACTTGCAAATCGCGTTCTAAGCGTTTTTGAACGTTTACATCATTTGAAACATGCAACAATAGAAGAAATGGTTGCTATTAAAGGGATTGGTGAGGTCAAAGCCATTCAATTATTAGCGGCAATTGAACTCGGTAGACGTCTCGCACAGAAATATAACGATGAAAAATATACGATTCGTTCACCGGAAGATGCAGCTGCCTATTTAATGCCTGATATGACCTCACTGAATCAAGAGCATTTCGTAGTTCTTTTTCTGAATGTGAAAAATCAAATTATTCATAGACAGACGATTTTTATAGGCAGTCTAAATGCTTCAATCGTCCATCCTAGGGAGATTTATCGCGAAGCTGTAAAAAGATCTGCGGCTGCTATTATTTGTGCTCATAATCATCCTAGCGGGGTTCCAACACCTAGTGATGAGGATATTGAAGTGACGAGAAGAATTTTAGAGGCTGGTTATATTATAGGCATTGATTTAATTGATCATCTTATCATCGGTGATCATCAGTTCATTAGTTTGAAAGAAAAAGGATATTTTTAACTTCTTTTAGCGGGTGTCAAACATCCGCTGAAAGAAGTTAAAACCTCCGAAGATGTCACGCAATTATGCCGGGGCATAATTGAGCTCTGCAATATATTTTGCAGAGTTTTTTTATTTCCTTAAATTAGATAAAATTATTACATCGCTTTTATTATTTTAAAAATAAATATTTTGTATTATTTTGCGGTAAAGTAAAATTAATAGCGAACCTTTTTTGATAGAAAACGTTACTGTATTCGTAGAAATGTCTATAATATTCACAAAAATTGGTAGCCTATTACACGTTGTCTTACAAGAATAAAAATTATATGCTAATCTATACATACTATTTTTGTTTGGGTGGGAATTAAAATAGTATCTTTTCCGCGAGAAGAGGTATGTGGCACTACAAATTCTTGCGTTTTTCCGTTATAATGAACGGTATGATTTTATTTTTATTCAGAAAAAGACTCTCACTCCAACAGGTGTGAGATAAATGAGTGTGTAGTTTTTTTTCAGTAGGTGTCCAACACTGGGTGAATGAAGATAGAGACTCGGGGGGGAAATACGCCTGAGTGCAGTTGATGTCAACGAAAGTATGGCTTAAATAGAAAGGGAGTACACAAATTGTTTGGATTAGGAAGTAAAGATGTCGGGATTGACCTTGGCACAGCGAATACATTAGTGTTTATTAAAGGGAAGGGAATCGTTTTACGCGAACCTTCAGTTGTAGCAAAAAATACAAAAACGGGAGATATTGTTGCAGTTGGTAATGATGCGAAAAATATGATTGGTCGTACACCTGGGTCAATCGTAGCAATCCGTCCTATGAAAGATGGTGTTATTGCTGATTTTGATATTACTACAGCAATGATAGAATACTATTTAAAAGAAGCTTGTAAAAATTCTGGTGGCAATTGGAAAAAACCGAATGTTATGATTTGTGTGCCTTACGGTATTACATCGGTTGAACAACGTGCGGTTATTGATGCTGCTCGCCAAGCAGGCGCTAAAGAAGCATTTACAATTGAAGAGCCATTTGCAGCAGCAATCGGTTCGAACTTACCAGTATGGGATCCAACAGGGTCAATGGTCGTTGATATCGGTGGTGGTACAACAGAGGTAGCGGTTATTTCATTAGGTGGTATTGTAACAAGTGAATCCGTGCGTGTTGGCGGGGATGCAATGGACCAATCTATCATTTCTTATATTCGTAAATCATATAACTTAACAATTGGTGAACGTACTGCAGAAGCAGTAAAAATGGAAATTGGTACAGCATTGGCTGAGGGTCCAGAAGAAAGAATGGAAATTAGAGGACGTGACCTTTTAACAGGTTTACCAAAAACGATCGAAATTTCTTCGCAGGAGATTTCTGAATCTTTACGTGAAGCGGTAGCATCTATTATTGATGGTGTTCGAAAAACCCTTGAACAAACACCTCCTGAATTATCTGCAGACGTAATGGAACGCGGAATTGTACTAACAGGTGGTGGTGCGTTATTAACGAATTTAGACAAAGTCATTAGCCAAGAAACTAATATGCCAGTATTTATCGCAGAAGATCCACTAGACTGTGTTGCTATTGGTACAGGTAAGGCTCTAGAACATATTGATTTAATTCGTCAACAACAAGTTAAAGGGTAAGGGGGTTTAGGCAATGCCACATTTTTTTTTCAATAAGAAATTAATTTTGCTACTCGTAGGCATGGTTTTTCTTGTGGCATTGATTAGCTTCTCATTACGTGAACGGACGAATGCAACTTTACCAGAGCAAATTATTAAAGACACTGTCGGCGTCGCACAATCTATTGTTGCGAAGCCGGCGAATTATATTACTGGTGTTTTTAATAGTATTGATTCCCTCTTAAACACGTATGAAGAAAATAAACGTTTAAAAGCACGCTTAGATGAATTTGCAGCCGTACAAGCTGAGGCATCGGACTTGAAATCTGATATTAAAAAGTTTCAAGAGCTTACGGACAAATCGGAAAGTTTAAAAGCTTATGATCCGATTCATGCCACAGTTATTGCTAGAAATCCTGACCAGTGGGAACAGAAGATTATTTTAGATAAAGGATCTTCACACGGTGTAGAAAAAAATATGGCAGTTATGACAGCAAAAGGGTTAGTCGGTAAAGTTGTTTCAGTGACACCCTTCACGTCTCAGGTAGAGCTTTTATATACTGATAAATCAAACTATCGTGTTTCTGCGATGGTTCAAGGAGATAAACAAGCATACGGTTTAATTGAGGGCTATGATAAAGAGCGTAATGAACTCATCATGAAGCGAATCGATTCAAGTTTAACAATTAAAAAGGGTCAGCAAGTTGTTTCATCAGGACTCGGCGGTATTTTCCCTAAAAATGTGCCAATCGGAGAAATAACTGAAGTAAGTACAGATGATTTTGGCTTAACAAAAATGGCCTATGTTAAACCAGCTGCTGATTTTTCAATTTTAGACTATGTTGTTATTGCTAAACGGTCCGCTACCGTAATAGATGGATTTGATAGTAATAAATCTGTTGATAATACATCGAACAAGGATTTAACACATCCACAAAAGGGTAAAGAGGAGGCGGAATAATGGTTCGGTTTCTCATCCCCTCTGTGGCAGTTTTACTATTTTTGGTAGAACCGGAGTTTGCTATGTTTTCACCGATTGAAGTGAAAGGGCAAATCTTTTATTTAGTTCCGAGATTTTTAATCTTATATTTAATATTTATATCCATCTATTACAGCCGTCAGCGAGCGGTAATGTATGGACTTTTTTTTGGTGTCTTGTATGATGTGTTTTACATTGATATTATTGGATTATATTCAGTACTGTTTCCGCTTATTTGTTTTATAGCAGGGTCTATTGTGAAAGTTATTCATCAGCACTTAGTTGTGACAACGACGATTTCAGTTGTTTTAGTAGCAATTTTAGAATTTATACTCTATCAATTCTTCTATCTTATCGACTTTACAACGATTCCATTATCGGAATTCTTACGTTCACGACTGCTGCCAACGATCATTGCAAATGCACTGTTTTTAATGATTCTTGGTTGGGCCTTCAAGTATCTAATTAATGCGCGTGTCTTGCAGAGAGCACGTGAAGTTTCTTAATAAAGAGCAACGTGAGGTGAGGCATTCATGAAAAAACAGTTAGTTAATATGAAGGGAACAAAGGATGGATTTGTTCTTCGTTTAGACGATCAATGTGCGTATGTCGATTTAGTAGAAGAGCTTAAAAAGAAAGTGTCAGAAAGCGGTATCGATAGTAAAGTAGATGTACAATTATATTTGGGCTATCGATACTGTTCTGCTGAACAAATCAAAGAGCTTATTAAAATTGTTCAGGAAACTGAGCAACTAATTGTTTCAAAGGTGCAAAGTGAAGTACTGACTGTCCATGAGAGCAACCAGAAAAGGATTGAAAGTCAACAAGATACATATATTGGTGTGGTCAGATCGGGTCAAGTTCTGCGTTCGTCAGGAGATATTATTATCGTAGGGAATGTCAATCCGAACGGACGTGTAGAAGCGGGTGGCAATGTGTATGTCCTAGGTAAACTCAAGGGCATTGCGCATGCTGGTGTTCATGGTAATAAGGAGGCAATCATTGCAGCATCTCTTTTTGAAGCCACACATATTATGATTGCTGATCAGGTCCAGGCAATGTCGGACGAACATGTAAAAGCAATTAAACATGAAGAGATGACTTGTGCATTTATTGGCTTGGATGGACGCATTACGTACGATCAAATTCACGCGTTAAAAAATATTCGACCATTATTAAATGTGTCTAAGGGAGGTAGCTAGTGTGGGAGAAGCGATCGTCATAACTTCAGGTAAAGGCGGTGTCGGAAAAACAACGACAACGGCTAACCTGGGGACTGCATTGGCTCTACAAGGTAAGAAAGTATGTTTAGTAGATACCGATATTGGACTTCGTAATTTGGACGTCATTTTAGGTCTTGAGAATCGGATCATTTATGATTTAGTAGACGTTGTTGAAGGGCGCTGTAAGATTCATCAAGCATTAATTAAAGATAAACGTGTAGATGAGAAACTATTTTTATTACCTGCTGCTCAAACAACAGATAAAAATGCTGTTAAACCTGAGCAGATGAAGAGCTTAGTAGAAGAATTAAAAAGAGACTATGACTATGTTTTAATTGACTGTCCAGCGGGCATTGAACAAGGCTATCGCAATGCTGTTGCTGGTGCAGATCATGCAATAGTTGTAACAACACCAGAAATCTCTGCCGTTCGTGATGCAGATCGAATTATTGGCTTGCTCGAACAGGAAGAAATTACTGCACCTAAACTAATTATTAACCGCATTCGCCAGCATATGATGAAAAGCGGTGATACGTTGGATGTTAACGAAATTACAACACATTTGTCAATCGATTTATTAGGGATCATCGTAGATAATGAAGGGGTTATTTCATCTTCCAATAAAGGTGAACCAGTAGTAATGGATCCTACTAATAAAGCATCTCTAGGCTATCGTAATATTGCCCGTCGAATTCTTGGCGAATCTGTGCCACTTATGGCCATTGAAGATGAAAATAGAGGTGTATTTTCAAAATTAAAAGCGTTATTTTCTAAATAATCATCAACCTTTTCGTGCATTTGTACGAGAAGGTTTTTTTCTTGTGCATGAATGGACATGCAATCTCATATAGTGTGAAAAAAGGATGAGGGCTTGTTTAAAAAATGGAGATGGTTGGTCACAATCCTGCTTGTGGCCGCAATAATGCTTGTAATACGGTTAGAGGATCAAGGTGTATTGGAAACACCTGTGAGAAAACTTGTTACAACATCAGCAGATTTAACCTACTTAAGTGAGCTCGGACAAAGCTGGCTAAATAAAGAGGATACAACAATTTTAGTTTCGAGTGATGTTGGGCAAACTGAACTATTATCATTTGCCAATGCGCAAGTTTTTAAGGAAGGTTTTTTATTGCAATATGACATGGGCCTACCGGTTTATGCTGGGAAGAATGGACTTGTCGTTTATACTGGCCATACAAAATATACCGGTAAGACAATGACAATAAGCTATGATGATGGTACAACAGTATCCTATGGTATGCTGGATAGTTTAGCACAACTTCCATATACAACGGTGCAGGCAAACGATTTAATCGGCATGAAAGAGGCGGGACAACTCTATATTTCGATTGAAAAAGATAAGACACAATATAGCTTAGAGCAGATTGTACAGTGGCTTGAAACAGCGGCGTCCAATGAAAATTAAACTACATCTTCTATGCATCCCTCTCGTATTTTTAATGATTTTTACTGGCCAAATCGCTTATTACGCCATTATTTTATCTTCGTTATTATGGCATGAGGCTGGTCATTTGTTCATGGCAATGCTTTGTGGCGTAAAAGTAAAATCATGCGTTATTGCACCTTACGGAGGGGAAATAGAATTTGAAAATCCAGCGGTTGTGCCTGCAACGTCACTCCTTTGGATTGCCTTAGGGGGACCAATCGCTACAATATTAGGGATTGGCCTCGCTTTTTTTATGCCAGAACTGCTTGCTACTAAACTTATTAATGTGCAACTGGTGCTATTAGCAATCAATGTTTTACCGATTATTCCGTTAGACGGTGGTAGAGTATTTTTAGCGTGCTTATTTTTATTTAATCCAAGTGTTCGTGCGTTTGAATATTACTACTGGTTTTCTCTTCTAATTGCCTTTATACTATTCATGGTATCTTTATGTTACCTTCCACAATCTATTTTTTTAGCAATTTTATGTTTATTTATATGGCTTCAAGTGTTTAAGGAATGGAATTATCGAAAATATCGTTTAGCATTTGAGAAATATGTAATGAATAGATTGACTTAAGAAAAATCTTGTGGTAATATTTTAATGTTATTGTTTGTAGCACCTGTGCTACTGCAACCGCACTGGAAAGGTTTAAGTATCGTAAGATCACCTTTATAAACAGGCGAGTCTGAGTCTAAGAGGAGGTGCAGTAAAATGTACGCAATTATTGAAACTGGTGGTAAACAAATCAAAGTAGAAGCTGGTCAAGAAATCTATGTTGAAAAATTAGGTGTAGAAGCTGACGAGGTTGTAACTTTCGATAAAGTTTTATTCGTTGGTGGCGAAAACGTTAAAGTTGGAGCTCCATTCGTAGAAGGCGCTACTGTAACAGCTAAAGTTGTTAAAGAAGGCCGTGCGAAAAAAATCGTTGTTTTCAAATTGAAAGCTAAAAAGAACTACCGTCGTAAACAAGGTCACCGTCAACCTTACACAAAATTAGTTGTTGAAGCTATCAACGCTTAATTGTGAGGTGTAGCGAATGATACAAGTTACGATTCATCACGATGAAAATAGACATGTGTCAGCATTTGAATTTTCAGGACATGCAGAATACGATGAATCTGGTAAGGATTTAGTATGTGCTGGAGCATCTACAATTGCCATTGGTACAGTAAATGCTATTTATGCACTATTACAATTACAGCCAGAAATCGAACAAGCTGCTGAAGGTGGAGGTTATCTTAAGGTAAACTTACCGTCAGAAATAGAGCCTGAGATTGATGCAAAACTACAGTTAATTGTCCAAGTAATGACTGCCCAAGTGTATTCGATGGTGCAAAATTACGGACAATACATCCAAATCAACTACAACCAAGTAGGAGGTGGAACGGAATGAAATTATTATTAACTTTAGACTTACAATTTTTCGCATCGAAAAAAGGTGTAGGTTCTACTAAAAACGGACGTGACTCTGAGTCAAAACGCCTTGGTGCTAAACGTGCTGATGGCCAATTCGTAACTGGTGGTTCAATTCTTTACCGTCAACGCGGTACAAAAATTTACCCAGGTACAAACGTAGGTCGTGGTGGTGACGATACACTATTTGCTAAAGTTGACGGCGTTGTTAAATTCGAACGCTTAGGTCGCGATCGCAAACAAGTATCTGTATACCCAGCATCACAAGAAGCTTAATCTTTTAAAAAGATAACATAAAGCGGAGGACTGCATTTATTGCAGTCCTTTTTTTGGCTAAAATACAACTTCTTTCAGCAATTATTTCTGTAGCGACAGCAACACACGACTGAGTGATTACTATCGTGCTGCTGATGCTACGTTAGCAACACGCTTTCGCATAACACACATCTTCAGACCAAAGCACAAAGCCGATTCCGGATGTAATTATACCTCGGAATAATTGAATGAAGAATTAAGGGAAAAATACAGCAAAACTTGTTATACTAGTAAAGATAACTTTATTGGAGTGAATGGGATGAACAATCAATCACTAACCATTAGTGAAGTATTACGTTTTGCAAATCATGATTATGTGAATCAGCTTCAGCTTATTCGCATGAATTTAGATTTAGGTAGAATTGATGAATCGAAAAAACTTATTCAAGAGTATTCAGAGCAATTACAAGTACTTTCTATCCTTAATCGTCTACAATTACCACGAACAATAGAATGGCTGCAAACAGGAGGCTGGCGCTATCCTTCATTACAAATGAAGTTAAGCGGGGACATAAAAAAGCCTGTTACAAATACTATTGATTCGGAAGTTGTAGATTACTTAAACAAAACAGTTATGCATGTTTATGATACATTAGATCCATTTACAGAGCAGAGTTTAGCGCTCGATGTACGTGTTGACGAACATACATTTGCCGTGACATTCACGCTAAATGGGCTTTGGAGTGCTGATGCATTTACCGAAAAAGGTTTGAAACAATTAGACATTCAAACAATTGAACAGACGAATTCGTGCTGGCAATATGTCTTGAAAGCAAATAGGGAGTGAACTAAATGTTTGTCGATCACGTTAAGATTTATGTAAAAGGTGGCGACGGCGGGGACGGAATGGTTGCCTTCCGCCGAGAAAAATATGTACCGAATGGTGGTCCAGCTGGTGGTGACGGCGGACATGGTGGTAACGTAGTATTTGAAGTTGAAGAGGGCTTACGAACTTTGATGGATTTCCGCTATAAACGCCATTTTAAGGCAGACCGTGGTGAGCATGGTATGAGTAAAGGAATGCATGGTAAACGTGCAGACGATTTAATCGTTAAAGTACCGCCGGGCACAGTCGTAATGAACGAAGAAACAGGCGCGGTTATTGCCGATTTAGTTGAACATGGTCAACAAGCGATTATCGCAAAAGCTGGCCGAGGCGGACGTGGAAATTCACGCTTCGCAACACCGGCAAACCCAGCGCCAGAACTTTCTGAAAAAGGTGAGCCAGGACAAGAATTAAATGTTATATTAGAGTTAAAAGTTTTAGCAGATGTAGGACTAGTAGGTTTCCCAAGTGTTGGGAAATCAACGCTTTTATCTGTTGTTTCTGCTGCGAAGCCGAAAATTGGTGCCTATCATTTTACAACCATTGTCCCTAATTTAGGGATGATTGAAACAGATGATCATCGAAGCTTTGCGATGGCAGATTTACCTGGTCTTATTGAAGGAGCACACCAAGGGGTAGGACTAGGTCATCAATTTTTACGACATATTGAACGTACACGTGTTATTGTCCATGTTATTGATATGTCAGGAATGGAAGGCCGAGATCCATACGAGGATTATTTAACGATAAACGAAGAGCTAAAGCAATATAATCTTCGTTTAACAGAGCGTCCTCAAATTATCGTTGCCAACAAAATGGATATGCCAGAAGCAGAAGAAAACTTAGAGGAATTCCGCAAAAAAGTAGGAGAAGACGTTCAAATTTTCCCAATTTCAGCAGTATCACGTCAAGGTTTAAAAGAGTTACTATTTGCTATTGCAGATTTACTTGAAGTAACGCCTGAATTCCCTCTATATGATGATTTAGAAGAGCAATCTGAAGCAACGGTAATGTATAAACACGAAGCAAAAGGTGAAGATTTCGAAATTACTCGTGATGATGATGGTACATTTATCATCAGTGGTTATGCAATTGAACGCCTATTTAAAATGACTGACTTTAGCCGTGAAGATGGTATTCGACGTTTTGCTCGTCAATTGCGTGCAATGGGTGTGGATGAAGCCTTACGCGAACGCGGAGCGCAAGATGGCGACATAGTTCGTCTGCAAGAGTTTGAATTTGAATTTGTCGATTAAGACAAGAGTTTTAGGGGGAAGCGCGTATGAAGAATGTTGCGAATCAGCGATATTATTTAGTTCGTGAAGATGTTTTAACGGATGCTATGCAAAAAACTTTGGAGGCGAAACACTTACTTTCAAGTGGTTCGGTATCTTCCATTTGGGATGCGGTAAAGCAGGTGGATTTATCGCGTAGTGCGTTTTACAAATATCGTGATGCTGTATTTCCTTTTCACTCAATTGTGCAGGAACGCATTTTAACAGTCTTTTTACAGCTTCAGGACCGTAAAGGAACACTTGCAAAGCTTTTAGAAACGGTGACAATTACGCATTGTAATGTACTGACTATTCATCAAACAATACCGATCCAAGGACGTGCTAATGTTACATTGTCATTAGATGTAACTAGTATGACATGTGAGCTTGATGATTTAATACAGCAACTCAAACGTTTAGATTTTGTAGAGTCAGCGGAAGTAATTAGTTCTGGTGCATTGTAACTAAAAGCAAGCTTGAATTTTTGACAGAATGTAAGTAAACTCAAAAGGGGCAGTCCCATGTGGTGTAGTGAATCGCTTCATGGGACAGCTCCTTATTCTATTACAAAAGATAAAACACTATCACAAAATCTATCATACAAAAGGCAATTGCTTAGTATATAGGAAAGCCTCATATTCTGTCTCCATCTAACATTTGATGGAAAAATATAAAAGGTTTTTATAGATGTAAAATTCCGAATCATTAGTTAAATTTAAGAAGCTCATTATCAAAAAGCTGAGGATACTATTTGTTAGAACGTTGTTCGTTCCGACTATGCGACTCCTTGGGGATCAGCGTGACAGATGACATTCTGGAGCGAGCAAAGCGGCTCATCGAACGCCACGTCATGGTGATGGGCCACTTTAATATAAAATCATAAAGCTACAAGTTGTAGTGAAGGAGGTAAATGTAATGACAGAACAACAATGGGAAAAACGGATTGGCTATTTAGGACCAGAAGCATCATTTACATACTTAGCAACAAAGGCAACTTTTCCGAATGAGTGGCTTGTCCCTTGTTCTACAATTCCAGAATGTATTGAGGCAGTAGCTGAGGGGAAAGTAGATTTAGCGGTTGTACCACTAGAAAATGCTTTAGAAGGATCTGTATCGCTAACGCTTGATTATTTATTCCATGAGGCGACCCTATATGTTACAGGTGAGCTTCTATTGAAAATACAGCAGCATTTAATGGTCAATAAAGCGCAAAAGGACAATTGGGAATCGATTACAGGTGTTTATTCACATCCACATGCTCTAGCCCAATGTCATAAATACTTATTTTATCGTTTCAGCCATGTTCCGTTACATCAAACGACATCTACAGCAGCAGCTGCAAAATTTGTATCTGAAAATCCAAACGAGTGCATTGCGGCAGTTGGAAATGCTGCGGCAGCAGTTAAATATGGCTTAGAAATCGTTCAACCTGATATTCATGATTTCCATTTTAACCATACACGCTTCTTCGTGTTATCAAAACAAAATAGACGATTGCCGCAAGAATTATCTGATGGACAGGCGAAGACAACCTTCATGATTACATTGCCAACGGACCGTTCAGGGGCATTGCATCAAGTATTATCAGTATTTGCATGGCGACAATTAAATTTAAGTAAAATCGAATCACGACCATTAAAAACAGGCTTAGGTGATTATTTCTTTATGATTGATGTATTAGCAGATGAGAAGGAGCCTATGATGCGTGGTGCTATGGAAGAACTAGCTGCACTTGGTTGCAAGGTGAAGTCACTTGGTACATACTTTACTTATCTAACATCGGACGAGTAATAACAGTGGCTAGGAGGGATCATTGTGGGGGGCATTATTTTGTTTGACGGAGTTTGCAATTTTTGTGATAGTAGTGTGCAATTTATTATCAAATATGATCAAGCAGAGTATTTTCAATTTGCGTCCATCCAAAGTGAAGCTGGGCAGGCATTACTTGCACAATATAAAGTACCAGAAAATATTGATAGTGTCCTATTAATCGAACAGGGAAAGGTATATTTTGAATCCACAGCAGCACTTAAAATCTGTAGGAGATTAGATAGTTTTTGGCCTGTTTTTTGTATTTTCATCATAATTCCTCCATCTATACGAAATAAAATGTATCGATTATTTGCTAAAAATAGATATCGTCTTTTTGGACGAAAAGAAGCATGTTTAATGCCGACATCTTCACAACGAAAAAGATTTCTCTAACTTTTAAGCTATCCAAGTAAAGTGGATAGCTCTTTTTGTTGAAATCTGTAAAGGAGAGCTCAAGTAAATCATTTAATGCAATAAGCTGCTAGTCTTTGTGAAAGCTAGCAGCTAAGGAAAGTTTGTTAAATTATTGATCTACAACTAAGTAACCCTTTTTTTGTAAAGTAAGTTCAATTAAATCTAAAATGTCAACAGAAGGAGCAGAAATAACATGAAGATGTGTACCACCTGTAAGCTCGGATAAATAGCTTGCCTGTGTTTCATTGACGCGTTGAATAAATTGTTTTACCTCATGACGGTTAGAAACCATAATGGATGCGGTAATTTCCCCATAAATTGGGTGTTCAACAATAACGTTTTTTACTGTACCACCGCAATCAACTATTGTAATAAGTTCATCTTCTGCATCCTCGGCAGTGTGGAAGCAAGGAATTGTACGTTCAACAGTTTGCTGTAATTGTTCCTGATGCATATAAAGATATCCTTGGCTAGTTGCAATAATAGGTTCATTTCTAGCCTTTAATAATGTCATATCATTGACAATGACTTGTCTAGAAACATTAGCGAATTTAGCTAGGTCCGTCCCTGTTATAGGTGCTGCGCTTTTTTTTAGTTGTGCTAGGAGTTGCAGTCGGCGTTCTTCGCCTAACATTTTTTTCATAAGAGATCACCTCTGCTTGTAATAAAGGAAGCAGTTTTCCTTAAAACTAGTGTACCATGAAGCATTTCCAACTGCGTGAAATTTTTGTATCCAAATGAAACATTGAACATATGATACGAAGAGAGGAAGGGAGGAAAAAATTGCGTATTCATATTGTCCAAAAGGGAGACACGTTGTGGAAGATTGCGAAAGAGTACGGAGTTTCGTTTGAAGATTTAAAGCGGCTGAATGCCCATCTTGCTAATCCAGATTATATTGTACCGGGCATGGAAATTATCCTACCTGAAAAAATACACAAAGAACCACATAGAGAACATCATCGAGAAACGGATTGGGGAATGCATAGGGAAGGACATAGAGAAGGACATAGAGAGGGGGGACATAGGGAAGGCCAGAGAGAATCCCATAGGGAGGGGCATAAGGAGCACATGCACAAAGAGCATATGCACAAGGAGTCACCTACAAGGCATGTTAAAGAAAAAGAGGTGCAAAGACCAACGCCACCACCAATTATTGTACCACCGCCACCAATGCCAGAACCACAGATGATTCCAATTCCTTATCCAATGCCAATGCCGATGCCTCAGCCAGCGCCTGTTGAGCTTAGCTGGAATCAAAACGTTGTCATGCCAAGTGTAGAGCAAAATGTTTCTCCAATTCAAATACAACCACAGCCCGTAGCCCAACCGGAGGCACCACCACCAGCACCAATGCCGCAACCGATTTTTATCATGCCGCAAATGCCTGCAGTACCACATTGTGCAAGCTGCCATCAGCCAGTGCATCATCATATGTATTGGCCGATGCCAATGCCGATGCCAATCCCAATGGAACCGCAAGTTGAGGCGTATACAATGCCAGAGCAACCATCATGTGAAACGGGATGCGAAAAAGTTGCTGGGGCGGGAGATTTCTTAGAATCTAGTACATCTCCATTCTTCCCTATGAGCCCTGAATATCAGCAAATGCCGGAAATGGAACAGCCATGTGGTTGTCATGCTCAACCAGCCATGATGCCGACGTGGCAAATGGACCAATGTTACTGTCCACCGCCATGTCCACCACCATGCCCAATGCCATGTCCATCACATTGCCATATGCCACATTCTTCGGTAGGACCATGGATGTCACCGCATTTTTCTCCAGGCGGGATGACGCCTTATCGATGGTGAAAAAGCGTATATCATTGAAGAAGTAAAGCCTAATATTTGGAAGTATAAATATCAATCTAAAAATTATTTTGTGAAACGAGCAAAGCAGATAGAAATAGCGGAAAAGGTAAGGGTTATACATCGACGACTTGGACATTTGGAGCCCTCGCTAATCTTACCTTTAATGAAAAGTGAAGATGAGTATTTAATCGTGCAAGATTGGCAAGAAGGAAGTCATAGTGCTAATTTTGCACATCTAAAGGATCGGAAGGAATCACTAAAACTCTTAAATACATTACATGATACACATAAAAAAATTGCTTGGCAGCGAGTGCCAGGTTTGCACACCTATTCACAGCTTTTAAAATGGCAAATGCGTCATATGCGTTTTAAAAGCAGACGGAATGAATTTCGTGCATTTTTAACAAAAGAAGAAATCAATCAAATTTTACATTATAGTGAGAAATCGTTACAGCTAATCGCTCAGGAAGATGTACCCGAAAAAGAAATAACGCTTTTACATGGAGATGTCGTCCATCATAATTTTTTATGGTGCTCAGATGGGGAATTACGTTTAATTGATTTTGATTTGGCTCACCTTGGGGAAGCAGATGATGAATATATTTTATGGTTACATCGTGTATTGCCTGCCGTAGATTATGACCTTGGTAAAATATTTGCTGAGCTACCAGAGTTGAAACGATTAGATAAAAAAAAGCTACATCGTTTAAAATATCCAAATGAGCTATTACGTGAATGGCTTTTTGCAGTGGATTTACCATTAAATCAACAACTGTTATTTTTAGATTATTTAGTGCCATTTACAAAACGGGCTCTCACATATTGGCCAAAACTGTGGTACGATATTGATAAAATGATAAAGAAATGACCGTCTTTTGGCGGTCATTTTTGTTATGTGAACGACTACTTGTGTTATTTCTTATAGTCGAGCATTCGTTCGTAATATGCTATAATCGAAGACGATGATTGTGAGGGAATATAGAATGTATGATTATTTAAAAGGACAAGTAAAGCGTATAACTCCTGAGTATATCGTCCTTGAGCAACAAGGGATTGGCTGGCAGCTAAATACACCAAATCCATTTGCGTTCCGGACATCGGCTCTTGAACAACAAATTTTTGTTCACTTGCATGTACGTGAGGATGCACAAGTGTTATATGGCTTTCCAAATTTAGATCAGCGAGAACTGTTTCGTAAACTTATTTTAGTGTCAGGAATTGGACCGAAGGGTGCACTTGCTATTTTAGCTACTGGGAACCCGCAACAGGTTATCAGTGCCATTGAACGAGAAGATGAATCATTTTTAGTAAAGTTTCCTGGTGTGGGTAAGAAAACGGCACGTCAAATGATTTTAGATTTAAAAGGTAAACTTGGCGGATTGTTGGAGACTATCGAGCTACCAAGTACAGAAGATGAGCTACCGTTATTTGGTGTGAATCCATATAAACATGAGCTTGAAGAAGCTATTCTTGCCTTAATGGCACTTGGTTATTCTGAAAAAGAATTAGAAAAAATACGTCCACAGCTCGAAGAAAACGACAAGCTTGAAACAACAGATGCATTTATGAAACAAGCTTTACAATTGCTATTAAAGTTAAAATAGTGAAAGGGGGGGAAGTACATGCCTGAACGTATGATTGCTAGTGAGGCAGGTAGCTATGATGAACAGTTTGAATTATCTTTACGGCCACAAAGATTAGCACAATATATTGGTCAACATAAGGTCAAGGAGAATTTACAAATTTTCATTGAAGCAGCAAAGCTTCGTCAGGAAAGTTTAGATCATGTGCTGCTATATGGACCGCCTGGACTTGGTAAAACTACATTAGCTGCTGTTATTGCTAATGAAATGAATGTCAATGTGCGCATGACTAGCGGCCCTGCGATCGAACGTCCTGGAGATTTAGCAGCTATTTTAAGCTCACTGGAACCAGGGGACGTGCTATTTATCGATGAAATTCATCGCCTGCCTCGTGCTATAGAAGAGGTGCTTTATCCTGCGATGGAGGATTTTTGTTTAGATATTGTCGTTGGTAAAGGCCCCGAAGCGCGTTCTGTTCGACTTGATTTACCACCATTTACACTCGTCGGTGCAACAACAAGAGCTGGCGCATTATCAGCACCTTTAAGAGATCGCTTTGGCGTGTTGTTGAGGTTAGAGTATTATGATAATACGTCACTTGCAGAAATTGTTGTACGTAGTGCGCATTTATTTGATGTTGAGATTGAGCAAGTAGCAGCACTTGAAATGGCGACACGCTCACGTGGTACACCCCGTATTGCTAACCGTTTGCTAAAACGAGTGCGAGATTATGCACAGGTGCTCGGAGATGGTATGATAACGGAGGGACTTGCTAAGCAAGCGCTCGAGCTATTACAAGTCGATCCTAGAGGGCTTGACCATATTGATCATAAACTTGTGACCAATATGATTGAGCGCTTCCGTGGTGGCCCTGTAGGCTTAGATACGCTGGCAGCATCTATAGGCGAGGAACGAGTAACGATAGAAGATGTGTATGAGCCATATTTGATGCAAATTGGCTTTATACAGCGTACGCCACGTGGACGTGTGGCAACACATTCAGCCTACGAACATTTTGGATATGAATATCCCCAACAAACCTAGAAGAAGGAAGTATTTTCATGCGTGTAGAAGATTTTGATTTTGAATTGCCAGAAGAGCTTATTGCACAAACACCACTTTTGGACCGTACAGCTAGTCGTTTAATGGTAGTGACGCCAGGCTCGAAAAATGTAGAGCATCATCATTTTGCTCATATTTTAGATGAACTACAAGCAGGAGACTGCCTTGTGTTAAATGATACAAGGGTCTTACCAGCGCGTTTAATGGGTGTTAAAGAGGAAACGGGTGCTCATATAGAAGTACTGCTATTAAAGCAAATGGCAGGTACGGATGAATGGGAAACACTTGTTAAACCAGCCAAACGTGTAAAAGTCGGCACAGTTGTAACATTTGGAGATGGCTTACTGACAGCTACTTGTACAGGAGAGCTTGAGCATGGTGGGCGTACATTTGAGTTTAAATATAATGGGATTTTTTATGAGATTTTAGAGCAACTTGGTGAGATGCCACTACCTCCATATATTCGTGAAAAATTAGAGGACAAGGATCGTTACCAAACCGTTTATGCAAAAGAGCGTGGCTCAGCTGCAGCACCAACTGCAGGCTTGCATTTTACAGAAGAATTATTAGAGCAAGTAAAAGCAAAAGGGGTCGAAGTTGTATTTATCACTTTACATGTGGGACTTGGAACTTTCCGTCCTGTAAGCGTAGATTCAATTGAAAATCACGAAATGCATGCTGAATTTTATAGTGTAACGGAAGAAACCGCATCTATCATAAATCGAGTAAAAAGTAATGGTGGAAAAGTGATTGCTGTTGGTACTACCTCTACGCGTACACTAGAAACTATCGGCTCTAAATATAAAGGCGAAGTGCGAGCAGAACAAGGTTGGACGTCTATTTTCATTTATCCGGGATATGAATTTACTATTGTAGATGGTCTCATCACAAACTTCCATTTACCAAAGTCTACCCTTGTAATGCTTGTTAGTACGCTTGCAACAAGAGAAACCATTTTAAGTGCATATCATCAAGCTGTAGAAGAAAAGTATCGTTTCTTTAGCTTTGGTGATGCTATGTTTATTCGTCCAAAGGGAGAATAAAGAAAAAATCGGAGTACTGTTTTTACTTTAGATAAGAGAGGAATTTTTATAATATGACACAACCAGCAATTCGTTATGAGCTACTTCATACTTGTAAGCAAACAGGAGCACGCCTTGGCATCGTGCATACACCACATGGCTCTTTTGAAACGCCAGCTTTTATGCCTGTTGGTACACAAGCAACTGTTAAAACAATGTCACCTGAGGAATTAAAGGACATGAATGCAGGTATTATTCTGTCAAATACGTATCATTTATGGCTACGACCAGGTAATGATATTGTTAAAGAAGCGGGTGGCTTGCATAAATTTATGAACTGGGATCGCCCGATTTTAACAGATTCAGGTGGTTTCCAAGTGTTCTCACTTAGTCAATTCCGTAAAATCGAAGAAGAAGGAGTTCATTTCCGCAATCATTTGAATGGGGACAAATTGTTTTTAAGCCCAGAAAAGGCGATGGAAATTCAAAATGATTTAGGCTCAGATATTATGATGGCTTTTGATGAATGTCCGCCTTACCCTGCGACATATGACTATATGCTGCAATCAGTAGACCGTACAACTCGTTGGGCTAAACGTTGTAAAGAGGCACATAAACGTCCAGAAGACCAAGGGCTATTCGGAATTATTCAAGGGGGAGAATTCGAGGAGTTACGTCGTCGTTCTGCGGAAGCATTAGTAGAGCTAGATTTCCCAGGTTATGCAATTGGGGGGCTATCTGTTGGTGAGCCTAAGGATGTTATGAACCGAGTATTAGAGTTTACAACACCATTAATGCCAACGAATAAACCACGTTATTTAATGGGTGTCGGATCACCTGACTCATTAATCGATGGTGCTATTCGTGGTATTGATATGTTTGACTGTGTATTACCAACACGTATTGCCCGTAATGGCACATTAATGACATCTGAAGGTCGTTTAGTTGTTAAAAATGCAAAATATGCACGTGATTTCGGACCAATCGATCCTAACTGCGATTGCTATACATGTAAAAACTATTCACGCGCATATATTCGTCATCTAATCCGTACAGAAGAAACGTTTGGTATCCGTTTAACGACTTATCATAACTTACACTTCCTGTTGAAGCTAATGGAACAAGTACGTGAGGCAATACGTGAGGACCGTCTGGGTGATTTCCGAGAAGAATTTTTCGAGAAATACGGCTTTAATGGACCAAACGCGAAGAACTTCTAATATTAGTAAAAAGACATGTAAATTTGTGTGAAATGTGAATAATTCTAGCAAAAAAATGTCTATCTTAGAAAAAATATTAGTAATGTAGAAAAATTTTGGGCTTGTCCGTCGCTTTTTTATGGTGGAATAGTCTATACTAAATAAGAATTGGAAAGGGGGCAAGAATCATGGAACAATATTCTGGCTTAATCATGATTTTAATCATGTTCGTTGCAATGTGGTTTATTTTAATCCGCCCTGCTAAAAAGAGACAGCAGGAAACACAAAATATGCAGAGTAATTTGCAACGTGGAGATAAAGTTATTACAATCGGTGGCTTACATGGTGAGATTGACTCAATTGAGGACACAACTATAACATTAAAAATCGCAGACAATGTGCGCGTAAAATTTGATCGTCAGGCAATCGGACGTATTGTAAATAACTAATATGTATCTTCATTCAGTAGAAATGTCCGCATCTTAAAATGAGATGAATACGGTAGAGATTTCTTTGCCGTGGGCAAACCAAAACCTACTGAAATAAAGAAACTCAGTCTAAGAACGTCACGTCTTGTGGCAAGTTATTTGTGCGACAGCGACAGAACACCGACTGAGTAACCAACATCACGTTGGTCTAAAGCCTATGGTGGATGTCACGGATTTTCAAAGGAATGTATTGTGCCTGCACAATTCAAAATTCAGGCCAATTACGCCAAGGCGAAATTAATCTTAAAGGCGTTGTCCAAAAAGTGGACAACGCCTTACACTATATGTAAAGCTTTGTCAAAATGCAGAATTCATTTTTGACAAGGCTTTTTTGTATAAAAAGTAACGTATACGGTCACCTTATAAATTGGGGGTGACTGCATGGAAGAATATTTTACGATTATTTTTAGAACATGCTTTTTATATGTGTTTATCCTAGTAATTTTTCGTTTAATGGGTAAACGTGAGGTCGGCGAATTGTCTGTAATAGATTTAGTCGTATCCATTTTAATGGCTGAGGTTGCTGCATTTGCACTTGATGATTTCGAAAGTCCTTTATTTAAAGTAATTTTACCCATCATCATATTGTTTTTCATTCAAATAATAACGGCATATATTTCACTCAAAAATAAAAGATTCCGTGACCTAGTTGATGGTGATCCAGTATTGCTTATAAGGGATGGTGTCATTTTAGAAAGTGAAATGCGCAAGCAACGCTATAATTTAGATGATTTGTGTCAACAATTACGCGAAAACGGAAATGCTTCCGTTACAGATATTGCTTATGCCTATCTAGAGCCCTCCGGCAATTTGTCCGTATACCAAAAAGATGAAAAGGCATTTGTTTACCCACTTATTATCGACGGTGATATTCAGGATAGGCATTTAAAGGTCTTGCATAAAGATACTGATTGGTTAATGGCAGAGCTTGCTAAAAATAATATTACAGATAGTAACACTGTATTTTTTTGTGTTTGGGAGGAAGATCGGCTTCATATCCAGCTGAAAGAATCTTAAACTTTCTTGGCCAGCTTACGAAGGTAGCGCAAATCAGTTATGCGCAACTGATTGGTAAATAGTAAGAAAGTAAATAGTAAAAATAAGGTTACACAGCTACTTAAAATAAAGGGCAGTGGCATTATTTGCATCAGGAAATACTGAGTAACACAAACAGCAATAAAGCAGCTATATGGCACTACAAACATTCTAAAGCCAGCACGCAAATTTTTGCGCTGTCTTACTGTTGCGATATGCAAGAATGAAGTTAATAAAACGCCAAAGCCAATTGCTACAACGGCACCTTTTTCTTGTATTCCAGGCTGAGAAGCAAGTACGAACATAACAAAAAGTTTACCAAGACCTCCATAAATGGAGTTCATCATTGCTGCACGAGCCTCACCGATTGCTTGTAAAATAGAATTCAATGGACTCTGTATATAATAAAAATAAAAAATGGGGGCCAATATTTTCACATACCCACGATTTTCTTGTAAGTGAAAGAGCTTCATAGCTAAGTCGTCTCCATGAACGAAAAAGTACGTTGCAGCCACACAGCCCACTAAGGATGATAGTCGTAATGATACAGAAATGCGTTCCTGTAGAAGCGGTATATGTTGGCGTGCAACGGCATCACTAACAGCCGGTATAAGGACAATCGAAAGTGCAGCAGATACAAAGGCTGGGAATAATAATAGTGGGACTAGTACACCCGAAATAACCCCATATAAAATGGTTGCTGCGGAGGCCGTCAATCCAGCCATTGTTAAGGCCTTTAAAAAAATGATTGGCTCTAAAAACCAAGTAAAAGATCCAAATAGCCTGCTTCCTGCAGAAGGAAGGGCAATCCGTAACATCGGGGAGGCAGGATAAGCCTCGATTTTGTTTTTCCGTGTCAATAATCTTTTCTTTGAGACAATATAATGCATCCACAAATACAAGAAAGCAACAACTTCAGCTAGAAGCGTAATACCCATAGCAGTGGCGGCTGTAACGGCAGCGTTATCATAGGCAGCGACAAACGGCAGTGTAAATGTGATGAAGCTAATGCGAATAATTTGTTCAATCATTTGAGCCCAAGCTGTTGGTGTAATTTTCGCAATACCCTGTAAATAAGCGCGCAATAATCCAGAACCAACTGACACTGGTACAGCAAAGAGTGCAATCCAAAGCGTGAATGTTGTTTGTTCATTATGTAAAAGAGTAGTCGATATATATGGTATAGTAAGTGCAACAATCGGCATAAAGATGATCATTCCAATAAATGACCAAAGTGTAGCCGTACGCATAACACCATAGATGCCTTCGCGTTTGTTTTTTGCTAGTAACTCTGCTACAATTTTTGCCACAGCGATAGGTAGTCCAAGTTGAATGAGTGAGATGAAGAAAATGAACGCCGGATAGACGGTCATATAAATGCCGACTGCCTCTTCACCAGCGATACGCATAAACTGCATTCTATAAAAGAAGCCAAAGAGTTTCGATAAAAAAATTACGAACATTAAAAATAGTGTACCCCGTACAAAAGAACTCATGCCATCCGTCCCTTCTCAAGCCACAAAAATTCATTTACACTATTTGTATGCAGACATGTCTTACGATACAACTTTGATTGGAGATGATTCAAAATGAGTATGCAGTATGAGCAACTATTTGAAAAAATTCGTCCTGCAATTGATAGTAAGATGGAAGAGTTTAAACATTATCAATACGATGCGATTACAGCAGAAGAGCTATGGCGTTTCTGTATAGAAAAAAAATGGCGCAAAAAAAATATTGAACAATTACGTATACATGAAATTATCTCCACTATTTTTTCAGTATCACCATCCGATATCGTATCATTTAATCAAGTAGAATTTTTACAAAGTAATGATTGGTTTACAGAATTAAATACGGAAGAGTTAAAAATGCTACTTGGTCCGGTTAAAACTTAAGAAGAAAGTGTGAAATTTGTCAAATAATAAAAGAATACTAAAAGTGTTGAATTGACACCAAGCGCAACGTGTTTCATAATGAGTGTGTTGCGCTTTTTTTATTTGTATAAGTATATTTATTCAAAAACCTCCTAATAATTCTTTTGTAAATTTGGAGGATTACACCTATACAAATACAGGGATAAATTTGCGCGTTATGAACGATTGAAATAAGTAGAGCAACCTTTGAAGCACAGGCAACATTATTCTAAAGGAAAAGGAGGAATAAACGTTTCAAAAGGACTTGCTATTATACTTGTTTGTAGTGTAAGGACTTGCCTTACACAATTCGAGGAGGATTTATAAATGAAACTAAAAAGTCGTATAGTTGCATTCGTACTACTAATGGTTATTTTTACAGCAACCATCGGTACGACTGTAGGCGGCGTCTTAAAGGACATTAAGCTAGGTCTTGACTTACAGGGCGGGTTTGAGGTTCTTTATGAGGTGAAAGAATTACACAAGGGAGAAGAAATTACACAGGGTGTTTTGTCGGCAACAGCAACAGCGCTTAGCCAACGTATAAATGCTATCGGAGTAAGTGAACCGAGCATTCAGGTTGAAGACAAAAATCGAATTCGTGTGCAATTAGCGGGTGTTGAAGACCAAGAATCAGCACGTAAATTATTGTCTACAACTGCAAATTTAACATTCCGTGATGTCGATGACAATATATTGCTGGATGGTAATGACTTAAAGCCAGGTGGCGCTAAGGATTCTTTTGACCAGCAAAATCGTCCAATTGTTTCCCTAACATTAAAAGATGCGAAGAAATTTGCTGATGTAACTAGTAAAATTGCTGCTAAACCAGCAGGTCAAAATTTACTCGTTGTATGGTTAGACTTTGAAGAAGGTGTTGATTCGTATAAAGCTGAATCACAAAAAGCGAAGCCTCGCTATGCATCTGCAGCAACAGTTACTCAAACATTAAATACAACAGATGTAATGATTAGCGGGAATTTCACAGTTGAAGAAACAAAAAATCTAGCGGGTATTTTAGATGCTGGAGCACTACCAGTAAAGCTTAATGAAATTTATTCTACTTCAGTAGGTGCACAATTTGGTGACCAAGCACTGAAAAGTACAATTTTCGCAGGTGTTGTGGGCGTAGTAATAATTTTCTTATTTATGCTATTCTACTATCGTTTACCTGGCTTTATATCCATTATTACACTTGCGATTTTCACATTCCTAGTACTAGTTGTATTCGATTGGATTAATGCCGTGTTAACACTTCCAGGTATTGCAGCTATCGTGCTCGGTATAGGGATGGCAGTTGATGCGAATATTTTAGCAGCGGAGCGTATTCGTGAAGAACTACGAGTAGGTTATTCAGTTAAACAAGCGTTCCAAATTGGCTCGAAGCAATCTTTATCAGCAATTGTTGATGCACAGCTAACTACATTATTAGCAGCTGCTGTATTATTCCAATTCGGGACAAGCTCTGTAAAAGGGTTTGCAACAACTTTAATTATTAGTATTTTACTAAGCTTCTTAACTGCTGTTTGGGGCTCTCGTGTACTATTAGGTTTACTAGTCAACAGTGGCTATTTCAACAATCCAGCGTGGTTTGGTATTGCCAAATCTAAACAGCATAGCTTAGATGAAAATATCGGAACATTAGATTTATCAACGAAATTTGATCGTTTTGACTTTGTACACAACCGTAAGAAATTCTATACATTCTCATTAGCTATTCTTGTAGCCGGTTTAGTGGTTCTTGGTATATTCCGTCTAAACCTTGGTATTGACTTCCAAAGTGGTACTCGTGTGCAAATTGAAACGGATCAAACTTTAACTAAAGAAGAAGTATCTAAATACTTAGATAGCATCGGCTTCCCATCTGAAGATATCGTTTTGGCAGGTGAAAAGAACAACTCTGCGGTTATCCGTTATAAAGATGATCTATCGCAAGCAGAAATTTTAAAATTCAAAAAAGAAGCGAGCGAAAAATATGGTCATGAACCTGGCGTAAGTACAGTATCACCAACTGTCGGTAAAGAGCTTGTGAAAAATGCTATTAAAGGATTATCATTTGCAGCTATCGGTATCATTATCTACGTAGCGATTCGTTTCGAATGGCGCATGGGTGTTGGAGCAATTGTCTCGTTACTACATGACG
This sequence comes from Lysinibacillus sp. Ag94, assembly GCF_023242215.1. Taxonomy (NCBI): domain Bacteria; kingdom Bacillati; phylum Bacillota; class Bacilli; order Caryophanales; family Bacillaceae; genus Lysinibacillus; species Lysinibacillus sp. Ag94. The sequence goes on along the minus strand of NZ_CP096780.1, from coordinate 3,348,199 downwards.
TATTCTTAATAGTTGCTGTATTTAGCTTTATGCGCTTAGAAGTCGATATTACGTTTATTGCAGCTGTACTGACAATTGTCGGTTATTCGATTAACGATACGATCGTAACGTTTGACCGGATGCGTGAAAACTTAGATCGATATGATACGATTAAAGACCGTGAAGTGTTAGCGGATATCGTTAACAAATCATTACGTCAAACGATGGGTCGATCTGTTAACACAGTGTTAACGGTTATTATCGTTACCGTGGCACTTCTTATTTTAGGTGCACCGTCGATTCAAAACTTCTCAATCGCGTTATTGATTGGTTTAATCACAGGTATGTATTCTTCCATTTGTATTGCTGCACAAATCTGGTATTCACTTAAAGTTCGTGAAATGAAAAAATCAGATGGGCAAATACACAAAAAAGAGAAAAAACAATGGGGTACTGACGAACCTACTGTTTAGCATAAGTCTGTAAACAGGGAAAGGAAACATTTCTTTCCCTGTTTTCTTATAAAAAGAATCTGTTACTTTCTTAGAAAGCAGCAGATTCTTTTTAAATTTTGCCCCTTAATTCCGTAGCATCCGCCGGAGACTTATAGCCAATAGATGTTTTTTACGCGAAGGCGGTAGATATTTTGCTTTCGCTACGAATTTATTAACTTGAATGAAGTTAAAGGTATGAATTCACTATAATTTGAAGTAGGTTCTTATTTTATAAATTCAAAAGTTCTTTCAACATTTCCTTTTTCTCTGAATTGATTGACAATTTTTGAAGTTTAGCATAAAATAAGGCTAACTTTTTTGTTCGATACAAGGTAGTTGGTCTCGGGAGCGAGGTCAGCCTTAGAACAGATGAGCTGAGTTTAGATGAGAATAGCTGAGAAATTGTTGAATAAGAGTAGTAGCATAAGTGGGCAATTTAGAGAGTCAGTGGATGGTGCGAACTGATTTGTAGCTTATGTGAATGGACTTATGAGAGTCGCTAATGATCTTCATCCAGTAGGTTTACAAACACCTACTGAATGAAATGAATGTCCCTGGATGTTATTACGCCAAGGCGAAATTGATGATAGCGAACGGATTCCCCACGTTATAGGGGGTGCTTCGACTTAGACAAATCTTTTTGCCATTAAAGAAAAAGGTATGTCAATTTTATTGACGAACTAAGGTTGAGCACATAAGGGAGAGCAAATATGCTCTAATATGAGGTGGCAACGCGGTCTTGATCGTCCTCTGCAATTAGGAAAAATCCTTTTTGCAGAGGACTTTTTTTGTTGTTTTTAATTACAGGGGGATGAATGCTTCGCTTTCGTGCAAAAAACATCATCCCCCAAGGGAACAGAAATCAACACTACACTTTGTGATTTCTAATAAATTTTTGTCCATTATCAGAAATTAGGGGTGACATTTTGTTAAAACGTACACCATGCAAATAGTTGATTGGAGTGGAGGCTGGGCGACTCCTTGGGGATCAGCGTCACAGATGAGACCCTGGAGCGAGCATCGCGAGTGAAGCGGCTCATCGGACGCCCCCAGGAAAGCGCCCAGCCGGAACGGAAAGCAACCTTACGCTATGTTGATGCCCCTTTTATTCAACAAATACCGATTCAGCTGCTAAACATTTGTAAGTCCAATGGTAGTGGATTTTTAAGAAAAGGAGCTTGGTCACTATGCTATCTACGAGTTCAAGAACAATAATGAAAACCATTAATGGTGATTCTTTAACACCGATTTTAATTTTTAGACGCCTACAAGGGAAGTATAAATTTCTGCTTGAGAGTTCAGCACAGCATGAAGGAGCAGGTCGTTTTTCTTTTATTGGCGCTAATCCAAGAAAAACGTATAAAGGCTTTGGAGACGAAGTTCAGGAATATTCACATAAGACCGGAAACACCTATACACATAAGGGCGACATGTTTGTATTATTGAAAAGATTAATGCCACGCATTTCCAATACGATACAATTCCCATTCTCAGGCGGAGCGGTTGGCTATGTTGGTCGTGATGCCATAACAACATTATCGACTGATCAGGATAAAGTGCAACTACCAGATGTGCATTTCCATGTGTATGAGACGATCATTGTGTTTGATCATGTAACAGATGAGGTTACTTTAATTTATACGAATATTGATGCAGAAAAAAAAGAACCTAATTTAGAAGAGTTGGCAGAGCAGCTTTTAAAAGGTAGAGAGGATGAGGATAAAAGTTGTAGTTATGAAACTTTTGAATCGTCTACGAATGAACAATTTACAACAACTCTAACATCTATCAAGGCTACATTAGATGAAAATATGACAAGGGTCGTCCTATCAAAGCGTTTGTTAGCAAATTTACAAGGAGATGCTTTCGCTTTATATCGTCAATTCCGTAAAAAACAACCTGCCCCGTATATGTATTATGTAGAGTTTGAGGATCATGTTGTTTTAGGAACATCTCCTGAAAGCTTAATTCGTGTAAAAGGTGAGCGTGTGATGGCGATACCAACAGAGGGGACATTTCCTAGAGGTTCCACAAAAGGTGAAGATTTAGAACTTGAACGAAAGCTCTATGAAAACACAAATATAAGGAAGTCACATGCTGTACTTGTTTCAGCGGTGCAACAAGAATTACAGTCTGTGTGCTTCCGAGATTCCATTCAAATCATAGAGGCGATGAGAATTGAGCGTTCAAAGCATGCGTTACACATGACATCGAGAGTTGAAGGACAAATATTACCGATGCTTCATGCACTTGATGTATTAGCTGCGACATTACCATCCTTTGCATCAACAGTTATTCCAAAGGATCAGGCAAAGGACTATTTAGAAAAATCTAGTCGAACTTTAAGAGGAGCACTTGGATTTATTGGTTTTAACGGTCATCTTGATTTTGCTTTAACAGGGAAATCCATTGTTATAGAAAATGAAACGATGCATATGCAAACAACTGTAACGGTGACCAAATACACAAATGTCGATGAAAGTTTAACACAAATAGAAGAGGACGAGCAGGAATTTTTGCAGCTACTTGAAAAAGAAGGAGGCTCACATTAATGGAAGATATTCGTCAAAAAGTACAACGACGAGAGCATTTAATGTATGAGGAAATGCTACAGGCAGCAACATGGATGTTCCAAAATGACACACCGAAGGAAGAAATCGCAAGCTTTTTAACGGCATTATCTGTCAAAGGTGAAACAGCACATGAAGTAGCGGCATTAGCTACCATTATGCGTTCGTTTGCACTAGACGTACCAGCAAAAGCAGGTATCTATATGGATAATTGTGGCACTGGTGGTGATGGTCTTAATACATTTAATATAAGTACGGCTTGCGCCTTTGTGTTAGCAGGGGCAGGTGTCAAAATGGCGAAGCACGGTAATCGTAAAATTTCTTCGGCATCAGGAAGCGCTGATGTTTTGGAAGCACTCGGTATTCATACGAATATTTCCATTGAGCAAACTGTTGAGCTATTAGAGAAAGAAGGAATTGCCTTTTTATATGCGCCAAATGTCCATCCAAAATTAAAGCGAATTGGTGAGGTACGTCGCGCACTAGGCAAGCCAACTATATTTAATCTTGTCGGTCCACTTACGAATCCAGTGCCTTTATCGACGCAATTTACCGGCATTAACCGTCCGAATTTTGTCATGGAGTATGCTTCCGTATTACAAATGCTCGGGCGTAAACGTGCAATGGTCGTTTCTGGGCCACTAGGTTTAGACGAGGCGTCATTAGCTGGCCAAAATACTTTTGTCTTAGTAGATAAAGGAGACTTGATTCCTTTTTCTTTAACTCCAGAGGATGCGGGTCTTAGCTATGCACCAATAGAGGCCATTCGAGGAGGCAATGCGGATGAAAATGCAGCAATTATGCGTCAATTATTAGCTGGTGAACAAAGTGCTTACTTTGACACAGTTTTATTGAATGCCGGTATTGGTTTGTTCAGCTATGGAATTGCTGAAACCGTTAAAGAAGGTGTAGAAATGGCGAAGGATAGTATTTTCAGCGGGCGTGCCCTTCAAAAATTAGAGGCAGTCGTTGCTTATAGTGAGCATATTAACAGAGTGGAGGTCCAACAATGAATATCTTAAATAAAATTCTTGAACAAAAAAGGATAGAAGTTAGTGCTTTACTTGAACAGCCCGATCCGTTAGCTAATTTTACAGAAAAGCTACGACCATCTTTATTTGAACGATTGAGAAAGGCTGAGACATTACAGGTTATTTCTGAAATGAAGCGCGCCTCCCCCTCAAAGGGGCTAATCGCACAAGGGGCAGATCCAGTGGCGCAGGCAAAAACTTATGTAGAAGCTGGAGCAGCGGCCATTTCTGTTTTAACAGATAAAAAGTTTTTTAAAGGCTCCTTTGATGATTTAGCCGCAGTTGCAAATGCTGTTCAAACACCACTTCTTTGTAAGGACTTTATGATTGAGCGTGTTCAAATTCGATTTGCAAAGGCAGCAGGTGCATCTATTATTCTACTAATTGTAGCCGCGTTAACAGATGAGGCATTACGCGATTTATATAGCTATGCAATAAGCTTAAATCTAGAGGTATTAGTGGAGGTGCATGATTTAGAGGAACTTGAACGTGCTATTGCAATTGGTGCCAAGCTGATTGGCGTCAATAATCGAGATTTACGTACGTTTGAAGTGAACTTAGAGCGAACACGTGAAATTTCTAAAGCTTTTCCGTTCGGAGAAGAGAAAGTTTTAATAAGTGAAAGTGGGATTTGGACGCAAGAAGACGCTAAAGCGGTGGCGGCTATGGGAGCTAGTGGCGTTCTTGTAGGTGAGTCATTAATGCGCAGTGGTAATCCAGGTATTACGCTAAAAAGTTTACAGGTCAATAAGGTAGGTGCATCTGTATGACGAAGGTGAAAATTTGTGGACTGAAGGAACAACAGCATGTGCAGGCAGCAATAGGGGTAGGAGCAGATGCCATTGGTTTTGTCTTTGCGCCAAGTAAACGACGAGTGACGGTTGAACAGGCACAGCAACTAGCAAAACATGTACCGGAGGGCGTTTTGAAAATCGGCGTTTTTGTCAATCCAAGCATAGAGGAGTTACGCACAGCGGTAGAAAGTGTGCCATTAGATTATGTGCAGTACCACGGAGAAGAATCTCCGGAGTTTATTCGTCAGCAAGGTTACCCGGCTATTAAAGCTTTGTCTGTAAGAGGTGTTAATGATGTTCAGGCTGCTGCTAAATATGATGCAGACTATTACTTATTTGATGCACCAGGGACAGATTTTAAAGGTGGTAGTGGTCACACGTTTGATTGGACCTTTTTAGAGACGGTAGGGATTCCGCGAGAAAAGCTAATTTTAGCAGGTGGTTTGCAAGCTGAAAATATAGAAGAAGCCGTATCACTTGTGTCGCCATTTATGGTAGATGTATCGAGTGGTGTAGAGACAGACGGTGTAAAAGACATAGCCAAAATAAATGCATTTTTACAGGCAGTGAGAAAGGGAGAGCATAATGGTGAATTCAATTGCAAATAGTGTACCGACGGAAGGGCGTTATGGAAAATTTGGTGGACAATTTGTTCCCGAAACATTAATGACCGCTTTGTTGGAATTAGAGACAGCCTATGATGAGGCAATGAATGATCAAACTTTTACTGAGGAATTGGCCTATTATTTACAACAATACGTTGGTCGTGAGACGCCATTGTATTACGCTGAAAATTTAACAAAAGAGCTAGGCGGCGCGAAGGTTTATTTAAAGCGTGAAGATTTAAATCATACTGGAGCCCATAAGATTAATAATGCGATTGGTCAAGCGCTTCTTGCTAAACGAATGGGTAAAAGGAAAATAGTGGCGGAAACAGGTGCAGGACAGCATGGAGTGGCTACGGCAACTGCATGTGCATTATTGAATCTTGAATGTGTTGTATTTATGGGTGCCGAGGATATAAAACGCCAACAGTTGAATGTGTTTCGCATGGAGTTGCTCGGTACAAAAGTAGAGTCTGTAGAAACAGGTTCAAAAACATTAAAGGATGCTGTCAATGCTGCGTTGCGCTACTGGGTGACAAATGTTGAAGATACTCATTATATTTTAGGATCAGCTTTAGGACCGCATCCATTCCCGAAAATCGTGAGGGATTTCCAGCGTGTAATTGGTGTTGAAACTAGGGAGCAGATTTTAGCTAAAGAAGGATGTTTACCAGATGCAGTTGTTGCTTGTATCGGTGGTGGTAGTAATGCAATCGGTATGTTCCATCCTTTTGTCGACGATGAAACTGTTGCGCTATACGGGGTAGAGGCTGCAGGTAGTGGTATTGAGACAGGAAAGCATGCAGCAGCAATTACCGGTGGACAGCTAGGCGTTTTACACGGTGCATACATGTATTTATTACAAGATGAAAATGGCTTCGTACAAGAAGCACATTCTATTTCAGCTGGTCTAGATTATCCAGGGAAGGGCCCAGAGCATTGCTATTTACATGATATTGGGCGCGTTAAATTTGATGCGATTACAGACAATGAAGCACTTGATGGTTTGCAGTTACTGTGTAGAACAGAAAGTATACTACCTGCACTAGAAAGCTCTCATGCCATTGCCTATACAGCAAAACTTGCGAAGACAATGTCTACAGATGACATAATAGTTGTGTGCTTATCTGGCCGAGGAGATAAGGATGTTCATACTGTCCGTAAAGTATTAGGAGGAGATATGTTATGACAACATTACAGCAGGTAATTGAAGAAGCGAAAATCGCTGGGAATAAAGCATTTATACCATATATTATGGCCGGTGATGGAGGGCTAGAAACTTTGAAGCCTACGATTTTGAAGCTACAGCAAATGGCTGTAACGGCCATTGAAGTTGGTATACCGTTCACGGATCCTGTAGCGGATGGACCTACGATAGAGCAAGCAGGTGAACGGGCTTTAGCACAAGGTGTGACATTACGTAAAGTGCTAGAAGTATTAGCTTCATTTCAAAAAGAAATTCAAGTTCCGTTAGTTGTTATGACTTATTTTAATCCTGTTTTAGCTTTTGGGTTAGAGGCTTTTGCGAAGGCTTGTGTAGCTGGGGGCGTTAAAGGATTAATAGTTCCAGATGTACCGCTTGAAGAAAGTGCCGTTTTATGTGATACATTAAATCCTCATGGTATCGACATCGTTCAACTTGTATCGTTAACAAGTCCTCCAGAGCGAATTGCACGTATCGCGGCTGCCAGTCAAGGCTTTGTCTATGCTGTGACAGTCAATGGAATCACAGGGGCTCGTACAACCTTTGCGAATGATTTACATGATCATTTTGCTCGCTTACGTGAAGCCAGTCAAATACCAGTACTAGCTGGCTTTGGAATATCAACGCCAGAGCAAGTGGTAAATATGGGGTCACTTAGTGATGGTGTAATCGTTGGCAGTGCGATCGTGACAGCATTGCATGAAGGTAATTTGGAGAAAATTGAAGCGTTAGTGTCTGCTTCAAAAGATGTGATTCACAAGTCTACTCTTTAATGGAGTAGGCTTTTTTCTGTTGAGACTGATTCCAAGGCTTTGACGGTTCTATTTGTCGCTCTGATTGCTTTCATCGGGTAAAAATCTGATGGTTAAAACTATCAATCTGACAGATAGTGCGGATAGGCTAGATTTTCGGTATAATAGCTTTCGTGAGGAAGTGAAAAGATGATTCTATCAAAAAAGAGATGGCGAGTAGAGCGCCCAGACGCTAAGCTTGTCCAAACATTACAAAATGACCTACAACTTTCTGCAATTGCAGCAAAAATTTTAGCAGCGCGTGGCTGTGAAACAACTGCTGATGCAGAGAGTTTATTAAATATGACAGAAACAAGTATCCATGATCCGTTTTTAATGCAAGGTATGGCAGAAGCTGTAGCACGTATTGAGCAAGCGCTTGATAATGGAGAAAAAATCCTAGTTTATGGAGATTATGATTGCGATGGTGTCTCAAGCACGACAGTCATGCTGAATGTGTTGCTTGATCTCGGTGCCGATGTATCGTTTAAAATACCAAATCGATTTATTCACGGTTATGGCCCGAATGAAGCGCTATTTCGTGAAGCACATGAAGAGGGCGTTCAGCTAATTATAACCGTTGATAATGGTATTTCAGGTATTGAACCGATTCGTGTCGCGAAGGAACTAGGAATGGATGTTATCGTTACGGATCACCATGAACCAGGCGATGAATTACCGCCTGCCGATATTATTTTACATCCTCGTATACCAGAAGGACATTATCCATTTGGCGAGCTTGCCGGTGTGGGGGTAGCTTTTAAGTTAGCGCATGCTCTATATGGAGAATTGCCAACGCATTTAATGGAATACGTAGCTGTTGGAACAGTAGCGGATTTAGTACCATTAGTTGATGAAAATCGCTACCTAGTAAAACGCGGAATAGAAGAAATGCGCCGATCACTCAGCCCTTGGGTACAAGCAATGTGTGAAGTAGCCAGTGCAGAACAAGCAAAAATTAACGAAGAAACAATCGGTTTTTACTTTGGACCGCGCTTAAATGCAGTTGGTCGACTAGGAGAAGCGGCGCCAGGCGTCGAGCTATTAATGGCTGAGGATAACGCTAAAGCAATAGCATTAGCGAAGCAGCTTAATACGTGTAATAGTGAACGCAAAGATATAGTAAAGAGTATTACAGATGAGGCGATAGCTCTCATTGAATCAGATAAAAAAATCGGGGATTCACTCGTGTTAGTTATTGCTGGAGAAGGCTGGAATGCTGGGGTAGTAGGGATCGTCGCGTCTCGACTTGTAGAGCTCTATTATCGTCCTACGATTGTACTGTCACTTGACTATGAAAAAGGAACAGCTAAAGGCTCAGCTCGTAGTATTGAAGGCTTCCATTTATATAATGAATTAGCGAAGAATCGAGATATATTACCTCATTTTGGTGGGCACCCTATGGCAGCAGGGATGACATTATCCATTGAGCATGTGGATGAGTTAAGGTCACGCTTAGATGATCAAGCAAGAGCGTGTTTATCAGAGGAACAATTGACACCTGTACTCAATATTGACATACCGCTAAAAATGGATGAAATTTCAGCGGATGCTATTGAAGAAATTTCGACGCTTGGTCCATATGGTACTGATTTTCCGAAGCCTGTTTATGTGCTCGAGGATGTGGAGATATCCTCCATGCGGAAAATTGGAGCAGCAGAAAATCATATAAAAATGGAATTGACGGATGGCTATGAAAAATTGGATAGTGTTGGATTCAATAAAGGACATTTACACGACGAATTAACATATGGAATTAAAGTATCATTTACAGGGGATTTACAAATTAACGAATGGCAAGGACGTAAAAAAGCACAATTTATGATTGAGGATGTCCAAACGACTGAATGGCAATTATTTGATATTCGTGGTATTCGCCAAACATCCCGCTGGTTAAATACGGTTCCAAAAGAGGAGGCGACATTTATCGCCTTCCGTTCAGAAACGGTTACCTACTACCAGTCGTTAATTGGTGTACCAATCCTAACAGTGGATCCTACGCTTTCAAATGTAGAACAAAGCAATTATATCGTCCTACTGGATTTGCCACAAAATGTTCAAATGTTAGAAAGTGTCTTACGAAAAACTGCTCCTTCCCGTATATATGCACATTTTTATATGCCTGATTCTCAGTACTTCAATGGATTGCCTACACGTGAGCAATTCTCCTGGTATTATAAGTTTTTAAAAAATCGCCCTGCCTTTCCATTAAATATGCATTTGGCGGAATTGGCTCAACATACAGGTTGGCCGTTAGACGCATTAAAATTTATGACACAGGTGTTTTTTGAACTTGATTTTGTTAAAATGGAGAGTGGACTGACGACTGTCAACGTGAATGCACCAAAACAGGCACTTACAGAGGCACCGTCTTACAAACAGCGTTCAGAACAGATTGAAATGGAGCAAAAGCTAGTATATGCCCCTTATATAGAATTAAAACAATGGTTTGATGAACGATTACATTAATATACGATTAAGTTTCGTAGGAGGAACAATAACATGGATTTAAAGCAATACGTAACAACGGTTGAAAACTGGCCGAAAGAGGGCATTAGCTTCAAAGATATTACAACAATTATGGATAATGGTGCTGCATACAAGTATGCAACAGACCAAATCGTAAGTTACGCAAAAGAATTAGGTGCTGAAATTGTGGTAGGTCCTGAGGCACGTGGCTTCATTATCGGATGTCCAGTTGCTTATGCGCTTGAAATTGGTTTTGCGCCTGTTCGTAAGCCAGGAAAATTACCACGTGAAGTGATAAGTGCTGACTACGGTCTTGAGTACGGTAAAGATACGCTAACAATGCACAAAGATGCAATTAAACCAGGGCAAAAAGTATTAATCTGTGATGATTTACTTGCGACTGGCGGTACAGTTGAAGCGACAGTGCGTTTAGTTGAACAATTAGGCGGTCAAGTTGTGGGTTGTGCCTTCCTAATCGAGTTAAAAGAGCTCAATGGTCGTGCAAAACTTGGCGACTTAAACATAAAAACACTTATTGAATATTAAAAAATGATTTGGTTGATTGAAGTGAAGACTGACGTCCCCCTGGGAAAGCGCTCAGCCGGAACGGAAATCAATCTCTCGTTTTGCAGAAGAGTCATACAATAATATGAAAAGCGTCACATTTTTGGAGGGCACTGAAAAACTTACGTTTTCATAAAAGCGAACCTTTCTCAGATAAAAATAAGGCATTTCTTGTTCAATTTTGAACAGGAAGTGCCTTATTTCTGTCTCTATTCCTTATTCCTTATTTATTTTCGTTTAATAGCTTTAATATCCGTTTTAAATTGACAGCGAATATCGTTGTAGCACCTTGAATTTCCATGCCAAATAGACCCGCAGTCGATGCCGTATCGTACCCGTGTCCGTTTTTAATTCACTATTCTTCGCTTCTACTTTGTAGCGATTTGCGGCTAACTGCTTAAATGCTTCCGTATTTTGAAATGCCTCTTGTTCGGCATGTGTATCCGACTTAATTGTGACAGAATATGTTTTACTTTTTGCGCCTTCTTTATAACAGCCATCTCTCATTGGACATACTTTGCATTTTTCAATGTCAAAATAATATGACTCATACTCGCTCCTTTTTTGCCCGTACGTGCTTTTCTTGTCGCGAGATGACCGGCCTTACAAACAAACATTCCAGCGTCTTTATTAAACTCAAACTTGTCTTCTTCTTTTCGTGGTCCTTGTGTTAAATTAAGGGTTTCTTGATTTGAAATCATCGGGGGCACTACCTGCACATTAATTCTTTTATTATAAAGGAAAGCATGACTAAAATAATAGTGTGATACATTGCGTTGTTTGGAGAAGCATCGCTCGACTCCTGCGGGAAAGCGAGACAGACGAGACCCCGCACGAAGCGAAGCGTAGGAGGAGGCTCGGCGCTCGCCCGCGGAAAGCGAGCGGAATGCTTCGGAAAACAACAGTAGAGTCACAGTGCCAAATGAAAAAAGCGAGGTATTCAACGATTTACTCGTTAAATACCTCGCGATGTGAGAAGATATAGACTTTTTCAGTGCCCTCCATTTTTGTGGCGTTTTTTTATTTTCTTGAGATTAATCGATATAGTGAGCATTAAAAATTTTTAAATTCAAAAATAAGGGAGAGTTAGCTTTGTCATATTAGGTAATTGATGCTTTTACGGCAACAAAATTTGGTGGTAATCCAGCAAGGTGTAGTGATCCATGAAATTATGAAAAATCCATTTTGAACAATCATTTTTCAAAATGGATTCTTTTGTTTAGGTTCGTTTTTATTCTTTATCATTAGTTTGAATTATTTTTTGGATAGTTTTCAATGTTTCATAAAAATCATTGTATTTTTCTAAGCCGATATCATTGATAATTCTTTCTTGGATATCTTGCCAAATTGGAGCAGCCTCATTTAATTTTTCAACCCCTTTATCAGTTAGTGTAATGACCTTTGCTCGAGCATCTTGTGGATCTCTTGTTAAATTTACATAGCCATTGCGCTTTAACAAATTAATATTACGTGTAATGGTTGTTTGATCGAGCAGTAAAATTTCACCTAGTCGACTAATGGAAACTGATTGTTGAAGATCAATATTTGCTAGCATTGAGTATTGTGTAACTTTTAAGCCAGTTGGCTGTAGTAAATTATCATAAAATTGTGTCACGAGCCGCGTTTTTTTTCGAAGGTTTGCACATACACATATTTGTGTGTAATCTATATTCTTCATTGGTCCGTACCCCTTTTCGAGTTGGTTCACTATTATAGTAGCCCTATTGATTTATTTTGTTAAGTTGGAAAATGTTTCTTGACAGTAATAAAAGTGATTACTAAGATTATATATGTATATACATGATTTTAGGAAGTCATTCGCCCTTGTAATACATGCATATACATATAATTGAGCTGTAATCTTTTTCATTAAAGAGCATATTAAAAAAACTTATAAGAATTGAAGGTGTCAAGATGAGGCGTATTCATTATAGCTGGTTTATTTTAGTCGTAACCTTTTTCTCCATTATTGTTGCAGGGATTACAATGTCGTCATCAGGAGTTTTTATAGACTCCTTTGAAAAAGAATTTAATTGGGATCGATCTATAATTGCTTTAGCTTTTGCAGTGAGTCTATTTTTATATGGTTTTTCGGGTCCGTTTATGGCGGCGTTACTAGAAATAGCGGGATTAAAGAAAATGATGCTAGGTGCAATGGCTACATTATTTATTGGCATGATGCTTACGCTTTTCATGACTCAATCATGGCAGTTAATCGTTATATGGGGCGGTATTATTGGTTTAGGAGCAAGTCTTTTTTTAACGGTGTTAAGTCCTTATGTAGCTAATCATTGGTTTGTGAAAAGTAGAGGATTGGCAGTAGGGATTTTAACGGCGAGTACTGCAACAGGGCAGTTAATTCTCTTACCATTATTGGCGATTATTATTGAAAATCATTCTTGGCGATGGGCGATTGGTTTAATGCTTATTCTAAGTATTGTTATGTTCATCATCATTTCAATATTTATGAAAAATAAACCACAGGATATAGGGATTCTTCCTTATGGACTGGAAGAAGATCTAGAAGTGCAACAAGTGAATCATAAGAAAAATCCGATTAGTATTGCTTTTAATGGTTTATTTGAGGCAATAAGGAAGAAAGAATTTTGGCTATTAGCGGGAAGTTTTTTTATTTGTGGACTTTCAACCAGTGGGTTAGTTGGTACTCATTTTGTTTCTTACTGTATTAGCTTTGGTGTCCCTTTAGTAACCGCTGCATCCTTTCTTTCTTTTATGGGAGTGTTTAACCTTGTAGGTACTACTTTATCCGGGTGGCTGTCTGATCGTTTTGATAATCGATGGTTATTGTTTTGGTATTACCTTTTAAGAGGAATGTCTCTGCTTTTACTCCCGTATGCATTAACGCAAGGGTCGCTAACTTTACTGACAATCTTTACAATATTTTATGGATTAGATTGGATTGCTACAGTACCTCCAACGATTAGTATTTCTAGACAAATTTTTGGTACGAATAAAAGTGGCATTATTTATGGGTGGATTTTCGCATCACATCAAGCAGGAGCTGCAGTTGCTGCCTATGGTGGAGGCCTCATTTATAAGTTTTTCAATTCATATACTTGGGCCTTTTTCCTTGCTGGAATGTTCTGTGCATTGGCAAGTTTATTTGTCATCATCGTGAAAAAACAAACGCCCCATCATGTTTTGAACTAGCTACTGGCTTTGCTTAGGGCGATACTCTTCACTATCGTCGGTTCTCAAAATTTTGTCAGCTAATATTGATATTCGCCGCTAACGGAGCAAAGAACGGAGCAAAACCCGAATTTCCGCAGCTATTGATTTCACGTATAGAAAACATTTGTTGCTGTTGCATCGTAACAGCTTCGTTTTCGCACTACCTGACACCTTAATTTCATTGAAGCAATAGCTATCACAACATGAAGTTGAAGCCAATATCATATTGGTTTCAACTTTTTTCATTAAAAATTTTTTGACATCATCCAAACAAAAGTTTATAATGTAAACAAATATAACAAAAGGTGATGCTATGAATGAAAGAGAACAGGCGGTCCTTGCATTAATTCGCCAGAATCCGTTTATGTCTCAACAAGAGATGGCCGATAAGATGAATCTGTCTCGACCAGTCCTTGCTAATTTAGTATCGAGCTTGACGAAACAGGGGAAAATTGTAGGCCGTGCGTATATTTTACCTGAGGAAAATGAAATCATTTGTATCGGTGGAGCAAATCTTGACCGAAAATTTCATGTGAAGGGGAATGTCCAGTTCGGTACATCTAATCCTGCAAGCTCTTCATTTAGTGTAGGGGGTGTTGGACGAAACATTGCTGAAAACTTAGGCAGATTAAATCATCAAGTAACATTGCTGACTACTGCCGGTAAAGATGCTGATTGGCAAGTGATCCAAGAAGCTTCGGAGCCATTTATGAATTTAAGGTATGTAGAGCAGTTACCAGACGCTTCGACTGGTTCCTATACCGCGATTATGGATGAGCAGGGCGAGCTAGCATTAGCGGTAGCAAATATGGAAGTATATGATCTTTTATTGCCAAGTTTGCTAAAAAAACATGAGGCAATGCTCATGAACGCAGGCTGCTTTATTATGGACTTGAACTGTCCAAAGGAAACAGTGGCTTACATACAGCAGGTTGCAATTGCCCGTGACATTCCGTTTGTCATCGTACCGGTATCTTCGCCAAAAATGAATCGATTACCTGATACGTTGCAAGGTGTAACATGGTTTATTTGTAACACAGATGAGGCAGAGACGATTGTTGGTCATAAAATCGAAAACTCTGTGCATTATGAAAAGGCTTTACAGCAACTTCTTACATTAGGTGCTGACCACGTAATTATTACAGCGGGTAGCAAGGGTGTGTATGCAGCTTCCGTTACAACGAAGCCAAGCAATTACGCGGCGAAAGCTATAGAAAAAATTGAAGATGTAACAGGTGCCGGGGACGCCTTTGTAAGTGCAGTAATCCACAGCTGGCTTACTGGGCAATCCTTTGCAACATGTATTGACGCAGGCTTAACGAATGCCAAAAATACGCTTGCATCCCCATATACAGTAAGACCTGAGCTATCAGTTGATTTGTTAAACAGTGAAATGGAGGAATAACAACATGAAAGAATTCATCGTATTATCAGAAGAAGTAAAAGCAGGACAAGCAAAAGGCTTACCAATCGTAGCATTAGAATCAACAATTATTTCTCACGGAATGCCCTATCCACAAAATGTTCAAACAGCACGTGAAGTAGAACAAATTATTCGTGATAATGGTGCAGTACCAGCAACAATTGCTTTAATCGATGGTAAAATTAAAATTGGTTTATCAGATGAAGAACTTGAAATGTTCGGTAATGCTCAAGGCGTAGCAAAAGCATCTCGTCGTGACTTAGGCTATCTTTTAGCAACCAAAAAATTAGGAGCGACGACTGTAGCAGCAACAATGATTTGTGCTGAGCTAGCTAATATTGAAATTTTTGTAACTGGCGGTATCGGTGGCGTACACCGTGGTGCAGAAACAACAATGGATATTTCAGCGGATTTAGAAGAATTAGCGCAAACAAATGTTGCTGTAATTTGTGCGGGGGCTAAGTCAATTTTAGATATTGGTTTAACTTTAGAATATCTTGAAACAAAAGGTGTACCAGTTGTTGGATACGGTACAGATGAGCTACCAGCATTCTATACACGCCAAAGTGGTTTTGCTGTAAACTTCAAGATTGATACGCCAGAAGAAGTGGCAGAAATGCTACGTGCCAAATGGCAATTAGGCTTAAAAGGTGGAGCTGTTATTGCTAATCCAATTCCAGAGACTGAAGCTCTTGAGAATGCATTCATTACAGGAATCATTGAAAAAGCTTTAGTAGAAGCAGAAGAAAACGGTATTCACGGTAAAAACGTGACACCATTCTTACTTGGAAAAGTGAAAGAATTAACAGAAGGTAAAAGCCTTGATGCCAATATTGCATTAGTAAAAAATAATGCGGTAGTTGGGTCAAAAATTGCTGTAGCGTATAATAAATTAAGTAAATAACCTATGGATATAGAAAGAGACCCTTTGCGGAATATTGCATTCGCAAAGGGTCTTTTTATTCATTTCCTAGAATATATTTCCCATTTCTCACATTGTTCACGAGAATAACTAAACAAAATGACACAGTTACTTTACAATAGCCCATAATATTTTATACAATTAAGTTTATATCTAATCTGAAAAATTTGACGAGCAAGGTGGACATGTTATGGCGAAAGAGCAAATTTTGACTCCCGAGGACGTTTTTGAGTTAGTCAAATCCTACATGAATGAGGAAAATGTCGCATTCGTGAAAAAAGCATATGAATTAGCAAGGGATGCCCATATTGAGCAATTCCGAAGCTCGGGTGAACCGTATATTATTCATCCTGTGCAAGTAGCTGGTATTTTAGCTGAATTGCAAATGGATCCTGCAACAGTTGCGGCTGGTTTTTTGCATGATGTTGTTGAGGATACGGATTTTACGCGTGACGATTTGGTTCGTGAATTCGGCGAAGAGGTTGCGGTGCTTGTAGACGGTGTAACAAAGCTAGGGAAAATTAAATATTTATCTAAAGAAGCGCAACAAGCAGAAAATCATCGAAAAATGTTTGTTGCGATGGCGCAGGATATTCGTGTCATTTTGATTAAACTGGCAGACCGCCTACATAATATGCGCACGTTAAAGCATTTACCTGCCGAAAAACAACGCCGTATTTCAAAAGAAACGCTTGAAATTTTTGCACCACTTGCGCATCGTCTTGGGATTTCGACTGTTAAATGGGAGCTTGAGGATACGGCACTTCGTTATTTAAATCCACAGCAATATTATCGCATTGTCAGTCTTATGAAGAAAAAACGTGATGAGCGTGAGGCATATTTAGATAATGTAATGGGTGAGATGAAGTCACAGCTTACAGATGTTGAAATTGAAGCAGATATTTATGGTCGCCCAAAACATATTTACAGTATTTATCGTAAGATGGTGTTACAAAAGAAACAATTCAACGAGATTTATGATTTATTAGCCATTCGTGTACTTGTCGATAGTATTAAAGATTGCTATGCCGTACTTGGGATTGTGCATACATTATGGAAGCCAATGCCAGGGCGTTTTAAAGATTATATTGCGATGCCAAAACAAAATCTATATCAATCCCTGCATACAACAGTAATTGGTCCTTATGGTGACCCGCTAGAAGTTCAAATTCGTACGAAGGAAATGCATAAAATTGCCGAGTACGGGATTGCAGCGCATTGGGCGTATAAGGAAGGTAAAAAAGTTGATAATGAAAAACAAAATGTCGACCAAAAATTAACGTGGTTCCGAGAAATTTTAGAATTCCAAAATGAATCTTCTAATGCTGAAGAGTTTATGGAATCTTTAAAATTTGATTTATTTTCTGATATGGTCTATGTCTTCACGCCTGAAGGAGATGTCATTGAATTACCAGCAGGCTCTGTACCTATCGACTTCGCATACCGTGTGCATTCAGAAGTTGGAAATCGTACAATTGGCGCGAAAATTAATGGTAAAATGGTACCGCTCGATACACCGTTGAAAACGGGAGATATTATTGAAATTTTAACGTCTAAGCAATCATTTGGTCCGAGTCGTGATTGGCTGAAAATAGCTCAATCTTCTCAGGCGAAAAATAAAATAAAGCAATTTTTCAAACGTCATCTTCGTGAGGAAAATATCATCAAAGGTAAAGAGATGATAGAAAAGGAAATCCGTGCTCAAGGTTTTGATGTAAAAGAAACAATGTCAGCGGACAATTTGAAGCGAGTATGTGAAAAATTTAACTACACAAATGAAGAAGATTTATATGCTGCTGTCGGCGTGAATGGAATTACAGCTCAGCAAGTTGCTAATCGTCTAGCGGAAAAGCGCCGCAAAGAGCGTGAACAGGAAGAAGCACTTGAGAAAATTGAGCAAAAAATGAAAAATCCTATTCCGCAAAAACGTACGGAATCGGGTGTTATCGTAAAAGATATCGACAATATGCTAATTCGACTTTCCCGTTGCTGTACGCCAGTTCCTGGAGATGAAATTGTAGGCTTCATTACGAAAGGAAGAGGTGTTTCAGTGCACCGTGCTGACTGTCCAAATATTCAAGTTGATGATGAGCAGGAGCGCTTAATAGAAGTTGAATGGGAACATGGGCTTACTCCAGAGAAAAAAGAATACCCTGTCGATATTGAAGTGTCAGCTTTCGATAGACCAGGAATTTTAAATGAAATCATGCAAATTGTTAGCGAAACAAAAACGAATATTTTAGCAGTGAGTGGTCGTGCAGATCGTGATAAAATGGCAACGATTCATTTAACAATTTCAATTTCAAATATTTCGCATTTGCATAAAGTAGTGGAACGTATTAAGCAAACACCTGATATCTATTCAGTACAACGTGTTATTAACTAATTCGTTAGTTAGGCAGAAGCAACTTTGTTATGTACTTTTTGTTGCATACAATAGGAGAATTGAGGTTTTAAAAAATGAAAGTAGTTTTACAACGTAGTAAAGCAGCCTCTGTTACGGTTGACGGAAAAGTAACGGGAGCTATTGATAGCGGTTATGTTCTTCTTGTTGGCATTACACACGGGGATACGCAAGAGGATGTTGATTATTTAGCGAAAAAAGTAGCAAATCTCCGCCTTTGGGAAGATGCTGATGGTAAAATGAATCATTCTATTTTAGAGCATGGAGGAGCTATTCTATCCGTCTCACAATTTACATTGTATGGAGATGCGAAAAAGGGGAATCGCCCAAGTTTTACGAGTGCAGCAAGACCAGAAGTTGCAGAACCGTTATGGGAGGCTTTTAATAATGCCTTATGTGGACACGGTTTACATGTGGAAAAAGGAATTTTTGGTGCAATGATGGATGTTGCACTGACAAATGATGGCCCTATCACCATACTTCTTGAATCTAAATAAATGGTACATTTCCTATGATTCCTTCATACATTAAATAGTATGGTTAGTTTTGTAGGAAGGAAGTGTCTTAAGAATGACGCAGGTAGGAAGCATATCAAATCCATATTTATATGAAACTCTTAATATGATGATTGGTCAGGTAATTGTAGTGCAAACGAAGAAAAATATTCAGCAAGGAAAATTAATCTCTGTATTACCTGATGATATTGTTTTAGAGGTTAACCGTACGCCATTATTCATTAGTATGAGGGAAATTGTATGGGTTACGCTAGCAACAATGAAAAAATAAGCGCATAAAGGACCTCTATACTCTTAGACTATGAGTTGGAGGCCTTTTTTCGTTTTAGCAAGTGTAAGTACTTGAGTACTGAAGATAAACATAACTTGAATTGATTCAGTTCCATTAACTAATGCTTCTATCAAGGAAGAGTCATATACTCTTAATGAACTAGTAAAAAATAAATAAGCTGCAAGGGAAGTACGAATCTACTGTCCTTTGCAGCTTATTTATCTCATGCAAAAAGTATAATGGATTTTTATTGCACTTCGTTAAAGTAATTTAAAATACCTTGGTAGATACCGAGAGTAGCTTGTTCACGGAATTTAGCACTTGTAATAACACGTTCCTCACTACCATTACTTAAGTAGCCTAGCTCAATGAGAGCAGCTTGTTGACGATTTTCTCGTAAAACTAAATAATTTCCTTGTTGGGTTCCACGATTCTTTAAATCGATTTTATTGGAAAGTCCTTTATTTATTGCCTCTGCAAGACCTTGTTGATTACTATTCATATAATATGAGGTAAAGCCATTAATGGAGCTATCGTCTGTTGCATCATAATGAATACTTATAAAAGCATCTGCCTCATACTGGTGCGCAATTGATACGCGTTTACGAAGTGCAACATATTCATCAGATTCTCTAGTCATGACAACATTTGCCCCAGCAGCACTCAACTTTGAAGCAAGAAGAGATGCCGTTTTCAATGTAATTTCCTTCTCATTTGTGCCTCGTTGTCCGGTCGTGCCGTGATCATTTCCTCCATGTCCAGCATCTACAACGATCGTTAGCCCATTTAAAGTGCCTTTCTTGCGTGGTGCAGATTTATCTTTTTTACTAGCAGTAGTGGCTTTGCTCGACGAAGTAGTAGTAACGACCCAGTTCGCCACAAATGCCGTTTTGTCATCTACTTGTATTTCATAAAAATCATTTTTAGCGCCTACAATAGGGTAGGTTTCACCAGCATCTACACGTGCAACAACATCAGCAGTTGTTGTTGAATCTGTTCGTAGGTTTGTCCCATTATAAATGATTGTGACAGATTCAAGCTCTGAGGAAGAAGAAGCAGATTTTGATGTCGGTTTTTCTTTATTTGAAAAAGTACCATAAAAGCTATAAACCCAACCTGCTTTATTATCGTTATATTGAATTTTTACCCAGTTATGTTCTTGAGCCAGCACTTTAAAGGTTTGTCCATTTGAAGCTGTGCCTATTTTTTTAGCATTTAAGTCGTGATTTTGGCGCACATTAAGTGCATCCACTAAAACTGTAAATGTTGTATCTTTGCCGATTTTTTTTGCAGATACCTCAACTTTAGGTTCATTAGCCTCAGCCTCAGATTTAGCCTTTTTTTCAGGCAGGTCATTGATTGTAACATAGTCAGTAGATACCCACCCAACTAGTCCGTTCCAATCTATTTTTGCCCATTCGCCATTTTTTTCAATGAGTTTAGCTTGGCTGCCTATCGATAATTGTCCAAGAACTGCTGAAGATATGTCAGGCTCAGTACGAATATTTAGACGATCGACTTGTGAAATCAACGTTTTATCAACCGTTTGTTTATCGTTTATGGAAGCTGTTAGCCAAGATGCTACCCAGCCTTCGTAATCGCCTGCTTTTACTTGAATCCAGTCACCCTCACGACTAATAGAAGTTAGCGAATCACCCTCATCTAATGTCGTAATGATTGGATAAGACAGTCCAGGTCCCTCACGTAAATGAAGAGTCGTTCCAGTTACTTTTAAATCACTGGTGTCTGCTAGTGCTCTTTGAATATTGTTCATACTTGGAATCGCGATCATTAACACTAGTACGAAGATGATACTAATATTTAAAAGTTTTGTCCTCATCAGATTCCTCCTATCTTGTGCTATTTTACCATGCTTGAGTAATAGAATTCGTGGGAAAAAGGTAATGGAATTTGTTATTTTATCGAATGTATTGTAAAAAAAATAAAAACAGTTGACATTGCCTTTTGTTGTGACTAACATAAAGGGTAATCAAAAAATGATTAACCGCTTATGACCAAGCAAGTAGCAGATACCTCTATTGGAGAAGAGAGGGAAAGACCTAGGCTGAAATCTTTCCTACAAAAATGTATATTGTGAATAACACTTGAGAGGCTTTTTTCTGAAAAGTAATGCTTAGTAGGAAAAAACGGAATCGGCCGTTATCCGATTAGGAGGAGGACGCATGAATTTGATGCGTCAACTAGGGTGGAACCGCGGAAGCTTGTACAGCTCTCGTCCCTTGCAAAACGCAAGGTGGCGAGGGCTTTTTTTGTGGACAAAAAACGAGAAGTCCAGAAGACAGCTTGCTCATAAGCAATTTATAAAGGAGGTTTTTCTATGAGTTTTAAAGTGCCACGAGGGACACAAGATATTTTACCTGGTCAATCAGAAAAATGGCAAAAGATAGAAGCAGTTATCCGTGATATCTGTCGTGTCTATCGCTACAATGAAATTCGCACACCAATTTTTGAACAAACAGATTTATTTGCACGTGGTGTCGGCGAAACAACAGATGTTGTTCAAAAAGAAATGTATACTTTTGAAGATCGTGGAGGTCGTTCGTTAACATTACGTCCGGAGAATACAGCTGGTGTAGTTCGTGCTTATGTTGAGCATAAAATGTTTGGTGCACCTGATCAACCAGTAAAGCTTTCATATTTAGGACCAATGTTCCGTTATGAACGTCAACAAGCAGGGCGCTACCGTCAATTTGTTCAATTTGGAGTTGAAGCAATTGGTTCAGCTGACCCAGCGATTGATGCAGAAGTTATTGCACTAGCAATGGATGTCTATGAATCAGCAGGTTTAAAGGATTTAAAATTAGTCATTAATTCTCTTGGTGACAAAGAAACACGTAATACACACCGTACAGCACTGTTACAACACTTCGAACCACATATTCATGAGTTTTGTTCAGACTGCCAAAATCGTTTACAAAAAAATCCACTGCGTATTTTAGACTGTAAGGTAGACCGTGAGCACCCATTAATGCAATCGGCACCTGCATTAACTGATTTCCTAACAGAGGAGTCAGCAGCTTATTTCGCTCAAGTTAAAACATATTTAGATACATTGGGAATTTCGTATGAGGTCGATCCAAATCTTGTAAGAGGTCTTGATTATTACAATCATACGACTTTTGAAATTATGTCAACGGCTTCTGGCTTTGGAGCCATTACTACACTTTGTGGTGGGGGTCGCTATAATGGCCTTGTGCAAGAAATTGGTGGACCGGAAGTACCAGGTATCGGTTTCGCATTAAGTATTGAGCGTTTGTTACTTGCGCTTGAAGCTGAAGGTGTTGAATTAGATACAGCATCAGGACTTGATGTCTATATGATCGCTATGGGCGAAGAAGCGAAGCTAAAAACTGTAGAATTAACAAGTACCTTCCGCGCTAAGGGCATTTCCGCAGAAATGGATTATTTAGATCGCAAAATGAAAGCTCAAATGAAATCAGCAGACCGTTTAGGTGCAAAATATACGATTGTTTTAGGCGAAACGGAGCTTGAAGAGCAAGTAGCTACTGTTAAACATATGGAATCAGGTGAACAACAAAAAGTAGCGTTCTCAGAGTTAGTGAACTACCTATTAAAACCATAAGCGAAAAACGTAAATCGTTTTATAAATCAATACAGGATTATCTGTTCATCATTTGGACAGATAATTCATCTAATGAACTCGCTCATTTTCCTTGGCATCCATTCACTACCTAGTAGGAACTGTATGCTACATAAGTAAAACAAACGGTTCATCACTTGAAAATGGGGAATGACATTTTATGAAAACGTATGTCATGTGGATAAATCAACCCTAAGTAATGATGAGCCAAATAAATTTTGGAGGAATTAAATAATGGCAACAAGAACACATGCTAGTAATGAACTTTCAGAAGCATTAAAAGGCGAAAAAGTCGTACTAAAAGGTTGGGTACAACGTCGTCGCGACCTAGGTGGTTTAATTTTCATTGATTTACGCGATCGTACTGGAATCACTCAAGTAGTATTTAGTCCTGATGTTGCGGAAGCGCATGCTCTAGCCGATAAAGTGCGTAGTGAGTACGTAATTGAAGTAGAAGGGACAGTTATTCTTCGCGCAGAAGATCAAATTAACCCAAATGTACCAAACGGCAAAATTGAAGTAGAAGCAACAAAATTAGTCGTTATTAATACAGCAAAAACAACACCTTTCCAAATCGAAGATCGCACAGATGTATCCGAAGATTTACGTTTAAAATATCGTTATCTTGACCTGCGTCGTCCTGTGATGTTTGACACTTTCAAAATGCGTTCAGATGTGACTCGTACAATTCGTAACTTCTTACAAAACGAAGGCTTCTTAGAA
Organism: Lysinibacillus sp. Ag94; assembly: GCF_023242215.1. NCBI lineage: Bacteria > Bacillati > Bacillota > Bacilli > Caryophanales > Bacillaceae > Lysinibacillus > Lysinibacillus sp. Ag94. The sequence continues at coordinate 3,324,626 of NZ_CP096780.1, read as the reverse complement.
GTAGAGACACCAATTTTAACAAAATCATCTCCAGAAGGAGCTCGTGACTATTTAGTACCATCACGTGTTCATGAAGGTGAATTTTATGCACTACCACAATCACCACAGCTATTTAAGCAATTATTAATGGTGTCTGGTTTCGAAAAATACTTCCAAATCGCACGTTGTTTCCGTGATGAAGACTTACGTGCTGACCGTCAACCAGAGTTTACACAAGTTGATATTGAAACAAGCTTTTTAACGCAAGAAGAAATTATTGAAATGAACGAACGCTTAATCCAAGCAGTTATGAAAGAAGTAAAAGGTATTGATATCCCTGCTCCATTCCAACGTATGAAATATCAAGAAGCTATGGATCGTTATGGCTCAGATAAACCTGACGTACGTTTCGGCTTAGAGCTAGTTGCTTTAAATGATATTTTTGATGGCTGTAACTTCAAAGTGTTTGCTGATACAGTAGCACAGGGCAAGCAAGTAAAGAGTATCAACATTAAAGGTGCGGCAGACAAATACTCTCGTAAAGACATGGACGAGCTAACAAAATTCGTTGGTATTTACGGAGCAAAAGGTCTGGCTTGGTTAAAAGTAACGGAAGAAGGCTTAAACGGACCGATTGCAAAATTCTTTGACGAAGCTTTAGCAACTGCATTAATCGAACGAATGAAAGCTGAAGTGGGCGATATTTTAGTATTCGTTGCTGATAAAGCATCTGTTGTAGCAGCATCTTTAGGTGCACTTCGTACGAAATTAGGTCAAGATTTAGGCTTAATCGACGAATCAGAATTTGCATTCCTATGGATTACAGATTGGCCATTATTAGAGTACTCTGAAGAGGACGGTCGCTATTATGCAGCGCACCATCCATTCACACGTCCATTTGATGAAGATATTCCATTAATGGAAACTGATCCTGCAGCTGTCCGCGCGCAAGCATACGATATCGTATTAAACGGCTATGAGCTTGGTGGAGGCTCACTACGTATTTATGAACGTGAATTACAAGAAAAAATGTTCAATTTACTTGGTTTCACAGAAGAAGAAGCAAGAGCTCAATTTGGCTACTTATTAGAAGCATTTGAATATGGTGTACCGCCACATGGAGGTTTAGCATTTGGTCTTGACCGCTTCGTAATGCTACTTGCTGGCCGCACTAACTTACGTGACACAATTGCATTCCCGAAAACAGCAAGTGCAAGCTGCTTATTAACAAATGCACCAAGTGAAGTTTCTTCAGAACAATTAAATGAGCTAAATTTAGCAATAAAAACATTTAAAAGATAATGAATACTCCAAAATACCTGGATTCTCTAGCAAAATTTGTTGAGAATCTAGGTATTTTTTGCGTTTTCGCATGAATGGAGATTTTTTTTGAGAAAATAGATTGAATTATCAGATAAAGGGTGCTATTATTACTGTAATACGAATCCTGATGTGTTTGTTTAATTGCTAGCTCTACTTAATAGTTTTGACCGAACACTTTAGAAACGGGAGCCTTCATTTTGTAGTCGCAAACAAGCCCCACGCGGAGCGGGACGTTTAAAGCTGCAAAGCGGGCACCCCCCTGCGAATTGCGGGTTCAAGACGAATGTTTCTTGGCATAACGGCACAATCGGGATTCGTCATACATAGTAAATAACTACAAAGAGGAGCATAAAATTAGCTCCTTTTTTAGTGCGAAAAAATGGTTATTCAACATAGGAATATAATAATAGAACGAATTTGTTAATGGTAGAGGAGAAATGACCATGATTGTTGGCTTAAAAATGAATGAAGAGCAAATTGTGCCTTATGATAATGAATGGAAAAATGGGTTCGTTCTGAGATTATAGAACATACGAATAGCCAATCGTCTTCAACATATTGGTAGTACTCATCGAACGCTCCCCAGGAAGCGTTGCTCTGCGCGAAAGCGAAGCTACATCAAAAAAGCACCCAGTCAGAACGAAAAATAACTCCAAGTTATGGCGATAAATCTAAAAAATTTAGAAAATATAAAAAATACTTTTTATTTTTGTAAAAGTGTCCTATAATTGGTATAGACAACTATACCAAGTTAAATAATAGCTTGGAAACTTCAGCAGGCTCCTCAAAAAAGATTAGGGGGTGATTATTTGAAGCATACACTTTTAATTTCCAATGTTACGATAGTCAATCATGATGAAGCACCGTTTAAGGGCGATTTATTTATTGATAATGGTAAAATTATTAAAATAAGTAATAACTTATCTGACCAGGCTGAGCATTATATTGATGGCAAAGATAAAAATTGGATACTACTACCTGGCTATATTGATATGCATATACATGGCTCAGCTGGGCATGATGTGATGGACGCTACACAAATAGCATTACATCAAATGGCACGTTCTTTAGTACAAGAAGGTGTTACAGGCTTCCTTGCTACTACAATGACGCAATCTATAGAAGCGATTGAAAGCGCTTTATCCAACGTTGCTCAATTTGAAAATAATGATGATGAGGCAAGCTTATTAGGTATACATGTAGAGGGGCCATATGTATCGAAAAAACGGGCAGGAGCTCAGCCAATAGAATACATTATATTACCGTCTGCTGAGCAATTTACATGCTGGCAGAAAATAAGTAAGCAACGTATTAAACAAGTTACAATTGCGCCCGAGGTAGAGGGAGGCTTTACGTTTATTGAATCGTTAAAAGATTTAAATGTTATTGCTTCCATTGGCCATTCTGACGCATCAATTGAGGAAGTGGATAAAGCAGTAGCATTGGGAGTAAGGCAGGCCACGCATTTATATAACCAAATGCGCCCTTTCCATCATCGCCAACCGGGTGTCGTTGGTGCAGTGCTATTAGAAGATCAGGTGAAGACTGAAATTATAGCTGATTTCGTGCATAGCCATCCTCAGGCTGTAAAGCTAGCGTATCGTATGAAAGGAGCGAATGGTATCATTTTAATTACAGATGCGATGCGGGCAAAAGGCTTACATTATGGTGATTATGATTTAGGTGGTCAAACCGTTCATGTTTCTAAGGATGGGGCTCATTTATCTAATGGGGCTTTAGCGGGCAGTGTGCTAACGATGGAGCAGGCAGTTAAAAATATGAAAGCAGTTACCGATTGCTCATTGCAGGAAATTGTCGCAATGTCCTCTACGAATGCTGCTAAGCAATTACAGCTTGCAACGAAAGGTCATATTGCAGAAGGATATGATGCAGATTTTGTATTACTTGATGAACATTTAAATGTACAAAAAACTATTTGTCGGGGTAAAGTTGTATTTGAGAAATGAAAGTAAAGAGGCGATAAGGATGGTGCAACACTTGTTAGATAAAAATTCTCATATACCTATCTATATACAAATAGAGGAAATCATTAAACAACGTATTTATTTAGAAGAATACAAAATCGGTGAAAATATACCTTCTGAGCGAGAGCTTTCTATGCAGTTTGATGTTAGTAGAATGACTGTTCGTCAATCAATCACAAATTTAGTGAATAGCGGATTGCTGTATCGTGAAAAAGGGAGAGGTACATATGTCGCTAATCCAAAATTAGAACAACCACTTAAAGGATTAACAAGTTTCACAGAGGATATGCGGGCTAGAGGGATGGAACCAAGCAGTAAAGTTCTACGCTTTGAAAAAATCGTACCACCAATTGATATTGCTAGAGATTTAATGTTAGAGCCGGGCGAAGAGGTGTTCTTCGTTGTACGAATTCGTAGTGCAGATTCCAAGCCAATGGCAATCGAAAGAACGTATATTCCTGTGAAAGTATATCCAGAATTAGATGAAAAGAAAATAATGGGGTCATTGTATGCGTTAATCGAAGCAAAGTTCCATCAAAAAATTGGAAATGCTATTCAGCAAATGGAGGCAGCTATTGTTCCAAAAGAGGATAGTAAATTTTTGCAAATTAATCATACTGCTCCTGTGTTAATTATTAAACGTACAAGTTATTTATCTGATGGAGTTCCGTTCGAGCTTGTGCGAAGTACTTATCGAGCTGATCGATACAAATTCATTAGTGAAATTAAAAGGTGATCCAATGGATGCATATTTTTTAGAAATACAAAAGTTAATGCAGGTCGTGAGGGAGCAAGAATATGCCCAAATAAAAGAGGCAGCACAATTAATTGTCAAAAGGCTTCAATGCGGAGGAATTGTCCAATTATTTGGTTGTGGCCATTCTCATCTTTTAGCACAGGACGCATTTTATCGTGCGGGAGGACTTGTACCTGTACGTCCTATCATTATTGAACCTTTAACTTTACATGCAGGAGCAATGACATCATCTAAAAACGAGAAGGACCCGACTATCATTGAACGGTATAAAGATCATTTTGATTTTCATGAACATGATGTTTGCATTGTTATTTCAACATCCGGACGAAATCAAGCACCGTTAGATGTGGCTTTTTTAGCGAAAGAAACAGGAGTACTAGTCATGTCCCTGCAATCTCTTGCTTATTGCGAACAGCCGACCCGTCATCAAAGTGGACAGCGCTTAGAGGATGTAGTAGATATAGTTATCGATACGCATATACCAATAGGAGATGGGTTGCTGCATCATCATGATATACAGTATGCACCATCTTCTACAGTGATCGGTTCATTTATTTTAAATGCATTATTTAGTGAAATCATAGAGAGTATGGCTTTGTCTGACAAAATATTACCAGTTTTTAAAAGTAATAATGTTGATGCTGATTTGTCTCATAATGAGGCTATGATTACCAGTTATCAACATCGTATTAACTTTAAATGACATGCGGAGGGATATCGATGAAGAAAATGTTTAAAATAACTGCGCCAGAGGGACTACATGCTAGACCAGCAGCATTACTGGTAACGGCTGTAACACCGTTTGAGTGTGACGTTCAGTTAACGTATAAAGAGAAATCGGTCAATTTAAAATCAATTATGGGCGTTATGGCGCAAGGGGTAGCACCTGGAAGCATTGTAGAAATTTCAGCAGAGGGATCTGATGTCGAGAAGCTATTTCAAACAATAACAGAAGTAATGGTTTCAAAAGGAATTGGTGAGGAATGTTAGAAATACAAGGAATTGCTGTTTCTCGAGGCATTGCCTTTGCAAATGCGTATTGTTTAAAGGAACCAGATCTAACTTTTGAAGAAGTTAAGATTTCTGATGTCCATGCTGAACTAGAAAGATTTAAGGCAGCTATTGTAAAAACGAAAGTGGAGCTACAAGAAATCCATGAAATAGCGCAAGAGAAATTCGGTGCTGACAAGGCAGCTATTTTTGCGGCACATCTATTAGTGCTAGAGGATCCTGAAATGCTTTCATCTATTGAAGCGAAAATTCAATCTGGGGTGAATGCCGAATTCGCATTAAACGAAGTATCGAATATGTTCATTGCAATGTTTGAAGGGCTTGATAATGTTTATATGCAGGAGCGAGTCGCAGATATTCGAGATGTGTCTAAACGGGTATTAACCCATTTGTTAGGGGTTGAAATGGTGGATATCAATCGTTTAACCTCTGATGTTATTATCGTTGCTAAAGACTTAACACCTTCCATGACTGCGATGCTAGATACAACGTATGTCAAAGGGTTTATAACGGATATTGGTGGCAAAACATCTCATTCTGCTATTCTCGCACGAACGTTAGAGATTCCAGCGGTAGTTGGGACGAAAAATGCCACGGAAGGTATTCAACATGGAGCACCCATTATTTTAGATGGGACAAATGGCAAGATTTTTGTCAACGCTTCATCGGAAATAACTAGCTTTTATTTGCAGCAACAACATTTACACAATGAGGAGAATGAAGAACTTCTTCGCTATCGTTCATTACCAAGTTTGAGTGCAGATGGTTTTTCAGTAGAAATTGCAGGGAATATAGGAAACCCTGAAGATGCGGATATGGTCATCAATGCTTGCGGAGATGGTATCGGCCTGTTTCGTACAGAGTTTTTATATATGGAACGTCAGGAGCTACCAACTGAGGAGGAGCAGTTTCAAGCATATAAAAGTGTACTTGAAAAAATGCAAGGCAAGCCAACGATTGTTCGAACATTAGATATTGGCGGCGATAAAAATCTACCGTATTTAAAACTTGCTGATGAGATGAACCCTTTTCTTGGCTATCGAGCAATTCGAATTAGTTTAACGCAACAAGAAATGTTTCGCGTACAGATTCGTGCATTATTAAAAGCAAGCGCTTACGGCAATTTAAAAATTATGTTTCCGATGATTGCTACATTGGACGAATTTAAAATGGCGAAGGCAATATTGCTTGAAGAACAACAAAGTTTGAAGAGTGATGGATACCTTATATCTGAAAAGCTGGAAGTAGGAATGATGATTGAAATTCCATCGGCAGCCATCATTGCAGATGTATTTGCAAAGGAAGTAGATTTTTTCTCAATCGGTACAAATGATTTAATCCAATATACGTTAGCAGCAGATCGCATGAACGAAAACGTTTCTTATTTATATCAACCGTATCATCCTGCTGTTTTAAGACTGATAAAAAATGTCATTGATGCAGCACAGCATCATGGAAAATGGGTAGGTATGTGTGGTGAAATGGCGGCAGATGAAATAGCGTTACCAATTTTACTAGGATTTGGATTAAATGAGTTTTCCATGAGTGCTTCCTCTATATTAAAGACTCGTGCACATCTCGCTAAGCTTTCTAAACAGCAGCTAACACCACATAATGAGCGCATTTTACAACTATCTACTGCCTCAGAGGTCGAGGAATATGTCAAAAATAATCTATTAAGTTTATCTTGAATTGCACGAATATTCAGTATGGAGAAGGGGTGATCTAGCGTATGGAAATAAAAATAATACCGCCAAATGATTATTTACAAATACATCAATTAAGAGATTATTGTTTTCCTAATAAGTATACGGGTGCGCGGCGCGATGATTTTCACTATTGGATTGAGCATAGTACAACATTGGGTGCTTACGATGAAAATAAAGTAGTTGGACAGTTATTCATATTGCCACTAAATATGACAATTCATGGTGAAAATTATAAGATGGGCGGAATTGGTTTTGTTGCAACATATCCTGAGTATCGGCAACAAGGTATTATCAAAAAGCTTATGACAGAGGCCCTGAAGAAAATGCGAGAGAATGGGCAGAGCATATCTGTGTTAGCACCATTTTCGGTATCGTTTTATCGTTACTTCGGCTGGGAGTTATTTTTTGAAAAGCTATGTTTCACCATTCCGCAAATGCTGTTTCCTTCTTTCGGAAAGCAGCTAGACGTAGTAAAACGTATGAGCTTTGAATGGCCAGATCGTGATCTTTTTCAGGCGATTAAAGATTTTCATAATGCACAGGCGTTGTTCAATAATGGAAGTATGTTACGAGATGATGCTTGGTGGAAAAGGATAGAGAGAAGGATGCCTGATAGTCATTTTGCGGTATATTTTAAGGATGATAATATTGCAGGTTATATTCGCTATATCATTCAAGATGGAACGTTTGAGATTCATGATTTTATAGCTGAGGATTTACTAGCAGAACAAGCGATTTGGCGTTTTATAACGTCTCATGCAGCGAGTGTGAGTAACATTAAAGGAGTTACTTCAAACAACCATCAATTTGGCTTTTATTTTAAAGAACCACAGTTTAAAAAGGTAGTCGTTCAGGATGTAATGGTCAGAATAGTAGATGCTTTGATGTTCATGCAACATTATCCGTGGGGCGATATTCAGGAGCCATTATATATTCAAATTAAAGATATATTTTGTAGCTGGAATGAGCACGCATATAAAATAAATAAAAGTGGAGATGTCTCGATAATTGAGACAAATTCTAGTCAAAAAGTGCATATGTTAACATTACCAATTAATCTTTTTTCAGCGATGATGGTGGGCTATCTTTCTGTAAAGGATGCTGCCTTGTATGCAAATGAAGAATTAGCTGAAGACATTATTGATCGCTGGCAGCAAGCGTTACCCTCTAATAAACCCGCATTCTATGAATACTTTTAAGTCGTGTATAGGTTGATAAAGTAGGTATGAATGTAGTTGGTTCTGAAAAATTAAATTTTTTTGAACTTTTTTCTGGACTATACCAGTTAGGTGAATCCATTCTGTAGTCTGTAACAGAGTTATAGCCCAATTTTTAAAGTCTTTGCATAAGGGAGTAAATGGTGTAAAAAGTATATTGTGGTATATACCAATTGATGCTATTCTCATCTTAAGAAAGCGATTTCATAGTTAAAAAATCATAAAAATAAAGTTAGTTAAAAAGACAATCTTATCATGAAAAGGAGTGCTTTTATGAAAAACATTATGCTAGTTTGCGTGGCGGGAATGAGTACTAGTTTATTAGTGTCAAAGATGCAAAAAGCCGCACAAGAACAAAATATTGAGGCAGATATTTATGCGATTGCTGAAGGTGAGGTTGACAAAGTATTAGCTACTAAGACGGTGGATGTGCTGCTACTAGGTCCACAAGTACGTTACTTAAAAGGAACATTTGAAAAAAAATACAAGGCAATGAATTTTCCGATTGATGTCATTAATATGGCGGATTACGGCATGATGAATGGCGAAAATGTTTTAAATCAAGCGTTACAGTTGATTGGTTAAGGGGGCAACGACAATGGAAGAAGCAGTTTTGATGGAATCCATTATGGGACTGATTGTGCATAGTGGTAATACGAGAAGTGAATGTATGGAGGCTATCCAGCTAGCAAAAAATGGACAGATTCAAGAAGCAAAGGAAAAAATACAGGTAGCTAACGATGCATTGATTGAAGCGCATCATTCTCAGACGGCTCTACTGTCACAAGAAGCAAGGGGAGAAAAAGTAGAAGTGTCAATGTTGTTAATTCACGCACAGGATCATTTAATGAATGCCATCACGTTTCGTGATTTAGCAACTGAAATGATAGAGTTGTATGAACGAATCAAAGGGGAATAGCATCAAGCATTGATGTCACAATAAAAACGTAAAGGGAGTGTGTGAAATGTTCCGTTTTTTAGAAGAAAAATTTGTGCCAGTCGCAGCTAGAATAGGAAATCAGCGTCACTTAGTTGCCATTCGAGATGGATTTATTACAATCATGCCATTGACAATTGTTGGGTCACTTGCCGTTCTTGTTAATAATTTACCTATCAAGTTCTATCAAAATGCGCTCGATGCCATCTGGAAGCATGAAACTTGGACACAGTGGGGCGGCAATGTATGGGGAGCAACATTTGGAATCATTTCTTTGTTATTAGCTTTTACGATTGCCTACCATCTTGCAAAAAGTTACGACAAGGATGGACTTTCTGCCGGTGTGATCAGCTTTTCAACTTATTTGACGTTCGGTACTTTTGGTGAAGGTGGATTAACAGGGTTAACGACAGGTACAGGTGGTATATTTATTGCCATTATTATTGCATTGCTGTCAACTGAATTATTTTGTAAATTGACTGGCAATCCTAAGTTACTAATTAAAATGCCGAATGGAGTACCACCGGCTGTTTCAAAATCTTTCGCCGCATTATTACCTGCTATTATTACAATTGGTTTATTTGCTCTAGTTCGTACAATTATTTCGGCAGGCTTTGATATTCCAGATATTGTCGGCTCGTTCTACTCAGCCGTTCAAGAGCCGTTTATGGGCTTAACGAATTCATGGGTTGCGGCATTACTTTTAGCATTTATTCCTACGTTTTTATGGACATTAGGTGTTCATGGTGCTAACATAATCGAACCGTTTATGCAAACGATCAATTTACCAGCTATAGAAAAAAATGTTGAAGCAATTTCATCTGGGGAAATAGCGCCATACATCGTCAATAAACCATTCTTTGATGCCTTCATCAATATGGGTGGTTCCGGTACGACAATAGCACTTATTATCGCCATTTTCATTTTTGCTAGAAAGAATAAGCAATATAATACCGTCGGAAAGCTGTCCGCAGCACCAGGTCTTTTTAATATTAATGAACCATTACTTTTCGGTCTTCCAATTGTGTTAAACCCAGTATTATTCGTACCGTTTATTTTGACACCAATGGTGAACGTAACCATTGCTTTCTTTGCAACGAAGTGGGGCTTTGTGCCAGCAGCTACGGTGTCACCACCATGGACAACGCCACCGATTATTAATGGTTTCTTAGCAACTCAATCTTGGCAAGGAGCTGCCCTTAGTATTGTCTTAATTGTAGTCGCGGTATGTATTTATTTACCGTTCATTTCAATGGCCAACCGCATGGCAAAGCAGAATGAACTACGGGCTGCTGAAGCAGAGGCTCAAAAAGAACAGCAAGTTACAAAATTAGAGAGTCAAAAAGTAGAAGTGTAATTGTGAGCTAACGGAGGTATTTAAATTGAAAAGATTAGGGATTTCACTATATCCTCAGCATAGTACACTAGACGATATGAAGCGATATGTTCAGCTCGCTCATGACAATGGTTTTGATCGAATATTTACATGTCTTATGTCCTTAAATAACGATGAGGAACGACAAAAATTACAACAAATCAATAAATTTGGGCAGCAGCTTGGCTTTGAAATTTCTGCTGATATTGCACCAGCTGTTTTTGAAGATTTAGGCTTAACGTATAAAGATATCGGTTACTTTAAGGAGCATTATCATTTAGCGGCATTGCGCTTAGATATGGGTTTTTCTGGCCAGGAAGAAGCGTTTATGTCGCTCGATGCAAGTAATTTAAAAATAGAATTAAATATTAGTAACGGTACTAAATATGTAGAAAATATATTATCCTATCAACCGAATAAAGATAATATTATTGGCTGTCATAATTTTTATCCGAGACGTTTCACAGGTTTATCACGCCAACATTTTTTACAAACATCTCAAAAATTTAAAGCAAATCATATTCGTACAGCAGCCATGATTTCATCACAGCATGCGATGTTCGGACCTTGGGAAGAAACAGAGCATGGATTGCCTACATTAGAAGAGCATCGTCATCTTCCAATTACTGTACAAGCAAAGGATTTATGGCACACTGGTTTAATAGATGATTGTATTATCGGCAATATGTATGCTTCCGAGGAAGAACTACGTGCGTTAGGTCAATTAAATCGCGATAAGCTAGAGCTGAAGGTTGAGCAGTCAATTGAAACGTCTATTTTAGAAGAAGCCATCCTTTTTAAGGAGCCCCATTTTAATCGTGGTGATGTTTCGGATTATGTGATCCGGAGTACGCAATCTCGTGTTAAATATAAAAATGGTAACTTCCCTGTACATGATACCGATCTATTAAAATTGGGCGATGTGACAATCGATAATAATTTAGATGTACGTTATAAGGGTGAGCTACAAATTGTTTTAAAGGAAATGCCGAATGCTGGATCGACAAATGTTGTGGCAAGAGTTGTAGAAGAAGAACAATTTTTATTAGCACATATTCAGCCTTGGGCATCATTTGGCTTTACGAAATGGTGAAAGAAGAAGGGATTAAGCCATTAGTGATAGTGCTTAATCCTTTTTTATCTTTAGCAAGCAGATGTTTTTTTGAGGAACAGCTAAGGTGAAATTGACGAGAAAGGAGTAAGGAAATGATTGTATTAGCGATTGACGGTGGTGGAACGAAAACGTCAGCAGTAATTTGTGATGAATTGGGCAATGTTTATGCTAAAGTCGTAACGACTCGCAGTAACCCAACTGCTATGGGTATTCCAATTTTTAAGTCAACGCTTCATGATATACTACAAAATTTGCAACAACAAAATCCGCAAGTATTTGCTGCCATAGATAGTTGTTTTGCTGGCATGGCTGGCGTTAAGGAGCTACAGGCTGAAGAAGTTGTAGAATCGATCGTACGTCAATACGTTCCTAAGACAGCTCATGTGATTGTTGATAATGATGCTCTAATTGCACTTTATGCAGGCACACTTGGGCAGGCAGGTATTGTGCAAATTGCAGGGACAGGCGCTATTACAATGGGCTACGATCGTGAGCAACGCTTTCATAGAGTAGGCGGCTGGGGTTATCTTTTTGATGATGAGGGCAGTGGCTATGATTTAGGTATTCAAGTGCTGAAGGCTATTTTTCAAAGCTATGATGGGCGCGGAGACCCAACAGCTTTGACAGCTGTCATATTGCGTTATTTTTCTGTAGAAAATGTACCACAATTAATAGAGTGTATATATGGAGAAGAGCATCCTCGGACCGTGATTTCACCGTTAAGTAAATATGTTTTCGATGCGGCAGAAGAAGGTGATCGTGTTGCTATTCAGATTATTGAAGATGCTTGTAAGAAATATTATGTGGCGATTAAAGCATGTTACGCTCATATGACTTGGGAGGAAGGGGACGTGCCTGTTGTATTAGTCGGTGGCGTTTTTAATAATGAAGCATATTTTTTACCGAAATTACAGCAATTCGCACAGGCTGACAAAATACCATTGCAATTTATGGCACCAGTTTTACAACCGATCGGCGGGGCGGTAATTGCGGCTTTTAAGCAAATAAATGCCCAGCTCGGCTTAGATTTTGCAGCATGTTTCTCCAAAAATTATGAACAAGAATAGTGTTAAGACTAAAGGCAATTGGATGACGATTTATTCAATTGCCTAAATTTTTTACTTTAAGCTGTAAACATTATCAAACTTTACATAAATTCTTTCAGTGGATGTCACGGAATTGCAAAGGAGTTACTAAAGGATGTTAGCCTAAAATCATTGTATTCATGTGATAACAGCTAACTGACCTGCATCACGCCGTTACGCTTTCGTGCAAAAAACATCCGCATGCTAAAGCACAAAGCGAATACGAGACGCATTGTTTATCTGTACGACAGAGATAATTATGCATGGCATAATTGATTTAGTAGGAATACTTAATTTTTTTAGTTATAATTTTTACTTGATGAATATCGTAATAAAATGTAAGATAGGTTTGATTTTATCTTAGTATTTAACTAGGTTTACTAATAAAGTGATTAGTGGGATGCATTATCCAACGCTGATCATCAATCGGGCTTTATATTATTGCCCGTTAAAGCGTATTAAAAATTCAATAGACGGAGAGTGTAAGGATGTTACATCAATTTTCACGTAATGAGCTCGCAATAGGAACAGAGGGACTCGAAAAATTAAAAAATACAACGGTAGCCATTCTTGGTGTAGGCGGTGTAGGATCATTTGCTGCTGAGGCTTGTGCACGAAGTGGTATTGGCCGCATTATTTTGGTGGATAAGGATAATGTAGATATTACGAATGTTAATCGTCAATTAGTTGCCTATCTTTCAACGGTCGGAAAATCTAAGTCAGGTATCATGAAAGAGCGTATTGCTGATATTAATCCAGAATGTGAAGTAATTGATATGCATATGTTTTACACGGAGGAAACATATGAGGAATTTTTCGCACAGGGCATAGATTATGTCATTGATGCAAGTGACACTGTGATGTATAAAATTCATATTATGAAGGAATGTCTAAAGCGTAATATTCCAATGATATCTAGCATGGGTGCAGCCAATAAAATGGATCCAACTCGGTTTAAAATTGCAGATATTTCTAAAACGCATACAGACCCATTGGCTAAAGTAATCCGTACAAAATTACGTAAGGATGGTATTCATAAAGGAGTAACGGTCGTGTTCTCAGATGAGAGTCCTATTGTTGTTCGTCCAGATGTCGTAGAGCATGTCGGAAAACCGGATGCAGCTATCCGTAAAGCAAAAATGCCTCCATCTTCCAATGCCTTTGTTCCTTCAGTGGCAGGCTTAATTGCTGCCAGCTGGGTAGTGAATACAATCTTAAAAGATGTAAAAATTACACGTGTACAAGGCTAATATTTCTATAGCGGCAGCTACAAGTGTTTGTGTCAAAAACTTCATCGTTAAATTAACAATAATTTTTTCGATAAGCTTAAATAACTTTTCGATAAAATAAAAGCGGAACGAAATCACCCTCGGTAATGGTGATTGGCCATTTTATGGAAGTAGCTGTCTCGTTTGCAGACGGCTACTTTTTCTATGTTACAATAGGAACGTTGTAAAAAGGGGAGCTACGATATTTAGTAAAATATCTATACATTTTATGTTGAAGAGACATATTACGACTCCTTCAACATTTGTTGTAGAACCTATTAAAGGAGGCGTTTTTATTGTGGAGCAAATCTATCAAATGGAATATAGGGGCTTAAATCTATTCGATGAAATTAGTACAGTAGAATTAGCTATTGATGAAGAAGGGCAAACCATTCACATTTTTGATGTTGGACAAGTTGTTAGTCCTATTTTTAATTTTGATGTTTCGGCCTACGAGCTATCAGATGGTTTTTATAAAATGGCGGATATACTTCGACATAAACGTATATTGACAAATCAACAGCCAGGTAGTGAGCTAACACTTAGTGAGTGGTTAATTACAAATACGGCCTATTTTTATATGCCACAAAAAAGAATAAAAAAATATGCTCAAGGAAGTATTATAGAAATTATTGACCGAACGAAAGAGCAATCTTTATTTAATGATTATGTACAAAAAATATAATTCTATCAAAATAGTTCGCATTCGGTGCTCAAAATGCTAATAATTCACTATATTGTCTTATTTTTTTCATGTACCCACTTCTTTATTTGGTTTATTGCTATAATTTTAATAATTCCAATAGATGATGAAAAAGTTTGTTTGGATGTGCAGGACTGCCTAGGGGAGTAGGAATGACGTTTAGAAAACAAATGACAATATGGGAGAGTGGGAAAATGGAAATTCAAGTAATTCGTGATCATTTAGACATTGTAAAACTTCAGGAGAAAATGAATAATATTGTATTTGACTATTTGGATACATCTAATAATTATCCAAAGGCTATGAGAGAACTAAATCCTTTATATACACAAGCTACAACATTTTATAAAGAGTATTTGGACAATAGAGCGGGTGAATTACCAAGTGCCAATACATATTGGCATTTGTTTATAGATTGCTGCGCAAAGCTGTGCTACTTTTTAGCGGCATCAACGTATTATTCATCCAATGAGTTACAAAAAACACCTGAAAAAGTTGAGCAATTATTAACGATTGCTGCCTATTCTTTACCTAGCATTGACCAAGAAGAGAATGAACAATTATTATCAGCAATTTTTGCGCTTTATCGTGAAGTAGTAGGGGATGAAGAGAAAACATCATCATTACGAAATGCTGTGCTTGAACAAAAAGGTGCAGTCAAACAATGCTTACAACAATTAAAAGTATTTGTTAATAATGAAATGACACAATAATTCAAGAGTGCTTGAACATTTTTTTAAAATAATATAGCAACTAGAATCTGCTTACTTTTTGCGGTTGATTCGCCAATTCTTACAGTACACTGCTTTGTGAGGGTAATTGGGTTTCAAGTTCTTAAAGTATTGCAGATTTTTTTTTGTAAATGTTAATAGACTATTGAACGAAGACCGTGAAGTCCGTTATTGTAGTGATAAAGTTTAGGTGTGTAAAAATAAAAAAGGACTTTTTGCTTAAAAGGTATTTATAAATTTTTGTCGAAATATAGTTAAAAATTGCAAATCTATTTGCAAGCATTAGCATCAATAGTAACGGAAATAACTATACGTTATGGTGATGATAAAGATTTATTCCGTGCTGTATGAATCTATAGGAAAGGGGCAGTTCAATGTTAATAAACGGTATCGAAATCGATTTGGCGAAATTAGAAAAACCGCTCTTATTAGTAAGTGAGAGTGAGGAACTTCTATTTCGACAGCTTATACAAGAAACACTTGAACATGAGCTTACCCAATGTCAATTAGCCCTATCAACAAGGAAGTCTATCTCATTAGTAAGGGATTTTTGGTTCGCTATGTATAAAGATCGAGAGAAATTATATATCAACAGCGGACATGCGCTCTTGTATCCAATTCGTTTAATTATATTCGAAGTTGTGACACAAGACGACTCCTTTAAACGTTTGTCCAAAAAATCTTTTGGAGATGAGTGTCTGTCACTTATTTATGCCATTGTCCTATTACAATTTGTCTTATTGTGGATAAAGGAACGTTTTAGTGATAACAAGGAAGTATATGAGTCATTAAAATTTTTATATAGAACAATTAATGATAATATAGATGATCAAACCTCTCCATCAAGAGAGCAATCCATTGGTCAAGCTATTGCTGTAAAAGCAATTCGTTCTGAAGTCCGGGAGAACGCCCAGGAATTTGCTAGTCTACTCTATCAAACCTACAATTTTCTTCATTATTTACATGAAATCGAAAAGGACAAAGAGGAGAAAGAAACGACGAGACAGCCATTGATGAAAGATGTGGAAGATGCATTGAACCGATTTTACGAAACACGCTACACAACCAATAAGGCAACCTTCACAGGATGATTGTTTAGAAGTCAGTCCAGTTTTTAGCGAAAGTAATAAAATAAAAAAATAAGGCGCTTCTTGTTAAAATTGAAGTGCCTTATTGTTTTTTATTTTTTATCCTTATGAAAAGATTTAAGCTTTTCGTAGATTCCTGCCATTCGTTTTTCTTCACCCGCAATAACAGGTTTATAAAATTCTGTGCCTACAAGCTCATCCGGTAAATATTGCTGGTCTACCCATCCACCAAATGTTCCGATAGGGCTGTTGTGGGGATATTGATAGCCTACATGACCTAAATCTTTTGCCCCTTCATAGTGAGCATCGCGTAGATGATGTGGAATATCGCCTGTTTTTCCTGCATGAATGCTGGCAATGGCGGCATCAATCGCCACAATTGCAGAATTGGATTTAGGCGCAAGGCACATTTCAATAATAGCACTTGCAAGCGGAATACGCGCCTCTGGTAGCCCTAGACGCTCTGCCGCTTGTACAGCCGCAAGCATATGCGGTCCTACCTCAGGGTTGGCAAGGCCTATATCTTCATAAGCCATCACTAGTAAGCGTCGACTAACCGCTACTAAATCACCTGTTTCCAATAAATGAGCTAAATAATACATTGCTGCATTCGTATCACTTCCACGAACTGATTTTTGTAATGCAGATAGCAAATTATAAAAATGGGATCCTTTTTTATCACCATAAACACCAATTCTGCCTACAAGATGCTCAATGATATGATCAGCAGCGATTGTTTGACCGTCTACTTCATCACTTGCATAATAAATTGATTCAAGCAAAGTTAATGCCTTCCGTGCGTCACCATTAGCTGCTTCAGCAATTTGATTAATTTGATGATCTGTTACTATAAAGTGATATTTACCTAGCCCGCGCCTTTCATCAGAAAGTGCTTTTTTTAGAAGCTCGATTATATTTTCGTTCGTTAAACGTTTTAGCTGATATATTTCTCCACAACGGGAGCGGATAGCGGGATTGACATCATGGTACGGATTTTCCGTTGTCGCTCCAATTAACACGATCGAGCCGTTTTCAACATGTGGCAACAAAGCATCCTGTTGTAATTTATTAAAACGATGAATCTCATCCAAAAAAAGAAGGACTTTTCCTGAGATTCTAGCTTCTTGTACAATATCCTCGACGTCTTTTTTACCAGCACGAGTAGCATTAAGCGCGAAAAAGGGGAGCCTCGAGCTTCCTGCTATGGCATTCGCTATTGATGTTTTGCCGATACCTGGCTCACCATATAGCAGCATGGATGGAACATGTTCATTTTGAATCATTTTATAAAGAGCGGTGTTAGGACCGATAAAATCCTGGTGTCCTACAATTTCATCGAGGGTTAAAGGACGCATACGATAAGCGAGTGGTTCATTATGCATTAAAATTTCCCCCTTTCAGCTGATTTCAATGATTTTTGTTTTTTGTGCTTAGAATGAAGCGTTATAAATTATTTTACCTAATTATATTAAGGTGCAATAAATAGTATATCATAACCTTCCAAGTGTATTTCCGAGTTCTTCGAGAGGAGATTATGATATACTGTTGGTAGTATTTTTGACTAGACTATTTGAGGGTGATAAAATGAAAATTTCTACAAAGGGCCGTTATGGTCTAACGATTATGATTGAATTAGCAAAGCATTATGGTGAAGGACCTATCCCATTACGCAAAATTGCTGCTGAAAAGGATCTTTCTGAGGCATACTTGGAGCAGTTAGTTTCACCATTACGTAATTCAGGCTTAGTGAAAAGTGTACGCGGTGCATATGGTGGATATATGCTAGCAAATCCACCAAGTGAAATTTCAGCGGCTAATGTTATTAGCGTGTTAGAGGGTCCAATTCAACCTGTAGAAGGTATTGAAAATGAAGAAGCACCTCAGCGAGAGTTATGGCTCCGCATTCGTGATGCTGTGAAAAATGTATTAGATACAACGACAATTGAGGATTTAGCTCAATATACTGAGGAAAATGTAGCAGAAGGCTATATGTTCTATATTTAAAATTAGGCTAAAGCACATCTCTCTACCATGAGGTAGAGAGATGAGTCTTTAGCGCTTTTCGTACAAAGGAGTTTTCAACATGAATTCATATATTTATCTTGATCATGCAGCGTCATCACCAATGAATGACAAAGTAATAGACGCTATGACTACAGCAATGCAACAAGTTTATGGGAATGCATCAAGTATTCATGGGATAGGTCGAGAGGCACGTAAATATTTAGATAATGCACGTGAAATACTTGCCCAATCAATTGGTGCTCAGCCTGGAGAAATTATTATAACAAGTGGCGGAACAGAGGCGGATAATACGGCTATTTTTGGTACTGTTTATGCACGGGCTGCTGAAGGGAAGCATATCATTACCACACAAATTGAACATCACGCGGTGTTACATACTTGTGAAAAGCTTGAGCGAGATGGCTTTGACGTGACATATTTGCCGGTTGATGAGAATGGCCGGGTTTCTGTAGAAGATGTGCGAAATGCATTGCGAGAGGATACAATTTTAGTAACGATTATGTACGGCAATAATGAAGTTGGTACGATTCAACCGATTGCTGAAATTGGTGACTTGTTACGTGAACATAAAGCTATTTTTCATACAGATGCCGTTCAGGCATATGGTTTAGAGTCAATTAATGTTGCAGATCTCCATGTTGATCTATTAAGTGTTTCTGCTCATAAGATTAATGGTCCTAAAGGTATTGGTTTCCTATACCAAAAAGCTGGGACACCATACACTAGTTATGCATTAGGGGGAGCACACGAGAAAAAACGTCGTGCAGGTACTGAAAATGTGCCTGCAGTGATTGGTTTTGCGACTGCAGTGCAAATTGCAAATGAGTTGCGAGAAGAAAAGCGCGCACTATACAATCGCTTTAAGCAAATTTTGCTGGATGTTTTCACGAAAGAAAAACTAGCCTTTCATATGAATGGGGATTTAAACAATACGCTCCCACACGTTTTAAATGTAAGTTTTTCTGGTATGGAAGTAGAGTCATTCTTAGTAAATCTTGATATGGCGGGTATTTGTGTATCGAGTGGTTCTGCGTGTACTGCTGGTTCCATTGACCCTTCACACGTTTTAGTTGCGATGTTTGGACAAGGGGCAGAGGAATTACGTAACTCAATCCGCTTTAGCTTTGGTCAAGGTTTAACAGAAGATGATGTACAACATGCCGCAGAAAAAACAGCAGCGATAGTGAAAAGACTCGCGAAAAAGTAGTTTGCTGATAAATTTAGGCGTGTTGATTAAAATAGGTTTATTATTGAGCTTTGTTGCTATTTTTCTAATATTTTCCCTTTTTAACTATTTGTAGCCCGTAGCAGAAATCAGCCTCTTCGAATTAATTCGAATGTGTAAAAATAGGATTAATCAACACATCTTTTAAAAATCGGGTTTATAACCAAAAAATTGTGGGTGACTTTTGTTAAAACGTCTACTATGTAAATAAGTTGATTGGAGTGGAGACTAGGCGACCCCTTGGGGATTAGCAATAGAGGAACGAAGGCTAAAAGCATCACATCCTGTGATAACGCCTTCGTGACCAACATCGTGCTGCTGCCGCTACGTTTCACTCACGCTTTCGCGCAAAAAACATCTGTTGGCCCGAGACCCTGCAGCGAAGCGGATGTTTTCTGTGCGAAAGCGTAGTGTTAACGTAGCGGCAGCAACAAAAGCGGCTCATCGGACGCCCCCAGGAAGCTTTGCTCTGTGCGAAAGCGAAGCGACAGCAACAAATGTTTTCTGTAGCGAAAGCGAAGCGTCAGCTACAAAGCGCCCAGTCGGAACGGAAATCAATCACTCGTTTTGGTAATGATTCAAAAAAATTATATATTTAATAGAAATTGAATAAAAGAAAAGGTGACCATAATGAAAGAAACACGTGACCCCTCACAAATTCGTGTTGTTGTCGGCATGTCAGGTGGGGTAGATTCTTCGGTTGCTGCATATTTGTTAAAACAACAAGGATATGAAGTAATCGGGATATTTATGAAAAACTGGGATGATACAGACGAAAATGGCGTTTGTACAGCTACAGAAGACTATGATGATGTTATTAAAGTATGTAATCAAATCGGGATTCCTTACTATGCAGTGAATTTTGAAAAACAATATTGGGATAAGGTTTTCACATACTTTTTAGAAGAGTATAAAGCGGGACGCACGCCAAACCCTGATGTAATGTGTAATAAGGAAATTAAATTTAAAGCGTTTTTAGAGCATGCGATGAATCTGGGAGCAGATTATTTAGCGACAGGTCACTATGCTCGAGTTGATCGTAGTGGCGAAGGCGAAGTTAAAATGCTTCGAGGCATAGATAATAATAAAGATCAAACGTATTTCTTAAACCAATTATCGCAGGAACAGTTATCGCATGTAATGTTCCCA
The DNA here is from genome assembly GCF_023242215.1 of Lysinibacillus sp. Ag94. Lineage (NCBI taxonomy): Bacteria > Bacillati > Bacillota > Bacilli > Caryophanales > Bacillaceae > Lysinibacillus > Lysinibacillus sp. Ag94. The sequence continues at coordinate 3,303,945 of NZ_CP096780.1, read as the reverse complement.
ATTGGACATATTGAGAAAAAAGAAGTCCGTAAAATTGCGGAGGAAGCTGGATTAGCTACAGCGAAGAAAAAAGATTCAACAGGAATTTGCTTTATTGGAGAGCGTAATTTCAAAGAATTTTTAAGTCAATATTTACCGGCGCAACCTGGTAAGATGGAGACAATGGATGGTGTCGAAATGGGCCAGCATGATGGATTAATGTACTATACGCTTGGTCAACGTCATGGTCTTGGAATTGGTGGCGACGGTGAACCTTGGTTCGTGTTAGGGAAAGATTTGGCGCGCAATGTGTTACTAGTTGGACAAGGCTTCAATAATGATTCGCTATTTTCAACTTCACTGACTGCTGTGAAAATGAGCTATACTTCGACAAAAAAATTGCCCGGGAAATTTTCATGCACAGCAAAATTCCGTTATCGTCAAACAGACACACCAGTAGAAGTGGAAATTTTAGAGGACGGACGTACACATATTACGTTTGCTGAGCCAGTACGAGCGATTACACCTGGACAAGCTGTCGTACTATACGACGGTGAAGAATGTTTAGGTGGCGGTACAATCGACGAAGTATTTAAAAATAATGAAAAACTAACATATGTAGGTTAATTTGCGAAAAGATTGCTCATACTCTTTGCTAAAGCGTATAGAGTTTAGGCAATCTTTCGCTACATAGAGGTGAGGAATAACAATGGATTTTAACGAGCAGGGCATTCAAGCGTTTCAAGAAAAGCGCTATGAGGATGCTGCACAACTTTTTACACAAGCAATTGAAGCAGAGCCTAAAAACCCAATTGGTTATGTGAACTTCGGAAATCTTTTAGCGGTCTTAGAGGATACTGAACGTGCAGAACGTTTTTTTCAAAAAGCAATTACAGTTGATGAAACGGCAGCAACTGCTTATTATGGTTTAGCAAATTTATATTATAATGTGGAACGATATGCGGAAGCAGTAAAGCTTTATGAGCAAGCACTAAAACATAAAATTGAAGGCGCAGATGTGTATTATATGATGGGCAAATGCTTTGAACGAATGGAAAGTCCGAAGCTTGCACTGCCTTATTTACAACGAGCTTCAGAGCTTGCACCAGAAGACACACAAATTCGTCTAGCATATGCCATCGTGCTATGTGCGCTAGAAATGTTCGAAGAAGGTAAAAAGGAATTAGACTATTTGATCGAACAGGATTGGAATAACGCAGATGCACATTATAATTTAGGTGTACTATATGCGATATCTACTGAGCAAACAGAAGATGCTATGTACCACCTAAAACAAGCCTTTACGTTACAGCCAGAATACGATCAAGCACGTTATATTTATGATATGATTGCTCAGAGATTTAACTAAAATAATTTGAAAGGATGCCAAAATTACGTTGGCATCCTTTTGTGTTGCTAAACAATTAAATTAATGTGTCAAATTAGAGCTCTTCGGCAAAGCGAGGGGTAGATTTCCGTTCCGGCTAGGCGCTTTGTAGCTGACGCTTCGCTTTCGCTACAGAAAACATTTGTTGCTGACGCTTCGCTTTCGCTACAGAATACATTTGTAGCTGACGCTTCGCTTTCGCTACAGAAAACATTTGTAGCTGACGCTTCGCTTTCGCACAGAGCAAAGCTTCCTGGGGGCGTCCGATGAGCCGCTTCATTTAACATGTATCTTCTGGCAGGCAATCCAATTTATAATGATATAGCGAAATAACAGAAAGATGTATTTTATTTGTTAAGGTGTAGTGCTAACGTAGCAGCTTACCGTCGAGAGAAGCCTGTAAAGGAAATCACCCTTACTAGTTATGCATACTAATGTCTAGAAGCTGTTGATTTTTCACGGAGAGTGGGACACCTGCTGAAAGCGCCAACTCGGAGTGAAAATCAACCTTTGTTTATTGATATACATTAATATATTGATTTTCATGTAGACAAACTAAAAGGATGCCGAAACTAGTTCAGTATCCTTTTTGATTTTAGTCTTCATCATTCTCAGATGGATAATCAAAGGGTAGTTGATAAATATATTGTGCTAAATGTGCAATTGGGGTAGTTTCTAAAATCGATGATTCTGTTTCGTTTGCTTTTAGAATATTGATTTCTTTATTAAGTCGCTCCATTTTTCGATCCAACTCAGCTACTTGAATAGCAGCCTCCTTCAATTCAAAACGGATATGTTCAGGTACTTCCTTGTTGTATTTATAATAGATTTTATGTTCAAGGCTGGCCCAAAAATCCATGGCAATTGTACGAATTTGAATTTCGACATAGACCTTTTCCATACGATCGGACATAAAAATAGGGATTTTTATAATAAGATGCAAGCTTTGATAGCCATTTCCCTTTGGATAGGCAATATAATCCTTTACATCCACAACTTCAATATCATTTTGTGCCTGTAGCATTGCACTCACTTTATATATGTCTTCTACAAAGGAGCAAGTGATTCGAACACCTGCGATATCACGAATATCTTCTCGAATCGCTTCAATAGATGGCTCAAGGTTCTTTTTCTTGACCTTCAATAATATGCTTTTCGGTGATTTTACGCGAGTTGATAAATGCTCTATCGGGTTATATTCATGAATGAGCTTAAACTCTTCTTGTAAAATAGTTATTTTCGTTTCAATTTCCTGCAGGGCAAATTTATAGAGCAAAAAGAAGCGTGTTAATTCTGTTTGTAAAGTTTGTAAAGTGGTTGCTTCAAGTTCATTTTTCATACTTCATAAAATCCTTTCTTTTAGTAGTAACTAAATTATTTTATGTTCAATATTAGCTTAACAAAAATAGTTACTAAATAGAAATAAGGGCTCCGAATCAATGTATACTATTCTTGAGTCATAAATTTACTTTGTAAAAATAAAAAAAGGGGTGTCTAGTCCCCTTAGTAATTAAACGACAATTTCAGCCTTAGGTTTCGGATCATATAAGAAGCAACTTTTTTGAAAACGCAAGTAGCATTTGTTCATGATCTAGTTGTCCATGCAACGAAAGAGAATGATCCATAGTTCCTTGAAATTTTTACCTCTATAATGCATTTTAAATTTCGCCCTTTTTACAATATTTCACCACATCTGAATAAGGTAAATCTCCACCAAAAATTGAAAGCGCGCTACCGATTGTCACATGAAGTCTACCTTTTGCGATATTTTCAAATTTCTTTAAGTCATCCAAAGAACGAACCCCACCAGCATATGTTGTTGGAATTGTTGTCCAAGTGGCTAAATCATGCACTAAACTTTCTTGCATACCGCCTTTTTTTCCTTCCACATCAACCGCGTGAATAAGTAGTTCATCACAGAACTTTTCGATAAATGCAATAGACTCAGCATTTACTTCAAAGTCACTAAACTTTGTCCATTTATCAGTAACAACAAACCATTTTCCATCGCGCAAACGGCAGCTTAAATCGATAACAAGATGTTGTTTACCAACATTCTGAACTAATTGCTTTAGTCGATCTAAATGAAGCTTGCCATCATAGAAAATAAATGATGTGACAATAACATGGGTAGCACCTGCATCAATATACTTATTTGCATTTTCCGTGGTGATGCCGCCACCAACCTGCAACCCTTGGGGATATGCTGCTAATGCTGCTAATGCGGCTTCTTCGTTTCCGTCACCTAGCATAATAATGTGACCACCTGTTAATTGATCCTTAGCAAACATTTTTGCATAATAACTAGAGTCAAGATTTGAAATAAAGTTCTCGATAACTTCTTGATCTTTATGACCTAGTGTGCTGCCAACAATTTGTTTTACTTTACCATCGTGTAAATCAATGCAAGGTCTAAATTCCAATAGTTTCACAATCCTTCCGTGCGACAAATTCACCTATATCATAGCATGGAAAAGATGATGAAAACCGTGAAATGTTTTTTATCAATAAATTTTAACAAGCAAATGTTTTATGTAGCAACAGCTAAGAGAAGTCTCCCGCATCTATAAGTGGTGAAACAAGGGTTTTAAAACGCTGCTGAAATAGAGGAACGTAGCTTAGGGCATCACATCCTGTGACATCTTGCCGCTGCGCTTCGCTTTCGCGCAATGGAAGCGAATGTCATGACATTATATATGGGCATAATTGATTGAAATGGATGAATATTGATAGAAATTTATTGAATTCTCTTTTTAAACGATTTTTCACGTTATGGTGTGGTAAAATAATATGGTTGAAATGAACACGAAAGGACGAACCGAGAATGGCAGAGAATCTGGATTTATTTGAATTAAATAAATTTTTTATACTCGGACGCCCAATTGTCTCTATCTTTCATAATGCACAAAATATGTATTCGATAGTTCGTGTGAAAATTCAGGAGACCAACTTACAGTATGAAGATAAGGAAATAATAGTTGTTGGATATTTTCCGCCGTTACAGATGGATGAACAATATCGTTTTACTGGTTTATTGAAACAACATCCAAAATATGGTGTGCAATTTCAAATTGAGACATTTACAAAGGAAGTACCAGCAACAGAGCAGGGCATTATTCATTACTTATCGAGTGATTTGTTTGTTGGAATCGGAAAAAAAACTGCTGAAACAATCGTAGAAAAATTAGGAGCAAATGCGTTACGTCTTATTTTAGAGGACCCAAATGCTCTTGATGCTGTGCCTCGTTTATCTGCTGAAAAAAAAGAGGTTATCCATCGTACCATTGAACAAAATTTAGGCTTAGAACGAGTGATGATCCAACTTAATGAATGGGGTTTCGGACCACAGCTTGGCATGAAAATTTACCAAACATATCGAACAGAGGCCGTTGAATTATTAACTGAAAATCCATATCGCCTGATTGAAGATGTAGAGGGTGTTGGTTTCTTTCGTGCCGACGAGCTAGGTGCAAAATTAGGGATTACTGGCAATCATCCAGACCGTATTAAGGCGGCGATTTTACATACTCTAAATACAGCAGCTTTATCAGATGGGCATGTGTATTTAGATGCAGAAAATGTTTTACCATTAGTAAAAGATATGCTTGAGCAAAGCCAACGAGAGGAAATTCCCTTTGAAATCATTTCTAAAGCTTGTATCGAATTACGTGAGGAAAGTAAAATTTGTGGAGAAGAAACAAGACTATATTTACCATCCCTATATTTTTCAGAAGTAGGAATTGCATCGAAAATATTAGCTTTAATCGAACGTAACAATAAAGCTGAACATTTTAGTAAGGACGAAATACGTAAAGCAATTGGTGAAACAGAAGAATTTCTTAATGTCACATATGCTGAAACGCAAGCGAATGCGATTGAACAAGCATTAAATTCGGCCGTTATGATTTTAACTGGTGGACCTGGGACAGGTAAAACAACTGTTGTTCGGGGTGTGGTAGAAGTGTATGCAAAGCTACACGGATTATCATTGAACCCGAAGGAATATGCACAAAAAGAAGAACCTTTTCCGATTATTTTATGTGCTCCAACAGGACGTGCGGCCAAGCGTCTATCGGAGTCGACAGAACTTCCAGCAATGACAATTCATCGATTATTAGGTTTTACAGGTCAGGAAAAAGAGGAAGAAACTGAGCGTGAGGTAACAGGAAAACTCATTATTGTAGACGAAATGTCGATGGTCGATACTTGGCTCGCGCATCAACTATTAAAATCCTTGCATGAGGATGTACAAGTCGTTTTTGTAGGAGATCAAGATCAGCTTCCACCAGTAGGACCAGGACAGGTGTTAAAGGATTTGTTGGCATCCGGGCAAATACCTACTGTGGAATTGACAGATGTTTATCGACAAGCAGAGGGCTCAACGATTATTGAACTTGCTCATCAAATTAAACGTGGTAATATCACAAATGATCTTACATTAAAAACGTCTGACCGTTCATTTATTAAAGCCTCCTCAGATCAGGTAGCAAGCGTTGTCACGCAGGTTGTGAAAAGTGCGGTTGCGAAAGGTCAAGAAATTCGTAATATCCAAGTGTTAGCACCTATGTACAAAGGTCCAGCAGGAATAGACAATTTAAATAAAATGATTCAAGAACTTATTAATCCAAACGATACTGGTACTAGAAAAGAGCTCGTTTTTGGTGATGTCACATATCGCATAAAGGACAAAGTATTACAGCTTGTCAATCAACCAGAAAGCAATGTTTTTAATGGTGATATGGGTGAGGTAATTAGTATTATTAAGGCAAAGGAAACGATTGAGAAACAAGATTTGCTTGTTGTGTCATTCGACGGTATTGAAGTAACTTATCAACGAAGTGATCTCAATCAATTGACACTTGCCTACTGTTGTTCTATTCATAAATCTCAAGGCTCAGAGTTCCAAACCGTTATTATGCCGGTTGTACGTGGTTATTCTAAAATGCTGCGTCGTAATTTGTTATATACGGGTATTACGCGTGCTAAAAATTTCTTGATTTTGTGTGGTGAGCCGGATGTGCTAGCAGATGGCTTACAGCGTACGGATGATTTACAGCGCTTTACGTCTCTACGTGCAAGACTCAATCCAATGGAAATTACAGAGGAAATTGTAGAAGTAGAAACGATTCCATTAAACGAAAATTTACAACATGAAAAATCCATTGATTTTAAACTAACGGTAGAAACAGAACCATATATCCATCCATTGATTGGAATGGAGGGTGTCTCTCCATATGATTATTTAGATAAGTGAGTGAATGCACCAAGAATTCTGAAACAATAGACGGGCACCTCTCAAATAAGCTCTTGGAAAAATATGATTTATGAAATTAATACCAATAACTTTTATAGGTTAGAAAATCGTCTAATGATTGCAGTAAAAGATAATTAAAATTTTTTTGAGGTGAATAAAGTGAAACGCTTATTATTATTGCTTCTATTCATGATGCTATTACCTTTTGCAGAAAAAGCATATGCAAAAAATACTGTCATCCAAATGAATGAAGAAGCAACTGTCTTTGATAATCGTTCAGGCTCACTCGTTCAGGTGGGGACATTATCTGCAGGACAAACTTTTGAAGTAACAAAAGATTATGGAGCAAATTGGTGGCAAATTCGTTGGGGTGGTTATTATGGTTATATTGAAAAACGTTATACAACTGTTGTTCCAGCAACCACTTATAAAAATACAGTCCCAACTACTGCTAAAATAACGGATTATATTGTTGCAACAAAGGTTGCACCGATTTACGATAATACTGGCAGTAAACTTGTTCAATTTGCTACATTGTCTGAGGGAGTTCGCTTCCCTATATATAGCGGAATGGGCAATTGGTATGGAATTGCTGTGAACGGACGCCTAGGCTTCGTACATAGTAATTTTGTAGTGAAAGAAAATGGTCAAAATTCAACAAATACAGATACAAATACAACAAAGCCTGTTGAAAAACCAACTACAACCCCTCCTAGTAAACAAAATGGCTATATAGAGGCGTTAGAAAATGTCATTCTTTATGATTTCCGCCGTGAAAAAGAGATGGCTATTGCTACGCTAATGAAAGGGCAGCAGCTAGAAGTTGTAGATTCAATGGACCCAATGTATGTTCAAGTTCGTTGGGGGAAATCATATGTTTATGCAGAAAAATCAAAGGTGAAATTTTTAAATACACCTTCATATAAAAATGTTGGTAAGGACAATGCCATGAAAAATGAGTATTTCATCCCTACTTCTGCAAACAGTGAGATTTATGATAATAAAACAAAAGCGATGCAGCCATTTGCTAAACTAGATACAAATCGCCGTTATCCGATATTGCGGAAAGAAGGTGCTTGGTACGTAACAGTACTTGGCGGTCGTGAAGGATATATCCATAGCTCTAAAGTAGCGATTGATCGTGGTGTCCCAGTAATGATGTATCATCATGTATTAAAAGAGCACGAGCTTGGGCGTTTCAAAAATTTAAGTACTACGGTTACAGATGTTCAATTTACAAAAGAAATGCAGTATTTAAAAAGTAAAAACTACGAAACCATTACTGTAGACGAATTATGGCGTTTTATGCGCAATGAAATTACACTGCCTGCCTATTCAATTGTTTTGACTTTTGATGATGGCCTATTGTCGACACGTGAATATGCGTATCCTGTACTTAAAAACAATGGCTTTAAAGCTACACAATTTTTAATTACGTCCCGTAATGAAAGTGCCAAAGATGGGCAAATTTTTAATTATAATGATTTACAGCCCCTTTCACGTCAAGATATAACAAATATGCAAGATGTTTTTGCATTTGAATCACACACTTACAATTTACATGTTTTAGAAGGGAATAGAGGCAAAATGCTTCTAACCCCTTATCGTGAGGTTGTTCAGGATTTACAGCGTAGTATAGCAATTATTCCGAATGCTAAAGCTTTTGCTTATCCGTTTGGGCAATACAATGCGAATATCATTAATGCGGTAAAGGAAGTTGGATTCACAATGGCATTTTCAACGAAGCATGGCTACAACAATCCGTACGATGATGTCTATCAAATTAAACGCTTATCTAGTAATCAACAAACAACAAATGCGCAATTCCAAAAAATGGTTCTTCCGTACGCGCAGTAAAATAAAAAACTCGATCAATTTTGAATGAGGGCACTGAAAAAGTCTATATCTTCTCACATCGCGAGGTATTTAACGAGTAAATCGTTGAATACCTCGCTTTTTTCATTTGGCACTGTGACTCTACTGTTGTTTTCCGAAGCATTCCGCTCGCTTTCCGCGGGCGAGCGCCGAGCCTCCTCCTACGCTTCGCTTCGTGCGGGGTCTCGTCTGTCTCGCTTTCCCGCAGGAGTCGAGCGATGCTTCTCCAAACAACGCAATGTATCACACTATTATTTTAGTCACGCTTTCCTTTATAATAAAAGAATTAATGTGCAGGTAGTGCCCCCGATGATTTCAAATCAAGAAACCCTTAATTTAACACAAGGACCACGAAAAGAAGAAGACAAGTTTGAGTTTAATAAAGACGCTGGAATGTTTGTTTGTAAGGCCGGTCATCCCGCGACAAGAAAAGCACGTACGGGCAAAAAAGGATCGAGTATGAGTCATATTATTTTGACATTGAAAAATGCAAAGTATGTCCAATGAGAGATGGCTGTTATAAAGAAGGCGCAAAAAGTAAAACATATTCTGTCACAATTAAGTCGGATACACATGCCGAACAAGAGGCATTTCAAAATACGGAAGCATTTAAGCAATTAGCCGCAAATCGCTACAAAGTAGAAGCGAAGAATAGCGACTGCGGGTCTATTTGGCATGGAAATTCAAGGTGCTACAACGATATTCGCTGTCAATTTAAAACGGATATTAAAGCTATTAAACGAAAATAAATAAGGAATAGAGACAGAAATAAGGCACTTCTTGTTCAAAATTGAACAAGAAGTGCCTTATTTTTATCTGAGAAAGGTTCGCTTTTATGAAACCGTAAGTTTTTCAGTGCCCTCATTTTGAATTGATCGGTTTTTTTATGCGATTTTTTAACGGGTGTCCAAACATCTGCAGCTGCCGCTACGCTTTCGCACAATTTAGTGAATGCCAACTAAATGATGTTTAACGACTTCGTATGCTTGGCAAACATTTTTAAATTGATCTTTTTCTTTGGCAATCATATCTGAAGCGATAGAAAATAAAAGATTTTCTTCATTATGATCCTCCATTTTATTCATTAAAGTAGCTTCCATTTCCGCCACGTATGAGATGATTTGTTTATTCATATATATTCTCCTTTTATAAAAAGATGTTTTTGTTTTGGTTACGAAGCTATCTTACACCTGCCTATACAAAAAATCTAGCGAATCTGTACTAGTTGAAAAGTACTTTTTTGTGAATGTGTCGCAAAATTGAACACGTTAAAAAAGCGCTAATTGAAATCGTTTTTATCTAAAATAACTGAAAAATCGTGCAATAATTGCAGACTTTTAACTGTATTTAAAAAGTAATACAGTATAGAAAAACTGAGGGTTTACTATAATACAGTTGCGGTAATCGGAACCTAATATTAGGAAAATTCATATACTATCAAGTATAAAAATATTTGTAACGTTTAGGGGTGACTGCATGCCAGTAATTACAGGAAAACAATATATTGACCGTATTGACGCTTTACAAACTTATATTTCGATTGATGGGAAAGTTGTCACAGGGAAGGTGTCTGAGCATCCAGCATTTAAGGGAGTAATGCAGAGTCAGGCAAAGCTTTTTGATTTACAAAATGAAGAGGCATTGCTTGAAAAGATGACATATGTTTCACCAACCAGCAATAAGCGTGTAGGTATGTCTTTCCTTCAAGCGGTCACAATCGATGATCTCGTGAAAAGACGTAATGCAATACGAGAGTGGGCATTGTCCAATAATGGCCTTATGGGGAGAAGCCCAGATTACATGAATACGACATTAATGGCGCTAGCATCAGTGGCAGAATATTTGAAAGATAAGCCAAATTGTTTCCCGCAGCATTTGTTAAAATTTTATGAGTATGCTCGTGAGAATGATTTGACGATGACACATACATTTATCGAGCCACAAGTAAACCGTCAAAAATTTTATTTTGAAGATGAAGATGTAACAATTGCTGCTAAAATTGTAGATAAAACGAGCGAAGGATTAGTAATTAAAGGTGCGAGATTACTAGCGACACAGGGAGGAATTACAGACGAACTCCTTGTTATATCAACAAATGGTTTTGATGAAGGCAAAGGCTTTGCTTTCTCAATCCCAAGTAATACAAAAGGTTTGAAGTTTTTATGTAGGCAATCATTTGTCGGAGGAGAATCGGTTTTTGATTATCCATTAAGTAGTCGTTACGAGGAAATGGATGCAATCGTTGTGTTTGATAATGTTGTAGTGCCGTGGGAACGCGTCTTTTATTATGAGAATGTGGAAGTTGCCAATAGCTTTTTGAACGTAAGTGGTTTTCAAACATATGGTTTACATCAAGTTCTGACACGTCAAATTGCTAAAACAGAATTTGTCTTAGGTGTTGTACAGTCAATTGTAAATACGATAAATATTGGCGGGTATCAACATGTGCAGCAAAAGGTCGTGGATATCATCGTGACATTAGAAACGATGAAGGCCTTACTCATAAAGTCTGAAGTAGAAGCAAAAAGTGATGAATTTGGTTTTATAAGACCTGATCTTCCAACAGTCCAAGTAGCTATTCAGTTGTTCCCTAAAGTATATCCGACCTTTACTGAAATTATCCAGTTACTTGGCGCAAGCGGATTAATGTCCATTCCAAGTGAAAAAGCATTTACTGAGGATGACGACGATCTTGAGCATTACTTACAGTCTTTTCAGGATGGTGGAAAGGAGCGCGTCAAAAAATTCCGCCTAGCTTGGGATTTAACGATGAGTAGCTTTGGTACAAGACAAACACTATATGAACGCTTTTTCTTTGGGGACTCAGTTCGTTTAGCTAGCGCACTTTATAATTCTTATAATAGGGAAGAATTCGTTCATCGGGTAGAAAATTTTTTGAAAAATAATCATTAATTTTAGTGGGCAACTGTTTAAAGATTTTTAAAATTCGATGTTCTGTTTGACAGTTGTCACACTATGCATTATGATTTACAGGAACTATAAAAATAACAATCCCTTCGTTAGGTGAGGCTCCTATGCTGGAGATACGCTACTGCCCAAAAATGTCGAGAGACGCCAATGGGTCAACAGAAATCATCGAAATAAGGTGTTTTTTAACGTAGCTGGTGTAATTCCTATGCCGCATAGTGCTAAAACTCAACGTTTGAAGGAAGAAAGCAGAGTAGTTTTTTAACTATGCTGTTCTTTGATACGTGTATTCAACACGCCTTCATTCGTTGGAGGTGTGTTTTTGTTATTTAAGGAAGGTGATGAGAAATGGATAGTGGCCCTGAACCGAATATGAAAATGGTAAGTAGTAGTGAAGAATTAAGGATTGTCGATTTCTTATCGCCAAAAACAAATGGGTATTGATGAGAAACGCTTCTAAAACAAGCTAAATTATAATCAATAACGTCACCTATTTGTTTTCCTTAAATAATAAAACATGAGGTGAAGAACAATGAAAAAAATCCATTATTTTAAAAAAGGAAATAGCGCAGTACAACATAATTTCGAGATTAAAGAATTTAATCGTAACCTCCATGCTGAGGATTTGTTATGGGTTGATTTATATGCATACAATTACAACGACTTGAATGATATAGCTGAAATATTTGGTTTTCATCCATTAGCAGTTGAGGACTGTCTTAATGAAGGCTCACGTCCTAAAATGGATAATTATGGGGAATATAAATTTTTTGTTTTCCATGCACCAATTTATAATGAAAAAAGCAGCAATGAAATAACAACAGTAGAGCTAAACATTTTTATGGGTCCTAACTATGTTGTAACGGTTCATAAACAAAAACTTAAATGGCTAGGGCATATAGAGAATGTGTGTTTAAATAGTACAAAGTATTTAGATAAGGGTACCGATTTTCTATTGCATACTATTATCGATGGCATTACGGATGAATACTTCCCGGTTTTAGAGCGAATTCGAGCACGGATTGATGAGCTAGAAGAAGAAATATATGATTATGAACCAAAAGAAGTTACGGAAGAATTCCTTGCACTAAAAAGAACTATTATTTTAATTCGACAAGCTATTATGCCTCAAAAAAGAATTTTTTCAAATAGTAATGGACAGTGGAAATTTGACATTCGTGAGGAAAATATACCTTTCTATAAAGATTTAAATGATCATTTAGAACGAATTGTAGAATCAACAGAAACTTATAGAGATTTAGTAAACAGTACTTTGGATACGTATTTTTCTATTATAAGTGGTAAATCAATAGAAAAGCTCAATTTATTAACGGTCATTTCAACTATTATGTTACCTTTATCAGTCATTACAAGCTTTTTCGGAATGAATGTTCCGTTACCATATCAAGATTCTCCAATAGCGACAATCATAATTACGGTCTTTCTAGTTGTTTTTACTTGGGGAATGTGGGCTTATTTTAAAAAAATGATTGCTTAGTTTTGATGAGCAATTATTGTGCCAATTGACAGAAGTCCATATTTTTTTTATAATTCTCGTTAGAAAATTGTAAAAAACGATGATGGAAAAAGTACGTATTTGTGCGTGTAAAAGAAAGGGATTTCTTGGCTGAAAAAATCCTCACAATAGCAAATACCGAAAGCTACTCCAGAGTGCAGTTAATCCCTGCCGTTCACTTACGTTACAAGTGCTAAAGAGGTAAGTATACTTTTACTTACAACTAGGGTGGTACCGCGAGACAAATCACAAGTCCTCGTCCCTTTTCGGGATGAGGGCTTTTTTATGTTTATCTGCGTAAAAGCTTACGCCAAGGCAAAATTGATTTGCGGATTCATTACGTGATTTTACAAAACATATAGGGAGGAACTTTTCAAATGAAAGCAGTAGAAATTCGACGCATGTATTTAGAATTTTTTAAAGAAAAAAGTCATCATCATGAACCATCAGCACCACTTGTGCCAATCAATGACCCATCATTACTGTGGATTAACTCAGGTGTTGCAACACTTAAACCATATTTCGATGGTCGTATCATTCCTGAAAATCCACGTATTACAAATGCACAAAAATCAATTCGTACAAATGATATTGAAAACGTAGGTAAAACGGCTCGACATCATACATTTTTCGAAATGCTAGGTAACTTCTCAATTGGAGATTACTTTAAAAAAGAAGCTATTCATTTTGCTTGGGAATTTTTAACAGATAAAAAATGGATGGGCTTTGATCCAGAGCTTTTATCTATTACGATCCATCCTGAAGATCAAGAGGCGTATGACGTTTGGCATAACGAAATTGGTATTCCTGAAGAGCGTTTAATCCGACTTGAGGGGAACTTCTGGGATATTGGTGAAGGTCCATCTGGTCCTAACTCAGAAATTTTTTATGACCGTGGGGAAGAATATGGTTCAGATGAAAATGATCCAGAAATGTACCCAGGTGGTGAAAATGAACGTTATCTTGAAATTTGGAACTTAGTGTTCTCTCAATTCAACCATAATCCTGATGGTACGTATACACCACTTCCAAAACAAAATATTGATACTGGTATGGGTCTAGAGCGTATCGTATCCGTTGTTCAAAATGTTCCAACGAACTTTGATACTGATTTATTCATGCCAATTATTGAAAAAATTGAGCAGTTAGCGAATCGCAAATACAAACGTCCAGGTGAAGTAGCACTAAGTGAAATCTTCGGTTCAGAAGAAGATATTAATACACCATTTAAAGTTATCGCTGACCATATCCGTACAGTGGCGTTTGCCATTGGTGATGGTGCTCTTCCTTCAAATGAAGGTCGCGGTTATGTATTACGTCGTTTACTACGTCGTGCAGTGCGCTATGCAAAACAAATCGGCATTGAAAAGCCATTTATGTTTGAATTAGTACCTACTGTTGGTGAAATCATGAATGATTTCTACCCAGAAGTAACGGAAAAATGCGAGTTTATCCAACGTGTTATTAAAAATGAAGAAATTCGCTTCCATGAAACATTAGACGGTGGTCTTGCTATTTTTAACGAAGTAGTAGAAGCTCAAAAAGCAGCTGGCCATGACTATATTCCAGGTGCAGATGCATTCCGATTATATGATACTTATGGTTTCCCAATCGAATTAACAGAAGAGTATGCAGAAGAAGTTGATATGAAGGTAGATCATGAAGGCTTTGAAGCAGCAATGGAAGAACAACGTGAACGCGCACGTGCAGCTCGTCAAGATGTGGATTCTATGCAAGTACAAAACGAAGTGCTAGCAAACTTGACGGTTGCGAGTGAATTTGTTGGTTATGATACATTAACGACAAATACAGAAATTGCAGCGATCATTGTCAATGGGCAAGTGTCAAAGGTAGCATCTGAAGGGCAAGAAGCATTAGTTATTTTAGCTAAAACACCATTCTATGCTGAAATGGGTGGTCAAATTGCGGATAGCGGTGTTATTTCTAATGATAGCTTTACTGCTATTGTAAAAGATGTACAAAAAGCTCCAAATGGTCAGCCGCTTCATACTGTACTTGTAGAATCTGGCGAAATGCAAGTTGAAGATGCTGTGAAAGCGGTAGTTAGTCGTGAAGAACGTAATTTAATTATTAAAAACCATACAGCAACACATATTATGCAACGTGCGCTAAAAGATGTACTGGGCGACCATGTTAGCCAAGCAGGATCATATGTAGGACCTGATCGCTTACGCTTTGACTTCTCTCACTTCGGACAAGTGACAAAAGAGGAATTACAACAAATTGAACGTATTGTTAATGAAAAAGTGTGGGATGATATAGAGGTCGTTATTGAAGAAAAAGGCATCGATGAAGCGAAAGCTATGGGAGCAATGGCGCTATTCGGTGAAAAATATGGCGATATCGTTCGTGTTGTTTCAATCGGTGACTATTCTATTGAGCTTTGTGGTGGTATTCACGTAAAACGTTCTTCTGAAATTGGTTTCTTCAAAATTGTTTCAGAAGGCGGTATCGGTGCAGGTACACGTCGTATCGAGGCTGTGACAGGTAAAGTTGCTTATCAAGCTGTAAAAGAGGAAGAAGCTCTATTAAACGAGGCTGCAGCATTATTAAAAGCAAATTCAAAAGATATTGTGACAAAAGTACAAGCGTTACAAGCTGACTACAAAGATTTACAACGTGAAAATGAGGCATTATCACAAAAAATCGCGAATGCACAAGCAGGCGCAATTGTGGACGCAGCGCAAACTTTTGGGGATGTAACGGTTTTATCTACTAAAGTTGAGGCGAAGGACAATAATCAACTTCGTCAAATGATGGACGACTTAAAAGCAAAAATGCCTAAAGCTGTTATCGTTCTTGGTGCTGTCGATGGCGAAAAAGTTATGCTATGTGCTGGTGTAACAAAAGATTTAGTTGGTGGTAATTACCACGCAGGAAATATCGTAAAAATGGTAGCTGAAGCATGTGGTGGTAAAGGTGGC
This sequence comes from Lysinibacillus sp. Ag94, assembly GCF_023242215.1. Lineage (NCBI taxonomy): Bacteria > Bacillati > Bacillota > Bacilli > Caryophanales > Bacillaceae > Lysinibacillus > Lysinibacillus sp. Ag94. The sequence continues at coordinate 3,288,061 of NZ_CP096780.1, read as the reverse complement.
GGTCGTCCAGATATGGCGATGGCAGGTGCGAAAGAAGCGTCCAAACTTGATGAAGCATTACTTTCTGTGTATGATTATGTTAAATCCATTTAATTAATCCGCCAAAACATGTTATAATAAAGAGAAATTGGAGATGAGCTTTTGCACATCTCCTTATTTCTGAAAGCGAGGTGCTGGTCATGAGTTCATTTGATCAAACTATGAAATTTAATTTTCCAGAAGAATCAATGGAACAGGAAGTCAAGCAGGTAATGTTGAAAGTACATTCTTCATTAGAGGAAAAGGGATATAACCCTATCAATCAGATTGTCGGTTATTTACTTTCTGGTGATCCGGCGTATATTCCTCGCCATCAGGATGCTCGTAATTTAATTCGCAAGCTTGAGCGTGACGAAATTCTAGAAGAGCTTGTTAAGTTTTATATTAAAAAGAACAACGAGGACTAGAAATGAGAATTATGGGATTAGACGTTGGGTCAAAAACCGTTGGCGTTGCTGTTAGTGATGCTTTAGGGTGGACAGCCCAAGGTATTGAAACCGTAAAAATTGATGAAACTAACGGCGAGTTCGGCATTGGCCGTATAGCCGAGTTAGTAAAGGAGTATGCTATAACAGAATTTGTAGTAGGATACCCGAAAAACATGAATAATACGGTGGGACCGCGTGGCGAGGCTTCTGAAAATTATAAAAAGCTTTTAGAAGAAACATTTTCACTACCGGTCAAGCTTTGGGATGAACGTTTAACGACGATGGCTGCAGAGCGTATGCTAATCGAAGCAGATGTGAGTCGCAAAAAGCGAAAGCAAGTCATTGATAAAATGGCTGCTGTGATGATTTTACAAGGCTACTTAGATAGCAAAAATTAATTGATGAGGTGACAATTACATGGCACACGAGCATAACCATGAAGAAGAATTACACGTACAACACATTACAGTGATTGACGAGAACGGAAATGAACAGCTTTGTGAAGTAATCCACGTACATGAATCGGCTGAATTTGGCAAATCATACGTATTTTACTCTATGGTAGGCGCAGAAGAAGATGAGGATGGCTCTGTAGAAATCTTCGTATCTTCATTCGTTCCATCTGAAAATGGTGAAGATGGTGAATTAACACCAATCGAAACTGAAGCAGAGTGGGATATGGTAGAAGACGTATTAAACGCTTTAGAGGATGAAGACGAAGAATAATCATCGTTCTTTATAAGTGTGGAACAAGGATGGCACCAAGCACTCCTTGTTCCTTTTTTACTTTAGCAAGAATGAAGCTATAAGGTTGTAAGATGAGTTGGTGAAAAACTCGCTTCAAAATTTGAACCATAGTTAAAAGGAGGACATTGAATGAACGAGGAAACGCAAGAATTTCTTATAGTAGCGGAAAATGGCAAGGAGCAAAAATGTCGTGTTGTCTTCACCTTCGATGCAGATGAAAAATCATATGTATTGTTTTCGTTAATCGACGAAAATGGTAATGAAATTCCTGGAGATATTTCTGCAATGACATTTGATTATGATGATAACAATGGAGAAATGACAAATTTACAGCCTGTAGAAACAGATGCAGAATGGGAAATGATTAATGAGGTAGTTCTGACACTACTAGACGAATTTGAAGAAGAGCCGCAACTATTTACAATAACAGATGAGGATGGGGCAGATCAGGTCTGTGAGGTTATTCATACATTTTCATCTGAACAATTTGGCAAATCCTATGTACTTTATGTTCTGGCAACAGACGAGCCAATAGAGGAAAGAGATATTTTTGCTTCACAATATGTCTCTGGAAATGACGGAACGATTGATGAATTACTACCGATTGAAACAGAGGAAGAATGGGCATTTGTTGAAGATGTATTAAATGAATTATAATTATAACTCCGAGTGGTAAAATGCTACTCGGAGTTTTTTTATAACGTAGCTAAAAATATAAACATTTATGTATTTTCGAGCTGATTTTAGTTATTTTTAACAGATAAAATGGAATTTTCTGCTTTTGTATTATCTGGATTTAGTGACCAATTACGGGTAAACGATAGGACTTGCTTTAAATTAAAACAAGTAAGTTAATTTGAAAAGAAGGAAATAGAATGAGGACAAACACGACTGAGTGACTGATATCGTGTCGGCCTAAGTACAAAGCCGATTGCAGACAATATTATGGCGAGGCAAAACTTTGATAGAGTAAGTTTCCAACAGTTGGGGTGAAGAGAATATTATTGAATCTGCTAATGATATAGTGAGCAGATTTTTGTTTTTCTCCTGGGCTTTCTGTTCCTAATATGTCAAGCATCCATCTAGATTTCTCTAGTAATTTAGTTTGTTGACTGTAAATCAATGTTGATTTATTACATTCTTTTGTCGGAATATCTTTTTATGTGATCTATTTTTACTGATTTTCTATTTCTGTTTGTCGTGAAAGTTGATTTCTAGTATGATAATGAAGTGATAGGGGGGAAACCCGTGAATAACGGTTCGAAAAAACAAGAAATGCTTGCGAAAATGCAAGAAAGAAAATCCGAGGTAAAAATTGTGAGAAAAATCGTTGCTATTGTAGCAATTGCTTTTGTTTTAATATCTGGGATTGTCGGTTTACTTGGTTATAGTTATGTGAAGAGTGCCTTAAAACCAGTAGATCCAGATGCAACTAAAACAATAGCAGTTGAAGTACCGATAGGCTCAACTTTAAGCTCTATTTCAACTCTATTAGAGGAAAAAGGGGTAATTAAAGATGCTCGTGTTTTTAAATATTATGCTAAATTTAAAAATGAATCCCAGTTCCAAGCAGGAAACTATGATTTAACACAAGCAATGACATTGGATGAGCTAATCGAAAGTTTAAAAACAGGGAAGGTTTATCGTACACCAGTCTTTACAATGACAATTCCTGAAGGTTTAACACTTGAACAAATTGGTAATATAGTGGAAAAGAAAACGCCTTACACTCAAAAAGAATTTATGGACTTAGTAACAAGCGATGCGTTTGTACAACAAATGAAGGCTAAATACCCTGAGCTTGTGACGGATGCGGTTTTAGCTGATAAAATCCGATATGATTTAGAAGGTTATTTATTCCCTGCAACTTATTCTTATTTTGAAGAAAAACCATCATTAGAATCCATTGTAGACGAAATGATAGGAGCAATGGACAAGGTTGTGAAAAATTACAACGATGCTCTAACTGAAAAGAAAATGTCAGTACATCAATTATTAACATTTGCTTCATTATTGGAAAGAGAAGCTACTGCCCAAACAGATCGGGAAACGATTGCGAGCGTATTCTATAACCGTATCGATCAAGGGATGCCATTACAAACAGATCCAACTGTTTTATATGCACTTGGTTCCCATAAAGATCGTGTCCTTTATAAAGATTTAGAAGTAGATAATGCCTATAATACTTACAAAAATAAAGGCTTACCACCAGGTCCGATTGCGGGAGCAGGAAAAACTTCGATTGAAGCAGTGCTTAATCCAAGTAAAACGGACTATCTATACTTCTTAGCGGATAAAAAAGGTGTCAACCACTTCTCGAAAACGTATGATGAACATTTACTGAAAGTAGATAAATATATAAAAAAAGCTGAGTAAGTACTTAAAATAGAAAAAATAAATAGCAATAATGTGGATAGAAGGAAAGAAAAATAGCTTTCCTTCTATTTTCGTGCTATTATAAATTGTGATTTTTAATCAATCCGCATGGAAAAAATTCAATCAGTCCGTTAATGCGGAATAATATACGTGGTGGCAATTGTTTCTGAGCTTATAAAAACAATTGCTCATTTTTGTATGACGAAGTACCAAGACATCACGTTTGGTCTTTTTCTTTTTGTTGCTAAATGATGAAGTACAGACAACGAGTATTGCTCGTTGCGCCTCCGGCGAATGTCACGGAATCGGAGTGGTGTTCTTAAAGGATATTAGCCTAAAATTATCGCATCGATGCGAGAACGGCTAACTGAACTGTATCGGTAAAAATGTCACGTCCTGTAGCATTACCGAAATGTCCGACATCGTGTCGGTCCTCATGCAGGCCTAAGCACAAAGCTGATTCCGGAAGCATTGTTTATCTGCGCAAAAGCGTAGCGACAGCGGCAATTATGCCGAGGCATAATTGATATGAGGGTGAACTAAAAAATGGAATTATCAGATGCATATATACAATCATTTATTCAACCACGTAATGAATTGCTTTTAGAGATGGAAGCATTTGCGGAGGAGAATCATGTGCCGATTATGCAACTTTCAGGCATTGATGCACTAAATCAATTGCTACGTATTCAAAATCCATCGAAAATTTTAGAGATTGGTACAGCAATTGGTTATTCTGCAATAAGGATGGCAGAGGCTATACCAAATGTGCAAATCGTTACAATCGAACGTGATACAGAGCGTGTTGCAAGAGCAAAGGCTTATATTGAACGTTCTACAGTATCAAATCGTATTACAGTCATTGAAGGTGACGCCTTAGAAGTGAATGATGAAGCAATTCAAACGACCTTCGATGCTGTTTTTATCGATGCTGCAAAGGGACAATATCAACGCTTTTTTGAAAAGTATGCACCTCTTGTAAAATCTGGCGGAGTTCTGTATATCGATAATATGTATATGCATGGCCTATCAGATTTGGATTTAAAAGATGTACCGCGTCGTAAGCGTACAATGATTCGCAATTTAAAAAACTTCACCGAGTGGATTATGCAGCACCCTGATTATACAAGTGCGTTTTTACCAGTTGGTGATGGTTTATTATTATGTTTGAAGAGGTGACTATTATGAAAAAACCTGAATTGCTTGTTACACCGCAATCAGTGGACCATGTTAAAGCACTTTTACAGGCTGGAGCAGATGCTTTTGTCATTGGTGAACAACAATTTGGTCTGCGCCTAGCAGGAGAATTTTCTGTGAGTGAAGTGGAAGAAGCTACAAAGCTAATTCATGCCGCGGGTAAAAAGGTTTATGTTGCGGTAAATGCGCTATTCCATAATGAAAAATTGGATGCACTTGCTGAATATTTAAAAGAAATGCAACGTATTGGTGTTGACCGTTTAATTTATGGTGATCCAGCAGTATTAATCATCCGTCGTGAGCAAGGTGTAACAATACCGCTACACTGGAATCCGGAAACGACTGCAACGAACTGGTTTACTGCAAATTATTGGGGAAAACGCGGAGCAACTCGCGCAGTGCTTTCACGTGAACTTTCTTTAGATGAAGTGCTAGAAATTAAAGAAAATACAGAAGTTGAGATTGAGGTTCAAGTACATGGAATGACATGTATGTTCCAATCAAAACGTCCATTACTAGGCCATTATTTCTTATATCAGGATAAAGTAATGGAAATTGAAAATCGTAAGGAAAATCGCAATATGTTCCTTCATGATGATGAACGAAATAATAAATATCCAATTTATGAGGATGCTAACGGTACGCATATTTTTAGCCCAAACGATATGTGCATTATCGATGAGCTTGGCGAATTATTTGAAGGTAACATTGATGCATTGAAAATTGAGGGTGTTCTTCAAACGCCAGAATATGTGATCACAGTAACAGAAGCTTATCGAAAAGCAATTGACACATATTTTGACGAATCAGAAGATGCGTATGAAGATATTAAAGATGATTTATTAGCTAAAATTGAAGATATTCAGCCTGCCATCAGACCTCTTGATACTGGCTTTATCTTCAAGGAAACAGTTTACTAGGAGGTGGCAAGAACATGGCATTAGCATTAGAACAAAATGACACAATCCGTGAAATTGTAGACGGTAAACGTGTCATAACAAAAAAACCAGAGCTACTTGCCCCTGCAGGTAGTTTAGAAAAATTAAAAGTAGCAGTTCATTATGGAGCGGATGCTGTATTTATTGGTGGACGAGAGTTCGGACTACGTTCAAACGCAGATAACTTCTCAATTGAAGAAATGCGCGAAGGTGTTGAATTCGCCAATAAATATGGTGCCAAAATATATGTTACGACAAATATTTTCGCCCACAATGAAAATATGGACGGCTTAGAGCAATATTTACAAGATATTGAATCTGCGGGTGTTACAGGCATTATTGTAGCGGATCCACTAATCATTGAAACATGCCGTACAGCTGCACCAAAGCTTGAAATTCATCTTTCTACACAGCAATCTTTATCGAACTGGAAGGCAGTGCAGTATTGGAAAGAAGAAGGCTTACATCGTGTAGTATTAGCACGTGAAGTAGGCGGCGAAGAAATGAAGCTAATGAAGGAAAAAGTCGATATTGAAATTGAGGCATTCGTTCATGGAGCAATGTGTATCGCCTATTCTGGTCGCTGTGTACTGTCAAACCACATGACTGCTCGTGACTCTAACCGTGGTGGTTGCTGTCAATCTTGCCGCTGGGACTATGATTTATATGAGCTAGAAGATGGCGAAGAAAAGGCACTTTTCGATGATAATCACGCACCTTTTGCCATGAGTCCGAAAGACTTAAAGCTGATTGAAGCAATTCCACATATGATTGAACTTGGTATTGATTCATTAAAAGTGGAAGGTCGTATGAAATCAATTCACTATGTTGCTACAGTTATTTCAGTGTACCGTAAAGTGATTGACGCTTATTGTGCTGACCCTGAAAACTTTAAAATTAAACGTGAATGGCTAGAAGAACTAGACAAATGTGCTAACCGTGATACCGCTGAAGCATTCTTCCATGATGCTCCTGGGCACGAGGAGCAAATGTTTGGTGTACATGGCCGTAAAACGACTTATGAGTTTGCTGGTTTAATTTTAGAGCATGACCCTGAAACAAAAATTGTGACAATGCAACAACGGAACTATTTTAAACCTGGCGATGAGGTAGAATTCTTTGGACCAGAAATTGATAATTTCCGTTTTACAATGGGTGAAATTTGGGATGAGGATGGCAATAGCTTAGATGCTGCACGTCACCCATTACAAATTGTTAAATTTAAATGCGATACACCATTAAAACCACATAACATGATGCGAAAGGAGAATAATTAATGGTAGCAAAGCGTCCAGTCGTCATCGGAATTGCTGGTGGTTCATGTTCGGGTAAAACGAGTGTGACACGTGCTATTTATGATGTTTTCCGCGATCATTCAGTAGTAGTAATTGAACAAGATTTTTATTATAAAGACCAAAGTCATTTAACGTTTGAGGAGCGTTTAGGTACAAACTATGATCATCCGTTAGCGTTTGATAACGATTTGTTAATTGAACACATAAAAAAATTATTGGTCCGCCAATCAATTGAAAAGCCGGTATATGATTATGTACAGCATACAAGAGCAAAAGAAGTTATTCATGTAGAGCCTGTAGATGTTATTATACTAGAAGGTATTTTAGTGTTAGAAGATGCAGATTTACGTGATTTAATGGACATTAAATTATTTGTAGATACGGACTCAGATTTACGTATTATTCGTCGTATAATGCGTGATATAAAAGAGCGTGGACGTACTACAGATTCTGTAATCGACCAATATTTATCGGCAGTACGTCCAATGCATAATCTGTTTATTGAACCGACGAAACGTTATGCCGATATTATTATTCCTGAAGGCGGGGATAATGAGGTTGCGATTGATTTAATGGTAACTAAGATTAAAACTATCCTTGAAACCGACAACGTATTGTAATAAGATAGAGTTGTATTGACAATATTTACATGCATATCTGTACATATTTCAGAAAGGCATGCATACTATTAGGTCAAAGAGTAATTTGAAACCGTTTAAAAATAATAAAATTCGATTAAGTGCATCCACTAAGCCACTTAATCGAGTTTTATGTTTTTATATTGACGAAAACAAGGAGTGAAGAACTTTGGCAAATGAAAAACAGTACCCAATGACAGCTGAAGGTAAAAGAAAATTAGAAGAAGAATTAGTGAAATTAGAAACGGAAACACGTAAGGAAATCGTAGAACGTATTAAAATTGCTCGCGATTTCGGGGATCTTTCTGAAAATGCTGAGTATGATTCTGCAAAAGAAGAACAAGCCTTTTTAGAAGGTCGAATTTCTACATTAAAATCTATGATTCGTAACGCAGTTATTATTTCTGAGGACGAAACAGACAACAGTGTAGTATCACTAGGGAAAACGGTTACATTTGTAGAAGTTATTAATGGGAAACCATCAACAGATGAGGAATCGTATACAATTGTTGGTTCGGCTGAGGCAGATCCAATGGAATTCCGTATTTCAAATGAATCACCAATTGCTAAAGGCTTACTAGGCCGTGCTGAGGGCGAAGAAGTTGTCGTACAAACACCCGGTGGTGAAATGAAAGTTAAAATTATTTCAATAAAATAATTTTGGTACAAGCAGTTAGCTTATCTTTAAGGAGAGCTAGCTGCTTTTATCTTCTGCATTGTCTGTGTGAAAGCGAGAGCAATAACAATATACGCCAAGGGAAAAAACTATGGGGAAATAAGGCGAGATAGGTATATTTTTCTCTCTGAAAAAATATATGAGCACAATTATTTTGCAAGTACTGTTGAACTTGATAGAATATTGGCTAGAGAGGGGGAGACTTCATGAGTGAACGAAAAACTCGAAGCAGTCGTCATTTGCAGCCATCTCGTAATAAAAAGCTAGATAAACTATTGAATGTTTTAATTGGTATTGTCGTGATATTAATTATTATAACAGCAACATTTGTGTTTAAATGGCAGGATGATGCAGGAAAAGCTGAAAAAGACGAGCCAATACAGGAGCAAAAGAACGATAAAAAAGATGTGAAGGAAGAGCCTTCTAAAGAGCAAAAAAATGATGAATCAGCTCAGGAGGAAAAACTAGCAAAGGAAGAGCCAACAGACGAATCTCAACCATCTGAACAGGACGCTACTACTGAAACTACTTCAGACAACCCGATTGTTAACAAGGTCATAACAAATAAAAATTGGGAACCTACACCTACAACACAAACAGGTCAGCATGTGTCTTCTTACGATGCTAAATCCGTAGACTGGGCTGAAAAGGTAGCCACAGTTGTGGCCGTTACAGGCATCGAAAAGGACAATATGATTATTTGGCGTATGGGAAACAACGGTAGCGCTAATTCGGCTATTGCAACAGTTTCAACGAATGATAAGACAAAAATGTATCGTGTTAGCATGGAATGGGTTGACAACGAAGGCTGGACACCAGTAAAACTTGAACAACTAAATACATTAAACGGCGCCTATTGACGAAAATAATTCATTTTATTATTTTTAATAGAGTTGAATATAGAAGGGAAGTAACAAAAGAAATGAAAATTGCAGTAATTGGCGCAATGGAAGAGGAAGTTGAGCTTTTACGAGCATCGTTAGAGCAAGCAAAAAGCACAACAATCGCAGGCAGTGAGTATACAACAGGAACTTATAAAGGGAAAGAGGTAGTTTTATTAAAAAGTGGTATTGGTAAAGTGAATGCCGCTATGTCAACTACTATTCTATTACATGAATTTAAGCCTGACGTAGTTATTAATACGGGCTCTGCCGGAGGCTATGATGAAACTCTTGAAGTTGGCGCAGTCGTTATTTCAGATGAAGTTCGTCATCATGATGTAGATGTAACGATTTTCGGTTATGAAATGGGTCAGATGGCAGGTATGCCAGCAGCTTATAAATCGGATGAAAAACTTATGAAAGTTGCTGAAGAGGCTGTAAAGGCTGTTGGAGAGCACCAATATGGTATTGGTTTAATTTGCTCAGGTGATGCCTTTATGAATGATCCTGTTCGTGTAGAAGCTGTCCGTCGTCATTTCCCGCAAATGAAGGCAGTAGAGATGGAAGCAGCGGCAGTTGCACAAGTATGTTATCAATTTGGTACGCCATTTGTTGTTATTCGTGCTTTATCAGATATTGCTGGAAAAGAATCGAATCTAAGCTTCGATGAGTTTTTACCAGTAGCTGCAAAGCATTCAACACAAATCGTACTAAAAGCTATCGAATCATTATAAGTCTCATAATTTAGTGAAATAAACTACACAAAATAGTCAAAATGAGTGGCTTTTAGTGTGAGAAAAATCACAGTTTACACGTTTCACTAATGCTAAACTGTTGTTAATTAAATCTCTTCATATCTAGATGGGAGGCATTCATAATGCTATTTTTAACAGCAGGTGTAGTTATTATAACAATGTTACTCGGTACACTTATTTCAGTAGAACTATCGGAATCTGCTGAATAAAAAAATCTCTTGCGATTTTAAATCGCAAGAGATTTTTTTCTTCATTAGTTACGCAAACTTGCTGAGAATTGGGCTTATTACCAAATTTAGAGATGATATTTAGTAAAAATTTGTGTAGAAGTGATTGGGCGACTCTTTAGGGATTAACGTCACAAATAAGATCTTGGATCGCGCAGATAGGGGAAGATTAACCTCCTGTTGTTTTTGTTGCCTCGCTTCCGCACAAAACATCCTATTATCCGAAGTGTCTCATCAGACGCCCCTGAGAGTGCGTTCAGTTGGAACGGAAATCAGCTTTACGTTATGGTGATTTGCCAAAGGGGTACTTTTGTAACAAAAAATACAAGATTAATTGCACAATAAAGTAATGAGATTGTTGAATTTTTATAAGTATCAATTTACAATATATTACTCAATTATCTTTTGATCTCGTTTATATAATTGATAGAGTTTAATAAGTGCTCGTTTTTCAATGCGAGATACATAACTACGAGAAATATTTAAACGTGCAGCGATTTCTTTTTGCGTAAGTGCATCATGCTGGTTTAGACCATAGCGGAGTGTAACAATTTCGAGTTCACGTTCGTCAAGCATATGCAAATAATGATATAGTTGTGCAACATGCTCTTTATGTTCAAGTTTTTCTGTTGCACTTTCTTCATCGCATTGTAAGAGATCTCGGATTTGTAGTGCATTACCATCTTTATCTGTACCGATTGGCTCAAATAAGCTAACATCTTTTTGCACTTTTTTCTGTGTACGCAGATGCATTAAAATTTCATTTTCGATACAACGGGCTGCATAAGTGGCAAGACGGGTTTTCTTGTCAGGAGTATAACTTTCAACGGCTTTCATCAGACCAATAGTACCAATGGAAATATAATCATCAAGTTGTTCATGTTTTGGGTGGAATTTTTTCACAACGTGTGCGACGAGTCTCATATTGCGTTCAATTAGATCAAGACGCGCTTGCTCATCACCGCCTAAAAATCGTTCAATACAAGCAGCTTCCTCTTCTTTTGAAAAGGGTTTATGGAATGTTTGCCCCTTTAAATAGCCAAGTAACGCTGGGATCTCAAGCCATAACTGCAACATAGATGTAAAAATTCCGCTCATTGAATGATTTCATCCTTTCCCCATTTTTCGACAGTATATGTTATAAAACTGTGTTAAATGAAAAAAAGTGCAACAGCAAATGCGCTGTTACACTTTTTTTAACGAAATTGTACTAATCATTAGTAATGCTAGTATGGGGAATAGGAAAAGATAAAATGCCGGGTGGAACGTATTAGATGCAAAATACGTTAAAGTTAAGATCGTACCTGCCGCTGTAATTGGTAACCCTGTAAAATAGCCGTTTGCTTCAGTAATATTGAAACGAGCCAATCTCATCGCACCGCAGATGATGTATAGTACTGTCATCGTCATGCCGACGAAACCAAAGTCGACTAAGACAACTTTATACATTAATAATGCAGGCGCCACACCAAATGATATAATATCACTCATAGAATCTAATTGTTTACCTAGATCAGACACTTGTCCGAGTGCTCTAGCTACCTTTCCATCATAACGATCAAGAAGGGCTGCAATAAAGATAAACAAGACACTGAAGCTATAGTATTCGTGTAGTGTAGCCATTATGGCCGCGCCGCCGAAGGACATATTACTGATTGTGATAAAGTTTGCTGCTTGCGATTTCATTTTCTTAACCGTGGTATCCACCAACTTGTGATAAAAAAACAAGGGGGATCACTCCTTTGCACTTAAGATATTGTACCATTATACTTCGAATGCGAAAAAATTGACAGTCTAAATTAATCGATAGGGGTTTTGTTTTATGAAAGAAAAACTATATCAACGCTTGATTGAATTAACAAATGGCAAGCAATCCTCCCATCTTTTGCAATCTATTGCAAAAGCAAAGTGGAGTAAACGAATTATTCCTAGTTACATGAAAGTATACGACATTAATCTTGAAGAGGTTTCAAAACAACAACAACAATTTTCGAGTTTACATGATTTTTTTACAAGAGAGCTTTTAAAAGATGCACGCCCAATTGAACAAAATCCCACTACTTATGTAAGTCCAGTGGATGCCAAAGTGGAATCCTTTGGACGTATCGAATGGGATATGACATTTCATGTAAAGGGTAAGCCTTATGCTTTACATGATTTACTCGGCAATGCAGAACGTGCCTCACAATATGCTGATGGACATTTTATCGTGTTTTACTTGAGTCCTGCAGATTATCACCGTATTCATAGCCCGATTGATGGGGAAGTGCTAAGACAATATACACTTGGCCAAAAATCTTATCCTGTTAACCAGCTCGGTCTTACATACGGTAAAAAACCTATTTCACACAATTATCGATCAGTAACAGAGCTTAAAGTCGCGAATGATCAGCAAATAGCATTTATTAAAGTTGGTGCAACCTTTGTAAACTCTATCATGCTCACTAATACAACAACACAGTGGCATAAGGGTGAAGAAGTCGGATATTTTTCATTCGGCTCAACAGTCGTTATGCTGTTTGAAAAGGATGCTATAGAATTTACGGAAAATGTTGTACAAGGAAGCCCAATTCGAATGGGTGAAGCTTTCGCAAATATGCTATAATGGTCGAATAATACGTTTAGATTAGGGGTCGCTATTTTGTATAATTTTTTATTACCAGATGAATTTGTCACGAGTATTTATGAAATTACGCCGGAAAAGCTTCAAGACTTAGGTATTAAAGGGATTATTACGGATTTAGATAATACGCTTGTGGAATGGGACCGTGCAGATGCAACGGAAGAGCTTATTATTTGGCTGCGCATTATGAAAGAATCAGGCATTCGTGTAATAATTGCGTCGAATAACAAAGAGGCGCGTGTTAAACAATTTGCTGAGCCATTAGGTATTCCTTATATTCACAAGGCGAGAAAGCCACTTCGTAATGCCTTTTATAGTGCAATTGTTCAATTAGGGCTACGACCACAGGAGGTAGTAATGGTAGGAGACCAGCTACTAACAGATGTAATGGGCGCAAATCGCTTAGGTTTGCATACGGTACTAGTAAAACCAGTTGCACAATCAGATGGGCTCGTAACAAAATTCAACCGATTTATTGAGCGTCGTGTGTTCAATAATTTAAAACGAAAAGGAATCAGTACTTGGGAGGAAAAAGAATGAACGAAATGCCAAATTGTATTGGCTGTGGTACAACAATTCAAACAGAAGATAAAACAGCAGTTGGGTATGCACCCCCATCATCATTGGAAAAAGACGTGGTCATTTGCCAACGTTGCTTCCGTTTGAAAAATTATAATGAAATTCAACCAGTGTCATTAACAGATGACGACTTTTTACGCATTTTAAACGGTCTTGGAACACAGCAAGGCTTAATCGTAAAAATTGTTGATATATTTGACTTCAATGGGAGCTGGCTACCAGGACTTCACCGCTTCGTAGGTAAAAATCCTGTGTTATTAATCGCGAACAAAGCCGATTTATTACCGAAATCTGTGAAACCGAAAAAAGTGATTAATTGGCTAAAACGTGAAGCAAAGGCTCTCGGTCTACAACCTGTAGATGTACTTCTAGTGAGTGCCCATAAAGGTAAAGGGATGGCCGAAGCAATGGAAGCCATTGATGAGTACCGTAATGGACAAAATGTGTACGTTGTAGGTTGTACAAATGTTGGGAAATCCACGTTCATTAATCGCATTATCAAGCAGGCTACTGGTGAAGGTGAGATTATTACAACTTCTCATTTCCCAGGTACCACTTTAGATATGATTGAAATTCCATTAGATGATGGTAGTGCATTATATGACACACCGGGAATTATTAATCACCATCAGATGGCACACCATATTGATGCAAGCGAATTAAAATATATTATGCCTAAAAAAGAAATAAAGCCAAAAGTGTATCAACAAAATGCTGGACAAACATTATTTATTGGCGCCCTTGCTCGTTTTGACTTTATTCAAGGAGAACGTTCGGCATTTACGGTACACGTGGCAAATGACTTGCCAATACACCGAACAAAGCTTGAGAAGGCAGATACATTGTATGCAGAGCATAAGGGTGAATTGCTAGCACCTCCAACTGCTGAATTTATCGAACAGCTACCGCCATTAGTGCGTCATGAGTTCTCTATTAAAGAAGCGAAAACAGATGTTGTCTTCTCTGGTCTTGGATGGATTACGGTGCAGCATGCCAATGTAGTTGTTGCGGCTTATGCCCCAAAGGGTGTACAAGTTTCAATTCGCCCATCACTAATTTAGGATGTATAAGTAGAGAAGAGGGATTAGGAAATGAAGAAATGGTTTGCAGTTATGGGTGATCCGATTGAGCATTCAAAATCCCCGGCGATGCATAATGCTTGGTTCGGGGAAATGTCGATAGATGCAACGTATATTCCAGTGCATGTGTCTTCTGAAAATTTGGAGTCAGCGGTTGCTGGCCTGAAAGCATTAGGTGCTAGTGGCTGGAATATTACAATCCCACATAAAACAGCGATCATTCCTTATTTAGATGAGCTAGATGAGTTGGCAAAAAAAATGGGAGCTGTCAATACGGTTGTCCGAACAAAAGAAGGAACATTAAAGGGCTATAATACAGACGGTGTTGGTTTTGTACGTTCGCTAGAAGAAGCGGTTGGTAAGTCACATAAAGACAAGCCAGTTCTTCTAATTGGTGCGGGCGGTGCTGCTCGTGGTATTGCTTTTGCCATGCAACAGCAAGGTTATACGAATTTAACCATTGCCAACCGTACAGTGGCAAATGCCCAAGCAATTGTCGATGAAATGGGTGTAGGTCATGCGATTTCTTTAGCGGAGGCTGAGGAATTATTAGCTGATTTCAGCATTTTAGTGCAAATGACATCGGCTGGACTTGCTACGGGTAATTTTTCTATGCCATTTTCATTAGAACGACTTGCAAAAGGCGCAATTGTGGCCGATATTGTGTATAATCCATTAATGACGCCTTTTTTAAAAGCGGCTGCGGAAAAAGGAGCAACCGTCGTTACGGGTCTTGGAATGTTCGTTCACCAAGGGGCTATTGCTTTTGAGCATTGGCTTGGTGAATACCCAAATACAAATTCAATGATTGCGCAATTAAAGGCGCAATTAGGAGGAAACTAATTTTTATGTTAACAGGTAAACAGAAACGTTTTTTACGTGCAGAAGCACATCATTTAACACCGATTTTCCAAGTAGGAAAAGGCGGCGTTAATGACGAAATGACAAAGCAAATCCGTGAAGCATTAGAAGTACGAGAGTTGATCAAAGTACGTATTTTAGATAACTGTGAAGACGATAAACATGAAGTTGCAGAAGCACTTGCTAAAGGTGCTCATGCAGAGCTTGTGCAATTAATTGGACTAACAGTTGTTTTATATAAAGAGTCACGCAATCATAAAAAGATTGCATTACCAAAAGCAACGAAATAAGGTGAGACGATGAAAAAGGTCGGTTTACTGGGAGGTACATTTAATCCACCACATAATGGACATTTAATGATGGCTAATGAAGTACTGCATGCTTTAGATCTTGATGAAGTTCGCTTTATGCCTAATGCGTTGCCACCACATAAGTTCGCACGTCATGATGCTAGCGATAAGGAACGCCTTGAAATGGTAAAGCGTGCAATAAGTCCATACCCGTATTTTTCTGTCGAGTCGTATGAGGTGGAGAAGGGTGGCGTATCCTATTCATATAAGACACTTTCTGCAATGTGCATAAGAGAGCCTAACGTGAAGTTTTACTTTATCATTGGAGGCGACATGATTGATTCGCTTCATACATGGTACTGTATTGATGAATTAGTGAAGCTTGTGCAATTTGTAGGCGTAAAGCGTCCAGGAACAGTGGCCACAACAGAGTATCCTATAGTAATGGTGGAAGCTCCCCAAATCGATTTATCGTCCACACTGATTCGTGAACGACTTGCCACTGGAGGAACGGTTACTTTTTTACTGCCTGAAGCGGTAGAGACGTTCATACGAGAGGAAGGTCTATATGGAACGCGAACAGTACTTAGCGGCGATTAAGCCACGCATGCCTGAGAAGCGCTATATTCATACCATTGGTGTAATGGAAACAGCGATCGAGCTAGCAATATTATATGGCGAGGATGAAAAAAAAGCTGAAATCGCTGCTATCCTTCACGATATTGCGAAATATGCAGATATCGAATGGATGGAGAAAATCGTCCGTGATGAAAAATTAGATGCTCGCCTTATTGGCTGGGGTAGTGAATTACTGCATGGTCCAGTAGGTGCATATATTGCAGAAAGCGAATTTGGCATTACGGATGAGGATATGTTAAATGCCATTCGTTTTCATACTACAGGACGCGTAGGCATGAGCCGTCTAGAAAAAATTATTTTTGTTGCAGATATGATAGAACCTAATCGTAAATTTGATGGGGTTGATCGTCTGCGAAAAAAGGCAAAGAAAAATTTGGATAAAGCGATGAGTGCTTGTGTGCGCCATACATTGGCATTTTTAATTGACACAAAGCAACCAATTTATCCATTATCAATAGAATGTTACAACGATATGATGAAAAGAGAGGACAGTGAAGGATGACTTCAACTTTATTACAAGCAGCTTACAAAGCAATTGACGACAAACATGGTGAGGATATTGTCGTTTTAAATATGCAAGGCATTTCACTTTTAGCAGATTATTTTATTATTGCTCATGGTAATTCTGATCGCCAAGTGCAAGCAATCGCACGTGAATTACAAGAGATAGCAGAAAAAGAGGGCTATGAAATTCGCCGTGTAGAAGGCTTTGATGCAGCGCGCTGGGTTCTTGTAGATCTTGGAGATGTAGTAGCGCATGTATTCCATAAAGATGAACGCGCTTATTATAACTTAGAGCGTCTATGGGGCGATGCACCGCAACTAGACATGCCAGAGGCGTAAGTGTGAGTAGTTACGAACGATTTGCACACGTGTATGATGAACTGCAAACCGATATCCCATACAATCTTTATGTGGATTGGGTTTTGCAGCATGCACCGAGCAGTCAATTCCCAAATCTTTTAGATATCGGCTGTGGTACAGGTGTGCTCGGCCTGCTGTTTGCGCAGGCAGGCTACAAGGTGAGTGGAATTGACTTGTCTGAAAATATGCTCTCAATTGCCGCAGAGCGCTTTGCTGATGCAGGATTACATATTCCTCTCTATTGTCTGTCGATGGATGAATTAGAGGGCTTTGAGGCGCTTGACGTTGTAACGATAGCTATTGATTCGTTGAATTATGTAGTGGAAGAAAAAGCAGTTTATTCAACATTAGAACGTATTTATGGTGCTTTACGAGATGGAGGCCAACTGTTTTTTGACGTACATTCATTATTTAAAATGAATGATATATTTTTAGATGGACCGTTTACGTATGACGATGGTGATATTAGCTATGTATGGCATACGGAACCAGGCGATTTCGAACATTCCGTTGTCCACCAAATGACGTTTTATGTGCGTGATGGTGAGAGTAATCTGTATGAACGCTTCGACGAGGAGCATAGCCAACGCACATTCTCAATTGAGCAATATATGGCGTGGCTTCAGGAGATTGGCTTTAACCATGTAGAAGTAACAGCAGATTTTACAGATGAAAGCCCTGAATATGAAAGTGAACGCATTTTTATCCGTGCGGTAAAATAGTAAAACACAGCTCGCTGGTAAACTAACCAGTGAGCTTTTTTTACTTTTCATTCGAAATAGTATTTCTGTTATCTATAACCTAATTAAAGGAGCTGAAATTATGTGGCATTTAACATTACAGGAGAAAAAAGCGTATGAAAATGCGATGAGACTATTTATTGACGAATCTGATGAAGATTGGATACAGAGCCTTGCTGATGCAAAGGAAAATGATATTGATTTATATAAGGAAAAAAAGCAGGAGTTAGATGTATTACGGGATAGTTTAATGAACGATTTACCACCGAGGTTTCAACCATATATTTTAGATGGTACGTTGAATACACTAGAAGTTCCTAAACATGTACGGAAAGAATTTTTACGATGGAGAAATGAACAGGAGCAGCTATTTGAAAATATTCTCGATGCAGCATATGAGGAAAAGCAGAAAACGTTAGCTTATATGAAACCAAAGGCAAGAGAGGTCTTTGAGCAAAGCCTTCATGATGCAAAAGTAGTTAGTATTCACCGTACGGCTACTCAAGTTGTACTAACACTTGATATGGCAGGAGGCTTTACTGCAAAATCAATCATTTATTTAACGTTTAACAATATTAAAAGTGAGTTAGGTCAAGTAGTTCCAGGGCAGTTTTATATTTATGATGAGCTTAGAAAAACAGCTAATGGTTTTGCACTTCGCGTTATTTTTGATTGCCCAGAGGTAGAGTGGACGATTGAAGCAGAGGAACTAGACGCTGAATTTTATTATCGTCCAAAAACATATAGTGACTTTGTTGAAAGTGGTAATTTTGCTGCATATGTTCAAACATTACAGCTAGAGAACGGCTTAATCTTTATTACGCCGCAATGTAAAAAGCAAGTGGTTGGGCTTCAGCACCATGCACCGTTTTTAATTTTTAAAGATAGTCATCTAAATGAAAATGAACATGGCGTTTTTGTAGATTCAATACGTGTGGCAGACAAGTTAGAAGATTGTATTCATTTTTTACATACAGATACATATGAAGATCCGTATGCCCACTTTAGTGAGCCAATACCAATACAGAACTTGGAAGAAGCAGCTCTTGGTACAGATTTAGAGTTAAAGGTTCGCGCTTGGAATACGATGTATGCTAATCCAGTACTGCTCGCGGAGAAGATTAATCAAATATTGATGCAGATGAATCCCGCTCAAGAGGATGATATGATGCAATATATATTTATCCGCCATTTTTACAATGAGGGAATCTTAACGACTGAGCTACAAGCGAAATTTAATGACATCTTAGCAGTATAACGCTTGTAGAAAGTAATGATGAAAAGTGCCACACTGTCCAATAGGCAGTGTGGCACTTTTATGACCATAAAAATAAAAGTGACGGATAGAACGTCAGAAAAAGAGTTCTCACCAAAATGATTCCAGAAAGCAACACATTGTGTTCACCTCCACATTAAGATGAGTGGCGATCTTACTAAAGTCTAGGGTCGACAGGATCACTTTCGAGTGCTAATGTCCCGAGTACACATTCATGAATACGAGCAGTCGATTCCCCTTTTACAAAACGTTCTATTCCTTCTAGTCCGAGCGCGAATTCACGCAATGCATGCTTCATTTTCTTACTTGGATTACGTTCCTTCAGTTTCATTAAATGTGAAGGCTCTAAATAGTCCATACCATAAATAATTCGTAAATACTCACGACCACGTACTTTAATTGCGGGCTGAATGAGCTTACCATTATATTTTGTGACAAATATTTCAGGTTTAATAACAATACCCTCATGACCAGCAGCAGTCATTTCCTCCCACCAAGTAATGATCTCTTGTTCAGAAGCTTCATCCGTAATGATTTTAAACTCTGTTTCAATAAATAATGTTGAATTTTTGGCAAATAGTCGATTCATTTCCATATGCCATATATGCGGTTTATGGAAAAACGATTCCGAACTATGTGCTAATACATGGAAGGGCGCAATTTGAATAGCTGAAGCATCTTGGACATCCCAGCAATAATTTTGGTAAACTGTTGAAAATCGTTGTGCATTTTCAAGTAACCCCTTATACTCCTGAAGCCATTCTGAAACATCGATTTGTACTGTGTCACGTAGTTTCTCCATAAGCTTTGTGCGGTCCATTAGAGCTTGCTCAGCTACATGTGCATACTGTTGATCGATTAGTTGTTGCGCTTTTAAGTTCCAAGGTAAAATTTCTGCATCGAGTAGTACGAAATTTGTATTAAAATGTTCGAAATAATTTTTCTCTATTAATTCTGTATGAAGTTGTTGCAAAATTTTTTGTTCCGTCTCTTTATCGAAAAACCGTCTTCCTGCTCTAGTTGTAATGATACCAAGTGTTTCTGTATCAACGTATTCCTTTGCAATAAGCGCATCTTTAAACAGTAAAAGAACAGCGCGACTGCCCATATGTTTTTTCTCGGCAATCATTGTCTGGACACCGTGCTTTTTATAATAGGCAAATGCCTCAGAAGGGTGTTCCAACGTATCTGCTAACGAAGATGTTTGTGGTGTTGGGCTCATCGTAGGTGGAATATAAACTAGCTGTTCTAACGGCAGTGCATAATGAGAAACACTGTCGATCGCTGCCTTTGCATGAGCACCGCCTATTTGTACATTGTTAAAGTAGGCAGTTTCCACTGTGAATCCTTCTAAAAATGCCCCGATGTTTGGTGGTGCAAAACGTTGCGCTTTTGCCTCAAGTAGAGGATTTCGTTCGATACCGGCATAGTTTTTATACGCCTTCACAAACTCAATTGTCTTTTCAGGGTAGCGAAAAGCAGTTAGCTGCCCCCCAAAAACAACACCTTGATCAATATTCAACGTATTATTTTGCTTTAACGGATTAATTTTAGGATCATGCCCCCAAATAATAAGCTGTGATGTTTGATGCTCTATAAACCAATCATTACGAATAGGTTTCCCAGATTTATCTTGCCCCTGAACATCACCGTAACGACAGAAATCAGAAATCCTTGTCGATTGTTTGCCTATATAACGGTCACGGATACCTGCGTGTGTAACGACAGCTGAAGAAATGCCATTATTCACTAGCAAATAGTGAGAGGGAGCAGCAAGTAAACATTTTGCGAGACGAGCTTTTAAGGCATTTGTTTTCTCTGCTCCGTAATCTTCTTCATAAGCATTAAATTCAGCTTCAACTAGTTCATCCCCATGATGTAATGTTACTTTGCGTCCATCTAACCAACGAGCTATTTTCCAGCCATGATTACTGTCAGTCATATAGGCAAGCCCACGCTCTATATGGCGATCAAAAAAGTCCATCGTTGCAATTGATTTTGGTCCTCGGCTCATAATATCTCCAACTGAAACAAAGCGTCGACCTTGTGGATGAATATAGTAACCTTCCTCATTTTCTTCGTAGCCTAGCTTACCAAGTAATTCGATAAATTCATTAAAGCAGGCATGAATATCACCAATAATATCAAGCCCAGCTTCTACATTTAACAGTAGCGGTGACTTTTGTCTTGATAATGTTAGTCCATCCGTGTCTGTCACAATATAGGTTTTTGTAAACGACTCTTTTTTAATAAATCGTTTTTCTGCTTTTAATAAACGTACCTGCTGTTTAATACGTTTACTACCTCTTGGGTCTTTGCGCAAAGTATCTCGATGTAACAATTCATCAAGAGGAATGTCCAATACAATTACACTAACCGGAACATGTAGTTTTTTTCCAAGTGAAATATATTTTTGACGTTCCTCTGATTGTAAATGTGTAGCATCAACAAAGGTACATTTATTTAATGAGCTTCTAGCCTCTAATACACGTTCCATAACTGCAAAGGCTTGTGCTGAAATAGCGAAATATTCATCATACAATAAATCCGCTTCTTCCTTCGAATGATGTTGAAAATCGATATAATCTGTATCTGAAACAAGTGTCCGATAAGCATCAGAGCTAATAATTTCAGAAGGAGAAAGCATACCTGTATTAACCCATTGTTGTAAAAGAGTAGATTTTCCACTATTGGATGGACCAATTAGCAGAACAATCCCTGCATGTGGAATCTTGATGTTCATACATTCTCCTCCTTTTTCGTATAAATACACATTTGGGTTGGTTGTCCGTAAATATCATGTTGATCGCCGATGCCAGTAAATGAAAGCTCATATTGTTCGTTGCGATTCATCGCATGACACCACTCTTGAAATTGTTGGCGTGTCCATTCAAATCGGTGATCATCATGACGCATTTCATCCAATTTGTAAACAGCATTGTATTCGGCATTTGGTGTTGTCACAATTAATGTTTGAGGACTATATTGAGTTAAAATCAACTCCATTATTTTAGGTAATCGTTCTTCATTAATATGTTCAATGACTTCACATAAAACAATGACGTCTTTATGTTCTAATCGAGCATCGTAATAAAATAGCGAGCCCCATGTAGGTTTTGGGGTTACAAATGCATCCTCTAAGCCTTCAAAACGCTTGATTGCTTTTTTCATTGCAGCTTCACTTGGTTCAACCGCAAGCAACTCGTCAATTCCTTTAACGTAGGCAAGTAAACTTGAAAGCTTTCCTTCACCAGAACCAAAATCAACAATTGATGATTTTCGAGGTAGATTATTAATGGTTTCAACAATTTTTTCGTAGCGTAATGTATTGAGTGATCGCGTTACATTTTGTGGTGCTGTGTTTCCATTATATAAATGGGAGAAGCGTAGAGCTTTTTTAAAAATAAATTCTTTCATTGGATGTGTATCTAACCAGCCTTCTCCGTATCGTTTAAGCTTATCAACTTCCAACTCATCGATAAAGTAGTGCTTATAATCATCTAAAACGGGGATCAGTACAAAGAGATGCTGTAGTGCTTGTTGTAGCGTAATGTCCGCAGATAATGTAAGAAAACGTGCGCGATGGTCGTTACTCAAAGCTTCAATGTTTACAGTGTATCCAAGAGGCTGAAACAATTCATGTATAGCTTCATTTGTCATAGCTGAAGCGATTGGACCGAATTCAAATGAAAATGAAAATGCTTGAGCTACAAATTCAATATATTGTTCTTTTGGTTTACCATTTAACGCAGTACCTAAAGCAGAACGGATAAGGGATAAAAAAATACTACTAGCGGCGAATTCACGGTCATTAATATAATGTGTAATATCAAGTGCATTGTCATTTTGAACAAGTGCGAGTGCATTTGGTGTAACAAATATTGTCACAACAAGACTTGTTTCAGAAAGCTCGTGATAAACAAGTCGAACTAAATGATCCTTTACGCGCCGTTCATATAAATTATTCGGATTTTTTGATAGTAAGTAGGAGATAGCTTTTACATTTTCTCCCTTTGCCTGTATTGTTAGCTGCATATTATTCCTCCATTCAGTACGCAAAGGCATAATGTGTCTTTTTTATTGTGGTTCATCACCAAAAGTGGTAGATGACATTTTTTTAATATATGTGCTGTAAATTAGTCGTTTTGGTGGTGACCTTTATGATTCCAATAATAACATGGCTTCACAACATTATGTCAGTGTCATAATAAGCAAAGGGCAGGTGCTTTCGTTTTTGTCTTAATAGATAATTTATCTTTTCAACGCATGAATGATATTGTAAGATGAAATAGACTCCATATGATTACCTTTTGCAAAGGAAAGGATGTTATTAGATGATCCAATCTTTTTGGCAAAAGTACAAGAAAAGTATGTTGCTCCCCGGCATACTAGTAATCAGTGGACTTTGTTACTTCTTTTTTTCGAGATCTGACTCTTCGCCTCCCCAAGAAGAGCTCATCGAAACAATCCAACCTATTGAACAACCAAATATGAAAGACTCTGTTGATGAAGCGGTCATACAGCAGGTATTTGTTGATATAAAGGGTGCTATTATGTATCCAGGTGTCTATGAGCTACAGACTGACCAGCGAATTATAGATGCAGTACAGCTTGCAGGAGGCTATACGGAGAATGCTGATACACTACTCATTAATCATGCACAAAAAGTTGAGGATGAGATGGTTATTTACATTCCTATAAAGGGTGAAAAGCCTAACGATATTACCGCTAATATGTTGACGATGCCTACTAGCGGAGCAGCACAAGGTGACAACGGTGTAAAAGATCAAAAAGTTAATTTAAATAAAGCAGATGAAGCTGCACTTTCGACATTATCAGGTATTGGTCCATCTAAGGCGAAAAGCATTATTTCGTATCGTGAGGAGCATGGTGGCTTTACAACAATTGAGGACTTAAAAAAAGTGAGTGGTATTGGCGAAAAAACGTTTGAGAGACTGAAGGATTTTATTACCGTTAAGTAATGACAGGTTTTGAGATATTGACGTTTCTTTTCAAAAAGGGCTACACTATAGTATAAAAAGAGCAAAACGAACAGCTTTTAAATTTATGGAGGTAGTCATATGGAGCGAATTACTTGGGATCAATTTTTCATGGCGCAAAGCCATTTACTTGCATTACGTAGTACATGTACAAGGCTTGCAGTAGGAGCAACTGTCGTTAGAGATAAACGCATTATAGCAGGTGGTTATAACGGTTCAATTACAGGTGATGAACATTGTATTGAAAAAGGCTGCTATGTTGTGGAAAACCATTGTGTGCGTACAGTGCATGCCGAGATGAATGCACTGCTACAATGTGCTAAATATGGTACGCCTACAAAAGGTGCAGACTTATATGTTACGCATTTCCCGTGTCTACCATGTACGAAATCTATTATTCAAGCAGGTATTGAACGAGTGTATTACGCTACTGATTATAAAAATAACCCTTATGCACAAGAATTATTTGAAAAAGCAGGTGTAGAGGTTGTACACGTTCCGTTTGATGAACGTAAAATTGACTTTTTAAGCGACGAAAAATTAGCCTTGTACATAGACATGCTAAACGAGCTTCGTGAGAGTGGTATGCCTGCAGAAAAATTGCTCCCATATGAACAGAAGGTGAGTGCATTATTTGGCAAAAAGCTTTAAAGCATAAATGGATTTACGTAGCACTAGCTGTACTTGTTGCTTCAATGGCGGCACACAAGTCAGCTTGGCTACTTACTATTCTTCTGCTTTTCGCGTTATGGCTTAAATGGAAAGGTGAAAGGCGTTTAATTTCAGCGCTTGTTATAGCCTTTGGATTTCTTTCTTATTTCTTCATCGTAACATTTCAACTGACGGAATCTTCCCCTCTACCGTCAACATTCTCCATAACTTGGTCGAGTGAATATAAAATAAATGGTCAAAAGCTTAGAGGCTTTGTTAAAACTGAAACAGGTGAGAAGCTGTATGTCGTCTATACATTTTCATCAGAAGAAGAGAAAAGCTTGTTTGAGATTACTTCATTGACAGGCAGGACCTATCTAGTTCAAGGAGAACTTGTAGCACCTCTTCCACCTGCGCACGCGTATGCGTTTTCTATGGAAAACTATTTAATTAGTAAAGGTGCCAGAGGAATATTTGAAGTGTCAAGATGGACCTTTATTGAAGAGAAAAAATCTATACGTTCGTTTCTTGCTAAACAGAGACACTTTATGAAAAAACATATTGAAACAACATTCCCTGATTCACTAGTTGCAGAGGGACAAGCACTTCTAATAGGATTACAGGATCAAGTGGATCATGAGCTTCAAAGAGCCTACCAAAAGCTTGGTATCACTCATATATTTGCTATCTCTGGTTTGCATGTGGCACTTGTCTCATGGTTGTTTTTTGAAGGCCTTCTACGAATAGGCGTACGGAAGGAAATGGCGACCTTAGTTTTACTCATCATCTTACCTATCTATGGGGTGATTGCGGGTGGTGCTCCTTCCGTATGGCGCGCAGTATCTGTTGTAGAATTAATCATGCTGATGCGTTTCGCTAGGTGGCAAATATCGATTGACGATGCCCTAGCAATTAGCTTTCTTTGCTTTGTCCTACTTGAACCCGGTGTCATTTTTCAGATTGGCTTTCAATTGTCCTATTTAGCGACGGTTAGTCTAGTTTATTCAGGTGTCATTTTAAGACGATCTACGAACTGGTTGATTCGTTCATTTTTTATAACATTTGTGTGCCAGCTACTTGTTTATCCATTATTACTCCATCATTTTTATGAAATTTCTATTTCTTCATTTTTAGCAAATATTATTTTTGTACCACTGTTTTCTTTTGTTATTTTGCCCTTCAATATTGCCATGTTTATAATAACGATTATTTCAATGCCAGTAGCAAAAGCTTTGTTTGCTGGATACGAGCCGGTCCGTATTTGGCTTACAAAGTTTATTTTATCTCTTCAGGAATTGCCGTTTCAGCTGTGGTCGCCTGGGAAGCCTGCTATATGGCTTATTTGCATAGCGTTGATCAGCGTATTAGCGGGATTCTATTTTATAGAGATAAAGCGTTATCGTAAATTTGTAATTGTCATTTTTATTCCTGCATTGTGTATTCATTTATTACCGATGTTGTTTAACGAAACGAAGCTGACATTTTTAAATGTTGGTCAAGGTGATTGTACAGTTATAGAATTACCGTTTAGAAGGGCTGTGTATGTTATTGATTCAGGCGGTTTACTACGCTTTGATCAGGAAGTATGGAAGACTTCAGAAAGCCCATATGAGGTTGGGAGACAAGTTGTTGTACCGTTTTTGAAAGGAAAAGGGATACGAGACATTGATATTTTTATCGCCACTCATGCAGATGCCGATCACGTAGAGGGAGCTGAAGAGATTTTGCAAGAGCTTACTATGCATGAAATTCATCTCACTCCCGGTTCGATGGATAAGCCTGTCATGCGGGATTTACTGATGAAAGCCAAAAAGCAAAAAGTTCCTGTGAAAGAAAAAATGCAGGGAGCTGCGTGGCGTATAGGAAAAACTAGTTTTTATTATTTATGGCCGCGTGACACCTTGTATGAGGGGAATGATGATTCAATTGTATTATATATGCAGCAGGGGTCATTTCGAGCGTTGTTAACAGGTGATTTAGAGGAACATGGGGAACAGGAGCTTATTCATCTTTATAACAAGCAATTAGCGAATATGACAGTGTTGAAGGCTGGACACCATGGCAGTAAAACATCGAGTATTGAGCCTTTTGTAGATCTACTACGACCTGAATTAACCATTTTCAGCGCGGGGCTCAATAACCGCTATCGTCATCCACATGCTGAGATAATGGAGCGTTTTACAAGTCGAAATTTAGCTACTTTAACAACTGGAATAGATGGGACGATTGAAGTAAGAATTCGTGGCAATAGTTGGTCTGTGCAAAAGGGAAAAGACCTTGTCCAATGAGCAAGGTCTTTTTCCTAAGTACATGACATTCAATTATTTAGAGGCTACTTCTACTACTATCGCGATGAGAAACATAAGTGCGAACATTCCGAAAGATACACCGAAGCCAACTCCTGAATCAGTTGCATCGTTACGGCGACATTGTATGTTTTTTCCTTCAAATGGATTCATTGTTATCCCTCCAATTCTGTTATTTATTATAAGACATCGTTTTCATAAAAGCTATATCGAAACGGAGAATTTACCATGTGGCAAAGAATCGACACAATTCAGTCAAAGTCACAAAGGAATTTCAAATCATGTATACTAGTAGTATTGCTAGATGGAGGGAAAATTATGATTTCAACGATTTGGAATAATATCAAAAAAGGAGAGCTCTCACCAGTGTATTTACTCGTTGGTGAGGAAGGCTATTTTATAGATGAAACAGTTAAACGATTGAAAGAAGCGATAGGACCCGAAGAAGAGATAGAGATGTCAACATTTGATTTGGAAGAAACGCCAGTGGATGCCGTTATGGATGAAGCTGATACAATTCCTTTTTTCTCTGAGCGAAAGCTGATCATTGCTAAAAACGCATCCTTTTTAAAGGCAACTGAAAAAGGAAAAGAAAAAATTGACCATGATATGAAGCGCTTAGAAACATGGCTTGCTAATCCTTCTGATTTTTCCGTAACAGTTTTTATCGCACCTTATGAAAAATTGGATGAACGTAAAAAAGTGACAAAGATGATGAAGGAGCATGCGTTATTAGTCCAAGCCGAAACGCCAAAAGAGCAGGACTTAGCTGTGTGGATACAAAGTAGAGTTAAAGCAGAGGGCAACAGCATTACACAAAATGCGATTGAGCAGCTTGTCGCAATGGTTGGATCGAATATGCTACAGTTGCAAATGGAAATTGAAAAGCTAACCCTTTATATCGGAGATGGCGGTGAGATAACTGCTACGCTAGTCGAGGATTTAGTGGCAAAAACGTTAGAGCAGGATGCCTTTAAAATGTTAAATGCTTATTTTGCAAACGATTCAGTAGGGGCATTGTCTATTTACCATGATTTATTACGTCAAAAGCAAGAGCCTATTATGCTTGTTGGTTTGCTAGCATCAAATGTACGTACGATGTCCAATGTGTTTTATTTATTAAAAAAGGGCTATCACCCACAGCAAATCGCAAAAAATTTAAAAATACATCCTTATCGGGTTAAGTTGATGGTTGAGCAGCGTAATCGTCCATCAGAGGAAAGCTTATTGAAGGCGTTATATCAGTTAGCAGAGGTCGATTTACAACTGAAATCAACAGGAGGCAATCGTGAGCGTTATTTAGAACTCTTTTTACTGCGGCAGCTTTAAGAATTGTGTAGTAAAATATATCTATTGATGAGCTGTCCGGAGCACTAGGGGCAGCTTGTTATCAAGATGTAATTAATTTTCTTGTAAATTAAAAAGATCAGCTACCCTTAATAGAGTAAACTGATCTTTTATAACAATTACGCTTTTTTAGCAAGGCGAGACTTTTTACGAGCCGCCGCGTTTTTGTGGATAAGTCCTTTTGAAGCTGCTTTATCTAAAGATTTGTAAGCTGCTTGTAAAAGTTCTTGTGCGTTTTCAGCTTTAGTAGCAACAGCGTTCTCAGCTTTTTTCACTGTAGTACGCATTGCAGATTTAGCTTGAGTGTTAGCAGCGTTAGCTTTTTCGTTAACTTTTACGCGTTTAATCGCAGATTTAATGTTTGGCATATGTTTCACCTCCTAAAATAGGTACGAGATGATATCTTCTCATTGATTTCTTGTGTCAATACAACAAAAATCATTTTAACAAACGCTAGGACAAATTGCAATAGATAAATGCAAAGAATATTTACTTGACAGTTTGAACAAACTACAGTTGAGGTGAACTGTATGCAAAATTTTAATTGGCAACGCACAGATTTGATCGATGAGTCTGAAGAGGTTGTTTTACATCGAACGAAAGAGCAAAAAGATAAACTTAAAGAGTCGAGTGGTATTCAAATTGAAGAACAGAGTGCCGGTCGGGTAAAAATCACTGATGTGCTCGTTGATGCAGAAGGTGAGAAGCAAATTGGGAAGAAGAAAGGGAAGTACATTACGCTTTCTGTTCCTACTTTGACGTTAGAAGATCAGGATGGCTTTGAGCAGCTTGAAAAAGAATTGCTTGTGAATTTTAAAAAAATGCATGAATCCATGTCATGGAAAGAAGATGACAAAATTTTAATTATTGGTTTAGGGAATCGGACAATTACACCAGATGCTATAGGACCGTATCTTATTGATCATTTGCATAGTTTAGATGTAATAGATGAAAAATTCGTCATGTATGCGCCTGGTGTAACGGGGCAAACAGGATACGAGACTGGTGAATTTGTAGCTGCATTGGCAGAGCGTCTTAAACCAAAATTAATTATTGTTGTAGACGCACTTGCAACGAGAGCTAGTGATCGCTTATGTAAAACCATTCAATTAACGGATACAGGGATACACCCTGGATCAGGTGTAGGAAATCACCGTAAGGAAATTTCATATGAGATGCTTGGCATTCCTGTTA
Organism: Lysinibacillus sp. Ag94; assembly: GCF_023242215.1. Taxonomy (NCBI): domain Bacteria; kingdom Bacillati; phylum Bacillota; class Bacilli; order Caryophanales; family Bacillaceae; genus Lysinibacillus; species Lysinibacillus sp. Ag94. The sequence goes on along the minus strand of NZ_CP096780.1, from coordinate 3,258,415 downwards.
CCGCAATTGGTATTCCAACAGTAGTTGATGCACCTGTATTAATTGCGGATGCTGTAGAAGTAATGCTACGTTCTATAGCTGCACGAGTGGCAGAGCGGAGTAAACCTTCATCAAAATTGTCATTGTCGTCTTGGCAACCTGATATAACTAAAGAACTAGATATGTCTTTAGTACAGCCGATTTTTGGCGAATGGGCTACATGGTCTAAAGAAGAGCGTCAGCAATTATTTGCTGAGACTTTCGCAGGCTCGCATACACAGCTGATGGTTACGCCAAAGGAAGCTGATTATTGGGTAGATAAGTATGCAAAACTCGTGTCATCTATGCTTATGAAATGGGCTAATAATCTATAATTTTTTTCGTTCTAAAAGACACATCCCCTCCATACGATAAGGGGAGGAGGGTGTGACTTTGCTAAAAAAACTACAGTGGTCATTTGGTTTATTATTGTTCTTCTTCGTATTACCTGTCATTGCTGGGCAACTTCCGTTCAACAAGCAAGCATCGACTCCGATTAAAGAACCAGAGGATAAACAAGTCGTGTATGCCGCTACTAATTTAGCTGAACAAAGTGCACTGGAGCAGACAAAAGAGGAAACAAAAGAAGCAACAAAAGAAGCTTCAAAAGAAGCAACAAAAGATCAAACACAAGCTCAAACAAAAAAACCATTTAAAGTATTGTTATTATTTACGCATTCACAAGAATCATATCAACCAATAGTGAAAGCCGCTAGCGGGAAAGCCGCCGTTTATGATGAAAAAACGAATATTTATCAATTAAAAGATACTATTTCTAAGCATTTTAGTACGAATGGAATACAAACCGACGTTTTAGATGTGGATGTTATGAAGGAACTAAAACTTAAGGGGAAAACTTTTCCGTACTCTTACAACTTTGTACGGCCTTATTTAGCAAAACGTTTAGAAGAGCAATCGTACGATTTAGTTATTGATTTGCATCGAGATTCTGCCAAGAGAGATGCGACAACTTTAACATATAACAATGAGTCCTATGCACGGATTGCGATTGTTATTGGTGCAGAGCATAAGAATTATAGATGGAATACTGCTTATGCAGAAAGTCTATCTGCTGCCATGAATGGAATTGTGCCAAAAATTTCTAGAGGTGTTATATCAAAAAGTGGTGACAATGTAGATGGACGTTATAATCAAGATTTAACAAAAGAAATGATATTAATCGAACTAGGTGGAATTGATAATACAGAAGTAGAATTGAATCGTACGATTGCTGTAATTGGAAAAGCTATATCAAAATCCTTCATTACAGGAAAACAAGAATAACTAATTTGGAATTGGCGAAAAGCGGCTTTTTTTACAGTCTTCTTTTTGCCAATTTTTTATTGAGACGTTGCACTTAATTACATTTTGGACAAAGTAGATTTTTTAGCAAAAATACCAGGAATTTATTTAAGAAAAAATAGTAATTAAACCTTTTCATTATTCATTTCTTGCCTTATAATTTTCGAGTCAGCACATAAAGATTTGACGATGAGTTGTAAAAGTGAAGAAGCATATGCAATAGGCGAAATACGCTTTTAAAGCATCTACCATTTTGGAGATGCTTTTTTGATGGATAAAATATGAATAAGATTAACCTTCATTTTAAAAGAATGAAGGACAACTATACATATGAAGTTAATTTAATGTTGTTTATGTGATAAAAAAGTAAACTTTTATAAATACTCACCCGTCATTTATATAAGTGAATGCACCGAATCAGTAGTTAAAAGGGGACGATATTGACTTAATATTAATTTTCACACTATAAATTTGTAGATTATCGGAAGAAGAGGAAGGAATTTTATGTCAGGCAAGACAGTCAATCATCGTTATATCCCTGGAATAGATGGGATTCGAGCTTTAGCAGTACTAGCTGTGATAGCTTATCATTTTAACTTCAAATGGGCCAGTGGAGGGTTCCTAGGAGTTGATATCTTTTTTGTTTTATCGGGTTACTTAATAACTTCTACTATTTTACCTTTAAAAGGAAATCGATTAAAAGTAGGGCTAGGTGAATTTTGGATTGGACGATTTAGACGCCTACTACCTGCTGCGTATGTAATGATTATAACTTCATTCGCTTGGGCTACCTTATTTCATAAGGAACTTCTCCATACACTGCGCGGAGATGCAATATCCTCTATTTTTTATTCAAGTAATTGGTGGTTCATTTTTCATAAGCTCTCGTATTTTGATAGTTTTGGATCCCCTTCACCTATAAAAAATTTATGGTCTTTAGCAATTGAAGAACAATTTTATCTTATTTGGCCAATTCTGTTAATGCTAGGACTTTATCTTGTGAAAAAACAGAGTAAATTAGCCATTTTTATCTTTAGCGGTGCATTATGTTCGGCTGTGTTAATGGGTATACTGTATGAGCCAGGAGCTGATCCTAGTCGTATATATTACGGGACAGATACACGTTCCTTTGAATTACTTATAGGATGCTGGCTAGCTCTCGTTTGGCCGATGAAAAGACTATCTTCTCAAAAACTATCTACTGACCATGTCAATAAACTAAATGCTATAAGTTTGGTTGCTTTTAGTATTTTCATATTAAGTATTATTTTTGTAAATGAATATCAAACTTTCTTATATAGAGGGGGCATGTTCCTATTTTGTTTGAATGCAGCTATATTAATAGCGTGTGTTTGTCATCCAATTAGCATTTTAGGAAAATTACTTTCTTTGAAGCCTCTACGTTGGATCGGTTCAAGATCATATGGAATTTATCTATGGCATTATCCAATTATGGTGTTGGGTACTCCAGTTCACGAAATAGGTAATCCTGCATACTGGCGAGTTGCTTTACAGCTAGTACTTATCTTGATCATTGCAGAAATATCGTATCGTTTTATTGAAATGCCAATAAGGAAAGAAGGATTCCGCTCCTATTATCGACAATATCTTGTAGTGAATAAAGATAAATGGGGCAGCTTTTCGTTTACTAGAAAAATTTCTACTGTGCTTGTTTCTCTATTTCTTCTAGTATTTTTTACTGGAATGACAGGCGTTATAGGAAAAGAACAAACGGAATCTAAAGAATCTAAGCCAACAGAAATTAAAATAAATGGTGAAGAGCAACCTTCTAAGCATAATGATGAAAAAGAAACAACGGAAAGTAATTCATCGAATGTTGAGCATGAAAAAACTGAAACTAGCCCTCAAGCGGACAAAGAAGAACCAAAGCAAGAAGAAAATGATACAACCGCTAATTCAAATGAATCCTATAATGGTATATTAGCTATTGGAGATTCTTTAATGATAGATATTGCTACTAGCTTACATAATATCTATCCTAACATTACAATTGATGCAAAAATTGGTCGTCAAGTTTCACAAGCTGTCCAACTGGCACCAAATTATGCGAGTTTTAATGAGTCAAATAAAGCGGTTATTATTCAGCTTGGCACAAATGGTTTCTTTACGAATGATCAGATCGATTCACTACTTAACGCTTTCTCCAATGCCGATATTTATTTAGTGAATACTCGAGTACCTCGCTCATGGGAAAGTAATGTAAACTCTACATTACAACAAAAAGCTCAAGAGCATGATAATATTACATTGATTGATTGGCATTCGGTTGCTATCAATCACCCAGAATATTTTGCGCCAGACGGTGTGCATTTAGAACAAAAAGGTGTTAAAACGTTAACAAACCTTATTCAACAAACAATAAATATTTAACTTCTTTCAGCGGGTGTCCAAACATCTGTACCTGTCGCTATGCTTTAGGTATAAAAGTATCCGCTGAAATAGAGGAACTCAGCCTAGGACGCCATGTCCTGTAGCAATTTATCTGTAGCAAAAGCGAAGCGTCAGCGGCAATGTTTTCTGCGCGAAAGCGAAGCGTCAGCGGCAATATTTTCTGCGCGAAAGCGAAGCGTCAGCGGCAATTATGCCGAGGCCAAATTGATTTTAGTAATAGCCAGTGTGCACCATTTCTAGGTGTAGCTGGCTATTTTTTATGAAAGGTATCGGAAATTATTTTTAGCAACTTATTATCTTTTTTGCATTGTTTTGCAGAGGAAACGGCACACTATTTAGAATAACCATTGATTTAACAGCATTTATGCTGTTCTGTTGTTGTGGTTTGTATAAGGTTCATAGTATAATTCATTATAGTTTAATTAGGAGTGGAAAAGATGAACCGAGAAGCACGTTTAAAAAGACAAGAGAATATACGAAATTTCTCTATTATTGCACATATTGACCACGGGAAATCAACGCTAGCTGACCGTATTTTAGAGCAAACGAAATCACTAACATCTCGTGAAATGAAAGCACAGCTACTCGACTCAATGGATTTAGAGCGTGAGCGAGGCATTACGATTAAATTAAATGCAGTCCAATTAAAGTATGAAGCTAAAGATGGTGAAGTGTATATTTTCCATTTAATCGACACACCAGGACACGTCGATTTCACATATGAAGTATCACGTAGTTTAGCTGCTTGTGAGGGTGCAATTTTAGTTGTCGATGCAGCACAAGGTATTGAAGCACAAACACTAGCAAATGTATACTTAGCGCTTGATAACGATCTAGAAATTTTACCTGTTATCAATAAAATTGATTTACCAGCAGCGGATCCAGAACGTGTACGTCAAGAAGTTGAAGACGTAATCGGGTTAGATGCTTCTGAAGCGGTTTTAGCTTCCGCTAAAGCCGGTATCGGGATTGAAGATATTTTAGAACAAATTGTAGAAAAAGTGCCTGCACCAACTGGTGACCCAGATGCACCGTTACAAGCCCTTATTTTTGACTCTGTTTACGATGCTTACAAAGGTGTTATTATTTCCATTCGAATCATGAATGGTACAGTAAAACCTGGCGATAAAATTCGTATGATGGCTACTGGAGCAGAATTTGAAGTTATTGAAGTTGGTATACACACACCGAAAGTTGTACCACAAGCTGAATTAACTGTCGGTGACGTAGGTTATTTAACAGCGTCTATTAAAAATGTAGGTGATACTCGTGTGGGGGATACAGTTACATTTGCGAATCGCCCAGCAGATAAGCCATTAGCAGGTTATCGTCGTTTAAATCCAATGGTGTACTGCGGACTATATCCAATCGATACAGCGAAATATAATGACTTACGTGAAGCGTTAGAAAAATTAGAGCTTAATGACTCTGCACTTCAATATGAGCCAGAGACATCACAAGCATTAGGATTTGGTTTCCGCTGTGGCTTCTTAGGACTTTTACACATGGAAATCATTCAAGAGCGTATTGAGCGTGAGTTTAACATCGATCTAATCACAACAGCGCCTTCTGTAATTTACAATGTTCAAATGACGGATGGCTCTACAGTGAAGGTTGACAACCCTTCATTTATGCCGGATCCTCAAAAAATTGATCATGTGGAAGAACCATATGTAAAAGCTACAATTATGGTACCAAACGATTATGTAGGAGCTGTTATGGAGCTTTGTCAATTAAAGCGCGGTAATTTTATGACAATGGATTATATTGACACAACACGTGTCAGCATTATTTATGAAATGCCGTTATCAGAAATCGTTTATGACTTCTTTGATTATTTAAAATCAAATACGAAGGGCTATGCTTCATTTGACTATGAACTCATTGGTTATCAGACTTCAAAACTAGTGAAGATGGATATCTTATTAAATGGTGAGCAAGTCGATGCACTAAGCTTCATCGTACACCGTGACTTTGCATACGAGCGCGGTAAAGTCATCGTTGAAAAATTAAAAGAATTAATCCCACGTCAACAATTTGAAGTGCCAATTCAAGCAGCAGTGGGCCAAAAAATTGTGGCACGCTCAACAATTAAAGCTATGCGTAAAAACGTATTAGCGAAATGTTACGGTGGGGATATTTCTCGTAAACGAAAACTTCTTGATAAACAAAAAGAAGGTAAAAAACGTATGAAACAAGTAGGTTCAGTCGAAGTACCACAAGAAGCATTCATGGCTGTTCTGAAGATGGATGATTCGAAGTAACGTTGATATAACAGCGTTTATTAGGATTTGAATTTAATTTTTATATCAATAGGGTGGAAGTTGCCACCGATTTGCCACCGCTTTTAAATTGTGCCAACAATTTATAAATCTTTTGCGATGGAATTAAAAATAACGGCAGCATCTCTTGCCATCTTTTGAATTAAATGGACATAGCGGTCTTCAGTAGTTGCTGATCTGCTGTGTCCTAATCTTTTTTGAACAGTTTTTATAGGTTGTCCACTTTCAATCAACATTGTTGTGTGTGTATGTCATAATGAATGATAGTTGAAATCGATACCTAATTTATTTTTAATTAACTCTCTTGTTTGATACTTTATAATAGCAGGAGTGTAATGTTCTCCATTTCTCTTTTTGCAAACAAAATCATGTTCTAGGTCTTGAAGATAAAATTCACCGTACTTTAATCGATTTTCGATTTGTTTCTTTTTTGCTTTCTTCAATATCTCCATTAAGGTTTTACCAACTGGAATAGTTCGATAACCTGATTTAGATTTTGGTGGACCTACAACCCACCTAAAATATTCTTTACCATTTTCATCTGTAAATTTTTTATTTATTAGTTGCTGTTCAATTTCTATTACCATTTCATCAAAATTTATATGTTTCCACTCAAGACCGCATAATTCTCCAACTCGAACATCACAATGAAAACCAATATGAAAAGGTAAGAAGAATGGATGATCTTCATTTATTCTCTCATTCATTAGTCTTAAATTCTCTTTCGATTGAATTTTTAAATTATCTCTCGTAGGTTTGCGATCTTTATCTTTTAGTAACTCAACATACTGCATTGGATTTTCATTAATATACTTATATGGATAAACAGCTTGTTTTAGTGATTTGTTTAATATTGCTTGTATTATGCTAACTGTTTGTCGAGCTAGTCCTTCTCGTACTTCAAATTCATAAATTGTTGTAAAACATGTGGTGTGAGTGATTTTAATTTATACTTACCAATGTGTGGTGTAATGTGATTTTTAATTGTTATTCGATAGTTTTCTTGAGTATTTGGCTTTAACCTTAATTGTACATATTCAATTTGCAAAAACATTAAAAAATCATGAAGTGTCATTTCAGATGGTTTGAATACAGTACCTGCATTTTCATATTCTAATATTTTTCTTCTCAAAACAGATTCTACTTCTGTTTTAGTTTGAGCACCTTCAGCTTTACGCTTAATTTTTTTTCGTTTACTATCAACCAAACCTAATTCAAAATAGTAATACCAATTGTTTCCACGTTTACGAACTCCACCTTGCATTTCCTTTCTCCTTTCTTATTTCGCTTTTCTGTCAACCTCACATAATTATTACCACCTTAAATGAGAATAAATGTTCTGTTTTGTGTTAAAATTTTTTACCATCTATACTTTTTAAAGATAATAGTTCGACTGGAACACCATTTTTTTAATTGCATCATAGATGGTAAAACATGAATCATTATCTTGCTCCAAAATAGTTCGTCAGGTAAAAGCAATTCAACAGCAAATGTATTGGCCTCTATTTCTAATTATCTGTAGAAAAAAGAGTATGTTTTTTCAGAAAAGAAGTATTGGTATTTGGATGTTGAATAGCATGTCCTAATTCATGGCCACAAATAAAAAACTGAGGAGCTTTATCTCGGAGGTGTAAGTCCCGAAGATATGCGAATGATTGATATTGCAAGAAAAGAATTGTAGATACAGTGCGGTAGAAAGAAGTAGGAGAAATGAAAATAGGCGGGATAGCGCAGTGCAGGCGATGCAATGCAACAGGTTGCTATCCCAAAATAAAAAAAGAGCCATCTCCTTAAAAAGAAATGGTTAAAAAGTAATCATTGGATCAATACATTAAAGTATCAAGCCAACGCTTTAACAAAACTATAACTATGTTGTAATCATAGTTTTGTATAGTTGAAACCTGGAAATTTAAAACGTTGCGTGATCAGACGCTACAGTAAACTAATGAACAATATGAATAAAGAAACTATAAAAGGGTCACCAGGTTAGTATGGAGACCCTTAAATTGGAAATGTTAATATCCAGTATTCAAGAAAGTAGCGCCGACAATAATTAGAAGTATAAATAGAACAACAATTAAGGCAAATGCAGAGCCACTACCATATCCGCCACCAGAGTTGCCGCAATTAATGCCACCAACATTTCCACCATAGTATCCCATAAGACACACCTCCTTTCTATAATATAGAATATGTTGGCTGCATTGAAGGAGTATGGTTGTTAGACTATTCAGCTATGGGCATTAAAAAATATATTTTTGTGTGATAAGACCATAAAAAAAGGGCCACTTGGGATGGAGTGACCCTTAGTTGAAAGGATAGGATGTGTAAGGCTAAATTAGCTTTACCTTACTATTATTATGATGTGATAGCTATGTTTGTATAGTGAAATGCCTGTGAAATAGATTTAAAAATAAAAGTACAGTTTTAAATAAATATAAAACAAGGTAGGTGCTGCACATGCCTACGACATCGCAGTGAAATACAGAAATGGCACACATCAATTGTGGAGGGCATATGAGCAAACTATCAAGACACGATATACAAAAACTTGAAGATTACTGGATTAATACAAGCATGAGAGGCTACTAAATTGGTAGTCTCCTTTTATATCAAAATTAATTATATTACAGACAGTCATTTCCATTTCCATTATAATTGGTAGAACAAAAATGAAAGGAGGTAATATATTGAAACAACATAAAGAGTTTTATCCAATCATTTTAACTTTAGTGTTGTTCTTAGTTGCATTATTTATTTTCTTTGTATTTAGGTCTCCAAATATAAATTTATGGATTCCAATTTTCTTATATGTTTTGATAGACATTGGGTTTATTGTGTCGTTAATTTTAGGGGTTAAATCTAAAAATATAACTGTAAAGGTGTTCAGTATTCTTTCAAACATTACATTTATGATACCGTTATCAATATTTATCTATCTGTTACTGTTGGCAAATGGAATTTCTGAACGATAGAGAATCAAAATCAAGGAAGTCGTTATCCAAGTCACGTTAATATAAGCGTTGCTTTTTATTATTCCTATAATGATAATATATACCGTTTAACCTATGATAGATAGGTAGATTGGAGGTGATGATAATGCAAGGAATCAGTAGAGAAGGTTTAACATTATTAAGAGTAAAAGCTTTTTCAAGAGATAATCCAAAAAAAGAGCTAAGTTTAACGATAGATGATTCAGATTATGTTAAAACGCTTGAAAGTCAAGGATATATATAAATTACGACAATTGAAGTTTCGGATGAACAAAAAGAAAAAGTAAAAATAGAACTAACAGATAAAGGTAAACAAGTTGATACCATTCTTTAATTCGAAAAGTCACATCTAACAGGTGTGGCTTGGCAACTTTATTAGTAATTGTATAAACTTCATTTTAGTCTTACTTTTATTCCTATTTAAATTAATTTGACCTTCATACAATGTTAAGGTTCATAATGGTATGCGTATCAATTTGAAATAAAAGGAGAGTTATTATGAATATGGAGTTCAATTTTGAAGATTTCCCTAAATTGCAAACGGATCGCTTTATCCTACGAAAAGGAATAGTTGATGATTCCCAGGATATTTTTATGCTTTATTCTGATGAAAATGTAGTTAAGTATATTCCATTAACATTATTTACTTCAGTAGAAGATGCAATAAATGAAATAAATTGGTATGATAAAATTTTCAAAGAACAGACAGGTTTAAGATGGGTAATCGAAGAAACTAAAACCAAAAAAGTGATTGGAACATGTGGTTATTTGAATTATGAACATGAACATAACCGAATAGAGATTGGATATGATTTAAAACCTGAATATTGGGGAAAGGGTATTATGCAAGAGGCTTTAAGTAGCATAATCCATTTTGCCTTTACGTCAATGGGAATTAATAAGATAGAGGCAAAAGTAGAACCAGAAAATATATCATCTATAAGATTGTTGGAGAAATTAAATTTTTGTCAAGAAGGTGTTTTGAGACAACATGAATTTGAGAACGGGAAGTATATTGATCTTGCCATATTGTCAATTTTGAAAAGTGAATATTAGAAGATTTTGAAGAAGTCACGCTCTAAATGAGTTGTGGCTTTTTATTATGCCTTGAAGACTATATCAAACAGCCATACAAATAATGATGGACTAGTTAACCGGCTTAATAAGTATCTCAGGAACATTAGATACCGAAGAAGACTGGCATGTACTAGTAACCTGATAGGGCGGAGTTTGATGCAGTCTTGAAGTTATAAGAAAGGATGATTGGGTGGATAAAGAAACAGTTTTAAAACCATTAGAACGATTAATCACTTTACTATCTAATACCGAATATGAATCAGAAGCATTGGAAGTTAAAAAAGAAATAGAATCTATCTTGCTTTTTTCTATCCAAAGCCCGCAAAATTTATTGTTTCTGCTATTGTATCCATGCTATCGCTACTTGCGGAATTATGCGAAATTCTTCTATTAGTACATATAAAAAAGCTACTCATAACGAGCAGCTTTTACAAAAATTTTATTCTAATCCCATTTGTGTTTTATTCAATAATTTACCATCTTGAAGAGTGATAGAAATGCTAGATAATGTTTTTTCACCATTATAGGTATATATTTTGAAATTACCCGATTCAGAAATTAAATCACCCTCACCACCGAGAATTTCAAAAACTTGAGCTTCAGTCATACCATTTTCAAGTTTATTAAATTGGTCAATTGTTATTTTTACATCAGATGAACCCATACCTATTTGAGTTTTATTGATTAATTTATTGCCTTGGAATGTCATATTGGCAGTCGAGAAAGACCCGTCTGTTTCAAATTCATATATAACCGTATGATTTGAATCACCATCTGTTCCTATTTCAGAAATTACTTTTCCTTTTGATCCTACAATATTAAATACTTCTTCATACGTCATGCCTTCTTTAATTTGCTTAAATTTTTCTTCAGTTAATTTGCCAGATGAAGTTTCCTCTTTAGCAGCAGGTGCAGTTGTCTCTTGTTTTGTAGAATCCACTTTAGACTTTTCATCCTTTGTAGAATCGTTTGAACAACCAGCTAATCCTAAACTTAATACTAATGCTGCACTAAAAATTAGTTTTTTCTTCAATTTAAAATACCTCCCCTATATTTCTATTTTAGGAAATTAATTGTCAAAAGTACATAAAAAAATACAGACAACTAATATTAGTTATCTGTTACTTAAAACTTGCGTCCACCTTCTAAAAAAACGAAATGAGCTTCATATTTTGATCTAATGCGTTCGCGATCTCCTCTAATTCATTTCACTAAAATTATCTTTCTTTCGTTTATTAGAAATATTGGATTGGGAAGTACCTAACTTTTCAGCTAATTTAGTAACCGTTACATTTCTTTCAACCATTAACAATTTAATGTTCTTTACCATGCTCATGTCTCTTACACCACATCATTAATAATTGTTAACACTATTAAATTCATAAATTCACTTTTTGCTGAATTGGAAAGTGAGGTGAAAACGATGGCATTTGAATACTTATACAACAACCGACATGGATTCAAATGTTGATGACCACGTGGCAACACACTACTACAATTTCACTGATCAGAGCGTGCCGTCGTTTTAAAACTTGCTAGTCTTCATTGGAATACACGGAGGCTTGTTATGTAAAAGCTGCAACAATTGGAGACCAGTACAAAGACAGTTTACCGTGTTATTTCAAAATTAGTCGAGTTAGGCATCATTGAAAAAACGGCATTAAAGGCGAATAACACTATTAAATACGTCTTAGGTTTTCTTTTGATTGATTTTTAATTCTTCACGAGATACTAGTTGTTTTGAATACATTAAACCTATTAAAGAGGAAGAAGTGAATGAGGCGATGGAAAATAATGGCGCGGAAAAAGGTGGAAACGATGCACCAACATATCTAATGGTGAACGCACCTTTCAAAAAACAAAAATATGACCGGATAAGCTTATTTTAAGATAACAGTCATGAGCACATGAAAGATTTTTTGTTCAGTAAAAGGGGGGATTTTCCGTTTATGTATACTATTTATCTAGCTTGTTGGATATATTTCTTAGAATTTCATTTTGTTCCTTCTGCAAGCTGTTTTGTTCCTCCAGTAAGCTAATGAACTTATTTAAAAACCAAATTCCAAAGGCGAATGGAGCAAGAAAAAACAATAATGACATAATTCTTACAAACCTCCTTTTGGTAATTGTACCACAAAAATCAAGAGTTTTAGAAACGGGTGAATCAATCGTGGCAGAAAGATATTACCCATTTGAAAACAGGTATTAAGATGACTCAAAACTTTAAAATATGAATTTAAGTGATGGTGCTAAAATGCTAGCTGCTAATAATGCCAAAAAAGCGATTATGTATTATTTCACCGGTTATAAGGATGATATACAAACAGATGATATTTGTAGACATAGTGAAATCAACTAAAAGAGTTAGTTGACGCTGACTTTGAAAAAAAACATAAAATTTATGATGAGGATAGAAAAGGAAGTATTGGGCAAGGTTATTAGATTTTGTTAACGGATGTTTTGAGAGTAAACTGATTGTATTGGTAAACCAAACTACTGAACGCTATGAAATATAAGATTTGGAGGATCGTTATGAGATTACATTGATTTAAGACTGGGCTTTTGTATGTCCTTCATCCAAAAACCTAAGTGTGGTATAAACACGGTTCTAGCATTTCCGTACACTAAAATCTCTCTTCGTAATATTGCTTCTGCTTTTGACTATTATTTTCTTGAAAAATCCTCAGTCAAAAAAGGTAACTAAACATAAAACTAGATTAACTATGGTGAGTATCTAGCATTTTAATGTACATTCTAAAAAATCCCTTTTTTAAAATAAGAAAAACTAGTATACACGTCTATACATAGAATTAATCGCTACATATTCTAGCAATATAGTGAGCGCTCACTAATACTAAAAAAATGAAAAGAGGGAATTTTTTTGAGTGATCCATTAGATTTTCAAGTTAATCAAGTCGAACCTTGTCCAGTAACATCAACAGAACAAATTCCATTAACTACTGAAGTTACTCCAATAGTCGCTACACCGTTAGTGACGCCAACTGTTAAAGTTCCGGTTGTACTTGCAGAACCAACGCTTCAAATTGCTGTGGAGGCGGATATTACGCTTACTCCTGCTGCAACTGAAATCAAAAGAGTGAAAAAAAATGTATTCCTAAATCAAGTGAAACTAGTGCCTGTTGCTTTTGCACGTATTGGCACTACTGACTTTTTTGCGGTAACAAGAGCTAAATTATTTGTAGCAGGACATATTCGCAAAAATATAGAATATGCTACAGCAGCATGTAACGCGGCACTCCAAGATAGAATTGCCGATGTTCCGTTTTCAGGTTTTACAGACCTTACGTTCCCACAAACACTTGGAGGCCCAACTCCGATTTTAGGAATTTCTGAGTTTGCCGAAGCGAACTTCCTTAATGAAACTACGCAAATGGATGCTCGATTGGATAAAGCATTCTTCCAAAATCTAGTTAAATACAATGAACAACCATTTGGCGAGTTAGTAGCTGCAAACTTCTTTGAACTTGATTTTTCACCAGTTATGGCAACACCAGAAGGCACTTTCGACACATTACGTGAAAAAATCGTGCTAGAGCTTACAGTAAAAGTACTGCAAGTTCAACAAATTCGTCTTGGAGCAGGCACTAGTGTTATAACTCCTGTTCTTACAGGGCTTACTCCTCCAGTTAGTCCATAATAATTTCTAGTTTATAGAGGAGCAGAACATATAAAAAACGCAGTTAAACAGCAACAAAATGCAATCAAAAAAACAACCCTGTAAATCAAATGGGTATAATAAAAATCATATATTTGAGTTGGCGGTTGAAAATCCGGCTGGACCTGATTTTCAACTGCCTTTTTGTCATTTAATAGCGAGGATGTATTAGCTGGTGTGTAATTTAGGAAGGCTGGAGGGTTGCAAAAGGGCATCTTTCAACAGTTTTCCGAAAAAACTTACAGAACAAACAATAAAAAGATTTCTTCATCAGAAACTACCATTCATACACAACAATGTTGATTGAAAGTGGACAACCTATAAAAACTGTCCAAAAAAGATAGGACACAGCAGATCAGCAACTACTGAAAACCGCTACGTCCATTTGCTGCAGATATGTTTGATTCCATTGCAAAAGATTTGTAAATTGCTAGCATGATTTTAAAACAATGGTAATCACCACCACTAGAAAAGAAGTCAAATAAGCTCATTGTCTTATTTTTGACTTCGCAATATATATAAGTAACGTGTGAGTATTAAAAATTTGAAATGATTTATTTGCGTCATTCTACATGTGAAAAATTTAAACTGTATTCCCTCTTAAAAGTTTCAATAAATTTAACAGCACTTTTTGAAATGTAACGATCCTTCAACCAGATAACGGCCGAATCTGATTGAATACGAAGTTCTTCAAGCTCCAATATTTTCAGACCATTCATAGAAAATGAACGTAAGACAGACCTTGGAAGTAAAGAAGCACCGACACCTTCTCTTACTAGGGACATTATCATATCAGCGTCTGAACATTGACAGACAATATTTGGTTCATAGTGATATTTTCTACAAGCTTCTATAACCAGTTCGTATTGACCAACACCCTTTAAACGTTGTAGCAACATTAGGGGCATTCTTGAAAGTTCTTCTAGTCTTATTGTATTTTCATAATTCCACGTTTCAGGGATAACAGCTACAAAATGGTCTGGAGGTAATGGCAGTGAAGATAAGTCATCAGATTCTGATTCAAAAGGTAAGCGGACTATCGCAACCTCAATATGCCTATTCCTTAAATCTTGTAATAATCGATAAGTATCTCCTTCGTATAAACGAAATGTAACGTTTGAATACTTTTCTCGGAAAAAACGAATGCGTTCAGGTAGGTAAGAAAAGCATGTTTTTACAGATCCAATTGATAAAGTACCCTTAAGACCTTCTCCTACTTCTTTCACTTCCATAATTGTTTCATCAATCTGACTTAAAAGATTGGTAGCTCTTTTATACAAAACTTTTCCTGCTGCTGTTAGTTCTATATTTTTTCCATTTCGTATGATCAAACGAGTACTAAGTTCTTCCTCCAACGCTTTTAGCTGTTGACTAAGGGGGGGTTGGGCCATATGTAATTTCTTTGCTGCTCTAGTGATTTGCCCTTCTTCAACAATAGTGTTAAAGTATCGCAATTGTCTTATATCCATGAAACTCCTCCTTAGAAAGCATATTTATTTTATATACGTTACAAACATTTTAAATATTTTAAATATTTCAAACTTAATGATACATTATTTTTGAAAACGATTCCATGAAAAGGTAGAAAAGGAGAAGATAAAATGTCTAGAATTCGAAAAGCTAAAGAAAGTATAAAAGGTTCGATTGCACCAGTTATTACACCATTCAAGGAAGATGAAAGCTTAGATTTACAGACATTTAAAAGTTTAATTAACTGGCAAATAGAAAGTGGGAGCCATGGTATTTCGGTAACCGGAACTTCTGGGGAACCTAGTTCTCTAACGATTGAAGAGAGAGAGCTTGTGATGGAAACAGCAAGTAAAACGATTAACGGACGAGTTCCATTTATACCAGCAACAGGATCTGTTAATCATAATGAAGCGCTTCGACTAACAAAGGCTGCTCAAGAAATGGGAGCAGATGCTGCGATGGTTATTGTTCCATACTATAATAAGCCTTCCCAGCAAGCATTATATAAACACTATAAAGCTATTGCCGATACCGTGGATATTCCGATTATTATCTATAACATTCCTGGAAGAACAGGGGTGAATATGGAAGTAACAACAATGGCTCGACTCGTTGAAGATTGCCCGAACATTATTGGTGCCAAAGAGTCAAATAAAGATTTTGAACATGTCAATCGGGTGCTGTTGAATTGTGGTAGAGATTTCAGTCTATTCTCGGGAATTGAACTTCTTTGCTACCCAATGTTAACAATCGGAGGAAAAGGTTCTATTAGCGCCACAGCAAATGTTGCGCCAGCGAAAGTAGCAGAAATGCACAATGCTTGGGAGGAAGGCGACGCTGAAAAAGCTTTAAATCTTCATTATGAATTGATGACATTAAATGATGTGTTATTCAAAGAAACGAACCCAGGGCCAGTAAAAGCAGCGCTGGGCATGATGGGTAAAATTACGCCAGTTTTACGTAAGCCAATGGATTTACCATCTGAGGCACTTCAAAACGAGATTCGTGAAGTTTTACATCAATATGGTATTTTATCAAATGCGATTGTCACTAAATAATCATTCAAAATCTAAAAATTCTCTTACTCCTCGTTACAGGAGTAAGAGAAGAATGGGGAGTGTAATAACATGCAAGTTCAAGTATCTGAGAGTCAAAAAAATCACGAACACAAGCAAGTAGCAAATGTAAAACTTTATATTAATGGACAGTTTGTCGACAGTCAATCAGGTGCTTCTTTTGAAAATAAAAATCCATTTACCAATGAAATAAATAACTATATCGCTGAGGGGCGTGAAGCGGATATAAATCAAGCTGTTCTTTCTGCAAAAGAAGCGTTTGTGAATGGTCCGTGGGGCAAGATGAAATTGAAAGAAAGAATGCAATATATTAATAGAATTGCAGATATCATCGATGAGGAGATTGAGGAAATTGCTTTCTTAGAGTCATTAGACACAGGTTTGCCAATTAGCCAAACAAGAAATCAAACCGCACGTGCTGCAGAAAATTTCCGTTTCTACGCACGAATGGTGGAGACAAAATTGCATGGCGAATCTTATCCAATGGATGGTGAATTCATTAATTATACCGTGTATAAACCATTAGGTGTTATAGGGTTAATTACGCCATGGAATGCCCCATTCATGTTAGAGACTTGGAAAGTAGCGCCTGCATTAGCAACTGGCAATACTGTTGTCCTAAAACCAGCTGAACTGTCACCATTGACTGCCAATAAATTAGCGGAAATTATTCATAAAGCTCAAATTCCGGATGGCGTCTTTAATATCGTGCATGGCTTTGGAGAAACAGCAGGGGCTGCTCTTGTTGCTCACCCAGATGTGAAAGCGATTTCATTTACGGGTGAAACGACTACAGGCTCCACTATTATTAAAAACGCTGCGGATACTTTAAAGAAAACATCGATGGAGCTTGGTGGGAAATCACCTTTAATTGTCTTTGATGATGCAGATCTTGAACGAGCTCTAGACGCAGCAATATGGGGGATTTTCTCTTTTAATGGGGAACGTTGTACATCCAATTCTCGCGTATTCTTGCATAAAAATATTAAAGATCAATTTGTAGAAAAATTAAAAGCACGTGTCGCTAACATTAAAATCGGTGACCCAATGGATTCGTCAACTGAGCTTGGTCCGCTAATTGAAAAAGGTCACTACAACAAAGTAAAAAAATATATAGAAATCGCTAAACAAGAAGGTTGTGAAGTAGTTCAGGGAGTGGTTCCGGAAAAGGTAAAGGCAGGTAATTTTGTACCACCAACACTTTTATTGAATGCCAAAAATGACATGAGAGTATGTCAGGAAGAAATTTTTGGTCCCGTTATGGCCGTAATCGAATTTGAAACAGATGAAGAAGTACTTCATATGGCGAATGACGTATCTTACGGACTAGCTGGTTTTGTATGGACAAAAGATTTAAAACGAGCACATCGTATGGCGGATGCTATTGAAGCAGGTATGCTTTGGATTAACGCTCAAAACGTACGAGATCTTCGAATTCCATTTGGCGGTATGAAAGATAGTGGAATTGGAAGAGAGGGTGGTCATTACGCAATGTTTGAATTTTATACAGAACCAAAGGTAATCCATGTTGCTATAGGTGATCACCATATTCCGCAATTTGGGAAGTAAACAACTATTTTTTAGGGGGAAACAATATGCCAGCAAAAACAGGAGAGCAATATATTGAAAGAGTTGATCATGCACAGGCAAATATATGGATTGATGGCAAACGCGTAGAAGGGAAGATTTCTGAACATCCAGCTTTTAAAGGTGTTATGAAAACTCAGGCAGAACTTTACGATCTGCAACATGATCCAGACAAAAAGGATTACATGACATATGAATCACCGACAACTCGTGAACGGGTAGGTACATCTTTTATGCAGCCAAAAACAAAAGAAGATTTAGTGATGCGTCGCAAAATGATGCAAGAATGGGCGAAATATAATGGTGGCATGATGGGGCGTTCCCCTGATTACATTAATGTCGGGATGATGGCGTATGGTTCAGCTGCAGAAATGTTTGGAAAGCAGGACTCCATCTATGCCGAAAACATGACCAACTACTACGAGTATTGCCGTGAAAATGATTTATCTTTAACACATACGTTGATTCAGCCGCAAGTCAATAGGGGAGTAAACTCAGCACAGCTTCCAGATCCGTATATTGCAGCAAGAATTAAAGAGAAAACATCCGAAGGGGTCGTTATTAAAGGAGCAAGATTACTTGCTACGCAAGGTGGTATTACCGATGAAATCATGGTATTCCCATCTACTCTGTTAAAACAATCAGCTGAAGAAAATCCATATGCGTTTGCATTTTCTATTCCTAATAACACACCGGGCTTGAAATTTATTTGTCGAGAATCTTTTGATTATGGTAAGTCTCATTTCGACCATCCGCTAGGATCTCGCTTTGAAGAAATGGATACCATTGTTGTGTTTGATGATGTTGTCGTTCCGTGGAATCGAGTCTTTGCCCTTGGTGATGTGAATGTGTGCAACCAAGCCTACAATGAAAGTAATGCAGTTGTTCATATGACACATCAAGTTGTATCAAAAAATATCGCGAAAACAGAGTTTGTCCTTGGTATTCTTCAATTAATGGCAGAGACAATTAATATTGGCCAATACCAACATATACAGGAGAAAATCTCTGAAGTAATTATTGCACTTGAAACGATGAAAGCATATGTCGTTGCTGCCGAAGCAAATGCAAAAGTGGATAGATGGGGGACTATGACACCAGATTTTGCACCGTTAAATGCAGCACGTCATTACTTCCCGAAAATTTACCCTCGCTTTACAGAAATTATGCAATTAATGGGAGCAAGTGGCTTAATGGCGATCCCTTCAGAATCAGACTTCCATTCCGAAATTCGTCCGGATCTTGATAAGTATTTACAATCAGCCACTGGAGATGCTTATGATCGGGTGAAACTTTATCGTTTGGCATGGGATGTATGTATCAGTTCATTTGGTACTCGACAAACACTTTATGAGCGCTTCTTCTTCGGTGATCCAATTAGAATGGCAAGTACGCTTTATAACGGGTATGACAAACAAGAATATGTTGATCGTGTGAAGGAATTTTTGAATCGATCAGAAGCGTTAGTTAATAATAACTAATTAATCGACTAAGGGAGATGAGGAGTATGGATTTCAATATCATTCGAATTGCCAGAACGGTTATAAACGTCAAGGATTTAGACCGTTCAAAAGATTTTTATGTAAAAGCGCTCGGCATGATTGAAACGGAAACAAAGGATGATTGTGTTTATTTGAGAGGGCTTGAAGAACACACACACCACAGCTTAGTTCTTAAAAAGTCCGAGACGTTAGGGGTACACGCACTCGGTTACAAAGTAGCAAAAGAAGAAGATCTTGACCGTCTAGCTGAATTGTTTCAAGCAAAAGGCTTAAAAACAAAGTGGCTTAAGGAAGGTACTCAGCATGCTCTTGGACGTGCACTGCATGTACACGATATTTCAGGGATGCCCCTTGAATTTTTCTGCAAAATTGAAAAAGCCGAGCGCTTACTTCAGCGCTACGATTTATACAGCGGTGCCCGAATTCAGCGAATTGACCACGTAAACTGTGCTGTACCGGATGTAGAAAAAGCTTATAACTTCTTTATCAAGGAGCTAGGTTTTGCATGTTCTGAATATACAACGATAGAAGATGGAAGTATCTGGGCTGCGTGGCTTCACCGCAAACAGACTGTACATGATCAAGCCTTTATGAACGGAGATGGTCCGCGTCTTCATCACTTTGCTTACTGGCTACCTGATCCACTTGCTCTCATTCATTGCTGCGATGTTTTAGCTTCACTTGGCTATTCAGAGAACATAGAAAGAGGGCCAGCACGCCACGGCTTATCCAATGCATTCTTCTTGTATTTAAGAGATCCAGATGGATACCGCATTGAGCTGTATAACGGAGATTACTTAACAAGTGACAATGACTTCGAGCCAATTCGATGGGATTTAAATGACCCACGTCGTCAAACATTATGGGGTGCAAAAGCACCGGATAGTTGGTTTAATGAAACATCTCCGTTTTTAGATATTGAAACCAATGAACAAATTCAGTCCAAGGCACCAAATCTTGCACAGCGCAAACCAGAACTGGTTATTTAAATAAAAAGAATGGAGGAATTTTAATGGATGATCGTACATTTCGAGATGCGATGGGTAAATTTGCAACCGGTGTAACCGTTATTACAACGGACATTGATGGAGAGCCTCATGGCATGACAGCAAATGCCTTCATGTCAGTGTCGCTAAATCCAAAACTCGTACTAATATCGATTAAAGAAAATGCAAAAATGCTCGATAAAATTAACCGCTCCGGTAAATTTGCGGTAAATATATTATCAGAAGACCAGCAAGAAATTTCTATGTTATTCGCTGGTCAGATCAAAGAAAAACGTGAACTTGAATTTGACCGCCTAAACGACATCTCGGTAGTAAAGGATGCGCTAGCAAATATTGTGTGTAATGTATATGGAAAGCAAGTAGCTGGTGACCATACGCTGTTCCTTGGAGAAGTAGAAAATATTGTCCTTCGTGAAGGAAATCCTCTGACATTCTTTGCAGGAAAATATGGCCAGATTACTGCACCACAACTAACTTAACATAAAAGGGGAGGGCAAACGATGGAGACGATTTATATCAAAAGTTCAATGGATCAATCAACATTCACTGAAATGGAAGCTTGTGTTTTGGCTCTCGGTTTTTTTGATGGCGTTCATATCGGTCATCAAAAAATTCTTGAAACAGCAAAACAAATTGCTTTGCAAAAACAATGCGCCTTTGGTGTTATGACGTTTTATCCACACCCAAAAGATATACTCTTTCCTCATATGGAGCCAATGACTTATTTAACTCCGCTTCCTTTGAAAGAAGATCGATTTGAAAAGCTGGGGGTTGAAAAGTTATTTGTTGTTGAGTTTAGCCCTGAGTTTGCCCGTCTTTCTCCTAACGATTTTGTTGAACAATACATTATTGGACTTGGATGTATACATGTTGTAGCAGGCTTTGATTATCATTATGGCTATAAAGGACTCGGTAATATGAAAACGTTAGCGGAGTATAATCCCGGAAGTTTGGGTGTAACGACTGTTCCAAAAATCCAACATTCTGATGAAAAAATTAGTTCCACAGCAATCCGAAAATTGCTTGATGAAGGTCATGTGCAAATGATTCCTATGTATCTTGGTGATTATTATGAAATTAATGGGGAAATGAATCAAAGTTCTCTTTTTAACAAAAAACATCAGTTTCTTAACTTAATAGTAAAAAAGAGATACCGAATGCCTAAACCTGGTATTTACCATATTCAAGTTGAAATAGATGGCACTCATTATGATGGAACTTGCCACCAAATAGCTAGTAATGGGCAACACACTTCATTGTTAATACAATTAAAAGATTGTTCTGTATTCCCATATAAGAAGCGGATAAAGGTAAAGTGGCTAAGCTATCAATATGGCAAGCAGAATGAGTCATACGACATGAATGAATATATGAAAAAAGATGAGCTAGTGATCTAATTAATAGTAGGCTATAACAGAAAGGAGTAGACTATGAATTTAAAAGTACAAGCAAGAAAGAAAAACTTATATATTGATGGTCAATGGCAACAAGCCACTGAACAGGCATCTCTAACATCTCCATATTCTGGAGATGTTATTGCATATATTCCTAAGGCTAATGACAAAGAAGTGAATGAGGCAATTGAAGCTGCAGTTCGTGCAAAAACAGTCATGGCGAAAATGCCAGCTCACGAACGTGCAGCTATTTTGGAACGTTTGGTAGCTTTGTTAGAGAAACGTTTAGATGAAGCGGCAGAAATTATCGCTTTAGAGGCAGCTAAACCAATTGCTACTGCAATCGAAGAAGTGAAACGGACAATACAAACGTATAAGTTTGCAGCTGAAGAAGCAAAGCGAATTCATGGAGAAACACTTCCATTGGATGCTGCACCAGGTGGAGAAAAACGAGTAGCATATACGGTGCGTGAACCTATTGGAGTTATTGGAGCGATTACTCCATTTAATTTTCCGATGAATTTAGTTGCCCATAAAGTAGGTCCTGCCATTGCCGCAGGAAATACAATTGTATTAAAACCAGCAAGTCAAACGCCACTATCTTCTTTCTTTTTAGCAGAGTTGTTACAGGAGGCCGGTTTACCGAATGGAGCTCTTAATGTGATTACTGGAAGCGGAAGAGTCGTGGGAGATAAAATCGTGACCGATGATAGAATTGCAGCCATTACATTTACCGGAAGCCCAGCAGTTGGGATTGGTATTCGAAACAAAGCAGGACTGAAGCGTGTGACATTAGAACTGGGTTCAAATGCAGCGGTTATTATTGATAAAGGGATCGATATAGATTCAATTATTAATCGTTGTGTGAGGGGAGCCTTTTCTTTCCAAGGTCAAGTATGTATATCATTACAACGCATTTATATTCATGAAAGTTTGTACGAAACATTTGTGCAAAAATTCGTTGAAGCAACTCAACAACTCAAAATTGGTGACCCGTTAGATCCACGTACGGATGTTTCAGCGCTTATTTCAAAAGAAGATGTGGAACGTACTTTAGATTGGATTCATGAGGCGACACAACATGGAGCAGAAGTAGCAACTGGGGGAATCGCCAAAGGAAATATTCTATTGCCAACGGTCATATTAAATGCAGCGTCTTCTTTAAAAGTTTCGTGCCAAGAAGTGTTTGCTCCAATTGTTATTATCAATAAAGTTCAGACAGTAGAGGAAGCAATTGAACAAGTAAATGATTCGCGATATGGTCTTCAAGCAGGGATTTACACGGATAATGTTCATACAGCGTTAACTGCAGCTGAAAACCTTCATGTTGGAGGCGTAATGATTAATGATATTCCAACGTTTCGTGTAGATAACATGCCTTATGGTGGTGTGAAGGAAAGTGGAATGGGAAGAGAAGGAATAAAATATGCTGTAGAAGAAATGACAGAGCTAAAACTAGTGGTTTTTAATAGAAATTAAAAATTGAAGAATTAGAAGCATGTAAGAACCCTATTGAATTATTAGGAAAGAGGTGCTATCAATTTGGAGCTAGTAAAAGAACAGCGTAGTGTAAAAAAAGACATCGAACAACAAGATAACAAACAAATAGATTATGACAAAATTTCCACTTCAGAGGATTTTAAACAACTACTTTTAGATAAGAAAAAGTTTATTATTTCATACACAATTTTTTATTTGGCTTATTCACTAGCTTTACCATTCCTAGCCTTGTTTACAAATATTTTAAACGTTCAAGTAATAGGAGACATTACGTTGGCGTGGATTTACGGTATTTCAATTATCTTTATGTCATTTGGGGTATGCAGTGTTTATGTAAAGAAGTCTGCTGAATTTGACGAAAAAGTAAAGCAAATCATAGTAAAAGAGGGGCTGTAGACATATGGGATGGGACATTATTCTTCTTTTTGTACTCATGTCAATAGGGGTACTTTTCATTACGTACTATGCTTCCAAAAAAACAAAAACGGCAGGTTCTTTTTATACAGCTGGAGGTGGTCTGACTGCTAGGCAAAATGGACTTGCTTTAGCTGGAGACTTTATGTCTGCATCTACCTTTTTAGGGTTAATTGGAGCCTTTTCTTTAACGGGATATGACGGATTTTTCCTTATGTACGGTGCCCTCGTTTCGTTTCTTGTCATTTTATTTTTAGTTGCTGAACCATTAAGAAATCTTGGGAAATATACGTTAGGTGACATGATTACTGCTCGATTTAAGTTTAAACAAGTACGAGGTGTAACGGCCTTCAATACGATTATTATTTCAGTTTTTTATATGCTTGCACAGCTCGTAGCTGCAGGAGCTTTATTCAAATTATTATTAGGTATTCCGTATAATATTTCAGTCCTTATTGTTGGTGTGGCTATGTTAGCCTTTGTTTTATTTGGAGGAATGACCGCAACAAGCTGGGTTCAAATTATTAAAGCCATTCTTTTAGTAGGCGGAACCTTTATTATGTTTGTCATGGTTATGTGGAAATTTAATTTTAATTTTATTGGCATTTTTACAGATATGAAAACCGCCACTCCTTTTGGAATTGATTTCTTAAATCCAGGTTTAAAATATAAAAACGGTTGGGATGCTGCTTCTTTAACACTTGGGCTCATTCTTGGGACAGCAGGTCTACCTCATGTATTAGTTCGCTTTTTAACTGTACCTAATGCCCAGGTTGCCAGAAAGTCAGTTGTTTGGCTTATGTGGATAATGGGCATGTTCCATATTATGGTCATTTTCCTTGGGTTTGGCGCAGCGAAGCTAGTTGGAACTTCGAGTATTATAGAGGCTAACCCAGCAGGGAATATGGCAGCGCCATTATTAGCAAAGTATATTGGCGGAGATTTTATGTTTGCTTTCATTTCTGCGGTTTCTTTTGCTACTATACTTGCAGTGGTTGCTGGAATTGTAGTTACGGGAGCAACAGCATTTTCCCATGACTTTTATAACGAAATTTTAAAAGACGGGAAAGCAACTGAAAAACAGCAAATGTTTATGGTACGTCTTGCTTCGATTGTCATCACTGCTATCGCCATCGCCTTATCACTATTTTTGCAAAATTTTAATGTTGCCTTTGTAGCCTCAATTGCTCTTACATTAGCAGCGAGTTCGAATTTACCAGTTATTTTATTAACTATTTTTTGGAGAAAGTTCAACAAAACGGGAGCAATCTTTGGGATGCTTATAGGCTTAATTAGCACGATTGGTCTAGTAATGGTAAGTCCAAATGTTTGGAACCCAGAACCAGGTGTAGCCCTATTTACTGGTCATCCTATTTTCCCTCTAGCATCACCAGGAATTCTTTCGATACCGTTAGGTTTTTTAGGCTGCTATATTGGTACCCTTATAGGGGCCCGTAAGTCAAAAAATGCAGCAGATAATTTTCCAGAAATCATCGTTAAGTCAAATATAGGTAATGATGTTAAAGGTGTAGTTAATCATTAGTGATCTTTTACAAGTTCAATAATCATCAGAAAAATTTACGAGTTTATCTTCATTCAGCAGAAGACTCCCACCTCTATAGGTGGTGAGATGAAATGCGATTTTGGTACCTTTGCAGTGGGTGTCCAAACACCTACTGAAATAGAGGAACCCAGGCTAAGAACTTCACATCCTGTGAAAAAGCCTGAGTGACCAACATCGTGTTGGCCTAAAGCCTCCGGCGGATGTCACGGATTTTCAAAGGAGGCCTGCACGATGTAGGTCAGTTAACCGTTGTCACAGGAAGTGACGTTTTTAGGTTAACTTCCTACAAATGGCACAATTCAAAATCCGGACGCTATTACGCCAAGGCGAAATTGATAAGAGGAGTGAATCGTTATGAGTAAGGCAATTATTAAATTTAGTGAAACCCTTCATACAAAAGAGGTGGAAGTAGATCCTCAAAGCAATACAATTATTCTCGGTGATCGAAATGTAACCTTAGAGCAGTCTTCTTTGGAGGCGCCAATATCGGGTACAGTATATGGGGCTTTATTAAATTATAGGGGCGAGCTTGAGGCATTAGGTTCATCTTTAACGAAAGAACCATATAAAGAGCCTCCCAAAGCGCCTGTGTTATATATAAAACCGGTAAACACGATTACTGGATTTAAATCTTCCATTCCATTACCCGAGGATACATCTCAACTGCAAGTAGGTGCCTCATTAGGCATTGTCATTGGGAAAAAGGCTACTCGTGTAACAGAAGAAAAAGCTTTAGATCATGTATTAGGATACACCATTGTAAATGATGTAAGTATTCCACATGAGAGTTTTTATCGACCAGCTGTTAAACAAAAAGCGAGAGATAACTTTTGCCCTGTAGGTCCATGGATTATCGAACGCGATGCAATCTCTGACCCTAATAAGTTAACGATTACTGTATTCGTTAATGATGTATTAAAACAAAAGAATACAACGGCCAATTTAATTCGTCCTGTATCACATCTAATTTCTGAAATTTCGGAATTTATGACGCTGTATGAGGGAGATGTTTTACTAGTTGGGGTACCTGAAAATCCTCCGCTTGTGAAAGAGGGAGACCTGGTACGAATTGAAATCGATGGAATCGGTTATTTAGAAAATACAGTTAAATGAGAATCTCATTGTTTGGTAAAGGAGCGCGATTATTATGAAACATGCACGTGTAGTATTTCAGGATGTTATTCATCACGCAATTGAAACAAATGATGGTCACCTGAAACTAGATAATGGACAAATTGTTTCTGAAGAGGAAGTTGTCTGGCTACCACCTGTACAACCTAGAACTGTTTTTGCTTTAGGGCTAAATTATGCAGACCATGCAAAGGAACTTGCTTTTCAAGCACCAACAGAACCTTTAGTTTTTCTAAAAGGTCTTAATACTTTTATTGGTCATCGAGGTCAGACTTACCGACCAGCTGAGGCTACCAATATGCATTATGAATGTGAACTTGCAGTTGTCATTGGTCGTTCCGGGACAAACATTAAACAAGAAGACGCTTATGATTATGTTGCAGGATATACCGTTGCAAATGACTATGCCATCCGTGATTATTTAGAAAACTATTATCGTCCGAACTTAAAAGTAAAGAATAGAGATACTTGTACACCAATCGGTCCATGGCTAGTCGATGCAAAAGATATTAACGATCCTATGAATCTTACTTTGCGTACTTATGTAAATGGAAAAGTGACACAGGAAGGCACAACGAAAGATATGATTTTTAGTATTCCGCAATTGATTGCATATTTAAGTAGTTTTATGACATTAAATCAAAACGACATTATCCTTACAGGTACGCCTGAGGGCTTAGTTGATACAAAGGTAGGGGATGAAGTCATTACTGAAATTGAAGGTGTGGGACGACTAGTAAATACTATTATTAGTGAAAAACAGTTCTTAAGAACAGAAAGTAAGAACGCCATTTTTAGTAAGTGAAAGGGATGAAAACATGCCGCATTTTATTGTTGAGTATACCGATAACATAAAGAAAGAAGCAGACATTCCAAATTTGCTAAAAAAAGTGAATGATGTTTTGATTAGCCGTAGTAATCTTTTTCCGACTGGAGGCATTCGATCAAGAGCAATTGAACTTCAAGATTACCGAGTAGCAGATGGAGCAGAAGATGATGCATTTGTTCATGCTATATTAAAAATTGGGGCGGGAAGATCGGCTGAACATAAGAAAGAAACTTGTGACGAACTTTTCGAAGTAATAAAGGATCACTTTGCTGATCTATTTACTAGTCGATATCTAGCATTATCGATGGAATTGATTGAATTCAGCGAGGAAGGAACTTATAAATATAACAATATTCATAAGCGTTTTAAAAAGTAAGAAGGCAGTTAGCCCTATCTAGTTTTGTTTTAATTATCATTTGATAATGGTAGTTCCGCTTTTTACAATAAAAAACAATTAACAGCACCTACAATTTAGGTTACATCGCGTTAAGTATAGATTTTATTTCAGGAAGGGGACTTTAAATGACAAAAAACCAGGCTTTAGATGTGAACTGCATGGAATGGGCAAGTACACTAAACAAAAGTTATATTGGGGGTCAATGGGTAGAGGGGGGAAGTAAAAGAACGTATGCAATAAAGGATCCATATGATCAATCGACTATTACATCTGTAGAATTAGCGAATGTTGAGCAAATAAAAGAAGCATATCACAAGGCAAAAGCTGCACAAAAGAAATGGGCTAAATCTACTCCAGAACAACGAAGAGAGGTTTTAACGAAAGCATTAGACTATTTAGAGAAAAATAAAGAATATATTTTGGCATTAATTACACGGGAAACAGGTGGAACACTACTTAAAGCTCAAATTGAGTTTGGCTTCGGGGTTAGTGACATTAAAGATTCTATTAATATGGTAGATGAAATATACACACCAAAAAATTATGCATCTACTACACCAGGAAAGGTTAGCCGTGTATATCGATTACCTTTAGGTGTTATTACGTCCATCACACCTTTTAACTTTCCATTTAACATGGCAACAAGAACAATTTTCCCTGCCATTGCTCTCGGGAACAGTGTTGTTCATAAGCCAGATCTCCAAGTTGGAATAGTTGGTGGGCAAGTTTTTGCAAAGGCTTTCGAAGAAGCAGGACTTCCTGCAGGAGTGTTTAATTCAATTTTAACCGATCTTCAAGAATCAGGAGATGAATTCCTGTTAAATACGAATTCTTCGTTTATCAGTTTTACAGGATCAACTGCAGTAGGAAAACATATTAATAAGGTAACAGGCGGAACATTAAAACAAATGGCATTAGAACTAGGAGGCAATAATCCTTTGGTAGTTTTAGGAGATGCCGACGTAGAACAAGCAGTGAGAGTCGCCATCTTCGGAAAATTTTTGCATAGTGGCCAAATCTGTGCGATTATAAACCGAATTATTGTTAATCGAGATATTTATGATGAATTTGTTGCTAGATACGTAGAAAAAGTAAAGGGATTAACAGTAGGAGATCCCAAGGACCCTAACACAATTATTGGACCTGTTATAAATGAAAAACAAGCTGATAAAATTATGGATTTAGTTAATAAAGCAAAGGAAAGTGGATTAAAAGTTGCCGTAGAAGGTGACCGTACAGGGAATGTTATTTCCCCATTTGTATTTGTTGATGTACCTAATGATTCATGTCTTGCATCTTGTGAAATCTTCGGTCCTGTTGCACAAATTATTCCGGCTGAAAATGATGAAGAGGCCATTCGTTTTGCGAATGACACGGAATATGGATTATCCTCTGCCATTATAACTAGTGACTTAGAAAGAGGAGAAAAATTAGCCCTTGAGATCGAATCTGGTACAACACATATAAATGATATGCCTGCAGTGTTAGAAGGAAATGTTCCATTTGGTGGAGTGAAACAAAGTGGAATTGGGCGTTTTGGATATGAATGGATTGTAGATGAGTTTACTGTTGCGAAATGGGTATCTGTACAGACGAGTAAATTAGATTATCCGTTTTAGGATGGCAGCAAGATTTATAAACCTGTTGTTAGAAAAGCCTGTAACCTTCAGTGGATAAGGAATACAGGCTTTTAAAATAGTGATCGATAATATTTATGAATGGGAAAAGCGCTTTTAATAGCTGTTTTAAAATTTTCCCGCTAAAAAATAAGAAACTATGGGGGAGGATGATTAATTATCGAAATTTTCCGATAGTTCCGTTGAGTATTTTTCCTTTTTTTACACTAATTTATGAACGTTCGTAAAGAGGTGGCATATGAAATCTCTACTAAGTAAGAACAAGTTAGGTAATCCAAGAAGAAATTTCTGTAAATCGTTGATTCAGCTGTTATTCGAAATTAACTGAGGAAATTATCACATATTAAGCATCGATTTGTAAGCGTTTACGAATTTGTATTAAAGGTGGTATAAAATTGATTAATCCTTTAAATTCGAAAATAATTAGTTACTTGCCGTCTCAGCCTGACTTTGAATTTCAAACAGATTACTATACTGAACAAAAAGTTAGAATGAAACCAAATCAACCATCTATTCTGTTTTACCAATTTAAAATGGGAGGGGTAAGTAATCAAATTTCTGTTATCCCGGATGGGTGTATCGATATTCTCATTAATTGTGATCAGCATTACGGTAATATTTGTGGAAGCGTTACTAAAAGTAGAGTGATTAACCTTGTCCCAAACAGTACATACTTTGGTATTCGTTTTCTGCCATGCCTAGATATTAAGACACTAAAATTCGGTATAAAAGACCTTACAGATAAAGAAATTTCCTTAAATGAAATGTTTCCTGTAAATACGAATATTTTAGAACAGGTAGTAACCAATGAAAGTTTTATGGAGAGAGTCAATATATTCAATGAAATATTGGAAAGTCAAATTTTTGAGATTGATAAATCATCAAAACTAATAAAACAAGCATTATATAATATATACGTGACAAGAGGTAATATTACCATAACTCAACTTGCAGATGAAGTAGGATATTCAACTAGATATTTAAGAAAACAATTTGAAGACCATATTGGTATTTCCCCAAAATTATTTAGCCAAATAGTAAGATTTCAATCATCCCTAAATATGCTGCTGAGGACAACCCACTATACGTTAAATGATGTTATTCATGAGAATGGTTATTATGACCAAGCCCATTTAATTCATGAGTTTCGTAATTTTGGATGCATGACACCTTATCAATTAACTGGACAAAAAAGTTGCCTGAAAACGAGCTAAATAATGTTTGTAAAGCTAAAGAAGCTGGGATATAACAAATAACTCTTTGCGAAAGCCGAATTCTTTTAAATAAATGAAGGAATATATTAGAAAACCCGAACAATGGCAAAACACCGTATGAGTGTCTTGTAAATTTGTTCGGGTTTTACTTTAGTAGTTAAAATACTATTGTCCCAGCCCCTTTTTTAAGTGCATTCAATATGCGCATAATTAGTGGTTGAAAATTTAGAATGTTCCGATTCTTACAATATGAAATTATCATAATCTGATAATCTGTAATTACTATAAAGAATGCTTATTTTTCCTACTACAGTTCAAAGGAAAAATCGGCAATCAACAAAACAAAAGAGGGGAGTCAGATAAAAGACGAAATACGAACTGTTTATTAGTGGTAATGGGTTCAGATTGTGTTAGGCAGAACGTAAATGTCGTATTACCCGAGGCCTAACCAGAAGTTGTGGACCTTACAGACAAAGCTGCTAGGAAAGCTTTAGACGGATGCCCTGGAAAGAGCAAACGACACTGTTTAGGGCGCTAGCATTTGGGGTTTGGATCAAAATGAGTTAAAGTGTGGCATCGAATGGCCCGTGTTATAAAAGTAGAAACAGTTATGTATACAGTTTTTTAAACCATACAACATCTTTCGAAGGGATGAAACAAATGGTTTCGGACGTGAAGTAGGAGTGCCGGCTATGGACAGTTAGACAAAGCATACCTGAACTGGTATGGAGGGTAAATTACAAAATTATAATATGCCAATGGGGGTAGGGATTATAGAAACACAAAAATCAATAGAGAACATTCAAATTTTATCAGATGGGCAAAGTCTAAAAAGAAGTTTAAAAATGCGAGATTTAGTTATTTTTGGTCTTGGCTTTATGGCACCAGTTGCAGCGATGTCAATGTTTGGAATTATCACATTGGTATCACAGGGCCATTCTGTCCTGTCATATGTTCTTGGTTTTGTTGCAATGTTATTTACGGCGTATAGTTTCGGTAAAATGGTTGAAGCTTACCCAGTTGCAGGCTCAACCTATACCTACGCCCATAAAGCGCTACACCCTAACATAGGATTTATAGCTGGATGGGGAATGCTCCTAGATTATTTGTTGATACCTATGCTAACTTTTTTGATCAGTGCAAGTTTTGCAAACGCCCTTGTACCAAGCATCCCGGTTTGGGGTTGGGTTCTCATCTTCGCTATCCCAATCGCGTTTGTAAATATAATTGGCATTGATATAGCTACTAAGTTGAATTCAGTTTTAGTGCTCCTCATGATTATCGCGGTGATTGCCTTCGTTGTCTGCGCAAGTCACTATATTATAATGGGTGATTTAACTTTAATAAACTATAAGGCAATTTATGATAGTGAATCATTTTCAATAGGAGCAGTTATTGGCGGGGCAGCTATTGTTATTGTCGCTTACTTAGGTTTTGATGCTATTACAACCTTGGCTGAAGAGACGAACGTAGGGGGGAATAAAATTGGTTTGGCCATTTTGTTTACCTGTGTCATTCAAACGGTATTTTATGTTTCCGTAACTTATTTAGCAGTGATTCTTTTAGGAAACTATTTAGCTATTGATAATCCCGACACAGCCTTCTTCAACGTTTTAGAGACTATAGGGGGAGGGTTCCTTCAGACATATATTACACTTACGATTATCGCATCTGGAATTGCAAGCGCCTTAGCTAGCCAATCAGCTTCAAGTCGTCTGCTTTTGGGGATGGGACGTGACAATGTCATCCCTCAAAAATTTTTTAGCTATATCCATCCAAAGTATAAAACACCGATTAATAATATTTTATTAATGTCAATAATCGGAATTATTGGTGCAGTATCTTTGAATTTGCAAATTGTATCCGACTTAGTTGCATTTGGTGGATTATTAGGATTTGCTTTCGTGAATATTTGTGTAATGAATCACTACTATTTAAAAAATAAGCAAAAAAATATCGTTAAATATTTGATTATTCCGTTAATTGGAATGTCGGTTTGTCTTTATATTTTGTGGGGGCTTTCAACAGCTGGAAAAATGGTTGGATTTATTTGGATGGGAATTGGTGTTTGTTATTTAGCGATAAGATCTATGTATTCAAAAGAATCCAAGAAACTCTTAACAGATATAGAAGGGCAGAATATTAGTTAAATAAAGTAACAATCTTTCTACTCATTCAGAAAATATCGTGAGCAAGGAGAGAGACACAAAGGATATAAAAAAATGCGGCTATTTATATACCCTATTGAGAGCCTGCTAGAGGATGAAAACGTAACTTCAATTAGTAAAACAAAATCTCTATTCTTGGAAAAATTTATTGATATCGCAACTTAGGAAAGCTTCATTATATTTGTCTATTAAAGGAGGAATAAAATATGCAATACGTTACAAAGCGAAAAAACCTAAGTAAATTGGAATTATCAGAACTTGATAAAAAACATTATTTGCATCCAACTACACCACCGAGAGCCCATTTTTTATCAGGGCCATCAACAATCTTTACAGAAGGTAAAGGAATTTATCTGAAAGACATAGAGGGGAAAGAGCGTATTGATGGGGTATCGATGCTTTGGAATGTTAACCTTGGCTATGGGAATGAAGAGCTTGCTGAGGCAGCAAAACAGCAGATGTTAAAACTTTCTTACAGCTCCTCATTCAGCGGACAATCCAATGAACCCGCTATCCTTTTAGCACAAAAAGTGGCCTCATTAGCACCTGGCGATCTGAATGTTTGCTTCTTCACATCGGGAGGCTCGGAATCTAATGATACAGCATTTAAACTGGCCCGTTTTTATTGGAAAGTAAAAGGCCAGCCAGAGAAAACTAAAATTATTTCTCTTGAACAATCATTCCATGGGGTTACAGTAGGTGCCACAAGTGCTACCGGAATCGAGGGATTCAACAAATTTACGACTTCCAATGCTCCGAACTTCCTTACAGCTGCAGCGCATGTTTTGAATGCAGAACTTGGTGACAAAAGTGATCCAAATTACTCGCGTTCTATTCGTGGGATAATTGAATCAGAAGGATCCGACACTATAGCCGCTGTCATTTTGGAGCCAATCCAAGGTGCAGGCGGGGTAAGATTCCCTCCTGACGGATACCTTCAAGCTGTTCGCAAACTTTGTGACGAACACAACATTTTGCTTATTGCAGATGAGGTGATTTGTGGGTTTGGAAGAACCGGAAAGACCTTTGGTGTAGATAATTGGAACATTGTTCCGGACTTTTTATGTGTTGCAAAAGGAATCTCAAGTGGCTACGCTCACCTAGGTGCTGTAATTATGAGAGAGCATGTAAGAGAAGCATTTATTCAATCAGATGAAATGATGTTCCATGGATTCACCTATAGTGGACATCCGATGGCTTGCGCGGTTGGCTTAAAGACACTTGAAATATTAGAAAGAGATCAAATTGTTGAGAATAGTAGGCTTCGTGGTGAAGAGTTATTAAAAGGACTTAAGTATCTCGAAAGAAATTATAAACATATAACGAATGTCAGAGGTCTTGGTCTACTGGCCGGTATTGAGCTAATTAAAGATCCTGAAAACGGCATCCCATTTGACCCTACGGTACATGCCGCAGCTCTATATACTGATATATGCATGGACTTAGGGCTGCAATTACGTTACTTCGATTGGAAGGGAACAAATACGGTTGCTCTTGCTCCACCGCTTATTATTACAAGCCAACAGGTTGACGAGATTATTAACAGAATGTCTGAGGCTTTTAAAAGGTTCGAAAAACAAATTTAATTCACCCTAGCAAAAGCTAATAAAACTATCTCAAGAATAACAGATAATAGAAGTAGATCATTATTCAATTATAGGACACTTTTCCTAAGTATAGGAGTGTCCTTTTTCATGTATTTTATAAATACAAGATTCAGTAATTTATATGATTTGATTCTTCCAATATGCGCGTATGAGAAAGACTCACCTCGGACAGCATAAATTCTAGATTAATAGAATTCGACAGCGGATCACCAGTAATGGTCATGTAAACCTAAACGATAAAGGGTCACTAGGCAGGAAGCGACCCTTTAAAGAGGTGAGAAAGACTAATAGTTTTGTACGGATGCTAACAGTTTTCATTATTTATGAAAGTAGCGCCGATAATAATTAGAAGAATGAATAGAACAACAATCAGCGCAAATGATGAACCGTAGCCACGGCCATAGCCACCATAACAGCCACAGCCTACGTTTCCATAGTATCCCATAATAAAATCCTCCTTTCTACACTATATAATATGTAGGCTGTAGCGAAGGAGTGGGGTATTCATCCAGTCACAATAGGCATTAAAAATTTATCAAGCAAGTAATATTTTAGTGGGGTACGACAATAAAAAAGGTCACTTGGGATTGGAGTGACCCTTCATACTAAAGGAGGATAATTGCTTTACATGAAGTAAAAGTTATTTTGCATAGTGAATAGCCTGAGAAATAAATTAAAAATAAACACTGTAATGAAAGAAGATACTGTACCTTAGCTTCTGCTAAAAGAAGCTAAATTTCTTATTTATATTATCTGAAATTGCAGCACCCAAGCTACTAATATAGGAATGGGGATAGCATGTTCAGTTGTAAAACTTCCACTTCATCCAATTAGAAATTTTAAACAATAGTAATTCCTGCACTTGCAGTACCAAGAATAAGGTCAACGGTAGTATCTCCTGGTAACGAAGAAATATAAAATACCATTAATAATTGGTCACCTGGAGCTACTGGTACTGGTGGAATATTAGCGGATGCAAATACTAACAGACCTAAAGGTATAGGTTCTGTAATTGTTGGCGCTAAATCAACGCTAGCACTTGTACCTGTAAAACTATTACTTCCTATAGGGGCACGAAAAATTTGAGCACGGATTGTGACAGATCCTGATTCAACCTGTCCCCCTAATGCAGTATATGAAGCTGAAATAGCAGTAATATTTCCTGCACGTGGGACGGTGAAGGCTTCAGTTAAAAGTCCAGTTAAATTAATTGTATTATTTGCAATAGGTACAAGGTCTATAGCAGTACCAAACCCTATAAGACTAGCAAGATTATTGCCGAGTATATTTTCAACTACAGTTTGTGTATTTCCAGAGGAAAAGGGAATGATTGAACCGCCGTTGTTTTCTTCGCCGTTTTCGATTTCCGAATTTATACAATTAAAATTTTTAGCCACAAACGGTCCAAAGTTATCACATTCTTTTCTCGTTGATAAACAATTACAATTATCTTTATTAATACACATAAATTTTTCTCCTTTCATCGCTATGATATGTCCGAGAAAGTACGGGAGAAGGGCTATTAACTTGATAATAATATTGTTGTAATACATATCTTACGGTAGGTTATACCGAATTAAATGAACATGAAGATGCCCCTGTAGTTGCTACTTTGTTATTTGTAGGGGCATAAGAATGTTGAGCGATTCTGTGGAGAATAAAGCACACAGAGAACGTCCAGTAAAAATACACAGACATATAAAACCCCTTATATGATTTTCATGAGCTACTCCAAACTGTCTTATGCCATTTTGAAATTAGTGATGGTCTTCCACAATATAAAAATAATAGACGGGTATTTTAGATAATTGGCTACTTTGGTAAAGTATCTTTATACTGAGAGTTAGTATTTATGTAGAAAGGTTTGGTTTTGTGATAAAGATACTTCCTGCTAAAGAAATTTACCTGAAAGGTAATAATCACGCTGTATTACTTTTACATGCATTTACAAGCCATACTAGAGATATGAAGAAGGTTGCTATTGAATTTCATAAAAAAGGTTATACATGCTATGTACCACTTTACCGAGGACATGGGTGTGCTCCAGAACAGTTACTACAATATAATGTAAATTATTGGTGGCAAGATGTTGTGAATGCATATCAATTTTTAATTAGCGAGGGATTCCAAAAAATTTCTGTTATAGGTTTGTCTATTGGCGGGATATTTACATTGAAACTTGCACAGATTGAAAAAATAGAGCGAGCAATTGTATTATCAGTACCGATCGATAGGGAGCCAGAACGACTAAAAAAAAGAATTATAAATTACGCATACAATTACAAAAAAGTAGAGGGGAAGTCTTCATTTCAAATTTCTCAAGAAATTGCTATGTTTAATCAAATGCCCTTAGATACATTAATTGTATTTCAACAATTTATTAAGTCTACCATTCAAAATCTTAATAAAATATTAGTTCCAATTGCCATTTTTTATGGTGAACAAGATGATGAATTGTACACACATAGCGCTAATGTTATTTATAATAATGTCAATTCAAATGTAAAAAAGATAAAAGGTTATAAAGAATCCAAGCATTTAATGACATTAGGTAAAGATCAAGAACAACTAGTAAAGGACATTTTGGAATTTTTTAATTGTTAAAGTGTAATCTCTATAAAAAGACCACTTCAAATGATGTCATATCCTAAGCTGTATGTAGAAAATATATGGAAGATTAAAGAGGGGGCTACAACGTCTTAAAATGGTATTTCCTCTAAGGCGCAGTTTTTCGTAAATAAAATGAAGACCCCCTTTTTCCATTTTTAATAATTATTTGCACCGAATTTTACTTGCACATTTGCATCCTCGCATTCTTTTTTTACTAGATAAATAATTTCATTTGCTCGAGATTTTGATAATTTATTGGCCACCACAGTTACGGAAATGTTTGCTCCTTCTATTCGTACTAAAGCATCGGGAAAGCCTAATGATTTGATTTGCATCTCAAGTAGTGCCTCTGTAGATTCTTCCTTAAGGAGAGTATCGATTTCCATAGACGCTGTATTTTGTTCGTCAACAAAATACTCACCTGACGTTATTTTTTGCGTTAACTTTTGGCGAAGTTGATTTCTTTCGTTACTAACTTGTAGACGAGTTTCTTCAAATAAAGGGCTAGATGAAGATACTTCCTTCGAAACAGTCTGTATTGCAGCTTTTTGATCAGCTTCTGCTGTCGAGGTAATAGCCTCTTTTGATTGTTTTGGTGAATCCAACAAAGAAAACATTGAAATAACCGCTACTAGAGTTAATAATGCAAGAAACCAAGACGATTTTTTTTGTAAGTGCATTCATTGTCACTCCCTCAATAAATCTAGTTAAAAACCACTATGCAACTTTTCAATGTCTGTTTTATAAGAAATTTATTTATAAATATGCTAACAGTTAAACGAAAACAACTCGAAGCAGTTTAAATAGTGAAATGAAGTTTGGTCGCATTTAAAATAGGGGTCCGAGGAAAACATCTACTGTCAACGACAAATAAAAGGGTACTAGAAAATTATGATTCAGTACCCTTAATTGATCATTTTTAATTTAACTAGAAGAATAATAAGCCAAATAAAGAAAGGAGTAGAGAAATTCCAAGAATTGTCCCAACAATTTTCATATGTCTTTTTCGCCCCATTACAACAATTGCAACATATTCACGAACCATTGCGTTGGGCCAATAATAAAAAGCTGTTTTTGAGCCGATACCTTGGCTATTCAAGCCAGCTTGTCTAGCGTATAGACCAGAACGGAAAAGGTGGAAATTATTCGTTGTAAAGATGCTGTTGTATTTACCATCTGGTTTTAACGTATCCATAATCCGTTTCGAAAATAACATATTTTGATAGGTGTTTACAGAACGATTTTCTTGCACTGTATGCTCAAGGGGAATGCCTTTTTCAACAGCATATTTTTGCATCGCTTCCGCTTCAGGTAGATTTTCATCGGGACCTTGTCCTCCAGAAAAAATAATGGTTGGTGGTGCGTTAACTGCTGCTTGTTTCTGATAAAAATCAATAGCTTTATTAATTCTACTTGCAAGAAGTGGTGGTACTTTATCGTTAATTAAACCACTGCCTAGCACGATGATAAAATCTTGGTTATACTTTGGTTTATTAAACTGATAGAGAAAATATGCAGATAGAAAGTTGGATAAATGAATCAAGAAATAACAAGCAATAAGCGATATTCCTCCAAAAACAGGCTGAAATATATTAGATAACAAACTAGATGGACTAATAATAGGCATGACAATAAATAATAAAATAATAATAGCTACTATTAATGTTAAGGAATTTGCTAGGCGTCTTCCTTCTCTTTTCATTAAAATTCTTGCATTAAGAAATAGGCCGAACATTAAAGCTACAATTCCAAAAGGTATCAAAAAGAAAAGTGCTATTAAAGGAATAATAACTAAAAGCTTTATAGTATTGTTTTCAGATGCTAAAGAAACAATCGTACAAAATAAAAGAAATGAACAGAAAAAAATATTAAATAAAAAGCCATTTACTATTTTTCTAGGATCTTTCAAGTAAGAATACAAAAAAATAAAAAATAGGATAAGCGGAATAATCCCGAAATACATAAAAAACCTACACCTCGCCTATATAGTATTGATCGTTTTATTTTTAAACTCCTATATATATATATTTTTGTAAATACGGAATGATTCTTCTAAACTAGAATGGGGATCAAGAATTTACATATTTAAGGGGTGAACTAAATTGATAATTATGGAAACAGAAAGGTTAGAATTGCGAGAATTACATGATGATAATATGTCTGTCCTTTACGCCATTTTTTCTGATGCTGAAACAATGAAGTATTATCCGTCTCCATTTAATTTAGAACAAACAAAAAATTGGATTTTAAAAAATAAACAAAGATATCAAGAAGATGGATATGGCTTATGGGCAGTATATTTAAAAGAATCGAATGAATTAATTGGAGATTGTGGCCTCGTTAAACAAATAGTAGATGGAAAAACTGAAGTGGAAGTGGGCTACCATATTCATAAAAAATATTGGTCTAAAGGATACGCAACTGAGGCAGCTAAAAGTTGTGTGGAATATGGATTTTCACAGTTAGGACAAGATAAATTAATAAGTATTATTGATCCTAAAAATGGACCATCAATTCGTGTGGCTGAAAAAAATGGTTTTATGAAGGAAAAGGAGACGTTTATTTTTAATAAAATTCATCATATATATTCCCTACAACGATCAGAAATTTAACTTCCCTTCAGTAAATTTTTTGTAGCGTAAGTGAAATGACAGTTACAAAAATTTTTTTAGAATCGAAAGCGAAGCGACAGCAACACCGACTGAGTGACCTCCTGCTGATGCTGCGCTTTCTGACAAAAACATCTGTTCATTAATTTTCATTCTTCGTTTCAAATAGTTACAAGGAAATTTTGTAAGACTATGATAGATCCTTTTTTAAATAGTAGTGTTTATAATCCCTCCCGACATTGTCCAATGTACCGTAGATTTGATATCCGTGATTTTGATAAAAATCTAATGCTTGAAAACTTAAAGTATCGACCTTTATAAAATCACATTTGTTATTTAAAGCAATTCGTTCGATTTCTACTAACAATTTAGATCCAAGCCCTAATCCGCGAATATCCTCATCGATCATAAGTGTATGTATCTCTAACCAATTCCAACAAACTTCTCCCAAAATGCCACCACGGATTTGATCCTTTTCATCTGTAAGGAACAGGTTGATTTCTTGATATCTGCCTCTTAGATCTTTTGGGAAATGATTCAAATTGTATTCGTAAAGCTTAACATTAATGAAAGATTTTTTACGTTCATTTTTCTCTTGAGAAATGTTGTATTGCATTCATTTTTTCCTCCTCTGTTATAATGGGAAATTTCGTTACCAAACCAGATGATGGGTATTTTCATTAATAATGCTTCAGTAAAAAGTTTTGCTTCCCCAAAGCATCGTCCTTTTGAAAAAAGTTACATGCATTTAGCGATAAAACAAATAACCAGGTACTTTGAAAAACCTGGTTATTGGCATCATTCATTTATTTTTTCATTCTCCGGTTCTAGGTGAATCAGAATATTGGCTTGATGAAAATGGGTATTAATCTTTTCTTCAATACGATCACATAAATTATGAACGGTTTCAATGCTTTCATTTGATGCTACGACTAAATGGAAATCGATGTATTCTTCCGCCCCTGAACGTCTAGTTCGAAAATCGTGATACTCAATGTATTCATCTTTAAATGATTCAATAATTTGAATAATTTGCTCTTCCTCTTCCATCGATAATCGTGCATCCATTAAAGGAGGAAATGTTTCTTTCATCAGTTTGAAAGCTTCCATCATAATATAACTTGCTAATAATATTCCGATGATTGGATCTAAAATATACCAACCAGTTAAATGGACAATCAATAAACTCAATGCAACACCTAATGATGTATAGACATCTGTAAGTAGATGCAGTGCATTTGATTTCATGGCAACAGAGTTAGTATTCTTTGCAGTTCTATAAACAATTCTTGATACAAAAAAATTAATCAAGGCGCCAAATAACATGACTAGTATTCCTAAAACTGGGAGTTTTATTGGTGTGGGAGCGATAATTTTATGAATACACTCGTAAATAATCCAAATGCCAGCAACAAAAATTAAAAGTGTTTCAATTGTTCCAGAAATATTTTCAACCTTTCCGTGTCCGTAGGGGTGTTCTTTATCGGCTGGTTTACTGGAAATCCGTACGGAGAGAAAGGCAATAAAAGAGGCGAGTAAGTCTAGAAGTGAATGGATTGCCTCCGATACAATTGCAACTGATCCTGTGAACAATCCAACAATAATTTTTAATATGACAACAGTTGAATTACTTAAAACTGATAAAAATGCAATTTTTGATGAATTCACCAGAAATCACCTCCTGATAATATGATACCAAGTAAACTTTGAGTGGGTCTATAGCAACGTTTTTTCCTATCTCCGATTAAATAACTAGTGTGAAAAAAAGTTGTGTAAAGGAAAGATAAAACCATCTTTTTTAATGCAGTTACGTATGTTAAAGCGATAGAAGAATAATGACTATATTATGTGTAGATACGATAAGGTTTACTTAAAAAAATAAAGTGATAAATTTATTTAAATTGTTCGCTTTTTTGTCGTGAACTCCAGATTATAGACTATCCATTTTCTACCTTCGATATACTAAAATAGTAGTATCAAATTAGATTA
The DNA here is from genome assembly GCF_023242215.1 of Lysinibacillus sp. Ag94. Classification (NCBI taxonomy): domain Bacteria; kingdom Bacillati; phylum Bacillota; class Bacilli; order Caryophanales; family Bacillaceae; genus Lysinibacillus; species Lysinibacillus sp. Ag94. Next base: position 3,216,950 of record NZ_CP096780.1, on the reverse strand, counting down.
GTAAAGAGGCGAAAAGTAAAGTGGATTATATTCAAATTACTAGAAATAATATTGAACAGGAACATATATGTTGCGCACTCGGTTCAAAGCAATACGAAGAAGCGGTAAAGGAAAAGAAAGAATGGTTGATGAACCGTATGGATGAGGGGCTAGTTTTTTATCGTTTAAACGCCCGGGCAAAAGTGTTTATTGAATATTTACCGGCAAATCAAGCTTGGGTTCCTATCGATGCACCGAATTATATGTATATCAATTGCCTATGGGTTTCAGGGAAATTCAAAAATCAAAAGCATGCTAGACAATTGATTGAAAAGTGTAAGGAAGATGCATTAGCGCAAGGTATGGATGGCATCGTCCATATAGTAGGAGAGAAAAAGCTTCCATTTCTAAGTGATAAGCGTTTTTTTGAATATTTGGGATTTGAAATGGTAGATCAAGCAGCACCTTATTTTCAGCTAGCTGTCTATAAATTTAACGATTATGCCGACGATCCTTCCTTTAAACCGCGGGTGAAAAATGCTTTATCGAATAACAGTGGTATTGTGATCTACTTCACTGCCCAATGCCCTTTTGCAGTTGGCGTTATAGATGATTTAAAAAAAATGGCTGAGAAAAGGGGCATTCCTTTTCATGCATATCAACTAAGGACGAAAGATGAAGCACAGAATGCACCTATCATATGGACAACCTTTGGATTATTTTACAATGGTCATTTTATAACACATGAAATACTGAGTGCCAACAAGTTCGAAAAATTTTTAAATACTTTATGAAAAGGGGATTTATCTCCTTTTCATGAACATTAAAATTAGAGCAAATAAACAAATACCTACAATAGAACCTACAGTAAACGACCAGGAAAAATAATCGAAAAAGATATATGCAATGAATAATGCCAGCACATAGCCGAGAGCAGTGCCCAGCAATTGTTTTTTGATATGCAACGATTCCACTCCCTACTGCGTCATAGTAAAAATACTTATTTTATATTTTATAGAAATATTAGGAAAATATCCATAATAATCAAAATAAAAGGAAGGTGAAATCAGTTTTGAAAATTAGACAACAAGTTGCAGAGCATTACAGACGGGGAGAACAATGTGATGGTTGGCATTTAGTGAAAAATAATATCTCAGTATTATTCATGAGCGTATGTTTGCTAAAACAGTAGAGGTAAATCATGATCACCATCATGCACAACAATTTTTCGTTGTACTATCTGGAACAGCAACAATGGATATCGACGGAGAGCGAATGGTGTTACAAAAGAATGAAGGAATTGCAGTGCCGCCCCTTAAACCGCCCTAGATGCCGTAGTGATTCGATTTCACAACCAAATAGCGAGGGGATCGTCTCCAACTATAAAGTAATTTTCATTCTTTTGCATGAGGAAGATATTTATTTTAATAAGTATAGTAAATGTTAATAATTGCAAAGGAGATGTTTTACGAATGAAGATTACAAAGGTGATACTATATGTGTATGATATACATAAAATGAAGGAATTTTACTGCAATCATTTAGGATTTTCATTAATACAGAATAAGGATAATTTTTTTGATATAGCTGTTGGTGAAAGTGTTATTACTTTTGAAAAAATACCGTATTTGGTAAAAAAACAATATCATTTTGCGCTAAATATTCCATGTAATTTATTTAAACAAGCGAAAAGCTGGGTAAAAGAATATGCAGAATTATTATTGTCAGAGGGGCAGGATGAAGTATATTTTGATACATTAAAAGCTTATTCTTGTTATTTTTATGATCCGGAAGGAAATATTATTGAGCTTATTTCAAGGCAGGAAGTAAATCCAAAACAGGATGCAGAGAATTTTTCACCCGAGCATGTACTAAATATTGCCGAAATGAATTTAACGACGGATGCTATTTATTTAGTAGCTGATCGTTTAAAAGAATACGGTATAACGCCAATGAATCATAACGAGATTCGCTCAAATGCTCTCACATTTATGGGGAATTATGAGGATGGAGCAAATTTACTGTTAGGACCAAGTGAACGTGTTTGGTATTTTTCTAATAAAAAAGCAATTGTTAGTCCTATTAAGATAGAAATTAATAAAAACTTGCAAATATGTATGACCGAAGACGGTGATTTTACCATTTCACAGCTTTAAAACACCATCAGACCATTAAATCTCCTTATAATTGTCATTGAATAAAAAAGTATTTTTTTCGAAAGTGACGCAATGGAATGGGAGAAAAATCGCTCAGAAAGCCCGATGCAGAAGACAATGATCAGGATAAGGAAAATCTCTGGAAGGTTTCATTTTGGAGTAGTTGCAAAAAATGCTATTAATCAATTATAAAGGAGTTAATTTTTTGAAAGCTAAAAGCATTAAATTATATGAATTTGGAAGCCCTCGGGAAGTTCTAAAGTTTGAAAATAAAACGATTCACCCCCCTCAAGAACAAGAAATTCTTGTTCGAATGCTGGCGCGACCTATTAACCCTTCAGATTTAATACCAATATGGGGGAGTTATGCTCATCGAATTTCTTTACCAACTATTCCTGGCTATGAAGGGGTTGGTATTGTAGAGGATGTAGGTCCGTATGTTTCTCAGGATCTTATTGGAAAGCGTGTATTACCTTTACGAGGAGAAGGAACTTGGCAGGAGATTGTAAAAACAAGTGCAGAATTTGCAGTGCTTATTCCAAATTCAATAGATGATTTTACTGCAGCCCAAATGTATATCAATCCAATGACAGCTTGGGTAACATGCACGGATATATTACAATTACAGCCAAATGATGTTTTATTAGTGAATGCCTGTGGGTCCGCAATTGGGCACATATTTGCTCAGCTAGCAAAATTGTTAGGTTTTCAACTAATCGCGGTAACGAGAAATAATAGACATACGGACGATTTAATTCAGCTTGGCGCTTCCTATGTAATAGATACTTCAGTAGCACCGCTCTATGAGAAGGTAATGGAACTAACAAATGGCAATGGGGCTAATGCCGCAATTGATTCTATTGGGGGAACAGCAGGTAACGATCTTGCCTGCTGTCTGAAAGCTGGAGGGAATTTTTTAGCGATTGGTCTTTTATCAGGTGTACAAGTGAATTGGCAAAGAATCGTTAAAGAGGCATATGTAAAGGCAAATATGTTTCATTTACGTCATTGGAACAAGCAAGTTTCGATAGAAAGATGGCAAAGTACATTTCATCACTTAATCAATCTAGTTAATAGTGGTAAGTTAAAAATGATGGCAGTGGATTCTCATTATGATTTATTAGACATTAAAAATGCGATAACTGCCGTTGAATCGTCTAAAAAAACTAAAGGAAAGATTTTTTTAACAAGTTATTGAAATGAACGAAGGGTAAGTTAATTTACCCTTCGTTTTTTATAAATGTCTAAACTACTTTGTATTCCGATGCGCTTGTTTTTAAAATAAATCAAGTAGACCACAATCCATTTCCATTTGTTCTCTGGACGTTTTGCAAGGGCTGTAGCGGTAAATAGAGCGGCCCCTAAATGAAGTACCTACTAATATACGATCTGACTTCACAACAGCACGTGCCGCCTCATAAGCTTTTCAGTTTCCACCCCGAGTACTTCATCAATTATTTCTAAATGAACATTCGATAGCGCGCGAGCCTCGTCAGCATCGGAGAAGCGGTGGTGATTTCAATGATATCTGGATTATCCACTGCTGCAATGGAATTAACAGCAGGCCCTATACCAATAATCTGAATAGCTTTATTTTTAGATTTTAAATATGCATCAGCTCCACTTATCGTACCACCTGTGCCAATTGCTGCTACAAAAATATCAATTTGTCCGTCTGTATCCTCCCAGACTTCAGGATTAGTTGTTAACTTATGAATATTTGGGTTGGCATCATTATCAAGCTGATTTAAAAATACAACATTTTCTTCTTGTTCAACGACTGTTTGTCGAAATACATTAATCGTTTCAACAAAGTCACCATCTGTTTCCTCAAAGGCAGTTACCATTTCTGGAACATCTGAAAATGGTACAACCTCTGTTCAGTTTAACTACCTTTGTTCGCTCTTCAGTTACACTATCCTGCATGTGAATTCGAAGCTTATAGCCTTTTGCAGCTGCATTTGCTGCTAGAGCAATACCTGTATTGCAACTAGTTGTTTTAATTATTGTTTTATCCTTTGTCAACACGCCACGAGCTTCAGCATCCTCAATCATCGCTTTAGCAACATGGTACTTCACACTATTAGCAGGATTAAAATACTCTAGCTTTACAATAATTTCGGCTTCTAGCTGTTGCTCTTTTTTGCTGGGATCATATCAATATAAATCCAAATCAACGATAAAATCACTAATAGAAGTATTAAATAATTTGAAAAAAATATTAATCAAAAATTATTCTTGGTTTAGTACTGCGAGAAATACGAATTATTCTTGACTATCTATGCGAAAGCGAGTAACTCGAAATACAAATTGATGTCTTCATAGAAAGTAATAGTGCATGATTATATGTATATTTGGAGGAATTTACTTTAAATTTGCTAATTAACGATATTTTGGAATAATAATTTGTTAAAATGTAAGCCTTGTATAAAAGTTGGTTAGAGTGGAAACCGATGACTACTTAAGACCAGCGTAAAAATGAGTTATTAAATTAGCTTGATGTTGTTTGGGAGATGAAAGTATGAAAGAGACAATTTCTTCAGTTTGTATTACAGCTGAAACAAAAATTAACATGATGAAGCAAAAGCCTGCTAATTATTTATTGTTAGCTATTTTCGGCGGACTTTTTATTGGATTTGGCATTTTGCTCATCACTACTATAGGGGGCTTATTAAGTCCAGCTGGGGTACCAAGTATGAAGATCGTACAAGGGTTATCATTTGGTGTGGCACTTAGTATGGTCATGATGGCTGGAGCCAATTTATTTACCGGTGATAATCTAGTTTTAACGGTTAGTACACTATCAAAAAAATCATCACCATTAGAGATGTTGGGCATTTGGACATTTAGTTACATAGGAAACTTTTTTGGTTCTTTGTTAGCAGCCGCATTATTTTTTTACTCGGGGCTAGCAGGCGGAGACATAGCAGCTTACATTGAAAAACTAGCTACAGCTAAGATGAGTGGTAGCTTCGTTGAACTTTTATGTCGAGGTATTTTATGTAATTTACTAGTATGCTTGGCCGTATGGTGCACTTATAAATTAAAAACAGAGACTGGGAAATTAGTGATGATTTTCTGCTGTATTTTCCCATTTGTTACAATTGGATTTGAGCATTGTATAGCAAATATGACATTGTTTTCTCTTGCGCTCCTCATACCTCATGGTGAACTAGTATCGTTTAGTGGAGCCATTTCGAATTTATTACCTGTTACAATAGGTAATATTATTGGTGGAGCTGTTATTGGTTTTGTTTATTGGGTAAATGGCAGAGATTAATAAATCACTAGATATTGCTAATGCAGTTAGTTTCATTGGAGTAAAATACTGGTGCCATGGTAATTTGAGAAGTGATTGTAAGGATCTGTTTATAATAGGAATATAAAGTGATACGATTATATCAAGTGAAATTAACGGATGAAAAATTAACAAATTCCATCTCTTAATACTTTGACTTTAAGATAAATCGTAGATAGAATGAAGGTAGAGTTGCTTATGTAACTCTACCTATTTTTATTGTGATTAATGCGTGAAATTAATAGATAATGTAATAAATATAAAAGAGAGGAGGAACTCAAAAATGGAACAAGAAGTCAACCAACATACGATTCTTCAAGCAATTTTAGAGCTTTCAAAGCAAATGCAAGACATGAAATCGGATCTTCAACAACAAATCGAAGCAGTTGAGAAGAGATTAGAAGAAAAAATCGAAGCAGTTGAGAAGAGATTAGTAGGAAAAATTGATGTAGGTGAGAAACGACTGGAAGAAAAAAACGAAACGTTGGAAAAAAGATTAGACAAAGTTGAACAAAATTTAAGTCGAAAAATTGATCTTGTAGATGCAAAATTTGATATTATATCATCGGATGTAATAACGACAAAAGCTGAAGTATCTATGCTTAAACAAGTAAAATAGTATTAAATATGCCCCGGCATAATTTCGTGACACACGCTACTGTATCCCTAAAGGTTACGGTATTTTTTTATGGTATAATGATGTCACAAAGGAGTGAAAACATTGTTAAAAACGGAAGTATTTGAACAATTAAAACAGGCAATGAGAGAAAAGAATGTATTAGCAAAAGGCGTACTATCGCTTTTGAAGTCTGCTCTAGATTTAGCTGAAAAAGAAAAGGGGGAGGCTTTATCGTCTGAAGAGGAAATGGCTATTATAAATCGTGAAGTGAAACAAACAAATCAGGCTTTAGAGGGTGCTCAAAATGCAGGGCGAGCCGACTTAATTGAAAAAGAGGAAGCAAAATTAGCACTTTTAAAATCATTTTTACCGAAGCAATTAACAGAAGAAGAAATTGCAGAAAAACTTGTGGCAGCAGGCATTGCGAAAGGAATGAACATGGGGGAAGCAATGAAAATTGCAAAACCTTTGTTAACTGGTCAGGCAGAAGGCGCTGTTATTTCAAAAGTTGTGAAAAGTTTAATTTAAAGTTGTTAGAAACAATCTCCTACTCTCAAGTGGTAAGAGATTGTTTTTTAGCTCCTGAAATTATTTTTGTTCCATGTTCGTGTCATATTGAAAAAAAATGAAAACAACTATATACTATTTATTAACCACCGGTCAATAAGGGGGATAATTATGTCGCCACGTAAGCCGTCAACAAAAGATTTGACGAAAGAAATGATTATAAATGAGGCTCATAAGCAATTTATCACCAAGGACTTTCACCAAGTATCAATGCGTAGTATTGCGAAAGAGCTTGGTTGTAGTCATGGGGCTATTTACTATCATTTTAAAAATAAAGCAGAAATATTTTATGCAATAGTAAGTGACTATTTTTCTGAACTAAATAATACTTTAGATGAAAATATGAACGGTCCTGAAGATCATAACATTAAATTACTGAATGTTTTTGTAGGTTATATGGCGTTTGGTTTAAATAATCAAAGTCAGTATGAATTAATGTTTATAATGAGGGATAGTGAAATTGATGGGCTTTCGCAAGAGGCAGCGAATCTTAGTTATGAAAAATTTGCACAAGCTGTACAGTGCTTATCAAGGAAAGAACTGCTGATTTCAGATATACATTCTACATTTATTGCTCTTCATGGATTTGTTACACATTATCGTCATTATGTAAAAAATTATGAGGAAGCGAAAGAAGCGGTGGATATACATGCAAAATTTCTTATTAAGGCTTTAACACATATTGAAAGTAGCTCTAGTAAAAAAATCTAGAGCTTCATTTAATAGTTATTTTGACCACTGGTTAATTAATAGGGGAGGTAATTTAATTTGCAAACAGCATTGGTTATTGGGGCATCTGGTGGTATGGGATATGCACTAGTAAATGAACTAGTAAGTCGAAATATACAGGTGAAGGCATTTGCTAGAAATAAAGAAAAGTTAGTTGCACTTTTTCAGCATCACAAAAATGTAGAAATCATTTCGGGTGATGTATTTAATGAACAGGATTTGATGAAAGCTTCAAATGGTGTAGATATTATTTTTCATGCTATTAGCTTTCCGTATCAAGATTGGGAAAAACTCCATATACGATGCGTAGACATGGTGATTAACATAGCAGAAAGGAGAGGAGCGAAAATTGCACTAGTAGATAATATTTATGCCTATGGAAGACAATCAACAAACCCTGTAATAGAGCAAGCTAAAAAGGAACCACAAACGAAAAAAGGGAAAATTCGTTTAATGATGGAAAATAAATTAAAAAACAGTAATATACCCTCGTTAATTGTTCATTTCCCGGATTTATACGGACCAAATGCAGAGAATACAATGCTCTATGAAACGGTAAAAAATATAGCACAAGGTAAAAAAGCTAATTTTGTAGGAAATATGCAGGTGGAAAGGGAATTCCTTTATACAGTTGATGGCGCAAAGGCTATGGTTGAGCTTGCTTTACGTGACGACACATATAATCAGAATTGGAACGTGCCAGCCGTTCATCCAATTACAGGGGAAGAACTAGTAAAAATTTTACGTGAAATTACAGGTTACAAAAAAGGCGTTCGTACAATTTCTAAAGGCATGATCCAATTTATTGGAGCATTTAACCCTAATATGAGGGAAGTGGTCGAAATGTTGTATTTAACCGAAGAACCAGTCATTTTAAGTGGGAAAAAATACGAAAAGGAAATAGGCCCTTTACCACGTACCTCATATCGAGAAGGGCTAGAACAAACGATTGCCTGGATGAACAAGAGGACATTAAAATTAGAGAAGAACTTTTAAGCGTTAATGAAAAAATCCGCATAATCTTCTAAAGGCAAAACTTCCTTTAGAAAATATAGCGGATTTTTGATATTCGTTATTGTTATAATTTGAATTTTTGTATGATATTACGAAGTTCCTGTGCCATCTCAGCTAAATTATTTGAAGACGCCGTAATCTCCTCAATACTAGCTGACTGCTCCTCGGAAGCGGCAGCTACATTTTGAATGTTTCCTGATGCTTGAACAGCGATTACACCAACTTCTTCTACAGAAACGGCAATGTTGCTAACCCCGTCATTAATATTGGAAATGATATTATTGACAGCATCCATTTCTTGAGTAAGAGAAGTAATATGCGAATATATTTCTTTAAAGGCTTCACCTGATTCATTAAACGTAATGGAGCTTTCTTCAAGGTTACTGTTACTAATTGCCATAGATTTTACAGCTTGTACAGACTCTTCCTTAATCGTTTCAATACGTGTTCGAATACTGTTGGTTGCCGCTAATGATTGGTCAGCAAGTTTTCGTACTTCTTCAGCTACAACCGCGAAGCCTTTACCATGCTCACCAGCACGTGCTGCTTCAATAGAAGCATTTAGAGCGAGTAAATTTGTTTGATCTGTAATCTCATTAATTAAGGTTACAATGTCGCCAATCTCATTTGAGTATGTGCTTAAACGTTCCACAACTTTTGAAGCCTCTTGAATAGCATTAGATGTGACAACCATCTTGTCTGTAGCACTTTGAATCGTTGTATTGCCTTTTTCTGAAATTGAAGAGGCACTAAATGCTTTAGTAGTGGCATCATTCACGCTCGATACAACTTCTGACATCTTTGTAGAGATTGTCGTAATATGACTTTCTACTTCTTCAATAGCGGAAGTTTGTTTATCTGATCCTGCAGCTACTTCTTGCATTGAAGATGTAATTTGTTGAATTGAGGCACTTGTTTGCTCAGAACCTGCCGATAATTCTTCAGACATAGCAGCTACTTGCTCAGCATTTTCGGCAATTTGTTGAATAAGTGAGCGTAAGTCTTCTGTCATATTTTCAATGCCTTCAGAAAGCTGGGCAATTTCATTAGAACCCTTTATTTGAAGAGGTTCAACGGCTAAGTCTCCTTGTGCCACCTTACCAACATAGTTAGTCATATTTTTAATTGGCTTTATAATGCCTTTACTAATGAAATAAGCCACAATAAAACCGAATATCAAAAACATCACGGTCATAATGATACAAGTCCAAAGAGTTTTCGTTTGAAGTTTAGAAATGAAGGAAGCGTCCATATCTAAACCAAAAAGAATATCCGTATCTTTAAATGGTATAAAAATGGATTTATGAATACCGTATTCATCTTTATAAATATCACTAGATTGAACGGTTCCAGTATTTAGCGCTTCATTCATGTCCTTAGTAAAAACATAGCTCTCTTGATAATCATCTTTCTTACTTAATGCCACAATATGTTCTTTGCCATTTGCACGTGAAAGAATGTAAGCATTTTGAATATCGTACTCGTTCATTGTTTCATTTAACTTATTTAATATTCCTTCATATTTATCTTTTTCGCCGTTATCTGCAGCTTTGACATCTTCTTTATCTATATCATCAAAAATTGTTTGAGATATTACCTCTAATGATGACTCAAATTGTGTAATAACAAAATTATCGATAATCTGATAAGACGAAATAAATAATACGATACTAAATATTACCGAAATAATAGCAATTGGAATAGTAAAACTAGCAATATATTTATAGAGTAAAGAGCTTTTAAATTTTTTGACTATACTCAACTTTAACATCCTCCAATACTTTCACTTTTTGTTGTAAAAAATGAATCATATCACTAATATGTTCTGTCTCTGTATAAGGAGAGATTGAAAAGAATTTTGCGGCAGCGACTGGAATTTGTTGTTTTGTATCGCTAGTATTGACAGTGCAAACTCGTGTAGTATCACCGAAAAATACTTCGTCGCGACCTTCTCCTATAATTTCAAATAAAGAAGCGTTAAGGCCATTAATATATTCAATCTGATCTTGTGTATAGCTACCTGATTGTTCAGCTTTCCAATTAAAGCCTTCAGGATACAAACGAAATGCTGTAACTGGTCCAATATTAGACTCATTGACTACTTGTAACATTGGCGTTTTCTCAGCTAACTGCGTACGGAATGCTAAATTTACACGCACATAATTTGCTAATATTTGTTGGTAACCTTCTTTACCAAACGCCTGTAATGCAGCGTAAATAGCAATTGAACTACCCATACGAGAGCATTCTAATGTATAACCTGTATGATAAGAACCATAGCCTCGGTTACCAACATAAGGTGTGTCGAAGTCCTCGATATCTAATAGTTGTAAATGCTTTCCTTCTTTTATTAGGAATAAGCTTGTTAAATAAGGCGTTTGACCAAGCTTTTGGAAGTCGAAGCAAAGACTATCTGCAATAGGTAGATATTGCATACGTTCTTTAATTTGTTCCAGTGCTTGTAAAACATTAGTCTCTAACTGAAGTGGATTTGCCTTAAAATCATAATCGTTGAAAAATGCGTAAAAACCACCTAAAGCTGAATCAGCGTGAATATGTATAGGTTTTAATGAATGTTTTTGTTCAAGGTCAGTTGTAACTTTTTTGATTGCTTGTACATCATCAATGGCAAACTGATCTGTAGCGCCTGTTGTAGCAACTACGTACACTGGAATACCACCATTTTCGATCACTTCAGTCATACGCATACGTAAATCTTCAATATCCATTGAATGGTCTTTGCCAGCTTTAATACGAATTAAATGTTTGCTACCGATGCCTACTGCTTCAATTGATTTTAATAAGCTGTAATGTGCATTTTCTGAAGCAAAGCAATATAAATTATTTGGTACGCCATCTTCTTTTGCGTTAGGGAATTGTTTAGCAATGGCAAGACGTAGCCCACTGAAAACAGCCCCTTGTCCACCCCAAGTTGTGTAACCAAAGCTTTGAGTATAGTCGTAGCCAACTAATTTCGACATCATTGCTACTACCTTTACCTCACATTCTGCGGCAGCAGGTCCGTATACATCCCATAGATTGTTACCGTTAAGCAGCGCATTTGTAAATTGTCCTAATATACCAGGAATGCTAGCCATCGGTAAAACATTTGTTACAAAGTTACGTGTATGGTAAGGATGTCCTTGCATCAATTGCGTTAAATCATTCACAACCTGATCAAGTCCGACACCTGAAGTTGGTACTTGATTTTCTTGCATTAACTCTTTATAGAAATTGTCAGAGCGCTCTTTCATTGGTCCAAGAGTTGTTGTTTTTGGGTTTTTTAACTCATCTAATGATGTAACAATTTTCTCTAATAGGGACAAAAAATTCTCTCTTTGTTCGATATTACCATCTTCGCTTTGGAATAATTGTTGGATTTTTTTCATGGTCATCATCCTTTTTAGTTCGTTTTTCCTCTATTTTTTAGTTAACAAAAATAGGTCGTTTTACTAAAATAATAATAACATATTATAACAAAAAATGAATTTATATTTTATAGGATAATTATTTTCAGTCATTTCCAAATAATCTGATTTAATGTGGGGTGAAATATTTGGAAAAATATTATAATAGATTATGTTCGTAAATGTTGAATTAAAAAGGTTTTTATGACTTTTTTAATAAATAGTTATAAAGCTAGTGCTATAAGGCGGCAAAAATCATTTACAATAAATACTATTTTAAAAATAATATTGATTTATTTAAGAGTGGTGAATGTTTTAATGCTTTATGACTATTAAGGGTAATAAATATCTATTAATCTATTTTTAGTTTTTCATGGGTGCATATCATCATAAACATGTCTTACAATACCGATAATTTTTTCACTGATAAACCATACTAATATTGAGGTGAAAAAATGTATAAATTGCTATCGCATAATGATTTAGATGGAGTAGGTTGCGGGATTTTAGCCAAGCTTGCCTTTCAAAATCAAGTAAAGGTTAAGTACAATTCAATTTCTGCGTTGGACCGCGAAATTGAGTATTTTTTAGACAATAACGATCAAGATACATTTTTATTTATTACTGATTTATCTCCAAACGAGGAAAATGAAAGGAGGTTAAACGACTATTATATCGCAACGGGCAAAGTTCAATTGCTTGATCATCATAAAACGGCTTTTCATTTAAATGATTATGAATGGGGTAAAGTATCGATAGAAGATGAAAAGGGCAATTTAACATCCGCAACGTCTTTATTTTATCAGTATCTTGTTATACATGGATTTTTAGAACAAAGGAACTCCATCACAGAATTTGTAGAGTTAGTGAGACAGTACGATACGTGGGAATGGGAAAAGAATGATAATCAGCAGGCACGTCGACTCAATGCACTCTTTTTTTTAGTATCCATCGAAGAATTTGAAGAAAAAATGCTTGAACGTTTACAGACTAGCGAACATTTTGACTTCGATGAATTTGAAAAGAAAATTTTAACAATGGAAGAGGAGAAGATAGAACGGTACATCCGTCGAAAAAAAAGGGAGTTAGTGCAAACATCAATAGGAGACTATTTTACAGGTGTGGTTTATGCAGAATCGTATCATTCAGAGCTTGGTAATGAATTAGGAAAAGAAAATGTACACCTCGATTTTATAGCTATATTAAATATGGGTGGCAAAAGAATTTCATTTCGTACGATTCATGACCACATAGATGTTTCGGCAATTGCAGCAGAATTCGGAGGGGGAGGGCATCAAAAAGCAGCGGGTTGCTCTTTAACAGATGAAGCTTATGAGCAGTACGTGGCACAAATATTTCATATAGCACCGATACCAGAGGATGCGAAACGAAATCGCTATAATTTAAGGTTCTCTTCTTTTGGGACAATGTATAAAAACCTTAAGGAAGAATTTTTCCTCCTATATTCAATAAGTGATTTTGATTGGGTAATTGAAAAAAATAAACTTCCATTGGATCAAATCTTTACAAGTTTTTATGAAGCAGAATGGTTTTTAAAAAGAAATTATCAAGCATGGTTAGTGAAAGATGAGTTATTTGTAGATTATTTAATGGAAGAAGTCAAAAAGGTTCGTCATCAAGAGTAGGATAAAGGATTTACGCACAGTTTTGTGTGTAAATCTTTTTTTACTCCTAGGAAGTTGGATGTCGATAAAAGGGAGATAAATCGTAAAATTCAAAAGTTGCGCGATAATTCCTCAATGTGTTCGGATAAAACTAAAATTATACATAGTGAAATCAGCCAAACCTTGACATCGTTAGAGGTTATATAATGTCCAAATGAAAACTACAATAAATAAAAAGCATTTGTAAAGACATACTTTCTTAAAATGAGGTGTACATGGTGTCCAATGATATGCTTCTTGTCGAGAATGAGCCTAAGGAAAATCGAGGGCGGAAAATATGGTTTATTGTTGTATTGCTTTTATTGGTAGCTACTTGTGTTATTGTTTATTATTTTTTGTTTAAGAAAGATTTAAATTTTGAAGCTTACAAAACAGTGATCGATAAAACTGCTGAAAATGGTCTCGGACGTTTAACGCTAAATGAAATAATAATTGATGATAATCAAATACTACTGAATGCTACCTTTAAGCCAGTAAAAGGCTTAAATTTCGACTACCAGACCTTTTTCTTTCCACAGGTTTTGGTGAATGGAAAAGAGTTCACTGTTAGAAATGGAGGACAGACTATCCAGCAATCTGATAAAACCTATACAATCTATAGTAGTGTGAAATTAAGTGAACTACCAGATGATAAAATATTAAACTTAGATATTCGTTATAACGACTGGAACGGCGAAAAAAAGATTGACGCGCCGTGGGAATTTCAAGTGGAAGCTTCACAAGAGCAATTACAAGAAGATAGAAAGGTCTTCCCTGTTGAGAAAAAAGTAAAGCTTTTAGATGGTCAGGAAATAACAATAGAGGAGGTTGTTTCTACACCAATATCAACAACGATATACTTTCATTCAGAGAAAAGCTTACTAAATGAAGCGTTGCATTTTAAAATCCAATCAGCAGCAGGGGAATCTTGGCCATTTAACGTAGCATATCCTTTGAATGAAGAGTATACAAAGTGGGGTGTTCGCCTCGATGCATTATATTTAACGGGAAAGAGCTATGAGCTTATTCCGGTAGCTGCAAATGGAAGTGAGCTTGGCTCTGCCATCAAGATTGGAGATTAAGAACAAACATAACGCCCATATTAAAACTTTACAATATCTTAAACCAAACGGTTGATTACCTCTAGTACTATAAATATAGACGACATGGAAAGTAGTTGAAAATAGTGCGAAGGTTATGGGAGATTTTTTTAGTTTCGCTTACATTAGGTTGTACATCTTTTGGTGGCCCCACTGCACATTTAGGGTATTTTCAAAATGAATATGTTCAGAAGCGTAAATGGTTATCTGATCATGACTACAGTCAGCTTGTTGCACTCAGTCAATTTTTACCTGGGCCAGCATCGAGCCAGGTAGGGATGGGGATTGGCTTATTAAGAGGCGGTTTATTTGGAAGTATAGTGTCATTTGTTGGTTTTACATTGCCGTCAGTTTTGCTACTTATGGCATTTGCGTATTTCTCTGTACATACAGAGATGGATATCGGGTGGATTCATGGTTTAAAATTGGTGGCCGTTACGATTGTTGCACAAGCTATTTTTGATATGTCAAAAAAATTAATCCTTAGTATTCGTCATCTTATAATCGCTTTGTTGGCACTGATGGCAGTGCTTTTGTGGGTCCATCCACTTGCTCAAGTGATGACTATTATTGTGGCTTCTTTTCTCGGCTATCAATTTTTAAAGAAAATCAATCATAAAGAGAACCCAGAAGAAACGGTTGTCCCTATTTCAAAAACGACAGGTAAATGTTTTTTAGCATTGTTTATTATACTTCTTGTTGGTTTACCAATTGTTAGCCCACTCATTCAATATGAATGGTTTACAATCCTTGAAAAGTTTTATCTATCAGGTGCATTAGTGTTTGGTGGAGGTCATGTCGTATTGCCTTTACTAGAGGCACAGTTTGTCCAAAGTGGGTTAATAAGTTCTTCAGATTTTTTAGCAGGATACGGATTGACACAGGCAGTCCCAGGTCCATTATTTACCTTTGCTTCCTACATAGGCATGGTCATTGCTGGAGTACCTGGGGCTATTATCGCTACGATAGCTATTTTTTTCCCGGCATTTTTGTTAATAATAGG
This sequence comes from Lysinibacillus sp. Ag94, assembly GCF_023242215.1. Classification (NCBI taxonomy): domain Bacteria; kingdom Bacillati; phylum Bacillota; class Bacilli; order Caryophanales; family Bacillaceae; genus Lysinibacillus; species Lysinibacillus sp. Ag94. The sequence continues at coordinate 3,201,414 of NZ_CP096780.1, read as the reverse complement.
GGCAATGCCTTTTTGGTTAGCTCTTAATCGTTTTGCCGGATTAAGAGGGGCTATGGCTGGTGCAAACGCAGCAGTTGTTGGAATACTAGCTGCAGCTTTTATTCATCCGATTGTGACACAGACAATTCAAAATGCTCTAGACATAGTACTTGCAGCCGCTTTATTATGGTGCTTGATGCGTTGGAAAGTTCAACCTTATTTGCTCGTACTAATTGGCATTTTCGTAGGAATTGTATGTTATTAAGGATATAAAAAAACAAAACCATTTATTGCATTGGTTTTGTTTTTTTTGTGTGAAATGAATGAAAGCTTTTTCGAATCGCTAGTTTCTTCATATAATGTTGTAGAGATTGGCGAGAAATTTAATGGTTAGCAGCGGCTGAAATATTGCCGTTACAAGCTTTAGAATTTTGCGGAAAATAGTGTGCTTGAGGAGTCCTTCAAGCATACTATTTTTTTGCGTTTCTTTACGATATTCTCTAATTGCTGTTCATACAGAAAGTGTCTCAAGTTCAAATGTTGTATATTGTAAAAATTCAAAAGATTGGTATTAACGCAACATAGTTTTGATTTAGTTATTTTACTAACTTGATTCATGGCGTTCCGTGCCGCTATTGTTTATAATGAGGAAATGGAAAAGACTAACGAGAAAGAAGGGATAGCTATGGCACGAGGTGTTTACATTCATATTCCTTTTTGTCATCAAATTTGTAATTATTGCGATTTCAATAAATTTTATTTTAAAAATCAACCAGTGGATGAATATATAGAAATGCTTGGCAAGGAGATGGAGCTTGCGACAAAAAAATATCCCGAGAGTTTTAAGCACATCGAAACAATATTTCTTGGTGGCGGTACACCAACAGCACTATCACCTAAACAAATAGATAGACTTCTTGAGCTTATTCGTACGTATATTCCGATGGACAATGTGACAGAATTTACATCAGAGGCCAATCCGGATGAGCTTTCAGAAGCAAAAATGCAGGCATTGTTTGACGGTGGTGTAAATCGCTTAAGTATGGGTGTACAATCCTTTGATCAAGAGTTGTTAAAGAAAATCGGTCGTACTCATAGCAACAATCATGTTTATGAAACAATTGCCTTGGCGAAAAAGGTAGGCTTCAGAAATATTAGTTTGGATTTAATGTACGGGTTGCCGGGTCAGACGATGGCACAATGGCAGGACACCTTAGAAAAAGCGTTCGCTCTTGAAATACCACATTATTCTGCTTATTCACTAATAGTGGAGCCAAAAACGATTTTTTATAATCAATACACAAAAGGGAAGCTTCATTTACCAACTGAAGATCTTGAAGCAGATATGTACGATGTGCTAATGAACCAGATGGAGGCGCATGGACTTCAACAATACGAAATAAGTAACTTTGCTCAATCTGGTTTCAGTTCTAAACATAATAAAATATACTGGGAAAATGATGAATATGCAGGCTTTGGTGCTGGTGCTCATGGGTATTTAGCGGGCCAGCGTTATTCAAATCATGGACCATTGAAAAAGTATATGGATGCAGTAAATGCAGGGGAACTACCAATAGTCTATGAGCATGTTGTAACAGAGAATGAGAAACGCGAAGAGCAAATGTTTTTAGGTTTGCGTAAAACAGAAGGAATTACACACTCTATATATGAAGAAAAATTTAACGAATCAATGTATAGAGATTACTCAAATGTCATAGAAAAGTTAGTTTCAGAAGGTCTTTTGGAACAGGATCCTAAAGGAATTCGACTTACGCGAAAAGGTCGCTTTGTAGGTAATGAAGTATTTCAACAATTTTTACTAGAAGATTGAGCGATATCATTGACATAAAATGTAGGATTTGATAACTTAATAATAGTATTAGCACTCCTCTTAGTTGAGTGCTAACAGAGGTGATAATCATGCTAACAAATCGGCAATTACAAATATTGCAAGCTATCGTAGACGACTTTATTATGTTTGCACAGCCGGTAGGTTCTCGCCAAATCTCCAAAAAGCAAGAGATTACATTTAGTCCAGCCACAATTCGAAATGAAATGGCGGATTTAGAGGAATTAGGCTTCTTAGAAAAAACGCACACTTCCTCTGGTCGAGTGCCTTCGGAAAAGGGTTATAGATTTTATGTAGATCATTTGTTGAATCCCCAAGGCATTAATTCAAGGGATATTCAGCAAATCCAATCAATTTTTAACGATCGCTTAGTAGAAGTAGAGCATATTATCAGAAAGTCAGCCAATATTTTATCAGAACTGACCTCGTATACATCGATTCTTTTAGGACCAGATGTTCAAAGACATCGAGTAAAACGATTTTCAATTGTGCCACTTTCTAGCGACACAGCAGTAGCGATTATCGTAACGAATAATGGGCATGTTGAAAATCGCATGTTTAGTCTACCGCCTAATTTTACCGCTTCTGATTTAGAGAAAATGGTTAATATCTTAAATGAACGACTAGTTGGTGTTTCATTAGAGGATATTCATAAAAAACTCGAAGCTGAGGTGTTAACTGTATTACACCAGCACGTTCAATCAGCGGATGATTTTATTCACGCTCTCGTGACAGCGACGATGCATAATTCGGAAAGTAAAATTTTCTATGGTGGTAAAACAAATATGTTCAACCAACCTGAATTCCACGATTTAAATAAAGTCCGAATGATTTTGGACTTAATGGAAACGACTAGCCAAGTGCAGTCACTCTTCCATCCTAATGAATCGGGCATTCACATTCGTATTGGTTCAGAAAATAAACAACTAGAAATGGAAAACTGTAGTGTCATTACGACCACTTATTCTATTGGTGAAGATCAGCAAGGGGCTATAGCAATTATTGGTCCAACACGAATGGATTATAAACGTGTTGTTGCTTTACTAGACGTAATGCGCTTGGATTTAACACAAGCCTTTACGAAGAATCGTAGTGATTGATAATGAGGAGGATAAAAGTGACGGAAAAAACTGAAAGCAAAGACCTTGTACAGGATTTACAAGCTGAAAATGAGGTAGAAGAAACAGAAGTAGTAGAAGAACAAAAAGCCGAATTAACAATCGAAGAACAGTATGAAGCAAAGCTAGCTGAGTTACAAGCAAAGCTAGACGACGAGGAAAATCGTCATCTACGCTTACGTGCTGACTTCGATAATATTCGCCGCCGCAATCAACTTGATCGTGAGGCTGCTGAAAAGTATCGCGCGCAAAGCTTACTGTCTGATTTATTGCCAGTAATTGATAATTTTGAGCGTGCCTTACAAGTTGAAGCGACTTCTGAAGAAGCTGCTTCCATCGTAAAAGGTATTGAAATGGTGTACCGTTCTCTGATAGAAGCTGCTGAGAAGGAAGGCTTACAAATTATTAAAGCTGAAGGTGAGCAATTTGATCCTAATGTTCACCAAGCTGTCATGCAGGAGCAAGATAGTGAAAAAGAGACAGGTGTTGTCTTACGCGAGCTTCAAAAAGGCTATATGTTAAAGGATCGTGTATTACGCCCAACAATGGTATCTGTAAACGAATAGGCTTAGTACTATTTAATTAATTACATTTAGTTAGAAAACGCATTATTTGCGTTTAAATAATAGGAGGAAATTTTTATGAGCAAAATTATCGGTATTGACTTAGGAACAACAAACTCTTGTGTTTCTGTACTTGAAGGTGGAGAACCAAAAGTAATTCCAAATCCAGAGGGGAACCGTACAACACCATCTGTTGTCGCGTTTAAAAATGGCGAACGTCAAGTTGGTGAAGTAGCGAAACGTCAATCAGTAACAAATCCTAACACAATTATTTCTATTAAATCTAAAATGGGTACATCTGAAAAAGTTAAAGTGGAAGATAAAGAATATACGCCACAAGAAGTTTCTGCAATGATTCTTCAATACTTAAAAGGCTATGCTGAAGACTACTTAGGTGAAAAAGTAACAAAAGCAGTAATTACTGTACCTGCTTACTTCAACGACGCTCAACGTCAAGCTACTAAAGATGCTGGTAAAATCGCAGGTTTAGAAGTAGAGCGTATTATCAACGAACCAACAGCTGCTGCACTTGCTTATGGTTTAGACAAACAAGATACAGATCAAAAAGTATTAGTATTTGACCTTGGTGGTGGTACGTTTGACGTATCTATTCTTGAATTAGGTGACGGTGTATTTGAAGTATTAGCAACAGCTGGTGATAACAAACTAGGTGGGGACGACTTCGACGATGCTATCATCGAGTATCTTGTAGCAGAATTCAAAAAAGAAAACGGCATTGACCTTTCTAAAGATAAAATGGCTATGCAACGTCTTAAAGATGCTGCTGAAAAAGCGAAAAAAGACTTATCAGGTGTAACATCTACTCAAATTTCTTTACCATTCATTACTGCTGGTGAAGCTGGTCCATTGCACTTAGAAATTGCTTTAACTCGTGCAAAATTTGACGAAATTACATTACCATTAGTAAACCGTACAGTAGGTCCAGTACGTCAAGCATTATCTGATGCAGGTCTTTCAACATCTGAAATTGACCAAGTAATTTTAGTTGGTGGTTCTACACGTATCCCAGCAGTACAAGAAGCTGTACGTAAAGAAACTAATAAAGAGCCACACCGCGGTGTAAACCCTGACGAAGTTGTAGCGATGGGTGCTGCTGTTCAAGGTGGCGTTTTAACTGGTGATGTAAAAGACGTAGTTTTACTTGACGTAACTCCACTTTCATTAGGTATCGAGACTATGGGTGGCGTATTCACAAAATTAATCGACCGTAACACGACGATTCCAACATCTAAATCACAAGTATTCTCAACTGCAGCGGACAACCAACCAGCAGTAGATATTCACGTACTACAAGGTGAACGCTCAATGGCGGCAGACAATAAAACTTTAGGTCGCTTCCAATTAGCAGATATTCCACCAGCACCACGTGGTGTACCACAAATCGAAGTAACATTCGATATTGACAAAAATGGTATCGTATCTGTTAAAGCGAAAGACCTTGGTACAAACAAAGAACAAACAATTGTGATTCAATCTGATTCTGGTTTAACTGACGAAGAAATCGAGCGTATGGTAAAAGATGCTGAAGCAAATGCTGAGGCGGATACTAAACGCAAAGAAGAAGCAGATCTTCGCAACGAAGCTGACCAATTAGTGTTCCAAGTTGACAAAACAATTGCTGACTTAGGCGAACAAATTACAGAAGATGAGAAAAAATCTGTTGAAGATGCTCGTGATGAACTGAAAAAAGCGCTTGAAGCTGGCGAATTAGAAGGCATTAAATCTGCTAAAGAAAAACTAGAAGGCGTATTACAGCCATTAGTTATGAAAGTATATGAACAAGCTGCAGCAGCTGCTCAAGCAGCTCAAGGTGGCGATGCTGGTGCAGATGCTGGCGCTGGTAAAAAAGATGATATCGTAGACGCTGATTTTGAAGAAGTAAAAGACGATAAATAATAGTAAGTAACACAGTTAAGTGAAGAAGCCAAAGACCGCTTGCGGCTTTGGCTTTTCTCTTTATCTTAGATATATCCACTTACATTTAATCGTCTAGATGCATAGGTTATGAATGAGAAATGTGAAAAAATATATATGCAACATTTTTAATGAATATTTAATAATAAAATAGAGGCAGTTTTTTTAACTGCGTGATACAATAGATTTTATGCAAAAAGAGCGGAGTGTGAATCATGGAGAAACGCGATTACTACGAGGTGCTTGGTTTAACGAAATCGGCTTCTAAAGATGAAATTAAAAAAGCATACCGTAAATTATCAAAACAATACCATCCTGACCTTAATAAAGAGCCGGGTGCAGATGAAAAATTCAAAGAAATCGCTGAAGCTTATGAAGTTTTAAGTGACGATCAGAAAAAAGCACGCTATGATCAATTTGGCCATGAAGATCCAAATGCAGGCTTTGGTGGTGGCTTCGGAGGCGGCGGCTTTGGCGGCTTCGAGGATATTTTCAGCTCATTCTTTGGCGGTGGCGGTCGCCGTCAGGATCCGAATGCACCACGCAAAGGTGACGACCTTCAATATCGTATGAATATTACATTTGAAGAAGCAATTTTCGGGAAAGAAACAGAAATCGAAATTCCTAAAGATGAATTATGTGATACTTGCCACGGTTCGGGTGCAAAACCAGGTACTAAACCTGAAACATGTTCAACATGTAAAGGTGCGGGTCAAGTAAATCAAGCTGTAGATACACCTTTCGGCCGTATGATGAATCGTCGTACTTGTTCTACATGTCATGGTACAGGTAAAATCATAAAAGAAAAATGTTCAACTTGTCGTGGCGAAGGGAACGTTCAGAAACGTAAGAAAATTAAAGTGAACATTCCAGCAGGTGTGGATGACGGTCAGCAAATCCGTGTGTCTGGTCAAGGTGAGCCAGGTATAAATGGCGGCCCGGCGGGGGATTTATATATTATGTTCCGCGTTCAAGGACATAAAGAGTTTGAACGTGATGGCGATGATATTTATTACGAACTAAAACTGACATTCCCACAAGCAGCTCTTGGTGATGAAATAGAAGTCCCAACGGTTCATGGAAAAGTAAAACTACGTATTCCTGCGGGAACACAGTCAGGTGCACAATTCCGTCTAAAAGACAAAGGTGTCAAAAATGTACATGGCTATGGTACGGGGAATCAATATGTAACAGTAAAAGTTATAACGCCAGAAAAATTAACGGAAAGACAAAAGCAATTACTACGTGAATTTGCGGAAATCAGTGGTGACATTCCTGAAGAACAAGGAAGCTCACTATTCGATAAAATTAAGAAAAAATTCCAAGGTGAATAATTAGAGGAGCTGAAGAGCTACGTGAAGTGGTCAGAATTATCCATTCATACAAAAAATGAAGCGGTAGAAGCAATTTCGAATATTTTGCATGAAGCAGGGGCAAGTGGTGTAGTTATTGAGGATTCTGCAGAATTTGCGAAGCCACGAGAGGATCAGTATGGTGAAATTTATGCGCTAAATGAAGCGGATTTTCCGAGAGATGGTGTTATTGTTAAGGCGTACTTATCGGAGTCTAGTTTTTTAAATGAAACAGTCGAAGAAATTAAGGCGGCTATAACAAATTTAACGAACTTCAACATCGATATTGGTGAAAATGTTGTATCGATTGTAGAGGTTAACGAGGAAGATTGGGCAACAGCATGGAAGCAATATTATCATCCTGTAAAAATTTCTGAACGCTTTACAATTGTGCCAACATGGGAAGAATATGTACCAGTAGCAACAGATGAATTAATAATTGAATTAGATCCTGGTATGGCTTTTGGTACAGGAACACACCCTACAACTGTTATGTGCTTACAAGGGCTTGAGAAGGTTGTAAAAGAGGGCGATACGGTGATCGATATCGGCACGGGTTCAGGCGTTCTATCAATTGGTGCAGCTTTACTAGGAGCTAAGAGCGTACATGCACTTGATTTAGACGAAGTAGCTGTTCGTTCAGCACAAGAAAATGTTGCATTAAACAAAGTAGATGATAAAGTATCTGTATTCCATGGAAATCTATTGGATACAGTTAAGGAACCAGCTGATGTCGTTGTGGCTAATATTTTAGCAGAAATTATTATGTCCTTTACTGACGATGCATTTTCAGTTGTTAAACCGGGTGGATTATATGTCACTTCAGGCATCATCGGTGCGAAACGTGATGATGTAAAAGCAGCACTAGAAGCTTCAGGGTTTGTAATCGAAGAAGTATTACTAATGGAAGATTGGGTAGCGATCATTGCCCGTCGACCACAATAAATTGATTGAGGAAGCGCCAAATCGTGAGCCGAGTGCTGGCGATTTGGCGTTTTCTCTTCTGCTATAAAGGAGTATGGTAACATGCAACGCTATTTTATTGAGACGACCATTGAGGAAGCACGTATTAGTGGCGAGGATGCGCGACATATTGAACGAGTAATGCGTATGAAAGAAGGCGACAAAATCGTTGTCGTTGCACAAAATACCGCTCATATATGTGAAATTATAGCCTTCGACGCCGATGAGGTACACGTTCAAACTACAGGTGAAATTATTCCTTCTCCAGAGTTACCTGTTCATGTAACAGTGGCATGTGGTTTGCCAAAGGGCGATAAACTAGAACTTATTACGCAAAAGGCAACGGAGCTTGGAATGTTTGCCCTAATGCCATTTGAAGCAGAGCGTTCCATCGTTAAATGGGATAAAAAGAAAGGTGCCAAAAAGCAAGAGCGGCTACAAAAAATTGCAAAAGAAGCAGCTGAGCAATCCCATCGTACACATATCCCAGAAATTTATGAACCAATCTCTTTTAAACAGCTACTGGAACAAGTTGGTCATTTCGACGCCGTATTTATAGCAGATGAAGAGGATGCAAAAGCACAGCAACGCACAAGATTTGCAGAGAAGTTAAAAAAAGTGTATGACAAGAAGTCGAAATCCGTTCTTATTATCTTTGGTCCAGAAGGTGGCATTGCTAGAAAAGAAGCAGATGCACTGCTTCAAGCTGGTGCCCAAACGATGTCATTAGGACCCCGCATTTTACGTGCAGAAACAGCGCCACTATATGCACTGTCTGCAATATCTTATGAATTTGAATGAAATAGGCATTTAACCTTGTCAAAAGAGCCTTTTCAAACAATGGCTGTGCATAGTTAAACTGCAATATAATGACGTGTAAGTGCAGTCAGGTTTGAGGAATAGGAAAAGACGACAAGGACTGTTTTTTATTAATAATCCTAACAAAAAGAGCCGATTCAAAAAATTTGAATCGGCTCTTTTACATTGTAGTCTAAAACAGACTCGTTAGAATGGTTTATGGGGTAGATTCTCCCTATTATCATTGACATTCATTTTATTTTAGGAACTTGGCAGTTAGTTATTTTTAAAAGAAAGCTCTAAGAAATAATGAAGCATCTCACTTAATTATTTCTAGTTGTACTTCTATCATAAATTATATTTTTCAAAACATAGGGCATTCACCTTTTTGTATAGTTTAAGGTTTCGTCGTGACAAATATACGATTTTAAAGCTCGTTTTTTATTGTTTTAACTCTCGTGATGAACTGAGGTAAATATCTTAATAATAATTATTTATTTTTGTAATTTCTATAAATCTATTCTGCAACCTTAATTGCTACAGGTTATTTGTTTACATGAAGAAAGTGAATATTCAGCGATTTAACTGTAGCATTCAGATGAGGACCGAGTTTAAAGAAAAGCTTTAAAACACAAATTAGATTCAACTCATTTTTATTATAAGTAAATAACTAGTATACAAGTCCATATATAGTTTTAAGTTCTTCATATTCTAATATAGAGCGCTCCTAATACTATAAAAAATGAAAAGAGGGAATTTTTTTGAGTGATCCATTAGATTTTCAAGTTAATCAAGTCGAACCTTGTCCAGTAACATCAACAGAACAAATTCCATTAACTACTGAAGTTACTCCAATAGTCGCTACACCGTTAGTGACGCCAACTGTTAAAGTTCCGGTTGTACTTGCAGAACCAACACTTCAAATTGCTGTGGAGGCGGATATTACGCTTACTCCTGCAGCAACTGAAATCAAAAGAGTGAAAAAAAACGTATTCCTAAATCAAGTGAAACTAGTGCCTGTTGCTTTTGCACGTATTGGCACTACTGACTTTTTTGCGGTAACAAGAGCCAAATTATTTGTAGCAGGACATATTCGTAAAAATATAGAATATGCTACAGCAGCATGTAACGCGGCACTCCAAGATAGAATTGCCGATGTTCCGTTTTCAGGTTTTACAGACCTTACGTTCCCACAAACACTTGGAGGCCCTACTCCGATTTTAGGAATTTCTGAGTTTGCCGAAGCGAACTTCCTTAATGAAACTACGCAAATGGATGCTCGATTGGATAAAGCATTCTTCCAAAATCTAGTTAAATACAATGAACAACCATTTGGCGAGTTAGTAGCTGCAAACTTCTTTGAACTTGATTTTTCACCAGTTATGGCAACACCAGAAGGCACTTTCGACACATTACGTGAAAAAATCGTGCTAGAGCTTACAGTAAAAGTACTGCAAGTTCAACAAATTCGTCTTGGAGCAGGCACTAGTGTTATAACTCCTGTTCTTACAGGGCTTACTCCTCCAGTTAGTCCTCCAACTCCTACGCCAACTCCGACTCCTCCTTCTAATCCTTGTTGTTAATCTCGGATTTAGAGGAGCAAAATAGACAAGAACGGGCATTTCGTAGGCACTAAAAAAACCTTAAATGGCAGTTGAAAGTTCGGATAAATCCAACTTTCAACTGCTTTTTGTATTAAAAATAGTGGATAGATAAAATTTTGGGTGCTATCGTCTCTCAAACATATGGGTATCTTAATTGCTACCTGAAAATTTGGAAAGTACTCTGTGACAAAAGAAAAAATAAAGCATAAAATGGATTGTAACTAGTGCAATACCTAGATCAAAATAAAAGTAGCTCATAATCGTTTGACAATATTCAAAAAAGGGGGACATTCATTAAACTTTACACATCTATAAATATATTCGAGCAAAAATGGAAGAAAAAGTGTTTAGCTGTTTTATCCTGAAGAAAACGACTTTTGAACATGTTCCCCTATCGTAGAATTTTATGGATCAAATGTTTCACAATAAACATTATTTGGGAGTGAATAAATGCAAACTCCATGGATTAACTATAAAGTGATGAAAGAGATAAGTTCCGAACAAAAATATAATTGTCAAATTGAACCCATCGAAATGGATCAAGCATCCCAACAGAATCCTCCTTATTCCGATTTTATAAATGATTTACTTGATATAGACAAAGAAAGTGAATCCGGCCTCGCACCACATGTCATTCCTTCTGAAACGAATGTAGGGGATGAAATGGATAATCCTCTTGATGCAGACGATGTAGAAGAAACCAAGCCTGTGGAAGAAATGAATGATCCTTTTGATCCAGAACATATAGATGAAACCAAGTCCATGGAAGAGCAGGATGTTGTAGCTTGTTTAGATTCCGTCATTCCTCCTGAAACGAATATAGAGGATAAAATGAATGATCCCCTAAATATAGAACCTTTGGAAGAACAGGATTTTGCATCACATGTAGATTTCGATTGTGAACTATCTAATCCTTCTGAAACGAATGTAGGGGATGAAATGAATGATTCCCTTGATTCAGACGATGCAGAAGAAACCAAGCCTGTAGAAGAACAGGATATTACAACCCAACTAGACTCTAAACGTGAAACTTGTAGTCCTTGTGAATCCGATGTTGGGAAGAAAATAATATGTCTTATCGATTCAGAAGAAATGGGAAATAGCAATTTTACAGATCGTGTTCATGCATTTCCTCGGTCAGTACAAGGGGAAGTACATTCTAAAACGAAAAAAAGCCCATTCTCTACTCATGTAGAAATTGATGATTTTCTTCATGCTCCTATCTGTGGGGAGGTTGTTAAAAATACATTTGATTTTCTTGAGCCAAACAATCATCTTACTCCGCAATTTGAAACGAAATTATTTAGTACTACAACGGATTATCCTGAACAACCTGATTGTCGTTTAGTTCACTCAAAAATTAATCAAATTACATTTTTAATGAAAACTGATACTTATGATAAAAATAATCAGAAGAGTAATCCGTCTAAATCAGTTGTTGTTCCCTTACATAACACACAATCAACTAAAAAAGGAGAAACCGAATATCACTCTTACAATTCCGGTGACTTTATGCACATTAGAGCGCCAGTTGTAGTTGGGGAATATAAAATAGAAATATGCCTTGAAGAGAAGATCGTATTTGAAAAAGGAATTGAGGAGGTTAAAGATATCTCGAATGAGGTAGTTTTAACCAATTGTAGATTCGTTCCTCATCAATTTTCTCAATCATTAGGTAATGGGACATGTTCAGCATTGAGGGGGAATTTATTTATTGAAGGTTATATTCATCAGAGTATTGAATATACAGTATCCCATATTGGGAATGCAGTACTTGCACAAAATGAGTCATTAATTCATTCAAATCAAATGTGTCAAAACATAGTATTAGAAATAATCATTCATTTGCTACAAGCACAAAAAATTCGAGTGCCTAAGATCTAAAGGATGCTTAAGCATATATCTCTGCTCAAAAAACTCTTTTTTAAAAAAACTAGTGTATATGTCCATATATGGATTAAATCCCGACATATTCTAGCGATATGAGTACTCTCATAAAAAAAAAGAAAAGAGGGAACATTTTGAGTGAACAATTAGATAATCAAGTAAATAACGTTAGTAAAGGTGAACCTTGTCCAGTGGCGTCAACTGAACAAATACCATTAACTAGTGCTATTACTCCAGTAATCGCTACACCGGTTACGGCTCCAACTATTAAAGTTCCAGTTGTACTTGCAGAACCAACAGTTCAGATCGTTGTGGAGTCGGATATTACGCTTACTCCTGCAGCAACTGAAATCAAAAGAGTGAAAAAAAATGTATTCTTAAATCAAGTAAAATTAGTACCGGTTAGCTTTGCACGTATTGACAACACTGACTTTTTTGCGGTAACAAGAGCTAAATTATTTGTAGCAGGACATATTCGTAAAAATATAGAATATGCTTCATCTGCATGTAATGGGGCACTTCGTGATAGAATTGCCGATGTTCAGTTTTCAGGTTTTACAGACCTTACTTTCCCACAAACACCTGGAGGTCCTACTCCGATCTTAGGAATTTCCGAGTTTGCCGAAGCGAACTTCCTTAATGAAAAAACGCAAATGGATGCTCGATTGGATAAGGCTTTCTTCCAAAACCTGGTGAAATATAATGAACAACCATTTGGCGAGTTAGTAGCTGCAAACTTCTTTGAACTTGATTTCTCACCAATTATGGCAGCACCAGAATGTACTTTCAGCACATTGCGTGAAAAAATTGTACTGGAGCTTACTGTAAAAGTTCTACAAGTTCAACAAGTCCGCCTTGGAGCTGGCACTAATGTAATAACTCCTGATCTTTTCGGACTTACTCCTCCTACTAGTATATGATAATCTCTAGTTTTTAGAGGAGCAGAACAAATAAAGGTAGTTCTCTTTAAAAAATGTATCTGGAAAAACAACAACTATGTAATATTTAATGAGCACTAATAAAAATCCAATATTTGAGTAGGCAGTTGAATGTTAGGTTGCATCTAATGTTCAACTGCCTTTTTTAATTTTATACCCAAAGGAATTAATTTCTTACAAGGGTGGATTAAGAGGACAGGAATGATGTAGGGAATAGCAGGGCCTTAAAATAAAATGGAGCAAGGAGGATTTTGGTTTAGTGGAACAGCTTATGATCAAGCAGGTACTCAATACTATAGTGCCTGTTTTTTTATTCGAAAAAATAAGCTTAGCCAAAAAGCTAGGCTCATTATATTTATTTGTGCTATTATAAGACACGTTAATAATTTTATTTATTGTAGTGTACTCTTGAAAGGATGATATATATTATGAGTAACGAGCGACCGAAAATCGTGAGTTTCCATACTCTAGGTTGTAAAGTGAATCATTATGAAACAGAAGCGATTTGGCAGCTATTTAAAGAAGAAGGCTATGAACGTACGGAGTTTGATCGTCAAGCAGACGTTTATGTCATTAATACATGTACAGTTACAAATACAGGGGATAAAAAATCACGTCAAGTTATCCGTCGTGCTATTCGTCAAAACCCAGACGCTGTCATTTGTGTAACAGGATGTTATGCTCAAACATCTCCAGCTGAAATTATGGCGATTCCTGGTGTTGACATTGTTGTAGGTACACAGGATCGTACAAAATTAATTGGCTACATAGACCAATATCTTACTGAACGCCAACCAATTAATGCAGTCCGCAACATTATGAAAAATCGCGTTTATGAGGAATTAGATGTACCGGCATTTACAGACCGTACACGTGCATCTTTAAAAATACAAGAAGGCTGTAATAACTTCTGTACGTTTTGTATTATTCCATGGGCACGTGGGTTAATGCGTTCTCGAGATCCTCAAGAAGTATTGAACCAAGCTCAACAATTAGTGGATGCAGGGTATCTAGAAATTGTTTTAACGGGTATTCATACAGGTGGCTATGGACAAGACTTAAAAGATTACAATTTAGCTCAGCTACTACGTGATTTAGAGGCAAATGTGAAAGGCTTAAAACGTCTTCGAATTTCTTCGATTGAGGCAAGTCAATTAACAGATGAAGTGATTGAAGTTTTACGCGAATCAAAAATTGTTGTTAATCATTTACACATTCCAATCCAATCTGGCTCTGATACCGTTTTAAAACGTATGCGTCGTAAATATACAATGGAATTCTTCGGTGAACGTTTAACTAAACTACATGAAGCTTTACCAGACTTAGCTGTCACTTCTGACGTAATCGTAGGTTTCCCAGGAGAAACTGAGGAAGAGTTCATGGAAACATATAACTTTATACGTGATCATAAATTTTCTGAATTACATGTATTCCCGTTTTCTCCACGTACAGGTACACCAGCAGCGCGTATGGAGGACCAAATTGACGAGGACATTAAAAACGAACGTGTTCACCGATTGATCGCATTAAATGACCAATTAGCAAAGGAATATGCTTCTCGCTTTGAAGATCAAGTACTAGAAGTAATTCCTGAAGAATTCGTGCATGATGGAAGTGAAGAAGAGGGGCTATTAACAGGTTACACAGATAATTACTTAAAAGTAGTCTTTGAAGGTCCTGAAAGCCTAATCGGTCAGCTTGTAAAGGTGAAAATTGTTCAAGCTGGATATCCACATTCTAAAGGACAATTTGTTCGTGTTTTAGAAACTGTAAAATAAAAATAGTAACTATGAAGAGAAGCACCGTCCGAACTTTGGACGGTGTTTTACTTTTTTGATTGAAGAGATGTCGTTTATTAACTTATAGAAATCCCTTACTATAAAAGAAATTAGACGGAAACGTTAAAAAATGTTATGATGCCAAAGAGGTACGTACAACTTGTTGGTAGAGGAGAGTTTATTAAAATGGAACAAAATTTTGCGCGTATGATTGATCACACATTATTAAAGGCTGAAGCAACAAAAGAGCAAATCGAAAAATTATGTGCGGAGGCAAAACAATTTAACTTTGCTTCTGTTTGTGTAAATCCAACTTGGGTAAATTATAGCAGCGAGCTTTTACAAGGCTCAGAGGTCTTAGTTTGTACTGTAATTGGCTTCCCTTTAGGTGCTAACACGCCAGCAGTTAAAGCATTTGAGGCGAAAGATGCGATTGCTAACGGTGCTAAAGAGGTAGACATGGTTATCAATATCGGTGCGTTAAAGGATAAAAATTATGACCTTGTGCAAGCAGATATTGCTGCAGTTGTTGAAGCGGCGAAAGGCAATGCACTTGTAAAAGTAATTATTGAATCTTGCCTTTTAACGGACGAAGAAAAAGTAAAAGCATGTGAGTTAGCTGTGGCAGCAGGTGCTGATTATGTGAAAACATCAACTGGTTTTTCTACTGGAGGCGCAACAGCAGAAGATATTGCATTAATGCGTAAAACAGTAGGCCCAGATTTAGGTGTAAAAGCTTCTGGCGGTGTCAGAAGCTTAGAGGATATGAAAAAGATGATTGAGGCTGGAGCAACTCGTATCGGAGCAAGCTCTGGTGTTGCTATTATGAACGGATTAATTGCAGATTCTAATTATTAATAGTAATGAAAATCCTTATATAGTAAGGTATATGGGGCTGTTCGTTAAGAACTAGCCCCCTATACATTTAGAATTGAAAAACCCCATTAACCCCCACGCTTAAAATCCTTCAGCAATTTATAACAAATATTTAATCAATCGATCTATTGTTATTATTTCATCCACATCCCCCTCTTTTTAACTTATAGTAGATGATGTATTATTGAGAGTAATTGCAAAAATGTCTAGGAAGGAATATGATAAATTTTAGGTTTTACAATAAAGTTTTAATAGATAAAAAATATAGTTATTGGACTGAAATTTTTTCTTTATAGGAACTTTGTATAGATACGAACCGACTTCTTACATAATTTAGTAACATCGATAACATAAAGTATCGTAAAATCAACGGGTCAATCACGTTAACTACTATATTTTCGTCTGAGTTGCCTCTCAAATTTTTAACTTCTTTCAACAAATGTTTTGGCAACGAAAGCGAAGCATCAGTTACAAAAGTCAATGCGGAATTAAGTTACTTTTCAGCGTGTGTACAAACATCTGCTATTATGCCAAGGTATAATTGATTCATCATCCCGGTGTTTTAATAAGCAAAAATGGGGTAATATAGATATTTGATAAAAGTAACGAATTGTATTAAAAAAGGAGAAACTATCCGTGGAATTCATAAGCAGTTTTATAAGTCAATATGGATATATTGCTATATTTTTACTTTTATCTTTAGGGATAATTGGCTTACCTGTCCCAGATGAAATCTTGATGACGTTTGTGGGATATATGTGTCAAGATGGGCATTTAAACTATTTATTGAGTATACTTTTAAGTTTTCTAGGCTCAGCTACTGGTATGATCATTAGCTATTTAATTGGTAATAAATTAGGGAAACCTATAATATTAAAATATGGGAAATGGATTGGTCTCAATAATAAACGGTTTGTTAAAGTTGAACGATGGTTTCATCGTTTTGGACCATGGACAATAATTATCGGATATTATGTTCCAGGTATTAGACATGTTACAAGTTACATGTCTGGAATAACTCAGATGAAATTTAGGACTTATCTTGCTTTCGCTTGTTTTGGCGCTTTGACATGGGTCATTATTTTTATTTCTATAGGTTATTTCCTTGGTATAACTTTATAAAAATG
The DNA here is from genome assembly GCF_023242215.1 of Lysinibacillus sp. Ag94. Classification (NCBI taxonomy): domain Bacteria; kingdom Bacillati; phylum Bacillota; class Bacilli; order Caryophanales; family Bacillaceae; genus Lysinibacillus; species Lysinibacillus sp. Ag94. Next base: position 3,184,647 of record NZ_CP096780.1, on the reverse strand, counting down.
CATAAGAGGTACAAAAAACAGCTCGCGTTTTCGAAATGCGAGCTACTTTTGTGTTCTTTGTACGCGAGTGCTTACTAAATGTCACTTCCTTCTGATCAAAACACTACTTTGAATAAAAATTTCATCTACCTCATATACTCCACTGATGTAATTGATTACAGAAGGGAGGATACAATGTTCACTCAATTTAAATATTGGAAGCCTTATATTAGTCCATTCGATCCATGTCCACCTATAAGGGTAAAAAGTTTTTCTACTCCACCCCAATTGTATATAGGTTTTCAACCACCTGGGCTACCACAATTTCAAACCCCTCAAGAAGCTCTTAGATCCGGCACATTATGGCCTCAATTATTTAGCCCCTATCCAAATCCCCAAAAAGGAGGGATGAAGAATGAGTAAAGAAATGCCACCAGAATTTTATAAGCTACTTGAAGAAATACAAGCAATTGATTTTGTAATAGTGGAATTAAATCTTTATTTAGATACTCATCCTTACGATTATGATGCTATCCAGCAATTTAATGAAAACACTGAAATAAGCATGCGACTTAAGGTTGAATTTGAGCAAAAATTTGGTCCGCTTATGAATTTTGGGAGAAGTTATTCAAATTATCCTTTTAATTGGATAGATACACCTTGGCCATGGCAAGTTTAACTTTATTAGCAAATGTTTGGGTAGCGAAAGCAAAGCGGCAGCTATAAATGTTTGGGTAACGAAAGCAAGCTATAAATGTTTTGATATTATGCCTAGGTATAATTGATTATAAGTAACTAGGAGGAATTTTTTTGTGGTATTACGAAAAGAAGCTCCAGTATCCAGTAAGGGTGAGTACATGTAACCCAACGTTAGCTAAGTATTTAATTGAGCAGTATGGTGGTGCGGATGGAGAATTAGCAGCGGCACTTCGATATATGAATCAGCGCTATACTATCCCTGATAAAGTGGTTGGTTTGTTGACAGATATAGCTACAGAGGAATTTTCTCATTTGGAAATGATTGCTACGATGGTTTATAAACTTACGAAGGATGCCACTCCAGAGATGCTGAAAGAGGCAGGTCTTGGAGAACATTATGTCAATCATGACAGAGCATTATTTTATCAGAATGCAGCTGGAGCACCGTTTACGGCAACTTATATTCAGGCTAAAGGGGATCCGATTGCTGATTTGTACGAGGATATTGCGGCTGAAGAAAAGGCACGAGCGACATATCAGTGGATTATTGATTTATCAGATGACACAGATTTGAATGATAGCTTGAAATTTTTACGCGAACGAGAAATCGTCCATTCTCTACGTTTCAGAGAGGCGGTAGAGATTTTAAAAGACGATAGGGATAGTAAGAAAGTCTTTTAATTGCCTCCATCCATTATTTTTGTAAACGACAGCCAATCGATAGGTACAAGTGTTAGTGTCTTTTCAATGGAAGTTCAAACCGCTACTGACATAGGAGACTCAGTCTAAGAATGCCGCGTCCTGTGGAAAAAAATCGTGCAAGGCAAAGCACAATGTCCACTATAGACGGTTTGTTTATCTAGGTGACAATGACAAATGTTTACTGTCCGAAAGCAAGGCGACAGCGGCGATCAAGCCGAAGCAATAATCGATAAAATATAGCCAGGCTGTTTCAGGGGGAAATTACCTTTTGGCGCAGCCTTTTTTAAATTTATGCTTTTTCTATTCAATATTTGAAAATACAGTGAGATCCTTTCTATGCCCAATCATAACTAATATATCTTTTTCTTCAATAATTTCATCTGGAGAGGGTAAAATGGTAATATTACCGTCTCGAACTATGGCGATAACACTGACATTATATTTAGCCCGAATGTCTAAATCCCGTAAATTATGGCCAGCCATGTTAGAAGGAATCATAATTTCCTCTATACTGTATTCTTTTGACAATTCAATGTAATTTAGCATATTCGGTGAAAGTAGCTGATTGGCTACACGTTCCCCCATATCCCTCTCAGGGTAAATAACCCATTCAGCACCCACCTTATCTAAAACTTGTCCATGTCTTTTTCCAAGAGCCTTTGCAATTATTTTTTTGATACCTAGCTCCTTTAATAAGGAAACAGTTAAAATACTGGATTGCATATCAATACCTATAGCAACAATGACACAATCGAAATTTCTTATCCCAATGGAGTTAAGAGCTTTTTCTTCTGTCGTATCGGCAACTACTGCATGTGTAACATATTGTTCGGCATCTTCAACTCTTTCCTCGTTAATATCGATCCCTAAAACTTCGTGCCCAGCTTCATACAATTTGCGTGCTACACTAACGCCAAACCGACCAAGACCTATAACAGCATATTGTTTGATAGACATTGTACACATCGCTCCTTAATCATCGTTATCCAATCATAATATTTCCTTTTGGATGACGGAAAGCCTCTTTTTTCCGTCGATTTGTAATGGCAAAAGCAATTGTTAAAGGGCCTAATCTTCCGATAAACATCGTTAATATGATAAGAAGACGGCCACCAATTGATAGCTCGGGCGTTAGCCCCATTGAAAGTCCAGCTGTTCCAAATGCAGAAGTGGCCTCAAATAAATACATCATAAAACTATGACGTTGTTCAATGATACTTAAGACAATGGTAACAAGTACGACAATCATCATCCCACACATTGTGACTGTTAAAGCTTTTAAAATTGTTTCATGAACGATTCTACGTCTAAAAAGCACAACATCTTCTTGCCCTTTTAATTGAGACCACATCGTAGCAACTAAAACAGCAAAAGTCGTTATTTTAATACCGCCAGCTGTTGATCCAGAACCGCCTCCGATGAACATTAGCCAAATGATTAAAAATAATGTTGAATGTGTTAAATCACTAATAGGAAGGGTATTAGAGCCAGCAGTTCTTGGTGTAACCGCTTGGTATAATGAACCAAGAATTTTGCCCCATCCAGATAGTTGCCCAAAGGTTTTACTATTTCCGTATTCAAATAAGAAAATTAAAAGTGTCGAGCCGACTGTTAAAATAAGCGTTGTCGTTAATACAATTTTTGTATGCACTGAAAGTCGTTTCGTTTCACGGTATTCATAAAGTTCATTTATAACAATAAACCCTAAGCCTCCAATCGTAATAAGTGCACAAATAGTTATTACTACGAAAGGATCATCTACGTACTCTGTTAAGCTCTTAAACCCACCCATTAAATCAAATCCTGCATTATTAAAATTCGATATAGCATGGAAAAATCCGAAATAAATGGCCTTACCTACTGGCATATCGAATGAAAAACGAATAGATAAAATGACACCACCTATAAATTCAATCAGTGCGGTAAATAACAGTATCCTTTTAACTAATTTAACTAGACCAGCAATTGTAATGTTATTAAACGCTTCCTTTAACAAAAGCCTTTCTTTTAAAGAAATTTTTTTCCCTAATAGCAAAAATAATAACGTCGCGAACGTCATAAAGCCCAATCCACCAATTTGGATAAGAAACAGAATAACTAATTCCCCAAATATCGAAAATGTATCACCGGTATCTACAACAACGAGTCCTGTTACACAGGTAGCAGAGGTCGCAGTAAATAAAGCATCTAAAAATGAAAGACCTTTACTATCGACAGTTGCAACGGGGAGCATTAACAAAAATGTTCCGATTGAAATGATGACGGCGAAGCCTAGCACAAGTATTTTTGGAGGATTTAATTTATTTTTAAATGTTTTCATTTTTATCTCCTCATTAAACCTTTCATTAAAATTCTTTCAGCAGATGTCTAAACATCCGCTGGAAAAGAACAGCACGCCCTGTGGCATTTATCTACAAGTTATCGCTTCTGCTCAAAAACATCTGTAGCTGTCGCTTTGCTATCGCTACAAAAAACATCTGTAGCTGTCGCTTTGCTTTCTCGCACATCAACAGGTCTAAGCTCAAAGCTAATTCCGGACGCAATTATGCCGAGATATAATTGATCACTTTGTATGTTTATGGTGTCCAAAAGCAAGCTGAAAATTCTTAAGGTAATAAAACCAAAAATTCATCGGATTAATTCGTACACTTTCTATTGACCATTTTTAGACAATACGTTATAATTCTTTAGTACACAGCAAATGGTTATTTGCCTATTTGTGTATTGACGTGTGTTCGGAGGGAGGGAAAGAGAGATGTCAAAAACTGTCGTTCGCAAAAACGAATCGCTTGAAGATGCTCTTCGCCGCTTCAAACGTACTGTATCAAAAAGTGGTACAATTCAAGAAGTTAGAAAGCGCGAGTTCTACGAAAAACCTAGCGTAAAACGTAAAAAGAAATCAGAAGCTGCACGTAAACGTAAGTGGTAATTTAATTTCCCATTAAAAATCCCTACGTTCATAACACGCAATTGTATGATTCACTGAGCAGACAAAGATATACCTGAAATTAATCGCATGTCGGTTAATTTCAGGTATTTTACTTTAAACACTCAAATTTACGTACATATTGAAGAAGCCGAATGTGATCGCTGAGATTCATTCGGCTTTTATGTTATATTCTGATTGTATAAACGTAAATTAATAATTCACGGTATAATAAAATTATTAGGATTTTTGAAACTTTTCGGTTAGTTAGTCGTATATACAGGAGAGAAGCATGTTAGAAGGGAGGGAAAAAGATGCGGAGACGAAGAATCCTCAGTTATTTAATAGTTATTTGGATGACATTTTTGTTAGCGTTTCCATTAACGTCGGCTTTTGCAAGTAGTAAGGTGTACCACATACCTATTCATAATGAAGTAGAACGAGGACTTCACGCATTTTTAGAACGAGCTTTTAAAGAGGCGGAAGAAAACTATGCAGAGGCGATTATTTTAGACATTCATACGCCCGGCGGTTTCGTGAATGCGGCAGGTGATATTGCTATGCTTATGGATGCAACGGATATACGTACGATTGCGTATATTAACAAAGACGCGCATTCTGCAGGTGCCTTTTTAGCCTTACATGCGGATGAAATCTATATGGTGCCAAATGGAACGATCGGGGCGGCTGCAGTGATTGATTCAGCAGGAAATGCAGCAGACTTAAAGGCTCATAGTGCATGGGTTGCTCAAATGGAGGCAGCTGCAGAATCGAAAAATAATCGTAAGCCGATTTATGCACGAGCGATGGCTGATGCATCTGTTGATTTACCAGATTTTCGAGCAGGAAAAGGGAAATTATTAACTTTATCTGCTTCGGAGGCAGAAAAAGTTGGTTATTCTAATGGAACGGTTTCGAATTTCCAGGATCTTTTAAAAGCTACCCAACTAAATGGTAGTGATATCATTCCAGTTGAACCTACTTTTGCTGAAAAACTGGCTCGATTTATTACGAATCCGATTATAGTTCCGATTTTATTGTCGATTGCAAGCTTGGGACTTGTAGTTGAGCTTTATTCGCCAGGTTTTGGTGTTCCAGGTATAATGGGATTGTCAGCACTTGGATTATTTTTCTTTGGTCATATGGTGGCGGGTTTAGCAGGTTATGAGACATTACTTTTGTTTATTGTAGGCTTAGCGCTTATTATAGCCGAGTTTTTTGTCCCCGGAGGTATTGTTGGTATTTTAGGTGGTGTGCTAATATTACTAAGTCTAATACTGGCAGGTGCAAACATGATGCAAATGATTATAGCGATTTTCATTGCGCTTGTTGTAGCGATAATAGGAATGGTGATCCTGATGAAATTTTTTGGTAAAAAATTGCATGTTTTAAACAAGCTAGTCTTGATGGATGCGACAACAACGGAAGAGGGCTATGTCTCTAACGTGAATCGCACAGAGCTACTTGGAAAAGTGGGTAAAGTGATTACACCACTTCGTCCGGCGGGTACAATGCTATTTGGTAGTGAACGCATTGACGTAGTATCGGAAGGTGGCTATGTTGATGTTGAGAAACATGTAGAAGTTATTAAAGTAGAGGGCTCACGTATTGTTGTGAGACAAACAGAAAAAGAGATGGAGGAATAACAAATGGGTATTGATTTTGCATTAATAGGTCCAATTGCGGGGCTAGTCTTATTATTCATTGTTCTCGCGGTATTCTTTACCTTTGTACCAGTGGCGCTGTGGATTTCTGCACTTGCTGCAGGTGTCCGCGTTAGTATTTTTACATTAATCGGTATGCGATTACGTCGTGTAATTCCATCACGAATTGTAAATCCGTTAATTAAAGCACATAAAGCAGGTTTACCTGTTACGATCAATCAACTTGAAAGTCACTATTTAGCAGGTGGTAATGTTGACCGTGTAGTAAATGCGTTAATCGCGGCTCATCGTGCAAATATCGAGTTAACATTTGAACGTTGTGCGGCAATTGATTTAGCAGGTCGTGATGTATTAGAAGCTGTACAAATGTCTGTAAACCCGAAAGTCATTGAAACACCATTTATTGCAGGTGTAGCAATGAACGGGATTGAAGTAAAAGCGAAGGCACGTATTACAGTGCGCGCAAACATCGAGCGTTTAGTCGGTGGTGCTGGTGAAGAAACAGTTATTGCCCGTGTAGGTGAGGGGATCGTTTCTACAATTGGTAGCGCCTCTAGTCATACGACAGTTCTTGAAAATCCTGATATGATTTCTCAAACTGTATTAGCAAAAGGCTTAGATTCTGGTACAGCATTTGAAATCTTGTCGATCGATATTGCAGACGTTGATATCGGCAAAAACATCGGTGCTGAATTACAAATTGAACAAGCACAGGCAGATAAAAACATTGCCCAAGCGAAAGCTGAAGAACGTCGTGCAATGGCTGTAGCGAACGAGCAAGAAATGATTGCACGCGTACAAGAGATGAAGGCAAAAGTAGTAGAAGCAGAAGCTGAAGTACCGCAGGCGATGGCCGAAGCTTTACGTTCGGGTAATCTTGGTATTATGGATTATATGAACTACCGCAACATTCAAGCAGATACAGCGATGAGAGATTCCATTTCTAAAGTAAGCTCAGATAAATCAGAAAAAAATGAACCTAACGAATAAAAAACGGAAAGGAGCAGTACTAATAAGTGGAACAATTAATTATATTTGTGATAATTGCCATAGTCAGCTCTATTTTCGGTAAAGCAAAAAAGAAAGAACAAACAACACCGATGCCTCCTTTTAATAAGGATTCACATGTTGAGCCTCCTGTTAAAACAGAGATGACTTCAGACCGACCTGCTTCTAAACCACAGAGCTTTGAGGACTTTGCACGTGAATTTTTAGGTGAAAGGAAAAATGAACAGCCTAAAGTGGAAGAGCCGAAAAAAATTGTCGAAGAAACAGGGAATAAGGACATTCCAAGCTATGCAGCTCCGCCGTTAATCCCAACTGACAAAGTGAGTCGTACTTCGAATCGAGAAAGTATCGGTCGATTAGCAGCTGGGAAAAAAGCTGCGGGAGTAGCTGAATCGCAATCTGCTTTTCAATTACCAACATCAAAAAAATCATTAATGCAGGCTGTTGTAATGGCAGAAGTTTTAGGTCCTCCTAAAGCAAAAAGAAAATAACTAGCATGTCCTCCTTTTTCGATGCATATATTGCCGAAGAAGGAGGCATTTTTTATGAGAAAACTATTTCAATTAACGCCACTACTTGAATTATTACAATATGATACATTAAAAATCATTGGCCCATATCGTTTTCTACATGCTGATGCTTCATCATGCTCTTTTATTTATGCAGACTATCATATTACTGTGCGTGGGAAATCAGTGGAAATTAATGCTCTTAAAGAAGAAATGCTTCATCTTTCTGTAGAGGATTTGCAGGAGCTTCATCTGAAAATGACAAAGGATATGGGTGTGAGCGATAATGTGGAATAATCGGCCAATTATCATACGTATAAAGCGCCATGAAAATGTTCATCCTTTTATTCAAGCATTGCATGCACAACATGTGCCATTAAAGCGGATTGTCTTTCGTGAGCAAGAGGTTACTTTTGAAACAACGATGCATTATTTACCAAAGATACGCCGTGTACGTAGTCGATACCGACTGAAAATGGCTATCTACTATGCAGATGAGCTTCAAGTTTTTCGAGCGCAGCTTTGGACTTTACTTGGTCTAGCGTTGATGATAGTAATACCATTGCTATGTGCACAGGTTATTTGGCGTATTGATATTAAAGCGGCAACGCCTGAGTTAGAGGAACGTCTAGGAAAGACCTTTCAAGATACATTTCAACTAGAAACACCTATTTCTAAAAAAGACTTACCCTCAGATGCTGTTATTCGTCAGAAGCTATTAGAAGGGCATCGGGATCTTTCATGGGTGCATATTGAAAAGCATGGTGGACGTGTAACTTTACGGCCTCAGGAATCCCCGAAACAAACTAAACAAACGAATGAGAAACTAGCGACGCATTTAGTGGCAACAAAAAGTGGTGTTATTACGAATTTTAATATTCAAAATGGTGAACGGAAAATTTCAGTCAACGATACTGCTTACGAAGGTGATGTTCTTGTCAGTGGCGTAATTGAAAGTGGCGAAGATCAAGTTTTTGTTGGAGCAAAGGGAGAGGTCTACGCTGATTATTGGCTCGAATGTTCATTTAAAATTCCAACAAAGCTAACGATGGAAACGCTACAACAGAAGCAGTGGCGTGTATTAGTGAAAGGCATTCATCAAGAAAAAGAAAAAGTTGACTATGTGCAAAAGAAAGATTTACCAAGCTGGCTCGATCAGTATGTGTCAATTGTTGAAGAGCAGTTCACTAAAAAAGTGCAAGTGGAGCTTGATGAATCCAAAAAAGATTCACTACTCTTACCATTACTTCATGAAAAGGTAATACGTTCATTACCTGCGAAAACGGTTATCAAAAAAGAAAACCTTTTACAGGTAAAGTGGGGGAATGGTACAGTTGAAGGGAAAGTTCTATTTTTAGTCAATGAAAACATTGCCAGTCCAATACAAGGCCCACAAGGAGAATGATTATGTCAGAACATTTAACTGTATTACAAGTGGATAATCCAAACGAAGCGGTTATGCTACTCGGAATTTCCGATGCAAATATGAAGTTAATCGAAGAGGCACTACAAGTCCACATTATTACACGTGGTGAACAAATTCAGCTTGCTGGTGAAGAGGATGCAAAGGAACATGCGACATTCCTTTTACATGCTCTTCTAAAGGTCATTCGTAAAGGAATTAATATTGATCAGCGTGATGTTGCAACTGCTATTGAAATGACACAAAAAGGAACGATTGAATATTTTGCAGAACTTTATGATGAAGAAATTGCACGCACGACGAAAGGAAAGCCTATTCGTGCAAAAACAATCGGTCAACGTGAATACATACAAGCAATCCGTCATAAAGACGTTGTTTTTGGTATCGGTCCTGCTGGTACTGGGAAAACGTATTTAGCGGTAGTCATGGCAACGCAGGCGCTAAAAAATGGGCACGTTAAGCGTATTATTTTAACACGCCCTGCAGTAGAAGCAGGAGAGTCTCTAGGCTTTCTTCCGGGGGATTTGAAGGAAAAGGTAGATCCTTATTTACGACCTCTCTATGACGCTTTAAACGATATTTACGGGACAGAACAAACTCAAAGACTTATTGAACGAGGTACAATCGAAATTGCACCTTTAGCGTATATGCGAGGCCGTACATTAGACGATGCCTTTGTTATTTTAGATGAAGCTCAAAATACGACACATCAGCAAATGAAGATGTTTTTAACGCGACTAGGCTTTGGCTCAAAAATGGTCATTACCGGCGACAAAACACAAATTGACCTCCCGAAAAACACGGAATCTGGGTTAATCGTAGCAGAACGTACGTTAAAGTATGTAAAATCAATACATTTCCAAATTTTAGAACAAGGCGATGTTGTACGCCACCCAATCGTAGCAAAAATCATCAAAGCCTACGAAGAACAGCAACTTTAATAGGACCGCTAGCGGTCCTATTAAAGTGTGCACCGAAAGTGAAGTGAAACGGAACGACAGGTGCAACTGGGTTTTAGAAAGTCAGCACCGAAAGTAGCGGCTGTATAAAATTAAACAAACATGAAAATATTTGGAAAATGGAAAAATTTGTGACAGCTATACAAATTGTATAGCTGTTTTTTTGCTTTCTTATACATTTTTCGGGAAAATTGTTTTTTGAATTGGTATTATAGTAGATAGATAGAGGAGGTGCCGGATGGAGAAACAATTAAAAAAATTTACAGAACTTATTGGCTTCCGCTACTTTTTAATTGTCGTTCTCATCTTAACAGGAGCCCTACAATTTGCTTTTATGTATGGCAATGTTAAAGGTGTTACATATGATTTTAAACCATTACAATTAGCGCCTGAAACAGTACGATCTACTAAAACGATAGAAGATACTTATAAAACACAGCAGGAACGAGAAAAAGCAGCAAATGCGGTTGCGCCAGTCTATCAATTTTCTGCGGATGTTGCTAAGCAGCGAGCTGCGATTGTAACGTCTTTATTTGACTATGTTCTTGACGTAAAGGCGGATGTTGAGAGTAGCAAAGAACCTATTCCAATTGCCGACCAAGTATCGAAGCTCCGCAAAAAGTTTGAATCCATAGATTCAGAGCAAATGCCGATTATTTTTACCGATTCACAGCTAGAAGGATTGTTAGTACAAAGTGAAGCAGATTTAAAAAGAACTAGTACGCAACTTTCAAAATCTGTGCAGGAATATTTGCAAAAATCTATTCGATCAGAAAATGTATTTGCGGGTCAAAATGATTTTGAGACAAAAATTCGTGGACAACGTGGCTATCCAGATAAAATATTTAATACGGTAGTTTTAATTGGACGGACGAGTATTATCGAAAACGAAACTGTAAACGAAGAACAAACGAAAATTCGAAAGGATCAAGCGAAGGAATCGGTTGAACCAACTCGAATTCTTCAAGGGCAAATCATCGTACAGGAAGGTCAAATTATTGATAATGAGGCATTTCGTCAATTAGAACTTCTAGGTATGGTGAGTAATAAAGCATCGATGAAACCGATTGCAGGGCTGATTATTTTAATACTTTTGGAAATGACGTTTATGTTTGTGTTATTTGAACGTTCGGATACAGATGAGCACAAAAAACGTAATGCCTTGTTGGTGACAGTAATTGTTTATGGTTTATCCATCTTGCTGATGAAATTTATAAGCCTAGTATCAGGTGGTTTCGATGTTACGGTTGCCTTCCTTTTCCCAACAGCTTTGGCAACAATGCTTGTACGGCTCTTAGTGAATGATCGTGCTGCGGTACTCATTACGGTTATGACAGCGGCATCTGCAGGTGTTATTTTTCAAGAGGGTTATTCATCTGTTATGCAGATGGAAATTACATTGTATATAATTTTTGGAGGCTTTGCGAGCTTATTCTTTTTAGGTAGTATGGAAAAGCGTTCGCATATTCTACATGCTGTAGGTGTTATAGGGCTAGTAAATATGTCGTTTATCGCATTTTATTTACTAATGACACAATCTACTTACGGCTTGTCAGAGTTATTGTATTACTTTATAGCGGCATTGATATCGGCTCTATTATCAGGTGCTCTTACAATGGGTCTGTTACCATTCTTTGAATCAGCATTTAGTTTATTGTCGTCGCTGCGTTTAATTGAATTATCAAACCCAAACCATCCGTTGCTGAAAAAATTACTAATGGAGGCTCCAGGAACATATCATCATAGTGTAATGGTGGCGAACTTAGCGGAGGCAGCATGTGAGGAAATTGGAGCAGATGGATTACTGGCTCGTGTAGGATGCTATTATCATGATATTGGTAAAACGAAGCGTCCTGCCTTTTTCATCGAGAATCAAATGTCTGGTATTAACCCACATGATTCATTGCCCCCAGAAAAAAGCGCGGAAATTATAATTGCGCATACAACTGACGGAGCTGAAATGCTAAAACGTTATAAGATGCCACAGGAAATTATCGATATTGCCTTGCAGCATCACGGATCTAGTCTGTTAAAGTTCTTCTACTTTAAAGCGAAGGAAGAAGGAAAATGTTTAGATGATACAAAGTACAGATATCCAGGTCCGAAGCCACAAACGAAGGAAGCGGCAGTGATTAGCGTTGCAGATAGTGTTGAGGCAGCGGTGCGATCGATGAAGGAACCGAATGCAGAGAAAATTCAAAAGTTAGTACGCGCTATAATTGATGATCGAGTACAAGACAATCAATTTGATGAATGCGATATTTCAATAAAAGAGTTAAAATGTATAGAGCGAGTACTTTGTGAAACGTTGAATGGAATTTTCCACTCACGAATTGAATATCCAAAGGCAGATAAGTAGGAGGATCTATGATTTTAACAATTGATTTTACAGATGAAACAAATGAAGTGGCTGCTGAGCATATGGAGCTTGTTGAAAAGCTTTTGCAGCATGCTGCGAAAATAGAGAATATGGAGCCGGAAACAGAAGTGTCAGTAACGTTTGTTACAAATGATGCGATTCAAGAAATCAACCGAGAATATCGTGACAAGGATCAACCGACAGATGTTATTTCTTTTGCCTTGGAGGAGTTAGGTGAGGGAGAAATAGAAGTAACATTTGAAGGGATGCCCCGTGTGTTAGGAGATATTATTATTTCAACAGATCGTACGAAAGAACAAGCAGAAGAATACGGGCATACTTTTGAGCGGGAATTAGGCTTTTTAGCGGTTCACGGTTTCTTACATCTACTTGGCTATGATCATATGGTGCCAGAAGATGAAAAGGTGATGTTCGGTAAGCAGGATGAGATTTTACAAACTTTCGGCTTAGGACGAGAATAAATGAATGTGCGCAAATTCGTACGCTCCTTTGGGTATGCCTTTAAAGGTATCATGACAGCCTGTACCGAGCAAAATTTCAAGTCCCACTTGCTAAGTGCAGGAATAGTTTTGATTGCTGGCTATTTTACGGATTTATCACATATTGAATGGTATATAGTGTTGCTATTAATAGCACTAATGTTAGTGCTTGAAATGATTAATACTGCAATTGAACGAGTAGTGGATTTAGCTTCACCTAATATCCATCCGCTTGCAAAGCAGGCTAAAGATCTTGCAGCAGGCGCAGTACTTGTATTTGCGATATTCAGTGCTATAATCGGATTACTCATATTTATACCAAAATGGTTTTGATAGTACAAAAAATCATTAATCGGTCATGAAGTAGTAACAGTTGTGCTGAAGAAATATGATTTATTCAATTACGCCAAGGCGAAATGGATTTGTAGGGGAGAACATAATGACAATTGATATGCATGCATTACTAGAAGAATCAAAAAAAGCGCGTGAAAAGGCTTATGTACCTTATTCAAAATTTAAAGTTGGCGCGGCGATTTTAACGAAAAATGGAGAGGTTATTCATGGTTGCAATATTGAAAATGCTGGCTATAGTATGACCAATTGTGCTGAACGTACAGCCTTTTTCAAAGCTGTGTCAGAAGGTATTTATGATTTTGAGGCGATCGCTATTGTAGCTGATACGGATGGGCCATGTGCGCCATGTGGGGCTTGTCGTCAAGTGATGATGGAATTTTGCAAACCATCTATGCCTGTATATTTAACAAACTTAAAAGGTGATGTCACGGTAACGTCTGTAGGCGAATTACTACCGTTTGCATTCACAACGGAGGATTTAGAGAATGCTGGAAAATAACAATGGCTATAAGTCAGGTTTTATCTCCATAATCGGTCGACCAAATGTAGGGAAATCAACATTTTTAAACCGTGTTATAGGTCAAAAAATTGCGATTATGAGTGATAAACCACAAACAACACGAAATAAAGTACAAGGTGTACTAACAACAAATGATAGCCAAATGATTTTTATAGATACACCAGGAATCCACAAGCCAAAACATAAGCTAGGGGATTTTATGCTTAAGGTTTCTAAAAATACTTTGCGTGAAGTGGATGTTATTATGTTCATGGTAAATGCAGAGCAGAAACTTGGGAAAGGTGACGAATTTATCCTTGAAATGTTGGCGGGTAATCCAACGCCTGTCTTCCTAGTGATTAATAAAATCGATCAAATTCATCCTGATGAATTAATGGGGATTATTGAAAGTTACAAAGAGCGTTATGACTTTGCTGAAATAGTTCCGATTTCCGCATTACAAGGGAATAATGTTGAAAATTTATTAGCAACATTAACGAAGTATTTACCAGAAGGCCCACAATATTACCCAGCAGATCAAGTAACAGATCATCCTGAGCGTTTTATTATTTCAGAGTTAATTCGTGAAAAAGTGTTACATTTAACGCGTGAAGAAATACCCCATTCCATTGCTGTTGTTATTGATAAAATTCGCCGTGATGAAGAAAATGAAGATAAAATTCGTGTAGCAGCAACAATTATCGTGGAAAGGGATTCTCAAAAAGGGATTGTCATTGGTAAACGTGGAGCGCTATTAAAAGAAGTAGGGATACGTGCAAGAAAAGATATTGAAATGCTTCTTGGTTCAAAAGTGTATTTAGAGCTTTGGGTAAAGGTACAAAAGGATTGGCGAAATAAATCAACACATTTACGTGACTTCGGTTTCCGTGATGATGAATATTAATAGGAAAAGCTGTTAAGTTCCAAAGCAACTTACCAACATTCCTTATCGCTGTAGTTTTAAATGGAGCTGTCCAATAATTATTGGAGAGCTCTATTTTCACTTCTTTCAGCAGATATTTTTTTGTAGCGAAAGCAGAGCTACAGATATTTGGACACCGCTGAAATAGAGGAACGCAGTTTAAGGATGCCATATCTTGTAGCAATATAGCTGTGCGAAAGCGAACGACTGTGCAACACATGACTGAGCACTAAAGCCTCCGGACGCAATAATGCCGAGGCATAATGGATTGCGAAGCTTGTAGAAAGGAGGAGGATCGATGCTTCATAAATGGGAAGGAATTGTCCTAAAGGTGCGTGCCTATGGGGAATCAAATAAAATTGTAACATTACTAACAAGAGAAGCGGGAAAAGTTGCAACAATGGCTCGTGGAGCGAAGAAGCCTTCCAGTAGACTAGCATCTGTGACACAGCCATTTACGTATGGCATGTTTATGGTACAGCATCATACCGGTATGGGGACATTGCAACAAGGAGAGCATCTAAACTCAATGCGTCATATTCGTGAGGATATAATGGCAACGGCCTATGCAAGTTATATAATGGAGCTTGTCGAACGTGTAGTGGAAGAGGGGAAAACAGAGCCACTTGCATTTGATGTGCTCCTTCAAGCATTACAAGCAATTGAGGAAGGTTACGACCCGGAGGCCATTACATTGTTCGTTGAATGGAAAATGCTACCCTATACAGGTGTGCAGCCTATATTACATGCTTGTGCTGCTTGTGGGGCAGTAGACGGTGAATTTGCATTTTCTTTTGTGCAGGGAGGTTTTTTGTGTCATCGTTGTTATCATCATGATCCTTATATCATTCGATTAACACCGACTCAGCTTAAGCTTATCCGAATGTTCTATACTGTACCAATTGACCAAATTGGGAAATTAGAATTAAAAAAGGAAACCAAATATTTTATTAAAAAAATAATTACAACAATTTACGAAGAACAAACAGGAATTCGTTTTAAGACTAAAAAGTTTATTGAACAGCTTGAAAGAACGCCTGAATTTCAGTTAAGAACGAGTACCGATCAAGAAAAAAAGCCAGAAGACCATTAATTATGATCTTCTGGCATTTTACCTTTTATATTACAATATATTAATATTCTTCTGGATCTTCCAAGAACTCGTAAGAAGCAGCCCATTTATTAGCGATTTTTAGAAAATCAATATATAGATAAGCAGTTTCACCATTTTTACCTGTTATATGTAAAATAGATGTACCTTCTGCTAATGGTGTAACATTTACTTTCTTATCCTTTATTGTCGCTTTCACAGCAGCTGGCTCAGAATTAAATTTTTCTAAGGCAACATGTGTTGGCTCGAACGATAGATCGCTACTTGAAAACGTTAACTCATCTGTAACTTGATACAAATCAATACTACGCACGAAATCATATGTATTGACATCAGCAGCCATTGTTTGTTGTTGAGTACCGTTAGTGAAAGTAAGCATATATTGACCATTTTTAAAGATAGAAAGTGTAGCAGAATTATTCGTTGATTTAAAATTATATAATTCAGGAGATAAAGCTTGACCATCTGCAGTTTGAATACTTACCTTAGTAGGAACAAATTTTAAATTACTTTCCATCAAGTCTAGCGGTAAGTTTTCTGCATAATCCTCTTCTTTCACTTTTTGAAGCGTTGTTTGTAGCTTTCCGTTTACTTTCTTCACATTTACTAAGTAATAGACCTCGGTAAATTCTTCCGTATCCTCTTTAAAGCCCGTAATAACTAATTTTCCTGTGCCTTCTTTAAGCGGTTTAATTGTAATGGACTCTGTCATATAATCTTCTTCATCTTCAACCCATGTAAAGATATCCTCTGCAGGGTTAATGCCGCCATAAGAAGCAAAGATATAGTCTTGCTTAAATTGGCTAGCAAAAATTGTGACGTTGCCTTGAGCTTTTTCAGCACGTACAACAAAAAGTGCTAACTGGGAGCGCTTTACATTAGTTTGTGGTCCGAAGGTAGTAGGCGTTGTACCTTTTGTAATGCTATTGGCAAAAAGT
Organism: Lysinibacillus sp. Ag94; assembly: GCF_023242215.1. Classification (NCBI taxonomy): domain Bacteria; kingdom Bacillati; phylum Bacillota; class Bacilli; order Caryophanales; family Bacillaceae; genus Lysinibacillus; species Lysinibacillus sp. Ag94. The sequence goes on along the minus strand of NZ_CP096780.1, from coordinate 3,168,095 downwards.
GTTTTTATATATGGTTCGTATTCGCTACCTTCGTCGACATCATCGAAAGGAATGTAAATGCCGTTTGTAATTGGTAATTTAAAACCTTTCACAATCATTTTTGACATTTGTCCACGTGTAATATTTTTAGTTGGGTTGAAATAGCCATTAGTTCCGCTAATAATACCTGCATTTGCTAAAGCAGCAATCGCGCCGTAATTTGGATCGCCGGGTTTTATATCCTTAAAATTTGGATTTTTTACATGAACCGTATCTAGCTTTAAAATACCAGCTAAAATTTTCGCAGCTTGTGTACGAGTAATTGAATTCTCAGGTTTAAAAGTGCCATCGGGGTAGCCTGATATAATGCCACGTTGAGCTAAGTTAATAATAGCTTGACCTTCTTCAGATGACACATTTTTCACATCAGAGAATACCGATGCAGCATGTGCTGGGGGTGCAATGACAATAGCGCTTGTTGCTAGTGCTGATGCCATAGCGATGTGATAAAAACGATTGCTTTTCAAAAAAAATTCCTCCAAAGTACATAAAAAATTTTTATAGCTAGGACCATTCTGTTAAATAGGTTGGAATCTCCATGGATTGTTAAATTATTGTTATTTAACATTTAAGATTAACTATAATACTTTATTTATATCAAAATGATGAAGATGAGAATAGAGGGAATTATATGATGTTAAAAATTAACATGGATAAAATGCTTGTTCATCAACAAATATTAGATATCATTTCCTTATCGATTGGGACGTATTTTAGGTGAGATAAAATATATAAATGATTTCAACGTTTCCTAATGTAAAATTTTCTTGAATGGAAATCTAGTAGTATTAGGACAAATAATATTTGTGATATAAATTTAACTATAAATTATAAAAATATGCTTTTAGTTCTATTGTATAGGATTTTATATCTTTTTTATGGTTGTTAATAGCTGTTATTAAAAGAATGAATTGGATATAAATTACCGAATTTTGGTTAGTTTTTTAACATAAACATAGTAATAACGATTCATTTGTATACCATAAACTAGTTGAAAAGCCATTTTAATCTATGATATTGTAAAAATAGATGATCTTTAACTTCTTTCAGCGTATGTCCAAACATCCGTTGAAAGAAGTTAAAGCCTCCAAAACGCAAGTATGCCGAGGCATAATTGATGAACAACGCAGTCTATCGAAGAAGGAGGGAGTCACATATTGCTTGGATATTGCATATGTGGCAGAAAATATGCTAAGAAAAGTGACGTTAAGTATTGATGAAGTTGAAGCCAATGATATTTTAGCTGAAGATATTTTTTCTGATTATTGTTTACTCGCTAAAAAAGATTTAGTTTTAACGGAACGAATTATTGCTTTACTTAAGCTTAGAAAAGTAGACGAACTATCTGTATATTTACCAACTAATTCAGTCCGAATTGTTCATGATTTAAGTATGCAGCGTACAAAGGATTGCTTGGATATATTTGCACCACTACTCGATAAGAAGGATGACGTAGAGGAGTATAAAGATAAGGTGAATAACCTTTTTATGACTACATTAGAAAATGCTGTGCATGAATTGCGCTATGGTCAAATTTTAAAAAGTATCCAAGATACTACTTATGTACAAGGTGTTTTTGCACAAATTTTAGAAAAAAAACATCGCTATGAATTACTTATGCGCTTAAAGGAATGGGATGAGTATTCCTTTGTTCATTCATTTGATGTTTTCGTTTTAGGAACTATCTTTGCACGTTATTTAGGTTTAACGGATATTGTAACGCTAGCAAGGGGTTATTTGTTCCATGATATTGGGAAGGTGTTTATCCCGCAAGAAATACTAAATTTAAAACGAAAATTATCAGAAGATGAGTTTGACATTGTTAAAACTCATACGACTAAAGGTTATGAATTGCTCTTAGAAAATGGGGAAGAGGATATTGCCTATTTAGCACGTGATCATCATGAACGCTTTGCCGGTAAAGGTTATCCGAATCAGCTTTGTGAGGATGATATGCGTGAAGGAGTTCAATTACTGCAAATTATAGATGTTTATTCAGCTATGACATCAAAGCGTGTATATCATTCGGGATATGCTGCAACAGATGCATTAGCTGTTTTATATCGTGATCGACATTTATATAACGAGAAATTTATGCACAAATTTGTAGAGTGCTTAGGGATTTATCCTGTTAACTCGGTCGTTCAATTATCAAATAATCGAAGTGCACAAGTAGAACTTGTCTATGATTTATTCCCCACGTTGCCTAAAGTTAAGTTGTTGGATGAACAAAAGTCAATGATTTTACCTTTAAATTATAATGTGAAAATTGCGAAAATGATTGATTATCGTGCGAACAGCTTTGAAGAAATTTTTAATTTATTTATAGAACAATTAATTCGTTGTGACGAAAATGGCTTAAGAGTCTACTTTAATAAATTAATAGATCATTTACATCCTAAAGAAATTATTTTAAAAATATTTTTACCTGCCTTTCGAATTCTACGTTTATTAACAAGGGAAATTCAAACAGATGTGAAAAAATACAGGAACTCTATTACTATATTAAAGAAACTGTTAGAAGAGCAATTACATATATTGTATATGGATTATCAGCATGAGAAAACAACAATCTTAGTTGTGGAAACTTCACTACGTGAAAATTTCTTTATTAAACTTGTGCAAAGTATTTTGTATATTGATAAAATTGTGCCGTTCTTTATTAATCCAGATGATGACCTGAGCATTACGCAATTAATGGAACATTGTAACGTAAATGTAGCGTACTTTATTGGGGAAGAGCTGACAGTTGATAAGAGAGTTCGCACGATGCGAGAAGGAACATTCCTTTTTTATTCGCTTGTAGATATTGAGGAACTACTTATTAGCTTACTAGGCATGAATATGAAAAGGTTTTCATTTGAGGAGAAAATGCAAGAGCGCTTGTTTTCATTATTAAAGACATAAGGAAGAGGGAGTCGCTTAAAATGCGACTCCCTCTTTATATACTGATGAATTTTAGAACTGAAGATGTTTTTCGATGTATGCTTTCACATCTGTAATTGGCATACGAACTTGATCCATTGAATCGCGATGACGAACTGTAACTTGACCATCCTCTTTTGAGTCAAAATCGTAAGTAATACAGAATGGTGTACCAATTTCATCTTGACGACGGTAACGTTTACCGATTGATTGTGACTCGTCAAAGTCAACTGGGAACGATTTACGAAGCTCTGCCCAAACATCTGTAGCTTCATCCGAAAGCTTTTTAGAAAGTGGTAGAACTGCAGCTTTAAATGGTGCTAGAGCAGGGTGGAAGCGTAACACTGTACGCTTATCATCGCCTTCAAGCTCTTCCTCGTCATAAGCATCGCAAAGGAATGCTAATGTTACACGGTCTGCACCTAAAGAAGGCTCGATACAATATGGAACATAACGTTCGTTTGATACTGGGTCAATGTAAGTGAAATCTTCACCAGAATGCTCCATATGCTGTTTTAAATCGAAATCTGTGCGATCCGCTACGCCCCATAGTTCGCCCCAACCGAATGGGAATTTAAATTCAATGTCAGTTGTAGCATTTGAGTAGTGAGACAATTCGTCTTCTTCATGATCACGAAGACGCATAGAATCTTCCTTCATGCCTAAATTTAATAACCAATTTTTACAAAATTCTTTCCAATATGCGTGCCATTCAAGGTCTTCTCCAGGCTTACAGAAAAATTCAAGTTCCATTTGTTCAAATTCACGTGTGCGGAAAGTGAAGTTACCTGGTGTAATTTCGTTACGGAATGATTTACCGATTTGTGCAATACCGAATGGTGTACGTTTACGCATTGAACGTTGTACGTTTTTAAAGTTCACGAAAATACCTTGTGCTGTTTCTGGGCGTAAATAAATTTCGTTAGTAGAAGATTCTGTTACACCTTGGAATGTTTTAAACATTAAATTAAATTGACGAATATCTGTAAAATCAGCTTTACCACAATCCGGGCACACTACGTCATACTTAATCATCGTTTCTTTCATTTGATCAAATGTCATACCATCAACAATGATTTCATCGCCTTTTGCGAGCGCAGCGTCCTCGATGATTTTGTCAGCACGATGGCGCGCTTTACATGCTTTACAATCAATCATTGGGTCATTAAAGTTGCCAACGTGACCAGAAGCAACCCAAGCTTTTGGGTTCATTAAAATTGCAGCATCTATTCCAACATTGTGCTCTGATTCTTGGACAAACTTTTGCCACCACGCTTTTTTAACATTGTTTTTTAATTCAACACCTAGTGGACCGTAATCCCAAGTGTTTGCTAAGCCTCCGTAGATTTCAGAACCAGGGAAGACAAAGCCGCGATGCTTCGCTAAAGATACGATTGTTTCCATTGATTTGTTTGCCATAAAAAATAGCCTCCTTCATAGTTTTCACAGAGTGAACATTGATTTTGTTTTAGCGAATTTATGCAATTCGCTAGAGATTTTTTTAATTTAGGTAGGACTAAATTAAAAATAGCACCCGTCTCCGGGCACAATGAATGCCCAGGGACGAGTGCTAAAACCCGCGGTTCCACCCTGATTGTTTTAAACGCGTTGTTTAAAACCTCTTTTCAAAAAAGTTAGCTCAAGGAGTGCCTTTTCTCTGTTACTATGTAGACTTTCACCATCTTCTACTCGCTTTAAAGTGGAACAGATACTTTTTTCCTATCATCGCCTATAAAACGCAAATCGCTCGAAAATACATTTAGAGCAAGCGTATGTGTCAATATTGTAGCATGTAGTTCTTTTCTTCGCAATAATTATTAAAATAGTATATAATAATTGGAGCATAAGTATAACACTATTAGATTTGAGGCGGTGAGTCCAATCGAACTCAATAAACGTCAGGAAGACATTTTACAAATTGTGAAAGAAAACGGCCCAATCACAGGCGAACATATTGCAGAACGTCTCAATCTGACAAGAGCAACTTTAAGACCAGATTTAGCAATACTCACAATGGCGGGCTTTTTAGATGCTAGACCTCGTGTTGGCTATTTCTATTCAGGTAAAAAAGCATCCGTTACGTTAACGGATAGTATTAACAATTTAAAAGTGAAAGATTTCCATTCAGGGCCAGTTGTTGTACCGGAAACAATGACTGTTTACGATGCGATTTGTTTCATGTTTTCAGAGGATGTTGGAACACTCTTTGTTGTAGATAAAAATGAGTTTTTAACAGGGGTACTTTCTCGAAAAGATTTACTAAGAACAAGTATTGGCACGCAGGATTTAAACAAAATTCCTGTACATATAATTATGACACGAATGCCAAATATTTCGTACTGTGAAAGAGCAGATTCTTTAGTTGTTGCAGCGAATAAACTAATAGAACGAGAAGTTGATTCGCTACCAGTAGTAGAGCCACAAGAAGGTGGTTTGAAAATCGTTGGTCGTCTTACAAAAACAACGATTACACGAGCTTTCTTATCGCTGGCACAGAATGACTAAATAGTTGAAGGAGAGCAGCATGAAAAGACTACGGGTTTTTGTTGTATCTGATTCAGTCGGTGAAACTGGTGATCAAGTAGCGAAAGCGGTTATTAGCCAGTTTCGACCTAGTTTGGAAAACACAGTAATTCGCCGTTTTCCTCATATACAATCAGAAGAGCTCATTCGGAAAATTGTATGCCTTGCAGCGAAACAGAATGCATTTATTGTATACACGCTTGTTCGCCAGGAGATGCGATCGTTATTACATGAACTGTGTGAGCATGAAAATGTCTATGCTGTCGACATCTTAGGGCCTGCTTTAAAAACAATGACAACATTTGTGGAAGAATTCCCATTAGAAGCACCAGGAATTGTTCACCAGCTAGATGATGATTATTTTAAAAAAATAGAGGCTATTGAATTTGCAGTAAAATATGATGATGGTAGAGATCCACGTGGTCTTTTACAGGCTGATATTGTGTTAGTCGGTGTTTCACGTACCTCTAAAACACCTTTATCACAATATTTAGCACATAAACGCTATAAGGTGGCGAACGTACCTTTAGTACCAGAAGTGGAGCCACCAGAAGAACTATTACAAATTGATCCGAAAAAATGTTTTGGTTTAATTATTTCTCCTGATAAATTAAACTCAATTAGAAAAGAGAGACTAATGTCTCTTGGGTTGAATGATGATGCTATCTATGCGCAGCATAATCGAATATTAGAAGAAATCCAACATTTTGAAAAAATTGTCGCTACAATCGGTTGTAAGGTTATTGATGTGACAAATAAAGCTGTTGAGGAAACAGCGAACGTCATTATTGAGCATATCTCGAACTGTAAATAAGCAACGTATGATATAAACCACCTCATGTATAGAGGCGGTTTTTTTGAGTCGGTTTTGAAAATAGTATAGATAAAAACTAATTTTTGTTTTATAATAATAAAATTGTGGTAAAAATATTTATTAAGAGAAAAATCCTATTTTTTTGTCGAGAAATAAAGGATTTTTAAATCGGATAGCGAATTGTGTTTTAGAACGTAATTTAAAAGATGGTGATAAGATTTGGCAGGGAAGATTCCTGAAGAAGTGATTGAACAGATTCGCTCACAATCGGAGATTGTTGATGTCATAAGCGAATACATGCAGCTTACAAAGCGTGGGCGCAATTGGTTTGGGCTCTGTCCATTTCATGGAGAACAAACGCCATCTTTTTCTGTGTCATCAGACAAACAAATTTTCCATTGCTTTGGTTGTGGTGCAGGCGGTAATGCTATTACTTTTGTTATGGATATAGAAGGTATTTCTTTTCCTGACGCTGTCGTGAAACTTGGTGAACGTGCTGGCATACAGTTAGATATTGGGCCAAGTTTACCTGAAGTAACGAAAAAGGTATCTAAAGCGGAAGAAAGGATGAAAGAAGCTCACGCTTTTGCAGCAGATTTTTTTCATCATTTACTGTTAAATACTGAAGATGGTGAAGAACCTTTAAATTATTTGCTAGAAAGAGGATTTACAAGGGAACTTATAGAATCTAATAGCATTGGATGGTCTCTTCCAAGCTTTGATGCATTAACGATATTGCTTGAAAGAAAAGGTTATAACTTACAAGAAATCGCGGAAAGTGGTTTAGTAATCAAGCGTGAAGGGGAAGAACGCTATTTTGATCGTTTTAGAGGGCGTATTATGTTTCCCATTCGTGATGAGAACGGAAAGATTATAGCATTCTCAGGACGAATCCTTGCATCTACTGGTGAAGAGGCAAAATATTTAAATAGTCCAGAATCACCAATTTTTCAAAAGAGTGAAGTGCTATATAACCTAGATAAAGCACGAACCTCGATTAGAAAAAATCGTCAAGTAGTATTGATGGAAGGGTTTATGGATGTTTTAGCAGCAACCTCTGTAGGTGTAACGAATGCTGTAGCAACAATGGGCACTTCGCTTACGAATCAGCATATCACAAAGCTAAAGCGCTTAGTAGAGCAGATTACGATTTGCTATGACGGTGATAATGCCGGGTTTGATGCGGCGAAAAGAGCAGCACAGTTACTTCAAACGGAACGTATGAAAGTCAATATTGCGGTGTTACCAGATAAGCTAGATCCCGATGAATACATTCGTAGTTTAGGTGGACAAGCCTTTAAAGAACAAATTTTGGAAAACCCTCATGCGTATATTGCTTTTATGATGATGCATGCTAGACGAAATAAGAACTTTCAGTTTGAAAATGATACGCTTCAATATATTCAAGAAGTTCTTGAACAACTGGTAGGTAGATCATCACCAGTTGAACGAGATTTGTATATAAGACAGCTATCGAAAGAAACAAACATCTCGGAAGAAGCGATTTATGCTCAATTCCGAAAGCTAGAGGCCAATCAGGTTCGTTCTGCAAAAGTAGAAATACCTGTTCAAACGCCTTCGATGCCGGTCACTCAGCAACATAAGCCTATGGACGCAGCTGAACGTGCCGAACGTTTATTACTGGCTCATATGCTTCATAATATAGATGTAGTGGACAGGGTATTACGTAGTGAGCAAAAAGATCCATTTGTACGAGATGCTTATATGGCAGTTTTTGTTCGCTTAGTAGGATTTTATGAGGAATATGGTCATCCTGATTATCAGCGTTTTGTTGAGATATTAGATGACGCTGAATTACGCAAGATTGTAATGGAAGCGGCATTAGCGGAAAGAGATCCCGACCAAGCAGATGCAGAGGTCACAGACTCCATACGTCAGCTGCAAAAATATAGAATTGAGCAAGAAATTCAACAAAAGATGCATGAGTCAAAGGAAGCGGAGAAGATGCATGAGTATGCGCGTGCACTTGAAATCGCCCAACAGATTATTCATTTAAGAAAATCGTTATCGGCGATTTAACCCGATTCGGTTGTTTAGAAGGAGGAAGGTTTATGGCGGACAAGTCAGAACGTTCAAAAGAGGTAGAAGTAGAAATTACATTAGATGAAGCAAAAAAAATACTACAAGAAAAAGCAAAAACAGAAGGTGAAATTTCTATGAAAGAAATTTCAGAGAAATTAGCGCCTTATGAATTGGAGAACGAAGAGATTTTCCACTTTGCTGAGGATCTTGAAAAGGCTAAAGACATTCAAATCATTGGAAAAGAAGAGTTTGAAGAAGAAAGCTTAATGAAAGAAGAAGCAAACGAAGAGACTTTTGATTTAAATGATTTGAGTGTACCACCAGGTGTTAAAATAAATGACCCTGTACGTATGTATTTAAAAGAAATTGGTCGAGTTGATTTACTTTCTGCCGAGCAAGAAATTGCCTTAGCTGAGCGTATTGAGCAAGGTGACGAAGAAGCACGTAAACGCCTAGCTGAAGCGAACTTACGTCTTGTTGTATCGATTGCAAAGCGCTATGTTGGCCGTGGAATGCTATTCCTTGATTTAATTCAAGAGGGGAATATGGGTCTTATCAAGGCTGTTGAGAAATTTGACTACCGTAAAGGTTTTAAATTCTCTACTTATGCAACATGGTGGATTCGCCAAGCGATTACACGTGCAATTGCGGACCAAGCACGTACAATTCGAATTCCAGTGCATATGGTAGAAACCATTAATAAATTAATTCGTGTACAACGCCAATTACTACAAGACTTAGGTCGCGAGCCATCTCCAGAAGAAATTGGTGAGGAGATGGATTTAACACCTGAAAAAGTACGTGAAATTTTAAAAATTGCACAGGAACCAGTATCTCTTGAAACACCAATTGGAGAAGAAGATGATTCACATTTAGGAGACTTTATTGAGGATTCAGAAGCTCAATCTCCATCTGACCATGCAGCTTATGAATTGTTAAAAGAGCAATTAGAGGATGTGCTAGATACATTAACTGACCGTGAAGAAAATGTCCTTCGCTTACGTTTCGGTTTAGATGATGGTCGCACACGTACATTAGAAGAGGTAGGGAAGGTATTTGGTGTAACACGTGAACGTATTCGCCAAATTGAAGCGAAGGCTCTTAGAAAGCTACGTCACCCTTCTCGCAGCAAACGTTTAAAAGACTTCTTAGAATAAAGACAAACAGTTGGGCTATCTAATTAGTAATGACTAATTGGATTGCCCTTTTTTTAGGCTACTATTATATTCGCATGAAATAGGAGAATACGTGTGAACGTAAGTAAATACCCACGCAAAATTTTCATCATTTTCCCTAGAACCTACTAAACATAGTAAATATTTTTTCGATAAATGTTATAGCGAGTAATTATCATGAGTCAATCTTGATTTTTTTTGCTACTTTATACAGATGTGTTATTAACAATTTTAAGATAAAATTGGAATAACAACCATTATTAAGCAATGTTTGGAGTATACACTATGACAAATCCTCGAAAAAAAATAATTTTAAATGAGATTTTGTTTTGGAAGCAAAATAAGCTATTACCAGAGCATTACTGTGATTTTTTAGCGGCTCTATATGCAGAGGGGTCAGATATAGAGGAGTTAGAACCAGTACATCATAAACAGGCTATATTCCCTTCAGAAAAGAGAAGGCTACTACTTATAATTGCAGGTATATGTATTGCAATGATTACGTTGCTGTCTATTTATTTTACAATATCGTCCTTAATGATAATTTTAACGGTTGTCGTTGGCATAGCTGCAGTGATATTATTTTTGACGGCATTTCGAATGGCAAGAAAAAATGATCTTCTAGCCCCTGTTTTTCATTTGTTAGGTGCTATTTTATTATTTAGTATGTCTATTCGAATTTACACTACATATTTTAATGGCAATAATAGTGCATTGTTTTGCTTGATTGCAGCAAACTGTGGGGTTTGGCTTTGGTCAGGTTTAAAAATGAAGCTACTTTATTTTACGGTCTCAGGTGTCCTAGGTTTTCTGGCATTGATTAGCTACTATATCATAAACGTTTGATTGGAACTCATTTTGTAAAATAGTTTCGCTGACAAAGACAAGAATCTGTTTGCTTTCCAATAGCTAACGGATTCTTTTTTGTTTTAAAATTAGGTCTGTAATGGAGCCTACACTATGTTGATGAAGACTATAATCGTATAGCTTATTTAGCGAATGGATGATTACATAAAGAAATTTTGATTTTCTTGGTATATGACTGTGCAAAGAGAGGAAAGATAACAGCGTGGAAGGAAATCGTTCATAAGTCCAGATATTGGGGATTTCAAGACATATTTTATCCAATAGTTACAGAAATGTCGAAATTGTTACAAACAAAGGAAAACTTAGCGAATAGGCTTTTCGTTTTATGGTTAATGAAGTACAATATTAGATGTTGACTGATTCTATATTATCATAGAAGTAGATTTACAATGAGGAGGGGAAACATATGAAAAACAATCCAGTCGTTCCTTACATCTTAATTTTAGCATTTGGTATTGGTCTTATTTTCTTTATGTCTTTAATGGGCGCAGAGAACAAAAAGGAAATCACTGCTGAAAAAGAGGGTGGTGGCGAAAAAACAGAAGCTACTGATGACTCTGCATTAGTACAATCTTGTGTTAGTTGTCATGGTACTGACTTAACTGGTGGTATGGGTCCAAATCTACACGGCAAAGATGAAGCTCGTATCGTAGATGTTTTAACAAACGGAATCCCAGGAACTCCAATGACGCCTGGTATGAAAAACGAAGCGGAAGCGAAAGCAATCGCTAAGTACATTTCAACTCTAAAATAGTCTAAAAAAGTAGCTGTACTGAAAGCGTTTAATCGTAATCGGTACAGCTACAATTTATTTATTTTCATTTCAGTTAATGAAAAATGGGGTTGCTCAAAATTTGAGTCAACTCCATTTGTTTTTTTTCACGACATCATACATACTAAGAAAGAACACTATTTAAGACAGGCGGTAAAAATAAATGAACGCACAAAAATTATCAAAGCGATTAGAAACAGTAGCAAAATATGTACCCTCTGGTGCAATTGTAGCCGATATTGGTAGCGACCATGCATATTTGCCATGCTACTTAATTCATAAAGGTATTGCTTCTTACGCAATAGCAGGGGAAGTTGTGAAAGGACCATTTGAATCAGCAGTTGGACAAGTGCAAAAAGAAGGCTTAACAGAAAAAATTACAGTACGGCTCGCGAATGGCTTAGCGGCTGTCGAAGAAGCTGACCATGTAGATACAGTTACGATTGCCGGAATGGGTGGACCTCTTATTGTTTCCATTTTGGAGAAGCATCCTGAAAAATTGCAAGGGGTAACAAGGCTTATTTTGCAACCAAATATTCATGCTAAAGTGATTCGCGAATGGGCATTAGCAAATAATTGGGCAATCCAGGACGAAGAAATTTTAGAGGAAGACGAAAAAATTTATGAAATTCTTGTTTTGCAAAGAAGCACAATGACGTTATCGGAACCGGAAATTTTATTTGGTCCGAAATTAATGCAACGAAAATCACCATCATTTATAAAAAAATGGTCACGTGAAAAAGAAAATTGGCAGCGTGTATTAAAGTCCATTGAAGGGGCAGATCAAACACCTGAAATTGAAGAAAAACGTGCTGAGTTAATAGCTCTACTCAATTTAGTGGAAGGGGTTCTATGAGATGAAAACAGTTAACGGTCAGGAAATTATACAATTGTTCGAATCATGGTCGCCTAAAAAACTAGCATGTATGGAAAATGACCCAATAGGTCTTGCGATCGGTACATTAAATAAACCTGTCAGTAAAGTATTAGTCACATTAGATGTTAATGAAGCAGTAGCTGAGGAAGCTATTGCTCAAGGATGTGAGCTAATAATAGCGCATCATCCACCGATTTTTAGACGACTTTCAAATATTCGTACGGACAATCCAGCTGGGCGTTTATATGAAAAGCTACTAAAAAATGATATTGCCGTTTATGCTGCACATACGAATTTAGATGTAGCTGAAGGCGGTGTTAACGATTTACTAGCGGATGCTCTACAGCTTGAAAACCGTTCTATTTTAGAAGAAACATATGCGGAAAATATGTTGAAGCTAGCAGTTTTTATACCGATTACAAATGCCACTGATTTACGTGAGGCATTAGCAAAAGCTGGAGCAGGTCGTATTGGAGATTATGAAGCGTGTAGTTATACTACATTAGGAGAAGGGCGTTTCCGTGCACTAGAAGGTGCAAATCCACATGTGGGTTCTATTGGTGAATTACATGTTGAAGAAGAAGTGAAGGTAGAAGTTGTATTTCCGGAATCTATAAAAAATCGTGTATTAAAGGCAATGTTAAACGCACATCCATATGAAGAACCAGCTTATGATATCATTCGCTTAGACCAGCAAACGAATGTAATGGGCTTAGGACGAGTTGGTTATTTACCACAAGAAATGACGCTTCATGAATTTACGCAATTCGTTAAACAGCAGCTAGACGTACCCGCTGTCCGCGTTGTTGGTGATTTACAGTCGAAGGTGAAAAAAGTTGCGCTTGTCGGTGGCGACGGCAATAAATATATCTATTCTGCGAAGCGAGCTGGGGCAGATGTATTTTTAACAGGAGATATGTATTTCCATACTGCACAGGACGCTCAAGCAATTGGTCTACAAATCGTAGATCCAGGACATCATGTGGAGAAAGTGATGATTGCAGGAGTAGCTAACAAGATGGCAAGAATGTGTGAGGATAAAAAATACTCTGTTGAATTTGTACAATCTACTATTCATACAGAACCTTTTTTATTCGTGTAAGAGAGGGGAATATCTATGGCGAATGAAAGACCTGCTGGCAATAAGGCCGGCAAGTTATGGATGATAGTTGGTTTGCTGATTGCTGTGTTTGGGGTAGGATTGACATTGATGACGAATACGATGAATGCCAAAAAAATTGATACTATGACAGAGCAATGTGAAAAAGGCGGTGGAGAAGCCATCGTCTCAAAGGAAAAGAATTTCCTATCAACAAACTATTCATTTAAATGTAAACAGTAAGAATAACAAGGCTGAATTATTGTATTTAATATAATTCAGTCTTTTTGTGTAGAAAACAAAACGCTTAAGGAAATCTTTGTGAATGTTGTGCTCTAAAAATGAGGGTGATTTCCATTCCAGGCTACTCGCTCTCCTGTGGGCGAGCGTCGAGCCGTCCTCCGCTAAAGGAACGAAGGCTAAGTGCGTCACATCCTGTGACAATGCCTTCGTGACCAACATCGTGTTGGCCTCAGGGTCTCGCCTGTCTCGCTTTCCCACGGGAGTCGAGTAGCCTTCCACCCAATCAGCAATAGCGTATAACTTTTATAAATTTTATTTATTTCAAAAGTGAACACTATTACTATTCACCATAATCAAACAGAAAAGGCTTATAACAGTGACGCAATTGTAAACCTATTATTGCTAACGCTAAGATTTCGCACAAAGATGCCGTCGCTGTTTCGTTGTATCATTATTAATAAGAGCAACATGCCAATAGATACATGCTAAATGGTTGATTGTAGTGGAGGCTGGGCGACTCCTTGGGGATCAGCAATAGAGGAACGAAGGCTAAAAGCATCACATCCTGTGATAACGCCTTCGTGATCAACATCGTGCTGCTTTCGCTACGTTGCACTCACGCTTTCGCGCAAAAAACATCTGTTGGCCTGAGACCCTGGAGCGAGCTTCGCGAGTGAAGCGGCTCACCGGACGCCCCAGGAAGCTCTGCTCTGCGCGAAAGCGAAGCGGCAGCAACAAAGCGCCCAGCCGGAACGGAAATCAACCCCTCGTTTTGCCGAAGAGCCAAACATAATTTATTGTGAAACTTTAATATAATTGACATAATACGGAATATGAAGACTGAATTATAGTATTTAATATAATTCAGTCTTTTTATGTATGCATGAATTAATTTTAGAGTATTATGATAGGTGAGTATAAATTGCTATGAGAGGGGATTTTTGGGTTGTTTATTCGTTTAACAAAAGAACAACAGGAAACAATAATCGCTGATATTCAACGTTTTTTCTACAATAATCGTGATGAGGATATTACAGAATTTGAAGCAGAAAGAATATTAGACTTTATAAAGGAAAATATTGCTCCACATATTTATAATGCGGCAATCTCGGATGCAAAATATGTCATAGAAAGACAATATGCATCGATTGAGGATGAACTTGCAGCATTAGAAGCATTAGAAAGACCAATTAAAATAAAATAAGTTAATCCGAATTAAATAACTGGAAATTTTTATAAGTATATGATATTTTTATCTTGGATTAAAGATAATTTAATTCGAAGTAAAAAACTGGTTTCATTAACCTTGTACAACATGGCTAAGAGAACCGTTTTTAGTATTAAATGAATGATTCGGTCACAATTAGAGGGATGAATGAAGGAGGAACAACATGTTGAAAATAGGGGTAATTTTAGGGAGTACGCGTGAAGGTCGTTTAAGTCCACAAGTGGGCGAATGGGTAAAGGAAGTCGCTGGAAAACGCGGTGATGCGGAATATGAAATTATTGATATTGCGGATTATAAACTACCACTTCTAGGTGAGCCAGGTGGAGATGCTTCAGGAGCAGCTACATGGTCACAAAAAGTTGCTGCATGTGATGGCTTTGTTTTTATCGTTGGAGAGTATAACCATTCTATTACTGGGGCATTAAAAAATGCATTAGACTACTTACGCGTGGAATGGAATAATAAGGCGGCAGGTATTGTTTCTTACGGTTCTGTTGGTGGTGCAAGAGCAGCTGAACATTTACGTGGAATTCTTGGTGAATTGTTAGTAGCGGATGTTCGCGTCCATCCTGCTTTATCCTTATTTACTGACTTCGAAAACGGCACGGTCTTTAAACCGAAGAATGTGCAAATAGATTCAGTCAATCAAATGCTTGATCAACTTATTCCTTGGGCAACAGCATTAAAAACAATTCGATAAAAGCTTTAGCAATATGTACTGTAAGGAGTGCATATTGCTTTTTTTATGCATTTGTTATTGCATGGTTTAAAACAAAAAGAATAGGCATTTGTAAATAAAGGGTTATTAATAAAATGATTTTTACTGATGTTTTGCGTGTTTATGACCATTTTTAGCTGATTACAGCATAGGGCTACCCGAGTACGCTGTCACTCTGCTTCTCCCGAAGAAAGCGAGTAGTCCTTAGCGGAAATCAGCGCTTAAAATTAATAAAAATGGATAAAGATGATACATGTCTGCATAAATCAATGATTACTAGCAGGAGATTTATATTGTTGCACTAAAAGTTTTTATGATATTCACAGATTAAGAGAATTATCTAATTTTGTCGAAAAATACAGTATAATAATCTGAATTATCTTTCTATTTAGAAAATAGTGTGATATTATTAAAAAAATTTCACTTATACTTTAAAAATTGCAGTGTAATTAAAAAAGAGGTGGCTATTTGGAAGAAATACATCAAATCATAAAAAAAACGAGAATAGAGCAAGACATGACGCTAAAAAACTTAAGCGAAAAGACTAATCTATCGATTAGCTTTCTGTCACAAATTGAAAGAGGTTCCTCATCATTAGCTATTACTTCTTTAAAAAAAATAGCTGATGCTTTTTCAGTACCTATCACTTATTTTTTTGAATCGGTTTCAAATAATACGTATGTTGTGAAGGAGGAGGATCGCAAACCTTTTAAACTAGAAGGGTCTTCAGTAGAGTATACGCGTCTCAATGGTAATTTTAGTGGTCGAAATCTTGAGCCATTACTAGTAAAGCTTGCTCCAGGTCAGATAGAAAAAAATCAAGAATCAATTCACCCCGGTGAAGAGTTCTATTATGTCCTAAAAGGTGCAGTACTTTTTAAGGTAGGTGGACAGGAATATTTTCTTCGAGAAGGTGAGACGATTCATTATCCTTCTGAAGTACCACATACATGGGAAAATCCTTTGAATGAAGAAAGTATTGTTTTATCTGTTTTAACGCCAGTAATTTTCTAAAAAAATAATAAGGAAGGTTGGGTGTATGAAATGAGAGTTGCAACAGATATAGGGGGTACATTTACTGATTTAGTATATGTGGATGGGCAGGGGAACTTTGGCTATGAGAAAAGTAATACAACGCCGCCATTTTTTGAACAGGGAGTCATAGATGTCATTCAAAAAAGTGCTATTAATCAAACACAATTAGAAATGTTTATCCATGGTACTACGGTAATCATTAATGCATTGACAGAGCGTAAGGGAGCCAAAACGGGGTTAATTACAACAAAAGGTTTTAGAGATGTATTAGAAATTGCACGTGGAAATCGGCCAGATTTGTTTAATGTCAAGTACCAAAAGCCACAACCGTTTGTAGAGCGTTATTTACGTAGAGAAGTAACTGAGAGACTTAATTATAAAGGACAAGTATTAGAAGAGATAAATGTTACTGAGCTTGAAGAAATCGTGGACTACTTTAAGAAAGAGCAGGTAGAGGCGATTGCCGTCTCCTTTTTACATTCTTATGTTAACAATGAACATGAAAAAACGGCAGTGCAAAAAATTAGGGAATTATGGCCAGAGATACAAGTAACTGCTTCAAGTGAAATTACACAAGAATGGCGTGAATATGAACGAACAAATACGGCAGTATTGAATGCTTATGTGCAGCCAACTGCTACAACATATATTGATCGTCTTGAGCAAAAATTACAGGAAACAGTGAATATTGAACAAAGCTATGTTATGCAATCAAATGGGGGGACAACAAAGTTTGATAATGCAAAGCGTTCCCCAATAAACATGGTGGAGTCTGGCCCAGTTGCTGGTATTTTAGGTGCAGCTGTACTTGGTGAAATATTAGATGAAAAAAATATTATTGCTTTTGATATTGGGGGGACAACAGCGAAGTGCTCTTTAATTGAAAATGGCGAAGTGAAGGTTTCAACAGATTATTATATTGAGAAAGATAATCGTCATGCAGGCTATCCGATTAAAACTCCTGTTGTTGATATTGTAGAGATTGGTAACGGTGGTGGCTCTATTGCTTGGATAGATAGTGCAGGCTCTTTAAAAGTGGGACCACAATCCGCAGGCGCTTGTCCTGGCCCAGTTGCCTATGGACAAGGTGGAACAGAACCAACAACAACCGATGCCAATTTATTAACAGGTAGATTGACGCCGGAAAATTTTGATTTTAATGTCAATCTCGATAATGTTAAAAATGTAATTGAGAAAAAAATAGGGAATCGGTTTAACATGTCTGCTGAAGAAGCTGCACTCGGGATAATTCGTATTGCGAATTCTAATATGCTAAATGCACTAAAGTTAATTTCAATTCGGAAAGGTCATAATCCTCAAGACTTCACAATGATTGCATTTGGTGGAGGTGGTTCGATGCATGGCCCTGCTTTAGCACTTGAATTAGGCGTTAAAAAAGTCATTATTCCAATTGCATCACCTGTATTTTCTGCATGGGGAATGCTTATGACAGATTTACGCCACGATTATATACAAACATATATTAAACGAATGTATGAACTTGATTTAGTAGAAATGAATAAAGTATGGGCGGAGATTGAAAGTAATGCTATTCAACAATTTGAAACTGAGAGTATGAGTAAGGACAAAGTGTTTTTTCAACGCTTTGCCGATATGCGCTATTTAGGTCAAGAACACACTGTTAAAGTGCCTGTAGATGGTGGTCAATGGAATCAAGCAACAATTGATGAAGCGATTGCAGATTTTAATCATTTACATGAGAAAAATTTTTCGTTTAAATTGCCGGAAGCAGAGACAGAAATTGTCAATATCCATGTGACAGCTTTTGGTAAGGTTCATAAGCCGAAGCTGAAGACAATAAATCGTCATAGTAGCTTACAAGATGCTTTGCTAGAACAACGTGATGTTTATTATGAGCAGGATGGTTGGGTGAAAACAAATATTTATGATCGCGAGTTATTACCGATTGGAGAGAAGATAAAAGGTCCAGTTATCGTAGAAGAAAAAGCTGCAGCTACTGTGATTTATAAAAGTCAGTCGCTTTATATAGACGCTTATGGAAACATCGTTATTGAAAAGGAGGAAAAATAATGTTTACATTGAACACGCAAATGGATCCTTTTACATTAGAAATTGTGAAAGATGCGCTGCTATCTGCTGGAGATGAGATGTTCGTTGCTTTGGCTCGAACTTCTATGAGTCCTATTATCTATGAGGTTTTAGATTATGCGAGTGGCTTAACAGATGCAGAGGGTAATTTGCTAACACAGGGTAATGGTGTTACAGGTTTCATTGGTATGCTGACTTTTATGGTTAAGGAAACGTTAAAAAAATATCCAGGTGATAAATTAAAGGAAGGGGATATTATTATTATCAATGACCCTTATCAAGGAGGGGGTTCCCATTTGTCAGATGTCGGACTCGTTATGCCGATCTTTTATCAAGGGACATTGATTGCTTTTTCTGCGAATAAGGCCCACTGGACAGAAGTTGGAGGTAAGGACCCAGGTTCGTTTACCAATGACTCGGTAGATATTTTCCAAGAAGGTCTTCAGTTTTCGTGTATAAAACTCTATAACGAAGGTAATTTAAACGAGGCAATTGTCGAAATTATTCGGTCAAATGTACGATTTCCAGACCTGTCGTTAGGAGATATGTTTGCCCAAGTTGCTGCTCTTAGAACAGGTGAAAAACGCGTCAAAGAATTATGTGATAAACATTCAGTAGAAACTATTTTAGCAGCGATTGATTATCATTTAGCACATGGTGAATTGATGGCAAAACAAGAGCTCGTGAAGCTTCCAAAGGGTGAATTTTATGCGGAGGATTTTATCGATACTGATGGCATAGGAAATGGACCATTTCCTATTAAAGTTAAGGTAACCATTACAGATGATGAATTTATTTGTGATTTTAGTGGAAGCTCGCCACAAGTACCGGGTCCAGTCAATTGTTCTTATACTGGATTAGTATCAGCTGTACGTGGCATTTTTTTAGCTATTACAAATCCAGCTCAAGATGTTAATGATGGTGTATTTAAGCCATTAAAAATTATCGTTGCTCCACAATCAATTATGTCTGCCGAAAGACCAGTACCTGTTTCCAATTACTTTGAAACATTGCTTGGTAGCTTAGATTTAGTATGGAAGGCGTTAGCTCCACACATTCCGAGTCGATTAACAGCTGGTCAATTTTTATCGGTTTGTGCAGTGACATTAAGCGGTACACACCATGATACAGGAGATCCATTCTTAATCGTTGAACCATCTGTAGGTGGATGGGGTGGTGGAAATGATGCAGATGGTGCATCTGGACAATTCTGCTTTTCAGATGGTGAAACTTACAATGTACCAATAGAAGTAGCAGAAACACGCTATGGCGTATTAATTGATGAATATAGCTTAAGAGAGGATAGAAATGGAGCAGGTGCTGGAGAATATATTGGTGGTAAAGGGGTAATTCGTTCCTATAGAGCAATGACAGATAATCAAGCGGTGACTGTAACATTTGGACGGAATAAATTTTTACCATGGGGGATTGATAATGGCAAATATGGTTCACCAAATGAGTTTTACATTAAAAAAGCATCTGGTGAAATTGATGGTCCATATGGTGTATACCCAAGATATAAATTAAATAAAAACGATGTAGTTCAATTAATAACTGGTACTGGTGGAGGCTATGGAAATCCGCGTAATCGCCCAGCTGCACAAGTAGCGCACGATGTTAAAAATGGCTACTTTTCGAAGGAGGAAGCGGAAACATTCTTTTGTGTTCGAGTAGATGAAACGGACTATAGTTACGAGGAACTGCCAAAACGAAATGCTTAGTATAAGGAGAACTGCCATGATAATTAAAGAGATTATGCAAGAAGATATTGTTCAGCAAAATTTATTTCAAGATCAGTATAAAGAAAGCGAAATTAAGTTTGGCTTCGTCAAAATAAAACCTGGTGAACGATTGCCATTATCGGGAACTACATCACATATAGAGAATGAGTACTCCTTTATTGTGAGAGGTTCTCTAACAGGAGAATCTGGAGGGAAAAACTATCGAATTTCTCAAGGGGAGGCATCCTTTATTCCAGCTGGGGAACCGCATTGGTGTATGAATGATAGTGAAGAAACAGTGGAGCTTGTTTATGCATTATTAGATATTAAATAGATTGAATATTCTGATTTATAAAGAAAGAATCAAACATACTAAAATAATAGCATTGGATAAAGTAAGGAGGTTAAGTAGAAATGGAAAATGAAGTGAATTCAGAAAAAACATCAATGCTTGGTAAAGACCCAGCATTAACAGCAATACCAGAAACTGATCGTCAGCATTGGATTACACCAACCATGATTTTTGGTGGCCTGGAGTTTACAATTCCAGTTTTAATGGTAGGAGCTAGTTTAACAGCAAGTTTTGGGTTAAGCAAAATTCTGCTAATTTTGATTATCGCATTATTTGGTTTTCAATGGTTAGGTAATACATTACAAGGCTATATCGGGGCTAAAACAGGTCTTCCATCTTCCGTAATAGCAAAAACAAGCTTTGGTACTATTCAAGCTAAATTAATCGTTGGCTTAACGATATTTGTAGTTTCTCTTGGATGGTGGGCCTTGCAAACGGCTGTTGCTGGTAATGCAGTTGCTGCCATGTTTGGAATCGACTATAAGCATAATTGGATAGCTTGGGCAGTGATCACGACTATAGCAGGTCTTTCTTTTGCAGCACCTTCAATTATCGGTTACGGTTCTATGAAATGGACAGATTATTTAGCTGTTCCATCAGGATTGCTATTAATTGTTGGTGGCATTTACTTGGCGCTAAAAAATACAGGATGGGAAACAATTTCATCTTGGAATCCTGAACAGTCGATGACTATAACAGCAGCAATTAGTCTTATAATTGGCGTAAATGTCTCGCAATGGGTAATTGCATCCGATTATACACGCTATGCAAAGCCATTATGGAAAGATAACTTATTAATTCCAAGTGGTATCGTTTTAATCGGATTCCCGTTATTTATCGTAGGTGCAATCATGTCTGTTGGAGTGGGCGATGCTGATATCGTTAATGTCATGATGAATCTAGGTTTCCCAGTTTGGGGGTTCTTCATTTTATGGTTAGCAACTTGGACATCACAGCTTGTTAATAATTATAGTATGGGTCTAGCATTAGCAAACGTTTTAAATGTTACTTCCGGAAAAGGACGGGCTTTCATTACATTTGTTGGTACAATTATTGCGATTATTATCGCGCTGATGGGGATTCTAGATTACTTCACAGATTTCCTATACTTAACTGCATTACTTTATCCAGCAATTGCGGGAGTAATGTTTGCTGACTTTTTCTTTATTCGCAATAAGCAATGGAAAGAAATTAAGGGCTGGAACTGGGTGGCTACGATTGCTGTAGTTGCAGCAGTGGCTGTAGGCTACTACTCCCAATATGTTAATCAAATGGGCTTACCTGCAGTGCAATCTTTAATTGTTTCTATGATTGTCTATTTAATAGCTATGAGAGCGAAAAAGCAATTAGCGCCAGATGAATTTACAGGTTTCATAATTGAACAAGAAGTAAGGAAAGCTGAGTAGAGAATTAAACACCTTTATCTTGTTCTAAAACTAAGAATTAGTGCTGAGGCAAAGAGTCTCTGCGCTAATTCTTTTTATTATATTTTATATAATTATTTTATATAATCATTTTAAGAATAATGGAACTTTCCTCGGTGAATTCGTATCCATTAATGTAAGGAAATTGGATATTAAATAAGGTATATTATGGACGTTTGAAAGGCTGGGCACGTTAGTTTTAGCGTAGCCAAGCTTTGCTGTAAAACTTAAATAAAGAGAGGAAAAGTAGCTTGCCCAATCCATTGGACTAACAGAGGAAGCGATACATCCTGAATTACCGATAGTCTATGGAAGTACGGGAATTTGGACATTGCTAGTACCTATAAAAAATTTATCTTACTTTGAAAAAATGACTCCACAAACTACAGATTTTCCGGATGTCCTTAAAGAAATGCCAAAAGCATCCGTGCATCCTTTTTGCTTAAAGGCATTTGATAAGTATGCAGATATGCATGCACGACATTTTTCATCACCTTATTCTGGAACAATTGAAGATATACCTACAGGTACAGCCTCTGGTGTAATGGGAGCATATTTTGCAAATTATATCGATCGGAAACTCAATTGCCAAAAACATTTATTGTAAACAAGGTCAGGAGCTTGGGAAGGATGGGCGTGTCCATGTATATGTAAAAAACGATGAGGGGAACCTGAATATTTCGATAACAGGTACTGCTGTACATGTGAAGGAATTAAAAGTGCATATTTAAAAAGGGGCCGCTTACTTTATTTTTATTGTTTAGGAAGCAGCCCTTTTTGATATGCCATCCATTTCATTAATGTTTTATTTCTTCAATGACTTTTTCTTTTAAATCTGCATCCATAGAGGAAAGTTTAACGTTATTAGTGAGACGTTCTTGTAACTCTCTTTCTGTCATAATACCGCGTTCCTCTAGAATTTGAACAAGTAAATCTAGCGTCATTAAATTTTTAATGTCTGCTGCTTTTGTATCCATGTTAAATGCCTCCAAATGTATAGTATTTCTACCTCTTTAGTGTACTCCTTTTATAGAAGAGCTGCGTAAAATGGTCAAAACAAAGCGAATTTATTTCGTGTCCCGGAAGATATTGATTGATTCTAGTAGTAGTAAAAGGCATAAAAGAGCTAACTTTTACGGGAAATCCGCGACAAGTAAGCACAAAAACTCCTAATATTAGGAGTTTCTTTGTTCATCATCTATTTAAACCGTATGTTATGTATACAATCACTTAATTACTCATAGAGAATAATGCCTGATACAGAGTTGCTAGCAAAGCAACAAAGAGAGTATCGTCAGAGTTAAACAGTTTAAAAGCTATACCAGTACGCACAAGCTCAGTTTCTAGATTACTAGCGCTTGCTATTTTTTCATCATTACAATATAAATAGGCGGTTGAAGTAAAATCCCTTTCAAAGCGAAAAGCGAGTCCATCCATTGTAAAAGAGTAGGAAGATTCAAGTAATTGAACCGTCTTCCGTTGTATCGGTAAAATGGATCCATCTGGCATAATAAGCTGATGGCTAACACCCTTTGTTAGTAGTGTAGATTGCACTTGAAAAAGTGGTGCTCCTAACGTAGTGCGTGATTCGTAGCGATGTGGTAATGACTGTTGTGCAGCAACTAGCATAACAGCATTGATTACTTTTCCAACGGATGAACGTTCCACCTTTTGTAGCACACAAACAGTCTCATGTTGTTCATTCACAATAGGAATATTTGAAAAGCTTTCGAAAGCTTTTGGATAGGTAAGGGTAAATGTAGTCATAAAAAAGCCTCCAATCTACTTACTATACGGAGAAGCTTTACGCTAGGTTTCATCTTCAATAAAAATTTTGATAGTTAAAGAGGTCCATTCAAACGGTTTAAAGGTCGGATCATTTTTATTAACTACATGGTAATTAAAAGATACTAATTTTGCAAATAGCAGTAAATGATCAAAAGTTTATAAATCAGGTCGGCTAGATTACAAAGGAATGGAATAAGTTCGCGTATAAGTAAGACACTAATAACAATATCAAATCCATTGAACAAAAAGACTATAATACTTTAAATCAATTAACATAAGAAACGTATGATGACGATGATATGCAAATGAATTACATCTATGATCAGGTTGGTAATCGTCTTTCAAAAACGGTGAGTAAAGCAGGTACATACCAATATAATGGAGCTAATTAATTAGTATATGTGAATTATCAGCAGTCGTATAAGCCGATGATGATGGAAATTTAATAAGTGATGGTGTATATTCGTATGAATGGAATGCGTTTGATCAGCTAACGAAAGTAAAAAATAATGCCGTCATCGCGGAATATCTCTATGAAAAAAGGTTTATTTTAATATAAGGGGGATTAAGACAATGATAGAAGACCTACTATCAGGATTAGTGCCACAAGGAAGTAATGCATTAGATACCCAGAAAATTGATAAACATATTAATTATTTATTAAGTGAAAATTGGTTTAAAGAACTATATGAAAACGAAAAGTATAGACATTTATTATATACGAATCGAAAAGTTAGATCCTATTTAGAAAGTAAAAGAAGAGTAGAAAAATTAATAGTGAATGATAAAAAAAGAAAAAAATTAATAGAATTAATGGCGAATCAATTGAAAAATTAGAATAATGCAGTTTCGAAAAGTTAGATTGACTTTTTATGCAAGCAACAAATGGTGTACATTAATGGAATATGGAGTTTAACACTGAAAAAGGCTGGCCGATAATGTGAATTTCCTCACTACCGGACAGCCTTTCATTTTAATGTTGAGTTGTGACTTCTCCTGCAAGAGCACGTTTTTCTTGCTCTGTATCGAATTCTTTTTCCATTTTTGAAACGACAACTGTTGCTACACCATTACCAATTAAGTTTGTAACGGCGCGAGCCTCTGACATAAAGCGGTCGACCCCGATTAAAAGGGCAATCCCTTCTACTGGAATCATTGGGAATGCTGCTAATGTTGCTGCGAGTGTAATAAAGCCAGAGCCTGTTACACCGGCTGCACCTTTAGATGTTAGCATTAAAATAGCTAGTAATGTAATTTGATGCCAAACATCTAAATCCACTCCATAAGCTTGTGCGATAAAAATAGCCGCCATAGATAAGTAGATGGACGTACCATCTAAGTTAAAGGAGTACCCCGTTGGAATAACAAGCCCAACAACTTGTTTAGAGCAACCATAGTTTTCTAATTTACGCATCATCGAAGGTAGGGCAGATTCTGATGATGATGTTCCAATAACGATAAAAATTTCATCTTTAATATATTTAATAAACTTAAAGATACTGAATCCAAAGTAACGTGTAATAAGACCAATGATGACTACGATAAAGATAAACATTGTAATATAAACGGAAAGCATTAAAAATCCTAAGTTTCCTAGTGATTTAAGTCCGAAGTTTCCGATTGTGTAGCTCATAGCGCCAAATGCACCAATCGGGGAAACTTTCATGACCATATTAACAATTTTAAAGAATATATCTGCAACTTGTTCGAAAAATTTAATAACTGGTTTAGCGGGTTCACCAATAGCTGCAGCAGCTATGCCGAATAAAACAGCGGAGAATAAAACAGGTAATAACTCGCCATTTGCAAGTGCTCCGACAACATTATCAGGTATAATTTGCATGATAAATGCACCAATTCCATGCTCTGTAGCGGCTGCTGCCTCTGTATATTGGGAAACATCTGCACCGTTCGCAGCAGCTGTATTAAAGCCTTTACCAGGTTTTACGATATTGACAACGATTAAACCGATCGCTAATGCGAAAGTAGAGACAATTTCAAAATAAATTAATGCCTTCCCGCCAATTTTACCAACCTTTTTTACATCGCCCATACTACCAATTCCAATAACAACTGTTAAGAAAATGATAGGAGCTATTAACATCTTAATTAATTTAATAAAAATATCTGCTAATATTTTCAACTTCGCTCCGAATTCAGGGAACGTAGCACCTACAATAATACCTAGCACAATAGCAATCAGGACTTGTACTGTTAAGTTTTTAAAATTTATACGCATAAAGTTCTCCCCTAACACTGTTTATGAATATTATGTGAACGCTTTCATGAAGTTATCTTAGCTGAAATTTTCCGACAATAGTTTTTATGACCGTAAAGTTTCTATTGTTCATTTTGTTCAATTTTAGTTGGGAGATCAATAAAACTAGTGATATCAAGGGTTTTAACTGTTTTATAGTAGTTTTGTAATTTTAGAAACTATTATAATACACAAGAAAAAATCCCCACGCTAGTGAGGATTTTATCATTAATGAACAAAAGTATGAATCGCACAGTAATACTTTAAGGAGAAACAATTTTTTCAATTTCCGATAAAACATCATTTTCTTGTACTTTGTTTCTATAAAAATCATAAACAGGCGCTAGTTTGTCCTTAAAGCGTTGGCGTTCCTTATTACTCATCGTATAGATTTCAAAGTTTTCCTGTTGCTTAAGTTTTTGCAAATCTTCTTCGTTCATTTCTACTGCTTGTTCAAACTGCCAGTCTGTTGTTTCTTTCATAGCCTCCATTATCTGTTGTTGGATAGCTGAAGGTAAGGATCTCCAAAATTTGTCATTCATTAAAACAGCGTATCCTAAAATACCGTGCTTAGTTAATGTCATATGTTTCTGCACTTTATAGAAACCTTTAGAATAAATATTTGACGCTGTATTTTCCTGAGCATTAATCGTATTCGATTCTAAATCAGTAAAAACCTCGCTAAAAGAAGTCGGGATTGGTGTAGCCCCAACTACCTCGAATTGCTTTTCAAGGGTTTTACTTGGCATTGTACGGACACGTAAGCCTTTTAAATCCTCAAATGTATGAATAGGGTGATCGACAGAGGTTAAATGTTTAAAGCCATTATGCCAAAAGCCCAGTCCTTTAATATGAAAAGGCTTAAGCTCTTTTAACAATTGTTCACCGATCGAACCTGTCAGTACCTCATGTACTTCATCATCCGTATTAAAAAGGTAAGGTAAATCAAGAACCTGCCAATTTGGTATATAGGATGTCATCTTTGAGAAAGTAGGGATAATCATTTCTACTTGTCCATTTTGCAAAGCCTGAAACTCATTTTCATCATTAAACAAGGAGGAGTTTGGGTAAACGTGTACCTTCACCTTGCCATTTGTTTTTTTCTCAACAAGCTCGGCGAATTTACTTGCCGCCTGTCCTTTTGGTGTATTCTCAGCAACAACATGACTTAAATGAATCGTAATTTGCGTATTCAAACCTTTTTGCTCATCGTCATAGGGAAGAGGCTTGGCGAATAGTAAGCCTTGTTGAACACCAAATGCTATCGTTAACAATAAAACAGTTGCAATTGTACCAATAATAAATTTTTTCATCTATTACACCTAATTTATTCGTATTTTCTGATGTTTTTGTTATTCTAACATATGGAGTAAGTTAAAATATAGTAAGAGGGAGGCGTACATCTTGAAATTTCAAAAAATATCGATGAAGAGAAAAATTATGTCTCTGACTTTTTTTATTCTCATGCTCTCCTTTAGTATAGGTGGAACATTTTTGCTAGGGTTCGTCATGACTGTGCAAAAGGATAAGCTTGGAGATCAGGCTTTACTTGTGGCAAAAACAGTATCACAGCTTCCCGAGCTAAAAACTTACATATCGAATAAAAATTTTAACGAGGCTACGAAACACATAAATCCTGTAGTGGAGGAAATACGTGATATAAATGGCGCACAATATATTGTTGTATTAGATATGGAAAGGCGTAAATACTCACATCCAAATACAGGGGAGATTGGGCAAATCTCGGAGTCAGGAGATCTAAACGCTGCGTTTTCTGAGCATTATTATACATCCATTGCACATGGTGAACATGGAGATATGGTACGAGCATTCGTCCCAATCATGAGTAAAGAAGGTAAACAAATAGGCGTAGTAGTAGTAGGCTATAGTGTTTTAACTGTGCCAGAGTTGCTACAATCTATTCAAACAGAATTAATGATTACTATTTTATTATCTTTGTTCTTTAGTGCATGGGGGGCTCATACATTAGGGCTTCATATGAAAAAGCAAATGTTTGGGTTAGAGCCCCACGAAATTGCTAAAATGTATGTAGAAAGAACCGAAACATTTAACGCGATGCATGAAGGGATCATTGCTATTGATAATGATTTGACAATCACAATATTTAATGAAAAAGCATGTGATATTTTGGGGGTTCACAAAAAACCTTCAACATTAATAGGGAAGAAAATTTTTGACGTTTTACCTGATACGCGATTACCGGAAATATTGGAGTTAGATCAACCCATTTTTAATCGAGAGCTCTATATTAATGAAAACAATATTATGAGTAATCGTATTCCAATACAAGTTAATGGAAAAACGGTTGGGGCTGTAGCCATGTTTAAGGATCGTACAGAAGTGAAAAAGCTTGCAGAGGAACTAACGGGTGTTAAGGCATTTGTACAAGCATTACGCGTACAAACACATGAGCATAAAAATAAATTGCACACAATTGCTGGTCTATTACAACTTGGACATCATGAACAAGCACTTTCTTATTTAACACAAGTAAAAGAAGAACACGATGAAATTACAAACTTTCTAAATGAACGGATTAAAAATGAAAATATTTCCGGGCTATTGCTTAGTAAAATTTCCTATGCAAAAGAACAGGGAATTCTACTGGAGATTGATAGGGAAAGCCGTTTGACAACATTTCCTAACAATTTAGATCATCATGATTTCGTTATTTTATTTGGTAACTTAATCGAAAATGCTTTTGATGCATTAAGGGATGTACAAATTGAAGAAAAAAAAATTCATGTTTCTGTTGATGAAGATGAGGACGTGCTGGCAATATTAGTAACGGATAATGGTATAGGCATGACGAATGAAGTCAAGGCACATATTTTTGATAATGGCTATTCGACAAAAGAGAATAAAGGTCGAGGCATTGGACTTTTTTTAATACAAGAAATTGTACAAAAAGGAAAGGGAGAAATCGAAGTCATAAGTGAACCGAATAAAGGAACAAGCTTTTTAATAACTTTTTACCATACTTAAGAGGCTCATTAACAATGCTGGACGACTCATGATGTCCCTAAGAAAGCGCTTGGTTGGATGAAATCAATTCTGTGAGTAATGAGTTGAAATAGCAGCGAGAACTTCTATGGGAACAGTGTGGCGCTCTCATGGATAGCTTCTTTAAGTAAAAATTTGCACATATAGAGATAGAACAAAGTGTATGGAGGACTAACAGTGACACAAACAAAGGTTTTATTAATAGAGGACGATCCAATGGTGCGAGAGGTTAATCGCCAATTTATTGAAAAGATAGTTGGATTTGAAGTAATTGGACAAGCCTCAAATGGAGTTGAAGGGATTGCGCAAATTCAAAAACTTAAACCAGAATTAGTATTTATGGATATTTTCATGCCAGAGCAAGATGGCGTGACAAGTTTACGAAAAATTCGTGAACTCAAGTTACCGGTAGATGTAATTACAGTAACAGCTGCTAATGATATGGAAACTGTAAAACAGGTCTTACATCTTGGCGTCTTTGATTATATTATGAAACCTTTTTCATTTGAACGAGTGCAAGGAACGCTTGAAAATTATTTGCGCTTCAAAAAGCAAATGCAATCGGAGCGTGAAATAACACAAGGAGAGCTGGATGAGTTATTCCATTATCACGGGGGACATAATGAAGCTCAGCAATCAAACGTCTTACGGTCAGAAAAAAGTTTACCTAAAGGTTTTAATCGCGCAACGCTAGAGAAAGTGGTGCACTATTTGCACTCTGTAGAAGGAGCATCAGCAGAAGAAGTAGCCAGTGGTGTAGGTATTGCGCGTGTAACAGCAAGAAGATACTTAGATTATTTAGAGAAGCAAGAGGAAATTACGATGGATGTGCATTATGGTGGTATTGGTCGTCCAGTCAATTATTATTTTAGTAAATAATGAGAAATCCTGATTGTCAACATAGACAATCAGGATTTTTTTCTACTATAGATCGTCTAGACTAAAGCGCTACTTCCTCGAGGTCGTTTCGATTGTCGTGCAAACTGGTGAGCGTTTACTGTTGCTTCTGGCTCTCCGGTGCTTGTCGGATGTAAACGAGCACTTTAGCGCATTGTTCTTAGTAAGGCATAATTTTATCAACAGGCTTTGGCGATTTAATTTTAGGTAAAATTTTATCTAATGTAACTGTACGCTCAATGATATGTGTTGATTCATCATTTTCATCGAAATGCTCAAGGAATGAAATAACCTCTTTTACAATGGGTGTTGGCGTAGAAGCACCTGCTGTAACAGCGACAGCATTAATTCCTTTTAACCATTCAACTTTTAGCTCAGAAACGTCAGCAATTCGATAAGATGGTGTCCCTGCTATTTCAACTGAAACTTGCGTTAAACGATTCGAGTTATTAGATTTTGGGTCACCAACAACAATAAGTAAATCTGCCTCCCCAGCTTGCTGAGCAACTGCCTCTTGGCGGACCTGGGTTGCCAAACAAATTTCCTTATGCACTTCAATATGTGGGAATTTCTCTTTTAAACTATCCATTAAATGAGCGACATCCCATTGACTCATCGTCGTTTGATTTGTTACTAGTAATTTATCATTCGTTAAATTTAATGCATCAATATCAGTAGATGATTGCACTAAATGCACATGATCAGGTGCAACCCCAATTGCTCCCTCTGGCTCGGGATGGCCTTTTTTACCGATATAGATAATATCATAGCCATTTGCTGATTTTTCACGAATTAAATCATGTGTAACCGTTACGTCAGGACATGTAGCATCAATGGATACTAAGCCTTTTCGCTTTGCAATTTCACGAATTTCAGGTGAAACACCATGTGCTGTGAAAATAACAGTGCCAGTTTCAACTTGTTCGATAATTTCTAAACGATTCTCGCCATCTAATGTGATGATGCCATCTTCTTCAAAGGCATCCGTGACATGTTTATTATGCACAATCATACCTAAAATGTAGATAGGTCTTGGTAATGTTTTATCGAGTGCGGCGTTTCGAGCGATGACCATCGCATCAACAACACCGTAGCAATAGCCACGTGGATTAATTTTTAATACTTGCATGGTTGTGACTCCTTTCAAGCTTACCTATCTACATTATAACGGACAGGGACGGTGAATACAAAGAAACCTTATCTACATAGGCGGCTGGAATATACGGGGCTTTGATGGAAGTGGTTCAGCAGGAGTAAATGATCTATTTTGTCGAGACGCTTTTCGACTTTTAGTAGAACCAGATCCGCTAGCCGCTGCTTCAGCTGCTACTGCTCCAGCCCCTGCGGCAGCTCCTGCAGCAGGAAGACCTTGAAATCCTTTATACAATTTTAAAAGTGACGGAATATTTTTTACCATTGGCATTGCTTGCTGAATGTAAGGTGTATATGTTTTCGCGGAGTTAAATAAATTATTCGCCTGCTGCAAAAATGAACCGATTTTTGAAGGTTCCTGCATTGGCATTTGTCCTCCAAATGAACCTATTCCACTGGACATAGGAAAGCCACCGGGAATTCGTGGCTGATTTGGGAAGCCTCCAGGCGGGAAAAAGGACTGCGGTGGCATTTGTGGAGGTGTTGGCATTTGCATTGGCATTTGCATCGGCATTTGCATCGGCATTTGCATTGGCATTTGCATGGGCATTCTCATGCCACCAGGATACATCGGGAACTGTGGTCTAAATACCATAACGATCTCCTTTCGATAGTGATTTAACATTGATGACATACTTGATTATAAATATGATATGCAGATGGGTAAGCTAGCGTTCGACACGCACAAATAAATAACTAGATCCGTTGTAAATGTTTTCACTGTATCCTGTAATGTTTACTTATTTCATCTATTGTAATAAATGATGAAAAATTCTTGAAAACTACACATTTTTTCATTTTTCCGGTCGATAAGAAAGGTATAATATTTTGTTGGTAAATCATTACGTGGCAAAAATGGTGATTTCGAAGTTAGTTTGGTAAATATGTTACATTAATGTAAATAAATTGTTAAAATATTTTCTATCAGACTAAACTATTAGAGGTTAAAAATAGGAGGTATTTTGTGTCAATTAAAGTAAGAAGTATAGTGTCGTTTGGCCTTATCGTAGTATTAGTTTTAATTATGGGGGTATTTCAGCAACAAAATGCTAAATCTCAACTGGAACAAGTACATTTGATGAAAGAAAAAACACTTCAAACGACGTTATTAGCAGATGAGATGAAGTTAGCAGTTGTACAGGTTCAGCAGTATTTGACTGATATTAGTGCCACAAGAGCACTCGATAATTTAGATGATGGATTTGAGCAAGCAGAAAAATATAGCAAAATCTTTTATAAAGATTTGGAACAAGTGAAAAAAATGCATCAGGAAGACCAGGAAAGATTAGATGCGATTAAAATAGCGTTTGATGAGTATTATAGTACGGGTCAGAAAATGGCTCATCGTTATATTCAAGACGGGCCTGAGCAAGGGAATAAAATGATGCTTGAATTTGATACTACTTCAGTTGAGATTAATGACAAAGTAGATTTGTTTCAACAAGAAAATATTACAGACATGCAAAATTCTTTAGCACATGTGGATAAGCTTATTAATAATAATAAACAGTGGTTCTTATGGATGTTCTGCATTATTTTATTGATTTGTGTAGTAGTTGGGATTATATTTGTGCGTTCCATCGTTGTCCCTGTAAATAAGCTAACTTCTGCAGCAAGGGTCATTGCTAAAGGTGATTTATGTCAAAAGGATATCGAAGTTAAAACGAAGGATGAAATTAAAGATTTGGCCGATTCTTTTAATTTGATGAAGTCTAATTTACATTCACTAATACATAGCATGACGGCAAATGTTGTGCATACATCATCAGCGGCTGAAGAACTAGCAGCAAGTACAGAAGAAATTTCAAATTCCTCACATGATATTGCAAACCTTGTAGAGAGAATGGCGATTAGTGATACCCAAGCGGCTGTTACAGGTCGTGAAAGTTCGATAGCAATGGATGAAACCGCTCAAGGTGTTCAACGTATTGCTGAGGCTACTCAAATGCTTCATTCTAAAGCAGTAGACACACAATCTATTGCAAATGATGGTGAAAAAACGTTGCATATTGCAGAAAACCAAATGTCAATTATCCAACAATCTTCAAATACAACAAATGAACGTATTAAGAAGCTAAGTACGCAATCAGCTGAAATTGTTAATATTACGAAAGTAATTACTGACATTACTGAGCAAACAAATCTTTTAGCATTAAATGCTGCGATTGAGGCGGCTCGTGCAGGAGAACATGGTAAAGGCTTCGCGGTCGTAGCAGATGAAGTGCGTAAATTAGCAGAGCAATCCAAAGCTTCTGCCAATCAAATAGTAGATGTAATAGCACTTATTCAGCAAGAAACAAAAGAAGTAGAAAATGCCGTAAATGTAACAGTATTGAATGTAGACGAAGGTGTCACATTTATTCAGAATGCCCAAAATGCCTTCGATGGGATTTTAAAGGCGATTAGTGATATGACATCTCAAATCGAGGATGTATCTGCTTCTACGCAACAAATTTCTGCGAGTACTGAAGAAGTGACAGCATCGGTCAATGAAATGTCCTCTTCTTCCAAGCATGCTGCACAACAGTCTGAAACAATAGCAGCGACAATAGAAGAGCAAACTGCGACTATTCAAGAAATTAACGCTGTTGCTAAGGCATTAAGTGAAGAAGCGGTGTCCGTGAAGGAAGAAATCAATAAATTTAAAATATAAGGATCATTACCCAAATGTGTAGTTTATTTCCGTTCAACTGAACGCTTTGCTTTCGCGTAGAGCAAAGCTTCCTGAGGGTGTCCAATGAGCCGCTTTCACTCGCGTTGCACGCTCTAGGTTCTTGGATCAACAGATGTTTAAAGCGGAGCGGCAGCAGTAACAAACGATGTTGGTCGCGAAGGCGTTATCACAAGATGTGATAACGCCTTCGTTCTGATCCTCAAGGAGTTCAGCCCAGCTTCACTATACACAGTAACAAATGTCATCACTAACTTTTGGTGATGAAACATTTAAAGTACGTTTCTAATACTTAGGCTTTAGAAGAAAGCACTTCATGTCTAAAAGCTCACAAAAAAGTGAGGTAGTTCCAATGGAATTTTCCATTTGGAATTACCTCGCTATATTTTATTTATTTAGTATTAAAATCTTCCAATTTGGTAGGAGGGACACAAACGTTAGAGGAACAACTCTTCTGTAATGAGCATGATGCGCATTTGCCCTTTTTCTGCTTCTTAATGCTCTTATATAAAGTAATACCAGCATAGCCAAATATAATACTACCGATTAAGATATTAATTAATAAAGTCATCCTCTACACCTCACATCAATAAATTCCCAATACCATAAATCATAAGTGCAATGAGATAAGCTACAACAAATGGATAGATGGTTGCAAATAAAGTCCATTTCACAGACTGTGTTTCCCTTTTTATTGCGCCTACTGTTGCTAAACAAGGCATATAAAGTAATACAAAGGCCAAGAATGTATAAGCACTTAAAGCAGTAAAATGAGTTGTCATTGTAGCGGATAATACACCTTCACTTACACCATAAATAATCGCCATTGTCGAAACAATTACTTCTTTTGCCAGGAATCCAGCAATAAGGGATGCACCGGCTTGCCATGTTCCAAAGCCAAGAGGGATAAACAGCACACCAAAAGCGCCCCCAATAATTGCTAAAAAGCTGTCATCCATATTGACATTAGCACCATGTGGTCCAAGATAAGAAAGAAGCCAAATAATAACGGAGCCAGCAAAGATAATAGTACCAGCTTTGCGGAAAAAGCCTTTCCCTTTTTCCCAAGTGGAACGCCAAAGTGTTTTAAGTTGTGGTACATGGTAGGCTGGTAACTCAACGAAAAATACGGAAGTTTCATTTTTTAAAATCGTCATTGATAATATTTTTGTTACAATAAGCGCTATGACAATACCCATAACATATAGCGAGAATACTACTAATGATTGATGTGCAGAAAAGAATGCAGCACCGAACAAAGCATATACAGGTAGCCTTGCTGAGCAGCTCATAAACGGCGCAACAAGAATTGTTAATAGTCGTTCTCTCGGCTGTTCAATTGTACGCGCAGCCATTACACCTGGAACATTGCATCCAAAGCTTACAATCATCGGAATAAAGGCTTTCCCGTTTAGACCGAAAAATTCCATAAGGCGATCCATTACAACCGCAATTCTCGCCATATACCCTGAATCTTCTAATAGTGAAATAAAGAAAAATAGGACAAAGATTTGCGGAATGAAAACTAAAACACCGCCAACACCTGCAATGATACCATCACATATTAAATGAACAATAAAAGGAGCTGCACCAATAGCTTCTAAGCCATGAGTAACAGCATCTGAAAGAGGGCCACTTACAAAGCCATCCAGGAAATCCGAAAGAGGGGTACCAATCCATGCAAACGTTGCTTGAAACATTAAAAACATAAGCGCTAGGAAAATCGGAACACCTAAAATTGGATGTGTTAGAATTTTATCAACTTTCTCTGACCATTGAGTTTCACTTTTCTCTTGTATAATTACTTCGCTATTGATGGTAGAAATATATAAATCACGTTTTTTAGCAATCGCTTTATTTACTGGTTCTCCTATTTGCTTCTCTAAAGCATCTCGCATAGAAGCTAGCTTTTCAAAGTATTCCTTGTCTTGCAAATAAGCGTCAACAGCGTCATTTCCCATTAAAAATTGAATCGTACACCATCTTCTTTGTTCTTCAGGAACATGCTGTAACAATGCTTCAATTTTTGAGATACCTTTTTCAATGACGTCATCATAGGCTAATGTAAAACGTTGTTGAGTACGATCTGAGGCTTGAATAGCAGCATAAATACCTTCGACACCTTTACCCGTACGAGCACTTATTGGAACAACAGGTACTCCTAAAGAACTTTGTAATTTCTCGACATCAATTGAGATGCCTTTCTTTTTCGCTACGTCTATCATATTTAAACAGATGAAAACAGGCTTTCTAAGTTCAAGTATATCTACTGTTAATTGCATATTTCGTTCGAAATTTGAGGCATCGATAATATTTAAAATTCCATCTACCTGATCCTCCAGTAAAAAGGAAGTAACAACACTTTCATCCTTTGAAATAGGGTTAAGCGTATAGACACCAGGTAAATCAATTATTTCTTTTTGTAATTTTTTTACTTGTCCTACTTTTTTTTCAACGGTTACGCCACTCCAATTGCCAACATATTCATATGAATTTGTCAACGTATTGAACAATGATGTTTTACCGATATTCGGGTTTCCTATTAAAGCTAATCTACTCATACTTGTTCGACCTTTATATCCATTAAATCTTTTTTTCTAAGCCCGATTTTTTGTCCTTGACATTCTAATATACAAGCTCCAGAAAACCATCCTTTTTGGATCATACAAACCTGACAACCTTCTTTAATACCAAAAGCGTTTAAACGTTTACATAAAAGAGTGTCAATTTGCTGTAGATCTTTCACTTTAACTTTTTCACCCAATTGAACAGCGTGAAGGTTCATAAGATCTACCTACTTTCTTGTCAGTGATAATCATTATCAAATAAATAGTATCATTTTTTATCCAGTCAATCAATAATAAGTTTGCCGTCTAAAGTAATATTAGAATAGCTATGCTTCATCGTGACAACGAAGCATTCTGTACCCAACGCGGACATGTGTTTGGATGAACTTTGGATTAGCTGGATTATCCTCTATTTTCTTTCGAAGAGTAGCCATAAAAACTCTTAAACTCGGAACATCCGATTGAAGTGCGTTATGCCAAACTTCCTTTAAAATAAAATTATGCGTTAAAACTTTGCCGACATGCTTTGATAAAATAACTAAAAGCTTATATTCAATAGGTGTCAAATGTACTTCTTTGTCATGTACAAACACTGTATTTGCCGCGTAGTTTATTTGTAAATGGCCATTTACAAAGATAGAGGGTTCATTTTCTAGCTGATGCTCAAATGACATTCTTCTCAAAGCTACTCGAATTCGGGCTAATAGCTCTTCAACACTGAAAGGCTTTGTAACATAATCGTCTGCACCGGCATCTAAAGCATTGATTTTATCGTGCTCTTCGCCGCGTGCACTAACTACGATAATAGGTGTTTGAGTCCAGCTTCTTATTTTCGTAATAAGCTCTACACCGTCTATGTCTGGTAGTCCTAAATCCAAAATAATAACGTCTGGATTCATGGCGAGAG
The DNA here is from genome assembly GCF_023242215.1 of Lysinibacillus sp. Ag94. Lineage (NCBI taxonomy): Bacteria > Bacillati > Bacillota > Bacilli > Caryophanales > Bacillaceae > Lysinibacillus > Lysinibacillus sp. Ag94. The sequence goes on along the minus strand of NZ_CP096780.1, from coordinate 3,130,907 downwards.
CCTTTTGTAAAGCACTATTACCATCTCTAGCAATGTCAAATTCATATTGCTGAGTAGTTAATGTCATTTTAATTAAATTGCCAATGGCTATATCATCTTCTACTACTAGAATTCGTTTATTCATCGAAATTCATTACTCCTTTTTAGTTTCATCACCATAAACGTGTCGTTGATTTCAATACCGACTCGTGCTTTTTGGGGCATTCGCTTAGGATAGCCTCTGTGGCACTATGTTCTACTCCAATCAACTTATACAAACGCTTAATAAATATTATCGCTAACCTTTGGTAAAGGGCTTTTTTTCAGTGAAAAATTAAAAATTGTTCCTTTTGGTTTATTATCCGAAACTGTTATTTCACTTCCGTGTAATTTTAATATAGTTTGACATAGCGCTAGGCCTAAGCCTAAGCCTCTTCGACTATCGCTCCGCTGTACTTTTCCGGTAGTAAATGGCTCAAAAAGGTTGTTTTTTATAGAATCGTCAATGCCAGGGCCATTATCTGCAATGCTAAAGTTTACGAAACGTTCAGATTCTTTGACCATTATAGTAATAACACTGCCTGAAGGTGTATAGGTCAATGCATTATCAATAATATTAATTAGAACTTGAATAATCAGTCGTGCATCCATTACAGCAAATAAAAATTCTGGTTCAATTTGATAGGATATTTCATGTGTATTGTTTAGACGAACGACATGCGTTAATGCCTCTTGAATAATATCTTCTACAAGTTCCAATTGCATCTCCATTGCAAATTGTCCATCTTCTAACTTAGACACAGCAAGTAAGTTTTCAACCATTTGTACAAGCCATTTCGAATTTTTATAAATATCCTCATATATTTTGCTTTTTTCATCCTCTCGAATTTGAGATGCACTAGATAGTAATATATCTGCATTACCGGAAATAGCAGTTAACGGTGTTCTTAAATCATGAGAAACTGCGCGCAAAAGGTTTGCTCGCATTTGCTCCATTTCAGCTTCTCTAGCTACTTCTGCATTGAGTTTTTGTAAATACCATTTATCAAGTGCGAATGAAAAATCATTCATAATGGCATGCAAAATATTACGCTCAAATGCAGGTAATGGTGATTGCTTAGACAGTGCAATACCGATAACGCCTTTAACACTCCCGTTTGAAATAACCGGTAAATAGTAGGCATTCACTTCAGGAAATATGTCAGTGGAGACGCCTGCGACATGCTTATTATTGATAACCCAGCTTACTACACCATGCTCATTCGGATTGTCAAAGAGGGATGCTATCTTCTTATTTTCAATACTAGATATGCTCTCGGTACGGAAAAAAATAGAGTTCACAATTAAGTTATTTTCTATCTCAAAAAATTGTACTGGTTTTTCTACTAATTTAACGATTTGTGACATGCCTTCAATAATAATTTCTTCTATTGACTTAGCATGTTGAAGTCTACGATTTGTATCAAGGAGCACCTCCATTCGATAAGATTTACGAACAGCGACAATGGTTTGCTCCTTTATTTTTTTCGTTAAGCTACTCGTAATCACTCCTGAAAGGAACATGATCACAAAGGTCATCGGATAATCACGATGATAGGCGTTAAATGAAAATCGCGGTTCTGTAAAAAAATAATTAAAAAGTAGTACTGCTAGGATGGAGCTAATAATGCTCATCATCCATCCCGATGACCAAATGGCAAGAATTAAAACACCTAAAATGTAGATAGTGATAATGTTTGAGTCGCTAACGCCAATTGTGAAAAAATATAGCCCTACAACTGATACTATGCCAAATACAACAGCCATTTTTAATAAGTCATGCCATTCAAATGACAGCTTATTTTTTACAGTAGGGAAGTAGAATTGTTCGTTTTCCTGATCAGGGACTATATGTATGGCTAAATTCGGCACAAATTCGTTGAGTCGATCGCTAATTTTGGTGTTTGGTCGCCACCATTTTTTTCTCATGCTAGTTCTACCGATGACTAATTTTGTAACACCACTAATTTGTGCATAGTTAGCAAGGGCGACAGCTACATCATCTTCCTGAACAATTACGACATGGCCCCCAAGCTGTTCAACAAGCTTTATATGCTGCTGAAGTCGTTCAGAATTTGCGTTACTCCTGTCGTGCTCCTGAACGTTTTGAACGTAAAGAGCTGTAAATTTCCCATGTAATGCCTGTGCTAATCGCGCAGTAGTTCGAATAACTTTGGCATTCGTAGGAGAGCTACTAATACCCACAAGTAAATGCTCTTCGATTTGTACAGGATGCTTTATAGATTCGTCGCTGTTTACTTGCTTATAGTTAATCGTATCTGCAGCTCTTCGTAATGCAATTTCTCGAAGTGCTACTAAATTTTGTTTGCGAAAAAAAGATTGCAACGCTTTTTCAGCTTGTTGTTTTACATAAATTTTGCCTTCTTGTAGGCGTTGAATTAACTCATCTGGTTCAATATCGACAATTTTTATTTGTGCAGCTTGATCAATTAAATAATCGGGAATACGCTCTTGAACCTTTATTCCGGTTATTTCTTCTACTAAATCATGTAGGCTTTCTATATGTTGAATATTTACGGTTGTATAGACATGAATGCCCTTTGCCAGTAATTCCTCTACATCCCCAAAACGTTTCTTGTGACGCATCGTTAGAACATTGCTATGTGCCAATTCATCTATAATGACAATTTCGGGTTTGCGCTTTAGTACTTCATCAATATCTAATTCCTGAAAAGGTTTCCCTTTATAAATTATTTTTTTCGTAGGAATTTGCTCAAGTCCTTCGAGTAAAGCTAACGTATCTGGACGAGGATGTGGTTCTACATAGCCAACTACCACATCTTTACCAAGTTTTTTTGCTTGATGTGCTGCATCTAGCATTGCATAAGTTTTACCTACGCCAGCAGCATAACCGAGAAAGATTTTTAACTTCCCTATAAATTGTTCTTCCTGTTGAAGCCTCGCTAAAAACGTCTCTGGAGTTGGACGTGTATTTTCCATCCTCTTTCACCTCAATTGTATTATAGCGTTATCTTCCATTAAGAAAGTATTAAGATTTTTCCTCTTTATAGTTTCTTAATAGAAAAAGAGATTTCCTAACACTACATTAATTTGAAAGTCAGTATGATGAGAGCATCCAAATAAAGGAGGGTGCACGATTGATGGACTTTTATATGATTGGCTTACTCATCATAAGCTTTGCGAGTCTATATGCATTAACAGCTTGGTGCTTTAGGTTAGTCGGTGAAAAGTAAGGAGGAATAAAAAATGTGGATTGTTATGGGGATTGTACTTGTATTCCTTTTCGGTTATCTAGGGCATGCATTACTTTATCCTGAAAATTATTAATAGGCTTGTAGGAGGTATTGCGGTATGTGGCAAATCGCCATCGTATTAATTATTTCTTTACCAATCGTTATTTTAACCGGTCATTATTTATTTCGGGTGACGATGCAACAAAAAACATGGCTTGATCCAATAATGGACAAATTTGATGGATTTATTTATAAAATATGTGGCATTAAGCAAGTAGATATGACTGGTAAACAGTATGTACTTTCATTAATTTTGTCGAATGCCTTTATGGTGTTTATTGGATACTTTCTTTTACGAATTCAAGCTATGTTGTTTTTAAACCCAAATGATATTGACAATATGGAAGCAACACTGTCATTTAATACCATAATTTCATTTATGACGAATACCAATCTTCAGCACTATAGTGGCGAATCAGGACTAAGTTATTTATCACAAATGCTAATCATTATTTTTATGATGTTTACATCTGCAGCTACTGGTTATGCAGCTTGTATGGCGTTCTGCCGTCGTCTTGTTGCTAAAACCGACACGATTGGTAATTTCTTTGTGGATTTTGTGCGTGTTATCACACGTGTGTTAATGCCTATAGCTATTGTTGTGGCCATTATTTTAGTCTCTCAAGGTACACCACAAACCTTGAGTGCGAATAAAACTGTACAAACAATAGAAGGTAAATTACAAGATATTGCACTTGGACCTGTAGCTTCTCTTGAATCTATCAAGCATGTTGGAACAAATGGTGGTGGCTTCAATGGGGCGAATTCAACAACACCTTTTGAAAATCCAACGGTCATTTCTAATATTGTGGAGATGCTTTCTATGATGCTATTACCAGGTGCTTGTGTAGTTGCCTTTAGTTTAATGGTTGCATATGGAAAAAGGAAAACGATCTTTGGAAAGCAAGGGCTCGCCATTTTTGTGGCAATGAGTGCGCTGTTCCTAGTTGGATTGGTGACAGTATATGTTGCGGAGAGAGCGGGTAATCCAATCATTCATGAGCTCGGAATGGCACAGGACCTCGGAAGTATGGAAGGAAAAGAGATGCGCTTTGGGGTGGCACAATCTGCGTTATTTACGACAGTGACCACTGCTTTTACAACGGGGTCTGTCAACAATATGCATGATACATTAACGCCGCTTGGTGGTCTTGTACCGATGTTTAATATGATGCTAAATGTTGTGTTTGGAGGCAAGGGAGTCGGCCTGATGAACATGATGATGTATGTGTTATTAACAATTTTTATCGCCTGTTTGATGATTGGTCGAACTCCTCAGTTTTTAGGTAAGAAAATTGAAGAGAAGGAAATGAAGCTAATTACACTTTGTATTCTCATCCATCCTGCTATTATTTTGTTATTTTCAGCGCTTGCAGTACTAACACCGTCAGGAGTAGCAGCCATAACGAATCCTGGTGCACATGGGTTATCTCAAGTTCTTTATGAATTTGCATCTGCCTCAGCAAATAATGGCTCAGGTTTTGAAGGATTAGCTGATAACTCAACATTTTGGAATGTGACGACAGGGCTTGCTATGTTCTTCGGACGTTATTTGACGATTATTATTCAACTAGCAATAGCGTCCCTACTAGCGAAAAAAATGATTCACAGTGACTCGATAGGGACATTGAGAACAGATAATACTATTTTCACATTTTTACTTGTTGCTATCGTTTTAATGATTGGTGCTCTTACATTTTTACCGGCATTAGCACTTGGGCCAATTACGGAGCACTTACAACTTTATTTTCATTCAGCTTAAGACTCCGCCTCTGAATGTGGTGAGATGAATGCGGATGTGGTTCCTTTTAAATTACTACTGAAATAGAGGAAAGTCTAAAAACGCCACGTCCTGTGGCAATTTATCTGCGCGAAAGCGAAGCGTCAGCGGCAATTACGCCAAGGCGAAATTGATTTTTAATAAGGAGAGACACCTATGGAAACAGCTAGAAAAGGTTTGCTTACGGGCAATATGCTAAAAAGCTCGATTATAGACGCTTTAAAAAAATTTAGTCCATTATATATGCTGAAAAATCCTGTTATGTTTGTAGTAGAAGTAGGGTTTATGTTTGTGCTTCTATTAACCCTCTTTCCGAATATGTTTGGTAGTGAAGTGGTAGAACATGCTCGATTGTATAATGCAATCGTCGCTAGCATTCTTTTTGTAACTATTCTATTTGCAAACTTTGCCGAGTCGATTGCTGAAGGGCGAGGAAAGGCACAAGTTCAAACGTTAAAAAACACAAAAACAGTTACACAGGCTCGTGTTTTACTTAGTGATGGCTCTGAAATACTTAAACAGGCGCATGAACTAAAAAAGGGCGATATTGTTTTAGTTCAGGCAGGTGAGGTTATTCCAAATGATGGTGAGGTTATGGAAGGCATTGCGACAGTAGATGAATCGGCGATAACAGGTGAATCTGCGCCTGTTGTAAAGGAGCGGGGAGGAGATTTTTCATCAGTTACAGGTGGTACGACGGTTACGAGTGATTGGTTGATGATCGAAATTACTTCGATGCCTGGAGAATCATTTTTAGATAAAATGATCACACTCATCGAAGGAGCCAGTCGTAAAAAAACGCCAAATGAGATAGCACTCAATACACTTTTAGTAAGTTTAACGATTATTTTCTTATTAGTTGTTGTGACGCTCTATCCAATGACAGCTTATTTAAATGTACCGATTTCCATCGCAACATTAATTGCCCTTACAGTTTGTTTAATTCCTACAACCATTGGTGGATTATTGTCGGCAATCGGTATTGCAGGAATGGATAGAGTTACTCAGTTTAATGTGATTGCGATGTCTGGAAGAGCCGTAGAGGCGTGTGGAGATGTAGATACATTAATTTTAGATAAAACCGGAACTATTACTTATGGAAATCGCATGGCAGCTGAATTTCTCCCAGTAATAGGGGTGGAAAGTAAAGATTTAATGCAAGCTGCATGGCTTAGTTCTTTAACAGATGATACACCTGAAGGAAAGTCTATTTTGTCACTTGCTTGTGAATTAGGCGTGAATATAGACGGTGAAGAAGACATTATTAAGTCAAGTGAACATATTCCCTTTACCGCACAAACTCGTATGAGTGGTTTGGATAGGAAGGATGGCACAAAAATTCGAAAAGGAGCCTATGATACGATAAAAAAAGAGAGCCTAAAAGCAGGTCATAGCATTCCTACAAATTTGGAACAGCTGATTCAACAAGTATCTTCTGTTGGTGGGACACCACTCGTAGTAGCGTTGAACAATAAAATTTTAGGTGTCATTTACTTAAAGGATGTCGTGAAGGCCGGACTCAAGGAACGCTTTGAACAGCTTCGAGCAATGGGTATTAAAACGATCATGTGTACAGGAGATAATCCACTAACCGCAGCAGCCATCGCAAAGGAGGCAGGGGTGGACAGCTTTATAGCAGAAAGTAAGCCAGAAGACAAAATTCAAGTGATTAAAGATGAGCAGGCACAAGGGAAAGTAGTAGCTATGACTGGTGACGGGACGAACGATGCCCCTGCATTAGCACAAGCTAACGTAGGTCTTGCCATGAATTCGGGAACGAATGCAGCAAAGGAAGCTGCGAACATGGTCGATTTAGATTCAAATCCTACTAAAATTATTGAAGTTGTAGAAATAGGAAAACAGTTGCTCATGACGCGGGGGGCATTAACAACTTTTAGTATTGCAAATGATATCGCAAAGTATTTTGCTATTATTCCAGCCATGTTAATGGTCGCAGTACCAGAGATGGGTAAATTAAACATTATGAATCTCAATTCGCCATCTAGTGCAATTATTTCTGCTTTAATTTTTAACGCAGTGATTATACCACTATTAATACCTATTGCAATGAAGGGTGTAAAGTATGAGCCGATGAGTGCTACAAAGTTATTAAATAAAAACTTACTTGTTTATGGTGTAGGTGGAATTATTGCTCCCTTTATTGGCATTAAATTGATTGATTTACTAGTGGGACCACTATTCCATACGTTTGGCTTATAGGAGGAAGGTACATGCAGAAATTTTTTGAGAACTCAAAGCAAGCATTACTCATCACAATGACAATGTTCGTGTTATGTGGTTTTATATACCCATTTGCAGTAACTGCATTAGCTCAAGGGTTATTTCATCATAAAGCAAATGGAAGCTTAATAGAAGCGGGTGGGGAAGCTGTTGGTTCAGCATTAATTGGTCAAGCTTTTACTGCCCCGGAATATTTCTGGGGGCGTGTTTCATCTGTTAACTATAATGTCTATACGAAAGAGGATACGATACCAGATGAAAATGGCCAGGTGAACTATAGTGGTGTTAGCTCTGGAACATTTAACTATGCACCATCCAACCCAGCGTTAAAGAAACGGATAGAAGCAGATATCGAGAAGTTTTTACTAGCAAACCCATCGGTAAAACGACAAGACATACCTGCTGATTTAATGACCGCTTCAGGCTCAGGTTTGGATCCACATATTAGTGTGAAGGCTGCAGAAATACAAGTCGACCGAATTGCCCAAGCAAGTGGGCTTGCGAAGGATGACATTGAAGAAATTATAGAAGAAAATACAGAAAAACGTACATTAGGTACTTTTGGAGAAAATAAGGTGAACTACCTAATGGCCAATTTAGATATTATGAAAAAAATGGAGAAAAAAGAGGGTTAACAAAATTAAAAACAGGTAGAGAAAAGATTCTTCGTTTTCTCTACCTGTCACTCTATATATTAAGCTTGTGAATTGACAAGGATTTTAATATGGTTTTTTTCTTTCATTAGTGCCTCGAAGCCTTCTGTCACGACTTCATCAAGAGCAATTCGTTTCGTTACAAGTTTTTCAGCAGGGAAGTAACCTTGTTTCATTAATTCCATTACGGCTGGGAAAATATCGCGATATGCAATGATACCTTTTACAGAACGCTCTGTTAGTACGATATTGTTTGGCAGAATAGAAGCTGCAGTTTCCCAAATTGACACGATAATTGTTTCTCCTTCAAATGTTGTAGAATCAATAGCTTGCTGTAATACTACAGGAACACCTGTTACTTCAAATGCGACATCTACGCCACCATTTGTTAATTCATGGAGACGAGCAACTGCATCCTCATCTTTAGGATTAATAACTGCCGTAGCGCCAAGCTCTAATGCTTTAGCAGCACGCTCGGCAGAAAGCTCCACCGCATAAATTTCGGCTGCTCCAGCTGCACGTAATGCTTCGATTACAAGAAGACCGATTGGCCCAGTACCGAAGACAGCTGCTGTATCGCCAGCTTTTAGTTTACTTTGACGAACTGCATGTAATGCTACTGCCGCTGGTTCAACAAGTGCACCTTGTTCATAGGAAAGACCCTCAGGCATTTTGTGTACCATTTTTTCATCTACCATTGTATATTCAGAGAAACCACCACCACCGCCAGAAAGACCGTGGAACCCTAAGTGTTTACAAATATTGTATTTCCCTTTTTTGCAAGCTGCACATTCGCCACATGCAAGAATAGGTTCTACAACTACAGGATCTCCAACTTGAACTTTTGTCACATGTTCTCCAATTTCTACTACTTCACCAGAGAACTCATGTCCCATAACAATTGGCGCAATATCTTTACTTACATAGTGAGGTTGTTCCACTGGTATGAATATCGGACCGGCTGCGTACTCATGTAAATCACTGCCACAAATCCCTGTCCAATGTACTTTAATTTTTACTTTTCCAGGTGAAATTACTGGTTCTTCAATGTTTTCTACACGGATGTCTTTTGCTTTATACCATCTTGCTGCTTTCATAATAAGTCAACCTCCTCTAGTATCTTACATTTTTATCGTAACATATGGTAATTCCTCAAGGCATTGGTTAACAATAAATTGACATAAAAAATACTAATTTTTGGCTGTTTCCAACAGCATTATAGTGCTTTGAATATAAAATTATAGGTTGAGTCACTTCGATTGGGTACTCTCACGGGCTTGATTTCAATTCCAGCGTCATAAGTACGAGTAACTAACAGCAGCAAAATAGTATTAAAGCTATGGTAAACATATGAATAAACGTGATTAAATTATAATGGAAGCAAACTATAGAAGTTTCGCGAAATGGGAATGTCGAGGTCTTACGATAAAATTACGACAATGTAATCAGAACGTAGCGTTTGTCACAGGTCTTAGCGCTTTTTTTATTGCATATTTACTGCATTTCGAGTAACTTTGATAAGGGCTTCGCTACAGCTATGATAAAAATATAAAATTATGTTCATGCTTAGATAATAGGACGTTAATATACCTAAAAGTTGAATCATGATACAATGGGAAAGATGTTAGGAGGAACGAATTATGTCAAAATATACTGATTATAATTTTCAGCCATTTTTGCAGGACGCAATTGCAAGACTTGGCTTTACAGAACCAACGCCGATTCAAAAGGAAATCATTCCGCTACTATTAAAAGGAAAAAGTGCAATCGGACAAGCACACACAGGGACGGGAAAAACACATAGTTTTTTAATTCCGATTGTACAACGAATTAATGCTGACAAGCAGGAAGTACAAGCTGTTATTACTTCACCTACACGTGAGCTTGCGCAACAGATTTTTGATGCGTTAAATCAATTAATAGAAGGAACAACTATTCAAGCGAAATTATTTATTGGGGGTACGGACAAACAACGCTCCATTGATAAGTTAAAAACACAACCACAAATTGTTGTCGGGACGCCAGGACGTATTCGTGATCTCGTTGCAGCGCAAGCGTTATTTGTGCATACGGCGCCAATTTTAGTTGTTGACGAGGCAGATTTAGCCTTCGATATGGGCTTTGTAGAAGATATCGATGGTTTTGCTTCTCAAATGCCAGAAAAGCTTGAAATGTTTGTGTTCTCAGCAACAATTCCAGAAAAGCTTCAGCCTTTCTTAAAAAAATATATGGAAGCACCAGTTCATATCCAAATGAATGATAAACGCCCTGTCGCAGAAGGAATTGACTTTGTACTTGTACCAGTGCGTTCTAAATCACGTAACAAACGTTTGTTGGAAGTCATTGAAGGAATTAATCCGTTTTTAGCAGTAATTTTCACCAACACACGTAAAACAGCAGAGCACGTTGCTGGCTACTTAAATGAAAATGGGATTCGCTGTGGTCAAATTCATGGTGACTTAAGCCCACGTGATCGTAAGAAGATGATGAAGCAAATTAGAGAATTGGACTATCAATATATCGTTGCAACTGATCTTGCAGCACGTGGTATCGACATTCAAGGAATTTCACATGTCATTAACTACGAAATCCCAGAGGACTTAGAATTCTTTATTCACCGTGTGGGACGTACAGCCCGTGCAGGGAATAAAGGAACTGCTATCACATTGTTTGAGCCATCAGATGAGGATGCAGTAGTACGTGTCGAGAAAATGGGTATTCCATTTGTTCAAAAAGATGTGAAAGATGGCGAATGGACTGAACTGAAAGATCGCCATGCACGTAAAAATCGTGTGAAGCATGAAAATGAAATCGATGCGAAAGCGAAATCATTAGTGCGTAAGCCGAAAAAAGTAAAACCAGGCTATAAACGTAATATGAAATGGGAAATGGAAAAAATTAAAAAGCGTGAACGTCGCTTAAAAGCTCGCGGTAAAAAATAAGGAGGCTTTCAAATGCTACTTGGATCACATGTTTCAATGAGTGGAAAAGAAATGCTACTCGGATCAAGTAAGGAGGCCCTTTCATATGGGGCAAATACCTTTATGATTTATACAGGGGCACCACAAAACACTCGTCGTAAGGCAATTGCTGACCTTAATATTATGAATGGTTTATTACACATGAAAGAGCATGGTATGACGAATATTGTTGTCCATGCTCCATACATTATTAATATTGCGAACACAGAAAAGCCTGAAACTTTCCGTTTAGGTGTAGATTTTTTACAATCTGAAATCGAACGTACAGCGGCGTTGGAAGCAACACAAATTGTGTTGCATCCGGGTGCCCATGTAGGTGCTGGAGCAGACGCAGGAATTGCCAAGATTATTGAAGGTTTAAATGAAGTACTGTCACAGGATTACCCTGTACAAATCGCATTGGAGACAATGGCGGGGAAGGGAACTGAATGTGGCCGTTCCTTTGAAGAACTTGCAAAAATTATAGATGGCGTAACACATAATGAACGTCTTTCAGTTTGCTTTGATACATGCCATACTCATGACGCTGGATATAACATTGTAGAGGATTTTGATGGCGTCTTAAATGAGTTTGATAAACTAATAGGTGTTGATCGTATCAAAGTCCTGCATATCAATGATTCAAAAAATGTCCGTGGTGCAGGAAAAGACCGTCACGAAAATATTGGCTTCGGCCATATTGGCTTTGACGCATTAAAAAATATTGTGCATCATCCACAATTAATGGAGATTCCTAAAATCCTAGAAACTCCATTTGTTGCTTTAAATAGTGATGCCAAATCAAAATCGGCTCCTTATAAGCATGAAATTGAAATGCTTCGTAATGGAGAGTTTAATCCAGCATTAATCGATGCTCTAAGAGGATAGAATAAAAAGCCCGATATCAGCGTATTCTGCTGATTTCGGGCTTTTTTTATCTCCATGGTGATGAGATAAATGCTGATGTAAACCTTTATTCAATGGGTGTCTAAACACATACTGAAATAGAGGAACGCTGTCTAAATTTGCCACGTCCTGTGGCAATTTAACTGTGCGACAGCGGCAATGCCTACTGCGCGAAAGCGAAGCGACAGTGGCAAATGCCTACTGTAGTGAAAGCAATACGACAGCTACAATTACGCCAAGGCGGAAATGATTATTTCGTAAACAATGCAATTAGTTGTCTGGAACGCTTTCTACCTAAAACAGCTTCTACCTCTACAAGAATATCTTTTGGAATACCTAAAAAGAGCCACGTAAATGAGAATTGCTCCAAATAAGGACGGAGTTTTCTTACTTCAGAAGTAGTAATTTCAAATCCTTCAGCACGTGCAATCGCAACAACTTCCTTATCACTACTTTGTGTTAATTGCTGTAAAAATTGAATACTCAAAGCCAATCCTCCTTTGTTTAGTTTCTTGAACAAAATCACTCTTGGGAGTCGTGACAGTTATGAAAACCCTTCACATTAAAAGTGTTAGAATCAATGCCTGTTACAAAATAGCGCGGTTCAAATCGAGTCGGACGGAAATCAACCACCTCGTTATGGTGATGATTTTATTTTCTTTACAAAAACTGTACTTTCATTTATACTTACAACTTGTAAATCGTAATGATTTTGAATTAGAAAGAAGAGAACATACATGAAAAAATCATTAATTGACATTAAAAACGTGTCATTTCAATATGACTATACGCAAGTATTAAAAAATATCTCTTTTCGTGTAGAAGAGGGAGATTTTTTAGCACTTCTTGGTCCGAATGGTTCAGGGAAATCTACATTATTAAAAATTATTTTAGGATTACTTAAACCAATGTCTGGAGAAATAAAGCTATTTGGTGTACCAAGTTCAACTTTTAAGCATCGTGAATGGATAGGGTATGTGTCACAAAAATCGAATGCCTTTAATTCGGGTTTCCCAGCAACTGTCCAAGAAGTAGTGAAAAGTGGATTGTCGAAAAAATTAGGATTATTTAAAAGACCTGGACGAGATGCCAAGGAAAAAGTGTTAGAAGCATTAAAAGCTGTTGGAATGGAAGCATTTATCAATCGTAATATTGGTGAGTTATCTGGTGGGCAACAGCAACGTGTCTTTATTGCAAGAGCATTAGTGAGTGAACCGAGGTTGCTAATTTTAGATGAACCAACTGTCGGCATTGATCATGAGAATGTGCAGTCATTTTATGATATGCTGGCGAAATTGAATCGGGAACAGGGAATTACAATGATTCTTGTTACACACGATGTTGATACAGTGTCGAATCGTATCAGTCATGTGGCATGTTTAAATCAAACTATACATTTCCACGGTTACAAAAATGAATTTGATACAATTTCACATGATGCGCTAGATGCTTGGTATGGCCATTCTGTGAGAAAGATTCACTAGAAGGAGAAGGCATAATGATTGAAGCAATTTTTAACTATGAATTTTTACAAAATGCCTTTTTCTCTGGGCTATTAATTGGCATATTGGCACCGCTATTAGGTGTTTTTATTGTCGTTCGCAGGCTTTCACTTATTGCTGATGCTTTGTCACATGTGACACTGGCGGGAATAGCAGGAAGTTTATATATCAGTCAATCTGTTACAGCATTTGCGATGCTAAATCCGATTTACTTAGGCATACTAGCCTCTGTCAGCGGTTCAATTTTAATTGAGCGTCTTAGACGATTATATAAGCACTATGAAGAGCTTGCTATTCCAATTATTATGTCTGGTGGCATTGGTATTAGTGCTATTTTTATCTCGCTTGCGAGTGGCTTTAGCACGGATTTAATGAGCTATTTATTTGGTTCAGTGTCAGCTGTATCACGTCAGGATTTATGGGTAGTAGTTGGAATTGCTGCCGTTGTCATTATCTTTTTATTTATATTTTTTAAGGAACTTTTTGTTTTATCTTTCGATGAGGAATATGCAAAAGCTAGCGGTCTGCCTGCACGTTGGATTCATCTCTTGTTTATGATCGTTACAGCGCTTGTTATTGCTGCAAGCATGCGCATCGTCGGCATTTTACTTGTATCATCACTTATGACGTTACCAGTGGCTGCTGCAATGCGGCTCGCAAAGGGCTTTAAGCAAACAATTATTTATGCAATTGTCTTTGGCGAAACGGCTGTGTTAATCGGTTTAGTTAGTGCTTTTTATTTAGATTTAGCACCCGGTGGTACAATTGTCGTTACTTCTATCTTAATTTTGTTGCTTGTAATACTAGTGAAGAAAATAGTGTTTAAAATGGCTACAAAACGGGAGGAGGTAGCGCAGTGAATGTTTCAAGAGCGTGGGATATTTTAAAAGAAAACGGCTTTAAAAAAACAGATAAGCGTGAGTTAATATTAGATATGTTTGCAGCAACAGATAAATATTTAACTGCTCGAGATTTATTAGATGTTTTGAAAAAAGATTTTCCAGGTATGAGTTTCGATACGATTTATCGCAACCTTTCAACGTTTGTGAAGTTAGGAATACTGGAGGAAACTGAGCTATCTGGGGAACGAAATTTTCGTATGCATTGTGAATCTGAACATCATCACCATCATTTTATTTGTATGGATTGCGGCAATGTTAAGGAGCTAAATCTCTGCCCTATGGAAATGCTTGGAGAAAAGCTACCAGACTATGAAATTGAAAATCATAAATTTGAAATATATGGTAAATGTCCGGAATGTAAGCATGAAACTTTGTGAATTCTGACCTGACAAAATTTGAAGAGAGGGGTAGTTCCGAATGAGGATTCAGTTGGAACTACCTCTTTTATTGAATTTTTTTGTACAAGAACTTTTCCGACTAGTATTGCGCATCACTTTAATAATCTATGATATTTGAGTGAAAGGAGATTGGTAATATGTCCGTTAGGCATTTAAAAAGATGTATTTCCTTAAATAATAATAAAAAGACGAATGATTACGTTAAGTAAATCATTCGTCGATTTTTTATCTTTATTCAGTAAAAGGGGTCCAATCTTTGAAGATGAATGGCGAATGTGCGGTCCCTTTTTACTAGGATCCAAACACTTACTGAGATAGAGGAACGAACGCCACGTCCTAGGCGAAATTGATTATTTTTGATGTTTTTGTTGGAATTCTACCATAAAGTCACGTAATGCTTCACAAGCCTCTAATGGTACAGCATTGTAAGTAGAAGCACGGCAGCCGCCTACAGAACGGTGTCCATTAAGTCCAACAAATCCAGCTGCTTTTGCTTCAGCAAGGAATTGTTTTTCAAGCTCTTCATCAGCAACACGGAAAGTGATGTTCATTAAAGAACGGCTTTCAGGTGTTGCATGACCTGTATAGAACCCATTGCTATTGTCAATAGCATCATAAATTACTTTTGCTTTTAATTCATTATGCTTGGCAATTTCAGCAACGCCGCCTTTTGATTCTACCCATTTTAATACTTCACCTAACATATAGATACCAAAAGTTGGTGGTGTATTGTATAAAGAGTTGCTGTCAGCATGCGTTGAATATTTAAGCATTGTAGGAATATTTTTATTCGCTTTCTCTAGTAAATCTTTGCGAATAATGACTACTGTTACACCAGATGGACCAAGATTTTTTTGAGCCCCTGCATAAATAAGACCAAATTTACTTACATCTACTGGTTTAGAAAGAATATCACTAGACATATCCGCAATTAATGGTACATTACCTGTTTCAGGGAATTCCTTCCATTGTGTACCGTAAATCGTATTGTTAGAAGTGATATGTAAATAGGCATCATCTTCATTGAATTCGAGGTTTGCTAAAGTTGGGATATTGCGGTATTTATTTTCTTTTGTACTAGCAGCTTCAACAGGTGTACCAAATAATTTAGCCTCTTTGAAAGCTTTTTCAGACCATGATCCTGATAATACGTAGCTTGCTTTTTGATCTGCTTGTAGGAAGTTCATAGGTATCATAGTAAATTGAAGACTAGCTCCACCTTGTAGGAAAAGGACTTCATAGTTCTCTGGGATAGCATAAAGCTTTTTCAATAAAGCAATTGCTTCATTATGTACTTCGTCGAAAATGGCACTACGGTGGCTCATTTCCATAATTGACATGCCTGAGTCACGGAAGTTTACTAATTGTTGTTGGGCTTTTTCTAATACCTCTAGTGGTAGGGCAGAAGGGCCTGCGTTAAAATTGTATGCTCGTTGTGTCAAAGTGGTACACTCCTTGTTTGTTTTATAAGGTCAAACCTTAATCAGTTTAGTCCTTACTAATTGGTTAATGAATCTATCGGGCTTTTACAATCCGTTCATAGTCATCTAGCTAACTTTTTTAATGTAAAGATAATAGAATAGGCGGATTACTGACCGTTAAAAGCACTTTACTGGATTATAACTCAATTTTCAAGAGAAAAAATAAAATTCTCGCTATTCGAGCAGAATAATGACAGGCTCGCAACAAAATGTACACAATTGAGTTAAAATTCACAATAGCGTTTTAGCTTTAAATACGAACAAACTGAAATGTAGTCGTACATATATGAGTTAATATTTCGTGATTTCCATATTGCTAAAACGGTGTGATAATAAAATGTTCGTGTTTGTGTAAATGAAATTTCTTCTGTTAAATAAGCACTCGCTTGCACATTCCACCCCAGAAGGACGCTTTCCGAGCCTAAGTTCTTATAGGGTAAAGATGGATACATTTACAGGCAGAGAGGAACACACTAATTAAGTTAAATGGACGAAATATCGCTAACCGTGAACATAAACCAAGTAACTTTAGGTATAATGAATTGTGAATACTGCTATAAGGGGTGTTTTAAATGTTTACAATAGAAGAAGCGTGTTTAGTTGTCGTCGATGTACAAGGGAAGTTAGCGACAATTGTTGACGAAAGTGAAGCGGTAATTGAAAATGTGGCCAAGCTGGTACAAGCTATGCAAGTATTAGAGGTACCTATTTTATGGCTCGAGCAAAATCCTAGCCGTTTAGGTGGGACAGCGTTAAATATTGCTCAGCATATTCAAGGTCAACAACCTATAGCTAAAATGGCTTTTAGTGCATGCCAGGAACAAGAGTTTGTCGATGCAATGAAGGCAAGTGGTCGTTCTCAATTTATTGTGACAGGTATCGAAACACATATTTGTGTCTATCAGACGGCCATACAGCTAAAAGAACAAGGGTTTGAGGTTGAAGTTGTTGCGGATGCAGTGTCCTCTCGTACTAAGGCCAATAAAGAGATAGGGCTTGAGAAAATGAAGGCACTTGGAATTTTACCAACAAGCGTGGAAATGATTTTATACGAGTTATTACAACGTGCAGATCATCCACATTTTAAAACGGTGCTACAGCTCGTTAAATAACAAAAAACTCATCAAATGATGAGTTTTTTTGTTATTAAGCAGGCATATCAGTCGGTGTTGGTTTTGCATAGCCTTCTTTATATGTGTCATCAATTGTTTGACGAATTTCTTTCAGGCTCATACCATCTTTATGCATTTTTGCAGACTGTACAGCAATCTCTAGGCAAACGAGACAACGGGTACCGTGATCATCCCAAACAATGGTGCCATCCTTACGTTTTTCCTCAATAAAGCAGTTTAAATTGCTTTTATGTCCAGCTGATTCACCACATCCACAATAGCATGGCATCCATTCTAAAATGTCAGTAGACTGACCAGCAACTTGATACACTAAGCGAATATCTTCTGATTTATTGTTTAAAAACGATGGTAAAATATCAGAAGATGCAGTTTCCTCCTGAATATCTCCGGAAGCATGTCTATGTTCTTCATGTGAAACTTCTTTTTGCGCTGCATTTTTTTCAACAACCTGTTTATCTTCACCACAAGCACTCAACACTAATAACGACAAAGTAAAAATAGATAGTAGTTTTTTCAACAAAAGCGCCTCCTACATGTTTACAATACTTCCATTATAACATTGTTCGTTTTAGGATTTACAAGAAGCACTAGTGAAAATTAATGAAAAATATCTAATCCGCGTGTTTTGTTCATTAAAAGTTCCATTTTCTCACTCAGTAATTTTTTCATGAAGAAACCAAATAGTATGAAAATGAGCCAGAAGAAAGATAAAAAGGCAAGATCAATCCAAACCTTTGACCAAATAATACCACCAACTGCCTCTCGCATCATCCCAATTGCATAAGTGAACGGCAGAAATGGATTTATCATTTGGAAAAACTTCGGAAGTAATTCGACAGGATATGTGCCACCGGAACCTGCAATTTGCAATACTAACATGACAATGGCTAACGCTTTTCCAACATTTCCGAATACGGATACTAGCGTATAGACAACTGTAATGAACACTAAGCTAATAAATAGCCCAAATGGAATAAAGAAGTAAGGAGCACTAATTGAACCATCTAAAATAACAATATCGCCAATTGTTATAATGAGCGTTTGAATAAATGAAAAAGTTGCAAATGTTAATAAACGTCCAAAGTATATTTGGCGAATACTATATTGAGTATTGTCGTGAATATCTACAGATAATAGAGAAATTAATAATAAACAACCAACCCAAACGGAAAGCACAGTGTAAAACGGTGTCATAGCTGTTCCATAATTAGCAATTGGAAACATTCTATGTTCCTCAAGTTTAATGGGCTCCTCAAAAAAATCTCGCTCAGCGTTAACGTCGTTTTTCAATAATTGAACGATTTCAGAAATGTCAGCTTCGCTTTCTAATTTTCTCAGCTTGTCTGCAAGAGCTTTAATTTTTGTACTTAATGCAGGAAAATCTGATTGTACTGTACCAATGGTCTTATTAGCTGTGGCTAACATATTTTTAGCATTTGTTAAACGATCTGTTGCTTGAGGTAGTATACTTTTTACTTTTGTTAACATGGTTGAAGCATTCGTTAAAGTATTTTTCGCAGAAGTCAGTGTCGTATGAATTTGTGGCTCTAGATGATCGTTATAATTAGTAAGGAATTGATGAAGATTGTTCGAAGCATTTTGAGCAACACTTTGAACATCAGCAAGATCTTTTTTTATCGTTTCGACATCAATATTATTTAATTGCTGTATTTTAGTTGAGGCGTCCGCTAATAAAGTATTTAGCTGATTTAATGCTGTTAAAGAGCTTAAAGAATAATCAGTAAAACTAGGATTTGCCTGTAAATCTCCACGTATAGCTTCAAGTTGTTCAATAATTTTATTGTTAGTTAGCAAAGTCTTAACATCTTCAGAATTGCTTTGCTGTAGCGCCGTCAGGATGTTTTGCACCTTGTTTTCAAGCTGCTTTCGAGTCGAAGCATCAGCTTGTGTTAATTTTTGAAGTGCTTCAAGTGTTTGGATGCTAGTATTTACTTTCTCACGAGATGCATCTAGTTGGTTTTTTATCGTATCCTTTATTTGTGCAATGGCAGCTGTATCTATATTAGCATTTTGTAGCTTCCCTATAATATCTGTAAATCGTTGAGCAATATTTTGCACAGATTCTAGATCTTTCTTTACGATAGGGGACAGCTGGTTGAATAATGTATCTGCTTCATTAATCAATTTTAAACCTGAGTTGATCGTTGTTAGACCATCATTTGCTAGTTTTTCAACCTCAGGAACTTGCGTAATCGTATGATTCAGTAATGTCTCAGCTTCTTTTCCGCCATTAGCAGTTTTCGCTAAAAACGTTCCGATATCTGGAAGATGATGTTCAATCGTAAAAATGTAATTTTCGAATTTTTTAAAATCTGGAATTTCCTTTTCCATCTCAACACCGACCGTATTAAAAATAGAAAAAAGTGTTCCATTAACGGTTGAGATAAACTCGCTAGATACTTGTTGCGTCAGGCCACTAGCACCTTTACTTGTGATTTTAGGTGCAATTGGATTTATTTTTTCATTTACATAATAATCGATATGCGCTTTAGTAGGCACTTTTGATAGTATGGAGGTAAGTTTTTGAGAAAAATCACTAGGGATAACTATAACCGCAAAATAGTTCCCGTTTTTTAAATAATTAAGTGCCTGTTCATGAGAGGTAAATTCCCAAGTAAAGTTTTGATTGCTACTTAAATTGTTTACTACCTCGTTACCGACATTAATATCTTCTCCTCTAACATTCGCTCCTGTGTCTTCATTGACAATAGCAATCTTCATGTTGGATGTATGAGCATAGGGATCCATAGATGCATAAATATTGAGCCAAGCATAAAGAGAAGGTAAAAAAATGAGCCCACCAATAATGACAGCAACTACCCAATTTGTTAAAATATTATGGATATCACTTTTATAAATTTGAAAAATATTTCGGATAGTGTGTTTCATATTAACCACTCCATATTCGTATTGAGCATTATATATGTATGTTTCCAAATTTGGGCCAAATTATGTTTGAATTATGGAAAAACTTATTTTCAAAGACTTATTAGTTTACTAGGTTTTAAAAACACTTTATAATCAATTGCGAATACACTAAAACTAGGGTTTTTTAGTGTGGAAAGGGAGGAATACATTTTCGTGAAAAAACTACTAATTATTGGCTCAGTAATTGTTTTGTTATTTGCAGTAATTATTGTGCTAACAAATGTATCGAACAAAAGTAAGGTAGCAAGTGGAAATAATCCTTACGGTGACAAAAAACTGAAACAAGAAACAATTGATCAATTAGATGATAAAAATTACCAAAATATTATGTTGCCAGATGAGCTTGAAAAAAAGATAAAAGCGGGTGAAGATGTAAATGCTTATTTCTTCAGTCCAACATGTGTGCACTGTAAAGCTTTTACACCTAAGTTAATGCCGATTGCCAAAGAGCTTGGTGTTGATATTGCTCAATTAAATGTTTGGGAATATCAAGATTTATGGGATAAATATCATATTAATGCGACACCAACTTTTATTCGTTTTGAAGGTGGTAAAGAGGTTCAACGCTTTGAAGGTGCCTTACCAGATGAAGATTTACGTACATTTTTAAATAAAGAAGTATTGAAAAAATAAGTAAAGCTGAGACTGTATCAAAAGTTATTTTTGATCAGTCTCTTTTTTATTCTTTATAGGAAGTGTATTGGCAAAGAAGAAGCGGCAGTTACTGAAGTTTTCCACCTCTATTGTTGGAAGAAGTAAAAGCCTCCAGCCAATTTTGGGGGCAATTATGTCGAGGCATAATTGCTTTTTGTAGTGTATACTAAATATACTGAAGAGTTGTACATTGGAGGAATATTAAATGACAATGGATGATTATTTTTATAATGGTGAACTAATGAAGTGTTATGAGGCGGCTAAGCAAATTACAGATGAAAATGAGAAAGCGTTAGCTGATAAATATATTAAATTATTAGAAGAGTATGATTTTGCTTGCTATCCAAAGCCTGCATTGGATGTTGAAACTCAACATGCTGAACGAGCGGATGAAAGTTATCCTGAATCGGATAGCGTAGTCGAAATTCGTGCGATCAAAGATGAAACAGAGTTTACAAAGCGTATTAAAGAACTTGAGGATGTAGCAACAACAGGTACCCCAATTGAAAAGGCACAATCATATTTTACACAAGGTGAACTGTTTTTGTTTGCACATCATTATAATGAGAGTGTCCATTGTTTTAGACAAGCTGTAAAAGAAAACCCTAACAAGGCGTTATATTGGGGCATCACGGGTCAAACGATGCACCGCTTTGGATGGATGCCATTCGATGCACTTGGTTACTTAGAGCAAGCTATTAACTTAGATTCGAAAAATGCGCGTTGGAAATGGAATAAAGCACTTGTTCTTATTCAATTAGCGAAAGATTTGCAGATGGCACCGTTTATGGCAAATGCTGCAATTACATTAGAAGAGGCCATAGCTGATTGTGGCGAACATCAGCGTTCCTTAAAAGATGCTATCCAAAATACAATCGATAATATGGATAGCTATGTATTTTCCTAGTAGATAGAAGATGTCTCAAAAGCTGGAGGGCACTGAAAAACTTACGTTTTCATAAAAACGAACCTTTCTCAGATAAAAATAAGGCACTTCTTGTTCAAAATTGAACAGGAAGTGCCTTATTTCTGTCTTATTCCTTATTTATTTTCGTTTAATAGCTTTAATATCCGTTTTAAATTGACAGCGAATATCGTTGTAGCACCTTGAATTTCCATGCCAAATAGACCCGCAGTCGATGCCGTATCGTACCCGTGTCCGTTTTTTAACTCACTCTTCGCTACTACTTTGTAGCGATTTGCGGCTAATTGCTTAAATGCTTCCGTATTTTGAAATGCCTCTTGTTCGGCATGTGTATCCGACTTAATTGTGACAGAATATGTTTTACTTTTTGCGCCTTCTTTATAACAGCCATCTCTCATTGGACATACTTTGCATTTTTCAATGTCAAAATAATATGTCTGACTTTGACTCATACTCGTTCCTTTTTTACCCGTGCGTGCTTTTCTTGTCGCGAGATGACTGGTCTTACAAACAAACATTCCAGCGTCTTTATTAAACTCAAACTTGTCTTCTTCTTTTCGTGGTTCTTGTGTAAGAATAGGATTCAACTTTGCCACAAGCGCGATTTTCTCTTCTTTTGTATATTCGATATTGCCTTTTCAGAGTAAGCTGCGTCTCCAATAACCGTATTAATTTTCATACCTGCTTTTGTGCTTTTTTCAATTAACTCTTGAAGATATTTTCCATCGCTTTTTTCACCTGTTGTAATGACAGCTGCTGTAATATTCGTTCATCACTCAACGCGATATGTGTCTTATACCCGAAGAAAGAAGATGTACTTAAACATATGAATTGGAGGAATGGCATTTCGTCCATTGTCTAAACAATATTTTGTTTTTAACTCTTCTAAAATGAATGAAAAATCAACAAGTTCATTGATTTGGCGAAGTATATTATCTTTTGGCACAACAATATCGTAGATCGCCATATATGGACTAAAATGAAGGGTTTCTTGATTTGAAATCATCGGGGGGCACCACCTGCACATTAATTCTTTTATTATAAAGGAAAGCGTGACTAAAATAATAGTGTGATACATTGCGTTGTTTGGAGAAGCATCGCTCGACTCCTGCGGGAAAGCGAGACAGACGAGACCCCGCACGAAGCGAAGCGTAGGAGGAGGCTCGGCGCTCGCCCGCGGAAAGCGAGCGGAATGCTTCGGAAAACAACAGTAGAGTCACAGTGCCAAATGAAAAAAGCGAGGTATTCAACGATTTACTCGTTAAATACCTCGCGATGTGAGAAGATATAGACTTTTTCAGTGCCCTCAAAAGCTGAGGCATCTTTTTTTTGTAACGATAAGCCCAGATTTAATAAATAGTATAGGATGAAGAACCCCCCCTATTGATTAAAGTTTCCCTTAATTTTATTTTTAGTCCTGAATTTTTATTCTTCTTTTTGGTTAAAAAGTCAATACTTCATAATAGTTTTATAGTATAATTATCCTAAATCCATCTATAAAGCAGTAGATGGAGGAAATTATTTAGAGCTTAAGAAGGGAGTTATGATGTGGAAATTTAATGAGGATTTTTCATTTGTGAAGCAGGGTAATCAATTCATCCTATTATCAATGATTTTAATAATCGTAATGGGTTTGGGTAGCGATAAATTTTATGGGATATTTGGAGAGAACAATTATGTAACGATTCATTTAATGATGGAAATGCTCATAACTGTAGTGACAATGTCTATTTCCATTCAGACATGGTTAATTACGCCGTATATTTTATCGAACAGAGTGCTCTATATTGGGGCATTATTTTTAATGATTAGCTTATTAGAAATGGCGCATGCACTTTCCTATAAAGGAATGCCATTTTTTATTACAGAAAGTACGCCGTATGCATCAACATGGTTTTACATGTTTTGTCGATTACTATTATCGATTGGTTTTCTCATTATTTTTTTTATAAAGGAAAAGGAAATAAAATCAAGTTATCGTTGGTTTATTTATAGCTTGCCATTTGCCATAATCATTTGTTGTTTTGGCGTTCTCTATGGTCCAACGCCAATTTTGCCCCCACTTATAATGGAAGGTGAAGGTCCAACTGATTTAAAAAATATTTTACAATATACAGCTGTTGCGCTTCAGTTGGTGATTATGGTTCTATTACTTAAAAATTTTAAGAAAGCACCTAAAATTATATTTTTTTTATTATGTAGTTCCATTTATTTAATTATGAGCGATTTTCTTTATACAATTTATCAAGATGTTTATGATATTAAAAACTTCATTGGACATATTTTTGAGTTAGGTGCTTCTTATCTTTTATTTAGAGCTATTTATTTTTCATCTATCGAAAAACCTTTTCAGCAGTTAGTTGATACACAAGAGCATTTAGAAAAATCTCGCGAAAAGATGCATCATATGGCTTACCATAATGAGATTACGAATTTACCAAATGAACGTTTTTTAATGGAATCATTAAAGAAGGATTTATACATATCTAAATCCCAAAAGGCAATTCTTGCGATTGGTATAGAAAGAATTCCTGCGATTAAAGCGTCTTTAGGTAGTACATATGCAGACCAAATGATATGTCTAATCGCGCAAAGATTGAAAAATGTTTTACCAGAGAAATATTTACTGTGCTTGCTGAGAGAAGATTATTTTGTCGTTTATATTGATGAGGTGAATAATACCCATCAATTGACACAGCTTAGTCAGCAGCTTCAATATGTCATGGAAGAATCATTCCAAATACAACATTTTTCTCTCAATAGTCAATTAAATATTGGTGTTGCTTTATTTCCAACAGATTCTTATAGGGAAGAGGAACTTGTTAGATTTGCACTCTATGCTATGCATGAAGCGCAGAAATCTCCAACTCGTCTACGCTTTTATGAGTCCTCAATATCTAAAGAGACGACGGAGCAACTTTTATTAGAAAATGATTTACATGATGCATTAGCGAATCAAGAGCTTTTTTTAGACTATCAACCACAACTAGATTTACATACGGGCCAAATTAAGTCAGTAGAGGCTTTAGTCAGATGGCAGCATCCAAAGAAGGGGTGGATTTCGCCGGGAGTCTTTATACCAATTGCTGAGGAATCGGGATTAATTATTCCTATCGGACAATGGGTACTAGAAACAGCCTGTCAACAAGTAAAGGAATGGGAGGCAGCGGGATTGCCACCGATTAAAGTAGCGGTCAATCTGTCATTAGGTCAACTTTTTCAACAAAATTTAGTTGAGATAATTCATCATGTTCTTGAGAAAACACAATTAGAGCCGAAATATTTGCAGCTAGAGATAACAGAGAGTATGACCATCAATATAGATCATATGACGACGATTTTACAAAAATTGAGGGCGCTTGGGGTTACGATTGCAGTAGACGATTTTGGGACAGGCTATTCATCATTATCTTATTTAAAGGATTTTCCTATAGATTGTTTAAAAATTGATCGATCTTTCGTTCAGAAAATACATTCGAACTCTACAGATAAAGCATTAGTTGACATGATTCTCTCTATGGCAAAGCATCTACAGTTAAAGGTAGTTGCAGAAGGAATAGAAGAGATTGAACAGCTGACTTATCTATTAGACGGTAAATGTGATACTGTACAGGGCTTCTTATTCAGCAAACCTGTACCTCCACATATATTTCAGGAGAACTATCAAACGCTTCACAAAAATGCAAAGTTTATTTTAAATTCAATTGCTACATCTAAAGTATAAAATGTTCATACAACATCCTTGCTTCATCTTATGGCGAGGATGTTTTTTAGTTCGTTGAAAAAAGTATGAGAGCCTACATGGCAGACCTATACGCTACCCGTTTCTTTCTATTCTACAATCATGGTATGATAGTGAGGAAATGATTTGTAGACATAAAGGACGGGTTTTTTCATGGCACAAGAAGTGGCAAATAAATTTATTGAAAATGTATGTAATCATTTAGTGCGCAATATGAATATTACGAAGGTTGAGGAGCACTTTAAAGAAGTAATAGAGATGCAGCGTAAATCAGCACAGTCTCAAATTGATTTTTGGGATATGTTAATGATGAATATGCTGTATTTTACTGAAAATGAGCAAATTTGGGAAAAGGAATTTTTGAAGATGCTCGAAAAGAAAGAATGGTTAAAGACCACTGTACTTGAAGAAGAACTATTGATGCATCAAATGCGAATTCGTCAGCAAGTTGCAGAACAAATGGATGCCGCTAAAGAATTGTTTCATAAGCAGTATACGACAGACAATGTGACAGAGGAAGATATTGTTTATGATTATGCTTATAGCTCTGCTGGACATTCAATGCGCGTAGATTTATTAACGGTACTTGTCTCAACTCCAGAGCAATCAAAAGTGCTATTTAACGCAGATCCACAAGAAACGATTCGTATAATTAATGGCTATATTGCTTATCACACTGACGGGATTATAAATAAAACAAAATTACTATAATATGACTCATTACAAAAGTTGAAATATTAGTTGTCTTGTATATAAGTCGATCGCAGTACATTGAGCAAACCGATAGAAGAACACGTTCTATTATTACGATTTCGTACATAAAAACATTGTGTTCCAAGTGTCTGCTCGTACGTCCCAAAAACTATTTATGATAACGAAGCAATCCTGTTTTTGTCTAACTATTTTTTGCAGTATAATAAGGTGACACTAAGTTCACCTGAAAGGAATTTTTGCATGAATACACCATTTACATTTAAACATACACAACCAACGAATATGGATCCAAATAGAAAATATCCAGCCATTTTTTTATTGCATGGAATGGGAAGCAATGAAGATGACTTACCACAATTAGTGCAGGACTTTAAAGAGCAATGTCATATCTTTAGTTTACGAGGACCTATTACGCAAAAGCCTGGCTATGCTTTTTTCACAATCCAAGACATCGGTAAACCAGACCGTGAAATTTTCGATAAAGTATTAGTGGCGCTACAACGATTTGTGTTAGAGGCAATTGATGAATATCAAATCGATCCACATAAAGTGTACATGCTTGGATTCAGTCAAGGAGCAGTTTTGGTACAGTCACTTGCTTTTGCAATGGGTAATTTAATTACAGGAATAGTAGCTTTAAGTGGCTACACGCCAAAATTCGTGACAGAGGAATATGCAATTCGCCCAATCAATCACTTACATGCATTTATTTCTCATGGGGATTATGATTATGTCATCCCGTCGCAATGGGGCGCTGAAAGTAAAGAACTATTTGAGCAATTTGGAGCTACTGTGACATTTAAGCAGTATCCAGACGGTCACGGTGTTACACCAGAAAATCTACAGGACCTAACTGCATTTTTAGCACAGGAATTACAAGATAATATTCAATAAAATGAAAAGCCGAGACACGAATGATGTCTCGGTTTCGTTTTATTTTTTAGTAGATCAATCAAGCTTTATTTTGATAAGCTTCGATCTTTATTAGTCACTGCAGCGACTGCATCGTGAATCGTTGTTTCAAAATGATTGCTTTGTAATGAAGATACACCTTGAATAGTTGTTCCTCCCGGTGAGCATACCTGATCTACAAGTGCCCAGGGATGTTCCTGAGATTGTATTATCATTTTGGCACTGCCGAGTACTGCATTTGCTGCAATATCAAGAGCCATGCTTTTGGGCATTCCTTCACGAACAGCGGCACGTGCTAACGCGTCAATATACATATAGGTGAATGCTGGTGATGCACCACCGATCGTTGTAAATATGGAAAATAGGTGTTCAGGCACCTCGATAATTGTACCAACTGTTTCAAACAATGAAATGACAGACTGTAGCTGTATATCTGATACTTGTTCACTTGCTGTAAAGCAGCTTGTAGAGGCACCGATAAGTGCATTAATGTTTGGCATTACACGAATAATGGGGGTAACTTCAGATAGATAACCCTGAAAATATGAAATATTTTTACCTGCAGCAATGGAAACAATGACATGGTTGTCTTGTAAATGCTTTTTCACCTCTGGCAAAACATCTGGTAACATTTGGGGTTTGACACCGAGGATAATGACGTCACTATTCGACATAATATCTTCAATAGAGCTTGCGGCTTGAATACCGTAAGAGGTTGTTAATTTTGTTGTTTTTGCTTTGGTACGATTATAGCCATAAATAAAAGTAGGATTAAAATCTCCGCTTTTACACATTCCTTTAATAATGGCCGTTGTCATATTTCCAAGGCCGATAAATCCGTATTTCACGTGATAGACACTCCTTTATATAGTTAAAAGCATACACCTTAGTATAGAGTAGATTGTTTTACTTGAATAGTAATATGCAAAGAATCAAGCCAATTAGGTTCAAATTCATGTCAGTCGGTGGTATCATAGAAGATGTTGTGAATGAACGTGTACCACTATGTTCTTTAAGTAAAATATAAAGAGTAAGAAAATCATGTACTTTATGTGAACATTGAGACAGACTCTATCTAAAAGAGGTAGAATAATAATTTGATATGTCTAACTTATTTCAGCGAAATCGGCAGTTACAATTGTTTTTTGTAGCATCCTATAGATGGTGATAAATGCAGGTGTAAGTGCCAAAATCCGCTGAAGATGTCAAGGAATCGGTAAGGCGTTTTTAGTGTAAGCACAAAAGCAGATTCCGGACGCAATTATGCCGACCCATAATTAATCGCATGCAAAATTTGTCGCTTTCTAATGGTAAAGCGTGTAGAAATTAAGAGAGAAAAGGAATTAAGATGAATGGAACAAAATCTAAAAACGGAGCATAAACTACAATCTTCCAAGAAGTCCTCGCGCTCGTCTATTTTAGCGCAGACAGTAAAAACAGGGATCATTAAATCCAATTTAATTCCTATGTGGGCTGGTTTAACGCTAGGTATGTACAAAAATAAAATGACTTTTGTAGAAAATATACCTGAAATTATTTTCGCAACGATTGGCTCAGCGCTCGTTATTGGTGCTGCTGGAACATTTAATAATGTGTATGACCGAGACATTGATGCGATAATGCCTCGTACGCAAAGTCGACCAACTGTAACTGGTGAAATGTCAGCTAAAACAGCGTTAACTTTAGCTTTTGCTATGCTTATTCTCGGGGCAGCTGTGTTGGCACTTGCTTCACCATTAGCTGCAGGATTTGGTCTCTTAGGGGTATTTTTATATGTAGTACCTTATACAATGTGGACAAAACGTCGCACGATTTATAATACGGAAATAGGGAGTATAGGCGGGGCAGTCCCAGCTTTAATTGGTTGGGCAGCTGTTTCTTCTGATATTACACATCCTGCGATACTTGGCCTATTTTTAGTTATGGTTATTTGGCAGATGCCTCATTTCTATGCCATTGCCATTCGTAAGCATGCTGATTACGAAGCAGCCGGTGTTCCAATGCTTCCGGTTGTGAAAGGAATGCGTCGTACTTATTATCAATCGAACTTTTATTTAATCTTATTGATATTATCAAGTTTTTTATTTGGCACTTTAAGTGTTGGTATTATGCTTGTTGCTCTATTGCTAAGCATTGCATGGCTTGTGATGAGTATTTACGGCTATCATAGTAATAAAGATCAAATAAAGTGGGCGACAAAAATGTTTGTTTTCTCACTTATCCATATGACAATTTTATTTACAACAGTGATTGTGTACTCTTTAGTAGGTGTTATTTTTAAATTGTATTAAAACTTTTGTCTTTATTTTAGCACGAAAAGCCAACAGGTTATTCTACACTTGTTGGCTTTTCCTTTTCCACCGATATGATTTGATGACTTGGCCATTCTAATGCGTGTAATTGCCCTCCAAAAACAGCTCCACCATCTATACCGATGATATTATTTTCGCCAAAATAGACACTGTAATCTGTTGGATTATGGTGAAGTCTATAGGTAGGTGTATGGCCAAAGATTACAGTTTTTTCGCCTTGATAACCTACATGAAACTCTTCACGAATCCATAAAAATTGCCAGGGATCTGTTTCTGCCAAAGCTAGGCCAGGAACTACACCGCCATGTACAAAAATGGCATCCTCTAATTCGATATAAGTATCAAAGGTTTCGATAAGCTGTAAATGTTCTTCGAGCTTTGGTAAAGATTGAATAAAGCTAGGTAATGTCTCATTTTCAATGACTTCCTTAAAATCTTCTAACTGATAACCATAGCTTGCAAGAGTTGCTTCACCACCGCAAAGTTCCACCCAATGATTCCACGGCTTAGGTTCGCCAGAGCGACAGGCTTTTAGCATAATGGCTTCATGATTTCCTAATAGCACACGTGCACCTTGTGCTTGCAATTCTCCGACTAGGTTTAAAACACCACAAGATGCAGGCCCACGATCAATATAATCACCAAGTAAAAATAACTGATCTTGCACAGTATCATAATTAGCTTTTAATAATAATTCTTCAAAAAGTTCTAATTCCCCATGTATATCACTAATTGCTAGTATTCGATCCATAAAAGAGCATCCTTTCCAGTATTAGAGAAGTTATTATTTAGTATTTAGTATAGAGAATAGTGTTAGAAATTTCGACTAATGAAACTTTTAACCAGAAGTTTAGTTGTCATGTTATTACGCCATACTATCGGTTTCTAGTTATACTTTATCATATGACGAAGTGATTTCATTTCTGTATTCATTCGTCTAGGTCTGGAATAACGAAGGGAGAGAATTTGCTATTATATTATAGTAGAACTAGGAGAGGAGAGAGTGAGAATGCAAGAAAGTAGTACAACAAAACAGGAGATGAATATTGAAGAAAACGGGCGCCATCACTGGCAGTATTGGCAGGATCCTAGTACTTCTGCGCATAACGTAGAGGTATTTGGATGTAATGCTTCTACGTTATGTGCGAATACAGTACAATAATTATTCTCGGAAATTTTCCCATGATTGCCTAGCTATTGACTCGTCGAATGTTGATAGTAGTCGATAGTTGTTTGTATCTAAAATTCGAAAATGCTGACTAATGACATTTTGTTGTAGACGATAACCTTTGTACTCGCTAAGATTTTTCCACCATATGTATCCACCCATCGTCTTTTCCTTAGGATATAATGTTCCGTTATTAGCGATTAAGTCGACAACCTCAAGTGGGTCCCCGCCAAGCTCATGCTGTAAAATGGAGCTTTCTCTGCATAATGCACAAACTGCCACCGTTGTAGTCCAGCCAGTATAAATACGACCTTTTTCAATTTGAACAAGTGTTTTTTTAGAAAGTCCTAGTAAATCACTCATCTGATCCTGTGTTAAATCTTTTTCGGTACGGATTAATTTCAGTTTTTCCGAAATAAGTGTGATTAATTGTTCACGATTCATCCAAACACCCTTTCTTTCAGATCATTAAATACCATTATACATGAAAGTGGTAGGAGATGTTTTTTGTTACGAGGGTGACTATAGTTAAATAATGGGGAAAATGCTGACTATTTGAATCGTAAAAACAGACTATCCGCAATTTATTGGACAGTCTGTTAAATATTTAAATCTCGTATTTTTTCGTGTCAGAAATAACGCGGAAATGGATACCTTTAATTTGAGCGCTTACTTTATGACGTAATGTATCAATATCTACTAGCTTTTCATTTTCATTGACACATTCTGCAATCTCTTGTAATAGCTTCGTAAATGCCTCTTTGAAGAGTAAACGCATATTATCAAAATCTAGGCTACGAAAGTTTCCGTCAATATCAAATGCCTCCACTGAATTTAATTGCTTGGAAGCACCAGCAAAACGATCATCGTATACTGTGTAGTTTTCATCGGTTACTACGATAATATATAATACTTCACCTGTAATTGTTTTTAATTCAATGTTAGTTTTGTGTTTTTTGACGTCAGTAATGATATGAATACCGTCCGAATGATATAGTTTAAACAATTTCATATGTATTGCCCCCTGAAAATAGAATCATATCCATATATTTATTATATATGGATATGCCTAATAATGGAATAAGAAAAAAGTATTTGGAAAAACTAGAATGGTCCCATTTGAATGATCCTATGGAGATAAAATTGTTATAAACTATTAAGAAAACCATATCAGTCAGAATAGGCCTCTAATACAGTAGGCACAATATTGCGAAGGGGACGAACTTCGATGTAATGAATACGATGGCCTTGCTGCTCATAAATACTAAATATATATGGGGCCAACTCAATATTTTTAGTTGCTTTAATGCCATTATTGACTGTTAAAAACCAACCGCCCAATGTTTCGACTTCATCTGCTTCAAGTGTTACATTTAATAGTTTTTCAACATCTTCAATGAGCATTTTTGCGTTTAAAATATAGTGATTATCACTTACTTTTCGGATTTCTGCAATTTCATCATCATCAAACTCATCGCGAATCTCACCTACTATTTCTTCTAAAATATCCTCGACTGTTACAAGCCCTGATGTCCCGCCGTATTCATCCATTAAAATAGCCATATGAATGCGCTCTTTTTGCATACGTACAAGTAATGCTTGAATAGGAATCGTTTCAATGACTCGTATAACAGGATTAATGAAATCTTCAAGAATTAATGAATCATCTGTAAGTTGCTCAAGCAAACTGTGTGTAAACAATTCCTTAACGTTGATAAAGCCTAAAATATTATCACGATCACCATCATAAACAGGATAGCGAGTATATTTTTCAGCGGCGATAAAATGAATCATATTTGTAAAAGATTCATTTTTTTCAATGCCAACAATCTCTGTTCGAGGAACCATAATTTCACGAGCAATACGTTCATCAAATTCAAAGACATTATTCACAAACTTTAGCTCTGTTTTATTGATTTCACCACTTTCAAAGCTTTCAGATAGCAGTAATCGTAATTCTTCCTCTGAATGTGATATCTCATGCTCTGAAGCAGGCTTCATACCAATTAGGCCGATTAATACTCGAGCTGAGCCGTTCAAGAACCAAATAAATGGATACATCACTTTATAGAACAACATAATAGGTTTGGCAAAATGGAGTGTAATCGTTTCAGCCTTTTGAATCGCAGCAGTTTTTGGTGCCAACTCCCCGACGACAACATGTAAAAATGTAGCGATGGCAAAAGCACTACCAATTGTAAAAATCGTCATATACTTATCTGAAATGCCTATCATGTTAAATAGAGGGTGTAGCATAAATTCAAATGTTTTTTCTCCGACCATCCCGATACCAAGCGCTGTTACAGTAATACCAAGCTGACAGGCAGATAAGTACTCGTCTAAATGATTGACAACATACTTTGCAGATACGGCTTTTTTATTGCCCTCCGCAATTAATTGGTCAAGCCTTGATGAACGTACTTTTACAATAGCAAACTCCGTTGCTACGAAAAAGCCAGTTAATGCTAATAAAATTGTAAAAATCGATAAGTTGAGTATGGTCTCCAAATAGTCGTTCTGTATGAACAGAACGTCACCTCCTAATTATGAATAAGTAAAAGTAAAGATTGCATGAGTGCAATACTTTCGGGTGAAACATTTTTTTTAATTTTTTCAATATTTTTGTTGTCTTGTTTGTTTATTTGTTCAAGTAAAGAAGTTACATCCTGCTCTAGGTCTTGCATTTTTACACGTAGCATTTGTACATCAATTTCTTCATGTGGAGCGATGTTTAGTTCATGTTGGATATCAATAAGTGAAAGACCTTGCCGTTTGCGTTGCTCGATATAATGAAGTCTTTCGATCATTGCAGGAGCATAGTAGCGATAATTGGATGCAGAACGTTCGGCTTCTAATAAGCCGATGTTTGTATAATAGTCGATTGTTCTTTTTGTAATGCCTGTTTTTTCTGCAAGCTCGCCAATTTTTAATCTCTCTGTCCCAATGCAAACACCTCCAAACCATCACGTGATACTTTGATTATAACTTGTTGGCTTTAAAAGTTTCAATTAGGAGAGTCCGATATTTCAAAATTGTAAGATTTTTTTCGGTGGAGGGGCTTATTGCTGAAGAACATCGATTCGACGTTTGTACATCTACTGTTGGCTGTTCCCTCGTTACCGAAGTTTCGCTTTCGCTAGAAATTAAAAGTGGTTGGAGTGAGGCTAAGGCGACTCCTTTGTGTTCGTCGGATGCCGGTTAGGTGAAGAAAAATTGGAACATCACATCATTCCGTTCGTCTTACTATAGATTGGATTATTAAGATTAAAAGGAGAGGATAATGTGTTGTATGAATTTAATCGTAGAGTATGAAAAGAAATGTATGCAATAGTATCTATCGCTTACATTGTTATTTTTTGCTCATGTGTCTTTTAAATGATTCGATTCTTTTGCAGCTTCTTATTCTTCTTTTGTCATTGTATCTATAGATAATTTTATTTCCTTCGCCTCTAAATGCCACCGGGCGAGATTATTTTAGGTGCAGGTGTTCTATTTATATTTTGGACATCAACAATACAATTTTTTATGATGAGCGTTAACAGTCGTTTTATATTCAACGATCTTTTAGAAAAAAATAAAAAACAAGCTCATATATTAAAATTTGCTACCGATAATTTACATAATGTCAATCGTTACAGTGAATATGGAGGTTATTATGAAGAAAGTATTCAAGCTCATCACTATATTGCTCGCGGTAGTACTTGTTTTTTTTCTTTGCCTACACTTACTTATCGTGTCTCAAGGCAAAAATACTGCGATAGAAAATGCAGATTACCTCATTATTTTAGGTACACGATTATCGGGGGATCAACCGTCTAGTCTGCTGTACGAGCGCATTACGACCGCAGCTGCATACTTAAAAGAAAACGAAAATACAATGGCAATCGCTTCAGGTGGTCAGGGGCAGGACGAAATTGTGTCTGAAGCTTCTGTCATTAAAGAATCATTAATGCAATTAGGTATTGATGAACAACGAATCATCACTGAATCCAATTCTACTCGTACTCTTGAAAATTTTCAGTATTCAATGGATTACATAGACAAAGATTCCACAGTTGTAGTTGTAACTAACCGATTCCATCTATATCGAGCCGAATCCATTGCTGAAGATTTAGGACTTAACGTTACCGGCTTACCAGCTGCAACACCATCAGAATTTCGTATTAAGTACTACTTTAGAGAATATTTAGCTATCGTGAAGTATTATTTAGAAAAAATACATATCCTCACCTAGCATCACAGAAACAGCCCTAGAACAAGCTGTAACTAGTCAATAACACCAACAATTAAACAAACAATTTTCGATTCGCAATATATTAGAACAAAAAGACAGAATTTAATCTAGACGTTTTGTAGATTAAATCTGCCTTTTTTTTAAACAATCTTTGAAAGAACAGCCTTGTTTAAAGGCTACGGAGCTTATTTTTGTAAATATGTATCATATAGGTGATGAAGAGCGTCCTCGCCAGTCATTTCTAGAATCGTTTCGTCATTAAAAATAAGTGTTACATTTGTGAGAGCGCTATCAATTTTATTGTTGTTTATAGTGCATGTTACCTTTACTACACCTGTTTCTGCTAGTTGTTTTTTCTTCGTATCATCCCACGGTTGCTCAGAAAATAGTGGTGCTTTCCAAGTGCCTCTCACATGAAGCTCACTTTTTTCAGCGTCATAATCCCAGCGTACGTCACGTAAAATAGTTTTAAATAGGTCATTAACCGTAAAAGATGTATCTTTATAGTTAATGGCAATTGCTCGTACAGCATGTACATCACGACTAACTGCACTGGCTGCATTTTCTGCTGCTGAATTTATGCCTGAAACCGCGTCTTTAATTTCTGATAATCGATTATCACAGCCAGTGAGCAACGCGCAAAGACATGTTATACAAGCTACCTTTGTCATCCATCTCACAAGTAGTCCCTCCAGTTTTGTAAGTTGATACTACTATATTAACGAAAAGAAAACTATGAAAAAAGGGCATGGAGGCGGCAGATTGTGACGGTTTTGCAACTATGCGAACTCCGCTAGAATATTCGAGGAATTGGAAGTTTAAGTATCTGAAAATTCAGTGAAAAAACTAAGGGAAGGGAGCAGTTTGCGATGAAGATTAATGATGAATTACTTGAGCGATTAGGAACTTATTTTGTTTACCATGCTGTTTATGAAAATTATGGCATTACCTTTGAAAATTTTGTGGAGCGTTGGTTACGAGGGATACTTGATGTATAAAGAAGAAGAGTCGTGTTCAATACATGAACACGACTCCATTTTGTTTATTTAAAATAATTTGTGATAAAATGGTTGGCTTCTTGCCAGTTATAAACACGTACAACATTGTCCGGAACAGCAAGACGATTATACGGAGTGTCAAATAATACAACCGGTATTTTTAATTCCTCTGCAAGCATAACCGCATTATCATGCTTATCTTCAAAAAATGCATCTACACCATGTTTTTTTGCTACAGAAATTTTATCATGACTACCGATGAGTTCGATATGATCATACGGAATAGATTGTGATTTAAACCAATTTACCGTAACATCTGATACATTCTCACCACGAGCAGAGATGTAATAAAGTTCGTAGTTTTCTTTCCACGTATTTAAAATATCTTTCGCATCTTTAGCTGCCTCAGAAACTTCATACATAAATGGTTCATTTTCTTTAAACCATGTATTAAATGCTACACGATCAACAGGATGAGGAAATGCTGATAAAAAATCATATTCGCACACATCGTCGAGTGTAATATTTATATTGTATTGTTTATTAATATGTGGAATGAGAGTACTAGGACATGTTACTGTTCCATCGATATCAATACCAAAGCGAGGCTTTTTCATACTAGCACCTCCTTAGGCGTTCGCTTTTGCTGCTTCTTCAGCAGCACGTTTTTCTGCCATTTCAGCTGCTAATTTATCGATTTCTTTTTTCAACTCTTCTACCATTGTTTCTTCAGGCACTTTACGAACAGTTTTGCCCTTCATAAATAGTAAACCTTCACCACGAGCACCAGCAATACCGATATCGGCTTCACGTGCTTCACCAGGACCGTTTACCGCACAACCAAGAACAGCTACTTTTAATGGTACATTAAGTGTAGAAATATATTCTTCTACTTCATTG
This sequence comes from Lysinibacillus sp. Ag94, assembly GCF_023242215.1. NCBI lineage: Bacteria > Bacillati > Bacillota > Bacilli > Caryophanales > Bacillaceae > Lysinibacillus > Lysinibacillus sp. Ag94. Next base: position 3,094,150 of record NZ_CP096780.1, on the reverse strand, counting down.
GCAATTGAAATTAAATCAATTTCGATACGACCACAAGTTGGGCAAGAAATAAGTGTTGCCATATTAGAAGCAAGACCGAATGATTTTAATAGCTCACGTGCTACTTTCACTTCTTCGACAGGGTCTGCAGATAGTGAAATACGTAACGTATTACCAATACCTTTTGATAGGATTGCGCCAAGGCCAGCCGCTGATTTTACAGTACCCGCAAATAATGTACCTGATTCAGTAATTCCTAAATGCAGAGGATAATTAAAGGCTTTAGCCGCTTTCTCATAGGCCTCAATCGCTAGATTTACGTCTGATGCCTTCATTGATACGATAATATCGTGGAAGTCCAAGTCTTCCAAAATTTTAATATGGTGAAGGGCAGATTCTACCATACCGTCTGCAGTGGGATAACCATATTTTTCTAAAATATGACGCTCTAATGAACCAGCGTTTACCCCGATACGGATAGGAATACCTTTAGCCTTAGCTGCATTAACAACAGCTTCTACTTTTTCCTTACGCCCAATATTACCTGGGTTAATACGAACTTTATCGATACCATTTTCAATTGCTTTTAATGCTAATTTATAGTCAAAGTGAATATCAGCTACTAATGGAATATTAATACGTTTTTTAATATCTGCTATCGCATCAGCTGCACGTTCATCTGGTACTGCGACGCGAACGATTTGACAGCCTGCTTCTTCAAGACGAAGAATTTCTGCGACTGTTGCTTCAACATCATGTGTTTTTGTTGTACACATACTTTGAATGAATAATTCATTACTACCACCTATTGTTAAATTACCGACACGCACGGGACGTGTATTTGTACGGTGACAAATTTCACTCATTAACTTTCTCTCCTTTTCGGGCCATACTTTCGACCGTCACTGACATTTATTTTAGCAGTGTAAGAAAATAAGGACAAGGAAGAAACGTTAACTTTTCATTTTCCGCATTTGTTTTCTAATTCAAATGACAGAGGAAGCTTAATATTTTCACCAGGAACAAGAGCCTGTAATTGTAAATGTGGATTTAATTCATAAAATAGTTGCAAGCGTTCAGGGAAGGTCATTGGTACTTTGGCGGGATGAAGTGCAAATAAACTATGAATCGAATCGCCTTGAATAGTCTGTATAGTAATATAATTTGGCTCTCGCTGCTTTTCACAAAGGGCTTTGTCAGTATCTTTCGGATAAATGGCAGCAAGGTGTAATGAACCTTCTGTTAAATCTACTTTCACAACAAAAGCAAAAATAATAATGATAGCTGTTAACACAAAAGCACGCAAAAAATCCCCTCCTTTTCTACACTATATTTAGAAGAGAGGGGATTCATGCACATTATTTTATGTTTGGTTGTTGTGGATATTTTGTGATGGCTACGATTAGTAGAGTTACAGTTAAAAATAAAGAAAAAACAGAGATAATTGTACTGTTAATCGGTAAATAATCTGCTAGCATGCTTATTAGAATTGCCCAAGTCATGGCAAATGTCGTAGTACGCCAAATATGACGGTATTCACCGCGACGCTTCATGACTTTTAAAATCAGTAGACCTGCTAAGGCATAGAGAGCAATTTGTGCAAAAATAAGCATCGTTGTAAAAACAAAAAGCATAATGAATGTCACGGGATACAATACCCATTTAACACCTTCTATGTATTCAGTAATACCATTTAAACTATTCATATCAAATGTATCAACAGACATTCCGGCCGTAAAACGACCAAAAGAGAAAACTGTAACGACAGTAATTAGCAGAAAAGTATATTGAATGACTTTTCCGATAGGTAATAAACGATAGGCAGCAAGTTTTTTTGGATGAATTAAGCTATCGATAAATAGTTGTGAGTGTTTCATAAGCATATCTCCTCCAATCGCTATTCTACCATGTTCAACTTTGACAAGATATGAAATAAGTAATAATAACTGAGAATACGATGATGAAATGTTAATATTGTGTAAAGAAGTTAAAGGTTTTCTTTACTTTTTCTAAACTATCATTTAAAGATTAGGAATAGGGAAGTAGAGATGTAGGAATTGGAGCGAATACAATTGACAATAGATTGGCAAAGCATACTGTTTCAATTTTTAGGCGGTTTAGGAGTCTTTTTATTTTCCATTAAATTCATGGGGGATGGGCTTCAAAAATCAGCAGATGATCGATTGCGTGAATGGTTGAATCGTTTTACAACAAATCCTTTAATGGGTGTGTTAGTGGGCATAATTGTGACGATTTGTATCCAGTCGAGCTCTGCAACTACGGTGATTACTGTTGGGCTAGTGAGTGCAGGTTTTTTAACATTACGTCAAGCAATCGGCGTCATTATGGGGGCAAATATTGGCACGACCATAACCGCATTTATTATTGGTATTAATATCGGCATATATTTTTATCCGTTATTGGCGCTAGGTGCAGGGTTGTTATTTTTCTTTAAGAAAGCGACGTATCAGTATATCGGGCAAATATTGTTTGGCTTTGGGGGATTATTTTTAGGATTAGAGTTAATGAGTGCAAGCATGCAGTCACTCCATCAATTAGCGGACCTAGCATCATTAACCCTTCATCTCAAGAATCTGCCTATTGTAGGGATTTTTCTAGGGGCAGTTTTTACATTGCTTGTCCAAAGCTCAACAGCAACTGTTGGTGTGTTACAGGGCTTATATGCGGAGCATTTGATTGGCTTAGATAGTGCTTTACCAATTTTATTCGGTGAAAATATTGGCACGACCATTACAGCAGTATTAGCTTCACTGGGTGCTTCTATATATGCTAAGCGTGCAGCGGCGGCACATGTACTATTTAATATTATAGGAACGATCATTTTTATGGTGTTCTTTACACCGTTTATACATTTCGTTCAGTGGATTAGTGGTCTGTTCCATTTAGATGCGAAAATGCAAATAGCGCTTGCGCATGGCTCATTTAACATCATTAATATGATGATTCAGCTGCCATTTATCGGAGGGTTGGCTGCACTTGTCACGAAGCTAGTTCCTGGGCATGATGGAAATATTGATGTGACAACGAAGCATTTAGATCCATCATTCATTGATTCCTCTCCGGCGATTGCACTCGGGCAAGCGAAGGAGGAAGTGTTACGTATGGGAGAGCATGCACTGCATGGTTTAGAAGAAACATTTTTATATATGAAAACGGGTGAAGCTGCCCATATTCCTACAGTTTTACAATTAGAAGTAGCGCTTAATCATTTAGATAAGGAAATCACGAATTATTTAGTGATGGTGTCTAAGCAACCACTTTCTCGAGCAGACTCAGTAAGACACCATACACTGCTAACAAATGTACGAGACATTGAACGGATTGGCGATCATTTTGAAAATATTTTAGAGCTTTTACAATATAAAGATCATCATGAGGTAAATTTAAGTAAATCAGCACGACAAGATTTAATAGGCATGTTTAGCTTGGCGATTGAAGCTGTACGAAAGAGCATAGCGGCTCTGGATACAGCCAGTTTGAGCTTGGCGCAGGAAGTAACGGAGCTCGAAAGCTTGATAGATGATATGGAAGATAAACTAAAGCAAAAGCATATTGCGCGCTTAAATACGTACGAATGCAATGGAGCGGCGGGAATCGTCTATACGGATATTATTAGTAATTTAGAACGTATTGGAGACCATGCTGTAAATATAGCTGACTCTATTTTAGGAATTAGACATTAGATTAATTGCGCCTTGACGTCATTGTAGCTGACGCTACGCTTTCGATACAGGGAAGATTTGTAGCTGAAGTTGCGCTTTCGCTACAGAGAAGATTTGTAGCTGAAGCTGCGCTTTCGCTACAGGGAAGATTTGTAGCTGAAGCTGCGCTTTCGCTACAGGGAAGATTTGTAGCTGAAGCTGCGCTTTCGCTACAGGGAAGATTTGTAGCTGAAGCTGCGCTTTCGCTACAGGGAAGATTTGTAGCTGAAGCTGCGCTTTCGCTACAGGGAAGATTTGTAGCTGAAGCTGCGCTTTCGCTACAGGGAAGATTTGTAGCTGAAGCTGCGCTTTCGCTACAGGGAAGATTTGTAGCTGAAGCTGCGCTTTCGCTACAGAAAATATCTGTAGCTGAAGTTGCACGTACGATACAAACGAAAATAACTGAAACCTATAGCTTTGTAAATCCGTAAAATAGGCAATGCACGATAAAAGGAGAGAATTTTCATGGAAGTTGTTGGTTGGATCTTAGTGATTGCCTGCTTTATCATTTCATTCGTTGGATTGGTATACCCGATAATTCCAGGTGTGATTTTTTTAATCGGTGGTTTTTTAGTATATGGATTATTTTTTTCATTTGCGGAGCTAAGCTGGTTGTTTTGGGCGACTGAAATACTATTTGTTGTCATTTTATTTATTGCTGATTCTGTGGCAAATGCCTTTGGTATTAAAAAATTTGGTGGTTCAAATGCTGGTATGTGGGGGAGTACCATTGGTTTATTAATTGGACCGTTCGTCATTCCGGTAGTAGGTATACTAATCGGTCCATTTTTAGGAGCTGTTATTGCAGAATTAATCGTGGAGCGTCGTACATTCAAAGAGGCTGTGAAAAGCGGTGTTGGCTCTCTTGTTGGCTTCTTAACATCCACACTCGCAAAAGCAGTCATTCAAATCGTTATGATTGTCGTGTTCTTTATAGCGGTTTTCGCTATTTAAATTCTTTCAGCCGGTGTCCAAACATCCGTTGAGAGAAATTAAAGCCTGCGGTGGATGTCACTCCTTTCCAATTCCGGATGCAATTATGCCAAGGCATAATTGCTAAAACAACAGGGTAGTATAGTAATCGTATTGGCTTTTCAGTCAAAAGGCTGAAATCTTTAATTTGAAGTATTTTTCGTTGAATGGTTTGACCAATTTTGATAATCTAAGAATGTATTAATTATTTCTTTATTTTAGGGAGGAACTTAACAATGGCTTACGAATTACCACAATTAACTTACGCTTATGACGCATTAGAACCACATATCGATGCAAAAACAATGGAAATTCACCATTCTAAACACCACAATACTTATGTAACAAACTTAAACGCGGCAGTAGAAGGCACTGAATTTGCTGAAAAAGACATTAACGATCTTATCGCAAACATTGATGCTCTTCCAGCTGACAAACAAACTGCTGTACGTAACAACGGTGGTGGACATGCTAACCACTCATTATTCTGGGAAGTAATCGCTCCAGGCGGTTCAAAAACTCCAGTTGGCGAAGTTGCAAAAGCAATCGATGCTAAATTCGGTTCTTTCGATGCATTCAAAGAAGAATTTGCAAAAGCTGCTACAACTCGCTTCGGTTCAGGCTGGGCTTGGTTAATCGTCGATGGTGACTCAGTTGCTGTTACATCTACTCCAAACCAAGACTCTCCAGTTATGGAAGGTAAAACGCCAATCCTAGGCTTAGACGTTTGGGAGCATGCTTACTACTTAAACTACCAAAACCGTCGTCCAGATTACATCGGTGCATTCTGGAACGTAGTAAACTGGGATGTAGTAGAAGCTAAATTCCAAGCTGCAAAATAATTAATCTTTATTAAAAGGCTATGTCAAAGGTGATAAGTCACCGAGGCATAGCCTTTTTTGCTGCTTTTTTAATATAAGTTGGAGGTAAATGCCCCAATACGCCAGTTGGGCTGAAGGGAAGGGAACTATTGCCCGAACTTTGGAGTGCTCACCCCACAATAAAAAACTATTTTTCTAGCAATCGTTAAAAAACAGAAACTTTTTATCTTAAAGTGCCGTCAAATAAATGATGTTTTCCATCATTAATTCTCAAGTGCATGCTTTCCTGTCGTATCTTCGAATGGTAAACTAAATATCGTGTATTTAAATTGTAATTAGATGAGGAGGGGAATACATATGCGCAAAGCACCGGGAAAAAATCGCGCGACGAGTGTTAAAGCAAAACATCACTCTAATTTAACATTTCGTATGAATGTCCTTTTCTTTGCTATATTTCTAGTATTTTCAATGCTAATTTTTAGACTTGGCTATATGCAAATTGTAAAAGGGGAAGATTATGTACGCGAATTAGAGCGTAAAGAGGAGGTAGCTGTCAATACAAGTGTGCCAAGGGGACGAATGTATGATCGATATGGCCGTATTTTAGTGGATAACCAACCGGAAAATGCCATTACGTATACAAAAATGTCAACGACAACAACAAAGGAAATGGTAGACATAGCCGAAAAGCTGGCACAATTGATTGAGCAGCCAACGAAACGTGTTACATTACGTGACAAACAAGATTTTTGGATTATAAAAAATAAAGACGCTGCCTATGAAAAAGTAACAGATAAAGAAAAAAAGAAAATTAGGGCACAAGAAAATGTAACGGAAAGTCAAATCAATGCGCAAATAGATAAACTTGTTCGTGAACGAATTACAAACGAAGAATTATTACAATTGACAGATAAGGACTTAGAAGTACTAGCAATCTACCGAGAGATGGCATCCGGATACAATTTATCACCGCAAATTATTAAGAGTGAAAATGTATCTGCCGATGAATTTGCGCGTGTCTCTGAGCGATTAACTCAATTAACAGGCGTTAACACAACAACTGACTGGAAGCGTTTGAAATTATCTTCACTTGCTATTTTAGGACGCACAACAGTACCGGCAAAAGGGATTCCAAAAGAAAAGCTGAATTATTATTTAGCTCGTGATTATTCACGAAATGACCGTGTTGGCGAAAGTTATATTGAAGCGCAATATGAAGATTTACTGCAAGGACAAAAGTCAGTTGTTAAAAATATTACGAATAAAAAAGGGCAGGTAGTCGATACGGTTACGACTTATGAAGGCGAGCCTGGTAAAGATTTAAAACTGACACTTGATAGTGAGCTACAATTAGAAACAGAAAAAATTGTTGAGCGGGAATTGCTTAAATTAAAATCCCAAGGCGGTTCGTATTTACTTGATCGTGCCTTCTTAGTAATGATGGACCCGAATACAGGTGATATTTTAGCGAATGTTGGTAAGAAGATTGAGAAAAATCCTGAAACAGGAAAATATGAAGTGGTCGATTATTCATATGGTACATTTACAACAGCTTATGAGGCGGGGTCAGCAGTTAAGGCAGCAACTCTTCTTACTGGTTATAATCAAGGAGTTGTTTCAATGGGTACTACAATGGGAGATGAACCTATTGTATTAGCTGGAACTAAAGCAAAAACTTCAATCTTTAACCGAAGTGGTTATATTACGCTAAACGACTTAACAGCTTTAGAACGTTCATCAAATGTTTATATGTTTAAAATTGCTATGCTTATTAATGGAACACCATATAGCTATAAGATGCCACTTCGTTTAAAAGACGATACATTCCCGAAAATGCGTAATAATTATGCGCAATTTGGCTTAGGTGTAAAAACAGGTATTGACTTGCCGAATGAATTTAGTGGTGTACAGGGTCCATCTGGTCCAACGATGGGTGGTAAAACACTCGACTTAGCGATTGGACAATATGATACGTATACACCTTTACAATTGGTACAATATATCTCGACAATCGCAAATGGCGGCTATCGTATTCAGCCACATATTGTGAAAGAGGTGCGTGAGCCATCAAATGATGGACAACATTTAGGTCAATTAGTGACTGAAATAGGTCCAACAATTTTAAATTGTATCGATAATCCTACAGAAGAAATAGATTATGTAAAAAAAGGATTACGTCGAGTTTATACAGGTTCGCAAGGTACTGCGCGAGCACAATTTGCAAATGCACCTTATACAGCAGCAGGAAAAACAGGAACAGCTCAGGTAGTATACTATGGACCTTTAAGACAGTATTATGGTACTGATACACTTACCTTTACTCATGTTGGATTTGCCCCTTATGAAAATCCTGAAATTGCCTATGCTGTTGTTATTCCATGGGCGACGACTAACACAGGTGCACATTTAACTAATAATAATGTTATTGCTCGAGAATCTCTAGATAAATATTTTGAGTTAAAAGCAAAATATCAAGCTGAAAAAATGACTGATAGTAATGTAAAACAACCAATTTTACCAGCTATATCAAAAGACAAAATTGGTGAAGATGAGCAAAAATAAGAGAAACCGCTAGCGCATTTATATGCCTAGCGGTTTTTTTGTATCGTTTGAAACCCCCTTGCTATGCGAGGGGTTCTAAAGAGCCTCTAACTATGGAGAAAAAAATCCCAGCCGTACAATGAATTCAGGTCTGGTCAACCAAGGGGATTCAAATGGATAATAAACACGGAAAGAAGAGCCAGAGCGACGGAAAGAAGAGCCAGAGCGACGGAAAGAAGTGCAAGAGCGACGGAAAGAAGAGCCAGAGCGACGGAAGGAAGAGCCAGAGCGACGGAAGGAAGAGTCAAAGCGACGGAAAGAAGAGCCAGAGCGACGGAAAGAAGTGCAAGAGCGACGGAAAGAAGAGCCAGAGTGACGGAAGGAAGAGTCAAAGCGACGGAAGGAAGAGTCGAAGCGACGGAAGGAAGAGTCGAAGCGATGGGAAGAAGAGCCAAAGCGACTAAATGATGTTTTCCATCATTAATTTTCAAGTGCTTGCTTTCCTGTCGTACCTTCGAATGGTATACTAAATATCGTGTATTTAAATTGTAATTAGATGAGGAGGGGAATACATATGCGCAAAGCACCGGGAAAAAATCGCGCGACGAGTGTTAAAGCAAAACATCACTCTAATTTAACATTTCGTATGAATGTCCTTTTCTTTGCTATATTTCTAGTATTTTCAATGCTAATTTTTAGACTTGGCTATATGCAAATTGTAAAAGGGGAAGATTATGTACGCGAATTAGAGCGTAAAGAGGAGGTAGCTGTCAATACAAGTGTGCCAAGGGGACGAATGTATGATCGATATGGCCGTATTTTAGTGGATAACCAACCGGAAAATGCCATTACGTATACAAAAATGTCAACGACAACAACAAAGGAAATGGTAGACATAGCCGAAAAGCTGGCACAATTGATTGAGCAGCCAACGAAACGTGTTACATTACGTGACAAACAAGATTTTTGGATTATAAAAAATAAAGACGCTGCCTATGAAAAAGTAACAGATAAAGAAAAAAAGAAAATTAGGGCACAAGAAAATGTAACGGAAAGTCAAATCAATGCGCAAATAGATAAACTTGTTCGTGAACGAATTACAAACGAAGAATTATTACAATTGACAGATAAGGACTTAGAAGTACTAGCAATCTATCGAGAGATGGCATCAGGATACAATTTATCACCGCAAATTATTAAGAGTGAAAATGTATCTGCCGATGAATTTGCGCGTGTCTCTGAGCGTTTGACTCAATTACCGGGCGTTAACACAACAACTGACTGGAAGCGTTTGAAATTATCTTCACTCGCTATTTTAGGACGCACAACAGTACCAGCAAAAGGGATTCCAAAAGAAAAGCTGAATTATTATTTAGCTCGTGATTATTCACGAAATGACCGTGTTGGTGAAAGTTATATTGAAGCGCAATATGAAGATTTACTGCAAGGGCAAAAATCAGTCGTTAAAAATATTACGAATAAAAAAGGGCAGGTAGTTGATACCGTTACGACCTATGAAGGAGAGCCTGGTAAAGATTTAGTCTTAACACTAGATAGTGAGTTAACGGCTGCAACTGAAAAAATTGTTGAGGAAGAGTTGCTAAAGTTAAAATCACAGGGAGGTTCCCGTTTACTTGATCGTGCCTTTTTAGTAATGATGGACCCAAACACAGGCGATATTTTATCAATGGTTGGTAAGAAAATTGAGAAAAATCCTGAAACAGGGAAAAATGAAGTCGTCGATTTTTCATATGGAACCTTCACAACAGCTTATGAGTCTGGATCTGCAGTTAAAGCAGCAACATTACTTACTGGGTATAAATTGGGAGTCATTCAGCCAAGTACTATATTTGGAGATGAGCCGATTCAATTACTGAATACTAAAAAGAAATCTTCTATTTTTAACCGTAGTGGCTATATTACAATGGATGGTTTAAGAGCCTTGGAGCAATCTTCTAACGTTTATATGTTTAAAACAGCTTTGCTTATTAATGGAACGCCATATAGCTATGGGATGCCACTTCGATTAAAAGATGATACATTCCCTAAAATGCGTAATTCTTATGCACAATTCGGGTTAGGTGTAAATACAGGGATTGATTTACCTAATGAATTTAATGGGGTACAAGGTCCAACTGGTCCAACCTATGGGGGTAAAGCACTCGACTTAGCGATTGGGCAGTATGATACGTATACACCGTTACAATTGGCGCAATATATCTCGACAATCGCAAATGGTGGCTATCGCATTCAGCCACATGTTGTGAAAGAGGTACGTGAGCCATCAAAAGATGGGCAATCGCTAGGCCAATTAGTAACAGAAATAGGACCAACAATTTTAAATCATATTGATAATTCATCAGATGAAATTAACTATGTAAAACAAGGGCTACGACGTGTTTATACGGGCGCAAATGGTACAGCAAAAAGACAATTTGGAAATGCACCGTATACAGCAGCGGGAAAAACGGGGACAGCAGAGGTAGTTTATTATGGACCATTACGTGATTATTATGGTACAAGTACGATTAACTTAACACATGTTGGCTTTGCACCGTTTGATAGTCCTGAAATTGCCTACGCAGTTGTTATTCCATGGGCAACGACCTACACGACTCAGCATTTATCAAATAATAATGAGATAGCTCGTCGTGCTGTCGATAAATATTTTGAGTTAAAAGCAAAATATAACACTGAGAAAGTGACTGAAAGTAATGTAAAACAACCGATTTTACCAGCTATTTCAAAAGACAAAATTGGTGAAGATGAGCAAAAATAAGAGAAACCGCTAGTGCATTTATATGCCTAGCGGTTTTTTTACAGTTTTAGAGTATAATTGACTACCCGCGAAAAAACACGGTATGAAAGATCACCATCTCATACCGTGTTTTATTAATTTTTATATAAAAGGCCTATTGTACAGATAATTGTTGAATAGCTAATTCAAATTGTTGTTTCGGCTTTAATCCATAAAGCTCTATATTATTACAGAAATAAGTCTCTACCATAAAATCAACGGCTTCCTGTAGAGTATATTCACGATGTTCCATAATAAGTGTTAAATACGTTTTAAAGTAATCGGTATTTTGTACTTTTGTATGTTTAATCACAAAGTCAAACTCCTCTTAGATTATTTCCTGACACAATTGCTTATTATAGCATCTTTCCAAAAGGAAGCAAGTTTATCTGATGATTAAAGGAAAACGGCTATTAGACCTACATCGGTAAAAACGCCATGCGTGTGGCATTATCGAAATCGCGACAATGTGTCAGATCTAGTGGAGCCTAGGCACACTTCAAAATCTGGATGCATTGTTAACCTGGCGACAGCTACAATTGTAAATTCATCTTTACAATCGTTTACAAAGCATTACATTCCTTTACGTCTCTTTTACGAACTGTTTATACGACTTCAACATTTAGTCATTATAGTAAAGATTGTAAGACAAATAACTATAAAAATGTTAGTGACGGAGGCAAATGAGATGAAAAAGTGGAAGTACTTAACGATGACAGCGGTAATGGGTTCAGCATTAATGCTTGGGGCGTGTGGTAGTGACTCTGCACAAAATGGAAAAAATGCAGAAACAAATGCACCAGCGAGCTCAGGACAAGACGCTGCAGACAAAAAACTGCAAGGGGCTGTAGCTGGGGATGGTTCATCAACAGTTGCACCAATTATTGAAGCAGTTGTTGAAGAATATGCAGGGACTCAACCGAATGTCAAAGTATCGGTAGGTGTTTCTGGTACTGGTGGTGGCTTTGAAAAATTCATCGCAGGTGAGACAGACTTTTCAAATGCATCTCGTCATGTAAAAGATGAAGAGAAAGCAAAACTAGAGAAAGCAGGAATTGCTTTTACAGAGCTTCCTTTAGCATATGATGGCATATCTATTGTCGTGAATCCTGAAAATGATTGGGCGAAGGATTTAACTGTTGAGCAATTAAAGAAAATCTGGATTGAAGATGGTAAAGCTAAAAAATGGTCTGATATAGATCCATCTTGGCCAGATGAAAAGATCGTGTATTATTCACCAGGCACTGATTCAGGAACGTACGATTACTTTGATGAAACGATTTTAGACGGTGCTGATCTAGCAAAATCAGCAACATTATCAGAGGATGATAACATGCTAGTTCAAGGTGTAGCAGGTGACAAAAACGCAATCGGCTTCTTTGGCTACGCTTATTACCTAGAAAATAAAGATAAATTAGGGCTTGTAAAAGTAAATGGCGTCGAGCCAACAAATAAAACAATTGAATCTGGTGATTACGCACCGCTTTCACGACCACTATTTGTATATGTGAAAAATAGTGCTATGAAAGAAAGCGAAGCAGCATATGACTTTATCAAATATACACTTGAACACGCAGGAGATATGGCAGAAGCAGTAGGTTATGTCAGTCTACCAGAAGATAAATATAGTGAGGCTTTAAAAACTTTAGAAGGCTTAAAATAAGTAGACATGCATAGAGGGAAAGAGATGTATGCTCTTTCCCTCTCTTATTTGAAAGGAGCACCCAATGGTTTCTCAAAAAGAAAACAAGACTTCATCTGTGCAGCAATTAATTGCAAATTCGCGCAATAAAAAAATAAAGAAAATAGTGGAAAAAGCAATGCCAACCCTATTATTTTCTGCAGCTCTTATCTCTATATTGACGACATTTGGCATTGTTTTCACCCTTATTTTTGAAACGTTTGAATTCTTTAAACGTGTTTCGATTACGGATTTCCTATTTGGTACACAGTGGCTACCGTTTTCAGGAAAGGAACCATTATTTGGAGTTTTACCTTTAATCGCTGGAACATTGAAAGTCACACTTATTGCAGTTGTCGTAGCAGTACCATTTGGCATTGCTTCTGCAATCTATTTAAGTGAATATGCAAGCGAAAAAGTAAGACGTACGGTTAAACCTATTTTAGAAGTGTTAGCAGGTGTACCAACGATTGTTTATGGCTTTTTTGCATTAACATTTGTAACGCCGTTGTTACAGCAAATCATTCCAGGGCTGAAACTTTTTAATGCACTTAGTCCGGGGATTGTTGTAGGCATTATGATTTTACCAATGATAACGTCACTTTCTGAGGATGCGATGTCATCTGTCCCGAACAGTATGCGTGAAGGAGCGCTAGCTCTCGGAGCAACAAAGTTTGAAGTAGCTATAAAAGTAGTATTACCAGCTGCATTATCAGGCATTATTGCTTCAGTTGTCCTCGCTATTTCCCGGGCAATTGGAGAAACGATGATCGTATCACTTGCTGGTGGATCTACACCTAAATTCGATCTAGATGTGACAGACTCGATTCAAACGATGACTGCGTATATAGTACAAGTTGCAACAGGTGATGCTGGCTATGGTACGACAATTTATTATTCGATTTATTCAGTAGGATTCACATTATTTATCTTTACTTTAGTGATGAATTTACTTGCACAATATATTTCGAAACGCTTTAGGGAGGTTTACTAGCATGCGCTATATTGATGACACGGTCGTCATGAAACGAATGACAAAGCGTATTATATTCAATAAAGTTTGGAAGTTTTTCTTCTTCTTAGCAACGACCTTTGCATTAGTGACACTAGCTATTTTGCTTTATCGTATAGTAACACAAGGTGTCGACTATTTATCAATCGATTTTTTAACAAATTTTGCTTCGCGTTTTGCAGACAAAGCGGGCATTAAGGCTGCTTTAATTGGTTCACTTTGGCTGATGGCAGTTGTTGCGCCAGTGTCGATTATTATAGGTGTAGGAACTGCGATCTATTTAGAGGAATATGCAAAGAAAAATAGACTAAACGACTTTATTCGTATGAATATTTCCAACCTAGCAGGTGTACCGTCCATTGTTTTTGGTTTACTTGGGTTAACAATTTTTGTTCGAATGTTGGGACTAGGGAAAAGTGTTTTAGCAGCCGGTTTAACAATGAGTTTATTAATTTTACCAGTGATTATTGTTGCGGCGCAGGAGGCTATTCGTGCAGTGCCGAATGAACAGCGCGAAGCTTCTTACGGTATGGGCGCGACCAAATGGCAAACGATATTGCATGTTGTGCTACCAGCAGCTATTCCTGGAATTTTAACAGGAAGTATATTAGCGATGTCTCGCGCGATTGGTGAAACAGCACCACTTGTTGTTATTGGAATTCCAGTAATTTTACAATTTTTACCTAATGGTCTGTTAAGCCAATTCACAGCTTTACCAATGCAAATTTACGATTGGGCAAAACGTCCGCAAGAGGCATTTCAATATGTAGCGGCAGCGGGTATTTTAGTTCTTATGACAGTGCTTTTACTGATGAACTCTATTGCCATCTTTATTCGAAATAAATTCCAAAAACGTTATTAATGAGGTGACCTTATGGTACTGGAAATAAAAGAGGAAAATTCAATTGTTAAATCGATTCATACGGCGATAAAGCCATTGACTGATGCTGCTAAAACAGTAGTATATGATACACGTAATTTAAATTTATGGTACGGTGATCATCATGGTTTAAAAGATATCAATTTAAGCATCTACGAAAATGAAGTAACAGCTATAATTGGCCCTTCAGGCTGTGGTAAATCTACCTATTTAAAAACGCTAAATAGAATGGTAGAGCTTGTACCGAGTGTTCGAACATCTGGTGAAATAGTATATCGTGAGCGCAATATTTTAGATAAAAGCTATACTGTTGAGGAATTACGCACTCGTGTAGGTATGGTGTTCCAAAAGCCAAACCCATTCCCGAAGTCAATTTACGATAATATTGCATATGGCCCACGTATCCACGGCATAAAAAATAAAAAAATTCTTGATGAAATCGTTGAAAAATCATTGCGAGGTGCGGCAATCTGGGATGAAGTAAAAGATCGCTTAAATCAAAATGCATATGGTTTATCAGGTGGTCAGCAACAACGAATTTGTATGGCGCGTTGTTTAGCGATCGAACCAGATGTTATTTTAATGGATGAGCCAACATCTGCACTTGATCCGATTTCAACATTAAAAGTTGAGGAGCTTGTACAAGAGCTGAAAAAGGATTATTCAATTATTATCGTGACACATAATATGCAGCAAGCGGCAAGGATTTCTGATCGAACAGCATTTTTCCTACATGGAGAGGTTGTTGAGTACGATAAAACAGACGTTATCTTCCAAACACCAGCAGATCAACGTACTGAAGATTATATTTCAGGTCGTTTCGGTTAAGGGGGGAGACTAGATGGTAGTGCGCGAACGTTTCGAACAGGAATTAAAAGAAGTCCAAGAACAGTTTATCGAGATAGCCAATAGTAGTATCAATGCTCTTAAAATAGCATTTGAAGCATTATTAAATCAAGATTTAGAGGCATCCTTGAAGATTCTTGAGGACGATATCATCATCAATCGTCTTGAAGAGGAAATCAATGACCATATTATTTTAATGATTGCTAAGCAGCAGCCTGTAGCTACTGATTTACGTCGTCTTATGGTGCTAGTCAAAGCAGCATCTGATATGGAAAGAGTAGGGGACTATGCAGTAAATATTGCAAAAGAGACGATTCGTATCGGCAAAGAACCACTTGTCTTCCCTACATCAAATTTGCAAACGATGTGTAACAAGACAGTTGAAATGCTAGAAAGTATTATCAAAGCTTTTACAGAGGAAGATACTGTTCATGCCAAGGAAATTGCTGAACTAGATGATTACGTCGATGATTTATATGGAGCGACAATCACGCTATTGATGCGCGCCGGTGCAGAAAATCCAGCACATATTTCTCAAATCACACATTTAACCTTTGTTTGCCGATATTTAGAGCGCTCAGCTGACCATGCAACAAATATTGCTGAACACTTATTTTATTTAGTCAAAGGTAAACATTATGAATTAAATAATTAGTAACAGAAGAGCCAGTTATAGGCTCTTTTTAATTTGTCGACATAAAGTGTATCAAAAAAACAAAGGTTGATTTTCACTCTTAGTTGGCGCTTTCCGCTGGCTTGGCCTCAACCTCCTCGTCACTTCGTTCCTGCGGGGCTTTCTGCTCAAGCTCATCCCGCTAGAGTCGCCACTCTCCGTGAATCAACAGTTCCTATCGACAGTATGAGTAAATATAAAACTTTATTCATTAGGAGGAACGTTTGTTTTACGGTCTGATAAGAGCCAATTATAGGCTCTTTTTTTCATAGTGTTGAAAATGTGCGAAAGCGGAGCGCTCAGTCGGAACGGAAATCACCCCTCGCCTTGCTGAAAAGCCGTATTTTAATAATACTAAGTAACAGCAACATTTTATTAAAAATAGCGTCAAAATACTGCAAGCGTTATTGTATTGTCAAAAAATTATTTTGGTTATACTATAGACATTATCCGAAAAATTGTGTTGAAGAGGTGCTGCTTGTGAAAGACGCTGTAGAATCACTCTTAGAGAAATTTGATCTGGCATTCACGTCAGAACAATGTGACTTTTTTCGTTTTCTATATGAAAACTTACATCTTGAGGAATTAAGTAACATCGAACAACATTTTTTTATAGATTTTTTTTACAAGAGTGAAACATTGCGAAGTATGGCAGCATTTGCACTTGAATTGGCAGATATCATGCATGAAATTTATGAAAATATACCAGCTGTTGAGCATGCCGAACGATTGGCCAATGGAAAAGAGCAGCGCTTGTATAATGAGCGAAAGTGGCATATAGCTAGGCGTCGAAAGCTTAATCGTCAAACCATAAAAAAAGGAAATATCCTATATGTTCCGTTTGATGAATATAAAAAAGAAACAGGTCCAATTATTATCTGCCTTGAGCAAACAACGGGTATGGCGGCATATTCTGACCTTTGTAAGAGCATAATTTTACCGTTATTTATGAGTGCGCATCGTGAACGTCGAGATTTATATATCGTTCCATATGACTGTCAAGTTCATGTACATTTTCGATTTGAAGGCGGCCATTTAAATTTATCCGATTTTAAGGGTTTTATAAATTATAGGGCAAAGGGAGAAGCGGAAATTCTGCCTGTGCTCCATTTTGTAAAGGGCTTGCTCCAAGAAAATCAACATTGTACAGAAGCAGATATTATTATTTTTACAGAAGGCACTCCTATTGATGGGCAGCATCTTGTTGAAAAGCAAGCAAAGGCTGTACTTGAGGAAATGAAGCGTAAGTACCATGCTGAATTTTCGGTCATCGTTATGCATGAACATAATTTTAATGAGCAGCAATTTTGGTTTGCTAATAAGGCTTTTTTTGCGGATGATGCAATTCAATAAAAACGGAGCTGATCGTCATTGCTGATCGGCTCCTTTTCTGTGAATATACATAGTAGTTAGAGGAGAATGAAATATGAATTCATTGAAATGGATATTACCTAATATTTCAACCCCAACGTGGATGGAAATTATTATTGCCGTTGCACTTTGTGTAATTGGTTGGCTTTTTCAGCAGTTTGTTATAAAGAAAATTATTAATCGTACTGTTACATTTTTGAGAAATCGTCAGCGTTACTTTCAGGCAACAGTACTCGCACAATTTAATAAAGCGATTCGCTATGCATTTATGTCTGCAATAATTGTACTCAGCTTATCAATTTTATTAGAAATCTTTTTATTTACACATGTAGCAACTAAAAATTTTGTATGGTCTATTATGGTCTTTTTTGCGTTCAAAGGCGTATACGATGTTTTAAATTATTATACAAAGCAGCCACTGCCGTTGAATAACGATGAAGAACCAAATGTTCTATTACCTTTTTTCCTTCGTATAGGAAAAGTGCTCATTATGATATTGGCAATGTTTACGATTGCTTCTTTTTGGGATTTTAATTTGAATGGCTTTTTAACCGGGATTGGCTTAACTGGTGTCGCGATTGCTTTTGGTATTCGAGATACACTAGCACATGTTTTTGGTGGGATGTCAGTCGCATTAGATAACCCCTTTCAAATCGGCGATTGGATAGCAACGGAGGACCAAAAAATTGAAGGAACTATCGAAGATATTAATCTTCGAAGTACTTTAATTCAAACGGGGGATAAAGGTCTAGTATATGTACCTAACTCCTATTTGGTAAATCGACCAATCTATAATTTATCGAGACGAGAAAAACGAAAATGTGAGCAATTTTTATTTGTAGCTGCTGAAAATGAAGAGGAAAAACTACGAAGTGCTTTAAGTACCATTCAAAAGGAAATTTATTTGCATGCTCAAACAGAAAAAGAAATGATTCATGTATTTATAGATGAGTTTTATCCAACCTCGTATCGTGTCCTTGTGCGTTTCTATGTAACAACAAATGATACGGCGGAGATGCTAAATGTGCGACAAGATATTTTATTTGCTATACGTCAAATCTTTCAAGAACTAACTATTATACTAGCAAATCCAGCTGAAGATGAATGGTTTCGTAATAAAAAATAAATTGAATTGTTAGTTTATTTGCTTTACAATGAATACATGTTATCAGCTTTGATGAAGAGTAGTAACTATTATTATTTGTTATAGAGAGCTAGTGCTTGGTGGAAACTAGTACAAATAAATAGTGAATGGACTTCGGAGCTCTAATCCTGAATAAAGTATGGATTAGCGTCTGCCTACGTTACAGGGTATAGAGTGGGTCTTTTAACTCCTTCAGCGAGTATTCAAACGTCAGTTGAATGTAATTATGCTGGGGCATAATTAATAAAGACCAATGAAGGTGGCACCACGGCTTTTCCGTCCTTTTGCGATGGAAAGGCCTTTTTATATGGTTTGGCTGAATGAATAGTGTTTTACACAGTTTCAAATTCCGGACGCAATGTTTATAGAAGCGAAAGCGTCCATTTCGCCGAAGCCTAATTGATTATTTTGGTGTAGAAGAGCAGAGCAAAGAAGAGGAGAGAAAGAGTATGACAGTTGAGCTTAGAAAGTTTGCCATGAAGGTATTACAGGGTGATATGATGACGCCAATTTCCGTTTATCAATCACTTGAAGGGGAGCATAAGATGCTTTTCGAGTCGTCTGCCAAGCATGAAGAAAGTGGACGTTACTCATTTATAGCCGTCAATCCAATTGCAGAATTGATTGGAGATAAGAATGGTTATTCTTTTTCCAAAGGTGGAGAAACAGAAAAATCGAGTGCCAATGTATTAGAAAAATTACAGCAAGTTATGCCGTTTCATCAGGCGCAATACCCGTTTGCCTTTTTTGGAGGAGCAATTGGTTTCTTTGGTTACGAAACAGCATTTTATTCAGAAAAAATAGGCGAATACTTACAGGATGATTTAGAAATGCCGGATGTCCATATTTTTTTCTATGATACATTCATTGTTTTTGATCATTTAAAGCAAGAGATTACATTAGCGGCAATCGATTTATTTGATGAAGGGCGTTCTCTTGAAGCGATGGAATTGGCTATTTCTATGATAAAGGAGCAGCTATATGCTGGATCAACATTTGACGATACGACGTTTGGAAAGCTAGATTTCAGACCAATGATCGCCAAAGAAAATTTTGTAGCATTGGTTGAATGTGCCAAACAGCATATTCGTAAAGGCGATATTTTTCAGATTGTTTTATCACAACGCTTCACTTCACCATATACAGGTAACCCTTTTGCTTTATATCGTCAATTACGTACTTCTAACCCTTCACCATATATGTTCTATATGGATTTCGGCACGTATACCATTTTAGGAACATCTCCTGAAAGTCTCGTTAAGGTGAAAGAGCGAAAGGTAACGACCAATCCTATAGCTGGTACGAAGCCAAGGGGTAAAACTGTGGAGCAGGATAACGTGATTGCGGAAGGTCTCTTAAATGATGAAAAAGAAATCGCTGAACATCGGATGCTGGTGGATTTAGGGCGAAATGATCTTGGACGTATTGCCAAAGTGGGTTCAGTAAAATTGATGAAATATATGCATATTGAGCGATATAAACATGTTATGCATATTGTATCAGAGGTTATCGGAGAATTACATGATGATGTACATGTTTTGGATGTTCTTCGAGCTTGCTTACCTGCTGGTACAGTATCAGGTGCGCCGAAAATTCGTGCTATGCAACTTATCAATGAGCTCGAGCCTGTGAAGCGTGGTGTCTATGCAGGTGCGGTAGGCTATATTTCTGCTACAGGTGATATGGATTTAGCTTTAGCCATTCGAACAATGGTCATCAAGGATCATCGTGCCCATGTACAGGCAGGTGCTGGTATTGTTTACGATTCAGTGCCCTTGTCTGAATACGAAGAAACGTTAAATAAAGCTCGAGCGTTATTGGAGGTGAAAAAATGATTTTACTGATCGATAACTATGATTCATTCACATATAATTTATTTCAGCAAATACGAATGCTTGGGAAAAATGTAAAAGTAGTACGGAATGATGAAATAACAATTGAAGACATTCAGAAAATGCAACCTGAAGCCATTATTTTATCACCCGGCCCAGGTAGGCCGATTGATGCAGGAATAACAGTGGATGTCATCAAAGAGCTTTATACGAAGTTTCCGATTTTGGGCATTTGTCTTGGACACCAATCGATAGGGCAAGCATTTGGAGGAAACATTGTTCAAGCTAAAAATATAATGCATGGAAAATTATCACCTATTCAATATGAAAAAGCAGGCTTATTTGCTCAGTTAGACGGTAAAATCGAAGTAATGCGTTATCATTCTCTCGTCATTGAGCAAAGCACGTTACATGAGGATTTTAATATTTTAGCAAAGTCTAGTGATGATAGTGAAATTATGGCAATTCAACATAAGGAGTACCCACTCTTTGGGCTGCAATTTCATCCAGAATCCATTGGGACAAAAGATGGCAGTATCATGATGCGAGCTTTCATCGAACAAATTTCATAAATGAAACAAAAGAGGCTGTCATCGAAAATCAGTAGTTGTGATTTTTGATGACAGCCTTCTTTATTAATCGAATCGTACTATTATTGCTTTTTCCCGGTAATTAATTTTGCAATTTCCTCTAAAGACATCGAAGAATTGACTTCGTAAGAGCCAATTTGTAAGCTTCGCGCGTATTTAGGGTTAGCAAGTAGCAGTTCCATTTCAACACTATTGTCAATAATACCACCATCTTCAAGCTTTTGCGCCACGATATATGGTGTGATACCACTGTAAATTTGGAGTGACATAGTTGTAGCTTTTGCCGGTGCACCTGCTGATTTTTGATTTTCTTTAGCCGTTGTTTTAGGAGTATCTGTCTTCGTTTCCTTTGAAGGTTGCTTAGCGTGTTCCTTTAATAATGCAATTTCTTTATTTGCCTGGTCGAGCTTTTTTTGCAACTCCTCAACATTTTCTGCATTTGGGGAAGCTTTAGTTGGAAGACCGATATTGAGATCGAAACGCGCCGCTAAAGCTAGCAAAGCTCCGACAAGAAAAAGCGCAATACCAAATGCACGGATAGCGGACATTTTCATGAATTACCGACCTCCGTTTGCAATTACTTGGCGGACTTGCTCTTCAGTTAAATTTGAACGAATACTGATATCTGCTGTAGATAGACCCTGCTTATTTAGTTCAAGCACCTGACTTACAATAATTTGATGTATAGGTTTCGTTTTTGGTGCAGCCTGTCCTGTTTTCGATGCCTGAGCAGCCTGTTGAACAGCTTGCATAACTTGTTGAACTTTTGGGTTTGGTATCGCGTTATTTTGTGCTGGCGGTGATTTAACCTGGAACTCTGGCTCTAATAACAGTTCTTCCTCAACAATTTTCAGACGACGTTTTAAATTATTTGTTTCTTGAAAAATAGAGATGGATAGCTCCTCTACATCTTGTTCGACCTTTTTCGCGCTATTTTTGAAAAAGAACGAAGTAATAATTAGAAGAATCCCTACAATCATAAGTATGATGGATAAATCCAATAGTTTCACCTCATTAAGTATGTAATTATAAGGTATTTTACCATATGCAAACTTAATATGAAATGAAGCTAGATTTTTTTTTATTTTATGTTATAATGGGTTAGTCGTATAAATCATGCTCAAAATTTAAATTCTTGATATAGAGTGGGAGGGTTAATAATGCGCGTAAACATTACTTTAGCTTGCACAGATTGCGGCGAACGTAACTACATTTCTAAAAAGAACAAGCGTAACAATCCAGAGCGTCTTGAACTTAAAAAATATTGCTCTCGCGAGAAGAAATACACTCTTCACCGTGAAACTAAGTAATCGCTCATTAAGCCAAAACCACTTGTGGTTTTGGCTTTCTACATTTTAGGAGGTAGCTTAGCATGGAAAAAACAACTTTGCGGAACGAGGTAAAGGAAGCTCTTGCAAAAATTAGCGAAGTAGCTTACCGCGATCAATCAAATGCTGTAGTTAAAAAAGTGCTACAGGAACCATATATAATAGAAGCAACTACAATTGGCATTACTATTTCCAATAAGCCAGAAGTCGACACAATTCAATTAATTGAAGAACTATGGCAACTTGGTAAAAAAGTCGCTGTGCCTAAATGCAACTCAAAAACAAGAGAAATGTTTTTTTATGCCATTGACTCGTTTGCCCAGCTAGAAACTGTGTATATGCATTTGCGTGAGCCAATTCCAGAGCAGTGTGAGTTTGTTGACGCAAATGAAATGGACGTCATACTTGTTCCAGGAGTTGTTTTTGATAAGCTCGGCTATCGTATAGGCTATGGCGGTGGTTATTATGATCGCTATGTATTAAACTATACAAAGGGTAAGCTCATGTCTTTGTTATTTAATGAGCAGCTATATGAACGTGTACCTACAGAGGCACACGATTGCCCAGTAGATATCATTGTGACACCGACAAAACGTATTGACTGTGTAACACAACGAGGAGCGAACAAAAATGGATAAAATGTTAGATATTTATGAATTATTAAAAACATATGGTACTTATATTTACACACGAGATCCCATTGGTGATTTGATGTTAATGGAGGATGAAATTCGTGAGTTGTATAAAGCGAATGTACTAGATATTAAAGATTACCAAATGGCATTATTACTAATTCGACAAGAAACAACAAAGCTGCGCATGAAAGAAAATAATAAGTAATGTTTTAAATATAATTTATTTGTGGTATTGTAAAGATAATGTAATATGTATGTAATATTCTTAAAAAACAGTGGTTTTCCACTGTTTTTATGATTTACGAAACTTTTTACAAACGAAAACGTATATATTACTATCCGGCCCATTTACGAACAAGGGGCACAGTTTTTCCTAAAATATATCTATTGATTATCTGTAAAAAATGGATTAAGATATATTTTGTTTCAGTAACAAATTGTTAAAAATATTATTTTTTTGTAAGAAAGTAGGGAGGATGTTAAGGATGAAATCAATAAAGTGGCCTAAACATTCATTTATGATACTAGCAATCGTAGCAACTTGGATAAAAACGGTCATTGTTTATCACACAAGCTTTGAGATGAAAATCGAAAATGCGATGCAACAATTTATTTTGTTAATTAATCCATTAAGCTTCGTGCTATTTGCTTATGGTATATCGTTATTCTTTAAATCGCCAAAAGTTAAAAGTCGTTATATAATAACTATCAGTGTTATCTTGTCAATCGTCTTATACGGCAATGTTGCGTTCTATCGCTTCTACAACGACTTTATTACGTTACCGGTATTATTCCAAACAAATAACTTTGGGGATTTAGGAACTTCAGTAGCAGCGATTGTTAGCCCTTGGGATTTATTATATTTCGTTGACGTACTTATTCTTATTTTAGCTAATAAATATTTGCCTATGATGAAAGATGCAGTAAAAGTAAACGTGGAATTCCGCCGTGCGTACTTCGTATTAGCGATTGCTGTGTCGTTCTTAAACCTAGGATTAGCTGAAACAGAGCGTCCACAATTGTTAACACGTAGCTTTGATCGTGAATTACTTGTAAAAAACATCGGTACTTATAACTACCATTTATATGACATTTATATTCAATCAAAATCTTCTGCTCAACGTGCATTAGCGGATGGCAGTGAATTAGTAGAAGTGAACAACTATATTCGTTCTAATCAAGCAGCAGTCAACCCTGAAATGTTTGGTAAATACAAAGGTCGTAATTTGATTGTTGTATCAATGGAGTCTTTACAGAACTTTGTGATTAATAACCAAATGGATGGTCATGAAATTACACCGTTCTTAAACTCTTTAACAAAAGATAAAGATACGTATTATTTCAGCAACTTCTATCACCAAACTGGATTAGGGAAAACTTCTGACTCGGAGTTTATTTTAGAAAACTCATTGTTCGGCTTAGGTCGTGGTGCGGTATTCTTCACACATGGTGGAAATACGTATAACTCAATGGCTGAGCGTCTTGGTGATAATGGCTACTTTACAAATGTCATGCATCCGAATAATAAATCATTCTGGAACCGTGACATAATGTATCAATCATTACACATTAATAAATTCTATGACATAGATTCATATAAGATTGGCGAAGGGCAAGCTGTTAACTGGGGTATGAAAGATATCCCATTCGTAGAGCAATCTGCAGCATTAATGAAAGATATGCCACAGCCGTTCTATTCTCGACTAATTACTTTAACGAACCATTATCCATTCACATTGGATCCAGAAGACGTAATGATTCCTGAATACACTTCAAACTCAGGTACATTAAATCGTTATTTCCAAACAGTTCGTTATATGGATGAAGCACTTAAAGACTTCTTCCAAAGTTTAAAAGATCAAGGTGTATATGATAACTCTATTATTGTCATGTATGGTGACCATTACGGTATTTCAGAAAATCACAACAAAGCGATGGCTCAATATTTAGGAAAAGATAGCATTACACCATTTGATAATGCAATGCTACAAGAAGTACCTTTATTTATCCATATTCCTGGATCAGGTGATGGTAAAGAAATGACAGAGATTGCTGGACAAATGGATTTACGTCCAACAATTCTACACCTTCTTGGCGTTGAAACGTCAAAAGATATGCAACTTGGTGCAGACCTATTCTCACCAGAGCATGAAGACTTCATTGTTTTCCGCGATGGTCGTTTTGTAACAGATAAATATTTATATGCTGGTGAAGCTTGTTATGACAAAGCAACTGGTGAAGAAATTGATGGTGAGCCATGTCAGCCATACGCTGATCGAGCTACGAAAGAACTTGAAAGTTCGGATGCCATCATTAACGGTGATTTACTCCGCTTCTATGACCAAAAGACAGGTAACTTGAAGCAAGGAGCAGCCAAGTAACAACAAGAGAGATCTCATTTAATGGAGGGCACTGAAAAAGCCCATATCTTCTCACATTGCGAGGTATTCAACGATTTAATCGTTGAATACCTCGCTTTTTTCATTTGGCACTGTGACTCTACTGTTGTTTTCCGAAGCATTCCGCTCGCTTTCCGCGGGCGAGCGCCGAGCCTCCTCCTACGCTTCGCTTCGTGCGGGGTCTCGTCTGTCTCGCTTTCCCGCAGGAGTCGAGCGATGCTTCTCCAAACAACGCAATGTATCACACTATTATTTTAGTCACGCTTTCCTTTATAATAAAAGAACTAATGTGCAGGTGGGTGGAGGAGGCGGTGGTGGAAATACAGGTGGCGCTGGTGGAGGCGGTGGTGCCGGAGGTCAAGGCGCCGGTGGATCTAGTTGCTTTAGGAGAGCTATATCAGTACAGCCAGGCAACCAATACAATATAGTTATTGGGGTTGGTGGTGTCGGTGGTGGTGGAGGTGCTGAAGCAATAACTCATGGCGAAAGAGGATCTACTGGTGGTACAGGTGGTACAGGTGGAGTAACATCGTTTGGTTCTGTATTTACTCTAATCGGTGGCAATGGTGGTGCCGGAGGTCAAGGCGGTATGGGTAATACTAATGGTAATGCTAGTGGTGGCAATGGTGGTGCTGGTGCTATTGGAAGCACTGGCACTAGTTTCTATGATTCTGTAGAAGGAGTTAAAGGAAATTCTGGAGGTGCTGGTACCTCTTATAATAGAGGTGCAGGAGGTATTGGAACTATAGAAAAATTCAGAACCCCCCTTTTCTATTTCGGACCTGGCGGCGCAGGTTCTGGTGGAGGCGGTGGAAATGGTGGTCAAGGAGCTCAACCAGGTAGGATTGATGGTGATACTGGTTTAACTGGTAACGCTGGTAAAAATGGACATGTACTTGTGGAATGGTGAGGTGATAATATATGAAATTTGCACAAGTTTTGTACAATAAAGCGTATTGGATTTTTGAAGCAGAGGGAAAGCCAGACTTTGCACCTGATATTGTTCTAGTTGATATTACAGGACGAGATGATATTCAAGAGGGTTGGGACTATAACAAGGAAACAGGCGAATTTACAGCACCAGTCATAGTTGAACCAACACCAACAGAACCACAGATAGATGAAATACAAGCTAAGATTTTAGTTAATACAGAAACGCTTATTTCTATGAAAGAGATGGAGGTATAAGCATGAATAGCCTTACTTATCGAGCTTGCAAAAAGTTGGCAGAACGAGAAAACATGACAGAGACGCAAAAGAATGAATTGTTAACAAGCATGGATTTATTTGTTCTGACAAAACGTATCACGCAAAACGAATATAAAGAGTTATGTACATTAATAGACGAACATCAAAACCAAGTAGAAGCATCAACTGTTTAAAAACCTTTTTATTTTCCAATCCTTAATCCCATAAGGAGTGATTGATATGGAAAATAGATTTTTTATAGGGGTCTTTAACGGCTTAATATTAAGTATTATTTTATGGACTTCTATTTTTGGATGGATACGAATAATTAAAAATTTACTATAAAAACGCAAGCAGAAGCTTAGCGTTATTTTTTATGCCTTCCACAGATGATTGTGGAGGGCTTTTATTATGCAGAAATAAGGAGTGACAATATGGGAGGAATGGATTTGGATTATTTAGAAGTAGCACATTTATATTTATTTGGTGGGGTGAAATTCCTACACCTGTTGTTATTGTTAATGGGATTAGACATTTTAACAGGGATTTTTAAAGCCATTAAAAATGGTAACCTGTGGAGCCGTAAATCACTTTTTGGCTACGCTCGTAAGTTACTAGTTTTAATCGTTGTAATCACAGCAAATATAATCGATCAAGTGCTGTCGTTAAATGGAACACTCACATTTGCGACGGTACTTTTTTATATTGCAAATGAGGCTTTGTCCATTGTAGAGAACATGGCGCAACTTGGAGTATTAGTGCCTCAACAGTTAGCAGAGAAGTTAAAAGTCATTGAGAATCAATCAGAAGAGAAATTTTCGAATGAAGTTCTAAATGAATTAGCTGGTAAAAACGTTGATAAAGAATTAGAAAATAAAAAGGACGGTGAAAAGTAATGGTTAGCGTAACGGAAACATGTCGAGATTTAAGCGAATTAACTGTAGCTGCACAATTAGCATGTAGACTTTTATTCCAGGAGTGTGTAAAAGCCGGAATTGATGATATTTTTATTACAGAAACATATCGCTCGCAAGAACGACAAAACTATTTATATGGACAAGGTCGAACACGTCCTGGTTCCGTTGTTACTTGGACACTTACAAGCAATCATACATCAAGAAGAGCGTGGGATATTGCTGTAGCACCTCCGAAAAATCTATATGATATTAAGACTCTTTCTAGAGTAGGGGCAATTGCTAAAAAGTTAGATATCACATGGGGAGGGTATTGGACAGCAAGTACCTATGATGCACCTCATTTTGAAATACCTACTACTTGGAAAGTACCTTCAGGTTACAAATTAGAAGGTACTGTTATTGTACCGAGCAATAGCAAAATAAAAGTCCAACTAATCGTTAAAGATAAAGAACAAGCTGTGGAAGGCGTTAATGATGGTAAGTTGTATCGAGTTCAATCAGGAACATATACTACACAAGCTCAAGCGAATGCAGCTAAGCAAGCGTTAGGTAAATACAACATTGCTAAATCTGATTATGTACGAGTTGTTCAGGATGATAACAAGTGGCGATTTATTACTGGCACATATGCTACACAGGCAATTGCTAATAATGCAATTACTGAAATGAAGCGTCTTGGTATTTTATCGTATGCTGAGTCAATTCAAGAATAATTATAAATCCCAGGCACTCAATTAATTTTGAACCTGGGATTTTTTTATTTCCAAAAACTTTTTCTTGCCAAAATACAAACATCTGTTCTAATATAATTACAAACAAACGTTCTTATTTGAGGAGTGTAGAATGATGAAAGAACAACTAATTAAAGCAATGCAACGCAATCAATTTGTGAATATGATGTATTTGGCTAAGTCGGGTGAAGTATCAAAAAGGCGTATCAAAATCATTAAGATTGTTGGTGATTCGTTCCAAGCATATTGTTTTACAAGGCAAGCCAAACGTACATTTATGATTGATAGTGTATTGGCGGTTGTTCCAGTCTTCTACAAGGAGCGAGAGGTTGTATGATTAGCTTTGAACAAAGGCGACTAATGCACAAATATGTAGTTTATGATATGGCTGTTCAGTCGTTACAGCGTGACTATAAAGTGATTGAAAACCTTAAGTTGAGCAAAGTATATTTACCAATTCTTGATAAGCTTTTAAAAGACATTTCACAAGAATGTTACAATGCTAAAAGGCTGTTGGCCAAAGATAAAATAAGAGTCGTGAAGTGGGTAAAGGTCGATGAATACTTTAGTGATTTAATTATTGCCACCGCTGGAGAGGACCAAGTATTTACCTATGCTAATATGGCTCTGAAAACACAGGTAGAGAAATTACTTTTAAGTCATACAAACGAAGGCACTGATTAAACGAGTGCCTATTTTTTATGTAATGAAAAAAGCCACTCGTTTGAGTGACTAAAATTTCATTATTGTTTAATTTGATATTCTTGTTTGCCTAATTCTTTACCACCAAGACCTTGATTCGCTACTAACGTAACTGGTGTCTCTAAATCATCTAGTTGATAAGCAATAGCATTTTCTACAGTTCCATCTTTTTTAATCTTTTCTAATTGAGTATCTCTAAATCTACTGTCTGGTAACAATCCAACTTCTAATTTATTGATAGCATTTGGATTGTTATCTTGAATTACTGAAAAGACTACAAACCATGCGTCCATTGGATCAATACCTTCATCAATTAAATTTGTTGTTTCATACCAGATTGCGAATACAGGTTTTTCCCCATGTTCATTTCCTTTTTCACCAACTGGAATCACTTTAGTTTCGGTAATTTTTATTTTTAAACTCTCTAATTTTGCCTCGTTATCTTTAAAATAAACCTCTTTATCAACTGTTTTATCGGTAGAAGCAGTTGTTTTTGTTTCCTCTTTAGGTTTATCTTCCTTAGATGAATCTGCTCCGCAACCAGCCAATCCTAAACTCAATACTAATGCTGCACTAAAAATTAATTTTTTGTTCATATATAAAATCCTCCCTCTATATTTCCATTTTAGGAAATTATGATTGAAAAGTACATAATAAAAAACAGACAACTGTGATTAGTTATCCGTTTCCTCATCATCTACTATCATCATTAGTTCGTTCATGTCTGTTATCCCAAATGCGTTCACTAGTTCATCAATTGAATGTTTTGTGTAACTTTTAGTTTTGTTGTTATACAGCTCACTTATTGTACGAGCTGAAAGTGTAGTACGCTCCGCTAGATCCTTCTGTTCCCACTCACGTTCTGCAAGTAATACCCTCAATCTTAGTTTGACCTTTTTCACCATTCTACTCACCACCATATTTATTTATTCGTATTTAAATTATAAAATACTTCTTTCGATTACGCAATTTTTATTTGACTTACGAATTTCGTAAATGTATTATGTATTTATAGAATTAAATCGTAATTGATAACCGAATTGCGAAATTGAATAACGAAAGAAGGTGAAAATACAAATGGCATTCGAATACCTAGCACAATACATAACATTCAACTCAGTAACAGATATGGATAAGAGTGTGGAGGACCACATGGCGGTTCATTATTATGATTTAACAGAATCGGAACGTGCCATCATTTTCAAACTTGCTTCACACAGTTTAGAGCATACAGGAGTATGTCATTTGAAAGCTGCAACAATTGCTACATCATTGGAGATCAGTACAAAGACTGTTTATCGCAGCGTAAAGAAATTGGTTGAGTTAGGTATTATCGAAAAGTTACCAGGAACAAAATTAAACGGCATAAAAGGTGCTAGTATTTATCGCATTTTACCTTATGTCCCATCGAGCGTGTCCCAACGAGAGACAGTCGATGAAGCTAGTAATGACGCGGTTTGCCGTCCACAATCTGAAAACCAAGCATTTAATTCTTTTAATCTTTTAAGTTCTAAACAAGCAAATAATATTATGAGTCTTGAAAATGAATTGGCTTTGCAAGCTGAAGAGAAAAAAGAATACATGAATGAGTATCAGCAAATGCTATTTGATTTCATGCACTCACTGCCATTAGCAGATAACTTAAAAGATGAATTGCACAAAGTTGTATTAGCTACTCAAATTCAAAGTACAACTGACTTCATTAAAGCTAAGAACGTACTATTCAAAATTGCTATGGATATTAAAGAAGGAATATTGACGGTTACAAGTACATTAAGAGCCGTATTTGTAGGGGCTTATAACAAGGCTGTGGAGCGATTAAGTAGTAAGTCAAATAAATCTTCATCTATAGAAGAAACTCCATTTAAAGAACGTCCTGTGCCTTTCTACAATTGGTTGAAAGAACGTGATGGCCATTCACAATCAAATACAAGTCCGACAATCGATAACTGTTTGTTGTGGTAAAGGGGATATATCAATGACACACTTTGAGTACATGCAACAGCAAGGTCAATTAACGATTTATGATTTACTGGATCAATACGAAGAAATGAAGTTTAAAAAGCCATCCACAAATGTTAATAAGCCTGTTGATAAAAAGATGTATATCGAGCCTCGTAGGAGGGTGTATATTGTTCGGTGATATTTATGCCCATTTCTATACCCGATATGGTGCCTAATTGAATGCCATACGAGTATTGAAGTGGGCATATATGAAATGCTGTTGTATCAATAGTTTGAGTGCTATTTTTAATTGCTCGATGTAAGCAACTCTTACTACGTAAGATAACCGTGACGCTCATTAATTTAAGAAAGGATGAAAGTGTGCTGTTTGAAATTTTAACAACATCGCTAATGGGTGGAATTGCTTTAAAAGCATTTTCGAAACATAAAGGACTTTCTTCTAATGATTCCGGGAAGATTCAGCGGATCATGTCGCTGTCCGGATTGAATGTCCGAGATGGTAAAGATACATTAACCACACAACTTGTTAAGAAAAAACAGTTTGAATGGGGATGGGAATATAAGTACCGTATTCCTTTAGGTCGTTCATTCAGTGATTATGAAGCCAAGCAAAAGGTATTTGAAGATGGATTGAATAATCGTCGCAAAAATGTAACCTTCAATGACTTACGTCAATTAAGATTAGACAGCGATCTTCTTCTGCAACTAAAAAAACTGTGGAAGGCAAAGCTGACTGAACAAAAGGAAATTGAGCTATCCTACGATGGATTATTAATCGTTAGGGTGTATGATAAGCCATTGGCAAAAGAAGTACCATTCATTACAGGTGAAGGTTGGAGAGTGCCAGTAGGTGTCGCCAGAGCAATGAACGAGTTTAAGTATCATGACTTTGAATTGGTGCCACATCTAGTCCTTGGCGGCGCTACACGATACGGCAAAAGTAATTTCATTAATTCTACGATTTGTAGTTTGATTACTTCGCAATCTGATTATGTTCACTTTTATTTAATCGATCTAAAAGGCGGAGTGGAACTATGTGACTATGAAAATATAAAACAGACCATTTCCATTGCATACGAGCCGTATGAGGCCCTCCACACTTTACAGATGGCATATGACAAGATGCGCGATATTCAACGTCAATTAAAGCGATTAGGAAAGAAAAACGTACAGCAGGCAGGAATCAAAGAACGTTACTTTGTTGTCATTGACGAGGTAGGGGAGTTAAACGCTTCTGAATCTGTTACACGTGATGAAAAATTATTAAAGCAAGAATGTCAAACAATCATGAGTCAAATAGCAAGGCTAGGCGCTGGACTTGGATTCCGTTTAGTCGTAGCTACACAATACCCCGTAGGTGATGTAATTCCACGACAGGTTAAGCAAAATGCAGATGCAAAGCTATGCTTTAGAGTACAGTCGGCAGTTGCTTCAAGGGTTGTACTGGATGCAGAAGGGGCTGAGTCATTACCTATGATTAAAGGCCGCGCTATTTATCAAACAGCCGATAAACGAGAAACACTACAAACTTTACTAATAACACCACAAATAATCCACGATACTATTCAACCTCACATTATTGAGAAAGGGGAGCGCGTTGAAGAAACAGCTATCATCGAGAGACGAGAGCATACTGTTACTTTTGAAGAAGTTTGATTTTATGACGCGTGATCAACTCAGTAGATATTTCAATTTAGGAAAGAAGCGAAATACAAATAGGGTCCTCCACAATTTATCAAGCTATCTATCATCCATTCGGGATGGTTACGAAACGATTTATTACCTCAACAATTTAGGCCGTCTATATGTTGAGTGTGATAAGGTCCGTAAAAAAGGTGGGCATGTACAACACACCATCATGCGTAACGAATTCTGGATGTTTTACAAATGTCCGAGGGATTGGAAGAATGAAGTGAAAATATCTGATGGTACTACAAGTATCATTGTGGACGGCATGTTTTCAAGAAATGGATTTCAACACTTTCTTGAAGTAGATAACCTACAAACCATGAAGGAAAACCGTGAAAAGATTAAACGATACAAATTGTTAATGGATAGCCTGGTTAAACAGATGGGCTATTATCCAACTGTTGTTTGGCTTACCACAACTGAGTTAAGACGTAAACAACTAGAAGAATCCTGTGGAGGGCTAAAGTGCAAGGTGTACACAATAAACGATATTCATTGAGGAGGAATATAGATGTTTAAAAGACGTATTAAAACTGAGGTAGTACCTGTAAGTGAGTACACGGATTATTCGGATCGATTCGAAGGTGATGAAAAATATGCAACTTTAAAACATGTAGCCATTGCTGCATCGGTACCAGCAATTACTGCTGTTGGTACAGGATTATTTATGTTCAATAAATTCAATGCTACTTATCCCTCCACAAACATACCTATAAACGTTCCTATCCAACAACCTGTATTAGAACCAGTAATGGCCCAAATGCCTTCCACAATTCCTATTACTACTATTCCTCAACAGACTGGAATAATTGCAGATAAATCATTAGAAATGTTAGCTACAATTTTAGATCCAATGATTCAAGTAATGGTAGCAATTTCTTTCCCTGTTGCTTCAGTGATTATGATTGGAGCTTGTTTCTTCTTTATGTTCGGAAACAGTGAACGTGCTTGGAATACAATTATGAACGCTGGATTAGGTTATGTATTGATTCAGATGTCACCTTTATTTTTGGAGATACTTAGAACAATTGGTAAGGCTGTTTAATAGAAAAGACCACTCCGTGATGGGTGGTCTTAATTATTGTTCTTTTATATAGAAGAAAAGCGATATTTTAATACATTCATTGAAACGTTAAATAGTTTAAAAATATACTTTTAGTGTATTAATTTTAATAACAATCCCTAATGTTACGAAACATTTTGCCACCGTCGATGAGAAGGGCTGTAAAGCGTATATCTCTATGGTGCAGGGGCAGGTAGAGGCATATCGCGTAGATTTTATGACTTATCCAACAATTGAAAATCTGGTGGAAAAAGGTTATTTAAAGAAGGGTGAAACGACCTGTCCTAATAAAGAAGAGATAATGATTACTAATGATGGAGAGGTACGATTGATTTCTTCTAATAATGGCTCTGGTAACTGATGGATACTATAAAAAGTGAGCGTGGTGTTACGTTTGTTGAAATGCTCAGTGTATTATTCATCGTTATGTGTTTGTCAGCGATTGTCATAAAGTACTCGGTTAAAGCTGAGGAGACTAGGGAGATTGAGCGATTTTTCACACAAATTCAATTAGATATACAATATATACAAACGTATAGTATGCACAAAAGAGAATACATTTCGATAAAGTTTGAGGGCTCATCAAAAAGATATATCATTAAAAAGGATTTTTATACAGAATTATATGAGCGACCTTTTCCAAAAGGGGTTGAGGTCGTTCTTTCTTCAAGTTCAATTAACACGATTATATACAATTACAATGGAAACGTCATGACCCCAGGGACTGTTTATTTTAAAACGCCTCAAGGTACTAAAAAGGTTGTGATTACGTTAGGACGAGGGAGATCGAGAGTTGAATGAATCTGGTTATTCATTTGTAGAAACGATTTTATCAATAGTCATTGTTATGTTATTATGCACGACCTTAATACCGATCAGCTACATGATGAAGTCGACTCTTTATAACAAGAAGTTAGAAGTTATCGCAGCTGAAACCGCCTATGAAGGCTTAAAGCGTTATCGCTACTTACAGCAAACTGAAGGCACTAATACCGTTGAAAATGTAGATTTCCAATGGTCTATGAATGGACAGGGGATATGTGTAAGTTTTCAAAACTTACGGGAATTACGTAAAAAATGTATACAACTGACAGGTGAAGTCGATGAATGAACGAGGCTATACATTAGTAGAAGCGATATTTCAATTAGTTGTTTTTGTGCTTATTGCACACCTTGTTGTGTTCATTATGCTGTGGTTTGCAGAAATGAAAACAACCGTACTATCTGATGAACAATCGAAGTGGGAGCTTTTTGTTTATGATTTGAATATGTATTTAAATGATATTTCTTCATTTACGATTCGACAAGACCAAAAGAGAATAACCTTCCAGAAAGGGAATACTATTCATAATATTGATTGTTATAGCAATTTAATTCGTGAACAAGTAAATGGTGGTCATGTACCAATGCTAATTGGTATTAACAAATGTCAGTTCCAATTTGAAAAAGATATGTTAACAGTAGCTGTTGAACTTCCAAGTGGTATCAAAAAGGAGCGAACTTTCTATGTTCCAGTTATTGAAAAGTGACAGAGGGGCTATATTTTTAATCGCAATTGCATTATTATTTTTTGTAACTACTTTTGTTCTAACGTATTGTACGTCTTATGAGATTCAGTTTCGAACATATAATGACCTAGAAAAGCTGAATATTCGAGCTACGATAAATTTATTAGGACAAATTTTGTCAGACAGTGTAGAATCGTAGTTATAAGAAGGTGATTCGAATGCGAAAAATATATTTAGTTGGTTTTATGGGCTCCGGCAAAAGTGCGTTAGGAAGACGTTTAAGCTATTTGTTAAAGATGCCTTATTATGATATGGATCATGAGATCGTTCGGCAGCAGGGAATGACAATTCCACAAATATTTGAAAAATACGGAGAAGTACGCTTTCGAGAAATAGAAACAGAATTTTTGAAAAATTTCCGGGACGAAGCTTGTATTATTTCAACAGGTGGTGGCGTTGCAATCAATGCTGAAAATCGAAAAATAATGAGACGCAGTGGGCTCGTGTTTTTTTTAGATGCGACATTCGAAGATATATACAAACGAATACAGCATGATCAGAACAGACCAATTGTACAAAGTTCAACGAAAGAGGAGCTAGAGAAGCTGTATCATTACAGAAGAAGATTCTATCGTGAAACAGGACATATACAAGTGTTAACAGAGGGCAGAACACTCCGCCAAATTCTTGAGTATTTAGTATTCCAAGTCAAAAGGTTGAAAGGCGAACATTAATTAAAATAAATTATTTAAACGTTCGTGTTTTTATATAAATTAAAAAATGATTGCCTTTTCAATGCAATTAATGTTAGGATATAGACAAATAAGTAACTAAATGTTCATTGAATACTAAATAGTACCAAGATGAATCTTGGGCGGATGATTGTGCGGGGAGAGCACGTGTAGACGTCACCGAAGGAGCAAATAACAAAATGTTATGAATCTCTCAGGTAAAAGGACTCGTACAAGACGCAACTCTGGAGAGAGCTGTAGTACTACAGCCACCAAAGGGGAAAGCCGGCTGTTTGGCATTGTAGGTATGCGAGCCAGTCTGGTGTAACTTTCAGGTTTAAGGACAGAGAATCCCGAAAAGGGGTTCGTCTGTCTTTTTTTATGTCTAAATGTTTTGCCTAATGTTGCTAGTTCTTTTTCCTTAATTGAATGAACAAACAGGGGAAGCATGATTGCACTTATAAAAAGCAGACGAACTACTACCAGTAAAAAATGTAACTACCATTAAGGGGGCAAAAATAATGACGAATGAATTAAAGCGTACACCTCTATTTGAAGAATATGCAAAGTATGGTGGTAAAACAATCGACTTTGGCGGATGGGAATTACCAGTGCAATTCTCTTCTATTAAAGAAGAGCATGATGCAGTACGTAATCGTGCTGGCTTATTTGACGTATCACATATGGGTGAAATTTTAGTAACTGGACCTAATTCACTAGAATTTTTACAAAATCTTTTGACAAATGATATTTCAAAAATTGCAGTAGGTCAAGCGCAATATAATGCAATGTGCTATGAAGATGGTGGCGTTGTCGATGATTTATTAACGTATAAATTAGCAGACAATCATTATTTATTGTGCGTAAATGCGGCAAATATTGAAAAAGATTATGATTGGATGATGGAAAATCAACATCAATATGATGTAACGATCGACAATCAATCAGATGCTTATGCACAAATTGCCCTTCAAGGTCCATTAGCAGAAGAGGTTCTTCAAACGTTAACAGACACTGATTTAAAAACGATTAAATACTTCCGTTTCCAAGCAGACGTTGAAGTTGCTGGTCATAAAGCATTAGTATCTCGTAGCGGTTACACAGGGGAAGATGGTTTTGAATTATACGGATCTCCAGAAGATATTAAAGCTTTATGGAATGCAATTTTAGAGGCTGGAAAAGACAAAGGCGTTGTACCAGCAGGTCTAGGTTGCCGTGATACACTTCGTTTCGAAGCAGGTCTTCCATTATACGGGCAAGAGCTATCAGCCACAATTTCACCTCTAGAGGCTGGTATTGGGTTTGCTGTGAAGTTAAATAAAGAGGGCTTTAATGGTCATGATGCATTAGCGGCACAAAAAGAAAATGGACTGTCACGTAAAATTGTAGGTATTGAAATGATTGATAAGGGAATTCCTCGTCATGGCTACAAAGTGTTTAAGGATGGTAAGGAAATCGGTGAAGTGACAACAGGAACACAGCTTCCTTCCTCTAAACGTAATGTTGGTCACGCATTAATTGACAGCCAATTCGCAACTATTGGAACTGAATTAGAAATCGAAATTCGTGGTAAGCACTTAAAGGTAGTAACAGTTGAAACACCGTTTTACAAACGTTCAAAATAAAAGTTGAAAAGAGGGACCTACATTTATGAAACATCGTTATTTACCAATGACGGAGCAAGATAAACAAGAAATGTTAGACGTAATTGGCGTATCCTCAGTTGATGAGTTATTTGGGGATATTCCAGAAAAAGTACGTTTTAAAGGCCTATATGATATTAAAGATGCAAAATCTGAATCAGCTTTATTAAAAGAATTAACGGCACTTGCTGCGAAAAATAAAGATACAAATGCTAACGTATCGTTTTTAGGTGCAGGCGTATACAACCACTATAAACCAATTATCGTGGACCATGTTATTTCTCGTTCAGAGTTTTATACAGCGTATACTCCATATCAACCAGAAATTTCACAAGGGGAATTACAAGCAATTTTTGAATTCCAAACGATGATTGCAGAGCTTACAGGTATGGATCTTGCAAACTCTTCTATGTATGATGGAGGAACGGCATTAGCGGAAGCGGGGATGCTAGCAGCTGGACATACGCGCCGTAAGAAAATTTTAGTATCTGAGGCAGTTCATCCTGAGTATCGCGATGTCGTTGCTACATATGCATACGGTCAATCCATTGAAATTGTTACTGTTCCACAAAAAGATGGTGTAACAGATGTAGAAGCTTTAAAGGAACTAATGGATGACAATACGGCAGCTGTTATTGCACAATATCCTAACTTCTTTGGCCAAATAGAGGACTTACAAGTAATTGGTGATATTGCACATGAAGCAAAAAGTTTATTTGTCGTATCTGCAAATCCACTTTCACTAGGGGTTTTAACACCACCTGGTAAGCTAGGTGCTGATATTTGTGTAGGGGACGCACAGGTCTTTGGAATTTCTGAAGCATTCGGTGGTCCGCACTGTGGTTTCTTTGCAGTAACAACGAAGCTAATGCGTAAAGTTCCAGGTCGTCTTGTTGGTGAAACAGTAGACGGTGAAGGACGTCGTGGTTATGTTTTAACATTACAAGCACGTGAGCAACATATTCGTCGTGATAAAGCAACATCTAATATTTGTTCGAACCAAGCGCTTCTTGCACTTGCCGCTTCTGTAGCAATGACTGCTCTTGGTAAGCAAGGTGTTCGTGAAATGGCTATGCAAAATATTGCGAAAACTCGCTATGCTAAAAATGCCTTTGAAGCTGCAGGCTTCACAGTAGCATTCCAAGGTGCACACTTTAACGAAATCGTTGTAAAGACAAATAAATGTGTGAAAGAAATTAATAAAGGCTTAATTGAAAAAGGTATTATCGGTGGTTATCCTTTAGGTCAAACATATGACTCTCTTAAAAATCACGTGCTAATCGCTGTAACAGAATTACGCACGAAAGAAGAAATTGATGCACTTGTTGCGGAAATGGGGGCTCTTAATGCATAACGAAAATCAATCACTCATTTTTGAAATTTCCAAAGAAGGTCGCGTAGGTTACAGCTTAGAAGCACTTGATGTACCAGAGATTGATCTCGCAGATTTACTGCCAGCAAACTTAGTACGCGTGGAAGCAGCGGAATTACCAGAAGTATCTGAGCTTGATATTATGCGTCACTATACAGCACTTTCTCGCCGAAACCACGGTGTGGACTCTGGCTTCTACCCTCTTGGTTCTTGTACGATGAAATATAATCCTAAAATTAACGAGGCAGTTGCCCGAATTTCTGGTTTTGCAAATGTGCACCCATTACAGGATGAGTCAACAGTTCAAGGTGCAATGGAGCTTCTTTATGATCTACAAACTTCATTAGTTGAAATTACAGGTATGGATGAAGTGACATTACAACCAGCGGCAGGTGCACATGGTGAATGGACAGCATTAATGATGATTCGTGCTTTCCATGAAGCAAACGGTGAAGGTCATCGTAATAAAGTTATCGTTCCTGACTCTGCTCACGGTACAAACCCAGCATCGGCAACTGTTGCAGGCTTTGAAACTATCACTGTTAAATCAGATGAAAATGGTTTAGTAGATATTGAGGATTTACGCAAAGTAGTTGGTGCTGATACAGCGGCATTAATGCTAACAAATCCAAATACACTTGGTCTATTTGAAGAAAACATTATCGAAATGGCAGAGCTTATCCACTCTGTTGGCGGTAAAGTATACTATGACGGTGCAAACTTAAACGCAGTTATGAGTAAAGCACGTCCTGGTGATATGGGCTTTGACTGCGTACACTTAAATTTACACAAAACATTTACAGGTCCTCACGGCGGCGGTGGCCCAGGTTCTGGTCCAGTTGGTGTAAAAGCAGATTTAATTCCATTCCTTCCAAAACCAGTTTTAGTAAGAACAGAGGAAGGAACATATCACTTCGATTACGACCGTCCACAATCAATCGGTCGTGTTAAACCTTACTACGGTAACTTTGGTATCAACGTACGTGCATACACTTATATCCGTACAATGGGTCCAGATGGCCTAAAAGCTGTTACAGAATACGCTGTACTAAACGCAAACTACATGATGCGTCGCTTAGAGCCATTCTACGATCTACCATATAACCGTCATTGTAAACATGAATTTGTATTATCAGGTCGTCGTCAAAAGAAACTTGGCGTTCGTACTTTAGATATCGCAAAACGTCTGTTAGACTTTGGCTACCATCCACCAACAACTTACTTCCCGTTAAATGTGGAAGAGGCGTTAATGATTGAGCCAACAGAAACGGAATCAAAAGAAACATTAGATGCATTCTGCGATATAATGATCCAAATTGCAAAAGAAGCAGAAGAAAATCCATCAATCGTACAAGAAGCACCACATACAACAGTTGTATCTCGTTTAGACGAAACACGCGCTGCTCGTACACCTGTGCTTCGCTACCAAAAAGCATAATTAACTACCATAGCGTCCAATGAGTATTTAAGTACTTGTTGGACGTTTTTTTCTATTCTTTTTTTTGATAGCAAAGTGGCGGGGAGGAGACAGAGCGATGGAAAGAAGAGCTGGGGTGACGGAAAGGAGGTTGAGAGTGACGGAGAGAAGGCCAAGGTGACGGAAAGAGATTAGAGCGACGGAAAGGAGGGCTAAGGCGACGGATGGAAATTAGAGTGACGGAAAGAAGGGCCAAGACGACGGAAAGAAATGGGAGTGACGGAAAGAAGATCCGAAGAGACGGAAAGAATGGTCCAAGCGACGGAAAGAAAGTCGAGAGCGACGGAAAGAAGGGCCAGGGCGACGGAAAGAAGTTAGAGTGACGGAAAGAAGATCCGAAGAGACGGAAAGAATGGTCCAAGCGACGGATAGGAATCAGAGCGTCGGAAAGCAGGACCAAGGTGACGGAAAGAAATTAGAGTGACGGAAAGAAGAGCCGAAGAGACGGAAAGAATGGTCCAAGCGACGGAAAGAAAGTCGAGAGCGACGGAAAGAAGGGCCAGGGCGACGGAAAGAAGTTAGAGCGACGGAAAAAAGAGCCGAAAAGACGGAAAGAATGGTCCAAGCGACGGAAAGAAAGTCGAGAGTGACGGAAAGAAGGGCCAAGACGACGGAAAGAAATGGGAGTGACGGAAAGAAGATCCGAAGAGACGGAAAGAATGGTCCAAGCGACGGAAAGAAAATCGAGAGCGACGGATAGAACAGGCGAAGCGATGGATAAAACCATCAAAAAGATGGATAGAACCAGCAATGTGGCAGGAAAAAAGAACGCAACGGTTTCACATTGTGCCTACCCCCACTATTCGATGTAAATCTATTAAAAGATAACTATTTAATAAAAGGGTGTATATTGATATACTTACATTAATTTGTATTTTAGTTAAAATAACGAATCATAACTTAACATGGTGGATGCCTTCGTGACATACTTCGTGCTGTTGCACAGCCTCATCGTTATTGGTCTGCTAAAATCCTGAAGCCGCCGCCGCGTGCTATAGGTTTGTTAAATCCTGTTGCGCTGCCGCGTCGTTAACGGTGGGCTAAAACCCTGAAGCCGCATTCGAGTCGCAATCGCACGGAAAAACCCTGAAGCCGCATTCGAGTCGCAATCGCACGGCTAAAACCCTAAATCCGAAGCCGAGTCGCAATCAATGCAGAAAAACCCTGTTGCGGTCGCTACGGCAGCACTACGCTTTCGTGCAAAAATTATCTGTTGATCCGAGACGCTACAGTGAAGTGAATTGGAAGCCTACAGTCGGAACAGTAATCAACTACACGTTATGAAGGTGATCTAAAAAAATTATATTTCATATTAAAAATGTAATAAATTGTTCATAATTCAAATGTTGAAAGGGATGATAGAACGAAAATGCAAGCGACTGAAGTTGAGTTGGGCTTACCGGCAAATAGCGTTTTGAACGATACATATAAAATAAAAGAAGTTATTGCTAGTAGTAAATTGTCCTTTGTTTATCGTGCAGAAAATACTTATGAAGGGAATCAGGTAATTATTAAGGAGTTCTTTCCAAATGATATAGCTTTACGGGATTTAGATAATAAAACAGTCGTTAATCGTTTACCTTCATCAAAGGAGAAGTTCTGGAAATTAAAAGCTATTTTTCTAAATGAAGCGTTAATTATGCAGCAAATAAATCATCGTAATTTGGTCAAATATATGGACCACTTTGAAGAAAATGAGTCGATTTATATCATTATGGAGTATTATGAAGGAACGTTATTGGATCAATATTTAAAGGATTATCCCATTAATGAGAGGGATCATTTATACACTACTATTTTTCTCCCTCTTATTGATGCTTTAAGCTATTTACATAAGAAAGGCATACTCCATCGTGACATTAAACCAAATAATATTTT
Source organism: Lysinibacillus sp. Ag94 (assembly GCF_023242215.1). Classification (NCBI taxonomy): domain Bacteria; kingdom Bacillati; phylum Bacillota; class Bacilli; order Caryophanales; family Bacillaceae; genus Lysinibacillus; species Lysinibacillus sp. Ag94. Next base: position 3,052,063 of record NZ_CP096780.1, on the reverse strand, counting down.
GATTGATTCTGAAGGTAATCCATTCTTACTAGATTTTGGTTCTGCGACTTTTTATAAAACAGATGAAAATTATCAAATATTTACTAGTCCGGGATTTTCTCCGCTTGAGCAATATTCGACTATATCTGAGCAAGGTGTATATACAGATGTTTATAGTTTAGCAGCAACATTTTATTATTCTCTGACAAATGTTATTCCACCTGATATATCGCAGCGGTTGATAGAGGATAATATTAAGAATGTAAGAAAATACAATCATAAGGTGAGTACTCTTTTATCTCAAACTATCATGTGGGGGCTGGCCGTGCAAGCGAAGAAAAGATGTTCTTCACTAAAATATATGAAGTTAGTCATTACTATTGAAGATATTGTCAATAGGATAAGGAACTATTTTAAGGAAAATAATTCAAACTGACCAATAATTTAGGTGATGTGATTCTATATTATCATTTTGTGGTTAAAGGTAGGTGCTTACGAAGCAGCATATGGAGTATTAAAAATACGCTATAGGCTGTTTTTTTTAGTAAAATAAAACGAATACAGACACTTTTTTCGTTAAAATATCATAAATTTCTCGATGCTTATTTTTTACCATACACCCAATTAAATACATTTATTTTACATAATATTCATATGTAAATATTGACAATAAAATTAGATATTGTATAGTTACTTTGTGATACATAATGTCTTCAGTGATGTAGAAGTAGGAGGTAAGAATACAATTCTAGTTTTACTAACTGTAAATTCTTTATCTTACGTTACCATTTTATGACTAAATAGTGAATTTTTAATTGTTACTCGCTGAAGATTATGCTTACTCGAAATTTGTTACAAAAGGGAGGGATGGCTGTATAATCATACGGCCGACTGAATGGAGATTATTAGTCAAACAAACAGAACCATGCTCTTTGAGGAAATTAATCCTGAAAAAATGGATTTAATTACGCTGGTTGGAGATGTAAAAGGGATTGACAGCCTTAGTGATGAAAAGATCAAAGAAATGAATGAATATCTTCTTGTCAAAAGCTTCGATGAATTTTTAGACAAGTTTTCTCCAACGGTTTATTCATTCTACAATGCTGCGAACCAAAAGGTTATGTATACATTAAAAAAACCAGAAGGAATTCAAGATGACTGTATTTCTGAAATAGCCATTGACCAAAATAATGATTTTTTAAAAATGCTATTTACACTTATCGATACGAAAAGAAGTCAGGGCATTGCGAATGTTGATTTTAAGTTTGAAAATTTGCTTGATATGATCTCTCCTAAAAAGGTTATGGACGATATTCGACAAGTCCGAAAAGAAATCCATTACCTATACGGTGAATATGACAAATTAGATGACGACGATCCAAAAAAATTGGATACAGGGGACAAGCTAAACCTGATGTTTGAAGTAGCGAGTCGAAATTACAACAATGTCATGGCGATGCTTCCTTTAGCAATTGAAGATATTAAAACAAGACTATTGCTAGGTGTTAATCAGGATGAAGATGAATCTGAAAAATTACAAATTGGGACACTATCTATCGGTGATAATGGTGAATTAAAAATCATTGAGGCACCTCAAAATAATAGCTCAGAACTAATGGTTATTGAAGAAAATAGTAACTATGGTTTGAGCACAGTTTTTGAAGAGGATTATGAGGCGATTACAGAATCACCATCCTCCTATGTTAAAGATTTAGTCGTTAGAACTTTCTCTCCTTTGCCAGCTGTGAAGGCAGAATTTGATGTAGAGACAGAAGTACAAAATTACAATACATACTTAGAATTCTATAAGGATGCTAAGGATGAATTTGTAAAAACAGTGAAGCCATTAGTGGAAAAGCTATTGGGCGTAAAAATGTACTTTGATCAATATACAACTAAAAATAAAGGTATGCAGCCTTCGTTACTAGTAACGAACACAAAGTTAGATATGCTCGTTAAAAGTAATAACCTACCACGATTACGCACGTATTTAAACACAGTTAACTCCAAAAATGACTTTACAGATACGGTTTGGTATGGAATTGTTCCTTCTCTGGAACTAGAGGCATCTGGAAAAATGAAAGTAAGCAGAGCTAGATTTAAAGGGAACGATAAAGTGGCTAAGCAAGAAGGCAATACAATGGAGTCGTTATCAATTCTTTTAGATACTGTGAAAGATTATAAAGTACAGATCTTCTTCAACTTCATGGCGGAAGAAGAAACGACATTTAATGGAATTGCTACTGCAGGTATCGATCGCCTAATCGATAAATGCTCGGTGCTTGTTCGAAAAGATTATAGTGAGTTTGCGATACCATGTTTACCGAACTTCACGATTATTCCTAAAGATAAATCTGGTGTGATCATTGATACAAGAATGCAGACAACAGAAAATGGAGCACGATTATCTAAAGAGAAAGAGGATATTCTAAAGCTTTGGATAGAGGGCGTCTATGTAGGTGCTAGCTATGTGGCAGCAGGTATCGTTTCAGCTTATCAATGTCCAGAATATTTGAAAGACTCGTTCAGAAATGTTCAAAGAAATTATCCTGGTGTACGTTTCGATATCGAAGCGGGTGATAACTCACTTAAAGCCGTTACAACAATGGCAAAAGAAATCTCAGGATTTACTAATAACATTAAAGATGCTATTAACAGCAGAAGCTTTGGCTTTGTATTCTCTTCTGAAAATGCGCAGCTGCAAGATAAAGATATTAAACGTATTACTGTGTATAAAGCTAGAAGTTTAGCAATGGAAGAAGATGGATTTGATTCCATCTACAAAACACAAGTTAGTACGTATATTGAGAGAATTTTACGATTCCAATCAGGTGACTTTAAGCATGAAAATATCGTTCGATTCTTTAGTAATAATCCAAGTAGCCAAAAAAGCAAATGGCTTCAAGAGAAAGGCTATGTAAACTCCATTATTCACGATGGAGATGACATCGGCTACATTATCGATGAAAAAACAAGCACATGTCAGATTGACCTAGTGTTTAACGGTAATGTGAAGAATCTTGAAGTTATGATTACAAAGGCAAGTAGTGCTGTTAAGGCCTAACAAGTTTACACATACACTAAAAAATTTTTTAAGTCGTATGTTTAAGATTTTTTCATAAATCTTTTAACATAAATAGAATCCTCCATTAATTGTAAGGTGAAAACATTACATATTTCTCTATGCTGCATGTATTTTGCATTAGGCATGGAGGAATGTATACAACTAGTTATACACTTCACCTAAAACGATTTTTTGAGATGATTCAAACAAATTTTAGGAGGTACTGAGAATGGGTTTTGTATTAAAAGTAGAAGGATCAGAAGCAATTGAATTAGGGTTAGATAGCATTATGTCTGTTCAGTATGAAACAGATACGCCAAATGATTCTAACGCACGTTCAACAGATGTAGGGGCAACTTTAAAAGTAAGAGGTAAAATCCTTACTGCAACTGATGGTGATAATTCTGATGATACGATGAAATTAGGATTATGGTCATTAGTACCAGCTGAAAAAGCTGACTGTTACCGTAAAGTAACATTAGAAGTTATTTCTGCTGATCAAGTAGTACGAAAAATTCATTTCCCAAATGCTTTCGTTGTTGACTATTCAGAACAGTATGGTGACACAGAAGGTATTGGTGAATTTTTCTTATTCATTAAGCAAAAGAAAGACAAAACAGACTTGGCGAAAATCGAAGGCGGCTACGCTGTTTAAGATTGTTGCTTGATAGAACTCCACATTATCTAAGGGACTTTCATAGTTCCTTAGATAATTTTGAATAATCCTAATACTGGGGATGAAAAACATGAAAACGCATTATGAAACTTTAGGTGTCAGTAGAGATGCTACACCCGAACAAATAAAACTCGCTTACCGAAAGCTTTCAAAAAAACATCATCCAGACGTGAGCGGTGGAAACAAAGAATCTGAAAAGATTTTTTTAGCAGTGACAGAGGCATACAAAGTACTGAAGGATCAGGCTTCAAGAGAAGCATACGATGCTCAACTAGATGGGGCTGGTCAAAGTTGGCGTAATGGACAGACGTATGAAAAACAATCTACACGCCAACAAGCTACTGAAAAAAAGCCAGATTTTAATATGGGCAATATTGAAAAAAACTTTGAGCATTTTTTTGGCTTTAATCCTAAAACGAAAGAAATGGGATCTACCCTTAACAAGAATGCCAAGAAGAATCCACTAGATACAACAGATTTATTTGAACGTTTTTTTAACAAGTAAAACGAAGCCATAGCTAGTATGAAGGAGTGTGATACCATGTATGGTCAAAATTCAACGGATACATACACTGAAAAAGCAAAGAAACAAATGATTATAAAAGTTATGGATATCATTATTGTCATCATCGCCTTCTTTTTCATTTTATACGTATTTGTCATGAATCAGAATTTTATGTTGAAAACAATTATTGGACTTATGTTGGTCATACTAGCAATTGTTTATGGCTCTGTTAAGTATGAAGCAAGAGATAAAAAAGATGTTGTGACAAACAAGAAAATTCGAAAATTAGTTCTCCTCAATGATCGAGGAGCTGAAATAGATGAATGGGAGATAGATGACCAAACATCATTACTTATTGGGAAAAGTTCAGCTGACAATAAGGCAGATATCGATTTAAGCGGTACAGAATATGAATCGCTTATCAACTATGAACATGCCGTATTAAACAATGTTTCTGGCGTATGGTACATAGAGGATATTGATTCAGTAAATGGTGTTGGTATAAAAAAAGCTCATAAGCGCGTTAAAAATAGAATTCAACACGAAAACCCTTACCCAATCGGTAATGGAGACATGATATACATAGCAAATACGCGAATTTTAGTGAAATAGAGACAAGTAAATTCGTAACATAGACGGGGGATAGCGAAAATGAGTTTGATTAGATGCACGAATGGTCACATGTTTAGTTCAAGAAGACATAGAAATGTTTGTCCATATTGCAATGTAATGGTGGAACAGGAGCAAAGACCAAGCGGTCAGCAAGTAGCTGTAGCTGAGGTAGATGATAAAACAATGCCATATCTCGGAGAAATGGATGGCATTGATCCGGTAACGGGATGGTTAGTTTGTATTGAAGGGCCACAAATGGGGCGAGACTATCGGATTTTATCGGAAAAAAACTTTATTGGTAGAGCAGAAGATATGCACATTCGCATTGTTGGAGATAATTCGATTTCTCAGCGAAACCATGCAGTCATTGTTTATGATCCTAAAAAAAGAAACTTTTATCTACTTCCAGGAGATGCATCAGGCTTAGCTTATCTGAACAATGAAGCGGTTTATACGCCAACAGAGCTTGCGGCGTATGATGTTATTCAGTTAGGCAGAAGTATGTTTCTTTTTATTCCCTTATGTGGTGTTCATTTTGAATGGGAAAACAACAACAGTGAGGAATGATGACAAATGGATCCGAAACTACTGCCATACATAATTTCGCTTATTTTTATCGTTGTACTCGTTGCCTTATTAATTATTCGAAACATGCTTGCGCAACAAAATGAAAAAAACAAAATAGAAATCGGAAATGGACAAACGATTGGCAGACGTGATGAGCAAGATGATTATTTCTCTACAGCTGAAACGAATAATGGAACAATTGCTGTCCTAGCAGATGGTATCAGTGGTTTAGCCAACGGTAGGATGGCAAGCACTGTTGCTGTCAATACATTTATAGAAGAATTCAAAAAGCTTAGCGGTCTAAATACGCTAGAAAAATTTTTTAAGGAGGCCGCTTTTGCAAGTAATCATATGATTGTCGAAAATTTAAATGGCTCGAATGGTGGGACTACATTAGTGGCAGCCGTTATTGATGATAACGGATTTCTTCACTGGGGAGCCGTTGGAGATAGTGTCATAACTATTTTTCGAAATGGAGAATTCAAGGCAATCAATCAAAAGCATATTTTTGAATCAGTGTTAACTGAGCGATATATATCTGGTGAAATATCTCAGCTTGAGGTGCAGGAAAATCCTTTGAAAAAGAGACTTATCAATTATTTAGGGTATGAAGGCTTTAAAAATATGGATATAGGAAAAAGTCCGATCCAGCTAAATAGAGGAGACAAGGTATGTCTATTTAGTGATGGAGTCTATGATACTTTAACAGAGGTTGAAATGGAGAAAATTCTTTCTCAGCAAGCGACTCCCTATGATATTGCTCAAGACATTATTAAGGCCGTTGAACAAAAACGCTTAAAAAATCAAGATAATGCAACCATCGTTATTTTAGAAAAAACATGGTAATCATTTTACTTGTCGTCTTTAAATGAGTCAGTAAATAAGGAGGAGTAATCATGAGAAAGGAAAATAGCAACTTTAAAACAAGCTTTTTATCCGAAGCGGGCTCATTTTTGCAAAATAAAGATTACTTTGCCTATACAGAGCTGGACGATGTAGCCTGCTGGGTAGCTATAAAAGGGTTAGATTCTGATCAGGAAATAAGTAGTGCAGAGCTTGCTGTGAAGGCAATTTTAGAAAAATTTATGGAAAAGCCATCCATGTCTAGAAGAAGCATTAAAAAATATTTGAAAAATGCGCAAGACATACTTCAAGCTCAAAGCTTAAGGGTAAGATTGAAGGCTAGTATTGTCATGGTCGTCTCAGATTACTCTAAGATGATTGTGGCAGTTGCCGGAAATTCGAGGCTGTATCATTTCCGGAATGGTACTTTAACGTATAAAAGCACGGATCAAAGCTTAGCGCAAGAGATCGTCAATACTAGGAATCGTTCGCTCGATATTAGCCAGCATGAGGAAAGAACTAATTTATTAAATTATCTTGGTAAACCAAAAGATTTTCAGCCTTTTGTTTCAAAGAAAATGAAATTAATGGATGACGATGTACTAGTGCTTTGTACAGCTGGCTTTTGGGAAGATGTCAATGAAATTGAAATGGCCGATGCGTTGGAAGAAGCAAAAGAGCCTGAACAATACATTGATTTACTAGAAGAGATACTGTTAAGTAGGCAAAAGAAAGTCGTCAATAATTACACAATCGCAGCTATATTTGCGAACAAGGTTTATCAGGAAACAAATAAGAAAAAAATGAAATACATCAAAATGATTGCAGCTGCATTAGTGCTAGCTTTGGTCGTAGGTGGAGGCACGATTTTTTATCAGGTGAAGCAAGCTAAAAAAATGGCTGAATTAACCGTAGAGATGAAAGATCATGAAAAGAGCGGAAACCAGTATTTTCAAGATGGAACTTATGATAAGGCACTGTTGGAATATAGTGAGGGCAGAAATGCGGCGAAAAAATTGAAGGATCCAATACATAGAAATTTACTAGCTAAAAAATTAAGGGTTACCGATTTGATTATCAACGGAGATAAAGCAGCGGAAGAAGGTAAATTTAACGATGCGCTTGAGCAATATGAAAAGGCTAAAAAAGAAGGAAAGCTTATTAAAGACTTTGGGAAAGAAGTAGTTGAACAAAGAATCGCCAATATGGATACTATTGTACAAATTGCTGAAGCTGTAAAAGATGGAGATTTCCGATTCGAGGCAGAGGATTACAATGGGGCTCTTGAAACGTATCAAAAGGCAAGAAAAAAAGCCCTGACAATTGCCTATACGGGCGAACCTGAAATAAAGACAAAAATAGAAGATACAGAGGCTAAAATTGCTGAATTGAAAAAGGCCCAAAAGGAATTAAAGGCTGAAGGCTTAGAAAAAAGTGGAGATCAGAGCTATGCACGTCAAGAGTTTGGGAAAGCGATTGAATATTATACACTTGCACAGGAAATTTATCAGGAGACAGAGCTGCTGTCGAAGGTTTTAGGTCTTGAGCGAAAGGTTATGAATGCCAATGATAAATTGAATCCACCTCCTCAACCGCAAACTGCTGATAATGCAGCGCCGCCTACGAATGAAGGAACAGCTGCCGGTGAGCCATCTAATGCTGAAGTGATGAAAGAGGGAAAATAAATTGATGAAAGAGCTCATGATTGAACGGTTACGCAAAATAGAGGATTTAGAGCAACGTCAACTGCTAAAGGATATTGTCAGTGGCGTTTTTGTAAATTTAATCGATTATCAGAATGACATGAACAATAGGCTCGAGGAGCGCATATTCAACGAAATGGATGATGTTGAGAATAGGTTTGATATTTACGTGACCCTAAGTTCTAAGGAGGATGTTGACCCTATTCATGAATGCTTATTCCCGATGCGATCAGCTGATTTAGAAAGTAAATCTATCAATATAAAAAAAATGCTTGAAGCGTTTAAAAACAAGGAATCTGCAGAACTGTTCACATTATTTCTAGAATGTGATTCCATGCAAATTCAACAGTTACTTGCAAAGCAGCGACTCTTTAGTGGAAAGCTCGTAACGACAAATGGACAAGTAGAAATAAAGGTTAGCCTTACCCAAAATACGGATTATTTACAAGAGATGAACAAGCTATATCCGCTTTTCCAAATAAATGGCCTACCATGGAAAACGATTAATCATCCTTTCGTTTATAAATTTTTTAATATCAATTTAGTAGATTGTCCACCTTTAGATGAGAATGCTGAAATTACTGAAATAATTGTTGATTTAGAAGAGTATGAGGACAAAAAACGCCTAAATATGGTTCCGTTATGGAATATTGAACGTCATGAGGTCAAAAATGTCGGTTTTCCCATCCCTGCAATTGATAAGGTGAATTATGAGCATGTCCTTTCCATACGTAAAATCGGCAACGAGCATGGCTATCTTGTTGAGGCCGATGAGGAAAATGTTCGTTACGTTAAACGCTCAGACAATGAATTAACAATTGTCTCACCCCGCGATAAGTCGGGGGTTTGGCAGCTAATCAAAATTGCAAAAATGGCAGATGAGAAAATTGGGAAATTACATTATGAGCTTGTATCAAATAGAAGAATTGAGCATTTTATACACAAATTTGCTAACAAGTATACGGCTACTGTTAAAACGAAGGGCGAAATTACACGTATGATTAATTCCTTCGAGGCTGCTAACAGCTTTGAGCTTGTTGATATCGAAATAGTGGACGCCTATTCTGGAACAAGCTTTACTCATTCTGTGAACACTTTCTTAACGGAAATGATAGGAGAAAATAATCATAAAAAAACGATGCTATTAAAGTTTAAGGCGAATGAGGAGAGAAGCTTTATTGCAAACGATATTTTGAGCTTCCTCGTATCAGAAGTACAACGACATTTCTTCGAATATGAATGTGTAGGTGTTTGGCTATGAACTATATTTGGGATTTGCTTATTAAAGCTGAGGATGAAGGTCTTTCTAAAAAGGATATATATTTTCATCTTGCCGAAGCCTATTCACCATATATGGAGCTTAGTCCACAACTATTAAATGCACAGTATGTTGAACAGCATGTTGAAGTAAATCCGTATTATCGTTATTACGGCATTTTTAATGGTCTGTTCCATCCAGATAATTCTTCAGATTTAGAGTTTAGAAATTATCTTTTAGATACCGTATTGCATTTTTTAGCTGAAATTGATCGTATGCAAGGCATGAATAAAAGAGAGTTCTATATTCGTTTTATTTTAAGAGAAATCGAAGCGAATGTATGTGGAAAATTGGTACGCGACAATATGCATGCCTTTACGAAAAAGGAGCAAGAAATAGTTGCACTAAATATGCTCAGACTTTATCAGACAGGTGAAGAAATTTACTTATTAAAGGATACGCTGAAAAGGCTCTTTAAAAATTGCATGATTTATGTGAAATCGGAGGAGCAGGATGAGCTGCTTGTATACATCCGTCAAAAGCAGACAGAACAGAATGAGCGAAAGGTCCGGCTTGTCCAAGAAATTTTCCTGCCAATAGGTTTTCATATGGAGGTTTATTGGCGATATCACTTCGGCATTATTGATGCAGAGGAAACAATGAAGCTAGATCGAATAGCTCTTTACTAAATAGGGCAGAGGAGGCATTCCAATGACAACTAAATATTCATATAAGCTGTATGCCAATAAGCGTAATACAGACAAGAAATATATGACCTATACACGAGTAGAATTAATGGAAATGACAACCTTCCAGCTTAGAAATATTTGCTATAAGGAAAAGCTTGTGACCGGGCTTATTAATACACTGACAAGAGATGAGTTAATCGACAAGATTTTAAGATATCGTGGCTCTGAAGAAAACCCTCTTATTAGGGAAAAAAAGGATGGTGGCTTTGAACGAGTAGAAGCGGCTATGCAAGAGTATTTAAAAACACCGATGTCTGACAATGGTGACATTAAAATTCCTGCCAAAATGAGCTTATATAGTGGGATGAAAATCGATAAACCCGATCAGTATTTCGTTGAAACAGGCGGCTTTCTTGTTGAATCCAATGTACTACTAGTCAATGAGCAGCTAGATCTTTGCGGCATTCTTAATATCCTTAAAGACGACGAAGTCCCAAATCAATATTATTTCGCAGCTGATCAAGCAATTGGTATTCGGAAGACAAATAATAAAAACTACAGCTTTATTTTTTTAAGAAAGCAAGATTCCGAATATATCTTTAAGACTTACTATCAGGAAACCCCACTTCCGCCAACAAATCTTCATTACTATAAGGTGCCAATACCAGATTTAGAAATAAAACAGCTGGAAACAACTAATGCTATTCTTGCTATTGATTTCGGAACAACAAATACAACGGCTGGTGTCTATTTAGAGAGTGATTATGTGTCCTCTCCTTGTAGTCATGATTTATTAAATAACAGAATTCAGCTAAATAGCATTAATTTTGTACAATTTCCAGATCCACTTCATCAAAACGAATGGATTGAAGTAGTACCGACAGTCATGACTGTGGCAGATTGCTCCAATGCAGATCAAGTAGGCTATCACTTTGGTTATGAAGCATTAAAAATGATGAAAAAAAATAGCTATACATCATTGGCTACGAAATTCCAAGGTATTAAACGCTGGGTTAGTAATTATGCCAAGCTGGAAGAGGTGATGGATGCTAACGGGAATACGGCACTTGTTCCACGGAGCCAAATTATAAGAGAGTTTATGCTTTATGTTATTCGAATGGCAGAGCATCAATTTAAATGTCGCTTTAAGCATTTACATATTTCCAGTCCTGTTAAGCTGAAAACACAATTTTTAGATATGTTTCGTGCGATTTTACCTGAATATCAGATTGAAACGGAGCATGCTCTCGATGAAGGAATGTCGGTTCTTTATAATACGATTGCCAATCAAATAGAGAATAATAGTTTTCTCGATGGCAAGGAATATAAAGCACTCGTGATCGATTGTGGTGGCGGAACAACAGACCTTTCTTCCTGTAAGTTTCGGATAGAGGACGGACATATTTCTTACAAAATTGATATTCATACTACCTATGAAAATGGGGATACGAATTTCGGAGGCAACAATATTACGTATCGTATTTTCCAATTTATGAAAATCGTCTTTGCCAATTATTATAGTCGAGGAAAGAATGATTATGATATCGATGCATTAATCGATATTCCAGGTAAGGATATTTATCGATTTGTAGACGATCATGGTGTGGAAGCAGTGTACGAGCAATTCGAAAAAGCCTTTGTAGATGCCGAAAATATTATCCCTACGCGCTTTAAAGAATATGAAAATCGCACACGTGATGAATACCTACGTGTCCGCAATAATTATTATTTCTTATGGGAAATGGCAGAAGAGATGAAGAAGGAGTTTTTCCGCAAAACAGGTATATTAAGAAGTCGTTTCTACGCGGATAGCGATATGCAGCACGATAGTGATTTAAATGTCACAGCAGTAGACCGCTGGTGCCTGTCGTTGGTAGAAAACAATCAATTTAAGGAAGTTTATGATTTCCCAAATGTCTTTTTCAACATTAAAGAAATCAATCATCTCATAAAGGCGGATATTTATGATATCGTGCGAGAGTTTTTAGAGGAATTTTATGAGAATGGCATACTAAGTGACTACTCCATCATTAAATTAACGGGACAATCCTGTAAAATAGACGCATTTCGCGAGGCTTTAAAGGAATTTGTCCCAGGACGCAGCATTGAGTTTAGACAAAAGGCAGAAAATATTGGGAAAGTTCCAGAGTTAAAGCTTGCTTGTTTAAGGGGAGCACTTCGTTATTTAAATGCTAAGAAAATCGGCATGATCGAAACAGAAGTGACGAATCATGCGCCAGTTGTCCCTTATGCTGTCAGTGCCTTTACACATAATCGTCAGGAAAAATTACTCATTAGTAGCTTAGAAAGACTGAATCAAATTCACGGTACGATTTCTCGCCCATGGGGTGTAAAAGAAGTTGAGTTTTTCCTAACGGGTAGTGACAATCACACATCGTATAAATACACGTACTTTAATCGTCAGGAGGAATATGTGCCTGTTCTTTATGAGAATATCGCGATGCATTATCAAGATAAAATCCCACAGGACGAGACGGACTCCATCACGAATGGAGAAGTAAAGTTCTTCGTCTTTGCAGGCGAAGATCATTGGGGCTTCCATGTAGTTCCTGTAGCAAGGAAAGACGAGCAGCTGTTTATCGGTAGCAAGGAATTCTTTGCCTTTGAGACCGATTTGTCTGAGCTAGATTTCTTTGATGGATTAAAGTAAAGCAGCCTCCGGCGGATGTCATGGAATCAGCTTTGTATAACACAAAGCTGATTCCTGGACGCATTGTTTGTCTGCGCGACAACGGCAAATGTTTTCTGTGCGAAAGCGAAGCGACAGCAGCAAATGTATTCTGTAGCGATAGCGGCAATGACGCCGAGACATCATTGATCAGTGAAAAACAAGAAAAGAGGTGGGTGACAGCTTGTTTGCCAATCAATATCCACATTTTCAAAAAGGCCGCATTTTAAAGCGAGAAATGCTAGAAAATTTGCGAGATTACCCAAGAGAATTTTTAGATTTATATTTCCAAGATTATTCGAATGGCATTATTTCCGGTGCCAGAATTATTGTAGCAGATACAAGCCTCATCATTACAAAAGGCATTATCAAGCATAATGGAAAGCTTTATATGCTGCATAGTAGCTATGAGCTTCCTTATGAAGCAACAGGAAGCGAAACAATTTTAAAAGTACGATTTGCTGAAGAAGTGAATGAATTAGATTTTAGAAGCCTCACGACAGAGATTGTGCTAGATGATTCACTAGAGCTTGCACATAATGAGCTAGAGTTAGCGCGCTTTAAATTAAAATCCGGTGCCAAACTGCGTTCAGAGTATATTGATTTTCTTGATTTTGCGACAGAATACAATACGGTCAATTATCTTCACTGTCAGTATGCAGGTTTTCAAAAAAGCACATATCATCCAATCATTTTGCACTATTTTGCACGAGAGCTGTTAAAAAATCGGCCAGTGAATCCGTATGATATAGCCTTTGCTTTAGAGTGCTTAAATCAAGAGCGCGTTCAACGAGAAGCAATTGATTTCTATATTTGCAATCGGCTAGAGCTTGATTACCAAACATTTTCTAATAGTCAAATTCATAAATACTTGAACCGTATTTTATTAGAATCAAAGCGCGGTGGTCGTATGACAGGGCACAGTCAAGGGCGACCTAAGCGCATGATTGTTGACTAGCTACTGGTCTGCTGAAAAAACGTTCATGAAACGGAAGGTGAATGGGTTGAAATTTTTAGATGAAAAAATTATTGCTCTTAGAAATGAAATGCGAGAGCAAGAACAACATGAATTAGCTCAAAAGCAAGCTGCTTTGAAAGAGGAGCAAGCGCCGCCTGAGGAGCCTTTACAGGAGGAACAGTCTGAGCTACAAGCAATTGACCTTTACCAGGATTTTGTCAATATAGATGAGCAGGAAGTGCCGGTCATTGATCAGCGTGTGATGGATGGAAAAATTTCGTTCCGAATGCCGAAGCTCTTTTCAATCATGCCAGCTGAGTTAGCCTCATTAAAATACCCGTCAGAGCGCAGACCAAATATTATTTATACGGATGAATCATCTACTATCAATTTAGCCTTCAACAAGACATCACATTCCTTATCTGATGAAGGTGTAGCTGAGTTTCAGGAAAATATGATTGACGTTCTTGAGCAAGCTCAGCCTGCAGCACAATGGTTTGATACAGATGTGATCAAAATAGATGACAAAACAGTTGGCTTTATTGAGGTCATGACACCTGCTATTGATGGCGAGATTTTTAATTTAATGTTCTTTGTATCGATTGATGAGAAAGCACTTATTGGTACGTTCAATTGTACGGAGGAGGATACTGAGACTTGGCGTCCTATCGCTAGAGCGATGATGGAAACGATGCAATTCGCTTCTAACGGAAGGGGAGGCGTATTACGATGAGTGGATTAGTAACTGCCTATCATAATATACAAATATTGCCATTTAAACTAGTGAGCGTTCAAGATCTTACACTCACAAAGAAAATGAATGAGCACACAACTTTACACTTCACAGGCATTGTACCTGAGGAAGTTCGAGATCAGTACGTGGAAATGACAGAGGTTTATTCATCCATCGAAGTGAATCAACTCGATCATTTAGGTGCACCTACCCCTTTATTTAAGGGGGTTATATTAGGCGTCAAGATACATGCGGTTAGAGGGATATACTACATGGAAGTCGAAGCTGCCTCCAACACCTACTTCCTTGATATTCAGAAAAAAAATCGCTCCTATCAAGATAAAGAGCTAACCTATTCATCTCTATTCAAGCTCATGAGTCCTTATTATCCTGGTCTCGATGTCATCGATGAGGCTACTAAGGGAGGGAAATTAGGCAAGTTTACTCTACAGTACCGAGAAACCGATTGGGAATTTTTAAAACGTCTTGCCTCCCGCTATAACACTGGACTAGTTCCTGCTGCTACTTTTGATAAGCCAAAGTTCCATTTTGGTGTCCCTGCTGGTCATGCAAAAGGAAAGCTAGAAGACTATCATTATACGACAAGAAAAAAACTAGCAGATTATCTTCTCTATACATATAACGGTAATCAAGGTATGGGAGAGCATGACTTTTTATACTATGAAGTGGAAACCGATAAGGTACTTGCTATAGGAGACTACGTAACATTTCATGAGCAAACACTCTATGTTTGTGAGGCCTCTACGTCGATGAAGGATGGCTTACTTAAGCATTGTTATACACTTTCAACGAAGAATGGTATGAACAAGAGTGAAATATTCAACGATGAAATTTCTGGTGTCTCTATTGAAGGTAAAGTGTTGGAAGTTGCCAAGGATCATATTAAAGTCCATCTAACTATTGATGAAAAACAGGATAAAGGTAAAGCGCATTGGTTCCTTTATGCAACGCCTTTTACAGCTGAGGGGCATAGTGGCTGGTATTGTATGCCTGAAGTGAACGACTTTGTTCATGTGTATTTCCCTTCGCATCGAGAAGAAGAGGGAATTGCTAGCAGCTCGATTCGAAAAAATTTAAACAGTACCGCGACTAATAAGCTAGATGATCCTTCGACGAAATATTATAGAACAGCCTTTGGCAAAGAAATTAAGATGAGCCCAACAGAAATTGTCATTACAGCACAGGATAACGATATTTTTATCCGTTTAAATGAAGCGAGCGGTATTGAAATTTTTAGTAAAAAGGAAATTAAGCTTATTTCCGAGGCAGACATTTCAGTCAATGCAAGCAAGAAAATTCTGTTGTCTGCAGAGGAGGAAATTTCATTAAAATGCAAAGAAAGTAAAATAACGATGGATGGCAGTGTGCAAATTTTCGGGAAAGAAGTAAAGGCCAATTAGAAAGAAGGAGACACAGATGCAAGCAGAGGGAGTTTTACAGCATTTTTATGAAACGGAAGTAGAGAAAAGACGGTTGACCCATCTCTTAGCATTAGAGGATTTTTTCCAATCCTCAAAGGATGAGCTTGCTGAAGAATTTAGAAAATCCTTCCAAATCATTTGTCAGCAGCTACAGCAGCAACAATCCCTTCAACAGAAAGGACCAATTGGACATATTACGTTTTCCATGCTGCGCACAGAACTACTGGAGGGACGCCATCATTATCTAGTAGAGGGGACAGATGAGGATTGGTTCTTTGACGTCCGACCTATTTTAACGACCTATGATGCAAGCTGGGCTCTAAGCTTTTTAGAGCAATTCGTTGAAGAATTATATGTATACAGCAAAACGTTCATGGGAGCTATTTCCCAAGCGGATATTGAGCACATCAAGCTAAAGGAAGCGACTCATTTTCATCAATATGTTATTAGCCTTGCTAGATATGCATTACCAGACATTATTAGATGTCCAGAATATTTAGCACTTGATCGGGATGATGCTGTAGAAATTCGTATAGGTGAATTTATGGACGTCAATGAAGTTGTCTATAGTGAGGACTTCTCATCGAAGGATAGTGAAGAAATCAAAGCTTGGCTGGCTCAAAAATTAGAGGATGAATATTCGTATGAAGTATTTAGCAAATTAAATCTAGCTGGTGGCAACTATGAAAACTTAGATATTCGATATGCCTTTTTCCAGAAAACGAATTTAGCACAGAGCCAAATGCGTAATTGCTTACTCATTGGCGCCAATCTTAGGAATAGTAAACTAATGGACGTTGATTTAAGCTTCAGCACGATTCATGAGGCTGATTTTAGCAATAGTCAATTGCAAGGTGCTAACTTCCAACAAACTCAGGGAGCAAGCGGACTAACTAATCGACAGCAGTGGGAAATGCCCGGCTATCTCCCAGTGAACTTTACTGGTGCTAATTTAGAGGATGCTGATTTTGAGCTAGCTAATTTACGAGGTGCTTGCTTTATCGGGGCTAACGTCAAGAATGCTCATTTCGAAGGAGCTAATTTAGAAAAAGCTGTGTTCTCGAAGGAAGCACGGGAGCATCTGAAGCTAGATCCATTCCAAATAGAGAGTGTCATTTGGAAATAGATGTCGTGAAAAAGGAGAAACAAGATGAACTATTTTATTCTATCTCAGGATGAGCGTATCTCGAATGCTGTAGAACCAGTTGGACTATCAAAAATTATTAAAAAAGAACTATTAACAGTGGAAAGAATGGAGGAGCTAGAGGAGCTAGATCGTCAATTTCCTGTATTAGATAAAAGTGAAAATGACTATATCGATTTTATCGAAAAGCCAATTGCTCTTTTAGCTGATCCAGTAAAGCAGCTAGTAGAAAAATATGAGCCACGCCTACCGTTTAAACCAGTTGTTCTCGTAGATATGCCGAAATTAAAACAGACGTTATATTGGCTTTCCATTCCTCCAAAAGTGGCCTGTCTTTCAGCACAAACCGAATTTCATCTAGATGGAACGCTAAAAAAGCTCGTTATTGATGAGACTTTAGCCGCACCATACACTTTCTTTCAAATTGAAGGGATAAAAGAGGATTATATCATTGTCAATATTGAGCTCGCAGAAAGTATATTGCGCCGTTCGTTTCGAGGTATTCGATTACGCAAAGTGCAAACGGAAGGCAAATGGAACGAGCTCCTTCCTTCAAGGTAACTAGCGTAGCAAGAAAAACATTATTTATACAGTTTGTTTGAGGAAGGCAATGATAAGTCGACGAAATCATTAATTAGTTTGTAATTTCGGCATTACCTATTATTTCGCTTTTGAGTATGCAAAAGTGAAGCGATGTGAATGGACGTTTCTGATAGAAAGGGTGATTTCTAATGGCGGATGAAATGCAGACAAAAGGCGATGAGCAGCGCAGTTATGTAGTTGCTGGCGCCCAATTATCATGCTCACAGGGCGACCAAACAAGCATTTTAAAGATGCCAGTAAGCCATGGCGTGTATACAAAAAACAAGGCACAGATGAACACAATGGATTATAAACCCAATGTTAACATCCAGCCCTTTGGTTTATGTCAAACATTATCAAATCCTACAGTGGCAGCAGCAACAGCGGCTAATAATGGTGTTTTGAAACCGATGCCCTGTACTCCAGTGGTTACGATGCCATGGATTAATGGAAAATCTGATCAGTTGATTGAGCGTTTTCCCGCACTTACCAATCAATCTACGAATATGTGCCTATATTGCGGGACGATAAAGGTAGAAGATGATGGTCAAGAATAAGCCATCATCCCTGAGGAAAGAAGGGTATTCATGTGAACACGTATGAGGAAGTAATTGGATACGGAGAGCTTGAGCTTGTATCCCCCTATGAGGTTCAGACGTTGCATGATCTCAGCTTGACCCAAACTGTGAATGACCATGCAAGGTTATCAATTACGGGATTTATCCTGGAGGAGAAGAAAGATCGCTGTATGCAGATTGCCAGCAGTTCAGATCAAATAGAGCTCTATGAAAAGCGCAATGGACAGCGTGTACGGCCGCTTTTTAAAGGGCAAGTATCCGAAGTGGCAGTTCGTATGGTGAGAGGCGTGTACCAAATTGAGCTAGAAGCGGTGTCATCTACATTTACCTTGGATTGTAAACGCAAAGCTCGCTCTTTCCAGCATGACAAGATGACGTATAATGCCATGCTCAAGCAAGTACTTGCTAACTATCCAGGTGCAGATGTTATTGATACTGCATCGAAATCTACTCCTCTAAAGCAATTTATATTACAATATAGAGAGACTGACTGGCAATTTCTAAAGCGCATGGCCTCTCGTTTTCGATCAGTACTCGTACCAGCAGTAGATGCCGATAGACCTAAGCTATGGTTCGGTCTGCCGGAAGGTCGATTAGAAAAACTGTCAGCTACTAGCTATACAATCACCAAGGATCGCTCCAAGTATTTACATACGCTGCAAAATGACATTGAGCGACCAATAGAGGAGCGGGATACAGTTTCCTATGTAATCGAGTCCAAAAAAACATTAGCACTCGGTGACCGTGTCCAGATCCAAAACAAGAAGTTAGTTGTGGCCAAATCCATAGCACGCATGCAACAAGGTGTCCTTACATATGAATATCATTTACTGCCCGAGTCAGGCATTCATCAAGAAAGACTAAATATTCTTTCCCTGTCAGGCATAGCAATTGAGGGTAAGGTATTAGAGGTCAAGAAGGATCAAGTCCGCTTACACTTATCTATTGATGAGGCTCAAAAAAAGGAAGAAGCCACCTGGTTCTCACTTGCTACGCCGTATACAGCAGAAGGACATAGCGGCTTTTACAGCCCACCAGAGGAAGGCGATAGCGTTCACCTTGCCTTCCCGACGCATCGGGAGGAAGCAGCCGTTGTTCGTCACAGTGTACGAAAGAGCGGCGACTCCAACCCAAAAACAGCCGATCCGAGAACGTCCTACTGGGGCACACCAAAAGGCAAGGACATCAAGATAGACCCACAATCGGTGACGTTTACCGCACAGGAAGGCGCCGTTTTCCTAAAGCTTAATCAGGGCAGCGGAGTAGAAGTACATAGTAAGCATCCGCTTACATTAAAAGCCAATGATACAATCACCTTTGCTGGGAAAAGCATTTCCATGAGTGCTACAGAATCCATGCATTTAACCTGTGGCTCCAGCAGTCTCGTTCTTGACGGCAACACCGATATGCAAGGGCAGATTGTGACAATGGAAGGCTCGAACAAAGCACCTGTGTCCATGTCCAATGCACCAGAAGACGGAGCAGACCTTGAATCTGCCCTAGACGTCATGGGCAGTATCCCTGTTGGTGGGGGTGGTGCTTAATGGCGAAGAAGGGGAAAAGTAAGAGTATAGGTTTTTTTGGAGCGATAGGCAGCCTCCTTGGCTGTATTCCCGCTGTTAGAAATGTTAAAAAAGCAATAGGAAAGGCCTTCAAAAAGAAAATCAAAAAGGCGAAAAATAAATTAAAATTAAAGAATCTCTTCAAAAAGCTTAAGAAGAACTTTAAGAAGAAGAGAGGAAAGGTTTTTACAAAGGCCAGGAAGCTTAAAAATAAATTATCCAAGAGAAAATTGTCCAAGATGTTTAAAAAGGCTGTGAAAAAAGCAGTACTTGCACAGAAAAAAGCTGATAAAAGGGCTACTACAAAGGGCGGAAAGGCGTCAAAAGCTGCTGTCAAACAAGTCAAAAAGTATGAAAAGGCCCAAAATCTTAAACTAGTTTCTTTGGGGTTGAATTGTGTTCCTATTTTTGGAAATATCAAAGCCTTATATGAAATGGGCACGGGAAAAGACTTAATTACTGGGCAAACTAAACAAACTGGGAAAAAAATCATAGATGAAGCAGAACTGGAGAAATACTTAAAAGAACGACAGTCAGTTTCAAACGGAGATAGAAATTCAGTACATGCTGGAGAGCCCGTTACAACACTTGAGGACTTGCGTAGAGTCATAAGTGCTCCTTCAACAGTATATCCAGATGGTCTAGCCCCAATTACAGTAATAAGTGCCAATATGGCTTACGCTTTGCTAATCGAAGATATTGTCAAATTCGGAAATCCAAACTCTACGCTTCGAGAACAAAATGAAGCAACTCTTTCACTTCTCAGCCCTTTTGGTAAGGCTGGAAAAGCAAAAAAAGGTGTGGAAACCTTGAAGGATTTAGAAAAAGGTCTTGAAGCAGCTTATGATCTCGCCAATAAAACAAAAAAGGTGAAGGAAGTACAACATACTCAGAAAGAAATAGAGCAACTTGGAGAGTATTTGAAGAAGATTGATAAGGGTACGGGTAAAGTTGATTTGACTAAAACAACTAACCCTGAAGATTTCTTAGATGAAGTAATGAAGCGACAAGGGCTAGATGAATTACCTGGAAGATTCAAAGAAAAGTGGGTTGATGGTGATTATAAATACGAGATAAGAGCTCACGAAGCTGAAACTCAGTATGGAAAATCGGGAAGTATTTATAGAGTGGGGAGACAGAAGCCTGGTAACGGAACAGAATATATGGATTCTAATGGGAAATGGCACCATGAAAGTACATTAAAGGAAACGCATAAAGATGGGCGGCCGAACCCTTTATTTAATGAAGAGGCTGCAAGAGATACGCATATTCAGTTAAATAGATAAGGAAGTGATAATATTGAGTGAACAAAGATTTTTTATGAATGAAAATGAAGTACTTCAAGTAATAACGCGAATCAATGAATATGCTTCTCAAGAGCTATGGATGGATTTTGATGTTGCTTTATCAAATGGATGGGATTTAACAATTATAGGTCGGTTGGATAATACCACAAAGAAGGTTAATATTGAGATTAATTTTGAGCAAGTCCACTTTGTTTCTCTGCCTTTTGGCTGGAAAACAGATACATCATATCCCGTAATTAGATTAGCTACTGAGGAAGAAATAGAGAATTTAACAGATAAATTTGAAGTGGATAAAGGTAATTATATTTTTAAGTTCATTGCTGAAGGTTTCGATAGTGAAAAATATTACTTTGTTGGAGCGAAAAAAATCTCCTGTCTATTGCTTGATAAGCAGACTAATGAGTTAAAATAACATATCAAGTTTAATCTGGAAGATTTATTGAACAATAAGAACAGGGATAGCGAGAAAAGAACGAAAATTGGGCGAGACCTTTTAAATGGAAAGGGTAGTATAAATATGGAATAACAAACAAACTAACGAGAATGACAAAGCTCGTGGTGATAAACAAGGAAATAATAGTTTTTTAATTGTATACAGTAAAAGATATCCTTGAATTTGAATTAATAACTCATGAAGGCTAGACCATCAAGGAGTGCTATTTTAACAATAAAGCAATAAGAGCGAGAATAGGCGAGATGACAATTTGTTTACAAGGACCACTGTATGGGTGGCATAAGCAACAAACATACGAGATTAAACAAGCTAAAGGGTTTAAACGTTACACTTGCCATGTGGTAAAAAAGATGTCATACTGTCAATACTAAAATAACTTATAAAACTTGCAAATATTAATAAACTTATAAAATTTATAAACTTAAAGCACTTGATTGTCTATAACAGGCGACAAGTGCTTTTTTTGCATGTTTAGTTACGTAAATTGAAAAGATTATGATTATTAATTAATGTACTAAGTGTTAAATTTTAAACAAGTACGAAAATACAAGGAGAAGAACAGGCGATGGAAATAGAGGTTTCGATAGATAAGTTTGTAATAGATTATAAGGATGTACCACATTCAGCATTTTTACGTGTTTATATGGTGGGAGTGCAGAAATATAAAGTGAAAGTGAAGATATATAGTGGAACATATAGCTATGAATTGCACATATGGAAAAGTGACGATGTATACATTCATATATATTTTAAAAACTTTAGAGAAACAGAAGGACACTTACATACCCTAAGGATTGAAACAAGGCCAGAGCATTACTCGCATTTCAGAGAAATACTAGAGATGATAGGGAAGCGGGCAAGCCAAGTAGAATTTGTGAGCTGTGATGTAGCGTATGATATACAAACGGGGTTAGAAAATATAGTGGTGATACCGACAGACGCACGGAGGAATATGACACACTTTGATACAACACGGTATTTTGGTAGAAGCGACCAACGTAAACGGAATGGTTTTTGTAGGGTTTATGATAAACGGCTAGAACTAGCAAGGAATAAAGGAATTTATTTAGCCTATGAATTAAGCCGAATAGAAGTGGTGTACAAGGTAAATGAGCAAGTATTGCTTAAAGATCTAATGAAACACCCGCCGAAACAGAATGAACATTATTTTGCGGCTGTAGTGATAGATTGGCAAATACTTAAAAACAAGCAACGAGAACGGGTAGCTAGCATGCGAGATGGAAGAGATATGTATACACAGTATATACGGAGGGAAATAAAAAAGACCCTTACGAATCAGTATCGATTGGACTTCGACGAATTAGCAAGGGTGGAATGGAAAAGATTGATAGAAGAACCAAGTTCAATAGTTCTGCGAGTGAGTTAATCGTTTATCTCCAATACAAGTAGGTCTTGGATAGAGACATGTAATGTGTCGCACAAAGCTGAAAGAGTACTTATATGCAGACGTTGTATGGGTTGTGTACATAAATCATTGACGGTATTAGGACGCAATGAGGTTTGCTTGGCCAGTTGCCGACGGCTCATTTGTTTTTCAATTAAAATTTCATTGAGACGTAAACGAATAGTAGAAGACATAATAAAAACACCACCTCTTTTTTTGATTGTAACGGTTACTTATAGTGTACGACCCTACTAGAGAAAAAACGACTGTAAAATAAAGGGTTGTGCATAATTTGGGTAAGGTCGTACAGTATGTTGTAACGGATATACGTTACACACAAGTTATCCGCAAAACACGGGTAAGCGTTACAGGGACTTTAATTGCTGTAACGGGAGGGGCATTATGAAAGAAAAAGTAGTTGGTTATGTACGAGTTTCAACAGAAGGGCAAGTACGTGAAGGATATAGTTTAGCATATCAAGTAGAAGAAATTGAAAGGTATTGTGACGAAAATAAGCTACAACTGCTACACATATACGAAGATAGAGGACTCAGTGGAGCGACAGTTGATGAAGATGGATTAACTATTGAGCGAGAAGGCTTGCAAGAGCTATTGGCAGATATAGAATATCACCAAGTGAGCCAAGTAATTGTATTAAATACGTCTCGTTTGTGGCGCTCTGATATGGCAAAAGTATTGATACAAAGAGAGTTGAAAAAATATAACGCAGATGTGAAAGCGATTGAGCAGCCAAATTACAGCATATACACACATGAACCAAATGATTTTTTAGTGAATGGGATGTTGGAGCTATTAGACCAATATCAACGATTAGAGATTGCATTGAAACTAAGTAGGGGCAGAAAGAAAAAAGCTGAACAAGGTGGCTATGCAGGTGGTGGTGTCATGTTTGGTTATACAGTACAGAAAGGGCGAAAAGTATTAGAAGTGGATACGGAGAAAGCAATCGTTGTACGGAGGCTATTTGAATTAAGACATTTTTTTAAACATTGGTCACTATCTAAATTGGCAGAACAGCTCAACATGGAAGGCCATCGAACAGAGAAAGGGAAACGATTTACAAAAGTGCAAGTGAAGCGCATTTTAGATCGTGAGAGCTTTTATCGGGGAATTTATACATATGGACAAATACAAGCAAATGGCAAACATGAGGCTATAATTTAAAAAGTTACTTAAAAAAGGGGCTCATTTACTTATATAACCTCATATAACGGTGAAAATGGATAGGCTTTCGTACCAATGCGCACCAGTTGGTGAACGCTCGAACTAAGGTTGCCGGCATTTTCATTCCATTGAATAGGAGGATAAGTTAATGCACGAAAGACAGAAACATTTTTATGTGGGAGTAGATTTACATAAGCAACACCATGTGGCGGTTATTATTAATTGTTGGCAAGAAAAACTAGATGAAATAAAGTTTGAAAATAAACCGTCTGCTTTTTCAACATTTTTACTGGATATTTATAAACATATGGAGGATGGTTTGACACCTATTTTTGGTTTAGAAGATGTTGGGGGCTATGGGAGAGCGTTAGCTAAATATTTAGCAGACCATGAGCAAATTGTAAAAGAAGTGAATCCAGCTCTTTCATATGCTGAACGAAAAAGCCATATGACCACACAAAAAAGCGATAGTTGGGATGCAGAATGTGTAGCCAGAATTTTGGTGAACAAACTAGAGCAGTTACCAGATGCTAAACCACATGATTTATATTGGTCGATACAACAGCTGGTCAGTAGAAGAAATGCCTTAGTAAAGGCACAAGGTGCTTTAAAGAACCAACTGCATATTCAATTAAGTCACGACTATCCAAGCTATAAAAAGTTTTTTTCAGAAGTAGATGGAAAAACAGCATTGGCATTTTGGGAGCGATACCCGTCTCCACCGTGTTTAGATGGTGTAAGTGTTAATCAATTGACCATATTTTTATTAGAAGCCAGTAGTAATACATGTTCGGTGAAAAAAGCGAGTGAGATTTTAAAGTTGGTGAAAGAGGATGGAAACACAATAAGAGAACACCAAGAAACACGAGACTTTCTAGTAAAGAGCATCGTCAGAGACATTTCATTTAAGAAGCAGGAAATGCGATATGTGGAACGAGAATTAAAAGGGTTAATGAGTTTACTAGACGTTCAATTAGACACGATGCCAGGCATAGATCTCGTGACAGCTTCGGCTTTAATTGCAGAAATAGGTGATGTACGCCGTTTTCCGAATGCCAACAAATTAGCACGATTTGCGGGCATTGCGCCAGTTTACTTTGGCTCTGGTGGGAAAGGAAGGGAACAAAAAAGCAAGCAGGGAAATCGGGCGCTACACGCTTTATTTTACAACTTAGCTGTACAGCAAGTACAGGTGGCAAAAGGAAGTAAGCTGCCAAGGAATCCAGTATTCCATGCATACTATCAACGGAAGCTAAAAGAAGGCAAAACAAAGGGACAAGCATTAGTTTGTATCATGAGAACGCTTGTAAACATTATTTACGGCATGATGAAGCACAAAATAGCCTATGAATTGCCGAAAATAAAAGAGAAAGAAGTAGTTTAATAAGGTTTTTAGATAGGATGTTTTTTATAAGTAGATTTTAAGATTACAACATAGGGTACGGATAAAGTTATCAGTAATGGTAAAGTTACAGTTAAAACAATTGAATCAAACCCAAGAGCATTTAGTGGTAAGAGTGTAAATGAAATTGCCGAGGTTTTAAAGAGCGAAGGTTATGATGTTACAATAAAAGTATCTACTAAATCTCGATCTGGTGCACAGATAATTCAAATTAATAATCATGGTAACGGGAGAAATATAACACAAGTACAAGTATCACCTGGTGGAGGGAGACATGGGGATAACCCTTATGTAAAAATCAGTACAAGTGACGAAGGTATAATTAAAATTGTAGATGGAAAAAAGGACACTTATAAAACTGATGGAAAAGAGAATGCTAATATTATTTTTACGGAGAGGTGATATATTTGATTGATTTACAGGCGCCTATCGTTCCTTGGATTGGAATGGGAAATATAAAGTTGTATAGTCATATTAATGATTTATATTCATTAATTGAGCAACAATGTAAGCAACCAACACTTTTAGGAAACTTTTTAATAAGATACGAAATAGATAATTCAATTGATTTATGGTTTAATTTGTTAAACGGTAAAATATTTAAAATAACTACTTTAGAAAATTATAAAGGTACTTTATTTAATAAAATAAGTGTAGGAATGCATATTGATGAAGTTATTAAGTTAGAACCAAGTTTTATATATGATGAATTTGAAGAGGTGTATTGTAGCTCTAAAGGAGTTTACATTGAAACAGACCCTGTGAATAACACAGTATTATGGATTTCAGTATTTATAAAAGAAATAGATGATCCAGATTTTATAAGAGGGGGATGGTAGAAAACACCTTTTAAACCTTGATTGGCTATATTGTCACCTTCGAGAAGAAGAAGGAACAATAAAGATTAAAGATTAAAGATTAAAGATTAAAGAATGGACCCAATGAACAATAATTGTTTGAGAATCGAGACTTCATGAAGGCAGAGCCATCAAGAGGTGCTATTTTAGCACTAATGTAATAAGAGCGAGAATAGGCGAGATGACATTTTACTTACAAGGGACCACTTATGGATGTCATAGGGACGAAACCCACGAGATTAAACAAGCTAAAGGGTTTAAAAGGTACACTTGCCATGTAGTAAAAAAGATATCATACTGTCAATACTAAAATAACTTATAAAACTTGCAAATATTAATAAACTTAGAAAATTTATAAACTTAAAGCACTTGATTGCCTATAACAGGCGACAAGTGCTTTTTTGCATATTTAAATACGTAAATTGAAAAGATTACGATTATTTAATTAGTGTACTAAGTGTTAAATTTTATACAAGTACTAGCATACAAGGGGAAGAACAGGCGATGGAAAGAGAGGTTTCAGTAGATAAGAATAGAAGGAAACATGAAAAAAATAAAACTATACTTGGAATATCAGTGCTATCCAATGTGTAATTACGATTGGGCGAAAACAAAATAACTCTTTGAGAGTTTATTACCTTGACTAGCTTTATGCCTTTCAAGGTTTTTTCTTAACCCAAAGAAGTTTGTGGTTAAAAAGTAAGCTGATATTTGATTCGAAAACTCATGAAGGCTGGGCCATCAAGGAGTACTCTGTAAACAGTGGTCTAGGAAGAAAAGTGTGAGAATTAGGCGAGATGACATTTTACATGCAGGAGGTAGTTTTGTATGGAATAGTGACTAAATAAACGATAATGACAAAGCTCGTGGCGATAAACAATGGTTAATGTGAGAGGGAATTATTTGCTTTATATAGTCAAATATTTTTAAGGTTGTATTTTTACTAGAGACGGTCGTATAATACTCGCTATTCGTTAAAAGCGTTACGAAAATTACAATTTATGTAACGGGAGGTTGAGAAATTGAACGTTGTTGGGTATATACGAGTCTCGACTCAAGGGCAAGCAAGAGATGGATATAGCTTGAGATATCAAGTAGATGAAATTAAGGCATATTGCAAGGAACAAGGCTTGAACTTGGTCCATATTTTTAGAGATGAAGGAATAAGTGGTGCCAAACTGAATGAGGAAGCACTAGAAATAGATAGGGTGGGCTTACAGGAGATGTTGGCTCACCTTTCGTCTGTCCAAATAGGTTATGTGGTTGTACTGAACACAAGCCGATTATGGAGGTCAGATATTGTAAAAGTACTGATACAACGAGAACTAAAGAAATATAGCTGTGATATTAAAAGTATTGAACAACCATTTTACAGTATCCATAAGAAAGACCCCAATGATTTTTTGGTAAACGGCTTAATGGAGTTATTAGACCAATACCAACGGCTTGAAATTGCGCTGAAACTAACGAAGGGAAGAAATAAAAAAGCAAAGGAAGGAGGATATGCAGGAGGAAGGGCGACGTTTGGTTATATAAAACATAAAGGTGAAAATGAACTAAAGGTACATGACGGTCAAGCACGTGCAGTAAAACGAGTATTTGAGCTTAAGGAACTACATAAGAAATGGTCCCTTTCTAAGTTGGCAGAAGCATTAAATAAAGAGGGGTATCAAACAACACAAGGAAAAGCATTTACGAAAGTGCAAGTGAAACGAATTTTAGACAGAGAAAGTTTTTATCAAGGGATATATACATATGGACAAATACAAGCAAATGGGAAACACCAAGCAATAATTTGAAATACTTAAAAAAGGTGCTCATTTTCTTATAAGTTCTTATGTAACAGTGAAAATAGATAGGCTTTCGTACCAATGCGCACCAGTTGGTGAACGCTCGAACTAAGGTTGCCGGTATTTTCATTCATTAAAAATAAATAGGAGAATGTATGATGCACGAAAAACAGAAACACTTATATATTGGAGTGGATTTACATAAGCATCACCATGTAGCGGTGATTATTGATTGTTGGCATAAGAAGTTAGGTGAAATAAAGTTTGAAAATAAACCTTCTGCTTTTCCAACATTTTTACTGGATATTTATAACTATATGGAAGATGGTTTGACACCTATTTTTGGTTTAGAAGATGTTGGGGGCTATGGACGAGCATTAGCTCAATATTTAGTAGACCATGAACAAATTGTAAAAGAAGTGAATCCAGCTCTATCATACCGTGAACGCAAAAGCAAGATGACCACACAAAAAAACGATAGTTGGGATGCTGAATGTGTAGCTAGAATTTTGTTGAGTGAACTAGACCAGTTACCTGACGTTAGACCCCATGATTTATATTGGTCGATACAACAACTGGTCACTAGAAGAAATGCATTAGTAAAGGCACAAGGTGCTTTAAAGAACCAACTGCATATTCAATTAAGTCACCACTATCCAAGCTATAAAAAGTTTTTTTCAGAAGTAGATGGAAAAACAGCATTGGCATTTTGGGAACGATACCCGTCTCCACCTTGTTTAGAGGGTGCAAGTGTTAAGCAATTGACCACTTTTTTATTAGAAGCCAGTCACAATACATGTTCGGTGAAAAAAGCGAGTGAAATTTTAAAGCTGTTTAAAGAGGATGGAAACACAATAAAAGAACACCAAGAAATACGAGATTTTCTAGTGAGAAGCATCGTTCGAGACATTTTGTTTAAAAAGCAGGAAATACGCTATGTAGAACGAGAATTAAAAGGGTTAATGAATTTACTAGACTTTCAACTAGACTCTATGCCAGGAATTGAACTCGTAACGGCTTCTGCATTAATTGCAGAAATAGGTGATGTATGCCGTTTTCCAAATGCTAACAAATTAGCGCGTTTTGCGGGTATTGCGCCTGTTTACTTTGGCTCTGGTGGGAAAGGAAGGGAACAAAAAAGCAAGCAAGGAAATCGGGCGCTACACGCTTTATTTTACAACTTAGCCGTACAGCAAGTACAAGTGGCAAAAGGAAGTAAGCTACCAAGGAATCCAGTATTCCATGCATACTATCAACGGAAGCTAAAAGAAGGCAAAACAAAAGGACAAGCATTGGTTTGTATAATGAGACGGCTTGTAAACATTATATACGGCATGATGAAACACAAAACAGCCTATGAATTACCGATAATAAAAGAGGAAGAAGTAGTTTATTGAGGTTTAAGATAGATTGTTTTTTTATTAGCGGATTTTAAGATTACAACATAGGGTACGGGTGATGTTGGTAAGGGAGCCAGTGTAGCTGATGATATTTTTAAACAAGGCAAAAAGGTAGTTGATAAATTTAATATTGATGACGCATATGTCAAACCAAAGCATTTATCAACAACTAAAGGTAATGGAGCAAAGTTTTTAGGAGATTCTAAAGGTGCTGCCGAGCAAATATTGAAGGATTCAATGAAAAATGGAACAGTCCAGTCAATAACAGATAATGGATTAACTAAAATGGGAAAACAAAGTTACTCAGTAATAATTGACGCTGGAAAAACTATAGGAACAAAGGGAGAAAACTTAATTAAAGTTGTATTATCAGAAGATGGAGGCATGTTATCAGCTTATCCAATAAAATAGAAAGGTGAGATTATTATGAATGTTTTAGAAGGATTTTTGCAGGCAGAAATTAATACACAGGAATTATACGAAGATATAATGTCTTTTATAACTTCATATCATATCAGATGTGGAGAATTTGAAGGGAATGAATATATAATAAAAAAAATGGATCAAACAAATTTTATTTTATTTCCGGAATATATAGATGCAGATGGTGAAAAAGAAATACACGGAGCAATATCAGTTTATAGAAACAATTTAATCAAAGAGATTAATGACTGTGCTCAGGTTAAAGGAATACAAGTAATTGATGTAAATTAGTAGTTACTAAGAAATGATTACAGTTCGAAAACGTAGTCTCATTGAAAAGAGTAACCCTCTTTAGTAAACTTTCATGAGTGTACCCCATAGGGTGAATTTCCGAATAATCCTATTTAACTAATTAAAAGTCAGAAAAAATTATAAGGATTTTAGAAATATTAAATAATAATGGAATTCAAACGCTAGACGAAGCTATTCTAAATGTTGTAGTGCTGAATATTTCATTAGAGTTAAAAGAGGAAGACGTTACAAGATTTAATTGTCTTTTTGAGGATAGTTATTGAGTTGTTAAACCTTGACTGGCTATATGCCTTTCAAGGTTTTTTCTTAACTCAAAGAAGTTTGTGGTTAAAAAGTAATCTGATATTTGATTCGAAAACTCATGAAGGCTAGACCATCAAGGAGTGCTATTTTAACAATTAAGCAATAAGAGCGAGAATAGGCGAGATGACAATTTATTTACAAGGACCACTTATGGGTGGCATAAGCAACAAACACACGAGATTAAACAAGCTAAAGGGTTTAAACGTTACACTTGCCATGTAGTAAGAAAGATGTCATACTGTCAATACTAAAATAACTTATAAAACTTGCAAATATTAATAAACTTAGAAAATTTATAAACTTAAAGCACTTGATTGTCTATAACAGGCGACAAGTGCTTTTTTGAGTGCGATGGATCGAGGGATATCAGCGGCAGGTATCTTGGGTGGTGGATATGCTAAAACAGCTGGAAAAGGTGGAAAGGCTACATTAAATCTCTTCTCCAACGGCAAAAACGCGACGAATGCAACCGAAGCAGCTGCTAAATCATCGAAAAATGCGGCATCAGCTAAAGGTGATATTCCTAAGGATACGGGTAAAGATAGTACACCAAAAGGTTTTGAAAAGCAAGCTAAATCAGCAAATGATATTAGTAAAAAAGCCAATGAAGGAAAAATTAAATATGCAAGTAACTATCATGGTAGACTTGGAAAAGAAAAAGAATTGGAAATATTATCTAATCCTGATTCGGTTTATGTTGCAGGTAATAATTCACAGAACCTAATTTATATGAAGGGAGGAAATGTAGTAATAGTTGAAAGCAAAGGCAGTTCAAAAGGAAATACAATTACAAGTTATGGACCTGATGGAGCAAGAGGAGAAAGTGGTGCTGCAATCTTTGGTGGTAAGCCCACAGACCCAGGAAAGCCCGTCACACATGACGCAATTGTAAATGGAACTATTCCAACTCCAAGTGGGGGGACCATGCCACCTGCTACGCAAATATTACCATGAAAATATGAAAATAAATATTAATAATAAACAAATTATAAGTAATACTTATGTAAGATGGTACTTATCGAGTCAAATTATATGGATTGGTAAAGAGAAAAATTACAACGAAATTGAAGAATTAAAAAATATAAGTTATGGAAGTTTTGAATGGCTGTGGTCTAATTCAGATACTGTATTATTTAATAAGGAAGATTTGAATTTTATAGGTGCAGTAATAAAGTTAAACGAACCAGTAATAGTAAAAAGCGGAAAAATGGATAAAGTCTTATTAGAAGAGAGAGAGGGGAACATCGAAATAAGTGAGGAAAGGAATTTCAAATGTAATTTATCGGATTTTACCGAGTACTATATTGAAGAGGATAATTTACTATCCTATTCTGAAAAATGGGACAGAGCAAACTTCTCTATTGAAGTAAAGATAACCTCAGATTTTTCTGTTTTTTTACAGAATAATGAGATGGTGGGAATTTTGATTTATAATGCTAGTAATCATTTATTACCAGATGAAGTTTACCAAGTCGATGCAAATGAAAATATTGATTCGAACTTATGTATAAAGCTAGGTAGATTTTTTGAATTAATTGAAAAAATCGATAACGATGATTTAACTCAACATGAAGAATTAGAATTAAAAGAAGTATTTTTAGAAATTTACGAAGAAGTATTGCCCTATAATGAACTAAGTTATGTTGCATTAAAAGACACTATAGAAAATGTAGTTGACTATTTGTAATGTTGGAAAAATTACCATTATACTCTATGATATTGGATGGGATATAAGTCCTTGTATTTGAATTAATAACTCATGAAGGCTAGGCCATCAAGAGGTGCTATTTTAACAATAAAGCAATAAGAGCGAGAATAGGCGAGATGACATTTTACTTACAAGGACCACTGTATGGGGTGGCATAAGCAACAAACACACGAGATTAAACAAGTTAAAGGGTTTAAACGTTACACTTGCCATGTGGTAAAAAAGATGTCATACTGTCAATACTAAACTAACTTATAAAACTTGCGAATATTAATAAACTTAGAAAATTTATAAACTTAAAGCACTTGATTGTCTATACCAGGCGACAAGTGCTTTTTTTTGTACTTGCTCCTCTAAGTTCTCATTCTAACAATATTAATATGAAAAATCTCTAACTTGATATAGAAATAGAAATTTAAGAACCATGTATACCTCAACTATTGCTCTTCAAATTTTGTATTCGCAAATCTAGAAAATGCTAATGTTTCTTATGCAAATCTTTAAAACAGAGTAACTGTATTGAAACTATATTTAATAATGCAACGTTGTAGGAGCACATTTAAATAAGGTAGATTTCCGCAATGCTAACCTTCAAAATGTAGATGTTAGCGATTTGACTTTTGAAAAAGTGTTGTTTAAAGCAAACTTAGAAGCTATACGAGGACTAGATGATGCTTTTATTGAAAGCATCAATATAGGCTCCCTTGAAGAACCATTTTTTCTAGAAGAAGCTAAACAATAGTTACAAAAAAATGTCAAGATAAATAATGTTTTGAAGGAGGAGATTTAGTATCACAAGTAGTATTATAGAGGACTTTTTCACATCCTTAGAGAAGGACTCTTATCCAATGAAACCTTGCAGTAAGGATGATATATCAAAATTAGTAGAATTGTCTCCAACTCGAACACTTCCTAAAACTTATTTGGATTTTATGAATAAAGCTGGTAATGGAATTGAATTTTTAGTTGGTACGGATTATTCCACGAAGTACATTTTCGATTTAAAAGAGTGGGCTATTGAACTTTTGGAGGAAGATAATTTCATAAAAAAACTCACAGATAATCAGTTTATATTTATGATGCATCAAGGATATATATTCTGGTTTTTTAATTTAAATGAGGGGGACGATCCAGCGGTATATTATTATGATGAAAGTGTAGATTTAGATGATTTTAATAAGGTCAGTGATACTTTATCAGATTTTTTAATCTTCCTATACAATCGATAGAAGAGTCTAAATAACATAAGGATTTTAACATAGGCGACAAGAGCTTTTTTGCATGTTTAGATACGGAAATTGAAAAGATTACGCTTATTAAATTGTGTACTTTTCCATTCTTACTATCAATGGACTAAAAGAAAAGCATTGGTTTGTATAATGAGACGGCTAGTAAACAATTCACGGCATAATGAAGCACAAAACAGCTATGAATTGTTGGTAATAAAAAGGAAGAAGTAGTTTAATAAGGTTTAAGAGAGATTGTTTTTTATTAGCAGATTTTAAGATGACAACATAGGGTACGGGTAATACTATTCTGACTGAACCTTCATTGCCTAATGGGAGTAAGCCAAAAGGAGAATACACAAATGGTAATTCACATGGTGAAGAAAGAGAATGAAACAGCAGATTTCTTGGCAAATAAGGGCTATGAAATAAAAATGTTAAATGAAGTAAATTGCGGTAATGGTCACGTTATAAAAGCAACATCTAATCCAGATTTTCTCATTGAAGGCAAAGTATTTGATTGTTATGCTCCAACACCAAATACGAAGACAGATAATATGTCCTTAGGACCATAACAACTAAAACAAAAACACAGGCAGAAAGAATTGTTCTTAATGTGGATAATTTTCCACCTGAGAAAATTCTTGAAATTACTGAAGGTATTCAAAGAAAAGCTAATCCAAATGGAGATTTGAAAAACTTAAAAGAATTACTTATTGTGAACGACGGAAAAATTACACGAGTATTTGGAGAGGAGAAATAAATGGATTACGAATTGTTTTTAAGCTCTAATTTAAGTTGTAAATCCCTGGCGGAAATTATTCGAAGTATAATAGTTGAATCTGTGAACGAAGAGATAACTGTTCACAGTAGTGAAGAAGAAATAGTTATTGGGATTAAGTATTTTTCATTAGCTCTAGAAATTGAGGATATATCTGACATAGCTTTTATTAGAAGGCATTACGATTTAGATGTAAATGTATGCATTAGAGTTCAATTATTTGGTAACACTTTCTATCAAGGAATAGAAGTTTTGTTTAAAGTTATTGGGAATCTTATGAGACAAGTTGGCGGAAATCTATTGTTTTTAGAAAACGGTTCGGATCAATTACTTAGAAAAGAGAATGGTCAGTTAATTGTCAATAGTGATTTAGATCAATACCAAGTAAAATATTTAACCAAGAGTTTGCTTAGTTTTCTTGAACATTCTTACATTAAAGAAAAATTGGCAAACTAGGCATTAACGAATATAACCATTATAAAAGGAGTTAACATCTACCTGATGATAATTTAAGAATTATAGATGTACATGTGAAAATTCCCTCTTAATCCCAGGTAACGACTCGGGAGAAGTTTGTCTGTTTTCTGAACCATCATTTTTTGAATCATGTTCGAATGTGAAACATTTACATTTTTTAGGCTTAATAAAAATACCTATGGAAAAATTAAAATATCAGATGCGTGGGTGAAAACAAAATGAAAACAAGATTAGAAAAATTAATTATCTCGTTAAATTTTACAGAAGCTAAAGCTTTAGTAGATAGTTTGAATAAAGTTGAATTAGAAAATTATATGTTGGAATTATGCTATGAATCAGAGAACATCATATATTATTCTTTTGTTTTTGATATGTTAAAAAGTAAGGAAACTTCATTCCTTCACTATATTGCTTCAATTATATTATCTCAACCATTAAGTCATTTAGAGGGAGCATATCAGGCAGCATTTTATCATGCGAAAAAAGCAGTTGAATTGGATGAAGAAGATATAGAACTTAAAGAATATTTATTATTTTTTAATGACATTCCCGATAAATTACTAAGTTATCAAGAAGCTAAAACAATAGCTGAAGAAATAATAAACTTAAATCCTAAAAGTAAGGTAGCAAAGCAATACATTTAATATGAACAATTTTGAAGATTGCAATTGAAATATTTAACCACTAGAGATAATAGTAAGTTTAAAATTACATAAGTTTGGATTGAAATGATAGGTGGTCAAGGTAAAAAGCTAGGTCTCATTGAAATAAGATTTTTGAGTTTGATTTAACAGGATGCGCTTTAAATCAAGCATATTTGACTGCTTGTAAATTTGACGATATAAATCTTAGAAGTAGTGATATGTCCTAATCATTGTTATGCTCATCAAATTTTATGTAAATGCTTATTTTATAAAGCAGATTTATTTTACGCAAATTTCAAATGCAAATGCCCGAAATGTTAGTTTTGCTAAAACAGATTGTTCTAAAGTAACTTTTTAAACGCCGATTTAGAGAATTCAAAGCTAATAAATAAAGAGGTTTTAATTACATTATAACTGAA
The DNA here is from genome assembly GCF_023242215.1 of Lysinibacillus sp. Ag94. Taxonomy (NCBI): domain Bacteria; kingdom Bacillati; phylum Bacillota; class Bacilli; order Caryophanales; family Bacillaceae; genus Lysinibacillus; species Lysinibacillus sp. Ag94. The sequence continues at coordinate 3,016,386 of NZ_CP096780.1, read as the reverse complement.
CTGGTTTTAGCAACCTAGCTTAATAAAAGGTTTGGTATGAATTGTTTCAAAATGGGGGATTAACAATGTTTGAAGAAAAAGTTAGAGCAGTTTTAGGTGCACGAGCATTACTAGATGATAATGACCCAAGAATTGAGCAAAAATGGCAAGAGCTAATTGCTTTACTAAGTGAAAATGAAAACTTGACTTTGCATTTTTTACAAGTTTGTACAAAAACCGAACTTTCATTTTTAAGTGAGGTTTTTGAAGAAGTGGCATATAATTTGCAAAGTAAAAAGTATATTGAACTACTATATCGCCTAAATCTGAGATACCCAGACTTAAATTTAAAGAGAAGTATTGAGATTGCAGAGGAGTACATGGGTTAAATTCGAGGCATCATAGTTTTTGAATCCAATAAGTTAACCGGGAAATGCTTAATCTAAACTAGTTTTGCATTAAAAGATTACTATAAAATTTACGCTTCATATGGATTAAATGGATGGATTCTTTCCAAAAGTGTGCTCTTTGAAGAATAAAATAGATGAAGAAGTAAATATTCATGATGGTTGCAATGTCCATGAAAAGCGATTCTAAAAAATTTTTGGTTGGGCAGCCACAGTAACTTCTAGCCCTATCAACTATAAGCCTAGTAAAACCAATACAAGTAATTATAGAATATTTCTGAATGTACATTAAAGTTTGATTTCATACCCTTCTTCTTTAGAAGGACGAATTTTATACAATTAAGTTGGATTATTTGGTATCCATAGGGGAGTTAATGTGATCATTGATATCAGAGAAATTATCGCTAAATTAGAGATGCATCGTCTTTGGATTGAAACTATTGGGGAACAAGGAGAAAAACTGGATATAGATGAGATTGATTTGCGGAATGTGGATTTGTCCCAATATCCACTTGATCAAGAGTATATAACAGATTGTATCTTTGATGGCATGGATTTAATTAATAAGGATATCTCGTCATCTTTACTATGTTCATCAACTCTTATATCTGCAAATTTAGAAGGAGTAGATTTTTGTAAATCTAATGTCTCGTATGTAGACTTCACAAATGCCAATATGAAAGCTGCTAGACTTGCGGATAGTGAATGTATTGAAACTGTATTTGCTAAAGCAGATCTATCAGACGCTAATTTAGTAGCTGGTCTTTTTGATGAGGCGGATTTTCGTAATGCAGTTTTATTAAATGCCGATATACGATTAGCAACGTTTGAAAGTGTATCGCTAAACGGAGCTATATTAACCGGAATTCGTGGAATAGAAGAGGCTTTTATAAAAAGTATCAATATAGGAACCCTAGAAAAACCAATAATTCTAACGGATGAAGAAGCTAGGAAATGGTTGCACAATAAAAGTTTAAATAATAAGAAAAACATTTGGTGATATAATCAAACCACTTAAAAAACGGCAAAAAAAATTTCAAAGGCTATTCAAACTTATATTATGAGTTAGGAATAAGCCTTTTTGCATACAAAGAAAAAAAGTAGAGAAAAAGAAACTTGGCAAGTACAAGCAGCAGAAAACGCCGAGTTATTAAGCTGCAAACCCCTTGTTTAGCTCGTCAAAAGATAAGGAGATTACGTTAATTGGTTGCATTTTTCGTAAAGAATGAGCTATTTTATTCCAAATTTATCTGGAGAAAGTGAAGTAGAAGTACATATATTTTGTTGATAGTCGTGGTAATTTAGTAACAGATATACAGGGTAATAAAAGGAGTGGAAACGTGAAACTAATTGGTAGCAAGACGGAACACGATCTAAGAAAGATACTTGTAAAATCTAATGAATTACTTTTCAAGAGTGAAGAGAATAAAAGATTACTTGAAGTGGTAAGAAGTTTATATCCAGAAATGAAAGTAGCTTATATTATTGATTGGATACCTGAACAAGGTGAGGATATTTATAAGTTATTAATTGATAATAACATTATCTTGGAGATTCAGTTAGATCAAAATAACGCAGAAATAAAACCAATTATTGAATTTAAATCTATTACTCAGTATTTACAAGGTCTAAGTAAGCAGAATCAAATTAAGTTAGGAGTGGCCCTTGATTTAGCAAGTAAATATTTGGATAATATGAATAGTTAATAATAAGTACTTGATTTTGAGTGAGACAATAAGAAAATGATTTGTTTGAGAATCGAAAGCTTTTGAAGGTGGACCATCAATGAGTACTCTATAAACAGTGGTCTAAGAAGAAAAGTGTGAGAATTAGGCGAAATGACATTTTACATACAGGAGGTAGTTTTGTATGGAATAGTGATTAAATAAACGATAATGACAAAGCTCGTGGTGATAAACAATGGTTAAAATGTGAGAGGGAATTGTTTACTGTATATAGTCAAATATGTTTAAGTTTGATTTTACTAGAGACGGTCGTAAAATACTCGCTATTCGTTAAAAAGCGTTATAAAAATTACAATTTATGTAACTGTAGATTGAGAAATTAAACGTTGTTGGGTATATCTGAGTCCCGACTCAAGTGCAAGCATGAGACGGATTATAACTTGAGATATCAAGAAGATGAAATTAAGGCATACTGTAAGGATCAAGGCTTGAACTTGGTATATATCTAGAGATAAATGAGACGACTTGTAAACATTATTTAACTTAAATGGATTTAAAAGGAGCGCAGAGGGATTTAGTTGGTGACCTGTTCCAAAACCAGATGTAGGTTATTATGATCATGCTCAAGAAGTTTCTGTTTTTGATGGATATCGAGGGATTTGAACAGAAGTTGGGAAGGGATGCTCAAAAATCCTAATTTAGATAATGAACTTCGATAACTTTACTCGTTACAATAAAAAAATTGAAGATATGTTTGCCTTCGATGTCTGAGTCTATCTACCTAAATAATGATTTGAGTAATGTATGTGATTAATAGAAAAATGAAATTAAAAGAGTTTTTGACTAATGAAGAATATGAAGGTGTAATACAAAATGCAATTCAATATTCTGATATATCACTTCCTGTATGGTACTTAGAAATTACTGGGAAGTGTCTATGTGAGTTATCAAAATTTGATTTGATCCGTTGTATTAGACAAGATGTTTTTAAAGATTTAGCAACGTTTGAAATTATTGAAAGGATTGATGAACAGAACACATCTTTCTATGCTGACATTGATTCAATGGAAATGATGGAAAAATTAGCATCTATTAGTCCAGAAATGCTCTTAGCACATAAGAGTAGATTAGATAGAATGATTGAAAATGTTGAAAAGAACAACTTAATAGATTTTGCAGATATTTGGATGTTCGATGAACAGAAGGAAACGTTTCAAGATTATATTAATATAATAAAAAATAAAATAAAAATTTAAATGATATTTTGTGAGAGGGCTCCCCAGTACCGGACGGTAATGTAACTAAATATACACTTACGGACCTGATGGTAAAATTGTCAAAGAGGTACGTGTTACAGGAAAAGAACACGGAGATATTCCTAGACGAAACGTTAAAGAGCCAAAATACAATACTAATCCGGGAATTTTTAGAATGCCATGATTACAGCAAAAGGACATAGCCTTTACAGCTTACTACATTTTTACGAAAACAACTGCCAATCCCAAAACGACCTAAACCAAAGGAGGAATAGAGTTGGCATCATACGTTTTATTACTAAAAGAATATGAAGATAATGAAACTGTGGTTTACAGATTCGGGCCTAATGAACATATTATGGGGAAAATTGAGTTAAATAAATTCACTAGGAAGTTTTCCGAGTTAGAAGTTATACCAGATTTTGCATCTAAGTTCTATTTTGATAGAGCTGCTCAAAGATTGACAGTTTGCCTAGTTAAAGAAGGTGGTGTGTTCCCGGATAGAACAGCTTTTGAATCATAGCAATTAAAATTTGATATTAAGGACGTATAAGATTAGTTTAAATTTTCTTGCATACGAGAAAAAGCTCGTTACGATAAACAAGGGTATAAAAATTTTATGGAATAATCAGATTTGAATTAATAACTCATAAAGACAAGCTATCAATAGTTGCTATTTTAATAAGGGCGAGAATAGGCGAGATGACATTTTACTTAAAGTGCTACTTATGAATGTAATATGCAATAGATTAAATAAGCATAAGGATCTATACATTACACCTGCCAAGCGTTAAAAAAAAGATGTCATATGAAAATAATAACTTATTAAAACTTGCAAATATTAATAAGCTTAAAAAATATATGAACCTAAAGCACTTGATTGCCTATAACGGCGACAGGTGCTTTTTTGCATTTTCATTAGTGTACTAAGTGCTTATACCCCAATGATTAAAGTTCCACTTTATTCTTTTCTCAGACAGTATATCTAACTACTAAATTTAAAATAATCCCGATCTTCGGGATTATTTTTTTGTTTATTCCAAATAATAGAACTTATGGATGTTGACTTTTTATCTACGGTTTATTAGCATATTTAATGATGAAAATAACCAATTAATGGTTATATTGCCATATATGTATTTATTACTGGAATATTACTGAAAAAAATTAAATTAATAACAAAATGACCTAGGTAATCGGAGTTATTTAATAGGAAAGCGAAAAAATATAAGGTTATAAGATGGAATGAATACAGAATCGATATGAAGGAGCGAAAATAATGAAATTTATGGATGAAGAAGTTATCGAGATGACGAAACATGCAAGGCAGAAGAAACGAATGGAGAACATCGAAAACCAATTATTACATACTGATATTGTGAAAGCGATTAAAGATGGTCAGCTCATGATTGAAGATGAAACGATTGAGTTTAAAGAAATGAGTTTTTATGAGGGTCAAATCAGGATGTGTATGCCAGCAACATTTGATGTGATGGAGCTTGAATTAATGGATATTAAATATCCATCCAGTCGTAGACCCGATTATATTTACACAAGTGAAAGTACGTCCATCAATGTCACGCTAAAAATTATGGAACAACAGGTAAAAGAAGAGGAATTAGAAGACTTCACAGAGGCTATGAGGAACATCCTTCAAAAAACGCAGCCAACTACAAAAATGTTGGATATTGGCATGAATGAAGTGAACGGTTTTCAAATGGGCTACTTTGATTTCATTTCGCCAGCGCTAGATAACAAGATTTATAATTTAATGTTTTTATTTATAGTGGGCGAGAATGTGACGATGGGCTCGGTTAATTGTTTGAAAAAAGAGATGGATATTTGGAAACCAATTGCTTACGGCATGATGGAATCTATCGTTGTTGAAAACAAATTATTAGATGGGGAAGGTGTTGTTGAATGAATAAGGAAACAGCCTTGACGTATAAAGATATCATCGTGATGCCCTATAATATTCGCGTCAATCAAATTGAAATTACGCAGCAAATGAATGAGCATGCTACATTGCATTTAACGGGCGTGATTCCAGATGAACTCGAAGATTCCTATGTATATATGACCGATGCAGAAACGGCTATTGAAGTCGTGCAAATCGGTAGTGGTGGACAAACTATTCCTATTTTCAATGGGCTGGCATTAGATGTACAAGTGAAATCGGTTTTGGGCACCTATTATTTGGAGGTTAAAGCCGTTTCGCATACGTATGTGTTAGATGTGAAGAAGAAAAATCAAACCTATCAAAATGCGAGTATGCCCTATAGTGAATTAATAAATGCATGTATTGCCGATCAAAAAGGTGCAGATTTCATGGATTATGCCTCAAAGGGCGCTACTATTGGCCGCTTTACGATGCAATATATAGAGACGGATTGGGAGTTTCTTAAACGAATGGCATCGCGCTTCCATACAGGTCTGGTGCCAGATACGGTTCACCCGGCTGCTAAGTTTTACTTCGGTGTGCCGTTTCAAGCTGGGGGTACGCAAAAAATGGAGGCCATCAATTATCGAGTTAAAAAGGCGATCGGCAATTTCCTTGTGTCCAGTAAAAATCATCTCGACGGTATTACTGATAGTGACTACATGTACTATGAAGTAGAATCGTTCCAACCATTCAAAATAGGCAATGAAGTGACGTTCCAATCAAAAAAGTTATTTGTCTATAAAATCTACTCAACTTTAAAAGATGGCTTGTTCAAGCATATTTATACGTTAACACCTCAGAACGGCTTCAGTGTCCACACTACTTATAATCAAGCTATTATTGGCGCCTCTATTCAAGGCAAAGTAATCGATGTTGCGGGGGATAAAATTCGTATTCATGTCGATTTTGACGAGGGGCAAGATAAAGATACAGCGTATTGGTTTCCGTATTCAACGATCTATGCATCAGAAGATAATACAGGCTGGTACTTCATGCCAGAGCTTTCTGATAATGTGAGAATCTATTTCCCAGGCAATCGCGAGGATGAAGGGATTGCGATTAGTTCTGTGTCAAAAGCGCCACCACAATCTAGTTCGATGTTAGCAGCAACGAATCCGCCTAGTCCAGGAGGCGGTGGAAGTGCTAGTGGCGGAGGAGGCGGAGGGTCAAGGCCTGCACCACCCGAGGATAGTCGCCAAGACCCAGCACGGATGGCCGATCCAGATGTTAAAACGCTCAGAACGAAGCACGGCAAACAAATTCTACTTGCACCGGATCGGATTGTCATATCTGGTGGAGGATTAATGATTTCGCTTATGGATGATAATGGGATCTCCATCATAAGTGATAAAAATATTACTTTACAAGCAACAGATAAAGTCGCCATCAATGCGAAGCAAATTATGATTAATGCGAGCGAGAAAATAGAGATGACTTGTAAAGATAGTTCCATCAAGATGGAAGACAAAATGGAGATTAAAGGAACAGAAGTACGAGCAAATTAGTGAGGATGTGGACGCATGAAACGAGAAGAAGCATTACAGCATTTTATGGATGAATGCGTGTCAGTTCATATCAGCCGATTACAACAGAAGGTTGATCGCCAGTTTCGCCAAGAGAAGGAAATCTTATTAAAACCAATTATTCACTCACTTGAACAGCTGTTTGCAAATATTAGAGAGCAGCAGGGGCAAGGGAGGTTAGCGCCAGTTGCCTTTATTCATTTTTCATTGCTGCGAACATCATTACTAGATAACAAGTGTACGTATTTGCTAGAAGCGTATGGAGAAAAATGGTACTACGATTGGGGCGAATGTACGGCACAGTATGAAGCGGAATGGCTTAGTGAGGCGATTATAGATTTACACACAACGCTTGAAAAAGAAAGAAAGCCATACCTCTACATCCAAGCAGCTGATGTTCGAGGAATTATTCAACAAACTGTGATTCTGTTTCATCAGTATATTATTCAATTGGTGCGCTATCTCTTCCGCTATCAACAAGACAACGTACCTGAAATAGACTTTCAACGAGCCGCGTACTTGCGATTTCGTGTCGGGGAATATAAAGGATTTAGTGAAGACGTCGGGGTCATCGATGACCGGGAACGAGTGGAACAAAATCTTCTCTCATGGTTAGAGAAAAACGAGACGGATAAATCTTATACATTTGAAAATTTCTCGAGCCTACCATTACAGCAAAAATATTTCGACCAAATGGATTTTTCTTATGCGAATTTCAATGGCAGTGACTTAGAAGGGGCTTCATTGAAACAAAGTGTTTGCATCGGTACTAGTTTTGTAGATTGTAGCTTAGCGAATGTTGATTTTTCATATGCGACCATTCAAGATGCTGATTTTCGTAATGCCAATTTAGCAGGCGCTAATTTTACGCATGCACAAGGAAAAACAATGATGCTTCCCGATGATGAAGTAGCGTGTTATTTAGGTACTGATTTCAGTCATGCGAATTTGGAAAATGCAAAATTTGAGTTTGCGCAGATTGCAGGCGCCAATTTTACAGGTGCCAATTTAAAAGGAGCTACTTTCTTTAAACGCGATCAAGAGAAGTGTCAATTTAGCCCAGACCAGATAAAAGACATTCATTGGATTCATTAACGTGAAATCAATAGCAATGATAGTTGCAGGAGGAAAAGATGGAATATTTTATTGTTCGGCAAGATCAAAGTATTACAAATCCAATCATTCCTTTCAAGACAGACCTCGATGATAACTTTGTCTGTTCATCTGTTTTCGGGGAAGTAATAGAAAAAGACAATGCGATATATCTGGATTATTTAGAGAAGCCTCGAAGAATCGTGTCAGATGATTTGAAAGGATTGCTTGTGAAATACGAGGATAACTTAGAATTTACAGCCATAGTCTTTACGGATGTGAAGAAAGGAACACAGCGCGTACATTGGCTTATGGATATTGTGAAGAAGAACTGTATTTCCGATGAGACGATTTATTATCCAGACGGACAAATAAAGGAGCTCGTAATTGACCCGAAGAAGGTGGAACTAGATTGTATTTTTCAAGTCGACGGTAAAAAGGAATCGTTCACCATCGTCAATTTAGATGTAGCAGAAAGTATGCTACGACGACCATATCTCGGAATTCAATTGCAGCGAGTAAAACTACAAAGTCGATAGATCATTCTACTAAATCATGGCTCATTATCCAAAGTTGTGGATGAATGCCATTTATATAAGTTGATGGGAGTGGAGACTGGGCGACTCCTTGGGGATTAGCGATATAGAGGAACGAAGGCTAAAAGCATCACGTCCTGTGATAACGCCTTCGTGACCAACATCCTGCTTTCGCGCAAAAGACATCTGGTGGCCCGAGACCCTGGAGCGAGCAACGCGAGTGAAGCGGCTCATCGGATGCCCCCAAGAAGCTCTGCTCTGCGCGAAAGCGAAGCGTCAGCGGCAAAGCGCCCAGTCGGAACGGAAATCAACTACACGTTATGATGATCAGCTAAATCATTCCAAAACATTGTCGTAGTTTGAAACAGTGTTCAATCGATACGAAAGGAAGGATATTTAATGGCTCAAGTTGTAGAAAGTTTGGAAACAGAAGGTTCGGAACAGGAGCAATTTAGTTATGTCGTACATGGCGCCATCATTTCCTGCGAGCATGGTAGCCACCTCAATTATTTAAATTTACCGCAAGACCATGGCGTTTTTATTAAAGAGAAAGCCGTCATGAATGTAGGGGATCGAAACCCTGACAACATCCCAACCTTTGGTGTTTGTTTACAGTTGCAAAAGCCATGTACACCAACATGCTCCATTGATTGGATGGAAGGCATGGAAAATGTCAATATCGAGGGAAAGCAAGCGTTATTAAGTCGCTGCCATACCCAATGCTCAGCAGGTGGAGGCAAAATCGAAATTATTCATGACGGTCAAGAGGAAGTAGAGATACCGAAACAAGGTTTTTAAAGACGAGGTTGATGGAAAGGAGGTAAGTAATGAAATCGCTAGAAGAAAAGGAAGTACACATGATTAGTACGTATGAGGATCTTGTGCTCGAATGGAATTATCCGCTTATTCATTTAGATAAATTAACGATCAAACATAAGGGCAATGACCATGCGAGATTGTACTTTACGGGAATGATTGCTGAAGAGCAAGCGCGAAAGTATATTCAGCGAGTCAATCATACAGATGAAGTAGTTGTGAAGTTTGGACGAGACAGTGCCGTATTGTTCTCAGGGAGAATAGAAAACGCGGAGTTGCAGGCAGCTCAGGGGGTGCACTATGTCTCCGTTGAGGCTGTATCATTTACAGCAAATATGGATATTGCGAAGCGCTCACGTTCTTTTCAAGATGCCAATATGACGTATGTGCAGTTAATAAATAACATCGTGAAAGCCTATCCTAATGGGGATTACATCGACCAAGCTTCTAACGGTCAAGCCATTGGTAGTATTGCGATTCAATACTTAGAAACAGATTGGGAATTTATTAAAAGAATGGCCTCCCGTTTGCACGCCGTTGTTTTTCCTGATTTAAAAGGAAAAGGTGCTCGATTTTGGCTCGGTACACCTCAAAGTAGGAAAAGCATAACGATCGACCATCTGCCTTCTATACTACGTATGGACGTTGATGCGTATCGTTTGATTACAGAAAACGATGGGACGGATGTAAGTGAAGCCGATTATACATTTTGTGAGTTTGAAAGCACGGAACCCCATGAGTTGGGCACGTTGGTGCAATTCAAGGGAAGCTCCTATATCGTAACGGCTAGGGAAACCCTTCTTGAGGGGGGCGTGCTGAAGTTTCAATATACTGCCCAACCAGAGAAAAGTATTCGTCAGCGGTTAGTACGCAATCTAGATCTAATTGGTGCAGCATTTACAGGAAAGATCATTGATGTTACGCAAAACACCGTTAAAATTCATTTAGATATAGATAAAAGCCAGGATCAAGGAAAAGCACATTGGTTTGCCTATTCAGCAGATGCCAATGGTGTTATGTATTTAATGCCCCAAATAGGTGCACGTGCTCAATTGCATTTTCCAAGTGCGGTTGAAGAAGAAGCCATCGTTATCAGCTCCGTGCGTGTTAATCCCGCCACACCAGAGGGAGGACAAAAGCAGGCGAAGAAAATGGCGGACACTACCGTTAAATCATTGGCGACCAATGTTGGGAAAGATGTGACATTAGGTGTTGGTGATATTACCTTTAGTGCAGTAGATGGTGTCTTAGACTTAAAAATGGATGATGGAGATGGCGTAACATTTCAAAGTAACAGTACCATCATGCTAGCAGCCGATGAAACACTCGAAATAAGTGGGATGAAGGAGCTAGCCGTAGAAGCTGAGGAATGGATCGCGATATCAGCGAAGGAACAAAGCCATGTAATAATGGCCGCTGACACCCAATTAATTAGTACGCTCATTGAGCAAGAAGGTATAGAAAAGCAGAGTCAGCCACCGAAGTTAAATGAAGAAGCCATCGAAGCTATGAGTAAAGTTGACTTAATTTTCCCGCAAAAGGCTGAAGAGAAGAAAGAGAAAAAAGGCTGGTTTAGTAGTTTATTAGATGGTGTAAGTACAGCGCTGGATATCGCTGGGTTTATTCCTGTCATCGGTACATTTGCGGATATTGCGAATGCAGGAATTAGCTTGGCAAGAGGGAATTACATGGATGCAGCCATGAACTTAGTAGGTGCAGTCCCGTTAGTTGGTGATGCCGCCAAAGCTGCCTACAAGGTCAAAAAAGGGGCAAAACTCTTAGATAAAGCTGGTGATGTTGCAAAAGGAGCAGATAAGGTAATAGATGCTTCAAAAGCTGTAGCAAAAGGGATGAAGGCAGCTTATCCGAAAATATCTAAAACGTTAGATGCAGTAAAGGGACTAGCGGAACTAGCCAACAAAGCATCTAAGGGTGTGAAGACGGCCGCAGATAAAGTCATCTCATCGATGGATGAATTGCTCGCTGTGTCGAAGGCAGTAGACGGAATGAAAGCTGTGGCCAAAGCCGGGCTAACGAAATTTAATCATGGAGTCTTAAAGAAATTTAATTGTACACAAGGGTTAAGTAAAAAATTCTGTAAAAGAGGATTTGAGCCTGTTGATTTAATTACAGGGCGTATGATTTATGAAGGCATCGACTTTGAACTACCTGGACCGATCCCCCTTTCATGGGAGCGCGCTTGGTACAGTGATAGTAGCCGCATTGGCTTAACAGGTCATGGTATGCACTTTACATACGATCTAGCCTTAGAGATTTTTGAAGAAGATGACCTGATTGGGATTGTAGTAACGGATGGTCGTGCAGTAGGATTTCCAATTTTACCAATAAACTTGCCGTATTTTAACAAACGAGAAAGAATGACTTTAACCAATACAGGCGAGGAGTATCATTTGTTTGAGCATGATACACGATTGATTTATGTATTTGAACAAACTACAAAGACGAAATACCGATTAAAAGAAGTAAGAAATGAGCAAGCGCATCATATTCAATTTGCGTATAACCTTAAAGGCTACCTATCTCAAGTAACGGACAGTGTGGGAAGAGTGCTTGAGGTTACTACTAATGAAGCAGGCAGAATGACAGAAGTCGCTTTACGCAACCAAATGAGTCGTGAAGTCTTAGTCCGCTATGATTACAATGATGGACAAGATTTAATCGAAATCCAAGATGCGTTAGGGCAAAGTACGCATATAAAATATGTGAATCACTTAATGATGCAAAAAACAGATCGTAATAAAAATAGCTTCTTCTGGCGCTACGATGGGCCAACTACAGGTGCAAGAGTCATCAAAACATGGGGAGATGGCAATGTCCTTGCAGGGGAGCTTTCATATCACGATGGCTATAATGAAATTACGAATAGCTTAGGTCATAAGAGTTATTATTATTTCAACGAAGATAATCTCTGTACGAAAATTGTTCATCCAGATGGTAGTGAAGTTAGCTATGAATATAATGGGGACTTTGAATTACTGCAAGAAGTAGATGAAGATGGTCGTGTCACGTCATATAGCTATGATGAGTGGGCAAATCCAGTGACGATTACTCTTGCAGATGGCAGTACCGTATCCTCTCTGTATGATGAGAAAGATAGGTTAATTCAGGTAGTTAACGCTGAGGGCGGAAGTCGTCAGTGGATTTATAATGAAGATAGTACATTACAGGCAAATATTATAGAAAATGGAACAAAGACTGAATTTTCCTATAATGAGAATTATTTAATTGAAACGGTGACAAATGCACAAGGCCATGTGGTAAGCTTAGCTTATGACGCTGATCTGAATCTAAGTCAAGTAACATTGCCAGACGGGACAAGTTCAACATGGGAATATGACCGTCGTGGTAACTGCACAACAACGACCAATCCGCTAGGTGCCACAGAGAAGTTCGTATATGATAACTTGAATCGCCTAGTACGTGCAAATCTATCAGATGGTAACGACATTCAATTAAAGTACAATGCCTATGATGATGTTATTTTTGCAAGGGATAACCATACACAAGTAGCCTTTGATTATACTATTCTTGGTAGCTTAATATCCCGAGAACAAGGTGGAAAGAAAGTCAAATTCACCTATGATACAGAGGAGCAGTTGACTGCTGTCATCAATGAAAAAGGCGAAGCGTATCAGTTTGAACGTGATGAAAAAGGGAATATCATCAAGGAAATCGGCTATGATGAGATGGAAAGAACGTATGAGCGAAGTCTGGCAGGATTGGTTCAGCGAATTCAACGACCAGGTGATCGTTGGACAGCGTATCAGCATGACAATTTAGGGAATGTCATTCGAGCTGATTATTATGATGACACTTGGGAAACGTTCGGCTATGACAAAAATGGCTTGTTGATGGAGACCGAAAATGAGCATGTGAAAGTAAAACTAGAGCGAGATCCATCTGGACAAGTAATCAAGGAATGGCAGAATGACCATTGGATTGCGAGTAGCTATGATGAATTAGGCAACCGTTCACAGATTATGAGTAGCTTAGGTGCAAAAATCGATGTCACTCATAATGAAATGGGAGATGTGTCACAAATCACAGCCTCTCGCTCAGCGCAAGCCCATTGGACAGCATCCATGCAGTACAATGAACTTGGTCAAGAGATTGAGCGAATCTTACCAGGTGATGTCATCAGCAAATGGCAGTATGACGTTACTGGTAGACCAACACACCATCGAATAAGTAGTCAGGGCCGTCATACTCGAAGACGCGTGTATAATTGGGACGCCAATCATAGATTGCGAAGCATGGTAAACGAGCTAACAGGTGTAAAAGTTACCTATGGTTACGATGAATTCAGTAACCTCGTTTGGTCCAATCAAGGTGGTCAATTTGATTTCTTACACCGCAGTGTCGATGATGTCGGGAATCTGTATGAAACAAAAGAAAAGACAGATCGTGTCTATGGCGCCGGAAGTAGATTGCTTGAAACGAAAGAGGCTACATTCTCTTATGATGAAGAAGGTAATCTTGTTCAGAAGGTTGGGAAGAACGGTGATACGTGGAAGTACGAATATTACGGCAATGGCATGATGTCGAAGGTCATCAAGCCAGACAACACAGAAGTTACTTTTAAGTATGACTCGCTAGGTAGACGAATAGAAAAGTGTTCAAACGAAAAGATAACGAAATTCATTTGGGATGGGAACACTATCCTACATGAGTATTTCTCACAGAATATTTCAGATATATATGAAAATCTAGATGAGTATTCTTCACAGGATAACGCCGAAATAGTAGATAATCTAGTCACATGGATATTTAATGATGGGTTCGTACCTTCAGCTAAAATTACGAATGAAGGTAATTACAGTATTATTAGTGACCATCTAGGAACGCCTGTAGAAGCTTATGATGAAGAAGGTAAGAGGGTTTGGTCAGCAGAACTTGATATTTATGGAAGAGCAAAAGAATTTACCGGTGAGAAAAACTTCATTCCATTCCGTTATCAAGGGCAGTATGAAGATATAGAAATAGGATTGTATTATAATCGATTCCGATACTACGACCCAGAACAAGGGAACTATACTCAAATTGACCCGATTGGACTTGCTGGTGGGAATCCAACTTTATATGCATATGTAAATGATCCAAATACGTGGATTGACATATTTGGATTAAGCAAAGGTTCTACAGCACTAGACAAATCCTTAGGAGGAATAAAGGGTGATGGAATGCAAGCACATCATCTTATACCTGAGTTAACATGGGACCGATATGCCACTTTCTTAGATAGTGTTGGGTTACCTAGAACAATGAGAGATCATTATACAAATGGATTATTAATGTCGGATAGTGCTGCAAATGCAAAAAATCATGGGCAAAAACTGTACCATAGATCAAGACATCGTAACTATACAAAAATGGTGGAGAAAAAGTTAGATAGAATCCAACGAATGTATAAAAATAATGAAATAGATGCAAAACAAGCAAAACAATATACTGAATCTCTACAAAGAAGTCTAAGAAAGAAAATTACTTCTGGAAAAATAAAAACTAAATCACCTTGTGGTAGATTATCTTAAATGAAGGAAATGGGGTTCTTAAGATGGAAAATATTTTTGCGATTTTTGAAAAGGAGGACAAATTTTGTCCGACTTTACTAGAGGGTATATTGCATACAGAATTCTTTGAAAAAAATCCTTTTGAAGCAAGAGACTCTGATGATGGAGAATGGAGAACCACTAGAAATATTGTAACAGAATTACCTAAAGAGTTATGGTTTGTTTCTAAGGATAGAGGTTATGAGTTCGATTTAAGATGGGATAGTGAAGGTTTTTTCATATCATCAGAATTTATAAATCTATTATTAAAATTTGGAATCAACAATTTTCATTACACTAAATTGCATATGGTGAACAAACATAAAAAAAGCATATCTTCAAAGGAATATTATTATGTGCGATTTTATGATAGGTTAGAAGATGTAATAGATATGGAAAAATCAAATATTGAATTTTATAAGCAAAATGGGCGTATAAAAAAAATATGGGATTTACAACTGAAAAAATCGAATATTCTTTCAGATGTTTTTCTAATAGATAATACTAAGATTTTAAATATATTATTTTGTTCAGAAGAATTTAAAAATGAAGCTGAAAAACTTAAATTGAAGGGCATAACCTTTGTCCCGTCTAATGAAGCTGATGTGTATAAACCTTAATATTGTAGGATTATTATTAGAAACAAAGATTACGAAAATAACAAAAACTGTAAGGTATAACTTATTTTTTAGTTAAAGTTGTATCTTTATTGATTGAGTGTTTAAAATCTGAAATTAATACTTGGTGGTTATACTTGGAATAAAATTTAAACCTACATTTAAGGAGTAGCATGAATCTAGAAAGCGGATTTTATTGCTACTCCTTTTTGGAATAAAATTTATTACAAAATTTTTTCAAAGTTAAGCAGATGTTCTTTAAAGTTCTATAATTCCGATGATTTCCCTTCTCTTTTTGGAATTGCAACTTTAATAGGAGAGGAAGTCTAGGAGACAGCATTATAAAAGGTGATTGGAAACATGAATCAATGTTGTTGCTATGTTTAAAAGACTTTATAAATGACAAGTTAAGTTATAAGGGAAAATAAAATCTGGAAAAGTCCTAAGGGGGAAAGAATTATGCTAGGAAATTGGTTAGTTAATGAGGATAATCTTAAGGTTCGCAAACTAAAAAATGAAGAAATGGATGAAATAAAACGCTTATCTGTTTTGAGTCAGAAAAAATTAGAAATAATAGATATTGATGATTATTTAATGTCACTCGACAATATTGAATCAGCGTTGTCTCATTATAGAGATAATAAATTTACAGACGAAGAAGTTGAAGAAATAGCATTTGAAGTTGGTTCATTATATGGATCCATTATAGAAAAAAAATACGGTTGGAAGTGGAGGCAGATAGAGAAAAATGATAATAGGGGCTATTGTGTAGTCTCTGAAGATGAAAAGTATTGTTGTCCTGTGCATAACTATATCTATACCATCTTGACTGATGCAGAGAAAAGTAACAATGTTAAGTTATTGTTTAATATGCTGGAAGTTATTCATAAAGAGAAGAAGAGTGGCTTGTATAATTTTATCAGTTAAGAGCTTAATACGATACTATTAGTATTTTCTTTTATTTTCAAAACATATGTAAAGAAGAATTTAAAAAATCTCCTTTACATATGTTTTTTTTGTTAAGAGAGGAATTATTTCGAAATATACAGTAGCAATTTCTAGCAGATGAATCTCCGGGTATAAAACAAGCTAAAGTTGGAAACCAACTGATAAAAGTTGATCTAGGTACTAATCGAGTACTTGCCATGCTAAAGATGGAAAGACTTTTTCGTTTTATAAAGCACTTCCTGAATTCGTTGTAGAGGATCTTTTTACAGATGCAGTTAATTACGCGCTTGAAAAAACAAAACTATCAAAGTCAGAAATGATCATGGGATAATACTAAAGAATATACTTGAATAGTGCTGTTTACTACGATTATATTATTTTCTTGATAATAATGTATTTATTAAGATTTAAAAACAAATGTAAAGAAGCGAAATAAGTACTTTCTTTACTTTTGTTTTTTGTTTATTTATTTTCTATTTTGATTTTGGAATAGTTTTTTTGCCACGAGAAATCAAAAATCGATAGTATGCATTAATATAGAGATTACATGAATTTATCTAATATTTGGTAAAAGGTGTTTTTAGATAATTTAAAAAAGTAGCTGGATAAGTTGCACTAAAAAAGTGTATAAAAACAGTAATGATTACATACGTTCTGTTCGAGATAGCAAATCTTTCAGATGTTAACGATGTTCAATTAAAGTACAATGCCTATGACGATATTGTTTTTGCGAAAGATAACCATATGCAAGTAGCCTTTGATTACACAATTCTTGGCAGTTTGATATCCCGAGAACAATGTGGGAAGAAAGTCAAATTCACCAGATACAGGGGAGCAGTTAACCGCTGTCATCAATAAAAAGGGCGAAGCGTATCAATTTGAACGTGATACGAAAGGAAATATTATTAAGGAAATCGGATTTGAGGAGATAGAAAAAACGTATGAGCGAAGTCTTCAGGGTTGGTTATGAGAATTTAACGACCAGGTGATCGTTGGACAGCGTATCAACATGACAATTTAGGAAATGTCATTCGAGCCGATTATTATGAAGACATGGGAAACGTTTTGCTATGACAAAAATGGTTCGTTAATTGAGACCGAAAATGAGCATGTGAAAGTAAAACTCGAACGAGACCAATCTGGCCAAGTGATCAAAGAGTGGCATAATGACTATTTCATTGCGAGTAGCTATGATGAAATAGGCAACCGCTCACAATAGTTGAAAGTATTACCTAAAATCGGGATAAACGAAGTAGAGCTATAAGTTTGCAATGAAGACAGCTGAGGTTCTAATACCAGATGAAATACCTAAAAGTGCCGTTATATCCATAAAAAGGGAAGGTGTTATTAAATTATGAAAATAGATTATCAAAGTGAAATTGACAAAATTAGGAATTCTTTAAAGAACTACTACAAAAACTACTACAATAATCAATTCAAAAGTGAAGTGGAAGATTACATTGAAAACAAAAAGAACAAAGAACTAATAAAAAAATTAATAATTCAAGTTTATAATGATAGTACTCTTTTTGATGCAGACAGAGGATATATAATAAAAGTAGTGTTAGAACTTCTGGCAAAAAATACAGGTTGTGTAGAAGATGTAGAGATTGCTGAAGATATTCTTGATAGTCTTTTTAATGATATGAAAATACTAAGCCAGGCAGATATTGATAATTTTTATGAGCAATATTCAAGCAGAAGATGGGATTAAGGACTGAAGGACTGGATCATTCTCAAAAAAGTAGACGTCAGTTTAGAAAAGTAAAACGAAGCCCATGTACAAATAGAAAATAGACTCGCCATGACTTTTTATGTCCGAGACTATTTTCTATTAATTTTGTTTTAGCGATGAGTATTTAATATTGAAAATTAGGTCTTTTGGTGAACAATGAGATTGCGCTTATTGTAAGAGCGAAAATGTCAACATTATTAACATTCATGAACTAGCAGATGATTTTGAAAAAGTAATGGATTACTATCAAGTAACAGAACTATATCAACATTCTCGTTTACCAAAGATTGACGCCCGGTTGCTAAAATAAAAACTAAATAAATTATGCTAATGAATTCTACTGACGGGATTGCCTCTAAGGTGCCAGCATAGAAGGATAAAAGGCAAAAAGAGCCGGAAAATCATTAGGGTATAGAAAAGCAAAGAGGGGCTGTCAATTAACAATTAACAGCCCCTAAGTTCATTATCGAGAACTAACTTAATTGCAGTTGATGATCACCTAACCTATGCATTTTTAGATTCCTTTTTAATACCTAAATAAGTGAATGACCTCCAAACATATTCAAGTGGCCCGAAGCGGAATTTGGATAACCAAAGCTTACTAAAAATCACCTGGAAAATAAAAATGACAATCGCAATGATGATAGCTGTCGTTAAGTGGAGTTTTCCGTATACGCCAAATGCAAATGGTCCAAATAACAATGTACATATAATAGATTGTCCGATATAGTTTGTGAATGCCATTCTCCCAGGGAACGCTAACCACTGTATAGCTTTCTTTCCTTTCACCGTATGATAAATAAAGATCAAGCTAATAGCATAAAAGATAGTTAGGAATGGTGAGCTAATATATTGAACAGCAGAAAAATTTTCGAAAAGGAATGGTAAGATCCAGCACAATGTTCCCCCAAAAATAAATGTAAGCAACCACGTAATGAAAAAGCCTTTTCGATATTCTTCAAAACGGTGAAGCCATTTTTTCTTCGCAACAGCCGCTCCGAATAAGAACATTAGTAAGTACGGAAGATTTGTAAATAAATAAAATATAGGGTTGCCTAGAGAAAGAACATATAATCCATTACGCATTGTATAATAAGTTCTTTCCATAAAATTAGCATTCATTAATTGTTGAATACTTCCATTTTGATGGGCATCTATTGTAAATTGCATAAGCTGACGACTTTCCTCTGACATGGTCATTGACATCATCGTAGAATCGGAGGATAGAGCCCCTAACGTAAATAATCCAAAATATAAGCTATATAAAGTTACGCTAATGATTAACATAACATTAGGTTTTAACTTATGCAGGAAAAGGAGTAATAATCCTAAGATTGCATAGTCTGTTAAAATATCTCCGAACCAAATGAAATAAGCGTGGATACAACCAAAAATAAAGAGCGCAATAAGTCGTCTAAAATAAATTCCCCAAAAGTTTAGTCGCTTTGCGGCGGCTCTTTCCTGCATAATGACCATGCCAAAACCGAACAACATAGAGAACAGCATGACAAATTTTCCATCGACAAACATAGTAATAATAGTATGAACGGTATAATCGGCTTGATTCCAAAAAGAAGTCCATTCATTTTTAAAACTTAGATCTTCCTGCATATAGGCCGGATAAAGGAACCAAACAATATTGGCTAATATAATTCCTAATAATGCGAACCCCCTTAATACATCAAGTGTTTCAATCCGCTCTTTGGCAGAGATGGGTGAAAGCTTTTGCTTCATATAATCATCCTTTTCATGGTTATTTTGTTCTTTCAACAAATGGCTATTGTTGAAAAAACCTTTGTTAATGACTATAAATAATAAATATCAAGATTTTATAAGGAAATTAAGGCATTGTAATTTATAAATCGAAAAGTTAGGGAGGGAAATTGAGGATATTAGGGAGTATCCTAAAAAGCCGTTTCCCTTTACTAAAAATATTCCAACTTTACTGTTGGATGGTAGAAATTTATAATAGCGTTATAACGAAGTATTGCGAAAATTAGTACATTTTGTGAAAATGCTACGTAATCTATTATTTTTTAGTATTTTATAGAAAATATTGTTGAAAGTATGTAAAATGATGGTACAATGAAGTTGTAGTTACATTAATGGTTATTAATTCCTTGGAAAAGAATTAGTAAGATCAGTTTGAATATATTCATACTTTAAAAGATGTAACTATGTGTAAAAGGTAATAAACAAACTAATGAAATGAGGAGATTTTATGATTAAAATGATTCAATTTTTAGAGCAAAATCCGTCGATGGTAACTTTGTTAAAAGAAAAAAAAGCTTCTCTAGTTGGTGTTACTGAACTTGAGCAGAAAGCAATCATAACATCCTTTGACGATGAAGAGATATGTTTGGAAAGTGGCTTTTGGCACTAAACTTTTTAAAAAATAATTGGCTATGGCTTGCTATAAGTACTTACCTCATATTTGGGAGCTATTTGCTATATGTTACTTATAGCACGCCTTATTTGGGAATTAAATTGAAAGAAGAGAATGGACAATGGCTAGTAATAGAACCATATTTTAAGGAGTGGGCAAATAAGCAAAATATCTCAGCAGGGGATATTATTTTAGAAGTTGATGGTAATAATATTAATGAATTAAATATTATTAAATATGATCCTGTAATTAGGGTAGCTAAAGAGTTAACGTTGGAGAAACAAGAAGATAGACGGTTAATTCATATACAAATAAAACCATTTGACATTCCTGAACAACTTTTCTATATATTTTTTTTACCAGCATTTTATTATTTATTAAGTTTAATTATTTCTCTCTATTTATACAAGAAACAAAAGAACTCGAGTCTAATAAATTTACTTATTCTTTTTATTCTATCTGTATCTTTAGCCTATGTTAGTATTGGTGCATCAGGAAGATTAGATAGTGTTGGAACAGTTGTGAATCGAAGTAGTATGCTACTTTGTCTTGTTCTTTTGATTCACTTTTTAAGAAATTATTTTTTATTCTTGAATTTAAAATGGTTATTAATTTACAACATTAAAATACTATATATACTACCTTTAATTATAGTTTTTCTTAGTATTTTTAGCATCGTTTTCCCCTCTACAAATACTTTATTCTCTAACTTTACCTTGTGGTTATTTTTTATTTTATTAATAATAATTCTTTGTATTTTGGGGATAGGTTATTCAAAATATAAGACCCCACAATTGAAAATTTTTTTACTAAGTATTATTATCCCATTCTTACCATTCCTTTTTTTGTTTGCTATACCTGAGATTATTTCCCATAAATATATACTTTCTGCCGAAATATGCTCCTTATTCTTAATGTTCATACCATATAGTTTTATATGTACACAGCTCACTGAACGTATATTTGATATGGAATATTTTATTACCCGTTTACGCTATTACTTTAATTTTTCATTTGTTTTTACGATTTGGTTATTAGTAGGTCTGTATGTAATTACAGATTTGTCTATTTCAAGAATGGCGGAGTTATTCTTTTTTGCCTTCTTATCATTAATAGCACTTTTCTACATTAAAGAGAAAATAGATTATCATAAGCGAAAAATTCTTTTTTCAACAAAGGGGGATTATATCCATCGATTGTATACGACAGTTGATAGTATTGGTAGGGTCGTGAAGATTGAAGATTTGCTGGATAAATTTGTTCAAGAAATTGCTTTACACCTTGAGATTAAACATGTTTACGTATTAACCTATGATTTGCAAACGCATCAAGTTACTTCCACAAGTACATCAAAAGAATATACCCAAAATCAAATGGACGAAATATTACTTGAAAATCTCCGCATGGGGGATGTAAAGAAAACGGAGCATTTTTATATAGCTTTTATCCACCAAGATGTAAATTATAAAAGAATACTAGTCGTAGACCATAATAAATCGATTTATTTAAAGGATGAGGAATTATTATGGCTTGAATTATTACTTTTATATGTAAATAATTTTATTGAAAACACGAAAATGGTGGAGGATCTATTAGAACAGTTAAAGCATATGAAAGAGGCTGATAAAAGTCAGCTACCATGGCTCAATAAACTACTTTGGCTACGCTTTGAACAAGAAAAATATCAATTAGCGCAAGAGCTTCATGATACGGTTTTACAAGAGCAGCTTCATATTGCTCGAGAAATGGATGTATGTATTCATGCGAAGAGGACAACGGATATTCAGGTGAACCTTACTAAGATTCATGATCATATGATTGCATCGTTGAATGATTTAAGAGGCTACTGTGAAAATTTGAAGCCACCATTATTAGATACACTAGGCTTAAATGCTGCGCTTGAAAAGCTTATTCAAAAAGTTCATAAACGTGCGGATTTTGTTTTAGTTTACACAATGGATCGTCTCTATTTAGAAGATGAGCGTTTAAACTTAATGATTTATCGGCTTTTTCAAGAGTTGTTAAACAATGCATTAAAACATTCGTATGCCAATACTGTCGAAATTCATTTGTTAGAAACAGCAGATGGCTTTGAAATAATTTATTCAGACGATGGTGTAGGCTGTAAAATGGATGGCATTATTGTTTCTGATTCAATGGGAATCAGGGGGATGCAAGAGAGGGTACAGGCATTTAATGGTCAGTTTTCTATCAATACCAATGTAGGAGAAGGAATGTCCATTCGAATTAAAATAAAAGAAGGAAATCATACCCATTCCTATGACTGCGATACTTATAATAGAAGGTCAACCCCTAGTAGAGGATAATATATGAATAGAAAGAAAGATATGAACGATGTTAACACCTCCTAATCTTCTCGTCGAAATTACAGCACGAGTTGGATTGGGAGTTTTTGTATTGAAGTAGAAAGAAAACGCAACAAAATGAAGGGCTGGTTTCTGCAAAACAACTTCAAAATATGCGAATTTGGTAACTTATCAGGTAAAAAATTTAAAGTATGATTAGTCATTCTAGTAAGGAGAAATGCACATGCTATTAGAAGAACGGTTAAATAATTGGGTAAATTCTTTTAATCGAAATGGTTATTTGAATGGTACTTTATTAATTGCCTCTAATGAGAAGATTCTTTTAAACAGAGGGTTTGGTATGGCGAATTGGGAGCATAGTATCCGAAATGTACCAACAACTAAATTTCGTATAGGGTCACTTACGAAAGCATTTACGGCGATGGCTATATTTCAATTGCATGAAAGGCAAAAATTGAATATAGATGATGGGGTAGGAAAATATCTACATGATTTTCCGAATGGTCAACAAATAACGATATTTCATTGTTTAACGAATAGCTCCGGAATACCTAATTATACTAATACGCCTGATTTTTGGTTTCGCACAATGAGATTGCCATCAACATTAGATCAGCTTATTGATTCCTTTAAAGAAAGGGAATTAGAGTTTGAACCTGGTAGTAAATTTGGCTATTCAAATTCAGCGTACGCGTTGTTAACGGCTATTATTGAAAAAGTTTCAGACATGTCTTATGCAGATTACATACAGCAGCATATATGTCACCCATTAGGTATGGATCATACAGGCTGTGATAATGGGGTGAAGCTTATACCAGGTTTAGCTTCTGGTTATTCATTTTGGGAAGAGCCCATTCATGCAGCGTATGCAGATATGTCATTTCCATTAGGTTCCTACGGTTTATATTCTACAACAGAGGACCTATTTATTTGGGATCAGGCATTAACATCATCCAAATTACTTCGCAAAGAATTAACAGAGAAAATGTTGACTCCAAATCTTGGATCCTATGCGTGTGGCTGGATGGTCTCTGAAGTAATGGGGAAAAAATGTGTGCATCATTTTGGAGATATTAGCGGGTATTCAAGTGATTTCCTTAGATTTGTCGATGACCAAGTTACGATTATCTTTTTAAGCAATATGAATGTTACACCTGTCATGCACTTAAGTAGAGAGATTGCAAAGATTGTTTTTGATAGAAATGTATCTTCATTGGCCCCTGCAGTTCCGGTAACGTTCACAAAGAATGAATCTATCGAGGGGCAATATTTAATGGAAAATAAAGTACTTACTATTTCTATTAAAAATGAAGAGCTTTATTTAACGGTCCCTAAGATGTATGGCGCATTATATAAATTTAAGCTTATACCAATTAGTCATGATGCTACGAAAACTGCTTTTTTAACCGAGATGATTTATGAACGATTGATCTTTTATTATTCATTATCAGGCGAAATAGAGCGCATAGAATACATCGATTGTTATGAAAAAACTTATATGCTTCATAAGCAATAGATGGAATATTATATTTTGAAACTAGAAAGAGACATCCCAAATCATAGTTGAGATGTCTCTTTGATGTTATTCATTATATGCGTTTAGCGTGAACACGAAGATACTTTTCGACATCATTGTAAAGTCCTGATTGATTTGCGTATTTCACATAGTTTTTGGCAGTGCGTAACCATTCTAATGTAGATGGCTGTACCTCTTCTAAAACGTGTAATAAATCATTAGTGGTGATAGGACGTTCATCACCGGTTGCTAAAATTTCAGCAAGTACATTTTCAGTAGCTAATTCAATCGTATTTTCAATGTCTGCACCTGAGAAAAACTCAGTTTGAGCAGCTAGTGTTTCGACATCTATTTCTTCAGCATATCTGCCCGCTAGCTTTAATTTAAAAATTTGCTCTCTCGCTTTTTTATCTGGTGGCGCGACAAAGATGAGACGGTCGAATCGACCAGGGCGCTTTAAGGCGCTATCGATATCCCAAGGGGTATTTGTAGCAGCCATAATAAGTACTTCATCTGTGCTTGTATCAATTCCCTCTAACTCTGTAAGGAATGTGTCGATCATTCCTCGAGTATATTCAGAAGCTTTAGACCGACTCATACCAATCGTGTCTACTTCATCAAAAAACATAATACTTGGCTTTTGAAAACGTGCCTTATCAAAAGCCGCTTTTAAATTTTGTTCACTTTCACCAATATAGCGATTTAATATGTCTGTAATATGAACAGGATAGAAATTAGCCTTACATTCACCAGCGGTTGCCTTGGCAATAAATGTTTTTCCACAACCAGGGGGACCATAGAGCAGTACACCGCCGCCTACTTTTTTTCGAAACTTAGCAAATAGACCTTTGTTATAAAATGGGCTAATAATACGTAAAGTAATGGTCTTTTTTAAGTCATCCAGCCCAGCAACATCCGTAAAAGTGATTTGTTCCTTCCCTTTTTTTACTGCTTTAGGGGCTTTACCATCAATAATTTTTAACCTAGGTGTAAAATCTATTATTTGATGCGTCTCGGTTTCTTCACTTTTGTCTTCTCTTTCAAGCAATTCTTCTGCTGAAGCGGCAATGTCTTCAGTAGTCTCAATCATTTCATCTGACTTCGTTTGCTGAATTTGCAAACTCGTTTTTGTTAATTCATTTATGATTTCCATACGTAGTGTATCATCTGTACAGAGAGAAATGCCTGTTGAATACGATTGTATCGCTTCTAGCCAACGATCGTTTTCAGCAAGCTCTTTTCCAAGCCAGTAATGTGCTTGAGGGTCAGTTGGGCTTTGTTCCACCATTTGCTGTAACCATTTAATTTTATCCATATGTATAACCCCTTATTTTTCTTAGTCCCTTAGCCAATGGAACTGATATCCATGTATAAAGTGCAAGTATTACATAGCATTTTAAAAACAGCATGGCTATACTATCAAACCCTAGTGCTAATAATAAAAAGGTTAGCCCAATCCCTACAAGCCAAATGATAGCTGGCCCCCCTAAACGCTCTATAAAACGATTAGGCGCTAGCAGAGGGTGGGTTGTAATTTCCATCTCTTCTAATAGAGCTAGTAATGTTTGATCCTCAGGATTTAAAAGAAAGGCTTGTCTGTAATATTCTTTCGCTTCTTTTTCGTTATTTCGGAAGGAGGCATTTATTCCGAGGTGCAACAATTTTGCTACTTCACTATCTGCTGAATTCATATATTGTTCTAATGCAAGGATTTGTTGTTCTTTACTTCCATGTACACCTTGTAAAATAAAGTTTCTCCGTAATACATATGAATTGTCCGGATCTAATTCTAATGCTTTATTGATTAATAACTTTGATTTATTACGATATCCTGTTTGTTTCATTAAAACAGCATAGCCTGCATGTGTTTCTGCATTATTTGGATTTAAACGAAGTGATTCAAGAAAGGCTTTTTCTGCTTCTTGCCATCGCTCGGTTTCCATGTATAGATGGCCGAGAAAATAAAATATGATTTCCTCATCGAATCCTAATCGCATCGCTTCATGAAATTGTTTTTCAGCCTCGTCAAATTTGTTTATTGCATAGTTACTGTAAGCTAACATATACCAAAGCCGGCTATTTTCAATATTGTCATGTAATTCCTCGTTAATAAGCTCAATAACCTGGGGATATTTCCCTATATAAAAATAATGCTCGATAACTTCAAAGGATGGTTCTTCATATTCATCATATTCTTCAAATTCACTCATAATATATCTCCTTTCCTATAGTGCTAGTAAGAATAACGTAACCAAAGCATCGATTAAGCCCGAGAAGATGATTGCGGCAAATCCTGGTCTCCATAATGATTCAGCACTACCATCTACTGCTAAATGTTCTTTATACGGCTTGTCTAAAAATGCGAAGAAAATGAAAAAACAGGCAACCCCAAAAAGTCGACCAATAAATTTAATATATTTTTCATCTATGGGGATGACTTGTTGACCAATTGCGTAAACGACCGCAAGCTTCGCAATAATAAGTACAATACTAATAATCGCTAACAGCTGTATATCTTTTTTCTCAATTTTTAGCCATTTAGCGTTTTGTATACCTAGTATGGTAATGGCAAAAATACCACCAAACGCAGCAACAAAAAATAGATTACTAATCTCATAGCTTCTTGTCCTGTCTACTTCATTGTTTGTTAAACTAGGTTCATATAGATTTTCCATAATTCCATCAAGCTCCTGTTTCCTATTAATATCCTAATAATAGTTGTATTATACATATGTTTCTTTAAACTGGAAACACCTTCTTTGCAGGATTGTCATGCTCCTAGATTCTTATTAAAATGAATCAGATTCTATAATCAAAAAAATATTATTTTTGTAATTGGAATAGGAGAAAATGCACGTTTTTAGAATTATTCAATAAAATGAAGAGAATTATTAAAAATGTAACCGATATAATTCAATAGATGATAGAGGAGGTATGTAAATTTGAATAAAAAATTATTTTTGACAGCAGCAGCTATCCCGGTAGCTCTTATTGTACCAACAGTTGCAGGAGCGGCAGCCAATACCGTTTCCATCACAGGAAATAATATAGTGAATGAAACGTTAAAAGCTTCTATTGAAAACTTACCAGCAAATTCAATTGTGAATGGTTATCAGTGGTATTATGTAGATGGTTCTAACAATTCAACGAATAAACCAATCTCTGGTGCTACAACAGCGTCATTTACAATACCAGTTGATGCAGCAGGCAAAGCAGTTTTCGTGGAAGCGACTACAACTAATGGCGATAAGTATAAGAGTGAACCCCGTTCGATTAATGAACTAAAACTGTCAATAACTGCTCCAAGAATTGATAGTAGTTCAAATTATGCAGTACCTGGTGAATTGGTACAAGTCGCAGGTGCAATAGTAACCGATGATGCCGGAGCAAAGTTACAAAATAGTCAGATTACATATAGCTATCAATGGTTTTATAAAGTTGGTGAATCCTTCACAATTATTGATGGAGCAACTAACGACACATACAAAATTCCTAATGATGCTTTAGAAAAAGGCATGAAAGATATCATTGTTAAAGTAAAGGCAAAGGTAGGATCTTCTTTCGTGGAATCTGATGTTTCTGCTGTGAGATCAGTATCGAATGAACCTTCTGATTCAATGGTTGAAGACATTAAAACTTTACTAATAAATGACAACAAATATAACTTGACAAGTCTAGAATCTTTTAAGTCAGCTGTCACTGCATTGGAAAGTCAATATCAGGCACTATCAACTGCAGCAAAGGCGAATGTGAAAAATTATGATGTATTAAAGAGAGCAGCTGCAGATGTAGAGTTAATTAGCAAGTTAAATGAGAAAGTAGATAAGGTAAAAGAGGTTAATGAAAAAGACCTACCAAAATATTTAAAAGAAATCGATGAGGCTTATGATAAGTTTGATTTATTACAACGTAGCTTAGATCTAAATGATGCGCTATACAATAGCATTAAAAACATTTTGAAAGATCCGACAGATATCGAAGAATTTAAAGAAGTTAGAAGAATTAATCAGGCAATTGTAGCATTATTAACATATGAAAATTCCTATGTGAAGTATGTACCTACTAGCTTAGAGTCTTTACAAGTAGCAGTTGAAACAATTGAAAAGGATATAGCAAAATTATCTCAAAATTACCGAGCAACTGTGCAAAATCAAGCAATTTTAAGTGATGCTAAAGCAGATATAAAAAAGGTTGAACAATTTATTAAACTTTTCGATAAGCTGTCAGAAAAAGATGCACCTAGCAAACAGGTGACTACAGCAAAATCAATACGTACGTCTTATGAAAAGTTAACTTATAAACAACTTCAACTTGTACCAGCAAAATATATGTATACATTACTGCAAGCAGAAAATGCGGAAAACAGTCAAATAGACAAATTAAATAGTGAGATCGACAGTTATGTAGGCGATGTGATTGATAGTTACCCAATTGATCCTTCAGTAACTACTTGGCAAAGTCATGTAAATAATGTAAACCGTATTATTAATGAATATAAGGGCTTAACGAAAAATTCAGCGGCTAAAATTGTCGGATATGATAGCATTGTAACCTTGCAAAAAGATTTTAAAGCAGCTGAAAAAATTATTAAGGATATGGACGCCTATCAAAAACTTTCAGTAACGCCAGGTGTAGCTGAAAGTAAGTTGAAAACGAACTACACGAATGTATTGAAAGCATATAATAAGTTAACGACTCTACAACAATCACTTGTGTATAATGCAAATGATTTTTTATTAAATACACCGACTATTACCGTTAATACAAATGGTAAGGAACCTGCTGATAAAGCTGCTGCATTAGCTTTAAAGGCTGATGTTGATAAGCTTGCTGATGTAACGAAATATACATTTGTACAATTTGAATCTGCTGTTAATGCAGCAACAACAAAATATAAAAACCTATCTTCCGCTGGTCGAAAGTATGTAACAAACTATTATTTATTAACAGCGGCTAGTAAAGATCTTTCTGGTGTGAAGTCATTCCATAAAAAAGTGCAAACCGCAAGAGAAGAAAAAGATGCTACGAAACAAGCGAAAAAAATTCAAACAGTTCAAACTGCTTATGCAAAACTACCTGCAAATCAACAGTTTCTGGCAAAACAGCAATATGAAGATTTGCTCAATAATCGTTTAGAAGATGGCAATGCACCAGATATCACTAAATTAAATAATGAAATTGCAAAAATCGTCTCAAATGATACGTATACAGTTTCAATGGAAAAAATTAAGGAGCTTTCAACGCAATATAATAAGCTAAGCTCTAGTGATAAAAAACGTATTACGAATGCTACCATCTTAACAACAGCAGTTTCGGATGTAAAAAAAGTTGAATCATTTATGAAGACGTATGAAAAATCATTTCATAGTAACCCAACAACTGTCATCAAAGCTTTTGCTAAGCTTACATCAAAACAAATGAGTTTAGTTAGTCCAGAAATAAGACAATCTATAATTGATCAAGATAAAAATCAACAACAGTCTAATGAAATTGCTTTGAAATTAGTTGAATCCATTAATTCATTGCTAGTAAATGGTGAATATATTGATGACTTGGAGACGAAAGTAAAAGAAATTCGTACAGCATATGATGGTCTAAGTGCTTCCGAAAAGAGCGTCGTGAAAAACTATTCTAAGCTAACTCAGGCCGAGAGTGATTTGAAAAAGGTAGCAGAGGTTCATGCTCTTTACGTACCAGCAACAAACGATAATGCAGCAGCTCGTAAAGCTTGGCAAACTGCATACGGTAAGCTCTCAAAGAAATTAGAACTTTTATATCAAAAGATGTATACAAACGATTTATAAAAAATAGTTTAAACCAAAACCCCGGATAAAGAAATTTATTCGGGGTTTAAATGTGTGTGCCTGGAATGAAGATGTTGATAATAATTGTCAAGACCTTAATATTGTGTAAAATTCTATACAAAGTTTTTCAACCCTGATTTTAGTTTTCTTAAATTTTACATCTTACGTTGGAATTCGCCGCCAAAACTTGAGTTTCGCCGCCAACCACACAAAGAACGCCGCTAAACCATAGAATTGCGCTGCCAACCAAGCAAAGAACGCCGCTAAACCATAAAGTTTCGCTGCTAACAAGCTTTTTCGCGGTTTTATCAGCGATGTTTGCGGTTTTATCAGCGATGTTTGCGGTTTTATCAGCGATGTTCGTGGTTCTATCAGCGATGTTCCCGTTTCTATCAGCGATGTTCGCGATTCAAGCAGTGGAAGATATGACCAAAAATTAAAAGTTAGGTGATAAAACGAGAACGTTAATCAATAAAATTCAAAAGTTGGGTAATAAAACATAAAAGTGTTCCGATGAAATTCATAAGTTGGGTGACATTATGTTAAAAGTATATATGGATAAGTGATTAGAGAGGAAAATGTTTCAGGCGAAGGCTAGTATTTTCGATGATGTCGATTTCTATCTTATTTGACTTACACCTCTCTAGCAAACTAGCAGCAGCTGTACCACACATCTGGGTAGAAGTGTATGAGATGCCGTTGAGTTAATGAATGATAGGGTAAACTATTTTTACGTGAGCATATCATGTCAATAGCGAGGATGTTTTATGCGGCACAAAATGTCGCGAATCATATGCAAAGGTGGTAGAGGTTTTATAAAATTTATCAAAAATATTAAGGCGCAATGACTGAAACATCATTAGAAAGCACCTTTATGGGGGCAGCGTCATATTTTTATTCCAAATAAAACATTGTATAATCGATGCAAAAACTAATACTTGATTGAGAAATGCAAACTTATGAAATAGACTGCTGTTGATTAAATTGAAATCCAACACATCTTGAAGAAGAAGGAACGTCAAGGATGAGGAGACTTATGAATTGCTGGTTCCAGAAGGCTAAGCATCCAAAATTTTAAAAAAGTATTTAAAAATTTATACCAAATAGAGTCTTCATAGGGTAAACTATGGAGGCTCTGTTTTTGCCTATTATTAAGTTTTTTTCTTAATAAAGTGTATTTATTGAGTAGTTATGGCGTAAAAATGCCGTTTTTTGAAAGGAGATCACAAAATGCCGACAGACCATATCAATCATCATAATCACCTTGCGGCAGAATGGGTGAAACAGTTTCGTCCTTATGCGAAAGAGGGACAATGCGCAAGCTATATTCCCGCTTTAGCGGAAAAAGAGCCAAATCAATTAGCGATTTCGATTATCGGTACTAATAATGTGGAAATGAAAGCTGGAGACACAACTGAACTATTTACGCTACAAAGTGTTTCAAAAGTCGTCACCTTTATATTAGCGTGTATGGAACGGGGATTACCTTATGTTTTAGAACGAGTAGATGTTGAACCTACAGGTGACACCTTCAATTCCATTATTCGACTAGAAAGCCATCAGCCTGGAAAACCTTTTAATCCAATGATTAATGCAGGAGCGATTACAGTATCCTCTATGCTTGACGGTAGTTCTCCACAAGAGAAGGTTTCGAAAATCCTTCAATTTTTAGAACAAATCGTTGGCAAGGAATTAAAGGTTAATGAAGAGGTTTATCAATCTGAGTGGCAAACTGCCAATCGAAACCGTTCATTAGCCTATTATTTAATGGATTCTGGCTTTTTAGACTGTCCTGTAGAAGAAGCATTAGAGGTTTATTTGAAACAATGTGCTATTGAAGTAAATGTTTCAGATTTGGCGATGATTGGTTTAGTTATTGCCAATGATGGTTATCATCCTTTATTAAAAACACAGCTATTTCCTAAACAAGTAGCAAAATTAGCGAAGGCATTGATGGTTACTTGCGGGATGTATAATGCTTCTGGTAAATTTGCAGCATTTATCGGGTTACCTGCAAAAAGTGGTGTCTCTGGCGCAATTTTAGCGGCAGTGCCAAGTCACGCGGGCTTAGATTCACCTTTCCCTACTGGCTGTGGTATTGGCATTTATGGACCAGCAATTGATGACATCGGGAACAGTGTAGCTGGAGTGCATTTACTAAAGCATATTGCTACCGAGTGGAATATGAATATTTTTTAAGCCATTCAAAAAGATGACTTCATAAATGGAGTCATCTTTTTTGATTATGTTGTTAATTTGCAATAAAAAGCTCTGATTACTTTCTTTTCATTTTATAAATAATCATTAGTAGAATAAACCAAATTGGTGTTAATAGTAATGCGGTACGCGTTGCCTCTGAAATGAACATGACTACTAATAAAAATGCAAAGAAGGCAAGTACTAAATAGTTCACGAACGGAGTAAAAGGTGCCTTGAAAATCGATGCTTCATGAAGTGCACGGTTTTTACGTTTATAAATAATATGAGAGATTAATATAATACTCCACACCCATATAAAGCAAATAGCACTAATCGTAGTCACAACACTAAAGGCATTTTCAGGCATTAATTTACTTAGTAATGCACCAGCGGAAACAACAATTGCAGAAACAACGAGTGCGTTACTTGGCACACTGTTTTTATTGAGCTTTGCAAACTTTGGCGAAGCTTGCTTATTGTTTCCAAGATTAAAAAGCATGCGGCTAGTAGAAAATAAGCCACTATTACCGGCTGAAGCAGCAGATGTAAGAACGACAAAATTAATAATACCTGCAGCAATTGGAATACCAGCTAGTGTAAATACTTGTACAAATGGGCTACTTGAGGCAGACATTTCATACCAAGGATTAATGCATAAAATAACAAATAACGCTCCTACGTAGAATAATAAAATGCGTAATGGAATTTTATTAATGGCAGAAGGAATATTTTTTTTAGGGTTGGCCGTTTCTGCAGCAGAAACGCCTACTAATTCGACACCGACAAAGGCGAAAACAACCATTTGGAATGCCATTAGGAAACCGTATAGGCCGTTCGGGAATAACCCGCCATGTGTCCAAAGATTTTCAACTGTCACTGTGCCAGAGCTTGTTTGAAAGCCTGTAAATAACATGATTAGGCCAATAACAATCAGTGCCACAATAGTGATGACTTTAATAAGGGCAAACCAAAATTCTAGTTCACCAAATAGTTTTACAGTTAACAAATTCAAAATTAGTAATAGTACTAAACACCCGATTGCAGGCACCCATTGAGGTATATCAAACCAATAATGTGTATAAACGCCGACTGCAATAATATCTGCCATAGCGGTCATGATCCAGCAGAACCAGTATGTCCATCCCGTGATGTAACCTGCCCAAGGACCTATGTATTCGGATGCAAAATCGGTAAATGATGTATAGCCAGCATTCGATAATAATAATTCACCTAATGCCCGCATAACAAAAAATAAGGCGGTTCCGACAATGAGGTAGGCAAAGATGATGGAAGGTCCCGCTAAAGCAATCGCTTTACCTGAACCTAAAAATAAACCAGTACCGATTGTTCCACCGATCGCTATGAGCTGCACATGGCGATTTTTTAATTCACGTTTTAATTGTTGTTGTTCCACGTTGATCCCCCTCAAAGATACGTAAAAACTATGACTGGAAAATAAAAAAGAGACTAGTAATGACACTAGTCTCGTAAACGACAGAATAACAAATACCGATTACGGATGTTATAGGTAAATAAAGAAAAACATTCGTATCGTATAGCTTTCGTGTTGAAAGTTGATATTACTCCTCTGTCCTTTTGCCTGAGATAGTGAACCCTTCGGCGACGCAAAATGCGCTCTCTCCAGAACTGCTCCTGCTATAGTGTTATCCATAGCATTCATAGCTTATATTGTATGTCTGTATGACATTATTTTAAGATATTATAAATCCTATCAGTGCCTAGTTAATTATTCAAGGATAAATTTTAAACATTTTCAGAAAAAAAGAAGAATGGAGTTCATCTAGGTAAATACTTTACGAAAAATAGTATTTTTAGACATACATTAATAAATAAGTATATTACGTCACGTCGTTTTATTCTTTTCTAAAGAATTAACTTGTCAGACGTTAAACAATATATAATATAGTAGAAACTCAGAATTTTTTGCAAAAAGAAACCATCTCATAGTCATCTGAGATGGTTTACATTTTGTTTAAAACAAAATTGATATAGGTAAATACAAATAAATTTACTTTATGTCATGAGTAGATTTATGTCTTATTGATTTTTTAATTTTGTTTTTTGGACTTTATTTTACCTGTCCAAGTACGGAAGCCGCCTTGAAGTTGGTAAATTTGGTTGTAGCCACGTTTTTTAAGAAATAGAGCAGCACGTGAGCTACGGCCTGTATTTTGACAGTATAAATATACTGGTAAATCTGGGCGAATTTCTTTGTGACGTTGACGTAGAGTAGTTGAAGGAACATTGCGTGCACCAAGGATGTGACCAGCATCAAATTCTTTTTGTTCACGTACGTCAATAAGCTGTGCTTTACGATAGCCTTCAATAAATTGTTCTTGTGTTAGGTTTGTTACGGCTTTTTTTAGTCGTAGGGCATTTATGCCGATATAAGCAATTACAACTACTAAAATAACACCGATTGTGATAAGTATGTTCAACAAAATTTCTTACCCCTTTCTATCTTCTTTATTATTATAAAAGATGCGCTAGCGATAGTCCAATGAGTTTGATAAAATAAATTACATTGTGGCTAGAATTAATCTATCTTTTGTCTATGAATGTTTTAGTGAAAAGCCACAGAATTATCCACTATTTTCTTGGTTTAGTGTGGGGGATTGCTTAGATAAAGAATTGAATTAAACGAAAAGTGTCAAAATTTAAGAAGCACTATTTTTGGCTCATCATTAAGAGTAGGATGAAATTTGTTAAAATGTATGCCCTATATAGGTTGATTGGAGTGAAGGCGGGGCGATAAGACCCTGCAGCGAAGCGGAGCGTCAGCGACAAATGTTTTAACTGTGCGAAAGCGAAGCGTCAGCGACAAAGCGCACAGCCGTAACGGAAATTAACCACTCGCTATAGCAATGAGCCTTATTTTGTACACATTCGCATAATATTTGTAGGAGATGAAAATATGACAACTTGGTATTTTCTAAATTCAGGGAAATGTAGCCCTTCTTTTAATATGGCATTAGATGAAGCATTACTTGATTGGCATAGTGAAGGTTTAATTCCACCAGTCATTCGTTTTTATGAGTGGGAGCCAGCAACACTTTCGATTGGCTATTTTCAGCAGGCGAAAAGAGATATTAATCTAGAAGCGGTACGAGAACAAGGACTAGGCTTTGTTCGTCGCCCAACAGGTGGTAGAGCTGTTTTACATGAACATGAATTGACATATAGCGTCATTGTATCAGAAAGCTATCCTAATATGCCTGAAACAGTGACAGAGGCATATAGAGTGTTAAGTGAAGGTATATTGCAAGGTTTTCATAATCTAGGTATGGATGCTTATTTTAGTGTACCTGATACAGAAGAACAAAGAGCAGACTTAAAGAAACCAAAAAGCGCAGTTTGCTTTGATGCGCCAAGTTGGTATGAGCTTGTCGTGGAAGGAAAAAAAGTAGCTGGTAGTGCACAAACTCGTCAAAAAGGTGTTATTTTACAGCACGGAGCTATTTTACTTGATTTAGATCAAGAAAAATTATTGTCTGTCTTCAATTTTTCAAGTGAAGAAGCGAAGGATCGTATGCGTAGAAAGATGCCAGAGAAGGCTGTTGCTATCAATAACCTTGTTAAAGAACCAGTGACGATAGAACAATGTGTGACAGCATTTAGAGATGGTTTTGCAAAATCGTTGCAAATTGATTTAAAACCATTTACACTTTCTGAGGAGCAATTAGAATATGTACATGCATTAGAAGAAAAAAAATATGCATGTGATGATTGGAACTTCAAAAAATAAAAAATGGTATAAGAAAAATATTTTTTTATCGGTCAACCCTTGTAATAACAAGAAGTTCGGATTCTATTCGAAATTGCAAGAGTTGAATTGAAAAACTATATATAGTATCTTAATTAAAGAAATATACACAATATGTAGTGTTTAGCGACACTTGATATTGTGTATTTATTTTGTAAGGCAGAAAATAAGGGAGGCAAAATGATGGTACTAACAAATCATCAACCCGAAGTAAACAAATTTGAACAGTTAAACAAAGACATTGAACAATTTCCGCAGGTTCATCCTGTAACACCTGATATGCACATTACGCATAAGGGTGTATCAAGACTTGTGATGATCGATCGCTACTCGTTTAAGGATACGGAGAAGAAAACGTTAAAAGCCGGTGATTTTGTCGTATTAACAGTGAAGGCAGATCCGAAATTCCCTGCACGTGGTTTAGGGACAATCCAAAAGCTTGATATGTCTACGAAAACAGCAGAAATTTTGATTGAGGAAGATTACCGTAGTGCGTTAGATGATCCGAAAGAGCAAGAAACGGGTGTGATTACACGTTCAATTGACGTGCTAGAAAAGCCTCTTGAAATATTTTATGAACAAATCGCAAAACGAAATGCAACAGGACTTGCTGCTGTTGAAAAAACACAAGAGAAACGCCAAGAATGGTTTGAGAAGTTTTATGAGCAGTTAGTATCATTGAAATTCATTCCAGCTGGACGAGTTATTTACGGAGCAGGATCTGAAACAGATGTAACGTTCTTCAACTGTTACGTAATGCCATTTGTAGCAGATTCACGTGAAGGTATCAGTGATCATCGTAAGCAAGTAATGGAAATTATGAGCCGCGGTGGTGGTGTAGGGACGAATGGTTCGACATTGCGTCCACGTAACACTTTAGCACGTGGTGTAAATGGTAAATCATCTGGTTCTGTATCATGGTTAGATGATATTGCGAAGCTGACTCATCTTGTCGAACAAGGTGGTTCCCGCAGAGGTATGCATAATCTAGGTGCTTCTGCGTAAACAAACCTCGTGAATTGCTGGGAACTCTTTAACGGAAATATTGTCACTTTAATTGAGGTGGGAAATATGGATGTTTATAATGCGAAACAGCCACAGACTTGTTTAATATGTGGTTTTACAATAACTCATAATAAACAAGGAAGGTTTACGTCTCATTTGAAAAATGAGCATCATTTAACATTAGAAAATTATTTAATATCTTATTTTTATCCAGTAGAAATGGTGACCTGCCAATATATTTTATGTAATAAAAAGGTTAAATTGAGGCGTGGTGTTCCCAATCAATTTTGTAGTAGCAGCTGTCGAGGAAAAGGTGAGCCTTTAACTTGTGTAATTTGTGGAAAACTATTCGATGAAAAGCACCGGCAGACTAAAACTTGTAGCAAAGAGTGTGCGAGTAGGCTGCGATCACAAAATACAGGAAAATGGCACAATGAAATGCCAGATGAACAAAAGAAGGTTCATTTTGAAAATATCATTTCAAAAACAGCTAAAACTAGAAAAATGAATGGGACTCCTTCATGGAATAGCGGTAAGACTGGGATTTATAGTAAAGAAACTATTGAGAAAATTCGACAAGCTGCATTAAAACAATTGGAGAGAGAAACATTTAGAAAAACTAGTATTGAAAGAGCTCTCGAGGATTTCTTGGTCGAACAATCAATCCCTTATAAATATTCCTTTATATTTGAAGGAGCACAATTTGATTTTTTATTAGTAGGGACAAATATTCTAATTGAATGTGATGGCGATTTTTGGCATGGGAATCCAAAATTTTATTCCTCTTTTTATGAAGTTCAAAAGAGGATAAAAGCTAGGGATATCGATAAAAATCAAATTGCAGTGGCTCATGGATATACTTTACTCCGTTTCTGGGAAGATGAGATAAAAAATGATTTTGAAAATGTAAAAAAACGCATTATAAATGCACTGCTAGCTACAACGTAACTGGAAACGGTAAGCGTGAATGCTTGAAAATAGCAGTGGGATAAAGACAATCAGCAGCCAAGCCTCTTTCAATGAGGAAGGTTCAACGACCATCGAAAGCACGCTAAGATAGCGGAAGCGAGTAGAGTAGGAGTGAAGCCACTCCGAAGTGCGAGGACATCTATTAAGATGTAAGATATGGTCTCAACTTCTATGGTGACATAGAGAGTGGGTGTAGCGAACCCGCGTAAGGTGAATCGGCACAAATGATTATGCTGGCAGATTGGCATCCTGATATCGTGGAATTTATTATTTCAAAAATGCAAAATCCACGTATTCTACGATACCTAATCGAAAATACAACGGATAAAACAATTATTCGTCTAGCAAAAGAAAAATTAAACTTTAAGCCTCTTTCATTCCAAGAGGAAGCGATGTATCAAGGTATTGTTAACTATAAAGGTATCGAAGGCTTAGGTGGTTTTGATACAGCTATTATTCGTGAAGCGGAAAACAAACTGCGTGATGGTGGTACTTATACGGTTCACAATCCAGAGTTTTTAACTGGTGCAAATATTTCTGTAACATTAACAAAAGAATTTATGCAAGCTGTAGAAAATGACGCTGACTTTGAGCTTCGTTTCCCAGCTGTTGAAGAATATACAAAAGAAGAGATGGCTATTTACAACAGTGAATGGCATAAAGTTGGAGATGTGCGTGAATGGGAGAAAATGGGCTATAAAGTACGCACTTACCGCACGATTAAAGCGAAGGAATTATGGAATTTAATCAACGTTTGTGCAACGTACTCTGCAGAGCCAGGTATTTTCTTCATCGACAACGCTAATGACATGACTAACGCAAAAGCTTATGGTCAAAGCGTTGTAGCGACTAACCCATGTGGGGAACAACCACTTGCACCATATTCTGTGTGTAACTTAGCAGCTGTGAACTTAGCACAGTTTGCGAATAAAGAAAATCAAACAATTGATTACGAAGCACTACGTGAAACAGTTCGTGTTGGTGTTCGTATGCAAGATAATGTTATTGATGCTACACCATACTTCTTAGAAGAAAACCGTGTACAAGCTCTTGGAGAGCGTCGTGTTGGCTTGGGCGTAATGGGCTTAGCGGACTTACTCATTTATTGTGAGAAGGAATATGGCTCAGAAGCAGGTAATGAACTAGTTGATGAAATCTTTAAAACGATTGCTGAAACTGCGTATGAGGCGTCAACAGAGCTTGCAAAAGAACGTGGTAGCTTCCCATTCCTTGTAGGCGCAACAGAGGAAGAGACAGCACGTTTACGTAAAGCATTTACTGAAACAGGCTTCATGCAAAAAATGCCTGCACATATTAAAGGGCAAATTTTAGCAACTGGTATTCGCAACTCGCATTTACTAACAGTAGCTCCAACTGGTTCTACTGGTACGATGGTTGGCGTGGCAACTGGTCTTGAGCCATACTTCTCGTTCACATATTACCGCTCAGGTCGTCTAGGTAAATTTATCGAGGTAAAAGCAGAGATCGTACATGAATATTTAGAACGTCATCCAGAAGTGAATGAGAATGACCTTCCTGAATGGTTCGTTACGGCGATGGAGTTAAAACCAGAGGCGCATGCTGATGTACAATGTATCATCCAAAAATGGATTGATTCATCCATTTCAAAAACGGTAAACGCACCAAAAGGTTATACAGTACAGCAAGTTGAAAAAGTGTACGAGCGCTTATATAAAGGTGGCGCTAAAGGTGGTACGGTCTATGTAGATGGTAGCCGTGATTCACAAGTACTGACACTAAAAGCCGAAGAAAATGATATGGATCAACTATCATTCGAGGAAGAATTAGTAGAAGTACCAACGAAGCGTCCTGTTGTATTAGTAGATACGATTCAAGCGTTAGAATCGACAACAGTTATCGGTTCGGATGTAGGGAATACTTGCCCTGTATGCCGTAAAGGAACTGTAGAGGAAATCGGTGGCTGTAATACATGTACAAACTGTGCTGCACAGTTAAAATGTGGCCTATAAAATAAATGAAAAAGTGTCTATTGTTGATTTGAAATAAAGTCGTACCGTTTATAAAAAAGATGTACCGTTTAAAATAAAGTTATACCGTTTGTAAAAAAGTTGCACCGTTTTACCCCTTTGGATAATATTAATCTAAAGGGGTGTTTTTATGTCAAAACGAACTAGAACATCTAAAGCCGAAAAGTGGATTAAAGAAGGTCGTGGCTCTGGAGTTGGAGTGGATTATAAACCATGGTTAAACATTCAAAATGTGTCTTCGAAAGGTCGGTCAACACGTTTAAAAGGTATTAAAACAAATAGACAGCATGAATTTCTATCAGATTTGGAACGAAATTACTTTTATTTAACTGAATATTCGGATTCTGTTGTTGATATTCGAGAACAATTTCCTTTATTGCCGTTGGAAGAAACAATTGTCATTGCAGATGAATTAGGTCTTAAACATCCTACAGACCCAAAAACAAATGAGCCAGTTGTGATGACACCGGATTTTTTATTAACAGTAGATAAAGGTGAAGGTTTAGCAGAAATCGCAAGTAATTAACTTTGTTATTTTAAATTATTATCATCATTTCAAGTATTAAAAAACTCTAATAATTCGCATCTAACAAATTTGAAAAAGGTTTCTATACATATATGTAGACTTGAAATAAAGTAGTGACGATGAAAAAGTTGATTTATATTTTTTGAATAGTTTTAATCAAGCATTAATTTCATATGTAAATGAAACCTACCCATTTTGTTTAAACTTTAATTTTAAATTGAGCAGATTTTTTCTGTATAAAATCAATGTTCTTAGCATGCTTTTAATCAAACTTTATTTTAAACCAACACTATAAATAAATATAAAAAGTCCAATTTCTCATTATTTAAATTGAGAAATTGAACTTTTGTAGTTACTTCGGAATAGCGTCTATTAAAGGAAAAAGCATTTGCGCTATGTGTGATCCATTAAAGTATCCCCGTAAGGCGAAGTTTAAATGATAAACATTAAGGAGTGTTATTGGTTTTACTAAACGAAAGGCTTTCTAAACGATCGATCAATTGTCGCAGGCCTGTTTCGTCAGTGGCATAATGCCTAACATCCTCTCCTAATAGTTTGTCTGCCTGTTCTCTTGTAAACGTAAAGGTATTAACTATTCCATCGTTTTGGTCTGGGCTGTCAACAATCGAATAGGTTATAATATCGACATTATCAATCATACTTAAGAGGATAATGGAATTACGATAATAAATTTCGCTATTTATTTCAGCCTCATCTATCCCGGAAACAGAATCATTTATATAATTGATAGTTACCCCATAAGGCTGAGTCGTTGTTTGAAGTGCAATCCCGTTCCATTCAAGACCTGTTGGTTCGGGCATTCCACTGAGGAGACCGCCTACCTTACTAGTGTTACCTACATAAAGCGTTTTGTTCTCCATTAGCTTTTCTATATTATATCCAGAATATAATGATTGCAAGGGTCCCTGCTGCAAAGGCTTGGGATTGGCTGTACATCCTACAACTAAAGTTGCAATAACGAGCATATAGGCTGCAATCATCCTTTTAGAAGGTTGGCGGTAAGTAAGAATATTTTTAATTCTTGCCTTCACATTGCTCTCTCCAAAAGCAAGTGGACTACCGGTTAGTCCCCCTTTTTTGCTAACAGAAAGCGTAAGCAATGAGGTTGAATAGCTTCCTTTAATCTGATGCCCCATTTTGTTAACGACACTTTCATCGCAGGACATCTCCATATCTTTACTCATAAGCGCATAAGATAACCACATTAGCGGATTAAACCAATGAATGATAAGGAGCATAAATGCAAAAGGTTTTATCAGATAATCACGTCTCATAATATGAATTTTCTCATGTAGTAAAATGTAAGACAGCTCATGATCACTCATGCCGATTGGGATATATATTTTCGGTTTCAGAAAACCGCAAACAAAGGGTGTGTCAATCTGGTCAGTCTCATAGATATTATCCTTGACAAGTGTTGCCGTTCGGACCTTAACTAATATTTTCAAATACGACAGAATGCTAAAAAGCAAAAGAATGACTATACCTGTAATCCAAATTAAACTTCCAATCCACACGATGATTTGCATGGGGTTTGCGCTCGCCATCGGGGTAGCCACTGGAAGGGATGAGTTTATAAAATGGCTTATCTCCTTAATTCCAATATCCACAACTGGATTTTCTTGGATCCCAATTTCTTGGGGTACAAATTCCATGATACCTGTGCCAGTTTTCTTTTGGAACCTTACAAAACCTAACACACTTAAGCTTGAGGTAAAACTAACAGGGGTGATCAGTCGGATGGCTACGGCTACCCATAGAATATAAGAGAATATTTTAGGAGCTCGTCTCAAAAGAAATCTCACCATGATAACCGCAAGTGCAACAAAGCTTGCAGTAATGCTCATATTAAGGATTACAAGAAACAGGTTCATGATTTAGTTGCCTCCTCAATAATCCGTTTCAACTCTTCGGCTTCCTCATTAGAAATCCCCTTTCCACCTAGAAAAGCAGTTAGAAACTGCGGTAAGGATCCATTGAAGGACTTTTCAACAACCATCTGACTTTCATATTTCTGTGCGTCCTCTTTTTTAACAATTGATGTGACCGTTGCTTCCTCGTTTTTAAGGACTCCCCGTTTACATAACTTTCTTAAAACAGTATAAGTCGTGGACTTTTTCCAGCCAAGTACTGCTTGGCTTAGCTTTACAAGATCAGTAGAATTAATAGGTTCGTTATCCCAAATCAGGCATGTAAATTTGTATTCGGCATCGAACAATTTATACGGCTCCATTCTGACCACCCTCCTTATCAGGTTTATTGAGATAAACTTCTTGTTGATTAGTTTATTGTAATAAACCCATCTTGTCAATAAACTGAAGTTTTTAACTTTACTACTTTTTATAAAGCGGAATTTTTATACCATGTAACGAAACTCGTCCTTTTCAGAACACGCTCCTTTTTATTTATAAGGGGCGTTTTTTACCGTTATCGATTTCTATCAATACCTAGTGACGTTAATAACAGAATTGCCAAATTTACCGATTCACCAGCAGCCAGCGATTTAAATTACATGCCTTGTTCGAAAAAAATCCAAGCCACATGTGCAAACTAGCCATGTATCCGAAAAAAATTAGGATAGATGGCCATTCATCGTGTGTACCGAAAAGGTTGCCCTTTTTTATATTTAGGGTTTACTTTCCACTAGAAATTGAAATACTAAATTTAGACTGTTGATTACCGAATCGTTCCAATGTCTCCTCGAATTTCATTCCAACTCTTTTTAATAGTCCACAAGATGCCATGTTAAGTGACTGAGTTTCAGCGACAATAGTGGTTAAGTTTAATGCACTAAATCCATGATTTAATACTTTCATAATCACTTCTTTTGCATAGCCTTGACCCCAAAACTCAGGTAAAAATTGATACCCAATCTCTGTATTAATCCCATCATGATACGTATCAAGGAAAACAAAACCTATAAATTCTTTACTATCTTTTAAAAATACTGTCCAGTGGAGGGAGCTATTTTTTGAATTTAATATTTCATAGAATCTAATTTTATATGCTTCTTCGTCGATAATACCTCCTAAGTATTTTCTCACTAGCTCGTTTTCATATAATTTTTTAATGTTTTTATAATCAT
This sequence comes from Lysinibacillus sp. Ag94, assembly GCF_023242215.1. Lineage (NCBI taxonomy): Bacteria > Bacillati > Bacillota > Bacilli > Caryophanales > Bacillaceae > Lysinibacillus > Lysinibacillus sp. Ag94. The sequence goes on along the minus strand of NZ_CP096780.1, from coordinate 2,972,649 downwards.
TTTCGGAAATTACGTGTAACTCACATCTCTCAGAGAATAACAAGTAAATCTCTCCCTTCGATAATTATTATTCTTTTCCTGGTAATCCACCTATGAAAAATATGTGCTCTACTTACAAAATCATATAAAACATACATCCTTTCTTATTTAGTCTGCCATCACATGGTATGATGTGGAATGCTTACCAGGTCAAGGGGCATTTATAAAATTTTTTGTATGCGTTAATATGTAGTGGGAAGGGAGAGTGTATGATGACAAATATAAAAAAAATCGCAGAACTGGCGGGGGTCTCGGTTTCTACTGTTTCTCGTGTTTTAAATAATCATCCGTATGTAAATGAACAAAAACGAAAAGAGATATTAGCAATTATCGAAAAGTTAAATTACACGCAAAATTCGAATGCGATTCATTTAGTACGAGGAAAAACAAATGTTATTGGAGTGCTTCTTCCATTTATAAATAATCAATATTACAGTGCAATTATAGAAGGTATTTCAAGAGAGGCTGTAAAATATAATTACAATATGATGCTCTGCCAAACGGATAATAGCGCGGATAAAGAAATTGAGATTTTGAATATGTTAAAGATGAAAAAGTTAGACGGAATCATTATATGTTCGAAAGTCAATGTTTGTAAGGAAATTGAAAAGTACTCAAAATTTGGCCCAATTGTGACGTGTGAAGATACAGCATCAAGCACAATTTCTAGCATTTATATTGATCATTACAAAACGTTTGCACTAGGAATGAATTATTTAATAGAACGGGGACATACACGAATTGGTTACTGCTTTGGACGAAGTAATAGTTTCAACAGTCAAAATCGAAAACAGGCGTACCGGGACGCTTTATCCTCTATTCATGTTAGGACGAAAGAGGAGTGGGAGTTTGTAGACTGCTTTACAATAGAGGACGGGACACGTGTTGTTCAATCACTGCTTCATATGAAAGAGCGTCCAACAGCCCTTCTCGTATCTTGTAATCATATTGCAGCGGGTATTGTAACAGCCGCCAAAAAAAGCGGCCTTTATATTCCAAGTGATTTAACGATTATTGGTTGTGATGACCAGCAAGTTGCAGAGATACTAGATATTACAACAATTGCTCATTCGAGTGTGGAGGTTGGTGCAGGTGCATTTACAATTTTACATGACCAAATTGCGAGTAGAGAAAAAGAAGTAAAAAGAATTGAGTTATTTGCGAAATTAACGGAAAGACTGACAACATAAGGAGTAAAGCACAATCTTCATTAAAGTGATTGTGCTTTTTTCGTAGGCTGATGAAAGCCACTTTTTGAATTTTCATTTGTATAATATGGTCAATCTATACGGGATAAAGGGGTTCTAAGCATGAGACAGAAATTTGTGAATGTAGATTTTAAATAAAGTTGTACCGTTTATAAAAAAGATGTATGGTTTAAAATAAAGTTCTACTGTTTGTAAAAAAGGTGCACCATTTTGTCCCTTTTTGATGTAAGAATTCTAAGTGAGTTTTAATCAAACTTTTTTATAAAAAATAACTCCTTCACAAAATTAAATCCATACATTTTGATTAATCTTTTTTCAAAATGTATGGGTTTCTTCTATTGTAAAATCAGTATTTGTAGCACGGTTTTAATTAAACTTTATTTTAAACCAACATCTATCTCGTCAAAAAGACGGATAGGCATTTTTTTATCTTCATTTAGACAAACGTTAGCTACGGAAGTATCTCGGAGGGGGGCTTAGACCTAAGTACAAAGCCGATTCTGGACGTAATTATTCCAAGGGATTGCCTCCATCAAGACAGAAGTTCTTACTTGACGTATTTAGTTATTACAATAACAATATTTCAATTATGTTCTCGTTTGTATTCACCTACAATGATTTCACGCGTGATGACGCGTGGGGGAGTATGTCTTTCAAATAATTTGCACTCGTCCTTTCGTTTGCTGATGATCTAATAATCTAGTTTATTTGTGTATAAATTAATATCTGTAGGGACATGGGGAAATAAATCTGAACATACTGGTTATGGATTTAACACAGGCTCAATTAGATACAATAAATTCAAAAATAACTAATGGAGATTCTTGGTCAACATTAAACAACTGCTCTAGCTTTGCTGTAGATGTATGGAATTCAGTTTCTTCTACTAAAAGTGCAGGCTCAACAATAAAAACTCCTACAACTTTGAGAGATAGTATCAAGAGTAAAACAGGATATGTGAGTGGACTAGGTTTTACACATACGTATAAAGTCTATTATGCAAATGGAACAGGATCACCCTCACAAAGTACTCAGTGGAATTAAGTCTCTATTAAACTATAATAACAATTATAAATTTAGGGAAATCGAGGTGGGGATTGTATGAAAAAGGGCTTAATTATTACCTTAATAATAATTATTTTAGCTGTAGGAGGTATAGCCATGATTTTTTTTACGACAACGGTATCACCTGAAAGTATTGCAATAAGTGAGGTTAATATAGGAGATGAGAAAATTTTAATTAAAGGAAGTATTGCTGAAAGTGGTTCCTCTTATTCTGGTGAGAAAATATGGAAAAAGATGGTGTACTCTATACAAAAGAGAGATTATGGGGATTTTTCGGAAGTAGTTTTAATAAAAGATAATAACAAAAGAACAATATGGTCAAAATAATTAATTGAGTTAATTTCATAATTTTAATCCCTTAAAATATCAAGGGTTCTAAAATAAGCGACCAAACTAAAACCATATTTTTTAATGAGGGGGATGCCCTAAGATGTGGGGCAAACAAAAAATTTGAATTTTTTAGTAGGATTTTCAGGAACTCTCTCGAAATATTTAAGTATAAGGGGGAGAGTGTATGTCTAGTTTACCAATTATAGTAGCTCCGATGTTTTTAGTTTCTAACCCTAAGATGGTTATTGAAGCTAGTAGAGCAGGGGCTATCGGTTCATTTCCATTATTAAATGCAAGACCCGCTTCAGCATGTGCTGAGTGGCTAGAAGAAATAAAAAAGGCGCTACCTACTGAACATTGGGCAGTCAACTTTATATGTCACCCTGTAGCGAATCCGCGTTTTGAGGAAGATTTACAGTTAATTGAACAATTCCAGCCACCAATTGTCATTACTTCATTAGGTAATCCTAAGAGAGTTATAGACATTGTTCACGGCTATGGAGGAAAGGTCTATGCAGATGTTGCGAACGTTAAACATGCCGAAAAATCTGCGGCAACAGGTGTAGACGGACTTATTCTTGTTTGTGCAGGTGCTGGTGGGCATGGCGGGCAACTGAACCCATTTGGCTTTGTATCTGCGGTTAAGAAATTCTTTACGGGAACGATCATTTTATCAGGCTCCATTTCTAGCGGTGCAGACGTATTAGCCGCTCAAATAATGGGAGCAGACTTTGCCTATATGGGTACTCGTTTTTTAGCTTGTGATGAAGGAAATGCGCCTGAGGAGTACAAAAATATGGTGATTGACAGTGATACCTCTGATATTTTATATACCGATGCTTTTAGCGGTGTCCATGTAAATGTGTTAATTCCATCTTTATTAAAGGAAGGTATTGATCCAGCAACATTGAAGCCGAGAGAGGACATTGATTTAACACATCTAGTAAATGTCAAGGCATGGCGAGATATTTGGTCTGCCGGACATGGCATCACAAACATTGTCAAACGCGAGTCCGTTCGTGAAATACTTAAAACTTTGGAAGTAGAGTACGAGAAAGCAAAACAGCAAATAATTGCTGTACAGTCATTATAAAAAAAGGGGCAAGTCCAACTAAATATGGACTTGCCCCTTTAATTTAAAATGGGGGTTGATTCATCCACCTAAATAGTGGAACTCTGTGGCTAAGTGACCAATATTAGCTGGCCTAAAGCCTCCGACAGATGTTACAGAATTATGCCGAGGCATTAATTAATCATGATTCAAAGTAGCAGCGATTTCTGGTTGTTGCTCAACTTGAAGCAGCATATTGAAGGAAGCGATAGCTACTTCTACTTGTTCATCCTTAGGCTCGCGTGTTGTCAGTAATTGTAGCCATAAGCCTGGATAGCCAAGGAAGCGTAACACAGGAATATTACGGCATGCATTTGTCGCTTGAAGTACTTCAAATGATATACCAAGAACAACGGGAATTAAGAGAATACGGTCCAAAATGCGTAACCAAAGTGGATCAGTTGGTACGAAGAAATATAAAAACATGCCTACAAACACAGTGAACAGCATAAAACTACTACCGCAACGATAGTGTAAGCGTGATTGTGCTTGCACATTTTCCACTGTTATGTCCATACCAGCTTCATAGCAATTTATCACCTTATGTTCTGCACCGTGATATTGGAATACTCGTTTAATTAGCGGAGTTAAAGATATAAAATATAAATAGGTAAGTAGTAAAAATAGCTTAATGCCGCTTTCAAGTAAAATTTGACCGGTTTTACCCTCTATCCATTTAGAGAAAAAATCTGCAATAAATACAGGAATTAATGTAAAGGCAAATTTACCGAATAAAAAGGAAAGGATACCTACAACTGCAACTCCTAAAATCATTTGAAGTCTCGAGCCTTCCTCTTTATGCTCTGCTTCTTCGCCAGGTGTAACGTCGTAACGGTCTCCTGAAAATTGCATATGGCGAGAGCCTAAACCAGCTGATTCAATCAGTGCGACAACGCCCCGTACTAATGGAATTTTTTTAAGCTTTTGTAAAATAGGGTTTTGAACTTTTTTAAAATGATAATAATCAATGGAATCATCGTTACGGCGAATAGCAGTAATCGTATGTTCCTTTCCTCCGAACATTACACCTTCTAATTGTGCTTGTCCCCCGTATACAGGTGAATTGCTCAAGGCTAACACCACTCTCTTTATATATTTCAACTGTACCATTGTACTAAATTTAGTGAAAAACCTCTAGAGTTACGCATAGTAAAATTTTTATATGGTTACACTAATCGTACAGTTTAGGAAATGATTAACGCTTGAACATATACTCGTGGTACAAGTTAGGAGGATTTTACTTGAAAGTAGCTAGTATAACATCGCTCGTCAGCGCACTCGTTTTAGCATTGTGTTTAAAGGGACTTCAATACTTTCATCTTATTAAATGGAATCCAATAGGTTTTTATAAAAAATGGAATATATTTGAAGGTAGCTCAAAACTATTTCAATGGAGCTTTCTCATCCTCGTCTTATTTTTAATTGGATTTTTATTATTTATTACATTGAGATATGTCTATATTATCCCAGCTGTGCTATCTTCCTTTTTACTTGGCCTTTTTTTGTCCATGACATTAGAATGGATTGTTCTGGATTTGCCTTTACAATCTTCTTCCTTTAAAAAACTGTCGATCCCTTTCATGGTCATTGTTATTTGTCTTTTACGTTTCTTGCTGGAAACTGCGAATTTTCATCAAAAGGAGCACACAGCACAAAAAGGAAATTAGTTGCTGTATGCGCCTTGTATGATAAAATAATGGCAAGTACATAGAAAGAGGCGAGTATGCGTGAAGTTATTATGTTTGAATGGACCTAATTTAAATCGACTAGGTAAACGAGAGCCACATATTTATGGTTACGAAACATTGGAAGATGTGAAAAATAATGTTCAGAATCTTGCGGCGTCTTTAGGTGCCACTGTCGAGTTTCGTCAATCTAATCATGAAGGGGTACTTGTTGATTGGGTACATGAAGCAGAGGACGAAAAATATGATGGTATAATCTTTAATCCCGGTGCATATACCCATACAAGCATCGCGTTACATGATGCAATTGCAGGTATTTCTGTGCCGGTTATAGAAGTACATATTTCAAATATCCATAAACGTGAGGCTTTCCGTCATCATTCTTATCTCGCTCCGGCATGCCTTGGTCAAATCAGTGGACTAGGTACGAAAGGCTATGAACTGGCACTACGCACATTTATTGAGAGGGAGAATTGATTATGATGAAATTACAAAAGCTTCGTAAGGCACTTCAAGAACAAAATATTGACGGCATTTTAATTACAAACGAGTACAATCGTCGTTATATGACTGGTTTTACAGGAACAGCGGGCGTAGCGATTGTGTCTCAAAATGATGCTGTGTTTATCACGGATTTTCGGTATACAGAGCAAGCAGCTGCGCAAGTACAGGACTTTCGAATTGTAAAGCATGAGGCGACGATCATTGAAGAAATTGCAACACAAGTAAAAAATATGGGTATCAAATTATTGGGCTTTGAGAAAGATACTGTTAGCTATGGCACATATGAGCTGTATAAAAATAAAATTCAAGCTGATTTAGTGCCGATTTCTGGGCTAATTGAAAAAATTCGCTTGATTAAGACGCAACAAGAGATTAATATTATTAAGGTTGCGTGTGAAATTGCTGATCACGCATTTACACATATCTTAAACTTCATCAAGCCTGGTAAAACAGAGCTTGAGGTTTCGAATGAATTAGAATTTTTCATGCGTAAACAAGGAGCAACTCAATCCTCGTTTGATATAATTGTTGCGTCTGGTCTTCGCTCAGCTTTACCACATGGCGTTGCAACGAATAAAGTGATTGAAAAAGGCGACTTTGTCACATTAGACTATGGAGCATTGTACAATGGCTATATCTCGGATATTACACGTACTGTTGCAGTAGGCGAGCCATCTGAAAAATTAGTGGATATGTACAACGCAGTACTTGCTTCCCAGCTTTTAGCACTTGAAAAGGTTGGCCCTGGTTTCACAGGGATTCAAGCGGATGCGATTGCGCGTAACTACTTAACAGAAAAAGGATATGGCGCGGCATTTGGTCATTCATTAGGACACGGGATTGGTCTTGAAGTACATGAAGGCCCTGGCTTATCAATACGTTCAGAAGCGGTGCTAGAGCCAGGTATGGCCGTAACGATTGAACCAGGAGTTTATTTACCGGGAATCGGTGGTGTACGTATCGAGGACGATATTTTAATCACAGAGACAGGTAATGAACTGCTTACTCATTCGTCAAAAGAACTTATTATTTTATAAACTATGGAGGAACACAAATGATTTCAGTAAACGATTTCCGTACAGGTCTAACAATTATTGTAGATGGCCAATTATATCGCGTGTTAGATTTCCAACACGTTAAACCAGGTAAAGGTGCTGCGTTCGTACGCTCTAAATTACGTAACTTACGTAACGGTTCAGTAAATGAAAAAACTTTCCGTGCTGGTGAGAAAGTTGAAAAAGCACAAATCGATAACCGTAAAATGCAATACCTTTATGCACAAGGTGACGATCATATTTTCATGGACTTAGAATCATATGAGCAAACTGAACTTTCTTCAGCTGCAATTGAATATGAATTAAAATTCCTAAAAGAAAACATGGAAGTTCACATTCAATCATACCAAAGTGAAATGCTAGGTGTTGAATTACCAAACACTGTTGAGCTAGAAGTAACAGAAACAGAGCCTGGTATCAAAGGTGATACAGCTTCTGGTGGTACAAAACCAGCAACTCTTGAAACTGGTCTTATTGTACAAGTGCCATTCTTCGTAAACCAAGGTGATAAGTTAATCATCAATACAGAAGAAGCTTCTTACGTTTCTCGTGCGTAATAAATAAAAGCATTCAGCCTACTCTTTTGAACAAAAGGGTAGGTTTTTTTAACTTCTTTCAGCGGGTGTCCCAAACATCCTTTGAAATAGAGGAAGTCAGTCAAAACACGTTGCTGCCGCTGCGTTTAGCTACACTTGCGCGCCGCTCATATTGGATACATATATTTTCGTGGCAAAGGATAGTGAAATAGCAACCTCTTTGTATAAAAAGAGTTTTTATTATTTGATATGTGGTCATATTTGGAAAAGTTGTTTACAATAATAGTAAGGAGTGAATGCAATGTTACAAACAATTTTTGAGACCACGTCTCCAATAATACAGGCTCCAATGGCCGGTGTAACTACGCCAAAATTTGTTGCTGCCTGTGCAGAGGAAGGGATTTTAGGTTCGATAGGAGCAGGCTATTTAGATGGGGAGCAAACAAAAAGTTTTATTCAGGAAGTTAAAAAGCTAACGAAAAAGCCATTTGCTGTTAATTTATTTGTACAGGAAGAGCCGCGTATTGATGTCGATGTACTTCAAAAAGCTCGAATGGCTTTACAACCGTTTTATGATGAGCTTGGACTTTCACCTGTACAAAGTGTCACGTCCAAGGAAGTATTTGCAGAACAAGTACAAGCTGTTCTTGATGAAAATGTCGCCATTTGTTCCTTTACGTTTGGCATTCCTTCAGCAGAAGTTATTCAACGTTTAAAGGATAACAATGTTTATGTTATTGGTACAGCTACTACATTAGAGGAAGCAAAGCGTGTAGAACAAGCAGGGATGCAAGCAGTTGTCCTTCAGGGTGGTGAAGCTGGCGGTCACCGAGGTTCCTTCACTGAACCAATGCAATTAATTGATTTGCAAGATTTACTGGAGCAAGTAGTAGGACAAATTGCCATACCGATTATTGCTGCTGGGGGCGTTGTCACAAAGGAAGATGTAAGTAAAGCACTAGCGAGGGGTGCCCAAGCGGTTCAAATTGGTACAGCCTTATTAGTAGCGGATGAATGTGAAATTTCACCACTTTATAAAAAAGCCTTGCTTGAATCGAAAGCGCAGCAGACAACGATTACTCGTGCTTTTTCTGGTAAACCAGCAAGAGGCTTAGCCAATGCTTTTACGGAACGTATGAAAGATGCTGTTGTAGCACCTTATCCATTGCAAAATGATTTAACTACTACTATTCGTAAAGAAAGTGCAAAACAGGGCAAAGCCGAATATTTATCGATGTGGATGGGTGAAAAGAGCTATTTAGTGAAACAACCAGGTACTGTGAACAGCATTATTGCCAAGCTGCTGTAACTTCTTTCCGATTCCGGATGAAGTGATGCTAAGGCATCTTTAATTTCATAAAAATACTAAGATCTCTATACGTATGTATGGAGGTCTTTTTTTGAGTGTAGCAACATATATTGCTGTACACGAGGGGGCGTATGAAATGGAATTACAAGACGTATTAAGAGTCGCTGGAGTGGGACTAGTAGTTGCGCTTCTTCATGTCTTCTTTGATCAAACAGGTAAAAAAGAATTTTCATTTTTCCTATTTTTCATTGCCTACTTATATATGACAGCGGAATTACTGCGATTTTTACGTCTATTTTTCAATGAAATTCTTACATTCTTTCAATGGCTAACCTCTTCCGGGTAGTGTAAATGGAAATTGTCATTGTTGCTGTCGTCATGCTGCTTTTATTATTGCTTATAAAAGAAGTCATAAAGCCACTCCATGCGCTGATTAGTGTAATGTTTTCGTTTTTGCTGTTTGGTATGTTGTTTTCTACACTCCTATTGCCATTCATCAAGCAATTGCTTGAGACATTAGCTTTTTTGCCATATGCAAAAGCAATTGTAGTAAGTGCCAGCCTTTTCTATGTAGGGCAATGGGTGTCTTTTTTACTTGTGGAACAAAGCTATAAAGTACTCGGGCATATTGTCTATGATGGGGTCAAGATTGTTATTTTGTTGTACTGGTTTAAGGAATTTTTGGCTGTTTTACAGGAGGTGTCGGCCATTTTACAACGGCTAAACTAAGGGGCGAAGACATTGCTAGAGCAAATAGTTTCGTTTTTAACTGATCCATTTTTTCTATTGCTGAAGATGACGCTTATTTTGTGTGGCTATGTCATTATTATTTTGATCGTTAATATGATTTTACCAGAGTTTGAAAAAGGGACAAGGATACTTTTTTTTCTTATTGTACTGGCAACTATCGGACCAGTTGTTGTGAGCTCATTTAATTTAATAGACGAAATAGCACAGGGGCTTGCGCATATATTTACTGCATTTTATCCCATTCTTACTTCAAGTTTTCTTTTATCTAGCAGTATTACAGCGATTGCTTCTTGGCAGCCTTTTTTACTTTTCTTTGTACAAGTCTTAACGATTATTAGTAGTAAATGGCTTATTCCAGGAGTGCTTTTTGCCATTGTGTTTGATGTCTGCAGTGTCATTGTTAAAGAAATTTCGTTTACGAGAATTGCCGAATTGATTCGTTTTACCATTATGAGCATCGTCTCGGCATCTGTAATTTGTTACATCATTTTAATGTCGGCGAGTGGGGTGGCTGCATTTAGTGTCAACGCAGCTGTTGCAGAGCCTGTGAAAAAATTAATAGAGGAAAATATTCCGGTTGTTGGTTCCTTTATAGTAGATAGTTTTTCGATGTTCCAGCATATGACACAATTTTCCTCTTCTATTACTAGTATTTCTGCTTTTATAGCGGTTATTACCGTGTCGTTCATTCCAACAGTTCAGCTTGTTGTCAGTGCGTATTCATTGAAAATGTTAGCTGCTATTTTAGAACCAATTGCTTTTGACGATATTTGTAAACTACTTGATCATGTTAGTAAGTCTCTATTTACCTTATGTGCTGTATCATTTCTAATTGCTTTTTCATTTATGTTTTCTTGTTTATTCCTCATCGTTTTTGTGCAAGTTATGGCTGGGGGGAGATAGATTGATTCTTTTATTAGCGATGCTCTTTATCTGTCAGATATTTGTGTTTCTAACAGATGATAAAGAAATAATTTCACTTACAAAGCTTGTTATTACGTTAGTATTTTTGCAATTGCTATTAAAGATTCCATTTATCAATTCATAGGAGGAAACAAGCGTACATACACTTGAAAAAGAGAAGATGAAAGGAGGCAATGTACAAGTGATGTGGAAAAGAAACGAAAAAAAACAACGTCATTTATAGTCTTAATGCTTATTGCTGCCTCCGTGGGAATTTTCATCATTTTACCAATGTATCAAACGGGTACAACGAATGGGCAAGTAACATCGATGAACAATGAAGAAAAACTTGAGCAGACACTAAAGGCTATGAAAGGTGTTGGGGAGGTTAAAGTCTATTTTTATTACGGAGATATGACAGCTGAGAATGATGACAATAAACTATTCAGTCAATATTTTCGAGGAACTGAACAAGGTACGAAAGAAGTAACAGGGATGCTAATTGTTTCAGAAGGAGCATCAGATATCTTTGTGAAAAATGAAATTCGTGCTGTTGTTAGTCAAGTAATGCAATTGCCGATTCATCGAATTATTATCGTTCCAATGGAAAATAAGGAGGAAAAGTAAATGCGCGTACGTAGAAGAACAGTTTGGTTTATGACATTATTAAGTCTAGTAGCGGTAATCTCAGTGTATTATTTGGTTGATCCAGCAAAACAATTTAATGGACTAACTATTTTCACAGATGACGCATTACAGCAAACTGCGGTAACGGGTATGACTGATCAAGAAGCAACGAAAGAGGGAGAGACGAAGGAAGTATCTTCGCCAAGTCATTTATTTGAAGAAATGCGCATGCAAGTTAGTGATGAAAGAAGCCAGCTTCGTTCGCAATTAGAGCAGAAGATCGGTTCAAAAGATTACACAGCAGAAGAAAAAAGTAAGGCGTATAATGACATGGATAACCTAATTAAACAAGAATCCTCTGAAGCAATGTTAGAAATGCTTATTAAATCTTTAGGTTACTCTGATGCGTTTGTACGAGCAGATGGTGGGAAAGTACAGGTAACGGTTATGGCGGAGGAGCTATCAAAAGCTCAAGCAAATGAAATTATTTACTTGGTAAAAACAGAGATGGAAGGCGCAAATGATGTCCAAGTAAAATTCAGTGCGAATAACTATTGAAAAAATAGGAATTTTCCGTTTATTTAAAACTATTGTTATATATCAGTATAATGAAAAGGCTTTCGTTTATTAAAGGAAAGCCTTTTATTTTGTTCATATTTACTTAATTTGCATGAAAGTATTTCAAATTGTTCGAAAAAAATATAAAATAGTGTTTGTAGTAGATTTTATTTCATAAGGAGAGTTAGAAATGTTCAAAATTCAAGAAATTCGCGAAATTATTAAATTGGTAGATTCTTCTTCGATTGATGAGTTCGTTTACGAAGTAGATGGCGCAAAAGTAAAATTAAAAAAGAATGGTGTTGTTGTTACTGATACTGTAGCACCTAAAAAAGAAGTAGTTGCACCTGTTGTACAACAGTCTGCACCTGTAGCAGCACCTGTAGCACCAGCTACTCCAGCAAAAGCTGAAGAAGCACCAGCTGCAGCACCAGCAAATAACGACCCATCGTTACATAAAATTGTATCACCGATGGTTGGAACGTTTTATCAATCTCCAAATCCAGATTCACCAGCTTACGTTAAAGTGGGGGACAAAGTTGGTAATGAAACAATCGTATGTATCGTAGAAGCTATGAAACTATTCAACGAAATTGAAGCAGAAGTTCAAGGGGAAATCGTTGAAGTACTTGTTAAAGACGGTGAATTAGTAGAATACGGTCAACCATTATTCCTTGTAAAAGCTGAGTAAGGAGTGCACAACCATGAAAAAAGTTTTAATTGCAAACCGCGGCGAAATCGCTGTGCGTATCATTCGTGCTTGTAAGGAGTTAGGCATTCAATCTGTTGCCGTATACTCAGAAGCAGACGCTGACGCATTACATGTGAAATTAGCAGACGAAGCATATTGTATCGGGCCAAAGCTATCAAAAGATTCATATCTTAGCTTCCCGGCTTTACTGAGCGTAGCAGAAAAAACGGGGGCAGACGGTATCCACCCAGGTTACGGTTTTGTATCTGAAAACGCTGACTTCGCTGAGGCTTGTGAAAACGCAGGCATTAAGTTCATTGGACCTTCATCTGATTCTATTAAAATTATGGGTATTAAAGACGTTGCACGTACAACAATGGAAGCAGCAGGTGTTCCACTAGTTCCGGGTACTGGTATTGTTCCAGATATCGAAACAGGTAAAGAATGGGCTGCTAAAATTGGTTACCCTGTGATCATCAAAGCAACTGCTGGTGGTGGCGGTAAAGGTATCCGTGTAGCTCGTACAGAAGAAGACCTTGTAAAAGGCATTGAAATTACGCAAAAAGAGGCTGCTGCAGCATTCGGTAACCCTGGCGTCTATTTAGAAAAATTCATCGAGTACTTCCGTCACTGTGAAATCCAAGTATTAGCGGATGGCTATGGTAACGTTGTACATTTAGGTGAACGTGACTGTACCGTTCAACGCCGTATGCAGAAATTAGTAGAGGAAGCTCCATCGCCAGCGCTATCTTCTGAGCGTCGTGCTGAAATGGGTGCCGCTGCCGTTAAAGCTGCACAAGCTTGTAATTATGAAGGTGCCGGAACAATCGAGTTTATTTATGACTATCAAGAAGATAAATTCTACTTCATGGAAATGAATACTCGTATCCAAGTAGAGCACCCAGTAACTGAAATGATTTCTGGTGTAGATCTTGTACAACAACAATTAAAAATTGCATCTGGTGAAAAACTTCCTTTCACTCAAGATGATATTCAATTAAATGGTTGGGCAATTGAATGCCGTATTAACGCAGAAAATGCTTATAAAAACTTTATGCCATCAGCTGGTACTGTAGATACTTACGTAACTCCAGGTGGCTACGGTGTACGTATTGACTCTGCTGTATATGCTGGCTATACAATCCCTCCATACTATGACTCTATGGTTGCAAAACTAATTGTTCATGCCAATACACGTGAAGAAGCGATTGCGAAAATGAATCGTGCGCTTAGCGAATTCGAAGTATCTGGTCCTGGTATCAATACAACAATTCCATTCCACCAAGCATTGATGAACAATGACGTGTTCAAATCAGCACAATTCAATACGAAGTTCCTTGAAGAGAATGATGTTTTGGGGACAAGCAAGTAAGGTGTAGCAACTTGCGCAATAGTTGTGCGATTTTTATCAGCTAAATAGAGGAATAAAACAAAACGGAATTTCCGATTTTAGACCCTTTAACGAAACTGAATCGTTAGGGGGTCTTTTTTGTGCGTAAAAATAGTCAGCGTACAGGTATTTTCGATATAGAAAATATCGATCCAAATAAAAACGAAATGAACTGCTAATAACAACGCCAACAATTATGATTGACGTTAATTTATGTGTTTAAAGCTATCGTATTTGTGCATATTCGGCGCCAATCATCGTTAAAGAACAAATGCGCTTACCGGGCACACAAACAAACGATTAAAGAATACGTGTGCTAACAATGGCCGTTGAAAGTTAGGGGCGCCAAGGTTTTCGTTTGTTTAATAAAATTTTGAAACAGTCTTACAGTATTCTTCTAACTCACTTAATGTAAATAGTAATGTAATAGGGAAATCATTTGAAGTTTCTTTTGAATATGTTAAATGAACAACAGCATATTTATTTAGCTTTTTAATCCAAAAAATAATATCATCATTATCTTCTCTTCTAGCCATTGCTACAGCTTCTTTTCCGTAGAGAATGTGTTTTTGTGAAAGTTCTTTCTCTAACTCTTTCGTTAAAGATTCAGACATACTTGTTGAAATCAACCACCAGGGATCGTTTATAAAACTTTTTAATTTTTCTTGCATTTTAGATGACCACTTCCAATTCATTAATTTTCTAAACTTAATTCAACGTTTTATTTTAATATTCCTTCTTGTGACTAAATAACCACACATCGATTTACCTTTAAATGACCGCCTAAATCAATGGTAAGACAGCGTGGATTCACCGAGGGAAATCTGAAAACTGTATTTCTCGGGTATAAGTAATGAGGAAGCATTACGCCTTTATTTCGTCTTTATACGTAGTTAAAACCGGTTTTACATCGCCAGTCGTATTTATCATCTTATGTGTTTCGACGCTTAAACAAACGGAATTATAAGGGGGATTAAATGGAATGAATATTGCAGTCAGTATTGTTAATATCCAACGCAAACTACTCGAACGGACTGGGCGTAAAACAGACGTATATTACAGCGAAGGTCAAGGCGCTTTATATGTATTCATGGGAGAACCTTTAACGGTCAACAACGTAATTTACGCAGCGTCCGAAATCGAGCTAATGATGGACGTTATTTAAGATGGGAGTGGGCAATTTTTCGGAATCGTTAAATATGCACGAAAACCAAGCTCGGCGTTTTTGAAAATAAACAATCGTTTTAGTTTAACGGACACCGGTGCTCGGTTACCTCTCGAATTTAGCCTTTTATGAAGTATGTAATTTGGATATGTTATAATCAAAAGTATGAAAAATCTATACTGACGGTGCAGTGTTCAATGAAAGAGGGGACAGATAATGGATAATCAATATGTCGTAGGCTGGGGTACATTAGCGTTGATCAATGCTGCACTTGCACAAGGAAAGAATAGAACGGGGTTTAATTGGTTTTTACTTTCTCTTGTGTTAGGTCCATTGGCAACACTAATTTTATTATTTGTTGATAAGAGACAGTAACTACATATTCACAATAAAGTGAGAAGCGACTGGATATTCTCACGTATTCAACAATTGGGGTGTTTTTGACCTTTACGATGTAATTAACGAAGAAGCAATGTTTTGTACGATTCAAGAAAAGAAAATAAAGGGAAAATGGACTATGGAAATGAACTTAACGTAGATAATGGCGCAAGAAGACAAGGGATTATCAAAGATAAAAAGTAATAATAATGAAGGGGAAGAGGATCTTTATTGTTCATCTTTCCCTTCATTATTATGGCGGTTGTTATTTTACTCAATAATGATTTTTTCGGCAATTCCTTCCCCAAATCCCTTTTCATTAGGAACAGCGGTAATTTCAGAAGCCCATACAGATACTGTTAATCCAACACGTACAGTATAAATTTCATCCGTAGTAAACCATACTTTTCGTATTTCTGGTCTTTCTTTATCAACTACTAAAAATCTGTCACCTTCTATTTGTACAACTTCTCCTTTAATATTTGGGCCAATATCGTTACTATCTGTGGAACATCCAACTAAAAAAAAGGTAAAAATAAATAACATAATTAAAGCTTTAGAAGTTTTCACCGAACTCCCCTTCCTTTCATATAGTATTTTTCATAAATTGTACACTTTAATGTATGTTCCTTCTTAATTGGAAACCCCGAATAGATACCATACGTTGTCTGTTAAGGGGAATAAGATTAAAAATATGATTATTTACTTACTAATAAAGCATCTGTAGAACTTGAATAGATGGAAAATGTATTAGTTGAATCTGAATATAGACTTATAACATCGTTGATCCTTGTCATAAGACCTGTTAAACCACCACCACCGCTATGAATTCCCACTACTCTATAGGTAGTAGGGTCATAAGTAATTGCACCGCTATCTCCTGTTTGAGAATAGTCAACCCCGCTTAAAGGAGTTATTCTAGCTACATTTCTTGTTCCCGGTGCTAAACCATTGGGATCAATATATGTTGTTTTTAATGTAGATATATTTCCACATGTTACACCTGTTGTAATTCCTGATTTACAAACGAATTGACCTTGAATAGGTGTGCTACTTCCAGTCACTCGTCTATCATAATCATCTTTATTTTCTGCAAGCTCATAAAAATAATTTGTTGCATATCGTGTAATTGTGCTTGCAGTTGTAACACGGATTAACCCTACGTCTATATTGGAATAATGCCCTCTGCTATGAACAACACCGAGAGTAGCAGTATCTTGTTTGACATAAGTATTGTTGGAATCGAGACAATGTGCAGCCGTTAATACAAAGTAATTTGTTCCTTTCTTTCCTATCCCCGCTGTAAATCATAAGCATTACGTATTTGGATTCCTCCACCTAATTTTGTCCAATTTCTTGCTCTTGCTAGTTCACCATAAAGATTCATTGATTTATCATGTGATTTTAATTGAATTAAATCTATAAAATTATTTTGATTTAGGTATGATAAAATTTTTTGTTCTTCATCTGTTTTTAAATCTTCTACAGAAACAGTTATTTTTTTGTCAATCAAATCAAGGTCTGTAATTACAGATTTATCTTCAATTAACCTTTGAACAGCTAGTGCTACTTCGTCTTGAATTTGTTCTAACTCATTAATACTATATTTTACTGATTCAAATTTAATTAAATTATCTTCATCTATAACCTGAAGAGAAGCCTTAAGAGTATTTAATTTTTCATCTGAAATGCCTGTTAATCCAATAATTATTTCACCACTATTTGATAGATATATAGTGCCTTTATCGGAGAACGCTTCGTAACTTCCGAATACTTTGTCGAGAATATTAAAAACATCGTTCATTTCTGTTGCTTGTGTTACAAGTTTCTTTTGAACTTCTAAAGGGTATTGTTGGATAGTGTTTTTTGTACTTGTGTCTAACTTACTAAAGTTACTCAAATCTTCTAGCTTTTTTGCATAAGTAGACCTGACATTGGTGTTAAGTAACAATAAAGCAAAGACAAAAACTAAAGGTACAATAAAAACTTTGTATTTTGTTATCATTTTTAATTCTCACTCCCTTTTAGTAGTATTATCTTGAATTTAAACATAATTATTTAATATTGTAAACTAGTTAACAGAAAATTCTGTTAATTTATTAGGGGGAGTGGGAACTAAAAAAATGAAAGGAATTTTCTTCTATCCTAATTGAAACTATTTAGTTCTTTTTTGTTCATGATATTTTTGGAAAATATGATTTATGAAATTGATTCATATATAGTGAATTATAGCTTATTATCATTATGGATTATTGAAAGTCGTATGTGATAAAAGCCAGGTTTCCTGGTGCAAAATGGCTAGTAGGGAGGATTGGACTCTAATTTTGGTTAATTTACTAAGAGGGAGGGTGAAAAATATATTTATGAGGTAGCGACTGTTTTCACTTTTCGTTTTTATCGAGTCGTTATTGAATTTATCGATATTACCTGTCCAAAATAAATTAAATCGGCTTTACGAAGCCAAACCTTCCTTTTTATAGTATAATAAGCGTAAGTACAGCATTTGTTTGTGATGTGTAAGGGAAAGGATGATATTTGTATGGCAGAGAAAGTAGGACAATCTTTCGTACAACCAACGCCTTCTGGAAAAGAAGAACTTGGGAAAATCGAAGTAGCAGCGGAAGTAATCGAGGTTGTTGCTGGAATAGCAGTAAACGAGGTAGAAGGAGTCGCGGCAACTCGTGGTAATATTGCTACTGGCGTAGTAGAACGCTTCGGTAAAAAGGTGCACAATAAGGGCATTAAATCGGGTGTTACTGAAACTGGTGAGATTGCCATTGATGTATTTTGCTCTGTAAAATACGGCTATACAATTCCGAAAGTGGCGAAGGAAGTACAAACGCAAATTCGCCAAGCGATTTATAATATGACAGCACTTGAAACAGCAGAAGTGAATGTACACATTACAGGTATTCACTTTGAAAAAGAAGAAGTAGCCGTACAAGAATAAAAAAGAAGGGTTGCCTATAGGGCAATCCTTCTTTTTACGTTTGTTAACGGAAATTGATTAGCAGTGATTAGTATCGCTACTTTATTATATTTCAATATGCTTTGGCTTTCTCCAGAACAAAGCAAGAATTACGCCGATTGTTAAAACAATTGTCGCAAAGTAATATGGGTAGTTTAAATTTATATCGAACATTATCCCCCCTAAAATAGGACCAAAGATATTCCCAAGACTTGTAAACATGGAGTTCATGCCACCGACAAATCCTTGTTCATTACCAGCAATTTTCGATAAATAAGAGGTAACGGCAGGACGGATTAAATCGAAGCCGACGAAAATAAAGAATGTGACAAATAAAATTGCGAAATAGTGGCTAACAATGGTCATAGCAAATGTTAAAACAGCAGAAAGGATGAGTGAATAACGGATAAGATTAATTTCGCCCATTTTCTTTGTCAGCCAATCGAATAACACTAGCTGAGCAAGGGCCCCGACTACTCCACTCCCTGTAATAATAATCGCGATATCTGAAGGCGTAAATGCGAATTTATGATCCACAAATAGGCTAAATAACGATTCAAATGCAGCTAAACCAAAGGACAGTACGAAAATAAGGATGAATGGAATAAGGTATAGTGGGCTGAAAATACGTTTCACACTGCCTAAAATTGATGGAGCAGACTCTACATCATCTGAAGCACGTGTTGGCTCTTTTAGTAATAGTATTGACAAGATAGCTGCTAAAAATCCAAGTATACCTGCAGCGTAAAATGGTATGCGTGTTCCGAATTCGGCCAAAAATCCACCGATCCCAGGTCCGATAATAAAGCCAGTACTAATCGCTGCACTCATAAAGCCCAGTGCCTTTGAACGTTGTGTCAATGTTGTAATATCAGCGATATAGGCAGTTACCGCCGGCATGATAAAGGCAGCACTTACACCACCTAGCATACGCGAGATAAAGAGTATTTCAACTGTGCGTCCGAGCCCGAATAGTAGCTCTGAAAAACCGAATATAAAAAGACCCGCAACGATCATAATTTTTCGGCCAATAGTATCCACCATTTTACCAGCAATCGGTGAAACAATAAGTTGCGTAATAGCAAATGCTGCCACCATATAACCGACAACAGAGCCTGAAATTTTTAGCTCATTCATGATTGTTGGTAGCACCGGTATAACTAAACCAATGCCTAAAAAGGCAATGAATAAATTCGATAATAAAATACTTAAGGTTAAAATTTGTTTCTTGTTCATTTTGTTCTCCTTCAATTTTTCCGATAAATGAATCTGAATCTACTAGAATATTTCCATGTAATACAATAAACCCTATAGTAACTATAGGGTCAAAAGATTTGTTTCAGTGTGGCAGTATTAGGTCGCAGTTATACAAGTTGACTCAATAAATCTCCTTTGATGCTCCAAGGGCAGTGTAGTTGGTATTCTCCATTAATAATTCCTAAAGAAGTTTCGTATGGCATCAAAACGAATTTTATGTTTACAATTCTCGCAATAAAATAAGTGGGATTTACGTTCTTTGTATTGCTTATATTGTTCCTCACCTTCATATAGCTTGAAAGTTCTTTTACAGCTTGTACAAATAACTTCATAATGCATAATGACCACCTCGGAAAATGAGATTATTTTCCTTGATTATAACATTCTTGTTATTTAAACATTAATAATGGATTTTCATTTTTTAACATTAAATTTCATAAAGTTGATTAAAGGGTGTTAAAATAAGCAAAAACTTGCTTGAAAAAGGTATCAGATTATTGAAAACTTGCTTGAATTCGTGTTTCTCGTACGAATTTATGCTATTATAAACCTTAATGCCACTTAAGAAGGAGAGCTTTACATGAAACGACATGAGGCACGCGAAAAAGCGTTGCAAGTTTTGTTTCAGCTAGACAATACTGAACTAACAGTAGAAGAAGCAATGGCCCATATTAAAGGTCAACCAACAAACGTCTTCTACGAAAAGATTGTTACTGGAACAGTTGAACATTTAGAGGAAATCGATGCTACTTTAGAGCAGCATCTTGAAAAGTGGTCACTTGCCCGTTTACCAAAAATTGAAAGAACGGTTTTACGTCTAGCTGTATACGAAATTTTATACATGCCAGAAACACCAAAAAGAGTAGTACTTAATGAAGCAATCGAGTTATGCAAAACATTTGGCGACGATGGCTCGTCGAAATTTGTTAATGGCGTACTTTCTAAATTTACAGAACAATAAAATGTGTTGAATTGGAAGGAGTAACTAAGGTCTATGTCAAGTGCAATTATTAATGGTAAAGAAATTGGTCAAGAAATTCGTAATTCAGTAGCAGAGCGAGTAACGCGTTTAAAAGAGCAAGGATTAACACCAGGCTTAGCGGTTGTTTTAGTAGGAGACAACCAAGCCTCGGCTACATATGTGAGAAATAAGCAAAAATCTTGTGAAGCCATTGGAATGTTTTCTGAGTTAATCAAACTGCCAGAAGAAACTACACAGGATGCATTATTAGCACAAATTGAATTATTAAATAATCGTGAAGATATTCATGGAATTTTAGTACAATTACCACTCCCTAAACATATTGATGAGGATACTGTTATTGCCACAATTGCTGTGGAAAAAGACGTGGATGGCTTCTCACCAGTAAGTGTTGGGAAAATGATGCTTGGCCAAGAAACATTTTTGCCTTGTACACCGTTTGGCGTAATGA
This sequence comes from Lysinibacillus sp. Ag94, assembly GCF_023242215.1. NCBI lineage: Bacteria > Bacillati > Bacillota > Bacilli > Caryophanales > Bacillaceae > Lysinibacillus > Lysinibacillus sp. Ag94. The sequence goes on along the minus strand of NZ_CP096780.1, from coordinate 2,951,687 downwards.
AACTTCTTGAATATTCAGGAATTGAAATAGCAGGAAAGCACGCGGTCATCGTGGGTCGTAGTCATATCGTGGGGAAACCAATGGGGCAACTACTACTACAAAAAGATGCAACCGTTACATATACGCATTCCAAAACACCAAACCTACCTTCATTCACTAAACAAGCAGATATTTTAATTGCGGCAGTTGGACGTGCAAACTTTATTACGAAGGAACATGTTAAAGAAGGCGCAGTTGTTATAGATGTTGGCATTAATCGTGATGAAAACAACAAGCTTTGCGGTGACGTAAACTTTAGTGAGATCGATGGTATTGCTTCTCACATTACACCAGTACCAGGCGGTGTAGGACCAATGACAATTACTATGCTACTATTCAACACAGTTCAAGCAGCAGAAAATAAGCTTGCACAAACAGTTAAGTTATAATTTTGAATGACTCTTTATAAAAAGCTATCTCAATTTATTGAGGTAGCTTTTTTGTATTGTTTATTTTCTGAGTATTTCAAGAACTTTTGTATTGTTTTTAACGTCTAATATAACGTTTGGGTCATACATATGAATAGGGAGGTTTTTATGGAAAACATAGATTTAATACTGATCATTAAACATATTATTATCGGTCTTGTACAAGGGTTTACAGAGCCAATTCCTGTATCATCTAGCGGACATGTTATGATTGCAAGTGAAATTCTTGGTCTCGGTGAGCAAGGTTTTACTTTTGCTATTTTAACAAACACAGCTTCATTACTGGCTATTGTTTATATTTATCGACAGGATATTGTTCGACTCGTTACAAATTTTTTCCTGTATCTGAAAACTCGACAGAATCGTTATAAAGCTGATTTTCGTTTCGCCATATTCATAGTAATTGGTTCTATTCCAGCGGGCGTATTAGGTGTTTTGTTAAGCGATGTTATTGCGGATAATGTTAGTATGACAACGATAGCACTTATGCTATTTGTAACAGGTATTGCTCTATGGCTAATCCGTAATATGCGTGGTAAGAAAAGGGATGCGGATTTGACTGCGAAAGACGCCATCATCGTAGGTCTTGGTCAAGCTGTAGCATTAACACCTGGTATTAGCCGTTCAGGAGCAACCATTATTTCAGCCATTGCAGTTGGTATGAAACAGGAAACCGCTTTACGATTTTCCTTCATGCTCTATATTCCTGTAAGTCTTGGTGGAGTTGTCCTTGGAATTTCTGATTTTTTAGATGAGCCAAATAAAGGTGCATTAGCAATTCCTTATGCTGCGACATTTATTGTGACATTATTTATGACTTATTTTGCAATGCGTTGGTTTATGGGCATCATGAAAAGTGGCAAGCTTAGCTACTTTACATATTATTGCTTTCTTGTAGGGACGCTTCTATTAATATTTTATTAATGTAAACGCCTCATAATTTTATGAAGTTGTGAGGTTTTCTTGTTTGTTAAGAAAATGAAATGGTAGGTATTCGACTCCTATCCGTCGCTCCGTGGGTTCTTACCGTCACTTGGCCTGTTTTATCCGTCGTTTCGCTTTCATTCTGCTCTTTTATCAGCGAATCTGGCTCTTTCAAGTTTTAGCGGCGTTTCTTGTTTTGGTTAGCGGCGGAATTTCGTGTTTTAGCGGCGTATTCCAACATAAGCTGGACAATTTCACAAAACTAAAGTCAGAGGTGAAGAACAGTTGATGCTTTATCAGCGATTTTGGCTCTCTTATCAGCGATGTTTGATGCTTTATCAGCGATTTTGGCTCTCTTATCAGCGATTCTGACTCTTTTATCAGCGATGTTTGATGCTTTATCAGCGATTCTGACCCTTTTATCAGCGATTCTGGCTCTTTCAAGTTTTAGCGGCCGTCTTCCTTTGGTTAGCAGCGCAACTCACACTTTTAGCAAAGAATTCCAACACGGACAATTTGACAAAACTAAAGTAATACCGTCGCTCCGGTGGTTATTCCCGTCACATGGCTTGTTAAATCCGTCGCTTCAGCAGATCAATCCGTCGTTTCATTTTCATACCGTCGCTCCGGTGGTTATTCCCGTCACATGGCCTGTTAAATCCGTCGCTCTGACAGGTCTATCCGTCGTTTCGCTTTTATACCGTCGCCGGGGTTCTTCCCGTCACTCGGCCTGTTAAATCCGTCGCTTCGGCAGATCTATCCGTTGTTTCATTTTTATACCGTCGCTCCGTGGGTTCTTCCCGTCACATGGCTTGTTAAATCCGTCGCTTCGGCAGATCAATCCGTCGTTTCATTTTCATACCGTCGCTCCGTGGATTCTTCCCGTCACATGGCCTGTTAAATCCGTCGCTTCAGCAGATCAATCCGTTGTTTCGCTTTCATACCGTCGCTCCGGGGATTCATACCGTCACTCGGCCTGTTTTATCCGTCGCTTCGGCAGATCAATCCGTCGTTTCGCTTTCATACCGTCGCTCCGTGGGTTCTTCCCGTCACATGGCTTGTTGAATCCGTCGCTTCAGCAGATCAATCCGTCGTTTCATTTTCATACCGTCGCTCCGTCGTTTCAATCCGTCACATGGCCTGTTAAATCCGTCGCTCTGACAGGTCTATCCGTCGTTTCGCTTTTATACCGTCGCCGGGGTTCTTACCGTCACTCGGCCTGTTTTATCCGCCGCTTCAGCAGATCAATCCGTCGTTTCATTTTCATACGTCGCTCGGTCGTTTAAATCCGTCGCTTCATTTTCATACCGTCGCTCTAGCGGTTCAATCAGCCCCCCTGTAGATAAATCCGCCCTCCGGGAAAACGCTCAATGAAAACGCAACTCCACCGCTTATTTCGTCGAAAAGACATACTTTATCTAATATGAAATCTTAAGATATGTTATAGTAAGGTTTTCAATTCTATCCAAGACAGTCGTTTTTTCAACCGAAACTGTATTTTGGCACGTCATGGGCAATAAAAAATGTTATGATAGGTGTAGTTTTGTGAAAAACTTGATTTTAGTAAAGGAGCCGGGAAAATGTCATCTGCTTCTTATTTAACTGTAAAAGCATTAACAAAATATATTAAACGGAAATTTGATGCTGATCCGCATTTACGTGAAGTCTATGTAAAGGGAGAGCTATCCAATGTCAAAATTCATCAATCAGGGCATATTTATTTTACATTAAAGGATGATGGAGCACGAATTGCGGCTACCATGTTTAAAACAGCAGCCACAAAATTAGCGTTTGAACCAAAGGAAGGTATGCAAGTATTTATCCGTGGAGATGTAAACGTTTATGAAGGCTACGGTACATATCAATTATATGTACAGGAAATGCAACCAGATGGAATAGGTAGTTTGTTTGTTGCCTTTAACCAACTGAAAGAGCAGTTACAACAAGAAGGGCTTTTTAAACCTGAGTGGAAACAACCAATTCCAAGGTTTCCAGAAAAAATCGGTGTTTTAACGTCGACAACAGGCGCTGCCATTCGAGATATCTGTACTACATTAAAGAGACGCTATCCACTTGCTGAAGTTTTTATTTATCCAACCCTTGTACAGGGAGTGCAAGCAGCGCCGAATATTGTTCAAAATATTGAACGAGCAAATAACGATGCGAGTTGCGATGTACTGATTGTAGGGCGTGGCGGTGGATCGATTGAGGATTTATGGGCTTTTAATGAGGAAGCTGTTGCACGAGCGATTTTTGGAAGCCGTATCCCTATTGTTAGCGCAGTAGGTCATGAAACCGATACGACTATCGCGGATTATGTAGCTGATTTGCGCGCTCCGACACCAACTGCAGCGGCTGAAATGGCTGTACCTGATCAACAAGAATTATTTCAACGGGTGCTTACACAAAAATCACAACTGCATCAAATCGTAAGAGCGCAACTTATGGCAGAACGCCAGCGTCTAAATAAGCTCCAACAATCTTATCCGTTGTCAATGCCAGAACGCCTATATCGACCATTTACTGAAAGGCTAGCACAACTTGAAACGGGATTACAAAAAGCCATGCAGGTCGATTTGATGAAGAAAACAGCGCGGTTTCAACAACTACATAGTGCGGTAGAGCAGCACTCGCCCAAAAAGGCATTAGCTTTCCATCAACGAGAGCTAGAAACTCACGTCCAACAATTAACTCGTGCTGCAACTCATTATGTAACGAAACAAAAACAACAATTTGAAGCAACTGTCAGAACTTTAGAAGCATTAAATCCACTTGCCATTTTAACAAGGGGCTTTACGGTAGCTTATAAAGATAATCAAATGTTAAAATCAGCAGTTGATGTAAAGCCGCAGGATCAATTAACACTTTCCTTCCATGATGGAAAGGTTATTGCAGATGTGGTTAAGATCTTGCCGAAAAATGAGGGGGAATAATTGTGGCAGAGAAACAACAAACTTTCGCAGATGCAATGACGGCACTTGAGGAAATTGTCCGTCAGTTAGAGCAAGGTGATGTACCTTTAGAAAATGCGATTGATTTATATAAACAAGGTATGGAGCTATCACAATTTTGCCATAGCAAACTGCAACATGCTGAGGAGCAGTTAATTTCTATTGTCCAAGAGACAGGTGAGACTACGGCATTTGATCCACTAAAGGGAGAGAACTAAAAAATGAACGAGCAATTAAAACATTTTATTGAAAGCAACATACCTCAAGTTGAAGCTGAAATGTTTGCACTAGTTGAGAAAATTGATGCACCGGCCAATTTAAAAGAATCCATGCTTTATTCATTAAAAGCTGGAGGTAAACGTATTCGCCCACTTTTCGTATTGGCTGTTCTTGAACTTTACAATAAGGATTTGAAGGATGGTTTAACGGTAGGATCTGTAGTTGAAGTTATCCATACGTATTCATTAATCCATGATGATTTACCAAGTATGGATAATGATGATTTCCGTAGAGGAAAGCCAACAAATCATAAAGTTTATGGTGAAGCATTAGCGACACTTGCAGGCGATGCATTGAATACACTTGCGTTTGGCATTTTAGCACGCATGGATGTATCAGCTGAAAAACGTATTGAATTAGTCAATCTGTTAAGTAAAGCAGCTGGTGCAGAAGGTATGGTTGGGGGTCAAGTACTCGATATGGAAGGTGAGAAGCGTCAGTTAAACATAACTGAGCTTGAGCATGTCCATATCAATAAAACGGGCGCTCTTTTACGATTTAGTATTGAAGCGGGAGCAGTTTTAGCTGATGTAATGCAAGAAGAACGCGAAACTTTAAAGGAATATGCGCATCATATCGGTCTTGCCTTCCAAATTCAAGATGATATTTTAGATATTGAGGGTACTACAGAAGAACTAGGTAAAACTGCAGGTAAAGATGTAGCAAGTGATAAAAGCACATACCCAGCTCTATTATCTTTAGATGGGGCAAAAGAAAAGCTTGCTGAGCATTATCAGCATGCCATTAACGCACTAGATAAATTGGAAGTGGATGCCAGCTTATTACGTGAGTTTGCAGCCTATATTGTACATCGTAAAAACTAGGGGAAAAACAAGGCGTTAAAGGGACATAATATGCTAGAATAGGTGAAGGCGTTTGCCAATGTGCAAACAATAAAGTGTTCGTACTTTTAGCATATTAATAACACTGTTATAATAGTGGAAACACAATTACGGTGAATAATTTATTGAAAAGGTGTGTGAGAAAGGTGGATTTAAATAATATAACTAGTCCAGCCTTTTTAAAAAACTTAGATAAGAAGGGTCTTGAGCGACTTGCACAAGAAATTCGTACCTTCTTAATCGAAAAATGTTCTGTCACGGGTGGTCATATCGGACCGAACCTAGGTGTTGTGGAGCTAACGATTATGCTCCATAAAATGTTTGACAGTCCACAAGATAAGTTTTTATGGGATGTTGGCCACCAAGCTTACGTGCATAAAATTTTGACAGGTCGTGCAAATCAATTTGATACATTACGTCAGTTCAAAGGGCTTTGTGGTTTTCCAAAGCGTGTGGAGAGTGAACATGATGAGTGGGAGACAGGTCATAGCTCGACATCTTTGTCAGGAGCCATGGGTATGGCAGCAGCGCGAGATATCAAAAAAGAAAAGAGCTTCGTGATACCAATTATTGGAGATGGAGCTTTAACAGGCGGTATGGCGCTGGAGGCATTAAACCATATCGGCCATGCTAAAACAAATATGATTGTCATTTTAAACGATAATGAAATGTCAATCGCTCCAAACGTCGGAGCTCTACACAGTGTACTGGGGCGTCTTCGTACAGCTAAAGAATATTCAAAAGCTAAAGAAGAGCTAGAATCGCTCATTAATAAGATCCCGGTGCTAGGCGGTAAGCTTGCTACAACTGCAGAGCGCTTAAAGGATAGCTTAAAATATTTAGTAGTATCAGGTGTGTTCTTTGAGGAGCTAGGCTTTAAATATCTTGGTCCGATTGATGGACATGATTTCGATGCTCTTGAGTCAACATTATCACAAGCTAAAAAAGTGAAAGGGCCAGTGCTCGTTCATGTCATTACGAAAAAAGGTAAAGGTTATAAACCTGCTGAAGACGATACAATTGGTAATTGGCATGGGACAGGTCCGTATAAAATTGAAAACGGTGCCTTTGTAAAGTCCGAGGTGAAAGGTCCAGCGTGGAGTAGCCTGATTGCTGAGACTGTCCGCAAAATTGCTCATGAGGATAAACGTGTTGTCACGATTACGCCAGCAATGCCAGTAGGTTCAAAATTACAAGGGATTCAAAAGGATTTCCCAGAACGTTTCTTTGATGTAGGGATTGCTGAACAACATGCAGCAACGATGGCGGCAGGTTTAGCGACACAAAACATGAAGCCGTTTTTAGCCATTTACTCAACATTCCTGCAACGTGCCTATGACCAAGTACTACATGATATTGCACGTCCAAATTTAAATGTCTTTATAGGAATTGACCGTGCAGGCTTAGTTGGCGCGGACGGTGAAACACATCAAGGCGTATTTGATATTGCATTCCTTCGTCATATACCAAATATGACAATTATGATGCCAAAAGATGAAAATGAAGGTCAGCATATGGTGAAAACAGCCATTGACTACGATGGTGGTCCAATTGCATTACGCTATCCTCGAGGCAATGGTATAGGCGTTCCGTTAGATGATGAGCTTATGGCGTTACCAATTGGTAGCTGGGAAGTGTTACGTGAAGGGAAAGATGCAACGATTTTAACCTTTGGTACGACGATTTCTATGGCAATGGAAGCAGCCAATATTTTAGCGCAGCAAGGTGTTGAGATAGAAGTAGTCAATGCACGTTTCATTAAACCAATGGATGAGGATATGCTTCACCGTATATTAACAAGCCGAAAGCCAATATTGACGATTGAAGAGGCGGTACTACAAGGTGGTTTTGGTAGTGGTGTATTAGAATTTGCCCATGACCATGGCTATTTAAGTGCAATAATTGATCGTATGGGAATCCCTGATCATTTTATTGAGCATGGTAATGTAGATCAGCTTCTCGCTGAAATTCATATGACGGCTGAGGATACAGTGGCACGTCTGCATGTGTTACTTCAACAAAAACAGCAAGTAGGTTTAAATAAATAATGACAAAACAACCAAAAGAACGTGTAGACATTTTACTTGTAGAGCGTGGACTATGCGAAACACGAGAAAAAGCAAAGCGCTCTATTATGGCAGGGCTTGTTTTTTCTAATGAAACTCGCATCGATAAGGCGGGGGAAAAAATTGCTATAGATGCACCACTACAAGTAAAAGGCTCTGATTTAAAATATGTTAGTCGTGGCGGCTTGAAGCTTGAAAAGGCGCTACAAATTTTTGATATGTCTGTAGAGGGGAAGCTAATGCTTGACATTGGCTCCTCTACAGGAGGATTTACAGATTGCGCATTACAGCATGGTGCAAGACATTGCTATGCATTAGATGTTGGTTCTAACCAACTAGCATGGAAGATCCGTTCTGATGAACGTGTAACTGTCATGGAAAAAACAAATTTCCGCTATACGACAGCGCCAGATTTAACAGAGGGCTTGCCAGACTTTGCTACAATTGATGTTAGCTTTATTTCACTATCGCTTATTTTACCTGTCTTAAAAACTTTGTTAATGCCAGGTGGCGATGTAATGGCATTAGTGAAGCCTCAGTTTGAAGCTGGGAAAGAGAATGTCGGTAAAAAAGGCATTGTTCGTGATAAAAAAGTACATTTAGAAGTTTTAGAAAAAACTGCTGCAATGGCGACAGAGGTTGGCTTTGTCGTTAAGGATGCTTCGTTTTCACCAATTACAGGGGGCGAGGGAAATATTGAATTTTTATTCCATTTAGTGAATCCTATCGGTGATGAAGAAATTCCTGCATATACAGCTTTTAATGCACTCGTTGAAGAAGCGCATAGTGCACTAAAATAACACGTGCTCATTTACAGAGCCGTGTTTTTTCTTGTGCTTTTATGTTTAAAATGGTAGTGTAAATATACAAATATTCAACTATTTATAAGAGGTGACCGACATGAATAAAGGACAGAGGCATATACGAATTCGGGATATTATTGCCAATCATGAAATTGAAACACAAGATGATTTAGTCGATTTTTTAAAGGATGCAGGCTATAATGTGACACAAGCAACAGTATCACGTGATATTAAAGAGCTTCATCTTGTGAAAGTACCTTTGCAGGATGGACGCTATAAATATAGCTTGCCCGCAGACCAACGTTTCAATCCAATACAAAAATTACACCGTGCGTTAGCCGATGCTTTTGTCAGCATTGATGGTGCATCACACTTTTTAGTTATGAAGGCTCTTCCTGGTAATGCCAATGCTATTGCATCACTACTTGACCATTTAGATTGGCCTGAAATTTTAGGTACTATTTCTGGAGACGATACTATTTTAATTATTTGTCGTAACGAAGATGAGCGTGAAAATACAAAAAATCGCTTATTAGAAATGCTGTAAAATAGCAGGGTAATTTGATACAGAGGTGACAATTTGTGTTAAGAGAGCTTAGTATTCGAAACTTTGCCATCATTGAGGATTTAACAGTTAGTTTTTTAGATGGTTTAACAGTTTTAACAGGTGAAACGGGTGCAGGAAAATCAATTATTATCGATGCCGTGCATTTACTTGCTGGTGGCCGAGGCAATTCCGAATTTATTCGTCATGGAGCTAAAAAGGCTGAATTAGGTGGTTTATTTCAAATTTCAAGTTCGGGGCATCCTGTTTATAAGAAACTTGAAGAGGCAGGCATAGAAATAGAAGAAGATACCATTATTTTGCGCCGTGATTTAAATGATACTGGAAAAAGTGTTTGTCGAGTAAACGGAAAACTTGTGCCGTTGTCTGTACTACGTGATATTGGGTCTAGCCTTATCGATATTCATGGACAGCATGAAAATCAAGAACTTATGGATGAGAAACAGCATATTTATTTACTTGACCATTTTGCTGAGGAACAACTGACACCTATTCAAAATTTGTACAGTTCTCAATACGAAGAATATCGTTCATTAAAAAAAGAATTAGCTTCGATTTCGATTGACGAACAGTTAATGGCACAACGTATTGATTTGTACCAATTCCAAATGAAAGAGCTAGAGGATGCCAATTTAAAACTTGGCGAGGAAGATGAGTTACTGGATGAACGTCGCCGTTTAATGAATTTCAATAAGATTTTCGAACGCTCGAGTGCGGCATATGAAGCTATTCAGGGTGATTCTAAAGGCCTTGACTGGATTGGCAATGCGATGGGTGCATTAGAGGATGCTGCGACAATTGACGAGCAATTTAAAGAAGCTTCAGAATCTGTCACGACTGCCTTTTATGCATTACAGGATGCTGCTTACCAGGTCAAAAATGTATTGGATGAATTAGAATTTGATCCGGCTCGATTAAATGAAGTTGAGCAACGTTTAGCCTTAATACAAAATTTGAAACGTAAATATGGTTCAACAGTTGAAGAAATATTAGCGTATTACGATAAAATTAAAACAGAGTTAAATGAGCTTTTAAATCGAGACGAAATTTTACAAGTAAAAGAACGAAAAGTATCGGAAATGGAAGCAGTATTAAATGAACTTGCTGCAGAACTTTCTACTGTTCGAAAGGACGCTGCACATAATTTAAGTGAAGCTATTATGGCCGAACTACGTGAATTACATATGGAAAAAGCAAAATTCATTGTTAATTTTGATGAATTGCCTTACTTTGATGCAAATGGGAAAGACCAAGTAATTTTTTATATTTCTACGAATGTAGGCGAGCCGCCAAAATCTTTACCGAAAATTGCTTCTGGTGGAGAATTATCGCGTATGATGCTTGCGTTAAAGACGATTTTCTCATCCTCAAATGGCATAACATCTATTATATTTGATGAGGTAGATACTGGTGTAAGTGGTCGTGTAGCACAAGCAATCGCAGAAAAAATTGCTGCAATATCTGTTAATTCTCAAGTTTTATGTATTTCGCATTTACCGCAAGTGGCTGCGATGGCCGATCATCACTATTTTATTAAAAAAGAAGTCGAGCATGATCGAACATTTACGTCATTGCTGGAAATAGATACGAACGCTCGTATTGAAGAAATCAGTCGCATGATGTCTGGAGCGGAAATTACAGATTTAACTTTGCAACACGCCACAGAGCTCTTAAAAATGGCGAATGCACGAAAAAAACAAATGAGATAGCAAAAGAATCCAGAAACACTGTTGTTTCTGGGTTTTTTCTTTTTGCGCAAATATTTACCGCTTATAAGAACGCCACAAAAACACATAGTAAAAAGACAAAAATAAAAAGGAGGTGTCGTATGTATCGTCGTTGGCGTCAATTTGTCATTTTGCCTATGCTCATCGTTTTATTATTCATGCCCGTAAAGGCTTTTGCCGCAAAAAAGCTAATTCCGATGGGCGAAGCAATTGGTATTCAACTTCAGCTATCACATGTATTTGTAGCACATGATGTGCTGTTAGCTTCCAATCAGTGGATGAAAGGAGGCGCTGTAATTGAAAAAATAAATGATATTACAGTAAAAACACTTGTAGATGCCAAAAAAGCTGTTGCTCGGCAAGGACAACAGAAATGGACGATAAAAAGTGAAGGAAAAGAAATGACACTTGATTTACAGGAGCAAGAAGCAGAACATGTTATTTCCTTTCTAAAAGATGAAACAGATGGAGTAGGAACATTGACATACATTGATCCAGAGACAAAAAATTACGGTGCATTAGGCCACCAAATCGTTGATTCAACGTTACAAGAAGCCCCTATTTTCCATGCTGGCTCCATTTTTTTAGCTTCGATTCAACAAATTCGTAAAAGCATACCTGGTCAGCCTGGCTATAAAATATCCTCCATTGAAAAACAACATAATCGATTAGGAAGTATCGATAAAAATACAGTTTATGGAATTTTCGGCCGTTGGGAAGACGGTTATCAACAAAGTTTGCCTAAAGCAATTGAAATTATGCATGAAAAGGATATAAAAACAGGGAAGGCTGAAATCTATACTGCAATTGAGGGCAGTAAGGTAGAAACTTTTTCAATTGAAATTACCAAGGTTGAAAATGAACGCCTTGAATTTATAGTAACTGACAAAAAACTCATTGAAAAAACAGGTGGTATTTTGCAGGGGATGAGTGGCAGTCCTATCATTCAAGACGGTCGTTTTGTAGGTGCGGTTACACATATGTTTGTGGAGGAGCCAAAAAAGGGAGCAGCGCTTACAGTAGCAGAAATGTTAAAAAAATCATCTTAAACGAAGGAGCTGCCAAAAAGGTAGCTCCATTCTTTCATAAAAATATTTTGTTCATCAAGTATTTCGTTTATTTATGAAGCGATTAGCGACACTTTAAAAAAACTGTAGTTTTATCTCCGTTTTTTCACTAAAATAAAGGATATAAGCATTCGAAGCTTTGCAGGTATTTATCATAACTTGTCGATATAAAAAGAAAGTATCGGACTACATACTCATTTTTGGAAATTGAAAAGGTTTTTAAAACAAAAATGTCGAAAATTCCAAAGTGTGCAAAAATTGCATTAGGGGATAGGTGACGCTTTGGGGTAATTCAAAGCACAGTTCAAAAGGAGGAATTTAAATGACAAAGGTTAAAGTAGCGATTGCAGATGATAATCGTGAGTTGTTAAAAACGATGGAGCAGTATTTTCAAGGGCATCCTGAAATTGAAATAATTGCAACTGCTTCAAACGGGAAAATTTGTTTACAAATGCTAGAAGAATTCACACCAGATATTTTGCTACTAGATATAATAATGCCGCATCTTGATGGGTTAGCTGTTTTAGAGTCGATGTATCAAAATGAACGAATGTCATCAATTCAAGTGATAATGTTAACTGCTTTTGGCCAAGAAGATGTGATGAAACAGGCTGTAGACTTAGGTGCATCCTATTTCATGCTAAAGCCATTTGAATTTGATCAATTGGTTCAAAAGATCTTACATTGTGCTGGGCAGAAGGCTACACTTCCTAAAAAGACAAGTGTTTTACAACCAGCGGCACCTCAAAAATTGAATCAACATCAATTAGATAGCACGATTACAGCGATTATTAAAGAAATCGGCGTTCCTGCTCATATTAAAGGTTACTCTTATTTGCGAGAAGCTATCCAAATGGTGTTCGAAGATATCGAGTTATTAGGCTCTGTGACGAAAATTTTATATCCAGAAATTGCTAAAAAGTTCAATACAACGCCATCACGAGTTGAACGTGCAATTCGTCATGCCATTGAAGTCGCGTGGAATCGTGGCAATTATGAATCGATTTCGTCGATGTTTGGATACACGGTACATCATTTAAAATCGAAGCCGACAAATAGTGAATTCATCGCCATGATTGCAGACAAGATTCGCATTGATATGATGGCGAGTTAAGCCGAAGGGATTAAGCAAAATAGAGGTTAATATATTATAAATTTATTTACCGATCAATGACTTTTTGAACCTTTAAATATAAGCGGGTAAGTATTAACGCACACTCATTTGTTGAGTTTACGGAAATTCGATTGATGGAGGTGTGTTTTTTTGCGAATTATACAAGGGTTTGAAAGTATTCTTTAACTTTTTTAAATCTTAACTTGAGATAACAGTTAATCCAATGTAAACAGTAGAACAGATTAAGCCAAAGCATAAACAGAAAAAACTGCTTCCAAATTAAATTAATGCTTGGTGCTTACAATCTTACAAATTTCAAAACAAAATCAAAATCTATTCTTGTCAAAAATACTAAGTAAGGACATAAAATAAAAAATATCAGTCGTTTTAAGACGTTGGATACAACTTTGAGATAGAAATTTCAAATTCATCATATCTATTTCCTACAAGCAGAGGAACAAGATTATTATGTAATAATTTTGAAGCTACAGTGAGAGTTTAAGTGTTGGTTTATCTATTTATCCAAATTTAACTACGAAATAACGTTGCGAATGTTACCTCATTGAAGAAAATTGTGATTTTGTGTATATCGCAACCTAATTTTGAGCTAATTGTTTAACTGATCCAGTGAGCCACTTTACCCTGTCTGTCTTTTCCGGAAGAACACCTCGGCTAGTGGCGGGCATGATACCCTGGTGCGGGTTAAATTACTGATACAACGGCTTGAATTATGCCCGTATTTAAAGCCCACAGAAAAATATGCTGTGAAATTTAACTTGTCCACTGAAATGGACTGACTGTTCAATTGTGAAGTGGCTCACTTTTCATTTACGAAATACAATTTTGCAACGTTGAGTAGAATTAGAAAGCTTTGAGATTGTGAAAACAGTTAAAATTGAAAGCGATAAAGTACAGGACAAAAAACTGTATAGATAACTCGACTAAGCGAGTATAAACAGGCATTAGGCTTAGTGCGTTCTCATATTGTCCTAGTGACGATGTGAGAAATTGCTATGGAAAATAATAGAAAATCATTGAATAAAAAAGTCGTTAGTGCAGGGAACACTAACGACTTTTTAATAAATATAACTACTGTAAAGCAAGCAAAAAGCGTACACACCAATGTAAAGCTATTTTCAGCATATTCGAAAAAAGATTCAATGTCTAGATTTATCTAAGTGTGCTAATTTTCGGTAGTCGAACGTGAAAGTCTAGTAAAATGTTTTCAAACTAAACTTGACAGGTTTGTACAATAGCATAAGTAATAATTATCGTTTGGACTCTATGTAAGCGTTCCTTGTTTCTGGTCAGGAGTGGAGGTCTGAGTGGCTAAGCTACGCTACGCAGAACACATCATACAATATAATGTAAATATGTTCCATAAAAATAGTGGGATAAGTATTTCAGGCTAGCTAATTGGAATTATCGGGGGCAGAAGCGGATAGTAGATGTGTAGAACTGAAATTCAGGTTTAAGCAGGGTAAAAGTAAAAGATACGGGTTCAACGAATGTGGATTAATGGAGCTATGAAGTGTGTCTGCCTTTTTCCTTGAAGTATATTTATAGATTTCTTGAAAATAAGGCAGTTACTTTTGAACGATTGACAAGCATTAAAATAATCTTAGGGCGTAAATGTGTACTAAATTGGTACAGTATTTAGACCCTAGTCTATAAGAAATGTACCAATTCGGAACAGTTTTTGGATAAGAGCGTCTAAAAAGTATACTTAATTGGGACACATTATAACAAGTTTAAAGAAAGAAACTATTGTAAAGAAATAAATAGGGTTAAAGAAAAAACTATTGACGGGCTTGCGTCCTAGTTTACTTGCATAGATTAATTTTGATTGAACAAATGAGTTTTATGGATTTCCAAAATATATTCTTTATTACAAGACGATAAAAACGAAATTAAGTCAGAAGGAGAGCAGTTAATTCTAGTGATTCGATGGCGAGGATGAGTACCATTCTCTCGGGGGAAGTAGTGTAAGTACCTATTTTGTAGATGTTTTTTTTATAAAAAAAGTATTACTAATATTTTTGTGATAATAATATTTTGATAATTAATTTCGGGAAAAGAGTTGGTGAAATAATATATAATGAGAACTAGAGAACGATAATTACGATAAATTAAAAGGAGTATTTTTAATGGATTTAAAACAAAAAATTGAACAACACAAATTAGGCAAATATGACTTAGCAACAGAGCTGATAAGCATGGGCGCAAATATTAAATATGATTTGTCCTTTCATTTGGTGACAAAGTATATGTACAGTTACATGAAGACGAAACGAAAAGCAAAGGCAGAAGTTGCAGAGGATTATATAGCAATCTATATCAATTCGCTACAACAACGATACGCAAAGTATGTGTACAAAAAGTATCTGTCAAATATTGAGAGAACACATGATGGCATGAAAGCCACAGACTATATTTATTACTATTTGTCACAGATTGGCGAGTATTATCACGTTGATGACTTTGATAAGATACCTGATAAATTGTTGAAGCAAGTAGAACATGAAGAGTTTTATGAGTGCTTTAACGACATATTAAGGGTATTACCGTATGTCAAAAAAGAAAAAGCTGAAAAGATTGCTGAGACAGTTGAGCCTTTAAAAAGAGTGTTAAATGAAATTATCCCTAAAGTCGATACAACGAAAACGGACAAAGAGATTGTAAAGTATATCAATCATGGTATTAACAAAAAAATATATCGTGAGATTGCTAAAGCAACAGGTACTAGAGAGTTTAATATAGATGGAGAACGTTATTTTATCAATCAAAGTGATATGAAGTTACTCAAGAATCAAACAAACTTTCGTAAAATATTTAAATTTGATTTCTTAAATTTGTCGGAAAGGCAAAAGGAATTTACAAATGGGTTGCTAAATCACTTGCAACTGGCTTTGGACAGCAAGCTGACAGATGTATTTACATTTAACCAAAATGGCGAAATTATCGATTTTAACAAACGCCACTTTGCTAGATTGATGGGGCTGGAGGAAAGCAACTTCAAAAAAAGATTAAAGCGTGTTCAGGATAAGTATGACTCTTGGAGATGACCTGAATTCAAAAGTCACACTTTTCGCGTATAAACTGTTCCTTATAAGAGGAGAATTTTCCTCTTGAATTTTTGATTTGTTGAGGTTTTACTAGAGCCTTAGTATAATTTCGGTAATAATCAAAAAATTGATAACTACTGAACGTATTTATCACCATTGTTTGAGGGCTACTAATTGTAGTCCTTTTTTATTGGTCATTATTCAAATCTTTAACTGAGCATGTTCATATTATCTATTGAATGAGTGACAGCTTGGAACACGACCTGTTAAGTCTTATGAGCGCTAATGATTCATTCTGCTAATTCAGATGGAGATTTTTAATGAGTGGTATACTCATAACGCTCAATATGACGTTCTAAGGGTCTATATGGAGTGATGGACAATTAAGCCATGGGCAGTTGCTTATTGGCTTTTTTAGTTTGTAGAAATACGGAAAATATCAAATCAGAAGGAGATTATTAATGGAAAATTTACAAACAGCAGAAGCCATTGAAAGAGAATCTATTGAGGTTACTGAGGGAGTTGAAGTAACTGAACAGGAACAGAATGTAAATCCGTTGGAACAAGAAAAGCAGGAGCTACAAAAAGAAACCAAGCGTTTAGAGCGAGAAAAAATTGAATTAGAAAATCTAAGATTACAGCTACAGCTTGAAGAACGAGGGTTTGGTTTTGCAAAGGAATTTGTAGAGACGTTTGGTCTTGCTAAAACGCCAATAGAAAAAGTTGACGCTCTAACAGAGTTAATAAATGAAGTAAAACTTGATATGGGCTTTAAGCCTAAGGAAGTTGCTAAGCAAGATGACTATACAGCTCACAAGAAAAATGGTGACGCTAAAGGCATGATTGCTAGTAAGTTCACAAAAATATTTAAGTAAAACAAATTAACGGGAAGAAGGAAATTATTAATGTTTAAATCACAATCATTTACAGAATCAGAACGCGTTTCATTAGCAAATGAGATTGCAGTAATTGGGGTTCAGGCAACACCATTTACATCATTACTTATGGCTAAAGGCAATATTGAAAAGGCACTTAGCACTGTGTACTCCTGGCGAGAAAACTCACTATCTAATGATGAAGATATTTCAGCGGTTGAAGGAGCAGACACAACAGTATTCTATGAATCTGCTAGAGCGGAACTAAGTAATATCCTTGAGATTTTCAAGAAGGGGGTTCAGGTATCAGGTACAGCAGAAGCAATGCAATCAACTCAGTTCTCAGCAGAAGTTGCTGACCGTTTACTAGAGTTAAAAGTTAACATGGAAAAGAAATTTATTAATGGTCTTAGAGCAGATGGTTCAAAAACACCATTTAAACGCCAATTATCAGGTCTAATTGAAATGGCTGATGCTACTAATGCTGTAACAGCTCCGATTGATGAAAATGCAATTAAGCAAGTTATGCGTAATCTTTGGAATCAGGATTTAGCAGAAGGTCAAGTATATGCCTTTGTAAATGCTGATATTAAAGAAAAAATTGACGCTATCTATAAGGATAACTACTCTTACAACCATGTGACAACATCATTTGGCTTACTAGTAGATGAAATTAACACTAATTATGGTTCAGTTAAATTTGTTTTATCAAAACATGTTCCTGCTGACAAAGTTGTGTTCTTCAATGACACTTATGTTGATGTAGCATATTTGCGTGAGCCACACTTTGAACCACTTGCAAAAACAGGTGATTCAGTGAAAGGTCAAGTAATTGCAGAAGCAACTTTAAAGGTTGGTTCAAAGAAAGCAATTGCAGTATTAACACAGGGTTAATAATCCCTTAGACACTCTCAGAAATGGGAGTGTCTTTTTCAATTCATTTCATGAAAATTTTTAACTAGAAGAAAGGAAGTAAGACCTTGACACAAATAGAGCTGTTCTTAATGCGTAGACGGAAGCAAATTAGGCTATCTGATATTGCTAGGCACATTGGTTGCTCAATCGCTTTGCTCTCAAAATATGAGAATAACAAAGTAGCTATGGAAGCAAATAAAGTACAGAAATACAAAGAATTTATTCTGAAAAACTAAGTGTTCAAATAAGCAGATAGGAGTTTATAAAATGACAAACTTAACTGAAAAAGACTTTTTCTTTTGCTTCACCAAGAAACTTTCAATCTATCTAAAAGAAGAGGGAATTTCTTATATCATAAAAGCTAGAAGCATTAAGGATAATGCGATTTACACAGTATATCAGAAAACTGATGAACTACAGCGAGCATTAGATAAATATAAGAAAATTAACTAGGTAGTTACCAAGAAGGTGACATCTTTTATAAAAATACAATCACACAGGAGTTTTTACATGATGGAATTTATTATGATTAACAATCAACTTATTTCAGATGGAAATGAGTTTCAACTAACACCGCAGGAGCTATATGTCTATTCGTTACTTTCAATAAGTAGGGACTATAGAGAGGATATTTATATTTCAGCTTCATTGCTTCATGCCAAAGGACAAATTGAACTTGCAAGCAACAAAAAGCGAGCAGTTAAAGCAATCAAAGATACTCTTATTTCTTTGAGAGATAAGAAGGTCATTAGATTTACTAGTATTGATGGTGAGCTTGTGGATGAATTTAATGCTAATGAGATTCTTATTGCTGAATTAGTGGAATTTGAAGATATAAGCCATACACAACTTAAATTTGATGTGTTCAATGAACTTACAGACATTCGCCAATTATATGTATATCTTGCTACCTATAGATGGGCTAACAGTGAGAATGGTATTTTTACTTGTTCTAAATCACGTTGGGCGATGATTTTAAATTGTTCAGAGTCAACAGCAGTCCAAGCTGTAAATGAAACAATTGAAGCAGGTCTAATTCACAAGAATATTGGTGATTACAACGATACAGGTAAGCAAAATACCAACCAATATAGAACAACACCTTTTGAAGATGATGAAATTACACATCATTCGTTTAAGAAAAATTATGCTGAAAAAGTAGTTGAAGAAGAAACAGACCTAGAGCATATCACTGTAGAACAGTTGAAGGAAACAGAGCAGCGATTCAACAAATTTAAAGATAAAAATGGTGAAGATGTATTCCCTATTGAACAGGATTATGTTGCTGTTTTAGACCTGCGAAAACAAAAAAGAGAAGTAGGTTTAACTGACATTGAAAAAAGAGTCTTGAGAGCAGGGGAAAACCGCATTAAGAAACTGAAAAAACAAGACTATTTAATAGATGAGTATGGCAATGAGTTTAAAATTGTTGATAGACATATTGAAAATGCAAAACTTTACATCCAAAACAGGGATGAAATGAACACTGAATATCACTAAAAGAGAGGACTGATATTTATGGATATTTACAAAGCACTTGAAGCAGTTCCATACAAGAAAAGGGAATACTTTAAATGGAGGTTTGACTTATATGTTAATCGCACTGAAGAACTCTCAGAAGAAGCATTGTGTCAAAAATTAGATGTGAAAACATTGAACCACATGAAGAAGTGGGAGAAATCTTCTGAGTATCTGATGTTGACTAATTTGTATCTTGAATCACGCATGGCGAATGATTTAGAGCAAATTTATCAAGTCACAGCAGAAAGAGCCACTGAAGGTGATGAAAAGGCTATTAAGCTTTTATTAGACCTTCAAAAGCAGGTCAGAGCATTTAATAAAGAGTTTAAGGCTACTCAGGTCTATGTGCCACAAGAAAGCAATGCTTATGATGAATTGGTGATGTAGCACATGGCAACTAAATCAAATAAACTTGAAAAAGTTCTTAGTGAGTTCCCACTTTTTGCTAAGAACTTTATTTTTATTACAGACAATGAAAATCAGGTCATTAAATTTGAAATCAATGAAGCACAGCAAGAAATTGAAAATCTTATGCTAGGGAATCGCTTTGTTGTGATTGGTAAAGCAAGGCAAGCAGGTATTTCAACATTTGTGCTAGCTAGGGCATTATGGAGAGCAGTAACCAAGCCTAACGAAAATATCTTAATTGTGAGTTATAAGGGTGATTCAGCAAAAGCGCTTTTTGAAAAGTTGAAGCAAATGAATGACGCTGTTCCAAGAGAAAAATTCCCTAATGTATTCCCGAAGGTTCGCAGGGATAACAGAAGCGAGCTATTGTTCACTAATGGTTCAAGAATATCAAGTGTTACAGCGGGGAACAAAGATATTGGGCGTGGTTCAACATACACCTATGTTCATTTATCTGAGTTTGCTTTTTATGCGTCACAGGAAACTCAACTACTCTCGGTTGAACAATCCCTTGCAAAAGGAGCTGAGAGCCAATTAACAATTGAAACAACCTCCAATGGTACAAGCAACCATTTCTACCGCCTGTATATGCAAGCCCTCAAAGGTAAGTCTAAGTATGTTCCTTATTTCATTCCTTTTTACCACAAGCTATACAAAAAGCAATTTGCCCATGATTATGATGAAGCCGAGTGTTGGTATAAAGCGACCAATGGTGGCAAGCGTCTTGCTTCTGATGGCTTAGAAGAAGATGAAGTAGCCCTATATACAGCGGGGGCTACCTTAAGGCAATTAATGTGGAGAAGATGGAAGGTTCAGGACATGGAAAATGAACAGCAGTTTATGCAAGAGTACCCCTCAAACCCCTTTGATTCTTTTGTTTCTACAGGTAGAAGTGTATTTGATCAACATAAGGTATTAACTAGGCTTTCTTATGCAATTGAGCCGTTACCTAAAAATGAGGTGCTGTCAGAAATACCTGAGAGCGTTCGAAAATACATTGGTAAAGGCTTAGACCTTTTCAAATATCCTGAGCGCAATATGAAATATTATTTTGGAGTCGATACAGCGAGTGGCTCAGGAAATGACTACTCAACAATTACTGCATTTGATTCAGAAGGACATCAAGTCATAAGTTTCTACCATAATAAGATTGCAGTCTATGAATTTGCTCAGGTCATTTATGACTTGGGGATTTTTTATAACTATGCCTTTTTGACAGTAGAACGCAATTCATATGGTTTACCTGTTATTGAACGCCTACGCAAAGAGCGTGGCTATCTTAATATGTATAAGATGAAAACCTTTGATGAACGAGGAAAGAAGAAGTTGCAAATAGGCTTTATCACTTCTGAAAAAACAAAGGCGATAATGATAAGTGATATGAAAGAGCAATTTGAGCTTGGACTTATCAATATCGAATGTAAGACAACCTTACAGCAAATGCAGATGTTCGTTGAAACAAATGGTCGCTTAGGAAATAAGCGAGGAAATAGTGAATTGCACCACGATGATAGCGTTATTTCAACAGCATTGGCTATTCAAGGCATGAAAATAAATAAATGGTATGTATAGGAGAATCGCAAAATGGAAGCATTTAAAAAGTATCGTGATAGTTTAAACATAATTGAGCAACAGTTGTCCAATGAAAAGAATAAGTTAGGTTTTGAGAATGATCTCATAGAAGGCGATTAAAAGAGTGTTAGAAGGAGATTGCTTTTTCTTTAAGAGCAATGTACCTAAAAGGGATTCCTTTTGTTCCTGTTGAAACTATTGAATATAAGCGGAAGCAATTGGCTCAACTAGAGAAAGGTATTCGATAGTATTCAAATCCTTTTGATTTAAATTATTCCTATACCATTTGCTATTAAGGTAAAGAGAAAGTGATATATGAAACAAATTTTGGTTAGAAGGATTCACAATAAAAATATAATTGTATTAGTATAAGATGAACAACAATAAAGAATTAGTTTTAGATTGCATTAGGATATTTCTTTCAATAGTGAGGATATAATTAAGTACCAATTGGTAAATGTATAATTAAGATGAAGATGTTTGAGAAGTAAAATTATACGCTAAGCATATAAGGGCGCAGACAGAACAGAGATTTTTATCAAACTTAAAGTGTATCAAGATAGAGATTGGTACGAGAGATAGAAGTTTCAGCCATACTCATTCAGGGTGTGGCATTTTATTTTTAATAAGAAAGGAAAAAGAAGATGGACTTATATAGATTTTTACAATTAAAGCACAAAGGTAATCCCACTTGGTTCTTAGAGGAAATAAACTCTTATGACAACCAAGTGCGTTTGCAGGATGTGTTTAGTAAGAAAAAATATTTAGATGGTCAGCACAAGATACTACAACGTGATTCATTTAAGTACAATGGTCAGTTAATTGAGCCACGCAAGATTGTGATTCAGTTGGCTAAGACTATTTTGAACTTCCAAACGCAATACCTGTTGAAGAACAGTGTTAATATCATTGGAGTTGAGAAAATGGTTGAGCAATTTTTGAAAGTAAATAAGCTAGGTCGCTTTGATGATAAGAATGTTATTATCCTAAACAAATTAATCAAGTTTGGTCAGGTAGCTGAATACCTTTTCATTAATGCTAAAGGGAGAATTGATTCAAAAATTATTGACGCAGAGGATGGTACACCTGTGTTCAATCATCATGGGGAAATGATTGCCTTTGTTGAGCATTATGTCTTTGATGGTATTGCTTATTATACAATTTATTCTGATAAGTTAGTCCAAGAATGGTCAAATGAAGGTGGAGAATTAAAGCTAGTTGCTCAGTATGCTAATCTAAGTGGCTTACCTGTCCTATACAAGACTAACAATGAATTTAGTGATACAGAAGGTCGCTCAGAGTTAGATGATTATATGGGGATATTGGATAACATGGAGGATGTATTATCTAAGTATGTTGACAGCATGTATAAGTTTATGAATCCTATTCCTGTTGCGGTTGGTCAGCAACTTAAAGACTCGTTGCCTACTAATATTGTTGGTGGAGGCTTAAACCTTGATGATGGTGCTGACTTCAAAATGGTAACTAACCAATTAGATTCAAAGTCTTTTGAATTAGTCTACAAGACGCTACAACAGGCTTTATTAGATGTAAGTTCAACGCCTGCTGTTTCCATGAACAAAACTGATGTAAGCAATCTATCCGAGGTGAGTATTAAGTTGCTGTTCTCATTAGCGGATACGAAAGCAGGATTAAATGAAACATACTTAAAGCAGGGCTTTTATGAGCGTTGGGAAAAGGTTTGTAAGCTGTTGAGTTACAAAGGGGTTCATATTTCAGAAGATGATTTTATGACGCTTGAGTTTAACTTCCAATACAACACTCCATCTAACCATGCTGAGATTATTGATAATATGAGTAAGCAACATGCAATGGGCGCTTTAAGCGCTGAAACAATTCTTGAGCAATCACCTTACGTGAATGATGTTGCACTTGAGATGAATCGAATACAAGATGTGAAACCATTTGAACAGGTAGAACACAGTAATCATGATGGCTCAAGTCACCTTGCTGAAAAGGTATCATAAAGATGGATAAAACAGGTGTCTATATTTAAAGGAAATCATAAAGATTTTTATTATATGTAGGGCATTTTTATTTGGTGAATAATAGTGTTTTTTCGGGTGTGAAGAGTGGGAGAGAGTATGTCCAAATTTTCACGCCTGTTACAACAGTTGTATTGGAGGTGAATGAACAATGGAGAAAATGAGTTTATTCACTATCCTAGCATTGACAGTAACATCATTATCCTTCCTTATTGGTGGGTGGCATGTATCATTGACTGTTCTTGTTGCGTTTATGGTTATTGATATTGTTACAGGCGTAATGGTGTCATTTGTGCAAAAACGTCTATCCTCAAAGGTTGCTTTTGTCGGCTTCTTGAAGAAAGCCACTATTATGATTGTAATAGTCTTAGCGAACCTATTAGACGTACTTACAGCGTCAGGTGTGCCAGTCTTTAGAACAATGGCTATTTACTTCTATATCGGCATGGAAGGGTTGTCTATAACTGAGAATCTAGTTAGGATAGGTGTACCGTTGCCTAAAGGGATAAAGGAACGGCTGATGCAGTTAGCGAATGAGGAAAATGAACAAAAATATTAATGTATTAAATCGTTGTTTTTTTTGCAAGATTTTTCAATAGCCTTACAGATATGTAGATGGAAGAAACCTTGATGTATCAATGTCGAATAAATAGCATTTCTGTAAAATTTAAAGAATGTTGTTGTATCAGTGTTTATTACTTATTCCAGTTTACATAACTAAGGTTATTGGAAGTTGAAATTGAATATAAAATGAATTAATTGGAGTGATTATCGAAAATGAACAATTTACAGCGCTTACAGTTGGAAACAAAAGGTATAGACCTTGAGCAGAATGAGTTGATGATGTATCTTGCTGAAAACGGTCTTGATGCTTATTCAGAGTACAATTCGCATTCTATGACAGACAAGAAGGCAATCTATTCTACTGCTCTCGGTATGCTTGAATCAGTAGCTAACAATCCAACACTGATGAAAGCCGTAAAAATAGATGATATGACAGTCAGTGAGTTCCACGAGAACCTAATGAAGCGTATTGACCAATTAAATTATAAGGTTAGAACCATGAGAACTGAAAATAATAACTCAGATGTGTTCATGCTGTATGTGTAGGTGGTGGGTAAGATGAAACTATTTGACGCTCAGACACTCTCAGAAACGTTTTCAGGGCTTGTTCAACCATACATGAAGAATGAGTTGACTGTTACACCAAGCACAATAGAGGGCTTTATGTCAAATGCTACGCTGTCAACTAACAGCACGTTTTACTTTCATTCCTTGAACGAATTCAAGCGTGGCGATTACTTTACTATTAACGATAGTTACTACCTTGTGACAGGTGATGTAGTAGTTCAGAGAGGGTTCAAATATAAAGCCCTAGTGGAATATTGCAACTATGTCATTGAGCCAACTACTACTGTAAAAATCAAAGTAGGAACTGACGCTATGGGTAGACCAATCTACAAAACAGAAACAGTTGTAGATCGCTCTGAGCCTGCTGTGATTAGCTATAAGGAAATGACAGTGGATGAAGATTCCATTGTAACGGCTACTAAGACGCTTGTTATAAATGTACAAGATAACGCTAAGAACCGAAAGGGATTCCAAGTGAATAGTACACTAGCAATTCATGGGCGAACATATAAAGTAATTAACGCTGAGATTGTGAAGGTTGGGCTGATAGAGTTAAAAGTTCAGTCAGAAGATGTATTACTTCCACCTTTAGGTGGTAAATAATGATACCCCTATTTGAGTCTCTTCTATATATACCTTACCAATTTTCACACGCATATAAAAAATATGAAATATTACTCGGTAATTATGTATATTATGGCGATATATAGTTATTTTACAAAATTCAGGAGTGGTGGTTCTGGAAGAAAGAGGAATAGTTCGGAAGTCACTAGAGGAAAGATTCAATGAACAGAATAAGAATAAGCAATTAAAAGTATCATATACACTTATAGGTTTTATTGGCGCTATTGTATCAATTAGCATGGACTTTTATAAATTGTTTATTTATGAAAACAATGATAGTGACAGTTATTATATTAGCTCTAGTAAAAATGTCTATGTTGGAGGTGATGCTTATAGCTACATTCTCAACGGTACATATGCAACTTTTATGTTAGTAGGTAGTATTTATGGGATTTGCCTGTTCAATGTTAATCTTAAAGAGTATTAATGAGAATAAACTAGGAGTTTAACTTCAATGAAGAAAACTACTGTATGCGTGCTTTTTATTAGTGATTACAGCTATTTTTATTAGCGCCTGTGGAAATAAAAAGCAATGCACCTGAAAATGTGCGTGAGGATGTATGGAATCATGGAATACAATTTGCTATCTTTATGAAAGATACGATTAATGAAGAAATATCGAAGGATTCCATGAAGCTTTCGAAGATTACTTTACAACTTATAAAGAAGATGCAACAGAAGAAAAAATATTAGATGCTTGAAAGCTACACAACTTATTTATGGTGTGACTAAGGCGATTTTTCAAAGTGGAGGTAGTTTTGCCACTGATGGAGGCTTTAATGAAATGTATAAACATGTAGAAGAAGCGATAGGGGTTTCAAATATAGAATATGAGAATTAAGCTAAAGAAGTAATGAAAAAGACGCTTTCAAAATACGAATAGATATTTCATTAAGAACATTAAAAAGGTAGGGCAGTTGCCAAACCTTTTTGTTTAGGAAAGTTTTATCTTATGGGTAGTAATCAATTTGGTAGGTATAGTGGTATTATAATTTATAATAGAAGGTAATATATATAATGATGAAACTTAATTGAGGTATAATTGCCTCTTTTTTATACAATAGAAGAAAGTAAATTAAACTACCAATAAATTTATAACTATAGTCATAAATATAATGAAACTTTAGTTAAATAAAGTGTTTGATAACCTAGATATATCAACATTTCATTTTTTTATTTTTTTATTATTCCTTTAGACAAATAGCAAATTCATCGCCATGATTGCAGACAAGATACGCATCGACATGATGGCGAGTTAATCTCAGCTTATCAAGGTTTGTAATGTTTGTCTTAGCTAAAATGACCGGTAAATCTATATTAGATAAAGCTTAAACAGCGAAAATTATAACGCCTGCCTTTTTAGACAGTTTACGCCGCCTGTTTGGGGGGCGTATTTTTTATGTTTATAAGTCCATTTTTAATCAAGATAGACCGTTATATGTTGGATTGTTCAGTAAATTCGGGTAACTTTGGAATAGATGACGTTTAAAAGCGTCAAGGTAGAGCGTGTACGAGTTTATATTCGTTCAATTGTAGAAAGAGGAAAGTTTGAGGTTAGTGCTGTTGAAATGCTTGTAACGTGCCCGAAACGAATAGATGTTCTCCGGTTATAAGTAAAAAAAAGTTGGATTGTGGTAAAAACCTAAAAGAGTTCACTTTTTTCGATTGCCATCGCTGTTAATATCAGTTTTAAAGAATAACTACAGCTTTTGAATTTATGGAAAATTAATCTCATATTTTAAATGAAGAAGAAACATTTGGAGGAGGTATTAAGATGGGTTTATTTGATGGGATAATAGGTAATGCGAGTGAAGTAAATCTAGAAAAATTACGGGAAGAAGTTAAAGATTTATTAACACCTCACGAAACAATTAAACACGCTTATAAAATTATAAGAGACACTTTTATTTTTACGGATAAAAGACTTATTTTAATCGATAAACAAGGAGTAACTGGGAAGAAAACGCAATATCATTCAATTCCATATAAGAGTATTCTTCATTTTTCAGTCGAAACTGCGGGAACGTTTGATTTAGATGCAGAGTTGAAAATTTGGGTTTCAGGTAGTGAATTACCGATTCAGAAAAACTTTAATAAATCAACTAACATCTATAAAATTCAAAGTGTGTTAGCGGAATATGTATTAGGCAAGTAATAAATATAACTTCTTTCAGCAGAAGTCATATCCAAATACCTGTACCTGTCGCTACCAAAACACTTGCTGAAAGAAGTTAAAGCTTGTGGCGGTTGTCACGGAATCGGAAAGGAGTTCTTGGTGAAGCAAAGATTCCAGACGCAATTATGCCGAAACTTGTCAACATACTGTGGGTCGTCTATCTTAGCTTGAATGTATATAATTATATTGGGTGATAACATATGAAAAGTGTAAACTTACAGCTTGACGAAAATAACTCGTTAGAAATAACGCAGATAGAAGAAAATTTATTTGAGATGCGACTTGGAATGAATGGAAGCATTAGTGTGTACTATATGACACGTGAACAGCTCCTGAATTTCGATCAACTTGGCGCTCCTATTCGCATTGAGGCTTTTTTAGAGAATGACTCGTAACTATATTTCAAACCTATTTGAGTAGTTGATAAATGGTTTTCAAGACACTTTCATATAAGTATTGTAGGCCTAATGTAGGTTTTTGAAAATTAAGACAGATACATTAGTATTATTTCAATTTATTAAAGATTTTGTGAATTCTTTGGTTATTAACGGTGGATTTATTCAATTCGTGAAAGGGAATTTTAAAATTTGAGTAAAAACATACCTTTTTATAGTATAAACAGACTAATTATGATGTTAAAATTAAAAGTATATAAAAATATATTACTTACAAAGTATGGGTAAAATCTTTCTTGGTAGTGACAATTGTCTCTAAACAAATGTAATTAGATTGTATATACTTACTGTTAGAGGGAAGGAGGAGGTAACTTGATACTAGTTCGAAATGATAAATTCGAAATAACCGAAGAAAATGGTAAGGTCTATATGATTACTTACAGTGCTGGCTATCCATTAAAGGAATTTGATAGTATTTTACGTAGTCATCCCCGACTTAAATTATCAAATTTTTCAATTTTAAAAAATGTCTTAGCAACAGAAAACAATAGCCCTGTTGAAATTGGACGCTGGCTTCCAAATGTTGAAGCAGAAATTGCACGAGATAAAATGTCTGCCTCGATATTTGTATATGAAACACATGATTATATACAAGAGAATAAAGAGAAATTAACTCAACAAATTCTGGAAACAATCGAGAGCGAAGGAATTGTTTATGGAATATTAGATTTTGATATTTCTAAAATTGATCCAGGAAAAGCATTTTTAATTGCACAAGGCACACCACCTGTAGCAGGAACAGATGCACAAATTACATACTTACCTAAACCAGAGAGAAAGCCAGTAATTCGCGAAGATGGGAAAGCTGATTATTATGACATGAACTTTATTTCTGAAATTTCAGAAGGTTCTTGGCTAGGTGAAAAAATCCCTGCAACATTAGGTAAACCGGGGAAAAATGTACTAGGAGAAATTATGGCTGCTGTACCAGGTCGTGATTTTCCTATACGATACGATAAAAAGTCAGCTTATGAAGTAGAAGAGGATGGGAAAACTGTCATCCGTTCTAAAATAGCTGGTGTATTAGATGATGTTAAGGGTATGATCGGTGTTAATAGACATTTGCCAATTAATGGAGACGTTGGCGTTGAAACAGGGAATATTGAATTTAATGGCTCGTTAAGTATAAAAGGAACAGTTACATCAGGCTATACAGTCATTGCTACTGGAGATATTTCCATCGAGGGTGCTGAAAGTGTAAGCGGTGCCAAACTTATTAAATCCATTGAAGGAGACGTTTATATTCGTGGAGGGATTTTTGGTTTAGGATCAACTGTTGTAGAGGCAGGCGGAAATATTTTCGTTAAGCATGTCAATGAAGCAAATCTAGTTGCAGCGGACAGCATTCATATAGGATTTTACGCATTAGGATCACAACTCTCTGCGCATTCAATTTTTGTGGACGAACGAAAAGGGAAAATTATTGGGGGCCGTACGGTAGCTAAAAATACAATCGTCACTGCCATCTCAGGAAACCGTTTAGAGCGTCGGACGGACTTAATCATTGAAAGCGTTAATAAACAAGAAAGATACTCTATGATGCAAGAGAAGGCTACACAGCTTAAATCGCTACAATCAGAAATCTCTGAGCGCGAGGGGAAAATTAAAAGCTTACTGCCTTTCCTTGATAAAATGTCTAAGGAACAAATAGCTACATTTGAGGAAACAAAACAAAGTTTAACAAAATTGAAAGCGGATGCAGTAACAATCGATCATGAGGTTAAGCTCATAATGGATGAGATGCGTCATGCTGGAAAAGAAGAAATTATTGTGACGAAGGAAGCTCATCCAGGTACCTATATTCAAATTGGCAAAAAATCATCCTTATTAAGTAAGGTGACAAATGGTAAATTTCTTCTCGAATTTGGTGAGTTAAATGTCTAGGGAATCATTCATTCCTGTATTTGCACATCGGGGGGCTTCAGCGTATACACTTGAAAATACTTTGAAGGCTTTTGAAAAGGCTTTAGAGCTAGGAGCAGATGGGATTGAATTAGATATCCAGCTTTCAAAAGAAGGTATTCCAGTTGTGTATCATGATCCACAGCTGTCAAGATTGGTTGGCATCAATAAGCATGTGAACGAATGTACGATAGAAGAGCTAGTAAGCTTTAAACTTGGAAAGCCTTGGAGGCGATTGTTTTCAACTTTTAAAATCCCGACGTTTGATGTCGTTTTAGCTTGGGCAAATTCACAACAGCTACCCCTTAATATCGAATTAAAATCTACAATTCTTAATAATAAAAACGCACTTATTCAAATGCTTCATGGGCTTACTTTGCCAGTTGGCAGTCATTTTTCATCGTTTCACTATGAGCTACTGGAGATTGTAAAACAATATAAGCCAAACTATGAAACAGCACTTATAGCAACAAAAAAATTAAAGTGGGATTTGCTTAGTGATTACAAAGCTATTGACAGTGTTCATATGCATAAAAGGTACTATAAGCCAAGATATTTGGAGGCTTGTGTAGCGAGTAATAAAGCATGTCGTTATTATGCAATCGATGGGGATGAAACATTTTTATTGAATCCGCATCCTTCTGTAATTGGTTGGATTTCTGATTTTCCTGATAAAGTAATTGCGAAACAGCAACGATAATCATTCTGATGAATGAAGATAAAAATAGCTATCCAATAAGTTTTTTGAACTTAAAAGGATAGCTATTTTTATTTTTTTTGAAAGCGCGGAGCCACTTTTCCATTTTTTCGATCGCGGTGGAGTAAAAATCCTGCGAAAAAGCCAAAGCCTATAACAAAAAGAATAATGCCAACGACGAATTGTAGCCATAAAAATGGGAAAGGTGAGATGAGCTTACCAAATAATGTATCACGCATAAATTTAATGCCACCTGCAGCCATAAGACCTGGAATAAGCATTACAATAAATGCAGCTAAACGAGCCATGCATGTCCCCCCTTATTCCTAATTTTAATTGTACCTGTGGATATTGGAATGTCAAGGAAGCTATGTAACTGATGTACCCAAAAACTAGTAAAGACTAATAGAAAAGTTGTAACTGAATGTTTAGAAAATTCTTACTTAAACAAGAAAATGTAATAATAGTTGATAAATTGTGAAATTGTGAGTATTGTAAAAATAAATGGAGCATTATTATCCATTGTTAAACAATTTTAAATTCTTTCAGCTGGTGTCCAAATACTAGCTGAAAGAATTTAAAGTCTCCGGCGGATGTCGCGGAATCGGAAAAAATGTGCAAGCATAAAGCCGTTTCCGGACGCCATTATGCCGAGGCATAATTGATATACTTATTATACTGAATTGGAATGGGCATTTGGGGATGCACTTTCAAAAGCAAAGGGGCGAGTTTTCATGGAAATCTTCAAGTATATGGAAAAGTATGATTATGAACAATTGGTATTTTGCCAAGATGAAGCATCAGGGTTAAAAGCGATTATCGCTATCCATGACACAACACTTGGGCCAGCACTAGGCGGGGCACGTATGTGGACATATGCATCAGAGGAAAATGCGATCGAGGATGCATTACGTTTAGCACGAGGGATGACCTATAAAAATGCTGCAGCTGGTTTAAACCTTGGCGGAGGAAAAACGGTTATTATCGGTGACCCATTTAAAGATAAAAATGAAGAAATGTTCCGTGCACTAGGACGTTTCATCCAAGGGCTTAATGGTCGCTATATTACGGCAGAAGACGTTGGTACAACAGTGACAGATATGGATTTAATGCATGAGGAAACAAATTATGTAACGGGAATTTCTCCGGCTTTTGGTTCATCAGGAAACCCATCTCCAGTAACTGCTTACGGGGTATACCGTGGTATAAAAGCAGCGGCAAAAGAAGCCTTTGGATCTGATTCACTAGAGGAGCGTACTATTTCTGTACAAGGTTTAGGCAATGTAGCCTACAAGCTTTGCGAATATTTACATAATGAAGGTGCAAAACTTGTTGTTACAGATATTAATCAAGCGGCAATTGATCGAGTTGTGAATGATTTTGGTGCGACTGCTGTAGCACCAGAGGAAATCTATTCACAGGAAGTTGATATTTTTTCACCTTGTGCATTAGGAGCGATTTTAAATGATGAAACGATTCCGCAACTAAAAGCAAAGGTTATCGCAGGTTCTGCCAATAATCAGCTACAAGATTCTCGCCATGGTGATTATTTACATGAATTAGGGATAGTGTACGCACCTGATTATGTGATTAATGCGGGTGGCGTAATAAATGTAGCGGATGAATTATATGGATATAACCGTGAGCGTGCGATGAAGCGTGTGGAAGGTATTTATGATAGTATCGAAAAAATCTTCGAGATTTCTAAACGTGATGGCATTCCGACATATGTTGCGGCTAATCGTTTAGCAGAAGAACGTATCGCTCGAGTATCGAAGTCTCGTAGCCAATTTTTAAAAAATGAAAAAAATATTTTACACGGTCGTTAAAAACCGTTTATTCGTTTAAAGAAGTCGCATTGTCGACTTCTTCTAACTTTATAGTAGCTTAATAGTTTAAATAACTATAAACGGCAAGGTCAGATCATTTTTCTTAGTACCAAAGGAACAAGAGTTTTCTCAAAAGGGGGAATCCGTATGGCTCAAAATTATGATGTTGTCATTTTAGGCGGAGGTACAGGTGGCTATGTTGCAGCAATTCGAGCTGCACAGTTGGGCTTAAAAACAGCTATTGTTGAACGTGAGCGCCTAGGCGGAACATGCTTGCACAAAGGCTGTATACCGAGTAAGGCCTTACTTCGAAGCGCAGAAGTGTATCGTATGGCAAATAAAACAGCTGCTGAATATGGTGTTGATATTGAAGGCGCTACATTGCAATTCGACAAAGTGCAGGTAAGAAAGCAAACGATTGTTGAGCAATTGAGCCAAGGTGTGAATACACTGATGAAAAAAGGCAAAATAGACGTTTATCAGGGAACAGGTCGAATTTTAGGACCGTCCATTTTCTCACCAATGCCTGGCACTATTTCAGTTGAAATGAATAATGGCGATGAAAATGAAATGCTCGTTCCAACAAATGTGGTCATTGCCACCGGAT
The DNA here is from genome assembly GCF_023242215.1 of Lysinibacillus sp. Ag94. NCBI lineage: Bacteria > Bacillati > Bacillota > Bacilli > Caryophanales > Bacillaceae > Lysinibacillus > Lysinibacillus sp. Ag94. Next base: position 2,919,099 of record NZ_CP096780.1, on the reverse strand, counting down.
CAAGGCCAAGAGGAATGGCAGGACTAACAATTGACGGTAAATATGTGATGAACTCTGATCATGCACTGGAAATGGAAAATTTGCCAAAGTCATTATTAATAGTTGGCGGGGGCGTTATTGGAATTGAATGGGCCTCTATGCTTTGTGATTTTGGGGTTTACGTAACGGTCATTGAATATGGGCCATCCATTTTACCTACAGAGGATACGGATATTGTAAAAGAGGTAACTAAGCAGCTTGAAAAAAGAGGCGTCCGAATTGTGACGAACGCCCGCTTAGATACAGGGACCTTTAAAATTGAAAATGATAACGTTTACATTTCTGCGAAAGTCGATGATAAGGATGAATTATTTGAGGCTGATAAAGTACTGCTTTGTGTTGGGCGTGAAGCAAATACACAAGGTATTGGATTAGAAAATACAGAAATAGAAGTTGAAAATGGGTTTATCAAAGTCAATAATTCGTATCAAACGCAGGAATCACATATGTATGCCATTGGGGATGTTATCGGTGGCTTACAATTAGCTCATGTTGCTTCGCATGAAGGGTTGTCTGCGATTGAGCATATTGCAACGGGGGAAACAGAGGCGCTAAATGTTCTAAATGTACCAAAATGTGTGTATTCTTACCCTGAAGTTGCGAGTATTGGCTTAACAGAGAAGGCTGCTCGAGAGCAAGGTTATTCATTGAAAGTCGGTAAGTTTCCATTCAAGGCGATTGGAAAAGCGCTAGTTAATGGAGAGACAGATGGCTTTGTGAAAATGATTGCCGATGAAGAAACGAATGATATTTTAGGTATTCATATGGTAGGACCACATGTGACAGACTTAATTGGAGAAGCATCACTTGCTAAATTATTGGACGCAACGCCTTGGGAAATTAGTCAGGCTATTCATCCACATCCGTCACTAAATGAGGTACTAGCGGAATCAGCATTAGCAGTGGATAATCGCGCCATTCATTTTTAATTTAGTGAAAGTGAAACGTCGGGAAAGGGTGTTCGTATGCAAAGTGTTCAAATTAAGCATGAGGATTTAGGTTTATCAAAAGAAGATGTACTTGCAATGTTCGAAACGATGTTAATGGCGAGAAGGTTAGATGAACGCATGTGGTTATTAAACCGTTCTGGGAAAATTCCATTTGTTATTTCTTGTCAGGGACAGGAGGCAGCACAAGTAGGGGCAGCCTTTGCTCTTGATAATAATAGAGATTATATTGCACCCTACTATCGAGATATGGGAGTTGTTTTACATTTTGGCATGACACCAAGAGATTTGATGTTATCCGCATTTGCTAAAGCAGAGGATCCAAACTCGGGTGGGCGTCAAATGCCAGGTCACTTCGGGCATAAGAAAAATCGTATTCTAACAGGCTCATCGCCAGTTACTACACAAGTTCCGCACGCGGTAGGAGTTGCTCTAGCAGGCCGTCTACAAAAAGAAGATTTTATTACTTTTGTTACGCTAGGTGAAGGCTCTTCAAACCAAGGTGATTTCCATGAAGGTGCGAATTTCGCAGGAGTGCATAAGCTGCCAGTAATTATAATGGTAGAAAATAATCAATACGCAATTTCTGTGCCTGTAGAACGTCAATTAGGCTGTGCAAAAGTATCAGATCGCGGTATTGGCTATGGTATGCCAGGTGTTACTGTTGACGGGAAAAATCCGTTACAAGTTTATAAGGTTGTGAAAGAAGCAGCTGATCGCGCGCGTAGTGGTGAAGGTCCGAGTTTAATAGAAACAGTGACTTATCGCTTAACGGCCCATTCTTCAGATGATGATGATCGTCAATATCGAACTGCCGAGGATATAGCAGAAGGAAAGGCAAATGATCCAATTCTGTTGTTTGAAAAGTACCTAACGGATGTAGGCGTTATGACAGAAACACTACGTGCTGAAATAGAAGAACGTGTCATGGCAGAGGTGAATGAAGCAACAGATTATGCAGAAGCTGCTCCGTATGCAACACCAGAGCATGCTTTGAAATATGTATATGCACCAGCGGACGGAGGTGATGTGTAATGGCAGTGATGTCTTATATTGATGCGATTACATTAGCGATGAAGGAAGAGATGGAACGTGATGAGCGTGTTTTCATTTTAGGAGAAGACGTTGGTCGTAAAGGCGGGGTTTTCAAAGCAACAGCAGGTCTTTACGAGCAATTTGGTGAACATCGTGTACTTGACACGCCTCTTGCCGAGAGTGCCATTGCAGGGGTTGGTATCGGTGCTGCGATGTATGGGATGCGCCCGATTGCTGAGATGCAATTCGCTGATTTCATCATGCCTGCCGTTAATCAAATTGTTTCTGAAGCAGCAAAAATCCGTTATCGTTCAAATAATGATTGGTCTTGCCCAATGGTTATACGTGCACCATTTGGTGGCGGGATTCATGGAGCGCTCTATCATTCGCAGTCTGTAGAGGCACTTTTTGCAGGAACACCAGGCTTGAAAATTGTTATACCATCAACACCTTATGACGCAAAAGGCTTGTTAAAAGCAGCAATCCGCGATGAGGATCCAGTATTGTTTTTTGAGCATAAGCGTGCCTATCGACTCATTAAAGGGGAAGTACCTGTCGACGATTATACATTGCCCATTGGTAAGGCAGATGTGAAGCGGGAGGGGGAAGACGTTACTGTCATTACGTATGGTTTAGCTGTCCATTTTGCATTACAAGCAACTGAGCGCCTAGCAGCAGATGGTATTTCAGCACATATTCTTGACCTACGTACGGTATATCCACTAGATAAAGAAGCGATCATTGAGGCGGCAAGTAAAACAGGTAAAGTTTTACTTGTTACTGAAGATAATAAAGAAGGGAGCATTATGAGTGAGGTTGCAGCAATTATTGCAGAGCATTGTTTATTTGAGCTCGATGCACCAATTCAGCGCCTTGCAGGACCAGATGTTCCAGCTATGCCATATGCACCAACGATGGAAAAATATTTTATGATCAATCCTGATAAAGTTGAGCGTGCAATGCGAGAACTTGCAGCATTCTAATATAAAAGGTTCATCCACTCATGTGGTAAATAGAAGCTTTGAAAAGCTAAAATAACTGTGATTGTTTATCTACGCGTCATAGCCTAAAGCTTATTTATTCACAGGTATTTCAAGACTCTTCATCAAAAGTTCGGGATGACATTTCTTAATTCGTTATGTCATGTATATAAGTTGATTGGAGTGGAGACTGGGCGACTCCTTGGGGATTAGCGTCACAGATGAGACCCTGGAGCGAGCAACGCGAGTGAAGCGGCTCATCGGACGCCCCCAGGAAGCTTTGCTCTGTGCGACAGCTACAAAGCGCCCAGTCGGAACGGAAATCACCCCCCGCTTTATGATGATGAGTATTTTATAAATATGATAGTAATTTGATAGATCCAATTACACCTAGGCATAATATTGATGGGAGGAATAGATGATGGCTATTCAAAATATTACAATGCCACAGCTCGGCGAAAGTGTAACAGAAGGTACGATTGAAAAATGGCTTGTTAAGCCAGGTGATACGGTAAAAAAATATGATCCATTAGCAGAAGTTGTAACAGATAAAGTAAATGCAGAAATCCCGTCTTCTTTTGAAGGAGTTATTACGGAGCTACTTGTAGAGGAAGGGCAAACGTTACCAGTAGGTGCAGTCGTTTGTTCCATTGAAATAGCAGGTGACAGTGAGTTACCTCCTCCTCCTCCGAAAAAATCAGCGGTCAGTACGGCAATTTTAAATGCAGGTGTACAAAAGAAACAGGAGACACAGCAGTCAACTACAGCTACAAAAGCATTGCAAAAAACAGTTCGACAGGATAAAGTGCGTTATTCACCAGCTGTTCTCCGACTTGCACAAGAGTATGAAATTGCCCTTGATAAAATCACAGGTACTGGTGAAGGGGGACGTATAACAAGAAAAGACTTAATGCAACTGATTGAGGCAGGAAATGTACCAACTTCTCTAGTGGAAACACCTCCTGCAATCGATTCTGCCGTACCACAGTCAGTACCTGTTGTAGCACCAACATCACAGGAGAATACGAAACTAGCCACATCTGTACAACCAATTCAAGTAGGCGATATTGAAATTCCGGTCACAAAGGTACGCCGTGCGATCGCCAATAATATGGTACGGAGCGTTCATGAAGTGCCACATGCATGGATGATGATGGAAGTAGATGTTACGGATTTAGTAGCATATCGTGATAACATCAAGACAGAGTTTAAACAAAAAGAAGGCTTTAATATTACGTATTTTGCTTTCTTCGTAAAAGCAGTTTCTCAAGCTCTAAAGGAATTCCCAATGATGAATTCCATGTGGGCAGAAGATAAAATTATCCAAAAACATGACATAAATATTTCCATTGCAGTCGCAACAGATGATGCATTATTCGTTCCTGTTATAAAACACGCTGATGAAAAATCAATTAAAGGTATTGCTAAAGAAATTAATGAGCTCGCAGTGAAAGTTCGTGCAGGAAAACTGACAATGGATGATATACAGGGTGGTACATTTACGGTCAATAATACAGGTGCATTCGGCTCTGTACAGTCGATGGGCATCATTAATTATCCACAAGCGGCTATTTTGCAAGTGGAAAGTATTGTAAAAAAACCGGTTGTTTTACCTGGTGGAATGTTCGCTGCACGAGATATTGTGAATTTATGTTTATCTTTAGATCATCGCGTTCTTGATGGACTTGTCTGTGGTAAATTCCTAAATAGAGTAAAAGAAATACTCGAAAATACAAATAAATCTTCAACGTCAGTCTACTGATGACTTCTCGGAAACCTGTTATATAACGGTTTCCGATTTTTTTTTGCTTTCCGAGTCGCAATTTGTCATGTAGAATAACAAATAGAAACTACTAAGGGGGGAAGCTGATTAAGCGTCCGCATGTCAAACAACATGAAAAATATTGAATTTGAAAAGCCGTCCTATTCAGAATGGCAAGATGCAGCAATCAAGGCTTTAAAAGGGAAACCATTCGAGTCTCTTTTAACGAAAACGAGTGAAGGTATTACATTAGAACCTCTTTATACCCAAGAAAGTTTAGTAGCAAAACTTGGTGAAGAACTTGATAAACAAGTTGCTACAATCCGTTCCCTACAAAATAACGAAGCATTTCAAGTGGCACAGCAAATATATGCTGATACTAGTGAAGCATTTTTTGCACAGCTTGATGATAGCTTAGCTCGAGGCAATGAAGTAGTAACAATTGATAGCCGTGTAAATTTCGAATGGACTGAAGAAGTATTGGTACAATTAGGGACTTATTTCTCAGAATATTCGTTTAAAATTGTAGTTGAAAATTCAAATGATCCATTATTAGCAGTGTTCGACAAAATAGCAGTTAATCAGCGAGAAACTGTCAAAGGTTTCATCGTATCTAAAAATCCTATCTCTTTAAATAATTTCCCGAGCGTGCGCTCAATCGGTGCGGATACGACGGTTTATCATAATGAAGGCGCAAATGCTGTGCAAGAGTTAGCCTATGCACTTGCATTAGCCGCAAAATACGCAACACAAGAAGAAAGCTTTGAAACGTTTGCGAAGAAATTTTATGTATCTTTTGCAATCGATACACAGTTCTTTACAGAAATTGCAAAACTCCGTGCTTTTAAAGTACTTTGGAAAGCGTTCTCATCCGCTTATGGAGTATCTAATAGCGTAAAAGTTCCAACTATTGCTGAAACTTCATTAAGAAGCTTCTCGAAGCTGGATGTTTATGTAAACTTATTACGTTCAGCGAATGAAGCTCTTTCTGGCTTAATTGGCGGTGCGGATGTCTTTACAGTTCACCCTCATGATGCATTAACGAAGCCAACCGATCAATCGGTTCGTATTGCACGAAATGTATCGTTAATCTTAAAAGAAGAAACAAATGTTTTAAAAGTTATAGACCCAGCTGGTGGTTCTTACTTTATTGAGTCATTAACAGCAGATTTTGTGAAGCAAGCTTGGGCATTATTCCTAGAAATTGAAGCAGCTGGAGGTATTGACGCTTACACCGCATCTGGAAAGCTTACGGAGGAACTAGAAAAATCCTATGAAGCTCGTATCAAAGCGGTACAAACGCGTAAGCAATCATTAATAGGTACAAATATTTATGCTAATCCAGCAGATGTACTTGAAAGCGAAACAAATCCAGTGTTTGCAGAAATTAAGCGAATTGCTATACCTTTTGAGCAATTACGTGCGGTAATGACTACGGCAAATGTGAAAACGGGAATCTTATCATTAGGTACACTTAAAAGTTCAAAATCACGTGCTGATTTCGTGTCAGGTTTCTTAAACACTGTAGGGCTAGTACCAGAAAAAAGCGAACCAGTTGCTACAGCTGAAGAAGCACTAGCTTGGTTAAACGCTACAGAAGCAACATATGTGGTAATTGCAGGTAATGATGACGATACAAAAGAATTAGTACTAGCAATTTTAGCGGGCAAACCAGCTAACGTAATTGTTGACGTTGCCGGTAAATTTAAAGACGAAGAAGAAGCTTGGTTAGCAAATGGCTTAAACGGCTTTATTTTCGCAGGACAGAACATCATCGAAAAATTAAATTCAGTGTTCGCTAGCATGAAGGAGGTCCAACGATGAGCAAGCCAAATTTTAGTGCAGTTGAAATCGAAAAAGTTTTAGCAGTTGAAGCGCCTCAAGCGTCAGAAGAAAAATTTATGACGAATGAAGGTATCGAGATTAAAGATGTATACACAAAAGAAGATATTAAAGAGGCAAAACATTTAAACGATGTAGCAGGTATTGCACCAAATACGCGCGGTCCATACCCTACTATGTATGTTGCTCGTCCTTGGACTGTTCGCCAATATGCTGGTTTCTCAACAGCTGAAGAATCAAATGCATTCTACAAACGTAATCTAGCAATGGGTCAAAAAGGTCTTTCTGTTGCCTTTGACTTAGCAACTCACCGTGGCTATGACTCAGATCATCCTCGTGTAACAGGGGATGTTGGTAAAGCTGGTGTTGCGATTGACTCTGTAGAAGATATGAAGATTTTATTTGATCAAATTCCTTTGGATCAAATGTCAGTTTCTATGACAATGAATGGTGCTGTATTACCAATTCTTGCATTCTATATCGTTGCTGCTGAAGAGCAAGGCGTTACACCAGACCAATTAGCGGGTACCATTCAAAACGATATTTTAAAAGAATACATGGTTCGTAACACATATATTTATCCACCAGCAATGTCTATGAAAATTATTGCAGATATTTTTGAATATACAGCGAAATTTATGCCGAAATTTAACTCAATTTCCATCTCTGGTTACCATATTCAAGAAGCGGGCGCAACAAATGACATCGAACTTGCATATACACTAGCAGATGGTCTTGAATATGTTCGTACTGGGCTAAAAGCTGGAATCGATATTGATGCCTTTGCTCCTCGTCTATCATTCTTCTGGGCAATTGGTATGAATTATTATATGGAAGTTGCAAAAATGCGTGCTGCGCGCCGAATTTGGGCACAAATGATGTCAACGTTTAATCCGAAAAACCCTAAGACATTAGCACTTCGTACACACTCACAAACATCTGGTTGGTCTTTAACAGAGCAAGATCCATTTAATAATGTGGCACGTACACTAATCGAAGCGAATGCGTCTTCAATGGGGCATACGCAATCCCTTCACACAAATGCACTTGATGAAGCGATTGCTCTACCAACTGATTTCTCTGCACGTATTGCACGTAATACCCAGCTGTTCCTACAAGAAGAAACGGCAATGACAAAAGTTATTGATCCTTGGGGCGGTTCATACTATGTGGAAAAATTAACAGACGAAATTACAAAATCTGCATGGGCATTAATTGAAGAAATCGAAGAACTAGGCGGTATGGCGAAAGCAATAGAAACAGGTCTTCCAAAAATGAAAGTCGAAGAGGCTGCAGCAAAACGTCAAGCGAAAATCGACTCTAAAACAGAAACAATCGTAGGTGTAAATAAATATCGTCTAGAAAAAGAAGAACCGATCGACATTCTCGACATTGATAATACATTAGTTCGTCAAAAGCAAATTGAACGTTTAGAAGCAATGAAGGCAGCTCGTGATGAAGCAGAAGTACAAAAGCATCTAGCTCGATTAACGAAAGCCGCGCAAGATGGTGAAGAAAACTTATTAGCGATAGCTGTAGATGCAGCCCGTGCTCGTGCTTCTTTAGGTGAAATTTCTGATGCAATCGAAGTTGTGTCAGGTCGCCATAAAGCAGTCATCCGTTCAATCTCTGGCGTTTACTCTGCAAACTTCTCAGATGAGGAGCAAATTGCTGAAATGAAACAAATGACAGAGGAGTTCCTTGAAAACGAAGGTCGTCGCCCACGTATTTTAGTGGCGAAAATGGGACAAGATGGACATGACCGTGGTGCGAAGGTTGTAGCAACAGGGTATGCTGACTTAGGCTTTGATGTAGATATTTCACCACTATTTATGACACCTGCAGAAGCAGCTCAAATGGCTGTGGAAAACGATGTTCATGTCATTGGTGTATCTTCATTAGCAGCTGGTCATAAAACACTTGTTCCTGAATTAGTAGCAGAGTTAGAAAAACTGGGCCGCGAAGATATCATTATTATTGTTGGAGGTGTTATTCCAGCACAAGATTATGAATTCCTTTATGAAGCTGGCGCAGTCGCGATATTTGGCCCTGGTACAGTTATTCCTGTATCGGCACAAAAGATTATTGAAGAGATTTATAAACGTTTAGGCTATGAGGAAGTGTCTGAATAATGGACAAAAACAAAGGAATGCCTGAAAGTGCGCTATTTGTTATGGACGGAGTAGAGGCAACTCACGACGGGATGCAATATGGTACACCGAAAAAGTTCCGCAAGAAAAAAGCAGACAATTTAAACATTCAGGAGCTTGCACAAGAAGTGCGTGCAAGCTCTCGTACACACTTGTCAAAAGCTATTACACTCATTGAAAGTTCAAATGCCACACATAAAGTGCAAGCACAAGAACTTCTTCAAGAGCTTCTACCACATACAGGAAACAGTGTCCGTATTGGGATCACAGGCGTTCCTGGTGCCGGAAAGAGTTCGTTTATTGAGGCTTTCGGAACGATGCTTTGTGAGATGGGGAAAAAAGTGGCAGTCCTTGCGATTGATCCAAGCTCTTCTTTATCGGGAGGAAGTATATTAGGTGATAAGACTCGAATGGAGGAGCTCGTGAAAAAGCCTAATGCATTTGTTCGTCCCTCTCCATCAGCTGGTACCCTAGGGGGTGTTCATAAGAAGACACGTGAAACGATGCTTGTTTGTGAAGCGGCTGGCTACGATGTCATTTTAATAGAAACAGTCGGTGTTGGACAAAGTGAAACGTATGTCCGGGGTATGGTTGATTTCTTCTTGCTATTAGTTTTAACAGGTGCTGGGGACGAGCTACAAGGCATGAAAAAGGGCATTATGGAATTAGCGGATGCCATTGTTGTTCATAAGGCTGATGGTGATAATGTTCGTCTTGCTAAAAAAACGGTGTCTGAGTATAAGCAAATTTTACATTTCTTACAGCCGGCAACCCCAGGATGGATGTCCACAGCAATGCCGGTAAGCTCATGGGAAAAACGTGGTCTCGACAAAGTCTGGCGTACAATAGGGGAGTTCAGACAAATCGTTGAGGCAAATAATTACTGGTCAATTAGACGCCAAAATCAGACGAGAGATTGGTTCCAATCGATGATTACCGACCATTTAATCGATATGTTTTATGGTAATCCAGAACGTAAAGCACAGGTACAACTTTTAGAACGTCAAATTTTAAATGGACAGTTGACAGTCACACAAGGTGTAGATCGTTTGTTTAGCGACGAACAATCATAGAAATAATATTACCTTTGTTATGAGCAACTAGGTGCACAAATTCGTCACTAACTGCTATGATAGGAGATGTATATGCGCCAATATCTAAAGCTATTAGTTTAAGATGATGCGAACTTGAAAGGAGCTTATCGCTATATGAATATGGATTACGATTTATTTATGCAAGAAATTTTAAAAACAGCACGTGCAGAAATTGAGGGTGCTGGTTATGAGCAGCTTCGCACGCCAGAAGCTGTTGAAGAGGCGTTTGCTCGTCCAGGTACAACTTTAGTCATGGTAAACTCAGTATGTGGCTGTGCAGGAGGTATCGCACGTCCAGCAGCAGCACAATGCGTACATTACGATAAACGTCCAGACCATCTTGTAACGGTATTTGCTGGTCAAGATAAAGAAGCAACTGCAGCTGCTCGTTATCACTTCGGTGAAGATCATTTACCATCTTCTCCATCATTTGTGTTATTAAAGGATGGACAAGTAGTAGCAGAAGTTGGACGCTATGAAATTGAGGGACATGACCCAATGTCTGTAGTAACAAACTTACAAGCAAACTTTGAGGAATATTGCGACGAACTTTAATTTTATTCTTAGAAGTTAAAAGAGAAGCTATTCTATAAGTATGTTGCCCCGCAGCTACAAAATATCTGCGGTGGCTTACTACTTGGCCATGCTAATTGATCCTCGATTAGCATGGTGTTATAGCTTCCTTTTATTTTTCAATATACCTGGCCAATTGACGTTCAAAATATTTGTAATATTGGCTAAATGAATAATCTAAAATTCGAAATCAATAAAATTAACAGGTGTGTTGATAAGCAATATTGGGCATTATTATTATTTGTGGTGAAATCCTTTATTTTTCTTGGACTACTTCAATTGTCGCTCGTCGCCAAAAGTTGTTGATGACATTTGTAAAACGTATTCAATGAATATTGTTGATTGTAGTGGAGGATGGGCGACTCCTTGGGGATCAGCGTCACAGATGAGACCCTGGAGCGAGCAACGCGAGTGAAGCGGGACGCCCCTAGGAAAGCGCCCAGCCGGAACGGAAATCAACCACACATTATGGTTTGAGCCTACGTTTGTGAAATAAGGCTAATCAACACGTATGTAAAATTAGAGTACTAAAAGATAGGAGGCAGTCGACTTGAAGAAGTTTTCAATCGGCTATCGTACATTAAAAACGGCCTTTGGTGCAGCAATCGCTATTGCCATTGCCCAATGCTTTGAATTAGCTTCTTATGCATCTGCTGGTATTCTAACAATATTATGTGTACAGCCAACGAAGAAAAAATCTCTTCATGCTGCTTATACACGATTCGTCGCAAGTATTATCGGTATGCTTTATGCATTTTTGAGCTTTGAGCTATTTTCCTATCATCCGCTTACATTAGCAGGTATGCTGATCGTTTTCATACCAACCATTGTATCATTGAAGGTTGCAGATGGTTTTGTCTCTAGTGCAGTAATTATCATGCATATTTATGCAGCCAAAAGCTTTTCATTGGCACTAGTTTCTAATGAATTCGCATTAATGGCAATTGGATATGGTACGGGAATAGCTATAAATATGTATATGCCAGACATTCAAAAGGAATTAAATTACTATAGAGTTAAAATTGAGGAGCTTTATAGTAAGATTTTTTTAGAGATTGCCAACTATTTAAGAGAAGGCGATACATTGTGGAATGGGCAGGAAATTATTGACGCCATTAAAGTATTAAATAGTGCAAAATCCCTAGCATTTAAAGATGTTGAAAATCATTTTACGAGACGTGAAAATGACTACTACGTATATTTTGATATGCGTGAACAGCAGCTAGAAATTATCGATAGGGTTCTTCCGAAAATAACAGCACTTCCTGTTATAGTACAAGAGGCAGTAATCGTCGCTGACTTTTTAAAAGACCTCGGTGAGCATGTTCATTCAGGAAATACGGCTAGTCATTTTAGGGAGAAGTTAGAGCAGGTAAAGTTAGATTTCGCCCAATTACCTTTGCCGAAAAATCACGAGCAATTTTTAGCACAAGCGGCTCTCTATCAATTTATTGAGGAAATGGATCGCTATTTAGAAATTAAGCAGTCTTTTAAGGGCTTAAAGGTAAAGAAAGAGCGCCCGCAGTAATGCGGACGCCTAGCTTTCCATTACACTAGCATTGATAAGCCGAATGCTAGAGATGAAATTACCATGATTGCTATCATCGTATAAACGACAATTTTTTGAAATTTTTTATTACTCATATGCTCGTTCGCTCCTTCTTTTCTTATAAATAGTTTAGCAAATCTGAAAAATTTCTCAAGTAGTAGAGTTTTGACGAAAAAGTCTGTAAAATAGATTATGTACCATAACAGAAGGAGATGTCACCATGGAGAGAGTAGATCATATTGGGATTGCAGTCCGCGATCTTAATGAACGCATTACATATTATACAGAAACTTTAGGCCTAAAGCTGCTGAAAGTGGAAGAAGTAGAATCTCAACAGGTTCGTGTTGCATTCATTGATGCGGGTAATGTAAAAATTGAGTTATTAGAACCGATGAGTGAAAAAAGTACTATTCACGGATACATCGAAAAACGTGGAGAAGGTATCCATCATGTAGCTTTCGGTGTAACAGGTATTCGTGAGCGTATGGCTGAGCTTCGTGAAAAAGGCGTCCGTCTTTTATCTGAAGAGCCAGGACCAGGTGCTGGTGGTGCAGAAGTTGCTTTCATGCATCCGAAATCATCTTTCGGTGTGTTATATGAATTATGCGATAAAAGTGGAAAAGGGGATAAGTGATCAGTATGGATATGTTCGACAAAATTAATGACTTGTATGACCGTAAGACAGTAATTGAACTTGGTGGCGGCTATGAGCGCATCGAGAAGCAACATGATAAAGGCAAATTAACTGCTCGTGAGCGTATTGAATTATTACTAGACGAAGGTACATTTTTCGAGATCAACCCATTCATTACACACCGTACAGTAGACTTTGGCATGGACAAGATGGAAGGTCCTGGTGATGGTGTAGTAACTGGTTTCGGTAAAATTAATGGACGTCCAGTATACTTATTCTCTCAAGATTTCACAGTATTTGGTGGAGCACTTGGTGAAATGCACGCAAAAAAAATGGCAACAGTGATGGATTTAGCTGCAAAAAATGGTACACCATTTATCGGTATTAATGATTCAGGTGGCGCTCGTATTCAAGAGGGTGTACTTTCACTTGATGGTTATGGTCATATTTTCTATCGTAATGCAATCTACTCTGGGGTAATTCCTCAAATCTCAGTTATCATGGGACCATGTGCTGGTGGGGCGGTATATTCTCCAGCAATTACAGACTTCATTCTAATGGTTGATAAGACATCTCAAATGTTTATAACAGGACCGAAAGTTATTGAAACAGTAACAGGTGAAAAAATCTCTGCTGAAGATTTAGGTGGTTCAAAAGTAAACAACGCTGTAAGTGGTAATGCACACTTCCGCGCACCATCTGAAGAAGAAGCTATTGATCAAATTAAGAAGCTATTAAGCTACTTACCACAAAATAATAAAGAAAAAGCACCTCGTCAGGCACGTCCAGAGGGTGATGACTATCGTCCGGAAATCGTGGATACTGTACCGATCGAAACAACTCGTCCTTATGATGTACGAAAAGTAGTCGAGCAAATAGTGGACGAAGGTTCATTTATGGAAGTTCATGCAGAATTTGCGAAAAACGTTGTAGTTGGTTTTGCGCGTATTGCTGGGGAATCAGTTGGTCTTGTATGTAACCAACCTAAAGTATTAGCAGGTGGATTAGATATTGACTCTTCAGACAAAGCTGCTCGTTTTATTCGTACTTGTGATGCTTATAATATACCAATCATCACATTTGAAGACGTTTCTGGTTTCTTCCCAGGCGTTAAACAAGAGCATGGCGGTATCATTCGTCACGGAGCAAAAATCCTTTATGCATACTCAGAAGCAACAGTACCAAAAATCACAGTGATTCTGCGTAAAGCATATGGTGGTGCGTACGTTGCCCTTAACTCTAAATCAATTGGGGCAGACTTAGTATTTGCTTGGCCTAATGCAGAAATTGCTGTTATGGGTGCGGCAGGTGCAGCTAACATTATCTTCGCGCGTGAAATTGCAAAATCGGAAGATCCAGAAGCAACACGTGCAGCGAAAATTGAAGAATATAAAGAGAAATTCGCAAATCCATACGTGGCGGCATCTCGAGGTATGGTAGACGATGTTATCGATCCACGTGATACACGTATTAAGCTAATTCAAGGGCTAGATATGTTATCGAACAAACATGAAACACGTCCAGAGAAAAAGCACGGAAACATTCCTCTATAAAAATTGTACTAGCCTAGTATCCTTTGGGATTTCTAGGCTTTCTTTTTACGAATATTTGATAATAAAAGATCTGTTGAAAATAACAGATAATTGAAACATTTCCTGTTTTCATTCGTACATATATATAAGAGGAGTTGAGATGGATGGAATGGAAACAATTACAAAAAGAGCAAGAAATGATTCATGCACAATTAAGAACTGCTAGTAGGTTAAGTGAACAAAAGGATTTAATTGAAAGGCAAATCGAGCGTGCACAACAGGAAATTTACAAACATTCTAAAGCACTCAATCAAATTCGTTTGAAACTCGATAAGTTAGAAGGTTTTTCTTTTATGAATATGATTCGTACGTGGGCAGGGCAACAAGATGAGTTACGTGCAGAAAAAATTGATGAAGCAGCAATTCTTGAATTGAAAATAAATGAAGCAAAGAAGATGGAACTTGATTTGACAGATGATTTACGGCACATAAACAGTAAACTTACTCAAATTAACGAACAAGAGTTGCATGAAGTTAAAAAGCAATTAAATGCTAAAAAGAAAGGCTATTTACAAATACATGCGCCTGAACAGGCAAAAAGGCTTGAACAATTAGCGCACGAAGAAATGTTAACGAAACAACTTATTTTAGAGATAGGGGAAGCGGAAGAAGCTGGTGAAGCAGCGCTTACTAAGCTTGGACAAGCTGCAGAATCCTTGCATTCTGCAAGTGGTTACTCAGCATGGGATACGTTTTTTGGTGGGGGTCTCATTGCTACACATTTAAAGCATGATGCACTTGATGAGTCCGAAAATTATCTCCATAATGCTCAAATTGCATTACAGCGCTTCCAAAATGAACTACTGGATGTACAAGATATGTCAACGAAATCGTTAGCAGTTGAAACAGATGGATTTGTAAAATTTGCGGACTATTTTTTTGATGATATTTTTTCAGCTTGGTCTGTCCATTCTAAAATATCTACCGCAAGAGAGCAGGTTTCTCGTGTACAAGATGATGTTCATAATACGATCTTGCGTCTACAGGATAAACATAATAAGGCAGATGGCTATTTGCAGTCCTTACATAAAGAAACAGAAGCGATTTTTCAAAGTAATCTGTGAAAAGACTCTCCCTTTAACGGTAAATTAGTAATAACATAAAAAGCAGAAAAACGCTCAGATTATTGAGCGTTTTTTGTGTAAAGCCCCCGTTTGACTGACGAAGGTTATTAAGTATCTCCGTAGTATTCTGCAAAATGCAAAAATCCAAATTTCCTCACAAGAAAGTTTCTTAATTCGCCATGAGTAGCTTTTTCGATTGGAGGATCTGTTAGGGTGAAGGCTTTGGCATTTAATGCAGCAAATTTATCTTTATCTACTGCATTATGTTCTTTATCTTCAATAATCTCTGAAGAAATTGCGACTTTTGGATAACCCATTAAAAATATATGTGTTCTTAATGCCATACTTGGTGTCGAATGCAACAATATAAATACAACCAACAAAGAAACAAGAATTATCACTTTTTTCTTCAAGTCACCGCTCCCCAAAATTGACGTGAATAATCTATAAAATATTTTAACATAAATTTTTCATTTATCTTCCTAGTTAGCTAAAAATTACCTGTCTATAATTTGCGAATTGAATGGAACAGGATAATTATTGCCATCAATTGAAAAACAATGTAATCGTTTTATTTTACCAAACGCAGCAGTATGCTAAAATATAGAAGATAACTATGACGTGGATAAACACGTAAACTAAGGGAGTCCTACAACATGACAAGTCGTTTAGTAGAAGAGTTTTTTGAGCTCGTACAAATCGATTCAGAAACAAAACATGAAGAAGTAATTGCGCCGATTTTAATCGACAAATTAACAGCACTCGGTTTTACAGTAGAACAAGATGATGCACATACTCGTAACGGGCATGGAGCAGGTAATATACTTGCTACGCTAAAGGGTTCATTAGATATTGACCCAATTTATTTTACTTCTCATATGGATACAGTTGTCCCAGGTAAAGGGATTAAACCATCTCTTCGTGAAGATGGCTATATCGTTTCAGATGGTACAACGATTTTAGGTGCGGATGACAAAGCAGGTCTTGCCGCATTATTTGAAATGGCTAAACGCTTAAAAGAGCAAAATATTGAACATGGTGATATTGAATTTATTATTACAGCTGGCGAGGAAAGTGGGCTCGTTGGCGCTAAAGAGTTAGATCCATCTAAAATTAAAGCGAAATACGGCTTTGCTGTAGACAGTGATGGCAAAGTAGGAGGCATTGTAACAGCGGCTCCATTCCAAGCAAAAATTGCTGTTAAAATAATTGGGAAAACAGCACACGCTGGTGTCGCGCCAGAAAAAGGAGTGTCTGCGATTACGGTTGCTTCCAAATGTATTGCACAAATGAAGCTAGGTCGATTAGATGAAGAAACAACAGCTAATATTGGTCGCTTTGAGGGTGGTCAGGCAACAAATATTGTCTGTGACGAAGTAACGATTCTTGCGGAGGCTCGTTCGATCGACAAAGCGAAGCTAGATGCCCAAACGAAGCATATGCAGGAGACGTTCGAGCAAGTAGCTGCTTCCTTAGGTGCGAAGGCTGAAGTTGAAGTGAAGCTAATGTATCCTGGATTCCGTGTAACAGAATCAGATAAAGTTGTGCAAGTGGCAATGGCAGCTGTACAAAACATCGATCGTACACCAAAGCTTGGTATTTCAGGCGGAGGTTCGGATGCTAATGTTATTGCGGGCTTCGGCATCCCTACAGTAAATCTTTCTGTTGGATACGAGGACATTCATACAACAAATGAAAAAATCCCAGTCGAAGAATTAGAAAAATTAGCAGATTTACTTGTTGAAATTATTAAAGAGTCTGCGAAAAAATAACTACAAAAATCGAGGATGTGACCGCATGGAAAGTGTAAAGGCAGTAGTTTTTGCTTGTGGTACAGAGGAATACGCAGTACCCGTGGAACAAGCGATTTCGATTGAAAAGTTAGAGCAAGTAACACCGATTCCTCACTTGCCTAATTATCTTCTAGGCTTCACAAGAATTCGTGGCGAGCTTGTCCCTGTGCTTGATTTTGAACGTATTCTTTATAATCGTTCTTCTAATGCTGCAACAGCACGAATTATAGTATTGAACACGGATGTTGTGAATTATGGATTACTTGTAACAGAAGCTCGTGAAATTCTTGATTTTGATGAGTCGGTATTAAAGCAAATGGGACTTGTTAATTATTCAAAAACACGCTATTTTACAGCTGTGGCTAATCTTGAAAATCGTATGATCACCTACGTTGACCCGAAGGTACTTGTGAATTCATTAGAAGGTATACGTGAAATAATAGATTATTTACACAAAATGCTTGAAAATGAAAAAGAAAACGTAGAGGCATAAGTTTTTGTATGATTAATATTTCATAGTTAATATTGGGGACAGAATTACATATATGTGATTCTGTCTTTCTTTTTAAGTAGCTTACCTCTGCCGAAGCTTAAGACTTATCACCAAAACGTGTCGTTGATTTTCGTTCCGACTAGCTCTTCTATCCACGATTTTTCAATCGCTACAAGTTAGTAACATATATTACTTATTTCTAATTATAGTAAAAATAACCTGTGTTCATATGTACATATTTGAAAGTTATCAATAAAATTATGCGATTTACCTACTGACATATCCATACTAACATCGTATTATGTATGGTAAGAAAACTACTGTAAAAGGCAAACTTCACCGAAAGGGAAGGACGCAAAGCCATGAGTCTAAACACTATTTTAGTGCATGATTGTCAGGTTGCCAGGTTCTGTTCTATGAGCCTCGGCCAATAGAATGGAGATGTAATATATGGGAAGTCATTCACTATCAAAAGCAATCATTGTTTTTATAGTAGCAATTGTAAGTACGCTAGGATTAACAATGGGAAAGGTAGACGCTATGGCCATGCAGGATAGGGCTACTTGGTTATGGGACACGACAAAGATTGTTGAAGATGAATCAGGGGTACTTTTATTTTTAGAAAGCAAACAAGTTAATAAATTATATTTACAAATTAATAGTGATATAGCAAGTAATTATTACAAAAGTTTTATCGATAAAGCTACGGCAAAAGGGATAAAAGTATATGCGTTAGATGGTTCTGCAAGTTGGGTTTCAACAGAGGGCTATAAAATGCAGGATCAGCTATTTGATTGGTTACAAACATATAATGAAAATGCAGCAGCAACAGAGCGATTTTCTGGCGTTCATCTTGATGTAGAGCCCTATTTAAATAGTGGCTGGAGCTCGAATCAAGCGAAAACGATTGAATCCTATCAAGCGCTTGTTACTAGAGCGAAAGGGGATACCGATCGATTACTATTGCCATTGGAAGTTGATATGCCATTTTGGTTTGATGAAATTACTTACAAAAACCAATTCGGTAAAGGTTTATTAGCTGACTGGGTAATTGACCAAGTGGAAAGTGTTTCAATAATGGCTTATCGAGATGCTGCTATAGACATTATTAATATCGTTGAATATGAAATTAATTATGCAAAAAAAGTAAAAAAGTCAATTGTTATTGGTGTGGAAACAGGAGCCACTGATGAAGGGAATAATATTACCTTCTATGATGATGGAGAAGCCTATATGAACAAACAGTTAGCACAAGTTCAACAACATTATGCCAATAAAAAAAGTTATAATGGTTTTGCCATTCATCATGTTGATAGTTGGATGAATATGCAGCCGTAAAAAAATCCTCTCCAGCATTAAGTTGGAGAGGATTTTCTTTGCCTTATGAAAGGCGGCCGCTATAGTCTTCGAAATTAAATTCACGAATGACTTTAATGCCTTCTTCATCGTTATAAGAAACGATTGATGGAAGATTTACGCCATTAAACATATGATTTTTTACCATTGAGTAATGTGCCATATCTGTAAATACTAGACGATCGCCTGGTTGTAAAGGCTGTTCAAATGAATAATCACCAATTACATCACCAGCTAGACAAGTAAGCCCGCCTAGACGATATGTGTAAGCTAGCTCATTTGGTTGACCAGAGCCAATAATCATTGGGCGGTATGGCATTTCTAGAACATCTGGCATATGGCAAGTTGCCGAGGTATCTAAAATTGCTAGGTCCATACCGTTTTTCTGTACATCGAGAACAGTTGCTACTAAATAGCCTGTATTAAGTGCAACAGCTTCACCTGGCTCTAAATAGACGAGAAGGTTATACTTGTCTTGAATGTAATTAATGATATTCACAAGCTTTTCAACATCATAATCCTCACGAGTGATATGGTGACCTCCACCAAAGTTTAACCATTTCATTTGATGTAAAACATCACCGAATTTTTCTTCGACAACTTGTATAATACGCTCTAACGTATCTGAGTTTTGCTCACACATTGCATGGAAGTGTAAGCCATCGATACCGTCAAGCTGTGACTTGTCGAAGTTGGCTAATGTTGTGCCAAGACGAGAATTTGTGTAGCAAGGGTCGTAAAGTGCTGTTTCAATTTCAGAGTACTCAGGATTGATACGAATACCGCATTCAATTGTTTTACTAGCAGACTTTACTTTGTCCTTATATTGATTCCATTGGTTAAATGAATTAAACACAATATGATCAACATAGCCAAGAAGCTCGTCCATTTCATGTTCGACGTAAGCTGGTGCATAGACATGAACTTCTTTGCCCATTTTTTCATAGCCGAGTCGAGCTTCAAATAATGAGCTAGACGTAATACCTGCTAAATATTCACCTACTAATGGGAACGTGGAATGCATTGAAAACCCTTTTAAGGCAAGTAAAATGCGGCAACCTGTGCGATCTTGAATTGATTTTAAAAGTTCTAGATTTTTTGTTAATAATCGTTCATCTACTACGTAAGAAGGAGATGGAACCTTTGAGAAATCAATTGGCTTCATCGACTTAATTCCTTTGCATCTAACTCTAGGTCAAGTAATTCTGGATTATGGCTTTCTTGCCATGGTAGACCCCATTTATTTAGTGCATCCATGAATGGATCTGGATTGAAATCTTCGACATTCCAAACGCCAGGTTTACGCCATTGACCGTTCATCACAAGCATTGCACCAATCATTGCTGGTACACCTGTTGTGTAGGAAATTGCCTGTGAACCAACCTCGTTATAGCATTCCTCATGGTCACACACATTGTAGACATAATATGTTTTTTCTTTACCATCTTTTAGACCGCGAATGATACAACCGATATTCGTTTTTCCTTTTGTACGTGGTCCAAGTGATGCTGGATCAGGTAGTACAGCTTTCAGGAAGTGAATTGGTTGAATCATTTGTCCTTCAAATTCAATAGGCTCAATAGAAGTCATACCAACATTCTCTAATACTTTTAAATGTGTTAAGTATTTTTCAGAGAATGTCATCCAGAAGCGGATTTGCTTTAAGCCTTTAATATTTTTAGCAAGTGACTCTAGTTCTTCATGGTATAAAAGGTAAATATCTTTTGGTCCGATTTCTGGTAAGTTATAAACCTCTTTTTTCTCAAGTGGTGCAGTTTCAATCCACTCGCCTTCTTTCCAGTAACGACCATTCGCAGTAATTTCACGAATGTTGATTTCTGGGTTGAAGTTTGTAGCGAAATGGTAACCGTGGTCACCGGCATTTGCATCCACAATATCTATGTAGTGGATTTCATCAAATTCATGTTTTTGTGCATGAGCTGTAAAAACGCCCGTTACACCTGGATCAAAACCGCTACCAAGTAAAGCAGTTAAACCAGCTTTTTCGAACTTCTCTTTATAAGCCCATTGCCATTTATATTCAAATTTTGCCGTTTCAGGTGGCTCGTAGTTTGCAGTATCCACATAGTGTACACCTGTCGCTAAGCAAGCATCCATAATCGTTAAGTCTTGATAAGGTAGTGCTACATTAATAACAACTTCTGGTCCGAAGGCTTTAATTAGCTCAATAACCTCTTCCGTATTGTCTGCGTCTACCTGTGCGGTATGAATCTTTGTTTTTCCGCCATCTAGTTTTTCTTTTAGAGCGTCACATTTTGAAACAGTTCTACTTGCGATACAAATCTCCTCAAACACGTCCGAATTTTGAACACACTTGTGTACCACAACGCTGGCTACTCCGCCAGCTCCTATAATCAATGCTTTACCCAATTGTCTACCCCCAAATTCATATAAGTATTGTCAAACAAGCTGATTATACAGAAAATTGAATTACTACTCAATCATTCTTTTTAAATTTTCTACAAAATTTTTTATTTTTCAACAATAATGTAACGTATTCAGAGGGGAATGCCACGAAAAAAATGCATTTCGTGAAAAAAATTCCCTTAACTCTGATGTAGAAAAGGGAAAATCATATTTTGTTCAATGGCAGCGTTTGGGGAAATCTGAGGGGACTTCAAGTAGTCTAAAACCACCCGAGTTATTTAAAAAAACGATTCGATATTTGTTGTTTTTCATCCCCCCATAAATAAAAAAAGATCAGTAGTAAAGTGCTTAAAAACCCCATCACAAGGGCATATGTGCTGATGGCCACATCTACTTGACTTTGCATAGCGTAAATGAAAATAGCTCCTAGTGTTAACAAATTTCCAATAATAAGCGATACAAAATGAAATCGTTTATTCATAGCACAAGCCCTCCAATATACATGTTTTTCCAAAAAAAATCACTTCAATTATCTCACAATTCAGAACTTTATCCAATGCTTTTTTTATCTGGGGATTGACTAAGAGTCGGAAAAGCATGAGTTAGCTGCGGAAAGGCAAGAGTTAGCGTGGGAAATCCAAGTCTTAGCGTCGAAAAGCATGTCCAAGTGTCAAGTCCTTAATATTGTGTAAAATTTTATACAAAGTTTTTCAACCCTGATTTAAGTTTTCCTAAATTTCACATCTTGCGTTGGAATTCGCCGCTAAACCATAAAGTTTCGCTGCCTAACAAGCTTTTTCGCGATTCTATCAGCGATGTTCGTGGTTCTATCAGCGATGTTTGCGGTTCTATCAGCGATGTTCGTGGTTCTATCAGGGATGTTTGCGGTTCTATCAGCGATGTTTGTGGTTCTATAGGCGATGTTCGCGATTCAAACAGTGGAAGGTATGACTAAGCGTCGGAAAGTATCCCTAAGCGGCAAAATGCATGACAAAGCGGCGAAACCCCGTGCAGAGCAACGCGAGTATCGGACGCCCCCGAGAACGAACATAGTCGAAACGGAAATTAACCTTTATAATCAACATTAAATTAAAAGAATTATAGAAAAATTTTTTCTATTTCGTTTGTTTTAGATTTAAAGATGGTAAAATACCTATATTACTTTTCTTTTGGTGAAGGTGAGGATTTTAATAGTGATTAAACAGTTTGATGAGCAAGTCCAACAGATAAATGAATTATTTTTAAATGGTCATGTGAAAGAGAGCTATCAATTAGCCAAAGCAATGTTAGCTAATAATGCGTTTACAGAACATGAATCATTTCCAACAATTCAACAGCATGTCGCATTGCTGGAAGCGAACGGTTATGCAAATATGCCTATTCCTTCCGCTGAAAAAGTGAAGCAAAGTGTTGAACGAGCAGATGGCTCCTACCCAGAGCGTGATGTCCTCGCTGCCTATATTGGAAGTGAGGATGAACAGCAATTCGGTAAAGTAGTAGATGAATTATTAGCTGGATCGGTCGAGGCACAAGCGAATGCTTACTATACAATGGCTGAATATTTTGCTCTTGCGAAGGAGCATGATAAAGCACTTGTACAATATGCGGAAGCGATAAAACTACAGCCAAATAAAGCTCTATATTGGGGAGCGTTCGCACAGTTTTTGAGTCGAAATGAAGGCAGTCCGTATTTGGCACTACGTCTTATTGAAGAAGCTATTCAGTTAGATGGCATGAATCCTCGCTGGTATTATATTCAAGGAAATATTTTTTTACAGCTAGTCGCAAGTACAAAAAATTTAAGCTATTTACCTGCTCTAGAAGAAGCATGGGACAGGGCTAAAAAGCGTTGCTCTGCCAAGCAAGTGGGTTTGAAGGTGGACATTGCGAAAGCTAATGACGTGCTAGCGCAATGGAAAAAGCAAATGTTGTAATCATGTTTTTAGTAGAAAAAAGCTCAGATAAGACTAAAAAAACTTAAATAGCAAATAAGAATAGGTGTCCCAATAATATCATACAAATAAATTAGTAAAGCATCAGCATATAAAAAATGAATATTTATTAGCAAAAATGACCTTTTGTGTATTTTTATGCTATAATACAAGTATAAACGGACGTATGAAACCTATTTTATTACATGAAAGAAGTGTTTAGTTGAGTCTATATGTAGCGTATGTATTGGTAGGACTTGCGATTGCCATGCCTGTTGGGGCTATTACAGTAGAAATGACAAAGCAAGGACTAAAAAATGGCTTTATGCATGGTTGGGCTGTCGGTCTTGGTGGTATGACAATTGATTTTGTATTAGTTTTTGCATTGTATATGGGATTGGCTTCCATTTTAGCAATGCCTATCATTCAAATTCCTATGTGGATTATAGGAGCGGGCTTTTTATTCCTTTTAGGGCTGGACTCTATAAAAAATGCTGATCATGATATTACGCTTGCAGGAGAGAAAGTGACAAAATCATTTTTTACTTCTTATCGCAATGGTTTACTAGTTGCAATTTCACCTGGAAATTTAGTATTCTGGGTAAATGTTTTCGGTGTTGTACTAGCTAAATCATATGGGCAAGGACAGTCAGCAAACTTTTTAGTGATTGCGGCAGGGGTCTTAAGTGGCATATTGTTGCATGATATTGGCTTGATGACCATTGTTTCAGTTACCCGTAAAGCGATGAGTCGTAAGGTCATTAAGTCGCTCACGATGGTTGCAGGCGTTTTATTAATAGGCTTTGCCGGGTATTTTATTTATGAATTTATACAAGCTATTAAGAGTTATATATGAAAAGTGCGATCCAATACGATCGCACTTTTTCAATTATCCGTATTGCCCGTCAGTAAAAGATGATAGTCTCACTATGCTGAAATCTCGGTATTTTCATGGATACAAACTAAAATTTCTTCTGCTACTTGATGTGCTAAAGAAAGCTCAGAAGTGAAGCCTACACATGAACAATTCATTTCCCCTAAAATATAGCAATCTTCGCCAGCTTCGTTTGTATCAAGCATGAAATCGGCAGTCCATATAAGTGGTAAAGCATAATTGCCCAGTAAACTAGTTACGTGTGGTAGCTGAGTTAAAAAGTTTTGGACAAGCTCTTCCCAATCCTCTGGTGCATCATAGCGATATTGCGCACCCGAGAACAGTGTCGCACTAAATGCGTCCGCGGAATTTGCCGGTTTTTTATGTACTACGTTAATTGGTTTATTTCGTAACATAAATAAGCGGATTTCGCCCTCAGTAATACGAGGAAGAAAGCGCATATCAATGAGCATGCCATTTGGACCAGTAATATAGCGCTCACAGAACGTCATGAAATCACTTAGTTTCCAATATTCCACATGATTATCCCGTGCTTCTGTACATTTAATCTCCGCATCAAGTGGTACTTCTGTAATTCCCTCAGCAAGAGGTTCAACAAGTTTTACTCGCCATATACCTTCTCCTGTCGATCCACGATTTTGTTTTAGGACGCGTTCAGTAATAGCAAGAGAGGTAGGGAACTGCGCTTTAAATGCTTCAATTGTATAATATGCAAATGTATCATCAGGCACTAAATTCGTTGAGGCCAGTTTTGTTAATGCATCTTTAGAACCATAACCAATCATTGCATCAGGGTGTGGCATACCGATGACACCTGCATGACAAAGTTCACGCAACATATCGAAGTACTCTTGTTCATGCTGTAAGTTTCCTGGATTAATACGTGATACATAGGCAATACCATGTTCTTTGACGTAATGAAAAATTTCCTCTTTTTTTGTTACATCAAAGAAAATGACTTCTGCATCCTGTCCACGTTGTTTTAGTGCATTCACCATTGGCATTGTATCTTGTCGGTAGCCGTCAGGGCCTTTATCTGTGCCACCACGGACCTCGAAAAAAATAACCTTTTTATCCATAAAAATCCCCCCTTGAATGATGATATTTTCAGTATAATAGACAGCAAAGGAAAAAAGATATATATAATATGTAAATTTTATGTGGGAATTCATAGTTTATAAAATTTGTATAGGAATTTATGACTAATGATTTCGAAATTATCCTAAATTGGTTAAGGCTTCCGCACGATTCTTTTTCTGAAAAACTGTAAGATACAAGATCATGCCGAGAATCAGCATTGTCCCAATAAACTGAAAGCTCCCAAAGGCAATTTTAAGCCAGAAAACACTTGTAATAACGGCTGTTAGAGGCTCAAGACTACCAAGTAAACTAGTTTCTTTTGGCGATAAATAATGTAAACTTGCAATATAAAACCAAAATGCCAACATTGTCCCGAAAATTACGATAAACAGAAAGTAAGCGATTGTAGAAAATGCCCAGTTTGACAGATCAATTTGCCATGGCTGATGGAAAAGACTCATCACAATCCCGCCAATAAGCATTGACCAGCCTACAACTAACAATGAATGAAACTGCTGTAAAAGCGAAACGGCATATAGCGTATAAAAAGCAGCTGAAAGACCAGATAATATCCCCCAAAATACGGCCATCGTTGGAACAGAAAGTGTAGACAACGAGCCATTTGTTAGTAATAAAAAAGTACCAATAAGTGTTAGCGTCACAGCTATTCCATCCTGCCTTGTCAATTGACTGTGCTTCGTGATTAAATAATAGGCCATAATAAAGAGTGGTGCTAAGTATTGCAATAATGTTGCTACAGCAGAGTTGCCTATAGCTATGGACATCATATACGTATATTGAACGGCCAGCATTCCAAGTAAACTAAATAAAATTTGTCTAAAAGCATTGTGCTTTGTTCGCCACATCACAAAAATAGACGCATGACGATGCGTAATTTTATAGGCAGTTATAAGTAAAAGGCCAGCTAAAAGAAGACGACTAGAAACAAGCCAGCCAACCTCTATATTTTCCTGCTGAAAAAGCTTTTGTGCGACCGTACCCCCAATACCCCAAAAACTTGCCCCTAGAATGACAAGAATATAACCAAGTGTACGATTTTTTTGTGCAGATTGATTCATCTTAAAACATCTCCTAAACTATCAATATAAAGAAATTATAAGGAATATTTAACAGAAGAAATATCGATTTAGTGACTTAAAAATATCAATATATTGAGGTGAACAAAGTAATGGTGTTAACACATATCAAAATTGCGAAAGATTTACAAGAGCTAACGTTACATGGGACGAAGGAATTTCCAGTTGCCTTATATGAGACGGTTATGCGATTAGATAGTCTGGATTTTTTACCGTTACATTGGCATAAGGAAATTCAATTTGTTTATGTGAAAAGCGGTCGTGTGGAATACCGAGTAGGAGCAGATGTCTTTGTACTTGAGGAGGGAGAGGGACTATTTGTCAATGCATCAGGTTTACACGAAGCAAAGCCGTTTCAAATAGAGCGGGCTACAATTTTCTGTATTAATGTGGACCCATTGCTATTAGGCGGACACAAGAGCAGTATTTTTACTACTAAATATGTGCTGCCGTATATAACGAGCAATAGACTGCCCTATGTAAAGCTATCAGATCAGTTGGCGCAAAAAGTTGAAATAGTGGCGAAATTACTGCAAGAGCAAGCCGTATTTTATGAGCTAAAGGTATGGAGAGAGTTATTAGCCATTTGGGAAACTATTTTGTCACAATCAATGCTAACAGAAGAAATACTTGATCCAGCAATGATTGTCCAGCATGAACGAGCGAAAGATATGCTTGATTATATCCATGCTCATTATCAAGAGAAAATTTCTTTAGAAAATTTAGCCGCACATGTATTTTTAAGTCGTGCAGAATGTAGCCGTTTTTTCAAAAAAATGGTCGGCATCACACCATTCACATATTTACTACACTACCGTCTGCGCAAAAGTATGGAGCTATTACGTGATAGTGAGGAATCGATCACCACAATTGCTACAACAACAGGCTTTAGTACAGTAAGCTACTATATTGATAAATTTAAGAAATATACAGGGTACTCCCCACATGTTTATCGTAAACAATTTTTTGATAAAAGATAGCGGCGTATAATTGTTCGAGGCAAGGGGATATCTGTAGAAAAGAAGCAAAGATGTGATATATTTTTGAAAATTATCGGAATAGACCATACTGTTAATAGCTGAACTTATTGACAATGATAACCATTTAAAATAAAGTAAAGTTAATAATAAAGTTACCTTTACTATTAACTTTACTTAAAGGATGGATTGAGTGATGACAAAGGATAAAGAACTTATATATATGCTTGTGGAGGAAATAAATGAAGCTATTTATTCAATGGATAGCCATTTCATCAAGTTACATCAAAACTTAATTAGTGATGAATTATCCCCTAAACAAATAATTCTTTTAGATTTTATTAAAAAAAATTGTCAAGTGACGATTGGACAGATTGCGAGTTATATGAATATAACTTCAAGTGCTGTTGGACAATTGGTTAGTAAACTTGAAGAGCAGCAATATGTATGTCGGAGCATTAATCCTGAAAATCGACGTGAAATATTTGTAAGTCTTGATACTTCAGGCATTACATATTTTGACAGAGAAGAAGTAGTAAAACGATTTATTATTTCGAGATATTATTCCAAGCTTGAATTAAGTGAGGTCGTGCAATTAAAAGAGATTGTGCAGAAGCTCAATCAAATTGTATTAAAGGAAGGAATTATCCATGAAATAAATGATAAAGGAGAGATGTAACATGGTTGCATTAAAGAACAAGCAAAATATATGGCTAGCATGTTTGTTACTCGTACTTGCCAGCAATTACACGCTTTATAACACTGGACTTGGTGTATCGATTTTACCAACTGAAACAAATGGAGTTGTTATTGGCTCATTAATTGATTTTGTTCTTGTTATACCTGTTTTATTTCTGCTGTATAAAGGAAAGTTTTCTATAAAACAAGCGGTTATTTTAGCAGCAGCTGGTTGTATTGCAGCCCGTTTTATTATCCCAATAGAACATCTGCAGCCATTTGTAGCCGTTACTTGGACTGGGTTTGCGATTGAAGGTACACTTCTATTATTAGAAATTTTGCTAGTTGCAACGCTTGTTCGTTACATGCCAAGGATTCTAGCGGATGTACGATCAACTACTATTCCCGATTTGTTCTCATTTCCAAAAGCAGTTGAAAAACATGCACCGAAGCATCCTATTATTCAGATGTTTTGTGCAGATTTTGTAGTATTTTACTACGCTTTTGCTAGTTGGAAGAGAAAAGAGCGACCTGGTTTAACCTTGCATAAAAACTCGAGCTATATTGCATTTATCATTATGCTAATCCATGGGACAGTTATTGAAACAATAGGGATTCATTGGTGGCTACATGAAAAATCAATCGTTCTTTCGATTTTATTACTTATTTTAAATGTATACACTGTTCTATTTTTTATAGCGGATATGCAGGCCATTCGTTTAAACCCTGTCCATGTAACATCTGATACATTATATTTGTCTTTAGGATTGATGAAACGAGCAGAAATTCGCTTTGAGCAGATTGAAGAACTTATTGAGGATAAGGAACAATTGGAAAGAAAATTATCCAAGGATACAATTGATTTTATAGCACGTGATTTTGAAGCGGCATATCCACAGTTTATTTTAAAAATGAAGGAGCCTGTGGAAGTGACTTTCATGTTTGGCCTGAAAAAACGTTACAACAGTGTAGCCATTAAAGCTGACCAAGCACAGGAATTTAGAAAAATGCTTATCCAAGGAATTGAAGATAATAAATAATAAACAACGGGTGCTAGCAAACAAAGCTGGCACCTGTTTAATTTAGACATTAGGTCGGGTTGATTTATATACGTTGATTGCCCGGGAAAGCGCCTATTTGGAGTAGGAAATGTTTCTGATTTCGGGATTTCCAGAAGAGTATCGTTTAGCGTTTACTGATAGGGGACATTCCGGTGGCTAAAGATATATGGAAAAGAAGCAATAACCCACCTACTTAATCTAGATGGGCTATTGCATTTAATATGTCTTCACACACCGCTTCCCAAAATTGTTGCTGTACAGAATCGCAATACACATATAGCTCTTTATTTTGGACATGCTCATATAGCTCAGAAATCGCTTCTTTATGAAAATGGAGTCGATGATTTAATGCTTCTCGTTCTTCCTCAATACAAAACGATTTATACATTTCTGCGAGACGTTTAAGCTTTGCTAATTTTTGTTTCGTTCCTTCGTATTGTGTTTGATGAAATCGTCCTGCTGCGGTAGTCATAGAGATCTTTGCCCGATGCTCGGTATTTAACGTTCGCAATTCTTCCTGACGAATAGCCACACGATACCAAAACTCATAGCGAATAGGTAAGTCTTTTAGCTCGTATGTGAGCAAGGATTTTAAAATATAGCTAACATGCTCATAAGAGTCTATAGTCTTTTCTGATTCTTTAAACATACCAAACATACAGTCACCCCCGTTTAGTTTAATACTACGAATGAAGGGTAAAATCCTTTAAATTTCCTGTAATATTCATGTAAGTAATGAAACAATGAAAATCTCTGGATATTAATAGAAAACAGCTAAAATACAAGCTTAAGTTAGTGCGTTTACAAAAAAATAAATCTTGCTACATTTACTTATGTAACAAGACTTAAAAAGTTGAATGATAAAATTAAATAAAGTTTATTTTTTGAGGTTTAGTTTTTTTTATTATTCCCGCTACTAACAAAATCCATAGTGAACTGTTTCCAACAGAATGGGTTACAAAAGAGGCCCATGTTGAATTAGTAAACTGGGCGATCCATGGAGCAATAAGCATGCTAGGAAGCATATTGATAAAATGCCACTTCAAACAAGCATGAATAACCCAAGCCCAAAGTAATCCATTTACTACCCAAGCCCAGTTTCCGAAAATCTCTTGTTGAATAGGAAGGAAAAAACCTCTCCACATTATTTCTTCACTAAGCATAGCAAAAAGGTGTAACGGAATAAATATGGTTATCATTTTTTTGTTAAAACGTCTACTATGTAAATAGTTGACCTTCGTTCCGACTGGGCGACTCCTTGGGGATCAGCAATAGAGGAACGAAGGCTAAAAGCATCACATCCTGTGATAACGCCTTCGTGACCAACATCGTGCTGCTGTCGCTACGTTGCACTCACGCTTTCGCGCAAAAAACATCTGTTGGCCCGAGACACGGAATAAATATGGTTATCATTTTTTTGTTAAAACGTCTACTATGTAAATAGTTGACCTTCGTTCCGACTGGGCGACTCCTTGGGGATCAGCAATAGAGGAACGAAGGCTAAAAGCATCACATCCTGTGATAACGCCTTCGTGACCAACATCGTGCTGCTGTCGCTACGTTGCACTCACGCTTTCGCGCAAAAAACATCTGTTGGCCCGAGACCCTGCAGCGAAGCGAAGCGGCTCATCGAACGCCCCCAGGAAGCTTTGCTCTGTGCGAAAGCGAAGCGACAGCAACAAATGTTTTTTCTGTGCGAAAGCGAAGCGACAGCAACAAATGTTTTCTGTAGCGAAAGCGAAGCGACAGCTACAAATGTTTTTTCTGTGCGAAAGCGAAACGACAGCAACAAAGCGCCCAGTCGGAACGGAAATCAACCACACGTTTTGGTGATGATCCAAAATATTTTTCCATGTCCAAGTATTTCCCTCTAAATGATACAGGAAATAAACTCATTACAGGAAACCATAGAAAGAACTAAAAAGCATAAATCAATGGTACACCCTTTTTAATGAATAGCGGTGTTCCGTAATAAACACCATAGTATACTAACGAACCTGTTATGCCGAAAATGAGTAACTGCACCAGATAGGACATTTGAAGTCTCCTTTTATAAAGAGGATATATTTACAAATAACATATAAGCACAAATTGTAATATTTTTCTATATATTTTTTTCGTCAACCAGCACTAGATTTTGCCATACGGTAAGAATCTAGTGTTTTTATGATGAAAAAAACGGATAAGTTATCACAAAATTCTCTATCTTTTGCAAAGAAAAGGGCTGTTTTTGAAGAAATATGGAAATAGCATTTACAAAATAAAAATAAATGTGTTAACTTAAAAAATGTAAACAGTTAACTTAAAAGAGGGGGAGGGTTAACGATGCAACATTTTTGGGTGGTTGGTACAGATACAGATGTCGGTAAAACGGTTATCACTACATTACTGATGCGTCAATTACAAAAGCATGATTTACAAGTCACACCTTATAAGCCCGTGCAAACTGGCGAGATAAATGAGAATGGGCATGGCTATTACTACGATACAGCAATGTATGAAAAGTATTCATTACAAAAACTAAAGCAAGAAAATTTAAATGGCTATTCGTTTAAGGAAGCTGCATCACCACATTTTGCTGCACAACTGGAGGGGCAGCAAATAGATGTGGCATATTTATTACGGCAAATGCAGTTGTTACAGGAAGCATACGATGTCGTGATTTGCGAGGGAGCAGGGGGGCTGTTTGTCCCGTTAGATATATATGGAGAAAATACGCTTCTTGATGT
The DNA here is from genome assembly GCF_023242215.1 of Lysinibacillus sp. Ag94. Taxonomy (NCBI): domain Bacteria; kingdom Bacillati; phylum Bacillota; class Bacilli; order Caryophanales; family Bacillaceae; genus Lysinibacillus; species Lysinibacillus sp. Ag94. The sequence continues at coordinate 2,887,360 of NZ_CP096780.1, read as the reverse complement.
CATCATTCAAAGTAAGCTTCCAGTCGTACTTGTCACGCGAACAACACTAGGAACGATTAACCATACATTGCTTACACTCGAGGCGTTACATGCTCGTAATGTTGAAGTTCTTGGCATTGTATTTAACGGAGACACAGGTAGTCAGATGGAACAAGATAATGTCAATACAATTCTACAACATCATGATTTGCCATATGCGACGATCCCAAAGCTTGGGGATATTTCACGGATTGTTGACTATTCTATTTCTCACACTTCTTTGCTTGAAAGGTTGGTCAAATATGAAACAAGCATTAACTGAATTGCAGACGAGAGATTTACAGCATGTTTGGCATCCGTGCTCACAAATGAAGGACTATGAGCAATTTCCGCCAATTGTTATTCAAAAAGGACAAGGGGTATGGCTTTACGATGAAAATAATAATCGCTATTTAGATGCCGTATCTTCCTGGTGGGTCAATTTATTTGGACATGCGAATCCGCGTATAAGTCAAGCATTAAGCGATCAAGCGTTTACATTAGAGCATACAATCTTTGCGAATTTTTCACATGAGCCTGCCATTAAGGTGGCAGAAAAATTAGTCGCTTTAACGCCAGATGGTTTAAATAAAGTATTTTTTGCAGATAACGGCTCTTCTGCAATAGAAGTCGCATTAAAAATGAGTTTTCAATATCATATGCAGACGGGAAAAACGACGAAAAAGCGTTTTTTGGCTTTAACAGATGCTTATCACGGTGAAACACTTGGTGCCTTATCTGTTGGTGGAGTAGGGCTGTATAACGAAGTGTATCAGCCGCTTTTATTGGATACAGTACGTGCACAAGGACCGGATTGCTTCCGATGTCCTTTTCAAGAGAATCCAGGAAGCTGTCAAGCCCAATGTATACAGTTTGTTGAAGAGGAGCTTAGTCAGCACCATGAAGACATTACAGCTATTATTATTGAGCCACTCATTCAAGCAGCTGCAGGCATGAAAATGTATCCTCCACTATACTTGAAGCGATTACGAGAGCTTTGTACAAAATATGATGTGCATTTTATTGCAGATGAAATTGCAGTTGGCTTTGGACGAACAGGGACATTATTTGCCTGTGAGCAAGCGGGTATTGCGCCAGATTTTATGTGCTTATCAAAAGGTTTAACGGGTGGTTATTTGCCACTATCTGCAGTTTTAACGACTGATAATGTCTTCAACGCATTTTATGATGATTACGGTACAATGAAAGCGTTTTTACACTCTCATAGCTATTCCGGTAATACACTTGCTTGTCGTGTAGCCTTAGAAGTTTTGACAATGTTTGAAGAGGATCATGTGATCGATATGATACAAAACAAGGGTGAACGGATGCGAGAGTTAGCTATGAATGCATTTGGGGAGTTGCCGTTTGTTGGGGAATATCGACAAGTAGGACTAGTTGGTGCCATAGAATTAGTCGCCAATTGTGAAACAAAGGAACCGCTACCGAGTGAGGAACGAATCGGTTATCAAATATATAAACGTGCGTTAGCAAAGGGCTTACTCATTCGCCCTCTCGGCAATATATTATATTTCATGCCTCCATACATTATATCGGATGATGAAATGCGTTTTATGATTGATACAACAAAAGAGACGATCATGCAATTTTTTAAGGAGCGGGAGGGAGTAAGTTGTTCAAACGACAATCAACACTGTCACTTGTGATGATTGCGATGTTTGCCGCTTTAACCGCAATCGGTGCATTTATTAAAATACCGCTACCAGTAGTGCCCTTTACATTACAAATAGTTTTTGTATTTTTAGCAGGCAGTTTGCTCGGCAGTCGCAATGGATTGCAAAGTCAGCTTGTCTACATAGGGGTTGGTTTAGTTGGTTTGCCAGTTTTTACGCAAGGTGGAGGCATCACTTATGTATTGCAACCAACATTTGGCTTCCTTATCGGTTTTGCACTGGCCGCTTTAGTAATTGGTTTCATGATTGAAAGAGTGGATACGCCAACGAAAAAACATTTTATCGGTGCAAATATTGTCGGGCTTTTTATTATTTATGCAGTAGCAGTTCCATATTTATATGTGTCATTGAATTTTTGGTTACATATGAAAACGAGCTGGTCACATATTTTCATAGTTGGCTTTTTAAACAGTATTGTTGCAGATTTTTGCTTAGCAATCGCTTCTGCATTTTTGGCCGAGCGACTTTACAAAGTATTTAATTCAGCAAGGACAATAACTTCTTTCAGCAGAAGTCTCCCACCTCTATGATGTGAGAGGAATGCAGAGTTAAGTTATTTTCAGCAAATATCAAACATGAGCTGATATAGCCTCAGGAAGATTTCACGCAATTATACAAGTAGAGAGGGAGATGTTTAAATGAATTGGTTACAGTTAGCAGAGGAAGTTATTGCAGGGAAAATCATTAGCAATGAGGAGGCTCTTGCTATTTTAAATAGTGAAGATGATGAGCTTTTAAAGGTAATGGACGGTGCCTTTGCTATTCGTAAGCACTACTATGGGAAAAAAGTAAAATTAAATATGATTATGAATGCTAAGAGCGGTTATTGTCCAGAGGATTGTGGCTATTGTTCACAGTCATCTAAATCAACTGCACCGATTGAAAAATATCCATTCATTACGAAAGAGGAAATTTTGGCAGGGGCAAAACGAGCATTTGACAATAAAATTGGCACTTATTGCATCGTGGCAAGTGGTCGTGGGCCAACCCGAAAGGATGTCAATGTTGTAAGTGAAGCTGTTACAGAAATTAAAGAGAAGTATGGCTTAAAAGTATGTGCCTGTCTTGGCTTATTAAAAGAAGAACAGGCACAGCAATTAAAAGAGGCAGGGGTGGATCGTTACAATCATAACTTAAATACATCTGAACGACATCACTCCTATATTACTACGTCTCATACGTATGAAGATCGTGTTAATACGGTTGAAATTGCGAAAAAGCATGGAATATCACCTTGCTCAGGTGCCATTATCGGTATGAAGGAAACAAAGGAGGATGTCGTGAATATTGCGCGTGCACTTCATCAATTAGACGCGGATTCCATTCCGGTTAACTTCTTAAATGCGATTGATGGCACGAAACTAGAAGGGACGAAGGAATTAAATCCACGCTATTGTTTAAAGGTTTTAGCGTTGTTCCGTTATATAAATCCAACAAAGGAAATTCGTATTTCAGGTGGTCGTGAAGTCAATCTTGGGTCACTTCAGCCACTAGGCTTATATGCAGCAAACAGTATCTTTGTTGGGGATTATTTAACAACTGAAGGACAAGAAGCAAACAGTGATTATCGTATGCTTGAGGATTTAGGCTTTGAAATTGAATTAACGGAAAAACAAGCAGCAATTTGCTAACTAAACTTATGGAATGAAATCTACTACTACTTAATTATCATCGAATTGGAAAGTCGTATGTGCATCGTGGAAAAGGCGTACATACGGCTTTTTTTGTTGGACGGATAAAATCGTAGAAATGCTCAGGTAGGGTAAAGTGCTCGGGTTCGTCGGGGAAATGCTCAGGTGGGCGATAAAAGTACTCGGGTTCAACGGGAAAATGCTCAGGTACCAAGAAAAGTGCTAACATTTGCTGAAAACCTGATTGGTATATAAGAGATCAAAAGTTACGGATGCTAAAACGAAAAGAACTGTTTTTATGCCTTAAAAAATCAGATTTTCACAAATTGTTCAATGAAAGCGTTTTGAAATTGAACAGTTTGTGAAGGGCTTCACATAATACTTTATTTTTGAAAAAATCGGCGTAAAATAAGAATTAAGTAAGGGATTGTTATAAAACGGTTTGAAAAAAGTATCACGGTTTTAAGTGGTTGTTATATTACAAAAAACGAATTAGAGGGGAGAATTTAGCATGTGGGTTATTACAGTTTTTGATAAAAAGGACGTTCGGATTTTTGAGTATACAAACAAAGATGAGGCGACAAAGGCTTTAGCGAAATTTAAGAAACATGCAGTGTTAACATATACAAAATAATTTTACATGAAAGTAAGCAACCCTTTTCGACGCTATAGCGCACGAAGCGGGTTGCTTCTTACGTTGCACAGATGTTCTTATAACACTATTCACGAATAAAAGAGCCATCGAACTAATTAGGCCAAGCTGATTATGATGATATTTATAATAATGTAGTTTCAATAATATCATCATCGTGTTGTTTTACGTTCTGTGATAAAATTTTCTGTCAAAGACTATAGATGGCTTTGAACATAATTTGCATGATAGTATGTAAACTTTAATGAAATTATTTATCTGTTGGGGAAGAAGTTAATATGATGAGAAATAAGCAAAGATGGTGTGAAAATTTCACACCATCTCCAATAACTTTTAAATGACTTTATAAAATGCTACCTAAGCGTTTAATACCTTCTCGGATGACTTCAGGTGTTGCATTCGTATAGTTTAGGCGCATTGTATTAACATCAGTTTTTGATGTATAGAAAGGATCGCCAGGTACAAAGGCTACTTTTTGCTCCATCGCTTTATGGAAGACATCTACTGATGAAGTTCCATTGTTCATTGTAGCCCAAATGAACATTCCACCGTCTGGTCGTGTGTAGTCCACATGTGCTGGGAAAAACTCTTCCATTGCATTTAGCATAGCATCTGCTTGATTTTTATATAACGCTATAATTTTCTGAACGTGTTCCATATAGTCATTGTTTGCTAGATAATCATAAATGACATATTGAGCGAAAATATTTGTGTGCAGGTCAGTTGCTTGCTTGGCTGTTTCGATATGCTGCAGTAATTCTTTATTTTTTGTAATGATAAAGCCAAGACGCATTCCTGGTGTGACCGTTTTAGAGAAAGAACCTAGCAAAATACTATTTTCTAATTTACCAGCACCAATGTACGGTAGTGGCTCACCTTGGAAGCGTAATTCTCCATATGGATCATCCTCAATTAACGCTACATCCTTATATTTTGCCATGATTTCGCAAATTTGCTGACGTTTTTCTCTAGAATACGTAAGGCCTGTTGGGTTTTGGAAATTTGGAACTGTATATACGAATTTTACATTTGGCTGTTGTAGTGCATTCTCTAACTCTTCTAAGTTTAATCCATCATTTTCGAGTGTTACACCATAGAAAGTTGGCTCACTTAATGTGAAGGCTTGAATGGCACCTAAGTAACCGGGCTCCTCGATGACGATACCATCACCTTTGTTAATAAGTACTTTCCCAATTAATTCAAGAGCCTGCTGTGATCCAGTTGTAATAAATACATCGTCAGCATGGATATCTAGTCCGTGCACACGTTGATATTTTGCAGCAATGTACTCACGTAAAGGCGCATACCCTTGCGTAGAAGAGTATTGGAAAAGACGACTGCCATTTTCCGTAATGGCATGGTTCGCAGATGCCTTTAATGCTTCAATTGGGAAAGAGATTGGGTTTGGAAGCCCCCCTGCAAAAGAAATGACATCCTCAGAATCAGTTACTTTCAAAATATTTCGGATGAATGAGGACGGGGTATTTAAAATCTTTTCTGAAAATTGCATAATTTTTCATTCCTTTTTTCTGATTTTTTAAAAATTATATCATTGCCATCATATGCATACAATATTATCATTGTATGCAAGACAATGAAATATTGTATGCAAAAATTGAGAGAGAAGGAGCTTAGCTTAGAATATGCCAGTTAATTCGTTTGAAGAATATCCAATGAGTTGGAAACCGGACATTAGTAAAAGTTCGGCTCCATTATATATAGCAATAGCTGAACAGCTGGAACAAGATATTAAGGATGGAAAATTATCGCCAGGCACCAAGCTACCTCCTCAGCGTGAGTTAGCTGATTTTTTAGATGTTAATTTAAGCACGATCACGAGAGCTTTTAAACTTTGTGGTCAGAAGGGGCTTATCTATGCTTCAATCGGAAATGGTACATTCGTTTCATCTGATGCAGCGACAAACAAAATGTTATTACCAACAAATAAATCTTCTCAGATGATTGAAATGGGCCCTGTATTGCCAGAAAATCATGCGAATGAGGATATTACACGTTATATGAAAAAGATGATGAATGATCCTCATTTTAGTAAATTATTTCAGTACGGACGACCGGAAGGAAATGCGTGGCAAACGGAAGCGGCAATGAAGCTTTTGGAAAAGGTCAATTTTCAAACAGATCAACCTGTATTGCTTGGAGCGGGGGGACAAAATGCGATTGTTGGCACGTTAGCTGCGTTGTTTCAGCCAGGAGATCGAATTGGTACAGATCCCATTACATATGCAGGTATAAAAACAGCTGCAAATATGCTTGGTATTCAATTAGTGGCAATCCAACAAAGAAACGGTGAAATGACAAGGGAGGGGTTATTATACGCTTGTAAAAATGAGCATATAAAAGGTCTTTATGTTATTCCAGATTTTCATAATCCAACTACCCATACAATGTCATTGGAGACAAGAAAAATGATTGCGGAGGTTGCGAGGTGGAAAGGCTTAATCGTCATTGAGGATGCGATTTATAGTTTTCTTAAGGAGAAGCCGCTTGCACCAATAGCGTCCTATGCTCCAGAAAAGGTTATTTATATTGCTAGTGTATCAAAAACCATCTCACCTGGCTTACGACTATCCTATATCGTTACACCGCCAGCGCTACGAAAAAAAATAATGGAAACACTGTATAATATAAATATTTCAGTGTCTCTCATGATGGTGGAGCTTACAGCAAGGATGATTCATGATGGCGTTGCACAGACAATTTTAGAGAAGCACCGATTGTATGCCAAGCAGCAAAATGCCCTTGTCGATCAATATTTAGGGGAATATAACATTTTAGGAGAAGAAGAATGTATTTTCAGATGGCTTATACTCCCCGAAAAATTCACCAGCATTCAGTTTGAATTACTAGCAGCAAAAGCTGGTGTGCAAGTGTATGCAGCCGAACGTTTTGCTGTAGGAAATGCGAAGCTAGTAAATGCAGTTCGTTTGGCCATCACTGCACCTGAAGATCAGCTTGAACAAGCACTCATCATTTTGAAGGAATTACTTGAAAGTGATGGTGACTATACATTTGTTGATTAATGTAAGGAAAGCTTATAATAGAAGTATCAAACAATAGCGTATAAAGGACGTAAATGAATAGTATTTATGTGCATGACCCTAGTCTAAAAGGTAAGCCAAAGTAAATGAGGAGATAGAACATGAATAAAGGAAGAATCATTTTACATATCGACCTTAATTGCTTTTATGCCTCTGTTGAACAAATATATGATCCCTCATTAAAAGGGAAACCCGTAGCCATTGCAGGTAATCCTAAAGAGCGTAGAGGTATTATTATTACGTGTAGTTACGAAGCAAGAGCGAGTGGTGTTTATACAACTATGAATGTCGGAGAGGCGCGGCGAAAGTGCCCAGAGTTAATAATACTTCCTCCTAATTTCGAACGGTATAGAGCTGCGTCCAAATCATTTTTTAATTTGTTGAAAGAGTATAGCGACATTCTCCAACCAGTTTCGATCGATGAAGGATATTTGCAACTTCCAATAGTAGATGGCCAAAATGTACTGCAACACGTACAAAATATGCAAAATAGAATCTGGAACGAATTGCAACTCCCTTGTTCTATCGGGATTGCACCGAATAAATTTTTGGCGAAAATGGCAAGTGATATGAAAAAGCCAATGGGTATTACAATACTTCGAAAGCGTGATGTTCCAACAATATTGTGGCCGATGAATGTCATTGAGATGCATGGGGTTGGCAAAAGTACAGCGGAGAAATTGGGGAATTTAGGTATTCGAACAATTGGACAATTAGCTATAGCTGATGAATATGTATTAAAGCAAAACTTCGGTATTAATGGTTTACGAATGAAGCAAAAGGCAAATGGTGAAGATGATAGGCCTGTTGATCCAGAAGCTATATATGATACGAAAAGTGTAGGGAATTCAACAACACTTTCTCATGATACGACTGATAGAGATGAACTATATAAAGTAATCGCAACACTTTCTGAAAAGGTAGCGGACAGATTAAGGGCCAAGAAGCTTGCTGGCGTTACAGTAAGTATCATGATCCGTTCAGCTGATTGGGAAACTTGTACACGAAGTAAGTCCATCAATAACGCGATTCATGCAAAAGAGGATATCGTTGAGCATGCCTGGTATTTATTTAATAAGCATTGGGATGAGGAACCTGTACGATTACTAGGTGTTACCGTATCGAATGTTAGTGATATTAAAGAAACGACACAACAGCTAACGTTATTTAACTTTGAAGAGCATGTAAAAGATGAACCCATCATTAAACTGGTAGATCAAATCGAGCAAAAGTTTGGAAAAGGAACAATTTTGCGGGGTTCAGATATTGCCAAACCAGTAGGGAAATATCAAGCAAATACGAGTTTTAGTAAAGACTTTTGGGATGAACATAAGTAGAATAAATGATCAAACTTTAAGGATCAAACAGAAAACCGTCATTTCGATTTTAACCTTTTTTTTGAAATGGCGGTTTTCTATTTGTATTCAGAATCAAAGTAGCTTATTTAAGTGGAAATATTATATGTTCGTAGAAATTTCATTTTCCTTTTGTTTATAGTCTTCGCGACGATTTTTGATGTTTTGTAATACACTATCTAGCACATTCTGTTCAGCTAGCGTTTGATAAAGGACATTTTGTACCTCTGCCGCTTCCTTGTTTTCTTCTTGGTTACTTAGAAATTCACTGTATGTTCCCATATATTCATGATAATCAATATTAGAAAGTGTCTTAGCAGCAATTTGGTTGTGTTTAGTTAACGCAGAAGTAAACTGTTTACGTGCCTCAGCTGGTTGGGCAGGTATTAGTTTGATTTTACCTTTTGTATCTGAGTCTCCTGTGAAATCAAGGAATTGATAATCGAACGCCAATGGTTTAGCAAGAGCGATATGAGCGTGAAGAGCAACAGCATGGTCAGGAAGTCTTTCAGTTATCTCACGAAGGATATCGTTTCCTTTGTCAAGATAACGACTGCCATCGAATGCAAGAACACGGCCTACTTCTTCAGAGAAATAGTCTTGAGCAAGGAATTCTTGATCGTAGCCTGTAGGTGGTAAAACTCGAAGTCTTAAGTTATTTGATACGATGTTATGGCCGTTTATTTGCATAGCTACTTGAATGTTATAAAATCCTGGGTCATCGATTAACCAGCCATTTTTCCCTACAGACGCGAAAATCGTTTCGTACAGTGATTCACCAGGCATTATTACCTTGTTCTCTTTGTTCCACAAATATTGAACATGAGGTAGTAGTCGTCGTCCTTGTTTTCCATCTTTTTTAACGAGTACAGTCATTCCGTATAAATCGGACAATATATGTTTATTGATGGACTGAGGTTGATTCGAAGTATTCGTTAGTTTGATTTCAATAACTGTAGGTTCTAACCATTGGAATATTGGTGATTTACGGTTAACCCTCAATTCAAGATTAAAAGAAGGGTGAATAGACATGTTTGGTTGCTCAAAACCATGATCTACAGCCCAGTCAGCATTACCCATTTGTACGAAGCGCTCAGGTGCATGTCGCATAAACAACAGTTCTTGATCACTAAAACGATACTCAAAGTTTTTAAAGAACTCTTTGCCACCAGATTTACTATCATAATTGTAAGGATAATTCATAAAGCTTAGAGCCTTTGGTTCTGGGATAAGAGGGCGCTCCAAAGGTTCCCAAGGATAACCTAGGTGTTTTTGCCAAGAGTGCAGCAGATTAAAAGCATGTCCCATCTCATGGCAAGCACACCAAAAACGATAGCGCTGTACAAAAGCTTCAGGAGCAGGGTCACCTTTAGGTGGATCGGCAATAAATGAATTATTAAAAATGGCAGTCCCTTGACGATGATTAGGACCTATGCTATCAAACATAATACCGCCTAGACCATGGCCTTCTTCAGCTTCCGAATTTGCAAAGAATGTCCACATGGACCATTGGGGCTTATTATCAAAGTGCGACCAGTATACTTGCATGGCATCATGCATCTCTTGAGTGTTCCACTTTTTATCAGTCCCTGCATAGTCTTTGGAAACAATATTATTACCATCTGATATTTTCACATCAAACCCAGTGCGTTTGAAAACCTCTGAAATTGACAAAGTTTCATCCGGCAAAGATGCAGGCTTGTCTGGATGAGCGTGAGTTTGATAGGTAGTAACTGGCGTTGTATCTTCTTCAGCATCAAATTCAAATTCCACAGGGTGGAAGTAAGGAGATTGAAACTGGAAAGTGCTAGTTCTGTCTATCTCCCCTCCGATTAGAAACGCAACTTCTGCAGTATGCTGTTCAGGTAATGAACCGCGTGTTACTTGTATTTTTACATTTGTATAAGGAAATGATTGGTTGTCGTCTAAATATTTATTTCGAATATTGCCTGTCCATGTATCTGGACCATTCGCTGTTAACTTAGCAATCCAATGAATAGTAGAAGACTGGTTTGAACTAATAGTGCCACTTGCTACCATTTGTGGGTAGAATCCGTCGACATCGATGCGAAGTTCCTCACGGATTTGCTGCTCACTCCATACATATAAGCCACTAATTGGTGCGAGGGGAAATTCTCCTAAACTGGAAGGGGTAATGGCTTTTACTTTTGGTTCGTTCGTTTTGTTTTGATCCATCTGTATTACCTCCATGTTTATTATTTTTTGTCTTTCTTCCTCAATCCCAAGAGCCACAATGCTATGTTAAAAAATGTAAAAGGTGTTTCAAATATTATATATGCAGCAGAAACTATAAATATGACACTATAAATAATAAAATTAATACAGTGGATAAAATGAGAGAATAATCTAATTATTTCCCAAGAAATACAAGAATGAAGAAAGAAGGTGTGGTCATGCATTTTAAAGAGTACGGAGATATACATAAGCCGCTTATACTGTTGATTCATGGGGGTGGTGTTGGAGGGTGGATGTGGGATAAACAAGTCCAATACTTTTCCGATTATCATTGCGTTGTACCAGAATTAATAGATAACGTGGCTAAAAATAACTCTAATTTTTCAATTGAAGATAGTGCTAAAACCCTTCTATCATTAATAGAAGAAAAAGCAAAAAATAAATGTGTCATAGTAGTTGGTTTTTCATTAGGAGCTCAAATTGCTATTCAAATGGTTAGTCTAAAACCGCAATTAATAGACTTTGCCATCATCAACAGTGCTTTAGTGACACCATCCACAGTTGCAAAAAAATGGATTAGACCAATGATTAAATTAACTTTTCCCTTAATAAAAAATAAATCCTTCGCCAAGCTTCAAGCTAAAACATTGTATGTAGATGAAGAATATTTTGAGCAATATTATGAAGATAGTTCAAAGATAAAAGTAGATAACCTAATAAAAATATTGCAAGAAAATATGTCTTTTGCCATCCCACATGATTTTTCAAAAGCTCGATGTAAAATCTTGGTAACTGTCGGTGAGAAAGAGAAAAGCAACATGAAAAAATCTGCGATCCATCTTGTGAATAGCAATCCCAATTGTCAAGGTGTTGTGCTATCGAACATCGGCCACGGTGTCTCATTAGCGCATCCTGAGTTCTTTAACCGTTTTGTAGAAGAGTGGATGAAGGATGGTAAGTTACCAGAAGGGAAGGTTATCAATTATTGCATCGATTAATATTTCCTCAAACAGGCTATTGATGGAGAATGGAATACTACAACAAATGAATAAGTGGTAAAATGTAGTAATGTGTTAATTTCAAAAATCTGACCTAGGGAGAGAAGCGCAGATGGGGAAGAAGAAAAAAACCTTACCGAAAAATTTTGATGAACTAATTAAAGTAGGTGATATATCAGCATTAAAAGAGGTATTTTTGCAATGCGAATTAGATGCCCGTGGCGGTTACAGTAAATCAACAGCTTTGAGCTTTTTCAATATACCGAATGAATTGATCCGCTGGCTTGTGGAACAAGGTGCTGATATAAATGCTAGTGACAGTTACGGAAGAACAGCTCTACATAAACATGCAATAAGTAGGCGCGGTAATATTGATTTGCTGCTTGAATTGGGTGCAGATATAGAGGCCATTGATTATCAAAATGAGACACCTCTATTTGCCGCAGCAGATTCATTTAATCCAAATGCAGTTTACACATTAATGGCCAAAGGCGCAAATCTCAGCGCAAAAAATAAGATGAAACAGACGCCCTTAGAAAAAGCTTTGGCAATGTGTAGAAACATAGATATTGTCAATATGGCGAAAATTGCCGATATTTTGCTTAACGCTGGAGCGACTGAAACGCAGAAAATGAAAGATTCTATTAAGCGAATTGGCAATGACTTTGAGTTTCACAGAGAAGGCTTTAATAAAGAATATTTGAATCAAACAGATGAGGCACTTTTACGTCTATATGAGCTATTTGATGTTCCTCCAGTAGGGAAACGAAAGACTCACGATGGCACCTCTCCAATAGCAGTATCAACAAAGGGATGGCAGGCGCAACATAATGAACTTTGGAATTTATTAATTCCTTCACAAGGACATGCGAAAACTGTACAGGGTGAGGTTATCCGTATTACAGGTAAAATATCATACGAAATTTTAGATAACGGCAGTATCAACTGGGATAATCAATTTTGTAAAATGCTTACCAGTTTAGATCATTACTTTAGCTTGGGTACGCCATTACATCCTGCTGCACTTCAGGAGACCAAAATATTAGCGAAAGAACTTCGCAACGGCAATGGTAGAAATGAACCTGTGAGACTATGCGAACTGGCAGTGCATTGGGTACTCAGCAATCCTAATCCAATTACTTTGGAACAGCCCGACTATAAGCGATAAACTTATGTACGACTTAATCAGCGTATATAATAAACATTTTAATGCACTATACATCCTTTTTTCTAAGTACACATCAGCTATGAAGAGGGATGAAATAAAGGGGGTTAATCAAACATGGCGGAACGCATACCATGCAAGACGGAAGACTGCAACGCAACAATTTTGCCGAGTACAGCAGCCAAAACAGGCGGTATCTGCATGCCCTGCCATCAGGAGCAAGAACGAAGTGACGGAAAGTAGAGGCGAAGTGACGGAAAGAAGAGCCAGAGCGACGGAAGGAAGAGTCGAAGCGACGGAAAGAAACTAGTTGGCTCGAACAAACTAAAACCATATTTAAAACTCGGTCCATTCAGTATGGGTCGAGTTTTTTTGCGATTATTACAAATGTTATTCAACTAACAGAGGCAGGATAGAAGAATGGAAATGCATGATGTGGGAAATAATGTAGTTCTCTTATGCAAATAACAATTCAAAATAAAATCAAAACAAAACGGAGGTAAAAAATGGATGTCCTTGATTGTATCATTATAGGTGGAGGTCCTTCTGGGTTAAGTGCTAGCTTAACTTTAGGAAGGGCTAGGAGAAACATTGCACTAATTGACGATAGAACGAATAGAAATAGAGTGACACAAGCATCACATGGATTTATTACTCGTGATGGAATAAAACCACAAGCGTTTAAAGAAATAGCTTTAAAAGAGTTGGAGAATTACCCCTCCGTATCATATTTTACTGCAACAGTTACTGAAATTATTAAGGATATAGGTAATGAGCGATTTACTGTCAAAACATCAACTAGTCAGGAATTCGTTTCAGAAAAAATAATACTCGCCACTGGTATTCAAGAAATATTTACTATACCTAGTATAAGAAAGTTTTATGGGAAAAGTCTATTTAGTTGTCCGTATTGTGATGGTTGGGAGCAAAAAGATAAGCCATTAGTGGTTATTGCAGAAAAAGAAGAGCATGTACTGCATTTGACTATGTTAATTTATAATTGGTCGCAGGATTTGGTTGTCTTAACGAATGGAGTTCAATTATCTAAAGAAGGTAAAATGGAGTTACAAAAACACAATATTAAAATTATATCGGACAAGATAAAAGACTTAATAGGTAATGACGGTTACTTACAAAAAATAGAGTTTGAAACAGGAGCAACAATTATAAGATCGGGTGGTTTTGTTGCCCCATCTTATTATCGCCCAAACCATTTTGCTGAGAAGCTTTGCTGTGAAATTCACGAAAATGGAAAAGTTATAACAGATGGTGTTGGTAGAACAACCCAAAAAAACGTATATATTGCAGGGGAAACCGAAAGATCTAAACCATCCTCTTTAATGATTTCAGCTGCTAAAGGTAATAAAGCTGCTGTTTCAGTAAATACTGATCTAACGATGGAACGCTTTTGATTACGCATTACGTCATAACACCTTCTGCTTCAACTAAATAGGAACTTTACTAATATAATTAAACACATCAGCGCCAATGAGTTGTCACATATACTTCAAACATTAGAGTTACTATAAGTAATTACGAAGAACGGATTATGATTTTAGAATTCGTTTTTTCTTGTTACCTAAAAAGGATCGACGGTTTTTTTGTTGAAGTTATTGAACTCGTGGACATTCATGACAAAATCCACCTACTTTAGCAGGTGGTAATTTAAAGCACTCTTATCTTAACTGATGTTAAAGTGAGAATCTTATTTTGACTTATTATGCATTATCTACCGAGTATTTTAACTTGAACGCCATAACTTAAATCACATTAATCATTGAAAATGCTTGTCATTTTCATTGCAACCTCTTCGGTAATCGCAAGAAATCGTTTGGAAATTGAGGTCATATAACGATCCTTAAGTGTAATTATATTAAGTTTTGTTTGTAACACTGGATTTGCTAGTGGTCTAAGTACCGGTAAATCAGGAGAATTAAGTAGCTTGAAACAGCTAGGTACAAAACAAATCCCTGCGCCTTTCATTACCATCATAAGTGTTGGTAATGTTTCTGTCCCCCAGTAAATGACATTAGGCGTAAATCCACTTTTTTGACATGCCTCGATCACATCATCAGCAACACCTGATCCATAAGATGTTGTATTTAAAAGAAATCGTTCGTTTGTCAAGTCTGCAATATCAATAGAATCTTTTTCACATAGATGATGGTTGGGTGGAAGAGCTAAAAGTAAAGGTTCTGTTAGTAATATTGAAGTATCGATGTCCTCAGCTCTTACTGAAGTTCGGACAATTCCAATATCTATTTTATGACTTCTTAGTTCTTCTAAAATATATGATGTATTACCCTCGCGAACATGTGTAACTATGTTAGGAGTTTCCTTTTGAATTTTTTTTAAGACATTTGGCAAAATAAATAGATTTGCTGAAGTAGTACAACCCAATTTCACCGTACCTCTAATTCCTTCATGAAACTCGACTAATTTCTTCTCCGTATTCTCAGATAAATCAAGTAATTCTTTTCCTTTTTCATATAAAAATTGTCCACTTGGTGTTAATTCAAGAGATCTACCTAAACGATTAAACAAAGTGACATTTAATTCTTGTTCAAATTTTCTAATTAAAATACTTAAGGGGGGTTGAGTCATTTGCAGTGCAGTAGCAGCTTTTGTAATGCTACCTTCCTCAACTACTGTAATAAAACAATGTAAACGATGAAGGTTCATTTTGATATCTCCTCCTTTTAGTATTCATAAAATATATGGAAGCCATATAAATATTATAATTTACATTATAAAAATGTAAAGATATACTATTTTCATAATTAAGAATAGTTCAAAAATTCAAACTGAATTGTATTTAGTTGATACGAGAGTGTATCCATCCAATCGCAAATTATTAAATTATAAATGGAGGTTTTATCAATGACAACTAAAATTACTCAACAATCAAAAACTGTAGAGTTAGCTAAACTGGACAAAAAGCACTTGCTACATCCAGCTACAAATCCGAAGGCTTTAATTGACAATGGACCGCCTATTATCTTTGTTAAAGGTAAAGGCGTTACAGTTACAAGTACGGATGATGTGGAATACATCGACGGGATGTCAATGCTTTGGAACGTCAACTTAGGGCATGGGAATCAAGAACTTGCAGATGCTGGGAATAGTCAATTATCTACCCTCGCGTATGCATCATCATTTAAAGGATTCTCAAACGAACCATCCATTCTACTTGCTAAAAAATTAGCTGAGTTAGCACCAGGAGATTTAAATAGTGTATTCTACACTTCTGGTGGGTCAGAATCAAATGATACAGCAATTAAATTAGCTCGTTTCTACTGGGAGCTTAAAGGAAAATCAGAAAAAAGAAAGATTATTGCGCTAACGAATGCTTATCACGGTGTAACAATTGGAGCGCAAACAGCTACTGGTCTTGCAGCATACCACAAGTTCGCATCATCAAATATAGACGGAGTTGTTCGTGCAACAGCCCACCTATTAAACAGTGAGTTAGGTGATAAAAGTGACCCGAACTATGCAGATTCTATCCGTGGAACAATTGAAAGAGAAGGTGCTGAGGCAATTGCGGGAATTATTATTGAACCTGTGCAAGGTGCGGGCGGAGTTAATATTCCACCAGAAGGTTACTTAGAAGCAGTTCGTAAAATCTGTGACGAGTACAATATCCTTTTCATAGCAGATGAAGTTATTTGTGGATTTGGTCGTACGGGGAAAATGTTTGGTGTAAACAACTGGAATGTTGTCCCTGATATGATGTCAATTGCAAAAGGAATTACGAGTGGTTATTCGCAACTTGGCGGGGTCATGATGAATGATGAAATTAGAGAAACAATTGCTAACTTTGATGCTGTTATCCCACATGGTTTCACATATAGTGGACATCCGACTGCTTGTGCGATTGGACTGAAAAACATTGAAATACTAGAGCGTGATAATATTATTGACCACGTAAACGAAATGGAGAAAGAACTTAAAAAAGGTTTAGATTACTTAGCTGAAAAGCATAGTATTGTAACAAATTGCAGAGTAATTGGTCTGTTGGCTGCATTTGAACTTTATGAAGATCCAACAAGTGGGAAATTGTTTGATCCAACTGTTTTCCCAGCAAATGCGGTAGTTGACGCATGTTTCGATCGCCAATTAATAGTAAGAGCGCTTGGAGCATATAACCAAATTGTAGCAATTGCGCCACCGCTTATTATTAACAAGGAGGAAATTGGAAAAATGATTCAAATTATAGACGATGCGATTACTGCTTTTAAAAATACACGCAACTAAACTATTCCTATAAAGTAAGTTGAGTAGTGGTGGTTATAGTAAAAAAAGGGGGGTTCTCTAGTGCTTTATATAAACGGTGAATGGCGGGATACAGGAAATAAATTAGATGTAACAAATCCTGCGACAGGAGAAATAATTAGCACTGTTGCTACAGGTAGTAAAACTGAAACTAAAGAAGCAATCGAAAGTGCGAAGAGAGCATTTGAATTATGGGGTAAGACAACTGGAAATGAGCGCAGCAACTACCTGTTACAAGTAGTTCAATTGATGAAAGAAAAATCAACAGAATTAGCTGAAACAATTACACTTGAAAATGGTAAGCCTTTACCAGATGCTACTCGTGAAGTAGCAGGTGCGATCGGCTATCTAGAATGGTATGCAGAGGAGGCTAAGAGAATTTATGGGGAAACAATTCCTGCATCTGCAGCTGATAAACACTTAATGGTAATTCGCGAACCTGTTGGGGTATGTGCAGCTATTACACCATGGAATTTCCCGTTATCGATGATTACAAGAAAAATTGCACCTGCACTTGCTGCAGGTTGTACGATTGTTTTAAAACCGGCTGACTTAACGCCTCTTTCGGCGATAAAAGTATTCGAATGCTTTCATGAAGTTGGACTACCGGCTGGCGTTGCAAACCTGGTAATTGGCCCAGCTGAAGAAATTGGAAACGAGATGACGAGTAACCCAGACGTTCGTAAAATCACTTTTACTGGCTCGACGCGTGTGGGGAAAAAACTTATCCGTGATTCGTCTGATACAGTGAAGAAAATATCAATGGAGCTTGGTGGACACGCACCGTATATTGTGTTTGAGGATGCTGATATCGACGCAGCAGTTAATGGTATCTTAGTGTCTAAGTTTATTAACTCAGGTCAAACTTGCATCAGCACCAACCGGATTTACGTAGCAGAAACTGTAGCAGATGAATTCTCAGAAAAGTTAGCTGACAAGGTATCTAAATTAGTTGTAGGAAATGGATTAAAAGAAGGCGTAAATCTCGGTCCAGTAATTAATAAAGTGGCTCTTGAAAAAGTGAAAGGTCAAGTAGAAGACGCTGTGAAACATGGTGGTAAAGTAATTGCGGGTGGTAATGTATGTACATTAAATAATGGTAGCGGTTACTTCTTTGAGCCCACAGTTATTCAATATGCAAGCGATAATATGAAGATTACAACAGAAGAAACATTTGGACCAGTTGCACCAATTTATACATTTAAGACGGAAGAAGAGGTAGTTGCAAGAGCAAACCATCCTGAATATGGTCTTGCAGCTTATTGTTATACGCGAGACATTGGTCGAGGCTTGCGAATGATGCGTGCTTTAGAGTTCGGAATTGTTGGTATTAATGATCCAGCTCCAGTGGTTGTACAAGCTCCGTTTGGTGGGATGAAGGAAAGTGGAATGGGAAAAGAAGGCGGTTGGTACGGACTAGAGGAGTACCTGGAGAAGAAGTTTGTATCGATTTATTTAAAATAATAAAAAATGTTATTAGGTAACTAAATATATCAGGCGAGTTGATTAGGGAAAAATACGTTTAATATTGCGTGATAAATGGATTTTTTTGTTACTATTTTGCTGATATATTTCCATTTTAACTGATTGTAGCGTAGGGCTACTCGACTCCCGCGGGAAAGCGAAACAGACGAGACCCTGCACGGAGCGAAGCGGAGGAAGCGGCTCGGCGCTCGCCCGTAGGAAAGCGAGTAGCCCGTAGCGGAAATCAGCCTCTTCGAATGTATAAAAATGAGTAATCAACACACCTGTAAATATATTGTAGTAGACTTATCTACATTCTCCATGTCTCCCATACATTCTTTAGAAACTATGTATGGGAGACAGTCTACACAATTAATAAAGTAATAAACTTTAATTCCAATAAAATAAGAGGGTGAATTTATTATGTCTCAAGTAAATTTAAAAAATAATGGACAAGAAATAGTTGTCCGCAATATTTTAAAAGAGGATCTTGCTGAAGTTGCCGCACTTTCTATGAAGTGTTTTGGACCTGATATGGCATTAAAATATGAGCATTTTGAAAGTCAGATTGAGTTGTTTCCAGAAGGTCAAATTTGTCTAGAATATAACGGTAAAATTGTAGGAACCGCCTTAAGTCTAATTGTAAATTTTGAAGATTACGGAGATAGTCACTCCTATTTTCAAATCTGTGATTTAGGATTTATTCGAAATCATAACCCTAATGGTAGAAACCTATATGGTATTGAAATTGGCGTACACGAAGATTTTAGAGGGTTACAATTGGGACGTCATTTGTATGATGGCCGAAAAAGAATATGTGAGAAACTTAACTTGGAAAGTATCTTAGTAGGAGGTCGTATACCTTATTACTATAAATATGCTGAGCAGATGAGTGCAGATGAGTATGTACTAGAGGTAATGAAAGGGAAAATATATGATCCTGTTTTAACATTCCAATTGAAAAACGGATATGTATTAAATAAAGTAATGCCAGGCTATTTACCTGGGGATGTTGAGTCATTAGAATATGCAACACTTTTGGAATGGAAAAATCCAGTTTACAAGCTTAAATTAGTATGAGTCTTTTGTCCGTTATGTTCGCCTATTTTAATAGGCGAACAGTGGATGCCCATTGTTAATTGCGATTATTTAACTTCTCTAGTTATGTAAGCGCTTTCAATTGATTGTTATAAGAGTTCCATTAGAAGTAAATCTTAGGCAAAGGGAGGAGTTATAGTGGTTATCGCTGATAAAGTTATTTCGAGTGAAGCAGTATTTACAGGTTTAGAAAATGAAGCAAAGCCAGCTGCTATTGCGATTAAAGGTAATAAAATCATTGCGGTAGGTTCGATGGAGGAAATAACACCATTTATAGGTTTAGACACGAAGGAATATCATTATGGCAACCAACTCATTATGCCAGGATTTCATGATGCGCACCTTCATCTCATGTTTGGTAGTCTTTTCTCGCATGCAAGTATCAATTTATCGGATGCTCATTCGGAAGAAGAGGTTGCTAGTTTAGTAAAACAATTTTCGGAAAACGTGCATGCTGATGAGTGGATTATAGGCTATGGATGGGATCATACAAATTGGGCGGAGAAAGGCTTGCCGACACGTTTTTCTTTAGACAAAGTAGTTCCTAATCACCCAATTATTCTTTTTCACGCAGAAGGTCATTATTCGTGGGTTAATAGTTTGGCACTTGAAAATGCAAGGGTTACAAATGAAACTGAAGACCCTCCTAATGGTACGATTCAAAAAGATGAAAATAATGAAATCACAGGTATTCTTCTTGAAACAGCAATGAATTTAGTTGTGGATATTGCTCTCGCGTTTCCAGATAAACGGAAAGAAGAATTGTTTGAAGAGTTCTTAAAAAAATCAGCTCAATTAGGTATTACATCAGTAAATGATTTGTTTGCAAGTAGTTTTGATAAGTTAAATAGTTTCGATATGTATAAGGCATATGATGAAGCTGGAAAACTTACGACTCGCATTCATCTTTACCCTGAGTTAAATGATGATATAGATAGAGCGATAAGCTTGCGTGAAAAGTACAATTCCGAAAAATTACAGCTTGCAGGACTTAAGCAGTTTATTGATGGCGTTGTAACTGGACATACCGCATACATGTTAGATCCTTACTTAGACAAACCTACAACACGTGGGAGTACTGCTTTTCCTGTAGAAACGATCAAAAATTGGGTGACAAAAGCGGACAAAGAAGGATTTCAAATTCGCTTCCATACAATAGGTGATGGCGCAGTTAGGCTTGCTCTAGATATATTTGAAGCAGCAAGGATGAAGAATGGTGTGAGAGATTCACGACATGCGCTAGAGCATATTGAAGTGATTCATCCGACAGATATTCAGAGATTTAAAGAATTGGGGGTTGTTCCATCTGTACAGCCTTCTCATCTAGCATTGATGCCAAAAGAAAGTCATACTTTGCGTGTCGGTAAAGAGAAAGACCCTTATACGTATTTATGTAAAACGTTATACGATGCAGTCGAGTATATTGCTCTTGGTACAGACTATCCAATAACAACATTAGATCCTTTTAAAGAAATTTTTCATGCGATTACGAGACTAGACTTTACTGGTGATTATGAGTGGAATAGTCAAGAGCAGCTAACACTCGCAGAAGCGTTGAAAGCGTATACAAAAGGTTCAGCTTACAGCACATTCAGAGAAAAAGATTTGGGTACATTAGAAGTTGGAAAATTAGCAGATATTATTGTACTAGATAAAAACCTCTTTGAAGTAGAACATAAAGAAATTCTTCAAACGAAAGTTTTGTTAACAATTATGGATGGTAAAGTTGTTTATCTTTATTCAGCAGAAGACTCCCACCTCTATAGGTGGTGAGATGAATGCGATTTTGGTACCTTTTCAGTGGGTGTCCAAACACCTACTGAATAAAGATAAAAGCCTCCGGCGGATGTCACGGATTTTCAAAGGAATGAATTGTGCGGGCACAATTCAAAATCCGGACGCAATTACGCCAAGGCGTAATTGATAGTGAATCAGTCTACGATCCTACTATTTTAGTTAATTGATCATTTTACCGGGAACATTTTTTTATTACTATTCGGGGAGTGAAAAAAATGAAACATTCAGTTAATTTGTCTAGATCGCTTTCTTTAACGTCTGTTGTTGTTACTGGGTTGGCCTTTATGGCTTTAACTACAGTGTTTAGCACATACGGCATAGCCTCTCAAATATCTCATGGTATGGTCGCTGGATCGTATGTACTTGCATTAATTGTGATGATGTTTACGGCTCATAGTTATGGTCAAATGGCAAAAGCGTACCCTATTGCGGGATCTGCCTATACCTATGCGCAAAAAGCGATTAATCCTCATGTTGGCTTCTTAGTGGGATGGGCAATTTTAATGGATTATCTCTTGATCCCAATGGTTAACTTTTTACTATTTGGTATTTTCTTCTCAGCTGCAATACCTGAAGTTCCACAGTATGTTTGGATACTTACATTAGTAGTTCTTGTGACGTTTGTAAATGTTAAAGGTGTAAAGTTAAGCGCAAATGTCAACATGATTGTAATAGGCTTATCGGTATTATTTCTAATTGTCTTTTGCATCTTATCAGTTAAATCAATAGTAACTGGAACCGGGACTGGCATTTTATTTAACCTTGATCCCTTTTTTAATACCGAGGAATCATTTAAGTATATAGTTGCTGGTGCTGCACTATTATGTTTCTCTTTCCTCGGTTTTGATGCAGTTTCTACTTTTTCAGAAGAAGTAAAAAATCCGGAGAAAAACATACCGCGTGCAATATCTTTAGTAACAATAATTGGTGGATTATGTTTTGTAGTCGTATCTTATTTTGCCCATAATGTTTGGCCAGATTATACGAGTTTTAAAGATGCTGATTCTGCTTCCTATGAAATTGCTTTCCTAGTAGGCGGGAATGCCTTACAAGCAGCATTCCTAGCAAAAACTGCAGTGGTTGTATTTGGTTCCGCGTCCGCTTCTCAAGCAAGTGCTGCACGTGTATTATACGCAATGGGAAGAGATGGACAATTACCTAAAAATTTTTTTGGAAAACTAAATAAAAGAACGAGAACCCCGGTAAACAACATTTTATTAATTGGTCTTTTATCATTATCTGCGATGTTTTTAAGTCTAACCTTTGTCGCGTCTTTCATTAACTTTGGCGCCTTACTTGCATTTACTGCTGTGAATTTATCCGTTGTTTTTTTATATTACGGTAAACGAAAAGAACGCTCCTTAAAGGGGACTATCTTCTATTTGATTTTTCCATTAATCGGAGCAGTACTTACAACTTGTTTGCTTTTCAATCTAGATGTTTATTCGATTACTCTTGGTAGTGTTTGGTTAGGAATTGGTGTTATTTATTTATTATTTATGACAAAAGGTCTTAAGCATAAACCACCAGTGCTCAATGCAGTTCAGATTGATTAGTCGCAGTTTAAAACATTTAATGAAGCAGCTAAAAATATGTAAAGGGGATGGATGAATGACAGATAACACTACGCTTAAAAGGTCATTAGGTGTTTGGTCAATTGTTGCACTGGGATTAGGATATATGACGCCTACAGTGGTCTTTGATACGTTTGGAATTGTATCAAAATTAACAAATGGTGTAGTACCAATGGCGTATTTTGTCGCCTTGTTAGTAATGGTATTGACAGCGATTAGTTATGGAAAAATGGTACAGGTATTCCCGGCTGCTGGTTCAGCATATACATACACCCGGGAAACAATGGGGTCTCACCTAGGATTCCTCGTAGGATGGGCATCGTTATTAGATTATTTATTATTACCTTTAGTTAATGCATTAATTATTCGAATATATATGGAATCTCTGTTTCCGAATGTACCTGTTTGGATTTGGGTTTTTGCTTATGTCATTGTAGTTACTGCAATTAATGCTTATAGTATGGAATCAACATCGAGCTTAAACTTTATACTCGTTGTTTTCACGATTTGTTTAATAGGTATTTTCATAATACTTGCTTCTGTACAACTTTATCACGGTATGGGGAATGGTACTTTATTCACGATTCATCCACTATCACATGAAAATGTGAAATTAATAGCCGTTTTAACTGGGGCAACAGTAGTAGCTTTCTCGTTTATCGGTTTCGACGCAATAACAATGTATACGGAAGAAGCAAAGGATACATCAACAGTTCCTAGAGCAATCCTTCTAACTGTTTTAATCGGTGGGGGCATTTTCTTTATTGCTTCTTATTTTACTCAAGCATTATTCCCGGATGTTTCTGTGTTCGAAAATGTAGATGATACATTGCCGGAAATTGGTTTGTATGTAGGAGGGAAGTTATTCCAACTGCTCTTCATTGCAGGAGCATTCGCTGCTACTGTAGCTTCAGGACTTGCATCTCATGCAAGTGCATCTCGTTTGCTGTTTGTTATGGGCAGAAATGGTGTACTTCCTAAAAAAACTTTCGGATACTTACACCCTAAATTTAGAACGCCTGTTTTTACGATTGTTTTGACGGGAATCGTATCATTATTTGCAATAGGGCCAAATTTAGAATTAATTGCTTCAGTCATTAACTTTGGGGCATTAATTGCATTCACATTCGTTAACCTTTCTGTTATTGTTCATTTCTATATTCGTCAGAAAAGGAGATCAGGCAGTGAAACCTTTAAGTACTTAATTATGCCTTCTTTCGGAGCATTAGCTACTGGAGTTCTTTGGTATCATTTACACGCTGATGCATTTATAGGTGGAATCGTTTGGCTTATAATCGGAACCATTTACATGCTGTTTATTACAAGATTCTTTAAAAAAGAACTTGGAAGCATGGACTCTATTGATGACTTGGAGTCATTAGATAAAGAGATTTTTAATGAAGATAAGATTAAAGTCTTGAATTAACTATTTAGAGGATGAGAATCTCTTAGATAATCTTTCTCTTTTTAATGACAGAAGAAGTAAATAGAGGAGTGATGGCTTTGAAAGAAAAAATTCGACTGTATATAGAAGAAAATAAAGAAGAATTATTTAAAACAATTCAAGATGTCGTACGTATAAAAAGCGTTGTTGGTAATGAACAAGAGATGCAATTATACATGAAAAAAAAATATGAAGAACTTAACTTGATTTTGCATGAGATTGAACCAAAATATGAGAAGGTTTCAGCTCATGAAGCGTTTATTGATTCAGGTATTCCGTTTGAAGACCGAAAAAATATTATCGGAATACATAAAGGTGTCTCCGATGGTAAGTCATTAACGATTCATGGGCATGTAGATGTTGTTTCACCAGAACCATATTCAAACTGGACGATGGACCCATGGAGTGGAGATATTATTGGAAACAAGTTATACGGTCGAGGCTCTGCCGATATGAAAGCAGGACTTATTTCAAATTGGTTCGCATTGAAAACATTAATTGATTTAGGTTATCCAATTGCTGGAGATGTTCAGCTACATTCAGTAATAGAAGAAGAAGCTGGTGGTGGAGGCGGAGCTTTAGCATGTTTGGAGGAAGGCTTCGTAACAGATGGGTACATTTCGACAGAGCCACATAATTTGAATATGACAATAAGTCATGGGGGGATTATGTATTTCCGAGTGTACGTAAAGGGAAGAACAGCGCATGCCGGTTTAGCGCATGAAGGCATAAATGCTATTTCAAAAATGATGAAAATCCTTAGTGCGCTGGATGAATTAAGCGAATGGCGTGCTAAAAATGTTAAGTTTGATTTATTTGAAAAGGGATCTGGACAGTCCGTTCACTTAAACTTAGGTGTACTAAAAGCTGGGGACTGGGTATCAACAGTTCCAGGGGAAGCGATCCTCGAAGGAAGAATTGGTTTTATCCCAGGGGAAACTCGCGAAGAAATTAAGCAACTAGTACAAGACACGATTATGAAATCTGTCTTAGGCGATGAGTGGATGGCTAAAAATCCACCTGTTATAGAGTGGTTTGGATGGTCAACGGAGCCATGGTACCAAGACCCTGAGAACCCTTTTGTAAAATTATTCATCGAAAATGCAGAAGATGTTATGGGACATAAAGTCATTATGGTTGGAAGAGCTGGAGGAAATGATGCACGGTTTACGCAGTATTACGGAAAACAAGGATTGTGCTTTGGGCCAATTGGAGAAAATATGCATGGACCAGATGAATGTGTTCATTTAGATAGCGTAGTAGAAGTAACTAATGTTTTGGCAAATTATATTATTAAGTGGAGCGAGAGTTAACTTTTGGGAATATCCATTGGTAGCTAAATGATTAGGATGTTATGGAAAAAGGAAGCAGGCTTAATGCAATTGGTATTAGATTTAAAACAAAATCTAGCATTAAAAATGACACAAGAAATGCAACAATCTTTGCAACCCTATAAATGTCGTCTTTTGAATCGCATGACTATTTATCTTTATTCGGCAGAAGACTCCAAGTGAGAATTATTTGTACACTAAAAAAACTTTTAATCGGGAAATTATGAGTGTGGAAAATTATTTGATAAAAAAAATCTCTCTTAACAATTAAATTGACGAAGCAATTCCTGTATCTTTAATTGTTTGAAAATTAAATCAATTTATGTCCGAGATGTAAGTAAATCACATTTTAGTAGTTGGCAAGCGTATTGTTTAAAAACATTTAAAAGAGAGGATGTATTTTTATGAAAAGAAATTATTCTGTTGAAGAACTTAAAGTGTTAGACCAAAAGCATTTTCTACACCCTACTTCACCAGTAAAGACGGAAAATGGACCGGCATTTATTTTTACAGAAGGAAAAGGTGTGTATCTGTATGATATTACAGGTAAAAAAGTTATTGATGGAATGTCTTCACTTTGGAATGTGAATGTCGGACATGGTAGAACAGAACTTGGTGAAGTAGCGAAGGAACAAATGGATAAATTAGCCTTCAGTTCTTGTTTTGCAACGTTTAGTAATGAGCCTGCTATTCTATTAGCAAAAAAGTTAGCAGAATTAGCGCCTGGTGATTTAAATACTACATTTTTTACGTCCGGTGGTTCCGAATCCAATGATAGCGCCTATAAATTGGCTCGCCATTATTGGATATTAAAAGGGGAAAGTTCTCGAAAAAAAATTATCTCAAGATCGAGATCGTATCACGGGGTGGCAATCGGTGCTACAAGTGCGACGGGTTTAAAAGGATTTCGTGATTTTACAAATTCTAATGCACCGGATTTTCTATTCGTAGATCATTTCTCCATACAGGCTTTACGTGAATTGATTGAAACTGAAGGTCCAGAAACAATTGCTGCTTTCATCACCGAGCCAGTACAAGGTGCAGGGGGGGTGCATGTTGCACCGGATAATTATTTCAAAGAAATTCGTGAAATTTGCAATGAATACGGTATTTTGATGATAACTGATGAAGTTATCACAGGATTTGGTAGGACGGGTAAGTTCTTTGCGATGGAACATTTTAATGTGGTACCGGATATGATGTGCTTTGCAAAAGGTGTTACTAGTGGATATGCACAATTAGGTGGTGTAATGATCTCAGAGAAAATACACCAAGAATTTTCTGAGTTATCAGAAGGAACTATATTGCATGGATACACTTATAGTGGTCATCCAATGGCCTGTGCAGTTGGGTTGAAAAACATTGAAATTATAGAGAAAGATAATTTAGTAGCAAATGCAGAAATTCGTGGTCAAGAGCTATTAGCAGGGTTAAAAGTATTACAAGCGAAGTATCCATTTATTGTAGATGCAAGAGGTTTAGGTTTAATGGCAGGTATAGAAATCTCTTATGAAGGAAGACTCCTCGCTCCACAAATAGTGACAGAGGCTGCAAAGTTGGGATTAATATGTCGCTCTGTTGTACTAGATGCT
This sequence comes from Lysinibacillus sp. Ag94, assembly GCF_023242215.1. NCBI lineage: Bacteria > Bacillati > Bacillota > Bacilli > Caryophanales > Bacillaceae > Lysinibacillus > Lysinibacillus sp. Ag94. The sequence goes on along the minus strand of NZ_CP096780.1, from coordinate 2,860,017 downwards.
CAAGATATTGTTGTATTTTCACCACCATTAGCAATAAGCCAAAAGGAGTTAAGAGATTTATTAGCTATTCTAGAAAAAGCGATTCAAGAAGTAGAGAGTCAGGTATTGGCAAATAAGTTGTAATACGAAAGGTGAGGTAATTATATTGAGGAAAAATTTATTTATCAATGGGGATTGGATAGAAGCAGCAGAGTATACGGAATTATGCTCTCCATATAGTAGCGAGGTTATTGCAGAAATACCGAAGGCAAATGCCGAGGAAGTAGAAGCAGCTTTAGTAGCTGCCGATGCTGCACGTGAAACGATGGCGAATATGCCATTGTATAAGCGTGCGATTATTCTTGAAAAATTAGCTTCTTTATTAGAAGCGCGTGCTGAAGAAGCAGCAGAGTTAATAGCACTAGAAGCAGCCAAGCCTATTTCAACCGCCAAAGCTGAAGTTCAGCGTACGATTCAAACGTATAAATTTGCTGCTGAAGAAGCAAAGCGAATACACGGAGAAACAATTCCTGTGGATGCTGCCCCCGGTGGTGACGGGCGCATTGCCTATACGGTTCGTGAACCATTAGGCATCGTGGCAGCTATTACACCTTTTAATTTCCCAATGAATCTAGTAGCTCATAAAGTAGGGCCAGCAATAGCATCAGGTAACACGGTTGTATTAAAACCTGCAAGTCAAACACCATTAACTTCCTATTTTATTGGTGAATTATTAGTTGAGGCAGGATTACCGAAGGGTGCGTTAAATATCGTTACTGGTGCAGGGTCTTTAATTGGTAACAAATTAGTCACGGATAATCGCGTAAAAAAGATTTCTTTTACAGGTAGCCCCGCTGTAGGTATTGGCATACGCAATCAAGCAGGTCTTAAGAAAGTAACGCTTGAATTGGGTTCTAATGCGGCTGTTATTATCGATGAAAATGTTAATATTGATAAATTAATTCCACGTGTCGTTTCCGGTGCATTTGCATTCCAAGGGCAGGTATGTATTTCAGTCCAACGAATCTATGTTCACGAAAAAATGTATGATTTGTTTGTAGATAAATTTGTAGCAGCTACAAAAGAGTTGAAACTTGGTGATCCCCTAGATCCTACAACGGATGTTTCAGCCTTAATTAGTCCACAAGATGTAAAACGAACATTAAGTTGGATTGAAGAAGCAAAGGGGCAAGGGGCAATTGTTGCAACTGGTGGAGAATCTGAAGGGAATATCTTACAACCTACCGTATTATTAAATGTAAAACCAGAGCAGAAGGTTTCCTGTCAGGAGGTATTCGCACCAATCGTATCTATTATGAAGTTTACATCTATTCAAGAGGCATTTGATCAAGTAAATGACTCCAAATATGGTTTGCAAGCTGGTATTTATACAGATAATATCCATGTTGCTTTACAGGCAACGCAAAAACTCCATGTAGGTGGTGTCATTATAAATGATATTCCTACATTCCGTTTAGATCATCTACCATATGGTGGCGTAAAGGAAAGTGGTATGGGAAGAGAAGGGCTGAAGTATGCAATTGAGGAAATGACAGAAATGAAACTTGTAGTGATAAACCAAAACTAAAAAAATAGGTAGGAGGAAATATAATGATAATTGGTGTACCTAAAGAAATAAAAAATAATGAAAATCGAGTAGGAATTACTCCAGCAGGTGTTGTGGCGTACAAAAAAGGTGGTCATGAAGTAATAATTGAATCGAGTGCAGGGCTAGGTAGTGGATTTACAGACCAAGATTATTTAGATGTAGGCGCTCAAATTACTAAATCAACTAAGGAAGCTTGGGATGTTGATATGGTGATTAAAGTGAAAGAGCCGATTCAGGAGGAGTACAAATATTTTAAAGAAAATCTAATTCTCTACACATATCTACATTTAGCGCCAGAGCCAGAATTAACGAGAGCTTTGCTTGAAAGTAAAGTTACTGGAATTGCTTATGAAACAATTCAATTAGATTCAGGTGCCTTACCATTGTTAACGCCAATGAGTGAAGTTGCAGGCCGAATGTCTGTACAAATTGGTGCACAATTTTTAGAAAATTCCAAAGGAGGCAAAGGAGTTCTCTTAGGTGGTATTCCTGGTGTTGCACCTGGAAATGTAGTGATTGTAGGTGCTGGAGTTGTCGGGACGAATGCTGCGAAAATGGCAGTAGGATTAGGTGCAAACGTAACAATTTTAGATGTTAATATTACACGCTTAAGCCAAATAGATGATATGTTCCAAGGACGTGTTCGTACACTTGCATCAAATACCTACAATATCGCTGAAGCAGTAAAAACAGCAGATTTGTTAATTGGTGCTGTGCTAATTCCAGGTTCACGTGCACCACAATTAGTTTCAAAAGAAATGATTCAAACGATGCAAAAGGGATCTGTTGTAGTGGATGTAGCGGTAGATCAAGGGGGTTCTATTGAAACAATTGATCGTATTACTACTCATAGTAATCCTACTTATGAAGTATACGGTGTTGTGCATTACGCAGTTGCGAATATGCCAGGTGCTTGCGCGCGTACCTCAACGATGGGCTTGTCAAATGTAACTGTTCCATACGGTTTGCAAATAGCTAATAAAGGCTATCGCCAAGCCGCTTTAGATAATCCTGCTTTAGCGAAGGGGATAAACGTAGTAAATGGAAAAATAGTATATAAAGCGGTAGCTGATGCACATGGATTACCATATACGGATCTACAAGTAGAATTAGCAGCAGACTCAACTTCGGCGTTAGCAGTTAAATAGAATAAGAGAAATAATGTCATTTGAAATGAAAAGAAGGTGAAAATTGGTAGAGAGCGTAATCTACCAAGCTTTCACCTTCGTTACGGATATTCCGTCGCTTTGCCACATCCTACCGTCGCTCGGATTTCTTTCCGTCGCTTTGCCACATCCTACCGTCGCTCTGGCTCTACTTTCCGTCGCTTTGACTTTTTCTTCCGTCGCTTTGACTTTTTCTTCCGTCGCTCGGATTTCTTTCCGTCGCTTTGCCACATCCTACCGTCGCTCTGGCTCTACTTTCCGTCGTTTTGCTTCATCCTACCGTCGCTCGGATTTCTTTCCGTCGTTTTGCCTCATCCTACCGTCGCTCTGGCTCTACTTTCCGTCGTTTTGGCTCTTCCTTCTGTCGCTCGGATTTCTTTCCGTCATTTCGCCACATCCTACCGTCGCTCTGGCTCTACTTTCCGTCGTTTTGCTTCATCCTACCGTCGCTCTGGCTCTACTTTCCGTCGTTTTGCCACATCCTACCGTCGCTTGGATTTCTTTCCGTCGCTTTGCCACATCCTACCGTCGCTCGGATTTCTTTCCGTCATTTCGCCACATCCTACCGTCGCTCTGGCTCTACTTTCCGTCGCTTTGACTTTTTCTTCCGTCGCTCGGATTTCTTTCCGTCGCTTTGCCACATCCTACCGTCGCTCTGGCTCTACTTTCCGTCGTTTTGCCTCATCCTACCGTCGCTCGTATTTATAGGGAATTACTGCACGCATTTGATACTCGTGTAATTGGGTAAATGGGTTCAAAATCATACCCGGCATCCAAAATAATAGTCGTAAAATGCCCTGGAAATAGGTTTTCTACTTTCTTTAAAAGAGGAATCGCTGCTTTACTGACAGATGTCATGAGGCGAGAGGCGATATATTGACTCTTGGTTGTCACTACGAGATGCCCTTTAAAGTCAAACCAAAACGTATTTTTGCCGTCACTGTTCAGCGAAAGCGTAGTGCTAACGTAGCGGCAGTAACAAAGCCCAGCTGGAACGGAAATCAACCACATGTTTTGTTGAAGAGCCAGGGTATATAAAAACAGTAAGATATTAGGTATAATTATTATTTAAGAAAAGAAAAATTATGATTAAATTAAATCTAGTATAGAAGGGGGGCAAACGTGAATTGACAAATAATAATAAAACGGTTATCCGTTCAATGGATATTTTAAATTTATTTATCGATCATACTGAGCTGACATTTCAAGAAGTAATTGAGTTATCAGGAATCCCTAAAACCTCTGCTTTCCGCATGTTGAAATCTTTTGAGGAAATGGAGTTTTTAGAGAAGGGAACTGATGCAAAATATCGGTTAGGCATTCTTTTCCTTAAATTTGGACATCTCGTATCAATGCGCCTAGATGTGCGGAAAATTGCAGAACCAATTATGAATGAGCTACATAATGATGTAAAAGAAGCGATTAATTTAATCGTTCGTGATGGTGACGATGCTGTTTATATCGAGAAAATAGATACGAAGCAAAAAGTTCGACTCTACACAGCAATTGGTAGAAAAAGTCCTCTTTATGCAGGAGCATGTCCTCGTGCTGTATTATCCTTTTTACCGGATGCAGACATAAAGGAATACCTCGAATCGGTAGAACTTAAATCATTTGCAAAGGGGACGATTACAGAAAAGGAAAAGCTTTTTGAAACGATTGTGCAGGCTAGAGAACTTGGTTATACAATCAGCCATTCAGAATTAGAAAATCATACATCTGCTGTTGCAGCACCGATTTATGATCATAAAGGAGAAGTCGTTGCAGCCATGAGTATTGCGGGACTAGAAACGAATTATCGAGGGGAAAACGTTGAAATCTTCGTCGATAAACTTAAGAAAGCTACCGCAGAGATTTCTAAACAATTGGGGTATGAGCCGCTATAAAAAATGGGTAGTCTCAAAAGTCATTTGAGATTACCCATTTTGCGTTGGAGTTGATAATTTATGGATGACATTTTTTAAAATATATGCACTGTATTTTAGTTGATTGTAGTGGAGACTGGGCGACTCCTTGGGGATCAGCGTCACAGATGAGACCCTGGAGCGAGCAACGCGAGTGAAGCGGCTCATCGGACGCCCCCAGGAAGCTTTGCTCTGCGCGAAAGCGAAGCGTCAGCGGCAAAGCGCCCAGTCGGAACGGAAATCAACCACACGGTTTGGTGAAAAGCCTAATTTTTAGGGAATATTTTTATCTAAATAGGCTATAACCTTTTTAAATGGAGCCCAAATGCTAATTCATTTCGTTTTCTTTCTTGATGTATTAATGCTAATTGAGCTTCTTCAAGAGAGACCTCTTTAAAGTAGACTCGACTATTTGCTTGCATTTGTGCTAATGATGGTAAATCGGCAGAAATCACTTGAGCTATTTTAGGATATCCACCAGTAGTTTGACGATCTGCCATTAAAATAATAGGTTGCCCACTAGAGGGCACTTGAATCGTTCCAAATGTAACCCCCTCGGATAATAATTCAAATGGCTCTTTTAATTGAATAGACTCTCCTTCTAATCGATAGCCCATTCGATCTGCGTGGGTTGTGATAGTGTAAGGCGTTGAAAGGAATTTTTTTAAACTTTCCTCATCGAAATGTTCATATTCAGAGCCCCTTATGAAGCGGATTGTTTGCGTTTTTTTAAATGTAACAAATTGTGTGTAATCAGCTGACCAAGAAAGGAACGTTGGTTCTTTTTTTAATTGGTTAAAAAGATCTTCTCCTAATTCTGATCGTCTTTCTAATTCAATGACATCATTCTTCAGCAATTTTCTTCCGTGAAATCCTCCAATCCCAGCACGTATGTAGGTGCTTTTACTGCGCATCACTTTGGGCACTTGCATTCCGCCACTAAACGATACGTAGGCTCGGCAACCACTAATCGCAGCATTAAATTTTAAAACAGAGCCTTTTTGAATGAAAAGTGGTCGCCACATTGGTGCTTCTTTGCCGTCTATCGTCGGTTGTAAATTGCCACCTGTAATAGCGATCAGTTCATCCGTTTCAAATAAAAGGGTTGTTCCATATAGTGTCACCTCAAGAGCGCCTTCTCCTTCTGCATTTCCAACAAGTAAATTCGCAATTCGTAAGGAAATTGAATCCATTGCTCCTCCGACGATAACACCAAACTTTTGTAGCCCATATCTTCCTAGGTCTTGGATGGTTGCCAGTATACCTGGCTGTAATACTTTTATGCCCATGTTTTCATCTCCCCGTCGTTTTTATATTCTTCCAACGAAATTGGGACAAACTGAATTCGATCACCCGGTTGTAATAAGGTTGGGGGAGACTGTTCAGGTAGAAACAAACGAGAAGGTGTTCGTCCGATGATTTGCCATCCCCCTGGAGTTTCTAATGGGTAAATACCTGTTTGATTTCCTGCAATTCCAACAGATCCCGGAGTAATCGATAACCGTGGAGTTTCTTTACGAGGTGTTGCAATTTGTCTGTCCATTCCTCCCATAAACGGAAAACCTGGAGCAAAGCCTATCATGTAAACAAGATATTCTACAGAAGAGTGAATTTTAATAACTTCATTAGGTGTTAAACCATGATAAGAGGCTACAAAGTCTAAATCTGGCCCCATTTCACCACCATATACTACAGGGATTTTTACGACACGTTCCTTTGTTGTTTCAATTATGTGAGATTGATTCATTAAAGAAAGAATTGTTGCTTTCACCTTTTCGTAAGGCATGTCGCCTTCTTTTCCTATATTTGAAAAGTATACTTCAATCGGATTGTAATAAACCGTCACATTATTATAGGCAGGTACAACTTCGATGAATCCTTTAAATGGATTTCTCTCTAATAAGTTCAATATATTTTTAACTTTGTTGTGATTTGCCTCACTGATTCCTTCACCTACATGTATAACTAGTGCAGAATCACTCAAAGGTCTTATCTGTACATTCTCTTTTAAATTCATCATAAAAACCATCTCCTGAAGTTTCGTAATTCGGTATGCAAGTTTTAAATAACGGATTATTATTATTATATTTAAACAATAAACGAAAACAAGTTTAATTTAAATGAAAATTTCAAAAAAAAAATTCTTTCTCAAAATTTTAAATTTATACTTTTCAGTAATAATAAAATATGATAAGATTTTTTTAAATTTCAAAACTTAAGTTCCGAATATCGGTACAAAATATTTGTAAACGTATTCAGTGTAACTATTTTAGTGGGAAGAAAATGGGGGAAGAAGATGTTTCGAGTTGATTTAAACTGTGATTTAGGGGAAAGTTTTGGTCGTTATCGACTTGGAGAGCAAGAAGAAATCTTAAAATATGTAACTTCTGCTAATATTGCTTGTGGATTCCATGCTGGAGATCCAACAGTCATGCGAGAGACAGTTAAGCTAGCCATTGCTAATGGTGTGAAAATCGGGGCACATCCAGGATTACCGGATTTAAATGGCTTTGGACGACGTGAGATGAACATCACACCACAGGAGGCCTATGATATGGTCATTTATCAAGTTGGAGCATTGCAAGGTTTTCTAACGACTTACAATGAAACGATGCAGCATGTTAAACCACATGGAGCACTTTATAATATGGCTGCTAAAAATCCAGCGATTGCTGAGGCAATCGCACAAGCCATTTATGATATTTCACCTTCACTTGTGTTATTCGGTCTCTCAGGTAGTGAATTAACAAAAGCCGGAGAAAAAGTAGGGCTTCAAACAGCCCATGAAGTGTTTGCAGATCGTACCTATCAGAAGGATGGTTCTTTAACATCTCGTAAACAACCTGATGCATTGATTACCGATAAAGAACAAGCTGTGAATCAAGTTGTGAGAATGGTGAAAGAGGGAATTGTGCTGTCACAACAGAAAATCGATGTCCCATTACAGGCAAATACTATTTGTATTCATGGGGATGGGGAACATGCTGTAGAATTTGCAGAATATATTCATTCAAGATTAGCAGATCATCAAATATCAGTACGTGCAATCAGGGAGGGGTAAGCCAATGGTAGCAAAAAAATCGGAAGTTAGTGAAGCGGGAATCGAGCAAGAGAAAAAAGGTAAATTTGTTAAGAAAACAGCAAGTAAAAGTGTGTTAATTGGAGCTGCCTTTTTAATGGCTACCTCATCTATTGGACCAGGTTTTTTAACTCAAACGACAGTATTTACACAGCAATTAGCGGCTAGCTTTGGATTTGTCATTTTAATTTCATTAATTCTAGATATTGTTGCACAGGTAAACGTTTGGCGAATCATTGCTGTTTCTGGCTTGCGTGGGCAAGAAATTGCCAATAAGGTGTTACCTGGATTAGGTGTTATCCTTGCGATTATGATTGTTACAGGTGGTTTAGCATTTAATATTGGGAACGTTGCTGGAGCTGGATTAGGGTTAGATGCAATGCTTGGCGTAAATCCAATTATGGGTGCCATTGTAAGTGCGCTTTTTGCTATTTTTATATTTATCTATAAAGAAGCAGGAAAGGCAATGGACAAGGTTGCGCAAATTGCTGGCGGTGTTATGATTCTCCTCATGCTATTCGTTGCTTTTAAAACTTCACCACCTGTAGGAGATGCGATTGTGAACACCGTTTGGCCTAAAGAAATTAGCTGGTTTGCGATTGTAACTTTGGTTGGTGGATCAGTTGGGGGTTACATTACTTTTGCTGGTGGTCACCGCCTTTTGGACGCTGGCATCAAAGGACAAGAATCCTTGCCAGAAGTAACAAAAAGCTCTGTGACAGGGATATTGATTACTGGCGTAATGCGTATTGCTTTATTTTTAGCTGTTCTTGGTGTTGTTTCAAAAGGTTTAGTTATTGATCCTGCAAATCCACCTGCATCTGTATTCCAATTAGCTGCGGGTAATATCGGTTATCGTATGTTTGGTATGATTATGTGGGCTGCAGCGATTACTTCTGTTGTAGGTGCAGCTTATACATCCGTTTCATTTATTCGTTCATTCCACCCTAATATTGAGAAATATCATAATTGGGTGATTATAGCATTTATCGTCATTTCAACAACAACTTTTGCCTTGGTTGGAAAGCCTGTTAATGTGTTAATTTTGGTAGGTGCATTAAATGCACTAGTTTTACCATTATCACTTGGTATTATATTAGTTGCTGCACACAAAAAAGAAATTGTTGGTACATATAGGCATCCACGTTGGTTAACTGTCGCTGGAGCAATGGTAGTTGTTCTTATGGGATATCTCAGCATTGTTACACTATTTGAAGAAATTCCAAAAATTTTTAGTTAATCTAACAACCAACCATCCATCCATGAGCATCTTTTCATGGATGGTTATTTTATAAGGAGTGAATGGATGATGACAACATATAGTGCTTTAGAGCCGAATGAAATTCGTAAACTTATTCGCAATCAAGAAATTTCTGGACCAACTTCAGGCATGTCGATTGGGTTTACACAAGCAAATTTAGTGATTTTGAAGAAGGAGTATGCGTTTGACTTTCTATTATTTTGTCAGCGGAATCCAAAGCCATGCCCATTATTAGATGTGACAGAACCTGGGTCATTTATACCTTCAAAAATTGCTAAAAATGCAGATATTCGCAAAGACATTCCGAAATATCGTATTTATCAGGATGGTATTTTAACGGAAGAAGTTTTAGATATTACAGATTATTGGGAAGAGGATATGGTAGGTTTTTTAATCGGGTGTAGCTTTACATTTGAAACACCTCTTCTGGAAGCAGGTATTCCAATAAGACATATTCAAGAAAATTGTAATGTGCCAATGTATAAAACAAATATCGCGTGTGAAAAAGCAGGTGTATTTGAAGGACCAACTGTTGTCAGTATGCGTCCTATGACACCTGAAAATGCGATTCGTGCAATCCAAATTACTTCGCGTTTTCCAAATGTACACGGTGCACCAATTCATATTGGTAGTCCAGAACAAATTGGGATTACGGATATTTCAAAACCAGATTTCGGTGATGCTGTGTCCATTAAGCCAGGGGAAATACCAGTATTTTGGGCTTGTGGCGTAACCCCTCAGGCAGTAGTAAGGGAAAGTAAACCCTCTATTATCATTACCCATGCACCGGGTCATATGCTAATCACTGATATTAAGGAAACAAGCTTGAGCATACTTTAAGGTATAATTGAAAACATTTATAGCGTGATGAGGTTAGGACAATATCAATTTCAGAAATCGAAAAAGCTGGTAAGATTTTACGAAGAGTAAAATTTCACCAGCTTTGATTTGTTAAGTGGATGGCTAAAATAACAATGAAGTGGATGGTTCATTACAATTGAAATCATATTAATATATACTTTTTTATTAGGAATTATATTGCTAAAAGAAGAAAGTGCAAGTTTGAACTAATGAGGTGTATATAGTTGGATTGGAAACCTGATAGAAAAGCGAAAAAAGCAATCTATAAACAACTCGCACAATTTATTGAAAAGGGCATTGCAGATGGTACATTTCCACCTGATAAACCATTGCCATCAGAGAGATATTTAGCGAGCGCTCTACATTTAAATAGAAGTACTGTCGTTCATGCTTATGACGAATTAGAATCGATGGGGCTAATTGAAAGGACTAGAGGAAGCGGTACTACCATTAGTAAAGATATATGGGGTATAACAAAAAAGCGGATTCCTAGCTGGAATAGATATATTGAGGCGGGTTCTTTTTTACCTAGTCAACCTGTCACGCAAAAAATAAGAAAAGAAGCTGTTGAACATCAATTAATAAATTTAGCTTCCGGTGAATTGTCAGAAGAACTTTTCCCAAAAAGATTTTTAAACGAAATAACGTCAACACGTTCTTTTATTGGAAGCCTTGGATATGATCATCCACAGGGCAATGAAATTCTTAGAACTACCATTGCAAAACACGTAAAAGAAAGTCGAGGAATCGAAACTGATCCTTCTTCAATACTGATAACATCAGGAGCGCAACAAGCATTACATTTAATTGTACAATGTTTGTTAAAGCCTGGAGATGCAATAGCAATAGAAGATCCTTCGTACAATTATAATTTGCCAATTTTTAGATCAGTAGGTATACAAATACACTATCTACCTGTCGATAAGGACGGAATAAACCCAGAAGATTTGGAGTCATTATATAAAAAACATCGAATAAAAATGATTTTTTTAAATCCATATTTTCAAAATCCAACGGGCTCTTTATTGAATAAAAAGAAAAAAGAAGCGATTTTAGACATATCCTCAAAGCTTGGAATTCCAGTAGTAGAAGATGATCCTTATAGTTTAACAGCTTTTTCAGGAGAGAAAATCGCTACCCTTAAATCAATGGATAGGAATGGCAACGTATTATACATTAGTTCTTTGTCTAAAATTGTTGCCTCTGGATTAAGAATAGGGTGGATTATTGGTCCAACATCGGTCATTGAAAGATTATCCGATGTGAAACAACAAATCGACTTCGGTCATTCTAGCTATACACAATGGGTAGCGAATGATTTTTTAGAATCAGACAATTTTCATATTCATATAAAAAGGTTGATGAAGGAATTAGAAAAAAGAAGGGATAGAATTATAAAAAGCCTTGATACTTATTTAAAAGATCTAGTTGAATATTCTATTCCTCAAGGTGGTATTCATATATGGTGCAAAATACTTAAAAATTATAATGAAACCCAATTGCTTGAAGAATCCATTAAAAGAGGCGTCATTTATGTTCCTGGTTCTACAATGGGATCCAAAGATGGTTTTGTTCGTTTTACTTTTGCCAAGGAAGATGAAGATTCAATCGATGAAGGAATCAAAAGGTTTGCAGAAGCCCTTAGTATATAGTTAAATGGATGGTCAAAAAAGCATCGAATTGGATGGTTATAAAAAATAGAAATCCCTTATCATGAAGAGGTGGATGATAAAACATCGATATAGCCTATTACTTTACATGAAACAAATAACATAGTAATTGCTATTAAATTTTTTGAAAGAGTTGGTATGCTATGACATCAGGTTTAATTATTACACTAGTGATTGGATCTATTCTTAAATTGTTGATGAGCCCTCCCAGTATAGCTGTGGGATGGGGGGTAAGTAAATTTGAACTTCATAAAAAACTTGATTCAAAAGATGTGACGGTAACATTTAATGGAAAGAATTTAGAAGAGGAAGAAAAAAATAAATTTACAGACTATTTTAATAAAGCTTCCTTTTTGAAAAAACATTATATATTTCCAGGTAATGAAAAATTATTTTTACAACCAGAGTCTAATGTTACTCCATTTATTATGAACGTAAAAAGAGGCAAAAAAGATGTTAATTTCTTTGTTTTTAGTTACGACAATCACGTGGATGTAGTTAAGAAGTACAAGGAGAAGGTTGTTTCATATAGTATTAGTTCTGAACATCTTCAAAATTTCGTAGCTTTAACTACAAATGCAAAACATTAAAATATGGTTTTCGAAAATTAGGGATTCGGTCACTGACGTTGAATCCCTTTTTAATACCCTGAAACTGACTTCCAATTCAATTAAATGGAGGATTTTTTTTTGACAAAAAAGTCGGGATTATAGTGCTACTCACTCAGCACTTAATACTTGATGAAAAACTTCCTTTAATCTTCTTTAAACTAGGGCTTTACTTCTATGCGAATTTAAGCTCCATTTCAGCAGGTGTCTAAACACTCGCTGAAATAGAAGAACAACAGGCTAACAACCTAAATCGTGCTGTTGTTGTTGTTGCTGCCGCTTCGCTTTCGCACAAACAAACCATGTTGCTGCCGCTTCGCTTTCGCACAAACAAACCATGTTGCTGCCGCTTCGCTTTCGCACAGACAAACTATGTTGTTGCCGCTTCGTTGGACTACGCTTTCCCCAAAAAGACATTTGTTGGCCAAAAGCCCCAGAGGGAATAGAAGTAAAAATAGAAGAAAACTACTAATTTTTGGGATAATTCATGATTCGTTATTCATCTTCCTAAAAGTTGGTAGTATAATTGTAGAAGCATGCATTCATAAAGGGGAGAAATTGATGACAGCTCAACAACAAGCAGCTATGCAATCCATGATCGACTGGCTAGCAGATGAACACGAACTTGGGCAAGAACCTAAGAAAATAGAAATTGCAGCAGAATTTGATTTATATGATATGCACTACTATATATTCAAGTATAAAAAAACAATACTCGGCAAATGGCTCCTTGGCGTATGTGGAGGCTATGAGGACCCTTCTGACACTGAGCATTGCGGCCATATATTCAGCGAGATGCAACCTTATGACCCTGCGACAGCAGAGCAAGAGGCTGTAAAGATGGTAGAATTAATCCGTGAATACTGGATGCAGCGGGCTGCAGCATATGAAGCTACCCAATCCATGGAGGACGAGACGGACACGCAAGAGAATGGATCTGGTATTTTTAACGGGTTCGTCCTGCTTAACTCTGCAGAATGTGATATGGATCAGATAAAGGCCAACCTTTTGAATGATTGGAACATCACCTGCTCGTTAGTAGAGGATGAGGAGAACGCCGAAGAAACAGAGGATGGAACCTTAGTCTTTGAAGTGGACGACTGCATGTTAGCGGTTAGTTTTGTCGAAGCTCCTGTACCAGATGGTGAGGCGGAGTATTATGCCCAGGGCAATTATATGTGGAAGGAAGCCGTGGAGGTTACGCAAACCCATGTAGCTCAAATCATCCTGGCTGCATTTACTCGCTCCGGTTCCCCGCTGGACAGTGGCAGGCTATACACTAAGTTGGCGGCCAGTTGTTTAAAGCTTCCTAACGCAATAGGGATCTATACATCTGGCACCGTATTCCAACCTGAACTTTTCCAGGATATGGCTGAAATCATGAAAAATGACGATATGTTTCCTTTACTGAATCTTGTCTATTTCGGCCTCGTCGGAACGGAAACTGGGGTAGATGGCTATACTTATGGGCTTAAGTCCTTTGGCAAGGATGAAATTGAAATCTTGGACAGTCAAGCATCCCCAGCCGAACTGCGTGATTTTTTGATTACGATTTCCGGATATATTGTAGAAGAGAATGTCACTTTAAGGGATGGAGAAACGATCGGCTTCTCACCAGAGCAAAAGCTGCCGATTTCCCGTTCCGAGGGAGTTTATGTCGATGGGGATACTCTCAAAATCAAATACTAGTCGCATATCTAAAAGACACCGTAGTAGGTGTCTTTTTTGCTGCATAATCAAATTAACTAATCGCGATATTTTCTAGTGTCAAGGTATGAATGACATACTTACTCGTGGCCATTGTGCACGGTCTCCGAACTTGCTCTTTAGCATACAGAACCTCCAAACTCATTTAAAATAATGGGGATATAATTCTTTATGCTGCCATATCCAGTTTTTCATCTCAAAAACCATTTCCTCATAGCTAGGTACAGTAAATGAAAAATCTTTTCGAGTGTTGACAAGGGTTTTATCTATGTTTACGAGCTCATATGGTCGTATGATGACTTTATTTTCCTTGAAATGTTTATTGAATAATTGCAGAAGGTCAAACTTTGAAATACTGCTATTGTTGACGAGGTGATAGAAGCCTGTTGTCCCTTCAATTGCTGCTCGTTCAATTGCCTTTGCTAATGTAAGGGTGGTAACTCCCGTCCATATTGCACTTGTATAGCCATTAATAGTATCATGCTGCTTCATAAACCAATTGAAGAGACCAATACCATCTTCCTTCAAATCCGGACCAATGATAGAGTTGCGAAACGTTAGGTGTTGAGTGCTTTCAATTTCTCCTAAGCCCTTCGTACGATCATAAAAAGTTTCTCCGTCGAGAAGGCTTTTTTCATGATAGGGAGCTGTTTTTCCTGAGAACACACAATCCGTACTCAAATGAATAAGCTTGGTTTTCCTGTTTTTTAATAAAGATACAATGGCATGAGGCAAATAACTATTGAGATATATGCTTTTCTCACGGTCGGTTTCACAGGCATCATTTAAAACGCCGATACAATTGACTACAACATCGTAGTCGTCTTCTAGTAATAGGGCTCTTAAAAAATTTACATCAGAAATATCTCCCGTAATATTATTTCCATATGAAAAGGCTGTTCGTGAATAGGTAGTTACATCATGCCCTTTTGAGCATAAATAGAATGAAATCGTGTGGCCAGCCATTCCTGTAGCTCCAAGAACTAAAAATTTCAAGGTTTTCCTCCCATCCAATTATGTAATTCTTCTTGAACAAGAGGGAGCTTTAATAATTTTTCTTTTATTTCAGCGACGGACAGTATTTTCGTATTAGTAGAGTTATATTCATCGGTTAGCGTAATTTTAGGAGAACCCTCATCAAGATATTTCCCATAATTTAAATCTCGATTATCTGCAGGGATTCTATAAAAATTCCCCATATCGAGTGCCTTTGCGGCTTCTTCCTTTGTTAATAACACTTCGTAAATCTTTTCACCATGCCGTGTTCCGATTATTTGTATCTTATTTTGTGCCTGAAATATTTCTAGTAAAGCCTGTGCTAAATCCTCAATATATGCAGCCGGTGATTTTTGTACCATAATGTCTCCGTTTTCAGCGTGTGAAAAGGCATATAAAACTAGTTCTACCGCTTCATCAAGACTCATCATAAAGCGCGTCATTTTTGGATCTGTAATAGTTAAAGGATTACCAGCTTTAATTTGTTCGATAAATAAAGGAATAACAGAGCCGCGTGAAGCCATGACATTGCCATACCGTGTACCGCAAATCAATGTTTGATCTGGATGGACCATTCTTGACTTAGCAATAAACGTTTTTTCCATCATGGCCTTTGATATGCCCATTGCATTTACTGGATAAGCAGCTTTATCAGTAGATAGGCAAATAATTTTTTTAACACCGGTTTGAATAGCAGCTGTTAAAACATTGTCGGTGCCAATGATGTTCGTTTTAACTGCTTCCAGTGGGAAAAATTCACAAGAGGGGACTTGCTTTAGAGCTGCAGCATGAAAAATAAAATCGACGTCATACATCGCATTGTAAATGCTTTGGATGTCACGTACATCGCCGATAAAAAATTTGATTTTTGGATGTTGATAGAGTTTACGCATATCATCTTGCTTTTTTTCATCTCTTGAAAAGATGCGTATTTCTTTAATGTCGGTATTCAAAAATCTCCTTAATACCGCATTACCAAAAGAGCCTGTGCCACCAGTTATGAGAAGAACTTTATCTTTAAACATTGTATTGTTTCACACCTCTTACATGTATGGAGTACTAATTTATTTTAATCCTCTTCGATGTAAATCATATTCAGAATTTTCTCTTGGGAAGTTATACCAATATGCCAATTCATTTGTATATTTGCTGGTCGGATTTTTATCCATTAAGGCACAATTAAAATCCCAATCCCCGGCAATATCTTTTCTTATGGTAAAGGTTGCATCACCTATAAAACTTCTTCGAATAATTTTAAATTGTCCAGGTAAAGTATATCGATTAGATTCATCTTTTATAAATGTGTAGCCAGCCTTTGTTAACATGTTGTAGTAGTAAATATCAAACTGACCATCTACTTGGGCTAAGACGTTTCCAATAGCGGGTAAATAGTGATCATCACTATCAATGATAGCTATATAATCACCTGTAGCTTCGGCGATACAACGATTATAGGCTACACTAGCACCCAAATTAGTTGGATGGTTAATGATTTTCAAGGCAGGGCAGTTTTTTTGATAGTCCTTTAATAGGGCTACAGTATTGTCGGTGGAGCCATCATCGCAAACGATAATTTCATAGGCGTATTCTTTCGGGATACTTTCCAACATTGTTAATATCCACTCTTCACTATTATAGGCAGGTGATAAAAAGCTGATTTTCATGTATAACCCTCGATTCTTTTATTGTTAGTAAAAAATGTTCGATAGGCGTAAGCAGAAGTTTTAATGCTGTTAGCTTTGATTGACATAAAGGATTCTTTATTACAATATGCGTTGCAAGAGCTGTTCTATAGGCAATTGTTTAGATTCGTTGTTATTTAAAAGAGAGAAAGCACATTGAAAATAAGGTGATTTTACTAGTGTATTCACGGTGCTTATACTATTCTTTTCACGTTATTAAACGAGACATCATAATTTAATAACAGCATTGCATTTTAATTTCCTTCAGCAATTATTTTTTGTAGCGTAAGCGAAGCGACAGTTACCAGAATTGCTCTACTTCTAAAGGTGAGTGAGATAAAAGTGAATGAACCTGACCTGCTGAAAGAAGTAAAGCCTCCGGCGGGTGTAACGAAATCGGCTTTGTGCAAGCATAAAGCGATTTTGGACGCTTTGTTTATCTGTAGCGACAGCTACAATTATGCCGAGGCATATTCGATAAGGGGGGGATGTTATGTCAAAAAAGATAGCCTTCATATGTAGCGTGGAATCGTATAAGCTTTCCGACGCACATATTTTCAAAGATTTGTGCCTTGTTCCGATTTTGTTAGGTGAATATTTAGGCTATGATGTTAGTATTTTGACGACGGAAATGAATGAGATATTATTGAAACAAAATTTTCCTGCTGTTACTTTTCAACATATTCCGTTTGAGGATGACTATGTTGCTAATATGAATACCTATTTAATAGAGCATGCAAAGGACATCGATATTGCATTTGTAATAGGACCGTATCCATCGTATTTATCGATATTAAAAACCTATAAAAAATTTAATCCGAACGGAAAAATTTATATGAAACTAGATGTTAATCGTTTTTGGTTAAACCGATTAAAAACCTATCCTTATTTTTCAGAGTTACTCCAGCTTTGTGATGTACTTTCCTCTGAATGTGAATCCATTCAAAACGCTATTCATGAATTTTTAAATTTAGATATTAAACGTATTCCTAATGGTTTTTATGAGCTATTTCAAACAGAGCCGGTTTCATATAAAGAAAAAGAAAATAGAATACTAACGGTTGGCCGATTAGATGCTCCCGAAAAACAAATTCTTTTAGCAGTTAAAGCATTTTTAGCTGCACAACTTACAGATTGGGAATTTCGATTAGTAGGTCCCATGTCAGAGGCGTTTAGACAGGAGCTGCTGAACGTACTTGATGGAAACCCATTTGCGGCACAGGTCATTATTTTGGGACCGATTTATGATAAGGTGCAATTGGAGGAGGAGTATAGAAAGGCTAAAATTTTTTGCCTTACCTCTTTAGTAGAATGCTATGCTCATGTATTTGCTGAGGCTGCAAAGAATGGTTGTTACATTGTTTCGACTGATGTAGATGGGGCTTTGGATATTACTCATAATCAACGCTATGGAACAATTCATCCGACACATGATTGGGAAGGTGTTGGGCAGACATTGCAGCAAGTAACGAAACAGGAAGCTTTACTAGGGGATACGTGTGAACATCTCCAAGCATTCGCAAGGGCGGAATTAAATTGGCAGCATATTGTGCAAAAGGTGGCACAATATTTAGGGGAAAAGCCAAGTTTAAATTAGGTCGAATAGAAAGGGTAGATCATCTCTATATAAAAAATCCCCTAGATTTTTCATTATCTAGGGGATAATCCTGCATTTGTTTGAAAATTCAAATCTTGCAGCTATTACACTACCTTCAACTGAAAAGTCTATTGTTCTTTAAAGTTCGTTTTTCAGCCCAAGGGTATATCTTATTTTATTTCAAGTGTATATGGTTCAGTACTAGCTTTACCGTAATATTCACTTACTTCAATATAGTAAGTGCCTTTATCCAGTTCGACTGTACCTACTTCAGCATCTCCAGCTCCGTAAAGATCTAAAGTTTCTACTGTTTTACCTTTTGCATCAATAATACGGATGACACCATCTAGTGCTTTTTCTGTTTGAAGAGAGAAGGACACATTGCGTTTGCTGTCGTTATTAAATTCAAAATAGTCCTTATCACCAAATGGAACACCAGCATTTAAATATTGAGTAGCTACCCATTTATCATCTTTTTTCGTAAGTACAGTTGGTTTTGTCGGTATACCATTTACTAACTTAGAATCTGCATCCTCATCTTGTTTTTTATGATCAAACAAAGTTAAAGTATATGGCTGGATTGATACTTGTCCTACATTGCTTCCGTTAAGAACAATAAAATAACCGTGATCTTTTTTAGCTTTAAAAGAAGTATTTACATCTGTTGTTCCCCCAAGACCAAGTAGCATTTCAAGTAGGTCTTCACCTTGCCCAAATGGAATTTCTGTCGCCATTTCTTGTGGATCAATTTCCATATTACCATTTGTATCTTCTATAATGGAGCCTGAAAATTTCAAGTCATTTTGAAGTTCATTAGGTAATTTAGCTAGCTGTTCTTTAGTATATGGTACAGAAGAAATAAGAAGACTCATGACTTCATCTTTCCCCTGTTGTTTATAGTAGTAGAAATCAGTATCATCTTGATAAATGAGATGATCTTTATAAGTAATACCAGGTTTTATCGTTGTTGCAGTGGTTGGTGTGTTATTACTTCTATTATCGTCTTCTGGAATTGCTGCCATTTTACTAGTTTTAAGTGTATATGGTTCAGCAGAACGATCACCAAAATTCATCACTTGTACTACATATGTTTTGTCCTTTTTCAATGCAATTGCCTTTGCATCGTTTGGATCACTTGCTGATCCAAAAAGTAGACTGAGTAACCCCATATCATTCGTTAATGAAGAAACTGGGATTAATTCATTTGTTTCCTCATCATATTCGAATACAGTACCGGCTGGAGATTGGTTTAAACCTTTTTGAATTCGGAAACCATATACGGCATCTTCTTTAGCTGTAAATGCGAAGTAATCTTGATCATCTTCTGTTTGGAAGTATGCTTTTTGATCTTTACCAATATCAAAACGAATTGCTTGGCTCATGATTTGGTCAACATTTTCCGGTTGTCCCATAGCATCTGGATTCATGAATATATTCATAAAATCATTTAGTTGATTACGTTTCTTTGCTTTATACTCCGTTAAAGGTAAAATTTCCTTTTGTACGTTATCTTCTTGCATTCCGCCATTTGATGAAAGTCCGTCTTCATCCTTAGGAAGGGTAACGACTTCACCTTTTAATGTGTAAGGAATGATGGATTCACTAACAGTTTGCTCAGTTTCAATACCGCCGCCAAAGAACATATCAAGTGAAAAATTCATACCGTTTTCATTAGATACGCTTATTACATACTCTTCCTCAGGTACAGCATCGACAACTAAGTTGACGCCATCGCCTTTATCCGTGCCGTAAGATGCTCGGATTGGGTAGGCCTCATTTAATCCTTCAGCATCTTCCTCCTCTGACGGAACATTAACTAAATCTTCTTTTAGATAAAGCTCCATAGAAGCAGAAACACCTGGAATCCCAGCTAAATCAAATTTCAGTGTCGTTGGTTCATTCACTGAAAATGTAAAATAATCTTTATCACCTAGATGATCTTCAGAAAGTAGGGTATAGTTTTTCCCGGCTGTACTGAATGGGAATTTTTCAATCTTCGCCATATGTTCCATATCTAATGCATCAATTGGTAATTTTTTAGTTGTTTGGGCCGTGAATACGTAGTTTGAATCACCTTTCGAGCTATAGCTGCCATTATGATCTTTAACGCCAATAAGAAGGGTTCCTTTTTGATCTGCTTTATATAGGTATCCTTCTTGCTTGCCTACACGTACATCATTGACTTTAATTGGTTCTACTTCTTTTTTATTACCTTCAGGGTAGAAGTATAAATCAAATGCATAATCATATTTGGCTGCACCTTTTAATGTCAGTTGAGTATACTCATTTGCATCTAGCTCCACCTTGTACCATTTCTTTTCGTCTGGTAACTTGAATTCACCTTTTTCAGTATTTACTATATCTTTTTTAAGGGCTTTTGCGTTTTTCAAGCGCTCTTCTTTTGTTTCAGAATACTGTTTTGGTAGATTATTAATATTAAACTGTAATGCTTTCACAGGATCTACAAGGCCATGTCCATATGTCAGATCATAGCCCTTTTCACCTAAATCCTTTGCGGTCATTTCGAGAATAGCCTCTATTTCATAAGGCTTTAAATCTGGATATTTTGATTTTAGTAGGGACGCCACACCTGCAACAACAGGAGATGCCATCGATGTTCCACTAAATTTTACAAAGGATGATCCTTTTTTCTCATCAAGAACTGTACTGTAAATGTCTTCACCTGGAGCTACAAGATCAACCGATGGACCATAGTTTGAATAGCCTGATAGCTTGTTTCGATCATTTGTAGAGCCTACACTAATAACGCCTTCGTAAGAAGCAGGGAAGGAGTAATTGTCTGTCGATTCATTTCCAGCAGCTGCTACAACGGTAACTCCTTTATCAATGGCTTTCTGAACGGCTTCCTCCACTAATGGAGAATCACCATAACCGCCAAGGCTCATATTGATAACATCTGCGCCTTGCTCAATGGCGTAAAGGATTCCTTGTGCAATAACGAAATCACTAGCGCCATCTTTTCCGTTGAATACATCAATTGGAAGAAGCTTGGCATTTGGATTAATCCCATGTCCTCCAATACCATTATCTTTTGCCGCGCCAACAATTCCTGCTACATGTGTTCCGTGCTCATTAGGATAAGATGTATTGGCAGGTGCTGCTGCATTATATGGTGGTAGTACTTGAGATTTTAAATCTGGATGTTTAAAATCCACACCACCATCGATAACAGCTACTTTTACATCATTGTTGCCAGCTAATTCTAGTGCTTTATCAATTTGAAGTAGACTCAAATGGTACATATCCTGTTTCTTTGGATCTACTTCTGTGCCAAAGGAATGATACACGTAGCTTGGAGATACTTTTTTAACTCCTTTTTGTTTCACGTAATATGAAACTGCTTTTTCTAAATCTGTTCCTTTGTTCAGTTGGATAACATCGTATCCTAATGAAGGAATAGAGCGGATCACTTTTGCGCCAATTTTTTTGTGCACATTCTTATCAAGACCGGAATGTTTGACGATAATCGTATCCTGACTAATCCATTCTTTTTGATTCTTAGATGTTTGATCCTTATTGCTAGCTACTTTCACTAACTCTTGGTTCTTTGCTGTTTTTTGTGGCGCTTCAGCAAAGGCAGAAGTAGCAGGAACCATTAGTGCTGCAGATGCTACTAAAGCAACTGATTTTTTCTTCCAGTTTTTCAACTGTTTTCCCTCCTTGAGTGTGCCAAATATTTGTGACATCTATACTAATACGAATGACTGTTAGAAAAGTTTCGTAATAAGTATATATTTTTCCAAAAGCACCATTCTATATTTTACCATATTTATCCCGTTATAAAAATATGTAGAAGAGAGGTCGAAACATTTTACTCGATTTGTGAAATGGGAGTAGGAGCACAGATTCAATTAACTATGAACAAATTATCTTAAAGCTGCTCAAGAAGTCTGTGCAAATCTGCCTTCGAACGAGGCATTTTAATGTTTGTTTTAAATAACTTTTTCTTTTGCAAGGCAACGGCCATTTCAAAGACCCATGGTCGTTCAAGATGGGCTCTTTCAAGTAAATCATCTTGGAAGAACATAGAAACTGGATCTCCATTATAAATAATTGTCCCAGCTTCCATCACGATTATTTGATCTGCCCATTCATAGGCTAATGCAATATCATGTGTTGCCAGTAAAATTGTTCGTTCACCGTTCTCTAGCGTTTCTAAATACTGTAAAACTTGTGCACTATAATAATTATCTAGTCCAGCTGTTGGTTCATCTAATAATAAAACGGATGGTTCCATTGCAAGTACTCCGGCCATTGCGACACGTTTTTTCTGTCCAACACTTAAAAAATGGATCGGTTTATCTAGCAATGCTTCGACTTCGGTTTGAGCGACGGCCCACGCAATTTTCTCTTCAATTTTTTCAGTTGTCCAGCCAAGATTCAAAGGACCAAATGCAATATCTTGCTTAACTGTGCCAGAAAAAAGCTGATTGTCGGCATCCTGAAAAACAATACCAACCTGTTGGCGTAATTGTTTTAATGCTTTTCTACTATAGTTCAGGTCATTGCCACAAAAGGATATACTTCCAGCGGTAGGCTTCAAAATACCATTTAAATGCTGAAATAACGTTGATTTTCCAGCTCCATTATGACCAAGTAAAGCGATTTTTTTCCCCTTTGGAATTTGAAGTGTAATATCTGTTAGTGCATAAGTTCCATCTGCATAAGCGTAGGATAAATGTGTTAAATCAAAGTATAAATCTGTCATCAGAAAAAACCTCCATAAATGATGAGCAGTATAAAAATAGTAGCAATACCTACCCAATTTTTTGTGTTATAGATAACATCGTTTTGCCAATAAACAGTTTCGCCACCACGGGCTTCCATCGCATTGTTTAGTTCACGACTGCGTTGGAACATCTCAACAAATAAAGCTGCAATTAACATTGATACCGAACGAAGCCACTGCATAGGGGAGCTGTATCCTAGACGAGCCTGCTGGGCAAGATGAATTTTTTGCATACTATCTAAAAAGATAAAAATAAAACGATACGTCAGCTCTACTAGCTCTACAAATAGAGTTGGAATTCGCCATTGTCGTAGCACGTAACAAATAGAGTGGACTGATGTTGTGAGAATTAAAAAATACAAACAGCTAATGCTGCCAAGGACGATGAAAAAAAGCTGTTGTGCTGTCACGAGGCTCGCTCTGCCGATAAAAATCGTCCAACTATTAAGTGAAAATGACCAAATATACGCTGGTAACGTGCTAGTTGTTGGCACTATAGAAATTAAAATTGACACTAAACTTGATAGTAAAAAAAATCCGGGAAGCAATAGCAATTTAACATAATATTTAGCAGGGATTTTTGCACCTAAAATGATAAAAGCACTCATCACAAAAAATGTAATGAGTGAAATTCGTTCATCTCTCATGATAAGCGACAATATAAGTAGTCCAAGGGATAACGTCATTTTTTCTAGCGGATGAACAGTCGCTAATTTATTTAAATAAGCATACTTATCAATGAGTAACATCGCTTAACCCTCTTTATGTTTGCCGCGCATTAAGCCAATGAAATAGCCGATAAATCCAGCGCCAATAGCAGCTTGTAATGCGAATAATAAGCTTTCGATTTCACCACTTGGTGGCGCCCATAAGCTTTCAAACCATGGCTCGTAGTTAGCATCAATTTCACTAATTGCTGCCTCCGCTTCACCATCAGCCCCTTCGAATTCTGCACCTTTTTGAATAAATAGGGGGATAATCGCTAGGAACACAACAATGGCTAAGAGCAGTAAGTTTTTTTTCATGTTAGTGTGCCTCCTTTGTTGAGAAAACACGTAGAGCCTTTAATTCACTCACATTGTATTTTTTTAGGAAGTTCATGACGATCACTGTTAAAATTCCTTCACTAACAGCAAGAGGAATTTGAGTTAATGCAAAAATACCAGCAAATTTTGTGAATGAAGCCATAAAGCCTCCGACCTCAGAAGGGAAGGCAAGAGCTAGTTGCACTGAAGTGACAACATATGTACCTAAATCACCAAGCATTGCTGCTAAAAAGACGGCTACTGAAAATGATAATCCCATTTTTTGTGAGCCCTTAAATACATAGTAAGCGATTATAGGGCCCATAATGGCCATCGAAAAGGTATTTGCCCCTAATGTTGTAAGCCCGCCGTGTGCTAATAGTAAAGATTGGAATAATAATACGATTGTCCCGATGACACTCATTGCTAATGGTCCAAAAAGAACTGTTCCAAGTCCAACTCCAGTTGGATGCGAGCAACTCCCTGTTACAGAAGGAATTTTTAAGGCAGATAGTACAAAGGCAAAGGCACCCGATAGCCCTAATATCATTTTTGTTTCAGGGTTTTCTTCAATGGTTTTTCGAATAGAACGTAATCCTAAAATAATAAATGGAATCGATACGACCCACCAAAAAATCGCCCATTCAATTGGCAAAAAGCCCTCCATAATATGCATCGCAAATGCACGATTTGGCACGAATAAAAATGCCAATAAGAAATAACTAAGCTTCCAACCTGAAAATTTCATGAATCTCTCCTCCTGGCTTTAAAATATTTCGAATTAGTATGCGATCGATCCAATGTGCCTTGGCGTAATTGTAGCTGCCGCTTTGCTTTCGCTACAGAAAACATTTGTAGCTGCCGCTTTGCTTTCGCTACAGAAAACATTTGTAGCTGCCGCTTTGCTTTCACACAGAAAATAATTCGTCCGGATTTTTGAATTGTGCATTCCTTTCAAAGTCCGTGACATCCGCCAGAGGCTTTTCTTTTCATTCAGTAGGTGTTTTAGCCCGGTTGGAACCATATCTGTACGAATCTACCACCTTGAGATGGAGTCTCTGCTGAATGAAAAAAGCACTTCTCCGATAATGGAAAAGTGCATAGCTAAAAAAGCAAATAAAATTCTAATCTGCTAAGCCGCACACCCATCCTCGTAGGTTGAAACGATCACATTTTTTTCGGCAGGTCTCCTGGCTTTAGTTCAACGTTTTATAGGTCTTCCCATCCTTTGGACAGTGACTTTTTCTATAAAACTCCCTAGTACAGTGGCGGGACCGCGCCGGACTTGAACCGGCTTCCCTTTTAAGCGAAAAGCTGAACAATTCGCACCGATAAAAGATGAAGTTGTGAGATTTCACGACAAAGTGTAACATGAATTTCCATATTTATGCTATGATTTTTATGAAAAAATTTAAAATTAATAGTCTATGTCGAAAATTTAGATAAATCAAAAAGAAATGTCGCGTTTTTCTCTAGAATTTTAAAAAAATTGTCACAAATTAAGAAAGTAATATTGAAATTTTTAAAAAATAAGCTATGATAGAAACAGTTTTCAATTACATGAAAATTCTTTCAGCGAACATCTTTTGTAGCGAAAGTGAAGCGTAAGCTACAGAAGCCTCCTACCTGTATAGATGGTGAGATGAATGCTGATTTAAGTTCTTTTCAACGGGTATCAAAACACCTGTACCTGCTGAAAGAAGGTAAAGCCTCCGGCGGCTGTCACGCAATTATGCCGAGGCATAATTGATATATTAAAAAATTCATATAAAACGTCCATAAGTGCTTGATTATTTTCAAGATAATAGGGAAATCGGTGAAAGTCCGATACAGCCCCCGCTACTGTAATAGCTGATGAAATCGTGGATGCCACTAGTGAAAACTAGGAAGGTGCGAAAGTAAAAGGAAGCTTAAGTCAGGAAACCTGCTTATGTGATGATGCATGCAAACTTTTCGGAGGGAGAAGTTGAAGCGAAAGCGAGTACCTGTATATATTCGTTTTTATTTGGCTTCTACTAAACCTTTACTCTTCGTCTAGAGTAAAGGTTTTTCTTTTTCCTAAAAGCAAATGAGGGGAGAACGAACGACTATGACAACTTGGAATTTAGAGGGCATGAAAACACATCTTTTTATTTGTAATGGTAGTAGCTGTATGAAAAAAGATGCTGAGGATATTACACAGGCGATCCGTGACGAAATACAGGTGCTGGCACTTGATCAGGAAATACATACGACAAGAACTCGCTGTAATGGCAGATGTAAAGATGCTTGTGTTGTCATTGCATATCCTCAGGGGAATTGGTACCGTATCCCGACAACAGAGCATGCGAAGGCACTCGTACAAAATTTAAATCATGAATCGTTACATAATGAGCATGTCTTTACATTGCGTGAAGGCACGCTACACCGTACAGCACAAACAACAGCCATTAAAGGTATTGAAAAGGTGAAAGAGGGGTAACAACATGGCGCAAAAAGGTAAGATTTTCGTAGTTGGCTTTGGCCCTGGAGACTTTAAACATATTACGACTCGTGCTGTAGAGGCACTGCAACAAAGTCATATGATCATTGGGTATAAAACGTATGTTGAACTTATTCAGGATTTAGTTAGTGCAAAGTCGATTATTAGTACTGGTATGACGGAGGAAGTTTCACGTGCACAGGAAGCGGTACGTCAAGCAGAGGCTGGAAGTATCGTATCGGTCATTTCCAGTGGAGATGCCGGCGTATATGGAATGGCAGGATTAGTGTATGAGGTATTAATCGAGCTAGGCTGGACAGAAGCCACTGGTATCGAGGTAGAAATTGTTCCAGGTATTTCAGCTATTAATTCGTGTGCGAGTTTACTAGGTGCTCCAATTATGCATGACGCCTGTACCATTAGTTTAAGTGACCATTTAACACCTTGGAATTTAATTGCAAAAAGAGTAGAAGCGGCAGCGATGGCGGATTTTGTTATTGCGCTTTATAATCCAAAAAGTGGACGTCGTACGAGACAAATCGTAGAGGCGCAACGAATTTTATTAGAATATCGTTCGCCAGATACACCGGTTGGCCTTGTGAAAAGCGCATATCGCGACCGTCAAGAAATTACGATGACGACTTTAGCAGAAATGCTTGAACATGATATCGGCATGTTAACGACAGTTATTATTGGGAATTCAACAACATTCTTCTACGACAATAAGATGATTACGCCACGTGGCTATCAGCGGAAATATACACTTGGTGATGAAAAACAACCGTTACGACCACATCAACGACTCAAGGAAGAAAATGAACCATGGGCGATGAATCAAGAAACTGGAACAGCGCGTAATGATTTTGCAACAGATCCTAATACCAATCGTATTAAGCCCAGTTTAGCTATTAGACCGGAACTAAAGCCTAAAAAATCGTCACTTGAAATGGCAACAGCAGCTCTTGCTTTGGTGAAGGGTACGAGCGCTGTGAAAGTAACACCCAAGCTCGTTCAACAAAAAATCGAATCTGTTTTTGAATTAGCGGTTAGTCCTGGGGTAGCCAATAAGTTCTTTACGCCGCAACAAATGATGACATTAGCTGAAGTAGTTGGTGAGGAAGGGACGATGGAGTATACACCAGACCATCAAATTCATTTGAAAATTCCAACGTCTGAGCCTGAAGAAATTACAACAAAGCTCCGTGAAGTTGGCTTTTTACTTGCACCACTTGGTGACGTACTTTCGTTAAAGGCTTGTGACTTCTGTTATGGCGAAAAGTTCGATTCGATTCCATATGCGGAAGAGATTCAAGAAAAGCTTGGGGGTATGGCGTTACCGAAAACATTAAATATTGGTTTTAATGGCTGTGGTATGGCGTGTTATCGAGCAGTATTTGATGATATTGGCATTGTTTATCGTAAAAGTAAATTTGATGTTTTTATTGGAGCTAAGCCGGTTGGTCGTACAGCACATGCGGCCCAGCCTGTTGTTGAAGGGTTAGAGCCTGAACAGCTCATACCACTTATCACCGATATTATCGATGAATATAAAGCAAATGCGCATCCAAATGAACGTCTGTTTAAATACTTCAAGCGTGTGAAAAAGATCCTACATTTTACGTATCAGGATATGTCTTCAAAAATAAAAGTAGAGCCAGCTCCATGCGGCGACTAGTGAGGGGTAATGAAATGAAAGCAATTTTATTTGTCGGCCACGGGAGCCGTTTAGAAGCAGGAAATGAAGAGGTATGCGCGTTTATCGAGCAAATGACACCTCGTATTGATGAACGTTTTTTAGTTGAAACATGTTTTTTAGAGTTCGCTTCGCCGAATATTGAGGAAGGTATTACGAACTGTGTGAAGAAGGGTGCAACAGAGGTGCATGTTATTCCGATTATTCTTCTTCATGCTGGACATTCAAAACTACATATTCCAGCAGAAATCGAACATGCACGTGAGCATTATCCAAATATAACGTTCACATATGGTCAAACAATCGGTATCCATGAAGAAATATTTGCTATATTAGAAGACCGTTTAGCTGAAATCGGCTTCAATGCTGAAGAACAACATGAAGATACTGCTATTTTATTAATTGCACGTGGTGGCAGTGATCCTGCTGCAAATGGTGATTTTTATAAAATTACACGCTTGTTATGGGAAAAACTCCCGGTTAAGTATGTAGAAAGTGCCTTTATGGGTGTCACTGATCCGCGTGTTGAAGAAGGAATTGAGCGTTGTGTGAAGCTCGGTGCTAAAAAAATTATTATGCTACCGTATTTTTTATTCACAGGTATTCTAATGGAACGTATGAACGGTATGTGTAAGCAATTTAATGAAAAATATCCGGACTGTGCTATTCAAATTGCTAACTATTTTGGCTATCATGAGCGTTTACAAAATGTACTATTAGAACGTATTGAGCAAGCTGTAAATGGCACGTCAACAGGTATGCAAGATTTAGAAAATTATCGTGCTTATGCAGCAGTACATGGACATACGCATCATCATCATCACCATCATGACCACGATCATGAACATGATCATCACGACCATGATCATCATCACCACCATGAAGAGGAGCCAGTGAAATGATTTTCATGTTAGCAGGGACGAGCGATGCTAGAAATCTAGCACTTGAAATCCAGTCAGCGGGTTATGCTGTAACAGCAACGGTCGTTACTGAATCAGCTGCTTCTAGCCTTGCTGAAGTAGGCCTTCCTTATTTAGTCGGTCGTTTAACGGCGGATGAAATGGCAACGATTATTACAGAGCGAGGATACCGTTTAGTGGTAGATGCCTCTCATCCATTTGCTGAAGAAGCTTCAAAAAATGCTATGGTGGCAGCTGAGCAAGCAAATGTTCCGTATATTCGCTATGAGCGTGCTCATGAGCAATATGCACATCCGTTAATTACGATTGTGAAAGATTACGACGAGGCTGCCCAGTTAGCAGCAAAAAAACGTGGTGTCATTATGCTAACGACGGGCAGTAAAACACTAGCAACCTTTACAAAGGTATTACATGGTTTAGAAAATACACGAGTAATTGCGCGTATGCTTCCTCGACTCGATAATATGGAAAAATGCGAAGCACTTGGTGTGGCGCAAAGAGATATTGTTGCCATACAGGGCCCTTTTTCAAAGGAATTAAATGAAGCACTTTTTCGTCAATATGATGTGACGTTGATGATTACGAAAGAAAGCGGCAAGGTTGGCTCGGTGGATGAAAAGCTAGAGGCAGCCCTTGCATGTGGCATCGAAACGATTTTAATTGCAAGACCAAATATAAAATACGGACAGCAATATTCTACATTTGAAGACATACTTCAAGCTGTACAAAACACACTTTAGGAGGCAATCCAAATGGACTTTAAAACAGATTTCAAACCATTAACAGTAGACCCAGATAAAATTTACGATTACAGTTTCTCTATTATTGCAGAGGAAATGGGCGAGCATAATTTTTCAGAGGATGAGTGGAAAGTTGTACGTCGCATCATTCATGCTTCTGCAGACTTTGAATTAGGGCGTAGCGTAATTATTACACCGGGAGCAATTGAGGCTGGTATTCAATCAATCCTTGCTGGCCGCCATGTTATTGCAGATGTGCAAATGATTGAAAGTGGTTCAGGGAAAAAACGCTTCCAAAAGCATGGTGGCGATTTACACTGTTATATCGCTGATGAAGACGTATCAATTGAGGCGAAAAAACAAAACACAACACGTGCAATTATTTCTATGCAAAAGGCAGCTAAATTACACGAAGGTGGTATTTATGCAATTGGGAATGCCCCAACAGCATTGCTAGAATTAATTCGTTTAATTAAAGAAGGCTTAGCGAAACCAGATTTAATTATCGGTATGCCAGTTGGCTTCGTATCAGCTGCTGAATCGAAGGAAGAGTTATTAAAACTAGAAGGTATTCCGTATATTACAAATGTTGGTCGTAAAGGCGGTAGTACAGTGACGGTTGCCGCATTGAATGCTGTCTCACTTTTAGCGGATGAACAGGCGAAAAAATAATGGAGCGGAAGCCTAAAAAGGATCCTAAAGACATGCGTCACGGTTATACAACGGGGTCCTGTGCAACTGCAGTAACGAAGGCCGCTTTACTCGCCTTAATTACAAATGAAGAGCAAGAAACGAGTACGATTCATTTGCCAATTGGACGAGATGCAACCTTTACGATAGAAAAATGTACATTTCAGCATGACGCTGTTAGCTGTGAAACGATTAAAGATGCTGGTGATGATCCGGATGCAACACATAAAGCACTCATTGTTGGCACAGTAAGCTGGTCAGATATACCAGGCATTCATCTGGACGGTGGAGTTGGTGTCGGGCGTGTAACAAAGCCCGGCTTACCAGTACCTGTTGGAGAAGCAGCTATCAATCCTGTACCACGGAAGATGATTCATAGTACTGTACAAGGTGTACTTGATGAATTTCAAATTAAACGAGGCGTTAACGTAGTTATTTCCGTCCCTGAGGGGGAGGAAATTGCGAAAAAAACGTTAAATGGGCGACTTGGTATTATAGGAGGCATCTCTATTTTAGGCACAAGGGGAACCGTCGTGCCTTTTTCGAGTTCTGCCTATATGGCCAGCATTGTCCAAGCAATTAGTGTTGCAAAAGAGGCTGGTTGTAAGCATTTAGTCGTCACGACTGGTGGACGTAGTGAAAAGTATGCGATGGCACAGTACCCGCATTTACCAGAGGAAGCGTTTATAGAAATGGGCGATTTTGTAGGCTTTACATTAAAGCATTGTAAACGACTTGGTATGGAGCAAGTATCGCTTGTTGGGATGATGGGGAAATTTTCAAAGGTGGCACAAGGTGTCATGATGGTGCACTCGAAAAGTGCTCCTATTGATTTTAACTTTTTAGCACAATTAGCAGTGGATATAGGTGCAGATGAAGAAACTATTACGAACGTACGAGAGGCAAACACTGCTTCCCAGGTTGGAGAAATTATGGCAGAAAAGGGCTATGATGCATTCTTCCACCACTTATGTGAAGCTTGCTGTTATTCTTCATTACATCATATTAAAGGCGGATTAACGCTATCCACATCGATTTATTCGATGCAGGGACAATTATTAGGAAGGGCTGATGACATTGCATCGATCGATGAAATTGATTGGGATCGGGGATAACGGGCAAGAAAGCTTACTACCGCAATATGTACAGTGGATTGAAGACTGTGAGGTACTTGTTGGTGGGGAGCGTGTCCTAGAATTTTTCCCGAATTTCACGGGTGAAAAAATGTTAATAAAAGGTGGTCTTTCGGCGCTTGTCGAAAGATTATCTGCAGAAACAAGAACTACAGTTATTTTAGCGTCAGGTGATCCATTATTTTACGGAATCGGTGGTTATTTAGCGAAAAAGCTAGACATTGACGTGTATCCATATATGAGCTCTGTGCAGCTTGCTTTTTCAAAGATGGGGGAAAGCTGGCAGGATGCTTATGTTACAAGTATTCATGGGCGTTCCATGAAAGGCTTAGCACAACGCATTGATGGTAAAAAGAAAGTGGCGTTGCTAACAGATGCAGAGAATAATCCGAATGAGTTGGCACGTTATTTAAAGCATTTTGGCATGACAGAATACCGTGCGTTTGTGGCAGAAAATTTGCAGGGCACAAACGAAAAATTCGGCTGGTATTCGCTTGATGAATTAGAAGTGACTGATTTTTCTCCGTTAAATGTTGTCATTTTACAGCAAACTTCAGTACCGAAACACTATGTACTTGGTATTGATGATGCAGAATTCTCACAGCGTAAGCCAGACAAAGGGCTGATTACGAAAAAAGAAATTCGTGTCTTAAGTTTACAAGCGATGCAGCTACAAAAGGATAGCGTCGTTTGGGATGTTGGCACATGTACGGGTTCGATGGCCATTGAGGCCGGCAAGCTTGCGCCAGAAGGTCAAATATTTGCCGTGGAGAAAAATGCTCCCGATTTAGAAAATTGTCTGCAAAATCAGCAAAAGTTCCGTGTAGATATGACAGCTATTCATAGTAAAGCGCCAGCAGGACTTGAAAATTTCCCTGATCCGGATGCGGTTTTTATTGGCGGCACTGGAGGAGAAATGGTGGAGTTATTACAATTGTGCTGTACACGCTTAAAGCCAAAAGGTCGTATTGTCTTGAATGCTGCAACAATTGAAAATTTATATAAAGCAGTCGAAGCGTTTAAGTCTTGTGGCTTTGCTGTAGACATATTGCAAGCACAGCTTGCGCGCAGTAAACCAATATTAGATATGACACGTTTTGTCCCATTAAATCCTATTTACATTATTTCTGCATATCGAAAGGAAGAAAATCATGAGTAATCTTGGTATTTTATATGGCTTGGGCGTAGGTCCTGGCGATCCAGAGTTAATTACAGTTAAGGCATTCCGTGTTATTCAAGAATCTCCTGTTATTGCCTATCCGAAAAAACTAAAGGGTAGTAAAAGCTACGCACATCGTATCGTAGATGTCTACATTAACCCGGAAGAAAAAGATATGCTTGGCCTAGTATTTCCAATGACAAAGGATGAGGCTGTATTAGAACGCGAATGGACGAAATCAGTGGAACTTGTCTATGAGAAATTAAAAGAAGGTAAGGACGTCGCATTCGTAACAGAAGGTGACCCATTATTATATAGTACGTTCATCCATATGATGAAGCTTATGCAGGACATGCACCCTGATGTTGAAATCCGAACAGTTCCTGGAATTTCTTCGTTCAATGGTTCAGCATCACGACTTGGGATTGCATTAGCAGATGGCGATGACCGTGTTGCCATTGTCCCTGCCCATGATGACTATGATGCCATGCGTGAAGCGATTGAAAGTCACGATGCAGTGGTGTTTATAAAAGTAGCGAAAGTTATTGATTTAATGCTTGAGGTGCTTCGCGATTTAGATTTACTTGATAAGGCATCGGTCGTAACAAAGGTAACATCTGACGAGGAAATCATTTGGGATGTACGGGAGCTAGATGGTGTCGATTTAGAATATTTAACGTTAATGGTGGTGCGTAAATAATGAAAAAAATATATATTGTCGGCGCTGGTCCTGGTGATCCAGATTTAATTACAGTAAAAGGCTTACATATGCTACAAACAGCAGACGTTGTCATGTATACAGATTCATTAGTGAATGAGGACCTAATTGCAAAGGCAAGACCAGATGCAGAGGTTATTCGCACAGCAGGTATGCATTTAGAGGAAATGGTAGCGGTCATGGTAGATCGCGTTAATGCAGGTAAAGTTGTAGCTCGTATGCATACAGGAGACCCTGCGATGTATGGAGCAATCATGGAGCAAGTTGCTCTATTAAAAAAGGAAGGCATTGGCTACGAGGTTATTCCTGGTGTTAGCTCTGTCTTCGCTTCAGCAGCGGCAATCGGGGCAGAATTAACCATTCCTGATTTAACACAAACACTTATTTTAACGCGTGCCGAAGGACGTACACCTGTTCCAGAATTTGAGAAGCTACGCGATTTAGCGAGTCATCACTGTACAATTGCCTTATTCCTGAGCGCAACGCTAACAAAGAAAATAGTAAAAGAATTACAAAATGCTGGCTGGACCGATGATACACCAGTAGCTGTTATTCAACGAGCTTCTTGGCCAGATCAAAAAATCGTCCGTACAACATTAATTGAACTGGATGAAGCGATGCGTGTGAACGGTATTCGTAAGCATGCGATGATTTTAGCTGGCTGGGCCTTAGATCCGACTATTCATGATAAAGATCAATATCGCTCCAAATTATATGATGCTTCCTTTACACATGGCTTTAGAAAAGGTGTGAAAACAAGTGATTGAGTTACAAGAGGGCGTATTGCCAGAAGTTGACCAACGAAATCCTTATGCAGTTGTCGCCATTACAAAGCACGGTGTTCAAATCGGACGTCGCTTGCAGCATACTTTTGCTGCGAGCGACTTATATTACATGAGTAAATTTGAGCAGGGCGATGAAGAAGAAAAGCATATTCAGATGTTTACTGGTACTGTGCGTTTACTGCTGCCAACTCTTTTTAAGCAATATAAAGGCTTAATTTTAATCATCTCACTCGGTGCAGTTGTACGCATGATAGCACCGATTTTAAAGGATAAAAAGACTGATCCAGGTGTTGTCGTCATTGACGACCGTGGTGAAAACGTGATTAGTGTGTTATCGGGACATTTAGGTGGCGCCAATGAGCTGACACATGAAGTAGCTGCAGCACTTGGAGCAAATCCTATTATTACAACAGCCTCAGATGTGCAAAAGACCATTCCGGTTGATTTATTTGGTGCTCGTTTTGGCTGGGTTTGGGATAGTGCCGATAAACTGACACCTGTCAGTGCCTCTGTTGTCAATGAGGAGCACGTTGCAATCGTTCAGGAAACGGGAGAACGTGACTGGTGGATGCGTGACACAACGATGCCAGAGCAAATAAAAATTTATCCGTCAACATATGATGCGATTGAAGCGAAACCACATGCGACATTGCTCATTACTGACCGCATCATTGACCCAAAAGAAGAAGTGCTTCTAGAAAATGGTGTTATTTATCGACCAAAATCGGTGGTGCTTGGCATGGGCTGTAATCGTGGGACAGCAGTGGAAGAAATTGAGCAAGTCATTGATGAAACCCTTGCAGAGCTGAAGCTTTCGAAAAAAAGTGTGAAAGCGCTATGCACGATTGATTTAAAGAAGGATGAGCAATGTTTCTTAGAAATAACAAAGAAATACGATTGGGAATTTGTAACATATTCACCGGCGGAATTAAATGAAATTGATTTCCCTTCACCATCAGAAACCGTTTTTAAATATACAGGAGCATACGGGGTGAGTGAGCCTGCAGCAATGCGTTATGCGCAGGTGGAGTCACTTGTATTAGAAAAGAAAAAATCGGGCAATGCTACAATCTCTGTTGCTAGATTAACATTTTAAGGAGGAGGAAGCCTATGCAAACGAATCGCTTTGTACTTGCTGGTACTGGTAGTGGAGTTGGTAAAACAACCTTTACCATTGGACTAATGAAAGCGTTACAAGAAAAGGGCAAAATTGTGCAAGGCTTTAAATGTGGTCCCGATTATATTGACCCTACTTATCATACTGCTGTTACAGGACGTGCATCACGTAATATCGATAGTTGGATGTTTTCGCATGAAGCAGTGCGAGATATTGTCGCACGTGCAAGTAAAGATGCTGATGTTTCCATTATTGAAGGAGTTATGGGCTTTTATGATGGCAAAAGTCCGCTATCGAATGCTGGCTCTGCAGCAGACATTAGTGTTGTCACTGAGAGCCCCGTTATTTTAATTGTCAATTGTGCAAGTATGGCACGAAGTGTAGCGGCAGTTGTGAAAGGCTTTCAATTGTTGTCGGATCAACCGAATATCGTTGGTGTCATTGCTAACCAAGTCGGAAGTGTCGGTCATTATGAAATAGCGAAGGCTGCTATTGAGCAGGAATGTGGTATTCCTGTCATCGGCTATTTAAAGCGTGAGGAAGGGATTGATATTCCTAGTCGTCATTTAGGACTAGTCCCTGCCATCGAACGAGGGGAACTAGATACATTTTTTGATAAGCTAGGCGCTCTAATGGCTGAGACCATTGATTTAGATCAATTGCTTGCATTAACAAAGGCTCCTGTTCTACAAGAATCAGGGCAAATTTTTAATGAACAACCTTCGCAAAATATTTGCATTGCCGTAGCAAAGGATGCAGCTTTTAACTTCTATTATAAAGAGAATTTGGATCTACTACGTGCAAAAGGAGCTGAGCTGCAATTTTTCTCCCCACTTGCAAATGAGCCTGTTCCAGCTGAAGCAGACGGATTGTATATCGGTGGAGGCTTCCCAGAGGAATTTGCAAAGATTTTGGCGGACAATTCAGTTGCCAAAAAGTCTATTCGTGAAGCAGTTGCCAAAGGTCTACCAACATTAGCTGAGTGTGGTGGCTTCATGTATTTGACGGAGGCTATTACGAATAGCAATGGTGACCGTTATGATATGGTTGGTGTTATTCCAGGAGAAGTAGCGATGCAAGCGAAGCTAGCGGCTCTCGGCTACCGTGAAATTTTTGGCACACCAAATAATTTTTTAATTGGGTCGGATGAAGAAGCAAAGGGGCATGAATTCCACTATTCAAAATATAGTGGCTCGCATAATACGCCGGCCTATGAAACGAAGGGCCGTTTTGGTAACAAACAAGAGGGCTACCAAGCTGGAAATTTAGTAGCTGGCTATACGCATTTTCATTTCGTATCTAACCCAAAGCTTGTTGACAATTGGTTAACAGCTTGTAAGAAGGTGAAAAATCATGACTAATTATTTTCCTATTCACATCAATATTGAATATAAAACTGTAGTAATTGTTGGAGGGGGACACGTAGCAACACAGAAGATAGCTTCACTGCTTCCAGCTAAAGCTAATATTGTCGTTGTTAGTCCAACTCTAGATGAATCATTACTGCCTCTTGCCGAGTTAGGGCAAATTACGTGGCGTGAAAAAGAATTTGAAGCACGTGATTTAGATGATGCATCACTCATCATTGCGGCTACAAATGATACGTCAGTAAATGAGGCTGTACAAGAAGCGGCACAACATTGGCAGCTCATCAACCGCGCAGATGCACAGGCTGAAAGCGATTTTATAACGCCAGCAACAGTGCGCCGTGGTCCCTTAGTGTTAACAGTTTCAACGTCAGGTGCTAGTCCTGCATTAGCACGTAAAATAAAAGCTGACCTCGAAGAGCAATTTGATGAGGTTTATGACGACTATGTATGCTTCTTACAGCAGGCACGTTTAATGATTGCGGCTCAGTTTGACAAGGGCCCACAAAGGCGCACCGCCTTACAAGCATTACTTGAACCGAGCCTACTAGAATGGACACGTAATGGAGAGATTGAGAGACGTGAAGCATTTTTACAACAAATACTGATGGGAGAAGCGCAATGAAAGACGGAATAGTGTATTTAGTTGGAGCTGGACCAGGAGATCCAAAGCTCATTACAGTGTACGGGCTCGAGTGTATTCAAAAGGCAGATGTCATTGCATATGACCGTCTTGTGAACCCGAAATTACTAGAGTTTGCCAAAAAAGATGCCGAGCTTGTGTTCTGTGGTAAATTACCTGGGAAGCATCATTTCATTCAAGATGAGATTCATACATTACTTGTCGAAAAAGCGCATGAAGGCAAGATTGTCACACGTTTAAAAGGTGGCGATCCATTTGTTTTTGGTCGTGGTGCAGAAGAAGCAGAAATTTTAAAAAATCATGGTATTGCTTATGAAATTGTTCCAGGTATTACAGCTGGAATTGCTGCCCCAGCATATGCGGGCATCCCTGTAACACACCGAGATTTTGCGACAAGTTTTGCGCTTGTAACAGGTCATGGTCGTGAGGAAAAAGGACAGGACTTTTTAAATTGGCCCGCACTTGCAACAGGCATCGATACAGTTGCCTTTTATATGAGTGTTGGTAATATTGCTTATATTTCTAGAAAGCTCATCGAAAATGGTCGCAAGGCAACTACTCCAGTCGCCGTTATTGAATGGGGAACAACAGAGCAACAGCGTACCATCACAGGTCAGCTTGATGAAATAGCTAGCATTATTGAACGAGAAGGCTATCATAATCCTTCCATGATTGTCGTTGGCGAAGTCGTCAATGTACGCGAGAAAATTCAATGGTTTGAGGAACAGGGACTAGCCTTTACATAAAGGAGTAAAACGTATTTAAGCATAAGGAGGAATTACATCATGACAGTAATCGAGGCATTAAAAAATCGTCGTGCGATTCGCAATTACACGACACAGCCTGTTGAAAAAGAGAAGATCGAGCAAATTTTACAAGCCGCAACTTATGCTCCAAATGACCGTATGCGTGAGCCTTGGCACTTTTATGTTATTCAAGACGATGCGATGAAACGCTACGAGGAAATGGCGAATGCCTATTTGCAAGAGCGATTCCCAACAAAACCAAATTTAGTGGAAAGTTCGTTAAAGGTTGTTCAAACAACGCCTGTGGCCATTGTTGTGACAGCAGATATTGTAGAGGACGATGCTGATGCGACAGCAGATAATGTTTTTGCTGTATGTAGTGCTATTATGTCTATGTGGCTTGCTGCAGAAGAGCTTGGGCTTGGTTTTGTATGGCGTACACGTGGTGTAGGGCTTGTTCATGATCCACGTATGCATGCATTCATTGGCGCTGATGAATCACAAAAGGTAGTAGGAACGATCTTTATTGGCTACCCAGAAGAACAGGAGCTTAAAGACAAGAAACGTACGTCATTTGAAGAAAAAACAACATGGCTTTAAGGGAGGCATGAAGAATGGCTAGAAAAGGCTTGTTTTTAGTGTACACGGGTGAAGGGAAAGGCAAAACAACTGCTTCTCTTGGTGTCACATTGCGAGCAGTTGGTCGAGGCCTGAATGTACGCTATATGCAATTTATTAAATCACCAGAGCGTACATACGGAGAGCAAATTGCTCTTCGTAAGCTTGGCGTAGAAATGGAGCAAATGGGAATTGGCTTCACTTGGACAAAAACACCAGACGAGCATCGTGCTGCATTAGCAAAAGCATGGGAAAAAACAAAGGCTGCCTTGCAAGACGACAGTATCGATGTACTCGTATTAGACGAGCTCAACAATGCGCTGGCTATAACAAAATTTCCAATCGATGATGTGCTCCCATTAGCCGAAGTCATTGAAGCCATTCAGCAGCGTCCATCTACAATGCATTTAGTCGTAACAGGACGTAGCGCGAATCCAGCGCTAATAGCAATGGCCGATTTAGTATCAACAATCGATGCGACAAAGCATTATTATGATGAAGGCATTCCAGCTGTAAAAGGTCTAGAATTCTAATTCTAATTAGAGATTCTCACTTTTGTGAGAATACCTGTGGAACGTGGCAATACTCGCGCTTCGGAGGAAATACCCACAGAACGGGGGAGAATACCGGAAGCAAGCTGAACCCCGTGTATCAAGGTGATCTTCGCACGTTTGTGAAAATGCTCGCAGAACGTATCAGAATATTCTCGCTTTGGAGGGAATATACACGAAAGCAAGAAAAACACACGCGCAAGGACCCTGACTTCTCCCCTGCTTCAACTATAAAAAAGGAGGGAAAAGACTATGCCAGCAAAATCTATCATGGTTCAAGGAACGGCATCTGATGTAGGGAAAAGTATGATTTGTACTGCGCTATGCCGTATTTTCTCTGATGATGGGCTAAAGGTAGTACCGTTTAAATCACAAAATATGGCTCTTAATTCGTTCGTAACTCAAGACGGCGGAGAAATTGGCCGGGCACAGGGTGTACAAGCAGAGGCAGCACGAGTTGTCGCAACTACGGATATGAATCCTATATTGCTAAAACCAAAGCAGGATATGGTATCGGAAGTAATTGTTCATGGCAAGCATTTTTTAAATATGGACGCCAAAAGCTATCGCAATCAATTCGTACAAGAAGCGATGCCGATCGTTGAAAAATCAGTACGAACTTTACAAAATACATATGATGTCATTGTCCTTGAAGGTGCGGGTAGCCCTGCAGAAATTAATTTGAAAGACCGTGATATAGCAAATATGCGCATGGCTCATCTAGCAGATGCCGCGGTTGTGCTAGTGGCTGATATCGATCGAGGTGGCGTATTTGCATCGATAATTGGCACACTCGCATTACTGGACGATGCAGAACGTGCACGTGTGAAAGGGCTGATTATAAATAAATTCAGAGGGCTACGAGAATTACTCGATGATGGCATTGAATGGGTAGAACGTGAAACGGGGATTCCTGTCCTTGGCGTTATACCATATGTAGATGTCAATATTGAGGCTGAAGACTCGCTAGCATTGTCTTCATTACGCTTTAAAAAGCCAAAGCAAGGGGAGTTTGGCGTAGATGTGGCAATGATTCGACTGCCGCGCATTTCAAATTTTACGGATGTTGATCCATTTTTTGATGAGCCAGAGGTTGGTGTGCGTTTAATCGGCAATGTCAAGGAGCTTGGAACGCCCGACTTACTTATACTACCTGGAACAAAAAGTACAATCGATGATTTAGCGTGGCTAAAGGAACAAGGCTTCGATCATGCGATAGCAAATTTACGCGCACGGGGGACAAAGATTATTGGCATTTGCGGCGGCTTCCAAATGCTCGGTGAAACATTATTGGACCCAGATGCAGTAGAAGGTAATGGGGATTCAGCGCGAGGTCTAGAATTATTACCGATGGAAACGGTTTTTGTTGGTGATAAAAAAACAGTGCAGATGACAGGAACAAGAGGCCGGGATACGTTTACTGGCTATGAAATTCATCTTGGACGTACGAAAATTTTACGTGATGAAGCATCCCCATTTTTACAGCTTGCAGATGGGCGAGAAGATGGTGCAGTAAGTGCTGATGAGCAAGTGATCGGAACATATTTCCACGGTTTATTCCATAATCGCACTTTTACACGACAGCTTGTCAATGACATTCGCGTGAAAAAGGGGCTCGCTGCTTTAGCAAGTGATGTGAAAAGTGACGCAGAACGTAGAGAGGACGCTTACAATATGCTTGCAAAGCATGTGCGTGCTAATCTCGATATGAAAAAAGTATACGAAATTATGGATATAGAGGTACCTGTATGACAAGAAAAGGACCATTAGCTATTAATTATGAGGCGTTATGGCAGGAAGGTATGAAGGACTGGCATGGTCAAATGCCAGAAAGAATGGTCAATGATCAATTAGAGGAGCAGTTTTGGGCGCAGTCAATCGCACGTAAAAAGAATGGACAAACGGATCCTTATGCTGCAAAAATTTTTCAAGAAATTAAAAAAAGTGTTCAATCTGAGGACTCGGTATTGGAAATTGGTCCAGGTTGGGGGAATTATACGTTTCCACTAGCTGATCATGTGCGAAAGCTAACATGTGTAGATAGCTCAGAAAGTATTCTTAGCTATTTAAAAAATTGCATGGAGGATAAGCAACATGTTTCCTATGTTCACGCAAAATGGGAAAACCTTGCTGAAGATGAAATAGATGCGCACGATATAGTCATAGGTGTTAATTGCTTTTATCGTATGTATGAAATCAAATCAGCACTTTACCATATGAATCGTCTAGCTAAAAAGCGTGCAATTATTGGCATGACGACAGGGCCGATTCAACCTCACTATGAAATTTTATACAAAAAGTATGGCTACGATATTAAATTTCCACGAAGAGATTATATAGAATTTTTAAATTTGCTCTATGAAATGGATATTTATGCAGATTGCACAATCATTCCTTTAGAACGAGTGTATGAATATGAAAGCTATGAGCAGCTTATCACAACACAAAGTAAAAAAATAATAAATAACACTTTTAATAGAGAGCATGTTGAAGAATCGATCTTGCCGTTTCTGGAGGAAAAGAACGGGCGTTATTATTATCGTCATGATTTTCATGCAGCACTCGTATCATGGGAGCCGAAATAATTATGAAACCTTTGGACAAAACTAGTGACCAAAGGTTTTTTTTATTGGAAGCGATAGGGTACAATAAAGCGATATAGAAATAGAAGTGAGGTGGCATATGTGCAACTACATTTTTTAGGAACAGGCGCAGGAATGCCTTCAAAGGAACGAAATACAAGTGCCCTAATGGTAAAGCTTTTGGATGAAGTGGGGGAAATGTGGCTTTTTGATTGTGGGGAGGCGACCCAACATCAAATTTTGCATACATCATTAAAGCCACGTAAAGTAACGAAAATATTTATTACACATTTACATGGCGACCATATTTTTGGATTACCTGGCTTTTTAAGCTCTCGTTCATTTCAAGGCGGGGATGAGCCATTAACGATATTTGGCCCACAAGGTTTGCAGCAATGGATTGAGCAAACTTTAGCCTTGTCAAAGACGCATTTAACATATTCATTACAATTTGTGGAAGTTCATGAAGGTATTATTTATGAAGATGAACATTTTACAGTAAGTGCAAGTGAATTACGCCATGTAGTTCCATGCTACGGCTACCGTATTGAGCAGAAGGATTTGCCTGGCGAACTTTTAATGGAAAAAGCACAGGCTCTTGGTGTGCCAAAAGGTCCTTTGTTAGGACAATTAAAAGCAGGGCAAGATATTGAGCTAGCGGATGGCACCGTTGTATATGCGAAAGATGTTGTTGCCCCATCTAAAAAAGGCTTTACGCTTACTATTTTAGGAGATACTAAATACTGTCCAGAGGCTGTTTCATTAGCTAATGGAGCAGATATTGTGATTCATGAAGCGACCTTTGATGATACTACGACAGATTTAGCAGCGAACTACGGACACTCTACAAATGTCGAAGCGGCCAAGGTGGCACAACAGGCAGGAGCGAACTATTTATTGCTAAACCATTTAAGTGCCCGCTTTTTACCACATGATTTACCAAAATTTTTAGCAGATGCACAGGATGTTTTCCCACAAACCTTCCTGACATCCGATCAATCTGTATTCTCTTGGAATAACAACATATTAACTTAAGCAAAAACTGAAAGTACCCTTTAGATGACGTTTCATTTAAAGGGTACTTTTATCTTTATTGAGCGAATGTTTTTCTGTGCGAAAGCGAAGCGCCAGCAACAAAAGTTTTCATAGCGAAATACACCCAATATTTTGAGTTCAGCCATTTTTTAGTACGAATAATTAACGATATAATTCGATAATTTGACTGGCTATATATTCGGAGCTAAAGTGAACCCCGTTTCTGAGCCACCACATGATAATGCCAAGTATTGAGGATGCGAGAATATCCATTGATAGAGTTGTATTAGCTCCTTCACTTTTACGTTGGATGACAATCAAATCCTTTAATGTCCTATGCATTTTTTTAATGAAACCAGGGTGCTCAAATAAAACAGCTAAAATTTTTCTGTGCTTATAAAAGTAATCTAAAAATGTAATTAATTGTTCTTGATTATTTAAATTATCAATTTGTAAAGAAGGAGAGATCTCCGACAACAAGTCGTCGAACATATCGTAAACTACTTGCTTTAATAAATCATTAATATCTATAAAATGTAAATAAAACGTTGCTCGATTTAGCTCTGCACGTTGAGCTATTTTTTGTACTGTAAGTTTCGAAATATCTGGGTTTTCAATTAATATATCTACGACAGCTTCTTTAAATACCCGTTTAGAGCGAATAGCTCGTGGGTCTTGCTTTTTGTGTGTGGTCAATTTAATTCTCCTTTATCTATTAAATACAAATTTAATGAATAGTATTTTTAACTTTGTTGTTTAATTGACAGTTCTTAAAAAATTGTAAATAGGAATCAAAAAATAAACGTGTTATTATCTATTTTATTGACATAGTGTTAATAAAACAAGTAGAAAGAGGAAGAATGTCATGTCGGAATCGATCAATAAAAAAGTACTATTAACAGTTTTAATTTTTGGGTGTTTTTTATCTACACTAAATCAAACGCTGTTAAACGTTGCATTAAGTAATTTAATGGACGTATTTTCTGTTTCTGCGACAACCGTTCAGTGGTTAGCTACTGGTTTTATGTTAGTAAACGGGGTGCTAGTCCCTATTACAGCATACTTAATGAAACGCTTCTCAACACGCCAATTATTTATAAGTTCAATGCTGTTTTTATTAGTTGGCTCTATTTTTTGTGCAATAGCTCCGAACTTCACTACTTTACTAATAGGTCGTATGATTCAAGCAATAGGGGCAGGAATTATTATGCCATTACTAATGAGTATCGTGATGTTTATTTTCCCTCCTGAAAAAAGAGGTAGTATGATGGGGTTAATTGGGCTTGCTATGAT
This sequence comes from Lysinibacillus sp. Ag94, assembly GCF_023242215.1. Classification (NCBI taxonomy): domain Bacteria; kingdom Bacillati; phylum Bacillota; class Bacilli; order Caryophanales; family Bacillaceae; genus Lysinibacillus; species Lysinibacillus sp. Ag94. The sequence continues at coordinate 2,815,872 of NZ_CP096780.1, read as the reverse complement.
TTTCGCTCCAGCTATTGCACCAACATTAGCAGGTTTTGTAATAGATAATTATTCTTGGCGTTGGTTATTTATCGGCATCATTCCATTTGTCGTAATTATTTTATTTATGGCAATGAAATATTTAATGAATGTTTCAGAAACCTCAAAGGCAAAGTTAGATGGTATCAGTGTTATTTTATCTACAATTGGCTTTGGTCTTATTTTGTATGGTTTTAGTAATGCAGGAAGCCATGGCTGGGATGATAAAGTTGTAATAAGTACTATACTTGTAGGGATAATGACTACGGCAATGTTTTGTCTTCGTCAAATGAAATCATCTGATCCACTTCTTAACTTATCCGTTTTTAACAATAAATTATTTACACTCACGTCCATCATCAACATTATTGTTACAATGATGATGTATGCGGATATGATTTTATTACCAATATATTTACAAAACGGAAGAGGGTTTACAGCTTTAGATGCCGGTTTATTATTATTACCGGGTGCACTTGTAAATGCCTTTATGTCTCCAGTGACAGGAAAAATGTATGACCGCTTTGGAGCAAAGCCGTTATTTATTATCGGTTTGATTTTTGTTATTCCGTCAATGTGGGTTGTAACGGATTTATCAGAAACTACAGCCTATAGCTTTATCATGATACGTACTATTTTTCTACGTATAGGGTTGAGTTTTATCACAATGCCATTGAATACGGCTGGTTTGAATGCCTTACCGAAGACACTTGTCACACATGGTACAGCAGTGAATAATACATTACGTCAAATTGCAGGCGCAATTGGATCTGCTGTCGTTATTACAATTTTCACAGCACAAACGACAAACCATGCGAAAACATTGCTAGTAGAAACACCAAATGCTACGGCTGAAGGTATTCGTACACTTGCTTCAATTTTAGGTTCAAGTGATGCCTATTATTTCATGACAATCTTAGCGATCATTGCATTTGTGTTAACTCTATTTGTGCCATCTAAAAATAAGTTTAAACAACAAGCATAATGATTAAGCATGCAAAGAACAACTTTAAAAGGCTGGGACATAACTATTAGCTCTTTGCGAAAGCCGAATTCTTTCAAATAAATCAAGCAATCTATTTAGAAAACCCGAACAATGGCAAAACACCGTATGAGTGTCTTGTAAATTTGTTCGGGTTTTACTTTAGCTAAAAAACTTTTGTCCCAGCCCCTATGTTTTTATTCGTAAAGTTTGTTGCTTTTTTTGATAAAAATTTGCTTACATTTACGAGCAAATGTTCTATAATATGGATGTGTACATATAAGGAGTGTTATGCATGAGACCTATTCTTACAAAAGAAATTAGTAGTCAAGATTTTATGGATTTTTATTGGTTAAAAGAAGAATTGCAATCATTTTGTAGAGATAATGGCATAAGCGCGTCGGGCTCTAAGATTGAGATTTCTGATAGAATTGAAACTTTTCTCCGGACAGGAAAGATAAAAAAGCCACAAAGAAAGTCAAAAGCTAATAATAAACCTCGAACTAACAGTGAATTAAGTCTTGATACAGTCATTACGGAAAATCATCGGTGTAGTCAAGATGTGAGAGCATTTTTCAAGATGGTAATTCCAAAATTTCATTTTTCTACCTATATCCAAAACTACATTAAAAACAATATTGGAAAAACGTATCGTGATGTTGTGGACGCTTGGTATGAAGAAGAAAAACGCAAAAAAGACCCATCACACCAGAAAAAAATTCCACCCCAGTTTGAATACAATCAATTCATTCGAGACTTTTTCTCTGATTCAAAAAATAAAGGGAAAAGTCGTGCAGAAGCAATTGAAGCTTGGCATAAAATTAAGAAACTCCCTGGAAGTAACAAATATATACCTGAAAATTAGTCTTTAAGTTGAGATAATTTTTAGTGGAATTAGCATTTTTTTGCTATTTGCAAATTAGCGAAACCAATACGTCATTCTCTATTAGTAGGTAATTTAAGAAAACAGACCATATAATTAAGTAGTCTCTACCTTTGGAAGTTAGTAATAGTTAGAATGGAAATTTGGAATATAGAAGAATTATAATGCGATTAATAGTTAATTTTTGTATAATTGATTAAAGGGGAGTGGTTTAATATGAATCAGCAAAAGATGCCACCAGCACTATTGCGTTTAATTGTTATTTTTCCCAATGTGCTGAGCTATTTATTATTATTTGGACTAATTATGTTTGTTATCTCCAATTATGACACATTAAAAGCGACGGACAACTTAACGGTTTGGCTTATTTTTATTATAGTACTTGCACCGGCCGCTGCCTACACAACATTTAGTATCGTCAAGAAAATTCGTTCTGGACAAATGTAAGCAATAACAACACGTGTATTCTTTAGTTTAACTAATGGATACACGTGTTTTTTTGAAGTCTTGATTGTCAAATTGTTAAAGTTATTGCTGATAGTAGAAGTCAAAACTCTAAATCCTCCAATTTAGAAAATGGCCCCCACAATTATTTGGGAAAAAATAAGAATACCGTTTAACTTACGATGATTTGTGAAAAAAGTGTGGCTCATTATCCTCTAGAAAATTGGGGCAAGGAATTGCAATTTTATGAGAGAATCCAAGTAGTGCTAATGGGGAAAAATAGATTTAAATACATTGTCTATATAAATAAGGATTATAGAAGATTAGTCAATTACAATTTGAATACGCTTTTTAACTTGGAAGAAAACAGCCATACTGTTAGCAGCGTTAGAGCCTATATTAAGTAAGTGTGTATGTTGAATTCAAGGCGAATAAAATAATTCCATAGAGAGAAACTAAAAATACAAGTTTTTTCATGTTAAATTTGAAAAGCGGGGTGTTTTTTTATGGATCCAACAAATTGCGATTTTTCACCAATGAAACAAACATTAAAGGAAGAGCTTTTGCAGGTCATACATTCACTACAGCAAAGTGTAGAAGCTATGGATACGGATACAAACTGTCTTCTTGGGAATTTTGAAAAAATAAAAGAGAAATTTGTAACGATTGAAATGAAGGCTGCTACGTTTTATTTGAATTGCTATCTTTCGCCGTTTACTGAAAAATATCCTGAGCTTTCGCATAGCGTACAAAATATGTCTAAAAGAAGACACGGCGGACTAATTGTTATTGAACGAGAGGATTCAGTAGCGTCTATTATACAGCCTGGTATTCATATTGGTGCAGAAGTAACGCATTCCTTATTAGAATCTATTTTTTTTCCTGGAAATCCACTTCATGATGGCGCCGTTTTAATAAGCCAAAATCAAATTAAATCAGCAGCAAATGTACTGCCACTGTCAGAGAGATATACGGGGGAAAAGAAATTAGGCACAAGGCATCGAGCAGCATTAGGGTTAAGTGAAGTAAGTGATGCGCTTGTCATGATAGTGTCTGAAGAAACAGGGAGAATTTCCTTTGCCTTTAAAGGAAACTTATATCCAATTACGACGCATGGCATTATATAGTGTGAGCTTCACACTAAAAAATATCTTGAATTCAAGATATTTTTCTTGCTTGTACATCACTTGCGTGGTAAAGTGACAAATGAGAGGGGGAGAAAGCGATGCGAAAACATACGCTCGGAACAGTGACGTGGATTCGGATGATGCGCTTTACAAATCAAAGTAATCAGCTATCCAATGAGTTTTTAAAGCGCTTTGGTTTAACGACTGCACAATTTGATGTCCTCATCCAAATTAAGACATATGCACCGTTAACGCAATCCCAATTAGCTGAGAAAGTGATAGTGACGCAAGGTGGTATGTCTAGGATGCTTGCTCGTCTTGAAAAAGATGGACTTATTGAACGTAAGCAAAATTGGAAGACTAAAACAATCTCACTAACAGCAAAAGGTGAGCAGATGATTGATATGGCAACACCAAGTCAGCTACAATTTCAATCTTCATTTTTTGAAGAAGTATTAACAGAAGAAGAACTGAAAACTTTAAATACACTAATGTCGAAAATAGAGAAGCATAGTCGTGATAAAAAATTACCACCAGCGTGATTTTTTTACACAATCACTTGCTTAGTCAAGCGAAAACAAGGAGGAAACATTCATGAACAAATTAAGTGGACATCATCATATATCAATGCTAACAAAAAACGGTAAACGTAATAATGATTTTTACACAAAACTTCTCGGCTTACGTCGTGTAAAGAAATCAGTAAACCAAGATTCACCTTCCATGTATCACTTGTTTTATGGAGACTTAACTGGAGCACCAGGTACAGAATTAACATTTTTTGAAATGCCTGTAGCAGGTCGGACAGTGCGCGGAACAAATGCCATTACACGTATTGGATTACTAGTGCCAAGCTATGACAGTCTGCAATATTGGAAAAATCGTTTTCAACAGTTAGAGATTGAGCATAGTGAAATAACAACTTATGCAGGTAAAGATGCATTGTTTTTTGAGGATCATGAAGGGTTAAGAATGGTGCTGTTAAACAATCATGGTCATGAAACACCAGCTCATTGGCAACCATGGGACGGCTCTGATATCCCTGCAGAACATCGTATTTTAGGGATGGGTACAGTTGAAATGACAGTTCGTTACTTGCAACGGACAGTAAGCTTATTAAAAGAGCTATTTAATTACACAGTTGTAACAGAAAGTGAAAAAGAAGCAGTATTGCAATCGATTCCTGGTGAAGTGCTTGGAGAAATCGTCGTTCAAGAATTAGAAGGACCAAGTGAGAAACCTGGACGTGGTAGTATTCACCATCTTGCACTACGTGTTGGAACAGTGGAGGAATTGCAACAGTGGGATCTTAAAATTAAGGAGCAGGGCTTTGATAGTACTGGCATTGTGGATCGTTATTATTTCCAAAGTCTTTATTTTAGAGATCGTAATGGCATTTTATTTGAAATGGCAACAGATGGCCCAGGATTTACAGTTGATTCGGCAATAGAGGATCTTGGTAAAGAACTTGATCTTCCACCATTTTTAGAAGAAAGACGTGCAGAAATCGAAGCTATTTTAGAGCCGCTAGATTAAGGAGAGATATTCATTATGGATAAATACCGTATTGATCAATCGAAAGGCATCGAATTTGGCCTATATTCATTAGGGGATCATATTCCAAATCCATTAACAGGTGAACGTATTTCAGCTCAACAACGAATCCAAGAGCTAATTAAAGCAAGTCAGCTTGCAGAACAAGCGGGTATTGATGTCTTTGCTGTTGGCGAAAGTCATCAATCGTACTTTACGACACAGGCACACACAGTTGTTTTAGGAGCAATCGCACACGCTACATCAAAAATTAAATTAGCAAGCTCCGCAACAGTCCTTAGTGTCTCTGACCCTGTACGCGTATATGAAGATTTTGCAACGATTGATTTAATTTCAGATGGACGTGCAGAAATAGTCGCAGGGCGTGGCTCTCGTGTTGGAGCATATCAATTACTAGGTATCGATTTAAAGGATTATGAAGAAATTTTTGAAGAAAAATTAGCGTTATTGAAAAAAATAAATGACAACGAACTGGTCACTTGGGAAGGGCAATTCCGTGCACCACTTCACAATGCGCAAATTTTGCCACAACCTAAAAACGGGTCATTGCCAATTTGGCGAGCTGTTGGTGGACCACCTGCTAGTGCCATTAAAGCAGGCTATCTGGGCATTCCGATGATGCTAACGACATTAGGTGGCCCCGCAGCTAACTTTAAGCCATCAGTAGATGCCTACAGAAAAGCAGCAGAGAGAAGTGGCTTTGATCCGAAAGAGTTACCGATTGCTACAACAAGCCTATTCCACGTTGCACATACGACGGAAGAGGCACTACAAGGGATGTATCCCCATTTAAATGGAGGATTCCAAGCAATTCGTGGCGCAGGTTATCCAAAGCAACAATTTGCGGAAGCACCGGATACAAAAGACGCCTTAATGGTCGGAAGTACGGAGCAAATTATTGAAAAATTACTGTATCAATACGAGCTCTATGGCATGCAACGATTTATGGCACAAATTGATTTTGGCGGTGTGCCATTCGATAAATTAATGGAAAATATTGAAATTATTGGGAACGATATTCTACCTGTGATCAAAAAATATACCACAAAATAAGGAGGGCCAGACGACTCCAGAAAAACGATTAGCCGAAACGGAAATCACCTCCTCGTTTTGCCGGAGGGCCATACTTTATGACGCTACATGTGATTAAATCTCATGTAGCGTTTTTTCGTGTTAATGTTTAGTTGTGGTTGGACCACTTGAACCATCGCGCATGACCATCAGGGCGTTCCAGTTTACGGATAGATGCTATTTCTCCTTGATCCATAAAATCTTGATGCAGTTGTATATCAAATAAATTGTTATAACAATGATAGAGAGGGCGTTCCATACTGATCTCTTTTAATTGCTTAATTAGTTCAAGGCGTAACTCCATTGGGATTTGATTGGCCACATGCGTATGATAAACAACTAATTGCGCATCTTGATTTATATCTCTACTAATTTCTTTTATCAGTTTGATAGCATCTCCTTTTATCAATTCTAAATCAAGTTCTTTTAAAATAGGGAGTGCTTGATGTAATAAAAGTCTACGTTCTTGATGCTCTGGCCAAATTAATGCTTGGAGCCATCGAAGCTCTTCCTCATTATGAATATCAATAGGATTTAAATCGATCCCAATACGTTTACAAACAACAGGTGCATTTGTAATGGAAGCTGGAAGCGTTTCTCCTAGATTTTCTGAGGACAAAACGAAAGCACTATTTGAATGGTTTATATGAAGCTGTTGATTATAGCAGTAATTATATTGATCCATCCCAAGTTGAAGTCCTGCACTTGCCCCGATTTCTATTAAGGCTAAAGGTTTTTGATGGCTTTCATAAATCTCTGTCATCATCGGATAAAGGTAAGTACAGCGGCGAATCTCATTAGTCTGAACTAGTTTTTCTTGAAATAAAGTCTGCAATTCATCTGAATGGGATAATACGAACGCTTTAAAAACAGGATACACTTCATTTGTTGGCTTTGGTGTTGTCGTTAAGGATGGATAAAAATTAACTAAATCGTCTTTGGTTGATGACAGTAAATACTGAACGCCAGCTAATAATAAATTAGGTACAGGTTGTCCTTTTGGGATAACTGCGGCAACTTTCAATATTTCATCATCATCGGCAATCTTATTGGCTAAATATTCATATAGTGGACTTGAATTTTCACATTCATTTTTGGCAAAAGTACGAAATTGCTTACTTAATTTAGCTAACATACAATTCTCCCCTTTGTTAAAAGTAAACGAGCTAATTTTAGTGTATTATTATTGGATAATTTAGTAAATTAAATATAGTTAATGAAGTTGATTAAAAAGATTGATCTTTCAGCGGGTGTTCAAATAGCCGCTGAAAGAAGTTAAAGCCTCCGGCGAATGTCACGGAATCAGGAAGGAGTTCTTTGTGCAAGCACAAAGCCGATTCCGGACGCAATTATGCCGAGGCATAAACGATTGAAAGAGGAGAGCGTTTGGATTATAAATGGATACAGTCTTTTGTAGTTGCCACTAAAACTTGTAATTTTCGAGTAGCCGCAGAAGAACTTCATTTATCGCTGCCAAGTATTACAGTTCATAGGCATCAGCTAGAACAATAGGGTGATAGTTAATAAAATTATTTAATGTTTATTAACATGAATTCCCATATAATATTAATAGGGATAATTTAACTTTTTTTCAGCAAAGAAGGTAAAGCCACTGGCGGATGTCACGAATCGAAAAGGAGAAGAGACGGAAAGGCCGAGCAGAACGACGGAAAGAAAAGGCGAAGCGACGGAAGTCACGAGCAGAGTGACGGATGGGAAAGAAGGCGACGGAAGGCCCGAGCAGAACGACGGATGGGATAGAAGGCGACGGAAGGCCTGAGCAGAACGACGGAAAGAAAAGGCGAAGCGACGGAAGTCACGAGCAGAACGACGGATGGAAAAGAAGGCGACGGAAGGCCCGAGCAGAACGACGGAAAGAAAAGACGAAGCGACGGAAGGTCCGAGCAGAACGACGGAAAGAAAAGACGAAGCGACGGAAAGGCCCGAGCAGAACGACGGAAAGAAAAGGCGAAGCGGAAAGGCCCGAACAGAATGACGGATGGAAGAGCAGGCGACGGAAGGCCCGAGCAGAACGACGGAAAGAAAAGGCGAAGCGACGGAAAGGCCCGAACAGAATGACGGATGGAAAAGAAGGCGACGGAAAGGCCCGAGCAGAACGACGGAAAGAAAAGGCGAAGCGACGGAAGGCCCGGGCAGAACGACGGATGGGAAAGAAGGCGACGGAAGGTCCGAGCAGAACGACGGAAAGAAAAGGCGAAGCGACGGAAGTCACGAGCAGAGTGACGGATGGGAAAGAAGGCGACGGAAGGCCCGAGCAGAACGACGGAAAGAAAAGACGAAGCGACGGAAAGGCCGAGCTGAGCGACCTGCATCCTGCTGCTGACACTACGCTTTCGCGCAAAAAATATTATGCAGGCTTAAGCGCTAAGCCGATTCCGGACGCAATTATGCCGAGGCATATTTATTAAAGGTGTGGTTGTAATGAGAATTTTAATGGTTGAGGATCATGAAGATGTAAATGCAATGTTAACAGAATTGTTTGAGCAAGCAGATTATCAGGTAACAAGTGTGATGGATGGAATAGAAGGACATCGAGCATTTCTACAAAATGAGTTTGATATTGTGCTTCTTGATATTATGCTTCCCTATAAAAGTGGTGATGAATTATTAAAAGAAATTCGCGCTATTTCGGATGTACCTGTTGTTATGATTTCAGCAAAAGATTTAGTGTCAACAAAAATTGATTTGCTTCGTTTAGGAGCGGACGATTATATTACGAAACCTTTTGACCTTGGTGAGGTTCTCGCTCGTATTGAATCGATATTACGTCGTGTTAAAAAAGCTACACCAATGAAGCAGCTGCAATACAGGGATATAGTGCTGGATGATGTCGCTAAGCGGGTTACAGTGAGGGGTGAAGAGGTCTTACTAACTGCAAAGGAATATTTACTGCTCGAATTGTTTATGGCAAACCAAGAAAAAGTATTTACGAAAGCAAATTTATATGAATCCATTTGGCAAGAAGAATATTTAGGGGATGAACATATTATTAAAATTCATATTAGTAATCTTCGACATAAATTAAAGACAAAAAATCCACAAGCAGATTATATCGAGACGCTTCGTGGGCTTGGCTATCGTTTACGTCCATAAATCATCCGTAATCTATACGTCATCTTTACTTTATCTATACCTTTCATGAGTAATCTATGAATATGAAAGGGAGGTGCTTAATATGGGAGAAACCATATTAAAAACAAATCAATTAACGAAAACATATAAAAAGCATACAGTACTTCACGACGTATCAATCGAATTAAAAGAAGGACGTATTTATGGGCTAATTGGTGAAAACGGTGCGGGAAAAACAACCTTAATGAAAATTGTTTCAGGAATTAGTTTTCAAACAGAAGGTTCATTTGAGTTATTTGGAAAATCATCTGACAAGGAAATACAGCAGCAACGAAAACGGATTGCTAGTATGATTGAACAACCAGCGATTAGCCCTGATATGACCGCAAAAGGAAACCTTAAATATCATCGTTTAATGCGAGGGATTCCGAATGAGGAGCTAGAAGATGAAATACTGCAATTGGTTGGATTGACGAGTACAAACAATAAGAAAGCTAAGCATTTTTCACTCGGCATGAAACAACGTTTAGGCATTGCTATTGCGTTATTAACTAATCCAGAGCTATTGATTTTAGATGAGCCAGTGAATGGGTTAGATCCTATAGGTGTTGTTGAAATTCGTCAGCTTTTAACACGTCTTTGTGAAGAGCGACAGATGACAATTTTAATTTCGAGTCATAATTTACCGGAACTTTATCAAACAACAACTGATTATATCATTATTCATAAAGGGAAAATTATGAAACAAATGACGCAACAACAGCTCGACGAAGAATGTAGACATTATATTCGCATTGGTTGTATAGCTCCCGAACAATGTGCACATGTATTAGAAACAATTCTTAAAACACAAAATTTTCAAGTCATGCCAAATAAAACGATTAAATTGTATGATTTCTTAGAGAATCTTGGGGACGTATCAACCGCCTTATTTGAAAATGGGGTAACACTTACGGAATTTAGTCTACAAGGAGACACATTAGAGAACTACTTCCTTACGTTAATTGGAGGTGAGCGCCATGTTTAATTTAGTACGTGCTTACCTCTATAAAACAACTAAATCCAAAATATTTTGGGTCTTACTGGCTCTTACAACATGTTCTGCAACAGCAATGTTTAGTATTGCTTATGCTATAGGCAATAACTCAATAAATGACAGCATCAGCAACGTTGGTTTTTTACTATCTGATATGAATATGATGTCAATAGTAGGCGCAGTACTTGCCACTACACTTATTTGTTCAGATTTTGATACAAAAAATATCCATCATCCGATTATAAGCGGCTTTGCAAGAATCCAAATAGTCATCAGTAAAGCGATTGTTTTTTGGATCTTACTTATTGTTCTTGTAAGTCCTTATATCATCGTGACAATAATTGGTTTATCAATGGACAGCACATTTAGTATGGGCGGGAAAGCAGCAGGTTTTTTAAGCATTCTAACGGCGACTACTAGTGGTAGCTTTGCCGATTACGTAACAATAATGAGCACTATGACTATAGTCTATCTTGCGCAGTTAACGACTTGTATTTTACTGGCGTTTGCCTTCAGAAAATCGGTGCTTGTAGTAGCTGCGTATTACATGATGTCCATGTTCTTTGGGCAGGTTGCTAGTTTTCAGAATTCATTTAAGATGGTAGATAAAGTATTGTCCTTCACACCCTATTCAGCGGAGTATCTTGCGATTAATGTAAGCATGAGTAAAGGTGATTTAATTTCGGCCGTCTCCATTTGTGTCGTATTTATAGTAGTCATTATATATGTAACATTCATGACATTTAGAAAAGCAGAAATCAAGTAAGGAGATGGTAGGGAATGTGGATTGTGGCAATTGTAATCATTGTAGGATTACTATTTTATATTTTTTATATACAAAGGCAACTACAATTGATGAACGTACAATTGTCACAACGTCTACATGAGCAATATACACAGCCAATTAGCGTAGAGCTATTAAACAAAGAAATAAATCAACTAGTGGCAAATATAAATCGCATATTAATAGAATCACAAAAATCAAGGTCGTATATTAAGCGGGAAGAAAAATACTATAAGGAAATGATTTCAAACATTTCGCATGATTTTCGTACGCCGCTCACTGCGATAAAGGGCTATCAACAAATGCTTTTAAAAGAACCTTTAACAGAAAAGCAGCTTGCAAAGCTTGAAATCGCACAAAAACATGTTGGAAGACTAGAGCAATTATTAGCAACATTTTTTGAATATTCCTATTTGCATAGTAATGAAGATAAGCCCAAAAAAGATCGTATTAATATAGCAAACATAGTATTTGAAGAGATTGCTGGTGCCTTTGTACAATTTGAACAAAAAGGAATAGCCGTCAACTTACCAAATTTTGAGCCGCTCATTATTCACTCTGATGAAGAAATGCTTTTACGCATCGTACAAAACTTAGTACGAAATAGTTTCATGCATGCGCAAGGGGATGTAACGATCAAGATGTGGTTAGAAGAAGAACATGCATATATCCGTTTTCAAAATCCGATTGATGAAAATAGTCAACTAAATCCTAACCAACTCTTTGATCGATTTTACACAACAGACAATTCCAGACGTAAAAACACTGGACTAGGGTTATCTATTGTCAGGCTGCTAGCAGAAAAATTAGGTGGAAGTGCAACAGCCAAAATAGAAGAAGGCATGATTGAGTTTTTAGTGTGTGTAAAAAAGGATTTGAAATATAAGTAGCCAAGTAGTTTAGTGCATCTTGGCAATAAGCGATTTTTGCACTTTAATCATCGAGTTCGCGGTTCTATCAGCGATTCTTATACTTTTATCAGCGATGTTCAGGGTTCTATCAGCGATTCTTCCACTTTAATCAGCGATGTTCAGGGTTCTATCAGCGATTTTTGCACTTTAATCAGCGATGTTCGTGGTTCCATCAGCGAAACTTGCATTTCTATCAGCGATTTTTAGCGGGAAAAACAATGTTATAACTGTTGTATGGATATAAAACCATTGATAAAAAGCCCCTCCTAAGCACTCAGTTATCGTGCTAGGAGGGGCTTAGATTATTCTTATTTTTGGAACAATACATTAACCACTCCTTAGTGGTTATTACTCATGCGAATTAACCTTGCTGCGTTCACTCGCCGGATCCTGTTCTGGTTGTTCCTGTTGCTGCGATTGTGCCGGTTGTTCCGACTGTTCCGATTGCAGCTCTGACTGCTCTTTCTTCAATCCCAGTTTTTTGCGAATAAAGGCCCAAATCGCGCCTACAGCCAGCACAAGCACGATCCAAAATTTCTTCAATAGTGGGAGAATTATAGCAAAAAAGCCCACTTTTTTGGCAACCGCTAGACCCGCGCCTCCAAGAATTAATCCAGTCAAGCCGAAATCAGCTACCTTATCGGTTTTGCTGTCAAAATCCTCATACCGTTGTCCCTTCTTTAGGTTAAACTGCGACAGGATTTTGTTGTTAAACACTATACGATCCTTCTTCAAATTCTCCGGATCTGAGACGAGTATCGCCGAGATATAGCCTTCACGCGATAGAAGTCTCACATTGTAGTTAATAACGCCGTTATTCTGATTATCATGTGCCAATAAAGACCATGACAAACTGTGTAAGTCGTTGTCGTAGAACGGAGGAACATCCCATTTGTCAACGAATAACTGATTTTCAGGACTTGATTCTTTATTCATTTCTTTCGTGCCTTCTTTGTAGCTTTCCAGCAAAGCGTCAGCATCGATATCTTTTTTTTCGTCATCTTTTATATGTCCAGATTTTGTATATTCGAAATAAACAGCCCAATTCTGTTTTTCATCCTTTGGGAAAATCACACCGATTTCTTCCCCGTTCGGTTCCATTCCGCTCTGCGTTATGTACTTTTTCGTATTTTCGGCATCAAGAAAAATAAAATCGCTACCTAATTGAAGTTCCGCTAAATTGGTTCCTACATCGACTTTCTGTCCACCTTCTACCCATTTCAGCTCCTCTTCGGCGTATGCAGGAATCGCACACGCCATCAAAATAAGTGTCATAACAGTTACTGATTTTAATAGTTTTGCAATCAACGATTTCAAAAATAGCTTCCTCCCAAATCTGTGTTCTTACGCTGCGGACGACTTGTCCTTATTTCCTTTAAATAAATGAATGCCTACTAGGACAGCGCCGATACCTGCAAAAGCAATTTCAACAAAGGTTTCCCCTCCGCCAAAAATTTTGCCAAAAACGGTAAATAGTTTGAATTGAATACCGAATTGCGGTAGTATGAATGCCCCTAACCCTAAAATTAAAAAAATAATACCAGTACGTAACATAACTAACCCTCCCCTTAATAATGGAAAATACTTTTGTAGATTATCATATAACCCAAAATGTGGCAACGATGTAAATAGTCATATGTGTTCTGTAGTAATTATGAATCATTAGAAATAAAAGGATATTTCTAATGATTACGGATTTTCTATTTAAAAACGATTTACAAAAGTAACTAATATTTAAGGATATTGAATTATGCAGGCACAATTCAATATCCGGTCACATTGTTTATCTGTCCGAAAGCGAAGCCGCAGCACAGTTACGCCAATGCAAAATTGTTACCAAATTTTCGGGGTTGTTAGACAATAATTCGTTTTTATTGCTTTGTCTTTATGTTAACCTATTTTTAATTATAGTTATCGCACAAGACAGAAACTGGTAATACGTGTATTGAGGATGCCTAAAATATGCGATTGAATTTCATCAGTCATACACGGTTTAGTAGAAGTAAAGGGTGAGAAAAAATGGCCTAAAATACAATTGGAAGGTGCTGGTGAAAAAATTGATCTTTCGCTATGTACTTGGTCAGGTGTTCTCGGAAACGAAATGATTCCTATGTATATTCTTCAAAAAAGTGAAGAAAAGGTAGGAAATATAGAACCGATTATTAACTACAGTTTCTTTTTAATAATGGAACTGGGTTAAATGTTTATCCTTAACAATGAAGGTATCGATGAGGAGAGGTCGATTAGCGTATAAATTGAAATTCGGGAAACCAGCTTTAATAGAAGATATCGTTGAAATATTTGATTTTGGTGAGGACTTAAAGTTTGTAGAAATCAAAGAACAGTTGGTTACTATATTATCTTGTTTAAAAGTTTAATAGGTTAGTTTTGTTAGTTGAAGGAGATTTTTCACTATATATAATCTAAATTTTTTGGGGTTGCATTATGGAAAGCTCTTTTTTCAAAGCATATGCGGGGAGGTATTAAATCCTTCTTTTGCATATTTTTTTTTACATCGGCTTCAGAAATGTAAAATGCTTTGAAACTTTGGTTTTTGATTCAGGGACTTCCTTTTAAGAGAATTACAATCTAAGTAATTTATAGTATTATTAGTAAAATGGTTGTAAGCATTTGGGAGGCTGGATAAGGACTATGTCTTGCTATAAATATAATCAATCAAGAAAAAATGACATGAAAATAGTACTAAGGAGTGAAGAGATGTTTATAGAATGTTCTACTCAACTAACAATAAGCGATTTAAACGATGTAGAAACTAAATTGGGATTTAATTTACCAGAAGAGTTGAAAGAACATTATTTACAATTTAATGGTGGGATTCCAGTTAAACCTTGTTATTATGCGCAAGATATTGACCTTGAAACGGAAATTGCCGCATTTTCTTCAATGAAATATAAAAATAGCTCAACTTTACTAGAAGAAAGCTACCTAGATTTTATAAATAGGGGTGCACTTCCCAAAAAATATCTTCCGTTTGCAAATGATTGGGGTGGTAATTTATTTTGCATGGATCTAGAAACCGGTAATGTCGTTCTTATCTGGATGGACTTAGGGGAAGTTACAGAAAGATGCATTAATTTTTTATCAAACAGCTTTGAAACCTTCATAAATAATCTTGAAAAATGTGAGGATGAATGCTGCGAGGATGCTTAATTCTAGAAGAGGAGTAAGGAAAGTGTATAATCTCTCTTCTTTGTCTCCCTATGTAAGGAAGGAAAAATCGCTGGAAGCCCCATCGCAAGGACTTTGATAGATTTTGTTATGATGACCGAAAACCTGCCTTTAACTCATAAAATATGGAGGTATAATGAGAACCAAATTTATTGATACAACAACAGTTGGGTGTAATAGATGCTAGAGATGCGTTGATTTTAAAAAAGTTAATAATGGATCGATATCCAAGAGAAGTTGAACTTTCGTTAAATTTAGCAACAGCGTTGGCATCAAATACCTCCACAGAAGAACGATACATTGATATTTCTTTCATTTTTAAACTGTAGTCAAGTTTGGACTTTGTGGTCTGGATTATTTTAACGAAAATTTATTGGATACGTGCTTTTGTGAAGTGATTGATTCCGACTTTGAAACAGGAAAAGACACTGTTTGAAAAGGGATTTAAGCATTATTTTCTTGAATGTTACGATGAAGTTATTGAAGTTGTGGCTCAAGAATACAATCTTATTTTGTCGAATGGAATTATAGAATAGCTGGAAAAAGATAAAAGCAATTGGTAAGGACGCTAAGTGAAAATCTAGAATTAATTAATGGAGATGATTAATATAAATAATGGAAGCACCAATTAAAAGAGACTCGTGCTTTATAAAATTTTATAATAATTAGAAAGCTTTTTCTACGAGATGTTTTGTGATTTTTCCTCCACTGAACATTTTGCACATGATACGAAGGGAAATAGCATTATGGAAATCGGCTTTGATGAGCTAACATTTAAGGGGGTTAATATAATTATTAGATAGCGTGTATTAATGATGGTCTAGGGAACAGAATTAGATACGCCTTATAGAGACATGTTGCAAGTGGGTGTATAAGAGAATCTTATAAATACTTTGAAGAGTAAGTCACATTTAAATTGGAGGAAATCCATGCCGCATTTGCAACTGAAAAAAATTATGGAATTAAGAAAAACAAGTAATAGAATATGTTGAAATACATAGTTAATCTGTAGAAAGTACTAAATGCAAAGGGGGAAATCCGAATTAAGTTATTTGGATAAATAATATGGAGAATAAAAATAACATATTAGTTGGGCGAAAAGAAAGTATTATATTTCAACTAGACAAGAACCGAAATGTAGGTAATGGATGGTTTGGTGGAAATGCTCCAGCGTACTTCGATGATAAAAGTGAACTTTTTAGTGAAACTGAATTTGAATATCACTTCTATCTTTGTTTTGTAAGTCCACTAGATAAAAATAATATGATTTCTATCTTTATACCAAAAGAGTACCAAAATCGTATTTCAAAAAATATTTATCCAAACTGCTCATTGCTCGTGTTCGAACATCCAATTTCGAAAGAAAGTATGTCATCTACTTATACCGAATTTGGAATAGTTAAACACTATATATCAGAAGGTATTAATGTGAGTGAAGAACAAGCTTTCGATACACCTTTTTTTATTAAATATGGAGGAAATCCCTTCCTTATTCAAGAAGAAGAATATTATATCACAGAATTAGAAAAAGATAAATATAGTTTCTTGTGTCAAATTGATGAGGACGGTTATCCAGATGGGGTATTCGATTCAAGAACTAGTCTTCCATTTGGGTTTGGTGCTGTGTATTTGTATGCAATTGTGACGGAGGATTCGATAAAGACTCCAATAGTAGGATATTGGCAATATTCATAGTTGTTAGAGATAGGGTTCAAACAGGATGTAAAAATAGAGGAGTCTATTCCATGATTGGGTGTTAAATGAGATGTATGTAAGTATATAAAAATTTGGAAATGACCATGTTACGGGACAGATTACGCTGGATTGGAACGAAGAGGGAAACATATAGAATTATGATTTTAAAGGTATATACATAGAAAATAAGGATGGTATTGAAAAAATGTCAATTGAAGTTATTTTTAATGATGTGGAAAATGAATCTAATTTGGCTCGTCTTGGCGGATATAGCTTCTTACCCGAAAATATTGATTGGCCATTAAATCCAGATGGAGATAAATTAACACTTGTACTTAGTTTACCTACGAATTTTCTTAATGAAACTTTAAATGTAAACTTACCAAAAGA
Source organism: Lysinibacillus sp. Ag94 (assembly GCF_023242215.1). Taxonomy (NCBI): domain Bacteria; kingdom Bacillati; phylum Bacillota; class Bacilli; order Caryophanales; family Bacillaceae; genus Lysinibacillus; species Lysinibacillus sp. Ag94. Next base: position 2,798,695 of record NZ_CP096780.1, on the reverse strand, counting down.
ACAGCTGCTATCTGTTTTTACAACTTATAAGAGGGATGATTACTTTTTAGATTCAATCACTTTTCATGGAGATCAAGAAGAGTTGAAAAATATTAAAAAAGGATATACAAAAGTTTTATTACATAAAGCTGGTGATATTCGAAATGAGTCAGATTATCTAATACCAGCACAAAAGTTCATTTTGGGAGAAGAAGTAGATTTAGAAGAAGTTGAAGAGGGAAATTTAGATGATCTAGAGATTTACTGTGGTTCGTTGATTGGTAATAAACCATCTTTGTTACAAGTAGAAGATATGGGTTTGGATGATTATCAATTTTGCCTACAAATTTATGGTGGTGACTTTCCTGAAGGATTCCAGGATGTGTTTAGCCTTAGTGACTCGGTCGGATATTTGTTTTTAAATAAAAATGTTGATCAAAAACATGCAGGTGTTTTTTTTACACAATGTACTTAAGAAAAGAAGGAAGTAAACTAAAATGAACAATAATACTAAAGGTAACATTTAGAATTTCTGAATAAAGATATTTTATTTGAAAATTCTTGGTAGGGGATATCGGCTCCAAAGATTAACGAAATTGTATCTGATGAGTTTCCAAGGGGAAAAAGATTTTATAGAGTTTTATCTTGCTAAAAATAGAGGGGTGTTTACTAAAGGGGCATATATTTACCTTAATTATTTTTATAAACTAGCTAACGATTATTTCTAGATAGAGGTTAGGAGTTTTTTCATATTCTGTTAACCGATGATGAAGGGGATTCTTAATATACAATGTCCATAAAAAGAGCAAAAGATAGAAGGATTGATTATTACGAGGATTTTGAGAACTTCCCTCTGTTTCATATCCCTTTTGCTGATAATCATGCAGACAATGATTTTTGGATTGATTTCCAAACAGGAGAATTAAAATATATGGATTACGAAGAAAGTTAGATCCTGATGATGCAATCGTTGTTGCAAACACATCAGGGAATTGATGCCTGCTATTTAAATTTTTTTAGTGGAGGGTTACGATGAATTTTATTAATAATAAACAGAAAATTGCTCCGTTTTTTTGGGTGGATCATGATAGGGACTCTGCGTCGTTATGTTTAGATGTTGGGGAATATAAGAAAGAAATTTTTGATACTCGATCTGATGAGGGATTTGAAGGAGGAGGTTATGATTGGGAATCCTTGGCGATTGTCTTTCTTGAAGAAAAAATGCCTGAATTAAAAGGTATTGTCAAGTTTAATTCAGAAGCTAGCTTGTTTTGTGCATATTCCTTCGATAAAGAAGCATTAGAGAAGTTTGCTATTTCATTTAAAAATACATGTGAAGATGAATCGTCTATTACGGATTTATTTTCTCGTGCAGAATTGGATTAAAGGAGTTTAAACAAAATCCTGTTTATTAACATGAAAACAGCTTGTTAGCATAAAGCAACAAGCTGTTTTTTTATATGTTGATGAATAGTCGCTATACCGCTATTTTTCACCAACCACGTACGTATTGCACTGGAGGTTTAACTTCTTCTCTTAAATCTTTAGCAGCATGAAGTGGCCAATATGGCTCACGCAGAAGAACACGCGCTAGGAAGATTAAGTCAGCACGATTATTTTGTAAAATTTCCTCTGCTTGAATAGCTGTCGTAATAAGCCCGACTGCTCCAGTTGGAATATCAGCACCATGCTTAATTGCTTCAGCATGCGTTACTTGGTAGCCTGGAAAAACATTAATATGTGCTTGCACGACACCACCTGTAGAAACATCTACTAAATCGACTCCCTGTGATTTCATCCAACGACTGAAGACGATGAAATCATCCATTGTTGTACCATCTTCTGCATAGTCCTCAGCGGAAACGCGTACAAGTAAAGGGCCTTCCCAAACACTACGAATAGCATCGATGACTTGACGTAATAATCGATAACGATTTTCTTGGGAGCCACCGTATTGGTCATTGCGTTTATTCGTTGCTGGTGATAAAAATTCACTTATTAAGTAGCCATGTGCCCCATGGATTTCAAGAACATCAAAGCCTGCCTTAGCTGCCCGGACAGCTGCTTGTTTAAATGCTTCTACAACATATTCAATGTCTTCCAGTGTCATTTCTGTTGGCGTTTTAAAAGCATCGCTAAATGCAATAGCTGATGGCGCAAATATTTCTCCATCTACAGTTGCTTTACGTCCAGCGTGTGCCAGCTGTATGCCAGTTTTTGCTCCGTATACTTTCATTCCTTGAACTAATTGACTTAAACCTTCAATATGAGCGTCATCCCAAATACCAAGATCGTTACTAGAAATACGACCCTCTGGTACAACACTTGTAGCTTCGACAATAATTAAACCAACTTGACCAGCAGCCCGCGTTGCATAATGTACTTGGTGGAAAGGTGTGACAAGTCCATCATCCTGTGCCGAGTACATACACATCGGCGCCATCACTACACGGTTTTTTAAAGTGATATTTTGCAATTGATAAGGTTCGAATAATTTAGCCAATTTAAAGCCCCCTAATCCCTAGTGATATACTTTATTTTGGCACACATTATTTACTATTTGCAAGTAATCGAGATCGAGCTTCAGCTTCTTTAATGCATGCTTCAATGGCTTCATTAAATTGATATTGCTCTAGAGCTTTAATTCCAGCTTCTGTTGTACCGCCCGGACTGGTTACTTTTTGGCGTAATACATCAGGCTCGTCGACGGATTGCTTTAGCATTTCTGCAGTACCAGCAAGTGTTTGCGTCATTAATAGTCGTACTGTATCCTTCGAGAGACCGACCTTTGTACCAACCCGTTCAAATGCCTCCATTAAATAATAAATATAAGCTGGCCCACTCCCGGAAAGGGCGGTTACAGCATGTAATTGATCCTCATCTACCTCAATAACTGAACCAATCGCCTCTAAAAGCTGTAAGAAAAGAGCGCGTTGTTCTGCTGTCACTTCGTCATTAAAGGCAATTCCGCTCGCAGACATCCCAATAGTAGCAGAAGTGTTAGGCATAACGCGTGCGACTGGACGAGCACCTAAATGTTCTGTAATAGTAGTAATGGCAATACCAGCTAAAATAGAAAGAACGGCTGATTGCTCTGTAATTTTAGGCTTTAGCTCACGCATCGCTACAACAGCATCTTTTGGTTTCATCGCTAGAATGATTAAATCAGCCTGCTGATAAATAGCATCATCAAAATTGCTATTTACATTATATGTGTCGTGTAAAAATTGTAAGCGTTCCTTGTCTGTGCGATTGGTGACGTAAATTTCTTGTGCTGTAAATACCTTTTGTTTAATCCAGCCCTGAATCAATGCCTCTGCCATAGAGCCTGCACCAATAAATAGTATTTTTTTCATGATAAAACCTCCAGTTCTCGAAATCAATTTACCTTGGCGCAATAGTAGCTGCCGCGTTGCTTTCGCTACCAAAATATCTGCTGAAATGAAGATAAAAAAAAGCGCTCCCGTCCTTATAAAGAAGGACGAAAACGCTATTGTTTCCGCGGTACCACCTTTGTTTGCCAATTGGCACAACTCATAGCCCTTTTATCGCAAGGGAAACGGTTATGTTTTCATAACTGCTCAGAAGTAGGTTCGGTAATGGGAGCGGGTGATGTCACTTTCAGCAAATGTAACACTCTCTAAGACACCTTCACCAATTACGTACTTGGCTTCATCAACGCACAAAAATAATTAGATTATTCAAAATTATATTAATAATACGTCAACCTGTCAACAGAAGGGTGACGAAAAGAAGAAAAACTTGTAAAATAGAATGAATAGGTATTCACTAGTTGCATTAAAGGGGGAAACAGCTTTTGTCTATACACAAAATAGAAATACCAACACCCTATGAAGTAGGAGATGTGAATGCATTTATTGTAAAAGGAGATGCATTAACCATTTTTGATGTTGGTCCAAAAACAATGGAAGCCTATGAAGCACTTAAAAGGGGTATTCGAGCAATGGGCTTTGATATGCGAGATATTGAACAGGTTGTGTTAACCCATCATCATCCAGACCATGCAGGTTGGGTGGATGCCTTTCCGAACGCAGAAATTGTAGGGCATGCCTATAATGATAAATGGCTTCGTCATGACGAGGATTTTTTACGTTACCATGTGCAGTTTTACAGTGAGCGCTTATTTGAGCACGGAGTTCCTCAAGAATATATCCAGCCGAGTGTCCATGTCCGCCGTGAAATAGAGCTTGTAGGTGAACGACCTTTAACACAAATACTTAACGATGGAGATGAAGTGCCAGGACATCCAGGATTAAAGGCTATTGAAACATTAGGACACGCACAAAGTCACTTAATATTCTGGGATGAAAAAACTCATGATGTAATAGGTGGAGATTTATTGCTTGCAAAAATAACGCCAAATCCATTAATTGAGCCACCACTAGACCGTACATTAGGACGTACTAAATCGTTACTACAATATAATGAATCACTAGAAATTTTACGTCGATTACCCGTAAAAAAGATGTATACAGGACATGGTGCTGAGCTAGAGAATATTCCTGATTTAATTGATAAACGACTAGAACGGCAGCATCAGCAATCTTTGAAGGTTTGTGAATTATTTGGAGATGAACCATTAACTGCTGTACAAGTAACGAAGCGCTTTTATCCAGCTGTTTTTCAGCGTCAGTTTGGTCTGACGTTGTCCAAAACGCTCGGCTATTTAGATTACTTAGAGGCTAACAATTTCATTACATCTACAAAAACGGAAGAAGGTATCTATTTATTTCAAAGGAAGTAGGTTTAAATATGAACATGAATAAAAAGACCATCTTCGTTACAGGTGCAACAAGTGGTGTAGGATTGAAAATTACAGAATTATTAGTAGCACAGGGTCATACAGTTTATGCAACAGGACGCAATGCGGTTGCATTAAAAGCATTAGAACGCGTAGGCGCCAATGTGATTCAAGCAGATTTAATTAATTTAGCTACAATCGATGAAGTATACGCACAACTACCGCCTCTGGATGTAGCTATTTTATCTGCAGGGGTAGGTAAATTTGGCAATGCAACAGACTTAGCAGATGAAGCGATTAGACAAATGGTAGAGCTAAATGTCAGTGTACCGATGTATTTAGCAAAACGTCTAGCAGAACCTATGATACAACGTCAGCAAGGTCAATTAATCTTCATCGGCTCACAGGCAGGAAAGGTAGCGACACCTAAGGCTAGTGTTTATGCTGCTACAAAGCATGCGATTGTCGGTTTTACAAATGGGCTTCGCATGGAACTTGCTCCGTATAATGTTAAAGTTACGGCGATACATCCAGGTCCAATCGATACACCATTTTTAGATAAGGCGAGTGATGAAAGTGGCTATCGCGAGTCTTTAGGAAGATTTTTACTTACAGCTGAAGAAGTGGCACAAGCAACAGTAAAAACGATTGAACGACCAGTTCGAGAGGTTAATTTACCAAGGGTCATGGGGTTAACAAGCAAACTGTATGCAATGGCACCTGCAACTGTTGAATTTTTAGGTAAGTCATTTTTCAATAAAAAATAGGTTAGTCAATTATGCCTCAGCAGAATTGTAACTGTCGTTACTGAAAATAATTACTGAAAGAAGTTAAACTGTAAACGTACTCAAGTTGAGTGTTTACAGTTTTTTTATGGACCTTCATTTGCATCGGACGCCCTCTGGGAAATCAACCACATGTTATAATGATGAACTTTCAAAAACCACCTATTTATTGACAAAACATTTTATTTAGATTAACATTTAAGTTAACTAAAATATTAGGGCTGATAAAGATGACTGAAAATATAAAACAAATAGTCGATGACATTAATCAATATACTTATGAAATGAATGTAAAATTAGCGAAGGCACAAGAAGCTCTATTTAAAGATGATTTATCGATGAAACAAACGATGGTAATCGATTATGTACACAAGCATAAAAAATGTACAATGGGCGAAATTGCGCACTATATGGAAATCTCCCCAAGTGCTGTGAGTCAAATAGTAGCGAGACTTGAAAAAGAAAACTACCTTAAACGCGATATTAACTCAAATAATCGCAGGGAAGTGGTTGTTCTGTTAGCTGAAAACGGAGAGGCGTATTATCATCGCGATGAGCAAATTAATAAGCTTATTCTTGATAAAATTTATAGTAAAATGCCTGTGGAAAATTTAGAACAATTGCGTAGTTTAATCCAGCGCTTATATCAAATTGTTGAGGAGGAAATTGAAAATGGATTGGAATAATGTAAAAAAACAGCTTGAAAATACGTTTAATGGTACTGTTTTACTTGCACAAGATGAGACAATTATATTGCAAGGTGCTTATGGAGAAGCTTCAATAGAAACACACGCGCCCATGGGACTTCATCAACGTTTTAACTTAGCTTCTGTATCAAAGCCGATTACAGCATTGGGAATTTTACTTTTAGTACAAGATAAGAAAATAACATTTGATGATGATATTAGCCAATGGTTTGATAATTTACCTTATACAAATATTACTGTGCGCCACTTATTACACCATACATCAGGTTTGCCTGATTATATGGCATTGTTTTCAAATTGGGATGAAACAACAGCTGCCACAAATGAAGATGTTCTGCAGCTATTAATTCAATATGCACCACCTCGACTATTTGTAGCAGGTGAGAGAATGGAATACTGCAATACAGGTTATGTCCTATTAGCTCTTTTAATCGAGCGTGTGGCGAATAAAAGTTTTACTGAATTTATGGATGAAGCTATATTTAAACCTTTAAATATGATGCATACAACTGTAACGTCCACTACTTTTACAAAACAATTTACGAATGAAATTGCGCATGGCTACGTGTTTGATGTGTATTCCGGGCAATATGTGGACCCTTCAGAATTTGATGAAACGAAAAGTACTACTTGTTTAAATTATATAACTGGCGATGGCGGAATCTATTCAACAGTAGAGGACTTATGGAAATTAGGGCGTTCTGTTATTCAAGCACAACTTTGGGATGAAGCTTTACTTGAGCAAGCCTTTACGCCCTCAGCTCTTACAGCAGAGCAACCTTTTTCTTATGGTATGGGCTGGATTATTTATGAGGATGAACAACTGGGGAAATGTGTATGGCACAGCGGTGGATGGCCTGGGTATGCCACTACATTTAAAATTTATCCACAATCTAAGACAATCTTTGTATTTTTACGCAGTAAAGAACAAGAAGTGGATTATGAAATAGCTATTGGTGAAGCGATTGAAAAAGCGGTAATAACACATGAATTCCATTTACCGAAAAAGCCTGAACAATATAAAGCTGTGCATTTACCAGTCGAAATTTTACAGAGCTATGAAGGTAAATATCAACTCCAAGAACAACCTGAACATACAGTGGAAATAGCGTTACAAGAGGACAATCGCTTATACATTTTCCTACCTTCTACAATGCCACTCGAGTTACATGCGATAAAAGAAGATGAATTTTTCTTACGCAGTTTAGGCATTCTCGTAACGATAAAGCAAGATATATTAACGGTTAATAATGATGGTCAAAAAACGATCGCTAAAAAAATAACCGACCACGTACTTAAAGGTTAATAAAATATTTTGTAGTTTAATAATTTTAGAACAAATAAAACCGTTGTGCATAATGAATTCACAGATTGTAGATGTTAGCTTTTTTAGTTTCTATAAAACTGAATTGTAGTCTTAACAATGAGTACTTTGTGACAGGTACTGAACAATCGAGTTTCGTTTTCCAACTAAACTACACATAAATTAATATTTATCTTTTTGTTGTCATGAGAACTCATTTTACACAATGGGTTCTTTTTAATAGCGTTTAAAAACAAAGAATTATAAAAGACATGCAAGATAAGTGAAGCGTTTAGTTGGAATGAAGGATGGGCGACTTCTCGGGATCAGCTTCACATATGAGACCTTGAAGCGAGCAACGCAAGTGAAGCGGCCCCATCTGGAAATCAACTCCCCGTATTGCAGAACAGCCATTTACTATCCCGAAATTAATACTATATACATTCATGTTGCGCGTAAAAAGTCGTTTTTTCGAGTAAAACTATTCATAGTTTGTACAAGCGCTTAAAGTGTTGTAATGACACACTTTTTACAATAAACATAAAAGTCTATAAATTTATAAAAATACACTTGTTTTTATTTTTATAACATGATACTATTCGTGTATAAAGTTTTAAATGAATGTATAAACATACATATCTAATAGATTAATTGGAGGCGCGTTTTATATGGCGAATAAAAAAGTAGTATTAGCATATTCAGGAGGTCTGGATACTTCTGTAGCAATTCCGTGGTTAAAAGAACAAGGCTGGGACGTTATTGCAGTTTGTCTTGATGTTGGTGAAGGGAAAGACCTTGAGTTTGTAAAAAATAAAGCTCTTCAAGTAGGAGCAATTGACTCATATATGGTAGATGCGAAGGATGAATTCGCTGAAGAATATGCATTAATCTCATTACAAGCTCATACTTGGTATGAACAAAAATATCCACTAGTATCGGCACTTTCTCGTCCATTAATTTCTAAAAAACTAGTGGAAATTGCAAACCAAGTGGGTGCGGACGCAGTAGCTCATGGTTGCACAGGTAAAGGTAATGACCAAGTTCGTTTCGAAGTTTCTATCAAAGCGTTAAATCCAGACTTGGAAGTTTTAGCACCTGTACGTGAATGGGGCTGGAGCCGTGATGAGGAAATCGAATATGCAATGAAACATGATGTACCGATTCCTGCAACATTAGATTCACCATTCTCAATCGACCAAAACTTATGGGGCCGTGCAAATGAAGCGGGTGTAATGGAAGATCCATGGGTATCTCCACCAGAAGAAGCATATGGTTTAACAGTTTCTGTGGAAAACGCTCCAGATGAAGCGGAATACGTAGAAATTGAATTCGTTGCAGGTAAACCAGTATCGTTAAACGGTAAAGAAATGAAGCTTGCCGATTTAATTCAAGAGCTAAACGCAGTAGCTGGAGCACACGGTGTTGGTCGTATCGATCACGTTGAAAACCGTTTAGTTGGTATTAAATCCCGTGAAGTATATGAAATTCCAGGAGCAAAAGTTCTATTAACGGCTCATAAGGAACTTGAAGACTTAACGCTTGTAAAAGAGTTAGCACACTTCAAGCCAGTCATTGAGAAAAAATTATCTGAATTAATTTATGATGGTTTATGGTTCTCGCCATTACGTGTAGCACTGGAATCATTCCTTGCTGAATCACAAAAGTTTGTGAACGGAACGGTGCGCGTGAAGCTTTACAAAGGTCATGCAATTGTGGAAGGACGTAAATCTCCAAATTCACTTTATAGTGAAAAGCTAGCAACATATTCTAAAGAAGATCAATTCAACCATGCTTCAGCAGTAGGCTTCATCGAATTATGGGGTCTGCCAACAGTGGTTAACTCTTCAGTAAATAAAAAATAATCTTTTGACAGCAGGGTGTAGTGTAGCATTAAACGCTGTACTACACCTTTTTTAAAAAGAGTTTAAGGAAAAGGTGAGCTGTTATGACAAAACTTTGGGGCGGGCGTTTCCAAAAATCGGCAGAAGCATGGGTGGACGAGTTCGGCGCATCGATTGGCTTTGACCAACAGCTTGTTCTAGAAGACCTTGAAGGTAGCGTAGCACATGTTACGATGCTTGGCGCAACAGGAATTTTACCAGCAGCTGACGTAGAGACCATTCTCGATGGCCTTGCACAATTACAAGAAAAAGCAATCGCAGGGGAGCTTGAATTTACAGTTGCCAATGAAGATATCCACTTAAATTTGGAAAAAATGCTCATTGATTTAATTGGTCCTGTAGGTGGTAAGCTGCACACTGGCCGTAGCCGAAATGACCAAGTAGCAACGGATATGCATATTTTCTTGAAAAAACGTGTGAAGGAAACAATTGGTTTAATTGAGATATTCCAAAAGACATTGCTTGAAAAGGCTGAGGAGCATGTCAAAACAATTGCTCCAGGCTATACACATTTACAACGTGCGCAACCTATCTCATTTGCCCATCACTTGATGGCCTATTTCTGGATGTTAGAGCGTGATAAACAACGCTTTACGGAGTCGCTTAAGCGTATTGATATTTTGCCTTTAGGTGCAGGTGCCATGGCAGGTACTACTTTCCCAATCGATCGCTTAAAATCCGCAGAGCTTTTAGGCTTCAGCGAAGTTTATGCGAACTCGATGGATGCAGTAAGTGACCGTGATTTTATCGTTGAATTTTTAAGTAATTCATCATTATTAATGGCTCATTTATCTCGGTTTGCAGAGGAAATTATTTTGTGGTCGACAGATGAATTCAAATTTATCGAATTAGATGATGCCTTTTCAACAGGTTCTTCTATTATGCCACAAAAGAAAAATCCTGATATGGCGGAGTTAATCCGTGGAAAAACGGGACGCGTTTACGGTAACTTAATGGGCTTATTAACGGTTCTGAAAGGAACACCGTTAACATACAACAAAGATATGCAGGAAGATAAAGAAGGTATGTTTGATACAGTTCAGACAATTCTTGGTTCATTAAAAATCTTTGAAGGTATGATTCGTACAATGACTGTCAATACAGAGCGTTTGCATCAGGCGGTACACGCTGACTTCTCCAATGCTACGGAGCTTGCAGATTATTTAGCAACAAAGGGTATGCCTTTCCGTGAAGCACATGAAGTGACAGGAAAACTTGTATTCACATGTATTCAACAGGGCATTTACTTATTAGATTTACCGCTTGCAGACATGAAAAAAGAAAGTGAGCTTATCGAAGCAGATATATACGATGTATTAGCACCTGAAGCTGCTGTTCGTCGTCGTCATTCTTTAGGTGGAACAGGATTTGATCAAGTACTTACCCAAATTGAAAAGGCAAAAGCCTGTCTCGTGTAACTATAACTTAGCGTGCATGTCCTTGTGACTTTTGCATAGATATTCATTAAAGCTGTCCAGTGAGGCACTATGAAAAAACATTTTCCTTTTTCGTTAGAGCCAGAGGGTGAAACGGAAAAGAGACCCTTACATAGGTGAAGGACAATCCCCAATTCTGGAGACGCGGAATTGGGGTTTTTGTGTAAAGAAATAACAATGGGGGGATTGTCAATGAATGAGCGTTTTACAAAGGGGTTAGAAACAATTAAACAGTATGTAACAAAGGAAGAAGCGGCACGAATGATTGAGGCAGATGTGCTAGCTGACATAGCACCAGATTTACGCAAAATGATTATTGAATTTGCCTATGGTGATGTTTATTCACGACCAGGGCTAGATGCAAAGAGCCGTGCACTTGTTGTCATTACAGCGGTAGTAACTCAAGGTGCTGCCCCACAAACAAAAACCCATATTAAACGTGGTCTACATGCAGGTTTGACACAGACAGAAATTGTGGAAGCATTATTACAATTAGTACCATACATTGGTTTTCCGCGTGTCCAAAATGCTTTAATCATTGCGCAACAAATCTTTCAAGAAGAAGCTTAGGAGTTTTAATTTTATAACATTGCATATTACATGAATAAACATTTATGAAACGGTTCATATTAAGAGCGGAATCACTTATTAATCTAAAATGATTGGGAGGATGTAGAATGAGTAGTCAAACACCCAAAGACCAGGAATCTCAGGAAAGTCCGCCACAACTGTATAGGGTGAGCTTCTAAAATCTTATGAAATCAGTGAGGCAGAGGATATTCTGTTTTGCTGTTGTTAAGAAGAAGCAAAAACCGATACAGATCAAATCAAATAGAAATAAGTGTTCATGGGATCCAGAATTTTTCTGGGTCCTTTTTTATTTCGCATTTTAGAGAGAATTTGACTTTATTAGAAATCTGTATTACTCTTTGTATAACAGATTTCTGTTTGGTGATAAGCGATACAGATGGGAGGGGTAAAATGAATATTCATTTAGATCCAAGCAGTGAATTACAGCTCTATAAACAGTTAGCGAATCAGTTAATTGAGCTGATTGCTAAGGGAAAGCTAAAAAATGGTGATACTTTACCTTCAGTTCGTTCAATGGCTGCAGATTTAGGGATTAATGTCAGCACGGTTAGTAAGAGCTATCATGAACTTGAAGAAAAAGGTTTAATCGAATTAAAGCCGAAAGCAAAGGCAATCATTATCGGTGGTCAAAAAAAAGAACTGCAAGAGACGGAAGTCGAAAAAGTAGAAAATGCATTAAAACCAATTTTGGCAGAGGCCATTGCACGGGGTCTCGAAAAAGATCAAATGACAAGTTTGTTTCATCGAATTTTAAAAAAATGGAAGTAGGGGAAATATGCTTTTTATATTAAGCATTTTTATCTTTGTAGGTGTACTGGAAACTGTAACACCATATTTAGCGAGAAAAACAACTGTCTTTGGTGTATCTATTCCAGAACCTTATGTGCAACATCAACAATTACTTATTTTTAAAAAACATTACAGCATGATGGTCGGGAGCATAGCAGTTGCATGTTTTATAGGTCAAATTTTACTACTGTTTACGTCCATTCAAGAAGAGCAATTTGTTTTATTATCCTTTGTTTTGCTGTATGTCGTGCTTCTCATAGCAGCTGGATTTTATATGTTTTATCATATAAAAACAAAAAATCTGAAAAAACAAGAAAATTGGGAAGCACATGTAAAAACTGTTTATGTGATGGATTTATCTTTTCGAGATCGAGATGAAGTACTTTCACCTACATTTTTCGTATTACCGATTATTATCACTTTAGCATTGATTACTTTTACCTATATGAATTACAATGCCATCCCAGATGTTTTTGCTACCCATTGGAATGCAGCAGGTGAGGTAGACGGTAGGACTGAAAAAACATGGCTAGCAGTTATTGTAATGCCACTTATTTTACTAGGGATACAAATTAGCTTTTTCATCATCAGTATCGGTATGAAAAATGCCAAAATACAATTGAGTGCACAAGCAAAAGAAGCTTCAGCAAATCGAGAGCTTAACCAGCGTAAATATGGTAGCTGGTACTTAGCAGCGATTAATTATAGTATGACATTTGTTTTTGTTGTTTTACATTACACGACAGTTATTTTAAAAAATCAAACAGCTCCTTACTTTTTCCCGCTTTTTATTGTTTTTATGTTCGTCTTTTTAGGGGGACTTATCCTGTTAATTTGGAAGTTAAGTAACAGTAATGAGCGCTTTGATGATTTACAGACAAACGAAACAGCTGCAGACGATGATCGATACTGGAAATGGGGGATTGTTTACATCAATAAAAATGATCCTTCACTATTAGTGCAAAAGAAATACCGCGTTGGTTGGACTGTGAATTTAGCGAATAAATGGAGCTATATCATTTTACTTGTAATATTTTTACCGATCTTATTAGTCATTTTCATTTAGAGGGAGGATTTTATGAAAAAACTATTATTTTTTTGTTGTACACTTTTATTATTAGCAGCATGCGCACAAAAGGAGGACAACACAAAAGGTAAAGAGATAAAGGAGGACAATAAAATGAATGAACAGCTAGTAGGTAAATGGGAAGGGAATATAAAAACGCCAAACGGAACGCTTCCGATTATCGTCGATTTGCAGAAAGATAGTGGGACATTATCAGTACCAGCGCAAGGATTATCCAATTATCCATTTAAAAGCATCAAATACGATGGTGATCAAGTGAGTGTTTCGATTAATTTAAGTGGCTCGGCTGTTGTCATTAACGGAACATTAAAAGATGGGCAAATTGCAGCAACGTTTCAACAAAATGGTGGCAAATTCCCACTTGTCTTAAAGCCATTTAAAGAACAACCAGTTACGTATGAAACGTCTAAGATTCCTGTTAAAGATGGTGCGTTAACAGTGGCTCTTCAAAAGGCAAGCAAGGAGCCATCTCCAGTTGCGCTTATTATAGCAGGCTCTGGTCCAACTGATAAGGATGGAAATTCAGCAATAGCTGGTAAAAATGATAGCTTAAAAATGATAGCGGAAGGGTTAGCAAAAGACGGTATTACTACTGTTCGCTATGATAAACGTGGACTTGGCGATAATCAGTCCCTTTTAATTAAGGAAGAGGATATTACGATTGACCAATACGTAGATGACGCAGTTCAAGTGATTAATACCCTTTTAGCCGATAAAGCGTATTCGAGTGTTCATATTATTGGACATAGCGAAGGCTCACTGATCGGTTTACTAGCAGCACAAAAAACAAAAGTAGAGTCCTTTGTTTCTATAGCAGGTTCTGGTAGACCAGCCGATGAAATTTTGTTAGAGCAATTAAAAGGTCAATTATCGCCAGAGCTTCTAAAAGAATCAACAGATGCTCTTGCAGCCTTGAAAAAAGGCGAGCTAGTAAAGAACGTTTCTCCAGATTTACAGTCACTCTTCCGTTCTTCAGTTCAACCGTATATGATTTCATGGTTAAAATATAATCCTGCAAATGAGTTAGCGAAAGTCAATAGTCGAGTTTTAATTCTTCAAGGAACAACCGATTTACAAGTAGTTGCAACGGATGCGGAAGCGTTAAAAAAAGGTAAGCCAGATGCCAAGCTTGTATATATGGATGGAATGAATCATGTGTTAAAAAATGCTCCAGCAGATCGTACGGAGAATTTAGCGACATATTCAGACCCATCATTACCACTTCATAAAGAATTACTGCCAGCCATTCAGCAGTTTATTTTGAATGGAGGTAGAGACTGAGCTAGCCAAGGTAGAAAGGTGAATACTGCGCGAAGTGGAGAAATACTCGCGAAAAAAAGTAATGCTCACAATTAGTATCAATTAGTATCTAACAAAAGAAGTATGCTCAAATCAGAGCATACTCTTTTTTGGCTCGGGATGTTATTTGTTAAATCATTTACCATATTTTTATCGTACGATATAGTAATAACTAAGCGGGTTAATCGAATTCAACAATATTTGAAAAGAAGGTTTTATTATGTATAGCATTGGGAAATTTTCGAAACTGTGTAATGTTCCTATAAAAACGATTCGTTATTATAGCGATCTTGGATTACTCGAACCATCCTTGATAGATGAAGTAACAGGCTATCGTTATTATGATTACGATAAAATGAAAGAGCTAAATACTATACAGGTACTTAAACATTGCCATTTTTCATTAAACGAAATTGAACAGATTATTAAAGGGGAAAGTGATAAGCAAGATTTAGAGATAAGATTAAATAAAAAAGTTCAGGAATTAGAGCACCAACAAAAAGTAATCGCTGAACAACTTCAAAATATTGTCCAAGTGAAAAATTCAATTAGGAACACTGAGACGTTTAATCCAAAGTCAAAGCCAACATTATCAAGTTGTTACATAGAAGAACGTCCAAACATACAGGTGTTTTCTATCCGTGAAAAGATACATATTATAGAAATGGATAAGCTAGTTCAAAAATTATTTGAACGAATATATGCGTATCAATTTGAGATAGACGGGGCGCTTGTTGCAATTTTTCACCAAAGGGACAGGAACCAAAATATAGCAGATGTTGAACTACTGTTACCAGTAAAAGCAACTCAACAAGGGGAGTATATTAAAGTAATATCAGAAGGCAAGTATGCTTGTATAAATGTAACGGGACCGTATTCAGAGTTACATTTTGGCTATAGTCGCTTGCAGGAATGGTTGACTGAGCAATCTCTTCGGGCAGCAGGGACATTTATGGAGCAGTACATAAAAGGTTTAATCCCAACTGAAGTTGTAAATCCAATTAATATTAAACCAAATATTGAGCTACATCCAAATGAATTTTTGACAACAGTATTTGTGAAACTAAGAAACTAGCTAAACTCTCCAGTAGCTGGAGACTTTATTCTGTATTTAGCAAGGTAAGAAATGTCTTGCTACTTAAATATAGAATGGGGTATATCGATGAAAACAAATACAGGACAGTTTGCATTTCTTAAAGGTAGTTCATATGAGATTGGACAACAACAAGCGCGAGAGTTTCAAAAGAATCCTTTTGCAAAATCACTATTCTTTACGGAAAATTTAACTGCTGACAACGCTTATTTTGAAATGAAAGCACAAATAGAGCAGTATTGCCCAGGTTTAAATAAGGAATTAGAAGGCTTTGCAGAAGGCTTTGGCTATACGCCTGAACAACTAAATTTTTATCAAAATGCATGGTTAATGCCTGGGGGATGTAGTTTAGGGGCTATTTTACCTGGAAAGATGGCAGATGGTAAAACATATGTTTTAAGAAATTATGATTTATCGCCTGATATTTCGGATATGCGCTTATGTACTACTCGTGTTAAAGGGAAATATGCTCATACAGGATTTTCAGTTTCGACATTCGGTCGAAGTGAAGGTTTAAATGAGAAGGGGCTATGTGTTGCATATGCATCTTGTGGCATGCCCATTGGCAAATATCCTGGAATGAGACCACCAGCAGTACCTGGATTACAGTTTATGGTTATTGTTAGAGCGCTGTTAGAAAATTGCGGAAATGTAGAAGAAGCAATTTATATGGTTAACACTATGCCCGTAGGAACGAATATGAATTTACTTATTGCTGATGCGAATGGCGATGCAGCTTTGATTGGAACATATGACGGAATAAAAGAGGTTAAACGTGCAGAACTAGATTATCTTATTGCAACTAACCACGGACTATTTTCCACAATACAAGAAATGGAGCCTGGCAAGCTCGAGCATTCTCAATTAAGATATAATATTTTAGAGGAGAAATTTAAAGAAAGTGGAAAAAGACCTATCGATGAAATCCGAGGACTTCTTTTAACAGAGTTCCCTAAAGGATTGTCTGTCCATAATTACAAAGAAGGCTTTGGAACAGTACATTCAATTTTGTTTAATCTTACTGATTTGCAAATGGAATTTTCATTTGGCTCACCATTACAAAATCAGGTAAACAAGATAGACATTGGTGAGAATTTTGCGAAAACGCAAACATCTGTTGAATTTAATAATAAAAGCTATGGAGCAGAGTTTTGGAAAATCATAAAATAATAAACAACAAAAAAACTGTTCTTGATTTTTAATAATTTTATAACAATTTATTTAAAAAGCTGAACTAATTCGGATTAGTTCAGCTTATATTTGTGAGGTCTTAAATTTGAGAAGGGTTAAGCGTAGATGAAAAAGAGTGGGATGGTAGTGATATTTTCTACTGTAATAACTGGTACGGTAATTTAATTATTACTGAAGCTGTTTACAATGTTTTAAATGAATCCAACACTCAAAACGTTAGGTTTATTAATTTAAGGGAATTTAGTAATGATTATAGAAGGAGTTTGAAATGAAAAAATTAATTTTTATGATAAGCTCAATAGTATTAATGGGTCTATTAAAAGTAGAAACTAGTTATGTAATATAAATAGTCTTTGATATGCCACTTGGCTATACCTCTTTGACAATAGTGCCCATTGTTGCGGCTGTATTTATATACTCTCCAAATTTTGTTGCAATAAATTTTATAAACTAATTAATTATGCCTCGGCAAAATTGTAGCTGACGCTTTGCTTTTGCTACCAAAACATTTTCTGAAAGAAGTTAAATTTATCACTGCCGCAATTTTACGGTTGTGGTATTTTTAATGAGTAAATTACTATTTATTGCCCATTTTAAGGAAATATTTAGATTAATTTGGAGGTTAGTGTTTTGAGGGTTTTAAAAAAGTTTCCACAGCCAAACACAATAAAAGGTCAGCTTCATCGAGCACTTGTATGGATCACTTTTATTACTGGTCTATGTATTTTTATTCCAACGCTTTATATTGAATATCAACAAACCATTCAACATCAAAATGAAAAGATGGCGCATTATTTGGATGCTCAATCCTATTTTTTTGAAAGCTGGTTAGCAGAGCGATCCAGTGATATACATACAATAGCTAATTTTGATTTTGTCAAGGACTATAATTTTCAAAAATCACAAAAATTTTTTCAAGATTTTAAAGAAAAAACAAATTTCACAGACTTAATATTCGTCAATAAAGAGGGCATCGTGCAAGTTGATACAGTTACTAAATACAGTAAAAATGGTGTTAGCATGGATGTTAATGACCGAAAGTATTTTCAAGTTGCTAAAAAAACGAAACAACCATACATAACAGATATTTTAATAAGTAAAGTTACAAAGCAGCCTATTATTGCATTTGCTTCACCGATTCTTAATGCACAGCAACAATTCAATGGTGTAGTTTTTGGCGCAGTAAATTTAGATATCATCAATCAACTGCTGCAAGAATCGAGAGTAGGCTTTTTAGGTCATGCTTATATTATTGACCAAGAAGGTACTATGCTCTCTGAATTTAACAATAAAAGACAACGGTCTTCAGGAAATTATTTAGTTGATGACCATATCCTAAACGCAGCTTTAAAAAATAAAACAAGCGGCCTCGAGCTTTATAAAGACGCGAATAATAAGTGGGTTCTTGCTAAAAGTAAGCCTATAAATGGAGGAAAATGGTTTATTATATCAGAAATTGGTCTACTAGAGGCATATACACCATTATTCAATAGAATTTTATGGATAACCATTTGTTTAGTTGTAGGATCATTTTTTATGATAAAAATGATGTTACATCTCTCTAAAAGAATTGAAGAACCTATCCAGCAGCTTCTAACAGGTGTTAGAAAGGTAGAACAAGGTTTTTATGAATATCAAATAAATGACCAACAGCTGACACCATACGCGCAAGAATTTCAGGAGCTTTGTGCGTCCTTCAATGAAATGAGCGACAAAGTGAGAAAAGATACTATTTTATTGAAAGAATTATCGATTACCTGTCAGTTGACGAAGCTGTATAATCGTCGTTATTTGATTGAGCAGGGAGAGCTTGCTTTTCAGAAATGTTTAGAAGAACAACACCATTGTTCATGTATAGCGATTGACATTGATTTTTTCAAAAAGGTTAATGATACCTATGGACATTTAATCGGTGATGAAGTGCTAAAGCATGTCGCAACCATCATTACCAATTCTGTGCGAAGAATCGATATTGTTACAAGGTATGGGGGAGAGGAGTTTGTCATTTTATCTCCAAATACTACGTTAGAGAGTGCAGTGAAAATTGCGGAAAGAGTTCGGCAACAAGTTGAAGAACATCCTTATATTGCGGATTTTGAGATCAATGTGACAGTGAGTATTGGCATTGCAGGATACGGTGATTCTGAAAATATTTCAACATTTTACGAGCTACTTGACAAGGCGGATCAAGCACTTTATATTGCAAAGGAAAGCGGTCGAAACCAACTTAGGATATGTGATAAAACAGGTATAATTGATACAAGACAAATGCTTTAACTTCTTTAAGCGATATTTTTTTGTACCGAAAGCGTAGCGACAGGTACAGAGTCTACCAAACCCTGTTCTTTCGCATAAGAAACATCTGTTGCTGTCGCTACGTTAGCACTGCGCTTTCGCACAAGAAGCATTTGCAGGCTAAACACAAAGCCGGTATCGGAGCCAATTATGCCGAGGCATAATTGATAAAACTAAATTAGGAAAGTGGTATTTATATGAAGGAAATTATACTAAGTAAATTAAAAGAAATTGAAAATGAGTATCAAGTGAAAATTTTATATGCTGTAGAATCTGGTAGTCGTGCTTGGGGATTTCCATCTAAGGATAGTGATTATGATGTTCGTTTCATATATATACATGAACCTCAGTGGTATCTTTCAATCGACCCTCAAGGAATTGGCGCAAAGAGGGATGTTATAGAAGTACCAATCAATGATTTGTTGGATATTAGTGGATGGGAAATAACAAAAGCACTAAGGTTATTTCGCAAAAGTAATCCACCTCTTTTAGAATGGTTACGAAGCAATATTATTTATGACCAACAATATTCATTTATTGACAATGTACGATCATTAGAAAGAGAAGTATTTTATCCAAATGCAAGCTTATATCACTATTTAAATATGGCGAAAAACAATTATCGTGAGTATTTACAGAGCTCAGAAGTAAAAATAAAAAAATATTTCTATGTCCTAAGACCAATCTTAGCATGTAAATGGATCGAACAAAAAAATACGGTTCCACCAATTGAATTTCAGGAATTGTTAAATGAAATAATTTCTGAGGGCCCTTTAAAAACGGAAATTCAGCAACTTTTACAGAGAAAAATGGCAGGTGATGAACTAAAGATGGAGCCGCGAATTGACAGCATCAATGAATATTTAGATAAAGAAATACTGCATATTGAGACATACTGTAAAAATCTTCATGTTAAAGTCGATGATCCTACACAAAAATTAGATGCGTTATTTAGAAGTACATTGCAAGAAGTTTGGGGATAATGGTGATGTGAAATTGAATAATTATTAATTGTAAGGTCATACTAAAAAAGGTTTCACTTATGAAGTCTATATTGATGAGGAGGATGGCAAATGAGTAGGTTCGAACAATTAGACCCAAAATCTCAGAAAATCCACCGCAACTGGTCAAGGATTAAACGCTCAAAATCTCAAGTAAATGGTGAAACGGAGATTACCCTCCATAACCGTATATTGAGAAGTGAAGCAAAAGCCCGTCAGTTTTAATCAGCTAGAAAAGTAAGTGTCATCAAGCCCAGAAAATATTCTGGGTTTTTTATTTTCTTAAAATTGTAAATTTATCCAACTATTATTTTATATATAGTCTTTAACACAAATAAAGAGGGAGTCATTTTTATTATGAAGATAACGTCCTATACTAATACGGTTAATTTTCTCCAATATACGAATGTTTAAACTAAGGGTGTAAATTCTCAAACAGTAAAAAAGAACAGGATGCTATAACAATCGGAACGGTAAAAAGGAGAGTGGATTAATGACAGAAAATATCAAAATTAGGGTTGCTTCTCAAGAAGATGCTGAAGCCTTGTAAATGAATATATAGATGATATTTTAATGTACAAGATAGTAGTGAAAATTTGAAGGGAAATCCTTACATGAAAAAATATAATTTCACACAAAAATTGGCTAACCGAATTACTAATTATCAATCGATAGATGCTTTTTATAGGAAAATCATGAAAACAGAGGAGCCTACAAATATTGGCTTCATGTATATAGAGCCTGGTGGTGTCGTTGGGATGCATAAGGCGCCTGTACCACAGTTATTTATTGTAATTCAAGGTGAAGGATGGGTTTGTGGTGAGGATCAAGAGAAAGTATTTATAAAAACTGGAGAAGGTGTTCTTTGGCAAACAGGCGAAGCATATGAATCTGGCAGTAATTCAGGGTTAACAGCACTTGTCATCCAATCAGAGCAAATCAATCTTGCAAAGATGACATAAAAAATGTGTAACGGGGTAAGTTAAAGCTCCATTACACTAAGTTATATTTAACCCTAGTTTAACTGTTTTTAATAAATGACCATTAAATAGCTCATCAAACTCCTCCAATTTCTTAAAGCCCTTCGCTTGATAAAAGTTCATGCCCTTTGTGTTTTCCTTTTCTACACAAACTAATAGTGATGTTAAATCTGGAAGCATTTTGATCCCTTCCTGTAATAGGGCTGTACCAATTCCTTTGCCCTGAATTTCTGGAAGTAAATAGATGGAGTAAAGTGCTGCTTCCCCCTCTACAACATTTGAAAAATTTGCAAAGCCTACTAGTGATTCTTCAAGTATAGCAACTAAAAATAGACTTTTTTCTAAACGACTTAGTAATCGATCACTACTATAAGCAGCTTGTAAAAAACGATCTTGAATCTCAATTGGGATAATTCCCTTGTATGTTTGATGCCAACTCTTTTTGGCAATTTCTTGTACAGAAATGATGTCATTCTTTTGCATATGCCGTATAATTGATATCAATACTTTTCACCTGCAATTCCAATTTTTCTATTTATTGTAACATTAAATGACGCGAAAGGAGATGACTTCATGCAAGTTGTTGAAAAGGCATTTGGCTATATTACGAGAGAGCATGAGGGTCAGTTACAAGTGCTAGTATTTGAGCAAAATACAGAAGGAGCAGGAATTCAAATTCCTAAAGGCACGGTAGAGGAAGGGGAAACGCCACTAGAAGCAGTAACGCGAGAGATGTTTGAAGAGACAGGTTTATCTTTTTTAGAAGTAAAGGGGTTAATTGCCCAGGATTATTTTAATCATCACTCAGGGCTATTACAAAAACGCTATTTTTATCATTTAACGACAAATGAAGAACGAGATTCCTGGGAGCATTGTCCGACAGGTGTAAACGAAGCAGGCTTAGAATTTTCATTTTACTGGATAACGAATGAACAAGAAGTAACTTTGGTGAAGGGACATGGAGATTATTTATATAGAGTGTTAGCTCGTGTGAACAACTGATTGTTCAGCACAAACATATTAAAAAGGTACATTTAATGAACAAAACCGCGTTCCGTAAATCGGAAACGCGGTTGTTTTGTGGTTATAAAACCTTTGCGACAACTACCTCTAATGCTTGAGCGAAATCGGCGATTAGATCGTCAACATGCTCAAGTCCTACTGAGAAACGTAAAAGTCCATCAGTAATACCACGTTTTGCACGCTCTTCAGGCTCCATTGCTGCATGACTCATTTTAGCAGGGTAGGATAAAATGGATTCAACGCCACCAAGTGAGACAGCGAAAACTGGAATTTTCATCGCCTCTACTAGCGCTTTTGCAGCTCCATAGCTTGGTAGGCGGAAGGATAGTACTGCACCTGCACTCGTGGACTGACTATGATGAATCTCATAGCCAGGATGTGATGCAAGTCCCGGATAGTAAACTTGCTCGACAACGGGATTTGTAGCTAAAAACTCTGCAATCTTTTGTGCCGATTCAGCAGAACGACTAAAACGCACATCGGTTGTTTTAATATTTTGCAATAGAGTAAAGCAGTCCTGTACACCTAATATATTGCCAAATGAATTTTGGATAAAGTACAGATCCTGACCTAGCTTCTCGTCAGCTGTTACTGTCAATCCCGCGATAATATCAGAGTGCCCAGATAAAAACTTTGTCGCACTATGAATAACAACATCGACACCTAGCTCAAGTGGACGTTGGTGTAAAGGTGTCATAAACGTATTATCTAAAAAAGTTAAGCAATTATACTGCTTGGCAAGTGCTACGACTCCGCGAATATCTGTGATGCCAAGTGTTGGATTTGACGGTGTTTCCATATAGAGTAGCTTTGTAGCTGGTGTTATGGCTGCTTCTACTGCTGCTAAATCTGTGAAATCAACGAAAGTATGAGAAATACCAAAGCGTGGTAACACCTTAGAGACGAAGCGGTATGTTCCGCCATATACATCCTCCGTAATGACAATATGATCTCCCTGAGATAATAGCATTAATGCTGCAGATACAGCAGCAATCCCTGAAGAAAATGCATGGGCACGTACGCCGCCTTCTAGCTCAGCTACTGCTTTTTCTAATGCATCCCGCGTAGGGTTGCCAGAACGTGCATAATCATATTCGCCGAATTCATCGATACACTCCTGATGGAAAGTAGATGATACATACATAGGCACATTGACTGCACCTTTTTTATTTTCATAGCCGTCACGGACACCTGCGTGAATTAGGCTTGTTTCAATATGCTGCTTCATTTTTAACCTCTTTTCTAAGGGTACCGAATACTTGTTTTAAATCCGTAATTAAATCTTCAGCCTCTTCAACGCCAACAGAAAATCGTAGTAATCGGTCACATACACCACGTTCAATACGCTCCTCATAAGGCATGTCCGCATGTGTTTGAGTAGCTGGATATGTAATAAAGCTTTCAACACCACCAAGGCTTTCAGCAAAAGTAATTAGCTTCAAGTTTCGAAGGAATGGGTCAATCCACGCCGCCTTTGCTAAGCGGAATGAAAGCATGCCACCTTTTCCTGTGTATAGCACGTCTGTTACAAGCTCTTCTTCCTCTAAATATGAGGCGATTGCTTTGGCGTTTGCATCGTGCTGCTTTAATCGAAGATGCATCGTTTTTAATCCGCGAATAAGTAACCAGGAATCCATTGCACCTAAAACCATGCCGCTGCCATTATGAATAAAGCCAATGCGTTCTGCTAATTCAGCACCTTTTGCGACAACTAAACCAGCTAATACATCATTATGTCCACCAATATATTTAGTAGCCGAATGAATGACAATGTCTGCGCCTATTTCGATTGGACGTTGGAAATATGGTGTATAAAACGTATTGTCGACAATTAACCAAGCCCCATGCTTGTGAGCTAATTCTGCATATACTTGCAAATCAAATTCCTGCATAAGCGGATTTGTTGGCGTTTCTATAAATAGAGCACGCGTATTGTCGTTGATTAATGCTTCTACCTGTTCAACGGATTCAAATTTTGAGTAGACAGGCTTAATATTGTATGTGTCTTCAAAGAAATTAAAAAGTCGATATGTACCACCATATAAATCATCAGGCACCACTAATTCATCACCAGGCTTAAATAAGGATAGAACTAATTGAATAGCTGCCATCCCTGAGCTACAGGCAAAGCCCGCATCTCCGCCCTCTAAATCGGCAATTCCTGCTTCTAATAGAGCACGAGTTGGATTTTTTGTACGCGTATAGTCAAAACCAGTGGATTCACCGATACCTGTATGTTTATAAGCTGTCGATAAATGGATAGGTGGGCTGACAGCGCCAGTTCTAGGGTCACTTAAATTCCCAAGTTGTACAAGTTTTGTTTCAATACTTCTGCTGTTTGTCATGTCGTCACTCTTTTCTTCATTATAATAAAAGGGGAGTCTATTACTTCTTTTCCCATATTCTCAATAATTGTTACCAATTTAACATGTATACTAAAGAAGAACAAGATAATTTCAGAAAATTAGCGAGATTGTTTATATTAAATCATCTAGGAATAGTAGGAAATGTGAGCGGGAGGAAGAAACGATGAAACATTGCTTAGTAATAGGTGGAACAGGAATGCTAAAGGATGTTTCTTTATGGCTTATACAGCAAGGAAATCATGTAACCGTTATCGGGAGACAACACAACAAAATGCAAAGTTTGATAAATGAAGCGGACTATTCTTCGAAATTGTCACCGTTACTAGTTGATTATACGATCTATAATAGCTTTAGAACGGCGTTAATAGAGTCTCAAGAAACACATGGTTCGTTTGATTGTGTTATTGCTTGGATTCATGGCTCTGATATAAGAGTCTGGGAGTCGCTTTTTCGAGCAATTCCTAACACGAAGAATGTGATTTTATATCATATTAAAGGGAGTCGTTCTTACGTAAATAATGAACGTACAAAAAATAATATCCCTTCTAACATAACTTATAGAGTGGTGAAACTAGGGTTTATCATTGAAGACAATAACTCTTCAAGATGGCTAACAAATAGTGAAATTGCCCAAGGAATTATTGATGCAATAGAACATGAAATACCAGAGAAACATGTTGGCGTTTTTGAACCATGGAATTTACGCCCTTAAAGAAAAAGAATCTGTCTATTACCTTTGAAGAGTAGTGGTAATTAGACAGATTCTTTTTAAGCTTGTTCTTTTTTTAATAAATCACGAATTTCTTTTAGAAGCTCTTCTTTAGCATCTAATTCTGGTGCTGGTTCTTCCACAACAGCCTCTTCTTTTTTACGAGATAGGTTAGTCATAATTCGTAATGCCATGAAAATTGCAAATGCGATTATTAAAAAGTCAAGAATTGACTGTAAAAATACGCCTAATTTTACTTGAGCATCACCTGAGCCATACTTAAAACTTTCTGTTAAATCAATACCACCAGTTAAAACACCGACTAATGGCATAATGATATTTTCAACTAAAGAGGTAACAATTTTACCGAAAGCACCACCAATTACTACTGCTACTGCTAGATCGACAATATTACCTTTCATAGCAAATTCTTTAAAGTCTTTCCACAAAATCAATTCCTCCTATTATTATCCATATAAAATAATCGAATTATATTTTACTATATTTTTCCCTTTCTTTTCAACTATTAAAGTAGTGGTAATTATATACCGAAAAATCTGCTATATAATCAAAAATTTTGGTAATATAGAAATAGAATAAAAGATTAGGTGTGACATATGGCGAAAAAAAACAAGAAAAAACCAATGCTATCGCCTTCCGCTCAATTGGGCATGATAGCTTTATTAATACCAATAGCGATTACTGTTTGTGTTTTCGCTTTTTTTGCATGGAAGGAGCTGCAAACATTACCTATATTTGAAAAAATAGCGCGGGAAAAAGCATTAGAAGAAATTCAACAAAATTTCGATATGAAAATTCCAGAGCAATATATTCCGATCTATGTAGCAGCAGAAGAGAAATACGGTGTACCTTGGACTTTACTTGCTGCCCATCATCGAATTGAAACACGATTTTCCTCAATGAAGTCGCTTGTTTCACCAGCTGGGGCAGAGGGACCGATGCAATTTATGCCTTGTACTTTTGTCGGCTGGCAACACCCTTCCTGCTCGGGGTTAGGAAAAGGGGATATATTGAAGGCTGAATTAATAAATCCAGAAACCATAAAAAAATATGGTGGATATGGCGTAGATGCCAATGGAGACGGCATAGCAGATCCTTATGATATTGAGGATGCTATATTCAGTGCTGCGAATTATTTATCGAAAAATGGTGCAGCAGATGGTCATATAAAGCAAGCTGTTTTTAAATACAATCATAGCGATGAGTATGTTAAAAAGGTTTTACATTATTTCAATTTGTATAACGACTATCATGATGAGCTAAAGGAAGCAGTCGTTTATAAAGAAAAGTAAAAAAACTCAAAATATAGGCGGTGATTTCCGTTTCTACATGGCACTTCCATGGGGGCATCCGATGAACCATTCACTCGCGATGCTCGCATGGTCTTTTGGCCAATATGGTGTTGGTCACGAAGAATGGAATCCGATTTAGGCTTTGTTCTATTGCTAATCGCCTGTTATGTAATTTAAAAAAGAGAAATTCGATAAATATGCGCAAACTCATGTAAAACGTATTTTCTTGATCAAAAATATATGTAAAGAGCCATCAAAAATGATGGCTCTTTACTACATATTTAGGTTGCTTTACGCATACTTTTTAGAATAAGGCTTACGATGAAGATCAGAACGACCGCACCGATTAATGCTGGGAATACGTAAAAGTTACTAACTCGCCAACCCCAGTTGCCAAGAATCATACTACCGATCCAAGAACCCACAACCCCTGCAACAATATTTCCAATGATGCCGCCAGGTACATCTTTACCTAAAATTACGCCAGCTAACCAACCTAATACTCCGCCGATGATTAAATACCAAATGAAGCTAATCATTTTTTTCATCTCCTTAAAATTAAGATATAATGGCGATTGCTTAGTTATGCCCTGAATGAAGTAAATTAACCGCGTCTGCTTCGTTAGTAATTATTACAAATTCACGATAATGTTTTTTTGTACCGTAGCAGCATGTACAGAAGATTCTCTTTTCTGAAGGTGGAAGGCGAAAATGAATTACTTAACTACTGTTGCGCCTAATGTCTGTTCAAAGTGACGTAATGCCCATTCATGACCTGCAGCATCAAAACTTGCAACACCATCTGCATAAACAACTGTTGAAATGCCCAAATTATAAGCATCAACTGCTGTATGTAAAATACAAATATCAGTACAAACGCCAACTAAATGAATTTCTTTGATGCCTCGCTCATTCAATAAAATCGATAAATTAGTTCCGGCAAAAGCGCTATAGCGGGTTTTATCGAGCCACAAAACTTTATCCTTGTGAAGCTTGTAAATTTCGCCAACTTGCCCAAATAAATGACGTCCTTTCGTGCCGCGAATATTATGAGGGGGAAACAGCTTTGTTTCAGGATGGAACGGATCATCTTCCTCGTGTAAATCATTCGCAAAAACGACAAATTCGTTTTCAGTCATAAATTTTTGAATTAAGGATGAAATTTTGTTATCTAATGCTTGACCGGGCTCTCCACAAGTTAGTTTTCCATCAGAAGCGACAAAATCATACGTATAATCAATAACTAATAAAGCCTTTTTCAACCTTTTCACTCTCCCTATAGGTATAATTTCACTTTTATCATGCCATATTTGGGCCTGTTTGTCAGAAAAATGATTCTTATTTAATATTACGAATAGTTTGAAAATTGATTTTTCTGAGAGTATAATGTGAAAAAAGGAGAGTGGTCTATATGAATATGACAGCTATGAAACGTTTAAATCGCCAAGGATTACTGATTGCAGGCATACATCTGCTAGTATTATTAAATTTAGCAGCGGATTTCATATTTTCCTCGTAATCTCTTAACATAATAGAAAGGTGAGTTAAATGCTTGTCCATTATTAAAACAACCGTGAAGGCAAATTTGATTAATGTCCACGGTTGTTTTTTATTGTTTTAATATAATTTTTAAATATTAAAGACAAAGTACAAATAAAGGAATGATAGCATGACCACTAGATTTAATCACGCGTTTCATGAACTAGAACGTCCATTTGCTTGGTTGGATTTTGATGCATTGGATCACAATATTTCAACTGTACAAAATGCTTGTGGACAGAAAAATATACGTATCGCTACGAAATCAGTTCGTTCTGTGGAGATATTACGTTATTTACAAAAGAATGTACCCAATGTGACAGGATTGATGACGTTTACAGCGGCAGAAACAATATTTTTACTGCAACAGCATTTTGATGATTTATTAATAGGATATCCGGTGATGGAGGTAGCTGCTGTTCGTCAGTTATTACTTTTCGTAAAGGCGGGAAAAACGGTCACCTTTATGGTGGATAAGCGGGAACATGTCAGATTTTTGGCGGAGCTAGGGCAAGAGCTAGGTGTCCGCGTGCAAGTATGTATTGATATTAATGTATCTAACGATTTTAAGTTGCTTTATTTTGGTACAAAACGTTCTTCTCTTCATTCACTTGAGTCACTTACACCATTCCTCGACTATATTAAAAAGCAAGAATTTATTAAGGTGGTTGGAGCGATGGGCTATGAGGCTCAAATTGCAGGAGTCGGTAATCGTCCAGTCAATGCTGTTAAAGGAAAATTTATTGAAGTAATGCAATTGCAAGCTAAAAAACAGGTTACCCAGTTTCGTAGATTAGCAATTGCGCATATAAAAGCATATTTTCCAAGCTTGCACTTTGTGAATGGTGGGGGTTCAGGAAGTATGGCATACACGGCTCAACAGAAGGAAATAACAGAAATTACGGTTGGCTCTGCATTTTATGCTCCAGCTTTGTTTGATCAATTTACGCATCTACAGCTGGAAAAGGCAGCCGGATTTGCTTTAAGTGTAACAAGAAAGCCAGAAAGAAATATTGTTGTTTGTCATGGTGGAGGCTATACGGCGTCTGGGGCAATTAGTGCTGATCGTTTACCGGTATTCTATGAGCCGACCTTTTTTTCATATCTTAGTTTAGAAGGAGCAGGAGAAGTTCAAACACCCGTTAAGGTAAAGCGTAAAACAGTTAATATAGGAGACACGCTTTATTTTCGACATGCGAAGGCTGGTGAACTTTGTGAAAGATTTCAAGAACTACATGGAATTAGAGGAGACAAGTATGTAGGAGCTTATACAACCTATAGGGGGGATGGACAATGTTTTCTATAGATAAGTGGAAAAATGGTGAGAAATGGACAAACTGGGCTGGTAATGTTATCTCTTATCCATCTGAGATGTACTTGCCTCGCTCTATTGAAGAGGTAACAAATATCGTGAAGCATGCACGTGAATTAGGAAAAACGATTCGTGTCACAGGTGCAGCCCACTCCTTTAGCGCTGTTGCGATGCCTGAACATATAGCTCTTTCTTTACATAATATGCGTGGGCTCATAGCTGTAAATGAGGAGAAGCAAGAGGCGACACTGTGGGCTGGAACGTATTTATATGAAATAGGTCCATTGCTTGCGAAGCATGGATTTGCCCTAATCAATATGGGGGATATTCAAGAGCAAACGATTGCAGGAGCAGTGTCAACGGGTACCCATGGAACAGGTGTAACACTCGGTTCGTTATCCTCAGCTGTAACAAGATGGGGGTTTGTAGATGGTACAGGTACTTATAGGGAGCATACGAGAGGAATGGATGATTTATCTGAAGCTTTGCATGTTTCACTTGGTATGCTTGGTGTGCTTGTGAAAGTAACGATCAAGGTGATACCTCTTTATAGCTTACATTATGTGAGCACAAAGGATACTTTAGCAAATGGGCTGGCGATGTTTGCTGAAGATATTCGACAGCATCGACATGTTGAGTGGTTTTATTTCCCTGGTAGCGAAACCATTCAAGTGAAGCGCATGAACGCTAAAGCGCCTGTTTATCAGAATAATTGGAATAAGAGAATCGAAACATTGAAGCTTCAAATAGTAGAGAACGGTGCTTTTTTTGCTATGTCTGAACTTTGTAAATGGAAGCCTGCGTTAAGTGGCACTATGAGTAAATTAGCAGCAGCCAATGTTGTGAAGGGGGAGAAAACGGGGATAAGCTATGAAATTTATCCATCTCCACGTAGCGTGAAGTTCCAGGAAAGTGAATATGCTATTCCGTTAGCACAATTTGGTGCATGTATAGAAGAGATCCACGCAACCTTTAAAAGTGGGGTTTTTAATGTACATTTTCCGGTAGAATGTCGGACAACGGCAGGAGAAGCTGGTTTTTTAAGTCCTACCCAAGGACAAGAATCAGCGTTTATTGCCTTCCATATGTATAAAGGAATGCAGGAAGATCCTTATTTTGAATGGGTCCATACGATGATGAAGAAATATAAAGGACGACCGCATTGGGGCAAACTAAGTCATTTAACGGCTAAATATGTCTACGAGCTATATCCAAATATCGAGAAATTTTTAGCTATTCGAAGACAATATGATCCTGATCATGTGTTTTTGACAGGGTACTTAAGAAAATTATTTACGTTATAAGCGCGATCTCGTTAAAAAGCTGTCCAACCACTTTTGGAGGATTTGGTAACATTATTGATAGATTATTTAAAAAAATAAAATTTGAACAAAATGTCAAAATATTCTTCAAAGCGAGATAAAAATGACACTTAATCAGCATGAAAACGATTTCAAATTTTATGCATTATTTAAATTGTTCAAACAATTCTAAAAATACTGTTGACTAGACCTTTTTTTCGTACTATGATTACAACAATTTAAAACGTTCGTTACAGCAGTTAGTAATCTCAAAAGAGATTAACATATACGTAAAAATGGAATAGACAGAACATTTCGTATATAGCAACGAACATAGCAATAAATGAGGTAAATGAGGGGCGTTTAAAATGAGAAGTGACATGATTAAAGTAGGCGTAGATCGTGCGCCACATCGAAGTCTTTTATATGCAACAGGCAAAGTAAAAGCGAAAGATTTAGGTAAGCCATTTATTGGTGTTTGTAATTCATATATCGACATTATACCAGGTCACGTTCATTTGCGTACATTTGCTGATGTAGTCAAAGAGGCCATCATTGAAGCGGGTGGTATTCCATTCGAATTTAATACAATCGGTGTAGATGATGGTATTGCAATGGGTCACATTGGGATGCGTTATTCTTTACCAAGTCGTGAAATTATCGCAGATTCCGCTGAAACAGTTATAAATGCACATTGGTTCGATGGCGTATTTTATATTCCTAACTGTGACAAAATCACACCGGGAATGTTAATGGCAGCAGTTCGTACTAATGTACCGTCCATTTTCGTATCTGGTGGTCCAATGGAGGCAGGAACATCGGTTACTGGCAAGCAATTGTCATTAACATCCGTTTTTGAAGGTGTAGGGGCTCATAAATCAGGCAAAATGTCAGCTGAAGAGCTGTTAGATATTGAAAACAATGCATGCCCAACATGTGGTTCATGTTCAGGAATGTTTACTGCAAACTCTATGAACTGCTTAATGGAAATGCTAGGGGTAGCTTTACCAGGTAATGGAACAATCGTAGCTACTTCTGAAGAGCGCCATAAGCTTATTAAAGAAGCTGCTAAACAATTAGTCCGCATGATTAAAGAGGACATTAAACCTCGTGACATTATTACTAAAGAAGCAATTGATGATGCATTTGCACTTGATATGGCGATGGGGGGCTCGACAAATACAGTCCTTCATACATTAGCAATCGCCAATGAAGCTGAAATCGATTATAACATTGAAGATATAAATAAAGTGGCAGAACGTGTGCCATATCTAGCGAAAATCATGCCTGCTTCAGATATTTCAATGGATGATATTAATAAAGCAGGTGGCGTTAGTGCCATTATTAATGAATTAGCATCTATCCCAGGTGCCATTCACCCAGATCGACCAACAGTTGCAGGTGTAACAATGGGTGAGCTTATAAAAGATTATCATATTACAAATGCTGAAGTTATTCGTACGAAAGACAATCCATATAGCCCAGTTGGTGGTTTATCAGTGTTATTTGGTAATATTGCGCCAGATGGTTCTGTTATTAAAGTAGGAGCTGTAGACCCTTCTATTAAAGTATTTAGAGGCGAAGCAATCGTCTTTGATTCACAAGAAGCTGCACAGGAAAATATTGATAACGGCACAGTTAAAGAGGGCCATGTAGTCGTCATTCGCTACGAAGGACCAAAAGGTGGCCCAGGGATGCCTGAAATGCTTGCACCAACGTCTGCGATACAAGGTCGCGGGCTTGGCACAAAGGTTGCGTTAATCACAGATGGACGTTTCTCAGGTGCATCTCGTGGTATTTCAATCGGACATATTTCACCAGAGGCAGCAGAAGGTGGTCCAATTGCTTTAGTAGAGAACGGTGACATTATCACAATTGATCTACCAAATCGTACTATTAATTTAGAAGTTTCAGATGAAGTATTCGCTGAACGTCGTGCAAAACTACCGGTATTTGAACCGAAAATTAAGCGCGGATGGCTAGCAAGATATTCAAAATTAGTAACAAGCGCTTCTACAGGTGGCGTTATGAAAATTTAACTTCTTTCAGAAGTTAAAGCCTCCGGCGGATGTCATGGAATCGGAAAGGAGTTCTTTGTGCAAGCACAAAGCCGATTCCAGACGCAATTATGCCAAGGCACAATTGATAAAGATAAAGCGTTGATGAGGTTAAAGGTTCTAGAGCCTTGTATTACCAGAGAGCCGGTCGTGCTGGAAGCCGGCAATACAACTAGATCCGACATCCCCTCTGAGTGAGCTATTAAACGCGTGTTCGCTATTAGATAGCTCCGGGCATAATCGAAAGTGCTCGTTATTAATGAATAAATAATTTATGACACCGTATTGGATGCGAAAAATTTCGCGTTGGTGCATAAATGCTACTATTTATTCACGAGGTAGCAATTATTTGCTATAAAAAAGGGTGGTACCATGGAAAGTCTTTTTCATCCCTACGTAAGGTAATTCTTTGCGTGTGGAGAAAAAGGCTTTTTATTTTTTTAGGACGTAAAAAGACTCTGTCATCTCTTTTCAAGGAGATAGCCAGTTTGTAATACTTCAATGATGCACATGACTGATGTGAAATTGAATGATAAGAAGGAGGCCTATTTGATGAGTACGAATGTTTCTATTAATGAGAAAGAAGAATTAGCAACAACGGCAAAAGCTGAACAAACCTATCAAGCGAAAGATGGTGCTGACGTATTAGTGCAAGCACTGCATGAACAAGGTGTTGAAATTGTTTTTGGTTACCCAGGTGGAGCGGTACTACCAATCTATGATGCAATGTATAAAAATCCGATTCGTCATATTTTAACTAGACATGAACAAGGCGCAATCCATGCAGCGGAAGGTTATGCGCGTGTTTCCAATAAAACAGGTGTTGTTATTGCGACAAGCGGTCCGGGGGCAACAAACTTAGTAACTGGTATTGCTGATGCAATGATTGATTCCATTCCATTAGTTGTATTCACAGGTCAAGTTTCAACATCTGTGATTGGTACAGATGCTTTCCAAGAAGCGGACATTATGGGCATTACGACACCTATTACGAAACACAATTATCAGGTACAGGATGTTAATGATATCCCGCGTATTGTTAAAGAGGCTTTCCATATTGCCAGCACTGGTCGGAAGGGTCCTGTTGTAGTGGATTTCCCGAAAAACGTTTCTCAAATGTTATTTGATGTGGAGAATCCACCACAGGCTCCCGATGAAATCTATTTACCGGGTTATCAGCCCACATACAAACCGAATTATTTACAAGTTCAAAAGGCTATTCAGGCGATTTCACTGGCTAAAAATCCAATCATTTTAGCTGGAGCTGGTGTCCTCTTTGCAGATGCTAAAGAAGAGTTAACAGCATTCGCTGAAAAATATCAAATTCCAGTAGCAAACACGCTATTAGGACTAGGTTCAATTCATGGAGAGCATGAATTATTCATAGGTATGGCAGGAATGCATGGAACTGCAACAGCGAACACAGCTATTACAAAATCAGATTTACTGTTGAATATCGGAGCTCGCTTTGATGACCGTTTAACTGGTAATTTAGCAACATTTGCTCCAAATGCAACAATTATACACATCGATATTGATCCAGCGGAAATTGGAAAAAACGTGCCGACAGATATTCCAATCGTTGCAGATGCCAAAGAAGCATTAAAAGCATTATTGAAAAAGGACTTTGATGGTCCTAATACAACTGAATGGCTAGCGTACTTAAATAACCATGCCAAAGAATATCCATTATGGTACAGCAAGGAGCCAGGGGACAAAGAGATTTTACCGCAGGAAGCACTAGAGCTCGTGCATAATATTACTGAAGGTGACGCAATTGTCACTACAGATGTTGGACAGCATCAAATGTGGGCTGCGCAATATTATCGCTTAAACAATGATCACGGATGGGTAACGTCTGGTGGACTTGGTACGATGGGCTTCGGCTTCCCAGCTGCAATTGGCGCCCAGTTTGCGAAGCCAGACAAAAAAGTTGTTTCCATTGTAGGTGATGCAGGATTCCAAATGACTGCGCAAGAGCTTTCCATACTACAAGAATTCAACTTACCGGTAAAAGTAGTGATTTTAAATAATAGCTGTCTAGGAATGGTACGCCAATGGCAAGAAACATTTTATGAGCAGCGTTATTCATCTTCATTAATGCCGATCCAACCAGATTTTGTTAAATTAGCGGATGCATATGGTCTTAAAGGCTACCGAATAAACACAATCGATGAAGCGGAAAGTATTTTCCGTGAGGCACTACTTTCCGATGAGCCCGTATTAATTGATTGTCGTGTAAAACAGAGCCAATGTGTTTACCCAATGGTAGCACCAGGAAAAGGCCTACATGAAATGATTGGGGTGAAAAAGAATTGAAACGAGTAATTACAGTAACAGTGATTAACCAAAGCGGTGTGTTAAATCGTGTAACAGGCTTACTTATGAAGCGTCAATTTAATATTGAATCAATTACAGTTGGTCATACAGAGCAACCAAACTTTTCGAAAATGACTTTTGTTGTAAACGTTGAGGATGAGCGTAAAATTGAACAGCTAGTGAAGCAATTATCGAAGCAAATTGATGTATTAAAGGTCAATGATATTACAGATAAATCAATCGTGCTACGCGAGTTAGCGCTTGTGAAGGTAATTTCACCACCAAACTTACGACTAGAAATGAATTCAATCGTGGAACCATTCCGTCCTCAAATTATTGATACAGCGAAAAACGTTGTCACATATCAAGTGGTAGGAGATCCAGATAAGATTGATGCCTTTATTGAACTAATTCGACCTTATGGTATTAAAGAATTAACGCGTACAGGGGCTACAGCATCTGTTCGTGAAACACAAAAAATCTCAAATGCGCAGCTCTCTATTTTAAAATAGTTTGCATATAAAATTCACAGCTTTGGATGCATAGCCCTTGTTGGCTTCCTTGCATCTGAGGTTGAAAAAAACAAACCCAAAATTAGGAGGAAAAAACAATGGCTACTATGTACTATGAACAAAACATCAACGAGGAAGTATTAAAAGGAAAGAAAATCGCAATCATCGGTTATGGTTCACAAGGTCATGCACATGCATTAAACCTTAAAGAATCAGGATTCGATGTAGTTGTAGGAGTTCGCCCAGGCGGATCATTCGATGCAGCTAAAGCGGATGGAATAGATGTAAAGACTGTTGCGGAAGCAGCGCAAGAAGCAGATGTTATCCAGATTTTACTTCCAGATGAGCGCCAAAAAGCGGTATATGAGGCTGAAATTGCTCCACATCTTGAAGCGGGTAAAGCACTTATGTTTGCACACGGCTTTAACATTCATTTCGGTCAAATTACACCACCAGCAGATGTAGATGTATTTTTAGTTGCTCCGAAAGGTCCAGGACACTTAGTTCGTCGTCAATTCCAAGAAGGTGCTGGTGTACCAGGTTTATTCGCAATTCATCAAGATGCAACTGGTCAAGCAAAAGATTTAGCTCTTGCTTACGGTAAAGGAATCGGTGCAGCTCGTGGTGGTTTACTTGAAACAACATTCAAAGAAGAAACTGAAACTGATTTATTCGGTGAGCAAGCTGTACTTTGTGGCGGTGCTACGCAATTAGTTCGAGCAGGATTTGAAACTTTAGTAGAAGCAGGCTACCAGCCAGAGCTAGCATACTTTGAAACACTTCACGAACTAAAATTAATTGTCGACCTGATGTTTGAGGGTGGTATGGCAACAATGCGTTACTCAGTATCAGATACAGCAGAGTGGGGCGACTATGTTGCAGGCCCGCGCATTATCGATGACTCCGTTAAAGCTCGTATGAAAGATGTATTAACGGATATCCAAGATGGTACATTCGCTCGCCGTTGGATTCAAGAAAATGAAAACGGTCGTCCAGAATATACAAAATTCAAAGAAGCTGGTGCAAACCACCAAATCGAAGAAGTTGGTGCTAAATTACGTGCTATGATGCCATTCATCAACGAAGGTAAAGAAAAGGTTGTAAGAGAAGTGGCTACAAGTACGAAAAATTGATATTTTCGATACAACACTTCGCGACGGCGAACAATCTGCTGGTATTAATCTAAACACAGCAGAGAAGAATGAAATCGCCAAGCAACTGGAGCGCCTAGGAGTGACAATTATTGAAGCAGGTTTTCCTGCTTCGTCACCAGGTGACTTTGAGGCGGTAAATCGTATTGCAAATTTAGTATAGTTCAACGCTATACAAAGAAAGGTGTTTTGACGATGGAGAAAAAAATTACAGTACTTCCTGGTGACGGAATAGGGCCAGAGGTTGTTG
Source organism: Lysinibacillus sp. Ag94 (assembly GCF_023242215.1). Lineage (NCBI taxonomy): Bacteria > Bacillati > Bacillota > Bacilli > Caryophanales > Bacillaceae > Lysinibacillus > Lysinibacillus sp. Ag94. The sequence continues at coordinate 2,761,644 of NZ_CP096780.1, read as the reverse complement.
CTTCTGCTGTACGTGTATTGCAGGTGATTGGTAAGCGATTCAACCATACATTCCATTTAAGTTATGCAACAATCGGAGGCGCTGCCATCGACCAACACAATAATCCACTACCAGATGAAACAATTGAGATGTGTGAAAATAGTGACGCAGTTATACTGGGAGCCGTCGGTGGTCCGAAGTGGGATAATAATCCACCGGAATTACGTCCAGAAAAAGGACTATTACGCATTCGCAAACATTTCGATTTATTCGCAAATCTACGTCCAGTAAAGGCGTTCCCGAGTTTACTAGATGCTTCGCCATTAAAGCGTGAAGTAGCCGAAAACGTCGATTTAATGATTGTACGTGAATTAACAGGCGGCGTATACTTCGGGGAACCACGTATGCGTACTGAGAATGGTGCGATAGATACAACGGTTTACTCAACTGCTGAAGTTGAACGTATCGTTGAAAATGCCTTTGAATTAGCACGTTTACGTGGAGGCAAATTATGCTCTGTTGATAAAGCGAATGTACTTGAAACAAGTCGTTTATGGCGCGAAGTTGTAGAAGCGAAGAAAAAAGAGTATCCAGATGTTCAAGTAGAGCACAATTTAGTAGATTCAGTTGCTATGAAATTAATTACAAACCCTAGTTATTATGATGTGGTCGTTACTGAAAATATGTTTGGAGATATTTTAAGTGATGAAGCCTCTGTTATTACAGGTTCTTTAGGCGTTCTACCATCTGCTTCTATTCGCGGAGATAATTTTGGTCTATATGAACCAGTACATGGCTCAGCGCCAGAAATTGCAGGTCAAGGTGTAGCAAACCCTGCCGCAACCATTCTTTCAGTGGCCATGATGCTACAATATTCATTTGGCTTAAAAGAAGAGGCTGCAGAAATCGAACGTGCTGTAAGTGCAGTATTTGATGATGGCTATTTCACAGCAGATCTTGCACGTGATGGTAGTCGTATACTTTCGACGAATGAATGGACAGATAAAGTCATTAACGAGATAGATACAAGCTTTGTTTCAGAAAGCATTATGACAACATACATTTAAAGAAATAGGTGAAGATAATGGGCAAAAATATAATTGAAAAGATTTGGGATAAACATGTCGTTTATCAGGAAGAGGGCAAACCGGACCTGTTATATATTGATCTCCATTTAATTCATGAAGTAACTTCCCCACAAGCCTTTGAAGGTCTAAGATTGAATGGCCGTCAAGTACGTCGCCCAGATTTAAGCTTTGCAACAATGGATCATAACGTACCTACAAAAAATCTACCAACGATTCATGATTCGATTGCGCGTAACCAAATCGAAACGTTAGCTAAAAATGCTGAGGAATTTGGCGTTGAACTTGCAGGAATGGGGCATCCTGACCAAGGGATTGTTCACGTAATTGGACCTGAGCTAGGTTTAACGCAGCCTGGTAAAACGATTGTCTGTGGTGATTCCCATACGTCTACACATGGTGCGTTCGGAGCGATTGCTTTCGGTATTGGAACATCAGAGGTAGAACATGTATTGTCAACACAAACTCTATGGCAAAACAAGCCGAAAACAATGGAAATTCGTGTAGAAGGTGAGCTTCCGGTAGGTGTTGCTGCCAAAGATATTATTTTAGCAATTATATCGAAATTCGGTATCGGTGTCGGCACAGGACATATTGTGGAATTCACTGGAGAGGCTATCCATAAGCTTTCTATGGAAGAACGGATGACAATTTGTAATATGTCAATCGAAGCGGGGGCAAAGGCAGGGCTAATTTCTCCTGACCAAACGACTGTTGACTATATTCGTGGTCGCAAGCATGCGCCACAAGGAGAAAAGTTTGAGGAAGCAGCAAATTATTGGCTAAGCTTAGCATCCGATGAAGATGCAACATATGATACAGTTCGTATTATTCAAGCAGAAGAAATTGAGCCAATCATCACTTGGGGAACGAATCCGTCAATGGGTTCAGGTGTTTCAAGTAATGTACCAACACAGTCAGAGTATGAGGATGAGTCAGATAAAGCTGCTCTGCGCAAAGCACTAGCCTACATGGGCTTAGAGGAAGGTCAACCATTAACTTCAATCGATATTCAACACGTATTTATCGGTTCTTGCACAAACTCACGCATTAGTGATTTACGTGCAGCTGCAAATGTCATTGAAGGGCGTAAGGTACATGAAAATGTATCAGCGATCGTTGTGCCAGGCTCCTATTCGACGAAAAAACAAGCAGAAGCAGAAGGATTAGATAAAATCTTTACAGATGCTGGCTTTGAATGGCGTGAGACAGGTTGCTCAATGTGTCTGGCAATGAATGATGATGTAGTACCAGCTGGTGAACGCTGTGCATCAACATCAAATCGTAACTTTGAAGGACGCCAAGGAGCTGGTTCTCGTACGCACTTAGTATCACCTCCAATGGCAGCAGCTGCAGCAATTGCTGGTCACTTTGTGGATGTACGTGAATTCGTAAAGGAAACTGTGTAAATGCTATTTACACGGAAGGGATGATTGCAAATGGAACCAATTAATATCGTAAATAGTGTAATAACACCACTCGATCGTAAAAATGTCGATACAGACCAAATTATTTCGAAAGAGTTTTTAAAGCGTATTGAGCGTACAGGTTTTGGTCAGTATTTATTTTACCATTGGCGCTTTGATGGAGAGGGCAATGAAATTAAGGATTTTGTATTAAACAAACCCGAATATAAAAACTCTAAAATTTTAGTAGCTCAAGATAACTTCGGCTGTGGTTCATCTCGAGAACATGCACCGTGGGCTATCCTAGACTATGGCTTCAATGTCGTAATTGCACCATCATTCGCGGATATTTTCCATAATAACTGCTTCAAAAATGGTATTTTACCAATCAAACTAACTGCAGCAGAGTGTGATGAAGTTCTAGCTAAAGGCTTAGAAAATCCGTATACGATGGAAGTCAATCTAGAAGCACAAACAGTAACGGGTGAAGATGGTGCAATTTATAAATTTAGCATCGATCCTTATTATAAAGAAACATTGCTGAATGGTTGGGATGAAATTGCGCTAACCTTTAAATACGAAGAACATATTGCTGCTTACGAAGCAGAACGTATTGTATTTTAATAGATTGAGGGCTTACCCTTTGACTGAAGACGGATTTGTTGTCTTCAGTTTTTTTGTTGCTTAAAGAAGGGGTCGCCTTGAGTGAAGGGGAAACGGCTCAGGTAGCAGGCAGAACGCATAGCTTTGTAAATGATAGTTCTAATAAAAAGCGACTTTAGTTATTTGAATGTTTATTTAAAAAACGCAACCAATTGAAGTAATATTTTGATAATATATAAATAGAGTTATGGGAAATAAATGGAATGTTACCCAGTTTGTTGTCATGACGCTATAAGTTAGTAATGAATATAAGTTGGAACGGAAATTAATTAACGATTGGTGGTGAGTCAGTTAAACATTTACAAGAAAAGCTTTTAAGTAAAAGCGAGGGGGAACTATAAAAATGAAAATCCTTCGAAAATACAGCTTGTTAATTGGTGGCTTAGGTTTTTCTAATTTAGGGAACTGGATTTACCTTGTTGCGCTAAATTTATTAATATGGCATTTAACGCAATCGCCTGCAGCGATGGCTGGAATTTTTATTGTCGGACCAATAGCAAGAGTTTTAACAAGTTTGGTAGCAGGCTCTTTTATTGATCGTATGAATAAACGCAAGTTGATGATTGCAACTGATATTATACGAGGTTGCATTGTTTTTTGTATGCCGTTTATGGAATCTATTTGGCTTATCTATATGCTGTTATTTTTAGCGAACATAGCGAGTAGTTTCTTTGGACCGAGCAGTACATATTATATTACAAAGCTTGTTCCCTCAGAAGATAGACAACGATTCAACGCAATTCTTGGCACGTTCAATTCAGGCTCGTTTTTAGTTGGTCCAGCACTTGCAGGAGTCCTCATCATGCTTTTTAATACAACAATTACGATTTGGTTTAACAGCTTTACATTTTTTGTTTGTGCTTTGATCATATACTTATTACCTGATGTAGATGATGTGAAGGAAACTTCACTGCAACGTATTACTTGGCAAATACTAAAAAGTGACTACCTAGCGGTGATAGCTTTCATTCGACAACATTCATTATTTATAACGATTTATTTACTGTTTCAAAGTACATTAATGATTGCATTTGCGCTTGATTCTCAGGAAACAACCTTTATAAAGCAGGATTTGGCTTTATCCGATAGCTTATATGGAGTTTTTGTGAGTAGTGCAGGAGCCGGAGCAATTGTAGGTGGAATGGTTGCTGCAAGCTTCGCCAAAAAAAGGTCCACTCGGTCATATATGGCTTTTGGCTTGTTGCTGACAATGCTGTTTTATACAGCTTTTTATGCCTCGACATCGAGTGTTTTGGCCTTTGTAAGTTTTGTTTTTTTAGGCTTTTTTATGGCATTTAGTAATACTGGTTATGAGACGTTTTATCAGCAAAATGTACTACCTGAAATGATGGGGAGATTCGGTAGTATTTCTAGTATTTTTCAAAATATTTTACAAATCTCCTTTACTTTACTATTAGGTCTGTTTGCAGAATTATTTACACTTCAAATGACGGCAATTATTTTTGGAATTATAAGTATTTTATTGTCGCTCTCATTATATTTTGTACTATATTCCCCGAAAAACTACATCGGGTTAAAGGAGGAAGTATCATGATTAGCTATAAGGTGCATTGTATTTTTTGTAAGAAAATATTTGAAGTTGTAGAAGGCACAAGGAAATATAAACTATATAAAGAAAATATGGACGGGAAGTTTTCCTGTGATGATTGTGATAGGAAAATTGAATTAGAGGCAAGGAAAGGTTTATTAGGAAAACTTTAACCTCATTTAGCGAGTGTCAAAACGTCCCCTGAAATAGAGGAACTTTATTCGAATAGCGCCACGTCCTGTGGCAAAGACTGAGTGACCAACATCCTGTCGCTGCCGCTACGTTGCACTGCGCTTTCGCACAAAAACCATCTGTCGCTGCCGCTACGTTAAAGGGTGACGAAAAACTGCATTGCAGAATATTGAGTAAGAAGATTAGTACCCCATAATTTTCAAATGTAAATGGCCTGTCTTTCTACTGTTTTCTCAGTTAAAATGGAAAAATAAGATGGAAGGTAGGTCAAAAGATGATTACAGTTATAGGTAGTATAAATATGGATTTAGTTGTACAAATGGGGGTTTTTCCGAAGCAGGGTGAAACGATCCTTGGTACAGATTTTCAAACGATTCCAGGAGGAAAAGGGGCTAATCAGGCAATTGCTGCAGCACGTCTTGGAAGTGAAGTCACAATGATAGGCTGCGTAGGTTCCGATAGTTTTGGCGAAACATTGTGCAATGTTTTACAGCAAGAGCATGTTCAAACTGAAGCTATTACAAGCGTATCGGTACCAACTGGGATTGCTAATATTTTAATCTACAATAATGATAACCGTATCATAGTAGTACCAGGGGCAAATTATGAGTTAACGCCTGCGCATATAGAGGCAGCGAAAGAAATTATTCAAAAAAGTCAAATGGTAATTATGCAGCTAGAAATCCCAACGGAAACGACCGCTTATGCAATAAAACTTTGTAAAGAAGCGAATGTACCTGTTTTATTAAATCCTGCACCAGCGGCTAATTTTGATGTGCAATGGATGGAGGATATTGCCTATATCACACCAAATGAAACGGAGTGTGCAGAAATTTTTGGAGATGATGTAGAACAAATACTAGAAAAGTATCCTAATAAAATGATGATTACGCTAGGTAGTGATGGTGCACGCTATTTTGACGGTGAATATCCTATTCATGTTCCGGGCTATTTGACGAAAGCAGTAGATACAACAGGTGCAGGTGATACGTTTAACGGTGCACTCGCTTATGCTTTAGCAGAAGGGCAATCATTGGATCAGGCAGTGTATTTTGCAAATATTGCAGCTTCACTATCAGTGGAAAAATTCGGTGCACAAGGTGGAATGCCAACACTTGGAGCAGTTTACTCACGTATGGCTGGAATGGAAGAATGAAGGGAAGACTAACTCTCTTACGAATTTATCATAATAATTTTTATTTCTTTTAGTCTGAATGAGTAATAGTATCTGAGATAACCTGTTTAAAAATGTAAGATTTATTACCTATTTGTGACGTTTGCATTTAAGTATATTGTCCTTTTTTGTCATTATTTCTTAGTACTATATATTAATAAATGAATATTTTCATTTATAATAACTTTAGATACATACGAAAAGAGGTTTTGGGGATGACAAATATTGATAATGTTCCGATCGAATATACAGCCTCAGCGAATAATATTTTGCCACAGCTTGTCGATCATTTGCGACAATTACATGGCATTATTGTACAAAATACTTATGTAAAAGATACAGCAAAACATTTAAATCGTATCATTCAAGATGCCAACAACGAAACGATGATTCTTATTGTTGGGAAAGAGCGTGTTGGAAAAACAACACTTGTAAATGGACTTTTAGGACGTCAAGTTTTGCCTGTTAGTGATCAGCATCCAACAGGGGTAAATACATTTTTGCGATACGGTGAACATGAAGAAATAAAGGCGTATTTTTTAGATGGCGTTGTAGCAATATTTGATATGAGCAAGCTAGAATTATTGACAACTAGCGATACTTTTGCATCTCAAATACTACGAGAACATTTAGATTACTTAGAAGTATATTTGAAAAACGATTTATTAAAATCAGTAACAATTATTGATTCGGTTTCATTGGAAGCTGGAGGAGGGGAAATGGCCTACTTCCCAGAAGTATTGATGAACCGTGTTGACGAAATCTTTTGGGTATTACGCTCAGGTTCGATGGCTATTTATCCTGAAATATTATTGATGGAAACGCTAAAAAACAAAGGTGTTGAGCCTCTTTGTGTAATCAATGCTATAGATTCAAATGAAAATACACAGGCGTTTATTAATGCTGAGAGGGAACGAATTGGGCATTTAATAAGTGATTTTGTAGCTATCTCTGCAAGAGAAGCAATTGAAGCTAAACAGACTAATAGTGATGAGCTTTGGGAGAAAAGTCAGTATGAGCAATTAATTTCAGAAATTCATCGGGTTGCAGAAAATAGTGATAAGAAAACGTATGGCATTTTAATTCGCTTCTTGCAATGGCTTGAACGATTCCGCTTCGAATTAACTGTTATTCCACAAAGAGATCCATTCCAATCTGCAGTTGAGAACATTGAAAAGTATGCAGGCGATACACAATACGAATTTTCACGCTATCAACGTGATTTAGCGATTGTAACTGAATATGAGCAAGAATACGAGCAGGTTGCCAACGTATTTAAAAATGTTCAAACATTATATCAACTTTTACAAACCATTTCACAAAATGATTATTTTCAGGATGAAATTGTGGAAAGCTTTACAGAAAAAGCTGTTTTATATCAACAAATGTTACGGGAATACCGTAATATGCATAGCGATTATATACGTGAATATGATAGATTGGACGCTCAGCATAAAAAAATTCACGGAAAAGGCCTTATGAAAGCTATTTTTGGTCAGCATACACAAAATGGATTTTTCAAGGAACGTGTCAACAAGTTAAATGAGCAGCAAGTTGTTTGTATTGCACAATATGAAAAAGTGCAAGAAGCGGAGGCAACGATGCTTCAGTCCCTTTATTCAATACAAAGTTATCTTATGGAGTTAACGAAAAAACGTTTGGAACGTATTGAGCAAAAAGTGCAAGAGCTAAATCGCCAACGTTCAAAAGAAAAGCGTCAATTAAAGTTATACGCAAATAAATTAAATGAATTTTCTTGTTTAATTGAGGCGCAGGGCTATATTAAAGAAAATATTCAACCATTTTTAATGGACGAACAAATGCCGTTAAAAGAAAAAGATATTGTCATGCTAAAAGAAACGATTAACAGTATTATAAGCATTGATCTGACAAATAATGGGCTACTTGCACGTAGTCAAATGAACAATAAAATGGAGAGCATTGCAATTCCTTTCGATGCTCAGAAAAAATATCCATTACATACGTTAGCTTTAACAGAAGTAGATGTAAAATCAAACGATATACCAGAAATACCGAAAAAATTAGATATTCAATATGAAGAATAAATGTTAAAAGAAATGTTCTAAAATTATTTTGTAATTTTAGAACATTTTTTATGTATCTCCGGTTTTTTATAAATGGATAATTGGCGAAAATTGGAACCAAAAAAGACGATTTTCGTATAAATAGTAGGAGGGATAAACATGATTCAAATTAAAGGACGTTTTACTGAGGCGAAAATTTATTCAAATACAGCCTTACAATCAGCTATCGATCAAATTAAAGAATTGGCAAATCAAGCCTTTATGGCAGGAACAAAAGTACGGATTATGCCAGATTACCATGCAGGGAAGGGTTGTGTTATTGGCACAACAATTCAACTGCAAAATCGTGTAGTGCCTAATCTTGTAGGCGTTGATGTAGGCTGTGGTGTATTTGTAGCAGAGTTAAATGAGACAGATATCGATTTTTCGAAACTTGATGCTACAATTCGAGCACATATACCAAGCGGACAGAATATCCATCAGGAAGTATCTTCTGCACGTCATTTTGTTGAATTCGAGGGGAGACAGTTTGTAGCAAGTGGTTTAAAAGATGACTATACGAATTTATCGCTTGGTACACTTGGGGGAGGCAATCATTTTATCGAGCTTGCCAAAGACGAAGCAGGCACACATTACTTACTTATCCATACTGGGTCGCGATATGTCGGAGCTAAGGTAGCGAATTGGCATCAAAAAAGAGCCTATGAAACATTACAACAAGAAGAGTTAAAAGAAAAAATTGCCGAGCTGAAATATCAGGGGCGCGAAAAAGAAATTCAAACGATGATTAAAGCTTTTAAAGAGCAAAATCCTATTGTACCAAAAGATTTAGCTTATTTAGAGGGTGAGTATTTCCATGATTATATACACGATATGAAAATTGCTCAGCAATATGCTCGGATGAATCGTTGGACAATTGCCGAAACAATCTCCAAGCATATGAACTGGCGTTTTAACGAAACATTCGATACGATCCATAACTATATTGATACAGAAACAATGACGTTAAGAAAAGGAGCCGTTCGAGCAAATAAAGGGGAGAAGCTCGTTATTCCTATGAATATGCGAGATGGCTCACTCATTTGTATGGGGAAAGGGAATGCAGATTGGAATTACTCGGCACCACATGGGGCAGGGAGAATGTATTCTCGCCGTGCTGCAAAAGAAGCACTAAACATGGAAGATTTTAAAGAAACGATGCAAGGCATTTGGACAACATCCGTAAATGAAGAAACATTAGATGAAGCCCCAATGGCCTATAAGCCGATGTCAGAAATTACATCTGTTCTTGAGGAAACTGCAGATATAATAAAAGTGATTACACCCGTTTATAATTTTAAAGCTAGCGAAGCCGTTAAGCCTTATGAGCGAAAAAATCGGAAAAATCACTAATAATAGAAAGTACTTGCATTTACTCTTATCTATTAACATTATTTCTTTAATGGTATAAAATAGGCTTACAAAGATGAAGTGGGTGGTTTTTTGGTATCTTCAAAAGATGTGGCTAAATATGCGGGTGTCTCTCAAACAACGGTTTCAAGAGTGTTAAATACTCCTGAACTCGTAAAGCCGAAAACTGTTGAAAAAGTGATGCGGGCAATTGAGGATTTAAACTATATTCCAAATGATATTGCAAGATCACTTGTACAGAAAAAAACTGGCATTATTACTTTGATATCAGGGCCTTTACATAATCCTTTTTTTGTCGATACAACTACTGCAATTGTTAATTATGTTAATGCTCGGGGCTATAAAGTAAATGTTTATTTTGGTACGGAAGATGATTTAAATTCTATTTATAATTCTGTTTTGGAAACTAGGGCTGATGCGATTATTTTATCGTCAATGTTATATGAAGATGACTTATTTTTTAAGCTTGAAAAACTAGGCATTCCTTTTATCATGTATAATCGCAAGCATCGAGAAAACAGGTATTTTGTAGAAATTGATAATGTGGAAGCTGGTTATATAGCGACGAATCATATTTTATCTTTAGGTCATCGTGACATATGCTGGATTGGCGGTCCACATGAAATCAGTACTTTTTTTGAGAGGTACAATGGCTTTAAAAATGCTTTAAAGGACAGCGCTATAGATATAAATACAGTGCCAGCATTTTTTACAAATACGAAAAAAGACGATATTGAACAAATGTTTGAGGAAATACTAAAGCTTCCTACTAGGCCTACCGCTATTTGTGCCGCAACAGATGCAATTGCTATTGAAATTTTAAACCTTTGCTTAGAGAGGGGCTTTCGTGTTCCTCAAGATTTTAATGTTATTGGTATTGATAATGTGGAGCTCAGTAAGCACCATTCAATTGCTTTAACAACAGTAGGTTTAGAATCCGAAAAAAACCTCGGATTTATTGCTATTGAAAAATTATTTGAGGTAATGGAGAAAAAAAGTGCTTGCATCCAACAAACAGAATCTGTTAAACTTTTCCCGAGAAATACAACAAGTAAAAAAATAAACTGATGCCTCAGTTTATTTTTTAAAGCTAAAATGGTTACGTATTCATTTTTTTATTTTCAGAAATGAATACGTAACCATTCGAAGAGAGGAGTGAGTAAGGTCTTGAAAAAGTGCTTATTTATTAATGGACAATGGCAAATGACAGATGAATTTATGGAGGTTAAAGCTCCTTACTCAAAAGAGGTCATTGCTCAATTTGCTATGGCCACTGAGGATGATGTACAGCATGCAATTGAAAGTGCTCATGCAGCAGAAGCAGAAATGGCAGCATTAACAGCATTTCAAAGAGCAGAAATTTTAGAACAATTATCGGATCTATTTGCAGAAAATCGAGAAGAGGCAGCTAGAATTATTTCACTAGAATCAGCTAAGCCGTTAAAATATGCCTATGCTGAGATTGATCGAACGATTGAAACTTACAAATTTGCAGCAGAAGAAGCAAAGCGGCTATCTGGTGAAATGATTCCGATGGATGCATCTAAAAGTGGAGAGGGAAGATTTGGTTATACTATTCGAGAGCCATTGGGCGTTATTGCGGCTATTACACCTTTTAATTTTCCGCAAAATTTAGTAGCCCATAAAGTTGGACCCGCATTAGCAGCTGGAAATACGATTGTTTTGAAGCCTGCAACCCAAACAGCGTTATCTGCTAATTTTTTAGCACAATTATTGGCACAAACAAAATTACCAGCTGGTGCATTTAACTTAGTAACTGGGCAAGGAAGACTAGTAGGAGATGCCTTTTTAGCGCATCCAAAAGTAAAGATGATAACATTTACCGGAAGTCCTGCTGTAGGTATTTCCCTCCGCAATCGCGCTGGCTTAAAGAAAGTCACATTAGAACTTGGTTCGAATGCAGGTGTTATTGTTGATGAAGGGATTCAACTCGATAAGATTATGGACCGAATTGTGATGGGGGCTTTTTCAAATCAAGGTCAAGTTTGCATCTCCCTACAACGTATATATGTAAAAGAAAATATGATGAATGTATTTTTAGAAAAACTAAAAGCAAAAATAGAACAGCTAACAATAGGGGACCCATTAGATGTAACAACGGATTTAGCGATGATGATTTCAGAAACGGAGCAACAGCGTGCTGTTACATGGATAGAAGAAGCGGTAGCAGAAGGTGCCGAAGTACTGACAGGTGGTCGTATTGACAATAATATTTTACTTCCAACAGTATTATATAATGTATCCTCTCAAAGCCGTGTATCTTGTGAGGAAATATTTGCACCTGTTGTCATTGTCAATCCTGTTTCTTCCATAGAAGAAGCCATTGATGCTGTCAATGATTCACATTACGGCTTACAGGCAGGCATCTTTACACCTTCAATCGAGATGGCCTTTAAAGCTTCAAAGAAATTACAAGTAGGAGGTGTCATTATTAATGACGTTCCAACTTACCGTGTTGACCATATGCCATATGGCGGCATTAAAGAAAGTGGAACAGGTCGAGAAGGCATCAAATATGCAGTTGAGGAAATGACAGAAATGAAGTTAGTGATTTGGAATAACAATTAACTTCTTTCAGTAGCAAATGTTTTATGTAGCGAAAGCAAAGCGACAGCCACAATTATGTCGGGGTATAAATGATTCTGAAATAGGGATGGTTGTAAATGAACATAATCAAGCAGCACCCGAAATTGTATGTAATGGATAATGGAACAATGCGAATGGATTGCCATGCATAACCCTGCAACGATTGATTATCCAAACCAGCCAAATGAATTTGTAGAGCATCACCTGTCAAGCTACCTGGTATACTTTATAATTCTGGTGGCTATAATTCTACAGTTGAACGAATTAGAAGATTAGCAAATGAAACAAATTCACATTGTGGTTTGGCCATGACTCAGTCCAATTTAAGTCATTTAGAAAATCGAATTATGAATAGATAGGAGTAGAACAATTATGCATAAATTAACCTTTACTCCTGCGAGTTATACAGGCTGGGGTTGTTTAAGTCAGCTACTACCGGAAGTAGAAAAATTGAAAGCAAATAATATTTTAATCATCACAGATCCATTTTTAAAAGAGTTAGGTTTAACAGATCATCTTGAAAAGCCTTTACTTGAAAATGGGTACGCTACAACTATTTATACCGATATTGCCCCAGAGCCACCGCTCGCAATTGGTGAAAAACTAGTTGATTTTACTCGAAAACATCATTTTGATTTAGTGATCGGTTTAGGGGGAGGAAGTGCATTAGACTTAGCGAAACTTGCCGCGGTTTTAGCAACACATGATGGGAAAGTGGCAGATTACTTAAATTTAACAGGAACAAAAACCCTTGAAAATAAAGGGTTACCTAAAATTTTAATTCCAACTACATCCGGAACAGGCTCAGAAGTGACAAATATTTCAGTACTGTCACTTGAAACGACGAAGGATGTTGTGACACATGATTACTTATTAGCAGATGTCTCCATTGTAGACCCTGCGTTAACGATTTCCTTACCACCCAAAGTGACCGCTGCTACAGGCGTAGATGCTTTAACACATGCAATAGAGGCCTATGTTTCTGTAAATGCCAATGAAGTAACTGATGCACTTGCACTACAAGCTATAAAATTAATTAGTGGCTCCATTCGAACTGCAGTGCATGACGGTCAAAATAAGCAGGCACGCTCGGATATGAGTTATGGTAGTTATTTAGCAGGCTTAGCCTTTTTTAATGCTGGTGTTGCAGGAGTACACGCTTTAGCTTATCCACTTGGTGGCCAGTTCCATATTGCTCATGGAGATTCCAACGCAGTGCTATTACCATATGTCATGGGCTATATTCGTCAAAGTTGCGAAAAACGTATGAAAGATATTTTAGATGCAATGGGTATTTCATCTGCGTATTTATCGCAAGAAGAGGCTTCCTATAAATGTGTAGATGCATTGAAGCAACTTGTGAAGGACGTTAATATTCCATCCACATTACAAGGATTTAATATACCTGAAACAGCACTGGAACAACTAACGGATGATGCGACAAAGCAAACAAGAATTCTGGCACGTAGTCCGATGCCACTTAAGCGAGAAGATATCTATTCGATATATCGAGCTGCGTTTGATGGAGAAGTTCGAGAACCTCATCTACTATAAAGAAATACGAGAAACGTTGATTGCTTGCGTTTCTCTTTTTTTAGGAGCTTTCTCAATGATTAAAGTCCCTGTTTGTGAAATATTTAATTTAAGAAAAAAACAGAGTTGATTCTACATTGTAGATTAACTCTGTTTTTATGTTTTAACAGCAGCAATCATAAAGAAGCCCTTTTTTAAATTCTATGAGGAAATACATACATAATATAAATAAAAATGAAATTTGTTACAATTGATTGAATAATTAAAAATAAGTCGAACGAAAATGTCAGCTTGACTGTCTAATAAGTAGAAGGGGGGTGTATGTGATGGATGACCAAGCATTGGTGAAGCGTGCGATAGCTGGGGACGAAGATGCATTTTTACATCTAATAAAACAATATGAACAGACGATGTACCGTATGGCATTTGCTTATTTAAGAAATGAACACGATGCCATCGAAGCAATACAAGAAGCTACATATCGAAGCCTAAAAAAGATACATACCATAAAAGAACCAGATTATTTTAGTACGTGGCTTGTCCGAATTTTACTCAATATTTGCCATGATATGCGTGAAAGAAGCAGACGTCTTGAATTGCAGGAAGACATAGAAATCAGTGATAATGCCCCCAATTATGAGCGCTTTGAAATGACAGATATCATTACAAAGCTACCAAAAGAGCAGCAAGAGCTTATTTTTCTAAAATATTTTCAAGATTATAAAAATCAAGATATCGCTAGACTTCAAAATATTCCAGAAGGAACTGTGAAATCAAGGTTACATGCGGCATTGAAAAAGCTAAAACTATATTTTAAGGAGAAGGGAGAGCTATAGATGAAACAGCTAGAAAAGCATGATTATGATATTTTTGTCAAAGAACTAGCGAAAATTGATATACCACATGAGCATTTAGAAGAGTCGCATCGGAAAAGTGTCATACGCTTCCAAAAAGAAAAGCGTAATCGACAACGTATATGGAAAAGCATTGCTGTTACTTGTGCATTGCTGCTACTTTTTGTAACGTCTATCCGTGTATCTCCAGCTTTTGCGAGTACCATCGCAAAAATCCCAGGCTTTGCGCCGTTAGTAGAGATGATTACGTTTGATAAAGGGGTCAAAGATATACTCCATAACAACTATTATGAGGAACTAGGACTGTCACAAACGAAAAACGGTGTATCATTTACACTTCAAGGAGTTATTGCTGATGAAACAGGTATGATATTGCCTTATACATTTTCAGCACCGTTCGATGTTCATGATTTAGCAACCAAGAAAATGGAGCTCCGTCTAAATGGTGAGGTATTACCCGCTGGAATAAGTTACAGTTGGTATAGCGAAAAAGAAACATCTTTGATTGAAGATAAATTTGTGGCTTCATTTAACAATCCTATAAATTATGACAATGCTAATTTTGAACTATATATACAATTTGCAGATGAAAAACAAACAGAGTTTACGATCCCATTCTCACTTAAAAAGCCAATAGCGAAAACAAAGTCTTATGTATTGAATGAAAAAATGAGCTTTGAAGGTCAGCAAATCACCATCAAGTCTGTATCTATTTCACCGCTCCGTACAGGTGTTACAATCGCTCTCGATCCACATAATGATTATCGTATTTTAGGATTTGATGATATTCGTCTATTGGATGAAAAAGGGGAGGAATGGACGACGATTAATAATGGCATAACAGCTACAGGGGATTTTATCGATGGGGAAGCGACATTCTTTATGCAAAGTAATTATTTTAGAGAGCCCAAAAAGTTAACATTATCCATTGGAAAAGTAAAAGCATTGCCGAAAGGGCAAGATTTTATAGAGGTAGATTTTAACCAAAAGAAAGTTCTATCGAAACCACCTCTCCCAGGCTTAAAAGTTCAAGTTAATAAGCACATGGTAACGATAAATGTTCCAACTTCTTATGAAAATAAAAATATCGGTTTACTTGGTACAGCAATAGATGCAAATGGCGAAACTGTTTATAGTAATTCAGCAAGTTATCATAGACCTGATGAATACGTAATCGAACAAACCGAAACATATAACATGAAGGGGGTCGTCAATCCAGTTCGCATCTATTTCTCACATTATGAAAACTTTTTAGATGGAACTCAAACAATTGATATTCCACTGAAATAGAGGTGGAATTATTATTAGGCTCTGTTTTAAAACCAAACGAAGAAGTAGGGTTTCTTAATTATAGTGGTACCTTGAATAAGTCTATATAAATATGTTAAAAAAAGAGTCATTTTTATTCTTCCTGCGTAAATGTTAAGTAAGACTAAAACATTGAGGAGGAATAAAAATGACTCAATTTACTAGTAAATTTTAAGCTTCAGCATCTGGTGTAAATGAACGTGTCGCTAATTCAGCGTCAAGCATAAAGATGGCGTTAGAATCATTTTCAATGCGTTCAATTTTACGAATTAACGTATCGAATGTTGATTCTTCCTCCACTTGCTCGTCAATGAACCATTTTAAGAAAGCCATTGTCGCATGCTCACGTTCGTCTAAAGCGATATCCGATAGATTATAAATACGGCGAGTCACTTCCTTCTCGTGTGACAGGGCAGTTTTGAAGGCATGTAAAATAGACTCGAAATGATTATCTGGGCTATCGAAGCCATGGATTGTTGCGCGGTAGCCCATATCGCTTAGGAAATTATAAAATTTCATCGCATGGAAGCGCTCTTCTTCAGCCTGTACTAAAAAGAAGTTGGCAAAGCCATCGTAATCTTGATCTGTGCAATATGCCGCCATCGCCATATAAGCATGCGCAGAGTAAAATTCAAAATTCATTTGTTCGTTTAGTGCTGTGTGTAGTTTTTCAGATAACATAAAAGTTTTCCTCCCTTTGCAGTAAATACCTGCTGCATCTCTTTTAGTATACAGCGAAGAAGGCAAGTGTGGCAATTTAATTGATTTTTATTCTCAATTAGGAAATTTAATCAAATTCATTTTTTAAACGCCAAATGACCTCTAAAAGATTGACAAATAAATTAATGAAATCTAAGTATAGATTTAAAGCCATGCCTACTACTTCATCATCTGAAACATGATTATGTCGGATTCGGTTAAAGTCATAAACCGTATAGAGACTAAAAAGTAGTACAGTAATTCCTGCAATAATTAATGCAACCAAGTTACTAACAGGGAAAAACATAAAGGCTAATGAAAATACAATAACGACGATTAATACGGTGAATAAATAGCTTCCCCAATTGGAAATGTCTTTATTCATCATCATACCTATCAGTGCTAGTACAATAAAAATAGCTACAGTCGCTACAAAAACAAGTAAAACAAGCTGTTGCCCTAGCTCTACAATGTAAAATTGTGTTGTCCAAAATAGTAAAATTCCCATTAAAAAGGGGATTGTATACATAATGGAATTAGCAAGCTTCAGGTTACGTACAAAGATGACAATGATAAGAAGTACAAGCGCAATAATGGATATTGGCATGACAATTGCAGGAGGTAATAATGTTGCTATGTACATTCCGACAACGGTTAATACCCACATAAAAGCAAAGTGTTTTAAGATCTTATTTAAGTTTTGATTTTTAGCATACGCCATATAGAAAAATCCTTTCTTTTGTAAAATAACTTTTATATAGTAACATACGAATGAACATTGAAAAAGATTCAACTATAAAAAAATATGTATTATTATCATCATGTGGTGATGACTGGTTACCAAGTATCCGGGATTTGATTATACAAACAATACCCGGCCTTCGCTAGACCGGGTAATATTTTAGGCATTATTTTACATTTTTCCTTTGGTTTTTCACACCAACTAAATAGCCACCAAGGGCAATTGCAACTAAGACAATCCAGAAAATGGCCTTCCAAACTGTTGAGTGTGGAAATTCATGTGGGATTATACCTAGTTTTTCGTGTGCTAAAGTTAAAACAGCCAGCTTTACACCAACCCAACCAACGATTAAGAAGGCAGCTGTTTCAAGTGATGGATAATTATCGAGTATTTTCACGAACCAACGAGCAGCAAAACGCATCATAATCACACCGATAATACCACCTAAAAACATCACAGCGAATTGCCCAGCATTAATGCCGCCAACATCGAAATTTCCAATATGAGGTAGTGTAACAGCAATGGCGACAGCAGCTAATATTGAATCTATGGCAAAGGCAATATCAGCAAACTCAACCTTTAGTACGGTCATCCAGAAGCCAGATTGTTTTTTATTGTCCTGCGTTTCCTCGGGATTTTGTTTGGCTTTCCGGGAATCATAAATATGCTTCGTTGACATAATTAATAAATAGGCAGCACCTAGAGCTTGGATTTGCCAAAAGTTAACGAGCGTTGTAATAAGAAATAGTGCCGCAAAGCGAAAAACAAATGCTCCCACTAAACCATATAGCAGTGCTTTTTGCTGTTGATCTTTTGGTAAATGCTTAACCATAACGGCCATAACAACGGCGTTATCGGCTGCTAATAACCCTTCTAATACAATTAATACGACAAGGACCCATGCGTATTCTAGTAAAATTGCCTCCAAATGTATTTCCTCCTTTATACTTTGAACAGAAATGAATAAATTGCTTTTAACTTATTCTTTGCTTTTTTAGGCAAAATAAAAAGACCTCTGCCTAAAAAATAGGCAAAGGTCTTGCTAAGCTAATTAATTGGTTGTTGCACAGAATATCTGTACGCCAAGATATGCCTTCACACCCGATGGTAAATAACCATGTAATGACGAATGTGAAATCAGATGCTTTGTTTACATCTGCTAGCTACTCCCCTTTGACATAATTGTCAAAAGCTATTCAATTCTTTATACATGAATTATAGCATGCTGAGCATCAATTGCAAATGAAAATGTGAAGATATGTTAAATGTTTTGACGGTTGTTGCCAGGGAAGGCTATTTAAATATTTTTTTGTGGATTTGATAAAAATAATTAACGAATAGGTGACTCCTTCAGGAATAGCAAGATAAATGGAATGTGAAAAATGAATAAATAAAGTCTTATTATATTTAATCCAAAATAAAATATCCTCTAAGATTACTCATTAAATGTTCCTGTAAATGTTTTACGGCCAGGATTTACTTGGTTAACGTCTATTTCTAATTTCCTAATAGAACTAGGTGTTAATGGAATCTTCCCGTCTTTCTCTATCTTTTTCCATACTTTCACATTTTTTCGGTATAGCTGTTCAGAAAGGCGATAAATATCAATATCTTTCGCTAATGCTTCTTTATACGTTGTTCGAATTTCTTTCTTCACTTCTTTTATAATCTTTTTTCTTATTTCATCTTCTGAAATATTCGTTTTAAAACCATTTAAAATTGCATTTATTTTTACATGGACATCAAATGTTACTTGATCATTTTTAACTAGTGGTTCAATATCTACTTTTATTTTTTCCAATGTTGCTGTCAAATAATCTGTTTCGTCACCCTCTATTTTAAACGTTATTTGACCTCGGTGCGTTCTATTATGCATCCATTGCATGCCTCTTGCGGCATCATTCTTAATAAAGCCTTTAAACCCACTTTTAGAAAGTACCCCAACCCCTGTTAAGGCAGTTTCCTTACCTTGTTGCTCTGCAGTTTCCCAGTTTTTACTGATCGTTACATAAGGGATACCAATTTCGTGATTTGGTTCATTTAAGCCAATAACTAAATTTCGAAAATTAACGGGCTCGACGAATATTTCTTTATCAACTGTATCTAAAGGAGTACTAAGCTTTGATGATATTAGAGATGTATTCAAAATCGGCGTTAGAAGAAGGATGTCTTTTATAGAATCTTGTGTACAATAGGTCCATATTTGATACCTTGTTTCCCTATACCGCAATACAGTGTCTATAACGGAGAGGGCATTTTTATTTTTCATCGCTTCCTCGGAGAAAATTATAAATGTCATATGCCCCCAAAACACTTTTTGGTCGACAGATTGAAATAATTTATAAAGTGCTTCTTCCATTGTTTTTCCTTTAGAGTGTCCAACCTCAGCCTGTACTGTTTTTTGAGGATTAGGATACTCGAATTTTGCAACATTGGTGAAGTTAATTAATTGCATGTATATTACATACTGACCATCTTTATAATCAATACCAAGACCATCTACATAATACATTCTTTGCGCTTCATTAACATCCCAACATCCTGAAAGAAGGAGTGAAGTAGCTAAGCTTGATAATATAATAATTTTTTTCTTCATTGCTTCTTCCTGCTTCTAGATGTACGAGTGTTATCTTGGGGTGCAAGTGCTTTATTACGCTCGGCGTAGCCTTTTGGTGATAAGCGGAAGATCGATTTTTTAATAGTTGTCCAATTTAAATCTGTTGCAAGATTCATGTAAGAATAACCGTAAATTCGGATGTTACATAAGTAAAGAAGTGTAAAGTAAAGTGAGATGAAAAAGCCAAATAAACCAAAGAAAGCGCTGGCAAGAATGAACGCAATACGCAATATACTGATGGTTGTGACAAGAGATTGGTTCACAAGAGTAAATGATGCAATTGTAGAGATCGCAATAACGACAATCATTTCGGGACTTGTCACACCAGCGCGAATGGCTGCATCACCAATAATTAAACCTCCAACTACACTTATCGTACCACCAATAACAGAAGGCAGACGTAAGCCGGCTTCTCGAAACAATTCAAACATAAGTAGCATGATTAGCATTTCGAGTGAGGAAGGGAGAGGTAAACCTGTTTTTGATTGGACGACGGTTGCTAAAAGCTGGAATGGTAGCTGATTTTGATGATAGGTCGTCAAAGAGAGCCAAAATGCAGGCAATAGCAAACCGATTAAAATGCCAACGATCCTCAAAAGTCGTTCTATAGAACTGAAAACGATGGGATATTCATTATCCTCAGCGGATTTTAATAATAAAAATAAATTGACCGGTGTGATGATGCCATATGCTACACCATCGACGAAAATAAGAAAGCGTCCTCTAATTAGAGCCTGAATAGCATAATCGGGTCGTCCTGTGTAATCGAATTTTGGGAAAAGCTTGGAGTTTTTATTAATCCGCTCCATTAATATATCGCCACTAAAGACAATATCTGTATCTACTGCTGTCAGTTGCTTTTTAATTCCGTGTAAAATATCCATATCGACAATATCATCAAAGTAAAGAATAGCCACGCTTGTTTTTGAACGTTTGCCTAACTCCATTTTTTCTACACAAAAAGAATTCGTAGGTAAACGTTTTCGTAATAGTGCAATGTTGACCCGGATGTCTTCAATAAAGTTATCCCTTGGTCCCTTAACGAGAACTTCCATCCTCGTTTCTTCAGGATTTCGATTAGGCTTTTTAGCAATATTACTAGCATATAAAAGTTCCTCCTCTTCAAAATAAAGCAGTAGGAAACCAGTATATACAAAGGTAATGGCTTCTTCTTTATCTTTGATTTTTTGAAGAGTCGGAATATGAAGTTGCTGTGTAATATTATCTTCAAAGGTTGTATCAGCTAAATTGTCATAAAGGTACTGAACACGGCGAATAATGACTTCATTGAGCATTTGCTGGTCTATCATTGCATCACAGGTAATGAATTGAACCTTTTTTTGATTAAATTTATATTCCTGAAATTGAATATCTGCTGATTTTTGAAAAAGTTTTTTTAAGGTGTTTAGATCTATCGCCTTCTCCTGCTGAGGCATTATGATTCACCACTTTCCATCTCTTGTTTTTCAGATTTCTTTTTTTGGGGAGACTTTCCCGAAAAGAACGCAACTAGTACGAAAAAAATTGACAGAAGAAAAAAGAAAATAAAAGTTACTGTTAATATATAGTTCCCTTTCACCTTCAAAAATATGTTTTCATTTAAAATAATTAGCGGTAGACAAAGTAGAAAGAAGGGTGGACCTATCATTCTCCATATTTGCTTTGGGGCCCCAGTCATTTTCAATAAATCCGCTATAACATATAAGAGGAAGCTAACTCGTATAAATGTACCTGTAAGCCATTGGTATATTGAGAAAAAGTCAAGATGCTCAATATAGCGACCAATTGAAACTAGTCCCCATTCCTCGTAGGCAGGATATCTTTGCTTTGCGGCTTCGGTAGGACCAAATTCTGCAATTGCTCCAAGGAGTGGACCTAAAGTAAGCCCCATTAAAATGAAAAGTATGATGCTAAAATGATACCAACGAAGACGATCTTTAAATTGGTGCTGTAAAAATAACAGTATGATTAATTCAATAAACCCTGATGCTGGGTAAACGATCCCTTTGATAACGGGGTGGAATCCATGCTCAAAAAATGGACGTAATAACTCATATTCTTTTACCTGTATATTTGTAAATGCTACAAAAAAACCAAAGACTACTACACCAAATAATACAAAGACATTTAACATAACAATGGTTTGTAAGCTAGTTGTAACGAGTAAAATACAAAGAATCGTATAAATGAGTAATAATATAATGACTGGTGTTTCAGGTAAAAACGTTGTGTTTACCCATTGCAATGTTTCAACCATTGTAAATGCAGCTAAAATGAGTAAATAAATAACGATTATATAGATGACAATCGTTGAGCCTATTTTCCCGATTTTCCCATCTAACCAGTCTCTAATAGGTTCTTGATTGGTCTTTTTTTGAATATAAACTAAAAGAAATAGCCAGAAGAATATAATAACAGTAGCCATTAATACAGATGCCCAACCATCTCTTCCTACAACATTGAGTATTGGGGGAATAATTGTCACGTGATTTTTTAAGCCAATAACAGTCATAGATAAGAAGATAACATGTAATATACTAATCGATCCTATGCCTTTCATATAAAAACCCTCTAACGTTAATTGATACATTTTAGCTTAGACAAAAAGTGAGGGGATTATAAGTATGACAAACTACTCTGAAAAGAGAATTTTAACTTCTTGCAGCAGTTGGTAAAGAAAGCAAAACGTCAGCTACAGAAGTTCCCAACCTTAAAGGTGGTGAGGTGAAAGTGGTTTCGAGTTATTAAGAAGTGAAAGTCGATTCCGGACTAGTTCATGAAAAAATTTTTTATAGAAATACTTAAAGGGCAGTAAGTCTCCCCACATTAAGAACTGAGGTGGAAGACTTACTGCCCGTAAAAGCCCGATTGGTGAAATTAATAACCCGTGGGTATAGAAAACCCCCATGGATTAAAATTTACTTTATTGCAGATGATTAATGAATGTAATTAGAGCTTACAAGATCCTTTTTAAGGACATCTGTTGGGATTTCGAATTCTACTACGCCCATATAGCCTGGTGCCACTTCATATTTATCAAAGGAAATCACAAGTTTACCTTTATCAGAAATATAAAATTGCTGGTCTGCTTTAATAGCTGTAAAGTTGTCCGTAACCTCTTCATCTGGTAGCCCAGCACCTTTTACCCAGTATACTTTATCTGAGTCGGAAGCGGCTTGTTTGCGCATCTGTTCGATAATGTTATCGCTGATCGTTTTAATATAATTATCGTCTTTAAAGAGCATTGGCAGTGTAATTAAAATTTCATTTTGTTTATCAATCGTATCGTAGTGCATCGTTGTAGAAGAGGATCCTACTGTATTAACAGTGTAACGACCAATCGACAAGATTTGGTCATTATCTGTTTTTACGTCGTAGCCACTATCTACACCTAAATGGCCACCACCGTTAGCCTTTAAATCCCCAACTTCGGCAATAAAGTCATTATAAAGAGCTTTACCTTCTGAACGGTACTTCTCATTTAAAGCATTAGCAAGATCTTTATTTTCTAAGTTTTCAATAGAAGGTACTTTAATGTCTGCATCGTATGTCTCTTCTTTTACTTCATATTCAGTCCAAGTTAAGACTTTTACGACACTACCAACAACAGGAATATCTGAAAGTGTTCGTGCCATTGCAGGACTGACATTTAAACCAGCTGTAAAAAGCATTGCGGCTGCCGCAGATCCAAGCAACCATTGTGGTGCTCTTTTTTTTCTGTTCTTTTTACCTTGTTTTAATGCGTTTTCAACCACAAAATCAAGCTCCTTTGGAATAGATACCTCATTATATTGTTTTTCTAATTCTTTTAATTTTTCATCCATGTGCTGTTTCTCCCTTCACATCTTCCAACTGTATTTTCAATAGTTTTAGTGCTTTATAAAGACGTGATTTAGCAGTACTCAGCTTAATGTTAAGAATATTTGCAACATCAGCGAGTTTTAAATCTTCGAAATAATGTAAAATAACAACTTCACGATACATTACGGGTAAGTCGTCTAACGCATGCTCTAAATCAACGTTTTCGTAGACATCCTCTTGTGCAGGTGTTAAATATTGCAATGTATCATCATCTGTTACTTGTAAGCGTTTATGCTTACGTAAAAAATCTATAGATGTACGTACGACGATTTTGTAAAACCAGCTTTTCATATACTCGACATTTTCTAGTCGATCTAGAGAAAGCATTGCTTTTTGAATACTGTCTTGTACGATATCAAGTGCGTCCTGTTCATTTTTCGTATAGCTATACGCGAGCAAATAAAAACGCTCTTTCTGTTCACGAATTAACTGGACAAACTCCTCTTCATGTTGAAATGCATTTCTTGTTTTCATGTCCAAAGAAGCTCCTTTATAACATTTTCAAATTGTATACAACTACTAGACGTGTGAAAGGGGAAAAAAAGTTGATAGTATAAAAAACTTATCTTATTTTTTTAACATCAAAGGAAAATAATTCGTAAAACCCAATAGTGAAGACTTACAATCTGTGGGAATAAAAAAACCTCCGCAGATGAAAGTTACACTTTACCGTCCATGTTAATTTGGCGAAAAATCATAGCAAATTATAAACCTTTTGCTAGTGCTAAGAAAGGGGAAAAAATGACTTGGGTGTAATTGGAAGTGTCGTTGAGCAGTCTTTGTTTGAGCAGGAAGTAGAGCTTCTGAAATTATTGAAATAACTGTTGGAGAATGTTGGGGATTTTTAGGGGGGATGTCAAATCATTTTGACAGTATATTAATCTAGTGTTATTATTTACCTAAAATTAAATAATTAAAGGTGAAATGATGAATAAAAGTTTGGATAATAATTATACATTGTTGAATTTTTCCAAAGCCGATAAAGTGATCTTGTGGCTTGGTTTCCCACTACTCGGTTTAGTGCTTGGTTGGTTCCTTCCAAGTATTGCTAAGTGGGCTGTTACTTTACCATGGGTACCCTTTCAAGGGCCTTTAAATCTAGTTGCCTCTTATAATGGAGCATGGGTAGGTTTTATCACAATGGTTCTTGGATTGTTTGCGGGAATTATGGTGACATTATTTTCTTTTCATGAAAGCTTAGAAATGACTATTTACGATGAGAAAGTTATGTTAAAACTTAGAGATGATGAAACGATCTTAAAAAAGGAAGATATTTCACTTGTATTTATAGATGGAAAGCAAATAGTACTATTAGGTAACGATGATAAAGAGCTGTTTCGTTATAAACAAGAGCTTAATAGAAATACAGTTGGTGCTGCATTTTTAAAACATAATTATGTTTGGAGTGATACAGCACCTTTTATAGAAGATTATAAAAAATGGGTACTGGATTGCCCTGAGCTATCACCTGCTGCAAATGCTCTATTAAAAGCAAGAAAAGTAGCGATTGAAGATGGGAATGATGAAGAAGTATTTCAGTTAGCTAAAGAGCTTTGGAAGCTAAGAGTATCTGTAAAAGAAAAAAATAAAAGTCAATATTATCGATAAACGACAAAAATGGCCTCTTCAAAAATTGAGAATTGACCATTGTAAAACAACATATATACAAAACCAATAAAGCGGTGCAATTCATATAATTGCACCGCTTTATTTTGTTTTTAAAGATATAAAGAATCATGAAAAATAGTCATATGTATTTTTTAACAGTAATAGAATTGTCACAACGATAAATAAATTACGTACATATCCGCTACCACGTTTAATGGCAAATTTAGAACCAACGATAGCGCCAGCAATTTGTGCAAGTCCCATTGGTAAACCATAGGCATAATTTATTTGCCCTAAGTATATAAACATAAGAAGGGCGGCGATATTACTTCCGAAATTCAAAAACTTTGCATTGCCTGCTGATTTTAAAAAGTCAAAGCCAACTATTAAAAAGGCAAACAGTAGAAACGAGCCTGTCCCTGGCCCTAAAAAGCCATCATAGAAGCCAATTAAGGTAATGATCACTACGAAAAATGTGTAACGTTTAGGCGTCAGATTTTTATAGGTAGAAACGCTACCCCAGTCTTTTTTGAAAATAGTATAAATAGCCACAGCTGCTAGCATGACAAGCATTAGCGGCTTTAGAACGCTTGGGTCCAAAAGATGGACAATCCATGCACCAAGCATGGAACCTATAAAAACGAAGGGGAACAATT
Organism: Lysinibacillus sp. Ag94; assembly: GCF_023242215.1. Lineage (NCBI taxonomy): Bacteria > Bacillati > Bacillota > Bacilli > Caryophanales > Bacillaceae > Lysinibacillus > Lysinibacillus sp. Ag94. The sequence goes on along the minus strand of NZ_CP096780.1, from coordinate 2,735,656 downwards.
TATAAACAGCTTTAATATCCAATTTTCCAGAGCGATAAAATGTTATGGTGCTCGTTAATGACCCCATAGTGCCCGCTAATTTATTGGTAGCCACGGCTGCAGATGGTGGAAGACCAACAAACATAAGTGCGGGTAATGAAATAAGTCCGCCGCCTCCTACAACAGAATCAATAAATGCTGCTAGAAAGCCAAAAAAAATAAGAATGAGTAAAATGTTTACATCTAAATCGAAAGGCACGGTGGTCATCTCTTTTCTATAATAATAATTTGATAGTAGCGAAATGAAACGGGACTGTAAATAGCTTAAATAGTATTTCTCTATTAATTTTGACAATTAGATATTTTTGAATATTTTAAAATTCTACAAAAAACAAAAATATTCTACTTTGTGTGTATTTTTTAATGTAATATGTAGGTGATAATGTTTTTTGCGTAAAGGGGACGTGATAGCATTTGAGTTTAGGGAATCATATAAGAGTATTTATTTGCGTTGTGTTTATGGGGCTACTTGTCGGATATGTATATAATGCCAAAAAAGATATAACTGATAATGAATATATCGATATAGTAAAAGAAGGATATTTGGGGAATTTTTCAGATGTATCTGTTCGTAATGCATTTAATTACGCATTTTTTGAACCGTATTGGCGGTATTACCAAGCAAAAACAGGTGAGCATGTTGTCGAATTATCGGGTGATATTACATTTGAAGGTGAGAAAGGGCATGCCATTTTACAATTCGTAGTGGATGAACAAACAAAGAAATTTACTGCATATGCAATGAAATTTAATGATGTCGTATTGAGTCCCGTACAAACCCGGTTGCTTATTGGCATGGTTTATGAAACATGGCATTCAAAGCGGCTAGCCTATGAGTAAGGTCTTTTGCTTTGTAAAAAGATATTCCTATATTACAGTAGAGGGGAGTGTTTAGACAGAGAGGGTGTTTTTAATGAGATTAAGTATTTTAGATCAAATGCCTATTCCTAAAGATCATACTGCTGAGGAAGCCTTTCAGCGTACAGAACAAATAGCGCTTTTAGGTGAAGAGCTTGGCTATCATCGTATGTGGTTAGCAGAGCATCATAATAGTCATTCACTGGCAAGTTCAGCTCCCGAAGTTACAGCCGCTTTCTTAGCAGCAAAAACAAAACGTCTTCGAATCGGTACTGGGGGTGTTATGATGATGCACTATTCTCCATATAAGTTGGCCGAGGTTTTTAAAACATTAAGTGGCTTAGCGCCAAATCGTATTGATTTTGGCGTCGGCAGAGCCCCTGGCGGTGATCATGCCTCCATTTATGCACTAGCAGAGGGTCGGAGACAACGATTTACAGAGCAATACGATAAGCTCGAAATAATATTAAAACTAATGAATAATCAAAAAACAGGGGAAGATGTCTATGATCAAGTAATTGCGGCACCAGCGAATATCCAATTACCTGAAGCTTGGTTACTTGGGTCAAGTGGTCAAAGCGCTATGCAGGCAGGTCGATTTGGTGTAGGTTATTCATATGCACAATTTTTCACTGGCAATATGTCAAAGGATATATTTGATACGTATAGAGATTACTTTATACCTTCCTATTATATGGAGAAGCCACAAATTATCGTTACTTATGCAGCGACAGTTGCAGATACGCTAGAGGAAGCGGAATATTTGGCGAAACCGATTGATATTACACGTCTTCATCTCATGAAGGGTCAAATTATTCAAGCGATATCACCCGAGGAAGCAAAGGATTATCCACTTACAGAATTGGATAAAATGACAATCGCCAATAATCGAAAAGCCAATCTTGTCGGAACTCCGAAAGAAGTTGCAGAATTTTTAGTAGCAGAGCAAGAGCTTTATGGATTTGACGAAGTAATGCTAAACTGCAATCAATATGCACTAGAAAGTCGCATGAATACTTTCAAATTAATTGCAAAGGAATTAATAGGAACCACACAGGATTAGTGGCGGGAGTACTTATGTAAAACCTATTAATCAACAAGGATAGCTTCGAATTTGCTAGTGAAAGAATTCTATGAATCATGAAAAAGAGAGTACAATAAAAAATCAATTCACCATGTATATTGTTAAAAAGAAGTTTTGTGGAAAATAATAAAAAGAAGTCATGTTCGCTATCTGAGTATGGCTTTTTGATTAAACTTAAAGAACTTTATGATTTTAAGAATAGCAAAACATATTTTGGGTGTTTAAAAGAGGGTTAGTAGTTCGTCCGTGCTAAAATGAAAGTAATAAATAAGAGGTGACACCTGGGAAAGCTGAGGATAAAGATAAGATTACTTGTAAAAATGAAGATCAAATGGTAAGAAGAAAAAACATAAGATGTGCTTATACAAATGTAAAAAAAGGAACTCAAATTTTTAGGGAAAAGAAGATAATATAGACTAGCACTTTAAAATCTCCTTTATCTATGAGAAAATCATAGGATAGAAAGGGAGATTTTTTTTTATGAAAACACTAGAGAAACCATATGATGAATGGGAAAGCTATCATGATATTGATAAGCATGGAAAACTAACTTTATCAAATATTGAATTTACAACTACTAATCTTTGTAATATGCGTTGCGCTCATTGTGCAGTAGGATATACATTGCAAACAAAAGAAGATGAAGCTATTCCTACATCAGAGTTGATAAAACATTTAGATACTGTAGAAACACTTAGAGTAATGAGTTTTACAGGCGGAGAACCTTTATTAACAAAACGTGGAATAAGAAACAATTTGCTTCCACTTCTTAAATATGCAAAAAGTAGAGGAATTAAAACTCAAATAAATTCTAATTTAACTTTGCCTATGGAGCATTATGAAATGGTTGCACCATACTTAGATGTTATGCACATTTCACATAATTGGTGTGATGAAAAAGAATTTGTTGAAACAGGTTTCGCGATAATGGAAAGAAAACCAACAGTTCAACAAAGAGCAGAACTATATAGAAATATTTTTGATAATGCTAGAGAACTTTCAAAGGGTGGTATGTTTGTATCCGCAGAAACAATGTTAAATCGCAACACGGTTCCTTACATTGAAAAAATTCATAATGAGGTTGCTAATGAAATGCTTTGTAAGCGACATGAGATTCATCCTATGTATTCTAGTGATTTTGCAAGTAATTTAGAAACAATAAATCTTGATGAATATAGAGAAGTAGTGAACAATATCCTTGATTTTAGAAATGAGGATATATGGGTACTGTTTGGCACACTGCCATTCTATGCTTGTAGCTCTGACCAACGTGATTTAGCTTTGTTAGAAAAGATTAATAAAACACCAAATATCACAGTAAGAAATGATGTAGATGGTCGCTCTCGAATGAACTTGAATATATTCACAGGTGATATATCAGTATCAGATTTCTCAGATGATGGCTCTGCATTAGGTAATATCAAAACAGAATCATTGGAGAATATTTATAATAGATGGTTAGCTACAAATATTTCTAATAGTATTAATTGTCATTGTCCTGCTGTAAAATGTTTAGGCTCTAATATAATTGTGAAAAATATGTATTATCCTGATAGTGTCTTTACTAGTGGTTCTGTCAAATAAATAAAAAAATCTCCTTAACAAAAGCGTTAAGGAGATTTTTAAATTTGAATTAATTTATGCTTTAATAATTGAGTCGACGCAAAGAATTTACAATTCTTTTATTTTTTGAAGATATTGTTTAGCGGAAGCTTCGTTAGCATATGTGCCTGTTTGGAAGTAGAACTTACCTTTTGTGATTAGGCTTTATCTGCTCTCACGATAATGTCAAATGAACCGTTAGCGTCAGGTGTTGAACCTAATTCAGTTTTTAGTCTAATGAAGAATGACTTTTCTTCGTTGTTTTTTAGCACACCACTTAGTCTTAAATCAGGCTGAGGAATGAAAGGGGAGTTGCTTGTACTAAACTCACAAGTCATGCCAGTAGGGAAGTTTGCTGTATTTGCTAATAGATGCACATTTTCAACATCATATCCATACTGATTTTTAAGAATAATTTCATGCTCCATAGTAGTTTGACCTGCAATGATGATACCAAAGTCAAGATACTGTAGAACCTCACCAATCTCACTAGAGAAGTATTTCCCATATATATCTTTAAACATAAGACCTGAATATGTTCCAATGAAGTTTGCTTGCCAATAATCAGTAGTTCCATAGAAATCTTGGAACTCTACTTTAAGTGTATTCCAATCGTCGATTTTAATATCTTTACTTCCGATTACTAATTCAATATTTTGAGGTGATTCGCCAAGTTTAGTAAAACTTCCATCAGAAGGGTAGAAGTTCCCATTGTTTAATAGAACACGATATTGAACACGAGTTAAATCATCATCACTTAAAATACCTTTTAGAATATTACCATCTAACGAAATATCAATCTTAGCAGTAGTATTTAAGATATATAGACTTGTATCCTTAATAGCTGTAGTATTACGAGGGAGATAGTCTTCAAATGAAACTTCTTCTACAATTGTTCTGATTGTGTCACGAGGATTGTCTACTAAGAATATACCGATATTAATATATTCACTATTCCATGTGCGCCATTGTTTATCGGTAATGCTATTTAAGACTTTTTGTGTCATACCATTCTTTATGATTGCCTGTTCATTAGAAGCGTCAGCTACCACGAATTCACTTTCCTTCTTATTCCAAACATACCATTTGTCGGTTGTTTCACCTGCGACAAAGTAACGAGCTTCATCACGGTACGATTGAGAGATGTCATTTACGAACACATCGTCTAAAGCACCATACACACGTTTAGGGCTTACTAATTTAATGAACTGAGGTTTTGGTACTGCTGTCATTTCAAGCACTCTCTGAGCAGTCTCAGGGGCTTCATCTGTCCATGTCACAACTTCGAAGTCACCTTCTAATTCATCGACAGGCGACCAATTAGCTTCAAGGATTAGATCAGCGTTCGTTACGGCTTCATCATCTGTGTAATAAAGAACCTCAACACTTTCACGAAATTCATCGTAAATGTCGAATGGCTCAACAGTTGTAGTTACGATAATATCGTCTGTAGACTCTGTATAAGCCACTACAGTAGGTAGTTCTCCAATGTAGTCATATACACTGTAAGGGTCAACACCTGTCTCTACAACGATTTGTGAGGCGTCTGAGTCGGTGTAGTAAATAGCTTGAGGATTGTCACCTAATAAATCCTGTGCTTTAAATTCCTTTTTATTTAACACAACAGAAGCAAATTGCTTATCTTCAAAGTCAGACCACATAATTACTGATTTATCTCCTGATAATTCCTTCCATTGAGATTCTTTAATATGGTCTAAATTATTCATACCATACTTAATAAAGTTTTCTTCATTTGGCGATACTGACTGCCAAGCAGTGCCATCATGGTATTTGTATTGTGAGTTGTGTTGAATTAGATATTTATCAGGAATATGGGAGATTACTCTATCGTAGATTTCAATTTGGTCTAGTTGTCCACTTAGGAATAAATTGGTAGTTGGACTTGCGCCAACACTAAGATTTTCAGATGATGTTAAGCTAGTCTCATTTATACCTTTACCATAAACTATTAATTCACCATTATGAAACATCTTTACAGAATCATTTCGCATTAATCCATCATCTGTAATTATAATATCATGCCATATATTGGATGTAATATACTCTATAGGTATTGTTAATTGAAGTGGTATATTAGTTGGGCTTCCGTTGTAAACTTGATACCATACTCCTCTAGGATGCCATATAATCCTATAACCAACAGGAGTATTATCTTGTACATTACTCATAATAATTTGTGACATAGTTGGTATACTACCAGTTGGTTTAAACTTAAATCTAATCGTCTTTTGACCTAAAGGTATCAATTTACCATTAAATTTAATATGTTGATTTGTTCCATTGAAACTCATGGCATAGCCTTTGCTGTTCCAACCTGCTACACGAATAGGGTTATTAAACAGAGTACCTCTATATCCGCCAATAGAATCTATAGCATCACCACTAGGTTCATCAAAACTGATAAATCCTTTGCCATACTTACTTAAATTATCTTTACTATTAGCCATTGTATTGACCTCCAATATTTTTCCATATTAAAAAGACAACTATAAAACTAGTTGTCCTCAATCATTGCTGTTTTAAAATCACTACCAATAGGAATAGTAAACATTCTACCTTCCCCTAATGGTGTTCTCTTATTAGTCACAATCTCATATTCAGTTGTAGTTTTAGTAAAATCAATAGGTGGTCTATCGACTGCTGAGTCAATCTCTTTTATTACTCCACCTTGAGCTAACATCATATATTCTGCTGTGTTAGGGATTTCTTTCACACGAGTTGAAGTAGGGGATAAAACAAGATTTTTATTATTTGTTGTTTTAACAGCTAATCTTCTTTGTTCAAAATCAGATGGGGAAAGAGCTTTATTGTAAATTTGTAAATCATCTAAAAATAGATTTTCATAATTACCTGAATTTCCATAAGACCTATTATTAATCTCGAAGTTTTTAGAAAATGAAGATTCGTTTTGCTTTAATATTCCTTCACTTACAAGCTCACCGTCAAGGTATGTCCTCCATTTGCTCCCTATAGTGCCACCTTCTAATGAAAATATACTTTCATGCCATTTCCCATCACAAACATTCTTCGTTGATAATGTTGGGTACTCATAAGTGGCGCTACTTCCTCTAAAGCCAATATGCATTGTTCCATTCCATCCATTACCACCACTAAATTGAAAAGACCAGCCATTTGTATTATAATCTTTTGCATTACCCATAAATAAAAAATACTGATTGTTTATAGTAGTACACTTAAATTTAAAACGTACGGTTTTTCCCCCATAAGGTAGTAAAGTTGAATTAAAAGCAACTTTCTTATTAGCCACAGTATCTAAATTCATAGCTTTTCCTTCGCCATTCCATCCTTCAACCCTTACTCCACCTGATACTGTTCCTATATAATTGTTATCTAACTTATTTACAACGCTCCCACTAGCTTCATCAAAACCAAACCATGCGACACCATATTGATACATTAATTGTTCTGTTGTTGCCATTTATTTCACCTCTCTTGCGCCAAATAACAACTTACCTATAGCTACATAATTATTCCCACCGTTTATTTGACTAATATTTATTCTGTAATATCTAAACTTTTTTGTATTATCGAATGTAAAAAATGACTCTTGATGTTCAACCCAATTTGTATAATTATTAACACTGTGGATGGTAGTCCAATCAGAATTATTATTAGATGCTTCTATAGTCCAAGTTTTTGGCATGTTAGCTATTAAGGGACTACTAGTAGAATATCTATTTCTTAATCTGTATGTGTTAACAATTATCTCTTTACCATAGTCTATTTTTAACCAACCATTTGTAACGCCATTAACTGAAGCCCAACAATCTTGAGTATTTCCTGTGGATGGACTCGCACTAAATGGTATATATGGCATAAAGTCATTGCTATAAATACTACTAGCACTTGCGACTAGTGGAGTAGGGGTGTTGTTGGAAGTCATATTTGTTTCATACCAAGTTGTTACAATACTTTTATTCTCTCTTATTTCCTTGATACTTAAAGTATTAATTTTACCAATATCATGTGTAAATACCTTGCCACTCACATTAGCAACAGGTGTGTCATTAAAATATCTATGTTTATCAAAAGGCACATCTAATTGAACTTCCTTGCCTTGTTCAATACCATGTAAAATCATGTTTTTATGTGAGTTATCAGGTAGGTGAATTAGAGTGTTGTCTGAAAGGGAATAATATTGAGTAGAGTTACTAGGGTTTTGTAAGACCATTTTTCTAATAGGAAGACTATCTTGGTAAGGAATTATCGAGCTACCTAACACCAAGTCCACAGCATCTAAAATATTTGTTGCAGTAGAATTAGTTGTAATAACTACAGAGTGTTTTTTATTTGATAATCCTGTTTTTTCGTATACACAAACTCTCCAAACTAATGTAGCGTTATATTCAGTGAAATCTTCTTCTTTTCCATCTATAGAAATCTTTATTGAGTTTGATAAATCCTTATTAATAGGAGCTATTATTCTAATTGAATTTCCTATGAAACCAAATTTTATAGTTTGACCAACTGTGTTTGTTCTTTTGTCAGTACCTCCACTTGTGTCTATACCACTCCAATTAGTCCATCCTGTAGAATATTCAAAATTGGAGTTATTTTCCTCGAATCTTATCCATCCATTCTCTGCAACGCTATATTGAGTGCCAACCGCCATTGTAAATCATCCTTTCTTATTGTATTAAGAAAATCAAAATAAAAACTCAGCGACATTTTAAATAGTTTAAAACAATTTAAAACTGTTTTTAACTATTCAAAACTAATGATGAGTGGTTTTTTGTCTAATTTAGTTGTTAAAAGACCTTGCTCATTTTCTGAAACTTCATCCTGTAAAATGTAGCTTGTAATAGTTATTGGCTTACTAGGCTCTGATAGCGCTGTTTTACCATATTTCATAAAATTATCGACTGAATAATTAGGTAACTCAATTATACTATTGCTTTTATATCCAAATTGCAGTTGTCCGATAGCACTATAGCTACTGTATCCATCATTAGAAATTATTGTTAATTTAAATATGCGATATTTTTTATTGTTTTTAAATGTAAACTTACGTGTTTCATTCAATGTCCATTTTGTTTGTCCAGTAATAGACAATATTTCCTCAAAAACTACTCCATCATTTGAAGCAGTTATTGTGAAATCTTTTGGGCAAGCATTAGCAGTATCTCCTGCTCTTGAAGTTAGTTTTATTTGATTACAGCTAATAGGGGAACCAAAATCTAATAGTATCCAACCTTTTATAGTGCCACCAACTGTTATCCACGCATCTGTATTTGCTGTGTTTGTACCGTTAAAAGCTTTATATGGCTCATAAGTACCGTTCCAAATACTGCTTGCACTAGCAACATAGGGAGAAGGAGAGGTATTAGAGGTCATTTTTGGCTCATACCATTTGTCAATAAAATCTAAGGAAAAAGTTTTTTTGTTAGATTGAAGAAGTAATCTATTAGTTAAATTTTTTGAGCCATCATATGATATAGCTCCACTTGGTAAGTCATCAGGAATAAATTTGAAGTCTTCGTTACCAAAATTAAATTTAATAGTCATAAGTGCGTTTGAATTAGGGGTAGCTACAAAAGGAGAAAAGTTATTAAGATTAGATACATCTAAAGTGTTGATTTTAACACCATTCTTATAAAGAATTACTTCTTTTTTATCTGCGTCTAAAAAAACGCCTAGAACATCACCAATATTCAAACCATCAAAAAATTTTGGTTGTATGACAGTTAACCCGAATGCCCAATCAGCATAGCTAATGTTATTTTGTAATGAATAATTCGAATTTCTAAAATCAGTAATGTTATTACTAGCTATACCTATAAGACCATGTTTATAATTAATATCAAATTTAATAATATCTACTTCCCAAAACCATTTTCCGTTTGTTACAACCTTAGATGTTATTACACCACTTTCTCTAGCTGTTGCTACTTGGTAGCCATTAATTGTACAACTACCATATTTAGAAATGATAGAAACTTGTTCACCCATTTATTTCACCTCGATTCTTTAATTAAAACTTATGCTTAAAGGTTTCCTATCTAATTTAGTTGTCCAAAGACCATCTATGTTTTCTGAGAAAGTATCTTGTAATATATGATTATCTTTAAATACAACTCTATTCATAGGAGGTATAAGCGTCATACCATAATCTGAAAAGTTACTCTGTGAAAAAGTTGGTGTTTTATAAGACTTTAACCCCTTAAAGCCAAATTTAATCTCGCTCACTCCTATATATGGCGCACCATTGTTAGATTCAATGAAAACTCTTATATATTGAAATTTTTCATTGTTTTCAAATGAAAAGGTTTTTATTTCTTCTTTTGTCCAAGTCAAACTAGTAGCGTAGTGTAATTCTTTCCAACTAGCATTATCGTTAGAGCCTTGTATTCTTAAATTCTTAGGATTAGCTGTTATTACATATGCAGAAGTTATAGCAGAAGAGATACCTTGAATGCTAACCAAATCAATATTTACTTTTTCACCAAAATTAAGAGTTATCCATTGATTTGTTGTACTTCCATTAGGCGCTAACCAAGAAGTTTTAATATCTCTATCAAATGCATTCCAAGCAGGGTATGCAACACCATAGACACCACTAGAACTCACAGAAAATGGGGAGGGGGAAGTATCGGAGGTTAAAATAAAGTCAAGATTACGTTCCATATCCTCAAAAGAGTACCCTCTAAGTTTTGATTTAAACAAATATTTATTGACAACCCAACGGTATATTCCTGAGTAAACACCAACCCCTAGATTAACTTCATTATAATTTGAGATGTGATATTTGGAATCGAAGGAGCATTGGTTGTATACATTTATTCTAGTTCCTTCTGCGTAAAAAGTGTAATTTGTAATACAGTTTTCTAGCGTTGTTGAACCTATTCCTGAATAACTACTAGTGAAATTTTTTTGTACATCAAACACACAATTTACAAACTTAATAGTAGATGAAGTGCTGTTTCCATACATTAAACTTGGCGCTACATTTGTATTGTATTTTATAACGCAATTATGCACTTCACCTCTAACACTAGCACCACCCCCATAGCAAATAGAGGTTTCGTAATTAATGGTTCTATTGCCTGTGTGAAAATCAAAAATAATTTGATACGCTCTTGTTCCTTCATTTTTAAACATAATACAATGCGTATCTCTACCGTTATGTTTTCTTCCATCACATAGAAATATTGTTTTTCCTTTTTCCCCAATAAATGATATTGCTTTATTATCATCCCAAAGTCCACCTGAGTCATAAGTTCCTGCAATTCTAGTAACATCATGAGTTCCTGCTTTTGCAAAAACTGCGTCACCTGTTGTAGCGCATTTTGAAACAGCATAGTTCACTGTTGCGAAAGGAGAAGACAATGAGCCATCATTTGTATCTGAGCCTTTTATTGAATCAACATAAAAAATATTATTAAATGTCAGTTTTTTATCGCTAACAGTTATTTTTGGCAAATTATTTCACCTCGGTTCTAATTTTTCTAATGTCAAAATATTTCTTTAAATCAATTGTTTTGCTGAATACTTTTCCAACCTCACCAACACCTAAAATCTCACTTTTATCTGTCATTGCAATAGGTTTTAAAGTTGTAACTTTGCGGTCAATAGTAGATAAATTGTCCATACCTTTATCAAGGAATAGAGTTGAAGTAGGGAGAGATGTTGATACTGTTGACCAAAAATCGCCATTGAAAATCTGATACATTTCCAACTCACATATTGAAATAACAGTAGTTAAGCTTCTTACTCGGTACTGAAAGAAACTTTTATCATTATTGATAAAATACTCTTTTGTTTCAAAAGGTAGCTTGAACCCTGCGTTATTCTGCTTGTCTAAAATAACCCAATCAATTCCATTGTTAGAAGCTTCGAAAACAAAATTATTACTAGTTCCCGTGTCCATAGTTGTTCCATTCTGATAGACGCATGGTGTAGTTATCTTATAGCAATTTACTACTTTTTGTTCATTAAACTTGAATCCAATAAAAGGTTCTCCTTCTAATCCTATAGAGTAATATAGTCTTGCAAACCCTGTGCCTGCGTCAGCAAGTGTTTTTTTACCATCGAATGCTCGCCAAGCAGGATAATTTGTATCACTTACTTTATAACAAATTGTATTACCTACAGCGCTTGTATCAGATGTCAGTGAAGGTATTAAACTTGAGTTTATTGACGCATTCCATTTCTTACACTCACCATCATGTAAAATAAATGTTTTATTCTCAGATTCTTTAAAACCAAATATAATCTCGTTTATCTGAGTATCAGTACTACCATTTGAGTCATAAATATACAAATGGTAATATCTGTATTCTTCTTCTTTGTCAAAGTCATATTCTCTTTCTTGACCATTAGTCCATCCTGTTTGGTCTGTTACACGTTTAAGAACTACCCAAGTTGAATTATTATCTGACCCTTCAAAAGTAAAGTTTTTTGGAGATGCTGAGGTTCTAGCTACTATCGTTGCTACATTTACTTTAACTTTTTTACCAAAATCTATCTTTAACCACTGATTAGTTACTGCTCCAACTGCGCTATTCCATCCATCTAAATTTGCTTTGTTTCCGTTAAATGCTCTCCAAGCAGGGTAGTTACCTTGTGACCATTCACTACTTGCACTTGCAACAAGTGAGGGGCATTATTGGCAGTCATTTTTGTTTCATACCAAGTGGTTTTCATTTATCTCATCTCAGTTCTAATAGTTCTAATATCAAAATATTTTTTCAAGTCAAGAGTCTTACTGAATACTTTACCAACTTCTCCTGACACTAGAGTATCGTTTCTTTGAGTCATTGGTATTGGCTCTAATTGTGTTATTGTACGGTCAAATAGGGGAGATAGATTGTTCATTCCTTTTTCTAGAAATTCTGTAGAGTTTGGTAGCGTAGAGGAAACTGTTGACCAATAATATGGGATAGATGGTATTTCTTCAATATACTCATACATTTTCAACTCATAGAAAGAAGTGCTTTCAAAATTTTGGGTTTTCGAAAAATTGATTCTATACCTCTCATAATAGTTAGAAGAAGTTATTGTATAAATTTTCTCTCCACCTTCATTCCAACTTTGACCTGTTTGAGAGTCCAATGTTGTCCAATTTACACCATCACTTGAACCTTCAAACTTCCATGCAGAAAGACCATAGTATTTAGCGCAGATTAAACCATATTTAACTATCTTTACTTCTTTCATAAAATTGTATCCAATAATTGCATCCTGCTGTCTATAGCTCATAGGGTATGCAGAAGAGTAATTTCCATCAAAAAGGCGGAAAGCACTTTCTGGATTTTTATTTGAAAATGCTTTACCAGATGGGCTAGTATTGGAAGTCATAGCAGGAATAATTGTTTTTGAGCTAACACTAGGAGGTATAGCAGGAATATATCCATTAAATTTTTTGTATTCACCATCATGTAAAATAAGAGTTTTGTTTATTGGTATTTTTATAAAACCATAAACTATCTCATTCAAACCTGAGTAACTGGTATGACCAAAATTGGATTTTATGTTAAATCGGTAATATCTGTATCTAGTATTATTCTCAAATTCTATAATCATAAAATCTGTAGATGTGTTTATACCGTTGAAAGTAGCAATATCAATAAAATTTGTACCATCATTAGAACCTTGTATAGTAACCAATTTAGGGTATGCTTCTTTAACTAATGAAGGACATTTGTATTTCAAACAATTAAATAGCTTTACAGAGCCAAAGTCTAACGTAATGTGACATATTGGAGAACTACTTATCCATCTAGAATCACTAGTATTCATATTATCAAATGCTAGATAGGGAGGGTTAGCTGACATGCTTGAACTAGCACTCGCAACATATGGAGTAGGTGTTGTATTACTAGTCATTGCTAGGGTAAACCAAGTGTATTCTATAATTGTTTTATCCATTACTTATTCACCACATTTAATTTATCAATCTTTACCCAATCATCACGAGTGATTTTTTTTCGGTGTAAACTTCCTGATTCAGACCAATTTTTATCTAATGACATATCATACTGATATTCACGCTTAAGACTTAGTGAAGTTGTTCCGTTCACATAAAAATCCATTTCGGCTATACCTGTATAAGAAGTATTACCATTATTCTCTGAGAATTTTAGTCTGTATGCAAGATACTCATTTTTATTTGATATTTCATAGATTTTATCGGTAATTGTTGTAGACCAAACTTGATTAGTTTGTTTATCTAAGTCTATCCAAGTACCATTAATACCATCTGTAGTGTTATTGCTTCCTTGAAAAACCCAGCTCTTAGGCATTGAATTTACATACGAACTACCTGACCCACTTCTTAATTTGTACTTTATAATTCTCTTTTTGTCTTTAAAACAAAACCCTAGAAAACCTGTTTTAACTCCAATTTTAGTAACATATCCTTCACTTGTATCTGCTTTATCAAAAGCTTTCCATGCAAGATAACTTGCGTTAAGCTCAGTTTCCGCAAACGCAAAGCCTTCTGAGGAAGAAGTGTTTGATGTAAGTTTAGGAACAATATAGCTACCTGCTTTAGCTTCTTTTTCTTTTATATAACCATTACTTTCAAAATCGCTTTTTGCTATAATAAATTCATCTGTTATAAACCCTGCAAATAAATCTATTCTAACTTGGATATATTGTTTAGTTTCAGATTGAATCGCTCCATCCTCTGCAATAGCAACCCAATCAGACCAATCATTACTATTGTCTGACACTCTTGTTAATACTGTGAAGGAGCTTGCTCCTTTGATTGTATTAGTTGTAAATACTTTTTCGAAGTACTTGAACTTATCGCCTAAATCAATCACATCAGAAGTCCAAGAGCCTTGTTCTGAGTAAATAGGGTTTCCTTGACCATCAACATCAACTTGCATCAATTGAAGAAAACCTGTTGACTTATTAATCTCAGTATTGTTGTGAGTTCCTGAAACACCAATAGATAATCCTATCTCTTTGCGCTCTAAATTACCGCCAACTGTTGCCATTGAGTATCTTCCTTTCTTAAATATGAATTATGCTTTCTTCTTGTCTATCTCCTGTGTCAATAGACTCTAAGCCACCTATAAAAGTAACGAAGCTACCATTTACATTTGTGAATGAGTTATCTAAAAACAGTACAATAAATTTAGAACCTATAGGTGCTTTAATTTCTCCAATTCTAGCGTCTAAGCCTTTGCTAACAAGATTACTTACTAGTTTTGCAAGTGTGTGATTTCCTGAGTCAATTGTGTATACTTTCTTATTTGAAGATTCAAATAGAGATAACTTATTATTTGCTGTTGTTATTTCTATGGGATTAGACTTATCAGGTAGACGTAGCCAAAATCTCTTCATAGTGTGTTTCCTCTCTTTGTGTTAGTTTTTAATAGTCCAGTTAATTTGATCTGCTCTATGGGTTTCTAAAGGGGCATAGAAGCGTTCTATTTCAATCCCACTTGATTTAAATACCAAATAGCCGTTCATGTCTTTATTCGATGTTAATTTGGCCTCAATAAAGGCACTCTGATTAAAAGGTAGGGATACAGCGGGTTGGAAGAATAATTGCACATCATCTTTCTAGTAAACTGTTTTGTAGCCAAAATTAATTGACTTGATATTTGAGCGTTGAACTCCTTGTACATTGTTGTAGTCAGCGTAAGCTTCTTTATATGTAATAAGGTCTTTGTTTTCGAAATTTGTTGTTAAATGATAAGTTTTTCCATTTTCGTCAATATACTCAACTTCAATTCTTCTTTTCATTAGGTTGAATGAACCATCTGACATTTCGAAGAAAAATTAGGGTTTAATGTTACCTTTGCCATTATCTCACCTCAGTTTTTATAGCTCTAATATCAAAATACTTTTTCAAGTCAAGAGTCTTGCTGAATACTTTACCAATTTCTTCTGACACTAGAATGTCATTTCTTTGTGTCATTGGTATTGGCTCTAATTCCTCTGTTCTACGGTCAAATAGGGAAGAGAGATTGTCCATACCTCTGTCTAAGAATTGTGTTGAGTTAGGGAGGGTAGAGGAAACTGTTGACCAATGTCTATCTATTTCGTCTGTCCATCCATATAAAGTATATTTTCCTATTGAAATATAAATTGTGTTTACAACATTTCCTGAAATGGCTGAAATATTTAGTCTGAAACTCTTATATTTCATAGGCCTTGACAGAGAAAATTCCTTTGTTTGATTATTGACCCATGCTATATTTTGTCTAGAATCTAAAATATCCCAATTAGTATTGTCGTTCGAACCCTCAAATGTCCATGTTGATGGGGAAGATGCAGTAGCAGTATCATACTGAGTGTCATTACGAGAAGTAATAGAATATTTATAAACAGTTTTTTCGATAGGAAATTCAATTTGTACCCAACCTGTTCTTGTGTTGTTTGCAGATGCCCAACAATCATTTCTATCAATATTTGTTTTGTTGAACATTTGTAAATAATGTAAGGGATTTGAGCCATCATAAACTGAAGAAACTGAAACTGTTATTCCATCATGCATTGGTTGTTTCATCACAGGTAACAAATCAATAAACTGAGCAGGTATTGTCTCATTAAAACTTTTGTGTTCACTATCATGTAAAATAAGAGATTTAGTAATATAAAGTATTGTCTTTTTAGAGTGATAAGTGATATTAGATGATGTTGTAGGTATATTGGATACTTCATTTATAGAGCCTGTGTCTGCAAATAAATCATACATAATTAAACCATCTATATTGGAAATAAGGTCTCTTTTTTTCTCATAGCTTTCTAGGATTTCCGTTTTACTAAGCTCTCTGCTCCAGAATTTTGGAAACTCAAGAATAACACCATCTTTTTCTGTAAATGAAATCATTTTAAAACTTCTACTATATGAGCTGATAGATGTAGTAGATAGACTAAGCTCTCCATTAATATATATTTTGCAACCTGAGTTTCCTATAGTTATCGCTATGTGATTAGATTTATCTTTCTCTAAAAGAATATTTCCATATACAATACTACCTGGATTTCCATAATTATTCACAGCATGTCTCACACCAATTGAACCCCTAGCATCTAGCATTATTTCAGAGAGTGTTCCATTATAGAATAATTTCATGGTTTTATTGAAATCACTTTTTAGTTTTATCCAAAACTCAATTGTGTTTACGCTAGGTGTGGATACATCATAATTAATAGTTCCACCTGTTATAGCCCGTGTTTCTATTTTTCTCACCCCTTATTTTTCAAAAATATAAAGTTTGTCAATTTTTACAAAATCACTTCTATTAATCTTCTGTCTGTGTAAACTTCCTGTATCTGACCATGTATCATCCATTGTCATGTCATACTCATATTCACGTTTAAGATTTAGTGTAGTTGTACCTTCTTCATAGAAATCTAGCTCTCCTAATCCTGAAAATATAGTGTTACCGTTATTGGCTGACCATTTAATTCTGTAAGCGTTATAACTAATATTGTTTGGTATCTGATACTCTCTGCTTGCATTTACTGTAGTCCAAGTTTGATTATTTTGAGTGTCTAAATCCTCCCAAGTTCCAT
>NZ_CP096780.1:2066440-2716055 GCF_023242215.1 Lysinibacillus sp. Ag94 | reverse complement strand
ACCCACTTGTTATATAAAGATATAGAAAAGACTACTAGAAACATCATGATAAAATGGATGACTAAAGCAAACAAATAGTTCAATTTTTCAATGTCAAAAATAATTGTAAAAATACCTGCGCAAGCTGAGATTATGAATACACTAATAATCTCAGCTTCTGAAGAAATGATATTTTTTCTCGATAGTAAAACCATCATAAAAATAAATGCACCAGTGCCTAAACCTGAAAATAGTCTGTTTTTTAATTGCAACGAAATGTCTTCCTCTCAAAATAAGATAGGCTTGTTTAATTCTTTTTGTACATAATATGTAAAAAGAATTCCCCCGAAGAAAAGTCCGATAGATAGTCCATTTATAGCAGAATAAATGATATTAAATGAAAGGTCATTATAAAATGATGGCGAGATGCCTAAGGTTACATTTAAGAGATACTTCACTAAAAAGTTTATTAGAATAATGATCAATGGAAGATAGCACTTCTTTCTCATAATTACTGATCCCTGTTTAAAGAACATTTGATATTTTTTATACAATAAATAACCAATTAAAGTCCCAGGAAATATGAAAAAGAAATAGCTCATCAAACAACATTCTAAGTGTGAAAATTGAGAGATCATTTTTTCAAATCCCCATATTATAAATATAAAAGGAACTAAAAACATTTTAGATAAATTGATTGGCCTTTCCTGGGAAATAGCGATCCCTCTTTTTATTAAAATAATTAGTAATAGCCATACTGGCAATGGCGTTCTTAAAACTACCTCTCTAATGATGTTATACATTCTTTATTGCCTCCTTTGATGTTATTCATCATGGCATCAAAGAGGGAATAAAGAAATACGTCGAAACATATGTGGTGAAAATCAATACATAAGTGGACTTTTGGAATATGTTTTTAGCGCCTTTTTCAAAGAAGATACATATTTTCTTGACACAATTACTTTTTCTTCATTCGAGAGAAAGGCTTCAAGATTACCGTTAGGCTTAACCAAAAATTTATTTAAAAAATGAATATTGATGATGATCGTTTTTGAGATTCTGATGAAGTTATTGGGAAGATTATGCTCCAATTTATATAAAGGGCTTTTTGTTTCAAAAATAGTATCATTTGTATAAATGAATATTTTCCGTTCAAGATATTCTAAATAAAATATATTGGAGTAAGGAATTTTTTCTTGTTCGTTTTTTGATATAGACTTCGCTAGTAAATAGTTGTCCGAGCTTTTTTCAAGAGTTGATACAATATCTTTAATAAAAGACGTTAGTTTGTGAATGTTAAATGTACATGTTTCTTCTGTAAGTTTTTCAATAATTTTAATGTTAACCTTCATGTAAGACATATTCTCCTTTCAAAATTGGTTCTTCGTAATTTAATGTTATGCTGATTTTTATAATTGTAGGATAGTTTTCACCAATATTATATATATAAAAACATAAATTTTGAAATAAGCCATTTCTTAGCAGAAAAATCTGTCCATAGAAATGGCTTTTTGTTGTATGTAAAAATTTGTTTGAAAATTTCAGTCTTGTATCATTTTTGACACCTACAATGAAGTCAAAGGAAAGGAGTAGTGTAGATGAAGATGAAAAAAATTAGTCTTGTTGCAGTTCTCATATTGGCAGGTTTTATGTCAAATGACGTAGTTGTACATGCGGATGATCACGAACATGAAGATAAAAAACATGAAAAGTATAAAGAATATAAGGACTACAAAGACGACGATGATGATGACGATGAGAAATATTACGATGATGATGATGAAGGTGAAACTTATTATTTTCAAGACGCAGTAAGTGCGAAAGGTACTTGGAATATTTGGACACGAACAGTTGCTGTAGATAAAGAAGTGCTGCCTTTTACAAATCCTCAAAAAGTCACGTTAAAGGTAGAAGGGACAAACAAGGAGCTAAGCTTTTTTATTGTACCAAAAGACGGGGAAATTTTTGTACCTGGAAAAGCTGTAGCACAAGTTTTGGGAGCGAAAGCGACATTTTACAAAGAAAGTAAAATCTTAGATGTTCAAAATGAAGCAAATGAATTAATTTACCGAGCTGGAACTAACGTTGTTTATGATAACAATATGAAAACACCATCTCCTGCACAAGTATTTTACATGAATGAAGAATTATATGTACCTATTAGTACAATAACGAATGGCTTAGGTTATATAGCAGAGTGGCAAGAGAATAATCAAACATTTGTCTGCCAACCAATTACGAATTAGGGGGGAAGCACTATGAAAGATCCGAAAAAGGCAAAATGGGTATTAGGGGCGTCAGGGATACTTTTATCTGCAGCGATACTAACCCAAATTAACAGTCCAACAGAAGCCGAAACTAGACGTACAAATAATGTTCAGGAAGTAGATCAGAAAAATATGACGAAGAAAGAAAAAGAACTCGTACAGCTGGATTGGACAAACTTTGAAATTACAAGTCAGCCTGCTGTCAAAAGCGAGCGCAAAACGAAAAGAACTTAATGGAGTTGGTCGTGTGGATACACTAACTTTGCAAATAATGAATACTGAATTTTATCTAGCTATGCCAAAAGGTGTTCATGTCGTATGGAAAGAAAAAGCTGAGAAATGGCTTCAATATGTAGCAAAAGAATGGTCAAGATTTCAATCGAATAATGAATTAGCACAACTAAATGATTTGGCAATTGGCGAAACGTTACGCATTAGTGCGTTACTATATGATTGTTTAATGCAAGCGGATCAATATTATCAACTTACTAATAGTTTATTTTCACCGTATCTTAAACGCCAATTAGAACAGCATGGCTACAATCAATCTTTTCCATTTAATGCAGCAAACAGCAAGACATTTCAAAACAAACCTCTGATTGCAGATCAACCATTTCAATTTCTAGGCAATGAGCAAGTAATGAAGGTAGCGCAGCAGGAAATTGATTTAGGTGGATTTGCTAAAGGATATGCCATTGAAAAATTGGCGAATTGGCTTGAAGAAGAGATATCTCCTGATTACGGACTAATAGACGGGGGAGGGGACATGAAAATGTGGTCTTCTGGGGACAAAACTTGGACAATCGGTGTTGCAGATGCATGGGATATCGACAAGGAAATTAGCTCGATTAGGATGAAAACAGGTGCCATCGCTACATCTAATCGAGTTTATCGAAGCTGGACGCAAGGAACATGGAAGAAGCATCATTTATTAAACGGACAAACAGGTGAAATTGCAAAAACTGAAGTATTACAAGCTTCAGTCGTAACGTCCTCTTTATGTGATGCAGAGGTAGGTGCCAAACTGTGCTTTCTTATGGATGAAAGTGAATTGCAGCAATGGTTCGAAAATAATTGCCAACATAGTGCCCGTTTCATTGTTAAAGAAGGGCAAGTAGCAAATTGGAGAATGACGGGGGTAAAATAGATGATCATCAGTACATGGGAATGGATTCGATTATTAGGGTTTTTAGCGTATTTTTACTTTACAATTTCCATTATATTTGGGTTATTGAGAAAATCATCATTTGTCAAATCCTATAAAAATTTAATATATCATATACATCAAAATGCGGGATGGCTAGGATTAATCACCGTAATAGCGCATATGTTAGTGCTTTTAATCGATCAATATGAACCGTATAGTATACTAGGAGTTTTAATTCCATTCTCAGCTAACTATCAGTCTCTACCATCGGCACTTGGAACAATAGCATTTTATTTGTTTTTAATGGTCATAATGACATCGGATTTATGGATTCGTACAATGAATCGCACTTTATGGAAAAAACTTCACTTTCTTGTGTTACCAGCATGGGTATTATCACTCGTTCATGGAGTGCTAATTGGAACGGATACAGAAAATATATTGTTTATTATGTTTTATGTAGTTTCTGGGGGGGTTACGATGTTAGTGCTGGTAGCGAGAACAGTAAGTCAGCTCATGAAAAGAGTAAATATTTCAACGTCACAACAATAAAAGCAATTATGCCTCAGCATAATTGTAGCTGACGCTTTGCTTTCGCCACAGAAAACATTTGCCGCTGACGCTTCGCTTTCGCGCAAAAATAATTGTAGCTGACGCTTTGCTTTCGCTACAGAAACTGATTAATGAAAGAAGTTAACAGGGAGCGGTGCCATTTTAAAAAGCACCGCTTCCTTTATGTTATATAGGGAATTCAATATGAAATATAGTACCTTTACCTACTTTACTTGTCGCGTAAATTTTCCCATCATGTTGCTCCACTATTGCTTTTGCTATGGCAAGACCTAAACCAGTGCCATTTCGTTGACGAGCAGCATCACTTCGGTAAAATCGCTCAAACACTAAAGGCAATTCCTGTTCAGTCATACCAATGCCGCTATCAGCAACAGTAATTTTTACAGAATCTCTATTTTTTAAAAGCGTCAGTGTTATTGCTCCACTATTTGTATATCTTATCGCATTGTCTAAAAGAATATAGAGTAGTTCTTGTATTTTTGAAGCATCACCAAGTAGCTTGATGTTTTCTTGGATTTCAGTAGAAAACTGGATGTCAGGAGGCATGATCCTTTGGAATTTCGTGCCCACTTTTTTGAGTAAAGTTGATAATGGTATGATTTCTTTTTGAATGGAAACCTGTTGCTGATCATGTCTTGCTAAGAACAGCATTTTATCTATGAGCTCTTTCATTAATTCAGATTCATCTTTTAAATCCATAATTAATTCTTTTCCAAAAGGGCTTAAGTGCTTTGCTTCCTCTGCTTCTAAAATTTCAAGTGAACTATAAAAAATACTTAATGGTGTTCGTAATTCATGGGAAGCATCGGATACGAATTTTTTTTGTTTATCGAACGACCATTGAATAGGTACCATCGCTTTCCCAGCCAAATAATAGGAAAGCAGACCGATTAAGACCGTTGAAATACAAGTTAATAGCATTAGTAAATACTTTGTCATTTGAAAAAAATGATGCTGTGACGTCATAGATTTACCAACAATTATATAACCAGCTACCGTATCATCGTTAAAAATTGGCTTTTTTAGAAGTAGAAAATGCTCATCTTGCCATTCAAAATGCTGTACGAGGTCGTCACCTGGGTTTCTATCGCCAAACGTTTTTTCAATCTGATTTTTCAGTCCCTTGTAAGATTCATCACCATGAACAAACTTATGATCCTTTGTGTAAATATAGTAAAAAAAACTGCGATTTGGATCGTAACTTAAAGTTTTAGTATTGGCATGTACATGTTCAAAGAAATCGTGCTCTTGCCGTACATAAAAACCTTCTAATTCGTTTATTTGTTGATTTTCCATTAATTTTACGAGGGAAAAGTATAGAACAATAACGAATAGTGAAAATAGCAAAAAATAAAGTGTTGCATACAAAAAGGATAATTTTTTTTTCGTTTTATGAAACATTAGTCTTCCCTCAGTTTATAACCAATCCCTCTAACATTTTGAATACGTGATTTGGATTGGCCATCATCAATTTTTTTTCGAACAAGCTTGACTAAAGCATCTAAGGAATTATTCGAAACATCGTAATCGTAGCCCCAAATATAAATACAAATTTGTTCTCTCGTTAGTACACGACCTTTATTGATAAATAAATATTCTAACAGTAAAAATTCGTTTTTCGTTAGATCTATACTTTCATTATTGTACAAAAACACACGGGAATCTACATTCAGCTGTAATTGATCTATTTGGATGACCTGTTCTATTACTTTATCTTTTCTTCGTAATAATGCACGAATTCTTGCTAACAATTCTTCTATTTTAAATGGCTTTACTATGTAATCATCTGCTCCACTATCAAGTCCTTTAATGATGTCCTCTGTGTCGTCCTTCGCTGTTAGCATTAAAATACTACTATTGAATCCTGTATTTCGTAACTGCTGACACACTTGAATTCCACTAAGGTTCGGCATCATCCAATCTAAAATAACAAGATCGTAGTGCTCTGTAAGCGTATGGTCTAGCGCTTCCTGACCGTTCTCGGCTTCTGTCACATTGTGAAATTCTTTCTTTAAAATATGAACGATATTTCTTCTTAATCGTGCATCATCTTCTGCTAGTAATATTTTCAAGGCAGCTTCCTCCTAGTACCTATATTCAACTAAGTATACGCATTAAAAATGAAATGAAACTGAAAAAGTTAATTCCTCCGCTATATGTATTTCATACTTCGATAAGAGTTGTTGTTTTTCCTATCTATAATGTCCTTAAATATAGAAATAGGAGGACAAATAATGAATATTTATAAATTTACAGCATTGTTAGTTTTAACGACATTTTTAATGGGATCTTCGTTTGCTATTGTTAAATTGGGATTGCCTTATGCATCTCCACTGTTATTGGCTGCACTCCGCTTTATACTGGCAGGGATTTTGATGGCTGTCGTCGTATTAATGATAAAAAGACCACATCCCACTTCAAAAGAAGGCTGGATGAAAATTTTAACGATAGGAGCGTTTCAAACTGCGGGTGTAATGGGCTGTATTTTTTTAAGCTTGCGGACAATTACGGCAAGTGAATCTTCTATTCTAACATTTACGAATCCGTTATTTGTCGTCATATTTGCTACAATATTTACGAAAGCTCGTTACCGATTGTATCAATGGTGTGGTGTTTTCTTGGGGTTAATGGGTGTTACGATTACAATGGGTATGCAGATCGGAGGAAAAATCGGCATTCTTTTTGGTATTTTTTCAGCTGTTTTTTGGGCAATTGCAACATTACTGGCTAAAAAATGGGGTGTTTTATTGGATACATGGGTGCTATCAGCCTATCAAATGCTTTTTGGTGGTTTACTACTTTTAATGGCAAGTTTCGTATTCGAACAACCATTTTTTACTGTGAATGTTCATTCAGTATTCATTTTATTATGGCTTAGCATTTTCTCGTCAATTGTTCAATTTGCCGGCTGGTATTATCTTTTACAACATAGTGATCCTGGAAAAACGAGTGCCTTTTTGTTTTTAGCTCCTTTTTTCGGTGTGATAACAGGCTGGCTATTATTGAATGAACCATTAAAACCATCGTTAATCGTAGGAGGGCTGTTTATTATTGCTGGTATTTATTTAGTGAATCGCAACTTTACGGCTTACCCAAGAAAAATATCCGCGGAGCGTCAAGTATAGTTTGTCCGCGGAAAGAAGGCAAAGCTTTGTGCTAGTTTAAACATCTAACTGAAAAACTTCTTTAAAGCCAGCCCTTCCTTTTTCAGTCACTTTAATGGCACGAATAGACGGGACACGAGTCACCCATCCCAAATTTAATAAATGGGCAAGGATCCCCTGACCAAGAGCACCAGCTAGATGATAACGGCGTTCACTCCAATCCAAACATGCAGGGGAAAATGATCGACGCTTTCTTTTTAATTCATCTAAATCAAGACCGAAACCCGTAAAAAATTGTACACCTTCAGATGTTATAAGAAACTGCTTTTCTTCTAGCTTTAGATAGCCTGCGTTAAGCAAAGAGTCTGTTAATTGAACGCCTAGTTTACCAGCTAAATGGTCATAGCAGGTTCTTGCATCCTGTAATAATTTCATTTGGCTAGATTGTTTTAAAGAACGAACTTCAGGGGGAGGAGAAATTGCTAAGAAAGATTCGAGTAAATGAGCAATTTCTTCGTCTGCTAATTGAAAATATCGATGACGACCTTGCTTCTCTACTTTCACAAGTTTACCATCTACTAACTTTCCAAGATGAAAGCTAGCAGTCTGGGGCTTAATAGCTGCCATATAAGCTAATTCACTGGCAGTGTGAAAACGACCATCCATCATACTAGCAAGCATCGTAGCTCTTGAAGTTTCACCTAGAAGCGAAGCGATTTCAGCCATGTTTGGATTAATACCCATTTGTCACAGTCCTTTCAGCTTTCCATATTTCGATTCAGTATATATCGTTTACAATAATACATAAAAAGGAGGTAGTAAATAACTATGAAAACATATTATGCCGTAATTTTTACATCACAAAGAACAGACGAGGATGGACAAGGCTATGCCAAGATGGCAGAAATGATGGATAAACTAGCACAAAAACAGCCTGGTTTTCTCCGTGTAGAAAGTGTCAGAAATGCAGAAGGGAAAGGCATTACTGTATCCTATTGGGAATCACTAGAGGCCATTCAGGCATGGAAAGACAATTCAAAACATCTAGTAGCACAGCAATTCGGAAAAGAAAAATGGTACATGCAGTACAGTGTGGAAATTTGTACAGTCATAAAAGATTATTCTTTCATAATGTAATTCGAACGTCATGTCCTATGGCAATTTATCCGTAGCGAAAGAAAGACGACAGCTATATTGTTTTTTCGCGCGAAAGCGAAGCGTCAGCGGCAAATGTTTTCTGCGCGAAAGCGAAGCGTCAGCGTAAGAGCTTCGTACAATCAAGCGTTGGAGGACTATGAAGAATTAGATGTTGTTCTGCAACAACAAGCCAATGTATCTTATCGACAAACGGAGCGAAAAAGTGCAGATAGTATCGTATTGTCATATGACATCGTATTATTAGAAAATATAGGTGTTGTTAACGCTGAGCAAAAAAATCCGGCTGATTCGTACTTTAGAGAACTACTATGCGAGATTAGCAATAAGTTTTTTGTTGTTAAATAAGGACACGAAAAAAGAAATGTTCAGATATCAGCTACGTTGGAATCGCCTAATTTAGTGAAAATTAAAGAGCGAAGAATTATTGATCCCCTGCAAGTAAGACTTGTGAGGTGATTTTTTATAGAGTTGCTCAATATATCATAAAGTGATATATTATTTAATGATATATCGTTTTATGATATATTGGAGGTGTAGACAATGAAATCATTAGAGCAGTTAACTGATTCTGTTTTTTATATTATGGCTGCCTTAACGGAGCCTCGACATGGCTATGCGATCATGAGTTTAATAGAGGAGACAACAAAGGGTACTTTCGTAGTTGGTCCTGCATCCCTTTATACAATTATTAAAAAACTATTAGCTGAACGACTTATTCAGCTACATGATGATTCGGATTCTCGGAGAAAGGTCTATGTCTTAACGGATAAAGGTCGAGAAATATTGCTCGAAGATATTGAAAGAAGAAAGGTCATGATTCAGTTGGCAGAGCAGGGACTACAAAGGGGGCAAAAATAGTGCGAAATAAAAGATATATGGCATCATATGGTTTAGCTTTTTCTGAGGAGCGCGATATGAAAAAATTAAGTGAAAAAGCGGCAAAAGGTTGGCATTTAAAAAGATTTCGATGTGCGGGCTATGGTCTAGAGAAGGGTGAACCACAAGACGTCATTTTTAGTATTGATTATCGTAAATTATCGAAGAGTGAAGAAGAGGAGTATTTTGAGTTATTTGCTTACGGTGGCTGGACACATGTTTGTTCTAGTACTGATATGCATATTTTTAAGGCAGCACCAGAAACTACACCCATTTATAGTGACGCTGAGTCTTCTATTGATAAATTAGCACGTCTTGCAAAGCCTGTAAACCTAGCAGCATTTATTGCTCTTACTATAACGATGGTTTTGTGGGTAATTATGACATTTACTACTGGAACAATTCAACACATTGCAGACCAAGGATTTATATATTCCTTTATTTTTACTGTTCCAGCAGTAATGACTTCTGGTGGAGTTTACTATCATATGTGGAAAAACCTACGCTTAAAATCCAAGCATATATAAAGAACGAACAGCTGAAGCTTATCAGCTGTTTTTTCATGTTGTTTGAAAATTAGTATGTCAATGGAGGTATTACCGTTATAACTAGGGTGTTCGTTGGTCGCTTGGTCCAACATGATGTTTTATGTGCGAGATCATAACGCTACGAACACTAAACGACAGGAAAAATTCACTTAATGTCGAAGTATAATTATGTAGACCTTTAGAATAAAGATATTTAAGATCATTTATATTTACAATCTGGGCATGTCCAATATTTGATGACAATATAATCGTACATTTGCCTACATTAATTGGTAGTACACTTGCAAAGTAGAAAAACCATAACGAAAGGATAGGATGATGGAATGAATATTGGCAATAGCATAGCGCTTATTGTAAGTCTAATTTTTTCAAGCATTTTGGTTCGGGCAATATATCGCGTTTTTGTGAAAAAGAAAGTACCTACTATGACGTATACACCATTTGATAATGCTATGGATGGTAGAAGTAAACATGACAATTAAGTAAGTGGTGGTT
Source organism: Lysinibacillus sp. Ag94 (assembly GCF_023242215.1). Classification (NCBI taxonomy): domain Bacteria; kingdom Bacillati; phylum Bacillota; class Bacilli; order Caryophanales; family Bacillaceae; genus Lysinibacillus; species Lysinibacillus sp. Ag94. The sequence goes on along the minus strand of NZ_CP096780.1, from coordinate 2,705,908 downwards.
ACAAACATCAAACAGTAGAGGTGCAGGCTTTATATAACTAATAGTATAAAATATGATAATCTACTATTATTTCAATATGAGATAATAGTAGATTTTTTCCTTTTATCGATAATAAGATTTATGAAGGCATTTTATCCTGTATTTGGTATTATTTATTCAAGGGATAGTCAATAGTTTTGTGTAAATGACAATCTACCTTTTTTATAGATCAAAGAATGATTTTGTTTTTGGGAAGGTTAACTCTTTTCGCTTTGCGTATATCAGAACTTTACCCTGATACTTAACTTCGCTCGTGACTAATTAAAACAGTTACTTTATGTGAACTCGCAGGAGATTCGGATTTATTTTTGGGGGGATAATATGATTCAAGGTTCTTGGAGAGCATTGGTATGGATTGGATTATCAGAATTATGTGCATTAAGCTTATGGTTTAGTGCATCAGTGATTGCACCCGAATTAATTGAAATTTGGAACCTTAGCTCCAATTCAGAAGCTTGGCTTTCGGCTGCTATTCCTATTGGCTTTGTAATAGGATCATTGTTTAGTTCCTATTTTGGGGTTGCGGACCGCTTTAATTCCCGAAAGATTTTTGCGATTTCAGTTTTTCTAGGCGCAATATTAAATGTCTTACTAATTCTAGTCCATTACGCTTTTTTAGGTATTCTACTTAGAATTTTAACGGGTATAACTCTTGCAGGTGTCTATCCAATAGCAGTAAAAATTTTATCACAATGGTTTCCACAAAAACGTGGGTTTGCAATCGGAGTCTTAATAGCTGCATTAACAGTAGGATCATCATTACCACACTTTGTAGTTATGTTTTTCTCTTCGTTAAATTGGAAACTCGTGATAATTAGTACTTCAGGATTGGCTTTTTTATCAGCTATAATAGTAACTTATATTTTAGAAGATGCCCCAATTGTACCCAATAAATCGCCTTTCTCTTTCAAGTTAATAAAAAAAGTTATTTTGAATAAACCAGTAATGCTTGCGAACTACGGTTATTTCGGGCATATGTGGGAATTGTATGCGATGTGGACATGGCTTCCAGCTTTTTTAACAGCTAGTTTCTTAACTTATTCACCAGAAATTCCTCATTGGTTTATTGCATTATCCTCCTTTATTTCAATAGGAATTGCTGGAGGGATTGGTTGTGTAATAGGGGGACTAATCTCGGATAAAATCGGAAGAGCTAATTTAACGATTATTGCTATGTTTATTAGTGCTATCTGTTCGCTAGTAATAGGTTTTACATTTGGGCAATATATTTGGTTAACGTTAATAATCGCCATGATTTGGGGGATGTCTATCATAGCTGATTCCGCCCAGTTTTCAGCTGTAGTTTCAGAAATAGCCGAGGTTGATTATGTAGGTACAGCCCTTACTTTTCAAATGTGTATTGGTTTCTTACTTACTATATTTTCAATAAACCTAATCCCGATTATACAGGGGATTATTGGTTGGGAGTGGGTCTTTACAATATTAGCGATTGGACCTATTCTTGGAATTGGATTTATGGTCAAATATAGACGTTACGAAATAACTAATGAGAAAGTATAATTTGTAATTTTTAACTAGTATCTTTATCAAAATAAAAAATCCAATTGTTTTGATTATTTCTTGCAAAACAATTGGAGTAATTTAGTGGTAAATCAATGTTTTTTAAGTATGGAGCTCAGGCTTTCTTTCCTTTCGGGTATCCGATGAGGATAGCGATGGTTCCGCAAATTCCTATAAGGACTGGATAGAATGAGTATTGCAACATGCTCACTGGTGAAATTCCGGCTACACTTGCGGCTGCCAGGAATTGGGCTCCGTATGGTAGAAGTCCTTGAATCGTACAGGAGAAAATATCTAATATACTTGCGGACTTTCTTGGCTCAATTTCATACTGTTCAGCAATATTTTTTGCAAGCGGACCAGCAATTAAAATAGCAATCGTATTATTGGCCGTCGATAAATTAGTTAGGCCTACTAGACCTGCAATACCAAATTCAGCACCTTTTTTCGATTTAATCCTTTTTGTTGCAAGGTGAAGTAGAAAGTCAATCCCTCCGTTATACTTTATAACTTCCACCATTCCAGCTATTAATATCGCAAGGAATGCCATTTCATACATGCCTGCCATTCCTTCACCGATCTTTTGAAAAAGGCTCATTAAATGATAGCTGCCATCCGCTAAGCCAACAGCCCCGGCGAGAACAATTCCAGATGCTAGAACAAGGAAAACATTCATTCCAGCTAACGCTAAAATAATGACCAAAATATAGGGAACAATTTTTACCCAATTATAGCTTAAATGCTCCACTTGCGCAGTTTCACCCATTGTAATGAACCCTAAAATAAGACTCGTTACAATAGCTGCCGGCAAGACAATCCAAAAATTCACCTTAAATTTATCCCTCATTTGTGCACCTTGTGAACGAACGGCAGTAATGGTTGTATCTGAAATAAAAGATAAATTATCGCCAAACATCGAACCGCCAACAATTGCTGCCATTACTAAAGCCATAGAAAGTTCGATATGCTCGCTTATGCCAACTCCAATGGGCGCTAGCGCAACGATCGTTCCCACTGATGTCCCCATTGATAGGGAGATAAAGCAGGCAATGATGAATAAGCCTACGACAAGTAGATTTGGCGGAACGACCGATAAAGCAAAGTTTACAGTGGAATCCACTGCCCCCATGCCTTTTGCTACCGCTGAAAAGGCCCCAGCCAAAAGAAAAATAACAACCATTAGCATGACATTTAAATTTCCTGCGCCTTTGCAAAAAATATCAACCTTTTGCGCAAACGATTCTTTTCGATTCATCGCTAAAGCGACAGCGCCTGAAATGGAAATGGCTACAATGACAGGAAAGGCGTAAAAATCACCTGTAATAACCCCTGAGCCAATAAATAAAATCAAAAACACAACAAATGGGATTAGCGCCCATGGATTCTCTTTCTTCATGTCTACCTCCAAAAATAAAATTGGACACGTCTTTTGTCCATTCTTTTTACGAAAAAAGGCCTCTTCTTGTCCAACAAGAAGAGGCCTTATATCTATAAAACACTCCTCTTATCTATCAAGCCTTTGCCTGCTGGATTTGGCACAGTAACTTAAAATCATAAGTTCCGCTGCCGAGATTTCATCGGGCCAGTCCCTCCATCTCTCTTGATAAGAAGCAAAATATTATTTTTTTCACAATAATAAATATTAAAATAAAAATTCAATATTTGCAACATATTTTTATTTAATTTTTATTTCAAAGCTATATTCTGAAAAGTTTTTGAGGTAAATTTCCATAATGTGCGTAGAGTACCTCAATTTAACAGTTGTAGGGAATAAAAGAAGTGTTGCAGCAATTGCAACTTTAAAAGGAGGCGCCCCTTGGACAGCAAAGGGCGTCTAAAACATTTGTGGTAAAAATTCCGTCATAAAGCGTTGATTTTTACGTAGCCATATTTTTAAAATCATACGATGTGTTAGAAGTCGTTGTCTTTTTTGTGGTCTAGCCTTGGCCTCTATTAAACTTTGTAGTAGAGTACATGTTTCTGTTGCAAATGCTTGAGGATCAACGAGGACGTCAAGCTTATAATCAATTAATTGTACCGCCTGTACCTTTGCAAGTAATTGTGCAAAGCGTGTATTCATTTCTAGAGAGTTTTCTTCTAGTTCTAGATCGATTAAACTATATAGTGTTTGTTCAATGTCAGCTTCAAGCGCTTGTAATTGTTCAATGGATGGCTGTGTCAAAAAATCACCTCTAGTTTTTTAAAATGCGGCTATACAAGGTAAAAGCCAAGTGCAGCGAAAAATAAGCCGAATATAACTGTAGTGCTTATATAAACAATCGCTTGTCTCCATTTTTGCTGCTCCAAGAGCGTCAAACATTCAAAACCGAATGTCGAAAAAGTCGTATAGGCTCCTAAAAAACCAATCCCTATAAAATGCCAAATCCAATCACTTAAATGTAGCGCAAATAAAAAGCCAAGCGCAAAAGACCCTGTTATATTAATAAAAAATGTTGCCCATGGGTATGTATGGACAATCAATTTTCCTAGATAAAATCGTGTTAGTGCACCTAAAAATCCACCGATACCAATAATTATCATACGATGCGCCCCTTTGCTAGTTTAAATCCTAGCCATGCACAAGCTAAACCGCCAAAAACACTTACTAACATATAAAGAACGGCTTGTAGCCATTTACTATCCTGCAAAAGGAATAGTGTTTCTAAAGAAAATGTCGAAAAGGTTGTAAAGGCACCAAAAAAGCCAGTACCAATTCCTATAATAACAGGCGTTCGCTTTGTAAACATAGTAAATAGCCACGCTAAACAAAAGCAGCCAATTAAGTTCATACAAAGTGTCGCAAATGGAAAACCACCGTTATTTGAAAGTGCTTGGCCAAGGCTATATCGACAGATGGCACCTAAAAATCCGCCAATTCCAACAGCTAAAAATGATTTCACAGTAAAGACTCCTTACTAAAATATCTATATTGAAAAGTGTATCATGTGCACACCATTTTAGATATATTTCTACCAGTTATATTGAATCAAAAAAATCACCGTTTTACGTTCCAAAATACTTCGTAGGTAAAGTCCCTATATCATAGCAAAATTATAGTTTCAAATACGATTACATCGTTCAATTGAAATCTCCGTCGATGGAAAACACAATAATACAAAAATAATTATTACAATAGAGCTGGTGCCTTCAAAAGCACACTGTAAAGTTCAAAACAATAATTGATGTTTAAGTTTGACGCTCGTGTCTCTTATATTCAACTTGCACCGATGGATGTTGGCATGAGCGAAGAGGAATGGCATTTTTTACACCCTTAATGGAAAGCAGGGGACAGTCTCCGTGTTTACTATTCTTTAATTTTTTGGGGGAGGATGGGCGATAAATTAAAGTTAGGTGATAAATTAAAAAGTTAGGCGGAAATCTAACGATCAATTGCTGGAAGCCCCTCTCGAACTAGATTTGTTCGTTTAGGGTCTTCCAGAATTGAAAATTTTGTAATCGTATTTTGTGAAAAATTAAGGATACTACTTACCGTTTTTTTGAACTTGATTCTTTTTAATACTCTGCCAGCTACTTAACATAAGTAGTGTAACAGGTAACGTGTTTTTGCTGTTGCAAACATGTCATAATTTTTTATTACTATAATTGTCCTTTAACATTGTCAATGACAGTATCAAAGTCTTTATTGGAATCGACAATTTCCGTTATTGTAAAAACATATCCATCTGGATCTTCTAAAGTTAATTCTTTTGCATTCCATGGTTGAACTGTCGGTTTTTGAATGATATTTGTGTCATTTTCCAGTGCAGCTTGATAAATACTATGAATATCACTAGAAAATAAATTAATAATGACTGAGTCACAAGTGTTGACTTCTTCATCCTGTAATAACATCAAATCTTGGTACTTTGCGCCTCTTAAATGGGTCATTGAAGTTGTTCCGTTAGCATCTGGAAAATCAAATACTGAATTGAAATTTAGTACATTTCCATACCATTCTTTTGACTTTTCAATATCTTTTACTTTTAGCTTTACAAATAAGGGCATTTGATAAAATTCATTCATGTCTATTTCCTCCTTTAGGTTCATACAAACTAACCATAAAGGTTTACGCAGCGTTAAAGTCAAGACAAAAAGTTATAGATTTTTATGTTACATTTTAGGATTTTAGCAATTCATCGCTTTAAAGCGTTAATTTTTTTCTAAAAAACAGAAAAAATACCAGTGAGTTAGTTGACAAATATTTCTAAAGTATGATAATCTTCAATAACACTATAACAATCTAAAGTAAAGGAGGGCATGACGATGTTAATTTTACCAGTATCATATCAAAGTACAACTGCATACATTGTCCATGTCTTCTAACATTTTTATTTTGCGTTGCAAATAAATGGCATGGTAACTCCTTGCCTTTTATGAAGAGACACATGCTCTTTTTTTGGGGGTATGTGTCTTTTTTGTTGCAAAAAAGGGTTGTAGTGATCATAAAAAAGGAGTGCATGTGTATGCGAAACAAAGGACAAAAAATGATTTTCATCAAGAAATTTATGGAGAGTGGGTAGCAAAGTTTTAACAGCACTTGAGAAAGAAGGTTATAACGTATGTTTGATGTTTTAAGTAAATTAAGCTGGTTTTTCAAGAAATACTGGAAGCAATATACAATAGCCGTTACGCTATTAATGATTGCGAGTGGCTTAGAAGTTGTTCCACCATATTTACTAGGGTCAATTATTGATATATTGACTGCTGGTGAAATGACACCAGCTCTTTTAACGAAGTATATTTTGATTTTCCTGTGTATCATTGTTGGGGGTTATGCCCTTAATTTTGTGTGGCAATTCAGATTATTTGAAGGGGCTATTAACTTAGAGAAAATTTTACGCCGCAACCTTATGCAGCATTTTTTGCGTATGACACCAACTTTTTATGAAAAAAATCGTACTGGGGATTTAATGGCCCGTGCGACGAATGATTTAAACGCTGTGTCGCTAACTGCTGGATTCGGGATTATGACATTGATTGATTCCACAATTTACATGGGCTTTATTATTTTCGCCATGGGTTTTATGATTTCGTGGAAACTTACTTTTTTTGCAATGCTGCCAGTACCAATCATGGCTATCCTTATTCAATATTTAGGGAAGATTGTGCATGAACGCTATATGAAGGCGCAGGATGTTTTTGGAGAGCTGAATGATAGTGTTCTAGAGTCGGTGGCAGGAGTGAGAGTTGTACGGGCATACGTACAAGAAAAAAAGGATGAAACAAATTTTGCAGAGATGAGCGAGATTGTGTATGAAAAAAATATGCATACTGCAAAAATTAACGCCTTGTTTGGACCGATTACAAAGGTCGGTACTGGGATTAGTTATGTTATAGCGCTTGGCTACGGTGCTCATTTAGTAGCGACTGAGGCTATGACAGTTGGGCAGCTTGTAACGTTTAATGTTTACTTGGGGCTAGCAGTTTGGCCAATATTTGCAATTGGGGAACTTATCAATGTGATGCAGCAAGGTAACGCTTCACTTGATCGTGTACAGGAAACGTTAAACTACGAGATGGATGTTCAAAATATTGCAAATCCTCAAATGATTTCAACACCAAATGCGATTGGCTTTGATGATTTAACATTCCAATATCCAATGAGCCAGGTGAAAAATCTTCAGCAAATTTCGCTGTCGTTGAAAAAGGGGCAAACACTTGGCATTGTAGGTAAAACAGGAGCGGGTAAAACGACCTTCCTACGACAATTATTACGCGAGTATCCAATCGGTGAAGGACAGCTATCGATTGATGGAGTCGATATTACCGCACAAACGAAGGAGCAGTTACTCGACTGGATTGGTTATGTTCCACAGGATCATGTTCTATTCTCACGTACTATTCGTGAAAATATTTTATTTGGGAAAGAGGATGCTACACAGTCTGAATTGCAGCAGGCGGTTCGTGCAGCATACTTTGAAAGGGATTTAGAAAGTTTACCAATGGGCTTAGAGACCCTTGTTGGTGAAAAGGGTGTATCTCTGTCAGGTGGTCAAAAGCAACGTGTTTCCATTGCGCGTGCTCTTATTAAAGACCCTGAAATTTTAATGCTTGATGACTCGCTTTCTGCTGTAGACGCCAAAACAGAGGCAAAAATTATTGAGAATATACAGCGAGAACGTCAAGACAAAACGACCATTATTACAACACATCGTTTATCAGGAATTCAGCACGCCGATTTAATCATCGTGCTAGATGAAGGTCAAATTGTAGAGCAGGGAACACATGAGCAACTTCTTTCACTACAAGGATGGTATAAAGAGCAATTTGACCGTCAGCAGCTAGAAGGAGGTGCCTCATGAGTACGAGTCAACGTTTAACACGCTATGCCATGTATTTTAAAAAACCGATACTACTTGGATTATTTTTCTTGACAATCGCCGTTTTTACGGAGCTTGTTGGGCCGTTTATTGCGAAGCATATTATTGATAATTATATGACAATTGGCCGTATTGAATTTAAACCAATTACTTGGTTATTAGTTGTCTATTTACTTTTAGCAATAGCTACAGCTGTTTTACGCTATTTTATGTATATCTATTTACAAATGGGTGCTAACCGTGTTGTACAAAAATTACGTAAAGATGTATTTGGGCATATTCAAACATTGCCAATTCAGTACTTCGATAATTTACCAGCAGGGAAAATTGTTGCCCGTGTCACGAATGATACGGAGGCTGTTCGTAATTTATACGTTCAAGTACTTTCAAACTTCGTTACAAGTTTAATTTCTATTGTGGGTGTTTATATCGCACTCTTCATTTTAAATTGGAAAATGGCATTCCTAGCACTGGCTATGGTACCAGTCGTTTATTTATGGATGATTTTATACCGTAAAGTTGCTTCGAAATATAATGATGTTATTAGAACGAAAATTGCCGATATTAACGCAATGATTAATGAGTCTATTCAAGGGATGACGATTATTCAAGCATTCCGTCGTGAGCAGCAAATGACGAAGGAATTTGATGACATGAATAATGAGCATTATGCATATGAGCGCAAGCTGCTTTTCCTCGATTCTGCAACTTCCTTCAACCTTGTTAATACATTAAGACTTCTTATGTTTACAATCTTTATTTTTTACTTTGGTACACAGTCATTTACAGCAACGGAAGTTATTTCTGCGGGGACATTATATGCCTTTGTTGATTATTTAACGCGATTATTTAATCCGATAACGAATATTGTCAATCAATTTTCTCAGCTTGAACGCTCACTTGTTGCAGGAAAGCGTGTCTTTGAGGTGTTAGATATTAACGGGGAACCAGTATCTGAAAAAAGTTTACCTAGATATAAAGGGAATGTGGTGTTCGAAGATGTTTCCTTTGCTTATAAAAATGATGAATACGTATTGAAAAACCTGTCATTTGAAGCACACCAAGGTGAAACCATTGCCTTAGTAGGTCATACAGGATCTGGGAAAAGTTCTATTATGAACTTATTGTTCCGTTTCTATGACCCTTCTAAAGGGAAAATTACGATTGATGGAATTGATATCACTTCGGTTCCTCGCCAAACAATGCGTGAACATATGGGCATTGTTCTACAGGATCCATATTTATTTACAGGCACTATTGCTTCGAACGTTAGCCTGAATAATCCTAAAATTTCACGTGAAAAAATAGAAACGTCATTAAAAGCTGTTGGTGGTGAGCGTGTTTTAGCGAACTTGCCTAATGGCTATGATGAGCCTGTTATTGAGAAGGGGAGCACACTGTCATCTGGACAGCGTCAGTTAATTTCCTTTGCGCGTGCGCTTGCCTTTGACCCGGCTATTTTAATTTTAGATGAGGCTACTTCTAATATAGATACGGAAACAGAGGAGATTATTCAGCATGCGATGGATGTGCTAAAAAAAGGACGTACAACATTCATTATCGCTCACCGACTTTCTACTATTAAAAATGCGGATCGTATTCTTGTCTTAGATCGAGGCAAGATTGTTGAGCGTGGTACACATGATGAATTATTAGCGCAGGGCGGCATTTACGAAAAAATGTATCAAATGCAGGCGAATTCATTGCAATAATTTATGGAATACATGAAGCCCCACTCTATGAAAAATAAAGTGGGGCTTTCTATTTAAGGTTTTACATTTTTAAAGACATTGACAACAAAGAATAGCACTGAAATTGCCACTGCGATACTGCCACCAGATACAAAGAGTTCAAATAACCAGTTTGGTACATCTATATAAACCATCATCATACCGACTAAAAGGAACGGTAATCCGATATTGTAAAACCAAAATTGTGCTTTGGCTAAACCTGTCTCAGCGGCATCTTTATATACAGAATAAATTATGCCGATTAAACCAGTTGTTAGCCAACCTACAACACCAATATGTGCATGTGTCGTCTTCCAGTCGAGTTGATTTGTATAATGCATAAACAGTCCAAAGGCCATAACAATCACTAAATATAAAACTGAAATCTTTATCCATTTAGCACCCATTTAATAAACAACTCCTTTCCCGAAATGATTTAGCTAGCTATTACAGTTTATTCCTGTCGAATTAAAAAGATGACATTTTGTAAAATAAAAAAGTGTTTTATTGTATAATGCTAATTTTTTCCGTAGAATAAAAGCATGAAAAGTAGAAATTTGCCAATTGGAGGGTCTATGAAAAAGAAGATTAATTTTTTAATAATGATTTTATTGGTCTGTTACTCGACCATCATCTTTGTTGAGAAGGCAGGTGCTAGTGAGCAAATGATGACAACAAAAGTGAATAGTATTATAGCGAAGAGTTGGAAGAACAACGAGTACAGCATTACTGTACGAGATATAGAAACAGGTAATGTGCTCTACAATAATAATGGTGAAAAAATGATACGTCCTGCCTCTACGCATAAGCTTTTAGTTAGTGCCGCTGCATTGGATTTATTAGGACCAGATTATCGCTTTGCGACGAAGACGTATATCGATGGATCAATTGAAAATGGTGTACTTTACGGTAATATTTATTTACAGGGCGGGGGAGATCCAACGCTTCTACCTAGTCATTTAGAGTCATTCGCCAATGGTCTGAAAAAAATGGGTATCTCTAAAGTTACGGGTTCTTTAATAGGGGATGATACTTGGTTTGATGCAGATCGCTTACCGAAGGGTATTGTACCTCAAGAGGAGAATCAACCTTATGCTTCACGTATTTCAGCATTAACGATTTCGCCAAATGATCAATATGATATAGCAAATGTGCAGGTGAAAGTGACAGGCTCAAAGGTTGGCACTACAGCTAATGTTCAGCTCGTTCCGTTTGCAAGTACTATCCCGGTCGTTAACAAAACGAAAATTGTTAAAAAGGGCGAGAAAAGTACTGTGAAAATTACAAGAGAATATGGTACAGATCAAATTATTGTAACGGGTAACTTACCAGCAGGTTCACAGAAAAGTACATATGTAACTGTCTTTAATCCAACCCTCTATACACTCGATGTATTTCGGGAAAAATTAGTAGCAAAAGGTATCCAAACAATGCCTCTTGAAACTGGGAAGGTACCTGAAAATGCACAGCAAGTAGGTATTTCGTATTCAAAGCCATTAACTGAGATTAACTTTAAATATTTAAAGTTAAGCATTAATGGCATGGGTGATATGTTGACAAAACAACTTGGACGAGAGTTACTCGGGGAAGGAAGCTGGTCGGCTGGCATCCAAGCAATTCGTACATATGGTAGTAATAACGGGCTTACTATGGATCAATGGTATTTTGTAGACGGTTCAGGTTTAAGTCATCAAAATCGAGTTAATAGTATGCAAGAAAGTCTATTATTATATAAAGTTCGATGTAAATCCTGGTATAACTCATATTTAGATGCATTACCGCATGCAGGAAAAAAGGGCAGCCTTGTTGGTGCGACTTTAGAGAATCGTATGAAGGGCTATAGTGTATCTGCTAAAACAGGCTATATTTCTGGAACATATTCTTTGAGTGGTTATGTAAAAGGAAAAAGTGGTAAGTGGTATATCTTTAGTATTTTGACACAGGCGAATAAAACTTCAGCCATCCCAACTATTGATGAAATTGTTAAACAGATTGCAAATGAAATGTAAGCTTAATGGCTTAAATGAGCTTGCTAATTCGCTTTTGTAATGATGAAAAAAGCTATAAACAAAAAGCTATTTTTAAGCTGAACTAATTTTTGTATTAGTTCAGCTTTTATTTATGATTAAAGCTAAGTTGGAATGCTTAAAATAAGTAGTTCAATATTTATGATTTGCATTGTTCTAGAAAAAGATTAACCATAAATCACACCTCACTCTTTTTTGTTATAATTAACAAAAAAAGGTGGGGTTATATGAAATTAACTATTTTAGTAGATAATAATACTTTAATTGATCGCTATTTTTTAGGGGAACCTGGGCTTTCTTTTTTTATTGAAGAAGATGATAAACGTATCCTTTTTGATACCGGATATTCTGATGTCTTTATAAAGAATGCAGAGAAAATGAGAATTGATGTAAGAAATCTAGATTATGTTGTTTTGTCGCATGGGCATGTGGATCATACATGGGGACTGACGCATTTAATTAGACTACATATGGAAGCAAAAAATGAAGAAATACTATACAATTCGCCTAAGATTATTGGCCACCCATTGGTTTTTAACACTAAACTATTTGACCCTGTAGGAGAGATAGGGAGTATCTTATCTCATGAAAAGTTAAGTAGACACTTTCCGATCCGATTAACGAAAGAACCATTATGGCTAACAGATCGACTAGTATTTCTAGGGGAAATTAAAAGAATATTTGATTTTGAAGGAAAAGATTCTATAGGGCAAGTTGTGACAGATCAAGTGCGTGTTAATGACTTCGTTTTGGATGACACAGCGATCGTTTATAAATCTTCAGAAGGGTTAGTTATTATCGTTGGATGTGCACATGCTGGAATATGTAACATTATCGAATATGCCAAAGAGGTATGTCAGGAAGAGAGAGTAGTTGATATTATTGGCGGATTTCATCTCTTACATCCGACGAAAGAGCAGTTAGATAATACAGTTCATTATATTAAAGAGCTTAAACCTACTAAGCTTCATGCTTGCCATTGTACAGATTTTCACGCTAAAATAGCTCTTTCGACAGTTGCTTATTTAGAAGAAGTTGGAGTAGGATTACAACTTTCATATCTATAAGTTCAATTTTGGACAATTAAAGTAAATATCCTATGGGCCAGCTGGATAGTATTTATTCCTTGATAAACAATCTGCCCCGATTGTTTCAACACTCTTAAACTAAGCTGTTTCATTAGTTGAATTACGGATAAAAAAATAAACCATAGTGGAATCAAATAAAGTTTTTTGTCATAAAGTTAGCTGACACTAAATAAATGAGGGGGTATTTATAAATAAAAAGATTAGGATGTCGTACATTTAGTAAATACTAGTGTACGTCTTTTTTTCGTCCAATATGCATATAATTAGACTATATTAACTTTTTTCCAACTTAAAACGTCAAAAAGAGGGGTAAATTTTTTTGCAAGAGAGGACTTATGTATGGAAAAAAATATGAAACGCTCTAAGGAAAAAAAGAGCAAGAAGAAAATTTGGCTATGGATAGTAGGTAGTTTATTAACAATTTTTTTAATTTTTATAGGTACTGCTTATTATACAATTCAAAAAACGATGAATAAAATAAATACACCATTACTTGAAACGACAGGTGATGAAAATAAAGAACAAAAAATAGTTACGAAAAAAGATCCGTTTTCTGTGTTAATGCTCGGAGTAGATGAACGTAAAAATGATAGCGGTCGTTCTGACACGATGATAGTCATTACCGTGAATCCTGAAAAGCATACGATGAAGATGCTCAGTATACCTCGAGATACTCGTACAGAAATTATTGGACATAATTCCGTCGATAAAATTAACCATGCCTATGCATTTGGAGGCGTTCCAATGGCGATGAAAACGGTGGAGAACTTTTTAGATATACCAATTAATTATTATGTGTTTATTAATATGGAAGGCTTCCTGCAAATTATCGACACGATTGGTGGGGTAACAATTGATAACGACATGGATTTAACTTATAACTCCTACCATTATCCGAAGGGTGAGATCACTTTAGATGGTGATAAGGCACTGATTTTTTCACGTATTCGTTATGAAGATCCCCGTGGTGATTTTGGTCGTCAAATTCGACAACGTCAAATTATTGAAGCAGTTCTGAAAAAAGCCTCTTCGACATCTTCTATTTTATTAAAGGCTACAGATATGCTTGATGTAGTAGGAGACAATGTCCGTATGAATTTTACGATGAAGGACTTAATCCAGTTACAAAGTATTTATAAAAAAATGGATGGTAAAATTGATCAGTTATCATTTAAAGAGGGAAATGGTAAAAGAATTGATAATATATGGTATTTTATGCCTGAAGAGACAGAGCTAGAAAAAATAAAATCGGAATTAAAAGCCAGTTTGCAATAAAACTTAGGTGTGACAATTTGAGTATGATAGCTGTAAATCTATTGACAATGAAGGGAGGGAGACCAATGAATGGAAGGACCCAGGTGCTTAGGTATACAGCTCTAAATAATTGCATGCAAAGCTATGTGCCTAAGCGTAAGGTTCAAAAAAGTCGAGTCAGTTCAGCCATGCGACATTTACAACTATTGTGTTTAAAAATTTTTATGTGAAAAATAAAAAAATCATTCAGGTAGGGTGCATGCCTAGTTGAATGGTTTTTTTATTTTTTTCAGCAGGGTCAAACACGCTAAAAATGAGGAACGACATCGTGTATGCCCACATGTAGGCTAAAGCACAGAGCTGATTTCGGGTGTATTATGCCGCGGCATAAGTGTTTGAACTTGGTGTTTGAAAAATCAGAAAATTGCTGTATAATTTTATTAGAAATGGTTGAGGGAGTGATTGTGTTGATTATAGGCACAATTTTATTAGTAGTTGCAGTACGTGCAGGTATTGGTTTAGCAGTCGACTTAATTAATAGCAGCATCACTCTACTACACAAAGTAACCATTCATACTCGAAAAACAAAAGAATAGGATACACCTAGGCAAAGTTATAAAGTAACTTTGTCTATTTTTGTGGTTCATAATCAATTTAGGGAAGGTATTTGTTAAAACGTAGGAGGCTAGTTTAGGACCGACCGAATTGGTTTTTTGGGGACCTAGATTTTAGGTTGCCTGAATCAGTTTTCTATTTGACCTAAGCGTCATAGATGAGACCCTGGAGCTGAAGAGAAATAGATCTCCCGATGTCCCTGAAAGGCCTCTAGCTGGAACAGAACATCAACCTCATGTTTTGCTGATGAGTCATTTTGGTGAACTTGGAACAATTTATGTGATTAATTCGTCAAAATACTGTAAAAAATGTTATACTATAAATAAAACAGTATCGGGGAATGAGCATGCAAGAAGAGAAATCAAGTTTCAAAAAAGAATTACTATCTTATCTTAAAATTATTGTGATTACAGCTATAGTTGTTTTAGGCTGTAAGCAATTCTTATTTGCACCGATTAAAGTGCAAGGGGCTTCTATGTACCCAACTTATCATGATAAAGATATTATTATGGTAAGTAAAATGAGCAAAATTGAACGCTTTGATCAAATTGTTTTTCAATCACCAACAGAAGATGAACTCTATATTAAACGAGTGATTGGCCTGCCAGGTGATACAGTTGAAATGAAAGACGATGTTTTGTATGTAAATGGCAAAGCTTATAAAGAAGATTATGTGAATCGTCAAACAGATGATCCTAATCAATTACGTATTACAGAGAATTTCACATTAGAGCAATTATTAAATGAAAAAAAGGTTCCTGAGGGTATGTATTTTGTACTGGGGGACAACCGTTTGAAAAGTTCTGATAGCCGCCACTATGGCTTAATTTCTAAAGATGCCATCTATGGTGAAGCTAAATTAACCATATATCCGTTTAGTCGTTTCCATATTGGTCCAAAATAAATAATTGGGATTTTTAGTGAAAAAAGAGGCAGCGCTTGTGGAGGGCACTGAAAAAGTCTATATCTTCTCACATCGCGAGGTATTCAACGATTTAATCGTTGAATACCTCGCTTTTTTCATTTGGCACTGTGACTCTACTGTTGTTTTCCGAAGCATTCCGCTCGCTTTCCGCGGGCGAGCGCCGAGCCTCCTCCTACGCTTCGCTTCGTGCGGGGTCTCGTCTGTCTCGCTTTCCCGCAGGAGTCGAGCGATGCTTCTCCAAACAACGCAATGTATCACACTATTATTTTAGTCACGCTTTCCTTTATAATAAAAGAACTAATGTGCAGGTGGTGCCCCCGATGATTTCAAATCAATGAACTTGTTGATTTTTCATCATTTTAGAGGAGTTAAAAACAAAATATTGTTTAGACAATGGACGAAATGCCATTCCTCCAATTTGTATGTTTAAGTACATCTTCTTTCTTCGGGTATAAGACACATATCGCGTTGAGTGATGAACGAATTATTACAGCAGCTGTCATTACAACAGGTGAAAAAAGCGATGGAAAATATCTTCAAGAGTTAATTGAAAAAAGCACAAAAGCAGGTATGAAAATTAATACGGTTATTGGAGACGCAGCTTACTCTGAAAAGGCAAATATCGAATATACAAAAGAAGAGAAAATCGCGCTTGTGGCAAAGTTGAATCCTATTCTTACACAAGGACCACGAAAAGAAGAAGACAAGTTTGAGTTTAATAAAGACGCTGGAATGTTTGTTTGTAAGGCCGGTCATCTCGCGACAAGAAAAGCACGTACGGGTAAAAAAGGAACGAGTAAGAGTCAAAGTCAGACCTATTATTTTGACATTGAAAAATGCAAAGTATGTCCAATGAGAGAGGGTTGTTATAAAGAAGGTGCAAAAAGTAAAACATATTCTGTCACAATTAAGTCGGATACACATGCCGAACAAGAGGCATTTCAAAATCCGGAAGCATTTAAGCAATTAGCCGCAAATCGCTACAAAGTAGAAGCGAAGAATAGCGACTGCGGGTCTATTTGGCATGGAAATTCAAGGTGCTACAACGATATTCGCTGTCAATTTGAAACGGATATTAAAGCTACTAAACGAAAATAAATAAAGAATAGAGACAGAAATAAGGCACTTCCTGTTCAAAATTGAACAAGAAGTGCCTTATTTTTATCTGAGAAAGGTTCGCTTTTATGAAAACGTAAGTTTTTCAGTGCCCTCCGCTTGTGTTGCCTCTTTTTCCACTTTTTTAGTTGGCTGATAACTCTTTACAAATTTTATAAGTGGGGTAATAGACACAAACTTTTGAATTTTCAACTGTTTCTCTTATGGGGATTTGCTGTTTGCTGAGACTAGGAGAAATGATTGCTTGTTTATCGATTGAGAGCTCTTCTGTTACTGGTTCTACACCATAAAACAACAATAAAAAATAGCATACTAAACCTACTATACGCAAACAATCACCTCGCAATGTTCTGTTATATTAGTATGTATGGTCAAACTTAAAAAAATATAAGTAAAATCTAAAATTTCTCTCTTTTGATATGATTTTTTATTCGGTAAGCGTTTGTATTTCAATGATTGAAAGGTATAGTAAACCAATTTTATGAAATAAATGTTGTCATGCAAAATTCAATATGCTAATATAGCTAACGTAAATATTTGATCTGTATAACCTCAATGATATGGATTGAGGGTCTCTACCAGGAACCATAAAATCCTGACTACAAAAATTTTGCTTTATTTTTGTAGTCAGGATTTTTTTCTTTTAACTTCTTTCAGCAAAAGTAAGTGGTGAGATGAATGCGGTTTTAAGTCACTTTTCAGCGGTGTCCAAACATCTCGCTACGCTTTCGGTACAAAAAACATCCGCTGAAAGAAGTTAATGCCTCCGGCGGATGTCACAGAATCGGCATTGTGCATGCACAATGCCGATTCCGGACGCAATTATGCCGAGGCATAATTGATACCTCTCTACAAAAATGAAAGTGTAACAGAAGGGTGATTATTATGAATTGGAGAGTATATATTCTTGCCGTTACTACCTTTGCAGTAGGATTGGTGGAATTAATTGTAGGTGGTATATTACCAACAATTGCAGAGGATTTAAATGTGTCCTTAGCAACTGCGGGACAATTAATTACCATATTTGCTCTTGTCTATGCAATATCTGCTCCTGTCCTTTTATCATTAACCGCAAAAGTGGAAAGGAAGCGCCTTTATCTTATTTCTTTATTTATTTTTACTTTAGGTAATCTGATGACGTATTTTAGTACGACATTCTCGATCGTCATGATTGCTAGAATTTTCACGGCGATGAGTACCGCATTGGTCATCGTTTTATCCTTAACGATTACAACAAAAATTGTTGAACCAAAACATCGTGCAAAAGCTTTAGGGCTTGTTTTCGTAGGTGTCAGTTCGGCACTTGTCATCGGTGTCCCAATGGGGATATTTGTAGCTGAAGCATTTGGATGGCGAGCTGTGTTTTTAGGAATTGCGCTTCTTTCAACTGTATCCATGATTCTTATTGCGTTACTGCTTGAAAAAATGCCTGTTGTAGAAGTTGTTCCATTAAAGGCTCAAATTAAATCATTAGCGAATTTAAAAATCTTAAGTGCACAATTAACAACACTATTTATGCTGGCTGGTCATTATATGCTTTACGCATATTTAACTCCATTTTTAGTAGAAGCATTTGATATGAGTGCCTCATGGATTAGTATCTGTTATCTAATCTTCGGAATAGCGTCTGTCAGTGGGAATGCTCTCGGTGGTTGGCTAGGCGACAAAATGGGTACTGGTAAAGCCATTCTATTGATTGTATCTACCTTCGCCGTTGTATTATTTAGTATTCCTTACACGATTGTTGCGTTACCACTCTTTTTAGTCGTAACAATTTTATGGGGTGCACTTAGCTGGGCTCTTACACCGCCATTACAAAATTATTTAATACAGACTGATCCAAAAACATCTGATATTCAACAAAGTTTAAATACGGCTGCATTACAAATCGGTATATCCATAGGTTCAGCTGTTGGTGGGGCTATGTTTACTGTTACAGGATCTGCTATGCATTTATCTAGCTTCGGTGTCATTTTAGTTTTATGTGCGCTAGGCTGTGCTATTTTCTCTCTAAAAAGAGCGCCAGTTTCACATGAGGCTGAGCTAGGGCTGAAATCGGCCCACAACAATTAGAGTGGCTCATCGAACGCCCCGGGAAAGCGCTCAGTCGTAACAGAAATCACATTATAGTAATGGCTGGAATTTGGCCTATCATAAAGCATTCTGCGAAAACGTATATCATGTGAAAAGTTGATTGGAGTGGAGGCTTGGCGATAATCCTTGGGGTCAGAATAAAGAGGAACAAAGGCTAAAACTATCACGTCCTGTGATAACGCCTTCGTGACCAACATCATGTTGTGGACGCCCCGGGAAAGCGCCCAGTCAAAACGGAAATCAACCACGTTATGGTAACGAACTTTTAGAGTAAATTTTTTGGTTTAAATATCCAGAAAATACTACTGTAAAAGAAGGACAATTATATAGAGAGATAGAATGTAAGTTTAGAGGAGGTTGGTAAATACATGCAGATAGATTTAACGGAATTTAAAGAATCAAATGTGAAAGTGTTCGCAACGATTGACCAGACGCTTTACCGAAATGTGGGTGCTATTATTTTATATGAAGAGGATTCACATACTTTATCTGTACGAAAATTGAAACGAAAAATCGCTAATCAATATATACCAACAGTCGAACTCGAAAACTTTCTGTTCGACTCTCAAGCAGATGCTATAAAATTTACTCATAAGCTTACTAGAATGAGTGCACTCGATTATTTATTAATTTCGAATAAAAAAAGCTAAATGATATAAGGTTAATTGGGATTGTCCATAATTTAAAGAGGAGTTAGAACTATCGTTAATTTGACAATCCAGAAATATACAAAGGGCCTATTTTGAATGCCCTTTGTATATTTTGATACATAAATAATTTTACTAACTAATAAAAGTGATAGACTTATCTTAGCTTTTTTAAGTAAAAATAGTTAATCATTATGAACACCCCATGCTCTACATTTCTTGAAGTGTTTTCCCCTATGTAATTCATCAAATGATGTCCCTTAAGAACTAATTGTTTAAAATTTAAATTTCCTTTTAACTGAATTAATACAGCGTAGTTATTGCTAGAGTGCTGATTAATTCGCCAAAGTTATTATTAGCTGATGAACCAATTGGGGATAGCCAATCAGGTACGGGCGTAATGCAACTAAGGAGGTGTTAGATTGTGCGAAAAAAACACATTTTTATTATTTTGTTCATCCTCGCAATACTGCTGCTTGTAACAAGGATTACGTATAAAATGGAGATGAATAACATGAGTAATTACCCAATACCTGGAGAGATGGTAGAAATCAATCAACATAATATTCATGTTTATAAAACGGATGAATCATCAAAAAGTAATTTCAGAATCATATTGCTACCTGGCAGTGGAACGACTTCTCCTTATGCTGATTTCTATCCTCTATATAGTAGATTAAAGGACCAATATGAAATCATTTTATATGAACGTCCTGGCTATGGCTGGAGCGATAAAACAGCTGACGATCGCAATATTGATACAATGGTAGATGAATTACGGGAAACGCTTCAAAGAGTAAATGAGGCTCCTCCTTATGTGCTAGTGGCCCATTCTATGGGGTCCTTAGAAACAATACGTTATGCACAGCGTTACCCGCAAGAAATAAAAGCACTTGTTTTTATTGATGGCATTAGTCCAACATACGCAAAGAACTTTAAATATACATTTACTAAAAAAATTAGTTGGAATACGATAAAGAGTATCGGTGAAATAGGACTAATTAATGCAATATCTAAAACAGGAGTCCTAGATAAGGTTTTCATTGATATTGATAATTTACCAAAGGACTTACAAGATATAAAAAAATTCATGGCCATAAAAAATATGAACAATTCTACAATGGAGAACGAAATACAAGAGATGAGCTCTAATGGAGAAATAATATTACAAAATAGGACCATAGGAGATATTCCATTACTTTTGTTTAGTGCAACAAATAATGGCTATAAAAATTGGTTACAAACACAAACAGAATTATTGGGGTTATCTACAAATACGAAGCAAGTAGTTTATGAAAACACTAAGCACTACATTCATCATGAAAAAGCTGAACCTATGGCACATGAAATTCAAAAATTCTTAGAACAACTCGATTAAAATGTATTCAGGTTTCTTCAATTGTTTTAATCAAACTCATCTTCTAAAAAAATTATATTAATAATATCTAGAGAAAACAGTTTGTAATCGCAAGCTGTTTTTTTTATATGCGCCTAGCATGAACGTAATCTAAAGGGTACCAGTCAGCTACAAAGATAGAAGTAGTGTTAGCCAAGTGCAAGGCACCTCCTACTCGATAAGGAAATTGTAGAGTTTTAAGTTGTGGATAATCAAGGGCAGAGTTTTCTCTAAGCTAAGACATTATATCCTCGAGGTCACTTTAATCTCTCGAGTGCTTTTGTTCGAGGCTTTATCAGCGATACTAGCTCTTTTATCAGCGATGATCGAGGTTTTATCAGCGATACTAGCTCTTTTATCAGCGATGATCGAGGTTTTATCAGCGATACTAGCTCTTTTATCAGCGATGATCGAGGTTTTATCAGCGATACTAACTCTTTTATCAGCGATTTTTGTTTGTTCTTTGCCCTTCAACTTTTGATGTAATAAAGATCTTTGTAGTACGAGTACTGCTGCTCGAAAATTGATGAAATTTACATAAATATAATAAAGAATCCGTTTTATATGTTTACCTATCAAATAAATATTTAATTTCTATATCGATTATTATCATACTGGAATAGGACAAGGAATAGATTGTTGTAGTTAAAGTATTTTAGGGGCTCGAGTAGATAGAGAGTCTGATGATTCAACACTATTTTTAGGATATATAAGTTTCTCTCTGCCTAAGATAGATAATTCAAAGGGGTCTACTGTTGGGAATCTAACGTATTAACTAATAACAGTATTTTCTCCTGAATCCAGTCAGTGAGAAGGAATTCGGGATAGGACGCTGTTGTGAGTTACTTAATAATTTCAATTGGAGGGGGAATCGAATGTCAGACTATCATCAACAATCATCAGCTGAAGTTATGAAAAATTTGAACGTGACAGATCAAGGATTGAGTGATTATGACGTTCAAAAGAGGCAAGAAGTGTACGGCTATAATGTATTGAAGGAAGGAAAAAAAACAAGTGCATTCGCCGTTTTCTTTGGGCAGTTTAAAGATTTATTAGTCATTATTTTAATCATCGCTGCTTTCGTTTCATTTCTATTAGGGGAAGTAGGAAGCACGATTGTGATTATGGTTGTCGTTATATTGAACGCGATCCTAGGAACTGTACAGCATATTAAGGCAGAACAGTCTTTGGATAATTTAAAAGCCTTAACCTCTCCGATTGCCAAAGTAATGCGAAATAATCAACTCATAGAGATTTCTTCAGAAGATATAGTCGTTGGGGATCTTCTATATTTGGAGGCCGGCGATTATATAAATGCTGATGGAAGATTATTAGAAAGTCATAATTTGCATATCAATGAAAGCTCGCTGACAGGTGAATCAATCGCTGTAGCGAAAAGTATCGATCCTATTAAGGAAGGCAATGTAACAGTTGCTGATAAAAGGAATATGGTGTATTCTGGAAGTTTTGTGACAACAGGTCGAGGTATTGTCATGGTTACAGCTATTGGGATGCAAACGGAAATCGGCAAAATTGCAAATTTACTCGATACTGCAAAAGAAAAGAAAACACCTTTACAAGTAAGTTTGGATCATTTCGGAGAAAAATTAGCTTTAGGGATTACGTTAATCTGTTTAGCGATTTTCGTGATTGACCTTGTTAGAGGGCGTGCGCTAGTAGAATCGTTTATGTTTGCTGTTTCACTTGCCGTCGCAGCAATTCCAGAAGCATTAAGCTCCATTGTTACCATTGTGCTAGCTTTTGGGACACAAAAAATGGCAAAGGAAAATGCCATTATTCGAAAGCTTTATGCTGTGGAAAGTCTTGGAAGTGTATCTGTCATTTGTTCAGATAAAACAGGGACATTAACTGAAAATAAAATGGTTGTACAAGAGGTATATGTGGATGAAAAAGTTATTCCACATGATCAGCTACACACTGGAAATGCAGTTGAGAAAGATCTTATGTTAAAGGCAATATTATGTAATGATGCTGTAGGAAGGGACGATAAGGAATTCGGTGATCCTACTGAAATTGCACTCGTAAAACTAGGAAAGCAATATGGTTTTGACGAAATCCAGATAAGAGATCATTATCCAAGGGTGACCGAAATACCTTTTGATTCAGATAGAAAGCTCATGAGTACTGTAAATACTATCAATCAGCAATCTATCATGATTACAAAAGGAGCATTAGACGTCCTTCTCCCTAAAATTATAAAAATAAAAACTTCAAAAGGTATAGTTACTATTACAAATCAACAACGTCAAAAAATCGAAGCGGTAAATCGTGATTTTTCTATGAATGGGTTAAGGGTGCTAGCAGTCGCCTACAAAGAGGTAAAGGAAAATCAAGCAATTGATGCAAGAGCTGAAAAAGACTTAATATTTGTTGGTTTAGTCGCGATGATGGATCCGCCAAGACAAGAATCTAAAGGTGCAGTTGAAAAGTGTATAAAGGCTGGTATCAAACCGGTGATGATTACAGGGGATCATAAAATTACAGCAACCGCTATTGCCAATCAAATCGGGATTTTAAATGATCCCTCTGAAGCGATTGAAGGGCATGAAATAGAAGGCCTAACAGATCAGCAGCTTCAAGAAAAGGTTAATGATTTTTCTGTTTATGCCCGAGTAACACCAGCTCAAAAAATTCGTATCGTTAAAGCGTGGCAGGAAAAAGGACATGTCGTCGCCATGACAGGAGATGGTGTTAATGATGGCCCGGCTCTAAAACAGGCCGACATTGGTGTGGCAATGGGCGTTACCGGTACAGAGGTTGCTAAGGATGCCTCTTCTATGATACTAACAGATGATAATTTTTCAACGATTGTTAAGGCTATTGCAAACGGTAGGAGTATCTATACGAATATTAAAAACGCTATTTTGTTCTTATTATCTGGGAATGCAGGTGCCATTTTTGTTGTTTTATATGCAACAATATTAGGTTTGCCAGTTCCTTTTGCGGCTGTGCATCTATTATTTATTAACTTACTAACAGATAGTTTACCGGCGATTGCAATCGGTCTAGAGCCGAATAATAAAAAAACAATGAAGGACAAGCCCCGAAATATTCATACACCGTTATTAAACAAAGCATTTACTACTCAAGTGGTACTCGAAGGATTACTAATTGCCATTTCTACAACTATTGCCTTTGAAATCGGATTGTCAACGGGAGATACTTTAACGGCGAGCACTATGGCATTTACGACATTATGTTTGTCACGATTAGTGCATGGCTTCAACTCCAGAGCTAAAGAATCGATCTTCGCCATTGGACTATTTTCTAATAAATATACTTGGCTTGCATTCTTTATCGGTTTTTTAAGCTTACACGCAGTATTGTTTATTCCAATGCTTACAAGTGTGTTTGAGGTTGCCACATTAAGCACCGCACAATTAGGCTTTATTTATAGTTTGTCTGTGCTACCGTTCCTTGTGAACCAGTGGTACAAGCTGTTGTTCGTGAGAAGTCGATAACAAGGTAAAAACACAGAAGCTCTCGTTGTCAAATGAGAGCTTCTTACATTACAGTCTTAGTAGGAGCTAGAAGCCAGCCTTTGTCATTACTGAGTCGCACTAGCTTTGCACCAAGTATGGCATACCTCATATGAAGTTCTCCATATTTTGCAGTATGCTTCTTCTTAACGGATATTTCTAAAGCCTGGCTAACTGAAATAAGTGAAGAAGCTATATTCATCGATAAAATGGCACTAATTTCTGTATCATTAATGGCTTTTTTTCCTCGGATATTGCCCATTTTCAATTGTCTGTAGTCGATTGAAGTAGTAGGAGCAAGTACCCCGTTTTCCTTTAATAACACTGTTAGATGTTTATTTTCCTCTTTTAAACATTGCACAAAATCCACGATAATAACCTTTAATTTTTTATCAATGGCATGCTTGAAAAATGCATGATTTGAAGCTATATAGCCATTATTAACGCCGATCTGTGTCCATATTTTAAAAATTTCCCTATAGCGTAGCGATGCTAGATTTTCATTTACCAATTCCATAGTTACACTTCCTAACTCATGTTCTCGTTCATTTACTTGAGATTAGGATGTGTTAATAAATGAAATTCTAATCACTTTTTACAATAAAAGGGTTAATCGCTATGAGTCGCTTCGCTTGTGCTCCAGGGGCTCATCTGTGACACTGTGTAGTTCATGCGAAAACGTTTAGCAAAGGACACGCTGCTTAAACCCAAGAGAAAACTGATCGAATCAGTGCCAACTCGGAGTGAAAATCAACCTTTGTCATTGTTACACATTATTTGTAGATAAGCTGAAAGGTTTATTCCTTTAATTTCTTACTTTTAAAGCTATTAATAGTTGTTTTTAATGCAGCGAAATTTCCAATAGCTGCGTAACCATAAAAAAAGCCCATAAATATTCCTGCAATAAGATTATGTCTATGGCTTATGAAAATAGAAATAATCAAGCCAATAGCAAGGGCGATCGCGGGAACATATTTAGGCTGAACATGCATAAACACCTTAATGAGCTGTGTAATCAGTAACACAGCTGGAACGGCTATTATAGCATCCCAAAAATTCGTATGGATCACTGGAAATAATTCCATTTTCTACACCTCTTTTAGTAATAACGAAGCTATGACTTAAAATTAGATT
Organism: Lysinibacillus sp. Ag94; assembly: GCF_023242215.1. NCBI lineage: Bacteria > Bacillati > Bacillota > Bacilli > Caryophanales > Bacillaceae > Lysinibacillus > Lysinibacillus sp. Ag94. The sequence continues at coordinate 2,680,502 of NZ_CP096780.1, read as the reverse complement.
TTCCTTTTTATTTATTTTTATGCCATGAAAGGTGTAGTGCTTATGAGTCATACACTATTGCTTAATAATATGAGCCATAAGGATTCATATATGGGTTCATATATGGATTTTGATATGACGGATATGGGTTCATAAATTGTGAAGGTCTATACTTATTTTTATGTTTATGATGAGGATCTTTTTGCTCCTTTTGATCTTTTTGCTTTTCAGAGGTTGATTTTACACGGTTACAGTCTTTCGGTGGACCGATATATGTTGATGGTACAATAGGCGCAATTGTTTTCTTCCACTGATTTTCATCTAAACAATAAGTGTGAGCCATAACATTGGAAGGTGTAAATTTCAAAATATCTGAACCTAAAATAACATCAGGAGTTGGAGCATCAAAAATAGCCAATAAATGCGTGTCATTCTCAGTAGCTATTTCATAATGCCACCATCCTTGTGGTACATTGGCAACTTGGCCAGGCTCGATAGGATAGTTTTTAAACTCTTTTGTAAAAGGATTAAATATAGAAACAATGGCAGCACCAGAAATACAATAAATAAGTTCTGCTGCATTTTGATGATAGTGAGGCTCTATCACCTTATTTCTACTTAGAAAAATATCAAGCAAAGATATATTTTCTAACGTATTTAGTTGTTCTACACCTAAAATATTAATAAAATTCCGATCATCTTTTTTGAAAAGAGTATTGTCATTTACATCTGAAGTGAACTCGGTTGATGACGAAGTATAGTCAATATTCGAGCTAATAATTACATCCTTTCTAATTAATTTTCAAATCCATATCTTAAGCACAGAATATGTACAAAGCTATTTTAGGCTTACACGAACGCCCATTGTCTTCATTTAACAAAATGTCTTCTGTGCGAAAGCGAAGCGACAGCAACAAATGTTTTAACTGTGCGAAAGCGAAGCGACAGCAACAAATGTTTTTTCTATGCTCTAAATACCCCTTAGCTGAAATTTCCTCTTCTAATCAGGAACATACGTGCGTATAATAAAAGTGCGAATATTTGTTCTATTTTAAAAAACAGCTCTGTTGTGCTCACTGCATATAAGGGGCTAGTGAAAAGGAGCAACTAAGATGAAAGAACAGTTAATAAAAGTAATGCAGCGTCAACAAGTAGTTAGCATGATGTATGTAGCCAAGTCGCGTGTTATTACGAAAAGGCGTGTAAAAATCATAAAGATTGTTGGTGATTCCTTTACAGCATTTTGCTTTACGAGGCAGGCAAAACGTACGTTTATTATTAACAATGTTCTAGCAATAATGCCCGTTACACATCGAAAGCGTGAGATGATATGAATTACGACAACCTACCGCATAAGGACATTGACATGAAATGCTTTTACGCAAGCTGTTTGCCATGCTAGAAGATTTAGATATCTTGAAAGACTCATTACAGTTATTAGGAATTTTGAGCAACCCGGTAGTGTCGTACTCGCAGCCTCGTCAGTGATGAAGGAAAAGTTTAAAATCAAGACGGGAAACCGTAATGATTTTAAGTGTTTCTTAATTTTCTCTTTTGTCCATCGAAGACAATAGCAAACAGATAAAAAACGGATTAGCTTTATAAAGTAGCTACTAACGTAGAAAAAACCGATCCTCGGTATGTTAGGGGATCGGTTTTAATTTTTTTTTGTAATTTTCAACAATCACGCGCGTTTGGTTTAATTGTTAAAAACCTTCATTCATTTATCATAGAAGGTAAACGAGCCAGATGCTTACGACAATAAACCAAATGTTGATTGACAACAGGAACACTCGCTCACATATCCCAAAGATAAATCGCAACGGCTTGAACATCGTTACAATAACAGCCCCAAGTGAGATAGAAGAAACCATGGTTATGATGTAAAAAAATAGATTTAGATTTTCAAAGTCCTCCAGTAATTTCAAATGACTTCCTCCACGATTAATGACCATATAGGAAAAAGTGAACGCAAGAATAGCAAATAAGTAATGGAGTTTTCCTCGAACCGAAAGTTTTTCTCCTTCTAGGTCAGTTGGAAAGAATAACATAAGGATACGGGAGATGACCATTAGAATGATTAAAATCGGAATGGACGAGGATATGGAGAAGCGATCTTTTACATTTAACAACACGATAGCAAGTGACAATCCCCCTAAGTTGCTGAACCAAGCGTAAATTAAAAATAAATTTTTTGTAGCACCTACACCGTAATCACTTACAGCATGTCGAATAGGATGATAGCCTGTTTTCTTAAAGTGAAGTATGAGAAAAAAAATGAAATAACTCAAAAAGAACAATACGGCCATAATCGATAGAATTTTCTCGATGGACAATTTCAGACCTCCCAAAGTTCATTCTGATTCAGTTCCCTAACAGTTCCTTCCCCGTTTGTTGAATATCGACAATTTAATTTTAAATGACTTTATTATTTTATGATTTAAACGGTTTTATTATCACGAAACTTGTTTTTTTATGAGAATCCATTTTTGTAAACGGAGATATCTAATACCTAAAAGAATGATTAGCTTCCACCAATAGTTTTTGCCTTCCAGAATAGCAGTTATATCAAATAATGCATTGACTGTGAAGTAATTAAGTACATTAAGGCTTTCGTAACCGTACTTAACAATTGGAATAAGAAAAAGGCAATAGGGATACCAGCCCCAAAAGCAAGGGCGTTTTTCGTTAAGTTGCAATAGCTTGAGAAAAAGAACGAAATACCGCTGATATTAATTTTATTTGTTTTATAATGTTTCACGTCTACTTGACAGTGGTAAGTCTAGTGCCATTGAGTACCTGGTATTTTATTGTTTCCAAAAATTTAATCTTGTTAAAATGCAAACATTTGTTCTAGAATGTATACAAACAAATGTTCTTACATATGATAGGTAAAGGGAAAATTAATGTGCCAATAAAAAATATCAATAATACACAGCTATTATTGATGAAATTTCGAGAGATAGTGGGAGGAAGCTAAAATGATAGGGCAACTGATTAAAGCTATGCAGCGCAAACAATTTGTGAACATGATGTATGTAGCAAAAGATGGTTCCGTATCAAAAAGGCGTGTAAAAGTCATTAAAATTGTTAGTAATTCGTTTCAAGCATTTTGTTTTACAAGACATGCAAAACGTACTTTTTTGATCAGTAATGTTCTAGTCGTTATTCCTTTTGTTAGTAAGGGGCGTGAAGTTGTATGAATTATGAGGGTATGCCCAATAGACCTATTATGTGTATCGATATGAAATGCTTTTACGCAAGTATCGTAGCGATGTTACATGGGTTAGATGTTTTAAAAACTCCAGTTGCAGTAGTAGCAAATTTTGACCAACCAGGTAGCGTAGTGCTTGCTGCCTCCCCCTTAATGAAAGAAAAATTTAATATCAAAACTGGTAGTCGTCGTTATGAAATACCTAAACATCCTGACATTAGATTGTTTGAGCCTAAAATGAGTTTCTTTATTCAAATGTCGATGACGATTACAAAATTGATCTCTAATTACGTACCAGTTGATGCTATACATGTGTATAGTGTGGACGAAAGTTTTGTTGATTTAACCGGCACTGAAAAGCTTTGGGGGTCACCTGAAGAAACAGCTAGGGAAATACAAAGGGCTATTCTTGACCAATTTAGTATACCTAGTGCAGTAGGTATGGGACCAAATATGTTAATAGCTAAATTAGCTTTAGACCTTGAAGCAAAGAAAACAGGCTTTGCTAAATGGACGTATGAAGATATTCCAAAGAAATTATGGCCTGTACGACCTCTATCTGAAATGTGGGGCATAGGAAAACGAATGGAAGCAAATCTAAATGCTATGGGCATACAAACAGTTGGTGGTTTGGCTAATACAGATCTAAAAGAATTAGAAAAGCGTTTTGGTGTAATGGGCAATCAACTCTATTACCATGCATGGGGAATAGATCTATCCAAATTAGGGGAGCCGTTAATAACAAATGGCACTTTAAGTTTTGGGAAGGGTCAAATGCTGATGAGGGATTATCACACACGAAAAGAAATCTCTGTAGTGCTCCTAGAAATGTGCGAAGACGTAATGAAACGCACACGTGATGCAGGGTTTGTTGGCCGTACAATCAGCTTAGGTCTTTCTTATAGTCGAAACGCCATGACCAAAGGGTTCCATCGGTCTAAAACAATTGCAGTGCCAACAAGTGAAACCCTTGTAATGTATAAAACTTGCCTTGAATTACTGGATGAACACTTTGCAGGTGAACCAGCTCGACAGTTATCTGTCCGAATAGCCAACTTAGAGAGAGAGCATAGTATCCAATTAGATTTATTTGACGAACGCAAACCACAACGTCAAGTCATAGGACCTACTATGGATGCCATACGCAATCGGTTTGGAGCAACATCAATATTAAGAGCAGTGTCTTTCACAAAAGCTGGTACAGCTATTAATCGAGATCGCCTAGTTGGTGGTCATTTGGCATAGGAGTGATTTATGAATGATACAGGACAGAGGTAATATTAAATGGGCATCGATGATGTTGCCAGAGCATTTAGAGCTTCTTAGAGAATATAAACAGGAGCGTACAGAACAGCCAAGAGAATTGACTGAGTGGGAACTGGAAGAACTGCAAAAATCAATCGATCAAGCTTTTAATCAGCAATTGGAGATAAAATTAGAAGTGTGGAAGGACTACAAAATTACACAATGGACTGGAATAATTAAATCGATGAATACTAATGAGCTCATACTTGAAACACTACTTAAAACGAGAAGTATTCCAATCCAAAGTATTCAATCAGCCCAACTGGATGCTGATTACTATGATTAAAGCCGACGAAAGACAATTACTTCATAAGTATCTTTTATTAGAACTAGCGGTTAAATCATTGCAGGTTGACTATTGTAAATTAGAGCAGTTTAAAATGAAAACGGTATTTCTTCCAATGATGGATTCATTGCTAAAGGATCTAAGACAAGAATATTTTAACCTCAAACGAGAACTGGCACAAAAACGTATACGAGTTGTAGGTTGGCAACCAGTAGATGAATACTTTAGTGACGTGCAAGTTGCCACTGCAGGTAATGATGTAGTACTCCGCTATGCAAATCAAGCTCTTAAATCACAAGTGGAAAAGCTGTTGATTAATCATATTACAAATGACAGGTATTAGGCCTGTTTTTTTATATGTTTTCCCAAATCTAAAGTTGAGTCGACAAATTGAGAAAAGATTGAAATTGATTTAATAAATTTATTTTATTTCTTGTTCTATATGACAAGTAATAAAATAGGTCATTTTTGTTTGTTCCTTGACTAATAGAAAAAGGTACTTTTGCAATAGAGAGACAAAAGTACCTAAACGCTATATTTAGGGTTTTAAAACCACTTTAATACAGTCTTCCTGTTTTGTATCGAATATTTTATAACCATGTTTTGCTTTTTCAAGAGGGAGGACGTGTGTAATGATATCACCTGCATTCACTTTACCATCAGCGATTAAGTTATAGACATGAGGCATGATATGAACAACTGGGGCTTGTCCAGTCCGAATCACTACATTACGCTGGAAAATATCCCCGAGCGGGAAGGCGTTGTATCGACCACCATATACACCGGTAATTTGAATAGTTCCTCCTTTACGTACAGCTTGACTTGCTGTGACTATGGCTCCCATAGCACCACTTTGAAGTTTTACACCACTTGCAAGAAATTCGAGAGGCGTCATTTTTCCGCTCATCCCGACACAATCAATGACAACGTCTGCACCGCCCTTAGTAATCTCTTTCAGATATTCACCACAATTTTCATGGTCTTCAAAATTAACGATTTCGACGTTATTTGTCTTCTTTGCATGTTTAAGACGATACCCGATATAGTCAACTGCGATCACTCTTTCTGCTCCTTTCAACCAAGCAAATTTTTGTGCTAATAGTCCAACAGGTCCGCAGCCAAGAATAACAACAGTATCTCCTTTCTTTACACCGGCATTATCTACACTCCAAAAAGCAGTAGAGGCAGCATCGGCAAGGAGAACTAGACTTTCATCGGGAACTTCAGATTTCTCTGGAATTTTGAAAGGGATAAAATTGCCATATGGAACTCGCATATACTCTGCCTGTCCTCCCGGAAAACCGCCTGTTGTGTCTGAATAACCAAAGTAGGCACCCATTTCGCCATTATCGTTTGCATTATCGCACTGACTTTCCAAATCATGATTGCAAAACCAGCATTCCCCGCATGCAATATTAAAAGGAATGACAACTCGGTCACCCTTTTTAACCTTCGTCACCCCCTTGCCAACTTCTTCTACAATGCCCATCGGTTCATGGCCAATGACATAATCCTGTCCAAGATTTGGAATCATTCCATGGATCAAATGCAAGTCTGACCCGCAAATGGCAGTTGTAGTTAAACGAACAATAATATCATCGGCTTTTTTTATTTTAGGGTCTTGTACTTCTTTAACCTCAACATTTTTTATACCTTGAAAAGTGACAGCTTTCATAAAAAAAATCCCTCTTTTTTGTTTATTTTTTCGGTGGAGTAGGGAACATTCCTTTGCGATTCATGCTTTTAGGAAATAAATCCAACTGTGCAATACTAATCGCATTTTCTGCAGATTTAATATCCAATTCTTTTTGACCTTCTAAATCATAAGGTTTTAACCATTCTTTTTTTAACATTAGTTCAGAAATTTCGAAATATAAATCAACCATGACATCCAGCTGAGTTCTCATGATTTTCTGAAGAGCAGGGGAAGCTGTTTCTGTTAAGGCAATTGAAAGATTTCTAATACCCGTCTTTGTTGTAAGTAAAAACTCAAGAGCAAGCCCCGAATCAGTTAGTTCAGGCATTCCAATTGAATTTATAGGATCTAAATAGTCCTCCATATAATTGTCCTCCTAATATTCTAATTGTGATTTAGAGTAGAGCTTAACCATTGCAGTGAGTGCTGGAGTAGATAATTTTACATTTTTGTCCAATAATGCTCTTAAATCATCATCAAAGACCACACCTTGACTCAGCTTCGATTTAAGTAAACTAGTTGTCATAAAGTTAATGACTTCATGAAATTCCATTGTTTCATGAAGTGCTAATTTTTTCTCAAACACGCAATTCGCACCTCCAGAATTTTCTTTAAAAAGTCTACCCTGTAGCAAGTCTATTTATACAAATTCGCCTTAGGTTTTTAGATTAAATTGTATTTCTAAAACTATATTGATAGCTAGAAAATCTTGTATTAAAGAGGGGGAATTTTGTAAGTTGTTTGAATACAAGGAGAATGAAGATGGTTGGCTATAACTGAAAGGCTGACATTAGATTTTTTGACGGGACTGCAATAGGGAACAGAGGATAAGAATGATTTGAGGTAGCATAGAGTTAACAGCTGCCGCATTAATGTACAAATTCAATGATGTAGAAAAGGCTTTTTATATCAATACTCTACTTGCCTTGGTAGGTCCAGTGATTCTCATTGTTAAAACAAGCGTCATTAACCTTATTATTTTTAATATGAGATTTGGATAAAACTAAGTGCTTTCAAAAAAGGACCTTCAGCCCAATAACGGTCAGGTCCATATTTTTATGCTGTTTCATTGGTTTTTTCAATATCTTCTACTTTGATAAACTTTAAGACAACAAACAGGAGAATGAATCCGAATACACCTGCCGTAATATAGCTGACATTGAGATAGTTTTTCATGACAAGTGACATAATAGGAGGGCCGGCTGCAACGCCTATAAATCGTGCCGAGCTGTAAAAAGAGGATACTGTTCCTCTTAACTCTTTTCCAATATTGTCAGTAATAATTGTATCAAGCGCAGGCAATAGTGCACCGATAGCAATCCCCGCTATACTCGTTACGACTAATAAAAGAATTAGTTTTTTGCTTGTAAACCCAACGAAGACAATACTGACAGACATTGCAATCAAGGAGGCAATAATTATTTTTTTAATCCTTCCCAGGTTTCCTTTAATTTTTCGACCGGATATAAATGAAGCTATACAAAGTAATAAAAGCGGGATGGCCAAAACAAACCCTTTTTTAATACCTTTTATATCATGAACTTTTTCGAGGTTTTCTGACAAGAAAAATAGCATACCAAATAATATAAGCATCACAAGGACCCCATTAAGGAATACGGTATACAACCATTTTCCTTCCTCCTTGAAAACTTTTTTTGTATTACGTAAAAACTCTTTGAACTTCAATGGTTCATCATCATCTTTAGGAGCTTTAACGAAGAAAAAAATAAGTACAATCGAAATCAGACTAAGCGCTGAAATGGAAAAGAAGGGCAGAAACCATAAAAAAGCGGCAAATATTGAACCTAAAATGGGACTTAACACTTTCCCAAACGTGTTAGATGTTTCAATTATCCCTAATGTAGAGCTTATTTTTTCGTCATCCTCCTGATAAAGATCACCTACAAGAGGCAATACGATTGGCATGGCACCAGCCGCCCCTATTCCTTGGACAATCCTTCCAGCAATAATCATTGCGTACGGGTCATCCATTTTCCATGAAGCAAATCCGGCAATCAGACCACCGATTAATGCTAAAATTAAGCTCGGTAATATTACTATTTTTCTGCCAAAGCGGTCCGATAAATAGCCAGCTACTGGGATGAGAAAAATCGCTGCGACTGAATAGCTTGTTATAATCATGCTTGACTGAAATGATGTTATCCCGACCTTATCTTCCAATTTCGGGAGCACGGGAATAAGCATCGAATTGCCAAGTGTCATGATGAGCGGAATAGAAGTCAAACTTACAATACACCAGACACTTACATTAACCTTCTCTTTGTCCATTACCACACCTCGACTAATATTCTTTTAAAGGTATGGTTTCCGTTCGTGTGCATTTTATGTGCTGTTGCCTGAGTTTATTGGAATAACGCTTGGTAAGCCTGCTTGCCAAAGTAGATCCCGAAACCAATCATTGATAAGGCTGAGATAAAAGAGACCGTTTTCAAAAGCTTTGTGGATAATAATTTTCGCGCAACACTGGATAAAAAGGCATAAATAAAATCCACTACAATAATGCCAAATAAAATGGCGATACTTACCAAAATGATTTTATACCCTGTAGAGCTATCAACCGTTTTTGCAAGTATGGAGCCGTATATTCCTAGCCAGAAAAGGATAGTTAGCGGATTCAAAAAAGACATGAAAAAACCGGCCATCATGGATTGTCTCAGTCGTGTTCTTTTACCGGTTTTCGAATCCATCTCAATTTTATGTAGCGACAGTAAATTTTCGATCCCGGTGTACAAAAGAACAAAACAGCCGAAAGACCAAAGTATTGTTTTCAACCAGATGGAATTGATAAATTGTCCAATTCCAAAATATACGATAAACATATATATAATATCAGTCAATATGGCACCCAGACTAAAAAACCATGCATGAAAAAAGCCATTTTTTAAACCTGTATTTAATAGGACAGTCTTAACAGGTCCAATTGTTGCAGCCATTGATAGTCCTAAAAAGATATAGGTAAATATAGAATCCATAAAATAGCCTCCAATTATCAAATGTACTTGCATTTTATTCGAAGGCAATGACTTTTAGGACAATTAAAAAGGACGATTCTAATAGGATTTTAAGATTTGTTTCTCTGTTTTAGAGGTAATTTTTTAACATAATTATTTCAGTGTCGGCTTTTTTTCATGTTTAATTAGGATAAATAATACTTGTCTAAATATATAGTTGGAGAATGATAACCGAAAAATAGAGAACATGCGGAAGTAATATGTCCTTAATGCGATGCTAAACTAATTATAAGGGGAAACTTTTTTTATACTTAACAAAGAATATTATGCCATTTGAGTTGAAAGTTATTTTATATATTTGTCATCTCGAATGCTTACTATAAGTGGAAATAAAAAAGGTTGCATTCTTCTTAGTAAAAATTAGTATACATAGGAACATTCTAAATTAGCCAACCTAAATTTAAGTCAAAATTTTAGGAGGTTACCATGGCTAATTCAAGACACTCAAAACCGGATGATAGATCCAATAATGTTGAACGAATCCGCGATATCATTAAAAACACTGAAGAAAAACTTCATGAAGCGGAAATTAGTTTGGAGTTTGCAGATCCTATGCAAAGTGAAATGATTAAAGAAAAAAATAAGCGACGTCAAAAGTCAATTGAAGGATTAAAAGAAGAAATGAAAGATGAAATGGCAGCTCGTAAAAAAGGTGAAGTGTAGAATTGGAGGCTTAGGAAGAGGAACAAACGTATCTCCATTCTTTTTAATGATAAAAAAGTGATTGCCTAAAAAGGCAGATGGTTTAGAGTTCTGTAATGGACCTCTACATAGCCATCTGCTTTTATTATGAGGTTGTAATAAAGGTATAGCTGTTGATGACGGTGGGGGCAGCATGTTCCCAAGCAGTTTATAGTGTGGAAGAGAGCTACTATGAGAACTTACAAAATAGAGGAATACTTTATTTCTAAATAAAAATATTATGTAAACTATGGGAGGAACTTGAAAATTTGAAGTGGAATAATTCAATTGGAACATCCAAAAAAGTATAAATTATTACATATATCGTTGGTATTTTTCTTTAAATAGCCGATTGATCTTTAAGAGAGTACCAATGAGGAAATACAATCTTTCCAATATAGTAAACTAAATGAATCTGTATATATCGTTACAGCTAAAGATGTCAAGGATAAACTATATAAGTATTCTTTAAAAAATAATTCATTAAAACAAATTGATATTCCGATTGATGTTATAGAGCAGATATTTATTACTCCTAAAGGTAGTTTTTGTCAGCAACACAAGTACAAAATATTTAAGAAAATTAATATAAGGGAATTTTCGAAAATTACGAACAACAAAGTGTTAGGGATAGATAGAAAAGAGTTAATAGAACCTGAAATTATTAATAGGAGATCCAGGGGCGGATTTAGAGAGACTGGAAGAAAAATCTCCAATTACGCATGTGAATAAGATTAAATCGCTTTTATTGGTCATTCATGGTTACGATGATCCGAGGGTAAGTATTAATGAATCAATAGAGTTAGTTAAAAAATTGAAAGTTTCTAATACGAAGGTAACGAACTTTGTTTTACGAAACGAAGGTCATGGATTTTCTAATAAGAGGAATCAACTTAATGCCCACGAGAACATTTATTTATTTGATGAAATTATTAAATCTACTTGCTCTATTTTATAAGAAAGAGCATAATGTGAAAAATAAAATAGTGAATTTTTGTTGAAGAAGCTAAAGCATAATTAAACAAGATGCTTATTATCTGTTTTCACTTTTGAGTGAAAACCAGAATCCTTTAGAAGCTTTTGTATTGTTTGGTCTAATCTAGGCTACGGTATATAAACCCTTCATTATTTGGGTATACTTTTATTACATAGAAAAGTAGGAGTTTGTATATTTGCAAAGTTGAAATTATAATTATAGAATTTGCAGGTATACTTTAGTTATAGGAGGCTTTCGAATGAATTTAATTATTTCTAAAAGATTAAAAGAACTTAGAAGAATAAAAGGGCTAAGTCAAAAAGAATTAGCTAAGGATATTTGTACGCAAGCTGTAATTAGTAATATAGAAAAAGGTGGTGTTATACCATCAAGTATTACTTTATTCAAAATAGCCAAAAGATTAAACGTCGACATAAATTACTTTTTTGATAATACGGTTACACATGAGGGGAAAAATCAAAACAACTTAGAAGAAATAAAACAATTAATTAGAAGTTTAATTAGAAAGAAAGATTATATATCAGTTAAATATATAACGGAAAATGAATTATCAAAAAATGATGTAAAAACGGAAGAGGATTTACAATTTTTTCATTGGCATAGAGCTATTTGTGAATATTATATTAATTCTAAGCCCGAGGAATCTTTAAATATTCTATATTCCATCTGCGATTTTGATTCTATTATTGAGCGAGATGAAATAACTAATCAAGAACTAGGGATTTTAAATAGTACCGCAATTATATATTTTGAGATAAAGGATTTTGAAAAATCGTTAAAAATATATGAAGCTTGTATTAATAAAATTCACGAGCCAAATAAACATATAGATAATCAAACTAAAATTAGATTTTTATATGGAATGGCGCGAACTCAAGCCGCTTTAAATAAAATAGAAGAATCAATATTAAACAGTAGACTAGCGATTCAAACTTGTATAGAAACTGAGAGTCTCTATTTATTAGGAGAATTAAATTTTTTAATTGGAAAAAATCTGGTGTGCATAGATAAAAAGAATGAAGCATATCACTATCTACAATTTTCTAAATCAATTTTCCAATTACAAAATAGATATGATTATATAAATGTTATAGAAAAGCTTGAATTAAAATTACAATAATAATAAACTTTTTCCGAAATATTACAAAATGTATGAAAAAGGAGGTGTCTCATGAAGGAAATAATAATATCATTATTTTTTTGTGTGCTTTTATTGTCTGCTTATAGCGAAGGGTCAAAACAAAAAAATGTGTTTTGAAGGAGTAGGTATTAATCATATTCAATTAGAAACTATCAATATTTTTTCTAATGATGACGATCTTCTGAGCGAAAATGGAAATGGAAGAGCGTAAATTAACGCTATCATTAATTACAAAGCTCTGATTATTATTGGGCTCTTGACGAATATCTAAGAAAGAGAAAGAAACGAAGTTGAGATTACAGTGGACTTTTTAACCCAATAATGGGTTCACTTATGGTCATTACACACATTTCCCTAATTTATCACTATTTGAAATTTTCCCTGAAATTTTGTCGGTGGTACTACATATTTTTTAAATATTCAACAGCTTCCTGAATTCTTTACGAGAATCGAAATTTTCTACACCTACTTTACGAAATGAGCCCATAGCGTTTACTGAAAGATTCGGATTCGTTTTTTACCGATTAATCCAATATCTAAAACAGCATTTTCAAAAATTTCCCTTGGCAATTTCCCTTTTTTATTTTCCTCAATAAAATGACGTTTACATTCATCCGTATGTGTGATTGCTTTCCCACTGATTGCTTGGTTAATGCGTATAAAAGTCATGCTTTTTCTTTATTTAAATTTGACCTAGATCTAATTTATATTAGCAATCAGAGCATATTCAAACCGTTTGTAGCTTATTATTTTCAATACGCAAACAAAGCGGTAAGCCTGTAACAATAAAGATTCTCATTCTATTCTTGTTTTATAATACCATATGGTGCTTATAGAAGATTTCACCCTCTGTTTTTTTTATTTTTTCATTGATTTGATTTTCTTTTTATATACTGCTAAACAAGGAGATACCTTTGTTAGAAATAAGCAATGAAATTGATCACTTATCTAAGGAGGCAATTCTTTGAAAAATAAACGATCTGGAGTGTTAGCTGCTACATTAGCGCTTTCGATGATCTTACCGACTGGAGTAATGGCGTTTTCTAGCAGTCAGACTAAGGTTGTATTTAGTCAAGAAGTAGCTAGTCAAGAACTGAAGGAAATTGCGAAGGAGAAGGCTGCGCTACTAACGAATTTCTATGAGACAACTAGCGTGCAGTATGCGCTAATTGATAATGGCAAACTTATTTTGTTGGGTCAAACAGGCAAAAACGATATGAATGGGAATCAGCCGCTGACCAAAGATACCCTATACGGGATTGGTTCAGTCAGTAAAATGTATGCAGCGGCGGCTGTGATGAAATTGGTCGACGAGGGAAAAGTCGATTTGGATGCTCCTGTCGTCCACTATGTTCCTGATTTCAAGATGAAAGACGAGCGTTACAAACGCATTACGCCACGTATGCTGTTGAACCACTCCTCCGGCTTACAAGGTAGTGAGTATAGTAATACATTTTTATTTAAAGATAATGATACCTTTGCCCACGATAACTTGTTAAGGCAATTGTCCAACCAGCAATTGAAGGCGGATCCTGGCGCATTCTCGGTATATTGCAACGATGGCTTTACGCTAGCCGAGATTATGGTGGAAAGAGTCAGTGGTATGAGCTTTACCGAATTTATACATCAACGGTTTACAGAACCATTAAAGCTAAATCATACGATAACGCCACAGGACAAATGGGAAGACGATAAGCGGGCAGGACTCTATTTTCCAACGTACCAAGGGCAACTTCCTACAGGATCGGTGAATGTGATTGGTACAGGAGGGATCTCTTCCACAGCAGAAGATATGGTGCGATTCTCAAAATTATTTATGAGACAGGGAAACGGTATCCTCTCTGATAAGGCAGTCAAGGCGATGGAGCAAGAGGAATATAAAAAAGGAATGTGGCCGGGGGATGGAGATAATAGTATCAACTATGGTCTTGGCTGGGATAGTGTGAAACTATATCCGTTTAGTGAATATGGGATAACAGGCTTGGCTAAAGGTGGATCCACGGGACTACAACATGCTTCACTGGTCGTACTTCCTGAACAGAAGATGGCAGTTGCTGTATTATCATCTGGCGGTAGCAGTACTACAAATCAACTGATGGCGACTGAATTACTGCTCGCTGCGTTGAAAGGAAAGGGCACAATTAAGGATATTAAGCCGAACAAATCCTTTGGTAAGCCGGTCAAGGCCAACATGCCTCAAGATGTAGCGAAGAAAGCGGGTTTTTACGGCAATAGTTTCAGTCATTTCAAAATAAAAATTACGAAAAATGGAGAACTGTTTTTACCATCTACCTCAGAAGAAAAATATGTATATACTGCGAATGGAAGCTTTATTAATGAGTCAGGTACCTCCAAGCTCAACTTCGTCACTGAGAAAAATAGACGAACATATTTGAAGGAGAGCACATTTATATCAATGCCTGGTTTAGGGCAAAAAGTAGTTACTCACTATTTAGCCGAAAAACTAGAAGATAACGTGCTATCGAAGGAAACCACTGCAGCATGGGCGAAGAGGGAAGGCGTCAAGTTCTATCTCGTAAACGAGAAATATAGTTCTGTTCAATATCTCGTACCAATCATACTTACAACACAAATTAATCGCAATGAAGGTCTAGAGGGCTATTGGGATGGCAGAAAAATTACAGGCCCAAATACGGCTGCGCATCAGCTACAGATCCCTGTGATGACAGGTCGTGATACGACGGAAACTCGTTTCTATACAGAAGGCGGTAATGAATACATGGAAATGTCTGGCTTGTTATACGTAAGTGAAACCAACGTAAAACCGCTTGATGCAAGCCAATCATCCAAAGTTACACTACAAGCAAATGGGCATGCGAGATGGTATACAATCCCGCAAGTAGCAGCGGGGAAAACGATGACCGTGGCGTTGCCATCGAAGAGTTCGTTCGCGGTTTATGATGAGAAGGGAGTAAGTGTCAACTTTACCGTTGTGAGTGGCGATAATAAAGTAAAATTGCCGAAGAACGGAACGGTTGTATTTGCTGGCGCGCCGAACTCGGAATTTGCAATTACGTTGAACTAACTACAATTTATGATTTACTTCAACAAAACCAGTAAGACACCGAAAAGATGTTTTACTGGTTTTGTTTGTAATTAAGCGTTATAGGATTTCTACCTTCTCGCCTGAATTAAGGTAAACCAATCATCCCCATTAAATTTACCAGAAACTCTATATATAGGCTGATAGAACCCCTTCGAGTCATACATATGCGAAAGCTTAATTGTTTCTACTTCAAGCCTGTCACCTTTTTTTATAACAAGTTGTTCTTCAGTTATCAGTGCATTTCTTTTTATTTGGGGAAATTCCCCTTGCTTTATTCGCTATACTTCTATAGGTGATAGTATGTTTACTTCCCGTATAAATTGCTTTTTTTGGGAGATTATATGTTAACGAATACACACTGCCATCTTGTTTAAGACCAAGTGTTAAATCTCCAGCCCAATAATCTATGCTTAAATCATCACTATTTGGAAGACTCCATTCAAATTGACCATTTTCCAATACAGTAAATTTAGCATCTTTGGGTTGTATAGCGAGTTCGTCTACAATTGCCTTTTCAATCATTGATTCTTGCGCTGTAAGGGAAGCTTGCTCTGGCGTATAATTGTCATCTGTAAACGACCAAAGTCCCTCTGAATCGATATACAGCGTGTATTGGGATCCTGACTTGTCTTCAAATAATATCTCACGATCACCATCAAAAACTTGAACATCCAACTCTCTTAATCCTAATTTCTGTTGTAACAGGGCTTCAACTCCAGCATTATTCATGATAATTTTTTTATGTACTGGGGCCACTGCCGGCTTTAGCCAGTAGACTAGCGGTTCAAACTCAAATTAAGAGCCTCTATTTATTAGGAGAATACACTTTTTAATTGAAATCTGGTATGCATAGACAAAAAGAATAAAGCATATCACTATCCGCAATTTTCTAAATCAATTTTTAATCACTTAATATACATTTTTGTATTAATATTACAAAAAAGGCTTGAATTAAAATTATAATAATAATAAAATGTTTATATGATATTACAAAAATTATAAAAAGAGGTGGGTTATGAAAAAAATAATAATATCATTATTTTTTTGTGTGCCTTTATGGGCATCTTATAGCGGAGGATCAATACAAAATATGTGTTGTGAAGAAGTAAGTATTAATCATATTCAATCAGAAAATAACAAGCTTTATTCTAATAATGACGATCTTCCGAGCGAACATGAAAATGGAAGATCGTAAATTAACGATATCATTAAATCCACTAATCAATTATTGGACTCTTATGAATATCAAAGTTTTATAGGTACGAAGGTTGAGATTACTGAGGACTTCTTAACCAATATACGGGTTCATTTATGGTCATTACACACATTACTTTTCCCCAAGTTTTTCATGTGAATTTTGTCAGTAGTATTACAGATTCTGATTTTTCAACAGGCCTTCCCTAATTTTCTTTATGTGCATTTTGTACACTTTCTACACCTGTTTTACAAAAAGGAACTCGCGAGCGTTTACCGGAAGATTCAATTCGTTTTTTACCGATTAATCCAATATTTAAACCTGAATTCCCTATAATTTTCCTTTGTAATTTCCCTTTTTCATTTACCTCAATAAAGTGACGTTTAAATTCATCCGTATGTGTGATCGCTTTTCATTAACTGTTTGCACATTAGGATAATGGGTATAAAAGTCATGCTTTTTCTTTATTTGAATTTGACTTTGATCAAAAAAGGGGAGGAACTCGTATTCAGTTTCTTTTAGATTGAATTATATTTGCTACCGAAAAAAGGGTTAATGAGAATTTCCGCTTGAGCATCCCCTGAAGAGTGAATTCTGTAGAAGAATTTTATATTAGCGATCAGAGATATTCAAACGGTTTGACCTTATTATTTTCAATACGCAAACAAAGCGGTAAGCCTGTAACAATAAAGACTATTCTATTCTTGAAGGTTTCTACTGTAAATTTTATTCTCTGTTTACTTTGTTTTTTCTTTGATTTTGCTTTGTTTATATATACTGCTAAACAAGGACAACAAGGAGATACCTTTTGTTCGAAATAAGCAATGAAATCGATCACTTATCTAAGGAGGCAATTCTTTTATGAAAAATAAACTATCTTGTGTGTTAGCTGCTACATTAGCGTTAACGATGAGCCTACCAACAGGGGCGATGGCGTTTTCTAGCAGTCAGAATACGGTTGTAGTAGCTAACCAAGAAGTAGCTAGTCAAGAACTGAAGAAGATTGCGGCAGAGAAGGCTGCGCTACTCACGCAGTCGTATAAGACGACTAGCGTGCAGTATGCGCTAATTGATAATGGCAAACTTATTTTGTCGGGGCAGACAGGTAAGAACGATATGAATGGGAAACAGCCACTGACCAAAGATACTCTATACGGGATTGGTTCAACTAGTAAAATGTATGCAGCGGCGGCTGTCATGAAATTGGTCGACGAAGGAAAAGTCGATTTGGATGCTCCTGTCGTCCACTATGTTCCTGATTTCAAAATGAAAGACGCACGTTACAAACGCATTACGCCACGTATGCTGTTGAACCACTCCTCCGGCTTACAAGGTACCTCAACAAGTAATGTATTTTTATTTAAAGATAATGATACCTATGCCCATGATAACCTATTGCGGGAATTGGCCAACCAGCAATTGAAGGCGGATCCTGGCGCATTCTCGGTATACTGCAACGATGGGTTTACGCTGGCCGAGATTTTGGTGGAAAGAGTCAGTGGTATGAGCTTTACCGATTTTTTACATCAACATTTTACAGAGCCCTTAAAACTAAATCATACGAAAACGCCACAGGATAAATTGGATGACGATAAGTTAGCTGGACTTTATTTCCCGACGTACCAAGAGCAGCTACCCATTGAATTTGTGAATGATATTGGTTCGGGAGGGATCTATTCCACGGCAGAAGATGTGGTGCGTTTCTCCCAATTATTTATGGGACAGGGAAAAGGAATCCTCTCTCATAAAGCAGTAAAGGCAATGGAGCAAGAGGAATATAGAAAAGGGATGTGGCCAGGGGATGGAGACAATAGTTTCAACTATGGTCTTGGCTGGGATAGTGTGAAACTATATCCATTCAGTGAATATGGGATAAAGGCTTTGTCTAAGGGCGGCGACACGACACTGCAACATGCTTCACTGGTCGTACTTCCTGAACAGAAGATGGCAGCGGCTGTATTGTCATCCGGAGGCAGTAGCACTACAAATCAAATAATGGCCAATGAATTACTGCTCGCTGCGCTTAAAGAGAAGGGCACAATTAAGGATATCAAGCCGAACAAATCCTTTGGCAAGCCAGTCAAGGCCAAGATGCCTCAAGACATAGCAAAGAAAGTGGGTTTTTATGGCGATAGTTTCAGTCATTTCAAAATAGAAATTACGAAGAATGGAGAACTAATCTTACCATCAAATCCAGAAGAAAAATTTGTATATACTGCGGATGGAAGCTTTATTAATGAGGATGGTACTGCCAAGCTCAACTTCGTCACAGAGAAGAATGGACGAACTTATTTGAGGGAGAGCATATATAAATCATTGCCAGGGTTAGGGCATAATGCGGTGACACATTATTTAGCAGAGAAACTAGAAGACAACATGTTATCGAAGGAAACCACTGCCGCATGGGCGAAGCGGGAAGGCGTTAAGTTCTATCTCGTAAACGAAAAATATAGTTCTGCTGAATATCTCGTACAAATGCTGCTTACCACACAAATTAATCGCAATGAAGGGCTAGAGGGCTATTGGGACGGCAGAAAAATTACAGGTCCGAACACGGCGGTGCATCAGCTTCAAATCCCCGTGATGAATGGCCGTGATATGACGGAAGTTCGTTTTTATACAGAAGGCGACAATGAGTATATGGAGATGGCTGGATTGTTATACGTAAGTGGATCCAATTTCAAGTTGCTTGATACAGGCAGAACATCCAAAGTTAAGTTGCAAGCAAATGGGCATGCGAAATGGTTTTCAATCCCGCAAGCGGCAGCAGGGAAAACGATGACCGTGGCGTTGCCATCGAAGAGTTCGTTCGCGGTGTATGATGAGAAGGGAAGATGTATTAATTTTACTGTTGTGAACGGCAATAACAAAGTAAAACTGCCGAAGAACGGAACGGTTGTATTTGCTGGCGCGCCGAACGCGGAATTTGCAATTACGTTGAACTAATTACAATTTAAGTTATACTTCAACAAAACCCGTACAACATCGAAATGATATGCTCCCTATTAGGTAGACAGATTAAAAAATAAAATCTGTTTATCTAAGGGGAGTATTTTTTATGATCCTAAAGACACATTGAGGCGTATTAAAATTTTTGAACCTAAAGGGGAATCCCAACAATCATGGAAAATGATTGCTGGGACATCTATTCCTTTACTTATGTGGAAGATAGTCTTGACCGTTAACGGTTATTTTCGAAGCAGAGATGAGAACTTCTTTATTTGCTTTAAAATAAGGTTCTAAAATATCGTAAAATTTTTTCCACTTATCCCCAACTTTTGCTTGGTCTTCTATTTTATCTAGCTTTAAGATTTCCTCATAAATCTGTTTTAATTGCTTGCTATCCGCTTCACTAATTTTGAACTCAAAGTCAGCGTCAACCATAAATTTTTCAAATGTTTGAGGCATTGTAAATAAATCGAGGATGTAATGGAATTCCTTCCATAATTTATCGTACAATTCAGGGTTGTCATCTTTTTCAGCTTTTTGGGCATCTTCATAAAGAGTTTTTAGTTTTGCTAAAGATGCAGCAGGGATATCAAACTCAAAGTCAGCCATGAATTCTTCAAATGTTAGAGGCGGAGAAAGTTTATCTAAATATGGTTTGAGGATTTCATGAAATTTCTCCATTTTTTTGTTAGCTTTTTCCTCTTGACCATCTTTTTCAAGCTTTACCCATTCCTCATAAATAGCTTTAAGCTGTATTTTATCGTTTTCTGCAATTACTATATTATTTTCACCAAATTTATAATCCCCTAGATATTCTTCAAATGTTTGGGGCTGCCAATTAGCTAAAATATACGGTTTAGTAATTTTACGCATCTCTTCAAAAATTTTACCGGCTTCCTCATATTTCTTTTCAGCCTTTTCTAGCTCTTTACTTTCCATAGCTTTTGAAGCTTCTTTTTCTAGCTTTCTCATTTCATTATACATTTTCTCTAATTTTGTTAAATCATCTTTTGATACACCTTTAGGTAATTCCTTTTTATAAACTTCGAATGTGTAGAAGTCTAAATAATCCTCTACGACGCTGCCTTCAACTGTAATTTCCTGTCCTTCTACTAAGTTCATCTTTATTAGCTGTTCTTTAGAAAATTTATAGAAACTAATATAGTATTTTTTTCCATCCCTACCTTTTAAGTCAACTCCGTCTTCACTGATGTTTTTGATCGTTCCTGTTATATGTTGTTCAATTTGAATAGTGACACCATTTGTTGGTTCTATTGAAGTAGCACCTGCTTGAAGGGGCGTCAGAACAGCCATTCCTATCGTTAAAGCAGAAGCAACCACCCAAGATTTTTTAAACGGTTTTTTCATGAACATGTCTCCTTTTTTTTATTCTGGAAATTTTAGTTTCCAATATTTGGACGAATTTCAAAACAAAAAGGTTCTCTTTTTTGAAAAAAATAAAAATTTAAAATATTCCGTTTAAATACTTAGGAATTTGAACAAACAATCTGAGGAGTTTAATGTAAGTAAAGCCTTCTAAATATTTTTATTGACACACTAATTCACCCATGCTAAATTATGTTCAATAATTAAATTCAGTGACGAGAAAATGTAAGATAAGAACCCTGTTGTACAGAGAGTCGGCGTTTGGTGGAAGTCGAAGAACAGATTTTATCCGAAAATCATCTCCGAGAAGCGAAGCCGAAAATCTAGTAAGCTTTGACGGATTTCCACCGTTACAAGGAACACGTATGATAGTACGTTGACAGAGAGCCGAATTGTTTCATTTAAAGAAACTTGAGGAATATGGGTGGTAACGCGAGTATAAACTCGTCCCTATTTAGGGACGAGTTTTTTTTATGCCAAAAAGGAGAGACAGAACATGAAAAAATCGACACTTATTTTGCTGGAATGATGTTTTTAGGGGATAGATTTAATAGATTCACTATCTTCCATTTTAAGAATGTGTTTTTGCTTAATGGAGGTTTAAAGGTTATGAAAAATATAATCGTCATCGCAAGTTCGTTAATTGTGGCATTTGCCTTTAACTTTTTTTGGTCCCTTATGGGATTTTAAGTACCATCACGAGTTGGTGGCTACAGACATGAGACAAAACACATTATTAAAGATGATCGTTACTCGTGATGAAACAATTCAAATTATAAAATTGTACATAACCATAATGATAACTCTTTTATTAATATTTTTGAAACAGTTGAGGTTGACATTGAATTTGCTAAAAATTTGGAGGTTTTAAGGTGAGTAAAAAAAATGTGTTATTTTCAGGATTTATGCTCTTTTCTTTGTTTTTCGGTGCAGGAAATTTAATATTTCCACCATATCTTGGGATGGAGTCCGGCAGCTACTATGTTATTGCGATAGCAGGGTTTATTTTAACTGCAGTCTTCTTGCCCTTTTTGACAATTATATCTGTCTCACTATCCGATAATGGACTATTATCAATTGGGCAACGTGTTCACCCTGTCTTTGGTCTTGTTTTTGCAATTGTTATTTATATGTCAATTGGTGCCTTTTATGGTATCCCACGAGCGTCGAGTGTTGCGTACGAGTTAGGCTTTATGCAAGTATATAGTGCCGAAGGCCGTCTACCTTTATTTTTGTTTTCAGTCGTATATTTCGGCGTAACCTATTTACTTAGTATAAATCCTAAAAAGATTATTGATCTCGTGGGACAGTTCCTTACACCGGCATTGCTCACTATATTAGCGATATTATTTATTCGTGCCTTTTCGACATTTAATTATAAGGATGCACCAGCCGTTGAAAAGTTCAAATCAGCTCCTTTTCTTGAAGGTTTTTTGGAAGGTTATTTCACAATGGATGCTGTCGCAGCCCTTGCATTTGGAATTGTCATCATCAATGGGTTAAAAGATAAAGGGGCAACTGATAAAAAAGATTTGATTCGAGGAACAGTCAGTGCTGGTCTCATTGCAGCTGTAGGTTTAATCGTCGTTTATCTATCACTTAGTTGGATTGGACGTGTACTACCACATGACGAACCACTTGAAAATGGGGCAGAAATATTAGTCTTAGCCTCTCAACAGTTATTTGGATACGGAGGTAATGTATTATTTGGATCAATTGTTATCCTTGCCTGCTTAACTACTTGTGTTGGCCTGACCAATGCCTGCGCCAGCTTTTTTAATAAGATTTTCCCAAAGTTGTCTTATAAAAAATTCGTAATCATTTTCATAGTTATCGGTATGCTATTTACAAACTTTGGCCTAGACCTGATACTACAAATTGCTACACCATTACTTGTTTTCATTTACCCAATATCAATTGTGCTTGTTATCCTATCATTATTCCAACACTTCTTAGGAGAGAGCAAAAAAATGTATGTACTTGCCGTTTCAGTCGCAACATTATTTGCTTTGTATGGAGTGCTAGATACTTTTAATATCCATATTAAAATACTGAACTCCTACTTAATGTTACTACCTTTGTATGAAAATGGTCTTGGCTGGACTGTACCCACACTTTTGGCGGCAGTGACTGGATATGTCATTGATATTAAACAAAAAGAGGTTGTATATCGGTCTAATTAGTTTTATGCACTTCAAAACTTTGTTTAAATGGAGGAAATACAATTCGTAATACCTACCTGTTAGAGATTACGCCATCAATACAGGGGGATGGTAGAACATCTTTCAATTAACTAAGGATAAGAACATGGAAGGTATCGTTGGTAAACGAGGCAATTCCACTTATAAGACTAATCATAGATCGCATAGTTGGTTAAAATACAAACACTTTAAAGGTTATAAAGAATATCCATTTGCGATAGTGGTAGGGACTCAAGTAAGTAAAGGTAAATATAGACATATTGCAAATGTTGAGTTTGGTTTCAAACCTGAAGAAAAAGCAGCATTTCGTCAAATTGCTAAACAGATTGTTACCAATGTAGACCAAGATATTATATGGTTTGAGCCTAGACTGTATTGCAAGGTTCAATATTTAGAGAAAACAAATTCTGGATCATTACGGATTGTATCGTATAAAGGTTTTAGTTTTGATAAAGCTCCTGAGTATCTTATTTCTTGAGATACAGGAAACAAAGGTCAAGGATATATATGAAGAATGTTTCGATGGAGTGTATGATAGTTAGACCTTAACTTTATTAACCAGAAAATACCTACCCTAAATTATAATCGGGTAGGTTTATTTTTATTTTAGGAGTCATCACGCCAGTTAGTAATAACAAGAAATTCCTCGACCATCTCATTCGGAGAAGTGATAGGAGGGTTCACCTCTCGAACAATCAGTGATAGTAAATCAGCCCATGAATTTAGGTGCCATCAGTAAAGGAGCGGACAGAAAAAATCACTCATGTCATAACGAGTGATTTTTGAGAATTCATATCTACATTTATTAAATGGTTAGGTTCATAACAATTTGCTCACCAATACGTCCCATTCTTCTTTCCCCGTTATCGACAAAGCCAGCTTTTAAATACAAATTTTGAGCCGGAATATTTTTATGATTAACGACTAAAACAACTTCATTATATTCTTTAAATTCCCTCTTCATAAATTCAGACAATGCTAACATCCCTTTTTTGGCGTACCCGTTTCCTTGTTGTTTATGGTCAATAGATAATGCAGTAAGCAGCATAGCATTTGGATTATTAGAGTATTCTTTTACTCTTTCTGTTGCGTACAGGACAAAAAATCCTACAGGTACATGGTCACTCAAAATAACAATCGGATATTGACCAACCATCTCTATAGAAATTTCTTTTGGAAGGGCAGTAAATTGCCTTTGTTCTTCCGGAAGCTCAAAGGCATTCAAAATAGCCACATACTCTTCTGAGAAATGTGCTAATTCAATGATGTTCGTTTTTTGCATAAAATTGCCTCCTTTTTTATCATTTTAATATCAGAACAAACGTTCGTCAAGAGACTTGATTTATAAATGGTATGTAATTTCTTTAGTTTGATGGTTAAATATAGTTAATCAACATTAAAAGAAAAAATAGGGGGCGTAAAAATGGTTTCACTTAAATATGACGTAGGGGAAAACGAGCTAACAATGTTAAAAGAAGTTTATCAATCAGTAGGGCGGATGAAACATGATGAACGTATTATAAAAAAAGTTTTCAATGCAAGTACACATCAAGTTTTCGCAGTAAAAGATCATAAAATTATAGGTTTTGCGAGAGCTCTTTCAGATGGAGTATTTAATGCTGCGATTTATGATGTTGTAGTACATAAAATTTATCAAAGAAGCGGGATAGCTAAAATTCTTTTAGAGGATGTTTCTTGTATTCAGCTAATTGCAACAACAGGAAATGAACCTTTTTACGAAAAGATCGGCTTTAAAAAATTGAAAACTGGTATGGCCATATATAAAAATCCACAACTAGCAGAGGAGTATTTGGAAAGCAATAATCCATGAGGAAGAGAATACAAAAAAAGCTGTAGCGTACGGTATCGCTACAGCTCAATTTGACTTGCTTAGGTTAGTCAGTAAAGCGATTATATCATACAATAGAGCAAACTAAAAATAACAACAGCTATATTTGATAAAGTATTTAACATAAGGAAAACTTTAAAGAAATCACTTGTTTTCAATTAAATACTTCGCTACCTTATTTGAAGTTAATCACCTAAACAAAGATGCCGAACCAAACGTGAATTCTTGTGTTTAATGAAAAAAATTATCCTTTGTCCTTGAATCTCCAGTAGCGTTACCTTTTATGATGAATTTAGTTACTAACTTTAAATGGTAACAATTAAAAATATGCTATTGGAGGAAAAGCACAGTGAAAAAAGAGAGTATATTAAACAGAGGATTGGCAAGTTTAATGCACCTGTTCTCGCTATTATTAACCTTTATTTTACCTATATTGGTATACTTAGTATCAAGGAATAGGAATAAATATTTTGCTGACCATGCAAAAGAGGGAATGAACCTTCATTTTACTTTCTTCCCAGTTTTTTTGTTATTAACTTTTATGTCTAAAAAATGGAGCGCAGTTTCAATCCTGTCTTTTGCCCTTATTATTCTTGAAACAATATTAATTTTAATTGCAGCAATTTATACTTTAAATGGAAAAAAGTTTTCTTATCCCGTTATACGATACTTTAAAGTCAATCATTAAGGAGAGAATAATTTGTCGGAGAATGGTATTTTTACGATAGGTCAACTTGTGCAAACGTCTGGTGTTAGTATTAGAACCCTTCGATATTATGACAGCATCGACCTATTGAAACCAAGTGATTATACAGAGGGTGGACATAGATTATATACTACAGAGGACCTATCTACTTTACAAAACATTAAGTCATTGCAGTTTCTAGGCTTGTCGCTAAAGGAAATTAAAGACATACTGCAAAAAAACACTGTTAAAGGTGAAATTATCTTAAAATCTTTAAACGCACAAAAACAGTTATTTGAAGCAAAAAAGCTTGAAATTATAAATACATTATCTGATATAAATCACATTATTGAAACAGTGAAAGATGAGGAAATCATTAATATCGAGATATTTTGTGCTATGCTTCAAAAATTAATGTTTGCTGAAAATACTGAAACATGGTTTAAAGAACACTTCTCAGATATAACTGATGAATTATTTAGTATAAATAAATCCGAAGAAATTGATCTAGATAAAAAATGGACTAAAGTTCTATCAAAAATTAAACATTTAACATTTATAGAAGCAATTCCTTCTTCAAAAGAATCTCAAGAAACTGTTAAAACACTTCTGCAACTTATGAATGAAACATTGAAAGGAAATTTAGATTTGGTTGAGAAAAAGCTACCATTCACAGAATCATTCAAATTTCCCAATCCTTTTACAGAAAAGGAGCAAATATTTTTAAAAGAAGCGATATGTATATACCGAAATAATTGTTCCAACACCCAGACAATGATAAAGAATTAAAATATGAAAATCCGGCAATAAAAAGCCAGTTGAAAAATTGCTAGTATGAAAAATTAACCCCCAATTACGCCAGTGATTGGGGGTTAATGGGAATTTGATCTAAGTCATGAAAAACTCAGGGGTTACGCCAAAAATTTGAAGGGGAAGATATCTTGTACCCCTTAAGTTTACGCTGTAGCTGGTATATTCTTTCGGATTCTTATGGTATTAGATAATCGATTCCTTGTGGAAGGCACGCTAGACAGTTGACTGGACATACCAGAGTGATAAGCTCCACTACAGTTTGTATCAATTTTTTATAGTATCGTTTTTGACTCAAAAAAATGTTACACGCCCTCTATTAGTTAAAAGGATACTTACTTAACCAGGATTTTGTCCGTGACTCTATGCTACATTTAAATTTTTAAGCTCCTATAAAGCCTCAAACTTTACACCACATTGACAATCATATTTAAAGTTTCTTGTACATACCTATACTTAAATTCTCAGTAAAAATTTTATTGATGAAAATTAAGGAAATTTTCATTTTTTTCTAAGAAAAAAGTCAACTTCTTTAGCTATACTTATAAAAAAAGGAAATTTATGAAACCGTTTGAATATTTAAAACGTATTGGTAGTGTGGAAGAATATTGAAGTGGGTGAGGACATGGCATATACCATTTACATAGTATTAACAAAGACAGGTACATTACTATCAAAAGCTATAGGCATGTATACTGGAAAAGAGATGAATCATGCGTCCATTGCTTTTGATGAGGAACTTTTTGAAATGTATAGCTTTGGACGTAGACAATTAAATAATCCTTTAAGTGGGGGCTTTTTGCAAGAGGATGCAGAAAGAGGGCTATTTGAAACAGCTGATTGTGTAATTTATCGTTGTAAAATATCTCAGTATCAATACTTAGAGATGATGAAAATCGTACGTTATATGTATTGGAATCGTGATCGCTATAAATATAATTTTATCGGGCTCTTTGGCGTTATGATGCAAAAGGAGGTACGAAGAGAGCGTGCTTATTTTTGCTCACAATTTGTAGCGACTCTTTTAAAGGTTGGTGGGCTGAAAGTTTATCAAAACCCAGCATTAATGACACCCCATTGTATCGCACAATTACCTTATTTAGAAAAAGTATATGCTGGGAAGCTTGCAGATTACTTACAAAGTGTGCGTTCAACAGCGATGTTATACGGTTAAGGCGAAATCTTGAATCATTCAACTTATTTTTATCCACGCTATAATAACGCCTCGGCGCATTTAGATATCCGTTGAGGCTTCATATTTAGCCATGTCTCTATGGATTGCCATAGGACTTAGTAACTTTTACTCAATATCCACCATCGATTAATAAAAAAATCTAGTAAGATTAGAGGTATTAAACTAGGTATTATTCTCTTTGGAGTGTGTTATATACTTTATAGTATAATTATAGGTAATATAGAAATACGTAGGGGGCGTTGATGATGAGCGAAGAAGTAAATGCATATGGTTGGGATGCGATTGATCAGGAATTATTAAAAGTTTACGGAGGACAGGAGCCGAAGCATTATGGAACTGTTATTCCATATTTATTAGGGGGAGAAGATCCACTTGAAGGAATCAGCGCCTATAAGAGTGAGACACCAGTTCCACACTGGCATTTTGTAACTTATGGATTTTCCGAGTTATATGAAAAAGAATCTGAAGATGCGAAATACAGCGGATATGGGTTTGAGTTAACATTTCGTCTTGCTCGAAATGAAGATGAGGAGGAGCCACCAGCGTGGGCGCTAAATTTGCTGCAAAACATGGGAAGATATGTTTTTGACAGTGGCAATGTTTTCAGAGCAGGCGATTATTTGGATGCTAATGGGCCAATCTGCGAAGGTGCTGATACGCTTTTAACGGCGCTTGCATATACGTTAGATCCCGAGTTACCTGCTATTGATACACCAAATGGACAAGTGGAGTTTATTCAAATGGTAGGGATTACAGGCGATGAGCTTGAGGCGATGCAAACTTGGAATACGATTGGTGTACTAAAGGCAGGTCTAGAATATATCCCGAGCTATGTTACTGACTTATCTCGTGCATCTCTTTTACAGATTTCATCCATTGCTGAAGCGGTAGAAAAAGGAATGGCGGAAGAAGGCTCAAACACTGGCTATTTATTTGTGGACCAACTAGCTTGGGAGCAGGGGAAAACAGGGTTGTTCAGCAAACCGCTTAATAAGTTGACGCTAGGGGCAAAGCAAGCAGGAATAATCGGTAAACTATTACGCGGACGGATTTTAAAAGGGAAAAGGCTAACCTTAGTTGGTCGAGAAATCCGAGTTGTTTTTGAGCCAGGAGAAAAATGTGGCTATAGAGTAGAGGAAGCGGATGTTACCATAACTTTAAATGAAAAGGCAGTTATGGAACTCCATCAAAACTTGATGCCACAAGAAAAAGAATTTGAATTATCTTCAATACCGGAACTTTCACTCTTAATTGAAAAAACATATATTAAAGATCAGCAAGGAAACATTGTGGAAACAATCGGATGATAGAATATAATCTCCCGCTAAAACGAACAAAATATCCAAATGATATGAGTTTGGGTTCGTATAAAAGTGGGAGGTTTTTTATTATTTTGGGACGAAACGAGGATGCTGGCGATATATCGGTTTACTCGAATCAAAGGATGATTACCGTAAGGAGAGTGGACAAGATACCGTTTGCATTAAAAACAGTGATATGGCCGAAGAGCCTTTAGAGAAAATATCATACCGCAAGGATTTCTTTCCCGTTTATTGGGTAAATGACATGAGTATTGGATACCAGCATTTTTATGTAAAAGCTACGCATTTGCCTACAGGGAAGATTCCTACCTCCCTGTATTTTGGTGACAATAGAGGAGATTGGGCGTCACGTGGCGTTCCCGTTGTTAATGTCATGGAAAGGTTACCACCTGACTTAACCGTTTGCTTGAGAAACTGTTCTGTTATCGCAAACTATATCGTAGTATTCTTTATTTAATCCAAAAACTCCGAGCGGATTAGTTCGCCTGTTCGATAGGATAAATACTTAGCACTGTATAAAGGACGTTATTTACAATGTTCAACCTTATAGTTCTAGCTTTTCTGCTATAATGAATGACTGATAGGGGTGATAAAAATACATATCGTCATAATTGAAGGCGTACCATATGATTGGTTGAAGCAATTACAGGAAATTCATGCACATGTATTTGATGGGGCAAATCTACCACTAGAAAAACTTGAAAGTAAAGAAGGACTTATTTGTTTATTAGCAGTAGAAAATAAAGATATCCTAGGCTTTAAACTGGGCTATACACATCCTGATGGCGTTTTTTACAGTTGGTTAGGCGGTGTCCATGAAAAGAAACGGGGTCAAGGGATTGCCAGTCAATTGATGGGGCGACAGCATGAACATATACAGGCACTTGGATTTAAAAAAGTTCGTACATATGGTAGAAGTGAGCGAAAAGCAATGCTCATCACAAATCTTAAACATGGATTTGATATTATTTCCACTTTTGTGGATAAGAAAAATCGACATAAAATCGTGTTTGAAAAAACATTGGAATAGGAGTTTTATTATGAAGGCATACTTAGCAAATGGATTATTTTCTTTAGGAGATCGTTTAGTCAACGAGCAACTCGCTGCGGCAATTAGAGAGGAAGTACCAGGTATTGAATTATATGTACCACAGGAAAATGATGCGATAAATGATAAAGCGGCATATGCTGATAGTTTGGCGATTGCGCAAGCGGATTTAGAGATGCTGCAAAAAAGCGATGTATTAGTGGCCGTTTTAGATGGGGTTGAGATTGATTCAGGTGTAGCAGCAGAGATTGGAGCATTTGCGATGTTGAATCGACCAATCGTAGGCGTCTTTACAGATGTTCGTCAACAAGGCCGGGATAATATGATGAAAATAGAAGCACTTATACACGACGGGGTTGAAAATCAATTTGTTTATCGCAATTTATTTGTGATTGGCTTAATTAAGCGCACGGGAGTGATTACGACTTCCATTGCTGAAGCTGTTAAAGCCGTTGAAAAATATAAAAAATAGGAGGGCTATTGTATGTTACTATCAACTACAGATATTATAGCAGGAAAAGAAATTGTAGAAACTATAGGTTTAGTAAAAGGTAATTCGGTACAATCGAGAAATATTGGCCGCGATATGATGGCTGGACTTCGCAATATTGTCGGAGGAGAGATGAAGGAGTATGCAGAAATGCTCACTCGCTCTCGAGAAATAGCCACACAAGCTATGGAAGAAGAAGCAAGAAGACTAGGGGCAAATGGGATTGTTGCGATAAGATTTTCAACATCATCGGTCATGGACGGCACATCAGAAGTATTAGCGTATGGAACTGCAGTAAGAGTAAAGGAATAATCCGCTAAAGATTCTGTCTAGGTTACACATTTTCGCATAAATACTCATTTTGCTGAAGTTTCGTTTTATCTCAAAAAATTCTATGTGACATGGTTGATTGGCTTTCGCGCAGAGCAAAGCTATCCGAGGCCGCTGATGCCGAGTCGCTCAGTCTCAGCGGTAGCAACAACAAAATGCTCAGTCGGAACGGAAATCAACCTTTCACTTTGCTGAAGAGCAAACATGACATTGGTATTTCATTGACATAATAATGAAGGACTTCAATCACCGAGATTGAGGTCCTTTTTATCTGCTTATACGGAATTAATTGTAAAAATAAAGTGAATTATAACAAAAGTATAGAATGTCATGCCAATTATACCAATAAAATAGAAATTCCGTAGTTAAAAGGACTAATAGTGTCCAACTCTTTTTGTATAATAGAAAAGTAACTTTGAAGAGAGAGTGGGATATATGGTAGATTCACAACAACACAAAGGCTATCGCGTCATTTCGATGTTTGACAGACTAATGGATGGTCAAGGAATTAACAAAAAACAAGAAGCAATTACACATAATGTTGGTGAAAAAACCATACAACGGGATTTGAATGAAATTCGAGCGTACCTAGAAAAAGCTAAATTGGATTGCCATTTAGAATATGTGCGGACGGAAAAGGTGTACAGGCTGACAAATAAAGGAGAAAGTATTTTATCAAAGGAGCAAGTTTTAGCGATTGTTAAAATTCTCATCGAATCAAGGGCACTGCTAAAATCAGAAATGAGTGATATTATAGATAAGCTTATTTCGATTGTTGCGGCTGATAAGCAGGAGTTTATTCACAATATTATTTTAAACGAAAAGCATTTGTACGTAGATTTAAATCATAAAAAGTCTTTACTGCCTTTAATCTGGGTTCTATCAGAGGCGGTTCAAAAAAAGAAGATCATTAAAATTGATTATTTACGTGAAGGTGAAACAATTCCTACAGAAAGGATTTTAAAACCACTTGCCGTTATTTTCTCGGAATACTACTTTTATTTAATTGCTTATGATAATAAGCATGAAAAGGATTTGCCCATTGTTTATAGAGTCGACCGAATTCAACATTTTTGTGAGCTTGATAAAAAATTCCAAATACCATATGCCGAACGTTTTCAAGAAGGAGAATTTCGCAAACGTATTCAGTTTATGCATGCAGGCGAGCTAATGCGTATGAAATTTATCTTTAAAGGACCGTCCCCACAAGCTGTGTTAGATCGTTTGCCAACAGCAAAAATATTATCTAAAAAAGATGGGCAATATTTATTTGAAGCAGAAGTTTTTGGACATGGTATTAAAATGTGGTTGCTGAGCCAAGGGGCAGACATTGAAGTGTTAGAGCCAATTGAGCTTAGAGAAGAGATGATTGAAACGATTCAATCGATGCAACAAAATTATCGCTATATATAAAAACAAAAAAAGGTAAAAATCCGTGTAGATACTAATCGAAGCGGATTTTTACCTTATAAGAGTGAAAAATACCTTGCGAATTCCGAAAATTCGCACATAAGTATTCTTTTCCACGCTATAATTGAACATATACTGTAAATGGACAAAGGGTGGCAATCAAATGACATATAATCATAAAGAAAAAGATATATTGTATCCAGATGGTACATTAATGTATCGTGGCGGCGTGAAGAAAAATGACTTTGGACATGACATATATGATGGAAAAGGTACGCTATTTGACCAAGAAGGGGAGCTGTTATTCGAGGGGGAATTCACCAATCATATGAAGCAAGGTAATGGCATTATGTATTTAAAAGGTCAAATGATTTATCAGGGCGAATTTATTCAAAATAAAAAACAAGGTAATGGTATTTTATATAAGGATGGTCAAGTATATTACGAGGGACATTTTCGTAATGATTTAATGGATGGTTACGGGATTTTGTATTATGAGGAAGATGCTATTGCTCCATTTAAAGAGCTTCGTACCAAGTATCCGCATTTAAATCAGCCGCAATATGAAGGAGATTTTGTCCATGGCATGAAGAAGGGCAAGGGAAAACAATACTATCCAAGTGGTTTTTTACAATATGAAGGTGATTTTATCTGGAACCATATGCAAGGTGCCGGAAAGCTTTACTTCACACCAGAATCGCCAAGTGCTGAGGAACTTGCAAATGGTGTAACAACGCTTCAATATGAAGGTTATTTCTTTGAGGATATGAAACATGGGAAAGGTAAGAACAATTCTCGTCAAGGTGTGCTAGTATCGGAGGGGCAGTTTAAAGAGGATGCTATGACGGGACATGGTACTCTTTACTATACTAATGGACAGGCATCCTATATCGGAGAACTTGTAAATGGAAAAAAGCACGGTCGAGGAGATTATTTCAATGAAGAGGGGAAAATTATTTATAGCGGTGAATTTATTAATGGTGAACGTTTACGAATAACACCAGAAATAGAGCGAGAAATTGAAAAATTACAGAAGCAGCTGGATGGACTTGTAGGACTTCCAAATGCCAAAAAGGAATTACATAATCTTATTAACTTCATTAAAATTCAAAGCTTGCGTGTCGACCATGGTTTAACAAGCTTCCCAATCACCTATCATCTAGTGTTCTCTGGAAATCCAGGTACAGGAAAAACAACAGTGGCACGTATTATAGGCCAAATATATAAACATCTTGGTGTACTCTCAAGCGGGCATTTTGTGGAAACAGATCGTGCAGGTTTAGTAGCAGGATATGTTGGTCAGACGGCTTTGAAGGTCCAAGAAGTAGTAAATAAAGCAAAGGGCGGCGTGCTTTTTATAGATGAAGCCTATTCACTAGTTAATGATAAACAGGACGCTTTTGGTAAAGAAGCGATTGATAGTCTATTAAAGTCGATGGAGGATTTACGCGATGATTTAGTTGTGATCGTTGCTGGTTATACAGAGCTTATGGAGGAATTTTTACTTGCCAATCCAGGTTTTAAATCACGCTTCAATCATTTTGTGCAGTTTGATAATTTTAGCACGGATGAGCTTTATGATATTTTTGCCATGCTATGTAAAAATAATGATTACGAGTATGGTGACGTATTTGCACATCATATGAAGGAACAATTGCATCAAATTCCAGTCGAATCTATTCCAAACTTTTCGAACGGTCGCTATATCCGAAACCTATTTGAAAAGCTCGTGACTATTCAGTCAAACCGCTTAATTCAACAGAAAACTATCACAAAAGAAGAATTAATGGAGTTTACAGAGAAAGATATTTTACAAGGCATTGCAGAAAATCTATTTGATAATACATTTTAACTTCTTTCAGCAAATGTCCGCAGAGGAACTCAGTCTAAGAAAACGTCAAGCCCTTTGGCAATTTATCTGTGCGAAAGCGAAGCACGACAGCAACAACACATGACTGAAGTGACCAACTTCGTGCTGCAGCGCTTCGCTTTCGCGCAAAAAACATATGCTGCTGTCGCTTCGCTTTCGCGCAAAAAACATATGCAGGTCAAACCACAAAGCCGATTCTGGACGCAATTATGCCGAGGCATAATTAATAAGTGGCATTAAGGTCAAGTAATTAAAAAACTTGGCATTAGCTGTGATTAAATAAAGAAAAGTGATTTGAAATAGGAATGTAACCAAAAACAGTGGTGAAATGTCAACCGAAAAAAACATCATAATTGGAAATTTCTAAGCACACTACGAGGGAGATTAAAGATGAAAAAACTTTTAGCAATTATAATAGTAAGTGCCTGTATTTTACCAAGGGTAATGCCTATAAATATAACGATTAACAATAACATTAAAGTTCATAAAGGTAAATAAATCGAATAATTGACAAAAAATGAAATTGATAGTAATCTAACGTAAAACATACGCTAACGTATCTTACTGGAGAGATGACATGCAATTAACAAGAGAAGATTGGATAAAAGCAGGATTACAACAATTAGCTGATGAAGGAATACATAAAGTTCGCATCGAAGCACTTGCTCGACTGCTAAAAATAAGTAAAGGTAGCTTTTATCACTATTTTCGTGACCATCAAGAGCTGTTAGATTCTATGGTCGACTATTGGGAAATACATGCGACAAAGCTGATTGTTCAAAGTATGGAGCAACAGGATGCCTCGTTGGAACAGCTATTACGAATTAGTTTTAATCGAGATAAAAAAATGGAGATTGGTATTTATACTTGGGCAAAATATGATCCTGTTGTTGCAGAACGCTTAGTGAATATTGAGGAACAAAGAATCTCGTGTGTTGCGAAATTATATCAAAAAAAGGGCATCGACAAAGCTGAATCGATTGATAGAGCGAGACTTGCCTATTTAACGTATGTAGGATGGATGACAAGATTTGAAGAAAATCCTAATTTTGATATTGATAAAATGGTAATACTTTTAACTTCTTTCAGCGGTTCGCCAAATATTTCGCTGAAATAGGGGAACTCAGTTTAAGAACGTCACGTCCCTTGGCATTTATCTGTTGCTACGGTGACACTACGCTTTCGCACAAAAAACATCCTGCCGAAGCAAAATTGATTATTCGATATTAAATGTCCCTAATAAGGTTTTAAAACCTGAAGGGACAAAATTTTTACTATAAACATACGTATGTGTATGTTTTGTTTGAATTAAAACAGTGGGGGGCGAAAAAATGACATTACTTTTAATATTAGTAGCTGAAGGGCTTCTGTGGTTTATCAGTTCGTTGCATATTTATTGGGCTTTTGGAGGTCGTTGGGGTTCTGCCGCTGCTATCCCTGTAAAAGAAGGAGAGTATAGACCTGCTTTTGCTCCTAAAAAATGGGGAACATTATTCGTAGCTATTCTTATTCTACTGGCTAGTGCCATTATTGTTGTTCAAGGAGGTTATTTGCTGGGGTTCCAAGCAAATAGTTTATCTAAAATCGGAAGTATTGTTTGTGCTTTCGTTTTCATTATTAGGGCAATTGGTGATTTTAAGTATGTTGGATTTTTAAAAAAAATAAAACACTCACAGTTTGCTAAATACGATACTTGGCTTTACAGTCCATTATGTCTGTTTTTTGGATTTGTTTATATTATTCTATTGTTATAGCAGCTAGCTTTTAAGCCTTCATTTAATGTTACTTTTATAGGTGAATCTAGGGCTCATCATCAAAAGTTGTGGAAGACATTTGTTAAAACATATGAAATGTATATAGGCTGATCTTTATGCCGGCTGGGCGACTCCTTGGGGATTGGCGAAAGCATCACATCCTATGAAAACGCCGGTGCTGTCGCTTCTCTTTTACACAGATAATGCGCCCAGTCGGAACGGAAATCAAAGTTATGGTGATGAGGCGAATTTAGTATCATATTGATATATTTGGTTTTTTTGTAAATATATTCAATATATGTCTATGTACAACTCATTCGTACCCTGAACAATTTAGTTGCACCCTTAGGATTGGTAAAATATTTAAATAACTGAAGTTGGATTTGTTTTAAAAAATTTCTCAAAAAAGCGCGAGCACTCAACTATTTTAAAAATTGAGTTCTCACGCGCTTAAATTTATTGACCAGTTATATCCCAGCTTCTTTAAAGTTGTTTAATCCTTTCAGGTATAAACATTAGTTTGCAATTTGTGTTTTCTTAAACACTGACATCAATGCCACAACAGCTAATGAAGCAATTCCTAGGCAGAATAATAAAAATCCAAGTGGAATCAAGAAGAAAGGTTCTACTAAAGTGCCGTCTGCAGCTACTTTACTACCAATGATAGCTTTTGCAATTAAGCAGATTACCCCTAAAAGAATTGGTATAGATGTAATTACGTATTTCATTTTCATAATAATCCCTCCATTAATTAATTCAATCATTTTTTATATTCCAAGATATCACCCGGTTGACAGTCTAATACTTCACATATTTTTTCTAATGTTGAAAATTTAATTGCTTTTGCTTTCCCATTTTTTAAAATTGAGACGTTTGCCATTGTGATACCCAGTTTTTCTGATAGTTCTGTAACACTCATTTTTCTTTTAGCTAGCATTACATCAAGATTAACTATGATGCCCATGTTACACCTCAAATCGTTAATTCGTTATCTTGTTTAATTTTACTAGCTTTACCCATTAAATAAGAAAGTAAAGAAGTAAATACAGAAATAACTACTGCAAAAAATAGGATTAGCAAAAGAACCATTAAAAGATTTGTATTGTAGTGCCCACTAATAAATACATAAAGTAGTGCAATAAGATATAAAACTCCTTCTGTCATTGCTAAAACACTTACACGCTTTAACCTTCTTGCATTTTTTACTGTAAAATCGTTTCCTATATTTATGTCTGAACAGATTCTCCAGCCTATACATAAAGCATAAAAGTAAGGTAGTCCAGTTATCCAAATAAAAGCAATGAACGGTTTATATAACTCATTTAAGGGGTAAGAATCTAACAATATATTCTTCCCTGTTTCTGGTGCGACATAGACACAGAACAATAAACCAAATATCCAGCAGAAAAAAATAATTATTTTTAACCACTTTGCTAATTCCTTTTGTTTCATGATTCACCGCCTTCTCAACATTGACCTTTAATTTTATCCATCAATTATTTTGATTTTTGAAAATTGAGAGAAACCAATAAACAATATTAAAACAATTCTATCAAGACTCTTACCTACATTAATATCTGAACAGATCCTAATGGCATAAAGCATAAAAGTAATTGTATACTTGTTACCTTTTGTTAATGACTCACTAACTTCTCAACTTTCTAAAATCATAATAACCAAAGGCACATCCTTAGTCAATATTTTTTTATCGTAAAACGATAAAGTTTTATTGCTTTACTATAAATCGTCATTTCCTGATTTGTTAAATTGTTATTTAGCCATTTTTTATTATAAAGCACTTATTTATGCGAAGAGAGCAGCTAGTAAAATAAATTCGCTACCCGAAAAACCTTGTCATGATTATATTAAAATCACCTTAGAGCTGGTATGTAATAATTTTCCTATTGCCAAAATAAAAACCGAGTTCTAATGGCTGTGAGTATAAACTTTTCGTAACCTTCTCTGTAATACAAAAAAGATTCTTTTCGTTATTCCTTTCGGGCTATCGAACAAATACATCAAATCAATGCTATATTCATTACATTTCTATCATTAAAAAGTTCTTATTTTCTTTAATATTATGCCAAGGCACATTCCAGATGAAATATTTTATAATGTAGGGCGTATATGTAAGATAAAGTAAAAAAATTATGAAAGGGGTCTTATTAAGCTGAAGAGTACTTTAAGTCAATCGACAATGGACGACCTAGTTGCTCAGGCACTCGAAAAGAAGAATATTACGAGTGTTGTTTTATGTGTAAAAAAAGGTGATAACTCATTTTCACATGTGTCTAGTGCAGGTAATATGGCAGTAGATACTCCATATTATTTAGCAAGTGTCACGAAATTATATATTACAACGAGTATTTTAAAATTAAGGATGGAAAATAAGGTGGATTTAGAGGACAAAATTTCAGAATATCTTCCTAAAAGTGTAGTAAGCCGCATTCATGTCTTGAAAGATATTGATTATTCATATGAAATAACAATCAAACATTTAATGTCTAATACTTCAGGCATTCCAGATTATTTTACTTCTGATGTTTTTTTAGAACTTATAGCAGGTAAGGATCAATTATGGACTTTTGAAAAAACTGTACAATCAGTGAAAAAAATGAAACCTAAATTTAAGCCTGGGCAAAAGGGGAAAGTGCATTATTCTGATACAAATTATCAGTTTTTAGGAGAAATTATTAAAGAAATTACTGGCAAATCTATTCAAGAAGTATTCAAAGAATTTATTTTTGATGTATTGAATCTTCAGCATACCTATGTATATGAGAACATCAATGACAAAACGCCTTTACCATTAACTTACAAATCGAAACAACTTCAAATCCCACAATATATGTCTTCAATACCAGCAGAAGGTGGTATTGTATCGACAGCGCAAGAATCCATGGTTTTTCTAACAGCTTTTATAAATGGTCAACTTTTTCCCAAAAAAGACTTCGATGAGTTAATGGAAAATTGGAATTTCTTGCTTTTACCTGGGCAATTTTATTATGGTGTGGGGATAGCTAAGCAGCCAATCTCATTGTGTTCCTTTAAAAATGGATTAATAGGGCATTGGGGACAATCCGGTGCTTTTGCTTTTTATTATCCACAAAAAGATTTGTATTTCACGGGAACAGTCAATCAAATTACCGGTCATAGCGTAGCCGGTCGTTTAATTTCGAAAATTATCAAATATTTTTAGTAAATCCCAAAAAAGAAATAATCACCTTGTTCTTAACCCCAAAAAGTAAAAATAATTTACACGACAAACCGTCTCCTCAGTATTACACTGAGGTTTTTTTGTTTCCCTTTTCACTTCAAAATTGTCGAAACCTTCTCCAGCAACTAAAAAGGTTCAAATGATGGCACAATTAATCAAAATCTGGGGATGGATTTCGGCACTACCCTACATAACGTAAAATAAAAGAAGCTAAAATA
Organism: Lysinibacillus sp. Ag94; assembly: GCF_023242215.1. NCBI lineage: Bacteria > Bacillati > Bacillota > Bacilli > Caryophanales > Bacillaceae > Lysinibacillus > Lysinibacillus sp. Ag94. The sequence goes on along the minus strand of NZ_CP096780.1, from coordinate 2,641,175 downwards.
TATTTTGATAAGCAAAAAAGAAGGTTAATAATAAAATTTCAAGTGGGGTCAATGGAATTGTGAATACGACAATATTTTCAGCATTAAGGATTGGTGCTTAATGGAAACAAGGATTTATAAAACAGAAGAAATGGAAAATCCATGTATTATCATTAATATATAATAAGGGGTTTTAGTATAGAAACAGTAAATAAATTACATATCAATTTAATGGAAATTAAAGAGTTACTTAAAGAAAACAAAAGAGAAAATTGGTTTGATCCAGAGGACCGTCAATATTGTTGGAGTCCTCTATTAATTGGATAAAAAGAGATAAACAAGGGCTGTTATATCTAAAATCATTTATTAGTAAGGGTATAATGTTTAAAACATCTAAAGTGTGCTTATTAATTTATATAGCACTTGGTAGGGCAAATAAAAGAGCAGAATTGCAATATCTTTTGAAAACAAATGGATACAAAGAAAAGCATAAATTGTTTGATGAACATTTATATAATAAAAATAACTAGGGTACGACTAGGTTGTGTATAGTTTAAACATAGTTAAATTTTCAGAGTACGATTAAGTTGTAAAAATTATTTTTTTAATGATGTAGAAATGAGTGTTGGTGCGTCTTTACGGTACGATTAAGTTGTATGGACACAATATAATGAATAGACAGTGACTGATGTAGAGGATGATATCACTATGCTTCTTCCAAGATGATAAATTCTAATTTTCAGTGGTCGTAATTATTGAAAAAGTTGTGAAGAAAAAGAAGTTTGAGCATAACAACCGTGTAATACGGGTTCTTTGCGTGAACACGCAAAAATGATGCGTGTGTAAACCTAAAATGGACGGAAGATACGGATTCTGTTGACAGTGAAGTCCGCTATGATCAAGGAGCGTACTAAGAAATTAACGCTCATTTTGAGAGGGGTTTTATTATGTCCGTGGTTTACCGTAAATTCGTCGATTTTTTCAACTTGTCCGATCCGACTTATGTCCAGTTCGTCCGAAAGTTTGAAGCCAAAACAAAGAAAGGAATCGCTTTCTACTTGTTTCTTGGCTTGTTGCCCGGTCTGATTGCATATGTATTCATCTATCCGCTTCGCGAGTCGATGATGGCATGGACCGGTTTATCGTCTCATTATGTGCAGTTATATGTGCTCATCCTATTGAGCGCCGGCTGGCATATGCTCGTTCCTTTCCTAATGCTACGTTACAAGGACGGACTTTCATTCAAGGAGTCGCTCGTATATTTAGGCTTCGCCAGACTTGATCTGAAAGGGTTGCTACTTGTATTTCCGATTTTGACGATGTTGTTCACGCTTTTATCGTTGCCTTATGTAAAATACGTCTATCCCCCATTGTTTGAATGGCTGAATGGATTCCCAGCTTTCCATATGGGTGAATGGCATGTTTTTTATCAAGGATATTACGACCCGAACTTTCCGTTTCTGATACTGCTAATGGGCCTAATCGGCAACTTTATCGGCGAGGAAATTTATTTTCGAGGTTATTTGTTACGTAAAGTTGGACGCCTCAAACATGATTGGTTATGGATAGCGATCATTTTTCAGTTTTATCACATGTGGCAAGTACCCATCAATTGGGCGTACGTTCCATTAGCTGTAATTATCCCGGAAGAAATTTTAGTTAAGTTACGCAAAAATATTTATGGCGCTATCCTGTTACATCTGTTCGTGAATTTTTTGTGGGGGATGATTAATATGTATTTAGTCGGCGTGCGATAAACTCTAGCTTGTCGTAGCTTAGGTTTTTGCTCGATTTATTGATTTTTTAAGAGTAAAACACTCGAAGGGGGGTGATGCAATTTGCCGGAAATTGCACGGAAATACAATTTGGCGGTATACAGTTCAGCTTTGTTATTTCTGCTTGTTGGGGTTTATATACATGCTACGACATTAAAGAACCCATATACTGGTTTAATGTTCCGTGAAGATGGGGGCACGTGGGTCATCGCATCCATTGATCCTGCCGGCAAGGCGAGAGAATGGGACGTCCGCATCGGTGACAAACTCCTGTCGGTTGGCGGTCAACAGCCGGAATTAATGAAGCTCGGTGATCGTGCTTATCTGAAACGATTGGGGGTACTTCAATTTGAGCGCGGGAATTTGGTTCGCTTCGAATTGCGCAGCGAACCGGGGATGACGGATGTGTATAAGAGTTTGTTTGCAGCCTGCGCGGAGCTAGCTCTGCTCGTTATCGGACTGGCAGCTTATCGGAACAAGCCCGAATCCTATATGGTTCGCCGTTTTTATGCACTGAACGTATTCATGGCGGCGACGCTACTATCGGTTTATTCGACAGAGACGGTGCTTACTGGATTGATATTGCCTGTCGTGACAAGTTGGTTGCCTTACTTGTTGTTTGCTTTCTTCATTGCCTTTGTGTTCCGCACGGTCCCTAATTGGATAAGTTCACTAATGGCAGCCTACAGGGTACTGGCAGCCTTATTCTCCGTGTACGTCCTACTTGTTTTCTCGCTTGGAACCATCCCGGGGTGGACACGGAGCGCTCTTCATACCGCGCTGATTAGCATATTACTTGCCATAATCGTCATTGCTGTCGTATATTGGCGCGCGATGGATCGCGCTGAAAGAAACCGGTTGCTGACATTTGTTACCGCGCTGACATTTGGTTTGATGCCGTTTCTGTTTCTATACGCGCTCCCAGACCTGCTATGGGGGGAATACATAGCGTTGCCGGAAATGACATTGGTAGGTCTTATTGTCCTACCAGCTTCCATACTAGCATTGTGGGCTAGACAGAAGCTGCTCGACATCCGCTTCTATCTTCCCAGTTTAGCTATTCATGGTTTGTATGTAGGACTTGTGATAATCCTAATTGCCGCGCTTATCCGTTCAAATGCTTCTCTGACAACACTTACATTGTGCGGCGCGTTCGTTATTCTTACACTGCTACATCGCTTCAATCTTGACAACTTCAAACGTCAGCGAGAGAAACGGAAAGATTGTCTGGATCGTCAGCGGCTGGAGATGTCTATTAAACTCGCCGAGCATCGCAATAGCCGTGATCTACTGCGAATGCCTGTAGAGCTTATTCATAGCGTGACAGACATTGAGGGTCTTTGCTTTGTCTGGAATCGGGGAAGTGAGGCTATTACGTACGGAACAGGGCCATTTACCGAAATGCAGGAGTTAACCAATTTTGGTCAATTTAACACGAATGTTTTTGAACAAGTGATAGATCTTATGCAGCCCGACGGAACGATAATTGGCTATTTGGTGCTTGGTCCCAAAAAAAATAATACGTCCTTTACACCAGAAGAGCTTGGCTTAATCGACAAAGTAAGGCTGGAAACCGTTCGTCTGCTGATGGGAGCTGCCTTACTCGACGAACTACGAGGAGCGAGAAGTGGGTTACCAATGAAAACCTCAGAATACAGATTACTAGAGGCACAGCAAGCAGAGCGAGTTCGTATGTCATATTATTTGCATGATCATGTTTTACAGAATCTAATCTTTCTTGCACGCGATTTGGAAGAATTACACGATACAGACCGAAGTGACAAGCAATTGACCGCCGTCTGGTTAAAATGTTTGTATGATACGCAACGCGACATCCGAATGCTGTGCGATGATTTATACCCGCATATCATCGATCAGGCAGGCTTAGATGCGGCTCTGCTCTGGCTTGCACGTATAGTTAAGGAGAACGGTGACCTAACCATCAAGCTGGAAAACAAACTGCCAGAGACATTGTCTTCGTTGTACAAAATGACGTTATTCCGCATTGTGCGAGAGCTGGCCAATAATACAGTCAAACATGCGAGAGCACAGAAGCTGGAGATTCGGTTATGGGAAAAAGATGATGCGTTTTGCGGACAGATTAGCGATGACGGCATTGGATTCGATCCAGCAAATATGAGCGGTGTTCGGACCGATTCTCAAGGATTCGGACTTGTCACAATCAGCAGTCAAGTTGCGCAATTTGGAGGAGACATCGAAATTGACTCGGAAGCTGGACGTGGAACGATTGTCCGCATTAGACTACCGAAACAGAGAGGTGAAGCAAAATATGGAGCAACCGATCAAGGTGCTGCTACTAGATGATCATCCCCTTGTCATGGAGGGATTAAAGAATCGGCTAGAGCGAGAGCAAGATATGTTGGTCGTAGGGACTTTCAGTGAACCCCAAGAGGTGCTAAAACGTATCGGTACATTAAAGCCAGACGTCGCCGTTATTGACATTTCGATGCCAAGTATGACGGGATTTGACTTGGCGATAGAAATAAAGCGGACTTACGATATGGCAATCAAGTTGATCGTGCTGTCAGGTTATGTCTACGATGAATATGTGCATAAAGCTTATGAGATAGGAATTCACGCTTATTTATCTAAACAGGCGACCTATCCACAAATTATAAACGCCATTCGGCAGAGTATGCTTGGGTTGCGGCTCGTACCTGAGAAAATGACTACATTACCGAGAGCTGACCAATTGACGCCGACTGAGAAGGCAGTACTAAAGCAAATTGCGTTGGAGAAGACAAATAAAGAAATTGCTAGGGAGTTAGCGATGAGTAAGCGCACTGTAGAGTATCATATGGCGGCTATAAACCGAAAGCTTGATGTCAAGACGAGAGTCGGTGCAGTAGCAAAGGGCTATGAGATGGGATTACTAGAACGCTTATATGACTAGTTTGAGCGCAATGGAAAATACTCCTAACATTATACTGTTGGGGATTGAATGAAACCATTTATATAATTCAACATCCGTATTTTTTGAAGTATGTTCAAGCGAGAGCCAGTTGTCACAAAAAGTGATCTGGCGTTTTTTTATAACCGAATACCTAAATATTCCCATTTTTCGAATAGGCAATACCTATATCAATCTTTTTATTTACCTTACGAAATACACATCTAAGATGGATACATAGAATACATTAAAGGATATGTGAAGGAGGATAGACTATGGCCAAAACTATATTGATAGTTGATGATGATCCGGATATTGTAGATTTGTTAAAGCTTTACTTAAATGCAGAAGGATATATTACATTAGAAGCGTTTGATGGCAAAACAGCTTTCAATCTGTTGAAAAATCAGGCGATTGACCTTGCCATTCTAGATATTATGATGCCAATTATTGATGGTTATCAACTTCTCCAAATGATCCGGCAACAGTATAAAATTCCAGTTATTTTACTTTCTGCCAAAAGTCATGACTACGATAAAATAACAGGACTGAAATTAGGGGCAGATGATTATATTTCGAAACCATTTAGTCCTTTAGAATTGACGGCTAGAATTCAAGCCCAATTACGGAGGTATTATGAATTTAATGAGCCATTATTAGCTCAACAACCCTCTCAGCTAAAGTTGGGTGATTTACTTTTGTCGCACCACGAATGTGTGCTATATATCAAAGACAAACCGATTCCGCTCAGTGCCCGAGAATATGAACTGTTAAAACTCTTGATGAGTGAACCGGGACGCGTCTTTACAAAAAAACAAATTTTTGAACGTGCATGGAATGAATTTTATATAGCTGATGACAATGCAATTATGGTTCAAATCAGCAGACTTCGTGAAAAAATTGAGGAATGCCCAAGGAAACCAGTATATATAAAAACCATTCGCGGCCTCGGTTATCGATTTGCCAAGAAAGATGAGCTGATTCCATGAAATCTCCGAATCGACTTCGGCGCTTATTAGTTATTACATACAGTTATTTCTTCATTACAATTGCACTTATTGCTGCGTTTTCATTGTTTGTATTAAATGAACAGATTCTTAATTATTTTGCGGACATTGCCCATGAAAACGGTACAGTCCTAACATCTGAAACGGATAAGATCATGGATGGCAAAAATCATCAAAACAACGAACAGATCTTTTACAAAATGCTCTTGCAAACGCTTTTGCTTTTTCTCTCTTTATTGATGATTGCTGTTTATATTTTTGGGAAATGGACGGCCTCCAGGCTTACCACTCCACTACGTTCAATTGCAGATGGCATCCAAGATATTGCTCGAGGTCAATATAATAAGCGACTAAAATTTAAAGCAAGTTATGAGCTTGCCCAAATCCAAGATGATTTTAACGCCATGGCAGAACAACTGGAACGAACAGAAAAGGAAAAGCAACATCTAGAAGAGAGCAAGCAACGTATGCTTGTGGATTTATCTCATGATTTAAAGACACCGATTACTACAATTAGAGGGTATATTGAGGCGATGGAATTAGGATTAATTAATGATGAAGAGCGAAGGCAGCGAATTTTACGCATAATTTCTGATAAGGCTGAGCTTGTATCAGAACTCATTGACGACATTTTTGAATTATCTAGACTGGATAGCCCTGATTATCCTTTTGACTTTCAAATAGCTGATATAGCCGAATTCACGAGAGAAATCGCTGCAGAGTATTACGAAGCATTTGCAGAAAAAAATTTTATGTTTCATTTTGAGATTCCTAAAGGTGAAGTCATTTTCCCATTCAACTATACATGGTTATACCGAGCTGTATCTAATATTCTCTCAAATGCATTAAAATATAATTCACCAGGAACAACCGTCCGATTGAAGCTTTTAGCAACGGAAAAAGGGATTGAAATTCATATTCAAGATGACGGGATCGGCATTCCACTAGCAATTAAAGAAAACATATTTGATGCTTTCGTTCGAGGGGATCAGTCACGCAAGAGCGATGGTGGTACAGGGTTAGGACTAGCGATTGCCAAACAAGTTATCGAAAAACATGGTGGAAATATTAAGCTGACAACGAATGGTGAGACGAGTTTTATCCTCTTCTTGCCAAAAAAGTTCTGATTTGTTCTTCAAAAAATATCCAAAAATGAATGTAAGATTATTGAAAGAAAGAAGAAAGCTGGTTGAAAGAGTCATCCTGTAACCTACAATAGAATATTTTGAAATAGATTGTAGGTAGGGGGATTAAAAATTGGGAGTATACAAAAGGAAACTCATTTATTTTGTTAGAAGGCTGTATGCAAAACGAAATTGTATAGAGCCATTGTCATTAGGTTGGAAAGGTGCAGCTATCGCTTTAAGTACGATGGCATTCCTATTGATGTTGAATCAAGGGAGGTTTTTTTTAGATCAGCGTAGTTTAGTAGATTACACGATTGGAATGTTCGTATTTATTTTATCCGTCGTACTAATAAGTGGTTTTATCACTCTTCTATTGCATGGTGTGAAAAAAATTCCTAGTCGATATTTATGGATACTCTTTAGTTCACTAATATTTCTATTGTTCTGCTTTTTTGCTTCTTCTTTGGAAGTAACTATCCTATTTATTCTATTAATTGCGGTTGTTGTTTCTTTGTGGGGAGCATTATTATACAAATGGTTAAAAGGTAGCTATAAAAATGCAAAAAAATATCAAAAAGTTTGCGTCCTCACATGTTTATTTATATTGACTATTGGGATTGGAGCATGGGGTTATTGGTTGATTCATCCCGGGGAAGCGAACACCCCAGTAGTTGTATTAAAGCAGCTGAAAACATCGAAACGGTATGACAATACTTTGCTTAGAAATCCGGCGAAACCGGGCGATTATCTAATTAAAAAGCTCACATATGGCAGTCCGAATACTTATCGAGAAGACTTTAACCAAAAAAATTCTTTGACAACTAAAACAGTAGATGCTAGTGATTTTGTAGAAAAGTGGTCTTCTGTTCGCACGAGAACACTTGGTTTTGGACCTGAGGCAATGCCGTTAAATGGTCAAGTGTGGTACCCAGAAGGGAAAGGAGACTTTCCGTTAGTAATGATCGTTCATGGAAACCATTTAATGAATGATTATTCTGATCCAGGTTACGAATATTTAGGTAACCTTCTTGCAAGTAGGGGCTATATAGTTGTATCCGTAGATGAAAACTTTCTTAATAGTTCTCCCTACGATGATTTATTTTTGGTTAGTCCGCTAAAGAATGAGAATCCAGCGAGAGGATTATTATTGCTGGAGCATTTACAGACGTGGAAAGAATGGAACAGTACTAAAAACAATCCATTTTATCAAAAAGTGGATATGGAACATATTGCACTAATAGGGCATTCTAGAGGTGGAGAAGCAATCGCGATTGCAGCTGCTTTTAACGAAATGCAACACCCACCTAGTAACGGAAATATTCAATTTGATTATAATTTCTCAATCCGATCGCTTATTTCTATTGCTGGAATAGACGGTCAATATATGCCTGCTGGGAAACCACTTCCGTTAAAAAACGTAAACTATTTGGCACTACAAGGGGCGCATGATATGGACGTAAATAGCTTTGATAGCTCTAATCAGCAGTATCGGATTTCCTATACGAATAAAGATGATTATATGAATGCGTCGGTCTATATTTATGGAGCCAATCATGGGCAATTTAATGAAAAATGGGGACGAGGCGATCTAGCTGGCATGGCAAACCAACTTTTTAACCTAAAACAAATTATGCCTCGCGATCAGCAAGAAACCATCACGAAAGTATTGATATCTGCTTTTTTAGATAGTACGTTGAAAGAAAAGAAACAATACAAGGAAATTTTTAAAGATTTAGGCTATGCTAAAGAATGGCTTCCTGACACGCTGTATATTAATAATTACTACGATTCGCAAACATCTTTTATTGCAACGTTTAATGAAGATATTGATCTAAACACGACCACTGTTCCAGGCGGCAAACTGTTCGGCAAGAATTTGAAGGAATGGAAAGAGGAAAAAGTCAAAATGAAAAATGATGAGGCAGATTATAGTGCCGTTCGTTTAGGCTGGAATTCAAAAGACAAATTTTCTCCAGCTTGCTATACAGTAACTCTCCCCAAGAATGGATTAGAGATAGGGCAGAACAGTTCTATCGTATTTTCACTTGCAGATAGTAGAAAGGAAGAAAAAGAGAACAATGAGGAGGAACTAATTGATTTTACAGTTACAGTAGAAGATAGCAATGGCAACCAGGCGAGCCTGCCTCTTAGCTATATAGCCAAATTGACACCTGCCATAAAAGGAAAGTTACTGAAAAAACCTTTTTCCAATATAGGTAATACGACGGAACCAGTGTTTCAACATTATGGATTTTTATTGAACGATTTTAAAGAAGTAAATCCACAGTTTGATCCACTGAAGCTAAATAAGATCCATTTCCAATTTAATTTAACGAAACAAGGGACGATACTAATGAATAATATTGGGATTAGAAATGAAAATATATAAAAATATTAGTAATAGCTAGGGAGAAATTATAGGGGGAAACAATATTGAAGAACCAAACGATATACTTACTCCGTCATGGTGAAACTGAATTTAATACACAAGGGCGATATCAAGGAGAGCTCGATTCTCCATTAACTGAAATGGGTGTACAACAAGTACAACAAAATGCTCTAATGCTAAAAAGTTTAATTGGAGATCCAAATGAATGGAAAATTTTTTCGAGTCCATTAGGCAGAGCTATGCAGAGCACTGAAATAATTTGTGAAACAATTGGATATGATTTGAAGAATGTTGTAAAAGAAGATCGTTTAACTGAGGTGGCTGTGGGACAATGGGCTGGACTAACAACGAAAGAAATTGAAAGTTCTTGGCCCAACCTTCTTCATAACACAGATGTGTATAATTGGTATTTTAATGCGCCAAATGGAGAAGCTTACGACTCAGTAGTGAACAGACTAAGTGCTTGGTTAGAAACTATTCAACATATACCGCAAGTGATTGTTATTTCACATGGTTTAACAGGCCGTATTTTACGAGGAATATATGCAGATTTAATGAAGGAAGATACACTTAAGCTAGAAGTATCTCAGGATGTATTTTTTAAATTAACGAATAAAACAATAACAAAAATATGTTCAGATTTTGATGATTTTTAACTGGGTGTATAGACATCCGCTGAAATAGTGGAACTCAGGCAAAAAACACGTTGCTGCCGCTATGCTTTCGCGCAAAAAACATCTGCCGCTGCCGCTATGCTTTCGCGCAAAAAACATCTGCAGGCCTAAGTACAAAGCCGATTCCGAACGCAATTATGTCAGGGCATAATTAATCTTATTTCTTCAAAAATTCCCTACAGGAATAATCATAAATGCCTCCTATTATAATGTGTGGGGGGCGTTTTTTTTATGAAAAAATTTGTCTTATTTTGTTTTATATGTGCGGTAGCATTCTTTTTTTATTATACGAATCACATAGCAACGGAACAAACGCCAGTAGAGCTACCTTCGTTGCATAGTAAAAATGCTTTATTGCTGAATGAAAAAGGAGACGTATTATTTGAAAAAAATGCAGATGACATTATTTATCCTGCATCATTAACGAAAATTATGACAGCGATTGTTGCTATTGAAATGACTACTGATTTGCAGAAGCAAACCATTGTTAAACCACAAACGATTTCTAAATTTACTGCTCAAAATGCTTCCATGGCGGGCTTTAAGGCAGGAGATTTTGTCACGATAGAGGATTTATTATATGGCACACTGCTTGCTTCTGGGGCGGATGCTACAGGAACACTTGCGGATGCGTTAGCAGGTAGTGAAGAAGCATTTGTAACATTAATGAATAAAAAAGCACAGGAATTAGGGCTGAACGATACCCATTTTGTTAATGCCAGCGGATTACATGATCCTGCTCATGTCTCCAGTGTCCGTGATTTAAGTAAGCTATTTCGTTATGCCATTAAAAATCCTACCTTTTATCAAATTTTGACTTCGAAAAGTTATATAACTCACGTTCCAAATGAATTAACGATAACAAGCTCACTATTGGCAAGAATACCAGTTGGAGAAGGTACAATATTGGGAGGAAAAACGGGCTACACCCCTGAAGCAGGTCTTTGCTTAGCCTCTATTATCGAAAAAGATGGAAAACAATATATTTTCGTGACGACGAATGCGAATGGGCAGGCTTGGACACCACCATTCCATATTGAAGATGCTCTTACTGCGTACGATGCGCTGTAAGAGGAAAAATTATGAAAAGGGGATAACTTTTTTTATCGTTTCAATCGTCTTATTTATAGGGTGCACAGTACAAGTACTTGATAAAGGCTCTTGGGGCCTTTGACAAATGACAGTTGGCAAAATTGCTAACACAGTATTCATACTTGGGGAACAATCGATCATTTTCATTTAAGTGGGGAGGTATTGATTACCAATTGTTTCCATCGTCAAATTGCCAGCGCTACCACAGAGGAATTTTTGATGAAGAAAAAGTGAAAGTTTTTTAGAAAAGCATCAAGAAATAATTTGATAATATGCCGTTCACCCTAGCTACCAAAAACGTTAATTAAGTGATTTTTATGGTTCATCACCAAAAGTTGTGGATGACTTTTGTTAAAACATCTACTATGTAAATAGTTGACCTTCGTTCCGACTGGGCGACTCCTCGGGGATCAGTAATAGAGGAACGAAGGCTAAAAGCATCACATCCTGTGATAACGCCTTCGTGACCAACATCGTGCTGCTGTCGCTACGTTGCACTCACGCTTTCGCGCAAAAAACATCTGTTGGCCCGAGACCATGCAGCGCAGCGGATGTTTTCTGTGCGAAAGCGTAGTGTTAACGTAGCGGCAGCACCAAATGTTTTCTGTAGCGAAAGCGAAGCGTCAGCTACAAATGTTTTGACTGTGCGAAAGCGAAGCGACAGCTACAAATGTTTTGACTGTGCGAAAGCGAAGCGTCAGCTACAAATGTTTTGACTGTGCGAAAGCGAAGCGTCAGCTACAAATGTTTTGACTGTGCGAAAGCGAAGCGTCAGCTACAAATGTTTTCTGTAGCGAAAGCGAAGCGTCAGCTACAAAGCGCCCAGTCGAAACGGAAATCAACCACACGTTTTGAGGATGATCCATTTTTATTCACAAAAACTAGTTGATTTCTACTATTTCCTGGAATAATTTATTAATCTATAATTAGAGTCGAATCCTATACTTTTATGGAAAAAACATATGAGAAAAGACATCTGTGATGAAAAGGGCGGTGTAGAACAATGAAAAAGCTTTTACCCTATGCTATTATTTTGACTTTTTTAATCAGTTTTATATTTGTAGGTAATACTCCTGCAAATGCGGAAGGTACACTAGTTATTCAATCCGTAGCTAAAGACACAACAGTTTATGTAGAACCTTCCGTAGAAAGTGCCGTAATCGGGCAATTAGCGAAGGGTAGTTTTGTAACAGCCACACCAGTAAGTGAGGAATGGACTCGAATTAAAACGCAACAGCTAGAGGGATTTGTAGAAACGGCAGCATTAGTAAGCCTTAAATCCGAAAAATATGTAGTGACGCAAAAAGATGGAACAACTTTATTTACATACCCTAGTCCAAGTGCACAAAAAGCCGGACAAATTTACGAAAATAGTATTATCTTTGTATATGGATCAGCACCTGGAGGTTGGTCATTTATCCAATATGGTCATCAAACAGGTTATGTTGCAACAAATTCTTTAAAGAAACCTGTTGCAACAAAAAAACGAGTAAATGCTACTAACGGCGCTGTGCTTCGTTTAACTGCTAGCCCAAGTGGTGAGGTTCTTGGTACACTTGCCAATAAAACAGTCGTTCAGCAATATACAACGCTAGCAGGCTGGGCCTATGTAGAAGCGGATGAACAACAGGGCTATGTGAAAGCTTCAGAGCTAGCAAATATCCAAATAACGGGTAACAAAGTATACAATAAAGGTGTACCTGTAGCGAAAGGGGAAAAAAAGCGTGTGGCATTAACGTTTGATGATGGGCCAGATGCAAAAGTTACCCCACAAGTTTTAGCAATTTTAAAGAAATATGATGCAAAGGCTACATTTTTTATGGTTGGGCAAAATGTCTCTAAAAATTCAGCAGTCGTAAAGCAAATTTATGAGGCTGGCCATGAAATAGGCAATCATACATGGGACCATGCAAAGTTAACAGCCTTATCGACAGCAAATGTTAAACAAGAGGTTGATCGAACTAACAATGCTATTTATGCTGCAATCGGTCAATATCCAACGGTTTTCCGTCCACCATATGGTGCAACGAATGATAAAGTTCGTTCTGTCATGACGATGCCTTCTATTCTATGGTCAATCGATACGCTAGATTGGAAGCATCGCAATGCTGAGAAAATATTAACGTATGTGAAAGCGTCAGCAAAAGATGGCAGCATTATTTTAATGCATGATATTCATCAAACGACAGCAAATGGTTTAGAAAATGTCATTCTATACTTGCAAAAACAAGGCTACGAATTTGTAACTGTTAGTGAAATATTACAATAATCAATAAGCGAATGGAAAGGCCGTGCAACTGTTAATCAAGACAATTGCACGGCCGCTTATTTTATGAAAGGGAGATGTAAAACACAGAGGTATTAGCTACGAACAGGTCTGCGTCCTTGTGTAGACCGCTTAAAAGTGCGGCTACAAAATAATTCGACCATTACCTGTCTTGTTTATGTTCGTTGATAGTCGTAGTAATGAAGGCACTAAACACAATATCAAAATATACTAAGTTATCAGCATATTATTTGAAATAACAGATACTTATACGTTTGTCTACATTCAATTTATAAAGATTCGGAGGAATAGAAATGACTACTAAAAAGAATCTTTCACAATGCATAAAGATAAGACCTTTAACCCTAGATGATTATGAAGCTGCCTTAAACTGGAGTATGGATGACACTTTTTGTTTAGCCAATGGATGGGAGTTAAATAGAAGTCCCGAAGAACTATATAAATGGTGGCTCAAATGTATTAACAATGTAGCTGAGGATTTTATCCGAATGGGTATTCAGTTTAACGATAGATTAGTTGGATATGCAGATTTAGCCTGTATGAAAGGGAATACTGCTGAATTAGGTATTGCAATTGGTGAAAATAGGCTGTGGGGGAAAGGGATTGGATTTAATTCTGCTCTATGTATGATGGCGTTTGCCACAAAAAAATTAGGAATTACAACTTTTAACGCAGAAACACACGAGGCTAATGTTCGTTCACGAAAAATGCTTGAAAAGATAGGATTTAAAGAAATAAGTAGAGTAGGTAGTGAAAAATATTTTGGCATGAACAGCCAACTAATACAATACGAACTAAATTTATAACAGGGAAACCTCAATTAAAAGGTTTCCCCATATTTTCTTCAGAAATAAACATTAAACTTAAACAGAGCCTTTATTTAAATAAATTGATCGTTGTAATAATAATTGGAATACCGAAGACGTCGATTAAAAACGCTCCTACAATGGGTACAACAAGAAATGCTTTTTGAGATGGGCCGAAACGTTGGACAACTGCTGACATATTGGCCATCGCATTTGGTGTGGCCCCTAAACCGTGACCAGCAAAACCGGCAACCATCACCGCAGCATCGTAATTTTTTCCAAGAAGCTTAAACAAGACAAATATACTAAATAAGACAATGAAGAATACTTGTACAAAAACAATGATGAATAGTGGCAGTGCTAAATCAGCGATTTCCCATAATTTAACACTCATGAGCGCCATTGATAGGAAAACACCTAATGTCACATCGCCGATTAAAGAAATGCTTTTCATGTTAATCGCTTCAGGTTTTATTTTATCCATAATATTGCGCACTAGTACAGCTACAAACATTGCACCGACATAGCCCGGTAGTACGAAGCCAGTAGCTTCTGAGAATAATGTTCCAACATATGTCCCTACAGCCATACAGAACGTAATTATTAATACTTGTGTAAAGAATGAATCGGATGTAATTTGTTCATTTTTATTTTCAAAATCAATTTCTTTTGTTTCTTGCTCATTTGGCGTTAAATTATATTTACCAACTAAGTATTTGACAATCGGGCCACCGATTAAGCCACCAGCCACTAAACCACATGTAGCCGCAGCCGCACCGATTGTCATGGCTGATGAAATACCTAAGTCTTCTAATGTTTGTCCAAATGCTGCAGCGGCACCATGGCCACCTTCCATAGAAACAGCACCAGCCATCATACCGATTAATGGATGAATCCCCATAAGCGATGCAAGAGATACACCAATCACATTTTGCATTAATGCTAAGAAACCACAAGCTAACCAATAAATAATTAATAATTTTCCGCCAAGCTTTACAAGTTTAAAGCTTGCTCCTAAACCAATTGTTGTGAAAAATGTAATCATAAATAAACTTTGTAATGACGTATCAAGCGATATTTCTAATACGCCAGTTGTCTTTAGAATAGTGGCCAACGCGGCGAATAATAAGCCACCAACAACAGGTGCTGGTATACAAAAACGCTTTAAAAAACCGATTTTATTGATGAGCCAGCCGCCCAATGCGAATAGTGCAACTGCTAGAAATACTGTTGTAATTTGATTAATTTCGATCATGAACATTATCTCCTAAGTAAGTGATTTAGTGCTTCATATACAAAATAAGCACCTAGTTTAACTGTGCGTCCATTCTCATCCAGTGAAGGATTTACCTCACAAATATCAAAAGAATGTGTATTTGGATGTGAAGTGACTTGTTGAAGAATCGTACGTACCGTTTTTGGATCTAGTCCAAACGGTGATGGAGCACTTACACCCGGTGCAAATGCAGCATTTAGTACATCCATACAAAGTGTTAAGAGAATATAATCATGATTATCCATATACCGCTGAAGGTCATGCATGATTTGCGCTTTATTTTCTGGCGTCATATTTTCTTCTAACACATAATTCACATGCAATTCATCGGCTTTATCAAATAGTTCTTTTGTATTGCCGAAACGTTGTATGCCTAAAACAAAGTAATCGGTAAGCGCATCCTGTTCTAAAATCTGCCGGAACATTGTACCGGAGGATGGTTGCTCATCGTATGGTCGTAAATCGAAATGAGCATCGATGTTGACGATTCCGATTTTTGCATCTTTAGGGATCGCTGCACGAACGCCTAAATAATGTCCGTATAATGTTTCATGTCCACCGCCAAGCACGACACATTGTATTTTTTTATTTAGCAATGTTTTGACAATTTCGCCGAGCTCGTATTGCGCTTCTTCTAATGCGCGGTTAAGACAAAGAACGTTACCAACATCTATAATTTGCTGTTCATCGTTAAATGTCCAAGGTAAGCTAGATAGTGATTCACGCAGAGCATTAGGTGCACTTGCTGCCCCTACACGTCCCTGATTACGACGTACACCTTCATCACATATAAAGCCCACAATTCCGGCATGCTGATTATCTGAAGCGCTTACATCATTAATAGCAGTTCTTTTCACTTTTTGATGTAAACGGAAACTACTCGTATTAGTCGTTGAATCTATACGGCCTTTCCATTGTTTTTGATCTGTCATTGTATACATTTATTCATCAACTCCATTTCCAATATTATTCTAGTGAAAATATTGTTATGAATAAATTATATATTCACATAATTATAAATGCTAATATATAATTAATATTAATCTATAGCTTAAAACTATAAATGTGGGGGGATATTGCTGTGGATTTTAAACAATTACAATATTTTTTAGCAGTTGTGGAGCAAATGAATTTCTCGAAGGCAGCAGAAAAACTACATATTTCTCAGCCTTCTCTCAGTAATGCTATTAAAAAATTAGAGCAAGAGATTGGTTCACCTTTACTTGAAAGGAATACAAGAAATCTTCAATTAACAGAAGCAGGCGAGCTTTTATATGAACGAGCAAACGTTATATTGAAAAACATGGAAGTTTTAAAAATAGAAATGGATGAGGTAATTGTACGTGGCACAAGTGAAATAACGATAGGCGTGATGGAATCGATTAAGCATTGGCTCCCAAAAGTCATTACAGAGTATAAAAAAGAATATCCAGAAATGATGATTCATTTAGTAGATATTTTAGGGAGTAAGCGTGTTGAAAAATCACTTAAAAGCTATAAAACACATTTAATTATTACAAATCAGATAATGGATGATGAAGAGCTCGAGGTTAACTGCTTATATGAAGAGCGACTTGTAGCTGTTTTACCTTTAAATCACCCATTAGCGAAGAAAGAGAAGCTGACGATCGCAGATTTAAGTGAAGAGCCTTTTATTATTAGTACAGGGGGCTTTCAAACGAGACATGACATTTTAGATGCATTTGAAAAGGCTGGCAAAAACATGAATATCCAATTTGAAATTGAACGCTTTGAAACGGCTGTATCGCTCGTTCGTGAAAATTTAGGCGTTACCATTCTACCAGAAAATTATTTAAAAGGTCCTACAGCAAAAACTATTGTACAAAAAGAAGTAGATTGCCCCAATTTACGACGAAATGTTTATGTGGTGTACTTAAAAAATCGTCATTTACCTTTGGCTATTCGTGAATTGCTTACTGATATTATGGAGATAGGCAAAACACTTTAGAATATTGAAATCTTAAATACCACGGTTGATGGATTATGTTAAAAATGAAACTAAGAGGAACATGAATTCTAAATAATATGAAGGGTGACAATATGAGAAAAATAGTAATTGGTATTCTAATAGTCTGTTTATACTGTTTTCCTTTTGTTTATTTTTCAATGTACCAAGATTTTGCTAACCGATCAATGCTCTGCTACTTATTGATGATTGTAGTGACTTCACTTCTTGCTTTTCTTGGGAAATTTCTATGCAACTCAATTCCTTTTATTATTGGCAATATTGTATCGGCCGTTATGTCCTTTTACTTTATCGGTAGGATGGAAGACACGCTAGGGATAGGATGGGATAGTGGTTATTTTAAACCATTTTCACCTTCCCAATTAGTAATAATTGTGAGTATTTTAATTTTAACTCCTCAGTTTTTCGCTATGAAGTTAGCTAATGGATACAAAAATAAAGTTAAAGATTAAATTAAGTGAGATGAGTAACTTCAATGAATGAAAAGTTACTCTTTTTTTGATGAAGTGCACATAGCGATAAATTAACGCAATCGACGCTATTGTGATTTGAAAATACATATTATGGCAAAATAGTGTTTTAACTTGTATTTTTTTATCGTAATGAGAATTTCTATCTTTAAAAACACTGCCTTAAGTATGAATTTTCTCTATAATTCAAATTTTTGTTTAATAGACATTGATTTACAAGAAATATAGCGGTAACATTTAATGTAAGAATAAAAATGAATATTCATTCATTTGTCATTTTGATGTTCAAATAAAGGGGGCTTTTTTATGAATTTTTCTTATAGTGAAAAAGTAGTCGAATTACAAGAGAAGCTGACAAATTTTATGGAACAATACATTTATCCAAATGAGGCGGTGTTTGCTGCGCAGGTGGAAGCAATGGAAGATCGTTGGGGAGCTATCCCACCAATTATGGAGGAATTAAAGCACAAAGCACAAGAAGCGGGCCTATGGAATTTATTTTTGCCAGATAGCGAATATGGTGCAGGTTTGACGAACTTAGAATATGCACCTTTATGTGAAATTATGGGACGCTCTTTACTTGCTCCTGAAGTGTTTAATTGCAATGCGCCAGATACGGGAAATATGGAGGTGCTTGTGCGTTACGGCTCAGAACAGCAGAAGAAGCAGTGGCTAGAACCGTTATTGCGTGGAGAAATACGTTCCTGCTTTGCAATGACTGAGCCTGCGGTCGCGTCTAGTGATGCAACAAACATCGAGGCAAGTATTGAACGTGATGGCGATGATTATATTTTAAACGGACATAAGTGGTGGACGACAGGAGCTGGCGATCCTCGCTGTAAAATCGCTATTTTTATGGGGAAACATAAAGATTCTACAGCACCTATCCATGAGCAACAGTCGATGATTTTAGTGCCGATGGATACACCGGGAGTGAAAATAGAGCGTATGCTTACGGCATTTGGCTATGATCATGCACCAGAAGGACACGGTGAGGTGACGTTTACGAATGTTCGAGTACCAGTTGAAAATATTTTGTGGGGAGAAGGAAAAGGCTTCGCGATTGCGCAAGGTCGTTTAGGGCCAGGTCGTATCCATCATTGTATGCGTCTTATTGGAGCCGCTGAACGTGCATTAGAGGAAATGTGCGTGCGTGTTCAGGAGCGACATGCTTTCCATCGACCACTCGCAGACCAGGGTGTGATGCGCGAGCGTATTGCGGAGTCCCGTATCGATATTGAGCAGGCAAGACTCTTAACGCTTAAGGCAGCGTACATGATGGACACAGTAGGAAATAAAGAAGCGAAGGCAGAAATTGCGATGATTAAAGTAGTAGCACCAAATATGGCATTGCGAGTGATTGACCGAGCAATTCAAGCATTCGGTGCTGCTGGAGTAGGACCTGATACGACGCTTGCCGCACAGTGGGCAAATTCTCGAACATTACGACTAGCAGATGGACCGGATGAAGTGCATCGTAACACGGTTGCCAAGCTGGAGCTGAAAAAGCATGCTAAAAAGCAAGAGGAGCTGGTTAAATGACAGTATTAGATTTATTTAGCTTAAAGGGGAAAACGGCCATCATAACGGGGGGAGGACGCGGTCTTGGAGCCCATATTGCACAAGGCTTTGCGGAAGCTGGTGCCAATATTGTACTGTGCTCAAGAAAGGTCGAGGCATGCGAAGAGGTAGCTGTAGAATTAGCTGAATTAGGTGTACAAACATTAGCTCTTGCCTGTGATGTGACAAAGCCAGAGGATATAGCAAACGTAGTATCAAAAACGCTTGAATCATTCGGCCAAATTGATATTTTAGTCAATAACAGTGGGGCGTCCTGGGGTACTCCGGCTGTTGAAATGCCGTATGAGGCTTGGCAAAAAGTTTTCGATGTGAATGTCAATGGTACATTTTTAATGAGCCAAGCTGTTGGCAAAATAATGCTAGAACAAAAGAGCGGAAAAATTATAAATATCGCCTCAATTGCAGGGCTTGGTGGTACATTACCTGATTTCATGGATACAATTGGTTATAACGCAAGTAAAGGTGCGGTCATTACGCTAACAAAAGATTTAGCCGTAAAATGGGGGCCGTATGGCGTCAATGTAAATGCGATTGCCCCAGGATTTTTCCCAACAAAAATGTCAAAGGTCTTAATTGAGCGCGGACAAGATTATTTAATGGGCGTGACGCCGTTAAAACGTTTAGGAACTGAAAATGATCTAAAGGGCGTTGCATTATTTTTAGCCGCTGCTGCCTCAGATTATATTACGGGGGACGTCATAGTTGTAGATGGCGGTATGAGTTCAATCATTTAAGGGAGGGGTACAATGGATACGATACAAGTAAGGGCAAGTGAACGTATTGATGAAGTGAAATTACATTCATTTTTAAAGAGTCAATTTCCAGCGTTACCAGAAGGAAAGCTAGAAATTTCACAGTTTAGTGCCGGACATTCAAATTTGACTTATTGCCTAAAAGTAGGCGAATTTGAAGTTGTTCTTCGTCGTCCCCCACATGGCCCAGTCGCCAAAAAAGCGCATGACATGAAACGAGAGTTTACGATTATATCTGCATTACATCCTTTTTTATCTGCTGTACCAAAACCTTATGTTTACGTTGAAGATCGAGAGATTATCGGCAGTGATTTCTTTTTAATGGAACGCAAAAAGGGTATCGTACTCGATACTCATTTTCCACCTGGAACAGAAAATACGGAGGATTTAGGACGGCTCATATCAGAAAAAATGGTTGATTCACTTGTTGCTCTTCATGCAATACCATATAAGGAAACGAAGCTTAAGGATATGGTAAAGCCAGAAGGGTTTATGGAACGGCAGGTACATGGATGGATTGAGCGCTATGATAAAGCGAAAACGGCAGAGCATGCTGAAGTAGCGACATTGACAAAGTGGTTAAAGGATCATGTACCTTCTAATCATGAAGCAACCATTATTCATTATGATTACAAACTGAATAACGCCATGTTTACAAGCGATTACTCTGAGATGATTGGTCTTTTCGATTTGGAGATGACAACTGTAGGGGATCCATTAGCAGATTTAGGTGTAGCCATGAGCTATTGGATGCATGCAGATGACCCAAAAATGCTACTATATGCTTTTGGAGAACCGCCAATAACGACTTTACCAGGGTTTTACACACGTCAAGAATTCATTAATCGATATGCAGAGAAAAGCGGGCGTGATGTTTCAGCCATCGATTATTATATTACATTTGCCTACTTTAAATTAGCTGTAATTTGTCAGCAAATCTATTATCGATATGTGAATGGTCAAACAAAAGACGACCGTTTTGCACAAATGGATAAAATGGTAGCTGCACTCATCCATCAGGCTTCCAAGGCACTCTAAACTATGGTGAAAATGACGGTTGTTTATAAAGCAGCCGTCATTTCATATTGTTAAAACCTTTTTCTGTCAATGAAATTAAGGTGTCAAATTATACAAGGTAGGACTCTTCCCTACCAAAGTAAGAAATGATCAGATTTTAGGAGGCTGAAATGGAATCAAGATTGAGTGTAGAAAGTGAAAAAAATAACGAGATAAAAACAAAGATGGGCTTTTTACTCGTATTTTACTTTTCATGGACAATTAAAGAATTATGGTTAATCGACTACATTTATTCGTTCGGTGAAATTATCTCTCCATTATTAGAGGCGGTCGTTAAGGGTGTCATTTGGATTGTTCCAACGTGGTTATACATAAAATACTATTTACATACTTACCCATTTGACTTCTTAAGAATGAACGTAAATGTTATTAGGGGTTTGTTTTGGGGAGTAGTTCTTTCATTGTTAGTGGGCTTATATTTTGCTTTTGAAACTTATATCATTAATCAACAATCATTTCAATTTTCATTATCTATTGATGATTATCTAAATGTTTTTTTAATGGCTGGGATTGCAGAAGAAATAGTTTTTAGGGGATTAATTTTACAAGAGATTAATAAAAAAATGACTTTTTGGAAAGCAAATGTTTTGACTGCTTTATTTTTTTTAGTAATACACTATCCAGTTTGGATTTACAATGAAAAATTCTTTCATTTTGGGGGGCATGTATATGTATTAATTTTAGGCATACTCTTTGGGTTCGTGTACAAAAAGACTGGCTCATTATGGTCAGTTATTATATTGCATGTACTTCATAATTTTTTTGTATCTATTATTTAGAAAAGAAAATACATTATTAACTTTCTTCAACTAACGATACGATTCTGCGAGGGAGGATATTTATGACTTATAAGTTTGAGATTATGACTCAGGAACAAGCTGAGGATATTGCACATAATTGGCACTATGATGGAGAATATTCTTTTTATGATATAGAAGCTGATGCAGAAGATTTAGCTGAATTTTTAAACCCAGAAACAAGAGGTACCTCAATGTTTGCAGTTTTGAAAAAGGATGAAATCATTGGTTTCTTCAGTGTTAACAAAGTAGCTACTAGAATTTATGATATAGGTTTAGGAATGAGACCAGATTTGACTGGCGATGGTAGAGGATTAGAATTTCTAAATGCAGGTATTGATTTTGTCCAATCAAGATTTACACCAGATAAAATTATATTATCAGTGGCAACTTTTAATCAAAGAGCGATAAAAGTATATAGAAAAGCTGGGTTTAAAGATATTGATACATTTATGCAAGATACAAATGGGAGTACATATGAATTTTTAAGAATGGCTTATGAATGCTAATTTAAAGGTTCTTTGTCCAATTAAAGGTTCCAATTAGGGCATCGTTTCTTGCGCTAACGGAGCAGTAGTGGAAAACGGTGATACATCAATGTTTATAGAGGGAGTTTAGGACAAGAAGAATTCAAGTAGGTAATAGCTTTTTAGACGGGATTTATTGGGATATTATGCTAAACTGACTAAAAGGAGATTAAAGGACTGATTCAATAATGGATATTAGAAAACCTAACGATTTTGAACTAAAAAAGGTATTATCTCTTTCTCCACAAGCTGTTTTTGATGGCACATTAGGTGAAGTAGAACCTACAAAAGAAAAAATTGACCAGCTTGTTAAACCACTTTTGGAAAAGGGGAGCTATTATTTAATAGCGACAAAAAAAGATAAATTAATGGGCTGGATTCTTATAGGCGCTAGCAAAGACCAATTTACTGATATGATGAATGGATTTATTTATGAACTATTTGTTATTGAAGAATTTAGGGGAAATGGGATTTCTAAAATGTTAATGAGAGCAGGTATTGACCATCTAAAACAAGATGGATATTCAGAAATACGTCTAAGTGCATTTGCAGGGAATCAAGCAATTAAACTGTATGAAAAATTGGGATTTAGCATTAGGACAGTTACTATGAGTTTGCAGTTATAAGCAACTAGCTTTTTTCACTACGGGTGCTTAGCTTCAAGATGGGATTCCACAGGGATCCCATCTTTTTCTTCATCACGAAGTGGTGGAAACTGTTGATACATCAATGTTTATAGAGGGGGTGTAGTACAACCTTTTATAGAGTTACAAAAAAGCTGAACTCCACATTTTGGAAATTAACTTTTTTTCTATATATTAGCTTTTAGTTATAATCGAATTAATGGACTCTTATGGCTAATTCAAATCTTTTAAATACCACGCATCCATAGCAGAGTGTTCAGAACCTGGTAGGGGTTCTTGTAAAAGTGTGAATCCAAATTTTTTATATAAAATACATGCAGTTTTTAATTCATGCATTGTTTCTAAATAGCACTTTTCATAATGTTTAGGGGCAAAAGACAAAGCTGTTTCCATTAATTTCTTAGAAAGCCCTAAACCTTGTGCTTTTGGACTTAAGTATAGCTTTTGTAATTCGCAAACTTTTTCCTGTTCGCTGAACGGAGCTATACCAATTCCACCTACAACTTCCCCATCTAATTCTACTACCCAATAGTTCGCATGTTTTAAATTATTATAATATTGGTAAAGGTCGTTAAGTTGAGGATCAAAATAAGCTGATCCAGGAACTGCTAATCCAAGTGATTTTAATGAATCTTGTATAATTTCTTTTACTTTTGTATTGTCTTCTTTTTTAATTTCTCGAATAATCATATACGATCTCCTTCAATTAGGTCTTAATAAGGATTGCCACAGATTTTTGAAAATATATTCCTAAAATGTTGACTTAGTCCACATTTATATTAATATTAAATGTAGACTAAGTCAACTAAAGGAGAATGTATGGATAAAGAAATTATTTATGATATCAGACAATTCAATCGTTTTTATACAAAGGTACTTGGTTTATTTAATAACCAAATTCTAGATACAGATTGTTCATTAACCGAAGCACGAATACTATTTGAAATAAGTGAGAGAACTGAGTGTATTGCAAATAATCTCGTGCAAGAACTTAATATTGATAGAAGCTATTTGAGCAGAATTTTACGTAAATTTGAGAGGGAAGGGTTAATAGAGAAAAAAAGCTCACCAATAGACAGTAGAAAAAATCTCCTATTCTTGACGAGAAAAGGGGAAGAACTACTAGATAAAATTAACAATCAGTCAGATGAACAAGTAAATCAATTGTTTAATGGACTAACAAAAAGTGAGATCAATGAAATTCGTAATTCAATGATGCTAATAAAAGAAAAATTAGATAATAATAAACTTTGAAGATTATCTTGAAATCGAGTCTTCTGTTAAAGAGCGCGATAATTTAATAAGCGTCGCTGTTCCACTTAAACTTCTAGGAAAGAACTTAATCATCTTTTATTTCTGTGGAGAAGAGCTAAATTGTGTGGAGATGGCTATTGGAGGCTTTACTTGAAGATCATTGAGTTGCATAGGCAGCTCTTTTTTCTTATTGAACTACCGAAGTAGGTTACTTTAAAAGGGCAAAAAAATTTATATACAGTAAAGTTTTTAGTTGTGCAGGGAGGGAAAACAATGCAATAACAAATAATTCAAAATTGGAATCAGTATTGTATAGATGAAAATTTTGTTGGCTTAGGTTCTACAAGAAAAGTATATAGAGTTTTGGATTATGTAATAAAAGTGCATTTGCATCCAATTGGTTATAAACAATCAAAAAATGAAATAGAAATTTATACTTCAATGGCTGACAAAGGTCTCGATCGGTTATTCGCTCAGACATATTATGTAGATGAATTCATATCTGTACAAAAATATTACAAACCTTTAGAGCTAAAGAATAATCAGTCGTATGAGGTGAAAGTTGAAGAAAACCGACGCTTGATCCCTAATTTGTTTGATGAGGTTTTAGAAATATTAGATAAAAACTTCGACTGCTTTGATTTAATAGACAGTAGTAATTACGGTTTAAACAATGATGGTAAACTTGTTTTTATCGATTATGGTATGACAAAGAAATTATATGAGAAAGAGTGGGTCCCATTAGCAGAAGAGGGCATACTTCCGCAAATACATTTTGACTTTTGCATCATTTGTGGATTAGAAAAGGAACTACGTATGTACGGAGACGATGACAAAGACAAACGTTGTTATGAGTGTGGTAAGGAATAAGGGGAATTAGTATGTCGGTAAGTTTGTGAAATATTGTACTTAAACACCCATGAAAAAACGTAATCACATTTTCTGTGTTGTTGTATTAATTTTTACGACATGGAAATCAAGCTACCGAAGTCAAAGGAGCTTTTCTTATTGAGCTGAGTTAAGTGGCAACAGCTAGCTGTAAATTAATAGACGTAGATTATAAAAGGATTAACAGTAAACATGCGTGTGTTACCAATCCAATAGCTGCATAATTGAAGAAGACTAGCCAAGCTAATTTAGCCTAGCTAGTCTTTTTTTCTATGTTTTATGATTGGTAGTGAACTATAATTATGCTTTTTATGTTTGGATAATAGGAATACGTTCTAGCTCCGAAAGTTGTTAACATCTACAAAAGCGCTTTCAATCCTAATTTTCCCTGTAGTAAGTAAATTTCCATATCCTAACACATGAAAAAGGAGCCATTCTTACAAATGAGTAAGAATAGAGAATAAATAGTTAGTTAACAGTTATTCAAATATAAAGAATATCTAGTCTATAATTTAGACATCGAGGAAAGAAGGAGAAAAAAATGAAAAAAATTATAGGATTTGTTTTAGTTATCGTTATTTTTTTAGGTATAGGATACGGAGTAAAACGTTTTATTCAAGGCCCACCACAACCGGCCAATGGAATAGTAGTTATCGGTACAGAACAAGATGTCAATAAAGTTAAGCAGGAATATAAAAATAAAACCGAACAAACTTATGATTACAAAGCGAAGTTCATCGTAACAAAAAAAGGTGAATCAGAACATGAGTATTTGGTTATTAACAAAACTACTGCTGAACAATTAGTTAAGAGTGGAATTATTAGAGCAAGAAAAGAACCAAGAAGTTCATCTCTCATTTCAGAACCTGTTAATGAAATTAAAGAATTACCTGGTTCACAAAATTTATTCTATTCTATAACTGATTATGATTTGATAGATAGCCAGATAGATTTGAATGGACAAATGATACCTGTAAGCTATATTAAGAATCAAATATGGGTCGGATATATGGCTATGGATTTTGTTATTCTAAATGATAAAACTTATGATGAGTTGGCTGACCCAGATTCCGTTATGACAATGATTCACTTAAAGGATAAATTTGATTATAAAGAAGATAAAGAAGAAGTAAAACAAATTTACAAAACAATTGAGAACGTTTATCCAGATAGCAAACGCAAAGTAGATTTTGTAGACATACAAGATTGAGCTTTAATGATGAAAGGATGGGTCATATGGAAGTTGTACGTATGGAGAATATAGTGAAAAGCTATGGAGAAGGCAATAGCAGGGTAGATGCATTAAAAGGGATTGATCTTTCTATTCAGCAAGGCGAGTTTGTCTCAATCGTCGGTGCTTCTGGTTCTGGAAAAAGTACACTGCTACATATTTTAGGTGGGTTGGATCGCCCTAGTTCTGGGGAGGTATTCATTGGGGATAATGATATTTATAAATATTCAGATAGTGAACTTTCAGTATTCAGAAGACGAAAAGTTGGCTTCATTTTTCAATTCTTTAATTTGATACCTGTATTAAATGTCCAAGAAAATATTGCTTTACCTACGTTATTGGATAGTGAATCTATAGATATGGCGTATTTAAATGAAATTATGAATATCCTGGGGCTTCAAGAACGTAAGGACCACTTACCTTCCGAACTATCTGGAGGGCAACAGCAACGGGTTTCAATTGGCAGGGCGCTTATTAATCGTCCGCATTTGATACTTGCTGATGAGCCTACAGGTAATCTGGATACTCGAAATACGAAAGAAGTTATGGATTTATTAAGATTCACGGCAAAAAAATACAATCAAACCATTGTAATGATTACTCACGATCTAACAATAGCATCAGCCTCGGATCGGATTATCACAATACAAGATGGTAAAATCATTTCTGACCAACGACTGACCGCGAAAGAGTCACTGACCGGAGGGAATGATTTTGATCAATAGTTATAAGCAACTAGGTACTAAGTATTTAAAAGGGAATATGAAACGAACAATTTTGACGTTGGTTGGAATCGTGCTCTCTGTAGCATTAATTTCAACGATTGGTCTCTATGCGAAAGGATCACAACTTTCTCAAATTGAGAACACCAAAAAGTTAAGCGGGGTTTCTTTTCATGTTGGTATTTCAGATTACGATGAAGAGATATTAAATAAAATCAGATTTAATCCCCAAATTGAATCGTTTGGTTTAATGTCTGAAGGGGACATCTTTCCACTTGGAGAGGTTTCTGTGCAAATGAATTTTGCAGATCACCAAGCCTTAAATTTTTTAACCTATAGCCTACTAGATGGAAAATTACCATCTAATGACCATGAGGCCGCTGTTGATTCCTGGATACTTCCTTATATAAAAAAAGATCTTCAGATTGGTGATTCATTTGAACTGGATGGAAAAACATATCAACTGGTAGGCTTACTGAATAATAATGATTCTACACAGAAAGGTAAAAATGGACGATTATTAACATATAAAAGTAAGTTTGCTATTGGAGAGGGAAGGATATTAATTGAAATTAATGAGAAGGCAGACTTCAATGAGGTTTTAGACGAACTTAAATCAATTACTGAAGATGATAATATTGCTATTAACAATGATTTGATTCTAGTTTTGAAACCGGAATCGAATCAAGCGCTTCTGACTATCCTAGTTATCGTTGTCAGTATTGTTGTAATTGCGACAATTATTGTTATTTACAACGCTTTTCAAATCAGTGTCGTAGAGCGAATGAAGCAGTTCGGCTTGTTGAGAAGCATCGGTGCTACACGAAAACAAATTCGACAAATTGTAATGAAAGAAGCTGCCGTACTTGCTTTCATAGCTATACCAATTGGGATTGTATGTAGCTTATTGGCGCTTGGTATTCTCCAAACCATTTTCTTGATATTACTAGAAGATAGTTCAAATGTTCCCTTGTTCAATATTGATTGGCAGATATTATTGATTAGTTCGATTCTTACTCTGATAGCCGTATTAGTATCCAGTTATTACCCGGCTTTTTTTGCAGGCAGAATATCACCGTTGTTGGCAATTAGTAGTAGATTATCAATAAATAAAGGGAAAATCAAAAATCAAAATAATAAGGTGCTAAGAAAACCTTTTTCATTCCCGTTAAGCATGGCCTTAAAAAATGTAAAAAGAAATAAAAATCGTTATACCGTTACCGTTTTATCAATTATTATAAGCAGTGTATTGTTTATTACTTTTTCATCTTTAATGGACATCGCATTTTCATCCAGACTTGTGAACGATCCGTACGAATCGGATCTTACAATCAATCTACATGATGAAAATAATGTTTCTTCTGAAAATCTGGAGGTTTTAGAACAAATAAAGTTGATTAAAAATGTATCCGAGGTTTCCGAACAAGACTTAAGTTTTGAAATTGAATTGAAAGATACAAATCAATCTCTCGCTACTGTTGAAGACATCCAGAACACTATTGGAAAAAATCACTCTATTGTAGTGATCAATAACTTTGAAGCGAAAAAAGACCAGAAGGAATCCGTTCTCATTATCAAAGTTCTTGTCTATGCTTTTATTGTGGTCATTTCTTTAATCGGTAGTTTAAATATCCTCAATACGATTACGATTAGCATCATGGTTAGGCGAAAAGAACTGGCTGCATTAAAATCCATAGGTATGTCCCAAAAGGATTTGAAAAAAATGATTACTTATGAAGCACTGATTTACGGTTTTTCTGGAAGCTTGCAAGGTATATTTTTCGGTTGTATACTTTCATATATTATTACGTATAATGCTACTTCCGGTTTCTTAAAAGCAGAATGGTCGATTCCTTATATTGCTTGTTTTATTACATTTGTTGCAGCTTTGATAATCAGTTATTTATCTGTGCTGCTACCGCTGAGAAGAATCCGACAGGATAATATTATAAATACGATAAGAGAAGAATAATACTAAAGGCCTGGCTATTTATTATAGTCAGGCTATTCTGATTTGATGGTAACTGCTAATATAGAGTGAGAGGAAGGAGAAGATATACTTGAATAAAATATTACTTGTAGAAGACGATGAGGCTCTAGGTCTAGCCATTGAATTTTCATTAAGAAATGAAGATTATGAGGTGATTAGAGCTACTAGTGTAAAAGAAGCGAAAAGCCAATTTAATGATAATATTTTTGACTTGGCTATCTTAGATATCAACCTTCCGGATGGAAATGGTTATGACTTATGTTTGCACTTCAAAAAACAAAATAATGCAACAGCTATTATATTCTTAACAGCTTTGGATGAAGAAGCAAATGTAGTAATGGGACTAGATATTGGCGGAGACGATTATATAACAAAACCTTTTCGGGTTAGAGAACTTATGTCGAGAGTAAAAGTACAATTACGTAAACAAGTTAGATTGGAAGAAGTTTCAATGATTTTAATATCTGAAAATATAAAGGTGGATATGAACCAAGTAAAGGTCTATAAAAATCAGGGTATTGTTCCACTAACAACCTTAGAATATAAGCTTTTGTTAACTTTTATGAAAAACGCTCACAAACTATTAGAAAGAGATGAAATCCTACTGAAAATAACAGAAGAAGATGATGTTTTTTTTGGTGAAAATACGTTATCTGTATACATAATGCGTTTAAGAGAAAAAATTGAAGATGACCCCAAAAATCCTCAGTTTATCATTACTAAAAGAGGATTAGGATATCATTGGGATAAGGATGTGAACCGAGAATAGATGATGAAAAATACCGAATTGAAAGGTTATTTGATCATACTGGTGGTTTTATTTTCTCTATTTATCGTTTATCAGTTAATTTCACATCAAATATTTTACAATCAATTAAAAACAGATTCTATTACAGCCTGGGGAGAAATATCCGCCAAATTGATAGAACAAAATCCTGAGAATGAAGCAGAAATTATGAAAGTCTTAACAAGTAATTCATCTAATTCAAGTGAATATCAGGAGAAAGGGAGAGAAATTTTTAGGCAGTATGGATTATACGAGGATTTGGAGACGAAACTTTTTCCACTTTTAAATAACCATATTTCTAGCTTTAATCAAACAATATTATGGGGAATGATTTGTTTCGGGTTAATACTGTTTCTGGCAAACTATATTCAATACAAGATTATTTTCAATAAAATTAAGCAACTTACTTCAACGGCTAAGAAAATAATTGATGGAGATTACTCCGTTACAATCAATGAAAATAAAGAAGGAGAAATCGCCAAATTAGCTGTTTCATTCCGCTCTATGAAAGACGTAATTAGAAAAAATATGAAGGATTTACTTGTAGAGAAGGAATTTTTAGGACAAATGTTGCAAGACATATCCCATCAATTAAAAACGCCACTTTCAACTATATCCATCTATAATGAAATGTTATTGATGGAAGATTTGCCCCGTCAGCAACAAGTTCAATTATTACAAAATAATGAAATGCAAATTTCCAGAATGAATGTCTTAATTCAAAACTTGTTAAAAGTAGCGAAAATTGATGCCAAAGCGGTTTCGTTTGATAAAGAACCTTTAAACTTGGTGAATACCATTAATGAAGTTTTGAATCGTTTGGAAAATATAATCAATGAAAGGGATTTGTCAATTGACTGGGATGGGACGGAGGAAGTGGTGGTTATCCACGATAAATTATGGATGCAAGAAGCGTTGATGAATTTGCTAAAAAATGCGATTGAGCATTCTAAACCTGGTGAGAAGATCACACTTCAAGTCATGGATACACCGATTTATACAGAGCTCGTAATTCAAGATTTTGGAGAAGGGATTGCTGCTGAAGACTTACCACATATCTTTAATCGATTCTACAAAGCAAGCACTTCTAAAAAACATGATTCTACAGGGATTGGCTTGGCTTTAACAAAAGCGATTATTGAAGCTCATCAAGCTTTGATTAAAGTTGAAAGTGTGAAAAATGCTTATACAAAGTTTACAATTACCTTTATAAAATTTTAAAATGTTTTATATCTGAATCAGTTTTTAAGGTTGTAGTCGAATGAGAAAGATAGTAGTACTTATGCAGTAAAAAGTTATGTATACGATGATAACGGACACCCACTCACAATGATTTACAAAGGAGTACCTTATCAGTACATCACAAACTATCGTGGCAAGCTCGTTGCATCTTACACATATGATGCATGGGGTAACATTTGTAAAGAAATCGGAGTTCATCTGAGTTAAGGTGCTGAAAGATTACAGCACCCCAACATTTGACTTAGAACCTTTTTTTAGTAAAGTAGCAGTGTATTTCACTCTGCTACATATGTTTATTTAATAGAAATTTTTCGATGAATCCATTTGGGTAGTCACTTCTTTTGTTTTCTATTGAAAGATCCTTTAGCCTTGTGAATTACTCTATGGTGGGTCGGACAAACAATCATGATGTTTGGGGGAGAATTGTTTTAAGTTAACGAGAACTCTTCAATTTGATATCCCTAGAAGTGGTGGAATCAATAGAAGTGTTGATATTTCGTGTAGCAACTAACAGAATGAAGATAGTAGTCGATGAATTTCACTTTCACCGAGAACGAAAATAATTGATTAATAGAAGTATAAAAATCTAAATGAACGTCTATATTGTAATTAAGAATTACAATTGATTCAAACGCTAATTTCGATTATCTAAAGGAGTGAAATAGTATGAGCCACGACCAATATCATGAAGAACATGATAATATCTTACATTACTGCTTCACATACAGCTTAGAGGTTAAATACTACTACATGATGGTGAAAGAACTGAAAAAAGGACGTAGAATTCAGTCCATTCAGTTAGGAGATAGACAACTATTGATATGTTCATATAAACTGCCAAATTCAATTGATCTATGTGTACAGATTCCAATTGTATCATCTGTTAAACAAATGCCTTTAAAACCGTCCGGAACAAGCGAATAGGAGTTTTATAAGTGTAGTACTGAAAATTCTAAAAACGACGAAAGAGCCTAATTATAGGCTCTTTTTTACGTACATAGGCAACGACTCTACAGATTGATACAATCGATAATTAATAATTTTAGAAATCTAATTTAAAGTAACAGAGTACTTCATTATGCTATAAAGGTTTATTTAACATTAATTTTTCAATGAACCCATTTTAAAAATTCTTTTCTGATAATACAGTTTTTCAGTTAAGTTTAAATAGTTTATATTAAAATTTGAAAATAAGTGTGGCGGTGAAAATAAATAATTTTTTGGAATAGTTGCAGCAGCTGAATAACTAAAAAAAGACCGTCAAATCAACGTTAGAGGTCATTTGTACTTAATCTTTACTGTAACATTATCATCTTTATCACGAATTTATGAAAATCACTCAATTATTAAGCGTTATATATTATTGATTGGCTGTATAAAAGGTCGTCTCCATCTAATCATCATTTGACGACCGTCTCCACATGCATTCTTTTTTTCTTCTTCTTTGTTAATCAATCCTCCTAATACTTTTCTGTCTACTGTACGAATAATTAATTCTTCCATTTGAACAAGTGTTTGTTTCAATTCCTATCAGTATTAGTTTTGGTATTATTTATCAAATAATGAAATCAGCCTTACTGCGTTTAAATTCGCAAACGATTAATTAGTTTTTTTATTTATTCAGTCCTTCTATTCAAATACTACAATCTAATTGTCTTAAAACCACTATAACAATAAAAGACTAAATAAAAAAACTTCCAAAAAGTAGAAGGGATTTTAAAAGAAATGTTTAATATGTAATATTATAGAAAATAAAGAATTAATAGGGTGTTAGATTGTGAATTTCTTCTTTTTAACTTTTTGATCGTAGCTTTTCGAAATTTATTAGTTTCCAATCCTTTAAACAAACAATAGAAAAAAGGATTTTTGTGTATATTAAATCACATCTTGAATATAGGATTAATAAAATAATAAACAAAAAGTCAGCCTAAAAATACACTGAAAGGAGGTGATTTATATGCAATGGAATTATTAATACTTAGTAAGGAAAAATGTAATTCAACTTATTAAATCAAAAGGTAGCTTAAAAAAATACATTGAAAGGAGGTAATTCATATGCAATGGAATTATTAATATTTAGTAAGGAAAAATGTAATTCAACTTATTAAACCAAAAAGCAGCTTAAAAGATACATTGAAAGGAGGTAATTTATATGCAATGGAATTATTAATATTTAGTAAAGAAAAATGTAGTTCACCTTATTAATTATTACGGGTGAACATGCTAACAATTATGATTACAAAAAGACAGGGCGTATTCCCTGTCTTTTTATAATCTTAAAACAGGTGATAACGTGATAAATGCTTTTAGAGCTTTAGAGATTACGATTCATTTTTAAATAAAAAATTCAATTGTTATTTCTTTATGTGCTAGATTTAAAAATACCTAATTTGAAGAAGTATATAATTTCGAAAAAGATCTTTACAAATTTTTATATATAATATGAAAAATTCCCAAAATAATATCAATTCAGAAAATATACTTCCATTTTTTGTATGCATAAGTTAAACTTAAATTACAAACAATTTACTGATATTACCATAAAAAGATGTAGGAGGAATTACTATGACAAAAACAGAATTACAGTATAATCCTTTAGATTCGGAAACATTAAATAACCCATACCCGATTTACCATCAACTTCGTGAAAATTCCCCCGTTTTTTGGCATGAAGGTATGAAATCTTGGGTACTAACCAGATATGAGGATTGTAGAGAAGTTCTTCGTAATCACGAATTGTTTGCTAGGGATTTGCGACGTATTGGTGTTGATATTCCTGATATAAAAAATAACCTTCAAACTTTAGATCCGCCTGCTAATATGCCATTACGTAATCTAATGATAAAAGCTTTTAATTCTCAGGATATTGAAAGTATTAGACGTAGAGTTCATGATTTAATTGAGGACATTTACAAAAAACAAGCTTCTAATATAGAATTTGATTTTATGAAAGAAGTTTCAGCTCCGCTTTCATTAAGTTTAACGTGTATTTTGCTAGGCATAGAAGAACCAGACTTAGAATCCATTGTAGAAATATCTGATGCTATCGCTTATCAGATGGACTCTGGATTAGTACCAGAGAATGCAGAAATCGGTAATTTAGCAAGAAAAAAACTCAATGAACTTGTTGAAGAATGGTTGGCAGCAGAAGAACAGCCTGGAATTCTATCTTATATAAGAAAAAATAGTCAGAAAGCTAATATACCAGAACATTATGTGCGTAACACTACAGGCACAATGTTTACTGCAAGCTTTGGTACGTTATATGCATCTTTCGGTAATGCCCTACTTGTACTGTTAGAACACCCAGATATTCTTGATCAATTTAAAAATCAAGAGTTACTTGACTCTGGAGTTGATGAATTAATTAGATATGATGGACCAGCAACAGGAACTAGTCGTTTTGCAGTTAAGGAAACAAAAATTGGGGATACTATCATTAAGCCTGGTGAAATTGTTTTGACTTTACTTGCTGCTGCTAATAGAGATCCTGAAGTATATCCCGACCCAGATAGAATTATTCTAAATCGATCTTCAAAACCAAATCTTGGTTTCGGTTGGGGTCCGCATTCTTGTGTAGGGACTTTGTTTGGTAAATTAGCAATTCAACAATTAATAGTATGTTTACTCGAATCGCCTAGACGTTTACAACTGGTATCGGAGCCTAAGCGACGCAATACGGCTACTGTACGTTGTATAGATGTATTACCTGTTTCATTTAATTAATTCTCTTTTACACTAAATGGTTAATTTATTAAAAGTAGTGATAGAAGGGGTACCAACAACAAAACTCAAATTTTGTACGCTAAGCAATTTTTCGCAAGAAGAAGCCGATTTTCTGTACGTTAAGGGATTATCGGCTTTTGTTTATTCTATTATTCTTAATATTTAGGACTTGGTTCCACAAACAATACTAGGTATTAGCATTTTGAATAAAATCTACCATTTTCTCCTTTAATTCAATCGTAAATTCTGTACGTGTACTGAGATAAAATTGATTATTACTAGACAGATGTACGTGTATAAGGTTTGCTGATTGCAATATCATAAGGTGATGATGGAGTTTCACTTTAGCTCCGCTTATATAATTTAAAATAGCCGTAAACTTATATTTATCCCTTGAAAGAAACTGAAGTATCTCCAAACATTCTTTCTTTAAAAATACTAAAAGTATGGAGCGGACGAAAGTACCTGTGCAAAAAGTATGGCATGGAGGTAAGCAGTGGAGGACAATTCAAAAACTATTGGACAGAAGCGAGGTAAATAATATGACTTTTGAAGAAAAATTACAAGCATATGCAGAACTTGCGGTAAAGGTTGGTGTAAATATTCAACCTGGGCAATATTTATTAGTCAATACATCAGTGGATGCATTGGACTTCGCCCGTTTAGTTGTGAAAGAGGCTTATAAGGCTGGGGCAGGACGTGTTCATGTTAACTTTTCAGATGATGAAATGGATCTGGCTTACTTTAAGCATGCCTCAGATGAAGAATTTAATCGTTTCCCAGAATGGATAGTCAAAATGCGTGATGAGGTAATCGAACGTAAAGGAGCACTATTGTGGATTGATGCTGCAGACCCTGATAAATTAACAGGTATTCCAACAGATCGTCTAGCTACCTATCAAAAAGTTTCAGGAGCTGCTCTAAGAAACTATCGCAACGCCGTCATGAAAAGTTTATTCGCTTGGTCGATTGTAGCCGTTCCTTCACCAAAGTGGGCATCGAAGGTGTTCCCAAGCTTAGCAGTTGAGGAACAAGTACCGGCATTATGGGATGCTATATTTAAAACAGTTCATATCGGTGAAGGCAATGCTGTTGAAAACTGGCGTGAACATGTAACAAATTTAGAATCTCGTGCGCTCCTTCTGAACAATAAAAAATATGCGAAGCTTCACTATACAGCGCCAGGTACTGATTTAACAATTGCCTTAGTGCCACAACATAAATGGATTACTGTTGGTGGTAAAACGCCAGATGATACGATCTTTATTGCTAATATGCCGACAGAAGAGGTTTATACGTTACCGATGAAACAAGGTGTAAATGGCTATGTAAGCAATACAAAACCATTGGTTTATCAAGGGAATATTATCGATGGCTTTAAACTGACATTTGAAGAAGGAAAAATTGTAAAAGCTGAAGCACAGGTAGGACATGATTTATTACAGCAGCTTATTAGTGTGGATGAAGGCTCATGCTATTTAGGTGAAGTAGCACTTGTACCGCATGACTCACCAATTTCAACATCGGGGATTTTATATTTTAAAACATTGTTTGATGAAAATGCATCGAACCATTTAGCAATTGGTAAAGCATATCCAACTTGCTTAGAAGGCGGAAGAGATTTAGAAAACGATCAGCTTGAAGAGTTAGGTGCAAATAATTCAGTAACACATGAGGACTTTATGATTGGCAACGGTGAGATGAATATTGACGGTATCTTACCAGATGGAACTGTGGAGCCAATTTTCCGTAAAGGTAACTGGGCATTTTAAGCTAAGCTTAATTAGTACATTAATACTCACGATGGTATTTAGTGTTTCATCTGCTTTTACTCAAAACTGAAAATTACCTGTCAATTGGAGATTCCTTGGCGGCTGGTCAAACACCATATCTATAGATTGATACAGGCTACAGTGATTTAATCGCCATGAGATTGGGGATGATCGGTCAATTGAGATATTTGAAGAGCTTTTTTTGCTAAATAAGGAAGCAATATCTGAAAACTGATCAAATATCTAAATAAGTTTTAGCAGCTAAGTAACCACCTAGTGAATGGCCAGTAAAATACCACTGATAACCGCTATACTGTGGACTTGAAGAATATGAATTACTCCAATCAATTCCCGGTATTGGTGAAAAAATCGCTGCCACAATTATTTCAGAAATCGGAGAAATTGATCGGTTCAATCATCCGAAAAAGTTAGTAGCCTTTGCAGGACTAGATCCCAGTGTGTTTGAATCAGGTCGCTTTAAAGGCACAAAAAATCACATTACCAAATGCGGCTCGGCTAGGCTTTGCCATATGCTTTATACAGCTGTTCGTTGTTCTATTCGAGATAGTCGGAAAAAGAAAACAACACCTGAAACTATCGCACGAAATAAGCGATTACGAGCCTCCTACGATTTAAAACGTGAGGAAGAAAAGCCATATAAAGTAGCTATTACTGCTTGTGCAAATAAGCTTTTACAATGGATTTATGCGATTTTAAAAACGAAAACACCATTCCAAGAAACCATGTAGTTACAGTATTTTTTAATACAACAAAAACCTTCCGAATTGAATTCGGAGGGTTATTTGAGTTGCGCTTTTTAGTATAGCATGAAGTGTTTTTTAATTTAAAAGATTTTTATTGACAATCTATTAGCTGCTTTAGTTTTTAGAAGAAATCTAAGAGTTGCTGAGAAATAATTAGGTTGAGTGGATTCTATTATCGTTACAACTTAGTAAGATAATATTTCAAATTGTAAGGGAACAGTTATTCATTTAAACAAAGAAAATTTATATCTTTAAAATGAAACAATTGGACAAAAGCGAGGTAAATAATATGACTTTTGAAAAAAAGTATAAGTCGGTGCCAATATTTACTAGGGCAATACTTTCTTATAAGGCTGGGTAGGACGTGTTCATGTTAATTTTTTGGATGAGGAAATGGATCGTGCTTACTTTGAGCATGCCTCAGATTTAATCGTTTCCCAGAATGGATAGTCAAAATGAATGATGAGCTGATCAATGGAAAGGAGCATTCAATTAATTGATGCTGCAGACCCTGATAAATTAATAGGTATTTCAGCAGACCGTCTAGCTACCCATCAAAAAGTATCGGGAGTTGCTCTGAGAAACTATCGCAACGCCGTAATGAAGGATTTAATCGCTTGGTCGATGGTAGCAGTTCCTTCACTAAAGTGGACATTCATTCAAAAAGAAAAGAATCCATTTTGATTAATCTCTTGTAAAAATGGATTTTAACTGTAGAACCTAGATTTACACAGTTTTTACCAAACTTTTGAAAAAATGAGTTTTAATAGCTTGATATTTTATTTAAAATGATTTATATTGATATCAAATGATATGTTTATCTATCAAAAATGCCGACTTTATACAAAGAAAGGAGTGAACGATGAAGAAAAACGTTTTAACGGAATCAAAGTTTAGGAGGTAAATATATGAGTGATAAAAAACCCCATTTTTTTTTATCATATCGTGAAGAAAAAGCGTATGAAAAGTGGTCACGAGAAATTTCTGAGAAACCTGTACAGAAAGTATGGTATGAAGATAAGCGAGCGGATGATAAAAAACAATTGGACAGAGGAGAGGTAAATAATATGACGTTTGAAGAAAAATTACAAGCATATGCAGAACTTTTGGTAAAAGTCGGTGTCAATATTCAACCAGGGCAATACTTATTAGTCAATACATCTGTGGATGCATTGGATTTCGCCCGTTTAGTTATGAAAGAGGCCTATAAGGCTGGTGCAGGACGTGTTCATGTTAACTTGTCAGATGATGAAGTGGATCGTGCTTACTTTGAGCATGCCTCAGATGAAGAATTTAATCGTTTCCCAGAATGGATCGTCAAAATGAATGATGAGCTGATCGAACGTAAAGGAGCACTATTAATGATAGATGCTGAAGATCCTGATAAATTAGCAGGTATTTCAGCCGATCGTCTAGCTACCTATCAAAAGGTATCAGGAGCTGCTCTAGGAAACAATCGAAACGCCATAATGAAGGATTCAATCGCTTGGTCGATGATAGCAGTTCCTTCACCAAAGTGGGCATCGAAGGTGTTCCCGAACTTAGCAGTTGAGGACCAAGTACCAGCATTATGGGAGGCTATTTTTAAAGCTGTTCGTATCGGTGAAGGCAATGCTGTTGAAAAATGGCGTGAACATGTAACAAATTTAGAATCTCGTGTGGTCCTACTGAACAATAAAAAATACGCGAAGCTTCACTATACAGCGCCAGGTACTGATTTAACAATTGCATTAGCACCACAGCATAAATGGATTACTGGAGGTGGTAAAACGCCAGATGATACGATCTTTATGGCAAATATGCCGACAGAAGAGGTTTATACGTTACCGATGAAACACGGTGTAAATGGCTATGTAAGCAATACAAAGCCATTAGTATATCAAGGGAATATTATCGACGGCTTTAAACTGACATTTGAAGAAGGAAAAATTGTTAAAACCGAAGCACAGATAGGGCACGATTTATTACAGGAGCTTATGAATGTGGATGAAGGCTCGTGCTATTTAGGTGAGGTAGCACTTGTACCACATGAATCGCCAATTTCAGCATCGGGGATTTTATATTTTAATACATTGTTTGATGAAAATGCATCGAACCATTTAGCGATTGGTAAAGCTTATCCAACTTGCTTAGAGGGTGGAAGAGATTTAGAAAACGATCAGCTGGAAGCGTTAGGTGCCAATATTTCAGTAACACATGTGGACTTTATGATTGGCAGCAGTGAGATGGACATCGACGGTATTCTACCAGATGGAACTGTAGAGCCAATTTTCCGTAAAGGTAGCTGGGCATTTTAAGTTTTTGATTTGAAGAAAGGAGTAGAGCAGATGAAACGATTACTAAGCATAATCGGTGCAACTATATAGGTGTTTCATCTGCTTTTGCTCAGACTGAAAACTACCTCTTTAATTAGAAGTAAAATGCATTCAAAGGAGATAGGCCAATGAATTTCTGGGAAGTTGTTTTGATAGTTGTGAATTTTAGTCTATTGAGTTGGATACTGTTAATAGGCAGGGAAACGAAAAAGTGGTCTAAATTAGCTACTTTGGTTGCCGTTGTAATGGTTACAGTTCAGCTAGTGGCAGAAGGTTTTAGATGGCAGATGATTCCGGCATATGTATCCCCAGTTATCTTGATTATATGCTATTTATTAGCTGAGCGGAAAAAGGGGTTCAGAAACAAGAGTATATTCATAGTTAAGTCTTTGTTATTGTGCATCTATTTGTCTGTAGCAGTTGCGCTACCCTTACTTATGCCAGTATTTTCATTTGAAGAACCAACTGGCCCACATAAGGTCGGTACGAAGCTATTTCATTGGGTTGACAATCAGAGAAATGAACCGTATTCGAAAAATCCAACCGATCGACGCGAACTGATGGTGCAAATTTGGTATCCTGCAGCTGAAAAAGGCAAAGGGGATCGAGAACCTTATATTCGTAACATAAATGAGCTCTCCAAGGGATTGGAAAAAACATTATCCATTCCTGCATTTGCATTCAGCCACATGGGTTTGGTCAAATCTCATTCGTTTATGGATTTACAACTCTCAGACTCAGAAAATCAATATCCGATATTACTTTTCTCTCATGGTTTTAATGGTTTTCGTAATCAAAACACGTTTCAAGTCGAGGAGTTGGCTAGTCAAGGATATATTGTTCTAGGTATCGATCATACCTTTGATGCTGCAGCTACCGTCTTTCCAGATGGTCGAACTGCTTACGTACAGCCCTTCAATTTAACTGATTTTAACTTACGTGATCGCCACATCAAATTATGGAAAGAAGATGTCACTTTTGTACTTGACCAGTTAGAGAAGCTTAATCAAAACGATGAGACCGGCTTCTTTACAGGAAAGATTGATACCTCGCGTATTGGAATGTTTGGGCACTCTTATGGTGGGGCTACCGCAGCACAAATACTTGCAGAAGACTCTCGTGTCAAAGCAGCCATCGATATGGATGGCACATTGCATGGGGAAGTTTTCCCTGAAAGTGGGATTGGAAAACCATTTCTGCTCATGAGTGCAGACATAAATGAAGATTCTGATGAAGATACCTATAAAGACAAGGTTCGCAATGAACGTGGGTTAGCTGGCGGTGGTATGTCAATGGTCATTCCCCATACGGATCATTCAAGCTTCACTGATTTACATTTGTTCTCCCCTCTATTGCGGAGCCCAGGTGAAAATCCAAAGGAAGTTCATCGCATTATTAACGAATTCAGCCTGGCATTTTTTGACCAGTATGTAAAACAGAAGGATGACGGCTCAACCCTTAAAAGGCTGATGACCAAATACCCGGAAGTGAATTTTAAAGTAAACCGATAACCTTATGCAGAACCAACTTAATTAAAAAATATTCTGCAATTAAATGAAGTACAATCGGAGTTCATCGTGAGAAATTGCTTGAAAACCCAAGTAATGTTATCTTTTCTCTCTTGATTTAATTTCTTCATCGTCATTTAAATAATGAAATGCTAAATATAGAACATTCAAAGTACTATCCGTTTCAGTAGTATAATTCTTTTTGAAAGGCTACATTCAACAGCTGGACACTTTGTTTTAAATGATTTATGCTAATTTCAAATGATATGTTTATCTATCAAAAATGATGACTTTATACAGAAAAAGGGAGAGATTGATGATGAAAAAAGAATTATCAGCGTTGAAGGAAGCGAGATTTAATGCAATTCTTGATTCGGCTACTATATTGCTTGTTGAAAATCCTACTGCTTCGATGAATGAAATTGCGGAATATGCGGGAATTGGCATTGCTACACTTCATCGCTACGTCGAAAGCAGAGAGAAATTGATGCTGTTCTTGGGCCATCGCGCTATACAACTGGTAAGTGAAACTGTAAACCAGATTCCTATGGATGAGGAAAGTAGCGAAAACTATATCCCGAAACTCATTGAAGCATTAATCCCCTTAGGTGACAAAATCTATTTTTTAGGTCATGATGCATCTGTATTTAACAACAAAGAATTAGGTGAAGCCGAAGTGAAGGTAAGGGAACCCATACGACGCGTTATTGAGCTGTTACAACAAAGAGGTTACCTTCAGCAAACGGTTAGCAGCGAATGGATTTTGAATACGCTTTATGCCATGCTTTTCCATACATGGGAACAGGTACATGAAGGTAATGTGCCTAAAAAATCGGCTGCAGAGCTTTTCTTAAATACGTTTTATCATGGTTTCAAAGCAAAGGACGAGTCGAGAGGGGATTGAACTGATAAAACATAAGAAAAGGAGTACTAGGAAATGAATCAATTCACTATTGTAAAGGCTGATCATCAATCTATGGTCGGCGCCAAGCTAAATGTAATGGCATTGGAATACATGGCGTTTCCACTTGCAGGAACAGAGGACAAGAACAAAGTTGAAGGAACATTTCGTACCCTATGGCGGCAGGAGAACAATCGTTTTAGTCATCAATACGCTTATGAAGCTCAAATGGACGGGAAAACTTTAGGGATGATTACTTGCTATCCCATACCTGTTTTAAATCGTCTTCCATGGCCAACTTTTAAACAGTTGCTTTCATTGCGAAAGCTGGGTCTTGTTATTTATAACATTCTGAATATTAAAATGTTTTATTCTATGATTACCATGAAGGAGGGAGAAGATGACGAATTTCACATCGGAACAATCGCCTTATTACCCGAAAGCCGGGGACTGGGAGTAGGTACCAGGCTGCTTGAGTTTGCCGAAGAACAAGCCTGCCTGCAAGGCTTTGCCAAATGCTCTCTGACGGTAAAGAAAGAGAATCATCTTGCCGTTAAATTGTATCAGAGGATAGGCTACCAGATTACAGGTGAAATCAATAAACCAAAGTTATCGTTGTACAAAATGGTTAAAAATTTATAAAGCAGGGTTCAATAGAAGTGCATCCTACGAGTTCAAATAACTGGGAAGAAATAAGTGGGCATTATATTAAAGAGTTCTGTAACTTTATGGCAGAGTTTGATACTCTCGGATTAGAATTTTTGAAAAAAATCCAATTATATTCTCGTCTATTACACTGAATCTAATTTTAGGAGGTCAATATAAGATGAATAAAAAAATTCCATTAATAATGGCGACAACGTTAGTATTTTGCGGAGCTGTTTCAGGATTAAATTTGACTAAACCGGCATTAGCAGCAGAAGACAGTAATGTACAAGATGTAAACAATCTCCCATATAAAATATCAGAAGAACTAACTCGAAAGATTGAGGGAGCTTCGCCATCAGATGTATTCTCAGTAATTGTTAGTTTTAATAAAACACTTAACAAAGAAGACTATGCGAAACTTGAAAAGGACATTGGTGAATTTTCAAGAAGATATACTTATGATACCGTTATTAGTGGTTTTGCTGGAGATTTAACCAAAGAACAGCTTTTATTGTTAAACAAAACATCGTTTGTCACACTTATTGATGTAGACCAGATAGTAACAAATTATGATGATATCATTGTTGAATCAACTTTTAGCAAGGATAGAAGTGGATGGATCGGTGAATTTTCTGACTATCCACATCAAGATAAAGGTCGTTATAAGCTCCAATTCTCCCTTAAGTCACTACCTAAAGAGCTAAACAATAAACGGAAAGGTCTATACGTAAGTGGATATAATGGAAGCGACGATTTATTTATGTTTGTTAAGAAGAAATTGGATGCAAATGATCGGCTAAAACCAAATACAAAATATAGTGTGACATTTGATTTCGATATAGCCACAAATGCTAGAGATGAAATAGGTGTAGGTGGGTCTCCTGGTAAAAGCGTATTTGTGAAAATTGGTGCAACCAATACGGAACCGATCCCGGTTA
This sequence comes from Lysinibacillus sp. Ag94, assembly GCF_023242215.1. NCBI lineage: Bacteria > Bacillati > Bacillota > Bacilli > Caryophanales > Bacillaceae > Lysinibacillus > Lysinibacillus sp. Ag94. Next base: position 2,597,331 of record NZ_CP096780.1, on the reverse strand, counting down.
TGGATGAAACAGGATTTTATTTAATGAATATTGATAAAGGGAATCAAGGAGTAGAAGGTAAAGATGCATTTATTATTGGGGACTTGCAAAAAACGACAATAGATAGTGAGAAGTATGAGGTAAAACCTTTCAATAATAACCAACGCCCATTTATTGTTGAAACTGACAAGGATGGAGAACTATGGTTATTTATTGGCACAGATTCCGCTTTTGAAGGTGTTACGAGTATTTATTATCCTCGTATTAAAGTGACCCTAAAGGAAGTGAAAGAATAGAAAAACCAGCAGTAATTTGTTGTTCACTTAATACCTCAAAGAATAGGCATATGCTACGCCAGTCAAAAGTTTAATGATTTGACGAATGAAATCAATGAAGTCAAATAATAAAAAGTTTCAGTTGATTAATGACAAGAAATTAGGGGGCAAATGCCATGAAAAAAATACTTTTTATCCCCATGCTTCTAAGTTTCAGTATAATAAGTGCATGCTCTGATAAAGAGGAAACACCTAATGTGCCGAGCAAGCCACAAGAGGAGCAACAATCTAACGTGCCGAGCAAGTCACAAAAGGAGCAACAATCTAACGCGCCGAGCAAGTCACAAGAGGAGCAACAATCTAACGAACCAAACAAGTCACAAGAAGCGCATCTATCAATCGAAAATCAGGAACCGTCCAAAACAAATAAGGGAAACACAGAAGCATCTCTTACACAAGCTGATGTACTAAAAAATATTAAGAGCCAGCTTAAAACTAATTTATCTATAACTTTACCAAAAGGGCTTCCGATATCAGATGGTACATTTTTAACTGCAACAACGAAGGCGGAAGCTAACCAAGTTGAAATATTATTTTTTGAAAGTAAAAAGTATTTGCCAATTAATGATCCGAAGCTTCAAAATTCAAAAACAGCTACTGTAATTGCAAGACTAGTAGTAAAGCAATATCAGAATGCTAAAGAAGCAAATGAGCAAATTGCTTTTGTGAACTTTAGTCAAAATGGGGGTCAAGAGGTTGATCTTGGCTATAACATTAAAGGTTATCAGGATGCAGGAGCTGGTTCATTATGGACTGGTTGGAATGAGGGTAGATGGGCAATTGAAACACATACACGAACAGACAATCCAAAAGCAGGTGTGAAGCTTGCAAAACAGGCAGTCCAATTTCTAGAAACACATATGCTACCAATTCCAAAACAAAACGGTTTTGCACGCTTAGATGTTTATAAATCAGGGAGTTTGATTGTTTGGCAAGACGAAAAACTTGTTTATACGCTTGATTCAATTAAAGAGCCACTTAAAGCACTTGAAATGACCACAGCTTTTTACCATTAAAATGGTTCCTTCATAGGATATCTGTTTTAGTTATGAGTATGGTGTGAAGACATTTGGTTAGATAGAATCGCCAAACGGATGTTTTGTATTAAAACTTTTTTAGTCACGTTAAGCGCCTGAGTTGAATTAGGCGCTTTTCAAGTTGTTAGGAATTGCCTATGAGAGAGAACAATTTGTAAAAGATCATTACATGCAGGGAAAATGATTTAAATAAGATTTCTGTAATGGATATTGTATGATAAAGTTAGAATTTTGCAACATCTGGAAGAGTTAAGATAATCTAACATATGTAAAGCATGAAGAGTCATTAGGTAGTACGGCTGTGTATGTAAGAGCAGTACCGTGTAGCAGATGTTAACTGGAATAAATAAATTGGGAAGGTAGCCCCGTGCAAAACTATACAAAGTTTTCTACATGTTTATATATTTTGATTCTACATAACAGAAAGGCAGTAGTAACAAGGTACAGATCCTTGTTACTACTGCCTTTTTCATGAAAGTAACAGTTATTGGATATAATACAATTTCTTGAAGTAGTAATACTAATGCGTTTCCGTTTTAGTTTTAGAAGAGATCCAAGATTGCATGAGAAAAAATAGATAAAGATTTAGTGGATTCTATTCAAATAATTTCCATAGTTTAATTCGAGATGTAGCTTTTCCTATCGTTACAATTTAGTAAGATTATATTTCCAATTGTAAGCGGACAGTTATTCATTTGAACAAAGAAAAAATATATCCTTAAGGTAATAATAAAACCAATGAGTTTTCTACTAGCAAACCTTATTGGTATGGGAGGAATGTTGATTACTATATTTTGTAGTTATGGTTTAAATAAGAAATCTAATTATGATTTATCATCTACAGATTTAACAGAGTACTTGCAGATTACAAAAATTAAGAAAATCTAAAAAATCAAATGGATATTGAACTTTTATTAAGTTCCTAAGGAGAAAAAATGGAAAAGTGTGAGTTAATTAAATTAGTGCTTTAATGGGGGAGATGGAAACCTCAATACTATCGGTTAAATGAAAATTGCGAAGGTTGTATGTGAAGCACAAATTAATTTTGGGAATTTTTAATACTAGAAATATAATTATATATTAGGAGAATTAAAATGAATAAACTAAATTCGTATACACGAATAGACATTATGGATTACTTACGAGGATTTGCTTTGCTGGGGGTACTTATTGTAAATGGTTACCAGGTTTTGGGTTATTTCTCCTTTAGTAAGTTACACGATAAATTATATTATATATTAAGTGGGATATTTTACCCTATTTTATTCTTTTTATTTGGATTTGGGTGTTATCTTTTTATGAATCGATCCACACAAAAAGCAAACAATAGATACTTTTCGTTTTTACGCAGACTTTGTTTTTTATTTGTATTAGGACTTATCCATACATTTTATGCACCGCAAGGAATTCAGGATGTATTAATGATTTATGCTATACTCGGCCTGTTTATTATAATATTTTTCAAAAGAAATAAGTGGACCAATTTAATAGTAACGTTTACACTAATATCCTTTTCTATTGTGACATCTTTTCTCTATTATGGTGAGGGAATAGTATGGCTGGAATTACTATCCTTCATAAGTAAGGGGCTTTCATTTATGGTGCTAGGTTTTACGATGGGGCAATTTAATTTTTTTGAAAATGTCTATGGAAAATTAAAGTATATTTCGATTTTTTTATGCGTTAATATTTTTATTTTTGTATCTTTAATTTATGTAAGGGGTTCAGGGTTAATTCCCGTTTCAGGAATTGAAATGCTAGAAGATTATAGTGGTGCCTTTATGATGACTAGCAGTCTTCTTATTATTTTACAATGGGATAAGGCAAAAATGATTTTAACACCATTAAAGTTCTATGGACAAATGTCTTTAACAAATTATCTTGCACAAAGTGTGTTACTATTTGTGTTTAGTATCATAAGTGGTTTTACACCTTTTAATTCATTAATTGTGTGCTTTATAATTCACGCTATGTTAATTACTTTTAGTATTGTTTGGTTAAAGTATTTTAAAATGGGGCCAGTTGAATGGTTATTAAGATATTTTACATATTGGAGTAAAATTCCTAATAGAAAGAGATCAGTTAGAAACAATTTAGAAAGTGTTTAAATGACTTTATATACATTCTAAGGAGATAGGTTAAAACAAGAACTAGGGCTGATTTCCATTCGGAGGGCGGTCGATAAGACTTCGTATCTTAACTCGCTCTAGAGTATCATCTATGACGTTAAAACAAAAGAAGTAGCTCGGACTTCACTTCAATCAATCGCTGACTAATTGGTTTTCGTTGCTATAAAAAATAACAGATTATCCGACATTATATATTATAATTACAACATCTATTCTCGCACCCAATTTATTATCATAACAAAATATTCCCGTTAAGAAAATCAAGAGAGAGGGAATGCGTGTTCTTATTTTACCACAGGATTTATCAAATTGAAATGTTCAAAGTTAAACAGCTATAAGTCGTTTCAATGTAAACCCTATTTTCCACTATCTTATCAAGTAGAATCCTGAATTTATCGCGTACTCAAAGTAATTTACTTTAACGGGGTTTTAGGTATTTTTTAGTAATATGAAAAGATCAGGTTCAACTAGGAGCCTGATCTTTTATCGTGTTATTCCCAAGTTTGATCTAGCTTATCGCTGTAAAATTTAATGGCCTTGCTATATTTTTTTATACCTTTATGATTAGTAGTATGAATTACTGTGTTTAATAAAGTTTCCATAGCCTTTGAATGCTCGCTAAGATTATAAAGTGTCATCGCATAGAAAACCTTTAAATGTTCGGCTTCTGGAAACTCACTTAAGGCCTGTTCTAGTATACGTTTTGACTGTTCATATTGCCCTAATGCACGATAGGTACTACCTAATCCTAAATAAGCATCTACTAAAAATTCGGGTTTAAGCCCTAATTGAATCGCTTTTTCATAGTGAGGGACAGCCTCTTGTTCTTTTCCTAATGAATCATATGTCCATGCACATTGAAATTGGTAATATCCATTTTCAGGCTCATCTTTAACTAAAGTAACCATTAATTGATTTGCTTCTTCTAATCGACCATCCTCTCTTAATGACATGATGTGTTGTATTCGCTTATCCATTTTTGTATCCTCTATCTTTCTATTTTTTCCAATATTTAATAATTTTAAACTTTTAAATTCATATTGTATACTTAGTTCAAGTTTTAAAAATTTCACTTTTCTATATTATCAGGCATATTAAATAGATAAATTAATCTGTACGAAATCCAACAACTGGCTCAACGCTTGTTTTTTAATTAATAAAATAATAATGGGGTGAAAAGAATGCTTGATCGTTCTATGGAGAAAACACGGGAATGTTAAAAAGAAAGGGAGTGATAGAAAGAAGAGTACAATGAAATGCTCTTCGATATAAAAAGAAAAGAGGACGATTATAATGAATAATTATCAAAGCATCTTTAGTGAAGGATTTGATTTAAAATATTGTGTGAAGGGACAAGGTAAGCCGATATTGGTGGTGGGTAGCAGTATATATTATCCGCGCTTGTTCTCGGAAAATTTATATAAACATTTTCAATTTATCTTCTTAGATCATAGAGGTTTTGTGAAGCCTCCACGTTCTTTAAAGAAAGAAGATTATACTATAGATAAAATTGTTGAGGATATCGAAACAGCAAGACAATGGCTAAAGCTTGAGGATTTCATCATATTAGGACATTCTGGGCACGCATTTATGGCTTTGGCATATGCCGAAAAATATCCTCATTATGTTCAGAAGGTCATTTTATTAAATTCAGCACCGACAAACAGTCAAGAGAGACAGCAGCAAAGTTTTTCATTTTTTAATGAGACTGCTAGTGCTGAACGTACAAAGCAATTCGAGCATGATATTGCTTTTTTAGAGAAGGATATTCACAATGATCCTGAAAGACGATTTGTGCATATGTGTATTCGCATGGGGGCACATAGCTTTTATGATTATACGTTCGATGCTGCTTATATGTGGAATGGCGTCTATACAAATATGGAAGTTATTGATTACCTTTGGGGTGTAGCTTTTGCTGAACAAAATCTAATCCAATCTATGGCTCACTTAAATAAACCTATTTTTGTAGGGTTAGGGAGATATGATTATTTAGTCGCTCCTGTTTCGCTCTGGGATGTCATTGATGATTCAAATGAAAATGTAAAGAAGGTCATTTTTGAAAAAAGTGGCCATAACCCAATGTTTGAACAACCGGCTATTTTTGATGGAGAATTGATTGATTGGCTTAATGAATAAATGACCAATACTTTCAACAAAAGTTTGATGAATAGCCTATACTAAATAAAAATGTACCCTATAAGATAGGCACTAAAAAAGTCTCTCTTATAGGGTAATTTAGTTACATGGAATATGACTAGAGAAACTTATGTCAAAAAACGGTTTGATTTACGAGAAGTGAGCGTAAGTGCCATCTTATCTAATACAGTAGCTATTATAATCCCGACTGAATATCGAACCAAATCCGCTACAAGAAAACCTTTGCCAAGTATTAAAGCCCCGAGCGTTGTCCCACGAATCTGATTAATCCAGTGTTCCTGATACAACTGGCTAAATTCTATGCCGAAGCTAAACAAAAAACTGAGCCAAATGGCTGTTAGGATACTCTTATGCACTAGCAACAATCGAAATCCGAAGTAGACCATCATAGCCCAAAGCATGTCTCCTGCGTTCTGCGCTACAAATGACGGAAGTAGAAGACTCCATTTTCTAGATGCTAAACCTAAAAAGATGGTGATCACAATAGTTATCAAATATGCTATTCGGATATTAAGGTAATGTAAGTTGCTAGATTTATGCTCATTAGTCAATAGAATCACTCTTTCGGTTGTTGATATTCATTCATTATCTCATATTTAATGCCCGAAAGATTGATGTGTACATACTTTTAACCAAATATTACCAAATAATTTAGTTCACCGTGTACTATTCTTTAAGTAAACCGTATATTTCTAAATCTACAACTCCTTTACCAGACCAGAATGTAGCTTGTCTTATAAGTCCTTCTTGTGAAAAACCATTTTTCAAGAGCACCTTTTTAGATGCCTCATTTAATGGCATAACCTCAGCCTGTATGCGATTTATATTTACTTCCTCAAATAAAAAATTGACAATTATTTTAACCGCATCTGTCGCAAGGCCCTTACCCCAATAGTTCTCTGCTAAAAAGTAACCAATCGTAACCATATTCACTTTTTGATTAAAATCCATTGCTTCTATAATGCCCACTAATTGATCGTTATGTGACTTTTGAAAAATGCCCCATTTAATTCTCGTTTTCTTTTGATAATCTCTGTCAAAGTGTCCAATCATTTTACGTACTGTTTGGATATTATGCTTCGGGATTATCCCACAATAGTCAAAGACTTTTTCATTATCATAGATTGCAAATAATTCTGGTAAATGGGCATCTTCAATTTTCTTTAGCACAATATTTTTGGAGCTTAATAATGGGAACTCTGCAAACACTTTTTCGATATTCATAGCATACTCTCCTTATTTTTTACATTTTTTCGTACATTATATTGTAGAAATGATTGGAAACCAATCTCTTTTTATCAATCTAAGCATCTAAATGGTGGGATGTATGACTTATGTAAAGTTGATTGGAGACTGGGCGACACCTTGAGAATCCGCGTCACAGATGAGTAGGGGGGAAGCGACAGCAACAGTGATTATTGAAATAAAAACATATTGAAAGGTATCCCTTAGTTTTGTATAATTTTACTATATTATACAGAAAGTGAGTGATTTATGATGAAAGTCAGCTCTATTTTTCCAACAAACCAATATAAGGTGTGGAAGAAGTAAGAATAATAGATTCTTCTGCACGAAATCGGAGGAATTGAAATGTATAGTAATTACGGACCTTTATGTACAGAACTTTATGATTTGACAAAACCAGTCGGATATTCTATTGGTGGGGATATTGAATATTATCTTGAACGCTTAAAAGGAACTGAAGGAAAAGTACTTGAGGCGGGAGCTGGCTCTGGACGCTTCTTAATTCCTTTACTTGAAAATGGATACGATGTTGAAGGAATTGACTACTCATCTGAAATGTTAGATTTATGCCGAAAACACTGCTTAGAAAGAGGGTTCAAGCCAAATTTATATGAAGGTAACTTAAACAATTTTTCATTAGACTCAAAATATGAAGCGATTGTTATGCCGACAGGTTCGTTCTGTTTAATCGAGAATTCCAAAGATGCGATGGATGCATTATTATGTATGTATAATCATTTGATCCCTGGAGGACGCCTAATTGTTGACATGCTTTTACCTACAGACTGGCGAACAGGGGAAATTACTTCATCCTACTATGAAATTTCGCAAGAGGACGGAATTGCAATAGAAAGAAAAGCCGTTGAAATGAACTGGATCGAGCAATATACGCTCACCGTTTTAAAATATGAAAAATGGCGAAATGGTAAATTAATTGATTCAGAGTTACAAAGATTCCCATTAAGATGGTACGGAATAGAAGAATTCAAGCTTATATTAACAAATATAGGTTTTTCTAATATTACTTGCTCGGCTGAATATGTTTATAACAAGAAGCCTTCAAAAGAGCATTCATTAATTACATTTGAAGCTGTTCGCAAATAAATATACCTGCTAGATATTAGTTAAGAAAGTAGCTAATATCTAGCAGGTTTTTAGATTTAATCAATTCTTTTTTCTCATACCTTGTCCAATGCTACAGATTCCTGTACCGTTGATCGCTTAAAGTTAAATTCATTCCAAATCGAGTCTTTATCATCCAGCAGTTCTTTTCCTTTCCAAATGATATCGTTAATTTTACCTTCGTAAGCAATGGCTCGACCAAATGCAAAGGAAATAAAATATTCATTCCAGGATTGGAAGATAGGGCTGGCGGCGTTAGCAGCTCTTTCTATATAGTTCCATGCCTGGTCTTCTGTTAAATAACCAACTATGTAGCTCCATCTTGCAATATTTATAGCTCGCTCAAAATCCCATGCAGCAATAGTGTTTACCTGATCAAAATCGGATTTCGTAAAGGAAAGCCTTTTCATCATCCCTTCTTGGGCGGATTCATAGCATTCCTTCGATTTCCCGACTTCTTCCTCTGTAAAAGACTGACCCGCTTTCAATGCCAGAAGCAGCTCATTAAACTTCGTACGGTGTCCTTCCGATAGCAACCATTCCAGGGTTTGTATAGCCTCCTCAGTATTATTAACCTCCCATGCAGCAGAAAGACCATCTTTCAAAATTTCAGGATTTTCCATCACCTGCAATGTCCGGGGCGACTCAAGTCGATAAAGTGCGAGGATGGCGCCGTAGGCAAGCAAATGCTGCTTCTCTTTTGGTAAACGGTTAGCCATCTCCATTTCTGTTCGTTGTTTTTTATTCTTTTTATTAAATACATTGACCGCTATAGACATACCCACGAAAATTAAAACTATAATTCCTACAATAATTAGAAAAATCTTCAAACCATCACGTTCCTCTCTATTTTTTTAATTTTGTACAGTTTAAATGAGAATCTCTCACTTCTAATAAATTATAGTAAAATTATACATCTTGAGTAAATGATATACAATACGACTATTTAATTACTTATTATCGATTGAAGGATGCATTGATTGGCTGAAGCTTTTGCATGAGTGAAAGAAAGGAGACATGGAGCGGAAGTTTGCTCTGAACGTTTCATAATGTTGGAGATTAATCATTTGAAATTTTGATTCATGAAGAGTTGAAATAATGACATCACTATCAAGTGAAGATGGAAATGCATGTGATAGAAAATCGATTGAAAATAACAAGGATTGATTAATATCACTACTAGATTTTAGATAAGAAAGTCGCTAAGTATAATCCATTTTTTTCTTGCTTTATTTTTACTGTATAAAGGAAAAATATGATTGTTTATATTTCGATGAAGAAAGAAGGGTTTTCCATGCATAAAGATATGAATTATGGTAGCGACTTTAAATATATTCCAGCAACATCGATTTGGAGTGGAGATGGTGTAGAAGTATTACCTGATTTATACCAGCATACGATTCAAATTGTTAATATCGTACTCTACGGTGAACCTCATAAGAAAGAGTTCGTATTAGTTGATGCAGGCATGCCAAAAAGTGCAAAGGAAATTATTTCAATAGCCGAGGAGAGATTTGGCTCAAATAGTCGACCTAAAGCATTAATTTTAACACATGGACACTTTGATCATGTTGGGGCGATAATTGATCTAATTGACCATTGGGGTATGCCGGTTTATGCTCACACATTAGAATTACCTTATTTAACTGGTATGAAAAATTATCCTGAAGCTGATCCTGTTGTCAATGGTGGCGTAATAGCGAAAGTATCATCAATTTTCCCGAATGAAGCCATAAACTTAGGAAACAACGTTGAGGCGCTTCCGTCAGATGGGAGTATTCCATATATGGATGGTTTTCGTTGGATTCATACGCCGGGTCATACGCCAGGGCATATATCTTTATTTCGTGAAGAGGATCGAGCGTTAATTGTTGGAGATGCATTTGTTACGGTTAAACAAGAATCACTCTACAAAGTGTTGCTTCAAAAAAAGGAAATTAGCGGACCGCCACGATATTTCACGACGGATTGGCAGGCTGCTTGGGATTCCGTTAAAAAATTAGAAGCATTAAAACCTTCAGTTGCTATTACAGGACATGGATTACCGATGAAGGGGGAAGAGCTTGCTAGAAATTTGCATAAGTTAACGACTGAATTTGAGCAGATTGCTTTACCTAATCACAGCAAATTCTTGAATTAACATTATGTAGGACGAAGAAGTAAAATAAAGGTATTCGTTCTAGATAAGAAAAAAGGCGGCACTTCCAATTGACAGTTGTGTCTAACAATTGAAGTGCCGCTTTTACGCTATTACCGATTAAATTGTCGTATTTTCCTTGTTCACCTTAATGTTATAGGACTGATGATATCTTTATCAGTCATGCTTGAGTGCATGCCCATTTTTTATGTTCTATAGTGAATATATCTATCATCAAAAAACGCTGTAGCACATAAACTTGCTACAGCCTAAATTGGTTCATGCCCCTTGATGGCGCAATATCATATATTTTATCATAAGATACTTTATTGTAATATATTTTGTTTTTTACAACATTTCAATAATAAATAAAAAGATTATTGACAAAAAATAGACACTAGAAAGGGCGATCGAATGAGTTTAATTAGAATAGGAACTACTTATATTCCAGTCAGCAATGTTGAACTGTCATGTGAGTGGTATGTAGGTAAATTGGGAGCTGAATGTAGTTACCGAGATAGTGATAAGGCTATTCTTAATTTTGCTAATCAAAGCTTTTTTCTTGTTAGATCCATGAACAATCAAAGCTCAAATTTCATTGATTGCTATGGGAAAGAGCATTTTTCGATTACCATTGAGGTAGACGGATTAAGTGCATTAGAGATGATTCATAAAATTTTTAAAGATAAAGAAATTAGAGTTGGGGAAATTGAAAATAGGGGGCATTCGGGAAGGAATTTTGTTTTTTACGATTTAGATGGAAATAAATTTGATGTGTGGAGTGAGCTGAGTCCTACTTATAAAGAAAAATACAAGGGTGATGAGTAAACTAATATGAAAAGGTTATTCCGATTCCACTAAATTTCCCAGACAATTATTTGAAGGTGGGGAAATTTCGAGAAAGAGAGACGAAATTTTATCTTGCCCGATCGAGATAGAAATACGCTAGGAGTTTGTCAATAAACTATATAGAAACATTATTTTCTGAACAGAAGATTAATAGAGGGCCACTTACTATTATAAGTGACCCTTAGTAACAAAGCTTCGGAGGTGTAAGACTAAACCAATCTTACATTACTAACATATGATACGATGTTATTTTTGCATAGTTAATTGCCTGAGAAATAGTGTAACTTCTATCAGATGGTTTCAAATACCCGCTGAAAGAAGTTAAAGCCTCAGGCGAATATCATTTTTTATAGGCATAAATGCTGAGGGATTTAATTGTTCTGATTCTATCACAATACCAGTTAATCCTGTATCCGTTTTAGTTTCATGCCATTCATCCTTTTCCCAAAAAACTGCATCACCAGGCTGTACTTGATAGTATTGCGCCTGTTCATTTCTTACAAATCCTTCACCTTCAATAATTAAGAGAAGCTGGGGAACTACAGCTTGATGATAGCCAATAACACCGTTTTCTTCTAAATACATACACCCAATACTAGGGTGATGCTTCAGTTTCAATAATTCTAGACATAATAAAACTTGACTTAAATTTTGTTATATTTTTGCCATTCTCTTTGGACAATTGATAAAATTTCATTTGATTCCTCCAAGCTTTAAATTATTTTTTCACAGCATGGACGTAGTGAATAGTTTCAAAGGCGGTTAAATAATCTTTTCGATTGTTAAAATAAAGCTCATTAATTGTTTCTGGCGATAAATGTTCGTAAATAAGCAGACCTGAGTTTTCTAACATTTTTTCCATTTCTTTATAAGTAAAACATGATTTCATCGGTTCACCACTTGCTGCAGCCATTTTTACCATGTTATCTACTCGGTTTGATATTCCTTGTTCATTAAATAATTTCTCATCTGCATAGTCCAACACTATCGAACTTCCTGTTGGTACACTGGCAAATAAGAGATCAATTAAACTTGAAATTTCATCTTTCGTCAAATAATAGGAAACACCTAGTAAACTAAAAAAAGTTTTTTTATTGCCGAAGCCGCTATTCATTAGCTTTTGATATGAAAACTTTTTTGTGAAATCCAACGAAACGAAATGTACATTTCTTGGAAGCTTTAACTTGACTTCAGCTAATCTTTTCTTTTTAAATTCCTGTGTTGCAGGGTGATCAATTTCAAAGATTTTTAAATTGTTTTCAAGTTCCGGGTGTCTTAGGCTAAATGTATCTAGCCCTGCTCCGAGGATAACATATTGCTGTAAACCTAACTTGATTTCATTTAACAAAACTTTTTCACAATATGCAGAACGTGCCAAGGGGGTAGGGGAGAGCTGAGTTTGCACAATCCATTTTAATAGCTCTTCCGTTTGTCCATTTAGTTTTACTGCGATTTCTTTGTTAAAAAACTGGATACCTTGAACCATATTTTTTTGAATATCATTGAACTCTTGTTGTGTGATTAATTTTTTAGCTAGGTAGTCATCAAAAATTTTAGGGGTATCGAAATGACTATGATAGGCTCTACTAAAAGCTGAGATTAATGAAGTTAAACTGGATTCATCTTTGTTCATACAAGTACACTCCTTCAAAAAAAATAGGATTCCCCTGGCCAGGAGAATCCTATTTTACAGATAAATTCCGTAAAAGTAAATTATTGCATAAAATACTTTTTTTGTCAAGTTTTATGCACTGAGAAGTCACTAAATTTAGAAAGCTCCTTCATCAAATTTTTGGATAAATATTTTTCCGTTCGGTTGAATTTCTGCATAGAAAACTTCTTCGATTGATTGTATATTTTCCTTTTTTAATTCGTTGTCTAACCATTCTCTACTTTTTCCAACTTCCAATAGATTTTGTGTCAATAGCTTCCCATCTGTGATAACTTCAATGGGGATAAAAATCGGAGGTGGAGGAGATATTTTTAAATCTATCTTTTGCGTGCCTTGAAATTCAGGCTTTTTCAAAATACTAAGCATGCCATTTGGTTCTAATATTGCATAGTCAATTTCTGTAATTGAAAAAATTTGATATTGTCTAATCATCATCGTAAGGTCATCAATATTTATTTTAGTGTTTGCTAAAGCTTTTCTATCTATTTTTCCCTTTTTAATAACGATTGTCGGTTGTCCATCAAGGAATGTTCTTGCTTTTCCGGATTTTAGTGCGATATAACTAATTAAAGTAGTAAGCGCACACCAAACAATTAAGCTTAGTAAAAATTTTGTGAAGACAATTGTTTTTAAAATTACCATGTTGGCTGCAATGGAACCAATTGTAATACCAGTTACGTAGTTAAAGAAGGTTAAGTGACTTAGTTGTTTTTTTCCTAGAAACCTCGTAAGTGTCAGAAGAACGAAAAAAGTAATAACCGTTTGAACAACTACTTGTATATAACCTGTGTACAAATTCTCCCACTCCTTATCTAATCCCTAGAATACCCAATGAAATTTTAAAAGATACCTCCATACAACAACACAGGTAGATTCAAATTTATAGTTATTAAAAATCTAACAGAATCAATACATTATTGGATCTTCATCATAAGTAAAGATTTCCGTTTTGCTTCGTTACTCTATCGATAATCCCTAAGGAGTCGCCACGTCTCCAATCAACGTATTAAGGTATACATTTCTACAAATTGTATTTCTTATCTTTAGCAATAAACTTATTATTATCAATAATGGGAAAAATACTTTCGTTTTGGTAATATAAGTATTATCTGATTAAAAGGAGAGTTTTTATGGATTCTAGAGTTCCTATGCAAGTTCGAAAAATATTAAATGAATATATAACCCTATTTCAAAATAAACTACCAAATATCCTTGAAGGTTTCTATTTACATGGTTCAATTGCTCTGGATGCTTACATAAACGGTTGTAGTGATATCGACTTTATTGCAGTTGTTAATAGATCCTTAACCGAAGAAGATGCGAAAGTAATAGCCAATCTTCACAAAGAATTAAATCGACAATACAAGGATACAGGTATGGATGGATGTTATTTACTTGTTGAGGATATTGGCAAGAAACAGAGTGAAGTAAAAGGCTGTTTAAACGTCAACGAAGGCAAAACAAATTGGGGAAATGATCATATTAACCCAATTACTTGGTGGATTTTAAAAAATAAAGGTATAACAATTTTAGGACCGGATGTAACTACATACAGCTTTAATGTAGATGAGAGCGTGCTTGGTGAGTATGTACTAGGAAATATGAACAGCTATTGGTCGAATAGATTAAAAAAAATTAAAAAATATAAAGCATTTTTAATTCCAAATAAATTAGTTGACTTAGAAGTAGAGTGGTCAATAACAGGGGTTTTACGGCAATTTTACACACTGCAAGAACAAGATATTGTTTCAAAAGTAGATGCTTGTAAATATGCAATACATCATTTACCAGAAGAATTTCATAATATTATTAACGAAGCCATTAGTATTCGAGAAGGCTCCACTATTCGTTATTGTCATTCGAAAAAACAACGCATTGATGACACTATTCAATGTATGGATTATATACTTAAGCAATGTAATAGTGTTAAAATTTAATAAATTGTGGTTGCATCAAAAGTTGGCGATGACATTTTTAAAAACGTATGTCATGTCAATAAGTCAAAACGAAAATCAGCCATGATTGCGATGAGCTTGAAATGTTAATTTTACCTATATGATACCTTTTGTGGGAAAATATGATAAAATTAATTAGTCTTAAATGACAATTAGGCTTTAGGGGGTAGATAGTATGAACAAAAAATATGTTAGCGCCGTGATAAACAAAAAGGGGAAATCGTCTAATTAATAATTATATCGTGTTTCCTCAAATTGAAAGGGGAAAATGATTTGAATCAAGCTCTACTTATTATTGATGCGCAGCAACAATTAATGGATGGTAATGAGAATGAAAGGGCTGTTTTTAAGAAGGAACAGCTTATTAGAAATATCAATTTAGTCATCGATAAAGCAAGAAAATCCAGTGTTCCAGTCGTCTTTGTAAGGGATCTCGATGTTGCTGAAGGTAAAGCGAAAGGATTTGCTATTCATAATGGCATTAATGTTCCTAATGAAGCAAGGGTATTCGATAAAAAAGCAACGAATTGTTTCCATGGGACTGAACTGTTAAATCATTTTCAATCTCAAGAAATTAAACATGTAGTTGTAATGGGCTGCTCGACGCAGCACTGTATAGATAGCGCCGTAAGAACTGCGACTATTAGTGGTTTCGATGTCACGTTAGTTGGTGATGGTCATTCAACAGCGGGTAGTGATGTTTTTAGTGTAGAACAAATTATAAAGCATCATAACAACATGATACGTATAGATAAGAAAAAATGTATAAGGGCACTCATTTGATGGGTGTCTTTTCTTTTGGTGATAATACCTCTAATATACAAATTGCATTTAGTATGTTTAATATATTAACAATACTGAACAATACGAGGTGTACTATGAAAAGCATACTATTAAACGAGAGCAAAAGGTATTAATTAAGGATTTGGTACTTATATTGAGTCCGCAGGTGGTGCAAGGTCACTAGGTAAGGTATGGGGATACTTGTTGATATCAGGTGCTCCAAGATCACTTGATGACATGGTGAATGACTTGCAAATAAGCAAAGGTATAAGCATCATTGTCCGTTCGACAAGGTGTTCATATTTCTTTAATTCGTAAAGTAGACAACGGATATTAAGAGAGTCTTTTTCGATTGATAAGAAGATGTTGCTTGCAATGAAAAAAGCACCATTTCCAACTCATACTGATCAATTGCATCAGATAAAGTCATCTACGCTTGTAATGGGTGGCGAAGGAAAAGTTTTAACAGGCGTTGATGAAAGGAAAGGATCCCAAACTATTTTTAACCATATTCATAATGCAAAACTAGCATTATTCAAAAATGCATTCGACCCTTTAAGTACGATGCGCCGAGATATTTTTAATGAAATGATTATTGATTTTCTAGAGGATAAGCCATTGAAGCAATATAAGGATGTAACTATTATTAGTAAATAAATTAAATGGAAAGGTAGGTTTGTATGTCAATATATATTGCACTACTTAGAGGAATTAATGTAGGCGGGCACAATAAAATAATCATGGCAGAATTAAGAAGTTCTCTTGAGCAACTAGGATTACATAATGTGAAGACATATATCCAAAGTGGAAACATCCTTTTTGAATCAGAGGAAAATGAGGAGCTTTTGCAAACGAAAATTCACGAAAAAATTAAAGAGGATTTTGGGATCTCTAGTGCTGTTGTCATTAGGACAGCAGATGAAATACAACAGATTGTAAATCAATCCCCTTTTTCAAATCAGGAGATTTCAGAAGCGGAGCAATCCTGTAAGGGGGAATGCTTGCATGTTGCTTTGTTGCCGGCAGCTCCTTCGAAGGTCAATAGCGACATTTTTTTATCCTATGCAAACGAAAGAGAACTTAGTGTCATTGATGGAAGAAATGTGTATCTATTATTTTATGACAGCATTCGAAACTCCAAACTCGGTAATCATCTGAAAAAGCTTGAAATTCCAGCAACTGTACGTAATTGGAAAACGCTCATAAAACTTTCAAGTATGGTTGAGGAATTCAAACATAAGAAAAGTGAACAATGATTTTGAATCTGGTACTTAAATGGCTGAATAACCAAAAATTTCATGATTTGTTCAGAAATTGTTTAGAATTATGTGGTAAACTAGTAATGTCATGGTTAACAGACGAACACGCATAAAAAAGTCTAGGTATTCACGGCACTGAGTACCATTTTGAGACAGTAAGAAAACACCTTATTTTACAGCCAGTTGACGGTATTGAACCGGCGACTGGTTGTTTAATTTTGTCAATACATACATGTAAGTTAAGAGGTGATTGTTCGATTAGAACAATCACCTCTTGTGCTAACGGAGCAGATTAATGCTAAAGGAACAATTTTAATGGGTATTATTTCATTTAATAAAGCCATACTTTATGTGATGCTATGTTCTTTTAATGCATGAGCGTTCTGTTTAAAAATTTAAATAAGATTGACAATTGTTGATTACAAATGTAATATTTGTACATGGATTACATTTGTAATACAAGGAGGTGAGTTTTATATTATGAAAGAATTACCTAAGATATCCGAAGCTGAATTGGAAGTTATGAAAGTTCTTTGGTCAAAATCCCCGCAAACAGCAAATGAAGTAATTAAAGTATTAGAGTCAACAACGGATTGGAAACCGAAGACAATTCGAACACTTATTACTCGATTAGTCCAAAAAGAAGCCATTTCTTACCGTCAAGATACAGGGCGTATATATGCATATTTTCCTTTAGTGTCACAAGATAAGTATCTTCAAGTAGAAACAGAATCATTACTTAAACGTTTCTATGGCGCAGCATTTAAACCTCTACTTGTGAACTTCTTAAAAGAAGAAAAGTTGTCTTCAGAAGATATTAACGAACTTAAACGTATTTTGGATGAGAAGACTGAGGAAAATCAGAGGAAGGAAAGCTATTAATGATGGATATGTTTATAAACGTCTATCTACCTCACTTTTTTAATTGGTTGATAGAAACCTCAATTATGGCAAGTATTCTAGTTGTTCTAATCTTATGTGTAAAACTTTTGTTTAGAAATCAGTTAAATCCACGATGGCAATATCTACTTTGGATGATATTAATTGTAAGACTTTTATTGCCATGGTCTTTTAGTAGTACCTACAGTATCTATTCTATCTTTTCAAACGGTAATGGGACTGCTGTTACAAGTTTTTATTCTTCAAAAGAACATATGAAAGAATCGACAAATATAGACTATTCAAAAGTTGCTAAAGAGGATTCCTTTGTAGCTGGTTCAACCCAAGTAGCTAAGGAAAATAAGAAACAAAGTCGCAATAGTGCAAACCAAAATGATGTGACTTTTTCTTTTTATACAATCCTTATATACATTTGGCTTACTGGGGTTATTATTTTGGGCTTTACTACTATCATTATAAATAGGCGTTTACTCCACTTCATAAAAAAACAGCCTATGATTACAGATCAGAGGATTGTCACAATCTTTGAGAATTGTAAAAAATCTATGTCTGTTCAACAGAAAATCCCACTTTTTTTTGCTGGCAATATTTTAAGTCCAACTGTAGTCGGATTTATTAGGCCAAAGGTGTTATTGTCAGGCGTACACTCGAAAGTATTAAATGAGCAACAGCTACGATACATTTTTCTTCACGAATTAGCCCACATCAAACGAAGAGATGTTGGGATGAATTGGCTTATGTATGGCTTACTCATTCTAAATTGGTTTAATCCTATTCTTTGGTATGCCTACTCATGTATGAGAGAAGATCAGGAATTAGCCTGTGATTCATTAGCTCTTACATATATAAATTCAGAGGAGCAACTTGCATACGGTCATACTATTATTAGCCTTTTAGAACACTACTCAAATTTTTATCAAATACCAAGTTTAGCAAACTTAAGTAGAAATAAAAAAACTTTGAAAAGGAGGATCCTTATGATAAAAAAATTCAAAAACTCTTATCGTTGGTCTGTATTTGGCGTTGCTACTTTAATCGCTGTCTCATCTATATCTTTAGTAAATGCACGTGTAGATAAACCGACTAACGCGATGAATGAACATACGGAATTAAATGAAGAAAAAGGGAAAACAGAGGTGGTCCAATTAAGTGTCAAAAATAGCGAACCAACAAACGGTCCACTTACAGAAGTAGGTCAGTGGCATACTGTACTTAATGGTATTAAAGCTACATTAGTTAATATTAAACAGATAGACAAGACCTATGATATGGGTGCTATTAAATTTACTATTAAATCCATCAAATTTGTACAATGGACAAATTTACCTGAGTTTACTGTAAGAAAATTCAAAGAGAATCATGGGAAAGATCTAAATGATGAATTAAATTTTATTGAAATATATTATAAAGTTGAAAATACAACCGATAAAGATATAGTTTTCTACCCTGCTGATACACTTACAATGAATAATAAAACTCAAATTAAATCGAAGGATTTCTATTTTCCATCATTTGATTCGATAACCCTCAAAAATAAAGTAGTCGATGAGAATTATATTCAAATTCCAAATTTAGAGGTTCCATTTAGTGAAATTAATACGATAAATATTATTACGAGTATTACGAGTGATGTATTGAACAAGGAAAACTCTACAATTTTAAACCCGAGTAAAAATATAAGAATTAATTTATAATATAAATAATATATAGTGAAACAGCTAGCTAAATTGAACTGTCCTCCAATTGACAATACAATGTTTGTGAAGGATTGTACTTAAATGAACGGGGTGCTTTACTTGAAGACCATTGAATTGTTTGGACAACTCCTTTTTCTTAATTTAAAAATTGATTATTTATATAAAAGATTGATCATTATACGTTGGACAATGAGGAGATTTTATTTAAAATACAGTTGAAGAATTAAAAGTTCCATATGAGTTTTAAGAAAATGGCAATCAAATGTTGAAAATAAAAAAGGTTAGAAGAACAACGTTGGACGATTTCTCAACAATCAGCTTGAATTGAATCGTACAGAAGAACGACTTTCAAAGAAGAAAGCCAAAGATTTATACGATTTAGGAAAGAGGAATGAAATAGAAGTAGGCACATTCAAGGGTCTAGTGGAGCCATATTAAACATAAATGATCAAAATTTTTATAAAAAACTCATACTTAGTTAGAAAGATTAACTCCATTTTGATCAATCTTTTGTCAAAATGGAGTTTTAAATAAAAGTTGAAGATAATTTTTCAAACAACCCTATTCTAAAGCTAAACGTCCTCTATCAGATATAGCCCTCAAACTGGCCGCTTCCGACGCATGAATAGCATGAATAGTAATCCAAAGCTTCTCAATATAGTATTCAATAATCAGCTATTTTTTCTTCCTATAAACTCCACAAAAATGTGACAGGTTCTCAAAAAAGAAAGTGTTATTTATTGTTATTCAATTAAATCTTGATAATATTCCTTATTGTTATATTGATATTTTATTTTTAAGTTATTCTTTGTTGATTTGTATCGGATTAATAAAGCATAATTATTAGGTTTTTTTTCACTACCAAATAAACTTCTTCCTACCAATTTGAAATTTTTAACTTCAATTAAATCAGGATTATTAAAATCCTCTGTGATAACTATTTCATCTGTATAGTTAATAATTCTTGTATCTTCATTAATATTTTTATTATCAATGAAAATTTCTTTTATTTTCTAGTATTTCATTGAGAGATTTTGGATTTACTTCTGCTGGATTATCAATAACTATTAACTTAAGCGTTATTTTGGGGATCGTCTGCCTATTAATCATTCACGAACTACTTCATTTGATATTCATTCCTAATTTTATGAAATCAGAAAAAACGGCTGTAGGGCTTACTCTGTTCGGTGGTTTTGTCATGACGGAAGAAGAAATTTCAAAATCAAGATATGTATTTATTACGATTGCACCTTTTATGATACTTTCAATAATTTTCCCTCTAATTTTCAGTGCATTTGGACTTTTAACAACGACATTAAAGTTCCTGATTATACTTAACTCGCTGGGATCGTCAGTTGATTTACTAAATCTTCTTCTTATAATGAAACAGGTACCGAAAAATGCAACTATAAAATGTAATGGATCAAACACTTATTGGAAAAATGCTCAGACTGAATAAAATGGTAAAGATAACGCATAAATGAAAAATAGAATCATTGAAAGAGGATGAAGAAATGAAATCAAACCGCATGTTTAGTATTTTAAATTTATTAGTGAATCATCAAAAAATGATAGCTCAAGAATTGGTTGAAAGCTTGAAGTGTCGAAACGAACTATTTATCGCGATATTGAAGCACTGAATTTAGCGGGAATTCCTATAGTGAGTTATCCAGGTCAAGGTGGGGGATTCTAGCCAACTATAAACTTGATAAAAAGTTTCTCTCTATTGCAAACTATACTAATTGGTTTGTATGAATAGTAAACAGACAGAAAATAATATTAATCAGCTAATTACTAAAATTGGGGAAAAGATGAGTAAACGATACTTAAAAATGCCGATATTGTCATCGGCTTATCATCATGGTTTGCGGATAACAGCTTTCAAGATTATGTACTACACTTTAGAAAAGCAATTAGAAAACAGTTATTAATGGCAATTGAATATCGATAAGTAGAACCATCTAAACAACTAATCAAATACTCATCGTGGTATCTATATGCTTTTTGTTTGGAGAGGAATCAGTTTCGTTTGTTTACGGATGTCTTGTATATAAGTTGACTATAGTGAAGACTGGGCAACTTTTTGGGGATTAGCGGTAGAGGGACGAAGGTAAAAAACATCACATCCTGTGATAACGCCTTCGTGGCCAACATCGTGCTGGCCCGAGACCATGGAGCGAGCATCGCGAGTGAAGCAGCTCATCGGACGCCCCTAGGAAGCTTTGCTCTGTGCGAAAGCGAAGCGTCAGCTACAAAGCAAAAGCACCTAGTTAGAACGGAAATCAATTATACGTTATGATGAAGGGCTATATTTTTCATTAGGCTAGACCTTTTATATATTTCGTAACATTCCCTAAACAACAACTACCTTGAGGGTTATTTACCTCACAGCCACAACGTTGTTCTTTTATATTTGCTCGAATATGTTCTAATGGAGTAGGAGCAAGTTCATTTTCAACATGTTGTTTAATTTTTTCTTTAGTCCAATCAAAACAATAACAAACCGGTGTACTTAATGAATCATTCTTTTGATGTACATCTATCTTAATATCAGATAGAAGATACTCTTTTTTGCTCGTATCAAAATAAACGACATGGCAATCTTTAGTAGCACAAAAATAATGATCATTCATAGCGTTTATAGATCCTAATACAGATGGTTTCATCATTGATTTAATAGTTATTAGTTGTACACTTTTAGCTTTATTTTTACAAGAGGGACAACTAATAATCTTTTCATTTTTAAGGCCACTACAACAATGTTCCATCGTCTTCCACCTCGAATATTTTATTTTCAGCCGTTATAGTTCAATACCCAGCATTCGTACTTAATACACTTTATTCAGAGTATAAACCATGGACAAAGGCAGAGGGGAAAGGAATTCTATTTACCACATAAATTGAAGCATAATCTTGACAAGACAGTGAACACCCGACGAGCTTTTGAATTCTTTTTTGAAAATCATTAACGCTTATTTTACAATGAAATTAATACCAAAAGAAAAAAGAGCATTATTTAGCGTGAACTACATTCTGATTTGTTAGCAGGTCTAACAATTGGGATGCAGTTTAAATTGTCGTCTATGTTTTATAAAATACTTTTAAGGTGATAAATAGTATGTTTTTAGGATTTGAATGGCTCCCTAAAAAATGGGGGAAAAGAAAAGTTTCGGAGCGGTTTCTTCAAGCAAAATTTACTGAAGAAGGTAAAGGGATTACGATTACTACATATGCTATTGATTTATATATAATATCGATTCCTTTAGAAGTGAAAAAATATAATTCACTTTAATTTCTTTTAGCTGGTGTCCAAGCCTCCTCTGAAATAAAGACGGTCGGACTAAGAACGGTTTTCTTCACCCATGAAGTGGAGGAAACCGTTGATACATCCATGTTTATATAGGAAGGTTGTTGCAAAATGGGTCTCTTCATAATAATGCGTTTTGCAAGTTAAGAAATGGTATATATGATTTTATTTAGAAAGTGCATTAGCAGCGTTTTTCTGCAAAATTCCAAAAAACCTTGTATTAACTACGTTCTACGCCTTTATATGAATTTGGAACGTTAAAAATCTGAATTTTGATTATTATATTTTATTTTTAACTTTATCATGAATAGAATTATTACTAAAATCATCAGAAATACACCTAGATTGAGTAGCCCATGTCCTAAGGGATAGTTTATTGCATATTCTTTTTGAAATTCCAATAGCTCTTGACTACTTATAGAATTAATATCTTGTAAAGGGAAAAGGATTATTTGTAATAAAGATCCAATTACTATTAAACAAAATGATAAAAAAATTATGCTAAAAAGTGTTATCTTATTAAAAATAAATCGCATAATGTCACCTCAGTTTTATCTCTATTTTTTAGAATAGACGTTTTTACTCAATAAAGGTTGTTCGATACAAAAAAGCTCCCAAATCAGGTTCGGGAACTTTTTATACTTAACTTTATATTACTTATGACGCGACCCTTATGAGAAATCAGCCTACCTTAAGTGAAGCATTTTACTCTAAGATTAGTTAATGGGTTTTATTGACCTAGATTTGAAGAAGAATTTCTTTAATTGATTCGTTTTTGCTTTAAAATACGAAAATAAAAAGCATCCAATAATAACTATCAATCCCCCAATTCCTTGCGTCCATGAGATGCTCTCTCCTAAAAATAAAAACGCTAGAAGTGCAGTGAAAATGGGATTGAAATTAAGGAAAACACCGGATGTGGTAGCCCCTAACTTTTGAATACCAATGCCCCAAAGTACCATACAAACGACAGTGGAGATAAACCCCGTATATAAAAGTGATAGTATAAAAGAATGATCAACATTAGAAATGGTAAAATCCCTAAGGTTAAACGGCAATAGGATTAGAAGTCCAAATATTCCTGAATACAATGTTGCCATTAGTGGCGAGGTCGTTTTCATTGCCCATTTATTACACACAGAATAAATTCCCCAGACACATACAGCTGCAAGCATCCATAAATCACCCAAATTAAAATGAAAAGACAATAATAGGTTGAAATTTCCCTTTGAGAGGACGAGAAGAACACCGAACAGTGACAGTAGCATTGCAATTGCTTGAAGTACATTAATCTTTTCCTTTAGGAAAACAGTTGAAAAAATCGCAATTGAAATTGTATTTAATGTAGATATGAAGCCAACATTCGTTGACGTCGTTCTTTCTAAGGCTAAAAATTGAAAGATATTGAACAATACCACACCTGTTACACCCATTAACAATAAAGGGAGGAGGGCATCTCGAGAGGGAAGTAATCTTTTTTCTTTCCACCACACCGTTGGAAGAAGCACAGCGACGGCAATGAGCCATCTTAAGCTCGTCAATGTTAACGGAGAGGCATGATCAACAAGAGATTTGGCAACTACAAAATTGCCTCCCCAAAGTAAACTAGTTAAAAGCATTAATAAAACATAGACATTCTTCAAATCACGATCTCTCCTTTGATTTCCGTATGTATAATTGAGATTTTTAGATAAAAGAATAATAACATTTTTATCTTTTTAACTGTATAATATTTTGTATGATGAATGAAAAACAAAATAACATTAAGAATAACTGGATTTTTCAAAAAAAAATTAAAAAAAGTCGCCGAATGAAGCTGGGATTTCGAATATAAAAAAGGGAGAAAAATGCATGAAAGATGTTGAAGGAAAATTATTAGATAGTGTTGATACTCAAATACTGGATATTTTACAGAGAGATGTTCAAATAAGTAATGTGGAGATAGCGAGACGGGTGAATTTGTCCCCACCAGCAACCCATACGAGAATAAAACGTTTAGAAAGTGAAGGATTTATTGACAAACAAGTTGCTATTTTAAATCAAGAGAAACTGGGATTCGATTTACTGTGCTACGTATTCATGAGTACAAATATTCATCAAGCTAAGGAATTAGAAGCTTTGGAAAATGCCTTAAAAACAATGACAGAAATATTAGAATGCCATTGTTTAACTGGAGAGTATGATTATCTTTTAAAGGTTGTTATTAAGGATCGAAAAGAATTAGATTGCTTTATTAGAAAATTAAATAGACTGGGCATATCCCGCATTCAAACGAACTTATCTTTACGAGAAATTAAATATTCAACAGTCTTACCGATATCAGAAGTTGAACGGTAGAAGTTCTGGATTTTTAGCATCGTCATATAAGTGGTTTAGGCAAAAAAAGAAGCAGTACAGGGGGCATTTATGAAAACATTTATATATATGGTACGACACGGTGATTCACCAAAAGACGGAAATGAGAGAACGAGAGAATTAACTGAAAAAGGTAGATTAGACGCTCAAAGAATAACTGATATTCTACTAAAAGAGGGTATCGATACTGTTATCTCAAGTCCGTATAGTCGTTCAATCTTAACTGTTCAGAAAGTAGCTGAACAAATAGCAAAAGAGGTAATTGTGTTTGAAGATCTTAAAGAGCAAATTTTTAGTGCTGGGGACAAGCGGATCTCTGACAAGGAATTATACCCTTTATTAGAAAAGTCGTTTTCTGATCCAATCTATGCTATAGAGGGAGGCGAGTCAAATGCTGCCTGCCAACAACGTGCTATTAAAGTTTTAAAAGAATTATTAAAGACATATCAAGGACAGAAAGTAGTAATCGGCACACATGGGGCTGTTATGACTTTAATGATGGGGTTTTATGATAGTAGATACGATCTGGACTTTTTACTACATACAACAAAGCCGGACATATACAGAATGGAATTCGATGGGCAAGAATTGGTTGAAGTAAAAAGATTGTGGAAGGTTTAAGCAAGGGCACTGACGAACTTATGAATCCTAAAATATTGAGCATTTATAATCAATTTATATGAAAAGGTGTTGGTGTAGATTTACTTTTTAAGTAGTTGTTTAGTTATTTCCAGATGTTTCTAGATTGCGGTATTAACTAAAAGAACTAGGGGGATGGTGTAGGAAGGGAGATAGATAAACGAAACAGCTTAAGCGAAGAACCGAAATTGTCGTATATTACGAAGAAAAACAACGGATAAAGCGGCTGAGCCTCTTAAAGCAAGGATCAAAGATTACGGGTAATTAGAAACCGAAAATTTCCGATGTTGGGCAAATGAATATTTAAAAAGAAAATGTTCAGCAAGGAAGATAAAATCTTGCTGAACATTTCTTTAAATATATTGAATAATAATTTTACTAATCCAAGCAGCAAAGATAACCCAGATAATAATAAAAAGTATCCCAACTAACCAATTCTTTGGTTTTTTAGATAGTTTTAACTTTTCTGCAGCTTCTTTATTGTCCTCTACTATATATGGTGGAATTAGTTTTAAAGCGAAGATAATTCCTAAAGGTACTATTATTAAATCATCAAGATACCCTAGAACAGGAATGAAATCTGGAATTAAATCTATAGGGCTAAAAGCATAAGCAACTACGAGTATTGCCACAAGCTTGGCATACCAAGGTGATCTGGGATCTTTATAGGACAAATAAAGTATAAATAAATTTTGTTGTAGTTTTTTAGCTAAGGCTTTTAATTTTGATATTGAACTATTGTTCATTGATGATCGTCCCTTTTTTACTATGAAGTATAAGTTATCTAAGTAAAAAGGGAAATAAAAATTAATGAACATATGGGAAGAAGTTAAAGGTGGAGCCTTCATTATTTTTAAGGTTTTTCTATAAATTCCCAATGTCAGTCAATATCAAAGTTCTGTTCAATATATAATACTTTATCATCTGACAAGTTAATTTTATTAATTAATGAAATCTTGTGGTACACATTCACGAACACCAGAATTTCTCAATGAGTTAAATAAAGCTGCACCGATTCTTAATAAAACATTGTTATCTGTTCCATTTTCTAAATCATAAATTACGTAGTATGCATTATCAACTGTAAAAATACATTTTCGTTCTAATTTAAATCCAGGTGGTACAGTTGGAAGTTTAATAACTGGTCGAATCACAGGTGTATCCCCTTCATCTCTGATAAAATTGAATGTTTGTTGGTCAATCTCATAAATGTTAACGGGATCAATCTCCACACCTTGATCTGGAATTGTAATTTCATCTTCAACTAATAAGAAAAAGCGTTCGTTTCGAAAATTGAAAAGACTTCTCGCTCCAATTTCAAATGATGCCATTTATATTCACCTCCTTTCTATTCAATATTTTATTCATATCAAATACAGTTGTTTGGACAAAAAGGAAGGTGGAATGAAGAATAGTAATTATTTAATTTTCAATCTTATAATTAGCCATCCTGTTTCTAGACAGAAGTCTATCCGATAGGATGCTTATGAGTAAAGTAACTATAAAAGGGCCACCAGGCGAAGGCGACCCTTAAATCGGAAATTTTAATACTCTCTATTCAAAAAAGTAGCGCCGATAATAATTAGAAGTATAAATAGAACAACAATTAAGGCAAATGAAGAACCACTACCATATCCGCCACCATAGTAGCATCCACTATTTATACCACCAACGTTGCCGTAGTATCCCATATATATCCCTCCTTTCTACAATCTATTATATGTAAGCTGTAGAGACGGAGTGGGGTGTTAAACCATATAGCTATAGGCATTAAAAAATATTTTTTTGTGAGATAAGAAAATAAAAAAGGGTCACTTGGGATAGGAGTGACCCTTAGTAAAACCTTCGGAGGTGTAAGGCTAAATTAGCTTTACCTTACTATTATTATGATGTGATAGTTATGTTTGTATAGTGAATAGCCTGTGACATAGAGATGAAAATAAAAAAACAGTATTGCAAATACAAGCAAAAGATTGTAGAAGTGCAAAAAACGCATTACATACGTGATTGGGATTGTGATGTTGAAGCTTTCCACCAACTAACAGCACAGGTTAGTTAAACAAGGAGATTTATTGGTAATTGTAGAATAATTAAATATAATCTTCTATATTGTATTTTCTAACAGTTACTAAATTTGATAGGAGTGACTACAATTGCGTATTGAAAAAAACGAAATGTACCCACATTGCTCATTTATCACTAGAACGGTGGAAGTTGGCGGCCTTTCTAAATCACAGCTTATTCAGAAATTGAAACAGTACTCTATCTTGATGAATGAGTATGGAGAGAAGTTGTTTACTGCTGATAAATTTACCACCTCTGATAAGAAGTACAGCCTTCAGACGGTTGAACTAACTGTTGGAGACCTTGGCTTTCCTGATGGAGCTAATTCGGATCGAATCTTTAAAAGAGCTGAGGAACTTGGTTTGAAATTGTGTCCGCTTGAGCTAGGACCTTATCTAAGAATGGAGTATTTGGATCAAACTGAAGGTTATTCAGAGGATTCTTTACAGCAACAACAAGCTCCATCTGGCTCTATAACAATAGCATCCGAAAAACTAACTGAAGACGATAATTTTCCGAAAGGTTTTTATCTTAGACGAATTAACGGTGTTTTATGGCTTCGTGGATACCGTGCTGATCATCTACATATTTGGAACCCTAACGATCATTTTATCTTTTGTCAAAAAAACACGACAGAAGAAATGTGAATAAGGTAAATGCGTTGTGATTTGAGGAATTTGTAATTCCATCATTTCCATTTCTGATATGGTTCAAAGGCTGACAATGATTGTCAGCCCCTTGCTAGAAAAATAATAAGTAATAGCTCATAA
Organism: Lysinibacillus sp. Ag94; assembly: GCF_023242215.1. NCBI lineage: Bacteria > Bacillati > Bacillota > Bacilli > Caryophanales > Bacillaceae > Lysinibacillus > Lysinibacillus sp. Ag94. The sequence goes on along the minus strand of NZ_CP096780.1, from coordinate 2,568,937 downwards.
AATAAAAAGGATTAGATTGTACTCAGCCCTTAGCTATATAACGGGGAATAACCGAGCTTACTTAGAGCTAATGCCATTTGATAGTATCCCCTACTATTAGGATGAATGCCTCCTGATGATAGTAAAGCTTTTTCGTTTCCCTTAAATACATTATAGATATCAGCTACTTTTACATTCAATTCCCGACCAAAACGGTTAATTAATGCATTAAACGCTCGAATACCCTCATCTGCTATAGGAATATCGTTAAATGGATTGTATAAATTCTGTAACCGTAAAATATATTTTTCTTGTTTGTCTTGATGATGAATTTTTTCTACTATTTTTGAGATGTTTTTCCCTGATTGCTTAATAGCATGAGATATACATTCTTCGTTTTTATTTATGAGAAATTCTTTAGCAGCGTTTATTAAATCATTCCCTCCAGCTGTTATCGTGATAATATTTGCACACTTTACAGCTTCCCTCACAATCGGCACATTAAGCATAGCTAAAACATCCTCAGTCGTTGCCCCTGACCTTGCATGTTTTTGATAAGAAATACGCTTTGTTAAACTTTGCTGGCTTAGATATCTATAATATTCAACATATCCAGGGTCTAAAAACGGGACCCCGATACCTACAGTAAGGGAATCGCCTATTGCAAGATAACGTAAATGATTGAAATCCATATTTCACCTCAACTTATTAGTTATGTTCTTATAATATTCAGTAAAAGATGAATGTGGAAACGATGCCTAAACAAAGTAAGTAATCGGGATAAACAGTAAAATGTAATTGAATCGATAAAAGTTGAGGAAAAGCCACGAAAAGAACATGAAATATTTGTGATTTTTATTCCATTTCTCCTTGCTTCATATAAAAATCTAGTGCTTGATTAAACCATTTTTGTTCATCCTCAGTGAAAGGAGAAGTTGTCATATTTTCAAGTTCTTGAATATCCAGTTCTTCCAAATTAGTATTAGCTAACTTTTGCATTAAATCGTCACCTAGAAATGAAAAAATGGAATCTAAATAGTTTTTGACCATCTCTTGTACTTTGAAGTCATCTATAGGTTTACCATATAATTGTTTCATTTCATTAGAAAATTGAATAAATGTTTTATCCAACATAATTTTATCTTCCTCTGATTTGATTGAAAGTTCTTCTGAGAGGTCTGTTAAACGATGTCGTTCCATCCATTCTTCATGTTTATGTTCTACTTTCATATTGTAAATAAGGCTAAATAAAATCGTACTATCTACTTGTCCTTCTTCTTCGAGTAACTTTATTACTCTGTTAATTGCTTGTATGGATTGTTCAATTTTTTCCTTTTCACTTACTAAAGCATTTAAATGAAGTGATAAACTTTCATTCAAATCAACGTTAAAACGCGACTCATTTAACAAAATTGCTATTTTATCTAGACGATACCCTAGAAATTTTAGGCTTATAATTTTTTGTAAAGTAATAATATCTTGAAAATAGTAAGTGCGATGCCCAGAAGAAGGATTCTTTTCGGGTTGTAATAAACCAATTTCATCATAGTAATGCAAAGTAGGTATTGGCAATCCTGTCTTTTCTGAAAATTCACCAATTGAAAACTTTCTATCCTTATTCATCAAAATTCCTCCTATCAAAAGTATAGCTTAATCATACAACCTAAAGTAACTTGAGGTTCAAGGGAAAATTTTAAGAGATTCTTGAATAATTGTTAAAAGTACAAACGGTTTATATGTTACATACGTTTACTTCGTGCATTAAGTAAACAAATGAGAGATAATTGGGGGTAGGAGGTTATGTAAATATTTACCTTACTTGGTATTTGTCATATCCTTTATATAGGGGGGAGACAGACTGACGACCGACCTGCGCTTAGCAGACTAGTTTGCAGCATGACAAACTTGGCCGGCTCATATTTATGTGACTTTAACTAGAAACTATTAAACATGAGGTGAAAAAATGACAGTATTAAATACAGTAAACGAAGCTTTAAAATTCTTTAACGAACAATTTCCAGAAGGTTCTTCTTATAGGGGAGCTGGAGAAGCACAAATTGCACAGGGGCGAATTCTCGAAGGGCGAGCAGTTCCAGGAGTTGGTTTACAACGCATGGGATGGCAAATTCAATTCTTGACAATGCTTTACGACAAAATTGGTCCAAATCATTCAGATTCTTGCCGTGTGATGAGTGCAATTGTTCATAACTTAAATATCTTCTATACAACACCTATTCACACTAAAACGGAGGCCACAATTGAAATTCCGAGTGGTAGTACAGCTTGGGAAGCTGGGGTTGTTGAAATTGATCCAGGTTATCCAATTATGTTAGTAGCATTATCTATGCTTCGTAAATCAACACATGCGTATAATAATTTAGGTTTAAATGGTTCAGAAGATTCTCAAGCGTACTTCAATACAGCACTTACTCGACACTATCAAAAAATATTATATCACTGCCAAAATTCGGGTCACGGAAAAACTCTTATGACTGATCCGGGATCATTTGGTACAACCAGTCCAACTGTTCGTTCATTCACAACAGCTGATGGATCAACTTTTAAAGTGGCTAATGGCGTTGTTAATACTACATATATGATGTTAGGGTCTTTAGCTTACTATCATGACGTTGTACTTAACCATTCTCAAACTGAAGTTGAAAATGATCCTCTTTATACAAATATTTTTAATGCTGGAGTTAATTTGATTAACGCTTTTGGTAACGCTGTTGATTCGGATTGTGTTTCGATTGCAATTGGTGGTGGTGCTAAAGGTACTACATGGGCACAATTACGAGCACCGTATGTTTCATCAGGATATGATTCATATGTAGGTGCATCGCTTGTTTGGTTAGGTCATGGCATTGTTCCAACAAATAATATTTATACACTTACAGAATCGACTCTAGTTACTTCTTCTATACAGCTAAGCAATTATTACAAAAATTATGTGCTTACTAACAGATCAAATGCTCCGATGGCTATGGTCCCATTAACTAATGGCTCACCAGCCACTTTATCTGGATCTACTTTCACAGCTGCAAAAACATTCTTTGGGACTCAGACGCCAACTAGTGACGAGGTTTTAAACCTTACAGGGCTAATTAATGATCATCCGTATTCAACAGGATATTTATATACATTCGCTAATAACGGAGATTCAGATTTTATTAACAAAGTCGATAAAGCGGTACGAGAATCTGGCGAAGGTTTATGGAGAAGTACAGCTGAAATGGGGACAACTTCTTCAATCGTTGCTTATGGTCGACGAGGGGAAGCGGCAGGTCATCGTACATTATCTGGTTTAGCCGGGCTTCTTCAACGTGGTATCCCAACAGTGACAAACGGGCAGTAATATTTAATTAAGTACATTAAACATTCAGTCATGTTCATTTAAGCGTGACTGCTCTTTTGCTCTGGAAAGTGAGTGTCGAGCAGTTTCAATAAGTATAGCTGCAAAATGAAAAATCTGTTAAAAGGGGCTGGGATATAACTAAATTGTTCCTTCATAAAGCCGAAAAATCTCTAAATTAACAAAACACGATAAATGAATATCCGAACTATTCCGAAACACTTCATGAGAGTTTCATTGAATAGCTCCTTATTCTCAAATCACAACATATTCAAATGGTTCAGTAGCTGGGGTTGATTTCAGTGTTTACGATGAGGAAGGCAATGTAATTGAACCACCAATCGATAGTGATACCAATTTAATAACACCTTTATCTGAAGGTACCACTGGTGGACTTGGAGTAACGGTTCAGGATATAGTTGCGCAAAAGGGGTTACAGTGTATGCTGGAACGCTTATACCTTCTGTAGATCTGAGATTTATGGCAGATTTTTGTAGCCATCAAGGAGCTTATGACGAACTCTCTAGAGTTTATTCGGCATCTGGTGAAATAAAAGCGAAGGTAAGACCTAAAGAAGGAGCAAATCAGTGCACAGATTGTATATATTTAAGAGTAGCCAAAGACACTTACTGGGTTGATTCTTCATTTTAATTATCTTAACTAACGAAAGAAGGTTATTTTAGTGGCAATAGAAGGTTTATTTGGTTTAATCATTGAACCACTCTTATGGTCATCAGTTGTTTTTTTTAGCTTACAGACAATTATTGTTACCTTCAACAATGCTGATCCAAAAGCAAAAAAATATGCAATCGTCACTAGTGTCTTAGTGTTTTTATTAGTTATATCAGATGATATTATGAGAATGTAGTAGACAAACCCAAAGAAATTTAAAATTGTCCTCAAACTGAAGAGGCTGGGACAAAACCCATCTTTAAACTAAAAAGCCGGTGAAATTTTACGATCAGTAAAATTTCACCGGCCTCAAGGGCATGAACCAATCTACCGAACAATCAACCGATTCCGTGTCCAGCCAGAAGTAGTAAAAGAGTTGATTGGAAAGTACCAAGAAATGCAGGAAATACTAGATTTATATAGGCAACTACGGAACATAGGCGGGCAAGTGAAGATTTGAAAGAAAATGTGCAGTTTTGAGTTAATTAGTGAATTTAGATAACTTATCAACTTCTTCAGGAGTAATATTTTTAACTTTATAAGAAATAACGGCCTTATTTGAAATAACTTTATACTTTTCTGAAGTTTCACCAGGAGGTATACGAAAAGTGATGTTAATTAGTTTAAATGGTGGATTGTGAGCACCTTCAAAAGAAATAACCCTCAAACTAACATCATAGTAGTCATTTTGTCTATTTCTTTCAATTTTTTCGATTCTTCCATAATCGAATAATTGATTATTACCGTATGAAGACATTGTTTCAAGAATTGGTAGACCTAATTCACGTAAAAATACTAACTCTATAACACTCGGTGGTTGATCTTGTGGGAAATATTCAGTATCTGATTTAGCAAAAGCAAAATTTATGGCTAGGAAACTCATTAAAAGTAACGAGATGATTATTTTTTTCATCATAAAAAAATTCCTTTCTGTATTTGTTTGTTGTTATTTGCAAATACGAGTGATTTTATGTACCTAAATTTGGACTAATCTCAAATTAATTTTACTGAACAATATGATAATCTAACGAAAATAGAGCGATTATAATAGCGCTCTAAAAAATCCAAAAAAATCCCATATCCATCGGAATAGCCTAAATAAAGAATCTAAGTATGGCAATAGAGACAAGTAATAAATGGTAAATCTTAATAGGTAATATTTTTTCGAGTAAGGTTTTATAAATTGCTACACAAACCACCATTAATAGCAGGTAGTAATAATATAGGCGAAATAAAACAAAGTAGTCTTTCAATCTTAAATAGGCAATAAAAAGTGAAGTTGTAAGTACATTGATATTATAGCGTTACTAAAATATTTTACTTCCGAAATTCAGAATTATGTTACATGAAATTAATGTGATATTCAATTTCTGCATAAAAAAGAGCACTCTATTAAAAAAGAATGCAACGTTTCAAGTATACAAAGAACATGTGTAAGAGTTAAAGGAGCTTACTTTCAAGAAAGACCCAAAGAAGAATTTAACAAAAAATTAGTAGAGGGGGTAAAAAGCAAAAGGTGTTAATCTTCCTTTTGCTTAATTTCTAAAAATATTGAGAAACCAATTGCAATAAACATTACTATAGAAAAAATAATGGTAGAAGTGGATTTAAAAGAGAATGATGTAATCAATAAAGCAAGAGAACAAATGATAATGGCTATACGTAATAAAATATTTGTTCTTTTACTAGGTTTGAAAAAGTCTTCTAATACACCAAGTAAAATACAAAATCCTATAAATGCAAGATACTCATATAAAAGTATGGGTTCTAAATGTTCTGGACTGAACCTCATTAACTGAAACAAAGAAATGAGAATAAGAATGTATTTTGTAAATTTAAAAATGCCTGACAAAGTATCACCTCATTTTAATAATAGGTAACTAAATAATGTAAGTCTAGATGAAATTAGGAATAAATTTTTCGGAAGTCACTTCTTTTCAGTAAACCCCAATTAAGTGGGGTACATAGGGTAAAAACGGATACCTTTCTTACCAAATTAATTATTAAAACGAAGATTCTGAATTTTGTAAAAATCAAAAATTTTAATTTTCTCTTGTTCAAAAACAAAAACCCAACAATTCTAACTGGTTCTGTTTTGAAGTACAAAAAGCAAAATCGCAGGTTAAAAGACAATTAATTATTTTATGTACAACTTAGTTTGATATTTCGTGCATCAAAAGTTAACTAAAGCAACCCGTTCGTCAAATATTGTTACCGAACATCAATGTGTGTTTCTCTTATTCTATTACTATACTAAATGAGATATTAAGCTTATCCCAAACCCAAGCCTGAAAAATTCTATCTATTTCTATTTTTAGTGCTTTATCATCCAAATCATCATCAATACCTAATTCTTTAAAAGTAAATGTTTCTGTCACCTCTGTACCTTCATATTTTGTACTACTGAATGAAAAAGTAACTGTCTTATCCATTGTTGGTTCACCCTCCTATTTTAACCCTGCATAAACCGCCTTTTATTACAGTTTACATTATTCCTTCATAATGCACTAAACTACATCGTTGGTTGAATATAGTTCCTTGCCATATAACTTATTACGCCAACTAATTCGTGCGAAAAAAGATTATGTATTCGCATCGTTATAGAACGTTTTATAATGTAACTTTATTTATACGATTTGATATCTTTTTTATAGTGTTTTTTAGAGTTTTGTACTCGAAAACAGAACCCGTTACACCAAATCAATATTTTTACGCTATAATGTAGGACGAGGTGAAGAAAATGTTTGTTAGTGAAAAACAAATCGAAATTCGATATGCTGAGACCGACCAAATGGGCGTGGTGTATCATGCGAACTACATCATTTGGATGGAGATAGGCCGTTCTCAGTTAGTAAATGATGCAGGCTTTGTGTATGCTAAGTTAGAAAAAGACGGTTATGTATCGCCAGTGATGGATTTATCCATTTCTTATAAGGCTGCTATGCATTATGGCCAAGTGGCAACGGTCCGTACATGGGTGGAAAAACACGATCGTTTACGTACAACATATGGCTATGAAATTTTACATGAAGATGGCACGATTGCAGCTACTGCTCAGTCCGTACATATTCTAGCTCAAAAAGATACGTTACGTCCGGTATCCTTAAGTAAAATTGATCCGGCATGGGATGCGAAATACAAAGAAATCGCACGCGAGACGAAATAGGAGAATCGTATATGGAACTTTTATTGGCAATCGGTGCAATTATGGCTTGTCTTGGTGTTGTGCTAGGCGCTTTTGGAGCACATGCACTAAAAGATAAATTTGCGTCACCACGCTATGCTGCCATTTGGGAGACTGCGGTGCAATACCATATGTATCATGCATTAGGCTTACTAGGGCTTGGGATTTTATCGAGTGAAGCCCTTTTAGGCGCTTCAAGTATGCTTTCTTGGGCAGGCTATTTAATGTTGGCAGGTATTGTGTTTTTCTCAGGCAGTTTGTATGTATTAGCAGTTACAGGTGTGAAAAAGCTTGGTGCGATTACCCCAATCGGTGGTTTGTTATTTATCGTTGCCTGGGTGCTTGTAGCTATTTCCGCATTATCTTAAGAAACGCTAAGATTCACTAAAAAAACGATATAGTAATTACAATATGGTAGAGGTAGTTCCTTTGGAGCTATCTCTTTTTATAGAGAAGTTTAAAAAAAATGAAACAAATCATCCTTTTTATGCGTACTACATAATGATTAGATTATTTATCTTTCGGCGAATGTCACTGATTCGGCAAGAAGTTTATTTTGGGTTAGCTTAAAATAAGATAATGGCTAACGGACTGCATCGGTAAAAACGCCACGGCAATACCGAAATGACTGGTCTAAGCACAAAGCCGAATCCGGACGCAACTAAGCTGAGGCATAATTGATATGATAAAATAAGTCTTAAGTATATAAGTTGAAGGTGGGAATAAATATGGGTTTATTAAAAGCAGGAGTTGGGGCATTAGCAGGTGTTCTAGAAGATCAATGGCGTGAATATTTCTATTGTGAGTCGCTGTCAGCGGATGTGCTTGTGGAAAAGGGGCGTAAACGTACTTCTAAAAGAGGGTCAAATAAAGGCAATGACAACATTATTAGTAATGGCTCTATTATTGCTATCAATGAAGGGCAATGTATGATGATTGTCGAGCAAGGGAAAGTAGTAGAGTTCTCTGCGGAGTCTGGTGAGTATGTTTATGATACATCCACAGAGCCGTCGATAATGTATGGCAATGATTTGTCCGAAGGTATAAAAGAAACATTCAAGCAAATTGGCAAACGCTTCACATTTGGCGGAGAACCTGCAAAGGATCAGCGTGTGTATTATTTTAATAAAAAAGAAATCGTAGGTAACAAATATGGGACACCTGCACCGATTCCTTTCCGTGTGATCGACCGTAATATCGGCCTAGATATTGATATTGCTATTCGTTGCCATGGTGAATATTCATATAAAATTGTCGATCCATTATTATTCTATACAAATGTATGTGGAAACGTTGAGCGTGAATTTACAAGAGATGCCATCGATAGCCAATTAAAAACAGAATTGATGACGGCGTTACAGCCGGCTTTCGCACATATTTCAGCAAGCGGGGTACGCTATAGTGAAATTCCTGCACATACGGTTGCTCTAGCAGATGCCCTAAATAAAGTGTTATCAGAGAAGTGGCTAGCAACACGTGGTTTAGCAGTTGTATCATTTGGCATTAGTTCATTAAAAGCATCTGAAGAAGATGAAGCAATGATAAAACAATTACAACGAAATGCAGTAATGCGTGATCCAGGTATGGCTGCAGCTCATTTAACAGGTGCACAGGCGGAAGCAATGATTGCAGCAGCTAATAATGATGGCGGAGCAATGGCAGGATTTATGGGCATGAACATGGCGACACAAGCGGGCGGTGTTAATGCAGGACAGCTTTACCAAATGAATGAACAAAATAAACAGGCAGCTCAACAAGGACAAACAGCGACGAACTCAGCTACATGGAAATGTGCATGTGGTAATGAAAACACGGGTAAATTCTGTTCAAATTGTGGATCACCAAAGCCAGCAGAAGAAGGATGGACTTGTACATGTGGTGCTGTCAACAAAGGCAAATTCTGTAGCGAATGTGGTGCTAAAAAACCTTCAGGAGCATTACAATACGTTTGCGATAAATGTGGTTGGCTACCAGAGGATCCTGCAAACCCACCAAAATTCTGCCCAGAGTGTGGCGATGTGTTTGATGAGAATGATGTTAAGTAAGGAGATGACTAATGATGCCAACGCAAGACGCTGAAAATGCTAAACAAGTAAAGCTTGATTTTGACGCTGAGTGTCCATCATGTAGTGCATCCATTGAATTTAACCCAGCAACTGGAAAGCTAACATGTCCTTATTGTGGCTATGAAACTGAAATTGCAGCCCCAGAGAAGGAAGAGGAAAAAGTTGCCCAGGAAATGGATTTTGCAATGGCTGAAGAACGTGGGAATTTTAACTGGGGTGTTGAGAAAAAAACAGTCATTTGCAAATCCTGTGCGGCAGAAACGATTTATGATGCATTACAGGTAGCTGATAGTTGCCCATACTGTGGCTCTAATCAGGTTATGGAGGCTAGTGCTGAAAATACACTAGCCCCGAACGGAGTATGCGCATTTGAAATAACAGATAAGCAAGCGGGAGAGAACTTCCAAAGTTGGATTAAGGGAAAATGGTTTACACCGAGAGCAGCAAAAGAGAGTGCAAAGCCTGATTCATTTAAAGGGGTATATCTTCCTTATTGGACTTTTGACACGAAAACAAGCTCAAGGTATTCTGCAAGGTACGGTAGACATCGCACAGTTACAGATAAAGATGGAAATACTCGAACTGAAACTGATTGGTATTCTACAAGTGGTTTTTATCAGGAATTTATTGATGATCATTTAATCAGTGCGACAACACGTTATGATCGTAATATGATGAGAAAAATAGAACCCTTTAATTTACTTAATAATAAAGCCTATAAACCAGAATACGTATCAGGATTTTTATCAGAACGCTACAGTATTGGTTTACAGGACGGATGGAGTCAGGCGAAGAGGGAAATTTCTGATCATTTGAATGCACAAATTACGTCAAAAATACGTTGGGAACATAATGCGGATGTAGTATCCAATTTACATTTCTCAACGACTCATGATGATATTACATACAAATATCTAATGTTGCCGATTTGGCTTTCTTCATTCCGTTACAAAGAGAAAATTTATCGATTTATGGTAAATGGACAAACAGGTCGAGTAGGTGGGGATGCTCCAATTTCACCACTTCGTGTAACAATTGCGGTTATCTTATCTTTAATTACAATTGCGATTATTTGGTATTTCTTCATGTCAGAATAGTCATGAGCAGTATTCCTGTAGGATATAATCCATACTTTGGAATACTGCTTTTTACTGGTGTGGGTGAACGGCTGAATAATTTTAGGATAAAAGATGAAAACCTTTAATGATCATAGCTCTCATATTGAATTGTTGCATAAGTTATAAGAAAGGTATTCTGTGCGATTTTTTTATACAGCGATACAGGAAAAATTTTGTGAATGAAATTGAGTGACGCTAAATAACAATAAGCTTACTCCAGCAACCTATTAGGCGAGAAAGTCGTTTTAGTGATGAATTGTCAGAAAAAAATAAATCAGTTAGGTGGAAGTTTGTTAAGTTTCAGAACTGATTTTTTCCATAAAATAACGCCATGTGAAGTTGCCAATTTACTTTAAACAAATTATTATACAGTCAGAGAGCTTTTTTCATGTAATAAGCTGTGAATGCAATGTTATTCTTGGATAACATCATGTATGGAGGTTTCGACAATGGATGCAATTGAAGTTTTAACAAATTTAGATCAAATACATGGGTATTTTCAACCTATTTTTAGCGCGGATGCGCATACGGTGATTGCCTACGAAATTTCCGGACAGTTACAAATCGAGGGTCAACAAATTAATTTAAAAGATTTTGTGAATAATGAAGATATTCCAGAAGAGTATCGTATTGATATGGAACATAAAATTCTACATGCTGCATTAGCAAAAGTAGAAGAAATCGGACAGGATATTGATATTTATATTCCTAGTAACCCGAACTTACTGATGCAGGATTTTGGTGAAAGTCATTTTAATATTATTCAACAATATATAAGTGAAGACGATTTACATCGTATTGTATTAGTTGTTTCTGAGCATCGTTTTTTAGGCGATATTCATAAGCTGCACCATGCAGTACGTTACTTTACGACTTTTGGTGTCAAAATTGCTGTTCAGGAAGTAGGAGCGGAGAGTCATTTAGAGCACATTGCACTATTATCACCACAAATTTTAAAGGTCGATATTCAAGACTTAAATTATGATTCTTGGTCTGCACAGTCTGATATGATATCAGCAATAGGTAGTCTCGCGTATAAAATTGGCGCAAATCTTTTATTTGAAGGTATCGAAACTGTGTATCAATTGCAGTTTGCTTGGAAGAACGGGGGCCGATTTTATCAGGGGCGATACTTGGCAAACCCTGCCATAACATTCGTAGAGAAGGATATTTTAAAGGAACGTTTTAAGGAAGAATGCCAGCAGTTTATTACCTCTGAAAAGAAAATTTTAGAGGCACAATATTTCGAGTTGAAAAAGCTGAGAGAGGAGCTAGAAGCGATTGTCCATCGTGTCAAACCTTCTAGTGACAACATCATACTTTTAGAGCATTTAGCGCAGCTATTGGATAGTTATTCGTTCCGAGTATATATTTGTAATGAAGATGGCTTCCAACTTTCTCCAAACGTAATGCGTATAGATGGACAGTGGGAATTGCAACCTAGAGCTATCAATAAAAACTGGAGTTGGCGCCCGTACTTCCTACAAACAATCATTAAAATGCGCAACGATCAAAGTGGAGAAATCTCAGAGCTTTATCGAGATATCGAGACAGGGGAAATTACAAGGACATTTTCTATTGCTATTAATGAGCATGAATATTTGTTCGTCGATCTTTCGTATGATTTCCTATACGAGCATAATATATTTAGATAGTTCTATGAATGAAGGGTACAAGAAAATAGCTTGTACCCATAATTTGTGTAGTAATGTTTAGTGCAATAGTTAATGAATATCTCACGTACTAACGCTGGCGGCCAGTAATAACCGAGTAAGCGTTTTTTAGTGTACTTTTTTACGGCAGTTAGTAAATTAAATGAAAGTACGAAACGATCGCTTTGTAGCTTCTATGGGCGAAAAAGGTAACTAATTAGCTTATTTTGCACCATGTTATACAGTTAATCCGTTTATCCTCGCTACAGGACGACAAAGACTCCATACTTTGAAGATAATTTTAGCTAGCATATCGCAAGAGGGAAAGATGTACTCCAAGTTCTATTAAAATCCCGGAATGGAGGAAGCGTTTCAATTCTTAATTTTTCTTTTAAATGTTTTCAGCAAAGAATGTGGAATATAACAATTGAAAGACAATTTTGAATAGAAGTAAGTGAAAAAAAGAAAACAGTATGGTCAGTTGCTACTGCAGTCTTGTACTTTTAAATTGTCGTTTGGTTCGGGGGCAAGTGCTGACAATGATCAAGGTGCTGGTGGTACTCCGCCGCCGCCCATTGCATGCATTCCTATTCAAGAAAAAAAGAGAAATCGAGGTTATTCGAGTTCTCTTTTTGCTTAACTTCTTCATTAAGTTATGCTATTTACTATTCTAGTTCTCTGTTAATGGCCACGTATTTACGAATGTTTCCTGTACTTACACAAAGCCCAATTCGTTTTCTACCTATAAGCAATTTTCCACGGACAAAAAATCTCGTGAAATGCAAAGTAGCCTTAAGACTCGAAAAACTGGTTCTACATCGATTTTTCGTTGTCGATAGATGGCATCCAATAATTTGTTGGACTCTTGTTATTTTAAAGGAATACCAAGTCCTAAGGCAGAAGCGATCGATACAATAGAGCTAATAACACCTAGTATACTAGTTAACTTCTCTAATGGTTTTTTAGCTTTCTCTTTATCTCCATTTTCTATGTGAGTTTGAAGAAGTTCAAAATTAGCTTCCGCAATCTCTCGTTGTTCCTCAGCTAGGTGTTGAATTTCTTCATGAAGCTGTTGTAAAGCATTGATAATGTCATTAGGCAAGCTTGCTATCCCTTGATTGAGTGTACCATTGTTTTCAATAGTTATATTACCTTTGTTTTCTCCAAAAGTTAGACCACCATATTTACTAGAATCACCCATATAACCATCTCCTAAGATAATAGTAACTTTCCCGAGCTTTGATACTTTCTCTAATAATTGATCAGAATTTTCTTCGGCTAAAATACCGATAATTTCTCTTAAACTCTCAGGTTTATTTTGCTTACTTAACCCGACATTTTCCGTTTTGTTATTAATTTTTTTTTTGAAAAACTTTGTCTGAAATCATCACTTAATTCGATTATTGGAATGGCGTTTAAAGGATCAAAACAGTTTTCGGTACCACAATACTTGCAAGGAATGAAATCAATATTTTCAAGTTCAGATTTATTAGCAGTAAAAATACTTCTACTACATTCCTCGCAGTGAAATTCTAATTTTATAACGAGCGCTTCTTTTTTTTCTAATTCAGATAATGTATCAATAACTACTCCAAGAGGTAAGTTAGTTATTTTTGCAATATAACTATGGTAAAATTTTTCAATCTTACTGATAGCAATTGCCTCAAGTGCATTATCTATTTTTTGAGAAATTTCCCATGGCTTTAAATTGCTCAATACTTTTACCTCGCAGAATAAATTTGGTAAATCAATTTTTCTCTAATATAATCCAATACAGGCTCAGACGCAAATACATTGAACTTAAATGTCTTTGTATTGACGCCGATTCGAATAGAATATTCTTGTTTCACGCCATCAACACTATGTTCAAATAATATGGATCCTTTTTGTTTGGATAGATAAGGTTCTAAATAATTGTATAATGGTAAACCTCTTAGTTCTCTAATACTACCTAATCCTATTGTTTCAAGACCACTTAAAAGGAGCAACGTAAAAGGTGTTGTTTCTAAAATGCCAGTAATATCTTCGCTATTTAAATTTTGCTCTAAAATGGATAATTCACCATTAGTATAGTATTCGTCAATTGCAGAAAGTATACTCACAATTGATTGACCCTGTGTTTCTTCAAATGTATTTACGGATCCTGCTGGTCTTCCTGTAGCATCAATAAGCCTTCCTTGAAGTGTATCTGCTAAAGACTCAAGATTTCCCCCATACTTCTCTAACAAATCATGTTGTTTGAATTCATATTTATCATCGACTGTTTTAGTTAACCAAGCAATGATTTTTTTGGCAACAGCTGAACTTGCGCGTACTTCAATTATTCCCTTGTTTTCATCAATATAAACTGTTGTTATTTCGTGCTTAATGTATTCTCTTCGGTTAGCTAAAAAGTAATCAACATTAACACCAGTTCTATGAATAAATCTTAAATAATATGCTTGAGAACCTTCGATGTCAGCAGCAGCAATAATCGTAGGATCAATAGGGACATTTTCGCTGTTTGGTGTAACTACTTTTTCGAAAGGGTTAAATGGCATTTTATCAATAATACTTTGTTTAAATCCGATTAAACCAGTATTATTTGTCGCCTGAAACCAAGCTAAAGATACTGCTCCAGAGAAAATATTATTGCTTATCATTTTAAGAACATCGCCTTCAATATGATCAAAAGAGTTCCACACTCTACTAGCTAATTCATTTACATTGCCAGTTGTTTCTAAAGTCAATTTATTACAAATCTCTTTAAGTTGAGTTTTGCTTAATTTATGCAAGTCTTGGGGGAAAATTAAAGATTTAATTGTATTCATTTAACACCCTCCAGAATTATATTCTGTGTTCGATGAAATTATGTCGTTTTATTAATAAATATAATATTATATGTATTGAATAACCAAAAAATGACATAAAAGTGTTGATTGACATGGGGGTTTGAATGAATTGGAACTTATATGCATCGAAATGAATAAAAATCGTATAGCTCTTTAGTATTATTTGTTGCTTGGATTTTTAAAAGAAATAACTACTATTGAATGGGGATTGGTACGCTTTAAGATAGGTATCATTTTCGTTTTGTGAAAAGAAAATAGTGCGGAGGAACTATTGAATCGGAAGGGTCTTGATTAGGAGAAAACAAAGTAATTGAATTAAGATTCTCTACTCGTTGATTCAGCAGTGTGTAAATTTAGGGTACAAGGGAGAAATTTTTCTCAAATGTACCCCACTTGATTTACCTTTAAATACTTTAATCGAAGAGTGTTAGTAAAGATTTGTTCCTATTATTAAAGAATCTCTGTTAATTCTGAATTCACAAACCTTTGGGCAGTAATAAGAACGCCTGAAGCTGTTCTTCCATATACACTATATAATCCGCCAGTTTGATTAGGAACAATTTCAACTTCATACTGAGCTGCACCTCCTACACTTGGCGTTACAAAAGTAGAAGCGTTAGCATTTGCCGCAAATGGAGTTGTTGATAGTAATTGTCTTGTACCGTTAAGTCTAAAAACTCTTACAACTCCAGTTAGTAAACCTCCAGTAAGATTGAGAATTTTGATACGAACGCTAGTTGCATTAGCTGGTTGATTTCCTGTATTTTCAATTGGACCAGTAGTTAAAGGCAATATATTTCACCTCCTTCGGGATAAAAGATTTATAATCTGCAGATTACATACTCATAGTATTCAGTAGCTATTGAAACGCTCTAAACGTTTTAATCAATTTTTTATAAAAATGTAGAAGTTGGTTAATAGAACTATTTAAATTTTTCAGCTATAGCAAGTGATGCCTGTAAGGAGTATCTTCTAAAATCTCTCTACTTAATGGTGGTGCATGATGGATATTTTTAAAACTTCATGAATGACATACGTCTACGGAAATATGGAGGTGAAAATATTTGAGGAAGATCGTTATAATAGGTATAATCATAGTTTCGGTCATGAGTGGATGTAATCATAATTAGATACCGGAAATTTCAGAAGAACAGGCAAAATCAATTGAGTTAAAAGCCATGCAAAAAACATTGGTAAAGTTGAAATAAAGTCAGTTGGTTATAACAAAAACGAAGATATTGTTTAATGGGAAAATAAAAAAAAGAACGGAACAGACGATATTGATGACGAAATTGGCAAAATAATAAATGATGAAACCTCAATATGTTAAATTCTGCAGAGAGATTAATGCGCATCATATAGCGACAGAGATTGGTAACAATACGTGTAACACTCCTCCATACTAATAGGGCAAGTGTGATGATTCAATTCAACAAATCCTCATATTGATTGGTTTTCTTACTTTGGTATAATTAACTGCGAGAGAGGATGATCAATATGAGCAAAAATATCGTTGTTATAACAGGGGCTGGCAGTGGTTTAGGTGCAGCACTTGCTAAAAAATATTCGGCTTTAGGCAATCACATTTGTTTACTCGGCCGTACGAAATCAAAGCTTGAGCATACGGCTAAAGCTTTAACCAATGGCTATTCTATTTATGAGGTTGATGTTACTTCGAAACAAATGGTTGCTCAAATAATTCGTTCTATACAAGATGATTTTGGTTCAATTCCATTACTTATTAATAATGCTGGTGTTGGCTATTTTGATAAAGCTGAAAACTTAAATGAGGATTCAGTTCATCAAATGATTGATATTAACTTAAAAGGAACAATTTTTTGCACACAAGAAGTACTAAAAGGTATGAAAGAACACAATGAAGGAACAATCGTCAATATCGTTTCTACAGCTGGTTTAGAAGGAAAAGTAACAGAATCTGTTTATTGTGCTAGTAAATTTGGTGTACGTGGATTTACAGAGAGTCTTGCACTTGAATTAAGCGATACCGCTATTAATGTATGCGCTGTGTACATGGGTGGCATGAGAACAGAATTTTGGGACGGTGTGTTTACCGATGAAAAAACTAAGACATTAATGGATCCAAATGACATCGCAGATATTATTATGGAAAATATTAAACCAAGAAAAGCGTTAGCTGTAACTGAAGTTGTTATTAAAAATAGACGATAATATTTGAAATTAAGATGACCAGGCTCTTCATTTAAGTCGAGCCTGGTCACTTTCTATTTCATTTACTATTTCGTCAAAATAACTAAGATACAGTAAATGTCCTTTATTTTCAATTATGTGTAATGAGGAATCTGTATAAAGCTTGTTTAGTGTTTTAGCCGTCTTTAATGGCCAAACATTATCTTTTTCGCCATGCCAAATGTAAATTTTATAGGGACGAGCGGCATAGTTTAAAGAAACTTTTTCAGTCATTGCCACTGCATCATAGTACACTGCTAGCCCATTATTTTGATAAGCTTCTACGGCAGCTTTTGTTATTACTTCTTGAAAATGCCTTTGATTGGCTACTAATTGATCAGCCTCAGGCATTTTATCAATCGAATCTTTAACCGTTGTTTCTATATGATGGTTCTCTTTTTTCATAATGAACCTCCTTCTTTTTAAAAAGTATATTTAACTTTTTAATCCTATAGTCAATTAAGTATTTAATATGTAATCCATATTTCGATGAAAATCGAAATATCTATCTTGTACTATATAAATTGAAAGTACGGTTAGGAGGAGATAAAATGACTCAAATTGCTAACACAGAGATGATTAATCCAAAAATTCTTTACTACGGGACTCCTGTAATTTTATTAACTACGCTAAATGAAGATGGCACAGTAAATATTAGCCCTCTGTCGTCATCATGGGCGTTAGGAGATTGTATTATTTTGGGAATTGGGCTTGGGGGCAAGGCTATTGAAAATTTAGAACGACATCCTGAATGTGTTATTAATGTTCCAGATCCTTCATTATGGGAGAATGTAGAAAAATTAGCGCCATTTACAGGAAAAAAAACCGTTCCTGAATATAAGCTAGCAAATGGATTCACATTTGAAAAAGATAAATATGAAATTAGTAATTTAACACCTAACGAGTCTAAATCAGTAAAGCCTACTAGAATTGCGGAGTGTCCAATTCAACTAGAGGCAAGAGTAAAACATATTCGAATCCCTGATTATGCTTCATTTTTTGCCATTGTTGAGACACAAGTCATACATGTACATGCTCATAAGGAAATTATCGTTAAAGAAAATTATATTGATCCAAATAAATGGAGCCCACTCATTTATAATTTCCGCCATTATTTTGGACTTGGGCATCAGCTAGGGAAAGCTTTTAGGGCAGAAATTTAAATCTAAACGATCATCAAAAAAGGTTGGCACTCACTTTTATGGGTAGCTGATCTTTTTGCTTTTATTCAAGATTTTCAATAAGCACGGTACGTTACAAAACTGTCATGTTGTCATGTTATTTGTCATGTAAAACAATAGATATCGTATTAATTCCTTGTTATAGTTAACAAAGTCATTAAGGAATTTATAACCTTGTACCTAGCTTAGAGGAGAAATGAAAATGAAACTATTATTAAAAATCTATCCGTTTATATTAGCTATGATTGTCATCTTTTATAGTATAACGCCTACAATAGCAAAGGCAAATTCAACTGAAAAAATTCAGAAAATTGATCAATTTGTTAAAGAACAAAAGGCGATTAGTAAAATTCCTGGAATATCGGTAGTAATTGTTGAGAAGGGGAAAACGGTTTATGAAAAAGGCTTTGGATATGCCGATGTTCAGTCAAAAACACCAGTGACCTCTAATACATTATTTGAACTAGGATCTACATCGAAAGCATTCACAGGACTAGCCATTCTCCAATTGGAAAGGGAAGGCTTACTAAAACGTTCTGATGATGTCCAAAAGTATATCCCATGGTTAACGTTAAAATATAATGGCAAGCCTCAGTCCATTACTATTAATCAGTTTCTATATCATACAAGTGGCATCACTACTAACACTCTATATAATATCCCAAAAAGTAACGAACCGAATGCTCTTGAGTTGACCGTCAAAAAATTGCTTAATCAGCCTTTAAATAGACAACCGGGTAGTTCATACGAATATGCAACACTCAATTATGATGTTTTAGGCCTAGTTATTGAAAAAGTTTCAAAACAACCCTTTGATATGTATATCAAACAGCATATATTAGAGCCGATTAATATGAAGGATTCATTTGTTGGACTTCATCAAGTTAAATCTAATGAGATGGCGTCAGGATATAAGATAGGGCTTATGAAAGAGCAGGCTTATACACCACCTATCTACCGTGGAAATGTGCCTGCAGGGTATATAATAAGTAACATAAATGATATAGCAAAATGGTTAAAGTTACAGTTAGGCAATAGCCAAATATATTCGATTGATAAAAAAATTATTCAAGAATCACATATTCCAGATCAATCTGTTGAACCTTTCGATAAGGATACATACTACGGTAGTGGGTGGGGAGTGATAGAAAGAAATAAAAAACAATATTTATTTCATGCCGGGGAAAATCCAACATTTACATCTTATTTTATGATGCAGCCTGATCAACAATTGGGAGTGGCCATATTATCTAATATGAATTCGAGCTATACAACAGCGATAGGTCAAGGTGTGATGGATTTATGGGAAGGGAAAACGGTTGATACTGTTCATTCTGATAACCTTCAGAAGCTGGATAAAGCTGTTTCACTTTTATGCGTTATTATTGTAGGCTTTGGGATGTTTTTAAGCATTCTATTGTTAAAAACCTTGAAGGAAATTATTAAAAAACAACGAATTAAAGTAGCTTTAACTATGAAAAGGACCTTATTATTAATCTTGCATTCTGTAAGTGTTGCAATAATCTTTGCACTAATGAGTATGTCCCCAAAAATTTTAGTAGATGGATCAAATTGGACGTTTATTAAAGTATGGGGTCCAACCTCAATCACTGTGTTATTTTATAGTGTTATAGTGTCAGGTGTGGTTTATTGTTTATTGGGATTAGTGAAGCTTTTTACCGAAAACCAAAATCGGTTAAAAGTGTAGATATTTGATTTTTTATGAAAAACGTGGTAATTTGAATTTAACTTTAGGTAAGGGGGAGAATCCAAATGAAAAAAAGATCAATATGTTTTTTAAGTATGGGTATTGGATTCTCAACAGCTGTTTTTTTCTAAAATTGAGTTTTAAGGGACGAGTCTGCCCTTTTTTAGAAAAATAAAAACCTAAAGGAGAATAACCATGAATCAAATAACACGCAAAAATCCTATCCAAGTACCTAGCCCAGTTGGCAATTACAGTCATCTTACAATAATCCCTAAGAATGCAACAATGTATGCATTATCTGGACAGATTGGAGTAGGGGCTAGCGGTGAGTTGCCATCATCACTATCTGAGCAGGTTAAAAATACATTGAAAAATATTCAAATTATATTAGAGGCAGAGGGACTTAATACAGACAATGTGGTGAAGGCCAATATTTGGGCAACAGAAGAAATTGATTGGGATGACTTCGATCAACAATGGGAATCGATGTTTGGAAATCCCTATCCCTCTATGACGATAGCCTATATTACGGCTTTAGGACTCCCTGATATTAAAATAGAAATAGATATTTGGGCTGCTAAATAAGTAGAGTACCGACAAAATCTTTATGATTTTGTCGGCTTTTTATGTAAACAAAATAGAAAAAAGGTCACTTTTCTTAAGAAAAATGACCAAAAAATAAAAAATTAATAATGGGGGTGTGTTTCTTGCCCATTATCTGAGCAAGCTGGAAGCGAATTAGGTACATTACTATTTTATGAAGAATGAAAGCTAATTGTTAGGTATTTGTCATTTTAAGTTTTTTGGTTAGGAGCGTTCCTTAAAATCAGAAGTTTTTAACAATGAAGGTACTGTCCAATAAGTACCCATTCGCCACAACCATTCTAATGGTCCAAATTTAAAGTATTTAAGCCAAATTTTGCTAAACAGTAGTTGGAACATGTAAATGCTTATGCAAATCCAAAGAGATTGGATAAAACGAATATTGCCAATAAGGTCAAAAGTGTTGCCAATTAGTAAGATGAGCGCTGTTTGCCCTAAATAATTTGTTAATGCCATTTGGCCATAGTCTTTTAATGGTGAAAGTAAGGCCTGGCATAAAGGAAGTTTAAGTAATAACATTAATAAACCTACATAAAATGCCGATACAAAAGGGCTAAATTGAAGACCGATTAATGAAAATTTTTCAATGTTTGTCATATGTTCAGTCATTTCATCCGTTGTCATATTGTCAATGTTCACCATTGCCTCAGGGACATAATGCCATTGATACAGCAAGCCACCTATGCTAATCATGAACATAATCACTGTAAAGGTTAATATGCTTTTACGATTGTCATGGATCTTTTCAAAAATTCGATATTGCCCAGCAGCTAATCCTAGTAAAATTAGTGGGAACGGCATCGCGATTTTGATGCCATAATAAGCTGTTATGGCTAATAGGATAAGCCCTAAAGTTATGTTTATTTCTTTACGAACTTTGTAAAATGGTAAAGCAATTAGCCCGAAAATTGCATAAACGGTTAATGCTTCTCCAGGTTGGAAATAAAAATGTACAAGCCCAATTAACAATAAAATAATAATTCTTCTAATAAATAAAAGATAGGCGTTATTATTTTTAGCCATTGCTCGGGAAATAAAAATATAAAATCCTACACCAAATAAAAATGAAAAAATCGAGAAAAACTTACCTTCCACAAATAATATTAAAAATCTGTTATAGGCAATATCTATAGATGTGTCCGGTGTTTTAATCCATAATAATGCCGGAATATTTACTAATATAATGCCTAATAAAGCAAATCCTCTTAAATAATCTAATGTATCAATTCGTTTGTTTAGTTCAATTGGTTGCATGTTTTCTCCTCCTCACTTACAAAGTATAAGAAAATTGTCCATAAAGTAGTAACGATGAATGTTACGCCAATCTTACAAAATCGTCATAAAACATTAATCATTTTCTGGATATATAGATAGGATGTCCTTTGCCTGCTGTCGTAAAATATTGATTAATTCTTTTGGTTCTACAATTTGAGCATGCATACAAAGTCGATAAAAGAGGGGACTTATAAAATTTAGTTCACCTTTGTCTATTATGGAATCGATATAGCCTGTGCCATCTTCATTGATGACGACTAAGTCTTCAAAATTTGGTTCGCTTTTGCATTGTCGTACACCTTCCCTTGTTAATAGTACATGTAAACGAATGGGTTGTTTAATCTCATAGGTGTTGCCAAACCACTCCTCTAGATTTAAAAATTTCTCTTTGTTTTCTTCGCTTTTTACGATAGAAAGAATACGATCTACACGAAACAATAATATTTTTTGTTTCGTGAAGTCAAAGGCGGGCATATACCATAATCCATCATGTGCGTATACACCAATAGGATGAATATGTTTCGTTGTTGTACCCGATTTAGATTCATATTGAATATGTAGATTTTTGTTTTCAATAGCTAGCTCTAAAACAGCCTTCAATAAAGGTGTTTCAATCCCGCGTTTAGGATTCCAAAACGCGATATAGGATTGAAGTTTATCCACTTTGCGCTTCGCCTCCTCCTGAAGCGAGTTATAAAGCTTATGAGAAGCGGACTTACTTTCCGTATTAAAAGGTAAATCACGATAATAGTGTAGTGATTGAAACGCAAAGAAAATTGAAACTGCTTCATCTTCTGTAAATAAAATAGGGGGAAGAAGTCTGCTCGATAGAACAGTGTAGCCACCGTTTCGCCCTTGTTCAGCGTAAATAGATAAGCCCATATCACTTAAATCTAAAATATAGCGATGAACTGTACGAATCGATATATTGAATTCATCAGCAACTTCCTGAGCGGTAAACTTCTTTTTTGCACTAACAAACAGCAGGATATCTAATAAACGTTGTGCTTTTGACATTTTCTCACCTTTTCTTTTTTAATCATGCCAGTAGTTGTCATGTATTGTGTATAGTATAAATATTGTTCATGAGTTTTACAAAAAAGAAAAGGAGATGACAGTATGTCACGAGAAATCATTTTATATATTGCGACTAGTTTGGATGGATTTATTGCGAAAGAGAATGATGATTTACAATGGCTAGAAGAAACAGAGGGGGAAGGGGATGCTGGCTATTCAGACATGTATCAATCCATCGATACTATTATTATGGGCAAGAGAACGTATGATTACGTTGTAGACCATCTTGAGCCTTTTCCATATTCCGATAAGAAATGTTATGTATTCACAACATCACGATCTGGTAAAAACGAACATGTTGAGTTTGTGAATGAAGAAGTTGTAGCGTTTACGAAAAAATTAAGGGAACAGGATGGCTCAAAAATTTGGATGGTAGGTGGAGCAGAAATTCTCGATGCCTTCATGAAGGAAGCGTTAATAGATGAAATCATTATTACAATGACACCGCATCTTTTAGGCTCTGGAATTCCACTGTTTAAGAATCATAACCCATATCAAGATTTAAAGTTAGTCAATACACAACGCTATGGGCAAATGGTGCAAATGCATTATGAGGTGAGGAAAGAGGCTGAATGATAGCCTCTTTTTCTGTTTTTAGTTATGCGAATGGTAGATTTCACCCATGATACCTTTCATTTGATGCGTACCTGTATCAGTATTAGTCATCATAATAAGTCCTTGTTCGAGGAATGGATAGGCTACTAGCATACATTGAAACCCAGTACCCCAGCCAAGAGAAGAAAATTCGAGCTTTTCGCCCGTGCCATCTAGAAATACCCCAAGGCCCGCCCATTCTTTACATCCTTGTGGGCGGCACAGTTCATTTAGTTGTTTTGTCGTCATGCCGATTTTACTTTGTCCTTTAACACCTTTCATTACATCCAGTAATAATTTTGTTAAATCGCTTGGAGTAGTCCATATACCACAAGCTGCAATATAAGGGTAAATAGAATAGTTCCCTGGAATTAATGCCCCATTTCGATCGTGACCACATGCAAAATTATCTAAATTTGATGTTGAAAGAGAAGTAGAAAAAGTACTGTTCGTCATGCACAGTGGTTTAAAAATAATATTGTCCATAAGATGAGAAAAAGGTTTTTGCGTTATATCTTCAATCAATAATTGAATAAGACAAAAGCCTGCATCAGAATAGTGAAATTCACTTTCAGGCTCAGAAGTTACTTCGATTGAAGTTGCGCAATATGGAGTTGTACCATTCAATATTTCCACCATGGACGGTATTTCGTGAAAAGATTTTAGTTCCAAAAAACTGCCCTCAGGGTCCACAATACCAGATTGATGACATAGTAAGTTGCGTAATGTAACTTTTTTGTGCTTTGTCAATGGATTGTCAGGAATTTTCCATGAAACTAATTTTTTATTAACATCTTCATCTAAATCTACCATCCCTTGTTCCACTAATTTCATCACTAAAATACTTGTTAGAAATTTACTGATTGAGCAAGCATTAAAAACGGTATGCTCATTAACTTTTTTATCGGTACCTACCTCCAGAACACCATAATGACCTGTGCTACTGATTTTTCCCTTATCGATAGCTACTAGACTTAGGCCAGCTATACGGTAATGCTCCATACGTTCACGAATGTTTATCATCTACTTAGCTCCTATTTTTATTCTTAATTATAACAGAATGTCGGAACGGACGTTCGTTTTTTCGTATTATTTTAGTAAACGTGCGTGTACAATCATTGATGGACTATCTTTTGTAAAGTCATTTTTGTTCCATGATCCATAGATGTGTAACACTTCGAACCCATGTTGTTCTAATAGCCTTTTCATTTCCATTGGCTATGTATAGCGAAGTCGAATTGAATCTTCGAAAGTAGCGTGTTCTAGCTTATTTATTGAACGGCAAGTTAAAATTTGTGTGATAGGGTCATATTCTTCACGATGCTGAATAGTTAGTTTTCCACCTTCGCTATTGACTGAACTTTCTTCGTATTCATCTACGATAGACAGTTCAGAATAGTGTTTCTCGTATCAAATACAAATTCTTCTCCTGGATGTAAAGGCTTTTTAACGGAATGGAATAAAGCATTTTGACTTTCATTACTTAAAAAATGTTGAAATGAATTTCCTGTCATAAAGACAAAATTTGATGTGATTGGTAATTGAAGCTGTGTACAGTCTTGCGCTGTAAAATGTATATTAACATTCTCCTTTCTCGCTTTTTCAATGGCCAATTGTAGCATCCCTTCATGGCCACAGGCTAATTCAATTATCGTATCATTATTTTTGTTAAGAAGATTTTCAATAAAATATAAATCCACGTTATAATTTTCATGAAGTGCATCATATTCAATAGGGTTATTTTATTTCTCTAAATTTCCATTAAACTCATTTTGATACATATAATTCAACTCCGTCAATTTTATTTTTATTTGAGATATATTGTATAATAAATGCAATATTCACACAAATTAGGCCTTGTCATAAACGTAGGATTGATTTCCTTTGCTTTCCTACGGTGTCCGATGAGCCGCTTCACTTGCACTCCATGGGCTCATCTTAACGCTATTCCCAAGGAGTCGCCCAGCCCCTGTCATCACTAAATACTGGTGATGAGTTACATAATTAATAAACTATGAAAAATAGAGGGGATTCGTTTGAACAAGAAATTTCTATGCAAAATACATATTATAGGCTCTGTTGCTAGTGGGAAAACAACTTTAGCGAAAGAATTATCCACGAAATTAAACATACCATATTATGAATTAGATAATGTTGTTTGGATAAGGCAAAATTCCGGTGATATTAGAAGGACCGATCAACAAAAAGTGGATTATTTACATAATATTATTCTTACAAATGCGTGGATTATTGAGGGCGTTCATAATGAGGACTGGGTAGCACAAAGCTTTTTGAATGCCGACTTAATAATTTTTTTAGATACAAATTATTTCATCAGAATCTATCGAATCATAAAAAGATTTACGCTCCAAAAACTCGGTTTGGAAAAGTCCAATTACAAACCAACTTTTGCGATATTCATTAAAATGTTTAAGTGGAATCGTTATTTTGAGGAGATTGGCAAACCTAATTTTTATCACAAATATGGAATATATTATGACAAGCTATTAGTCATCTCTAGTAAGAGGCAGATTCTTTAAAAAAAGCATATCCAAAATAATGGATACGCTTCTTCTGTGTACATTTTAAGCATTTTTTTTCGTTCTTGGTGCTCGTTTTCTTGTTGTTGGCTTTTTTGTTTTTTCTAATGAGGCTTGAAGAGCTGTCATTAAGTCCGTAACATTATCAGGTACTGGACGTTTATCACTTGTCGAGATTGTATTTGTAGCTTTTTTCTCCTCTATAAGCTCCATTAAAGCATTGCGATAGTCATCTGTATATTTTTCAGGATTAAATTCTGTTGTTAATTGATCGACTAACATGAGTGCGGTTTCTAGCTCTTTTGGAACAATGTTTTGTTCACTTGGAATACTTGGGACATCACCAACACTCCTTACTTCATCAGGGTAATGAATCGTTTCCATCACTAAAGCGTTTTGATAAACACGGACAATGGCTAATTGCTCTTTTGAACGGATAATAATTTTGGCCACACCTATTTTTCCAGATTGTTCCAATGTTTGTCGTAATAGGGCATAAGCCTTTCCGCCAGTCGAATCAGGAGATAAGAAATAAGTACGTTCAAAATAAATAGGATCGATTTCAGTTAATTTTACAAAATCGATGATTTCAACTGCCTTATCTTCATTTTCCTTCCGCAAGTTCTCTAATTCTTCTGGATCTAATACGACAAACTTATTTTTGGCATATTCATATGCTTTAACAATATCCTCATCTTTTACTTCTTGGTTACAGCCTTCACAAACCTTTTTATAGCTAATAGGGGTATGGCATTCTTTATGGAGTTGTCGTAACTTAATGTCTTTATTTTCAGTTGCAGCATGAAGTTTCACTGGTATATTGACAAGACCAAATGAAATACTGCCTTTCCAAACTGTATGCATTTGTATCACCTCGTTTTTCTTACTATGATATATTTTGCTTATTTTTATGTATCTTAAAGTGAAATCGTCAAAAACTGAAGGTAAAAAGCAAAGTAGGTATTCAAATGAAACCAATGCTATTAACAGAAGTGCTCGAAACGCCTATCGGTGAGGAATGGATGTACGAAACAAAGTTTGATGGATTTAGATGTATGTTAGTATGGGATGAACAGCCGATGCTAATAAGCAGAAATGGCAATAACTTAACGCACCTGTTTCCAGAGATACTTGATTTTTGTAAGAGCATATTTACTAACATTAAAAGGTTTTTACCATTAACATTGGATGGTGAATTAGTTTATTTAACGAATAACTTTAAAAGTGATTTTTCACTTGTCCAAAAAAGAGGGAGGATGCAAAACAAAGAGGTTATTGCTACGCATGCAAGAGACTTTCCTTGTCATTATATTGCATTTGATTTACTGAGCTATAAAGGGGAGTCGCTGACCAATAAATATTTAAAAACACGCAAACAGCAACTTTCTAAGCTTTTTACAACTTTAAAGCTCCCGGCGACTGTCGATTATGAGGATTCATGTCCTTTGCAAGTGATTAACTGTGTGGAACATAGTGAGCCTCTTTGGCAGGCTATTAAGATTTACAATGGAGAGGGAATGGTTGCAAAGAAGAAAACGAGTAAATGGATAGGAGATATACGCTCGACCCATTGGTTAAAAATAAAGAATTGGAGATATGTAACGGTCATAGTGACGAAATATGATCATGGAAATGGTTATTTTCATGGCAGTATTTATCAACAGGGAGTGTTAGTTGAAGTAGTTATTTTTAAACATGGAATGTCAGAGGAAGAGCGGAAAACACTCATAGCTTTTTTTCAAGCAAATGGACTGAGGAATAATGAAACATGGAAGCTGGAGCCGTCCATTTGCCTTGATATTGCCTGTATTGATTTCGATGGGAGCAAATGTCGAGAACCGCGTTTCCATGCATTCCGACTGGAGATGTTGCCAGAGGACTGTCATTGGCAGCATATGCAACGTCAACTTTATCCTATCCCTGATTCGGTACAGATTACGCATCCTGAGAAGCCTGTTTGGCCTGAAATCGGTATTACGAAGGATGATTATTTGTATTATTTGCAAATGATTTCTCCGTATTTGCTGCCTTTTTTGCGAGATCGACCACTTACGTTAATACGATTTCCTCATGGAGTGCCTGGTGAAAGCTTTTATCAAAAAAGTAGTCCTGAGAAAATACCTGCATTTGCTTCAACAGGATGGATGGACGATATTCATTATCTTGTATGCAACAATCTTGAAGCATTACTATGGTTAGGTAATCAGCTTGCATTAGAGCTGCACATACCATTCCAAACATTGCAAACTGAGCATCCGACTGAGATTGTTTTCGATTTAGATCCTCCTTCTGTTGAGCAATTTTCACTTGCTGTTACCGGGGCACTGGATTTAAAGGAAATTATCGATTATTTTAAGCTACAATCCTTTGTTAAAACATCAGGAGGCAAAGGAATACAGTTATATATACCGTTACCCGAAAATGCCTTTACTTATGAAGAGGTGCGAGTATTTACTGAATTTGTTTGTCGTTTTTTATGTGAGCAAAAACCGGAATTGTATACAATCGAACGATTAAAGAAAAATAGACATCAAAAATTATATTTAGATTATGTGCAGCATGCAGAAGGCAAAACGATTATTGCCCCATACTCGACTCGTGGCAACGAAAAGGGGTTAGTAGCAACGCCATTACACTGGGAAGAAGTCAATGAGCATTTAACACCAGACCTCTTTACTATTCCCGCTGTACTGGAGCGAATGAAAACTGTGAGCAACCCCTTTAAAAATTTCCGTCAAGTAGGAGAAAGTCAGGATTTTAAATTAGCCTTAGAGCGTTTAAAAGAGCAATGATGTTTACTAAATGACCAGGCTGATAGAAGATAAACTTCGATAAAAGGAAAAAGCGTCGGCATTATTGGAGGGCACTGAAAAAGTCATATCTTCCCACATTGCGAGGTATTCAACGATTAAATCGTTGAATACCTCGCTTTTTTCATTTGGCACTGTGACTCTACTGTTGTTTTCCGAAGCATTCCGCTCGCTTTCCGCGGGCGAGCGCCGAGCCTCCTCCTACGCTTCGCTTCGTGCGGGGTCGTCTGTCTCGCTTTCCCGCAGGAGTCGAGCGATGCTTCTCCAAACAACGCAATGTATCACACTATTATTTTAGTCACGCTTTCCTTTATAATAAAAGAATTAATGTGCAGGTGGTGCCCCCCGATGATTTCAAATCAAGAAACCCTTAATTTAAGTCCATATTGAACAAGAAGTGCCTTATTTTTATCTGAAAAAGGTTAACAAACTTATTTGCAATCTATTTCCCATGTTTGATACATTAAAAATTAATGTTAAATTACATATAAGGTTGACTTGATTTACTTATTAAAATTTAGCGAATATTAATAAGAAAGGTGAGCTAACTATTATGGTTTATCAAGCAAAAACAAATATTTTTTACACAATCATTGTGTTTTTATTGGTTTGGATATTTGGCGCTATTTCACTTTTTCCGTTCATCACATCTTTATTAATTGTTGTTATTATGTTAACGGCCTTTATTGTTTCATTTGTTTTTATTTTTTGGTACGTAAATTCGATTAAGTTTGTTTTCTGTGAAAATTATCTTTTAGTCAAAGGTGGGCCATTCAAAAGTAAGATTTCGTATCAAAGTATAGCAAGGGTTTCTCCTACGACAGATAAATATACTGGTTATCTAATTTCATCATTTGATAAGGGTCTGGAAATATTTTATAAAACAGCGAATTACGGTAGTATAAAAATTTTACCAGAAGATAAAATGAAGTTTATTTTAGAGTTAAAAAAACGATGTCCTAATGCACAGATTTTGCAGAATCAACAATTCGAGTGAGAGGGTCAAATTACTTCGCCCTCTCTTTAAATTTATTTAACAACTGTTTTAAGAATTTGACAATTCTCTTAGTTGTTTTAAATTTTGTTGATAAATCTCAGGTGAACGCCAATCCTTATAGATATTAGGGATTTCAATATCCTCATTTTGCTTGCTCTTTTCTGCAATAGTAGTTAATTCAGCTATATAGTTGATTATTTTTGAGATATCTTCTTTAACCCCTGTTGGGCCGTGTCCCGGTACTGCCACGTCAATTTCTAGTTTTTCAACTGTTTTTAAAATATTACTCCATTTCAAAGGGTCAGTCTCTTCAAAAAACGTTGGATGACAGTTCACAAATAATAAATCACCCATAAATATTACTTTCTCATCAGGAATATAAAGCATTGCATCACAATATGAATGGCCTCCTCCTAACGTGAAAAGCTTTGCAAAACGTTGTGTTCCTTGAAAGGTAATTTCATTTTTAAAAGTTTGATTCGGTAAAACTAATTCCAAAGAGGGTAAAGAATCATTTAATTCATTTAGAGAATTTATTTGGTATTGTATTTGGGGATCGTTAGTTTGAATTTGTTGCTCTTTTAAGGATAGAATATAGCTTTTTAAACCTTGAATATCATTTTTCTGTTTACTGAATCTTGAGGGATGCACATCTCTTATTTTTGAGTATGTAATTTGACTTGAAATAATAATTGAATCTATAGATGTTTGGTTGCCTCGAATATGGTCGCCATGCCAATGACTGTTAATAACCCATGTAACAGGTCGGTTTGTTATTTTTTCAGCAACGAACTTTAAGTCTTCAGATGCTTGTTGAGTGTTAAATGTATCAAAAACGATAATTTTATCGCCAAGATCCACAAAACCTGCATTTCCTACAGCCCCTCCACCATCTTTAGCTATTGCTGCATATATCCCTTTACCAATTTGGTCTAGTTGAAAGTGTTTACTATAAAACGCATCGCTCAATGAACTCACCTCGTATCTATTTTTTCCTATATTTTCTATATTCGATAATGATTAAAACATTCCCTTTAAGATTTAAAAGTTGCTACATCTGTATACGAATTTGTCTTGCTCTATAATACATCGAAAAATGGTAAAATATGATAAAAAATTTTTGATTGAAGTAGTCTATGCTTATGTATCAGGGGAGGGAGGGCAGCTGCTCTAGTTATGTTAATAGAATATACATAACTACTACAATAAGCGTATTAAGAATGAACACGCAATGTAGTTCGGTGCAACATCGAAAAAAGATAGGTTCATAGAAAGATAGAGTTAACGTTGAAAGGCAGGCGGTTTTAGATGAATACACAAAAGCAAGACATCACATTTCCAACTAAAGATGTTACCAGTGATGGTATTGAAGAAAGGTTAGAATGGTTACCTATTTCGAATCTTCAGGATGCCTTTCTATTCCCGGAGTTCTTTAAATCAGAACTCACTTACTTGCCTGATGAAGATTTCGTAACCTTTGAAGAAAAAAGAACATAAAAAAAAACAGAGAGGATTACTCCTCTCCAGTTAAGTCTGCTTTAATTTTGTGAATTCTTTTTCTCTAAGTAATCCAGAATTCCCATTGCCGAAACAATGGTATCGAATGGGATTGTTTGATAAACCGGATGCTTTTCTGCGATACCATTTTCCTGTAAGTAGTTATACAAAAGTTCCTTCAAGCGAGTATCTAAAAATTGTACTTGTTTTTTAAAGTCACTAGATACCAGTAACGCCTTTTTCCCCTCAGCTAAAAATAGCGGTGTCCAGTAGCGCACTTGTCTATAAGCTTCAGCTGGATTTTTATAAGCACCGAAATGTCCGAAATACAATTCTGAAGCATTTAATTTTTCATAAAGCTGGATAGACTGCTCCATTGTATCTGGATCATACTGATTCGGTGAAGTGGAGGGAATAATTAAATCAATGGCTTCGTTGTCCATTTCCGGATAACGTACACCAGTTGTATCTCCTACAAACAAGCCATTCGTAGCAGAATAATGCATAGATACATGATGCTTAGCATGACCTTCTGTATGATAAAACGTTAACTGATGTTGACCTAAAGATAGTACTTCCTCATGTCCAATTTCTATAATGCGTTCAGCATCGATAGGAACAATTGGATCAAATAGACGATCGAATTCTGCTCCATAAACACTCTGCGCACTTGCAATTAGACGACTAGGATCAACCATATGAGATACACCTCGTGGATGTACAACGAATTTTGCATTTGGGCAGTTTTGTAAAAACAAGCCTGCACCTCCTGCGTGGTCTAAATGAATATGCGTAACAATTACATATTGAATATCCTCTAGAGAAATATGTAATTCATCTAAACCTTCTACTATATAAGGCATAGACGGACTGGCGGAAGTCTCGATTAATGCAATTTTTTCATCGATAAGCAAATAAGAGCTTGTACGCTGTTCCCGATTTAAATCGTGTGTATCAATACAAAAAAAATTTGGTGCAAGTTGTTGGACTCTCCCCATAAATAATCCCCCTTTATTTTCGAAACGTATTAAAAATTCTCTAAAATACATTTTTTATCTACAAAAAGTAGTTGTTATACTTTATAATAATAGAAAAACACAATGAATGTCCATTCATTTTTAAGGGGGGGACTAGTATGGAGAAAAATATTCACTACGATACAAGAAAAGTCCATCGTGTCAATTTAGCCATTATTTCAATTTTAGCTGTTTTAATTTGTGGACCGTTGATACTCTCAAAGGGCATTATGTTTTTATTTGTTGGACTAGCCGTTATGGCATTGGCAATTTGTAATTACTTTTTACCAATTAACACGTATGTTAAAGGCTTTATTTTTGGAATGATTCCTTCAAGTACTGTTTTTGCTTTATTTTTAGTTGATAGTTTTTCATTAAATAAACATTATATTTTACTTTGTTCTGTGGCCATTATCGCCCTTTATTTTAAAAAGGAATTACTTGTATTTTTCGGTGTGCTGACTAATATCAGCTTTCTGATTCTTTATATGGCTAATTCGAAATCATTATTAGGGCCATTTGATGATATAACTGTATTTATAACGCTATTTGCGATAATGAATGGCGTCATTATTGCATTATATTTAATCGCTAAATGGGGCAATGAACTAATTGAACATGCTACTATTCAACAAAATGAAGTGAAGGTGTCTTTAAATGAGCTTGAAAATACGTTTCAGGAAATTGAAAAAAGTAGTCAAGCCTTGGATGAACACGTTACGCAATTCCAACAAACAATGCAGCGAATATCTGGATCAAGTAAACAAATTCTTACAGCTACTGAGGATATTTCCGCAAGTATTCAGCAGGAGTCATCTAGCTTGCAAATGATTCATGGCACGATGAAGGAATCTGTGCATTTTGTCAACGAAACATTCTCAATTTCAAAGGATACTATTTCTAAATCTACTGATTTGCAGCAAGAGATACTAGTAGGATGGGAGAAAATGCAAGATGCGATGGTGCAAATGGGCGTTATGAATCAAGCGATGAGTTCTACAGCTGAAACTGTGAATGAGTTACAGACAAGTTTGAAAACGGTAGATAGCTTACTAAAGGGCATACAGCATATTGCAGAGCAGACGAATCTCCTTGCGCTTAATGCTGCAATTGAAGCGGCAAGAGCGGGGGAGCATGGTAAAGGATTCGCCATCGTTGCTGATGAAGTACGGAAATTAGCGGAAGAAAGTGCTGCTATTACGGTAAGTATTACGAATGTAACGAGAACTTTGTTCGAAAAATCAACAGAAGCTCATCAACGCTCTGATGACGGTGAAAAAGCGTTACAACAAGGGGAAATGCTGTTACAAGATGTAAGCAACTTCTTTAATATTTTAAAAGATTCATTTTCAAAGTCTAACTTCGATTTAACAAGGGGAATGAATGACCTAAGCAGCGCTATTTCGCAGTTTGAAACAATCCAATTACAGATTGAAAAGCTTAATGATATGACCGAACAAAATGCGACTTCCACAGGAGAGATTGTACACTCGGTGGAGGACGAACATAATATGCTAGAGATGATGACGAACACAACTAGTCATATTCAGGAATTAAGTGATACTTTAAAGTCGCTTGTGATGAAAAAGGAAAGGGAAGCTTTTTAAAAAACGAGAAGCCTTTAAACAGAATAGCGCAAGAAATCAACGTTTCTAAATTGATTTCTCGCGCTTAGCTTTAATAATTGGTACCGTAGTCATCATTACAATAATACTTTTTTACCAATGAAAAAAATGAACTTAAATAAATATCTGATTATAAAAAAATGGGTCGGTCCGTATTGTTGATGTTTCTAACAAATTTAGAGGTGCAGGTTGTTAAACCCTTTGATTTCAGACAAATGAAAGTGTTCACTTAAAATACCATCCATCTAATCGACATTTGACTTTTAAAATTGACGAAGAGAATCTTGAGCGTAAAAGGGCGGTTGTCTCCAATTGACATTAAAGTTTGAACTTAAGTAGTTCTATTACGTAAAGAGCCTTACACGATGGACGGTAAGGCTCTTTCTTTTCCTTGAAAGAATAATTCACTATTTCATTGTTACATTTTTCATTTCATGATTATATTTAAAAACGATGGCAAAAATAATGGCCAAAACAAGTGTATAACCGCCAAAGAACAACCAAATATTTTGCCAATTTCTTACGCCCTCAACTGTGAAATAATCAACTACTTTGCCACTAATTACAGCTCCAAAATAGGCGCCAATACCATTTACCATTGTACTAAATAATCCTTGAGCACTGCCTCGAATTCGATGATCGACTTCTTTTTCAACAAAAATCGCTCCCGAAATATTAAAGAAATCAAAGGCACAACCATAAACGATCATTGATAACAGCAATAGTAAAAATCCTCCGCCAACTGGGCTTCCATACCCAAAGAAAACAAAACGTAATGTCCATCCAATCATACTGATGAGTATTACTTTTTTAATGCCATACTTACTTAAAAAAAACGGAATGGTGAGAATGAAGAATACCTCTGAAATTTGTGACACTGATAATAAAATAGCTGGATATTTAACAGCAAAGCTATTTTTATAATCAGGGTTCAATGCGAAGTCATGTAAAAATGGATCACCGAATGTATTCGTAATTTGAAGCGCAACGCCTAGGAGCATAGAAAAAATTAAAAACAAAGCCATTTTTTTATCTTTAAAAAGAACAAAAGCATCAAGTCCCAAAAGGCTTATCCATGACTTGTCCTTTATTTCATTGGAAGTTGGGCATGCCGGAAGAGAAATTGTGTAAAGTGCAAGTACTAACGAAGAGCCACTAGCAATAAATAATTGAATATTACTTAATTCAATTTTGGCAAGACTAATAATCCACATCGCAAGAATAAACCCAATTGTCCCATAGACACGAATAGGAGGGAAGTCCTTTACAACATCAAACCCTTTGCTTTCCAGACTAAAATAAGAAATCGTATTGGATAATGCAAGTGTTGGCATGTACACGATTGAGTTAAAGAGCATTACCCAGAACATCATCGTAGGATCTGAAATTTGAGCTGCAGAAAATAGGGTAATCGCACCGAGGAAATGCAATATTCCATATAACACATTGGCTTTTACCCACCGATCTGCAATAATCCCTATAAGACTTGGCATAATAATGGCTGCAAGACCGTTAGAACTATACACGACACCAACTTGTGCACCGGTAAAATGCAACGTATTGATCATATAAGAACCAAATGTAACAAGCCAAGATCCCCAAATAAAAAACTGTAGAAAAATCATTATTTTCAGGCGCAATTTTATATTCATTTTTTCCTCCTATAGAAAGTGATGGAGTTTTAATTACTTTGTGATGTTCTGCGGTAATGTCACTATTGAGTACGCATTTGTAGAAGTAGGAGAAGTTACCGTTTTAGACTTTAGAACATATCTACAGCATTTGCTCCTAATGACAGATTCATACGAATTTTATTGGAGTTTCTTCTGTTGATTCTTAGATAATAATTAACAGAATTGTAAATTGTTGCAATGTATACGCTTATTACGAAGATGCCAACGTGAAAAAATGCAAGGAGAATTTTCCCTTTATTGAATCAATGCAACATCTGTATAACTGTACTAGCTCTTCAATTTTTAATGTGCAATCAAGTGTTAAATAATATAATTATTGAGTGATGTAAAAACTTGAAGTTTAGGAGTAGGTATAATGTTTATTATGGCAATATTGGTCACTTTAATTTTCGGTAGTTTTTCTTACATGTTGTTAAAGTTTCCAGAGGACTTTTTAAAAATGAGTTCCTTTTCAGATAAATTTACTGAGAAACCATTTTTAAAAAAGTTCGTAAAGTTTATGGGCTGGTGGTTTTTATTACTAGTGGTAGGCGTGTGGATTATAGCAATCATCTCTTTATTTGAATAAAATTATGATGGCTGATAATGAGGATTGTCATTTTAACCTATAGTTGGGGGAAACAAAGGGATAACGTTTCTATACATATTGTTTTCATTAAAGTGATACCCGTTTAAATATAGTGATAATTTTCTTCACTTTCCATACTTCTATATACGCAGTGCGATTTATATACAAAATCGCACTGCATTTTTTGTTTCATCATTTTAATAATGATGTGATTAATAACAAAATCTAATTACTTTACTAGTGCAGAACTTGAAGCGTTGTTTAAATGTAAAAAGAAAAGGACCACGCGACGTGAAATTTATTTTTTTGGAAGAGTTTGGCCTTGCAAAATCAATTCATTACCGCCGAAAAAGATGGCTTGTCAATTACACTGAAATATTGACAGTCCCTTAACTAACCTACAATTTAATTGATAGTTGAAAATTAATAAATTTGTAAGGAATGAGTAAGAAAAAAGAGAAAATCGATTCGTACAATTTTAAGTAGAAACTGGGAAAATTAAATGACTCATAGTGACAATTCTTTAGCATACGAAGCCGAGAGAAATGCCTCGGTATGAGGGCCGAGGTGGCTTAAACAACGCCTGCGCAAAGCGTTCTCTCAATGTGTGATGTGCAGGGAAGTAATGTTTTGGTGGAGAGCTATATGTAAATTTAGAATCTGAAAAAGGGGGAACTTTATATGCAATTAACCAATATTTTTCCTATAATTTCATTAGGTACACCATTTTTTATAATTCTATCAATAGTATCAATTGTGATTGGACTATGCCTGATTTTTTTTGGTTTTGTAAAGCAAAAAAATCATAAAAAGAGTACGCTAGCGACATGTTGTATTGTTTTAGGATTTTTAATTATTATTACACATACATTTCAAATCATTGTGAGAACAATTTAATGCTATAACAAAAAATAAAACAGCAAGCTAGTACAAAAATTGTGACTGCTTCAGCAATATCAAAAAGCCTGAATTCTCAGTATTAAAATTGAGAGGAAAACCTTATATCAGTCACCCTATTGAAGTTGCAAGTATTTTAGAGAAAAAGGGCTTTTTAGATACTAAACATATCATAACAGCCCTTTTTCACGATTTATTAGAAGATACAGACGCTAGCGAACAAGAGATTTTCTTTTATGGAGGAAAAGATGTTCTAACTGCTGTGAAAATCATAACTAAAAGTAAGGGCTACAAAATGGAAGTATATATCCAAGATATTAGAAATAATCCCATTGCCAAAATGGTGAAATTAGCAGATCGACTTCACAACTTGTTAAGTGCTTTGGTTGCGAATGAAAAGTTCCGAAAACGTTATGTGAAAGAGACGGAAGAGTTTTATCTCGATTTGGCTAAGGGTACACCTTTTGAAGAAGATATTCTAAAGGCTTTAAGTGCATTAAAGGATACTTTCCAATATTGAATCTTTGAGGGAAGAAACTACAAAAGGATCACTATGCTGGAGGCTACCCTTAATCGAAAATATTAATACTCTCTATTCATGAAAGAAGAGACGAAAATATTTAGAAGTATTAATAGAATAACAATTAAGGCAAATGATGAACCATTACCATATACGTTACGATAGTAAACGTAAAATAAATTTAATACTATTATTGGATTATATTTATTTTTAGGCCATATAACCTAGTGATATGTCTATTTCAATATTTCTAATAAAAATATGATGAAATAGGGAGGAGGTGATTCTATGAAAATTAATAACTTTCAAAGTGGGTTGAACGGAGAAATGGGGGAAACTGGACTACAAATAATAGAGGGGAGAATAGGAGCAACAGGGGCAACTGGACTTCGGGGAGTAACGGGCACGACAGGAGCAACAGGTCCAACCGGTCTTCAAGGAATAGCGGGCACGACAGGAGCAACAGGTCCAACAGGTCTTCAAGGAATAACGGGCACGACAGGAGCAACAGGTCCAACCGGTCTTCAAGGAATAACAGGGGTAACAGGAGCAACAGGTCCAACCGGTCTTCAAGGAATAACAGGGGTAACAGGAGCAACAGGTCCAACCGGTCTTCAAGGAATAACGGGCACGACAGGAGCAACAGGTCCAACCGGTCTTCAAGGAATAGCGGGCACGACAGGAGCAACAGGTCCAACCGGTCTTCAAGGAATAGCGGGCACGACAGGAGCAACAGGTCCAACCGGTCTTCAAGGAATAACGGGCACGACAGGAGCAACAGGTCCAACCGGTCTTCAAGGAATAACGGGGACGACAGGAGCAACAGGTCCAACCGGTCTTCAAGGAATAACGGGCACGACAGGAGCAACAGGTCCAACCGGTCTTCAAGGAATAACGGGCACGACAGGAGCAACAGGTCCAACCGGTCTTCAAGGAATAACGGGCACGACAGGAGCAACAGGTCTAACAGGTCTTCAAGGAATAACGGGCACGACAGGAGCAACAGGTCCAACCGGTCTTCAAGGAATAACAGGGGTAACAGGAGCGACAGGTCCAACTGGTCTTCAAGGAATAACGGGCACGACAGGAGCAACAGGTCCAACAGGTCTTCAAGGAATAACAGGGGTAACAGGAGCAACCGGTCTTCAAGGAATAACAGGGGTAACTGGTACTACTGGTCCAACAGGTTCGAATGGTCCGGGCCTAATGGAAGTGTACTTAAGTACAGATCAATCCGTTGCAAACAATGATTTTCTTGGGATTGGAAGTGCATCAGCTACTTTCATTAAAAATACATTTGTTGTTCCTCAAAATGCAGTTATAACAAGTTTAACCTTTAATATACGAGATCATAATTTAACTGCTGGTGATACTGCATCTGCACAAATATATTTAAGTACAAATTGTGGTTTTACTGCACCGGTACCTACTGGTATCATAGCAACCATTACAGGACCTAGTACATCTGCTTCGCCAAATTGTTGTACAACTACAACGTCAAATTTCTCAGTAAATAGTTGTACTCTTTTGTCTGTAGAAATAACAACTTCTGGTGGATCTTTTGCAAACGGTGTATCAGCAACTATTCGATATCATTCCCCTTAATGAAAATATTACTAACTGAAACCTTTTGGGGAAACAAATTTAGAAAAGAGTTTTGAAAAAGCCGCAATAACGTGGCTTTTTTACATATTATTGTTTTTATCATTGTATAATGTAATTTTACTTATTTGCTTACGCTCCTACTATTTAATATTCCTGTCCAGAAATTGAGTGAAGCATAAAAATTGCCGTTCGAAATCCAACGTATTTAAAGGATATAAAAAAACAAAAAAGGAAAACTGCTTTAAAGTTTGGAATTAAGACTCTTTTGCCATTAAACGCCGTTACTCACAGTGCAATATTTGCTACTGGTCTTACTACAGGATGGAAATATTATGAGAATTGCAAGTCTTGTATTTAGAAAATAGGGTACATCTTAGTTCTAATTAAAAGGAGATAGCAATTGATTGTAAAATTAATAATAAGTGTAATAAATTTATTAACAATGAATTTCGTAGGATTTTATATTTACTGAAATAGCAAAGGTTGTTTAATTCCCCTGATGAAAGCGTGTTACTACAATCTGTGCCATTGTTTTTGTTTTCTTGTAGTTAACGGATGGTGATTTATGTTATTGAAGTCTTATAGCAGTATAATTCCAATTATGTATAGAAAACTTCGCTTTTAAGTAGACAACCAAGTTCAATCATCTCCGGAATAGATGTTCTATATCCGCTCGATCATTTGAGCCAGACGGAAAGCAATAGTGAGTTAAAACAGGTGCATTTACTGGTTCTGAAGCAGCCAAATAAGCGATCTGATAAAATAAAAACAGCTTTCTTCCACCTTTTTAAAACAGAGGTACTGCTAATCTCATATTTCGTCAACACCTCCATCTGTGAATAATTCAGTCTTCCATAGCCTCTAATTTTAACTCTTTTTTATAAAATTTACATGAAGTATCTTCTGGTTATCCTTCACGTCCACCTGCTTCGTATTTCATTTTCCACCTCTGTAAAGTTTGATAATCTAATGAAAACCTTTTACACAATTCATTGATAGAATAGTAACTTTCTTCGAGTAATGAAGGATAAGTCCTTAGATAAACAGATTTTATTTTTTAATCTGTCTACCTAAAAGGTAAGCATATTTTTCAGCCGAGCTGGTCTTTTTAATTTTCTTATTCATAATCAACCATAAGTCTTAAGTCCGATATGGTATCAGTCTATCATTGTATTTACGAGTAAATAAAACTTTGATATTCTATTTATGGAAAATATTTCTTGTCAAAGGGGTGATCAAGGTGTATAAGTGAACAAAAAAATTTTATTTGTATGGGAATAAATTATTGTTTTAGGAAGTGTGTATCTAGAAATCAAGGAGGCAATTCATTTATGAAAAATAAATTATCTGCGGTGTTAGCTGCTACGTTAGCGTTAACGATGAGCCTACCAACAGGTGCGATGGCGTTTTCTAGCAGTCAGAATACGGTTGTCGCTAGCCAAGAATTTGCTAGTCAAGAACTGAAAAAGATTGCGACAGAGAAAGCTACCCTACTTACGAAGTCCTATGAGACGACTAGTGTGCAGTATGCGCTAATTGATAATGGCAAACTTGTTTTATCGGGTCAGATAGGCAAGAACGATATGAATGGGAAACAGCCGCTGACCAAAGATACCCTATACGGGATTGGTTCAGTCAGTAAAATGTATGCAGCTGCGGCTGTAATGAAATTGGTGGACGAGGGAAAAGTGGATTTGGATGCTCCTGTCGTCCACTATGTTCCTGATTTCAAGATGAAAGACGAGCGTTACAAAAGCATTACACCACGTATGCTGTTGAACCACTCCTCAGGCTTACAAGGTAGTTCGTTTAATAATACATTTTTGTTTAAAGATAATGATACCTATGCCCATGATAACTTGTTGCGGCAATTGTCCAACCAGCAATTGAAGGCGGATCCTGGCGCGTTCTCAGTATACTGCAACGACGGCTTTACGCTAGCCGAGATTATGGTGGAAAGAGTTAGCGGTATGAGCTTTACCGAATTTATACATCATCGGTTTACAAAACCCTTAAAGCTAAATCATACGAAAACGCCGCAGGACAATTGGGAAAACGTTAAGCAGGCAGGGCTTTATTTTCCAACGTACCAAGGGCAGCTTCCTACTGAATCTGTGAATGTGATTGGTACGGGAGGGATCTCTTCCACAGCAGAAGATATGGTGCGATTCGCACAAATATTTATGGGACAGGGAAAAGGAATCCTCTCTG
Source organism: Lysinibacillus sp. Ag94 (assembly GCF_023242215.1). NCBI lineage: Bacteria > Bacillati > Bacillota > Bacilli > Caryophanales > Bacillaceae > Lysinibacillus > Lysinibacillus sp. Ag94. Next base: position 2,527,457 of record NZ_CP096780.1, on the reverse strand, counting down.
ATAAGGCAGTCAAGGCGATGGAGCAAGAGGAATATAAAAAAGGAATGTGGCCAGGGGATGGAGATAATATTGTGAACTACGGTCTTGGCTGGGATAGTGTGAAACTATATCCATTCAATGAATATGGGATAAAGGGCTTGGCTAAAGGCGGCGACACAGGACTGCAACATGCTTCACTGGTCGTACTTCCTGAACAGAAGATGGCAGTAGCTGTATTGTCATCAGGCGGTAGCAGCACTACAAATCAACTGATGGCGACTGAATTATTGCTCGCGGCGCTTAAAGAGAAGGGCACAATTAAAGAAATTAAGCCGAACAAATCTTTTGGCAAGCCGGTCAGGGCTAAGATGCCTCAAGACGTAGCAAAGAAAGCGGGTTTTTACGGCAATAGTTTCAGTCATTCAAAAATAGAAATTGCGAAGAATGGAGAACTGATCTTACTATCTAATCCAGAAGAAAAATATGTATATACTGCGGATGGAAGCTTTATCAATGAGTCAGGTACCTCCAAGCTCAACTTCGTCACTGAGAAGAATAGACGAACATATTTGAAGGAGAGCACATTTATAGCGATGCCAGGTTTAGGGCAAGAGGTGATTACTCACTATTTAGCCGAGAAACTAGAAGACAACGTGTTATCGAAGGAAACTACTGCCGCATGGGCAAAGCGGGAAGGCGTTAAGTACTATCTTGTAAACGAGAAATATAGTTCTGCTCAATATCTCGTACCAATGATGCTGACAACACAAATTAACCGTAATGAAGGTCTAGGGGGCTATTGGGACGGCAGAAAAATTACAGGCCCAAATACGGCTGCGCATCAGCTCCAGATTCCTGTGATGGCAGGACGTGATACGACGGAGTCTCGTTTCTATACAGAAGACGGTAATGAATATATGGAGATGTCCGGATTGTTATATGTAAGTGGAACTAACGTAAAACCGCTTGATGCAAGCCAATCATCCAAAGTTACACTACAAGCAAATGGGCATGCGAGATGGTTTACAATCCCGCAAGCTATAGCAGGGAAAACGATGACCGTAGCATTGCCATCGCAGAGTTCGTTCGCGGTGTATGATGAAAAGGGAGTATGTATTAATTTTACCGTTGTGAGCGGCAATAACAAAGTAAAACTGCCGAAAAATGGAACGGTTGTATTTGCTGGCGCGCCGAAATCAGAATTTGCAATTACGTTGAATTAATTAATTTTAGTGATGTACAGCAACTAAAGCCTTCCGCAGATATTAGTAAATTTCGCATCTTAACAGGCACATACGCTATAAACAAGCAGCTGAAAATGTCTTAGATATATTAAAGAATCGTTTCGGTTGGGTAGCGTAATCGAACAAGATAATGCTAATTGGCGTGTTAAAACAGGAACGTTTACTGGCATGGCTGCAGCACAAGGTGGAGCTAGTAAAATTAAAGCAGCTAAGTTGGCTCAAGTAACAAATATAGTAGCTGAATGTTTAATGTCCAGGTACTCAATTAATTTTGAGCCTGGGCTTTTTATTTAACAACGTCAACGGGCCCATTGAGAGGGTCCCAACGAGAGACAGTCAATAAAGCTAGTAATGACATGGTTTGGTCTCCGCAATCTCTAAATCAACCATCTAGTTCTTTTAATCTTTCAACAAGTTTTTTACATGAATTTAACGCTTACGCTGAATATTAGCTGGAATGGTAAGATAGGAGAATATGAAATTGTAAATTATCTGACAGGTATTAAGAAATAATAGAATAAAAAATTTTTGATGAAACTATTTTTAAACTCATAACGTAATAATAATTGGTTGTGCAAAACATTTATACATATCAATACTATATTTTTAAAATGATGGAGGGAAAAGAAATATGACAGTTAGTTATTGGACAGGGCAAAATCTTACACTACGAGCGATACAACCAGAAGATATCGTTGTATTTGAATTTTTAGATGACGAAATTCTACGTAATATGGATTCAATACATTTTCCTCGCTCCGCCGATAAAATGAGTGAGTGGGTAGAAGAGCAATTATCTGAAGAAGATGATGAATTCCGCTTTATTGCAGTAGATAGGGACAATAATATTGTTGGTATGATTGAAACATTTGATTGTGATCTAAAAAATGGAATTTTTGATTATTATTTAGCTGTATTTGAACCATACAGAGGTAAAGGATATGCAAAAGAAATGATTCTTATGGTTCTTCGCTTCTTCTTTTCAGAGCGTGCATATCAAAAAGTCAATACATCCGTTTACTCTTTCAATGAGCCATCCATGCGCTTGCATGAAAAATTAGGTTTCATGAAAGAAGGGCAACTAAGAAATATCATTTTCACAAAAGGAGCTTATCATGATGGTATTTGCTATGGAATGACAAAACAAGAATTTGAACAGAACCATGGGATTTTGTGAAAAAATACAAGTCAGCAAATTAAATTAACAGTTCTTCTTTGAATTATTAATGCCAATCTTCCTTACGCTTAGGGAAGATTGGCTTTTCGTTGCTATTAATTGCCACACAAGGTGGAATTCGGGGAAAAATATATAAATTAATGAAGTGATAGTAAAGTATTTAAAAAAGGAAAGAATTTATTACATTGAGGCGAAGTTATTTATTACATCAAAACAAAAAATGAAAGAAAATCTAAAAAGTGTTTTGCTTTCGATATATTAGCTACCACTAAACCTCTATTAAATAGAAAGAACAGAACTTCTTTCAGCTATTATTGAACCTTCAATAGTTTTTTGGTTACACCTTCAATAGAAGGTAATGGTAGCGAAATATTCCAACTAACAAAAGACAAAACATGGAAGGCATCGTAGGCATACGATGTGATTCAATGTATAGAATAAATTATCGTGGTACTTATGAAGACCTAATTTTAAAAAAGATAAAAAAGTTATTTCTTTTTTTACTAAAGCCCCCGTTAATTTAAGTGCGATTCATCACAAATTCTTAGATATTCTCAATGAAAAGTGGATCACACCATATTTATTAATTTTCTCATATTGTTTTTAAGCTTCTTTGTTTTTGTAACACTCAATGAAAAAATAGAATAGGTTAACTAAAAACCAAATCTATGTTAACTTATAACTATACCATTATTTGGAGGTGGTTTTTTTGTCTGTAAAGAATAAAACATTACTTAGCTCGGTTTTTGGTTTGGTATTATTTACTTTAGGAGGATATAGAATCTTTACTAACAACTTAGAAGCTATGTCAATTCTAGTAGCATATATTTTCTTTATTTGCGGATTGATAGGCTTTGGTTTTAATGTAGTAAAGTTGTCAAGAATCTCTCGATCTTAGCATTGCCTAGTTGCAATGCTTTTTTATATTGCACAATCTCTTTCAGATATTCATTCAATGTAGTGATGGAATTTAAAATTCCGCAGTGGTATCTGTTTAAAGTAACCTTCTTACTTTATTTATAAATCTACATTAGTCGGAAGAATTTCAGGTTGGTAACAGTAGTTATTGCCTTTTTACGAATCGGTAAATTGCTCTTCTTTGTGTGGCTTTGAAAAAGTTGAACCGGATTTTCCTATCTATAAAAAAGGGAATTCGGTTTTTCTTGTGGATTAAGAACCTGTTAAGTGATAATAAAGTTATTCCATTAAAGGGCCAGATTGGTTTATCGAAATAACTTGTATAATAATTTTAGAAATAGCTATAGAAAAATGAGAGCGCAAGAACATTTAGAAGGGAAATAAAAAAATGAATGACAAGATTATTTCAATCATTTCCACATATGAAATAGATGGAGGTTTTACAGGTGGTGTAAATGAAGATACGATTCGAGAAGCAGCACAAATGCTAAACATTACATTCCCAAGCAGTTATCATTGGTTTTTAAAACAATATGGTAGCGGCGGAATTAAAGGAATGGATATACACGGCTGTAAGACAACAGCCGCGGATTCTTCAGTTGTTTACCACACACAATTGTATAGAGAAAAATATAACTTACCTGTACAATATATTGTTCTAGAAGATATCGATGGTTGTGTGAGTTGCTTAGATACCAATCAAATGAACGATGGCGAGTGCCCTGTTGTCTCTTGGAGTCGTTTTTCAAAGGAACTATATGCAGTTACCTATGAAAACTTCAGCGATTATCTATTAGATTATTTACAAGAATGTGTAGATAATTGTTATGATGAGGATTAATTGATTATATTACTACGAATTGTGATTTAAGTAATGAAGAACATTGAGTTGTATATGCAGCTCTTTTTTCTTTATTGAACTAACGGTGCAGTTTAATAAAAGAAGGGACATATTTTATGAAAGAAATTAAATCGACATCTATTCAACCTAATGTAAGAGAACTTTTATCCTTCGCAACATCTGAAAAGAATGTCGAGAAAGAATATAAATTATATATACAATCTCCAGTAAGAAAGTTATATGGATATGACCTTGAATCTGAGGTTGTTGGTTGTATTGGAATAGAATTTTTAAGTCCAAAGCGTTGTGAAATAAAACATATCGCAGTATCTCTGGATCATAGAGGAATAGGTATTGGGAGTAAAATGATTAACTTCGTTTTGGAAAAATATTCTTTATCTTTTATGTTTGCTGAAACCGATAAAGATGCTGTGAAATTTTATGAAAATTATGGATTTAAGATAACGAGTTTAGGTGAAAAGTATCCAGGTGTGGAACGATTTCGGTGTATTTTAAAAAGTTAATAGGACTAAGTCTTCTTCAACTATCGGAGGCATTGTTCAATAGAGTAGTCGCTTTTTTACTAACGATGTAGAATACTTTAATAAGATTTGAATTAAAAAGAGGTTACGATTATGCGAAATAGAGGTTCGGTAGTAATAGTAGAAAATGATAAGGTTGGTTTAATTCAAAATTATAGATGGCTCTGTTTTAAACCAGAAGAAAAGACAGCCTTTCGTTAAATTACAAACATATTGTTACAATGGTAGAGCTAGAGCGCAATATGTTTTGGAGATTGCATTGTAAAGTCCAATATTTAGAAAAAACTATTTCTGAATTGTTAAGAACAGTATTGTTTAAAGGATTTTGTTTTGATAAACAACCTGAGTAATGTATCTAAATAAAAGTACATAAAAAGTCACTCAATATTTATTTATAAAATAAGTGACTTTTTTTAATTTTTCAAATATAATTATCTGTACAAAAACACAAATTGTTGTAAATTATAATCTTTGTTAAGATTTTTACTATATAAAGTACCTGTCCAGGCGCGATTGTTATAAATTATTCAATATTATAGGTGGGGCACCATTTTAAAAAAACTACGAGTGCCCCAGAAAGTGCCCCAGTTAAATACATTTAAATACCCTTAAATAGAAGGGTATAAAAACCTCCGATTTGCAAAACCTTCATATTATGCACATCAAAAAATTAAAAACTTTAGGTTCGATATCAAGGTCATAAGGATTACTTATTGAAAAAGATAATATTAATGTAATTTACTTATGAATATAAATGAGCTATCATGGGTATTGGAGAAAAGATGCTTTAAAAATTTATATAGCCTTTTCAAAAAGATATTTAGGGGGATCCGCAAATGGCACAAGGTAATTTACACAACAGCCGCGCATCATTCGAAGTTAATGGTAAAACTTATAATTACTATGACTTAGCTGCGATTGAAAAAGCTGGCGTTGCAAAAGTTTCAAACCTTCCTTACTCAATCAAAGTATTATTAGAATCAGTTTTACGTCAATATGATGCATATGTTATCAAAGAAGAGCACGTAAACGAATTAGCAAAATGGGGTAACGGTGCAGATCCAGAAGCAGAAGTACCATTCAAACCTTCTCGCGTAGTATTACAAGACTTCACTGGTGTACCAGTAGTAGTTGACCTTGCTTCTCTACGTTCTGCTATGAAAGAAATGGGTGGAGATCCAAGCAAAATCAACCCTGCTATTCCAGTTGACCTTGTAATTGACCACTCAGTACAAGTTGACAAATACGGTAATGCATCTGCATTAGCAGCAAACATGGACCTAGAATTCGAACGTAACGCTGAGCGTTATAACTTCTTAAAATGGGCTCAAACTGCTTACGATAACTTCCGTGCTGTACCACCAGCAACTGGTATCGTTCACCAAGTAAACTTAGAGTATTTAGCTCCAGTTGTACACGTAAACGAAAATGCTGACGGTACATTCGAAACTTTCCCAGATTCAGTAGTAGGTACTGACTCACATACAACAATGATCAACGGTATCGGCGTTCTTGGATGGGGCGTTGGTGGTATCGAAGCAGAAGCAGGTATGCTTGGTCAACCTTCATACTTCCCAATCCCAGAAGTTATCGGTGTTAAATTAGTTGGCGATCTTCCAAACGGAACTACTGCTACTGACTTAGCATTAAAAGTAACTCAAGTATTACGTCAACGTGGCGTAGTTGGTAAATTCGTTGAGTTCTTCGGACCTGGCGTAACTAAATTACCACTAGCTGACCGTGCGACAATCTCTAACATGGCTCCTGAATATGGTGCTACATGTGGTTTCTTCGCAATTGACGAAGAATCATTAAACTACATGCGTTTAACTGGTCGTGACGAAGAGCACATTGCGGTTGTAGAATCTTACTTAAAAGCTAACCACATGTTCTTCGATCCAACTTTAGAGCCAGTTTACACTGACGTATTAGAAGTAAACTTAGCTGAAATCGAACCAAACCTTTCTGGTCCAAAACGTCCACAAGACTTAATTCCACTATCTCAAATGCGTACTCGTTACAAAGAAGCAGTAGTGGCACCACAAGGTACACAAGGTTTCGGTTTAACTGAAGATGAATTCTCAAAAACTTCTGTAGCTAAATTTGCTGAAGGTGATGTAGAAATCCCAACAGGTGCTGTAGCAATCGCTGCAATCACTTCTTGTACAAATACATCTAACCCTTACGTATTAATCGCTGCGGGCTTAGTTGCGAAAAAAGCTGTAGAAAAAGGTCTAACTGTTCCTAAATGGGTAAAAACTTCTTTAGCACCAGGTTCTAAAGTAGTAACTGGTTACCTTGAAGATTCAGGTTTACAAACTTACCTTGACCAAATCGGTTTCAACACTGTAGGTTACGGTTGTACAACATGTATCGGTAACTCAGGTCCATTACTTCCTGAAATCGAAGACGCTATCAAAGAGAACGACTTATTCGTAACTTCAGTTCTTTCTGGTAACCGTAACTTCGAAGGCCGTGTACACCCACTTGTAAAAGCTAACTACTTAGCTTCACCACCACTTGTTGTTGCTTATGCACTTGCTGGTACTGTGGATATCGACCTACAAAAAGATTCATTCGGTAAAGATAAAGATGGCAACGAAGTATTCTTCGCTGATATCTGGCCTTCAACTGAAGAAGTTAACGCTGTATTAGGTACTGTAGTTAACCGTGAATTATTCCAAAAAGAATACGAAACTGTATTCACAGCAAACGAAAAATGGAATGCAATTGAAACATCAACTGAGTCTCTATACACATTTGATGACAAATCAACTTACATCCAAAACCCACCATTCTTCCAAGGTCTTGCGAAAGAGCCAGAAGCTATCAAAGGCTTAGAAGGCTTACGCATTATGGCGAAGTTCGGTGACTCAATTACAACTGACCATATTTCTCCAGCTGGTGCAATCGGTAAAGATACACCTGCAGGTAAATATTTAATCGAAAACGGTGTTGCAATCCGTGACTTCAACTCATACGGTTCTCGTCGTGGTAACCACGAAGTTATGATGCGTGGTACATTTGCAAACATCCGTATCCGTAACCAAGTTGCTCCTGGTACAGAAGGTGGTTTCACTACTTACTGGCCAACAGGTGAAGTAGAGTACATCTATGACGCATGTATGAAATACCAAGCACAAGGTACTGGCTTAGTAGTACTTGCTGGTAACGATTACGGTATGGGTTCTTCTCGTGACTGGGCTGCTAAAGGTACTAACTTACTTGGTATCAAAACAGTTATCGCACAATCTTACGAGCGTATCCACCGTTCTAACTTAGTAATGATGGGTGTTCTTCCACTTCAATTCATGCCAGGTGAATCAGCTGATACTTTAGGCTTAACTGGTAAAGAAGAAATCTCTGTAAACATTACTGACAACGTGAAACCACGTGAAATCTTAACAGTTACTGCTAAATCTGAAGACGGATCAGTTAAAACTTTCCAAGCTTTAGCTCGTTTCGACTCAGAAGTAGAAGTAGACTACTACCGTCACGGTGGTATCCTACAAATGGTTCTTCGCGCGAAAGCTGCTCAGTAATCATTTAACTAAAAAACCGATCTCTTAGGAGATCGGTTTTTTGTGTCTGTACATAAAAAATGCGTGGATTGGTTAATTACTCAGTTTCCAACTGTTTGTAATAGTTTTCTACAATAGGATAAATATCCGGGTTTGAATCATAGTAGGTATTATCAATTTCACTTAATGTGAATTTAAATTTTCTTTCACTATCAAAAAGAGTAATCCCATATCTCCATCCAACACGTGCTTCTTGATTGTCTTGCGGAGTATACTTTATATCTTTAATTAGAGCAATGAAATCATTGATTTGTTCTTGCCTAGTTATCGATTTTGAAGCACCAGTTGAACCATCTTGGATAACTACTTTATCTATTTTTTCAATTTTTGCATCCTTATAAAAGCTTTCTAATGATTGCGTTTTCCCATTTGTACAAGCAGAAACCAAAAAAAGACTTACCAACAAAATTAGAAACAAAAATTTTTTCATTAGATTGCCTCCAAAAATTTCATTCTATTGCAATTAGACGAAATAGTTTACTAATAGTTACAGATATTGGGCGTGCTATTGCCTCGATAATGGTAGATAGAACTCTTAATGATGAATAGAACAACCGATATCGTGGATAGAACGACCGAAATCGTGGATAGAACCTCCAAAGACGGAAAGCCCCATCGAAACGAAGGAAAGAACGGACGAAACAACGAAGAACCGCGAACATCGCTGATAAAACCGCAAACATCGCTGATAGAACCACAAACATCGCTGATAAAACCGCAAACATCGCTGATAAAACCGCAAACATCGCTGATAGAACCACAAACATCGCTGATAGAATCGCAAAAAGCTTGTTAGCAGCGAAACTTTATGGTTTAGCGGCGTTCTTTGTGTGGTTTGCGGCGAAACTCAAAGTTTTAGTGGAGAATTTTAACATAATCTGTAAAATTTAGGGGAACTAAAATCGGGTTGAAAAACTTTGTATAGAATTTTACACAATATAAAGGACTTGACAGAAGAATCGGCAGAGCGACGGAAGACCCCGCCGAAGTGACGGAAAGAATCGCCAGAGCGACGGAAAGCCCCATCGAAACGACGGAAAGAAAGGCCAAAACGACGGAAAGTCCCATCCTAAAATGAAAGATTACCCAGTTAAAGTTGCCATTCTAACTATCAAAATGACGAATAGAATCATCAAGTCAATAGTTAAACCGCAATTATTAATTTGTCTAAACACTAGATTTGTTCTTCAAGCTAAAGAACTGTAAACAAATGGCGAAGGACATAGAGATTACTGCGAAATAAATCAATGTTATTGTTCCAATGTGTAAGGAAAGTACAATACCGCCTAAGCTTGCACCGATTGCACTGCCTAAATAATTTACTGAACTGTTTAATGCTACTGCAGAACTTCCGTTTTTCGGCTGAAACGATAGTAAAATATGTTGTTGAGGTGCTTGGCATGCCCACCCCATTACGCCCCAAACAAAGAACGGTAAGTACTTTAATATAGGTAAGCTAATCATTATTGGTATACAAATAAAGGATAAAGTTAAAGTAAATAAAATGATTGTAACTAAAGATTTTGGTTTTCCGAAATAGTCGATTAAGTAACCAATCATTATACTTCCAACTAAGCCACCGAAGCCCCATGCCCAAAGATATATCGTAATATTACTGGAGTCTGCCATTTCTTCTAATAAGGGAGATAGGTATGTGTATAATCCTAGGCTCGCAACACTGGCGAAAAATGTTATACATACGGTTATAGTTACTCTTTTATCTAGGAACATTTTTAATCGTTCGTTAAGTGCAGGGGGAGGTGTTGTTGGGAAATCAGGCAAAAAAATAACCATACATAAAACTGCAATGACTCCGATTAATACTAATAGCCATAGTGTTACTTTCCAATCAAATACGTTCGATATATAGATGCCTAAAGGAACACCAAGCACTGTTCCCAAGCTCATGCCCCCTATAGTCAATCCTAGAGCTCTTCCTTTCTTGTCACTAGAAACAAACTTTGTAGAAGCCGCTACAGCTAAAGGCGAAAATAAGCCAGCGCCAGTTCCCGCAATTGCTCTCGATAGTAGAAGAATAGAAAAGGTCGGCGCTAAAGCTGTGATGCTATTCGCTATCGTAAAGATAAACATTGACCATATTAAGATTTTTTTAATTGGTTTTCCAGCAAGTAAAGAAGAAAATACCGGCGCTGATATTGCGTAAAATAACGTGAAAATGCTTACAGCTTGGCCAACTTGCGCTGTACTTTTTTGATACGTATCACTAATTCCTGGGAGAAGCCCTGCGATCACATAGGCATCAAAACCTAAGGCAAACATGCCAAAGGATAATAATAAAACATTTTTCATTTATAGAACCTCCATATATTAATAATGCTAAGTATTATATCGATTAGATAACCTATAACAATATGTTATAATCGAAGTACCATCTATATTTAATAGGTTACTAAAAAACGTTGAATATGGAACAATCACTATTTTATAGGGATATAACAAATTGTTATAGGGTATGGAGGAATACAATGAATACAGAATGGTTACATAGTTTTATTGCTGCTGCCAATCAAAAAAGTTTTTCTAAAGCTGCTCAAATTACGAATCTATCCCAACCTGCACTAAGTAAACATATACGAAACTTAGAGAATAATCTTGGCATCGAACTATTTCATAGGACATCCATTGGTATCGAATTAACAGAAGCTGGTGAACGTTTCTACACTCGAATTACACCCGTTTTGGCTGAAATATCTGCCATTCGTAAAGAATTGCAGCTCTTTAGTCAAAGCAATCCTATTGCTATTGGTGCTCTGCCTAGCTTAGCCACTTACTATTTGCCAAACAAAATGCAAAAACTTAAGTTACTAGATCGACCTATAACATTAATGATTCAAAATACTTCAAACGAACTGCTACAATCTTTAGAAAAAGGTAGACTTGATGCAGTCTTTGTGGATGCCAAATATACCGGAGAATCTTTGTGGACTTGGGAATTGTTTACGGAACCTTACTATGCAGTGTTTCCTGTGAATCATCGTTTTAATTCAAGAACAACAGTTGAGCTTGCAGAATTGTGTGAGGAACCGCTTATTGTTCATCAAGCTCCTTGTGATTCAAGGAAGGATATAGTAGAACAAATACAATCACTTGGTTACACACCGAATATCATAAGTGAAGTGAACTTTGGTGATTTCGTTTTTGGGGCTGTAACTTCTGGAATGGGAATTACGATTGTACCCGAGCTAATGGCTAAAAATATCGGTCATCTTCAACTTTTTGCTTTACCTATTCATAATTTTGGGAGATCCAGAACGATTTCATTGGTTACAAAAAATAAAGAATTAGGATCGAAATTCTATCAATTAATATCAAATTAAATAGAAAAGAAGCTGTCTCCAAACGTTTAGGGGAGACAGCTTCTTAAAATTATTTAAATCCCATTAAATCCTTAACCTTTTTTGTATTTTCCTCAGATGTTAGCATTTCGAGTAAGCTAAATGCAACGTCGAATGCAGTTCCAGGATTTGATGATGTAATAATATGTTCAGTTTGAACAATTCGTTCATTGACGATGTCTGCACCATAGGATTGTAGTTGTGCTAATCGTTTACTTGTTGGATGATTATAAGTAGTAGCTTTTCGATTATTCAGCACTCCGCTATGACCTAAAATTAGGGAAGCTACACAAACCGTTGCAATCGGTTTTTTATGTTCATCGAAATGACGAACAACCGCCTGGAATTCCTCACTAAAAGCATCATCATAAAATCCAGCTTCCTCAAATCCACCAGGAATCGCAAGTGCATCAAAATCCTCTAATGAAATTTCATGCAGCAATTTTTCGGGAGCTACGTTAAAATTCCATGTACATTGCAATTGCTGATGTAATCCAACTGTCACGATCTCTGTTGTGCCGTCGCCCTCCCATTTATTCCAGCCAAGTACATCTGTAAAAACACTCGCTTCAACAGCCTCAAATCCATTTGCTAATAGTAATAATATTTTTTTCATGTTGGTAATACCTCCTTTATATGTTTAATTGTAAAGAAAAGGGCTATCTAATGACAGAAGCTGTATAATGTAATTCAGATGAATTGCTTTATAATAAAAGGAATTCTAAGAAATCTAATTTATTAAAAAAGGTGGATATGTATGGATCAAATAGATAAAGAAATTTTAAAGCAATTGCAACGAAATGCAAAAATTTCGATGAAGGAATTAGCGGTGATGGTTCATTTATCCTCTCCAGCAGTTATTGAGCGTGTTAAAAAATTAGAAGAGCAGGGGATTATTGAAGCTTATAGCACAAAAGTAAATTTAAAAAAGTTGAATCGCGACATTCAGGCTATTATTTTATTTAAATCCATTGATTGTAAAAGTCTTTCGAATTTTTGTAACGCACATCCCGATGTCCTAGAGTGCTATCGTGTCGCGGGTGAAATTAGTTATATCGTCAAAATTGCGACCAACTCAGTAGAAACATTAGAGATGTTTATCGATGACGCAATGCCTTATGGAACGCCATCAACTAATATTGTGCTTTCTTCAACAAAAAAAGAGGTCATTGCACCTTTTTCTGCTGAAAATTTAAAATAATTGAGTCCGGAACTGAGGACAGCAGAGAAAAATCCATCATAAACAGATTTTATTTAAAAAAATCCAACATAAAACAAACCTCTATACTGTGAACACCGTTTATAGGGCAGAGAGGGGGAGAGATGTTGCTTGAAATTAAAGAACTCGAAGAAATAATGCAGCAGCATACAGAAAGGCTCATCCGACTTGCCTTTTATTACGTCAAAGATTTACAAAGTGCTGAAGATATCGTTCAAGATGTATTTATTAAATTTTACGATAATCAGCAAAACTATGAAGAAAGAGGAGAACTACGGGCATATTTATCGAGGCTCGTCATTAACAAAAGTAAAGACTATTTACGCAGCTGGACATATCGTAAAATACAAGTTCAACAGAAAATCTTTGCCAAGCAGGCTGTCACGAAAAGGGACATGCTCGTGCAGCAGGATGAACAAACCTTAGTTGAAAACGCCATCCTAGCACTACCATTAAAACAGCGTGAGGTCCTTATTTATTTTTATTTTGAGGAAATGCCTGTTATAAATATTGCCGAGCTTTTATGTATTCCTGAAAGTACTGTGAAAACAAGGCTACGTCGTGGGCGAGAGCTATTAAGGCCGAAGTTACAGCATATTGAATGGGAGGTCCTACTGCATGAGTAAAGTCGATGTGAGGGTATTAAAGGATTTAACCGAAAGCAAAAAGCGTGTTATGACCAATGTAGTACAGCAATTGGAACAGCGTGAGATGAAAAAAAGATCTTGGCGTTGGCAATATAGTGTAATGTCTATTATATTAACAGTTTGTATTGGAATATTTCTGTATACCCAATTCAACGGAAGTCAGGAGCAATCAGCAAGTTTACCGACTGTTTTAGATGAAAAGTTTCTAAGCTTTTATTTGGGAGAGGATCCAAGGTTTAATGATCAGAAATGGTCCGATGATGAAAAGAAGTATAAGTTTGAATCCTTTTTACAGGTTGAATCTATATATGCTTACGCTCGATCAAAGGGGATAGTACCTACGCAAGAACAAATTGATGAACAGCTTGGAATGTTGACGGAAGAGATTAAAAATCAAAAATTTGCTAAACAATTACAAATGTTGAATCTTACAAGAGAAGAATTTATCGAACAATATATAAAACCATTCTCTATTAAAATAGTTACAACCAAGTTACTATTGGAGCAAGAAAAAGATCAATACAAAGGTGTAAATAAGTCGATGCAATATTTATTAATGGAAAGAGATGCTTTGAATTATTTAGAGGGACATTATAGTCAAGAAATAGCAGCCTTACGTAAGAAATATAATATTCCAGCGGGAGAAAAAGGAATCCATTCAAAACGTGGAGTAGTCGTTGCAATCAAAGAACATGAATTTTTAGTCGTTTCGAATGCAGATGTCTCGAATATTGGTAAATTATCAATAGAGGACATCGTACAAAAACATGGTAATGGTACATGGTTCCCATTAATTGATGCCCCTACAACATTGTCGCTTGGGGACTATGTTGAAGTTAAATATAGCAGAGATTTTTGGGATGATGACTCTATTATAAGGAATGCGGTTATAGACAGCATAAAAATACTAGAAGAGAATAATTAAATTAAGGCTAGACATTCAAAAATTCCAAGAATGTCTGGCTTTTTTAAACTCCTCCTGTATTTGGATTATGGTACAATTGATGTAAGCGTTTGTATAAACAAGGGGCATCATAAAAAGATGGTTAAGCAAATTCTTTTAAAAAGGTTAGGGGAGAAAGATTGGATATGATACTAAATAATAGCTTACTTAAGGAAATTGAATTAAAAAAAATATTAACAGACATAAACAGTGGAAATAAAACATGGCAGCAAGAGGACCAAACACAAATTGTACAATCAATGATGCTTCATATCGGTTCATTAGATAGCGAACTGAGAGATGACTTAATATATGGTTCGTTTTATGATTTAATTTTAGAAAAAAACTTACTTGAGCATTCTCTTTTAACAGAGCTTTTAGATTATAGTTTGAATAATTCGCTTAATAAGGGTATCGAAGAAAGCGAATCAGATTTAGTTTTTACGCGCACATTTACGTCACTTCTTATCGCACTTATTTTACATAGGGATAATGCAGATGATTTTTTATCTGAGCACAAAATAAATGATTGTAAAGATCAATTACTAGCTTATTTATCAGCTGAAACAGATGTAAGAGGCTACGTGCCTGGTAAAGGATGGGCTCATAGTGTTGCACATATGGCTGATGCGATCAATAAATTGGTGAAAAATCCAAAATTAAATAAAGACTCTTATAGCGAAATTATAAGCACATTATGGAACGCCGTTTTGCAAGAAAATTATGCTTTCATTCACAATGAAGATGAACGGGTTTTAGTACCTATTTTCACAATGCTGGAACACGGTTTAGAGGAGCAAGAGATTATAAAATTACTGGAAGAATTACCTTCCGCTTTAAGCATAAGAAAAGGACAGCTTGATCTACAGCATCACAGAATTTTACTCTTTAACTGTAAAAGCTTTTTAAAAAGCTTTTATATTAAAACAAATGGAAAGCCTAAGTTCGCAGCTCTTCATAAGAGCATCGAAGCATGTCTCGATGAATTATAGGTAATTGGTTCATCATCAAAAGTTGAGGGTAATATTTTATTATAATGAATGTCATGTGGTCGGAACGGAAATGAACAAAATATTAGTATTTTGTAATTATTGACAGACAAAAATTAGTTTGTTAAGATGAGTGACAATAAAAGCATACAAATTCGTTGATGAGAAAGAGTAGTGTTTCATTTTGTTCTACAGAGAGCCGACATATTGGTGGAAGTCGGTGTGCAGGTGTTACATGAAGATCCTCTCTGAGAAGATTGGCTGAACATAGTAAGCTAATCCGGGTGTCTACCGTTAAAAAGAACACGTATGATTGTACGTTGCTGAGTGCTATTGAACGTTGCTTCAATAGAATTAGGGTGGTATTCGCGGTTAACCCCGTCCCTTACTTGGGACGGGGTTTTTTGTATGCCTTTTATACATTTAGTATAGGAGGAATGTACATGCAAGTCGAAGTGAAAAAAGAAACAACTGTAGAAAGAGAGACAAGGATTCGTCGATTGTGGGAACAAGAAGGAACGTTCCGAGCGTCTGTGGCGAACCGTTCTAGCAATAAGCCTTTTGTTTTTTATGAAGGTCCGCCAACCGCGAATGGTTTACCACACGTAGGTCACGCATTTGGCAGAACAATTAAAGATGTTGTGGCTCGATATAAAACGATGCAAGGTTATTTGGTTGAACGTAAAGCTGGCTGGGATACACATGGTTTGCCTGTAGAGTTAGGCGTGGAAAAAAAGCTAGGTATCTCTGGCAAGCAAGAGATTGAGAGCTATGGTGTTGAACAATTTATTCAAGAGTGTAAGGGCAGTGTCTTTACTTATGAGAAAAAATGGCGCTCCTTTACGGAACAGCTTGGCTATTGGATTGACATGGATGACCCGTATTTAACGCTAAGTAATGATTATATTGAGTCCGTTTGGAATATTTTAAGTCACGTGCACAAGAAAAAGCTTTTATATAAAGGGCACCGGGTTTCACCATATTGCCCTAGCTGTCAAACATCATTAAGCTCTCATGAGGTTGCACAGGGCTATAAGGATGTAAAGGATTTGTCTGTCACAGCAATGTTTAAGCTAAAGGATAAAGATGAATATTTTCTAGGCTGGACAACGACTCCATGGACATTACCCGCTAATGTTGCATTAGCTATGAATCCTAAGCTTATGTATGTTCGAGTGAAGCAGCACAATAAAATCTATATCGTAGCAAAATCACTAGTGAATAAAGTTTTTGCTGATTCTGTTGAAGTGTTAAGTGAACATGAGGGGCATGAATTTGAAGGTGTGTCGTACACCCCTCCATTTTCTTATGTCAAAGTGAGTAAGGGGCATGTCGTTGTATTAGCGGATTATGTCACAGAGCATAGTGGAACTGGTATCGTCCATATCGCACCTGCGTATGGGGAGGACGATTATAAAACGGTACAGCAAAATGAGCTGTCGTTTGTGAATGTTGTTGATGTAAAGGGTTGCTATACAGAAGAGGTTCCAGAGCTTGCCGGTAAATTTGTGAAAGATTGTGATGTCGATATTATTAAAATGCTTGCGAAAAAGGAGCTATTGTTTGATAAGGAAAAATATGAGCATAGTTACCCTCATTGCTGGCGTTGTGATTCACCATTGCTTTATTACGCAACTGACAGTTGGTTTATCAATATGTCTTCATTGAAAGATAAACTTTTACAAAATAATGAACAAGTTACATGGTATCCTGATCACATTAAACACGGTAGATTTGGCAATTTCTTAGAAAACTTAGTGGACTGGAATATTAGCCGTAATCGCTATTGGGGTACACCGCTAAATGTGTGGGTTTGTCAGGATTGTGGTCATGAAGAGGCGGCAAATAGTATGGCATCTTTAAAAGAATTAGCGAAAGACACTTTCCAAGGCATCGAGCTTCACAAACCGTATATTGACAAGGTTGTGTGTACTTGTCCGAAATGTAGTGGTGACATGAAACGTACACCAGAAGTAATCGATGTATGGTTTGATAGTGGATCCATGCCATTTGCGCAGCATCATTATCCTTTTAGAGACCTTACTACTTTTCACAACCAATTCCCTGCTGATGTTGTCATCGAAGGCATCGACCAAACACGAGGCTTTTTCTATAGTTTATTAGCGGTTTCGACTTTATTTACAGGGAAGGCACCTTATAAAAATGTCCTTTCCTTAGGGCATGTTTTAGATGAGCATGGGCAGAAAATGTCGAAAAGCAAAGGGAATGCATTAGAGCCAGTTGAACTAATAGAACAGTACGGAGCAGATGCTTTAAGATGGGCATTCTTAGTGGACAGTTCTCCTTGGAATCCTAAACGCTTTTCTAAGAAGATTGTGATGGATGCGAAATCAAAGTTAGTCGATACACTAGATAATACGTTCAAATTTTATCAATTATATGCAGAAATAGATGGCTTCCAGTACGATGCTGAAAAGATAGGTAAACGTACAAAGCTAGATCATTGGATACTTTCTCGGTTACATCATACAATTCAGCTTGTGACAAAATCAATGGATGACTATCAATTTACACAGGCAACACGTGAAATCGGCAAGCTTGTGGAAGAACTAAGTAACTGGTATATCCGTCGCTCACGAGCAAGATTTTGGGCAAATGGGCTGACAGAGGATAAACGAGGTGCCTATAGTACACTGTATGAGCTACTAACGACAATTTGTCAATTACTAGCGCCATTCACACCATTTATTGCGGAAGATTTATATCGACAATTAGCAGGAAAAAGTGTTCATTTACAAAACTACCCAACATACAATGAATCGCTCGTTAATGCTACGCTTGAAAAAGAGATGGCGAATATTTTAACAGTCGTAGAGCTTGGCCGTAGCATCCGTAATAGTCAAGGAATCAAGGTAAAGCAGCCATTAAGTGAAATCATTGTTTCTGTAGAAGGCGAGTTAACAGATTATCAACCATATAGCGAGCTCGTGAAGGATGAATTAAATATTAAAGAATGCGTTTGGACATATGATTTTTCAGCTTACGAAACGGTTCATTATAAGCTTAATTTTAAAACAGCGGGTGCAGCATTTGGAGCTAGAGTGAACAAAGTAAAGGATTATGTAGTGAATTTAAATGACGAGGAGAAAAATATATTACAGCGAACGGGTTCAATAGCTTTATCGATCGATGGGGAACAGGTAACATTGTTAAAATCCCACGTGTTAACCGAATCCATTGTAAAGGACCAGTATATGTTAGCAGAAGATGCTTCATGCCGAGTTCTTATCAATGCTCATCTGACATCTAGCTTACTTGAGGAAGGGCAAATTAGGGAGTTAATTCGCACAATTCAAGATACACGCAAACAATGGAAACTGCCTGTTGAGCAATATGTATCGATTTCGATTACTGGAAGTGCTAAAGCAATAACCATCATCCAGCAGCACGAAGCGGTACTAAAGGCAAATGTGTTATTAAAGGATATTCATTATGTGAAGGATATTCATTATGTGAGTGACCATCATAGTGAACAATATATGGAGACAGAAGTGTTTGATGAAAAAGTTACTGTTTATTTCAAGCTATAAAATTCTTTATGATCGGGTAAGTTTCAAACGCTCTGATCCACAGAAGAAGTGGTCAAGTAAGACCAAAAATTAATATTTTATAATGCACTTAACACAATCAGAAATCGGCTATTTTTTAAGCTGAACTAATTTTAATATTAGTTCAGCTTATTTGTGTTTAAAGATATAGTTTGAGTTATATAAAAGTATAGTATTCTGTAAATATTCTAACAAATTGTGTAGCGAGGAATAAATAAATGGAAAAACTCCTTTTAAAAAAATTGACTATAATGAAGTGTAAATTAGCCTTATTCAACTAAATCGACCGTAGATGGATCCTCATGTTGTTTCTTTTTTTACTTACTATACAGCCTATACAACCAACAATAAATATAAGGATTGCAATGATTTCAAGTGGCACGAATAAAGTCAGAAATCCTAATCCTGCAAATCCGTCTTTTTTTATGTCTGCATAAATGAATGAACCAGCAACTGTGAATATAGGCGTAAAAAATATCGCTAAGTACATGCCCCATATCACAAAATTTAGTGACCAAGAACGTTTAAAAGTAAGAACGAAAGCCATTATAAAAAAAATTATAAGCACCGCGGATAATGAAGTTATAATTTCAACCACGCTCCTTTTATTTCCTATCTTTATAAACTACTTTTAATTTTAACATAAATATCCAATTCAAAATCATCTCTAGACTTTATCATAGACGAACAATCCGTCTTTTTGACAAAGCTACACTGGAGAATATGGGAATTAAACAAAAATAGAGCGAGTAAACGCTCTATAATTCCACTAAGTATTTAAGTAATTACTTATTTCTTTCAAGTTCTTCAATCCGTTTTTCTAACTTTTTAATCTTAGCATCAGCTGAGACAGCAAAGGTGAATGATAAACAAGCAAAAGAAAAGGCCATAAGTGCAAAAGAGTTCATGTAAATACCTCCGAATAAAAATAAAGGAATACTGTTTTACTTTACGTATAAAAAATGGAAAAGGTTTCAAATAGTTCATGGCGATTGAAAAAGATAAAGCTGCAGCGTCGTTACACGCTACAGTAAACGAATGAACACTTTGAAGAAATTAATACATAATGTACTTATCGAATATCAAGAATTTGTAAAGAATCATATTTAAACTAACGCAAGTTTGTTGGGGAGGAAAAAGTTGGATTTATATCGAAATATTATGTAATAAGTTTGATTGGAGCGCCTGCAATGATTAAATTCTTTAAATATAACTGGCAAGTAAGAGATCAATGGTTTGATTGGTGCAATCAACTGACAATTGAAGAGTTGTTAAAAGACCATAGGGGTGGGGTAGGAAATATTTTATATACACTTTTTCACATAATTGATGTGGAATATAGTTGGATTCGTGGTATTCAAGGGAAAGAAGATGTAGCATTTCAGTTTGTTAATTACAATACACTTGAAAAGGTTAAATTTCTTTCAGCTAAATCACGAAATGAAATAGCTGAATTTTTAGCAACAAATTTAGGGAGTTTAAAAGAAAAGCTAGTCAGTGTTTCTTGGGATGAAGATACATATACTGTTGATGAAATATTACACCATATCATTACGCACGAAATACACCACATGGGTCAACTTTCTGTGTGGGCGAGAGAATTAGAATTAAGCCCTGTCCCAGCTAACTTTATTGGAAGAGAGTTAATGAGGAGGACTATTAATGAAAAGGAATGAAAAAACATATTTAAGTATAGAAGAGATTATTTCATTACCAACCTTATTCGATACAAACATAAGTGATGATGGCAAAAACGTAGCATTTGTCAAGAAGATGGCTAACTGGAAAGACAATATTTATAGGAATCATGTATGGGTATATGAAAAAGATAAGGGGCAGTGTTCCCCATTAACAACTGGGGATATGGATAGTTCAAACCCTTTATGGTCTCCAGATTCTAGAGCTATCGCATACCTTAGTCCAGTTGATGATGGGCATAATAAGAAAAACCAGATCTTTGTTAAGTCTAAAGATGATTATAGGGGTGTTCAAATTACTGATGAGAAAGAAGGGGTCAGTAAATTCAAATGGGAGCCTACTGGTAAGGGTTTATATTATGTTGCACCATCAAAAGAATCTAAGGCGATAAAGAAACGTAAGGAACTATATGGAGATTTCCATCAGATAGGTAAGGAATACCAGAAAAATTGTTTATATTATATTGAAATAGAAAAAGTGATACAAAATGATAAAGATGAACACGAAAATAGAGTTGTTAATCAACTAACTGATGGTAAGGATTTTCATGTTCATGAATTTGATATTTCAAATGATGGGAAAAAGGTTGTATTGATGGCTACACCAAGTCCAAATATGGAAGATTATAATAATGGCGTTCTATACGTACTAGATAGTAAAGCTAGGAAACTACAAAAGATAACGATAGATAAGTTGTTGGCAGGGAATGTTTGCTTTTCTCCTGATGGTAGCAAAATATGTTACTCAGCAAGCATAAGGGAGAAGGATTATTATAAGACCCATATACAAGACAGTACGCTAGAAATATATGGTATGAATAATGGAGAGCTAATTCAACCTTTAACAGATTTTGATAGTACGGTTATGCCATTACAGTGGACAGCTAAAGGAATATTAATTAGATGGCAGAATAAAACTAATTATCTTATTGGGTTGTTATCTGAGAATGGCTCTGTGGAAATGTTAAGCGATAAAGTAGATAGCTTTATTATGGATGCTTCTATAACACGGGATGGAAATCATCTATCCTATAATAAGGCTATAACAAATGAAACCTTTGAAATTTATTTAGACGATAAAAAAATAACAAGTGAAAATAGCTTTTTCAAAGGAAAGCTTAAAAGTAATAGGGAAATAATCTCATGGCAAAGTAGTGATGGTCTTGAAATAGAGGGAGTTTTATCAACCCCAGTCGACTTTGACGCGAATAAAAAATACCCCTTATTAGTGGTAGTCCATGGTGGTCCAGCTTGGGCATCATTTCCAATATTTTCGAACTGTTTTAATGAGAAATATCCTATTGAACAGTTTATCGAAAAAGGCTTTATCGTTTTAGAACCAAACTATAGAGGAAGTTCTGGTTATGGTAATGAATTTTTAAAAGCAAATTATAGAAAACTAGGGATTGTTAACTACGATGATGTTATATCTGGAGTGGATCAACTAGTTGATAAAGGGATGGCAAATAAAGATAGAGTAGGGGTTATGGGCTGGAGCAACGGGGGATATATAGCAGCTTTCTGTTCTACATTTAGTAGTAGATTTAAAGCTGTTTCTGTTGGAGGCGGAATAACGAATTGGAGAACCCAATATGTAAATACTGATATACCTTACTTCATAAGGACGTATTTAGGAAATGATCCATGGAATGATCCAGAGGTATATACTAAAACATCACCAATGACATATATTAAATCGGCCTGTACTCCTACTTTAATTCAACATGGCGAACAGGATGCAAGAGTACCAACTCCCAATGCATATGAGCTATATCAAGGATTGAAGGATATGGAAGTTGCTACAGAATTAATTATTTTTAAAGGAATGGCATATAGTTCTGACCAGCCAGGAATTAATGTGGCAATTATGAAGCAGAATTTAATGTGGTTTTCCCACTATATTCTTGGAGAAAGCATGAAAGATTTTACGGTTTTATGAGGATAACCTCACAGGATGCGAAGGAACAAATGGTTTTCCATTGATTTTTAAGATAATTTAAAAATTTTTTTACATAAATACGAGGGGGATTAAAATGGAAATTCGTTCAGTTACAGGTTCAGACTACTATGTAATTTCACCGCTAATCAATGAGTGGTGGGGTGGCAGGAATATGTCGGATAAGTTACCAAAACTATTCTTCGACCATTTTACACAAACGAGTTTCATTGCAGAAAAGGATGGTAAACTTGTAGGCTTTCTAATAGGATTCCTTTCTCAAACTCATTCAAATGAGGCGTATATTCATTTTCTTGGAGTGCATCCTGAGTACAGAAAGCATCATATTGGACAACAATTATACAATAAATTTTTTTATGTTGTAAAACAAAATAATCGAAGTATTGTTCGATGTATAACGTCACCTGTCAACAAAGCTTCGATTGCCTATCATACGAAGATGGGTTTTGAAATGGAAGATGGAGATAGAATTGTTGATGGTCTATCAGTAAATTCCGAATATGACGGACCAAATCAAGACAGAGTTTTATTTATAAAAAAATTAGATTAAACGCTATAGCATTTTGGGTGAAAGCTAGTAGAATGGGAAGATAAATTAGAGATTAGTTTGATAAAATGCAGAAAATTCCAGTTATTGTTGAGAGAAAGTAAGAAGAGAAGGTGTACTATGAACACGAATGATCGGAAAATAAGATTAGCGTTGCTCTTACAAAAGCAAAAAGAGAAAGAAAGAAATGATGAATTGCAGATGCAATTAGATTGGATGTTGGAGCCGTTTTCAACTAAAGAAAGTATTATGCTGATAGATATTGAGGAAAAGGCGAAAATGAAAACTGAATTTATTGCGAGCATCCCAATAATTGAATGGGTAAGTCTAGATTTAGAGAAAATGAATAACAAATTCGTGATACATAATGTTAATAGCGATAAGGTTGCATCGTTTTTAAACTGTGAAGAACTTTACACCGAGAATCCAGTTTATCTTTTCTTACAAGACGACCTACCACCTTACAGTACATTACCTTGGCTAAAGATGCCACTATCCAAGGTTATTGAAAATATTATTCATTTAGCAGCAGAAGATGCCTATCAACAGTATGTATTTTGCCCATCACCTAAATTTGTAATAGAGTTCGTTGAACCTGACTTAATAACCATTGCTTGGTAACAAGGGGTTCTTGATAGATACGTTTCACTAACGGCGCAGGTTAGTATAATAATGATAGTAATCACTAGAAAGAATGGAGTGAATGACGATAGATGTAGGTCAATATTTACATAATGCTTTTCCAGGGCTTACTTTGGCACCTAGTCTTTATCATCAATGGAGTATTGGAATTCACTTTGAATTAGGGACAGGGATTTATCAGCTTAAAGATGATGGTAGTCTGAATAACGAAAGGTTTGACTGCGTTTACAGTCAAGCATTGTCCATTTTCAACGAACTTTTTTCTGATTTGGATGAAATTTTTCTGGTTACGAATGTTTATCTGCACAGGTCTAATACAATTAAGAAAAATCGAATAAAGATTTATGATCGCTATGTAAAAAATAAAAAATTAAAATGCCATTTAAGACAAGAAACTTTACCGTATGTATTTGATGTTGATGAAGTTGACGATTATTATACTTGTCGATTTTCCCTAAAGTGCCGCAAACAAGATTTGAAATTTCCATTGCTTATTAAAGCAGCGTGTAATGAGGATTTCCCCTTAAAACCTAGGTTTGATAAACAATGGGGGCCAGGTTCAAACTATCCAGATGTGTTTTTTATAAATATGACTAAAAATGTGATCTTTTTTATTTATGATGATAGAGGATGCGAGGTCATCGCAACTAATAAAGAAACTATATTCCCTTTATATAAAAAATACGGAGATTGGATTGATGAATACTCACGAGAAGAAATTATTAAACGTTTTAAATAAGAGTTTCAATATGTAATTTTAACAACTTCTATAATCACTTGTTTTTTGGAACTCCCAGGAATACTTCGCTTTTAAAACTGCTCTGCTCCGTTAGTTAAATTTACAGATATCTTTAAACAAAAATAAAAGCTGAACTCTATCGAAATTAGTTCAGCTCATTGTATTTAGGATCAGGAAATATAACAGTCTTACTCAACTTTTGGCTTTTCATAAAAACAGGATACTGAGCGTTTTTAATGTCATAGATTACAGTAAACCACTAACAAGGTAGAGAGCGGTTCCCCAAATAAAAATCGCTGAGCATTTATTAAAAATATTCATAAGCTTACCAGAGCTATCTAGTTTTTTTAAGGATGCTCCAGCAATGATAAGACCGAAAAACCATAACCAAGAAATCAAAACACATGATGCAGTGAACAACATTTGCTCCGTCCCGCTATATTTTAAAGCACTCGTCCCGATAACACCTATTGTATCTAAAATAGCATGTGGATTTAAGAGAGAGACCGAAACTGCAAATAAAATTTGTTTCTTTACAGGAAGTGCTTCGTTATTATCGGTAGATGCAGGATTTGAGCGCCAAATTGTATAGCCCATATAGAGTAAGAAAAGTATCCCTACACTCATCAAGGTGATACGCAACCACTCAAATTGCAGCACAATTATAGATAAACCAAATACCGCAAGTAGTATTAGAAGCGTATCACAAATTGAGGCAGTGATGCTGGCGGGTAAGGCACGAACTAGATGGGGCTGTGTTGCACCTTGGGAAAAGACAAAGACATTTTGTACGCCAAGGGGCAAAATAAGTCCAAATGCTAAAATCATTCCATGTAAAAATGCTTCCAATGAAATACCTCCTTTCACTAAACATTTTAAATATGTTATAACTAAAAGAAAACGACCAATTGGATGGTTTTTAAGCCATCCAATTTCGAAAGTTTGAGGTGATACGGATGAGCTGGCAACCAAGTAGAGAGGGAGACATGACATTACAGCAGCAAATTATTCAGTGGATTACTGAACATATTGAACGAGGGGATTGGGTGGCAGGAACAAAGCTACCGACACAAAGACAGCTAGCGATGCAGTTTGGGGTAAACCGTAGTACTGTTCAACAGGCGTTAGAAGAGTTAAAAGCAGTAGGAATATTGGAATCGAAAGTAGGTTCAGGTATTTATGTGGCACAAAATTCCTGGGATTCATTAATTGTACAAACACAACCAAATTGGCAAAAGTACATAGACACAAGTCTCCATAAGCCTAATTATCTTACTATTCAATTAATCAATGAATACGAGCAGCGAGAAGATATCATTCGATTGGGCACTGGCGAGCTAGCACCTAGTTTATTGCCCACCACTGAAATTGAAGCTTCTTTGAAAGAGCTCTCTTTGCAGCCGAAAGCGTTAGGCTATTCATCACCACAAGGTAGCGATAAACTTCGAGAAGCGATTTGCGAATATGTGAAAAAAAGAGGGATTCATGCAAAGCCGAAAAATGTTTGTATTGTATCTGGTGCACTTCAAGCATTGCAGTTGATTGCTGTAGGACTACTTGAACAGGGTTCTATCGTATTCCAGGAACAGACGTCTTATTTAAATTCAGTCCATCCTTTCCAGTCTGTAGGTATGCAAATGCTGTCTATCGATCGTGATGAACAGCTCGCACAAACGTTAGCCCAAAAGAAAAGAAAAAGGCAGGCCGTATTTTATGCTGTTCCCACTTTAAACAATCCGACTGGTGGAGTATGGACAGCGTTTGAAAAAAGGCAACTATATCAAGCGTGTAAAGAATCTCGTATTCCTATCATTGAGGATGACGTCTATCATGAATTGCTCTTTGAAGCTGCAACGCCACCAATTAAATCAATGGATGAAAGCGGGCAAGTCCTTTATATTGGCAGTGTTTCGAAAACATTAAGCCCCGGACTTCGTATTGGCTGGTTAATTGGGCCAACTACAGTAATTGAGCGATTAGCAGATATAAAAATGCAAACAGATTACGGATCAAGCGCCATCTCACAGGAAATTGTGCTGCATTGGTTGCAATCAGGGAAGTATGAAAAGCATATTAAGAGTTTGCGGAAAGAATTAATGTGGAGGGCCAATTTTGTTGAGGGTATATTACAAGAGAAATTTGGGAAAATTGCTAGTTGGGATAAGCCGAAAGGTGGCTTTTATATTTGGCTAAAGTTTCACGAGCCAATCGTAGATAAAGAGTTATTCACCAAGCTATTGCATCGACAAGTTCTCATTAATCCTGGCTATATTTACGATCCGCAAGATACTCAGCATATTCGATTATCATATGCCTATGGAACAGAAGTAGAGCTGGAAAAAGGCTTAAATATCCTATTTGAAATTGCAAGCAAGAAAAAATGAAGTTTCAAGTAGATTCTAAAGAAGCCCGCTTTTTGAATGTCCTGTGGCAAAAACCACACTCATCTTACGGGTATGAAAGATAAATGCTGTAGACAAGAGAGTGATTCATGGCATGGGTCATAGTCGTTCCCGATGAAAAAATAATGATATTTGAGCAAGGCATTAAATGGGTAGGTGGATGGATGAACGAAAAATGGCTCCATGATAGCGGGTTATTAGAACATGTAGATTTGGCGTGTCAAGTCCTTAATATTGTGTAAAATTTTATACAAAGTTTTTCAAGCTTGATTTTAGTTTTCCTAAATTTTACAGCTCACGTTGGAATTCGCCGCTAAAACTTTGAGTTTCGCCGCCAACCACACAAAGAACGCCGCTAAACCATAGAATTGCGCTGCCAACCAAGCAAAGAACGCCGCTAAACCATAAAGTTTCGCTGCTAACAAGCTTTTTCGCGGTTCTATCAGCGAAGTTTGGCGGAGGTCAAATTTGACAAAATTAACTCACTTTCAATATCCTCCTAATCCTTCTGGAGAAAAGTGGGGGGATATTAAAAGTTTAGCAAATCCCTAATAAAAAAACTGACAACATTAGTTGTCAGTAAAAAGAATGATATTACCTACCTTTATGTTTATTTTTAGACTTTTGAACTTTGATATTCCGAATATATTCTTTGCGTTCTTCTTTAAGTCGTTTATTGGTAATAGATTTTTCTTTTTTTCTAAGTGCCAGCTCTGCTTTTATCGCTTCCTCGGCCTTAGAGGTGATACTTGGATTTCTTAGTTCTTTTGCAACTTTTCTTTGAAGCCTTTTAGGGTTGATTTTCTTCATTTTAATTTGTTGGATAGGTATTCCATCATGTTTATCATTATTTTTGATAAAATCCAACAAATTTTTATTTACAAAATCAAAGACTTCTTGATCTTTAGGTTCATTCCCAAAAGTATACTTGTATGCTTTGTATTTGTTTTCGGAAATGGTTTCTATTAGCCCTATATAAAATTGGCCATCATAAAAAATGGTTAGTTTCATAGTAGGTCCCTCCTCATAGTAAAATCGAATGATGGACATCCCGAGGAGGGGAAGGTTACTGACATCATATTAATGATGCATCCGGACTACCAACCGAATCGTGTTTTTTCATTCAAATAGTATTATAAACGATTTGTTATTATTTGTAATGGAAAATTTATGATTCCGCTATCAATATTATGTAATATATGTAATTTTTATCATAAAAATAGCCGCAGTGTCATCATACGAAATGAAAGAGGTTTAAATCAAAAAAGAGCAACTAAAACTGCGTTCTAAAATTTAATTTATTAATTTGGTCAACTATCTCTTTTGTTGAATATACAGTAGCGAAAATAAAGACAGCCTTTAGTAAAGCGGGAATAGATATTGCCATGCATCGGTACAACTTTTAACTTTTTTATGCTATGAATACTTTATTTAATCTAGGAAATTAAAATAACGGTGGGATAGCAAACTGCAATGACGTTTGGGGCGATGCATAATACTAAGCTATCCCGAAGTAAATATATGTAAAATTATTCGATAACATTCCAACTGTAAATATAGTTAAAATAATAAGATGGGTTAAGCATTTTAAGGAGGCGTCAGACTAAAACCGTTATACATAGTAGCGATTACTTTGAAAAGCACCTTTACTAAAGGAAGTAATGTTTTACAAAGGGATTTTAAGGGAAAAAGCGAATATATAGTGTAAAATCGTAAAGGTGGTTGGTCATTATGGTATCGAAATATCGCTCCAATACATATATTCCGGAAATGGTGAAGGCATGTAAATTGTTAGCCCAAAGACATGATTTCAAGCATTCTTGCTCAGATGAGGCAGGAAGATTGCTGTCAGTACTTGTTGGTCAAATCACACATGGGACAATCCTTGAAGTCGGGACTGGCTTTGGGGTAGGCAGTGCTTGGATTCTTTCTACCATTGCACCAAATGTTCAATTTGTCTCAGTTGATCATGCAAAGGAAAAAATCGATGCAACTGCTCAAACACTTCGTCATCAGCAGGCAGAATTTTTAGTAGGTGACTGGAAAGAAGTGATAGCGAAAGGTCCTTTTCAATTTATTTTTGCTGATGCAGCAGCTGCTAAAACGATTGAAGGCGTGCAACTATTGGAGGCATTAGCAGTTGGAGGTATGTTAGTGATGGACGATTTTACACCAGAAGAACATTTTCCAGAAGAATGGAGAGGGAGGCCTGATAAGGTTAGGGACTTTTGGTTAAATCATAAGGAATTAAGAGCTACCGAAATCTATTTAACACCAACATCCTCTGCTATCCTCGCAACAAAGCTGAGAGGGAAAGAATAATTCCAGTAAAAAATCCATACATATTTACATAACGATTTCTTTATGAAGAGGTGAATCATTGGAGAACATGCCAGAGGGCTATTCTTATGTTCCGCAGCCTATTCGGAAAGACGGGGCAGGGTGGGTTGATAAAGGGCCGAGAGATTTTATGAGGGATCTAGAAAATCCAAATTTGCTTGTCCCTCCAAAAACAGATGCTGGACTTGTACCAAATTTAAAATTCTCTTTTTCTGATACACATATGGTTTTAAAACATGGCGGCTGGTCTCGAGAAATTACTGTTCGTGATTTGCCAATCGCCACTACATTGGCAGGTGTTAATATGAGTTTGACACCAGGTGGAGTACGTGAACTGCATTGGCATCAACAAGCAGAGTGGTCGTATATGCTTCTTGGTCATGCACGCATTACAGCAGTCGATCAATATGGGCGTAATTTCATTGCTGATGTAGGACCGGGAGATTTATGGTATTTCCCACCTGGAATTCCGCATTCCATACAAGGTCTTGATGATGGCTGTGAATTTCTACTGGTGTTTGATGATGGACATTTTTCAGATCTCAGTACATTTTCAATATCTGATTGGTTTGCTCGTACTCCTAAAGATGTACTGTCCTCTAACTTTGGTGCTCCTTTGAGTGCTTTTAATCATATTCCAAAAGAACAGGTCTATATTTATCAAGATAAAGTTCCAGGACCTCTAGACACACAAAAAGTACAATCCCCATACGGTACAGTCCCTCAAACCTTCAAGCATCGCCTGCTTGCCCAAACTCCTATTAATACTCCTGGTGGTAGCGTTAGAATTGTGGATTCAACAAACTTTCCTATTTCAAAAAATATCGCTGCAGCGCTTGTCGAGATTAAGCCTGGTGCAATGAGAGAGCTGCATTGGCACCCGAATAATGACGAATGGCAATATTACCTGCAAGGACAAGGGCGTATGACAGTGTTTGCTGCAAATGGTGTGGCTCGAACATTCGATTATCGTGCAGGAGATGTAGGGTACGTACCGTTTGCAAATGGTCACTACATTGAGAATACCGGCACAGAGACATTATGGTTCCTTGAAATATTTAAAAGTGATAGATTTCAGGATGTTTCGTTAAATCAATGGATGGCCCTTACTCCCTCTGAGCTAGTCCAAAGCAATTTAAAGATTGGTCCTGAACTTCTTAACGTATTAAGAAAGGAAAAATGGCCAGTTGTATAAATAGCTTATCCAAGGGGAGTGTATAGAAATGCAGGTAGGAAAGATCAAAGACCTTTCCTACCTGCATTTTTTTAATATTGATATTTATTTCTAGTTGCAAGCAGTATACCGATAGCTGGAACAGTACAAATAAGCATTGCTGCAAATGATAGTCCAGGTGAAATCTCGTATAAATAGCCGCCTAAAAATGTAAGGATCGCTGTACTTAACCCCATTGCTAATGCAGAGTAGAGGCCTTGCGCATTTGGAATTTGTTCCTTCGGCAATGTTTTTGTTAAATAGCCGATAAAAGCGAAATGTGCGAGAGCGAAAGAAAATGCATGCAATGTTTGAGAAGCGATAAATACCCAGACATTAGGGAATAGGTAAATAAGTAACCAACGTAGCGAAGAACTACTTGCTGCTAAAAGTAATAAAGAAGATGAGCTCCATTTTTTAAATAATGTATCAGCCTTCATAAAGTATAAGATTTCGCAAATAACGGCGATGTTAATAATCATCCCCATATAGAATGGATCAACATGTAAATCCCCTAAATATATATAGCCATAGCTGTAATAAGAAGCATGTGCGCCTTGCAACAGAATAACAACTAATAAAACAATAGGGAAGCCTTTAATAGACCATAATGTTTTCATCGACAATGATTTTGCACGTTGTTCTTTCGTCGGTACAATGAGTAACTCTTTCGGTGTAGCCATTTGTTGCATCAACAGCATACCAATCAGGCCGACCACCATACTCCAGAAGATAATGTCATTGCCAAATGCACCTGTCAGCATACTAATGATTAATACTGCAATGACAAAGCCAAGGGAACCATAGGAACGGCTTTTGCCATAGTGTACATTTCCATGTTGTACGAGCGTTGCTGCACTACTTTCAACGGCTGGTAGCAGTGCTGGATAGAAAACGCTAAATAAAAGGGTAATGATAAGAAGCGAGATAAAGCTCGTGCTTAGTATGTAAAGTAAAGTTGTGACTAGTGCACCTATTGCAAGAATGCTAATGAGTCGTTTATTATTCACATATTTTGCAAGCGTCGGGAAGAAAAATAGATTTGATGTTGCACGAGCTAAAAGACCACAGCCCATTACGACGCTAGCCTGTGAAACAGTAAGATGTTTGGCATCTACAAGCCAACCAGTCCAGTAAGGTAAGAAAATACCCCATGTAAAGAAAAATGCAAAGAAATTTTGAGAAAGCCATCGTTGATTGTTCATAAATTTTTTTGTACCTCCAATTTAACTATGTTGAATAATAGCACGTTCATCGTTACAATAATGTGAGATATCTCACATTTCGGAGGAGAGAGTAAAATAATGCATATACTGACAACTGAAGAACGTTCTTATTATCTTGATAAATATCCAATAGATGATTTTTTTTCTTTTGAAATTGATCCATTTCTCGAAATATGTAAGTTTGACAAAGGTGAATGGATTTTTCAAGAAGGGTCATTTCCAAATACGCTATACTACATGATCGAAGGAAAGGCAAAGCTATACATGACACACAAAAATGGCAAGGTCTCGCTTATCGATTACTTGGAGGCACCACGTTTTATGGGGGAAATTGAGTTGCTTAATGAGGCAAGATATACGAAAGGGATTCAGACAGTAACCGAGACGATTTGTTTTTCGATTACACAGTCCTGCAAAGAAAAGTTACTCACGGATGTACTATTTTTGCGTAAACTTTGTGTGTTTTTAGGGGAAAAGGCGTTCAAAATGACGTCAAAATATACACAAAATCAAGCATTTCCACTTGAAAATCGACTGGCTGCATTTATTCAATTTTCGTCAGATCAAGGAGTTTATAAGGAAAAGCATACTGAAATCTGTGAATATTTAGGGGTTTCCTATCGACATTTATTATATGTACTTGCGCAATTTTGCGAAGAAAAAATTTTAGAGAAGAAAAAGAATGGCTATCACATTTTGAATGAAGAGCGTCTCGCTGAATTGGCACAGGAAATACTGTGAGGAGTGCTATTGCTTATTGTATTCACTTTTTTTAACTAACCAACGTACTATGTCCTTTCCGCTATAGTAAAAGGAAGCCTCATTGACTCTTTGGTTTTGTGTGGAGATATTTGAGGTTTCCTCCATAACGCCAAAAGGTATAACCCTTAAACATTGGTGTGTGTTCGGTGGAATCTTTTTGTGCTTTGCTTTAGTTTCGATATAAGCTGTAGTAGATTTTTGTGCATTTTGGATTGGACGAGTGAGTAATTTCCCTTGTTCCATTGTTGTGCTTGGTGAATAACAATTATCTTTCATTCAACATGCCCCCTTTGTCGTTAGTGTTATTGTACAAGACATACGGTCGGAATAGTCTCAATTTACAAGGCTTTAACGAAAACTTAAAGGTTAGTCGTTAGATTTGTAAAATGTAACCGTATTCATGCCATTAACGAATAGAAATCATAGAAAACTTGTATAATTTCAAAGGAAAAACACGTACTCGAACTATTGTGAATTTTCCTAACAAAACGTATTATTGTAATTAGATTTAACGTGAAAAGTTTCACAGAGTCACGTAATCGTGAGGAGGAATTTTTAATGGGTGCAATTCGAGTAGGTATTGTAGGTTATGGAAATTTAGGGCGCGGAGTAGAGTATGCTATCTCGCAAAATCCAGATATGGAATTAGTAGCGGTATTTACACGTCGCGATCCTTCAACTGTAAACATCGCAAGTAATGCAAGTGTATATTTAGTAGATGATGCTGAAAAATTCCAAAATGACATTGATGTAATGATTTTATGTGGTGGCTCAGCGACAGATTTACCAGAGCAAGGACCACATTTCGCACAATGGTTTAATACAATTGATAGCTTTGATACACATGCGAAAATTCCTGAGTTTTTCGAGGCAGTCGATGCAGTAGCTCAAAAATCTGGAAAAGTATCAGTCATTTCTGTTGGCTGGGATCCAGGTTTATTCTCATTAAATCGTATACTTGGGGAGACAGTTCTACCAGTGGGTACAACTTATACTTTCTGGGGAGATGGATTAAGTCAAGGACATTCAGACGCTATTCGTCGTATTGAAGGTGTTAACAATGCTGTACAATACACATTACCAATTAAAGAGGCTGTAGACCGTGTTCGCAATGGTGAAAATCCTGAGCTGACAACACGTGAAAAACATGCACGTGAATGCTGGGTTGTTCTTGAGGCAGGTGCAGATGCTGCAAAAGTCGAGCAAGAAATCGTGACGATGCCGAATTATTTTGATGAGTATGACACTACAGTAAACTTTATTT
This sequence comes from Lysinibacillus sp. Ag94, assembly GCF_023242215.1. NCBI lineage: Bacteria > Bacillati > Bacillota > Bacilli > Caryophanales > Bacillaceae > Lysinibacillus > Lysinibacillus sp. Ag94. The sequence goes on along the minus strand of NZ_CP096780.1, from coordinate 2,493,663 downwards.
CTGAAGAGGAATTTAAAGCAAACCACACTGGCATGCCACACGGTGGATTCGTAATTCGTAGTGGTGAAAGCGGCGCTAACGACAAACAAATTCTTGAATTCTCATTAAAGCTTGAGAGTAATCCAAACTTCACGTCTAGTGTTCTAGTAGCTTTTGCACGTGCAGCTTATCGCATAAACGAAGCAGGGGACAAAGGTGCTAAAACAGTATTCGATATCCCATTCGGTCTGTTATCATCAAAATCAGCTGCTGAATTACGTAAAGAACTTTTATAATAATCAAAAACAACCACTGAAAGAAGTTAAAGCTTCCTGCGGATGTACAACTGCTGAAAAGTAAATTAAACCTCCATTCATCTCACACCTTTTAGTGAGGTGAGACTACGGCTGAAAGAGGTAAAACTATCTATTAAGAATCTGGGACATAACTAAATTGTTCCTTCATAAAGCCAATAATCTCTAAATTAACAAAATACGATTACTAGAAAAACCGAACTATCCCGAAACACTTCATAAGCGTTTCATTGGATAGTTCGGTATTTTTGTTGGCTGAAACACATTTGTCCCTTGTAAGTGAACGAATCGCCCCACATATGTAAGGCAGATTTTTACAATAACCGTTCGGGTGCATACATATAAACCATCGCTCAAACGGTTATAAAAGGAAAATTATATTCACGTTTTTGAAAGTTGAATCTTTGATTTTCGTAAGCTAACGGTTCTCTTTCCTTAACATTTTATATAAGAAGATTGACTTTTTTTCTTATGAGAGTGTGTACGAGAAACAGTATTATTCTTGTCTACTTTATAAGCTTACTTTGCGTTTATAAAGTAAACTAGATGATCAGTCCATTTGTCGTCTTCGTATATGAATCCTTTCCTCGTGCATTCATAAACCATCCCAACACCTTCTGCTAACTTTATAGATGCTATATTATCAAGGTTTATGTGAGCTTCAACTCGATGATACTTTAATTTTTCAAACGCTAGAGCAATGGCTGCTTTTACAGCTTCTTTACCATAACCTTGTTTCCAAAAGTGGTTATGAATTGTATATCCGAACCTGGCCCATTGAAATTCTTCCCTCATAATTGTCGAAAAGTCTATAAAGCCAATATGAGTATTGTCCACTTTTCTAAACACTCCAAATACATATACTTTGTCACTCTTTGCCATCTGATGATGTTTAGTAACTAAATCACGAAACCATTCTTTCGTACAGATGCTCATATCTAATTTACCTTCATCGTATTTATGTTGAGAAGGTAAACGATTTTCATATTGGGTAAGCCAAGTAGAATAATCACTTTCTTCTATTAATCGAATAACTAATCTTTCTGTTTCCGTCCTTATCTTATTCAATCGAACACCTCATCTATTTTATTCTTATATAGTATATACGATATATGGAATTTATCTCCTTTTAATCAATTATGCCTCGGTAAATTTGATTTTATGGATTGTAATTATAAATGCAAACTATATTGATGAATGCAAAAGAAAATCTTGCGAAGAATCCAGATGAAATATTTCATGTTGGCGATAAGGTAAAAGTGGGCTATGATGGTAAAATAAAGGATAAAGTGCCGATTGGAATTGCTAATGTACCGCTTTGTAATTGGGGGGAGTTTTATATGGAAAAAGTAAATTTTTTTAATAGTGAACTATTTCATGAAAAAGCTGAGAAAACTTTTTTGATACACAAAAATAAAATAACAGAATTTCTACCAGAGGCTGATATCCAGCATGTTGGTAGTTCAGCAATTCCGAATAGCCTTACTAAAGGTGATTTAGACATCCAAGTACGTGTTGGTGCTGAACAATTTTCGAATGCAGTAGAACTCCTATCTAATTTATATGAAAGTAATGATGGAAGTGTCAAAACGGATACCTTTAGGGCATTTAAAGATGATACAACTATACCTCCTTTAGGAGTTCAATTAACTGTAATTGATTCTGAGTTTGATTTCTTTTGGAAGTTTAGGGAAGTTTTATTGGCAAATAATAAATATCGAGATGCATATGATAAATTGAAGCAAGAATATGAAGCCAAATCAATGGATGCCTATAGGGAAGCTAAAGATATCTTTTTCCAAAGACTTATGGAAACTTCTGAGTTTAAGAAATATGACAAATAATTTTTGTGCCGCATTCGTCTATGGTAAAGAAACTTGAAAAAATAGTAGTAAAATATTGCGCGGGGTATAAAGCGGTACTCCTCTCGTAATTTGTTTTTAGAACAATTACGATACGCGAGTTTTCTCATAATAGTATTAGATTTTAAAACGCATAAAAAGTTTGGGATGAGTTTATAAGTATGCCATATATACTAGTTGATTGGAGTGGAGACTGGGTGACTACTAGAGAATTAGCGTCATAGACATCCGATGCCCCAGGAAACTTTGCTCTGTGCGAAAGCGAAGCGACAGCAACGAAGCGCCCAGTTAGAACTGTAATCAACCCCACGTTATAATGATGAGTCTAGAATTTAAAAGATTTTATGCTTTGAAAACTTGAAACCTTACATAACCAGTTGAATGGGGAGGTTATCACCAAATGACTACAGACATTATTATTCAATCAAAGTGTATTCCACCGAGTCCTTCCAATCATTGTATTAGTAGAGCTATATTAATGAAAACATTGAAAAAAAACCTAAACCATTCTTGCACACTAATCCACAGTGGAGCAGGGTATGGCAAAACAACCATCCTTACACAATTTCTACATGCACAATCAAGCAAATTTTCCTGGTATAGTGTGTCGGAGGAAGATGATAATATATTGCCGTTTTTAAGGCATTTATTTTTTAGTATCAAACGTATTGTTCCGAGCTTTGGTCAAGAATTTGATGCATGGAATCAATTATCCCGTTTTCCGAAAATAGAGGAACTTAATCGTTGGTTTAAGCTATTTGTTAATAGTTTATGTGAAATCGAAGTGCCGATGTTAATTGTCATTGATGATTACCATCTTGTCGATCATGAATTTCATATTAATTATGTGATGGAAAAGATAATTGAGTTTTCACCACCGAATATTCATTTTATCATCGCCTCTAGAACGTTACCGAATTGGGATATTACGAGAAAATTAAAGCTACAAAAAAAATTACTCGTTATTTCAGAAGGTGAATTAGTGTTTTCTTCAGAGGAGATCGCTGTTTTTTTCGAGGAATATGTAACAGTACATTTAACAGAAGAAGAAATATCTAAGGTTTTAGAAATTACAGAAGGTTGGGCAATTAGTATTTCTTTATTAGCAGAGCAATGGAACAATGAATCCTTAGAGCATTGGCTAAATGTCTCTACTAATGATCTATTCACCTATTTATCAGAGGAAGTTTATGTTAAAATGTCAGCATTCGAGCAAGAGACGATACTAAAGCTGGCGATTTTCCCCACATTTTCTGAGGAGTTTATTGCACAATTTTATGGTTTGGAAATAGCAGAGGCGTTAAAACAGTTTGTACAGCGACATTTATTTATTCAACCGATCACAACGGATGGTTTATATCGTTTTCATGCATTGTTCATTCGCTTTTTAGAGCTAAAATGGCGACAAAATGCTTCACAATATATTGCATTACATAAACAAGCAGCATTGTATTATGTAAAAGAGCACAATATACAAGCTGTTCTTCATCATGCATTTAAAACGAATGAACAGGATTTTTGTGGTGAATTATTACAAAATCATGCTGAAAGTCTAGTTCGTGCAGGACAATTTGAGTGGCTATTAGAAAAAATAAATCGATTTTCAGCTGATGAAAAATCGAAATATTACAAATTATATTATTTTGAAGGTGAGTGCCACCGCTATCGTGCTTATTATGAAAGAGCGAAGCAGTCCTATGAACATTGTGCAAGCATCGCGAAAAATAAGAATGATTATCTCTTTATGACGAAATCGCAAGCAGGTTTAGCACATATTTATCTTGATACAATCCAGCCAGCATTAGCAGAGCCATATTTGAAAAAGGCATTAGAGCTAGCGAATCATACACCGTTAAATGAAGAGGAACTTCTCGAATTGCAACGTCAGTATGCAGAAAATTTGGTGAATTTAGGGAAGGCTAAAGGTGCACAAATTTTTATAGGTGAGGTTGCTTTGACGGAGGATGTGCTACAAAGAGCAAATGTCGATGTTCGAATATTGTTAAGAACAGGGCAGCTACTAGAAGCAAAGGAATTGCTAACGCAGCGGTTGGAATTACCGCCACAGCTTGTCGCGACACATAGAGAGAGTGAGCTGTTGGCATCATTTGTCTGTGCGTTATTAGGGCTGGGGAAGGATGCATGGTATGCTGCTCAGCATGGGATTCGTAGGGGGTTACAGGAAAAATCAGTTTTTATTGAGGCGGTTGGTTATATTCGCAAAGCACATGCTTTACTATTAATAGATTTTCCGGACTATCAAGGAGCCTGCAATGCTTATGAAAAAGCCCTTACATTGTTGAATACCATTAATATTTCTCGCGTAAAGGCCGAACCGTATATGGGACTAGCAATTGTCAAACATGCGCAAGGAGATATTGTTTCTGCTAAAAAATATGTAGCCCTTGCATTACGGGAAACGGAGCAAGTTCAAGATGCATGGATGACCGCTCTTATATTAATCGCCGAGGTTAAAATTATTATTTCACAACAGGAATTTGCACAAGCGCGGCAATTATTAAAAAAGGCACAGCGACTATTCCACGACTGTGGCGATCAAAATGGTGAGATGCATGTTCTATTCTTTCAATCGGTCATTGCCTTCAAAGAACATAATCTTCAACAATTCAATCATTATTTTCAGCAGTTTGCCCAGTTATGCATCAATAATGGCTATGACTACTTTTTACAAAGGAAGACCATTCTCGGTCCGCAAAATCGGATAATTTTTTATGAGCTTTTACAATTTAGTAGAAAATGTGATGGAGAAAATGCCGCTATTTTAGCAATGCGTAACTATTTTCAAGTAGAGGACAATATTGTTTATCCACATGAGGAAGTACGGGTAAATTTATTCGGAAGCTTGGATTTAATAAGAGATCATCGAAAGCTTGAAGATAAAGAATGGCAGCGTGATAAATCGAAGGAGCTCTTCGTCTATTTATATTGTCATCGCCACCGTTTTGCACCAAAGGAAGAGATGGCACAGGCATTATGGCCAGAGCGGAATGTTAATTCGCTCGATAGGGATTTCAAAGTTGTCTTGAATACGTTATTAAAAGTTCTTGAGCCAAATAGAAATGCGCGTCAGGACAGTTTTTTTATTCAGCGTAAAAATAATATGTACCAATTGCAGCAAATTCAAATTTTGCAAATTGATGTCGAACGCTTCCATTACTTTTATGAATTAGGGATGGAGGAATTCGATCCGCAATTGTCAAACGAATGGCTGCATCTTGCTGAAACAAGCTATACGGATGCACTTTATGCTGAAAAAAAACAATTAGATTGGCTTATACAGGATCGTGAAAAATTACAGTCATTATATATTGAAGTACTAGAAAGATTGGCACAAAATGCGACGAGACAACAAAATTATAAGCAAGCTATTTATTATGCAGAAAGAATGATACGTGAGGATCCGCTATGGGAAGAAGGTTATCGGTTGTTGATGTATAGTTACTATCAATTACAAAACCGCTCCCTTGCGTTAAAATGGTATGAAAAATGTGTGCAGCAATTAAAAAATGAACTAAATACAACACCGATGGAATCGACGATGGTAGTTTATGATTTAATAATGGGCTAGGACGAATTAGAGCAAAGATTCCTGGGGTCGTCCGATGAGCCGCTTAGGCAACAGATGTTTTTTGTGCGAAAGCGGAGTGTAACGTAGCGGCAGCAACAGATGTTTTTTGTGCAAAAGCGAAGCAACAGCGGCAAGATGTTTTTTGTGCGAAAGCGAAGCAACAGGAAGTTGGTCACGAAGGATGTGATGTTTTTTCCTTTGGTCCTCTATTGCTAATCCCCAAGGAGTCGCCCTATCTTCACGCCAATCAACCGATTCCTATAAGAATTATAAAAATATTGGAGGAACTACTATGTCATTTTGTAAGGTAAGTAAGGCGAATATTTACTATGAAATAATAGGGACCGGAACACCAATCGTTATGCTCCATGGATATTCGCCAGACCACAGACTAATGAAGGGATGTATGGAGCCTGTTTTTGCAGAAAGGGAGGGCTGGAAACGAATCTATATTGACCTTCCTGGGATGGGCAAAACGACAGACTATGAAAAGATCGATAATTCAGATGAAATGCTAGAGGCCGTAGTAGAACTAATTCACTCATTACTACCAAATGAACGTTATTTATTGGTAGGAGAATCTTATGGTGGATATTTAGTACGAGGAATTTTGAGGGAGTATCATGAACAAGTTTTAGGGGCTGGGTTTATATGTCCACTGATTATTCCTAATAAACAAAGTCGAACAGTACCAGTACAAAGTATTGTTGCGGTGGATAAAGAGTTTTTATCGACATTAACGAAAGAGGAACTAGAGGATTTTAGCTCACATCTTGTTGTTTTAGATGAATATAATTGTCATCGCTATACAAATGAAGTGTTAGCAGGTCAAAGAAACGCAGATGTAGAATTTTTAGAAAAAATCCAAGGAAGCTATCGTTTTTCTTTTTCTGTAGATGAAATTTCATTTAATAAACCTTGCTTATTTTTGCTGGGTAAACAGGATTCAATGGTTGGCTATAAGGACGCTTTTGCCATTTTAGATAAATTCCCAAGAGCAGCCTTCACCATTTTAGATAAGGCCGGGCATAACTTGCAAATTGAACAAGCGGAATTGTTTACGAGCCTAATGAGTGAATGGTTGGAGCGGGTAGAAGAATTTAATAATTAATCTTTAGGGCTAACTATAAGGATTCACCAAATTAGGTGAGTCCTTTTTATGTGCGCTCAGAAAACTGTAAATTTCTAAAAGATTCCGATAAATCGATAAAAGATTCCGATAAAATCAGAAATTGTTCCGATAAAAAACAATTTTATTCCGATAAATCTCACTTTGCTTCAAAAAAGGGCTGCAGCTAAGATTTGAGTACATGAAGGTCGATATTTTTCAAAAGTTGGGTGATAAACAATCAAAATTTCTCGATAAATTTTAAAAATGTTTCGATAAACCTTCACTCCCGGAAAAAACACACTTATGTTGTAACTAATTTGTAACTGAAGTTTTATATAGTGTTTTCATAGCAACGAAAGCGCTTTCTATTTTAGTTCATTATGAAAGGGGTTTTGGGATGAAGAAGCATTGGCTATTTATGCTTTTATTGATGCTGACGATGTTGATGGTGGCTTGTAATTCAGAGGGGTCTGAAGACGATACAAAAGGGACTACTGAGGTAGGTGGCACGATTAAAATTGGTGTGCTTGCGTCATTGACGGGTGCCCTTGAGTCGTATGGGAAACAAACAAAGAATGGCTTTGAATTAGGGATTGATTATGCTACAGGAGGCACGATGGAAGTTAACGGTAAGAAAATAGAAATTGTCTATGAAGATACAGAAACAAAGCCTGAGGTTGCGGTACAAAAAGCGACAAAGCTATTAGAAGATGACAAAGTTGATTTCTTAGTAGGTTCCTCTAGCTCAGGTGATACGCTTGCTGTTCTACCTCTGGCGGAAGAATACCAAAAGATTATGGTGGTAGAGCCGGCAGTAGCGGATAGCATTACGGGCTCAGAATTTAATAAGTATATTTTCCGTACAGGTCGAAATTCTTCCCAGGATGCTTATGCAGCGGCGGCAGCGATTGCAGGAAAGGGTGTTAAGATTGCAACGTTTGCACCGGATTATTCTTTTGGCTGGGATGGGGTGAAGGCATTTAAGACTGCTGCGGAAAAGCTGGGCGCAGAAATTGTTTTAGAGGAATATGCCGATCCAGCAGCAACTGATTTTACGTCCAATTTGCAAAAAGTAATTGATAAAAAACCAGATTATTTATTTGTTGTATGGGCAGGTGCAAACTCACCGTGGAATCAAATTGCAGATTTGAAAATTCAAGAAAAGGGCATAAAAATTTCAACGGGTGCACCAGATATTATTGCATTAAAGTTTATGAATCCGTTAATTGGTATGGAAGGGTTCTCCGTTTATTATCATACGTTACCACAAAATGATATCAATAAATGGTTAGTTGAGGAACATAAAAAACGCTTCAATGAAGTTCCGGATTTATTTACGCCAGGAGGCATGTCTGCAGCTATCTCAATTGTAGATGCGCTGAAAAAATCAGATGGTGATACGGATGCAGAAAAACTTATCGGCATTATGGAGGGGATGTCATTTGAAACGCCTAAAGGAAAGATGACTTTCCGAAAAGAAGACCATCAAGCATTACAGTCGATGTATTCTATCCGTCTGGAAAAACAAGATGGTGTAGATTATCCGGTACCAGTGCTAATTCGTGAGCTTAGCCCTGAAGAAACGGCACCGCCAATTATGAATAAGTGACATTACGAGACAGATATTTTTCTGTCTCTCTTCACCCACTTTCAAATGAGAATGGGTGAAGAGAGATAGAAGTACTTGAAAGGAGAATACGATGGAACCTATTTTACGAACAGAAAACTTAACTATTCGTTTTGGCGGACACACAGCTGTCGACCAGGTGAATTTTAATATGCCAGAAAAACATTTGAAATCAATTATTGGACCGAATGGAGCTGGAAAAACAACCTTCTTTAATTTGCTTAGTGGAGAATTAAAGCCGACTGCCGGGGATGTCTATTATAAGGGACAATCGCTTGCGCAAAAATCAGCGATTGAAAGAACGCGAATGGGGCTAGGGCGATCTTTTCAAATTACGAATGTTTTCCCGAACCTGACAGTATTAGAAAATGTCCGTCTGGCTGTGCAATCCAAGGAGAAAATTCGTTTCCAATTATTTCGGCATTATAAAAGCTATAAGGCGATTACAGAAAAAGCAGAGGAACTATTATCACTCGTCTTGCTTGACAATAAAAGAGATGCGCTCACGACAATGCTGTCCCATGGGGAAAAGAGAAAGCTTGAGATTGCGATGCTGTTAGCACTTGATACGGAAATCCTTTTACTCGATGAACCAACGGCAGGCATGTCCTTAGAGGAGGTGCCGACGATTTTAGAGGTGATTCGCACGATTAAAAATCAAGGTGATAAAACCATTCTCCTCATTGAGCACAAGATGGATATGATTCTAGATTTGTCGGATTCGATTATGGTGCTATTTAACGGCCAGCTTCTAGCGGATGGAACACCGGAGGACATCATGAAAAACGAAACCGTACAAAATGCATATTTAGGAGGTCTGTACGATGAACACCTTACTGAAATTAAATGATGTCCACACATATATCGGTCAATATCATATTTTGCAAGGGGTCAATTTTGAGGCAAAGGAGGGGCAGGTAAGTGTACTGCTCGGCAGAAATGGTGCAGGCAAAACGACCACCTTAAAAACGATTATGGGGTTAACACCTGCTTTAAAGGGAGAGGTAGAATTTCGCTCACAATCTATTAAAAAAAGCCCGACCTATAAAGTGGCAAAATTAGGAATAGGTTATGTACCAGAAAACCAAGGGATTTTTGCAGATTTAACCGTTGAGGAAAATATGAAAGTGGCCATGCGTAAAGAAGATACGGCTACTTTAGAGCGACAAAATTATGTGCTAGAGCTTTTTCCAGATCTAAAGAAATTTTGGAAGAAGGCGGGCGGACATCTTTCGGGTGGTCAAAAACAAATGCTGTCAATGGCACGGGCATTTATCAATGATAGTAAATTAATGTTGATTGATGAGCCTTCTAAAGGACTAGCGCCGATAGTGGTAGAGAAAGTGATGGAGGCCATCGTTGAAATGAAAAAGCAAACGTCCATCATTCTTGTTGAGCAAAACTTTATAATGGCGAGCCGAATTGGTGATACGTATACGTTGATCGATGATGGTAGAACAGTTCACTCGGGCAACATGCAGGATCTTATCCATCATGAAGAATTAAAACGAAAATATCTTGGAATCGGATAAAAGGTGGTGTACTTATTGGAGCTATTCGTCAATCTACTCATTAATGGCCTGGCAACTGGCATGTTAATTTTTTTACTGGCGGCAGGTCTGACGTTAATTTTTGGATTAATGGATGTTTTGAACTTTGCTCATGGGGGGTTATTTGTTTGGGGGGCTTATGCTGGCATCTTTACGTATATGTTCACTGAGAGCTTTCTCATTGGCGTTGTAGGTGCCATCGTAACAGGAGCTTTACTCGGGCTCATTACTGAAAAATTAATTATAACACCTGTGTATGGCAATCATATTCAGCAAATTTTAATTACATTAGGGCTGATGCTTGTGCTACAGGAGTTGATTAAAGTTGTTTTTGGTCCAAATGGTGTGGCAGTAAAAACACCGAGCTACTTAACAGGCAGCTGGGAAATTGGGGACGTTATTATTATAAAATATCGATTTTTTATTATTGTAGTAGGTTTTATCATTTTCAGTATTTTCCAATACATGTTAAAGAAAACGAAAATTGGGCTAATCGTTCGAGCGGGTGTACAGGATAAAGAAATGGCACAGGCACTCGGCATTCATATAAAGCGGGTATTTTTATATGTTTTTATGGTTGGTGCGGCACTCGCAGCACTTAGTGGCATGTTAATGGCTCCGTATTCAGGTGTTATCTATGCGGAAATGGGCATGGAGTATGCGATTCTAGGTTTTATCGTTGTCGTAATCGGAGGAATGGGCAGTTTTTCAGGCTCTCTATTGGCAGCAATTTTAGTCGGTTTAGCAGGTAGCTTCATGGCATATTATGTGCCAGTGCTATCGCTTGCGGTCAATATGATTTTAATGGCTATCGTCTTAATTTTCCGTCCACAAGGTTTATTTGCTATGAGAAAGGAGAGATCGACATGACAATGAGGCTATCATTGCAGCATCTATGCTTTTTCCTCATAGTAGCGATTTTAGTACTTCTTCCTTTCGTTAATGATTCAAGGACGCTCATCATTTTATTAACGCAAATCTTTATTTTCGGTATTTTAGCGATGAGCTATGACATTCTCCTTGGCTATACAGGTATTGTGTCGTTCGGGCATGCGATGTTTTTTGGTTTAGGTGCCTACACAACGGCTGTTATGCTGAAACAAATGGAGCCAACACTTGTAACATTTTTATTTTCAATCGTAGTCGGTATGTTGCTAGCAGGGTTTATTAGCTTCTTAGTAGGATTATTGACACTTCGATTAAAAAGTCATTTCTTTGCGATGCTGACATTATCTTTTTCGGGACTATTTTTAGTAGTGGCAGAAAAATGGCGTTCTGTTACATACGGAAACGATGGTTTTACGTTTAGAGCACCCGAAATGTTTAGAGATCGAATGACGTTTTATTTCATCGTGCTAGCATGCTTAGTCGTTATTTTTATTGCGCTAAATCGTTTCGTTCACTCGCCAACTGGTCGAATTTTAATTGCTGTTCGAGAAAATGAACAACGAACAAAATCATTAGGCTATAACACCTTGTACTATAAAGTGATTGCATCAATAGTTGCAGGAACCGTTGCAAGTTTAGCTGGCTCTTTATATGCTGTGTCATTACGATTTGTCAATACGAGTGTGATGACAATGGACATTACGCTAGATGCATTATTAATGACGATTATTGGCGGTGTGGGCACATTAGTTGGTCCTTTATTAGGATCGGCTGTTATTGAATATGCCCAGCATGCACTTTCGGGGTTAGCTCGTGATTATCCAATATTTGAACGATGGATTATCTTCTTTGGAATTCTTTATATTTTAGCTGTTATCTTTTTCCCAAAAGGAATTATTGGATCACTGCGCCTGATGTTTTGGAAATGGCGATTAAAGCATAAGGACAAAAACCAAACATCGGTTGTCCCGTCGCAGGAGAAGGAGCGATTTGAATGACAGTAGGCATTGTAAGCACAGGAATTTATATTCCAAAAACGAAAATGACCTCTAAAGAGATTGCGAGGCTTTCCAATATTCCAGAGGATATTATTCGACAAAAAATGGGCATCTATGAAAAGCCTATTCCTGGTGAGCAAGATCATACGGTTCAAATGGGGATATGGGCAGCGCAGGACGCTATACGCAAAGCTCAAATCGACCCGAAAGATATTGATGTTGTCATTTATATGGGAGAGGAGCATAAGGAGTATCCCTTGTGGACTGCCTCGATAAAAATGCAGGAGGAGCTAGGGGCCGTAAATGCTTGGGCATTCGATGTACAATTAAGATGTGGCACGACCATTATGGCACTAAAACTAGCGAAAAGCTTAATGGCGTCGGATGATTCCATTCAGACGGTCCTCTTAGCTGGTGGCTATCGAAATGTTGATTTTATCGATTATAGCAATCCTCGAACACGCTTTATGTACAATTTAGCAGCTGGTGGTGGCGCTATCCTGTTACAAAAAAACTATGACAAAAATCAGTTATTAGAGGCGGATATTATGACGGATGGCTCGTTCTCAGAGGATGTAGTCGTGCCTGTCGGTGGTACAAAAAAACCTTTAACGCCTTCTGATTTGGAAAATAATTTGTATCAGCTCGATGTGATCGATCCGATTGGGATGAAGGAGCGCTTAGAGCAAAAATCTTTAAGTAATTTTTTGAAGGTAATTCGAACATCCTTGGCGAAAAGTGGATTAAATGAGGGGGATATTCGTTATTTAGCGATGCTTCATATGAAAAAATCAGCGCATGACTATATTTTATCTGAACTCGGCCTGCAGCAGGAGCAATCCATATATTTACGAGAGTATGGTCATATTGGACAGATTGACCAAATAGTATCATTGCAGCTGGCGTTAGATGAAGGCCGTATCCATGATGGAGACATCGTCACACTTGTTAGTGCAGGTATTGGTTATGTCTGGGGAGCTATTACGATTCGATGGGGATAAGGGGGAAATGCGTTGTTAAAAACGGTTCAGCTATCTAATGGAGAAACGATTGCTTATCGTAAACGTCAAGGGGGAGAACGAGTTTTATTACTTATTCATGGCAATATGACATCCTCCAAACATTGGGACGTTCTAATCGATGCATTGGATGAAAAATATACAATTTATGCACTGGATTTACGAGGTTTTGGTGGTTCATCTTATCATAAACCAATTTCTGCGATTAAAGATTTTAGCGATGATGTGAAGCTTTTTGTGGACGCCATTCAATTGAAACAGTTTGACATGATTGGCTGGTCAACGGGCGGAGCTGTATGTATGCAGTTTGTCGCACAGTATCCAGGCTATTGTCAGCAGCTTATTTTACTAGCCTCGGCATCTACGAGAGGTTACCCATTTTACACGGATTTAGGTACTGGCAATCAAGCTGCATTAAAAAGGGCATTTACCTATGAAGAAGTACTCGTCGATACATTTAAAACAAAATTAGTACAAGGCTTCTATGATTCGAAAAATGTGCAAGGCTTACAGTCGGTCTGGAACGCACTTATATACACGCATAATCAGCCTAGCCCGGAACACTATCAGTCATATGTGGAGGATATGTTGACGCAACAAAATTTAGCTGAAGTTTATCATGCATTAAATGTCTTCAATATAAGTGCTGTTAATCATGAGGTCGCCAAGGGCACTCATGAGGTTCAACACATTACCATTCCCGTTTTAGTGTTAAGAGGGGATCGTGATTATGTCATAACAGAAGGAATGAATGAAGAAATAATGCTCGATTTAGGCGCGAATGCACAATTCGTCAGTTTAAAAGACTGCGGTCACTCTCCATTAATTGATGATTTACCACAGCTTACAACTGAAATTGAAGCATTTTTAGAAATTGGAGGAAAAAATTATGCGTTTAAACAATAAAGTTGCCATTATTACAGGAGCAGCGAACGGGATTGGCTATGCTGCTGCTGAACGATTTATTGAAGAGGGTGCATTCGTTGTCATTGCAGATTTTAATGAAGAAGCAGGTGCTTCAGCTGCCCAGCAATTAGGTGACCAGGCATTATTTGTGCAAGTAAATGTTGCAGATAGGGAAAGTGTCAAGAAGCTAGTGACAACAGTTATAGAGCATACGGGCCGAGTTGATATTTTAGTGAATAATGCAGGTATTACTCGCGATGCAATGTTAACAAAAATGACGGAAGATCAGTTTCAGCAGGTGCTTGATGTGAATTTGACTGGAGTATTTCAGTGTACACAAGAAGTAATTCCACATATGATCGCTGCTGGTGGAGGAAAAATTATTAATACATCCTCTGTTAGCGGTGTTTATGGCAATGTTGGCCAAACAAATTACGCCGCCACAAAGGCCGCTATTGTTGGCATGACCAAAACATGGGCGAAGGAATTAGGGCGCAAAGGCATCAACGTGAATGCGGTTGCACCTGGCTTTACAGAAACAGATATGGTGAAAAAAATGCCAGAAAATGTGCTAGCACAAATGCGCTCCATCGTACCACTGCAAAGATTAGGAACACCTAGAGATATTGCCAATGCTTATTTATTTTTAGCATCTGATGAGGCTTCCTATGTCCACGGTCACACGCTTCATGTGGATGGAGCAATTATGATGTGATAAGGGGGCTTTCAAGATGTTTGTAGAGCAATCCTGGATTTTAAAACGTGCATCTCTAACACCTGAACGTCTAGCATTGGTGAACTTAGAAACTAAGGAACAGTGGACTTATCAGCAATTAACAGAGGAAATCACAAAATGGAGTCATTTTTTTGAGCGCCAAAACTTGCAAGCAGGGAGTCGTGTAGCCGTATTTGCGAAAAATCATATTCAGCTTTTTGCTGTCTTATTCGCCTGCGGATTAAGAGGCCTTATCTATGTGCCATTGAATTGGCGTATGAGTACGGCGGAATTAACTGATATTTTGACGGATGCTACGCCTTCTTTACTGCTTTACGATGAAGAAATGAATTGCCCTTTATCTTTCGAAAACATGCATTCCCTTCGTGTAGCTAATGAAGGAGCTACGCTAACCATTCGAGCAGTAGACCTTAATGACCCTTGGCTAATGATTTATACAGGGGGCACAACTGGTAAGGCGAAGGGTGTTGTCCTATCCTTTAATTCTGTAAATTGGAATGCGATAAATACAATTATTAGCTGGGGCTTGAGCGATAGTGATTGTACGTTAAATTATATGCCGTTGTTCCATACAGGAGGTTTGAATGCCTTATGTATACCGCTGCTAATGGCTGGCGGTACAGTTGTTATTGGTGATAAGTTTGAGGCGGAAAAAGCTCTTAAGGCGATTAATCAGTACAAGACAACGATTTCGCTTTTTGTGCCAACAATGTACCAAGCGATGATTGCGGAGGATTACTTTAAGAGCAGTAGCTTCCCTTCCGTGAAAGTTTTTTTATCAGGGGGCGCACCATGCCCGTATCCAATATATGACGCATTTTTCAAGAAGGGACTATTTTTTAAAGAGGGCTATGGTTTAACAGAAGCGGGGCCTAATAATTTTTATATTTCACGAGAGGCCGCTTATTTAAAAAAAGGTGCCGTAGGGAAGAGCATGCAATTCAATGAAGCTAAAATTATCAATAGTGCAGGAGAAAGCTGTGCACCAAACGTAGTCGGAGAGCTATTAGTTAGAGGGAAGCATATGTTTCGCTTTTACTGGAATAATCAGCAGGAGACTGAAAAAATCATTCAAGATGGGTGGTTAAAAACTGGCGATTTAGCACTGATGGATGATGATGGTGATTTTTACATTGTCGGTCGCAGTAAAGAGATGATTATTTCTGGTGGAGAAAATGTTTATCCCCAGGAGGTAGAGCAATGCATTTTACGCCATCAGCGAGTGCAAGAGGTTGCGGTGATTGGAATGGTGGATGATTATTGGGGTGAAATCGTGGTGGCCGTTATCGTTTGCCAGGATAAGCAAGATACTATATTAGAGGAAATCAAAGAAATCTGTAGTAAGTATTTAGGTCGCTACAAAATTCCAAAAAAGATTATGTTCATCGATGAATTGCCAAAAACAAGTGTTGGAAAGATCGATAAAAAAGTATTACAAATGTATGTGAAAGCTGCGAATTAAACCAGCTGCAGGAATAAAGATAAAAAACGCTTGGATATCCAGGCGTTTTTTGCTGCTATATTAAGCAACTTCTTATCGCTTAAAGACAGCTAGAAGAGACTTTTACTTTGTGGCTATGTTAAAATATTGCGAGTGAAATCGGGTTTTTTACGATGTTATCAAGTATCAAGGAATAGAACGAAGAAAGGGCAGTACTAAAATGGAAAACGTATCAAATGTAGAAAAATTGGAATCAATAAAATCGTTACAATCGACAATCAATAAACTCGAAAATGCCTTATCCCAGATGATTCAAAAAGGCGCAAATATTACCTTAGTAAAGAAACGACTCAAAGCTGTTTGCATTGGATTAGCAATGCTAGAAAACGTTTGGCATCAAAGCCCCCATCATTACACCCAGGCAGAATTAGCAGAGGCTCGCAATGTTCTTACTAGTTTATTTCCATCAATTGAGAAAGTATATGTTAAGTCAAAGGCTGGTAGTCCCCAAAAAACGCTTTTAGAAAGAAGAATTAAAGCGTTGGAACTAGCTGTTCTAGCGATTGATGAGCTTTCCAATAAATAACTTATTCAATGGCCACTTTTCTTATATATGGAGATTTAAACTCCCCCCAAAAATGCTAGTGAGGATTGGTGACAGTAGAGACTGACTTCTCCTTGAGGATTAGCGTCACAAATAAGAACTTACAGCGAAGTGAAACGGCTCATCGTACCCTCTCAAGAATGCGCACAGTCTCAACCTCACATTTCTCAAAACACCCTATAATGATTAAAAATGTTAATTTATTGATAATATATTGAAACTATTTACATAATGATGTTTAATAAACTTGGCTTATTTTTTATACATAATATTCCTAATAACTATGAGAAAGGAGAGAAAAATTTATTGCGTACTTTTAAAATTAGTACAAAATTTAATTTACTTTTAGTGGGAGTCATCCTATTTTTAAGCGTTATGATTGGATTTGTTTCCCATATACAAGTAAAACAAATTATGCGTAACAATTTTGAACAGAGCATAACCCATATTTCAAAGGTTGGTTATATGCTGCTAGAGGAACGATTTAAGGGAGATTGGGCTATACAAGATGGGGAACTTTACAAAGGCGATACAAAAATTGTTAATCAGGAAGCCTTTGTAGATGAGTTAGGAGAAAGCATAGATGGCGGTGTAACCATTTTTCAAGGGTCAAAAGGACTGATCACCAACCTAAAGCTAAATGGAGAACGTTTAGTGGGCAAAGATGCTGATCCAAAAGTCGTTGAAAATGTCATGAATAAAGGAGAAACCTTTATAGGTGAAGCTGATGTTGTAGGAACGAAATATTTAACACTCTATGCACCGATTAAAGATGCAAATGGAGACATCATTGGCATGTGGTTTGTCGGTGAAACAATAGATGGGGTTAATACAATTATTTTTGCCTTTATCGGTAAGCTTCTCATTGTATTGTTCATCGGAGCAATCATAGCTGTATTAGGTAGCTTCCTTTTCACAAGAGCATTTGTGAAACCGCTTCATGAAATAAACAATCAACTACGAGATATTGCGGATGGCGAAGGAGATTTAACAAAACAGTTACAAATTAATTCCAAGGATGAAGCAGGGGAGCTAGCGCAATCTTTTAACAAAATGCTGACAAGCTTAAAAGTATTAATGCAACAAATAGCACAATCGTCTAAACAGGTTGATGTATCTTCTGATGGCTTAACAACTAAATCGCAGCAAACAGCAGCTATGACGAGACAGCTAACGTCAACATTAGAAGATATAGCGGATGGTTCAAAAACGACATTACAAAGCACAAGTGATAGCCTAACTGCCATGCAGGAAATGGCCATAGGCATCCAACAAGTTGCTGAAACCGCTTCAATTGTTTCAGATGCTGCTGATTTAATGAGTGATGAGGCTACACAAGGCAATGATTCTTTGAATCGTGTATTGAATCAAATGACAATTATTAATGAATCATCTGGCAATGTAGAGGCACAGGTCCGTATATTAGGTGATCAGTCACAGCAAATTGGCAATATCGTTGATGTGATTACAAACATCGCCGATCAAACGAATTTGCTGGCTTTAAATGCAGCTATTGAAGCGGCTCGTGCTGGTGAACAAGGAAAAGGCTTTGCTGTCGTTGCTGATGAAGTTCGCAAATTAGCAGAACAATCAAAGGAATCTGCTGACCAAATCGCAACACTTATTCATTCCATTCAAAATGATACAGCCAATGTAATTTCGGCTATATCTAGTAACTCGAAGGAAGCAGCATCAGGTATGGATGTTGTAGATGATACAAAACTGGCCTTCCACAAAATTATGCAGTCGATTAAAGGAGTTAGCACACAGTTACATGACATCTCTGCCGTGACAGAGCAAATGTCTGCAAGTGTTGAAGAAGTTACAGCCTCAACAGAAGCAATGGCACGCATTGCAAGCAAGGCAACCGAAAGTACGGAGCACGTGACGCTAACAGCGAAGGAGCAATTAGCTTTCATAGACAATATGGCCTCTTCAGCCAAAGAGATGGCACAACAGGCAGACGAGCTTCAAAGCTTATTAAAAAAATTTCAATATTAAGGTTGAAAAACGCTTGGAAATCCAGGCGTTTTTCAATTTTTATAGGAAAAAGAGGATTTTTTTTATTGTAAAAAATGAAAATGACAAAAACAAATTGAGGAGTTAAAGCAAGTATGTTTCGGGTTTTATGTCCTGTTGCTGCAGTTCAAAAAACGAGTTGGCGAAATGAAACATGTAGAAAATTCTTCACAGCAAGTAGGTGCGTTTGTGGTAGATCATGATTTTGAAGATGAAGATGATTACTGGGCTTGTGTTGAAGTACATAAAAGGGCCAATTATAAAATAATGGATACCTATAATGTGGATTGAAGCGAATAAATAGCAAAGACTTAAATGGCATCTAGAAATATTTCATAGCTAGGAAGATAGCGAAAATTTAGATGTGGAGCTATTAGATACCATAGATCTAATGTTTTTTAAAAAATAGCTTGAGCTATTGATATTTATTTTTTCACAAAGGTTCCCATAATACGAACATATCAGTAAAATAGAGTAGGTTAGGGGGACTGTATTTTGAAAGATCAACGCTTTAAAATTGCGCATCGAGAGGCGCTAATCGGTATCGGGCTTGTTATCGTTAACTTTGCGATTTGGTTTGGCTTTGCTTATGGACTAGGCTCTGGTGATCCAACAAGCTATACGTATGTATTCGGTTTCCCTGCATGGTTTTTCTATAGCTGTATTGCAGGGACAGGTTTTATGATTATATTAATCTGGGCCGTCATGAAACTCTTTTTCAAAGAAGTACCATTTGACGATGAGGAGGTGGATCAATAATGCATTGGCAAGTTATTTTTCCACTGCTATTATTTCTAGTCATCATTTTTGGTATTGGGATCTGGTCAAATAAGTATGTACGCTTTTCCAATTCATTTTTACAGGAATACTTCCTCGGTGGTCGTGAAATGGGAGGCTTTATCCTCGCTATGACAATGATTGCTACGTACGGTAGTGCAAGTAGCTTTATAGGTGGACCAGGCGTTGCATACACGAAAGGGCTTGGCTGGGTATTGCTGGCGATGGCGCAGCTTCCTGCAGGTTATTTCGTCTTAATGATTTTAGGGAAGAAATTTGCTATTATCGCACGACGTTATCAAGCCATCACGTTAATAGATTTTTTACGAGAACGCTATAAGAGTCATGCTATTGTTATCCTATCGGCTATTAGTATTATCACCTTTTTATTTTCTGCAATGATGGCCCAATGGGTAGGTGGTGCTCGATTAATAGAATCATTAACTGGCTTAAACTATACAACTGCACTCTTTATATTCGCGATTTCGGTATTAGTGTATGTGATTATTGGGGGCTTCCGTGCTGTTGCACTAACGGATACGGTGCAAGGCTCTATTATGGTTATCGGAACCATTATTTTATTAATTGGGACAATCATCGCTGGTGGAGGAATCGATAATATTATGGCCTCACTTGTCGCTGAGAATCCGAATTTTGTGTCTCCATTTGGAGCAGAAGGTGAGTTAACGCCATTATACGTATCTACATTTTGGATTTTGATTGGTGTTGGAGTTGTGGGACTTCCACAAATCGCAGTTCGTGCTATGAGCTATAAAGATTCTAAAAGTATGCATTTAGCTATTATCATTGGCACTATTGCCATTGGGACAATTATGTTTGGGATGCATCTAATCGGTGTTTTAGCACGACCAGTGATACCGGGTATTGAAATTGGTGATAAAGTTATGCCGATGCTAACATTAAAGGTTTTACCACCATTTTTAGCTGGCATTGTTTTAGCTGCACCGATGGCAGCAACGATGTCTACAGTCAACGCATTACTGATGCTTGTAAGCTCCACAGTAGTGAAAGATATTTACTTAAATTATATAAAACCAACAGCGAATGATACGGAAATTAAGCGTGCAAGTTTTATTGTTACGACAGTGATCGGTCTAGCCGTTGTCGTTTTTGCTCTAAATCCACCAGATTTATTAGTATGGCTAAATTTATTCGCTTTTGGCGGACTCGAGGCAGTCTTTATTTGGACCGTCGTATTAGGACTATATTGGAAAAAAGCCAATAAGTATGGAGCTATCGCGTCAATGATTTCGGGTATGATCCTTTATATAATCATTGATCGTTTTTATCCTTCTGTCTTTGGTATGCACACCGTGACAATTCCAATCGTCGCTTCCTTAGTCATATTTGTTATTGTTAGCTTATTAACAAGTCATAAATTTAAAAATGAAAAGTTGTTTATTTAAATTAGAAAACGCCGTAGTGATAGAATATCTACGGCGTTTTATATTGCAGACAATAAGTGTTGGATAGAATGTTCGAAATGATGGATAGACTATCCAAAATCGCGGGTACGGAGCGAAGGAAAGAATTACTGATGTGGCGGATAACCTCCGAAGTGACGGGAAGAACCCTTGGAGCGACAGATTAGAACTACTGAAGTGACGGAAAGAATCCTTGGAGCGACGGAAAGAACTACTGAAGAGACGGAAAGAACCACTGGAGCGACGGATAGACTCTCCAAATGATGGATAGAATCACCCAAAACGTGGATAGAACATTCGAAATCGTGGATAGAATTACCCAAAACGTGGATAGAACAATCGAAATCGTGGATAGAATCCCTGGATTGATGGATAGAAAGTTCAAAGTGAGTCCCTATGAAGCGACGGATAGACCCTCCCAAGTGACGGAAAGCCTCTCCGAAGAGACGGAAAGAACCTCCAGAGCGACGGATAGACTCTCCAAATGATGGATAGAATTACCCAAAACGTGGATAGAATCTCTGGATTGATGGATAGAAAGTTCAAAGTGACGGAAAGTCCCTATGAAGCGACGGATAGACCCTCCCAAGTGACGGAAAGCCTCTCCTGAGCGACGGAAAGCCTCTCCGAAGAGACGGAAAGAACCACTGGAGCGACGGATAGACTCTCCAAATGATGGATAGAATTACCCAAAACGTGGATAGAATCTCTGGATTGATGGATAGAAAGTTCAAAGTGACGGAAAGTCCCTCTGAAGCGACGGAAAAACCCTCCCAAGCGACGGAAAGCCTCTCCTGAGCAACGGATAAGACCCTCCCAAGTGACGAATAGCCTCTCCTGAGCGAAGGATTGAACCAAAAAAACCCCTTCGAAATGACAAAAGCCTCTTCAAATTAAAGAAACAGAACGCCAAAGATTGTCGACAAGCTAAGACACCGTAGAGCTAAAAATCTACGGCGTTTTTTATGTAATCATAAGCATTTTTAGTTAACAACGTTATCGTTACGATAATAAATAATACGCGGACAAAGCCGCTACCTTTTTTAATCGCCATACGTGAGCCTACAAATGCACCGGCAATTTGAGCGATGCCCATTAGTAAACCATAGGCATAATGAATCTGACCTAAGTAGGCGAACATTAAAAGGCCGGCAAAATTACTGGCTAAGTTTAAAAATTTCGCGTTTCCTGCTGCTTTTAAGAAATCGAAGCCGATTAATAAAAAGCTGAAGATTAAAAATGAGCCAGTTCCTGGACCAAGAAACCCATCATAAAACCCAATTGTAAATAACAACAGCATGAATAGGACTAAGTGCGTAAACTTTAAATTTTTGACTGCAGCTACTGAACCCCAATCTTTTTTAAAGATTGTATAGACGGCAACAGCTGCAAGCATTATGAGCATAAGTGGTTTTAGTAATTCAGGATTAATTAAATGAACGGTCCATGCACCAAAAAGTGATCCCACAAAGGCGAGGGGAAAGTATTTAATAACTGAACGAATTTCTAGCTGACCAGATCGATAAAAAGAGATGGTTGATGTTAAAGAACCCATGGTGCCGGCAAGTTTATTAGTGGCTACTGCAGCTGCTGGATTTAAACCAGCAAACATAAGGGCAGGTAACGCAATTAAGCCTCCACCCCCAACGACTGCATCCACAAAGGCGGCTAAAAATCCAAAAGATATTAATAATATGACTACATTTACATCTACTTCAAATAGCATGTTTACACCTCTTTCGATAGTTACTACCGAAATAGTAACTAAATTTCACTTTGCTGTAAAGAATTATTTTTTATTGGCTTATCTTTATAGCCTTAACTTATAATAAAGGAAATGGAGGGATCGAATGGTTGAATTAATCGCGCAATTAAAAGAACTAGGATTCACAGAATATGAAGCGAAGGCCTATATTGCACTCGTACAAAATAGTCATGTTAGTGCCTATCAAGTAAGTAAAAACTCCGGTATCCCTCGTGCAAGAATATACGACATACTTGATGTACTTGTTGAAAAAGGGTTAGTACTAAAAGAAGAAACGGCAGATCAAACGATATACTCTTCCATTCCTGTCGCTGTGTTTTTACAGCAAATTCAGCAACGTTGGCAATCGAATTTCACATCGATTAGTGATCAATTAGAAAAATTAGAAGTAAAAGAGCAGGAAGCGGAGCATAAAGTTGTCACGATAAAAGGAAAAGAGGCAATCGTTAATTATTGTCAGTCATTATTAAAAAAAGCGGAGAAAAAAGTTATATTATCGATGTGGGAAGATATGTATGGGGAATTACGAGAAGCTATACAAGAGGTCGCACAGCATATTCCGATTCATGGTATTACATTGAATGTGGATGAAAATGTTTCACCCTTAGACCAGCATCGAACTACACAATATACGAGAAAAACTTCTACGCCACATTGGTTTATTTTGTCTGTAGATGGTCAAGATATGATTTATGGTCACTCTCCAGCACATCATGAAACCGCTTTTATTACCAATGATCCTGTTCATATTTATTTATTAGAGGATTATATCTGGCATGACGTGCTTATTAATCGCCTTTTAAAGCGCGATGATACGGAGCTTGAGGAATGGATTACGAAAGAACGTAAAGCATTTTTTTTAGAATGAAAATATTGAAAAAGAATCTGCAAGCCTCCATGTACATTTCATAAGGCGAGCAGATTCTTTTTTTCGTTAATTATTAATAAAATACTTTATCGACATTGTATTTAGCGCGGAATGAATTGATCGCGTACGTTTCATAAATTTCACGTTCCATTGGATCTTCCACTTCATACACTTCAATTTTGAAAACTTCATCACGATGATTTTTCATCGGTGACACATTGTCCTCAAAATGCTTTTTAATACGTTGACGAATTTTACGTGCTTTACCTACAAATAAAAGTTCGTTCTCTTCATTGTAGAATAAGAAAATACCACCCTTTTCACGAGTGATTTTATGGAAGTCGATAAAACCATGGTATGGTGTGATTGGTACATCTCCTGGCTTTAAATCTTGTTCGCGTTGGCGAATTACTACATCTGGTTTTGGAAAATCAATTTTAATCAAACTATTCACGTTCCTCTCTGTTACTAAAGGTATATGTTAACATAAGTACAACATGTTTACCATCAAATAATGAATGTAAACATTCAAGTTTAGTGTTAAACAAATGACATCATGACATGCATGATTAATAACAAAATATTCTATGTATTATTGATATTCTTAATTGTTCATGTTACAATTCTTTTTAATTAAATAATCTTATCAAGAGAAGTTGAGGGATTTGGCCCGATGACGCTTCAGCAACCTCTAACGAAAGTTAGAAAGGTGCTAATTCCAGCAAAGGATTTGTCCTTTGAGAGATAAGAGTGAACGTGGAAAAATCCTTCTCATTCTATCTCATATGGAATGAGGGGGATTTTTTAATTTCATCGTTTGATATTTGACTTTGCGCAGGGCCCGTGCATTGAATGTAACAAAAGAAATAAAAGAGAGGGGAATGCAAGATGCCAATTAATATTCCGAAAAACTTACCAGCTGGAGAACATTTACGTGAGGAAAAAATCTTCGTAATGGAAGAGGACAGAGCGAAGACGCAACAAATCCGTCCGTTAAATATATTAATTTTGAACTTAATGCCAGAAAAGGAAAAAACAGAGCTTCAATTACTTCGATTATTGGGGAATACACCGTTACAAGTAAATATTACATTTTTAAATACAGCTACGCATGAATCGAAAAATGTCAGTAAATCACATTTACAGTTATTTTACACGACCTTCAATCAAATCCGTCATCGCCGTTATGATGGTATGATTATTACAGGTGCACCAGTAGAAAAAATGGAATTTGAAGAAGTGAACTACTGGCAGGAAATTTCAGAAATTATGGATTGGTCTAAGACAAACGTAACATCGATTTTACATATATGTTGGGGTGCACAGGCGGCGTTATACCATCATTACGGTATCGGTAAAATAGGACTTCCTGCTAAATGCTCAGGTGTATATTCTCATGTCATTACGGATTTAACAGTGGATTTAGTACGAGGCTTTAGTGATTCATTTACGGCACCACATTCACGATATACATCTGTATCAATTGAAGAAGTACTTAGCCATCCTGATTTACGCTTACTCTCTTATTCTGAAGATGCTGGTGTTTTTATTGTGCAATCTAAAGATAATAAAAACATTATGATTACGGGCCATCTTGAATATGATGCAACGACTTTAGCTGATGAGTATAGTCGAGATGTTGCGAAAGGATTAGATATTGAGGTACCAGTGAATTACTTCCCACATGATAATCCCGCAAATGAACCGATTAATACGTGGCGTGCCCATACACATTTATTATTCTCCAATTGGTTGAACTACTATGTTTACCAAGAAACACCATACGAATGGGATTTCGTCGATCAAATTGAATATCATATTTAATGCCATTTAATAGCAATTAAAAATGATGACCTTGATTGGAGAGGGTCATCATTTTTTATGCCTTTATACTGTAAATTTAATTTTTATCACTGTTTGGGGTATTGCCAGTATCGCTATCATTCTGTGTAGTATTGCTTGAAGCGTTCTCACTTTTGCTCGGTGAAGGATTTTCACTATATCTACTACTATCACTTTGAGTAGAGTTATTACTACTACTTTCATCGTGTGAAGTATTTCCTCCATTGTTGCTACTACCACTTTGAGTAGAATTATTGTTATTACTATTACTTTCATTTTGAGAAGCATTACCGCTATTATTGCTACTATCACTCTGAGTAGAATTATCGTTATTACTATTACTTTCATTTTGTGTAGCATTACCGGCATTGTTACTACTACTATTTTGAGTAGAATTATCATTATTATTGCTACCTGCACTTTGAGTAGCATTACCGTTAATTTTGCGGATTTTCGCGATAAGTAATAAAACTAATGGTAAGAAGATTGCGAAAATAGAAGAAAAAATAGGCCACGTTTCTCTATTGTAAATTTCTGAATGAATGATACTAGGATGAATAATTTGTGAAAGTCCAAGGATAATCATTCCGAATGGGAAAATGAGCGGTCGATGATTTTTAATTTTACATATTTGTGCGATGCCGATGACCCCAGCGTAAAAAAACATAAAAGTTTTAATATAAATTGATATTAACCACATGGCTGCCATAATCACTTCAATACGTTGTAAAAAATTCCCGATTGAAATTCTTTGGGCTAATGAATAGCTAGGAAATGTCCTAGAAGCAGTATTTGCCGGACCTAGGACAAGGATAGCTAATGTTATGATAGCAATTAAGACAATCCCTCCAAGAATTGTACCAATGTAAAACCCTTTTTGTGCTGATTTATGGACGTTAATAGTAGAAGGAAAAATCATTAATAATATGACAAGTGGGAATGAAAAAATACTCATTAATCGAATTATACTAATAAATAATGATTTTGCTGGTGCCTCCATTATTGGCTGTAGATTTTCCATATGGACGGATGGTGAAATAGAAACTACGAATAAAATAAAAATTAAAATAAAAAATGGGAATAGTATTTCTGCAAAACGGGCAAAAACTTCAATCCCTAGAAATGCAGCATAAATAATGATAATACTGAACAGAAACGCAAAGGCCATTGTAGGTGTTTCTGGCAAAACTTCTGTTTTCATGAAAATGCCAATGAAATATAATAATTCACCGGCAGAAAGTAAGGATAGAAAAATAAAACCAATCGAAGTTATTTTTCCGAAAAAGCGACCTAATATCTTTTCATTAGCTTCTACAAATGTAAGGGCAGGTGTCCGTTTTCCTACAGTAATGAAAAGCTTTATTAAAAGTAAACTTAAAACGACACTTATAATCGTGGCAATCCAGGCATCTTGTTTGGCTTCACTTGTTACACTAGCAGGGCTAATTAAAATGGCTGTTCCAATTGAAGCGAGAAAGGTAATGATCATAAATTGCCTTGAGCTAATTATTTCTTTTTCCATTTGAACGCTACCCCTTTTCTCTTAACATAAAGATCCTTATTGTTTTGGCAGGGAGACAATTAAATCTTTAATTGGTGAAAAAATAAAGGTAAGCAAGTCTAATGGGCTTGGAATTTTGATCCTTTATAAGACCCCAGTTTTAATGCAGCAACGATTAATAAAAAAATCGAAAAAATAACGATTGTTTTTGTTCCTTTATTATTTAAAATTTGGAATCATTCGTTTGATTCCTTTATTGACTCCTGCTGTTTTTAAACAAGCCATTTATATAGATGATCGCTAACGCAAACTTGTTATTCTAGTGTGCTTTACAAATTTTGAGAAAGAGGACCTATGGTATCCGTAATTATAAATAGAGATTTACATAACTATATAATGTACAACTTTGAGAGAAGATAAACCAAGGTTGGAATTGAATTCATATAAATTCTTTTCAGCGGATGACCAAACACCTGTAGCTTTCGGTACAAAAAATGTAAAGAAAAAATGATGACCATGAAACGATAGGTTCATCATTTTTTTATGCCACTATGTTGTTAATTTCCTGGAGAATCTTTATTTTTATCACTATTTGGCGTATTGCCGGTATCGCTATCATTCTGTGTAGTATTACTTGAAGCGTTCTCACCTTTGCTTGGTGAGGGATTTTCGCTATTGTTGCTATTTTCACTTTGAGTAGAGTTAACGTTACTACTACTACTTTCATTTTGAGAAGCATTACCGCCATTACTGCTACCATCACTCTGAGTAGAGTTATCGTTATTACTATTACTTACATTTTGTGTAGTATTACCGCCATTACTGCTACCATCACTCTGAGTAGAGTTATCGTTATTACTATTACTTTCATTTTGAGAAGCATTACCGCCATTGTTGCTACTACCACTTTGAGTAGAATTATTGTTATTACTACTACTTTCATTTAGAGAAGTATTACCGCCATTGTTGCTACTACCACTTTGAGTAGAATTATTATTACTAAGAGAAGCATTACCGCCATTACTGCTACTTTCATCTTGTGTCGCAATACCGTTTTTACTATCATTTTCATTTCCATTAATTTTGCGAATTATTGTGACTAGTAATAAAACCAATGGTAATAAAATCATTAAAACAAAGGAAAATATAGGCCAGATATCTCTATTGTAAATATCTGAATGAATAATATTAGGATGAACAATTTGTGAAAGTCCAAGGATAATCATGCCGAGTGGAAAAATGAGCGGTCGATGATTTTTAATGTTAAATATTTGTGAGATACCGATCACCGAAGCATAAAAATACATAAAAGTTCTAATATAAATAGATATTACCCACATGGTCGCCATAATCACTTCGATACGCTGCAGAAAATCCCCAATTGAAATTCTTTGAGCTAAAGAATAACTAGGAAATGTCCTAGAAGCAGTATTTGCCGGACCTAGGACAAGAATAGATAGTGTGATGATCGTGATTAAGACAATCCCTCCCAAAATTGCACCAATGTAAAAACCTTTTTGTGCAGATTTTTGGACGTTTACTGCGGAAGGGAAAATCATTAATAATACAACAAGCGGGAAAGAAAAAAGACTTATAAATCGAATTATACTAAAGAATAATGATCTTTTTGGTGTTTCCATTATAGGCTGTATATTTTCAATCTGGATGGATGGTGAAATACAAATGACAAAGAAAATAAAAATTAAAATAAAAATTGGACATAGTATTTCTGCAGAACGGGCAAATACCTCAATACCTAAAAATGCTGCATATATAATGATAATACTGAACATAAATGCAAATGCCATCGTAGGTGTTTCTGGCATAATTTCCGTTTTCATGAAAATTCCAATGAAATATAATAATTCACCGGCAGAAAGTAAACATATAATAATAAAGCCAATTGCAGTGAATTTTCCGAAAAAACGACCTAATATCTTTTCATTAGCCTCTACAAATGTAAGGGTAGGTGTTCTATTTCCTAAAGCAACGAAAAGCTTTACTATAGGCAAACTTATAACGACACCAATGATTGCTGCAATCCATGCATCTTGCTTTGCTTCGCTTGTTACACTTGCGGGGATAATTAAAATGGCTGTGCCTATTGAAAAGAGAAGGGTAATGATCATAAATTGTCTTGAACTAATGATTTCTTTTTCCATCATGAACGCTACCCCTTTCTTACATAAAGTTGCCTTATTACTTTGTCAGGGAAATGAATAAATCCTTTATTGGTGAAAAAATAAAGGTAATTAAATCTATTGGGCTCGGTATTTTAACTTTTAATGAGACCGCAACATTTAATACAGCACCGAGCATTAAAAAAATCGAAAAAATAACGATTGTTTTCGTTTCTTTATTTTTGTTTAATGTTGGAATGAAGACAAAGGCTATAACAGCTGTAATTAATAGTATAAAAATCGTCATAATCATAGATTATTCTCCCTTCGGCTTCTTCACTAATGAATTTTCCATCGTCCCTAATCCTTGTGTGTTCACATGTACTTCAACTTTAACTGGTACCTCTTGAAATATAGTTAGCCAGTCTTTTTTTATTTTTTTCCACTCTTTCGGATTTGTGCGATGAAGTTCTGAACCAAATCCAAAAATATCGACCCGATAATTTTGCTGAACTGTTTTAATTGTTTCTTCGATTCGTTTTTTAATAAGTTCTTCTGTTTTTTTATTGATGTAGTGAATCGATTTTTCTTTAGTAAGGTCTATAGTACATTCAACTTCTCCTACATTTTGGCTAACATCTATAAAAACATTGATTTTTGGTGCTCCATTTTCAAATTTACCTTTTATTTTCGTCTTTGAGTGCGTAATCTCTGTTGATAGAGTACCTTCCTTAGGGCAAGCAAGAATTTCAATTGTACTTTCTATTTTGTCCTTTAAAAAACCTAGACTTCTACTATCTTCTTCTGATAAAATCCCAATGAATTTATCTTCTTTAAAAACCCCTAAGCCAGCATACTTCAATACTACAGAAGACTTCGATTTTTTAACATTCGATGGATCCTTTCCCGCACTTTTATCTCCATGTATTTCAATGGCAGACATGACTACACTTGTTTCTTTGTTATTTAAAATATTGATTAATTCGTCAATTTTAATGGATTGTGTTGTACCCCAAGTTTTCTCTGACGTTTTAAGAGAATTTAGTAATTTGTTAGCCGGAACTTTTTCGATAGGTGTTAATACGTTTAAAACTTCGTCGGCAGTCGCCTCATGAGCAACGATGACATCGAAGTCATTTCTGAATTCATGATCTCTTGACACTAAATCTAACGGTTCGGCCATTCCTTCTTTTGCTAATTCATCACCTAGTACAACGATTTGAAGGTGAGCGAAATAAAGTTTTCTAGCTGTTACTGTTGTCATTTTTCTAATGGCCTCAAAAACCGTTTTACCTTTTGAATGATAGGTAATAACGGGTGATCGTCCTGAAGTAGGCTGTTTGGAGGAGATTTCACCAGGATCTACAACTTGAACAGTTATTTCGAACTCATTATCTACCTTATCTATTCCTAATGCAGCGACAATGGCTAATTCATTGAGTTCACGCTTACTCCAGCAACCACTTAAAAGTAAAGTAAGAATCATTAGTAAACATATTGCCTTATATTTTGACATGGTTTATTCCTCGTTTACACATTCTTTTGATTCCTTTTTTTCGTATTAAAATATTTATGACCTCTGACAGTATTTTTTTGACTAATTAAGCGTGGTCGAGTCAATAATGCTCTGCGTGGGAACAACACAAGGGCATCTTTTTGATCATCTACAATTAATGGCCCGAATGGACTTAAATATGGAACACCGAAAGTTCGTAAACTGCATAAGTGTAAGAGAATGATCATCAGGCCAAACATCACACCAAACAATCCAACAATTGCTGCTAAAATCATTAATGGGAAGCGAAGAGCACGGACTGTATTGGATAAGCCATAAGCAGGGAATAAAAAGCTACAAATAGCTGTAAGTGCCACAATAATGACCATTACAGCTGAGACAATTCCTGCTTCTACAGCCGCTTGACCGATCACTAATGTTCCAACAATGGATACGGCTGGTCCAATCGTCCTTGGCATTCGGAGACCTGCTTCTCGTAATACCTCAAATGCAACCTCCATGATGAGTGCTTCCACAACGGCAGGGAAGGGGACGCCTTCTCGCTGAGATGCAATACTTATTAGCATAGGAGTCGGTAGCATTTCTTGATGGAAGGTGGTGATTGCTACGTATAGCGAAGGCGCTATCAAGGCTAGACCAATTCCAAAAAATCTCAATAAACGTACAAGAGAACTAATCATCCAATGCTGATAATAATCTTCAGCAGATTGTAAAAAGGATGTAAATAGAGCTGGGACAACTAGGACAAACGGTGAACCGTCCACTAGAATTGCAATTTTTCCGTCTAATATTTCACCAGCAATAACATCAGGTCGTTCAGAATTATAAACTGTAGGGAATATGGTCGTTTTAGAATCTTGAATAAAATCTTCAATGTAGCCGCTTTCTAAAATACCATCAATATTAATACGATCTAATCGGGAAAGAACCTCCGCTACTATTTTGTCATTCGCAATGTCATTTAAATACATAACAGCAACATCCGTTTTTGTTACTTCACCGACAATACGGGACTTGATCCAGAGATTCGGACTTTTAATTTTCCGACGGATCAGAGCCGTATTCGTTCGCAATGTTTCCGTAAAGGCTTCCCTAGGACCTCTAATGACCGACTCTGTTGAAGGCTCCATAACAGCCCTATCTTTTGCACCTTTTGTACTTGTTACAATTCCAGTTGAAGATTCATCTAATAAAATGACCGTATCACCATTCAATATCGAATTGTACAGTGTTGAAAAATTGAAAATATCATTAACATCGCCGACTGTTAAACAAGAATCTCTTAAATGGCGAATAATCTTGTCTATTTCTGTCTCATCACTTGCCTCAATATCAAGCATTAGTTTATCAATTACAGAATCAGAAATGGTTATTTTATCGGTTAAGCCATCTACATAGATAATCGCAAAAACAAATTTTTCAGCTTTTCCAATGGTAATTTCTCGTATGATAAGGTCATCACTATTCCCGAGTGCTTTTTTAATTATCTTCAAATTTTGAGAAAGAGAACTAAACAGTTGGTCATTGTTTTGGGAGGTATCCGTAATTTTAGAAATAGACATTTTCATTTCCTCCTCAAGATTTTACATAACTATAGAATGTACAACTTTGAAAGAAGATAAACTAAGGTTGGAATAGATTCAAAAAAAAAACAATGTTCCCTTCGTTTTCAAACGAAAGGGAACACTGCTTTATTTTTTATACTCATATTTTAATTCGTCATTTGTAATATCCACATCTACATATAAACTGTGATTATTGAAAAACCATAAATCTTTTTCATCTATATAGTAAGTAACATCGTCAATAACTTTCTTAACACCGATGTTGAATGGTTCTTCGCGTGTCATACCTAGGGAAAAGCCTTCGTGAAAAGGACTGGAACCACCATATCTAGCATAAAAACGAATCGTATCTCCGGAATCTACTTCCATCTCTTGTTTGAACCATTGTAGGGCTTCATCTGTTAGTACAATATTCATTAGAATGCTCCTCTCTATATTACAACCATTTCACCTTTGGTTCAGTACCATTTTTAATGCGTGCAATATTTGCTCGGTGACGGTAAATGATAAAGGTAAATAAACAAGCTATTAAAATACCTAACGCAAAGTCGCCTGTAACAAAATAATAACCGATTGAATAAATAAGTGCTACTAAAGCGGCAATCATGGAAGTTAAACTTACAATCTTTGTAATTTTTAATGTTACAATAAAAACAATAAATAATAAGACAAAAAGAGGCCATGAATATCCTAAGAGAACGCCAGCTGATGTTGCTACCGCTTTCCCTCCGCGGAAACCTGCAAAGATTGGGAACATATGACCAATAACGGCTACTAGTCCAAGTATTAGCGAATGGATAGTGACATCAGAGAATAGCGGAAGAGCTACAAGTAATACGGCTGTTGTACCTTTTAAGACATCCATAATCGTTACGATGATTCCTGCTTTTTTTCCTAAAATACGAAAAGTATTTGTCGCACCTAAATTACCACTTCCATGTTGACGAATATCAGTTTTATAAAAAATTTTGCCTATCCATAACCCAGAGGGGATCGAGCCGATTAAATAAGCACATAAAATAATAAGTCCATTTAGCATATTTGGACTCCTTTCATTCATTGATTAACACTTGGTACTAATAATATGTAATAAATATTCTACACTTTTTCTCTATAATCTACAATGACATGAAGGAGATTTCTTCGTGTATCTTGAATTCATTACAAAAGATAACTATTTTACAAGGATTTTTATATGTATATGACTTTAGGTTAGTCTTTTAGACATGATTCATATAGGCAGCATGAAAACCCTTTCTAAAAATATAGGTAAAAAGGCAATTTTGTCAATCACCCATTCCTTTGGTAGAATAGAAGTCTATCTTTAATTTCTAGAGTAAACTAGTACGAATTTCTTTAGACAGAAGAAACCCATTTATTACTGTACCTGTATATTTTTCAGAGAAAAGTCAAATGCTTTTGAATGAAAGTTCAAAGCCCTCAGCGATTCGTAGCGTTTTGAAAAAAGTAATGATCAGTGCAACTAAAACTTACTGCCTTGCGTCAAAGGAAGAGAAGAGTTCTTAATACATATTGGAGCAATTATTGCAAATTTTTCTTCCGGTAAAACAGATCAAAACGATGAAGCTGTGAGGATTTTTAAAAATTTTTTGGGCCTGTCACTAGATATTGTTAGGAAATGCTATTATTATTAGGAAGAGAATATAAATAGAACATGCGTTTGTTTTTTGGAGGGGAAATTTTTTGGCGAATAAACAGTCACCAAGCGTCTATAATGATGACGCCATTCAAGTATTAGAAGGATTAGAAGCGGTACGAAAACGACCCGGCATGTATATCGGTTCTACGGATGGCCGTGGACTTCATCACCTAGTATATGAAATCGTTGATAATGCGGTGGATGAAGCTTTGGCTGGCTTTGGTTCTCATATCATTGTCACTATTCATAAAGATCAAAGTATCAGCGTTCGAGACTTCGGCCGGGGAATGCCAACAGGTATGCATAAGATGGGGAAACCGACTCCTGAGATTATCTTCACTGTCTTACATGCCGGTGGTAAATTCGGACAAGGCGGCTATAAAACAAGTGGTGGCTTACATGGCGTAGGTTCGTCTGTTGTTAATGCTTTATCCACTTTTTTAGAAGTTACGATACACCGCGATGGTAAAAAATATCGTCAACGTTTTGAAAACGGTGGCCATCCTGTGACGACATTAGAAGAAATTGGACAAACAAAGCAGACTGGAACGCTTGTTCATTTTTTACCAGATGACACGATTTTTTCTGTAACAAAATACAATTATGATACGCTTGCAGAACGTTTACGTGAGTCAGCGTTTTTATTAAAAGGCTTAAAAATTGAGTTAATCGATGAACGCGAGGAAGGCAAAGGTGATGTTTTCTTTTATGAGAACGGCATTGAAGCTTTCGTTGCGTATTTGAATGAGGAGAAAGACGTCCTTCATCCTGTTAAGTACGTGGAAGGGATCCAAGACGAAATTGAAGTTGAATTCGCCTTTCAATACAACGATGGATACTCCGAAACAATCCTTTCATTTGTTAACAATGTGCGTACACGAGATGGTGGAACACATGAAACAGGTGCCAAGGCAGCATTAACACGTGTTTTTAATGAATATGCACGAAAAATTGGCCTGTTAAAAGATAAAGATAAAAATCTTGAAGGGACAGACATCCGAGAAGGCTTAGCGGCGATTGTTTCTGTTCGTATACCAGAGCATTTACTACAATTTGAGGGTCAGACGAAGGGCAAGCTTGGTACGAGTGAGGCACGCTCGGCAGTAGATAGTGTTGTGTCGGAGCAAATTTTATATGTGCTTGAGGAAAACGCAGAATTGTCTGCATCTCTTGTTCGTAAAGCTATTCGTGCGCAGCAAGTACGTGAAGCGGCTCGTAAAGCACGTGAAGATGCACGAAACGGCAAGAAGAGCAAAAAAGCCAGTACTATTCTTTCTGGAAAATTAACGCCTGCACAATCTCGAAATGCAGCGAAAAACGAGCTGTATTTAGTCGAAGGTGACTCTGCAGGTGGCTCTGCAAAACAAGGGCGAGATCGTACGTTCCAAGCGATTTTACCTTTGCGTGGTAAAGTTATTAATACAGAAAAAGCAAAGCTGCAGGATATTATGAAAAATGAAGAGATTTCAACGATTATCCATGCAATAGGTGCTGGTGTTGGAACAGATTTCTCTGTCGAGGATTCAGCGTATGACAAAGTCGTTATTATGACCGATGCTGATACGGACGGAGCGCATATTCAAGTGCTGCTGTTAACGTTCTTCTATCGTTATATGCGACCATTGATTGAAGCTGGAAAGGTATTTATCGCATTACCACCACTTTATAAAATATCAAGAGGCACTGGTAAAAAAGAAGTGACTGAATATGCTTGGACTGAAAATGACTTACAAGCGGCCATTAAAAAAGTTGGAAAGGGTTACATATTACAACGTTATAAAGGGCTTGGTGAGATGAATGCTGACCAGCTGTGGGATACGACAATGAACCCTGAAACACGTACATTAATACGTGTGACGATCGAGGATGGTGCACGTGCTGAAAGACGTGTGACCACTTTAATGGGCGATAAAGTAGAGCCGCGCCGTAAATGGATCGAAGCTAATGTAGACTTCGGTATGGAGGATGATTCAAATATTTTAGACAATGAATTCATCCAACAAGAGGAGGACCAAGCATGAGTAGTACGGAAAAATTTCAAGATTTACCTTTAGAAGAAGTTATGGGTGACCGTTTTGGTCGCTATAGTAAATATATTATTCAAGACCGCGCGTTGCCTGATGCACGTGACGGTCTTAAGCCTGTACAGCGACGTATTTTATATGCGATGTTTACAGAGGGCAATACGAACGATAAACCATTCCGTAAATCAGCAAAAACTGTCGGTAATGTTATCGGTAACTATCATCCACATGGTGATAGTTCAGTATATGAAGCAATGGTGCGTATGAGTCAGGATTGGAAAGCGCGTCATATGCTCATTGAAATGCATGGGAATAACGGTTCTGTTGATGGTGACCCACCGGCAGCGATGCGTTATACCGAGGCAAGACTTTCTGCTATTGCAGCGGAGATGCTACGCGATATAGGCAAGAAAACAGTTGAATTTGTACCGAACTTCGATGATCAGGATATGGAGCCAACTGTTTTACCAGCTCGTTTCCCGAACTTACTAGTCAACGGCTCAACTGGTATTTCGGCCGGTTATGCAACAGATATCCCTCCTCACGCACTTGATGAGGTGCTAGACGGTGTTCTTATGCGTTTAGATAACCCAAATACGACTGTCGATGATTTAATGACCGTTATTAAAGGGCCTGATTTCCCAACAGGTGGGATCATTCAAGGTGTCGATGGCATTAAAAAAGCATACGAAACAGGACGCGGTAAAATCATTGTGCGTGCGCAAGCAGTCGTTGAGCCAATTAAAGGCGGCAAAGAGCAAATTGTTATTACGGAATTACCGTACGATGTAAATAAAGCAAATCTTGTGAAGAAAATCGATGAGCAACGTGTCGATAAACGACTTGAAGGAATTGCGGAAATTCGTGATGAATCGGATCGTACAGGCCTACGTGTTGTCATTGAACTGAAAAAAGATGTTCCTGGACAAGGAATTTTAAACTATTTGTTCAAAACAACTGATTTACAAGTAGCTTATAATTTTAATATGATTGCTATTCATAATCGTCGTCCGACAATGATGACATTACCATTGTTACTGGATTCTTATATTGCCCATCAAAAGGAAGTCGTGACGAACCGCTCCATTTATGATTTGCAAAAGGCAAAAGATCGTTCGCATATTGTTGATGGCTTGATCAAGGCACTATCCATTTTAGATGAAGTCATTGCAACCATTCGTTCTTCTAATGATAAACGAGATGCGAAAACGAATTTACAGGAGAAGTTTGACTTTACAGAAGTGCAATCGGAGGCAATCGTTAGCCTGCAATTATACCGTTTAACAAATACGGATATTACGGAATTACGTGCTGAACAGGAAGAATTAAATAAATTGATTGCTAAGCTTGAAGGTATTCTTAATAGTGAAGCAAAGCTTGTACGTGTTATTAAACAGGAACTACTTGACATTAAAAAACGCTTTGCAGAGCCTCGTCGTTCAAAAATCGAACAAGAAATTGAAGAAATCAAAATTACGTTAGATGTCCTTGTCCCAAGTGAAGAGGTTGTAGTGACGGTCACAAAGGATGGCTATATTAAGCGTACATCTACACGTTCACATGCAGCTTCGAATGGTCAGGATTTTGCAATGAAGGATTCCGATTATTTATTATATGAAGCAAATTTAAATACACAGCATCATCTACTGTTATTCACAAATCGAGGCAATTATATTTATCAGCCTGTCCATGAACTACCTGATATTCGCTGGAAGGATCTTGGTCAGCATATTTCAAGTATTGTACCGACTGGGGAAGATGAATCTATTATTGCTGTATACGGTTTTGAGACTTTCGAACAGGCAAATACGTATATTTTAACAGCTACGAAGGATGGACAAATTAAACGCTCACCTTTAGCTGATTATGCTGTTACACGTTATTCGAAGCCGATCAAAACGATGAATGTTAAGTCAGGCGATGAAATGATTTTTGCAGACATCGTGACAGACGAAGCAGAATTAATGTTAACGACAGATACTGCCTATGCAATTCGTTTCCCAATAGAGGAATTGCCAGTAACGGGTGTTAAAACAGGCGGTGTGAAAGGGATTACGCTGAAAGACGGCGAAGCCTTAGTTGGCATCAATGTTTTACCGCCAAATGCTACTGCATATGTTGCGATTGTGACACATCGCGGTGCGGTGAAAAAAATGAATGTTGCCGAGGTAGAGATGACGAGTCGTGCAAAACGCGGCTTAAAAGTGTTAACAGAATTAAAGGCGAACCCACATCGTATCGTGGCTGTAGTAAAGGTTGCAGATGAGGAACAGCTAACAATCGAGACGGAAAAGGGTGTGCAAGAGATTCTTGACGTACAAGCATTAACTCGAGCAGATCGCCACTCCAACGGTTCCTTTAAAGTAGACATTGCTACTGACGGTGCCATTTCACATGTCTTCACGATCAAAAAAGAAGAGAAATAAATTAGTTTTCTAGCCCAGTTCCTTGTGAGAGCTGGGCTTTTTTTACCTAATTGAAACCATTGAGCTCGGATATATATGGAGCATTGTATGATGCGCTTTATATAATAGAAAAGTCGGTTGAAATCTGGTTTGGTCGATGCTCATTTAATTGCGACGTTTAGAATGCTAGATCTTTTTCTTTGCTATTTTTCATCATTAGTAAGAAATTTTATGTAATTTGTTTCCATCGTCAATATAAAAGCTCTCCCAAAGGTGATTTTTACAAAGAAAAGAACATGGCGTTATTCAACAAAAGGAATTGAAGGAAGGCATAGAGCTTTATAAAATTATATTAGCAGCGCTTTTACGCAAATAGAGCCTTGTCATTTCCGGATAGATATGGGTATAATAATCACGAAAAGTTCATATGGGAAAGAATGTAGGGGGGCTGGTGTTGCCAGCTGAGATTGTGTCCGATAGACACTGACCCTTTGAACCTGATTTGGCTCGTACCAGCGTAGGGAACATCTATTCAAAAAGAAAATTTTTGATATTGATAGTAAAACGTCTGGGAGGAATCCTAGGCGTTTTTTGTTTTCAGATTTTTGTTGTATACACAGACCGTGAACGCTTTCTTCTGGTAAAGACATTCATTCATGAACATTTCACACTACTTACTTGGAGGATTAAGCATGAAAAAATGGTTATTGGTCCTAATGGCTGCACTTTTCACATTAGTGGGCTGTAGCGAAAAAGAGGCTAAAAAGGATGCTAAAGGATTAACAAAAGTATCGGTTGTTCTAGATTGGACACCGAACACAAATCATACCGGTTTATATGTAGCGGAAAAACTTGGCTTCTTTAAGGAACAGGGTTTAGATGTAGATATAATATTACCCGGCGAGGCGGGAGCAGATCAGCTTGTGGCGTCTGGCAAGGCTCAGTTTGGCGTAAGTTATCAGGAAGGGATTACACAGGCACGTGTGCAAGATGTACCTTTAGTATCGATCGCGGCGATTATTCAACATAATACTTCTGGCTTCGCATCCATTGCATCAAAAGGCATTACGTCACCGAAGGATTTTGAAGGTAAAACTTACGGTGGCTGGGGGGCACCACTTGAAAAGGCAGTACTGCAATCACTAATGCAAACAAAAAATGCAGATATTAATAAATTAGATATTGTCAATGCAGGCGATATAGATTTCTTCACAATGATGAAAAAAGATATTGATTTTGCGTGGATTTATTATGCATGGACAGGTATTGAAGCAGAACTGCGTGGCGAAAAACTCAACATGCTATATTTAACAGATTATAGTGATCAGTTAGATTACTACACACCTGTACTTGCTACAAATGAAAAAATGATTAAGGATGATCCTGAGACGGTAAAAGCATTTGTCGCTGCTGCAGCAAAGGGCTATGACTATGCAATAAATCACCCTAGTGAGGCGGCTGATATTTTACTAGAAGCGGTACCTGATTTAGATAAGAACCTTGTGCATAAAAGTCAGGAATGGCTAGCAGATAAGTATCAAGACGACGCAGCACAATGGGGCGAGCAAAAGCTAGCTGTCTGGGAAAATTACGCGAAATGGATGGCGGACAATAAAGTTTTAGAGGGCGAATTTAACGCAAAACAAGCATTTACAAACGACTTTTTACCGAAAAAGGAGACAAAGTAACATGGCAAACTCATTAATAAGTGTACAAATTATCCCGAAAACTGAAAAATATGAGGATGTGATCCCGTTTGTCGATGCAGCGATTGCGGTTATCGACGCATCAGGGGTGAAATATGAAGTTCATCCATTAGAAACGACAATGGAAGGTGAGCTAACGACTTTACTACAAATCATTGAAAAAATGAATGACAAGATGATCGAGCTTGGCGCTATTAATGTCATTACGCAAGTGAAAATTTTATATCAGCCATCCGGTATTACAATGAATACACTAACGGAGAAATACAAGTAATGAGGCAGGCTTTCAAACAAGGAAGGACGATAATTTTTATCGCCTTCCTCTTATTCATATGGGAACTTATTGTCCGTTTTGCAGATGTGCCACATTGGCTATTGCCCACACCAAGTGCCATTTTGAAAGAAGGCTTTCAATCGTATGAGACGTTTGTGCCACATGCTATAGCGACTGTTCAATTGGCACTTCTAGGCCTTGCCATTGGAATAATGTGTGGGCTAACGGTTGCTGTGCTATTACATCGTTTTACGCTTGTGCGGGAGCTATTTTATCCTATTCTTATTATGTCACAAAATGTCCCAGTGCTCGTTCTAGCACCACTCTTAATCATTTGGTTTGGCTTTGGTTTATTGCCAAAGCTCATTATTATTTGTCTTGTGTGCTTTTTCCCCATTGTTATTTCCGCAATGGATGGCTTCCGTCAAACTTCACCTGAGCTGAAGCATTATTTTGAAATGATTGGGGCAACGAAATCACAAACCTTTTGGAAGCTAGAATGGCCATATGCGTACCCGTCGATTTTTTCAGGCATTAAGATTGCAGCGACGTATAGTGTGATGGGAGCTGTCATTGCAGAATGGTTAGGTGCGAAAATGGGGATTGGCGTCTATATGACATTGGCGCAATCTTCATTTCGAACGGATCGCGTGTTTGTTGCGATTTTTTCCATTATTTTGTTAAGTTTACTATTATTTAGTGCGATTCGGTTATTAGAAAAACTTGTTGTGAAGGGGAGAGGAATCCATGCTAAGCATTCAAAACATTGATAAATCCTTTAATGCTCTTCCTGTTATTCGCGATTTATCATTTGAGGTCAAGGACGGCGAATTTGTGGCGATTATCGGACCGTCAGGCAGTGGTAAAAGCACACTCTTTCAATTAATTGGTGGTGTCTCTTCTATTGATAAGGGAGCTATTTTATTAAACGGTACAGATATCCAACAAAAAAGAGGAACGATCGGCTATATGCCTCAGCAGCCATGCTTACTACCATGGCGTACGATACTAGAAAACGTCGCGATTGTCGAGGAGCTTCATGGAAAACCAAATATGAACGTAGCCCAGGAATGGTTAGACAAAGTAGGGCTTGCTGCGTTTGAAAATGCCTATCCGAATGAGCTGTCAGGTGGTATGCAACAGCGGGTATCATTTATTCGCGCGATTGTCAGTAATAAGCCCATTTTATGCTTAGATGAGCCGTTTTCTGCACTTGATGAGTTTACAAGGCTTGAAATGCAGGCTTGGCTTTTATCGATTTGGGAGAAAGATCGAAAATCGATATTGTTCGTAACACACAGTATCGAGGAAGCTCTCTTTTTAGCGGATCGTATCATTGTGCTCACGAAACGGCCAGCGACGATTAAAAAGGAAATAATCGTACCTTTTGCAAGGCCACGCCAAGAAGAAATTCGCCATTCCGCTACATTTACAGCTTTGAAACAACAGCTATTCACGTATTTAAAAGAAGAAAAGGATGAGGCGAATGTTGATTGATGCACATATTCATTTAGATCAGTATAAGGAACACGACATTCCAACTTTGCTAGAAGAAGCTGAACATGTCATTGCCGTTAGCATGAATCTTTCATCGTCCGAGAAGACGTGGAAGCTGGCGAAAACCTATGCAAAAGTAAAAGCAGCATTTGGCTTTCATCCTGAACAACCGTTACCAAGTGAAGCCGAGGAAGAGGCATTATTCGAGTGGATACGCCAACATGCTCATGAAATGGTTGCAATCGGCGAGGTAGGGTTGCCTTATTATTTGAGGCAGGACAAGGCAGTAGATGTTCGTCCGTATGTGGCATTGTTAGAACAGTTTATCGTATTGGCGAAGGAATTAAACAAACCGATTGTCTTACATGCGGTTTATGAGGATGCGGCGATTGTTTGTGATTTATTAGAAAAACACCAAGTAACGAAAGCGCATTTTCATTGGTTTAAAGGCGATGAGGAAGTAATTGAACGGATGATTTTTAATGGATATTTCATTTCTGTCACGCCTGATTGTACGTATGAGACTGAGATTCAACAACTTATCAAAAAATACCCAATCGAGCTGATGATGGTAGAAACAGATGGACCTTGGCCGTTCAAAGGTCAATTTGACAATAAACGAACATCGCCTTGGATGATGGATCATTCCATCGAGGT
This sequence comes from Lysinibacillus sp. Ag94, assembly GCF_023242215.1. Classification (NCBI taxonomy): domain Bacteria; kingdom Bacillati; phylum Bacillota; class Bacilli; order Caryophanales; family Bacillaceae; genus Lysinibacillus; species Lysinibacillus sp. Ag94. Next base: position 2,451,398 of record NZ_CP096780.1, on the reverse strand, counting down.
TATCGCTGCGATAAAAGGTCTCACAACTGAGGAAGCGGCGCGTATCATTACAAAAAATACGACAACATTTTATAATTTATAACAAATAATGCAGCTGTTCTTTTAAAGAGCAGCTGTTTTTTTGTTAAAAGTATCATAATCGAATGATAAAGCATCGAATATCGCTGATAAAAGTATCATAATCGCTGAAAGTGCCTCGAACATCGCTGATAAAATTTCAAGTTTTAGTGGCGTTCTTCCTTTGGTTGGCGGCGCAACTCACACTTTTAGCGGCGAATTCCAATATAAGCTCGACAATTTGACTAAACCATAGTCAGAGTTGAAGAATATTGTATAGAATTTTCCAATATTAAGGACTTGACTATAAAAGAGCTAGAATCGCTGATAAAACCACGAACATCGCTGATAAAAATAACTGAATCACTAACTTTGGTTACGAAGGTGCTTTTAGGAACGTCCACTTTTAAGCGAAACTTTAATAAGGGATCCATTTATTAACTTAACTTTTGCAAAGTAAAATGGGAATGCGGGCCATGATTTAGCTTTGCAAACCTTTTATCCAAGCCCTTCCCATCACTTAGAAAGAGATTGTGCCACTGCAACAAACCTCTTTACCCCTTCTCGTAGTTGTTTTTCATTTACATAAGAATAGCTTAAACGTATCCAGGATGATAGTTGTTTTAATGGATCACAAACTTGACCTGGCACAAAGGATATAGATTGTTCGATACATTTGGTTATTAATAATTCAGTTGGAATATTATCTGGGAGTTGCAGCCATAAATTAAGACCGCCTTTTGGACTGATCCATTTCCAATCTGTTACTGCTAGCTCTTCCTCCATGATTTCCTTTCGAATCTGTAGGGCGATCCGGATTTTCTCCAAGTGCTGCTGCAATCTTAGTGAAGTAAAGTAATGGAGAAAAATTTTTTGATTGAGAAGTGGTGAGCCATTATCAGCTAACGATTTTACTGTTAGTAGTAAATTCATTAATGATGATTGACAAATAACAGCCCCAATTCTCAAACCAGGTGAGATATATTTGCAAAAGCTTCGGATATAAATGACAGTTCCAGCAGTATCATATGTGTAAATTGGTGATGGCGGGGCATGATCAAAATATATGTCATGATAGGCATCGTCCTCAATTAATAGACATCGATATTGTTCAGCTAATTCTACTATTTTTTTCCGCTGCTCAGCTGAAACAGTATATCCAGTCGGGTTATGGAATGTTGGGTTGAGATAAAATAGGCGTGGTTTATATTGTTTCATATATAATTCTACCTGCTTTAAATCGTACCCGTCTGGATGGATATTAACCGTTACAATTTGAGCTCCTTGTGCTCTAAAAATATCTATCGCAGCACTATAGCTTGGACGTTCAAATAAAACGACGTCTCTTGGCTTAATGAAAGTTTGAGCGATTAAGTGAATCGCTTGTTGTGAGCCAGAAGTGATTAACAGATTATCTGCATCGAGATGAGTTTTATACTGATTAATAAAATATTGAGTGAGTGTTTCACGAAGCTCTAAATCACCTTGCACAGTTGAATAAGTTGCAAGTACTTTGGGATAAAGGTCAAACACTTCCTTCACGTAATCTGAAAAATAATGATTAGGTAAAAGATTTGGATCAATTAACGCCTGAGAAAAATGATAGGAAACAGGTGTTTGATGGATTTCAGATAAATGATTTTTTTGCATGTATGCAGAAACAATTGGATTGTCCAGATCTAGATTTTCAAGATTTTTTGTCACTTTTGATTGGACAAAATAGCCTGCTTTATCTTTTACATAAAGTTTGTCATGCTGTTTCAATAATTGATAAGCCTTTAATACAGTTAATCGATGAACATTCATTTCAGATGCTAACTGGCGGACGGAGGGAATCTTTTCATGTTCTTTCCATTCTTTACGTTCTATTCTGTGCAATACATAATCATATACTTTCTTAAAAAGATAGTCTCCATTTTGAATCGCTTTGCTCACATCGATTCCTCCTATTCAAGACGATTGTACCACGATCCAATTTAATCTGTTCTATCTTTTTCAATCTGTTCTATAGTCTTTCTTTTATGATTGAAAAAGAGGAGGAGTTTTAATGGTTATTATTAATTATTTCTTTATGTGTTTGATTTTTGGAACGACATTTTTAGCGATTAAAATTGGTGTTGATGCAGGATTGCCCCCATTTTTATCAGCTGGACTTCGTTTTTTCATTGCTGGTTTGCTGCTATTTAGTTTTATGATTTGGAGAGAAAAAACGACAATATGGTTATTATTTCGGAAAGAGATGTTTTTTATAGGAGTAGGTTTAACCTTTGGGACGTTCGCTGCATTATACTGGGCAGAACAGTATGTGACATCTGGGATTGCAGCTGTCTTATCTGCTACAGGTCCAATGATAATCATTGTTATTCAGACATTCATATTGAAGCAAACAGGAAATTGGAAACCGTTTATTGGTTGTGTCGTCGGAGTCATTGGTGTCATGCTCTTGATTTTACCTAGTTTTTCAATTGAGATTAGTCCTTACTGGATGATTGGTTGTTTCGCCATTATATTGGGTGAAGTTTTTTACGCATTTGGAACGATTTATTCGAAGCATGTCAGCCGAAAATTTGAATCGACATCACCTATCGCTTTAAATGCAGCGCAAATGATGCATGGTGGGATTTTATTAATCATTTTGTCATTTTTTTCAGAGAACATTCAGCTTGATTTTCTTTTAAGCCCAGCGTCAATTGGCTCTTTTCTTTATTTAACTATTTTTGGCTCTATGATTGGCCATAGTATTTATTATTGGCTTGTTTCACAGACAAATCCTGTGTTTCCTTCTACATGGCTGTATATTTCACCATTAATTGCCGTTTTGCTAGGTGCCACCTTTTATCATGAATATATTTCTTGGCTAACAGTTATAGGAACTTTGACGATTATTGTTGGAACGGTTTTAGTCAATTTCGAAACATTACGGAAGCTGCTTTGGGGGAAAAGGACTGTTCTTCAGGATGTTAAAAATTAACCTGCTAGATTTTGTTCCGAGTTAGTGAATAAGTAATGCTTCGTAATAGAGTATATTAAGGAAAATTTAGCTTTATTATTTCGACGTTCTTATGTAACTAAACCCATTTTTAAAATCTAAATTTATAAAGGAGCCAAAAGTTATGGAAATTTTTAAGGGGGTAGAAATGCTCCAGCTTGAATTTCGTGGAAATATAATTCATCCAACTCTTTTATGGGATCAAGAAATGGCTGTTTTAATTGACACTGGGTTCACCGGACAAATTGAAGATTTACGCGTGGCAATGAAAAAGGTAGGGGTGTCGTTCGACAAACTAAAAGTTATCATTTTAACGCATCAGGATATTGATCATATAGGTAGTCTTCCTGAGATATTACAGGAGTGTGGAAGTAATATTAAAGTTTATGCTCACGAACTAGATAAGCCTTATATCCGGGGAGATTTACCTCTTTTGAAAGATGGACAAATAGAGAATCCACCGAAGGGGAAAGTGAATGAAACCTTGATTGACAGTCAAGAACTGTCATATTGTGGCGGGATTCGTGTTATTCATACTCCTGGGCATACTCCTGGTTATATCAGTCTATATTTGAAACAAAGTAAAACACTGATTGCCGGGGATTCGATGTACAGTGTAGACGGAGTAATTAGGGGAATTCATCTCCCAACCGTACTGGATTTAAAAGAGGCTCGACTTTCTTTGAAGAAATACCTAGACCTCGATATTGAAACTGTGGTTTGTTACCATGGGGGACTAACTACAAATAATATTAAAGATCAGATACAAAAAGTAAGTTCATATTAAAATTTTTAGAACTGATTGTTGAATTATCATAATATTGACATTATCGAAAATAAGGAAAAGAAAATTGTTTTTTCGTTTTCCGATAGGTAGCTGAATATCTTGAAAGCTATCTCCGGCACTAACATTTTGCTCAGGATTACAGGCGATTTCTTTTTGGACATTAAAGCTTGATTTTGATCCTATGTGGTGGATACCTAACCTATTTCTTTTACTATATCCACTGTACTTTATTCCAAAGCTTATTACAGTTAAACATCGAGATGTCTCATTACAAGCAAAACACAACCACTAATCATCCTCAGTGTGGTTGTGTTTTCTATGTTTTGTAAAATTTTGTTCAAGGCTCTCTTTTTTAGTTTTCGTTACACGTTCATGTGTACTGAAAGGGGAGAACTGACGATTTTTCTCAACGTCTTTTCCTTCGGTACGCTTAATAGACAAGCGCTTCTTTTTTGCTTTTGATTGTGTCATTGTTATTCCTCCTTTTTATTCTAACTATACCATAAAATGGGGTTAATTTCGGTTCTAACTATGCGCTTTATTACTGAAGCTAAGCTATCGTACAGAAGCCATTTGTTGCTGCCGCAACGCAATCGCACAGAAATACATTTGTTGCTGAAGCTACGCTATTGCACAGAAGCCATTTAATGCTGAAGCGACGCTATCGCACAGAAAACATTTGCTTCTGACACTACGCTTTCGCATAGAAAACATTTGCTGCTGAAGTCTTTCTTTTCGCACAGAGCAAAGCTTCATAGAGGCGGTAAATGAGCTTGAGCAACAAGTTAACAAAAAAAAACCTCGTAAGTATTATTAACTTACAAGGTCATTGTTATATTAGTGAGATACGTCCTGTACAGAAATACCTGTGTTAGCTTTAACATCCACTTCACGATATTTCTTAGCATCTGATTCCTTAGAAAGTAATGTTCCGATGAAACCACCAAGGAAGCCAAGTGGTACAGAAATTATTGCAGGATTCGTTAACGAAATTAATGGATTCCCAACGAAAATTGCTTTTCCTTCAACTGGATTCCAAAGGTTTGGTGAAACTGCAACAAGAATTAAAGCAGAGATTAAACCTGTTAACATTGCTGTAATAGCACCTGCTGTATTAAAGCGTTTCCAGTAGATTGTATAGATGATTACAGGTAAGTTAGATGAACCTGCAATACAGAATGCAAGTGATACTAAGAACGCTACGTTTAATGTTTGTGCACCAAGTGCTAAAAGGATTGAAATAACAGCGATTGTGATAGAACCGATACGAGCTGCAAGTACTTGCTCTTTTTCCGTGATTTTGCCTTTTTTAATGATTTGACCATAAATATCATGCGAAAGGGCAGATGCACCAGAAAGTACAAGACCAGCTACTACCGCTAAGATTGTTGCGAAAGCTACCGCACATACGAACGAGAATAGTATGTCTCCACCAAGTGCTTCCGCAAGAAGTGGTGCAGCCATGTTACCAGCAGCGTTTGCAGAAATAATTGCTTCTTTACCAACGAATTTAGCTGCACCGAAGCCTAAGAAGATTGTAAGAATGTAGAAAATACCTACAATCCATGTAGCCCAGATTACTGAGGATCGAGCAGTTTTCGCATCTTTTACTGTAAAGAAGCGCATTAGGATATGTGGAAGTCCCGCTGTACCTAATACTAAAGCGATTAACATTGAAATAGTATCAATACCATTTTGATATTTAAGACCTGGGTTCAAATAAGCTGCACCGCTATCAGTTGCAGTTTCCATTTCTTTAAACATCGTTGCAATACTAAAGCCGAATTCTTTTAATACTAAGAATGAAATAATAACTGTTCCTAACATTAAAAGACAAGCTTTAATAATTTGTACCCAAGATGTTGCAGTCATTCCACCGAATAGTACGTAAGTCGTCATCATAAAGCCTACGATTAATACGGCTACCCAATAGTCGATCCCTAAAAGTAATTGAATAAGTGCTCCTGCACCAACTAGTTGTGCAATCATGTAGAATAATACAATTGTAATAGTGCTTAAAGCTGCTGTACCACGAACTTTAGCGCTATCAAAACGCGCTGTGATCATGTCTGCTAATGTAAATTTACCAAGATTACGTAATGGCTCAGCAACGATGTATAGAACTACTAAGTAAGCTACTAAGTATCCGATAGAGAAGAAGAATCCATCAAATCCAAATAATGCAACTGCTCCGGCGATCCCTAAGAAAGATGCTGCTGATAAGTAGTCACCTGCGATGGCTAGTCCATTTTGCCAGCCTGTTAACCCGCCACCTGCAGTATAGAAATCACTTGCAGAAGATGTTCGTTTTGATGCCCACCATGTAATAACTAATGTTAAACCAACAATGGCTACGAAGAAGAATATGGCTGTAATACTCATCCCGTTATTCATCGGCGGCCACCTCCGTTCTCGTATTCAGCGATAATCGCCTGTGCTTCTTTATCAAAACTATTCGCTTTTGCTACATATACGTGACATAAGCCCCAAGTCATGATGAATAATCCTGCTGAATATAGCCACACCCAAGTAATTTCCCCAATTGCCTTTTGGTGTAGTACTGTCGTGTACGAAGTAAGAATTGGTAGCAACATATAAGCTACTAAGAAAATCACAGTTATTGACCAAAGAAATGATTTCTTTCTTCGAACAAGCGCTTTAAATGATTCTTGACTTGCAATTGCATCATAGTCAATCACGACGCCCTTGCTTGCTTGATTGTTCCCCATTAACATTCCCCATTTTGTGTTTATTTTTACTGCTTAAAGACTTGAATTTGCTAGTTTAGTGAATTCACATCTTCATTTTATGAGACAGTTCACAAAATTGCAATACTTTTCAGAAAAATTATGAAAAAATAATTTTCAGAAAAATAGTCTTAAAAGAGAATATACATAACAAGTCCTAGAAATAAAATGATTTCGGAAAATTCTGATAAATAAATGAGGGTAGGTCAATTCTAGATTTGTGAGTGTGAAATTCGCATAAAATTTCAAAAAGAAAATGGTTTTTTATAAAAAATAAACACTATTTACTCAGTGAAAATCGATTTTTTTTGAAAGAGAATAGTATTGTTCAATAAGTAAATTGGTAAATTTTTTATAATAAAAAGTTAAAAAACCCGACAAAAAATCGAGTTTTTAAACCTGATATTTTTATTATGAATGATAGGACGATTGATATAGCTTTTTTCAATTATTTGGATTGCAAAAAAGCGATCAATGAGAGATATCAGAGACGGATACACCTGTATTTGCTTTCACACGAATTTCCTTGTAAATGCGATCTGCTTCTTCCTGTGGTACTTTGCTAGAAGAAAGAACAGTGCCTAAATAACCTGCGATAAAGCCAAGTGGAATTGTAATAATCGCTGGAACTGCTAACGGTACGATAGGATTACCAACAAATATTGCCGCACCTTCAACAGGACTCCATACATTTGGCCCCATAGCACCTAAAACTAAACATGATACTAAACCAGTTACCATCGCTGTTATAGCACCTGTTGAATTGAATTTTTTCCAATAAATTGTGTACAGAATAACAGGTAAGTTTGCTGAAGCACCGATACAAAATGCGAAGGATACTAAGAATGATACATTCAAGTTTTGCGCAAATAGTGCAAGGATAATGGAAACAAAGGCAATAGAAATTGAACCAGTTCGAGCTGCTACAACTTGTTGCTTTTCTGTTAATTTACCACCTTTAATGATTTCTCCATAAATATCATGAGAAATCGCAGAAGCCCCTGTTAAAACTAAGCCCGATACAACCGCTAAAATAGTTGCAAATGCTACGGCACCGATAAATGCCATTAACACATCACCGCCCAAATAATTTGCAAGAAGTGGGGCTGCCGTGTTACCAGCTTTACTTTCAGCAAGGATTTCATCGATCCCTACAAAATTTAATGCTCCGAAGCCTAAGAAAATAGTTAATGAGAAGAAAATAGCTGTAATCCAAGTCGTCCATGAAATAGAAGAACGAGCAGTTTTGGCATCTTTAACGGTGAAGAAGCGCATTAAAATATGAGGTAACCCAGATGTTCCTAAGACAAGCGCCATCATCATCGAAACCGAATCAATTGAACTTGTATATTTCATCCCTGGTACAAGGAATTTCTCGCCATGATCCACAGCGATCGTATCAAACATTTTCATTAGAGAGAAGTCGAATTTAATTAATACTAATGTAGCTAATAAGCCTGTCCCAAATAAAAGAAGGCTAGCTTTTATAATTTGCACCCAAGAAGTAGCTGTCATGCCACCGAATAATACATAAGTCGTCATCATAACACCTACGATTAAAACCGCAATCCAATACTCTATACCAAATAATAGTTTAATAAGAGCACCAGCACCTACTAATTGGGCAATCATATAAAGGATTACGATGATAATTGTTCCTGACGCAGCTACCCCGCGAATGCGTTTTTCATTAAAACGGGCAGTAAGCATATCTGCTAAAGTATAACGACCTAAATTACGCATCGGCTCCGCAATTACATAAAGAAGAACTAAGTTAGCTACTACATAGCCTACAGAGAAGAAGAAGCCATCAAAACCAGTTAAGGCAATCGCACCAGATACGCCAAGAAATGCAGCAGCAGATAAGTAGTCACCAGCGATTGCAAAACCATTTTGCCAACCTTTAAGACCACCACCAGCAGTATAAAAATCTGCCGCAGAAGACGTACGTTTCGCTGCAATATAGGTTACTACAAGCGTTAAACTAACGATCGCTAAAAAGAAACCAACGGATACTAAGTTCATTTATTTTCCACCTTTCGCCTGATACTCAGCTAGTACTGCTGCCGCAGCTTTATCGAATGAAGCAGCTTTTTTCACATACACTGTGCAAAGAACGATTGTCATCATGAATAATCCTGCTGAATAAACCCAAACACCTGTAATATTTCCGATGAATTTTTGTTGTAGTACAGGTTGGAAAGCAAGGATCGGTAACAAAATATAAAGGGTTAAAAATACTGCTGTAATCGAGAAAAGAAAGGTATTCTTCTTTTTCACGAACTTGTTGAACGATTCCATAGCTTCAATTGCGCTATAGTCAACTGAATCTTTATTTTTGTTTCCAGAAATGTTTACCATTATTATTCCCCCTAAAGTGATATATTTCTGTCTTAAACGACATATTTCTTTTTTTCTCGTCGTTATATTCACTTATTTTATGGGGAAGATTCTTATAATGCAATACTAAATTTTGAGTTTTTATAATTTTTAATCATTTTCAGATTATGGAAATAACATAGAAATAATAAGGATTTAATAGAAATAATCTGTATAAAAGAGAATGGTGTTTTTTATAGAATAATATTCTAATAATAGTTTAATGATGATAATTGTGAATTTAGGAGAAAATTCGAACGTGAAAGAGAAATTTCGGGAATTTATTATTGCGTTTCCATATGTAGGATATGCTTAAAAATTAAAAAAACTTTGTTATATAACAATTATATGATGTCTTGGGAAATAACCAAAATAGTAAAAAACAGTTTTAAAATATTTAAAAGAATTGTGAATTGTCTAGAAATTATAGGATATTAATATACCAAAATCATACAATATACATTGAATGGACATAAAAAAATGAAAGCTTAAGCTCATATCTTGTATTCAGTAACTATAATTTATACAATAAAAAACGATGGTAAATGGAAGGGAAGTGTGCAAATATATGAAAAAGAACAGTGTCTTGCTCGTGTTGATACTAACATTAAGTAGTATTCTAACTGGTTGTGGAAGTTATAAATTTGAACCTGAAATGAACATAGAAGTACAGGATTTTTCGGTAACTAATCAAAGAAATGAAAAGGTTAGCCTTAATGATATTAAAGGCAAGCCGTCGTTAGCGATGTTCATCTTTACTAATTGTAATACCATTTGTCCGCCAATGACGTATAACATGACAGAGGTACAAAAGGCACTTCAGGATAAAGGCATGGAAGATTATCAGATTTTAGCGTTTAGCGTTGATCCTCAGGTTGATAAGCCAGAAGTTTTAAAAAATTATTTAAAAACATATTCAGCACCCGATGAAAGCAAATGGCAACTATTGACTGGCTATGATCAAAAGTTTATTGAACAGTTTGCTATGAAATCGTTTAAATCACACGTGAAAAATGATCCAAATACTGACCAAGTTATACATATGGGAAGGTATTACTTAGTTAATGCTGATGGGATTGTTGTGAAAGATTATGATGCTTATACAGATGTACCAGTTGAGACGATTGTGGCAGATATGCAGGCGTTAACTAAATAATAATAAATAACTCAGAGGTTGGAATTTTTTATTCAACGTCAATAGTCAAGGTATATACAATGTGCAAGATGATAAGCTGAACTATTTTTTTAGTAGTTCAGCTTTTATTTATAATTAAAGATGTATGGAATGCTTATAATTTTTTTATCTGTTTACTTGTGTTAAACAATCGGGCCAGATAATGAAGTCAGAAATGACATTTAACATAAGGTAAAATTTTATACGGGGTGATAGCAATGATATTAGTAAGTTCTTGCTTAGCAGGATTAAAAGTAAGATATAACGGTACGCATAGTTTGGATAATAAGATTCGTAAACTAATAGAAGACAATAAGGCGATTGCTGTATGCCCTGAATTACTTGGTGGGTTTTCAACTCCTAGAGAACCTGCTGAAATAATAGGTGGTGATGGGGAAGATGTATTAAATGGTAAAGCCAAAGTGATTGAGATATCAGGTAAAGAAGTTACGAAATTGTACATAAAAGGAGCTTACGAAACATTAAAAAAGGCTATAGAGTTTGGAGCGACAATAGTCGTTCTTAAAGAATATAGTCCATCTTGTGGAAGTTCAATGATTTATAATGGTGAATTTAGAATACAAGTCATATCTGAAGAGCAGTTTTCCGATAATATTTGTTGAAATTATTAAAGATATTCAATTATAGAGCGCAATCCTGGGACAAGGATAAGCGCTCATTTTTGATTTTATGGCCATTTAATTAATAACTTACTTTAATATTTCTATTAAATACAGCTGACATTGGGAAGAGTCAAATTTAAACTAATGGAACAGGATTATTTATGAGGATAAATTTGGTTATGATTGAAATTTATGCAATAATGGATGTATTAACACATAATTCGGGGAGGTTTTTGTACAAATTATAATACTAGCTATTTCTACGTTTCTACTTATAGGGTTGTTTATTTTAGTTCGTTGAATCCGTTCTATGTACAAATCACCAAAGGGGGAATAATTCATCCTCTTCTATTTTTAACACCATGATTTTCATTTCTTTGTGAACTAAGCCTCTAACATCTTGTCATTCATCATTCAAATATTCAGTAATCGATAATTATATTATGTCTACTAAAATTCAATAAAAGATACTGAAGCATTTTTAACCCTTCTTTTAAAAAAGGGAAATTTAAATGTATTTTTTACCAAACGTGTATATATTTAATTTTAGCAGCTTATATATTATTAGAATGATTTAACTGCTTTTGGCCGAATCCGGGCGAAAAAATGCCGAGGCATTACGGCCGTCCACATCATGGAATCTTCTTGAGGTCGTGACGCGTGATGTGGTTGAAATCTCTGCACAGATCGGTAGATTGAATTCCTTTTATGTCGATTTAAATTTCTAACATTTTGCCGTGATTAACGGCTTCTTAATAAAGCTAAGCAACAAAAAGAGACAACTAAAAGAAACTCTAAAATATACGACAAATGTTGTTTATTTTAGAGTTACTTGCCGTTGATAAAAATTATTTGAGGAGATGAAATAAATGAAAAAGCTGATCGAATTTAAAAACGTAACGAAAGAATACAAAATAGGAGAAGTCCCAATCAAAGCCCTTAATGGTGTTGATTTTTCCATAAATGAAGGGGAATTCGTCGTTATTTTAGGGGCTAGTGGTGCGGGTAAAAGTACGATTCTGAATCTTCTTGGCGGTATGGATACGGCTACCTCTGGCCAAGTCTTTGTTGGGAATCAAGAAATAACAAGATTGAACGAAAAAAAGTTAACGGAATATCGTGGGGAGAAAGTGGGCTTCGTCTTTCAATTCTATAACTTGATTCCGAATTTAAATGCTCTTGAAAATGTTGAGTTCGCTACTGAAGTATGTAAAAACAATTTGGATGCTAAAGATATTTTACATAAAGTCGGATTAGCGGATCGTATGAAAAATTTCCCTTCCCAGCTTTCTGGAGGAGAGCAACAAAGAGTAGCTATAGCTAGAGCTGTTGCGAAAAACCCTTTGCTTTTACTCTGTGATGAACCAACCGGCGCTTTGGATTATGTAACCGGCAAGTCTGTATTAAAGCTTCTGCAAGATTTAAATAGAGAAACGAAGAAATGTGTTGTTTTAGTCACACATAATTCGGCCATTGCCCCTATGGCTGACAAAATTATTAAAGTAAAAAGCGGACTGATAGAAAGTGTTACGATAAATGAGGAAAAACAAAGTGTTGAAGGGATTGAGTGGTAATCATGAAATTGCTTTTAAAATTATTAAGGGACATTAAACAGTCTATGGGGCAATTTATAGCCGTCGTGATTGTTATTGCAGTAGGTGCTTTTTTCTATGCAGGACTAGTAACCTACAGCAATAATCTTAATACGTATACGACGGATTACTTTCAAAAACATAATTTAAGCGATTTACATGTATATTACAGTCAGCTTTCTAAAAATGATGTCACTCGGTTAAGTAAAATTGAAGGTATCAATAAAATCGAAGGACGTTATACCTTTGATGGTACGCAAACGTTTGAAGATTACAAAACAACATTAAAAATTCATTCGATCCCAGACAACAATGAAATAAATACACCTACCATAATTGATGGTAGTATCCCATTAAAAAAAGATGAGATTTTATTAGATTCTCATTATGCAAAAGAACATCAATATCGTGTTGGCGATCAAATCACGATAAATGCGAATGAAAGTAGCTTTAATTTTATAATTAGTGGCTTAGGTGAGAATGTTGAACACGCAAAAAAGAATGAAATTCAAGACCATAAAGCATATGGAGTCGCTTATATTGCTGAAGAAACATTACCTGAAATTTTAAATGGCTTTTACTTTAATGAAATCATCGTGGATGCTACAGAAGGTTACGATATTGAAAAGTTAGGCAAATCAATAGAAGAGCAGTCCAAGCAGCTTAGCTATTTAGATCAAGTAAATAAGGAACGGACGTTGAACTATTCTAAAATCAATCAAACGATTAAAAATAATAACTTAATGAGTAAAGTTATCCCATTAGTACTTTTTTTGATTGAAGCGATTATCCTTTTTCTCGCTATGTCAAGGACTATGGATTCGCAAAGGAATCAAGTTGGTATTATGAAGGCTTTAGGTGTAAAAAACAGCAATATTATGCTTCACTATATGGGATACCCTATGCTGGCAGGTATACTAGGCTCTATTATAGGTTGTGTCATTGCCGCTTTTGTATTTATTCCTTTAGTCACTAAGTCTTGTGCAAGGGCCTACTCTTTGCCTGACATAAAATTCTCACTCTCTTTATTGTCAATCATCCCACCAATTATTTTCTCTAGTGCTTTCGGTGTTCTATCGTGTTACTTAAGTGGTAGAGCAATATTAAAGGAAAACGCGGCTCAGGCTATGCGTCCTAAACCGCCAAAGAGGATGAAAAAGCTCTTGATAGAAAGAATTCCAGGTTTATGGAGTCGTATTTCCTACAGCTATAAACTCATTTTGAGAAATATATTTTTAAATAAACGAAAAGCTTTAGCAAGTTCAATTGGTGTTGTTGTAAGCACCGTGTTATTGATTACTGCTTTCGGTACTCAAGCATCCTTGCTAAAAGTAGCAGATCAAATTGAAGATGTTTATACGTATGATCTAAAAGTCGATTATACAATGGGTACAAATTTTAATACGGTAAAACTACCTTCTGAAATTAAAACTAGTTATTTGTTAGCCACTCTTCCTATTGAAATCATAAAAGATAATGACAAAGAAAGCGCCAATTTAGTAGTTACTGAACAAGAAAACAATCTCGTTCATTTCTTCGACGAAAATGACAATAGCATTTCTTTAGAAAATAACGGTGTGCTTGTCCCAAAATCTTACGCTGATAAATATCATATTTCTAAAGGGGATCATATCAACATAAAGTTTACAGCGCCAGAGCTAAAAGATACTTCTGTAGAAATGAAGGTTTTAAATATATCTACACAGTATTCGAATCCATCATTTTATAGTACACCAGAGTACTTAAAGAGCTTTAACATAGACTACAATCCAACTTCACTTTTAGTTCAAACAAATAACGCTACAGATGCTTTGAGCGCTCGTAATTTTTTTGAAAAAGATCGCAGTGTAGATACAATTGCCGATAAGAATGAATTAAAAAAATCAGCACAATATATTGTGAAGCAAAACAGTTTTGTATTTATCATGTTTATCACAAGCGCCATCATACTGTCCTTTGGTGCCATCTATACGATATCTTCCATCAACATATATGAAAGGAATCGTGAGCTGGCAACACTGAAAGTATTAGGCTATCAAAAAAATAAAATAAACCGATTAATATTTTTGGAAAACATTATCCTAACAACATTTGCGGTCATTGTAGCTTTACCAATCAGTGGCTATGTCTATAAAATTATAGTAAAGGCTCTATCAAGTACCCATCAGCAAATACCAGATAAATTAAATATGTTCATCATATTCGTCTCTATAATTGTCGCGTTCCTACTTACTATAGTGTCTAACTTACTTCTTAGAAGAAAAGTGACGAAAATAAATATGATAGAATCGCTAAAAAGTGTGGAATAGAGTTTTTATCGTAAAGGTGTAAAAGGTGACCATCGATTGCTTAAAGAGGTCGACAAAAAACAATATGTGGGTAAATATATGATGATAATGAATCAGTCCGATAATTTTCGGGCTGATTTTTTATTTGCACGAAAGCTTTTGTCGAAAATATGTAATGTCGTTCGTATTTTTGTTAAAAGTGAACAATGTTTTTTAATCACTCGTATCCTACAATAAAATTAAGCTTTTAGCATGAAAAATAAGAAAAAACAGGAGGGTGAATCAATGTAAATACTAGATTTTTTGTGCGAAGTATACAAAAACAAACGAAGTGTGATTCTCTCCTTCTAAACTATGGACACTAGTTAATCAACAGACGTATCGACATAAATAGGAGGAATGGATTGTATGTTAGTTAAATTGTTAGAACCATTAAATGTTCCAGATTCGATCATTGAAAAGTTAGCAGAACCAATCAAACAGGGCGGTCATGAATTTGTGTATTACAATGAGAAAACGTCTGATTGGGCAGAATTAGCAAGTCGTAGTGAAGGTGCAGATGTTATTATGATTGCGAATAATCCTTATCCTACAGAAGTAATTGATCAAAATGACAAGTTAAAATTAATCAATGTGGCCTTTACAGGTGTTGATCATGTAGGAATCACACAAGCTAAAAACCAAGATATTATGGTATGTAATGCAGCTGGATATGCGAATCAAGCGGTTGCGGAATTAACGATTGGCTTAGTATTGGACGTGTATCGTCGCATCACTAAAGGTGATAGGGAAATTCGTGACGATCATTTCCTAGGGGCATTCCAAGGTAGTGAAATTAAAGGTAAAACAGTTGGATTAATTGGTACAGGTAAAATTGGTTTAATGACTGCTCGATTGTTTAAAGCATTTGGTGCAAACTTAATCGCTTCAGATCAATCTAGTAGAAATCCAGAAGCTAAAGAATTAGGTATCAAGTATATGGAGTTAGATGAGTTATTAGCACAATCAGATATTGTGTCATTACATATTCCATTACTACCTAGCACGAAAGGCTTAATTTCTAGAGAAAAATTACATTTAATGAAGGAATCAGCCATTATCATCAACTGTGCACGAGGCCCAATTGTTGATAATGATGCATTGGCGGATGCATTAAATGCAGGGCGAATTGCTGGAGCGGGTATCGACGTATTTGATATGGAACCGCCTATTCCTGGATACTATAAACTATTACACGCCAAAAATGTAATTTTAACACCGCATGTAGGTTTCTTTACGGATGAAGCGATGGAACTGCGTGCTAAAATTGCATTCGATAACACTACAGCATTTTTAGACGGTAAACCCCAAAATATTGTTAAACGCTAAATAATGTAGGTTTTTTGGAAATTTGAAACAAGGAGAAAATACAATGACATTAAAAAAAATAGCAAGAAAAGATTTAAAAAATCGTATTTTCCATTGGCCAGATATTCAAGAGTTTAGAGAAGAAGAAGCGACAAAGCATATTTTCTATGAAACACCTAATACTGTAGGAGCTGTTTGGTGTATGCATCCAGGACAAGATTTGCCAATTCACTCGCACGAGAAAGCTGATGATATTTGGATTGTTGTCGAAGGAACAGCAGATTTTTATCCAGAGTGTGGTGAAATGGTTCAAATTAAAGCTGGAGATGTTGTTGTTGCACGTGCTGGTGAAAAGCACGGAATGACGAATAATTCTGATAAAGATTTTGTAATGTTAGGTATTGCGGGGCCAACACCAATCGGCTTTATTCCGCATAAACATCATTAATTAAAAGTGCACGTCTGTTGATTAGCTAGTTTTCATAGTAAAACGAAAGATTCCTCCTTGTAAATGTAATATCTACATGGAGGAATCTTTCGTGCCAGCACTAAGGATTGTCACACCTTTAGCAAAATTTTATTTTACAAAGCAGAACTGTTGCACTGTAGATTATGGTCAGTCCGATTACCTATAGGGTAGTCGGGCTTATTTTTTGGTTTACTTGAGCCTTCCATACTGTCCGAAGAGTTTGCGAAGATACAAAAGCACTGCGCGAAAATAGGCAAGTGAGAATACCATAAGTCATACTTCATAAAAATTTCAAGCATAAGTTTTTTGTCTGAAATGTGCAATGTTGGTTCTGTTTTTGTTAAAAGTGAACAATGTTATTTACGTACTCATACCCTAAAATTTAATTAAGCACTACATAAGTAAAAAAAACGAAAAATGGGAGTGTCGTATTATGGGACAAACAGTTAAAAATGACCCGAATTATTACAAAAAAATAATTGTTGCACTGTGTTTAGGTTGGGTAGTTATTTGGATTTATCGCACAATACTTACGCCAATATATCCACAAATTCAAGAATCGCTAGGGAATATAAGCGATACTCAAGTAGGACTTATTGCTTCAATCTATTTCTTTGCCTATACAGGTATGCAAATTCCATCAGGAATACTCGTTGATAAATTTGGTCAAAAACGAGTATTAATCCCTGCATTCATCATTTTCTCATTAGCAGCATTCGTCATTGGAACAAGCTCGTCAATCACGCAAGTGTACATCGGCGCCTTATTGGCAGGTCTTTCGACTGGCTCATACTACGGTGCAGCTTTCTCCTTATCAGCTAAATATATGCCAAAAGATAAGAAAAGTTTTTCTAATGCAATCATAAACAGTGGTTCAGCGTTAGGGATGGTTATTGGTTTAATAGGCTCATCTGTATTAGTAGGTGGTCTTGAAATTAAATGGAATTTCTTACTTTATATTATATCAATCCTCATTTTAGCTGTAACATTTGTGTTTGCTTTATTTGTTAAACAAGACAAAAAATTAGCTACAGAAGAACTAACAGAAGATAAGAAAACAACACAACATACAGATTCTAAAGTCAATTTATTCTCACCAAAACAATTAGTTGTCTATTTTGTCTATTTTGCAACATGTTATGGTTATTACATGATTGTAACATGGTTACCGTCATTCCTTGTCACAGAAAAAGGATTCGAACAAGGTTCAGTAGGCTATGTAGCTGCTTTAGTTGCAATCTCAGCAGTACCGGGTGCACTGATTTTTTCTAAATATATTGATAAAAATGCACATATGCGTCTGAAATTAATTTTCTTCTTGTTAATTGGTGCAGCGCTAACAATTAGTCTAACAGTATTTTCCCCTAACCCAACAGTACTTTATGTTGCACTAATCTTATATGGTTTACTAGGCAAACTTGCAATTGATCCAGTATTAATCACGTATGTAACTGATTCAGTATCTTCAAATACAGTTGCTAAAGCATTAGGTTTCTTTAACTTCTTTGGTATGACTTCATCGGTTGTTGCGCCAACGCTTACTGGTTATATTGGTGACATTACTGGCTCGAAGGTATTAGCATTCTATATTGCAGCAATCCTTCTTGCAGCAGCAGCGATATTATTTTTCCTTGTAGTTATGTTAAGTGAAAAAAAACAGCCCCTAACTTCTGTAACTCAAGAATAAAACAAGGCTTCCATCAGTGGAGATTTTCTACATCTTCCACTGATGGTCTGCTTTTTTATATATTTAAATCAGGAATATTTTATTCATTTTTAACTGTTATAGGTAATAGAACACATTTCCATTTTCTTCACTAAAAAAATCCCGCTAAAAAGCATGCAAAATAGCTTTTTAGCGGGATTTTTTAAAATGTAATTTTTTCTGATGCAAATAAAGCTAATCTAATATCCAAGGAGGCTTCGGAAGCTTCGACAGACTGACCTAAAATTTCTTCGCATTTTTTAATACGATATTTTACTGTATTACGATGAATAAAGATATCTTCTGAAGTCTTTGTGAGGTCGCAATGGTTTGCCAAATATACTTTTAAAGTATGTTTTAGTTCTTTTTCCTTCGTTGTTTTCGGATAGGCTAATGAACCTAATGTGTACGTGATAAACGGCTTTAATTTGTTGGCTGGTATGAGTTGTAATAATTCTTCTACACTTTTGGATTTATAGAGTTCTATAAATCCTACTTCACCATTTTCAAACTTATTATCAAAAGCTTCATTTGCTTCGAAATAAGATAGTGGTAACTGTGAGAATTCAGAGACTTCATTACCAATACCAAACGATAATGAATTATTAAAAAACTTTTGATACTCTTTATTGAGATATTTGCAGTAATCTAAGTAATATTGATGTCTCGTTTGTAAAAGTATCGTAAAGCGATGCTTACCTGGAGACGTATATATACTGATAGTGGGATCAATGTCAATTAACTTATGCGTTAGCCATTCAAAAGTCATTTGATACCGCTCATTCAAATAGATATTATTTTCTACATCTTGTTCTTTATCGATCGCACAAATTATTACTTGATAGTAATTTGATGGTTGGATATGATGCTTTTTTAAAAACTCAGGGTGCTGCTTGACAGAAATAAGGTTATCAGGGTGTTCAGACATGAGTGATTCAAAAAATCTGTCCACATCCTGTTGTTCCGCTTCCTTAATTTTACTATTTTTATAGATTGCAAGACTGAGAGTGTTTACAGCCTGTTCTATAGCTAGCAAACTAAATGGATAATTGAGCGTATTGACGTTTGAAACCATAAGATAATAAGGAAAATATTTAAATGCAGGAACCTCAAATATAATATGTTCTTCCTGGAAAGCTTCTCTATTATTAGGCGTAATATGCTTGGAATTTAAACATCTTTTAAAATAATTAAGATTTTTTTGAACATTTTCAGGGTGTTGATTGAAGTGATGGCTCATTGATTTAATTTGATAAAGAGGATTTAATAGCATCACTGGAACTCTGAGGAGTCTACTCATCCGTTCAATCATCATTTCCAAACTTAACCCTCTCATAAGCATCGTATTTAATTCTTGTTGGATATCTAATGCAAAATATAATTTTTCAGTTTCTTCATCTAAAATATATGACGAGATGTGATGAGTAATCGATCCTAGATTCCAACTATCAGGGATGCTAATAACTGGAAATTTTAATTCGTTTGCGAATTCTATGACTTCATCATCTAATTTTTTTAAAAATCGGGAAAGCTTGATACCTATGCCTGCAACTTGTATATCATTTAATTCTCTAATGAGATCAATTAATCCAGATTGATTGTCTTGATAACACATACCAGTTGTTACGATAAATGAGTGTTGTGCAGTAAAGTCTTTGATATCAGGTGTCTCTGTAATATCGACCATTTCTACCACTCTCTCTAAATCGCCTTTATCATTTAACAATGTTAAATCTGAAAATTGTTGTACAGACATTATTTCTTTTAATGTTGTCATAAGAACTCTCTCCTAATCTTTGTTTGAAAAAGCCAAAATAAAAATTAAATATGTATGATGTTACAAAGATAACCTATCACACTGATTGTATACTATTTTTGAAGGTTATTATACGTATAATCCTTTATTAATAATAAAGGAGAATCATTATGTTAAAAAAAGGTCAGGATATCCAACGACATCCTTCGTTTTTTGAAAAGCGCGGTTACAACAAGGATATCATGCCAAAGTTGCTTGAACAAAGAAATTCATCCGCATTTAACTTTTTTACACTGTGGATGGGGGCAGTGCATAACATTCCTAATTATACAGCTGTCGGTGGCTTCTTATTATTAGGTTTATCACCATTTCAAGTGATGTTATCACTTGTTATAAGCTCATTTTTAATTGCCTTACTACTTGTTGTAAACGGTTACGCAGGCTCAAAATATGGTATCCCATTCGCCATGCACTTAAGGCATACATATGGTGATATAGGTGCTAAATTACCAGGTGTATTACGTGGTGTTGTAGCCGGCATTGCTTGGTTTGGTTTACAAACATTTGCTGGCTCACAAGCTTTATTGATTCTAATGAATAAAATTTTTCCGGGATTCAATGACATTGGAGATGGTACTACAATTTTAGGTATTACTATTCCCGGATTAATCGCTTTCTTGTTATTCTGGGTAATTAACTTTGCCATTGGTATTGGCGGCGGAGGAACCTTAAATAAATTTACTGCTATTTTAAACCCAATGATTTATATAGTTTTTGGTGGAATGGCAATCTGGGGCATTAAAGTTGGTGGTGGACTCAATAAAATTTTGAGCTATGAACTGAGTTCGGAGGGTAGTATTTTATATCAAACCATTTTAGCGTTTATCTTAGTGTTTAACTCATTACTTGGTGTTTGGGCTGCTCCAGGGGCAAGCGTTTCTGATTTCACACAAAATGCGAAATCAACAAGAGCACAAATTTTCGGACAAGTTTCTGGTATTGTTGTTGCACATATTTTGTTTGCATTTTCAAGTGTAACAATTTTAATTGGTGGGTCCATTTATTTTGGTCAACAAGAGTGGAATATACTAAATATTATCAATCAATGGGATAGTGTATGGGCCATCTTCTTTGCTACAGGTGTACTTCTTATGACAACAATTTCTACAAATGCAACTAGTAATATTATTCCAGCGGCCTATCAAATAAGTGCGTTATTTCCGAAGTATATAAATTATCGGCGTGGAGTATGGATTGCATCGATTGCAAGTATTATCACTATGCCATGGAAGATGATGGAGAATAGTGAAAGTATCTTCATGTTTTTAAATATGATCGGTGCCATTCTTGGTCCGGTTGCTGGTGTGATGATTGTAAAGTTCTACTTCATTTCAAAGTGTAGGATCAATATCGATGAATTATATTTTGATAGTAATAGCAACGAACGACCAAAGGTGAGAATCAATATACAAGCTTATATTGCGACAATCGTTGGAGTATTCATATCTCTATTAGGTTTTATACCGAGGTTCCATGTCATTTTGGACTTTTCGTGGTTTATCGGATTTTTCACAGCAGGTATTTTACTTTTATTATTAAACGTTTTAAAAAAATAGAGGAGGATGATTCTCATGCAATTCGATTTAATTATTAAAAGTGGATTAGTTATTCTAGAAAATGGTGAGCAAGAAGTCGAAATAGGCATAAAAAATGGTAAAATCGCCGCAATTGGTAAAGATTTAGGTGAAGATGCACAAATTATTGATGCACAAGGCTTGATCGTATCTCCAGGCATGGTAGATGCACACGTACATATCACGGAACCAGGAGGAGGCTATCGCGATGAATGGGAAGGTTATGATACAGGTACACGGGCATGTGCAAAAGGTGGGGTAACAACAATTATCGAAATGCCATTAAACCAAATACCCGCAACAATCAATGGCTCATCTATTAAAGAAAAATTTACAGCTGGAGACGGGAAATTATCCGTAGATGTTGCAAGCTATGGTGGATTAGTGCCATTTAACTTAGACGGTGGTATTCAAGAATTAGATAACAATGGTGTCGTTGCCTATAAATGTTTTGTAGCGACCTGTGGTGACCGTTCTATAGAAGGTGATTTCATGAACGTTGATGACTATACACTTTATGAAGGTATGAAACAAATTGCGAAGACAGGTAAAATCTTATCTATTCACGCTGAAAATGCTGAAATTACTGATAGGTTAGGCGAATTAGCATATAAAAATGGCGAAACATCATTACGTGCTTATGTAGATTCACGACCTGTATTTACAGAAGTGGAACCAATTCGAAAAATAATCCTATTTGCTAAAGAAACCGGTTGTCGCGTGCATATCGTTCATGTAGCTTGTGAGGAAGGTATAGATGAAATTGTGAAAGCGCAGCAAGAAGGTGTCGATATTACATGCGAAACATGTACACACTATCTATATTTCTATAAAGAAGAATTAGATACTATCGGTCCAGTTGTAAAATGTTCGCCGCCAATCCGTGAACAATCTCGTTTGGAAGGTATGTGGAATCGTGTACTTAATGGGGATATTTCATTCGTAACATCAGATCATTCACCATGTACACCAGACTTGAAAGATAAGGACAATGCCTTTGAGGCTTGGGGAGGTATCGCAGGTGTACAAAATAACGTAGACATATTATTCGATGAAGGTGTACAAAAACGAAACATGCCATTAGCTCAATTTGCAGCGATTATTGCTACAAACCCTGCGAGACGTTTTAATCTAGAACAAAAAGGTAGCATCACAGTAGGGAAAGATGCAGACTTCGTATTTATTAAAAAAGATGCACCTTATGAATTAAAAGCCGAGGACTTAGCATACCGACACAAAATTAGTCCTTATGTTGGGCGCAAAATCGGAGCACAGATAGTGAAAACAATCCTTCGCGGTGTTGAAATCTATGACAAAGATAAAGGAGTTGCAGATGAGAAAGTAGGTCGATTTATCTCTCAAGCAATAGATAATTAGCCGTGATTTATCCAAACAAGCGATATTGAATGAAATAGACTTTCTACATCATGCCATTGGACGTGGAACAACACTTGCTACATTCTGGGAGAATACTTTTAAATATCTATGTTTATATTGTTTTGGACATGGCATAAAGTACTTACTCTTTAGAGTAGTAGAAAATAGGTCCTGTTGCGCTTTAAATATACTTGTATCGGAGCATCGTAAATAACGTAGAGGACCTTGAAAAGATCTTTATAAGTATATAATGTTTCATACCTATTCCTCTGAAAAAAGGTGCAATGCTTATGGAATTGCGATGTATGAACGAAGAAGAACAAAAAACTCGTCTATCGTGTTTAAGCATAAATGGATATCTACAATCAAGTTAGTTTAGCTCAATTCAAATTTTAAGAAATAAACTACTTAGAAAGAAGTGACAACGATGTGGTTTCAACAATACGATCCACTTGGAAACGAAATAGTGAGTGGAATCATAGCCTTCCTTCCCATTCTTCTATTTCTACTAAGTTTAACAGTCTTTAAATTAAAAGGGGTTTATGCAGCAGCATTAACATTAGGCTTTACCCTTATTATTACCGTCGGATTCTTCGGAATGCCCATTACGAAAGCCTTAGGGGCAATTCTTCTCGGTACAGGCAAAGCGCTATGGCCAATCGGATATATCGTTATTATGGCTGTTTGGTTGTACAAGATTTCAGTTAAAGCCGGAAAATTTGAAACAGTACGTGGTAGTATAGCTAGTATTACAGAGGATCAACGTCTTCAACTATTGCTAATTGGCTTTTGCTTTAATGCTTTCTTAGAAGGCGCAGCAGGATTAGGTGTCCCAATCGCTATTTGTGCAGCATTACTTGTGACTCTTGGTTTTAAACCAATTAAAGCTGCTGGACTTTGCCTAATTGCTAATGCCTCTACAGGTGCATTCGGTACAGTTGGAATTCCAGTTATTACAGGTGCTCAAGTAGGTGGTATGGAAATTTTAGATCTTTCTAGAATGACAGCATTTATGTTACCGTTAATTTCATTTCTCGTTCCGTTTATCCTCATCTTTATTCTAGATGGGCTCAAAGGAATAAAAGAAATATTCCCAGCAATTTTAATCGTCAGTGGCGCATTTTCGGGGCTTCAATTACTAACGATTACTGTTATCGGGCCGGAGCTTGCGAATATTATCCCTTCTTTAGCTAGTATGATAATTTTGGCAGTATTTTTAAGAAGATGGCAGCCTAAAACGATTTATCATGAGCCTGGTGTAGAAGCAACAGGAAATTTAAAAAACTACTCTATGAGAGAAATCATGGTAGCATGGTCACCATTTTATTTACTCACTGGTGTTATAGCCATTTGGAGCCTCCCTACATTTAAAAATTTATTTGCAGCAGATGGTGCACTTAATTTTACAAACGTTGCCTTGAAAATCCCAGGGTTACATGATCAAGTCATGCGTACACCGCCAATAGTAACCGAAGAAATACCTATGCCAGCAATCTTAAATCTTAACTTTGTATCAGCAACAGGAACAGCGATTCTAGTGACAATTATTTTAACAAGTATTCTATTTCCTGCGTTAAACATAAATCAAACCGTTAATTTGCTCGGTGGCACCATTAAAGAATTGTGGTTACCAATTTTTACGATCGTTCTTGTAATGGCTTTTGCAAATCTCTCGGACTTCTCGGGTCTTAGTACTTCTTTGGGACTTGCACTTGCAAAAACCGGTGACTTCTTTCCATTTGTAAGTCCAGTATTAGGATGGATTGGTGTCTTTCTCACTGGATCTGTTGTTAATAATAACGCGTTATTTGGTAGCTTACAGGTGGTTACTGGGACGCAAGTCGGTATATCACCCTCTTTGTTAATGGCAGCCAATACAGCTGGAGGTAGCGTGGCAAAATTGATTTCACCACAATCTATCGCTATTGCAGCAGCAGCCGTTAATGAGACTGGGAACGAGTCAAAAATCTTCCAATATACATTACGGTACAGCTTAGGCTTGCTACTTCTCATATGTATCATGACATTTGGCTTATCATTTATCTTAAAATAATTAAAAAATGAACTAAACCGCATGGTAAATCAGAGTTTTCACATTGATTTACTATGCGGTATTTTTTAATAAAGATAAATTCGCTTCCTTCAGCTATTTTTGAATGCTGATGGAGTTGTATAAAAAAAGCTGGAACTTGCTCCGTACGTACGACTACTTAGTAGCCTATACATAATCGATAGCTAACGGTATTCATTTTTCGTGCTCGGCGTTTACCTCTGATCCAGCTTTTGAACCTTTATCCAACATATATTTGTTGATAGTGCATAAAAAGAGCTTCCATAATTGTTTGTTCTGTCAATGAATGGTTGTGAGTATGGTCCTATAATAAAAGTGTATTAGAGGAAGGAGTGAAAGAGTAATGGATATTCAATTAACGTTTGAAGCTTTAGATAAGAAATTCACAGGTTTTGGGGGCTTAGAACAAGGTGGAATTACACGCCTTTTATATTCTCAAGAATGGAATGATGCGGTTCGTGAGCTGGAAAAAACATTCAAAGAAGAAGGATTAGAAGCAAGCTTTGACGACATCGGGAACTTATCTGGGCGTCTTGTTGGAAGTAAATATCCAAAAGAAACAATTTTGACAGGATCACACATCGACACAGTTGTTGAAGGTGGGCATCTGGATGGTCAATTCGGTATCTTATCTGCACTTGTTGCTGTGAAATATTTAAAAGAAAAATATGGTCAACCACTACGATCATTAGAAGTATTATCGCTTGCAGAAGAAGAAGGTAGTCGATTCCCTTACACATTTTGGGGTAGCAAAAACTTCTTTAACTTAGCAAAAAAATCGGATGTTGACACAATTGAAGATGCTGAGGGTATTAAGTTCGAAGATGCGATGCGTAAATCAGGTTTTGATTATCGGAAAACGACTGACGTTCGTAATGACATCAAAGCATTTGTTGAAATTCATATTGAACAAGGTAAAGTGTTAGAGACAGAACATAAAACAATCGGTGTTGTCAATGGAATCGTCGGTCAAAAACGCTTCACGATCAATTTAAAAGGTGAAGCAAACCACGCTGGCACTACGCCCATGTCATTACGTCGTGATACAGTTGTTGCCTATAGTGAAATTGTTTCGGACTTAACAAAACGTGCTAGAGAAATTGGGGAACCACTTGTGTTAACGTTCGGTCATGTCACACTTGTACCAAACACAGTAAATGTAGTTCCTGGTGAAATTACGTTCTCAATAGATTGTCGTCATATTGATCAGCAACTATTAAATGATTTTGCAGCAGAAATCGAAAACAAAATTAAATTAGTCGCTGAAGCAAATAGCATGACGTATGATATTAATTTATGGATGGATGAGGCACCAACATTGATGGACAAAGAAATCGTTCAAATCATTGAACAAGCAGCAAAGAATAATGTAGGTGATCAATATAAAGTGATGCCATCCGGTGCAGGACATGACTCACAAATTTTTGCTCAATATGTTCCAACGGCGATGTTGTTTGTACCTTCTATTGGTGGAATTAGTCACAACATTAGTGAAGAGACGAAGATAGAAGATCTTGTTAAAGGTATTGAAGTATTAAGCGATGTACTTTATGAACTAGCATATAAAGAATAAAAATAAAGAAAAAGGAGCCAGATACTTATGGGTTACTTAAATCAAGTTCAAGGATACAGAGAAGGTTTATTAGAAACACGTTCTGTCATTAAGAAAGACAATTACGCGGTAATCACACCAGACGGCCTAGTTAATAATGTTGTACCTGGCTTTAAAGATTGTGATGTAACAATCTTAGGATCTCCACGTTTAGGTGCAAGATTTGTAGATTATTTAGTAACAGTAAAAAACCAAGGTGGAAACAAAGCTGGTTTCGCTGGTGATGGTATTCAATCATTTGTATACGTTGTTTATGGCAAAATCAATGCTTTTGCAGATGGTAAAAGATACGAATTAACAGAAGGTGGGTATTTATATGTACCCCCACACTTACAGTTGACGTTTGAAAATAATAATAACGGTGAAGATAGCCGCTTATTCTTATACAAAAAACGTTATCAACCTCTTAAAGGACAACCTCTTAAAGGGTATACTCCAGAAGTTGTTACAGGGAATGTGAACGACATCGAACAAGAGGCATATGAAGGTATGAAAGAAGTATTAATTCAAGACTTATTACCAAAAGAAATTGGATATGACATGAACATTCATATTCTTTCGTTCAAGCCAGGTGCTTCACATGGTTACATTGAAACACACGTTCAAGAACATGGCGCTTATGTTTTAAGTGGACGAGGCATGTACAACTTAGACAACGAATGGATGCCAGTTGATAAAGGTGACTATATCTTTATGGGTGCTTATGTACCGCAAGCAACCTATGCAATCGGTTTAGATGAACCATTCTCATACATTTATTCTAAAGATGCAAACAGAGATATTGATTTATAAAAGTGAGTATAGGATCTCCGATAGTTATCCAAAGATAAATTAGGCATCTTAGTTACAAAAGATATTCAAACATACATTCTAAATTATTTAGAATCTGACACAAAATATTAATTATATAAGGAGTAAAAAAGATGCGTGTATCTAGAGAAGAACTATTTAATTTAATGAAACAAAAGTTTATGAAAGCGGGATTAAATGAAGGAGCGGCACATGATGTTGCAGATGTATTAACATACGCCGATCATAGAGGCATTCACTCCCATGGTGCCGTACGTGTTGAATACTATTCTGAACGCATTGCAAAAGGTGGCATAACAGCAAATCCAAACTATACATTTGAACAAACAGGTCCAGCATCTGCGGTCTTTAATGGAGATAATGGTCCAGGTCACCAAGTTGCAAAACAAGCGATGGAAAAAGCAATTGAAATGGCAAAAAAATCGGGTATTGCCGTTGTTGGTATGAAACATATTTCGCATAGTGGTGCATTAGGTTACTTTGTTGAAATGGCGGCGGAGCAAGATATGGTTGCCTTAAGTATGTGTCAATCAGATCCAATGGTCGTGCCATTTGGAGGAACTGAGCCTTACTTTGGTACAAATCCAATTGCCTTTAGTGCACCATCCGCTGATGATCGTATCATCACATTCGATATGGCGACAACTGTCCAAGCATGGGGCAAAATCTTAGACGCAAGAAGTAAAAATGAATCGATTCCAGATACATGGGCAGTAGATGCAACTGGTGCACCAACTACGAATGCAAGAGATGTTCATGCACTCTTACCGATTTCAGGTCCAAAAGGGTATGGATTAATGATGATGGTGGATATTTTATCAGGTAGCCTTCTTGGAGTCCCACATGGTATACATGTGTCTTCCATGTATCAGGACTTAACAAAAGGGCGTGATTTAGGTCAACTTCATATCGTGATTAACCCTGCCTATTTCACAGATTTAGATGCTTTCAAACTACAAATTACAACAATGCTCAATGAATTAAAAACACAGCCAGCCGCAGAGGGCTATGGAGAAATTTATTATCCAGGTGAACGCGGTATATTAAGAAGTCAGGAATATGATAAGGAAGGTATTGAAATCGTAGACGATATTTACAACTACCTTGTGTCAGACGACGTTCATTACGATCGTTATCACGGAAAAAATAGATTTGCAGAATAATAAATTGGAGGATCATCATGTTATACACAATTATAAAAGAAAACACTTATAAAGACTCCATCGTGTTAATGCTTTTATCCAACAAGTTGTCTGCAATTGATGGTGTAAACAAAGTATCGATCATGATGGGAACACCAGCGAACAAAGACATTTTTAAATCTTCTGGCTTAGGCACGGATGAATTAGAAAAAGCAAAGCCAAATGATATCGTTATCGTTGTAGATACAGAGCAAGAAGAAAAAGTAGACGAAGTGAAAGAAGAAGTAGAAATTGCTTTAAAAGGTGATTCGGATTCACAAAATACGTCTAAAGATCAAGAAGCTCACAACTGGAAACGTGCAATGGAGCTTGCGAACAAGCCGAACTTAGCATTAATTTCAATTCCTGGTCAATATGCAGCGATGGAAGCGGAAAACGCGTTGAACGAAGGCTTACATGTGTTTATGTTCAGTGACAATGTTTCTAAAGAAGACGAAGTGAAATTGAAACAAAAAGCGCATGAAAAAGGGTTATTAGTGATGGGTCCAGACTGTGGTACGGCACTTATTCACGGCGTACCTCTTGCCTTTACCAATAACGTAAACGAAGGCGATATTGGTATTGTTGGTGCATCAGGTACAGGGATCCAAGAAGTAACAACAATTATTGACCGTTATGGAAAAGGTGTGACAAACGCACTTGGTACAGGTGGACGTGATCTATCAACGGAAGTTGGTGCGATCACGATGTTAGATAGCATCAAAGCGTTAAACCAAGATCCGAAAGTAAAAGTCATTACCGTGATTTCTAAACCACCTGCAGAGGAAGTACAGCGCAAAGTATTAAACCTATTAAGAAATATTAACAAACCAGTTGTAACGTTATTTTTAGGTGACAAACCTTCTTACCAAGAAGAGAACATCTATCATGCTTATACACTTGAAGAAGCAGCGGTTGTAGCTGTCCAATTATCAAACGGTGACAAACCAAATTTTGAACCGACAACAGCTGATGTAAACGTTGTATTAAAAGAATCACAAGTTGGTATTAAAGGTTATTATTCAGGCGGTACATTAGCATCTGAAGCAGCGATGTTAGTGAGAGATGCTTTCAAAGATACAATGACTACAGAGAAAAGTGAAAGCTATGTTTTAAAAACAAACAATCATGAAATCATTGATTTAGGTGATGATGTATATACAAAAGGTAAACCACATCCGATGATTGATCCTGAAAAACGTATCGAAATGCTTGAAAAATCTATGGACGACCCTGGAACAGCAGTCATTATGATTGATAACGTGATTGGTAACGGCGGTCATGAAGATATGGCTAGTGAACTAGCACCAACAATCAAACGTATTTTGGACAGTGCACGTCAAGATGGTCGTCAACTTGCAGTACTTGCAACAGTTGTTGGTACAGCACAGGACATCCAAGGTTATGATAAACAAATTGAGATTTTAAAAGAGAGTGGTGCAATTATTTGTAAGACAAACGATCAAATGGTTCGCACAGCTATCCAACTTGTAGGCGGTACAGTGGAACAACCAATCGTTGATGTACAAAAATTTGATTATACAGAAGAAAACTTGGCAGTCGATGAGAAAATTATGTCCTTCATTAATATGAAACCAAGTGTCATCAATATTGGGCTAAAAAGCTTTACGGAAGCTCTTCAAAACAGTGGCTCCGAATGTGTTCAATTTAACTGGCGTCCAATTGCTGGTGGCGATGAGAAGTTAATGAAAGTACTTCAATTCTTAAACTATTATGAAGGAGGTACAATCTAATGGGTTACAAAACAATAAATGAAGCGAACGAAGCCGTTATCCAGAAGATCATAGCAGCAGCACCATTCTTAACGGATGTTGTACCTGCGAAATCTGTGATTCCTGAACTAGAAGACTATGTGTTATTACACGCTGGGCCTCCTATTAAATATGAAAATATGACAGATCCTATGCAAGGTTCCTGTGTTGGCGCAATCCTTTTTGAAGGATGGGCAGAAGACGAAAAGAATGCACGTGAATTACTGGAAAGCGAAAAGATCACATTTATTCCATGTCACCATGTGAATGCTGTTGGACCAATGGGTGGTATCACTTCACCTAACATGCCAGTACTCGTTGTTGTAAACAAAGAAAATGGTAATGAAGCGTACTGTCAAATGAACGAGGGCATTGGAGCCGTTTTACGCTTTGGCGCCTACAATGAGCAAGTCATCAATCGTTTACATTGGATGAAAGATGTGCTAGGTCCTGTATTAAGTAAAGCCTTAAAAACATTTGATGAAGGCTTGAATGTCAACGTATTGATTGCTAAAGCTATTGCAATGGGCGATGAGTTCCACCAGCGTAATATTGCAGCTTCACTTGCATTTTTAAAAGAACTATCTCCAGTCATTGCATCATTAGAAGACGTAGAAAAAGAACAACGTACAGAAGTAATCCAATTCTTAGCTGACACAGACCAATTTTTCTTAAATATTGCTATGGCGACTGGTAAAGCAATCATGGATGCAGCACGTACTATCGAACACGGTACAGTTGTTACCGCAATGTGCCGTAACGGTGAAAACTTTGGTATCCGTATTGCGGGTATGGGAGACGAATGGTTTACTGGTCCTGTTAATACCCCGCAAGGATTATACTTCACTGGTTATTCAGCAGAAGATGCTAACACAGATATTGGCGATTCAGCGATTACAGAAACAATCGGTGTTGGCGGCATGGCGATGATTGCGGCACCTGCAGTTACACGCTTCGTTGGTACAGGAGGATTTAATGATGCGCTTGAAATAAGTAATCAAATGACAGAAATTTGTATCGGCGAAAACCCGAACTATATTATTCCAACATGGGACTTCAGAGGCGCATGTTTAGGGATCGATGCACGGAAAGTTGTAGAAACCGGAATAACACCTGTCATCAATACAGGGATTGCCCATAAAATTGCGGGTTATGGACAAATTGGTGCCGGTACAGTACACCCGCCAATCGAATGTTTTGAGAAAGCCATCACAGCATATGCTGAAAAGCTAGGTTTTAAAGGATGATTTTACAAGCAAGTGCGGTTGGTCCAATCGCACTTGAAGTATTGAATGAAGGAAACACCTTTACCGTGCACAGTATTTTTGAAAAAGGTTTGAATATGGTTGATCGACATGGCGAATTGCTATTTGCTGGTACCGACGAAAATGGGACATTTCCATTCGGCATCTTGCTTGATCATCAAACTAAACAAACGATAAAGTCCTATATAAGAGTGGGCGATACATTAACATTTCACACTAATCGACTCTTTCATAACTGTTTTGAACTGGTGTTTAATGTAAAAATACTGCCGTTATATATGGATTTTGATCATGCAAATATCAATAGACTAAAAGAAAATTTCGAATGCATTTCATTTACATCCTATGAATCAACAGATTTTGAACGAGCACGTGTGTTGGCCTTGATCGATAGATTACATGATCCAACCCAAAATCTTGAGAAGTTATTCCGTTATTTTATTGGACGTGGACAAGGTTTAACACCAACTGGTGACGATATACTAGTCGGCATATTGTACGGGCATTTTCTAAATAATTTTATCGAACATAAACATCTTGATACTTTAAAAGCTTTAATCAAGGAACCTTTAACGACCATTGTCAGTAAGCGCTTTTTAACATGTGCTCTAGATGGTGTATTTAGTTCGAAGATTACAGCATTACAGCACGATCCATCCTTAGAAAGCTTGAAAAGCCTTATTGAAGTTGGCTCTTCATCTGGGATGGATACGTTATATGGCATTTACATGTCGTTAATGAAGGAGTGAAAGAAATGGGAAAGAGTGTAGTTATTGCATTGGGCGGTAACGCAATTTTACAGCCTCAACAAAAAGCAACCTATGATAATCAATTCAAAAATGTAGTGTCTGCAACTCGTCATATGATAGAAATGAAGGAAGCGGGGCATAAAATTGTCATTACACACGGCAATGGCCCACAAGTGGGAAATATCATTGCCCAAAACGAAGCTGCTAAACATGTAGTCGAACCACTACCAATCCATGTTTGTAACGCAGAATCACAAGGTTTCATCGGTTATATGATGGAAACTGCTTTAAAAAACCATATTAAAGAACGAGACATTCATGCAAATGTGGTTACATTGCTAACAATGGTTGAAGTGGACAAGGGTGATCAAGCCTTTAAAAATCCGACTAAACCAATTGGTGTATTTTTCTCGGAAGAAGAAGCGCAGCGTTTAGAAGAACAAGGCTTTACTATGGCAGAAGATGCAGGTCGTGGATATAGACGCGTTGTCCCTTCACCAGAACCACAAGTGATTCATGGTATAGATGAAATTAAACGTTTAATTGATGAAACGATTGTTATTTCATCTGGTGGTGGCGGAATACCTGTATATCGTGAAGACAGTGGTCAATTACATGGTATTGAAGCAGTCATTGATAAAGATCGTTCAGGATTAAAACTTGCACAACAAGTGAATGCCGATGTTTTCATGATGTTAACAGATGTCCCAAATGTCTATATCAATTTTGGGAAAGAAAATGAACAAAAATTAAGCCAAATTACCATAAAAGAAGCTGAACAATACGTTGCAGAAGGCCAATTCCCAGCAGGTAGTATGTTACCAAAGATGCAAGCAGCTATCGAATTTGCAAAACTAGGCAAAGAGGCAATTATTTGTTCATTAGATCAAGCGGTTGCTGCATTAGAAGGAAAAGCAGGCACACGTATAATACACTAAGGCTCTTGATAGCTACATAAACAAGAGACGGATAAGTTAAAACCTTAAAAAGCACAAGAAATCAATTTTAGCAACATTGATAGCTTGCGCTTTTTTTGATAGTTACGCTTCTTTTTTTATCATTCCTATTCGGCAACTCCGATTCACAGCGCTTAACAATGTCGGTATTTAAAACAAAGCTAAGTAAGCAAAGACCTAGAATAGGAAGAAGAACAGTATTCAGGTGGACTTTCTAAGTTGGATTTTTGACGAGGACAAGAATACAGACTATTTTTGGCTGTTACTTGAAACAATAAATCGAGGGCAACGTTTATAAAAAAAGGATAGTCAGCTTTTGGGAAGATAGTTAGAGGCGAAGAAATGCGTCTCTTTTTCAATGTAAGCTCGGCATACGTAGGAACTCTAGGATGAAAGGTTCAGAAGCGGGAAGATAGAAGGGATGGTTAGCCGATAGCAATGGATCTGTGGTATCGCGGAATCAGAAGGCAAAGCACATACCTGAGGCACGCAAATCTCATAGAAGTTTAGGGATGATTGGGGTGGGTGTCAACTATACTTTCAACACGAAATTGATCTTAGCGTGAATGCAAAGCTCGCTGTCTTTTTTAAAATTTTTCAAGAAAAATGCTAATTTTACGGGGTTGCGAACGTGCGTTCCTATTTTGGTGAATCGAGCTAAAGAGGGAAGTCAGTCAGTTACATACAGGAACATTAAGAGATAAAGCAACTACAAATAAAAGAAGGCTGTTTTTTGCTTTTCAACTCCCTTTGCGCTTCATGGATAGCTAACGGAGCTGTTTATAAAAGAAACTAGCAAAAAGTTTTATAAATGCTAAAATACCTGCAACAGGTACTATTCATCGAATTTACCTCAGGAAAATAATATAGAAAGCAGTAAACAAAACTTGAGGAGGTATTGTAGTGAACCGATACAAAATGATTATTACTCAGTATAATCCCAAATACGCTGAACAAACAGTGGATATGTGGCGAGATAGTAAGGAACAGGCTATTGGTCAGAAAGAAATTCACAGCTTTGAAAGTCACCTTTATTTTTTAAACCATATATTATCTGAACAGTTTCAAATAGATTTAGCGTTAATTGATGAAAAAGTAGTTGGAATGATTGCCTATAATGAATGGGAAATAAATCAACTATATATTCATATAGATTATCAAGGAATCGGAATAGGTCATACATTACTAGATAAAGTAAAAGCACAATCAAGCGGGAGATTAACATTACACACTTTTGAAGTAAATATAAATGCACAACGATTTTATGAAAAACAAGGATTTGCAATCATAGGTAGAGGACACGAAAATGAAGAAAATTTAGCTGATATTCAATATGAATGGAAATCCACATAATGCAAATGTAAACGATGATTGTAGGTCTAGGTAAATAGTTGATCATCCATTAATTTATTAGAAAACAGCCTAAAAGAAACATGGCTATTATGTGCAAAATGGAAAAATTCAGGGGATACCTTTGTTATAATAGTTGAAATGGAGGCTCATGCTCACTTTTTTACGAGATGGAAAAAGGATTTTAAAATTTTTTATTTTGACGTTGAAGCATAGTTCAACCTTTATACTGTACACGATGCAGTATAGATCAAAAACGCCTCCGTTCCATTAAGACATTCTATCCAAGTTGTTAAAAACTTTTGATAATAAGATACATGGCTATCTCCAATCATATCCTGTTATGAAACAACAAGATGAACAAGAAAAATGTTTAAAGGAGAGAAAATGAAAAATGAGTGTAGAAATTTATACCGGGGAACGTTCTGAAGAAAGCGTTCAATTTGAAAAATTGTTAACTTCCGAAAGTAATAAAAAGAGTTTTTCTAGTATTGAAAACACCGAAAAGTTTGTTAAGCAAATGGGATCTGAAAATATAAAACCATATGTTATTGGGGACGATGTTCAATTTTTAAATGATGTTAAGGAGCAATCATTCGAGGGCATGCAGGTTTTCACATTAAATGACCAAGAGTCCCTGAAGCAAAAAGTTATTCTATATATACATGGTGGTGCTTGGACGAATCAACCTTTAAATTTTCACTGGTGGTTCTTGGATAAAATAGCGCAATCTTTAAATGCGAAAATAATTACTCCTATTTACCCTAAAGTACCTCATTTTAACTATAAAGATACTTATCCGAAAATTCTAAACCTTTATAAAGAAATACTTGAAACTGTTGAAAGTACCAAGCAATTGACCATCATGGGAGATTCGGCAGGCGGCAATATAGCACTTGCGCTGGCTCATCTTTTAAAAATGAATCATTTGCCGCAACCAAAAGATATTATTTTATTGTCTGCATGTGTTGATATGAGTTTTGAAAATCCTCATATAGCTGAATATGAAGAAAAGGATCCGATGTTAGCTAGAGAAGGAATGGAAGTCATTACAAAGATTTGGGCAGCTGATAAAAATGTACAAGACTCGTTGATCAGTCCGATATACGGTGACTTTAAAGGACTTGGGAAGATTACTCATTTTATTGGAACACATGAATGTTTATATCCAGATGCAATTAGACTTGATGAAAAGCTAACAGAACAGGGAATTGAAATCGATACTTTTGTTTATCCTAAAATGAATCATGTGTTTGTTGTTATGCCAATCCCTGAAGCGGAGAATGCACAACAGAAAATTATTTCTATAATAATTAGTGCATTGAAAGAAATGGAGAGTTAACTGTACATGAAGCGGCCACCAGGAGGGAAAACTTCGTTTAAAACAAGAACTTCTATGACTTTATTCGTGCAAATATAGAAGATAAAAGTTAATCGACTATATTACGAAAGAAATCGAGCATTAACCTGCGATGTGTGTAATTTAAAGGTGTCTGAAAGTACGTATTCGTATAATCAATCAATTCATAAAATACATGTCAGTGAATAAAAGCTATTCACACGCAATGAAATATATAAATCCTTTTTCGGGAGGCGAAATAATTAATAAATTAAAATAGGAGGAAATTTGAATTGAGAAAAATATACGTATTACTTTTTGTTTTTTTGTTTATTGGGAGCAGTAACCTTGTTCATGCAGAAGATAAAACAACAAAACAAGGAAGTTCGTATGATGTTAAGAAACTTTATTTAGACAACGGTTTTACTGAGGTTAATGAAGCAATAAAAAAAACCGAAGATTTATTAAAAAAAAATTTAGAGCTTCCAACTCGTGTTCCACCAATTACTTTTACACATATTGTAGGAAGTTTTAGCAGTGCATCAGGAGGACCTAATTTAGAAATTTCTTATTTAGATGAGAATTCACCACGTACCCGTTTTAAAATATTGGTTTCCAAAACGCCTCCTTCTTCAAATGATTCTAAAAAAATACGTTTAGAGGATGGTAATGAATTACTTTATTATAATCACAGTGATTTTGATGTGTTTGTAATTGAAAAGAAAGAACTTGGATACACTTTTATGATTGATAAAGAGAGCAGTAAAAAAATTACTATGGATGGTGTAGTTAAAATTGTTAACTCTATGGAATAAGTTGGAAAACATTCTTATTTATAAAAAGTTTTAACTTTTTCATTTAGCTGATAAAAGTATAAAATGTGGAGGTGATGTTAATAAAGGATGGCTAAAACCAATCGTGAAAAAGCTTTAGTGACGAAAATTTTTCAAAGGTAGTTTGATTGCATTTTATGAATTATGAAAAAATGAAATTCGATAAAACATTACAAAAAATACAGTCCGACGCCAAAAAATAGTAATCAGTGAAAGCGTGAGAAAATAAAAAATTTATGGCAGATATTACGTATTTTCACACGCTTTAGGATGATTGGTGATATTGGGTGTCGGCATAATTATATATATTTAGTTACAAATAAACGTTTGACTGACTTGATTATAGAAACGTAAAACAACGTAAACTCATAGTACAAACGGATTTAGATTTTTTGCAAGCACTTAAAGAAATACCAGTTTACATTTTTTTAGCTGTTTTGTCTCAATGTTATTAGTATACTTTTCATTGATATACAACTTCCTATAATTTATATTATGTAAACTAATTTTTTTGGCGAGGAGGAGGGCTTAGATACGTCAACTACCCATAATATCTGTACTTTTCGACTTGTAATTCTTAAGTTCCTAATAATTTTCATGTGAACGATAACTCTCCTTTTTTACGATAATGGGATGATTTTGTACAGAATGCAGCCATTGATGAATTTGTTTTGTATATCCAGTTAATACAGTCACTAGTTATGAATACGATTTACAACTCTTCTTGACCTTTTTATCGGATCATGGCTGTTCAACCTGTTTAAATGAGATCACCAAGACCCAAGTACGTCGCTTTATCCAATATTTATTAGGATCATTAAAACAAAAACCTCGTTCGGTGAACCGAAAAATTTCTTCAATAAAATCATTCACAAAATATTGTTTAAAGGAACAATACCTTGCTAAATGATTTTACGCGCGGGATTGAATCGCCAAAGACCAATGATAAACTTCCTGTCTATATGACATTAACGGATCTAAAACAGCTATTTGACTATTTAGAACGCGCCCAATCACGTTTTTCGATGCGGAATGAGATAATGTTGAAATTGTTAGCAACAACAGGTCTGAGGCGTTCTGAGCTCGTTTCATTGACCTGGGAACAAGTTGATTTGGTAAGTGAAACAATTCGAATAGAAGGAAAAGGGAAAAAAGAACGTATATTGCCCCTTCATCCACACTTAATGCCGCTTCTGGCATCTTATAAAGCTTCTTTAAGATCATATCAAATTTATCCAACAGAACCAGTTTTCCTTAATAAAAATAGTAAAGCATTAGATCCGCGTGGGTTACATGTCATCTTTAAAGATGTATTGAAAAAGGCAGGCCTCTCGCCTACCCGCTTTACACTGCATAACGGATGTTACAACAAAATAAGGAAAACGTGTTAGAGTGCCTTTTAAGCCCAATGGAGCTGGGAAGATTAAAAAAACACCATCCTTTCGTATAGTTCTACAAAAAGAATAGCGTTTTTTCTTGTTTAGTGGATATATTTTCCTTATCTGCTGGCTTAAGTTAAAATGTGACCGCCTTCTACATGAAGAACGGTTCCAGTCACGAAACTATTTTGTAGCAAGTATAGTACGCTTTGTGCAACATCTTCAGCTCTTCCTATTCGTTTTACAGGGAGTTTGTTTTCAACTGCATTATAGAAGTTATTACGTGCTTCTTCTGGCATTTTGCTGCGGGAAGGTGTATCAATTATTCCAGGTGAAACGATGTTTACTCGGATCGGAGCAAGTTCTAAAGCCAAAGTCTGGCCTAGATTCGAAATAGCCGCATTGACTGCCCCTAGAATTGCTGAGCCAACCATAGACTTGTAGGCTACAACCCCGGAGAACAAAGTGATTGAACCGTTTGGTAAAATTTTCGAAGCACCGTATTTCGCTGTATAATATTGTCCCCAGAATTTGTTTTCAAATAGTTTTCGGGCTTGGGCTGTATCCGTTTGGAGGAATGACTCGCCGGATGTTTCTGCCGCGCTTACCACAAGATGATCGAACTGGCCGATCTTTTCAAAGAAAGACTGGACTTGCTGTTCTTGCGTTGTATCTAGAGTATAAGCCGTTGCTCTATCTCCTAGTTGCTCTTTTGCATTCCGTAATTTATCTTCGGAACGGCTGGCAATGATTACTTCTGCCCCATGAGCTATTAGCTGTTTAGCTGATTCCAAACCAATCCCAGAACTTCCACCGATAATTACAACTTTTTTATCTTTTAACATGTTTTTCTCCCCTTATACGTTTACTTAATAGATTAAAAATTCAATATCTCTTGCAGATGTAAATCAAGTTCGGATACAAACTTTTCAACTTTCGGATTTTTGACTACATCATAACAAGAGAAACTCTTTAAAGGTTTCATTCCGAGAAATTTCTGTATTCGATGTAAATGACTTAATGCATCTTCTAGGCTGCTCCCTTCAAAAAATTGACTTGGATCGTTAAATGCTTTTTCAGGAGCATTCCAGGTAGTCGAAAACATATATTTCTTTTCAGTCAACAACCCGCCTTTTCCATACTGATCAGCACCCCTAAAAAATAAACCATAAGCATATACTTCATCCATATACGACTTCAATAAGCCCGGGACACTGAACCAATAGATAGGTGTTTGGTAAATGACAATATCAGCCCATATAAATTTTTGTTGTTCTTCTTCGATTTTATATCCTTTTTGAATAATTGTTGTTTTTACATTGTTTTTTTCACTTAAAAAACTGACCATTTTGTTCATCAATGTTTGGTTTAAATTCCCCTCTGCTGAACTATACTTCTGATGACCGTTAATTATAAGTATATTTTTCATCTTTATCTAGCTCCTTTAATTATATGATTTCTAAAAAAACTGCCTAGCGTGTAGTTGATAACCCTACTGCACTTAAGGTAAAATTCAAATCGTTTGCTTCATCCGGAAGAATACTCATGATGATGTATCAATAGCAAAAGCATTGATTTATATAGCAATGAGAGCAAACGGTAGTTTGTTTCGTTGATTTCTTGCAATAATTTTAGTCACCTCCTCAATAAGGGATGAAATTATAAGTACAACGATATTATAAATATAGTAACTTCATTTACGGAAGTAGTGATATTTATTTCATAAAGTTTCTGAAAGTATACTATTGTGATATGATAAGGTGAATTAAACAAAAAAATTTTTCGGGAGGATGTTTCATATGAGTGTTATTGAGCCAGTAATATTAACCAAAGGAGCACCAGGTGAGACTTGCCCCATTGCTAAAACGCTCGACGTGATTGGGACAAAATGGACTTTTTTAATTATTCGCGATCTGCTTATAGAAGGAACAATGCGATTCAGTGACCTATTGAAATCAATGAATGGAATTAGCCCGAAAACACTTTCACTCCGTCTTAAGACACTAGAAGATCATGGGATATTGAATAAAAAGGTATTCCCGGAGGTTCCCCCTCGTGTGGAATATACGTTAACAGACAAAGGAAAACAATTGGAAGGTATTTTCATTGAATTAAAGAGATTTGGATTAAATTTATAAAAAATTAAAATAAGTCATTCTTTAAATTTTGGTAAGTTAATTATGAATCATATCAGAGCATTTTTATTTTTAAATCTATTTCTCAGGCTATGAACTATACAAACTACGCTATCACCGCATATTGATAGTAAAGTAAAGCTATTTTAGCCTTACACCTCCGAATTTTGTTACTTAGGGTCACTCCTATCCCAAGTGACCCTTTTTATTTTTTTCCTTAAAGTGTTCAATAACACTTGTTTAAATTTAATTAAATGAACCTAGGCTGCTTCACTTTTGTCTTTTATTAGATTTTGCAAGATCATAATCAACACCTTTTTTAAATACTTTTTAAAAATTCAGAGTATCAAATTTATTACTTGTCGCTTCTTTCAATCCTTTAGTAATCTTTTCTCAATCAATTCAACAATATAAAAAAAGTTATCCATTTAAAAAAAGAGTCGAACATACAAATTTGTATGTTCGACTCTTCAAGTATTCCCGTTTTAGAATCTCAATATATATTTTCTTATGAACTTGAATCGTGATTCTGTAACAACAAGCTAAGTTCATCTCTCTTAGAGAGGAAACCCCCACAACACTAGTTGTTACTCTTTGCGGAGATGCAGCAGATAAAAGACTTGGGCGAAGACTACTTTGATAAACAAAAAGAACAATCTATTATTCGATATTCTGTTCGGAGACTTGAAAGTTTGAGTTACGAAGTGACCATCACTGAAACGGTTGCTTCCTAATACAAACTAAACCAGATCTTTATTTTAGGCGCTACCATTTTTTCAATATAAAGGTCGCGTTTTTTAGCATGGATTTTTTTAGTGCCAGAGATTTTATTTTCATGGGAGTTGAATAAGAAAAGAAACGCTTATTCCACAATCGCACCCTTTAACGGAATAACACATGAGCTTCTATTAGCTAGTTTTTTAATAAGAGGCGGCTCTACTACTTGGTAGAAGGTGACTGGCAGCCATAAGAATATGCAAGACATAGAAAACCACTCTTTTCTAGGATAGGCCTACTCATTGAACTGGCGTCAACAGTAAGGAAAGGATGCCCATTTTCATATGCCTTTTTTGCACGAGTAGCTAAAAGTGCTGTATAATAACCTTTTCCTCGGAACAACGGTAGTGTTGAACCTCCCCATAAGCTGGCGAAGGAGGAGTTTTCTTCTAAATACATCCAAGCTGCACTTACAAGCTGACCATCTTCATAAATTCCATAAAGGTATAGGGATTCAGGATTATTTTGTTTATCTCTCCAAAGTCTTTCACCCAGCTCAGCATGCGGTACATTCCAGATGGCATCTTCTAGAACAATAATGTCTTGAATTCCTTGTTCATCTGTTATTTCCTTTAAATTGAAGTGTCGGTCATTATTAAGCAAGTGGTGCTGTTCATCTAACTTCATGACCATTAGTGCTTCAGGGTCATCTATTGTGAATCCTTCTTGTTCAAGAATATCTTTCAAACTAGCAGGCTTGTCGTAGTTATACACCTTCCACTCAAAATCCTGCTCAAGGTTACTAAAATAGTTTAACTCGTTCTTAATAATTTCTCTTACATCACCTTCGTTTACATTAGATGAGACAATGAACCCTTTTTCACCAAACTGTGAAATGTGACGCACGACATGTTCTGTTTCCTCTCTTATGTAACCTTTTACTTGAGCTTCTTGTCGAAGTTCTTTGTGGAATAGTGAGATTAATTCATTTTTATCCATGGGCGACCCTCCTATATTTTAAAAATTCTTTTGCTAACGAATCTTATTCCATTAATCAATATATTGATTAGTACCAATTATTTCAAAAGAAGACATTCGATTCAATCTTTTTTTTCGTAAAAAAGACGCTTTTCCTTGTTCCATAATCGCGCTCTTTAATTGAATAACGATTAACCTTCGATTAGCTGGTTTAGTTCAATAAAGAAAAAAAGGGCTGTCTATGCAACTCATTTTATTGAATTTTGTTGTATAAATTTCAAGTTCATTTCTCAAAAGTCAGATTTATTTTTGTGTAAAGATTCTGTCGTTTTAATGGATAATGGTTATTTGACAGCAGCTGTAATAATAATTTTCTTGCTTGCTCAAAGGTTTTATATTCCTGAAAGAAATGATTATAGTTTGCAATCCGGTCTTCAAGAAATCCATATTGATTATAGTATTCAAAAAAAGACTTATAAAGCATGTCAATTTGTCCTTATGGAATTTGATTTGTCATATCTTCTAAAACATAACTTAGCGTTCCAGATATGTTCACACAGTAATAACGAAAATCTTCATAGAAATCCACTTCATCCTCGTCGGATAATTTCAATACTGATATGTACGCTGTAATTGATTAGCTGTTTAGATTCTTAAGTATATATATTCAGCGTTCATGTAGACAATCTTTTTTTCAAACAGTACGACTTTATTTTAAAGACACAATGATCTTACTACCATCTTTTTATTTATCCCATACTCTTATCTGCTAGTACTACTATTTTTTATTACCAAATTAGCCGTTTCACTCGGATGGTTAAGAGGAAAATGATGACCATATGGAACAAAATCAACCTTACCAAGATGCGAAGGAGCAGAATAGCCTCTGTCATAATCCCCCCAAATAATGCGAAGATTATACTTTGTTACTTCATTGAAATCACCTTGATCCTTTTTTAATAGTAAACTGTTAAGCTGAACCGTAGTATTTAAAATTCTAGGAGAAGTAAAACTGTTACTTATTTTTTCAATATAATGTTCAGGGATGTTCTCCTTACTTTCAAATAAACCATTACTTAATAAATAACGCTCTATCAAATTAGTAGTTGCCAATTTCAATGTCCATTTGTTCATAAATTGAGGAACATTTATCGATTTAGCATTTTTTTTAGCAACAGGTGGCTGAAGTAACGTAATTGTATACTTCTTATCTATGTACTTTTGTACTAATGCTTCCAAAAGAATATACGCACCAAATGAATGGCCAATTAGATGGGCACCGTTAGTAGCTTTCTCCAATAACTTTTTTAATACATTCAAATAGATATTTAAAAGATTTTTCTCTCGTTTAAAAGGAGAACGTCCCAAACCTGGAAGGTCCATGATCCATACAGGTCGACCCGTTTTTTCATGAAGCTCTTTTCCTAAAGGAAATAAATCCTCTCCATCACTTAATAAACCATGTAATAGAATAAACGGTTTACCCTCTCCTTGTGTTTGATAAATGGTCGTATTATTACATAATGTTCGTTTAAATAAATGACTTTGCTGGCCATTTTGATACATCATGCGATAATCCAGATCAGCTATTACGGCTGGGAAAAATTTCATTACATTTATCTCCTTAAACCAATCTTCTCCCATAATTTTTTTCACGGAACCATTTGAAAATGTTCGTTTTGTAATAAAGTTCAGCCCATCAGCAGGAATTTGGGTTATTTTGCTTACGCCACTATTCATAAGTGCTTTCATAAATGGCAATGGGGCAGAAATTTTAGGTGCAGTTATATTCATACTTTCTGACGTAGCATCTAATAATTCTGAAATATTCTGATCATGTTGTTTATCTTCAACAAGTGTATATGTTTGTATAGTTGGTTGCTCCAATCTGAAAACCTGCACAATAAACTTTGCTAGTTCATCGTTTTCAATAAGTGGTAATCTATATTTCTTACCTCCAGGGATCACTGGCAAGAGCCCTTTTCGCATACTCATCACAAGTAAGCCTAAGTTTCCTGTTTGCTCCGTACTCCCTGTTTTACTACTACCAACTACAGTTGGTGGATTAATTACTGAAAGCGGATAACCTACTGTTGATGCCTGCTGACGGATATAAAGATCTGCTAAAAACTTTGTTCTCTCATAGGGATTTTTTATTTTCAAAAAATTGTTTCCTTCTTTAAACACATCTATCGCAATCTTGCTATTTTTATCATCAAAGGGACTCATATAGCCTACAACATGAATAAATTGTTGCAATCCCTTCAATTGGTGAATATTTTTAGCGAA
Source organism: Lysinibacillus sp. Ag94 (assembly GCF_023242215.1). Classification (NCBI taxonomy): domain Bacteria; kingdom Bacillati; phylum Bacillota; class Bacilli; order Caryophanales; family Bacillaceae; genus Lysinibacillus; species Lysinibacillus sp. Ag94. The sequence continues at coordinate 2,407,038 of NZ_CP096780.1, read as the reverse complement.
TTCACTAATATGTTGGGCACCATTCAAAAATACAGAAGCTGCCTCTTTGCTAGTCGCTTGAATATCCATGGGGCCTCCTGCGTGAATAATCACATCCGTTTTCAATACCAACTCCTTATCTTCAGCACTTAGACCTAAGTCTATTTTCGTTAAATCACCTTCAATAAAGTGCATATCTGTCTCTTTTAAGATACCTCTTTCTTGATAAATGCGTGTTGCTTTACTTTTCGATCTCACTAATAGAAGAATTGTAACATGCTCTTTGGCTAATTCCTTCACTAATTGCTTTCCAATAAAACCTGTTCCACCAGTTAAAAATACTGTTCTCATAAAAATCCTCCTTGTAGTACTATTCAGTACTAATTTGATGTAAAAAAAATGCTTCTTTTATCGAAGCAAGTTAAACAAATGATCTGCTGTTTTCAAGATTACAGTTGCATCCTCCAGTGTTTCTGAAATAAATAGCGCTCCTTCAAGATTTGTAATAAAAAGAGATGCAACCTCGTCAATATTAATTGTCTTTCTAAATTCACCATTCTCTATCCCTTGTTTAAGTAATAGAGAAACTTTCGTTTGTAATCCTGCAAAAAAAAGACCTATTTTTTCTTTTACTTTTGTGGCATTTGTAGGGCTTTGAATATAAAGCGTAATAAATGGACAGCTCCCCTTATATTCTCTCGTCTGAACTCCTTGTGATATTTGCTTTAAAAACAGTTGGATACGATCTTCAACTAATAATTGGTTTTGAGATAGTAAGCCATCAATTGCAGATTGATACATTTCAATCCAATAATCAACGACCCCTTCCAACAATTCTTCCTTATTAGAGAAGTGATAATACACATTAGACTTTGAAACTTTGCTTACACGAACTAATTCATCCATGCTTGTATAAGCAAACCCTTTTTCTAAAAATAATGTTGCAGCTACTTCAATCACACGTTTTTGATTCATTAATTTTCCTTTTGTCATAATTAGTACTGTACAGTACTATGAAAGGTGTTGCAAGTATTTTTGTTAGTTTAATAAAAAAATTGATCAAAAAAGCTATACTTTAATTGATTTTACTGCTAAAAATCAATCTCGTTTTGAACAAAGTTGAACTGAATCCCAAAACTGTTTTGGATGGCTTGTAATTTTTCAGTTTTAACGCTAGGTTCATATATTTTGTAGTCACTAAATTGTTTAGAGGAGATGCTTTTATGCCCATTTCAGTACAGCATATTCGACATGCTACGATTACTGATTTGATCCGATGTTGAGGAAGCCGGTAAACTTTCACCTGTCCCTTTTAATGCTGCCATGATGAACTTGTTTTGTATATCGAGATGAAAAAAATTACTCAGTTAATACAGTCACTAGTTATGAATACGATTCACAACTCTTCTTCCCCTTTTAACAGATCATCAAGACTGACCTAAGTACGTCGATTTATCCAAAAACTGTTGGGATCTTTAAAACAAAAACATCGCTCGGTAAAACTGCCAGAATGATTTATGTTAGATAACTTTAACTATAATATTCGTATTTTACAAGATACATGAAGTGTTCAGCCGATGAGTGAATAGCATTCCCACTCCTTAAATGCGTATATTTAAGGTTGTTGAGTGTAATATAATTCGGTTTTCATCTTTTTGTCAGAATTATTTATGAACAATTAGCTTTAACAATATATATAACTTCAATTTATACTTCCCGCAACGGCTTTTTCGCTAGTCTTGGACTGATTGCTTTAACGATGTCTGTTAGTGTTACGCCATTCACAAACTGTGTTTTTTTGCTATTTGGAAATTGAATTGGTAATTTTTAAATTGATATAATAACTCTCCTTTTCAATTTTTGTTTCCATTTAGGCAAATAAAAATCTATATTTATCTAGTGAGGATATTAAATAATCTAAAAAGACGCTTTCCATGTTTCCAGGAAAGCGTCTGATTGTTGAACAACGATAATCATCCTAAATTACCCTTATTCCTCTATTGGTCAGAAAAATACGGATTTAAACGTTTAAGAATTCAAAGAATAACCCTGTACAAATGTTTAAACCTTCTACCCTGTTACGCTGTCATTGCGGTTTCTTATTCTGACCATGGTGAATGTAAGATACAATGACAGAAATTCTTATTTTTATATTCTGGTCTAAAATGTTGAACAATATCTTCTTTCATATTACCAAAAGTAGTTTCTGGCTTATGCTTAAAGCCCCCATAAAACGCTGGAATAATTTCTTTTTTGAAATTGTTACGAGGGAAGGCTTTTATAATTTCTTCACGTAAGTGCGCAGGGAATTGTTCAAATCCATCCCCCATCACATCTAAGCCAACACCTGAAAAGAGTAATCCTACTTCAGTCTCTTTATGTTCTGCAATGCCAGGTGTAGTGTGTAATGCGATTGCATCCCATACTAGACGAATCGATTCATCTGGAATTTGATACTGCTGTAAGAAGCTTCTTGCTGCATTTGCACCGTCCACTTCAAATCGTAAATCTGGACTACTAAATTTTTCTGTTAAGCCTAAATCATGGAATAATGCACTAACATACAGCAACTCTAAATCATAATTCTTTTTTGCATTTTGTCCGTTGACTGCACCAAATAAAAACACACGATTTGAATGATTCCACAACAAGTCATTTCCATGCTCACGTAAAATATCTACTGCATCTTTCGCCAATTGAGAATCTGGAATTTTAATGCCTGCTATTTCTTGAAACATTATAAAAAACCCCTTTACAATTTGATAGTTCTTATCTTTATGAACTTGTCTCCATTGTAAAGAGAATTTTATCATGCGTCTATCACATCATTTCTATAATAATAATAGATAAAAACTATAATGTAGTACTTAAAAAATATTTTAATTTAGACTTCAGAAAGAAAAAATAAAAAAGGGCTACATATTATATATGCACCCTTTTTTAGTCTCATTAATTATTTTTTATCTTTTCTTTCTCAATTAACATCGTACCTTTTTCTTTTAAGTTTGTATGGAAAGAGAAAGCTTTTTCAAGAATGTGTGGTGTATGACCGCCCACTTTTTCTTTTGCTTCTTCAAAGTAAGCACGTAATTGTGGTCTATACTTAGGATGTGCGATTTCGATAAGCTTTTCTGCTCTCTTCACCGGTGGAAGTCCACGAAGATCAGCATATCCTTGCTCTGTCACAATTACATCTACATCATGCTCTGTATGGTCAATATGCGACACGAAAGGAACGATTGTTGAGATAGCGCCATCTTTTGCTAGAGAAGACGTTACAAACATTGTAATTCTAGCATTACGTGCAAAGTCACCAGATCCACCAATTCCATTCATTACTTTTGTTCCGCTAACGTGAGTTGAATTTACGTTTCCGTAAATATCTACTTCAATTGCAGTGTTAAACGAAATAACGCCTAAACGACGAATAATTTCTGGATGATTAGAAATTTCCTGAGGTCTGAACAAAACTTTCCCTTTGTATTTTTCTAAATCTTCAGCTAGTGAATCAACACGCTTCTTAGAAAGTGAGAACGAAGTACCAGCTGCAAATTTAACTACACCAGCATCGATCAAGTCGAAGATACCATCTTGTAATACTTCAGAAAAAACTTCGATATCTTTAAACTGAGAATGTTTCATACCATTTAGAACTGCGTTAGCAACAGACCCTACCCCAGACTGTAATGGAGCTAATGATTCTGTTAATTTTCCTGCTTCTACTTCACCAGCTAAAAATTCTAATAAGTTATTTGCAATTTGCTGTGTTTCTTCATTTGGCTCAAATAACGGTGAAGGAATATCAGGCTGTTCTGATAAAACTATCCCTTTTACTTTATCTGGATTAACTTTGATTCCAATTTCTCCAATTCGATCTGAAACTTTGTACAGTGGAATCTCTCTACGTTCACCTTGATTTTTCGGTACAAAGATATCATGCAGACCTTCGTACCCTTTAGGCGCAGTAGTGTTAAGTTCAATGATAACGTTATCAGCTTTCTCCACAAAGATGGGTGAATTCCCTACAGAACCAGTTGGAATAATATAACCTTCTTCAGTGATGGCAGCTGCTTCGATTATTGCATAATCAATGTTTCCTAATGCCCCTTTTCTTACTTCTTCTGCTGTATGTGATACATGCTGGTCAATATAGTATATCTCACCTGCATTGATTTTCTTACGCATTACAGGGTTAGCTTGGTAAGGAACACGTAAATTAATGATGTCAGCTTCCGCCATTGATTGGTCAGCAGTTGGTCCTAATGAAGCTCCAGTATATAGGTTGATTTTGAAATCTTCTTTCTCGCCACGTTTAGAAAGTGCAAGTGGAAACTCTTTTGGTTCACCGAAAAGTGTAAACCCACTCATTCCAAGATTCATCCCGTCTTCAATCCAAGAAGCTGCTTCCTCAGCCGAAACAATTTTATCTAAAAATTCTTTATTTCTAATGAATTGACTTAAATCTTTTTCCATTAACAATCACCTCATAGTAGTTTTATACCTTGTTTTTAACTTTACAAATTTTTGACATGATATTCATAGACATTGTTGCCAAAAAAACCCCCTTACAATGTCTACTTCTCATCTTCATGAGCTGTCTTGTCTACATTGTAAAGAGGACTCCACTGTTCGTCTATTACATCATTTCTATAATAATGATAGATAAAAACTATAATACAAAATCATACAAAGAATTAATGTCATCTTTCTCTATGTGAAAATGAAGCTTTTCGATTTCACGTACTAGTAACTTTATATATTCACGTGCTGCATAATTAATAAAACAGTTCTTTTTAAACATGAGATAAACTGCCCTTGTCAAGGATGGTTTTTCAATTTGTTGGAAAAATAAATCCTCTGTATCATAAAATTCGTATAATGTACGCGAGATAACACTACGACCAGCACCACTTCGAACTAAATCTAAGATAGATTTAATACTAGACGTTTCAACTATAGGCTCTAATGGCTTACCAATTTCATCGCTGGTCTTATTAAGTACTTTTCTACATTGATGCATACTAGGAAATAAAATAAGAGGGCCATCTAAAACAGAAGAAAATGATACTTTTTGATCTTCACTACTTTGATTACTAATTAGATAAAATTCTTCATCATACAACTTCGTTACTTGCAACAGTTCATTTTGATTAAGTTGAAAACCTATACCAAAATCAGCTCGATTCTCGAGAATGGCCTGTTCTACTTGGTCTGTTGTTTCAATGGACACTTTAATGTTCGGGTATAGCTGGTTAAATTGAATACACAAAGTAGATACCAAATCCGTTATTTCCCCTGGCAACACTGCAATCTTCAATTCCCCGACTTCTACTTTCGAAAAAGCTGCAATTTGAGAAGATATACTTTGAATAGAACTTTGAATGTTCAATGCTTCTTGTTGGACAATTTCACCTACCTTAGTAAGTTCAATTTTCTTGCCAACACGGTTAAATAGTGAATATCCTATTTCCTTTTCAAGCGTCTTAATTTGATGGCTTAAAGTGGGTTGTGAGATTCTTAATTTTTCAGCTGCTTTTGTAAAATGTAGTTCTTTACTAACCATTAAAAAATACTCTAAATGCCGTAATTCCATACTACTTCAATCCTTTTTAATGAAATTTTTATCACTTTTGTTAATCAGATAATTTAGTTATTAAGTTATTGTATTTTAAAGTAATAATCCTTTGATGTAAACAATATTAGTGCAGAAATTGGACGGTTTATTTTTTTAGAGAAACATGTGCATGGTAACCTTCAATAATAATTTCCCTACTCGCTCAGCTTCTTCTAATTCCTTCATTGAAATTTTTTCATTTAACTGTAATAATCCCACGATTTTTTTATCAATTTGATCCATAAATTAATCAACCTTTTTTTATAAAATAGAATACCCTAAATTCTTTATATAATAAATCTAAACAATTAAATATCCTTATTAAACTTATTTATCAGCCTTCTATATATGTATAAAATAAGGACATTAGGAGGCGATTTGCGGTATGAAAAAGATTCTATTATTATTAGCTGACGGTTTTGAAGCAGTAGAAGCTAGTGTATTTAGATGGAGATGATACTCCAGATAAAAGAGAATGGAAACAATATGTAATAACAGAAGATAATGTATCGATAAAAGGTAAGTGTCCTTTTCATGCACAATTTAATGAAAAGAATATTAATTGACTAAAATGGGAGAATTTTTTATGATTGCAACACTTTTTACCTATATTTTGTTAGGTTTATCTTTAGCAATACCTGCAGGTGCTATGACTGTTCAAATGACTAAACAAGGAATGAGAAATGGTTTCGTATATGGTTGGTTTGTAGGTATCGGAGGAATGACTGTAGATTTATCTTTAATAGTCCTGATTTATCTAGGGTTCTCTAGTGTATTAACCAATCCATGGGTACAGGCAGTTATGTGGCTACTAGGTTTTGTGTTTTTAATGTTTATTGGAATACAAAGTGTTAAAGAAGCAAAGTCAGAAGTGAACATAGAGGGTGAAGATCCTAATAGATCTTTATTAACAGCTTATTTATCTGGTTTTATGATTGCTATATCACCTGCTAATATTGTATTTTGGATAGGGGTCTTTGGTCCGATTCTAGTTTCTTCATTAGGTAATGCAAGTATATCTACATTTACATTAATAGCTGTAGGTATTTTATTAGGTATCTTTATGCATGATATGGTCTTATTAAGCTTTGTTCATTTTACTAGACGTTTTCTAAATCCAACCTTTATTAAATGGGTATCTATATCTGCCGCAATAGTACTATTCGGATTTAGTGGTTATTTTGGTTACGAGTTTATAAAACAAGTACTTACTTTTATCTAGGTTCGACGATAATACAATGATTCTTGAAATAGATGACCAGGCTCAACATTAATAGCAGAGCCTGGTCATTTTCTATTTCATTAATATTTCGTTGAAATCTAAGTCGCCGTAAATGTTCTTTGACGCGTTATGGATCCAGTCTTGGATTTACTCCTACTGCTGAAGGCGTATAGGGGGTTTGAGAATATCTTATACAGAGATAGCGAGCGTTAAGTACTATTTATCTTAGCCAGCCGGTTCATTCGGCACTGCGTGGGAGTGAAAGAAAGACCTTGGGGAAAAGAACCCTCAAGGTCTAAAACATTAAAATCCGTATGTATTTTCTGTTGTCTCACACAGTTCCTTTATTAATTTGCCCATAAAAGACTTAGCGAAATCGATAATATCCCTCTATCCCTTTCTGCTATTAAAGTTTCAAGAACCGAGACAACTAACACTTCTTGAACTTTCTCATCAGCCGCAGCCATCTCTTCAAGGAAGCTATAGAGATTACTTATTTTCTTTCTGTTCCACAAGTGACTTGATTATGCATACCAAAGATGACGTGTGGTAAATCCTCCTCAAGCCACACGATTTCTTCTTCATAATAGGGTTTAATTTGCGGTACTCCAACTAATAAACGTTCAATTAAATTATCATACTCCAACAGTTTTCACCTCTTACTATTTCCCTGCTAATGCTTTTTGTAAATCAGCATAAAGAGCTTGTCCCACCGCATTGTCCAGTGCATTGAGATTTCCACCATCCAACAGTTTCTGTAATTCCGCGCTATAGTCCTTACCTTTTTGGCCATGAATTTTTTCGCACCAATAACTTTACCAGTTTTCAGTTCATAGCATGCATTGTTGTACCATTATCTTCCTACCTCTATTTCAACCCCAGACAAATACGAATAAGCAATTATTAGTTTCGGTCTACTCGTTTATCCAACGAACGAATATGTAGCTGTAGTCCTTTCACTTGTGTTTGTAGTTACTTTCTACTTAAATAAATTGCGCAGAAAAATATTCAATTTGGGGCCTTCCTGATAACCGTTGAATGCAATCCTCACAAAATATGAAACCATTCTGAAAACAAGCGAAACACTAGAAGAATTAAAATGAGAAATGAAAAGTTATATGATGTATTACAACCATTATCGAGGCAATGGAACTTGAAAAAGCTGCTGCCTGCAAAATACAGACAGCAGCATCAAGAGGTAGCCTAGCTTTTTTTCAAAATGTCCTTTACAAAGTGTACACTTTATTCAATCCCGCAAGGTTTTTAATATAACCACTTACACTCTATGCCCTGGAAAATGTAATGGTTTCTCCAATATTAAATGTTTTACTTTTCTTCTTTCCGTCCAATTTCCATGTTATTGTGATCGTTCCTTTACTCAATAAATCTTTGATATCCTTATTTTCAAGCTGCTTATAATTTATAATGATTTCATCTTTATATTCTATCATATTTTTTTCTGGTTCTTTATTTTGATAACTAGAACCGTTCCAATAAACGTCTTCCCCTAATAACTCACGAAATGAATAAGGCATGTTTATTTCTAAATCATCTATATTATCAGAATAATCTACATTTAATGTAAATTCTAGTTTTTTAAAGTTATTTTTCTGAGATTTATCTATATTATTATTGTATTTTTCCTGAGTCTTTTCATCAAGCTCAATTATTTTAGTATTAATATTAATTATTGGGTTAAAGCGATAATACGTATAAGTACCTACCCCGACTACTAAAAAACTAGCAAAAGAATAACTATGAACCGACTTTTGTTCAAAATATCCCTCCTACTTAAAAAGAAAAACAATAACTTAATGCTCAAGCATAGGTTATTGTCTTTCTATCATCAATTATGATTGAATTAACTTATTAATTTAACTTACTTTAATAACTACTTACCAGTATAATACATTATCATCCCATACCGACCACTTTTGTTGATTAGTACTTATACTAACGTCAAATGAAAGGCCACCTGTTATATTTCCTTTTTCGTAGTTAACGCTTGCTGAACCACCAACAGTTGTACTAACTGTCGAATAAGTGTGTATATATTTTGTTCCGTAACTTAAAGCATTATTAGTTTTTTTATTTATATACACAGTTGCATAAGAATCAAAATTTAGCTTATCATCTTCTACGTTAAATAGGTAGACACCAGAACTACTTTTACTACCATCTCTTTTAGACACAGGACTACCTGGTACAGCAGCATCATAATAAGTACCATCATTAGCGTTCCATTCAATTGACACTACGTCTATAGTTGATGCATAAACTTCACTTACTCCATTAGTAGTCCAACTAGTTATTTAATCTCCAGAAAGAATCTCCTGATCTTTTAGTTGAATAAGCTGTTAGAGTCATTTGAGAAGGTTTGATAGCTGCTGGTTCAATTCCTACATCCGCACCTTTATTATCTATGTTTAGGGTAACGCCAACTAGTTCTAAATTTGCTTTAACTTCATCAAGATTATTTTGATTATCTTTTACGATATTATACATAAATCTGTCAAACTCTTCATCAGTTAAATTAAGAATTTGTTTTTTATAGAATGATAAGTTTGTAATAATTTGAGAGTTTGATGCATTGCTAAAGTCATTGGCCATAATTACTTCTTTCTTTTGACTATAGCTAGTATCATCAATTTCAGAAGCGTAAGAATTGGATACAAAAACTGTTAAAGAAATAAATAGAGTTGCAAACAATATAGTAATAATTTTCTTCATATTATTCCCCTCTATTTTTCTGAATTTTTAAATTAATAAGTTAATTCACTGAAATTATAATACAATTATTACTTTGAAAACCACTCTTTTGAAAAAATTTTTAAACAATTTCTGAAAAGTTCATAAAACCTCCTTACCATCCAAAGCGACAACACATTACCCTGCCTATTCAATCCCTTCTTTTATTACATCTGTATCAACCATTTAAATTTTTTTAGAAACATAAGAAACGGCTAAAAATATTTAGATATGCACTCTAAAAGATTAGCTGGCTTTGGGGTAACAGATGTCAATGGAAAAATCTTTTTCATTAATTCTAAACTTACTGAGATCTATAAAGGACCGGTAAGTAAACAAATTAAGTAATTAAATTAACCATCTCGTTTCAAATCCAACATTTTTTTTTGCAAGAGATTTTAATCTTATTTGTTATGTCTTCTATTGACAAAATAAATACCCCTTGATACAGCAAAAACTACTCTGTATCAAGGGGTATTTTAGTGTTTAAAAAATGACGTTTTTTAAGTTTAGACAGCTTTTGCTTATACTTGTAACGCCTCAATTGTTTGAGCTACTTGCTCTTCTGTTAAATTGTGACGCACGATGTAGCGGTTGCGCGCATGCTTTGTACATTCGATTGTACAGCCACCTAAATGCTTTGCTTCATTTTCTTCAGATGCAATGATTTGCTTGTTACATTCAGGGTTTGCACAGTTAATATATCGTTCACAAGGTTCACCGTCATAGTGATCGCGACCGATAATCACATGCTCTACTTGATTGATTGGCACCGTTAAACGCTCATCAAATACGTACATTTGACCATCCCATAATTGGCCTTTCGCAACAGGGTCTTTTCCGTATGTTGCAACACCGCCATGTAATTGACCGACATCGCCAAAGCCTTCACGTTTCATCCAGCCCGAAAATTTCTCACAACGAATCCCACCCGTGCAATATGTTAAAACATTTTTTCCTTCGAATAGCTCGCGGTTTGCACGTACCCATTCTGGTGTATCACGGAAGTTTTGTACATCTGGTCGTATCGCGCCACGAAAATGGCCGACATCGTATTCATACGTGTTACGCACATCTAATACTACTGTATTTTCATCTTGCATTTCAGCAAGGAATTGTTCTGGTGACAGGTAGCGACCTGTTAATTCATGAGGGTTTACATCTTCTTCTAAGCCTAAGTTTACTAACTCACGACGTGGGCGTACGTGCATTTTTTTGAATGCATGCCCATCTACCGCATCAATTTTAAAGACAATGCCTTCAAATAATGAGTCTGCTTGCATGTTTGCCATGTATTGCTCTGTTTGCTCAATCGTACCTGAAACAGTACCGTTAATGCCCTCATTGGCTACTAAAATACGACCTTTTAAACCGATTTCTTGACACATTGCTAAGTGCGCTGCTGAAAACGCAGCTGGATCTTCAATCTTCGTGTAATGGTAATATAATAAAACTTGATAATTCATTGTTTCCACCTATCATTTCATATATTTGCAGGATATACCTGATAGCGTCTTTTACGACCTATTAAACATAAAGGATAATCATTTAATATGCTATCGGTAATTAGACTGAAATGGGTATAAATATAGTTTTTTTCAAAGAATTTGTGAAGTGGTCAGCGGACTTTTTTATAAAGAATGATATTTCACAATCTGGCCCGTTTGTGGAAGAAGAAAAAATCCTGCTTTGAAATTCAAATGCGTACTCTAAAATAGCGCTGTGAAAGCAATCGAGATTCAGTAACACGTACAGTTGCCCATCTCAATCGCTCTCACAGCGCATAATAAAAGCCTTCCATGTTTTACGGATGACATGGAATTAAAATTTACCTTGTCTTTTCAAAACAAATGGTCACTAATGGAAAATAATCATCTTTAGAGATATTTGTAAAGCCTGCCTGCATCCTTTAAAAGTTCTTCCTATTTATCTGAAATGACTAAATGGCTATCTTATTATTTCAATTTAGTAGAAATTTATATTCTACAATTATATTTCAACCTCTGTTTCAGACAAATTCAATGCTTTTCCGCCCACCTTTACCTCAATAATTTCTTTCCCTTGAGTCGTTAACGCTATAACTATTTCTGAAGGTTTTTTCATAGAGTAACCTTGCTCAACAGATACATTAATAACATGCTCAGGTTTGATTTTACCGTATTTATACAGATAACATGAAAGGGCACCATTGGATGTACCAGTTGCAGATTCTTCTGAAATTCCATATAAAGGTGCCAAATTTCTACAGTGAGCATTTGAACCATTTAGTGATTCAAGGGTAAACATATGATAACCAATGGTCTTGTATTTATTGCTGATATTTGTTACTTTTTCAAAATCTGGCTTTATAGAGTTTAATATATTTAAGTTTCTAATCGGTACAAGTATATCCCTAAGGCCAGTAGATACAATTTGCACTGGTAGATCTCCCAGCATTTCATCTATAGTAATATTTAAGGAATCTGCAATTTCCTCCTTGTCTATTATTTCATAATAGCTTGGAGCATTTTGATCCATCATAATTGATAGGTCTTCCATTACTTCTACATTTAAAATTCCAGCCTTTGTTTCTTGAGAATACTTTCCTGGTTTAATATATCCTTGGCTTGAAAGTGTATAGAACGCTGCTATCGTTGCATGGCCGCAAAGTTCAACCTCTTCATTAGGTGTAAAGAATCTAACCTTGAAGTCAGCAAGGTCTGACTTCATGACAAAAGCAGTCTCACTAAAACCGATGATACCTGCTATTTTTTTCATGTCCTCATCTGATAGATAATCAGCGTTAAGTACCACTCCGGCAGGGTTCCCACCCTCAATGGATTTTGCAAATGAATTTAATGTATAAACTTTTACCTTCATAATAGGATCCCTCCAAATTGTATGTCGATTTTATATTTGCACGATTGTCCCAACATTCATTTCTTCTGCTTTTGATACAATATATTTTGAAACTGCAAGATCCTGCAATGCTATGCCAGTACTATCAAAAATCGTAATTTCTTCATCACTTGTACGTCCTTTCGCATTTCCAAGTATGAATTGTCCGATTTCAGTCAAATTGTCTTTGCCTAATATACCAGCCCTTATAGCACTTTGTGTTTCTCCAACTGTCGTTGCTTGTGTAATATCATCTACATATACAGAAGCTACCTCAAAGATCTTTTCATCTATTTCCTGTTTTCCAGTCATGTCTGCCCCCACACAGCTGAAATGTATGCCTGGCTTAATCCACTCCTTAAAAATCAGTGGTTTTTGCGAAGGCGTTATTGTAATTACTGCATCGGTTTCTTCCAAAGCTTTCACTGGATTTTCTACAGCTACAAACTGAACTGACTCAATTCTTTGTTTCCAGCTCTTATTATAAGTATCGTTGATATCATTTTTGATTTTTTCTAGTTCCGTCTTTATTGAATACTGTAATTTTGATGCATTTTCATATTTTACGGGGTCATATATATATACCTTGGTTATTGTCTGAACTTGAGATAGAGTGGCTGCTATTTGAAAAATCGCCTGAACTCCTGTACCAACAATCATTAGTGTTTTTGAATCTTGTTTTGACAGGTGTTTCACGCCTATTGAACCTGCTGCTCCAGTACGCATTCCCGTCAAATAACTTGCGTTGATCATTGCCTTAGGAAATCCATTCTTCAAATCAAATAACATATTCAGCCCTGTTATAGCTGGAAGTCCTTGATTTTTATTATCACCAAACCATGAAACGAGTTTTAATCCAAACACATCTTCTTCATTAAGCATCCCTGATTTAATATCCATTTCTGCCTTACCCTCAAAAATCACCTCAGATACCATGGAGAATAGTCTCGCCTGATTGTTGGCTTTAAGCGCATAGGCTTTTTCTACACATGCTACTGTATTCTTGATATCAAGAATGTTCTTAACATCATTATCACTTAGAATTCTTATTGGTACCATAGTGATCATTCTCCTTTAAAATTTTACTATCTGTTAATGAAATTGTATTTGAACAACAACAAAAAGTCTCCAACCATTCTTGGTTGTTATTTAACCAACCAAATGATAAAGTACAAGTACTATGATTTTGGAGGAAACTCTTTCAGAATTGGTAGCAGAACAAATTTTTTAAGTTTTATATAGAAATTTAAATATTGCAGATAATTATAAAAATGAGAATTGAATAACCACTGTATGAGATTCGAAAGCATCATCAACTCCTCTAGTTCCTGAAGTTTTGAATCATTAATCTAGCTAATTTTATAAAAAAACAATTGTCTTATAACTCAAATAACCCATGCGCAGAACCCGAACTTTAACAAAAATATCCATAGTTCTGCGTATTTGTTCGGCTCCCTAAAGCAAACCTCCCTTAAAATAATAAATCTGAGGGAATACAAAACACACACACTTCAATTTTTACTCAAAAACCTACTAAGCCTTTAATATCAGACTATTTCTTCTCTATCAATATTATGAACTCCACATGGGCTGTCAGAACACCTTATTAATCCTATATAGCGACTATACTTATATGTCTCTGCTAGTTTCTCGATTATTATTTATGTATTTTTAATTGTTGCGCTTTCTTTCGGAAACATTCCTAATAGAGCCAAAAAATGGACGAGGTTTATTAAATCGAGTGAGAGGAAGATTTGTAAAAAATGCTGATTGGGATTCTACGAAAAAAACGATAATTAGCACGGCTAGTTATCGTTTTAATGTGAATCTTAAGAACGTACTTAAATAAACGAGCAAGCATTAGTGTATTTAATTCCTATTATATCCAAACGACCTACTCTGTAATACTTCCTTCCAAAACGCTTCACGTTGTAAAATAATCGTGTCATCAATTTTTGCATTGTAATTTTCTAATATGGCATATTGGAAATGTTGTTTAACATAATCGATTCCGTTTTCTACTACTAGTTGTTTTAGTGCATGATTACCACCATGTCCGTTTTGAACATAGCTTGACCATCTTTGTAGCAACATTCCACTATTACTAGTGGCAGAGCCGATGTAAAGCTTACCATTGGATTTATCAGTTATAACATAGACAGCTTTTTGGTTTTCTATAGCAGAGATCCAATCACGTTTCCCACGAGTTATAATCGTATGTAATTGCTGATATGACAATTTTACTTTGTCATAACCAGGAAAATCATCACCCTCAAAAATTGACGGTAAAATTTGTTGCACAATTAAGTCGTTATGAATATCTTTAAAATAGCGTTTGAATTCCTTACTTTACAATTTCATTGTTTGCCTGCGTTTATCTTATCTAAACTTTAGATTTTTTGGCTTCATGAAATTTGCTAGTGATTACTTTTTCAATGGATTCGCATTTAGTAATTACGGTTGTTATTATTGTTAAACTTGGAACTGTAAAGTAAATTATTACTGTAGAAGCAATACCAATAAAAGCACCTACAAGAACATCTAATGGATAATGAACCCCAACCCAAATACGTGAAACTCCGACTAATATTGCTAGCAAAACCCAGACAATCCATTTTCCTTTTTTAAACAACCAAAATGACATACAGAATGAAAAAAATAAAATGGTATGATCGCTAGGAAAAGAATTATTTATTGTTTTTTCTATTAACTGATTGGTATTTGAAAGTACCGCAAACGGTTGTTGATTAAAATGCAATAATCCTGCAACTTTCCCCATTGTCTCAGCTAAAATAAATGAAATACCTCCACAAATGAGCATCATTTTGTTTTCTTTATTTTTGGTAAACCAGAATAGTATAACAAAAATAGCTAAGAAAAAAACTGTATATTCAGCAATAATAATCATTGGTAAATTGGTGAATGGGAATTCTTTCCCTAGATTATTAACCATTCTGAATAAGCTATTATTTATTTCCGATATGTTCAATATACTCTCTCCTTTAGCTTTATATAGCTATGATAAGAAAAGATATATCGATGAACTATCTTTTAAGATGACAATAAGGAGTTAAATCTAACATTATTGTCACTTTGACTCGAAATTTAACTAATAACTTTAGGACAAGTTCATTTTAAAAGGCAATACAATTACCTGTAAAGGATATTTAAAATAGCTCTTACCCGTTATTTATTTTGGTGCAATTACTTCTTTACCACCCATGTATGGTCTTAATACTTCAGGAATTACTACGCTTCCATCAGCTTGTTGGTAGTTTTCTAAAATAGCAGCAACTGTACGTCCAATCGTTAGACCTGAACCGTTTAATGTATGAACATATTCTGGGTTTGCATTTGGCTCACGACGGCAGCGAATATTTGCTCGTCGTGCTTGGAAATCCTCAAAGTTAGCACAAGAAGAAATTTCGCGGTACATGTTTTGTGATGTCTAGAATTCCTGAATCACCGGTTAATTCCGGATGCACAATAAGAGTTTCCTATGCAATTCAACATCATTCAAGTAACGCATCCTGATAGATTAATAAGTCTTTAGTTTTGCCCCCATTTATTTTCGAAAATAAGATGTTCTAAAGAACGCCTTTTTTCCCAATTAGCTAACTCCAAAATAGGTTTTTCTGGGTAATCATTAGTATAACCAATTGATATAAGAGCAATAGGATCAATGTGTGGTGGTATTTCTAAAATGTCTCTAATGTCATTCTTTTTATAAAAACTTACCCACCCCATCGCAAGTCCTTCAGCACAAGCTGCTAGCCACATATTTTGAATAGCACAGGCTGTTGATAAAATATCTGTTTCAGGAATTGAATTACGTCCTAATACATGTGAACCTCCTCTTGTAGGATCACATGTAACACAAATAGTTAAAGGAGCTTCTTTTAAACCCTCAATTTTTAAATCAAGGAATTTCATTTGTTTTTCCCCATCATAATGAATAGCTAATGCTCGCCTTTCTTTTTCAGCTGCCCAAGCCAATTTTTCTTTAATTTCATCAGTGGAAATCAAAATAAAGTTCCAAGGTTGCATAAATCCTACTGAAGGTGCATGATGAGCTGCATTTAATATTCTATGTATAATGTTTTCAGGGATGGGAGTTGACAAAAAACTTCGAATATCTCTCCTATTATAAATCACTTTATAAATAGACTCTTTTTCTTCATTAGAAAACATAAATTTCTCCCCTTTCTTTTACAAAAATATTTATTTTTAATATTAACTGATTTTTCATTATTCTGCCACGTCGTTTGAAGGAAAATGCATAATTACAAAATTAAGGGATTTTCAATACTCCATAAGCTTTTTTAGTTATATTCAAAAACCATGCTTTGACATTGTCTAGAGCATGGTAATTATTTAAACTATATAAATCTGCTAAGTTGATTTTTTAGCTCACCTATTTATTGAATTCATTAACTGGAAGAAGTATTCAGGTTTGTGGGTCTTATTTAGGTTATACCATGAATGTAATGTATCGGGTGCAAATACATCTAATTTTTTCAGTACTTCCTTCGCAAATTCCAGAGGTGCTACCCCTGATGCAGTAATCAAATTCTCACCAGTTACCGCAGGTCCCACCTCATAAAATTTTTCTCCTTTATAATTAGGACAGACCATTTTAATATACTCTAAGTCAGTGCTTGTGTGTTTTCTAGAATCTAAGTATCCCATATTCGCAAGAGCCTCAGTTGCCCCACAAATTGCAGCAACAATAGTACCAAGCTTTAAAGCTTCGCCACTTCTTCTTAAGATAGGTTGATGAATTTCTTCACTCCAAGTAGTCCCACCAGGTAAGACTAAAAGATCTTTACGCTCAAGTGTACATTCATCAAGAGAAATATCTGGTTTTATGCTCAGTCCCCCCATCGTAGTAATCATTTCTTTATTAGCTCCTACTGTAATTACTTTTAAAGGTGCTATATCTTTTTTGAAATATCTTCCTGTGTTTAGTTCGGCAATCAAATATCCATATTCCCAGTCTGACATTGTATTAAATACATAAAGATACACTTTTTTTGTTTGCATTCTATAACGCTCCAATCTCAATTAATATAGCCTATTATAAGATAACTTCCCTGACAGCTAACGTCAGTGAAGTTATCATACTTGATGAAATTGTATTAATTCCGACAAAACTTCAATAAGTCTTTTTTTTAGACTTATTGGCTCAATAACTTGAATAGCTTTACCATACGGTAAAAGTAAATAAGGTACATATGTATGTATAATTTCCTTTTCAAGAAGAAATACTGCTTGATTTGAAGTCCGTTCTTGTAAATAATGTCCTAAAAACCAATGTTGGCAAAGATCCCCCAACGTCCCTGTATTCCCATTAATAACTAAAGAAGTAATCCCTTCTTTATCTTCTATAGTTGGAAGGAGGTTTTTCATAAAAAAGTCACGTGCTGAAAAATTTTCTGGCCGGTTAAACGTATTTTCGGTTAGCATTAGACTTTCAATTCGATCTACTCTAAAACTACGGATATCATTCCTAAGATGACAAAATCCAATCACATACCACTTAATATTCCAATAGATAATTCTGTACGGATCGACCAATCTATAATTTAATTGCTTTTCGCCACTTTTATGGTAAAGAATTTTTACTGAGTACCCGTCAGCTACGGCCTGCTCCAACTCCTTCAAAAAAGGTTCTGTAGAGAGTGAACTTAATCGACTTATTACTTCAAGACTAGTTAAATGTTGATTTATCTTTGTTTCCTGCTCTTGATTTGAGTATTTACTTAGTTTTGAAATGGCCCTATTTAGTGCTTCACCTCCATAATATCCGGCTTCTTCTGCAAAAACAGCAGCGTGAAATAGTGAAGTTTGCTCCTCAAAATCAAAAAAAAGAGGAGCTTCAATAAAATTATTTAATAAAGTATATCCACCGTTATGTCCTGTGTCTGAAATTATAGGTACACCACTTGTTGAAAGTGTATCAATATAACGATAAACAGTCCTTATATTCATCTCTAACTTTTCTGCAATTTGTTTTGCAGTAATTTTTTCACCTGAACGAAGCATCCATAGAATTGCTAACATATTGTCAATTTTAGGCATATAATTCCACCTCTATAAGGAATTTATTTTCTATTATATATTTCCGATTTTTGGTATAACCCATCAACTGTTCCTTTCCGATAGCTTTCTATATATAATGAGGCCCTAGACACATTTGTAATTTCACAAATTGATTTACAGTCATTTCTCCCTCTTTATAAAGCTTTACTGCATAATTCATTCCTGCATGATTTTAATGATACTTCTTTAACCGACCTTTAAACTTTCCTTCTTTCTTGGCCAGTTCAATCCTTTCACGCTGCCGCATACGGATAAGATATGTTTAAATTGTAAGCAACAACAGGTCTGAACTCGTTTCATTAACCTAGGAACAAGTTGATTTGGTGAATGAAACAATTCGAATAGACGGAAAAGAACGGATATTGCCCCTTCACCTACACTTAATTCCGCTTCTGGCATCCTATAAAGCTTCTTTAAGATTCTATCAAATTTATGCAACAGAACCTGTTTTTCTAAATAAAAATCGTAAAACATTAAATCCGCGGGGTTAACATTTAGAAGTAACGTTAACATTGTCTAACTTAGGGATTTCCCTTTTCTATTAGGTTGTAATCATATCATATATGGATTATAGTCCTTTAATAAAAAATAAAGTTTAGTTCTGCAAACACTTTAGAAAGATAACTTTAAATATATTATTCGTGTTTTATGCAATTTGAGAAGCGTTCAGACGATGGACGAATCGCATTTTTACTTATTAAATACGAATGTTCATGGTAGTATAATGTGAAAAAGTTCGTTAATTATCTATTTTGTCAGAGGAGCTGTTTTTTATTAAATCTAAAACAGGTGATATTTTTACCGTACTAGTTACATGTAGCATAGTTATGGGTTGAATGGTCAATTCCATGCAGCGAAAGCTCAGCTGGGCGTTAAACTACTATGTCTTAATAAGACTAAAGGTTGGTTAGTTCCCCTACCGTTAACATGTTAAATAATCCAGAAAAATAATATTTATTAACCTGACAAACCGTCTCCCCAGTAAAGAAACTATAAGACTCACATCTAGGTCAAACTGCAATACTCCAACATAAATTATTTATCGATTATGTATTTTTACATGGATTATACAAATAATTATTGGTAATTTTTGATAGAGTGGGTATGGAGATGCTTTATGTATTGGCGTATTGTTCCTTTACGAAAATAAAATTGGAGACCATCGATAATAGTGATCTTTTTCTTTATCTCCGAATAATATTTCCTTACCTAACGTGAAATATTGGTTACATAAAGAAAAACCAGAATGGATATCTCCATGCTGGTTAAATCTAACTTTTGGGGTTCACTACATTAATGGACGGACTTTATGCTTTAATTTAAGTAAATATATACTTCTACAGTATTATATTCTTCTAAATATACAAAGTCCCGTCTTTCTACGTTATAAAATGCATTTCCTAACCCTACTTTATCACCTACATTAGGTAATACAGATATCGTATTTTCAATTTTATTAATCACATGACCTTTACCGTTTGCATTGCAATATATTATAGTTAACTTCTTCAGAAGAAATCACTCTCCTTCTGATTTATCATATGTAGATAAATTCAATAATACTTATGCGATAAAACTAAAAAGTTCATTATTAATAATAAATTTAAAAAAGGTCACTCATTAAAAACAATGAGTGACCTTTCAAAAACCTACTATATATCAAGAGATACATTATTATAAAAGTTCTCTACTAAAAAATTGAGCACTATATATAGTAGCTATGCCCATTTATTAGTCCCGTTATTTATTGATTGCTGAATTAAGCCGGTAAGGATTTTAACCCCTTTTGGTACTAAATGAACGCCGTCTGGTTCAAAATATTCCGGATGATTAATCGCTGCGGCATGCCAATCAATTAATGTGATATTATCGTACATTTGTGCTTTTTCATACAATGCATCATTTACATTTCTTTCCCATGAACGTGGTACTCGTGTATTGACTAAATAAATATTGGCGTTCGAGAAAGCTCCAAGAAGTGTCTCAATTTGCTTATCAGTAAAGTAACCGTTTGTGCCAAGTTGAATTATAACAGCCTTGTCTGATTGATTGAAACTAGCGTAATTTGGTACCAACTTAACAGCTTGATGGACTTGTCGCCCGATTTTTGCATCTATTGTTATGTTAGGGTATATTTCTTGCAAGCTTGAAGCAATATCTATCATTAGTGAATCTCCAATAGCTAGTATACCCTTGTAAGTTTTTTTAATAGAAACAGCATCTGAAACATTATCTTCCTTTTGGACCTTATTAGTTGTTTCAATTGCTTCTTTATTATCTTCTTTAGAAGAATCTTTCTCAGCTATTTCTAAATTCTTAACAGGTTCCTTACTGTTAGTAGACTGTTCTTCCCCATTTATTTTGATATCGGTCGGATGATCCTTCATTGAATCCTTTTGTGTTTCTCCACCCATACCTACGATTCCAGTAATAAACGCTACTAGGAATAAAGAAATAAGTATAGTTGATATTTTATTTGTTAAAGTAATACTTCCCCATTTTTTCAGATTAAACACAAAATATTTACGATAAAATGATCGGAATCCTTGTTTACGAATTGGCGATTCAATAAAACGATAAGATAGTTCTGCGATTACCAGTATAAGTACTAGTTGTAAGCCTACACGCCAATAGGCAGGATTCCCAATTTCATGTATTGGAGTACCCAGCACTATAATTGGATAATGCCAAAGATAAATTCCATAGGATCTTGAGCCAAGCCAACATAGAGGTTTCCAAGAGAGTAGTTTTCCTAAATAACTAGCTGGATGACAAACACAGGCTATTAATATAGCTGCATTTATACAGAAAAGGAACATACCTCCCTTGTATAGGAAAGTTTGATATTCATCAACAAAAATAAGACAAAAAATAATGATACTAAAAGAAATCACACTTATAGAGTTTAGTGTATTGACATTTTTATTTGATAATTTTTTTGATGTAAGTTTTTTCATAGGCCAAACGAAAGCTAACCAACAGCCTATTAATAACTCAAATGACCGAGTATCTGTCCCATAATATACTCTACTTGGGTCTTGCCCTGGTTGATATAGCATACACATTAACACTGCGGAGCTTAAAGCCGCAATAAAAACGAAAATCGATAATTTACTTTGCTTTTTAAAAACATAAAGCCCAATAATCAATAGAATTGGCCAAAGAAGGTAAAATTGTTCCTCGATTGCTAATGACCATAAATTTTTTAGAGGGGAAGGAGATCCGAAGCTATCAAAATAAGATAGTTTATGAAAAATGAACCACCAATTACTTGAATAAAAAACAGAGGATATTGCGTCTCCACGTAACGAATTTAAAAGCTCCTTGTTGAAAAACATTACCCAAACGAATGTAGTCATAATCATTACATACGCTGCAGGTAGTAGACGTCTAAACCGCCCAATCCAAAATTGACCTAAACTAACAGTCAATTGGTTCCCTTTTAAAGGTAAAACTGTAGAGGTTATTAAATAACCTGATAATACAAAAAATATATCTACTCCTAAGAACCCACCTCTTGCCCAACCGAAGCTAAAATGATATGCAATTACAGCTAAAACTGATAAAGCTCTAATACCGTCTAGTCCTGGGATATAACGATGATTAAAAGTCTTGCCTGACATAACTCTCTATTCCTCCACTACACAAAATTTATCAACGTTATTTATGATGTTAAAATGTTAATATAAAGCTAAACATCGTCCCCTTTTTCTTCAATTATTATCAATTCCTTCGCTTAAATTAAAAGCCTATTAGATACTAAAAGTTTAAAAAATATCCTACAAAGTGTTCGAAAATCTAAATTTACTTCCTGAGGGCAAGGAGGAAAGTATCGAATCTTCACGTTCATAAAATGGAATTCTATACTAGGGTGCTTTTCTTTTGAAAAGGCTTTCTTTCACCACAATAAATATTCACAAAATACTTAGGGATAAAAGAGAACTTTTACTTTCTATATTTCTATTTAATATTAAGTAAGGAGAGTGATTCCTAAAAAATTAACAACGATTTAAAATATGTAATGTAATCGTAACACAATTGTAATATAACGTTCTAAATTATAAAACAAACCTCTAAAAAAATACATAATAAAATCCTTAAAATAATCTTAAAAATTTTATTATGTATATTCATCTACGCAATACCCATTTAACTACCTTTACAGGCTGATTTCTCGAAGATTATTACCATTCAACTAGCGGAAAAGTTAATTGAAGAAGGATATTACTGTAATATTACAATTGTTACAAAAGTATGAAATAAAAAAGTATAACATCCTGTAATTTCTATAGAAGTAATACATTGATTTTACTTCCATATTGCTTGTGGCTAGTCCTCCTCCATTATGTAGCTATTGGATTTGTAACTTGCGCAAGTTTACTGTTATTGGATAATTTCACATCTTAATTGTTTAAATCTCTACATAACTTGCCTCAAGTAAATATTCTCAGTACCTATAGACCTCCTGAAACTAAAACTTACAAAATTATAAGTCTCATGTCACCAAAATTTAATTGTTAAAACTGGAATTATGTTTTAGAATAGCTTTTGTTGTATAACAATAAGAAAATGTGAGGAATAATTTTAATGAAAGACAAAGGAATAAGATTTTTAGCTATTTTTGGCGGTACTACAATTATTGCTCTAGCTGTAGCGGCTTTTTTCCTTATCGACCAAGGTATGCCTAAGGAATTTAGTGAAGAAGCATGGTCAGATACTAAAGAAAAAGCAATACAAACTACTGTGGAGCATTTTAAAACTGAAAACAATATCGATATTACAATAAATGAAGTTAGTTTTTCAGGTGAATACGCAACACATGAAGTATATTTAGAAGGTTATGTTGTCGGTAATGAAAATAAGAAAATATCTGCTGTTGTAGATACTTCTGAAGATGATTACCAAGTAAAATCTGTTAATATGAACGCATAATTCACTTTATACAATCCTCTTTGAACAGTTAACTTAATTGTTAACTGTTCTGTTTTTTTATTGCACAATTTCTCTCGTTGATCCTTACAAAGTGTGTACTAAGGCAATTAATATTAAAATCCCTCACAAAAAGATCGTTTTTCACTAAAATGTACACTATAAGATAGACGCTTTCAAAAAGGTCACTTATAGGATATTTTTTGTTTATAATGAAGAAAAGAACGAACGGTGGTAACTAGTATGACTAAAAATTTATTTTCGAAACAACAACAAGCATAATTAAAATTAAATCCATACGTTAAAACGGTAAGTGCAAACGCGATTACTTATACAGATGAATTTAAAGAATTTTTTCTTGATCAATATGATAAAGGAAAATATCCAAGTTAAATTTTCCTTGAGGTGGGTTTTGATATTGAAGCCGTTGGTCCAACACGTATTCGGAGAGCTTCACAATCGTTGGTGTACGGCTTATAAAGAGCATGGGCTATAAGCTTTGAAGATGCCAGAATACATACTTCAGGCAGCCCTTTAGAGCGTGAAGTAGGCTTAGAAGAAAAATACGCCCGCTTAGAGGAGAAGACGAAGTTGTTAGATTAGTGAAGAAGGTCTCTTGATTCGTCAAAAACAAAATGAAGTAGATGACTTGGTAAAAGAAGTTATTTTAATGGCCTTTCATTTTGATAAAAAGCCCCCTGCCACTATTAAAAGTTTAGAGTATCAATTGAGACCAATCAATAGAAGACGTCTATTAGATACTAAACGCCCGTCATTTTGTTAATGTATACAGGCGTTTAGTATTTTAGTTACTTACACTGTTATGCTAATGCTTTTGTACGGTGCTCATTAAATTCCATAATACGTGTTTCATGGATAAAACCCATTTTCTTGTAAAAACCAATGGCATTATCATTCTTTTCCCAAACACCTAACCAGATGCTTTTTTTGTTTTGTGCTACAGCTATTTCCATCGCTTTGTTAATTAAATGTTTTCCAAGTCCTTTTCCTTGATATTTATTTCTAATGTAAATTCTTTCAATTTCTAGTAAGTCATCCCCCCATATGTTCAAATGACATTTACCTTTAAATTGCCAGCAGCTTCTTAACTAAAAGAAGTCTTAAAATATGCTTTTACTGTGGTGGCATTTTAATCTTAACATTGAGGATTTCTTTCATTGGGAAATTCACGTTGCGAAGCTTCCTCATTGCATGCTGAATAGGTAGCTATTGACTGGACTTGTTACATACTACAGATATTATGGACAAGTATGTCCTGACAACCAAAATTACTATCGAGGAAAGGATAAAAGAAATCAATAAATAACAAAAAGCATAAGCTATTTACGCCTACGCTTTTCAAAAATTAATGTTAAGACATCGATATTCTTTTACAAGCTACTTTTGCAGCTGGAATTGCAACACCAGCACCGAGTGCGGCATCTACTGATTCTCCCCAAGAACCACTGCTTGCCTTTATTTCGTTCCCTGCTGTCAAAACGCCTTCCGCTACAATTTCAACACAATCATAATAGTCTGGATTAGGATTACATTCAAGATACTGTGCAGCTAATTCGTCTGCTTTTTTTTGTATTGAAAGTCGACCTTGTTCAGCCAATGAACTAAAAACACTCTCAGCTTGCCCACCAAAATGTACTATTACGTCGTTAATGTCTCGACCAGTACGATGTATTTCTCCCATTTCAGATGACATATTTAGTCCTCCCAATCCTTGAAATTTGAACTTCTTAAGTTCACAAATATTTTATCCAACTGTGATTGGTCTTATCCATCAACAACTATTTCTTTTTGGTTTACATAAAAAAATTCAACATGTTTGTTTGGAAATTTCCGTCTCTGGATTTGGACAAAAATTCCGAGACATATTCTAAAGAATTGCTTATTTAATGACTTTTCGGGTGTCCGTAGATTCATGTCCTCGTACAATATCTGTATTTTTCGGCTTCTATTTCCGAAGCTCGCTATATTTTTCATGTGAACGATAACACTCCTCTTTAACGATAATGGGATGATTTTGAACACATAATAATTATTTAGAAGATGTTCTTTTGGTTGTTTGTTTTAAATACTAGAACATACATTATCTTGCGGATAACTATGCGTTGCACTTGCATCGCCCAATTTTTAAAAAGTACTACGCTATTCCAATCATAATAATTTCATCAATTTCCTATTTATATTTTTAAATACAATTTCATGGTTAATAAACTATATAATCATAACTTCTAAATCATATTATAAATATGTAAAGTAAATTTGCTTTGCATCCCGTTTCCTTCTAAGGGTCACTCCATCCCAAGTGACCCTTTTTAATTTTTTTCTAAACAGAAGTGACAACAAGCAATTCTTTTTATCTTTCCTTCATTTCTTTAAAGGTCACTTCGAACAAATAATCTTTTTATATAAAAATCGAATTATTTTTCTTTTTTAACCCATACTATCTATGTTTGAAAATGTTCAAATAAGAGAGGAAGAGCAAGTATGGGAATACTTAGTGGCAACCCAAAAGACGAGCCATTACACTATGGAGAAGTCTTTAGTATCTGGACACATCTCACTGTAAATTATGGTTTTATTGCTGGATATCAAACGTTTTACAATCATTCTGGTGATGAAGATTTAAGAAAAATAATCGAAGATATCATCGACACTTGTAAAGAAGAAGCAAAACAGCTAGAAAAAATATTAAAAACTAACGGTGTTGCTCTCCCCCCTGCACCACCGGAGAGACCAGTTGCACGAATAGAGGATATCCCCCCTGGTGCTAAATTCAATGATCCCGAAATTAGTGCAGCCCTAACAGGTGACCTTGCTGCGGGGTTAGTTACATGTAGTCAAGTTATGGGCATGTCAACTAGAGAGGATATTGCTTTAATGTACGCTCAATTCCACACAGGTAAAGCTCAACTCGGCGCAAAACTGTTACGTCTTAATAAGACCAAAGGCTGGTTAGTTCCCCCACCTATGCATGTGGCTTATCCAGAAAAATAGTATTTGATTAAACCTGACAAACCGTTCCCCAGTTTAACGCTGGGGTTTTTAACTGTTCTTTTAATTACGAGGTAATATTATGCACATATTTTCATGGTTATCAAAAGGAACAAGTTTGTTATATTTCTTACCTTCGATTATTTTATTAATAGTTGTCATTTTAGTTTGTGTGAGAATCTACCTTGTAATATTCCTAAAAGCTCTTTCACCTAAAATATTTAAAATATTTTTGATACCTGTTGTCCTTTTAGGTTTTTTTTCTGGGCTATTCCATTGAACTTGGGATTTTATGAGTTTTTTAGAGCTTTTTTTATGCTCTATTTGCATTTAATTCTCAAATTGTTCATTAGGTTACTGTAACATGGGATAACGCGCTTTTTTTCTTATTTCTATATATAAAAATACTTTAAATATTGCTTACTCCATTTAGGATAACCTACGAATAATAAAGCATCTTTTGTACAGACTAATTTTAGGAGGTGAAATACATGAATAAAAACAACCAAAACTTTAACTCGATGAACCAAGAATTTGGGAATGAAACTGATGTTAATCAAATTAGACAACAAATTCAACAAGCAGAAGCTAACAAAAAACAAGCTTCTGGTACAATGAACTCGATGAGCCAAGAATTCGGGAATGAAACTGATGTTAATCAAATTAAACAACAAATTCAACAAGCAGAAGCTAACAAAAAGCAAGCTTCTGGTACAATGAACTCGATGAGCCAAGAATTCGGAAATGAAACTGATGTTAATCAAATTAGACAACAAATCCAACAAGCAGAAGCTAACAAAAAGCTAGCTTCTGGTCGATTTGAAAATAATAACAATACAAAATAATTGATTATCATCCCAAAACCGGCAATTTTTTTGCCGGTTTTCTCCATTATTTCTCCAAGCATATAGACTCGTATGATTATTTATTTTTAAATATACATGTCCATCGACTAAACCTACTCATGCCATAGTAGTGTTAGCAAATCAGTTTAGCTTCTACCTATTGTTTCGGATCACTCCATATATCATTCCGTCATTTTTTGACTTTTGCTATCCCTTCTATTCCCTTTTCTCCTGTACATTGTCCTCTTTAAAATCATATATTTTAAAAATAATACATACTTTGCATGTAAGGAGGAATTAACATCAAAAAGATCACCTTTTCCATTATTCTTTTGTTAATTACAATTGGCATCTACGTATTTTATAATCGTAATTCCCAATCTGTTACAGATATTTCCTCATATGCATTTGTGTCGAATTCCGAAGAACAACTAAAAGTAGTTGAAGAGATAAATAAAAAGATTGGAGAAGTTGAATTAACTAAAAAAATTATAAATGGTCTCGTAGAACACGGATTTTCTCCAGACAAAAGAATCCTCTATACAATATATTCACCTGAAAATAAAGTTCTAACAATTTCACTATCTAACTTTGATAGGGATGATAAAACAATAAATAAAATAACTAACATTATTAATACTATTTCAAAAGAAAACAATCTCGGCACATTTTCAGTGGAGTTATCTGATACAAAAAAATAATATTGGCTGAAGATTCGAACAATACTTATCTCGATTGGGTTTGGCATTTCAATAACATTTATTTATAATGAAAATATCTGCTGCTGTAGATACTTCTAGAAAAATCTATTGAAATGAACACCTAATAAAAATCCACTTTTTTTAATACCATTTGAACAGTTTACTTAATTGTTAACTGTTCTTTTTATTGCACATGTTAACCTTAAAGCTTGAATATTTTCACATAAATTGGAGGGATAAAATGTCTGGTAATTTACGTTTCTATACGCAAATTGTTTCAACAATTTTATTTGTCATCCTTGTTTTCATGAATTTTTTAGGGTATTGGACAGCTGACAGATTCGTTCAAATAGTATTTTTCTTTAGTATGATTTTCGCTGTTTTCAGTGTGGGTATTGAAATGGAAAAAAAACTAAAAAACAGAAGCTGATTTATTCTAACCAGTTTTTTACTGCACAATATAGTTTGGATATTAGTGATGGAAGTTAAAATTTTGCTTTGGTAATAACCTGCATGTTCAAGTAGTCTGCCTCGTTAATACAAAAAAAGAGCTGCATATGAAACTTAATGATCTTCAAGTAGAGCCCCGTTACTAAACTTCCTCCCACAATAAAGCAAAGAATCCGTCATCATCAATTGTATATTTCTTGTTTCCTATACTAATATCAGCATGTTTTTAAAAACTATTGCTATGGGGTCAAGTACTTCAAACAAGCTTTATTTATTAGGTGATTTTTTGTGAAAAAAAACGCTTACCCTTTTAAGGATAAGCGCCTATTATTTTTTTGAAGAAAGTGATTGAACCTTACTATTTAAGTTTGCCCCCCTCAGAATAGTAGAGAAAGAAAGTTCTGCGAGCCCAGGTTCCTCATGTAATAACAAGAAATATGCGTTCACAAACTGGATTATAAATTGCCACAGGTATCTATGGAAAAATGATGAGACTGGGACATATGTGTTTCAGCACAAAAATACCGAACTATCCAATAAAACTCTCATGAAGTATTTCGGAATAGTTCGGTTTTTCTAGTTATCGTGTTTTGTTAATTTAGGGATTATTCGACATTATAAAGAAACCATTTAGTTATGTCACAGCCTCTTTGTTTCAAAAAATTAATTTCGCATCTATAATGAAATATCAGACTTTCTACTCCTTCAAAAAGGATTTTTAAACTATGACTTTACACTGTTATCATGAAAAAACTTCTTCGTATCTTCATCTGTAAATTCAGCTAATGTTTTATAGGTATACTGTGGATTTCGATCTTTATCTATGAGGACAGAGCGTACACCTTCAAAGAAATCTTCATGTTTTAAAAAGTTTTTTGCTAAGATTAAATCTGTCGCAAAGCATTCTTCTAATGTTTTATCTCGTGCATCAAGAAGCTGCCGTAACGTAATTTTTAACGAAGATGGAGATTTAGATAGAAGTAACTGCTTTGTTTCATGTGAAAATTTACTTGCGTCATTATCTAAAGACGCTACTATTTCTTCTACTGTATAGTTAGAGAAATGTTGATCTATTTTATTTTGAAGACTGGCAAGTTCACTATTTGTTAATGGGTTGCTTGAATACTCCTCGATTAATTGATTTAGAGCTATGCTGATCTCTTGTGTATGCCAGTCAGTTTGTTCGATGCTTGTTAGGAATTTGTGTAGATTATCGCTTGTCATATAGCTATCAGCACCATTGACAAAAAGAACGTCCGCAGCTTGGATAACAGATGCGGTTAATGCTAAATAGTATCCTACAAAGCCAGGTGCTTTGTTTAAGAAATAGGCTGCTCCAACATCCGGAAAGAAGCCGATATTCATTTCCGGCATAGCCCATTTTGTCCGTTCAGTAACGATTCGGTGGCTAGCCCCAAAGGTTAAACCGACACCACCACCCATGACAATGCCATCAAGGCAGGCAATAATTGGTTTTGGATAGTGATAGATAGCCAAATCTACTTGATATTCTTCTTCAAAAAAAACTTCGGCATTTTTAAAAGCCTCTTGACTGGAGCGAGCATTATAAAGTGTTTTAATATCACCTCCAGCACAAAATCCCTTCTCACCTGCACCTCTTAGGATAATAAGATGAATTTTATCATTTGCTTGCCACTCCTTTAGTTTCTCGCCGATAGGTTTTAGCATTTCAGTGGAAAGTGAGTTTAAAGCTTTAGGACGATTCAATGTAATGGTTGCTGTTCCACCGTCACTGATCGAAAATAGTACTTCGTTTTCCAAATTGCATTCCTCCCTTACGAATGTTTAAATTCTGGCTGTCTTTTTTCAATAAAAGCCTGAACACCTTCTTTAGCATCCTCTGTTAAAAATAGCTCAGCAAAACGTGTTCGTTCAAGTTCCAGTCCTTTTTGAAGATGAACGTTGCCACCCTGCATTACACATTCAATTGTACGAGCTACACTTGTCATACTTTTACCATCAACAAAGGACTGAGCAACAGCTTTTGCAGTTGGCAGTAGTTCCTCCGGTTCAGTTACCAGTTGAATAATGCCTAGCTGAAGTGCCTCGTCGGAACTTAATTGTTTACTTGTTAAAATTAATTGTAGGGCTTTCGCCTGATTCGTTATTCTACTCAGTCGTTGTGTGCCACCGAATGTTGGGAGTAGCCCAAGTTTTAGTTCTGGTAAGCCAAGAATTGCATTACTCGAAGCGATTCTGAAATGGCAGCCTAACGCTAACTCTAGTCCTCCTCCAAGGGCTGGACCATTTATAGCTGCGATAACAGGCTTTTTCATACCTTCAATTTCATCACATAGAGCTTGTCCTGCCTCGGCCATTTGCAATGCTTTTTCCTGTTGCCCAAAAGCAGAAACAAATTCCTTAATATCTGCACCAGCTACAAAAAATCGCCCGTTGCCCGTAATAATGATGGCGTTTGTTTCTTTGTCCTCTGCTAGCTCTTGGAAAATGAGACGAAGATTTTCAATAGTTGCTGATGACAACGTATTTGCTGGTGGATGATCTAAATGAATAATCGCGATGGAACCTTCTTTACTTACATTGGCAAATGTATCGACCATGATCGTTTCCCTCCTGTTTATGAAATTTAACTAATAGATTTTGGATTGTTGATAATACTTCTTGCAATCGCTCTCTTCTTCATAAAGAGATTCTGATGTAGCGGGATGTTTAAGTGTTGAATATCATCCAGCCATGTTTTTCGTATTTGCTCAGTTGTTTCAGCAGCAGCAATAATGTCAATTGTTCTTTTTTCAATTTTACGGTAGCCCTCTTGGCACAATATGTCTGTCATCAAATTTTTCATTTTTTCATGTGCTGCCTTTTCCGTTCTTAGTAAAGAAGATTCCATAATATAAATATCCTTTGCTATATTAGCCAACAGACGCATGTATTCTTGTTCTTGTTCTAGATTAATTTGTGCAGCTGAAATGACAGTCATTGCCATTTGCATTAAATGCTTGGATAGTTGGATATATCGGTGATTATCATCTGCTGGTTGGCACCCTCCTGAATAACTTTCTGTAGAAGCTGTTTGTGTATACTTTTTATATAATATTTTAGCAATTGTTAAGCGATTGATTTCATTTGTTCCTTCAAAAATACGGCTAATTCTTGCATCACGATACAAACGTTCTACTTCATAATCTTGCATATAGCCATATCCGCCATGTATTTGAACCGCTTCATCTACAATTTTGCCAAGTGCTTCCGAGCAATTGATTTTATTGATGGCACATTCCATAGCGAAATCGGCTATTTTTTGAACTATGGATTCTGTACTTTCTAATTCAATAACATCATCCATTTCTCCAGCTGTTCGGTATGCAGCACTTTCTGCGCCATAAATTAAAATCGCCATATTAGCAATTTTTTCTTGAATCATTGTGAAATCAACGATCGGCTTTTGAAATTGTTGCCGTTCCTTACCGTAATTCACTGCTAATTGGAGTGCCTGTTTGGAAGTTCCAATGTTTGAAAAAGCGAGCTTTAGGCGTGCCATATTCAATATATTCATAGCAACTTTATGGCCTTTTCCAACCTCTCCAAGAACATTGTCCATTGGTACGACAACATCCTCTAAAATAAGTGTAGCCGTCGAAGACCCTTTAATTCCCATCTTCTCTTCTTCCTGCCCTATAGATACCCCTGTTAAGGTACGTTCTACAATAAAAGCGGTCATTCCTTCGTTTGTTTTTGCAAAAACAACAAAGATATCTGCTAGCTGGGCATTGGTAATCCATTGTTTTTCACCGTTTAATACCCATGCTGTACCATCTTCATTCAAAATCCCATTTGTTTTTGGATGTAACGCATCTGAACCTGCGTCTGGCTCAGTCAGGGCATAGGCTCCAATCCATTCACCTGAAGCCAGCTTAGGTAAGTACTTTAGCTTTTGTGATGCATTCCCAAAATAGACATAGGGCAATGTACCAACTCCTGCATGAATATTGTAGGAGACACTAAAAGAGCCCCCGTAGCCCATTCTTTCTGCAACAAGCCCTGAAATTTTTTTATTGAGTTCAAGCCCCCCATAGTCTTCGGGTATTTCAATGGCAAGTAAACCAAGGTCCCCTGCTTTTTGAAATAATTGACGAGTGACTTCATATTGATGCTGCTCAATAGCTGAAATTTTAGGTGCAACATCCTGTTTAATGAAAAGCTCTGCAGTTTTTGCTATGAGCTCTTCCTCATCATGAAATTCCTCAGGTGTAAAGATCGACATTTTGTTTTCTAGTTTATCCATACAAGCCCTCCTTGAAAGAAAGAGGAGAAAAGCAGATTGCTTTTCTCCTACTTGATTTCCTCTTTAGGTAAGATAGTTTTCGCCAACTCACTATCTAAATCTTCGAATTTGTAATAGGAGATTGTTTCATATAATTCATTTCTAGTTTGCATATCCTCAATAGCTTCCTTTTGAGTCCCCGTATTTTTTATTAAGTCAAACACTCGCTCATATGCTTTTGCTGCTACTCTCATTGATGTAACGGGATAAATAACCATCGAATAGCCCATTTTTTCAAACTCCTTAGCTGTATAATAAGGTGTTTGTCCAAATTCAGTCATATTAGCTAATAAAGGCGCATCTAGCTCACTAGCAAATTGTTTGAACTCTTTTTCTGTTTGGAGAGCCTCAGGAAAAATAGCATCTGCGCCAGCAGCTACATAGGCATTGGCTCTTGAAATAGCCTGTTCTAAACCTTCTACAGATCTTGCATCAGTGCGGGCAATAATAACTAAAGTAGGCGCTATTTGTTTAATCATTTTTATTTTCTGTATCATTTCCTCTTGGGATACGAGTGTTTTACCATTCAAATGTCCACATTTTTTAGGTAGATTTTGATCCTCTAACTGTACAGCAGCTACTCCAACCTCTACCATTTCGCGAGCTGTACGTGCAACGTTTAATACACCGCCAAAGCCAGTATCAATATCCACTAGTATTGGTAAGTTAGTAGCTTGGATAATTTCACTAGCACGCTGAGCCACTTCATTTGAATAAATTATTCCTAAATCAGGTAAACCCCTACTTGCTGTGTAGGCAGCTCCAGAAAGATACAATGCCTCAAAGCCAACCTTTTTAGCCATTAAGCCTGCCATCGCATCATGAGCTCCTGGTATTTGCAAAATAGTAGAACGCGTTATTAAAGCTCTAAATTGGTCAGCCAATTGTTTTTGTGTCATTGCTTCATTGACAATCCAAGCCATTTTAAAGACCTCCTATAAATGAATATGCCTTGGCATAATTGAGTCCAGAATCAGCTTTGTGCTTGCGCGAAAGCGAAGCGTCTGCAACAGATGTTTTTTGTGCGAAAGCACAGTGCAAACGTAGGTCTGCAACACATCGATGTAGGTCAGTTAGCCGTTATCGCATGGTTTTAACATCCTATTTCTGATTCCATGACATCCGCCGGAGGCACTTCTTTCAGTAGATGTTTGGACAACCGCTATAAAGTGATTTATTCTTTCGATACATAAAACACAGCTGATAAAAGTTAGATGAATAAATCTACAAATTCATGAACAGCGCTATTTTCGAGCATCTTTTTATTAGCACAAAGCTCATTAATTTTACTTAATTGTTTTTGAGAATAATGTGTACTAATATTTTGTTGGAATTTATCAATGATTTTAGGGAATGCTTCCTCACGACGGAAACGATGGCCTAAAGGATATTCACACTCTACTAATTCTGATGATGTCCCATCTTTGTAATAAACTTGAACAGCATTAGCAATAGAGCGCTTTTCAGGATCTAAGTAATCGATCGTATATTGTGAATCCTCAACAACAACCATTTTATTTCTTAGTTCATCTATACGTGGATCTGCTGCCATGTCATCTTCGTAATGGTCTGCCATAATATCACCATAGATTAGCCCAATTGCTGTGATGTATTGAATACAATGATCACGGTCAGCCGGATTATTCAATGGGCCCTCTTTATCGATGATGCGAATAGCTGATTCATGTGTCGTTATGACAACTTTTTCAATATTATCTAAACGATTTTTCACTTCATGATGTAAGTGAACAGCACATTCTGCAGCTGTTTGCGCATGAAATTCAGCCGGGAAAGAAACTTTGAAAAGAACATTCTCCATAACATAAGAGGTAAGCGGTCTTGCAAGCTTTAATTCTTGTTTATTAAAGAGTACGTCTTGGAATCCCCAGCCAGGTGCAGATAAGGCCGTTGCATAACCCATTTCCCCTTTCACAGCCATCATGGCTAATTGTACGGCTCTACTTGTCGCATCTCCTGCTGCCCATGATTTTCTTGATCCTGTGTTTGGGGCATGACGGTATGTTCGTAAACTTGAATT
Source organism: Lysinibacillus sp. Ag94 (assembly GCF_023242215.1). Lineage (NCBI taxonomy): Bacteria > Bacillati > Bacillota > Bacilli > Caryophanales > Bacillaceae > Lysinibacillus > Lysinibacillus sp. Ag94. The sequence goes on along the minus strand of NZ_CP096780.1, from coordinate 2,372,218 downwards.
ATCAATCCAAGCATTTGATAATGCATTGATAATTTCTTGACGAGTTCCACCTAATGCCTTTGTCACAACCGCTGTTGTCGCGATTTTGACATATAATACGTGATCTAAACCAACACGATTCAGACTATTTTCTAATGCTAATACCCCTTGAATTTCATGGGCTTTAATCATCATTTCTAAAACGTCTTTTATTTTAAGAGGCTCTTTGCCTTCAGCAATACGAACACGACTCAAGTAATCCGCAACTGCTAATATGCCACCTAAATTATCAGAAGGGTGTCCCCATTCAGCCGCTAGCCATGTGTCATTGTAATCTAACCAACGAATCATGCAACCAATATTAAAAGCACCTTTCACTGGATCAAGTACATAGGAAGTTCCTAGAACACGCGTACCATTTGGAACGACTGTTCCGGGTACAACTGGTCCAAGTAGTTTCGTACATTCGGGATACTGTAAAGCCAAAATGCCGCAACCTATAGTATCTAATAAAACATAACGTGCTGTTTCGTAGGCTTCTTCACTTGTAATCGTTGTATTTAATACGTAATCGGTAATATCAGTTAGTAATTGATCTGTCTTAGATAGTTCATTTGTTTTTATCATCTATATCTTCCCTCCGTTGTACGAATTTGCTATACTAGTATACTGATGGACATTGGTCAGAATGCCCATCAGCTCTAAGGCGAGTTGTTAAACTTGATTATACCGACAATTCTTCAAGGTTATGACGCTCGCCAATATAATTGACACGAGGTCTAAATAATCTATTATTGTCATGCTGTTCAATGACATGAGCACATAAGCCGATCGTTCGTGATCCAAAAAAGATGGGTGTATATATTTCAATTGGCAATCCAAGCATGTAGTACACTGGTGCCGCATAATAATCTAAATTTGGGTATAACCCTTTTTCCTGTACCATCACTTTTTCACCAGCTTCACACATGTGATATAAGCGATGATCTCCTTGCTGCAAACATAATTTGTGTAAAGCCTCTTTCATAATTTGCGCTCTTGGGTCCATTTTTTTCATATAAACACGATGGCCAAAGCCCATAATCTTTTCTTTATTTTGCAGTTTGTTTTTCAGCAATGTTTCAAAGCCATCAACTGTTTTGGCTTCAAGAAGCATATACATTACTGCCTCGTTTGCCCCACCATGTAAATTCCCTTTCAATGATGCGACCGCCCCAGTTAAAGCACCATACAAATCAGATTGTGTTGAGGCAATAACACGAGCCGTAAACGTCGAATTTGGCATCTCGTGTTCACTATATAAAACGAGTGATTGATCAAAAATTTCTTCTTCTAAAGCAGTTGGTTTTCTACCAGTTATCATGTAATAAAAATTGGCACTATAGGAAAGCTGGTTATCAGGCTCCACGACATCTTGATCATTTAATGCACGATAGCTATTCGCTACAATATTAGGCATACCACCTAAAAGTCTATATGCTCGTGACAAATTCATTTCAGTAGAACGATCATTGATTTGCTGATCATAGCCTGCTAACACAGAAATGCCTGTTCTAAGCCCATCCATAGCATGCGTCCCATCAGGTAATAACTTGAAAATTTGAAAAATATCTTGTGGAACCTGGTAATTAGATTTCAACTTAACCTGTAAATCAGCTCGTTGCTCGGTAGTTGGTATTTCTCCATGTAACAATAAGTAGACAATGTCTAAATACGAATATCTTTGTGATAACTCAATCAAATCATAGCCTCGAATCACAATCTGACTTTCTACAGTGTCTAAAAAAGATAGCTTTGTTTCAGCGGCAATGATTCCATCGAGACCTGGTGAATAATTTAACTCCATTCATTACAACCCCTTTGTTTAATTATTCTTGTAAGCGTTACCATTAAAACACGAAAGAACAACAAAAAAACAACTTCTACCCCTTTGAGAAGCTGTTAATCTACAAAAGCATGACATAGCAAATAAACAGTGAATTTTCATGAATTCACAAAGATCATGTAGTAGCTAACACCTCCCTATCCTCGTAGGTCAATTGATGCTTATTTAGTGGCAGGTCTCCTGACTTATGATCAACGCTACAATAACACCTTCCCATTTTGACAAACAAAACAGTGGCTTTGTTATTGAACTCCTAAATACAGTTGCGGGACAGTGTTGGACTCTCACCAACTTCCCTTTTCATCAAATGGAATCAACTCCATTGAACCACCAAAATTTAGCATATTCAATTTGTCATTTTACCTTAACATAGAGTTTTTAAAACAAGCAATATAGGTAAAATTCTGAAAAGACAGACTATCGTTAACTATTTTTCTTTCTTGGTGAACTATTCTGCATTTTTTAGCAATATTTCGTATAAAAAAGATTTTTAAAAGGATCCCGCTGAACCGGTTTTAGAGAGTTTCTTTAAAAGAAAGGCGATCTCTTTTAAATTAGGCGTGAGAAATTTGGGTACATTTAGGAATTACGAAAATTTATAGGAAGTAGTCCGACTATAAGTGTTACAGCAATAATAATCAGCGGTTATCTGAGGGCCTAAAACAAACTATAGAGGAAGTGAGTTCTTTACCTTTTTGGTTATTAAAGACGCCAGGATCAATAATTTACGAATGATCCTGGCGTCTCGTTTTTCTTTTGACATATGCGGTTTTAAATTTGTGTTTAGCAACGTCGTTTGTTGTTCCTATATGGACGACTAGCTTTGCGATACAACATTTGAGGAAAATAGAAATTGTTATGAATGCTATTAGTATTCCTTGTTTCGGAATGGACTTTCTTTCGTTAAGAAGAATTTCATAATATTTTTGGCTAGCATACGCTACAGATAGTTGTTTTTAATAATAATTTAACCCGTTGCTAATACAAATATAACCCCTAAAAAACTATGTAGAAAATGGATATTCTATTTGAACTATTAACTAGAAAATCGCTTATTAAATGAACACTATATAGCATAATATAACAAGAATAATTAACACGAATCATACATATATTGATTTTAGTATTTCATATTAAAACAGAAGTCTACAACTATCCTAATGATGGAAATATAATATAAGAGAATTTTATTTTCACCTTTAAAAACTATCTATAAAGATTGGATGATGACAGTTATTGAAAAATCGGTTCTTGCTATGGTTATTTTACGCGTATTGTCTGGAAGTATTGAAGTAAGTGCTGGATTGTTGATGCTAAAGCTTAATAATTTAGAAAAAGCATTTTATATTAATACAATGCTTGCTTTGGTTGGTCCAACAGTTTTAATTGTAACGACTGCCATTGCATTATTTGGACTAGCTGATAAAATTCCAGTGACGAGAATTATTTGCCTTTTTACAGGAATTACTCTTATTATTGTTAGCTCACATATTAAGTGATAATAAAGTCAATATTCGACAATAATAAAATTCTTCCAAAAGTATGTTTTGCAATTGATGTTAATTACATTATTTTAATTTGACACACTCTAATGGCTGCTCCATTAAAACGTACATATCAGTATACCAATGGTAGTAATGCAAATTGAACAAAGTTTCGCACTTTACGTATGGCGACTTTTATAGGCGTGTGACACGATGCGTTTTTATATGTATAAGTAACAGCTACTTGCACAAATTAATATTGAGTGTATCGCACACACTTATTCGGTTGTGGCGTTGGTTGACCGTCACATCCTCCCTCATTTAGGGTCACCTTAACTCAGTGACCCTTTTAAAATTTTCTTCTCAAATTGTAAAAGGCTAAAGTTTTACCAAACCCTTGATCTCTTGGATTTTGGTAGGAAAACAAATTGAAACTAAATGAAGATGCTTTGAATTTTAAATTACGATTTACAGCTTTGAGCTTACTAAAACAATAAAAATAACGCTGTGAGAGCGATCTAGATTCAGTAACACGTACCGTTACCCATTTCGATCGCTCTCACAGCATAAAATAAAAGCTGCCATCCGTTTTTTTTACGGGAGACATGGAATATTTTAAAAATGGCCAAATTTAGTCTGTTTTCTTCAGATTGACTGATCAATGTAAAAAAATGAATTTTCGGGAAACTATTGACTAAAAAATAACTTATATACGATATATCCGATAAATAACAATATAATTAATACAACCGACTCTTTCCAACCCATACCAGTTAAATTACCGCCAATGCCTCTATTAATTCCATCATTTAAAGAACCAGTAGGATTATTTTTAAGTTCACTTTGTTTTAAACGTTCTCTTTTTTCTTCTGGTGTTTCCTTTGAATCCATGTGATACACCTCCAAAAAATTATTAGCTTATTTATAACACATATGGTTTTAAAAGTGTTAATTACGGATTATCTATCTTCCATTTTTTTATTGAAACCCGAAAAAAGCCTTTACGGATTTTATGCCTGTTAAGCGCTCTAATTTTCGAACGTGCTTAGATGGGATAGCCAATTTGGCTGTCCATGGAACAGAATTACCCCTTTTTCTTGCGATATACAAATCTTTATATATATCTATTTTATAATGGTTTTTACTATTCCTCGTCTAATTAGAGATCTCGTAACTTGGCTAATATTTGCTCACGTTCTTGTGCAAAATAGGCTTTCTTCTCTTCTGTTAATGCTTCCTGCTCATGATGAGTCGTAACCATGCAGGTACTACTTTACTGCTAAGGTTCGAATCCCTTCTGGCTAATGAAAAGTTCATCTTCCGAAAAATACTGCCGCATTCGTTTATAAACCATTTGATAGACGGATGGATGATACCATTCTTCCATTTCCAGATTTCTATATAACGCTTGTAAGCCCATCCTGTGTGTGCGTTTACCGCCACTGCCGTCCCCCATAAAATAATCATCAATACATACTCGGTTAACCAATGGACGTAATATTTCCGCAAATCGCTCGCTACTTGGTAATACGGGAGCGATCGCAACCTGTGCAGGAATACCGGCTTCAGCAAGCTGTTGGAGTGTTTTAAGCCTTGCCGGAATAGGAAGAGCAAAGGGCGTAAAATGCTTACGAATATCTTCCCTATCTGTCTCTACTGTCATACTTACCCGAACTTTATCTTTAAAATGTTGCAGTAAATCAATATCTCGACTTACTAATGGGCTTCTAGTCTGTACTAATAGGAAGTCAGGGGGATCTTCTACCATAACTTCTAGTAAAGATCTCGTCACTTTTTCCTGATACTCAATTGGTTGATATGGATCTGTACTTGAGGACATAAAAATGGTTACATTTCCTTTAGATTTGGCGCGATGGAGCTCCTTTTTTAATAGATTCGCAGCTCCGTTTTTAACATCAACCCAATTCCCCCATTCTCCTTCTCGAAAAAGAGCTACAGGCATTTCGCGTACATAACAATAGGAACACCCAAATGAACAGCCTGTATAAGGATTTAGGGAATGTGTATATCCAGAAAGAAAGCCAGTCCCTTTATTCAGAATGGTTTTCGGACTTTTATAAAATATTTCACTTTTCATGATGAACCTCCATTCAATCTAATGCTTCGGCGTAATTGCGTCCAAATTTTGAATTGCGCTTGCACAATTAACTCCATTCAAAATTTTGACATCCTCTGGAGGCTTAACTTGAATCAGCAGGGAGTTTGGACCCCCTCCTGATTTATATGTTTCTTCGTATTCATCCCTCCATTTATAGAAGTGGGGGACTTCTGCTGAATCAAGTTAAACGGCAATAATTACTCATTGCTAGATGAACCTCGTTTTTCTAGATCCAGGAGCTGTGTCTTCATTTCTAAACCGCCCCGATAGCCAGTTAATGAGCCATTCTTTCCTATTACACGATGGCACGGTACAGTCATTAATATCGGATTAGCTCCAATAGCCGCGCCTACAGCACGAACAGCTGCTGGCTTATTTATATTATTTGCAATGTCGGAATAGGATGACGTCCGTCCATAAGGAATTTCACAAAGTGCATTCCAGACTGCTAGCTGAAAGGGCGTACCTACGTACTCAAATGGAACAGTAAAGGTTTTGCGCTTTCCTTCTAAATACTGAGTGATTTCAATAACATAAGGTTCAAGCTTTGCATCATCTTCAACAAGAGGACTTCCTGGAAAGCGTTTCTTAGCCCATTCGAACAATTCCTCGAATGGTTTGTTCGGTGAACCTACAAACACAAGCCCCTTTGAAGTTGCAGCAATATAAAAATGCCAATCTTTAAACTTCAGTAAAGACCAATAAAGGGTTGGTTTATTCTTTGTTTCCATTGTACGTTTCCTCCATTTTACTCATTTGGCGAAATTGTGCTGGTGTCTGTCCAGTTTTCTTTTTAAATAAAGTAATAAAATAAGCCGCGTTAGCCATACCCACACATATGGCGATATCTCCAATCGCTTTATTTGTCTGAATTAAATACTTTTTTGCCGCGCGTACTCTCACTTGTTGTATATACTCAACCGGCGTAATGCCTTTAATCTTTTTAAATGTTCGATGCATATGATACGGACTCCCGTGACAAATAGTTGCTAACGACTCTAGCGTTAATTTTTCTGTAAAATTTTTATCAATGTATTCAGTAATTAAATTAACCCACTCGCTATCTGGCAGATTTTCATTCGTAGGCTTACACCGTTTACAAGGGCGAAAATTTGCGCGGAGGGCTTGTTCTGCGTTTGAAAAAATGCAGACATTTTCTTTTTTCGGAACGCGAGATTTACAGGATGGTTTACAGAATATCCCTGTCGACTTTACAGCGTAGAAAAATTGATGATTGTACGCTGTATCATTATTTAGTATTGCTTGCCACTTTTCATCTGTTATTATTTCTGCATCGTTCAAAGTGCTATAACCATCGTTTTCTTGATGTCCGTTATTAATTCTATTCGGCATTTATCTCACCTCTCCTTACAATATACTCCCTATAACTTCAGAATGTACAATTCTGGGAATAGAATCGCAAGATTTTGAAGTTTAATTTTTTATTTAGAGTCGTGAAAAATGATTCCAAGACCGTATCGTTCTCCAAAAGTAACCGTACTTACGCCGTGACGAACCGTATTTTTATAATATCCTTTTTTGCCTAGAACAGGTCTGTAATTTGTAGGAAAGATCAGCGCACTGCCTTGTTCTAAAGTAATGACATGTCCCCTACTCTGAGCACGAGGAATTTGTTCCACTAATAGCGATTCTCCACCGCCAAAGTCTTTATCTCGTTGATTTAATACAAATACTACTTGAAACGGGAAAAATATGTCGCCATATATATCTTGATGCAAACAATTATACCCGCCTGTTTCATACTTTAAGAGTAAAGGTGTCGGTCTCGTTTGTTCATATTTTTCACAAGTGTTCAAAAAATCTTGAAGATGATCTGGAAACTGTTCCGTTTTTTTTAAATAACCGAACCATCGATTAGCTGTTTTGGCCAATTCTAGATAAAAGGACTCTCTTAAACGTTGGATGATTTCAGGCAATGGATAGGAAAAATATTTGTACTCCCCATTCCCAAAGCGATATCTCGTCATATTGATTGTCGTTCTGTATGGTTCTTCCTCATAATACAATTTTATGAACAATTCACATTCCTCTTTTGTTAAAATCGCTGGAAGCTTTGCAAATCCTTGCTCATCTAATTCATTTTGAATGGAATCCCAGTTTAAGTTCTCGACGCGTGTTTTAATATCTTGGACCATTTTTATCACTCCCTTAAGCATTCTTGATAAATAACACTATAACCTCATAAATAGAAAAAAATAAGGTGTTTAGAATGTAATAGCAAGATAACAAAATTAGGTAAGATTATTATGTGATAAAGTAAAATTACAATAGAAAGTCGTCTTTAGATGAGGAGAATGGAAAAATGACATGGCATGAAGTCAATGATGATATTGTAATCACATTACCCGAAAATTTCGACATGAATGCTAACCTAGGCTATTTAACAAGGGAAAAAAATGAATGTATGTATGAAATAGAGAACGATAAAATTACAAAAGTTATTGCCATAGGAGACATTCGGTCCTTAGTACAGATCAGCGTAATCAATCATAAACAAATGGTTGTTCAATTCCTAAATAATTGTAGACCTGTTGAAAAGTGGAAGCGAGAGGAGATTGTCAAATATATTCAAGAATGGTTTGATCTTGATAACGATTTAACGCCATTTTATGAAATGGCAAAGGCAGACCCATTACTTAAAATGCCCGCCGAAAAATTTTATGGAATGCGAGTTATAGGCATTCCTGATTTATTTGAAGCATTATGTTGGGGAGTTTTAGGGCAACAAATTAACTTAGCGTTCGCATACGCCTTAAAGAAGCAATTTGTAGAAGGATTTGGCGATTCAATCGAATGGAATGGTAAAAAGTATTGGGTGTTCCCATCGTACGAACGAATTGCACAGTTAACACCTACCGACCTAGCAGATATTAAAATGACGGTGAAAAAAAGTGAATATATTATTGGAATTGCCAAATTAATGGCAAGTGGAGAATTATCGAGGGAGAAATTAATGAATATGAACTTTAAAGAAGCTGAGAAGAGCTTAATTAAAATACGAGGAATTGGCCCATGGACAGCCAATTATGTTCTCATGCGCTGCCTAAGGTTCCAGACAGCTTTCCCAATCGATGATGTGGGTCTTATTAATTCGATAAAAGTTTTACGTAATATGGACCGAAAGCCGACGAAAGATGAAATCTTAGAAATATCGTTTCCATGGAAAAACTGGGAATCATACGCTACCTTTTATTTATGGCGTGTCCTATACTGAATAATTATAACTTTATTAAGAAAGGAATCATCTTACTACGGTGATTCCTTTCTATTTTTTCCTAGAATATTACCAAAATATAAATTGTTGTACAGCTCATTTAATTTTTCAGTTTTGTTCTAACAATTTTGTGTTATTTCCTACCTCTTCTATAAGATATTTTGGTTATTGCTGTCACTTGTTCAACGCCTGTAGCTGATTCATTAAATATTTGAATCCTTTTATTTATCAGTTATTAAGAAATTCTTCATAAATAGCCTAGCTAAATATTAATAATTTCCATTTACAATTGATAGGTCGACAAAAATTACCTCAATTTAAGCCAATGAAATTAATAGTAGACTAGTCGTGTAGAACCGCAAATATCATCAGTTAGGAGAGTCTCACTTTGGGAATGACAGAGATTTTTAGTAATATTCGGTATTTAATGTTGCCTGTATTAATAATTATTGGAATTGAGTTCATACTGATCGCACTATATTATTTTTTTTATTATCGAAAACAGCCGTCAGATCGAAAAAAACAGATTCGTATAAAGAAACTTGTTCTTGGTGCAGTCTTCATCGGATATATTATTTTTGTGTTGGAGTTAACTGTTTTTGGTCGTGGCACTTCCCATTCCCTGCAGATGAACCTTCAGCCGTTTAGTGGTTATATTGATGCATGGAAAAAATACTCTTTACGTGATCTTCAAAATTGTATTTTTAATATTTTGATGTTTGTTCCTCTAGGCATTTTTTTACCTTTAATTAGCTCTAAATTCAAAAAATTTAAGTGGCTTCTTCTTATTGTTATAAGTGCTACGTTATCTATAGAAACGTATCAGACACTTTCAGGAGCCGGAATTTTTGAGCTTGATGATTTAATGAATAACTCACTTGGTGGTATTATGGGATACCAGTTATACAAACTAGGGGCTTCCATTGTTGATCACAAAAAAGTAAAAATAAAAAGTCTAGTCGGAAACCTTGCCATACCGCTATTGATGGGTTTGATTTTTGTTGGGATGAATATTGTCTACGCTCAACAAGAGTTTGGTCATTTAGCAATAAACGCTTATACAAAATCGAATATGTCAGATGTACAAATATCAACTTCACTGGAATTAAGCACATTACCGACAGTTGCCCCAGTATATAAGAAAGTCATTAAAAATAATGAAGTTGAGGCCCTATTGCAACAGAAATTAGGATTATCAGTGTTGGATGAACATGTTACTAGTGGTGATCGTGAAATTCTATTGGAGAATAAAGTAGGTTCCCAATACACGTTGTTTGTTGGTTCAGATGGATACTGGACATTAAAGGACAATAATTATACGCCAGGGCAAACTACTTTATCGGGGCAAGAGTCATTGCTTGACATGGCAAAGGCTACGATGGACGACTTTGATATACTACCCCAAGACGCTGAAATGACTGTACTGGATACTGGAAAATTTGCATGGAATCTTAAGGATAGTACTAATTTAAACGCTGATTATTGGACTGGAGACATAATGCTTGATCTTAAACAAGATGGCAGTGTTTCTTCGTTAGCATATAATATCCATATGAATCAATTTAAACGAGAAGTGAACATACTGTCTCCTGCAGAAGTGTATGAGCGAATAAAAAATGGGGAGTTTCCCCAAATAAAATATAATGCATTGGTGAATGAGGAAGATCTTGTTATAGAAAAAGGAGATCAACTTGATATAGAATTAATCGAGCTTTCTTATATGTATGATACGAAAGATTTCTATCAGCCAATATATAGAGTTTCTGGAAAGTATAATGGAAATGATTGGTTTACCTTAATTCAAGCAAGACGGTCGTAATTATGAGGCATTTACACACAAGCCCTTTCTTATGTTTTCTCTATGGCTTTTTTCAATGTTCTGCTTGTCACGGAAGCATCCTATGGCCTGAATACAAGCGTGAGCAGCACACTAGAATTTGAACGTAAACGACAATCGCTAATTAATCTAAAATATTATTATAAATCTGTACCGTATATATAAAATAAGGTGCAGATTTATATCTCACACCATCTTATTTATATTTACTATAGTAAGAGCTGGAAACGTACTTCTTTGTATAGCTGTTCTATGTAGTCCAAACCGCTGGATTTTCAATATCATCCACTTGTAGAGCATTCGTTCCATCAGTTTGGTAGATAGTCTATCTTGTTTTTCTGCCAAGATTCAATGAATGGAAAATATTTTTAGAGATGTTACCGACAACATTCTATTTTTTATTACGAATTACTACTTTTTCTTCTTCTCCTTCCCATTGAATTTGAATAGGTACATTATTGGGAAGGGCATCACACGGACCGCCGCATTTTACATGAATTTCAAATTCCTCTTCGTTTTCAAATTCGCCATTGCCAAATGTTGGGTTGTGAGAAGCTTCATATATTTCGTATTTAAAATTTAATGGTTTATTTTCTTGTCCAATATAAGAGATGATATAGCGTCTATTGCTATCCATTTCGCTTACCATTTTTACATACCAATTATCACTTTTTCCTTCAAAATATTGTTTTTTAAATTCTGGCTGACTTGGTTTTTTTTCATTTGCACAAGCAGCAAGTAGCATCATTAATATAAGACTTCCAATCAGCAATAAAATTTTCTTACTATCTACTCTAATAATTAATCATCACCCTTCTCGATATATAGTCATCTAATATTCTATTTACTGTAAAATTTCAATTTCAAATAATAACTTTGTTTCTTTATTTTTATGTTAAGGATTCCTCTTTTAAAATCACAAACCAGAAAGTTAACACAATGTTTGCAACTAATGTATGTATTAGGTGAATATACTTTAAATAGTAATTACCATAATTTATATGAATAATCCCTTTATGAACGATAAATTAGGAGCACTATCCGATAATTCGAATGAGTTATGACAATATTATGTAAACTACAAATTATTTATGATAGAGTGGTTCGTCAACTACTCATAAATATCTTTAATGACCTTAACGGATCTACAACAGCTAATGAGGTAATGTTTACATTGTTAGTAACTTCAAGTCTGAGAGGATCTGAACTCGTTTTCTTTAACATGGAAAAGATAATAGATGGAAATAGGAAAAAGAATGGATATTGCCCCTTCACCCACATTTAATCCCGCTTCTGGCATCCTTGCAACGTTTTTAAGATTACATCAAATTTATCCATCTAGAACCTGTTTTCCTGAAGCTACTATTATTTATACTTTTTGGATTTGAAATCAATGCCCCTGCTGCAGCGACTCTCTGCGCTTAAATACAATAAGTTTAAATGAAGGCGATACCCATATTACGTCAATCCTCTTTTTTTAAATGATCTTGCTCCAAGAGCTTACCTTTGTTTAATGATCATTTTTAAGTAAATCCCCGCTTTAAGTCCAAAGCATTTTTGTAGGATGTTTTCTCAATGATCGTTTAATATAGATAGTTGTTCTTCTTTGATGTTGACTTAGTAGAATAAGAAGATATATTTGTACAATGCAGAAGTTATATATGGGGATATATCGACGATTCTGGAAGAGGTAATAGAAAAGAGCATGTTTTTACTTTATTAGTAAAAAGCATGCTCTTTTAGTAATTATTTTTATATTGTAATAAAAGTCTGATTTATGTTTATTTTTATTGATTTCGTCAATATGCTCCTTAACTATTCATCGATAGCATTCAGCTTCTTTATTACCAGCACTTTTTTGTAAATTAGCTTTGATCAGGTTCTATATAGTAAGGATTTATATGAATAAGGACTTCCCCAACATCTGGGTATTTATTTAATAGTTTATTTTTTATATCACGAGCTATATCATGGCCTTGTTTAATTGTTAAATCATGATTAAGTGAAAGTCGAACGTCTAAAATCTTATAGTGACCGTGTTCTCTTGCACGAATTTTGTCTATTCGTTTTACTTGATAAAATTCATGAATAGTGGCTTCATAACCGTCTAAAAGATACTGCTCCACGCTTTTTTCCATTAAGATATCAACAGAAGGTCTAACTAATTCCATTGCGATTCTAAAAATAAAATAAGCTACTAAAGCACTTGCGATTGCGTCCGCGTATAACAAATATGTCCATCCAATTGCATTTCCTATAATCGCTAAGAGGACGCCTATAAATGCTGCAAGGGAAGCAATAATATCTCCTTTATGATCATAAGCAATCGCTATTATAGCCTTGCTATTCCATTTTTTTCCTTGTTTTATGGAGTATCTATATAATATTTCTTTCGCTATGTAAGAAATTATAGCTACAATCAATGCACTGTACTGTGGTACACCGGGTTGGTCAAAAAATGCTAAAATTGCTTCTACGAATATATAGAGTGAAACTAATATTAAAATAATGCCAACGATTGCTTCACTTATCACCTCTGCCTTACCATGCCCAAAGGGATGATCCTTATCGGGTGGTTTATTAGAGATACCTACAACTGCTAGCACAGCAATCGAAGCTACTACATCTGCCCCAGAGTGAATTCCGTCTGCGAATACAGCCTCACTACCTCCAAAAAGACCAAAGAAGATTTTCCCTATCATTAGCATTAGGTTGGATACAAGTGCAATCCATGCAACTTTTTTGCTAATTTGTTCTCTCTCACTAACCATTTATTTCTCCTCCGATTAAGAGTTTTAAAACTAAAAAATGAGGGGAGAAATTCTCCTCAAATCCCCTTAACCTACTTCATTCAATTAATACTCAACTATAATATCAGACGAATATCGAGTGGGTCTACAACAACCTTTTTTACCATTACTAAATAAATTTAGATTATAAAAATAAGTTGCCTCAGACCAAATTAAACAACGCGTATTTACTGTTCTTTTCTCTTTCGAATATCCTTCAAATTTATTAACGTGTTATTGCAAACTTTAACGTTAGGTTTTACAATTGGTATATATTGTATTTTTGAGAGTCGGGAGTGTGAATTGAAATATCAACTATTAACAAAAATAATGTTATTCCAATCTCTGTTTTTTGTGGTCAGCCTCGCTGGACTAAATGGGTGACCTATGGTTGGTGTGTGTTGGCACTAATTTTAGCCGGCGTCTACTTCTTTTGGGCGAGTGGTGGAATGGTCGGTCTTCCTCCTGTTAGCTATGGTTACGAAATCAGTGAATTGTTCCATAGTTCTATCTTCCGAGGATATGCGTTGATTGCGGGCAGCATTTGTATCCTCTCCATCCCGGGGGCACTTGCCATGGTACAATCTTGGGGTAAAAACCTCCCAAGCTGGCTTCTCCTCATCGTTGCCTGGTCAACGTGTACGGTATTACTATTTGGAATATCGACGGGCCTAATTGTTATTGATGCTCTTCGTCTCTTTGGTTTCATTCCTTTCCTTTGTCGGTGGATAAACCCGGTTTTATCCTTAGAGGACTCTTCTTAACAGGAGGAATTTTATGGAGCGTAAGAACACTTATTTATCAGCGTTGGCTACGTCATGCTTGCCTTTTCTGTGGTCGGGTCACTACGCCTTCATCTCCTCGATGGAGAAGATTTGCAAGAAATGCGGGTTATCTCTCGTGTATTCCTGCCCTGTTCTATGGAGGATTAAAAGTATATTGGAGTGCAGGGGGATCGTTAGGCTACATTAATAGAGAAGTCGCACTAGCTACAGGACATGTGGGCCAGTTTGATTTCACCGCAATCTTAGCCGCTCTTGCAGTAGTTCTTGCTCTAGCATTGATTCAACCATGGGGTGAGAAATTGCCACGCTGGCTTGTGCTTTTCATCGCCTTTGTAGCGTGTACATTGTTAACAATTGGAGGAATCGTTGGTCTTGCGACAGTACTGTTTCAAATAGGGAATTCCACACACCTTCCAACTGCTATGGGTGGACTGATTTTCCCTATATTCATCATCATTTATACATGCTTCTTATTTTGGGGTATTATGCTGTGTATAGCCGCTTGTTTCTATGCACAAAGGACACGTCGCTCATGTAAACACTGTCAAATGGCGGCTAGTTAAAAGAAAAGAAGCTATTTTGAAAAAGATAATCAAAATAGCTTCTTTGCAGGTTTATTAAAACTTAGGAATATTATTGTATCCTTCGATGATATCCCCAAATCCTTGGTTAATGAGAAGGTCCGCTACCGGTCGAAGAATTTCCTGTTTACTTTCCACGAGATATTGAGCTTTTGAGCGAATGAGTTGATCAAACATTTCACTTCGTTTTTCTCCAACAGCTTCCCAACATTGTTGAGACTTCAGTAAATCACCTAACGTCAAGAGAGGATAATCAATTCCGTCAAAAGAGAAATCGCCATTCACTTGATACCAGACATCTCCATTCTCTCGTAACCATTTTTCTCCGATGTTTTCAATACCCCGTCTCATATTTCTAGCTACGTCTAAATACGATGCTTCTTTTGTTTGTTGATAAGATTCTAGTAGGAAATTCATTTCTCCTAAAGCATGATTTAAAGATGTATGTGTTTTCTTTGTCTGCTGGGGAGAATAATAATCGGTCACAAGGTAACCACCTTCAGGAACTTCGATTATGTTGCCATTTTTCGTCTGATCGACCAAAAAATCTGCATAGGTGATCATCGAGTTTTTGAGTTCTTTGATGTCAAGCATGTCCCCTGTTTTTTTTAGGAATAGTGCGACATTCTCGTTATGCCTAGTATCGGTATAGGGAGCTTGGATGCCATAATCTTTTTTCAACCACGTACTCGTATACTCCGTTTCCCACAACCCTTTGTGATCTCCTTGAAAAATAAATAAGTTCGCAACAGAATTTAGTAGCAAATCGTAGTAGTATCGCTCCTGTGTAGTTTCATAGTAATTTAACGCTTTTTTATCTTGGACCCTCACCAGGTTTCGTCCATATCCTAATTTTGTTTCTGGTTCAATCGACCATGGAAGTTTTGAATAAGGCCCTTCTGCTGTATACCATTTGTTCGTTTCTTTGTATTGTTTAGTACTTTGGCTAATCCATTCATCGAGCGCTTCTTCTTTTTTAAATAGAGGCTCTTTAGATAGTAACAACCAATTTTCAGATACATCATTTCCAACTGATTGAAGTGGAAGTGTTACAGTAAGGCCATTATCATCATGCATTAATTTCAAGGCCTTTTTTTCACTCGTCAATTCTCGGACGACACTCTTGTCCCCGTTTTCATAGTTGGTTTTTAGTTCTTTCGATATGTAGTTTCGGCTTATCATCATATTGGTCACTAAGTTTTCGTGTTCCTTTACTGTTAACAGGCCGATAGGATAAGTGGTTGGATCTACACCGTATACATGATCGTGCTCATGCTGAATTTCCTGGCGTTCGAAATCTGTCAAATCATACTTTATATTTCCGCTTATGGGGTACGATATGGAGGCACTATACCCTTTACTGCTTTTGTTTTGTAATTGAGTGAAAATGAAGAAATCCCCATTATCGATTTCTCGAACAGTGACCTTGATGGAACCCATGTTTTCCCCATCTTCAAATAAATTATAAATCGTTGTTTGATCTGTTGAACGAATATATGATTTATTTGAACTATTGGTTTTTTGCAGTAGTAAACCATTGGCTTCCAAATGTAATTGTGCGGAGTTTGGTAATTCTAGTGCAACGCTCTCTTTAAGTTCAAATTTTTGATTGTCATCATCTTTTAATGACCATGTTATGAAGATAATGACGGCTAATACGAAACATAAAATGCTACTCCAGATTTTTCTGTTAAACAAATTTTCCCTCCAAAATATAACGATTTTTCAACATAAAAGTCACCTAAATTATACCAGTGTAGAATAAGAAAAACAATTTTTCGACCATAACTAGTTAACATAATTATAATTTTGAGAAATTAATTAAACTCATTCAAAGCAATTCCAGACGAATTATAAAAAAGGTTTGTATGTAATAAGTTTGTCAGTTATCTTTTAAAAGAAATTTTGTAATCAATCGTTGTTACTCTAAATGCATTATCTATAATTCATGCGCCGCTTAGACATTCTAGTAAGCAAAATCGTGAGAAAAATATGTAATGGCATGATACCGAAAAAATGATAAAAAAAATTCCTTTAATGCGCACTTTCGGAGTACCGAATGTCATCAAAAGAATCCTTTTATTTTATTTCTTATATCCAATTCAAATTATAATAAAGTAAATCTTAGTCAATTATCTTGTAATATAAGTGAGATAATTAGGCTTTTTCCTGGCGGTGTATTCTAGTATCAATTATAGTTTAACCTTAACCTCAGTACCGTCTTTCGCTTTGACATCGACTAGTACGATTCCTTTATAACTTTTCAGTTCCTTGACAATAGGTTTTAGCGCTTCTTTGTCAATTAGCGGAAATGTATAGTCCAGCTTTTTTCTTTCGAAGTGCTCTTTTGTCCATTTGTGTGCTTTTTGCTGAACAAATTTTGAAGACAAAATGGCAATAACAAAGCTTAAAAAAGCATATGGAACCGGGATGGTGAACCGAACGTCTTTTGCTTTCACTTTTACATACATCATAAGCAAATCACTATTCAATAATGACCGAAACGGTATCCCCGTTAGCCGATTTAATATCAACAATTTGGCCATCTAGTTCATTTTCGATTGCTTCGATAATAAGGTTTATGTCTATATCTTTAACGTATTTTTCCGATTGAGGAATACTCGCTGCGATACTGTGCCCAGCCATTAATACAACCTTGACAAGCTTTAAAGGTAAATTGACTGTGACATTATCATTTTCGGCTGATACAACACGAATTTTTAAAGTCTTATCTAAGTATTTAGTCGGTTTTTCTAAAAGGTTGTCATCCGTTTCTGCTTTCTCTTTTAATACTTGAATTAGTTCCGATGCCTTCTCTGCATCAATCTTACCTTCTTGAACCATTGTTAACACTCTTGAGATTTCCTCTTTCATAGTAAATTCCTCCTTATTCTTCTTTTAAAAGTTTAATGGCTTCTTCTGGTGTGATCTCGCCATTTTCCAACATCGTGACAACTTTTTTCTCGTCTACTTCATTTTTCTTCTTCTGCTCATATCCAAGGGATGAAATGATGTCTGTTAGCTTCCCTCGTACTGTTGGATATGAAATTCCTAGTTCCTTTTCAACTTCTTTGATATTCCCTCTGCATGTTAAAAATACTTCTACAAAATGAAGCTGATCTTTTGATAAGGATGCCAGCTTAGATAATTCAAACTCATTTTCAATCGTCGTGTGACAATGAGAGCACTGTAACTTTGTAATTTTCAACGTTTTACTGCAGACAGGACAATTTGTGATTACTTTATAAGCCATAATGAAGTCCTTTCCTTTTTGTTGATTTGATTATATAACAATTAATTAAAAATGTGAATAAAAAAATTAATTTTTACAATACATAAAATTAATAATATTAATTCGTTATTCAATATTATTGAACATCCATCTTCTTCCCTTTTCTCCCCCTGAAGAATTGCCACTGGATAAGGTTGTTCTAGGCACAGACGTTTTTTCTATTTTAATTGCAACAATACAGTTTTTTATTTTTAGCATTTCTAAATAAATAACGGTTTTTCATTGGATTAAACATCCAAATAAACACTTTAACCCCTTTTCATCCAATTATTCTAACTATTTTTAGTAAAATTGCCCATGATTGTTGCAGAAGTTTTACACAGTTAAAATTAAGGTTTCAATTTTGCTGTTTAAGGGGAATCGGTAATATTAATGAAAAATAACTCATGCCTGTTTCATGCTATTCTTACTTTATTCAATAGCGAAAGCTTTTTGAAAGGAGTAGGTTTATTTGAAGAAAAGATGGTTATTACCGATTTTCGCATCGTTTATGTTCTTCACAGGTGTGGGTGTGCATGATGCAAAAGCGGCAACGATAACAGATTTAACAAGTACAGCAAAAGCATATATAGGCGTTCCTTATCAATATGGAGGAACAGATATCAAGACAGGTGTAGACTGTTCAGCATATACACAAATTGTTTTTTCTAAGTTAGGGATTTCACTACAACGTACATCTACAGCTCAATATCAGCAAGGTACTTCGATTGCTAAAAATCAGTTGAAGACTGGGGATCTTGTATTTTTTAATACTTCGGGAAGCGGTGTTTCCCATGTTGGCATATACATAGGTGACAACAATTTTATTTCAGCTACTACAAGCTCTGGGGTAAAAATCGATAAAATTAATGATCCTTATTACTGGGGATCTCGTTACGTAGGGGCAAAACGCATTGCAAACTTCACTGAACATGATTTGGGAGAAGTAAAAGGCACTGAAGTTGACTTTAGCGTATATGCATCGCGTGGTGAAGTAGCGCTTAAACTAGCAAATCAATTACATTTAGATACTAGTAATACCAAGTCAAGTTTTCCAGATGTAAGCCCATCGTCTAAATATGCAGGTGCTGCGGAAGCACTAAAAAAACTCGGCGTTTTTACGGGTGATGTAAACGGAAAATTCAATGCAGGTTCTCCGATAACACGTGGTCAATTATCGAAAGTTTTAGTGGAAGCATTCCATTTAAAACAACAAGGAACACCGTTACAATTTGTTGATGTTCCAAGTTCGCATTGGGCTTACAATTATGTAGCCATTCTTTCTTCCAATAAAATTACGATTGGTAAAGGGAATAATATGTTCGGCGTGGAAGACAATGTCACACTCGTTCAATTAGATACCTTCCTCCAACGATTAGCTCAATAACTTCAAGTAAAGGTGTTTCATCTATGGATGAGATGCCTTTTTGCGTTCTTTTATTTGCAGGCACTATCATTTCATACTCCCCCACACTTCCAAGCGCTAGTGTATAAAAAAAAGCCAGTACAATTGTACTGACTTAAAAAATTTGCTGCATTTAGATAAATGCGATGATGGCTAAGATTTTCATAAAACAATAAGGCATCACTTGACCCAAAAATGGCGGCAAGTATGCGAATAGTTGCTACCGTAAAGTATTGTTGATAGTTCGTTCTCGGGGATGCGATGGCAAAATAGCATTGTAAAGGTCTATAGATGCGGGATGCTTGTATGCTCCATCTTTCCCAATCTCCTCAACTAGCTGACCGTGCTGCATCACGAGGATTCGGTCTGACATAAAACGTGTTGCTTGTAAGTCATGAGAGATGAAAATATAAGCAAGTTGCCTGTCTTTTCGAAGTGTTTGAAGTAATTGCATAATATGCTTCTGTAAGATCATATCAAGACTACTAATGGCTTCATCTAAGACAATCAATTTTGGATTTAATGCAAGTGCTCTTGCGATGTTGACACGTTGCTGTTGCCCGCCACTAAGTTGTGAAGGATAGTTGTGAGCAATTGAACGTTCTAACTCCACGCAGTCTAGTAATTCCTTTACTTTATGTTGTCTATCTGTTTTACTGAAACGTTCGAAATTAAGGAGAGGTTCTTCTATTATCTCAAAAATCGTCTGCTCCGGATTAAATGAATGATAGCTATTTTGAAAGACTGCCTGTAAATCTCTACGAATTATTTTTTTGTGCTTACTTGTTGCTTCGTAAAGATTAATACCTTGAAATAGAACCTCACCTTTTGTTGGTCGTTCAATTCCTAAAATAATGCGGCCTAATGTACTTTTGCCTGAACCACTTTGACCGACGATTCCTAAACATTCACCCTCTTGAAGCGAAAATGTCACCTCTTGTAATATAGGGGCTTTCCGTCCTCGTTTGAACATGAATGGTTTGTGACCATACTGCATCTCTATATTGTTCACTTCTAGTAGCGTCATATTGTTCACCTCTAAAACATAATTCTCGATTGTAAAAGTTTTTTAGTATAGGGATGCTGAGGTGCATCAAAAAAATTATAGACATCCGTGTGCTCAATTATTTCTCCTTGATACATCACGGCCACATCGTCAGCTAGTTCAGCAATAACACCAATATCGTGCGTTACAAGAATAATAGCGGCTTCCGTTTCCGAGCGAATACGATCAAATAGTGTTAATACTTGTTTTTGATTGACTGTGTCAAGGGCTGTCGTTGGCTCATCTGCAATATAGACAGAAGCTTGTATCGCCAATGACAAAGCAATCATCATTCGTTGTAACATTCCGCCACTTAATTGGAAAGGATAATAGTGTAAAAGCTGTTGTGGATTAGGTAAATTGACTTTATCCATAGCATCAAGGGCAATCTGTCTCATTTCTTTTTTAGTCATGACAAAGTGAGCTTTTAATGATTCTTGAAAATGGCTTTCGATTGTTTGAATACGATCAAAAGCGATAGACGGATTTTGCATAATCATAGACAGATGCCTTCCACGATACGTTCGCAATTTATTGGCTGATACATTCAATAAATTTTCTTGTTGGTAGATAATTTGGCCTTGCGTAATTTGCGCCGAAGCCGGTAATGATTGCATGATGGCGTGGCAAAGCATTGTCTTTCCACTACCACTTTCCCCTATAATCCCTAAGACACGCCCTTTATAGGCTGTCAAATTAATAGAGCTTATTATATTTTTCTCACCGATTTTTACCGTTAAGTCTTGCACTTCTAAAACTTTCTCCATAAATCCCCCTTTATTGGTCAAGCTTCTTGAAACTACTTGCCAAATAATTCAATAATAGCACGACAAAGACGATAGCAAGTCCAGGATAAAGCATTAATTCAGAATGTTGACGGATATATTGTTTTCCTTCACTCACCATCATTCCCCATTCAGGGATGGGGGCCTGCACGCCAAGCCCAATAAAAGAAAAACCTGCGATTTCTAAAATAACCTTTCCTATATCTAATACGACAATTGTTACGATAGGTGGCAGTAAATTGGGGATATAATGGCGTTTGATTAATTTGATTCCTGAAGTACCACTGATTTTTGCTGCTTGAATAAAACCTTTTTCATTCATCCCAATAAACAAACTTCTTATCAATCTTGAATAATAAATAAATTGCGTAAAAACAAGTGCGATTAACACATTTTTTAAGCTAGGCCCTAATAAACCTAAAAGTCCAAATGCAAGGACAAGTGTAGGAAAAGCTAATAAAATATCACATATTCGAATAAATACATAATCTGTCATCCCTCTTTTTAGCGCAACAAAAGCACCTAGTAAGATTGCTAAAAGAATGGCTACTAGTTGAATAACGAGCGCAGATCCTAAAGAATAGCGAATACCTAAAAGCAATCGTGAGAAAACACATCTTCCTAAATGATCTGTACCTAATGGATAGTCCCAGGTTGGACCTAAAAATTTCTTTGATATATCGACCGCTAAAGGGTCATGGGGCATTAAAATGGGCGCAAACAGTCCCAACAAACCAATGATCAGCAGTATCGTAAGACTAAATAATCTTTTAACATTTGCACGTTCATTACGTAATAGACTCACTTCAATCTCTCCTGTCCTTCATCATCAGATGAGGATCCAATAGACGATGCAATACATCTGTGCATAAATTTGCAAGTACATAGATGACAGCAATAATCAATACATAGCATTGTACAACTGGGTAATCCCTGTTAATAATGGATTCTATTAAATACCTTCCAAGTCCAGGCCAACTAAAAACCTGCTCCACAATTACTGCACCACCTAGTAAATTACCAAGTGTCATACCTAATACAGTAGTCAACGGAATAACAGCATTTCTTAAAACATGACGGACGAGAATCACTGAGTTTTTTAATCCCCTTAGCTGTGCATATTGAACATAATGCTGTTGTAATTCTTCAATGATGGTTGTTCGGATAAATTGAACGAATAGTCCAATTGTTGGTAAAGCTAGTGCGAGTGCGGGTAAAGCTAGATGAGCTAGTGTGCCCTTTCCATTTGTCGGGAAAATCCCTAATTTCAAACTAAATACATATAGTAGTAAAAAACCTAACCAAAATGTTGGAATCGAAACACTCATGATCGTCAATAGTCTAATGATTTTATCGATGATGGAATGCTTATACAAGGCACTTATGATCCCTAATGGCATACTTATTCCTAAAATCAACACAAATGCAGCAACAGCTAATTCGATGGTTGCTGGTAATTTTGCGAATAGCTCATGTGCTACTGGTAATTTACTAACAAAAGATGTCCCAAAATTTAAATGCAAAACGCCTTTTAACCATAGCAAATATTGAATAAGAAAAGGTTTGTCTGTTCCAAGTTCTTCTCGCAATGCTTGAATGGCTTCCGCTGTTGGCGCAACCCTTGCCAATCTAAGAATGACCTCCGCAGGCTCTACTGGAACGAAACGAATAAATACAAAAGTCAGGATGGATACGCCCAATAATACAAAAGGCAATGTCAAAATTCTTTTTAAACAAAACATCCATGTTGATTCATACATGCTGTCACTTCCCAATCAATCCTATGATAAAGAGAGAGCTGTCTTTGATTGACATACTCTCTCTTTTACAGTTATTTTTCTTTTTCCATTTGTGCATAGGGAATATCATATTCAGATGCTCGTGGTGCAAAATCTTTCATATATGGCTGATAAATCACGCTATTTGTTTCGTAAGATATAGGAAAGAATAGTGCTTGGTCATGGAACATTGTTAAAATATCCGTATAAAGTTGCACGCGCTCTTTTTCATCTGTACCTACTAATAATTGATGAATTTTAGTATCGATTTCTTTGGCAGTTGGTAAGCCTAATTTCGCTTCATAGACACCATTAGCGTTTGGTGTAGCTGATTCATTAGCAAAGCTATGTGGATCTGTTGGTGGTCCATTTGTACGCCAGAAATTAATATCAACCTGATTATCCATTAATTTTTGCAGACCTACCATCACATCTGCGCCTTCTAAATTCAACTGTACCCCTATTTTTGCTAGTTCACCTTGCATTAGTTCCGCCATTGGCTTTTGAATTGCATCTGTAGCAATGTAGATTAAATCTAATGTTAGTGGCTGTCCGTTTTTAGAGCGAATTTTTTCACCCTTCTGGAGCTTCCATCCCGCTTCATCTAACAATTGTTGCGCTTTTTTTGGATTATATAAAATTGGCGCTAAATCAATATTGGCATAAGGAATAGCATCCCAAAATAGTGTATTGGCAACTTTTTCTGTACCATGTGTAATACTATCAACCATTTGTTCTTTATTGATTGCATATTGAATCGCTTGGCGAACCTTCAATTCTGCTAAAGGGCCAGACTGTGTATTGAACAGTAGCGCTTTTGTAGACAAAGGTTCAGACGTAGCGGTTTTATATTTTCCACTATCTTTTAAATACGTATAGTTATCTAAACTAATAATGCCTCGACCATATATTAAATCTAATTCTTCGTTTTCAAAGGCCAATGAAATCGATTCTGAATCAGGGATGATTTTTACTTTTATTTGTTCTACAAGAGGTTTTTCCCCCCAGTAGTTGTCGTTGCGACTGAATAGAGCGTATTCATCCTTTTTGTAATCTGTTAAAACCCATGGGCCTGTCCCAATTGGCGCTTTCATTGCATCTTGGGTCGCATCACCTTCTGGGAATCCATTATCCCCTAAAAAACGGAAAGGTCTTACAAAGGCAAGTTCGTTTAAAACAGGATAATACGGTTCATCTAATTGCAAACGAATTGTATAATCGTCTACTTTCACTACCTCTTTAATATGGTTAACCATACCCATCCACGAATGCAAATCACGATTTGCTAAAACAGCATCAAAGTTGCGTATTACATTATCTGCATTAAAAGCTGTTCCATCTGAATACTTGACATCTTTTCTCAAATGGAAAACATAAGAGGTTTTATCCTTTGAGATGTCCCAACTTTCTGCTAGTTTCGGCGTAATTGTTCCATCATCATTATAGTCAACCAATGATTCATAGACCATTGCTTGTGCTGTCATTTGATTTGGTAAATATGTATGGGGATTTAATGAACCTACATCTAATGGCCACCCAATCGTTATCATTTTTTCGTCTGTCTGTTTTTTCGATGCTGTCTCTCCCTTTTCATTGCTTGTACAGCCAGTGAGTAAACTGAACATCAAAATAAGCGTGAAAGGTAGTAAATACTTTGTCAATCTCATTTTCTGTCTCCTTCTTTGTTTGTGGTGCACTAAATGAATCTAAAGATTGAAAGAAGGCATAAAAAAACCTTATTCCAAAAGAATAAGGACAGAATAACTACTATAAGTAAGCCTCTATCCATCTCCCTATCTTTCGTAGATCATCAATGAATCTCTTTACAAGCAGGCATTCTGGCTCATGAATCATAATTTTGTTTCACCTTCCCAAGTAATTTCTCAGTGGTTATCGAAACAAAACTCCTCATTTACAGCTGCGGGACAGCATGGGATTTACACCCATTTTCCTTTTAATTGAATGAAAGCTTATTTCACTCAAACTTGTAATGGTTGCTATGAAATTAGTATTAAACATATCATGCTCTAATGTTCGCGTCAATTTTATATTCTGAATATAATAAAAACCTACTAGTAATGGCTAACACAATAAGGCCAGGTTCTTAACCTTTGCCTGTTTTACTTCATATGTCAGCTTTCTTTAATGAAAACAACGTATAGATCGTATCAATTTCATGGGATTTTTCCAAAACCCACAAGGTTTTGGTTAAAATCCGCTGCAATCCCTCTAGCCCAAGATATTGGATTTGCACGCCAATAAACTCTGTAAATCCTAAATATCCCGGATTTACATGCGCCCGGTCGAAAATTAATGAACCCGTGACCCTAGCGTCCGCCGGGGAGTTAGTATAGAAATGGTTTAGATTTTCAATGATGGCTGCATCCGAACCGTACTCAAATAGACCACCCTCCGATGAACAGAGTTGAATCCAGTCGGAACGTTCTAAACTCATCTTTAATAATGCCTCTTGTTGACTCCAGTCATAATGAATAATATTGAGGGCAATGTCCAGGTCATGAAAGCGTTCCCCGGGTTGCTTCAAAGCATCGATGCATCGCTTGGCAAAATTGGGGCCATAAGTATCGATATCTAAAATATTGATTTCAATCTTGCGTTCCTTAAGTAATTCTGGGTCCGATTCTTGAATGAGAATTAGGGTGTTGATACTGTCGGTAGCGGCCCCTCCAGCGATATTAAAGAAACAAAGGTTCCGTTCAGGGAATTGCTTAAGCTGGGCTAGCAAAATTTCCGACTGGCACCGACAAAGATCCCTTAGCCTGATCCGGAGTCCCATGAACGAAGTTTGCTTCACTGCCCACTTATCCCGGAAACCTAATTTTATCCCTCTAGTTAAATCGGGGCCAAGTTTATACAGCAAAGTACGCATGCCACTAAGATAGGAATTGTCAACATTCGACATTTTCACAAAGATGTTGCGGATAAAGCCAGGCATCTTTTTTAATGATTCAATGCTCCTGGCTGACTTAAGACAGCTCAAATGATACGCCTGTTCATCAATACTTGCGTTGAAAAGGGGATGTGTAATATCCAAAATCGGCAATTGAATTTCATTCTCGAAAACCGCATAAAGAATTCGCTTATTTTCATTTGCATTGTCCACTTTATCACCACTTAATTTATCAATTTTCTGCAAAAAACCAAGAAACAAATAACGCAATAATACTTTTTCACCTAATGAACTCTGTCTTTTTGTTTAGATATTCGTGAAATAAATATTAATATTAAAGAACGTACCCGCTTATTGCTCTAATAAATAAAATATCGGTAGTACTATCAATCCTAGTAGAAAAAGCACTGGAATCACGGAAACAATTAATGCAAAAATTCTTAACTTCCCCTTTTGGCTAAAAAATGCAGTTAGAAATGAAGCTATTATTAAAGAAATAACCACAATGTCTCCAATTTCTGAGGTTCCGTTCACTTCAATTGGTGTAATATAGGCGAAAATAATGAACAAAGTAAATAATAGCAATGAAATAATACTTAAATATTTTCTTAAGGCCATTACCTCACCTCCTGCATTTTTTTACAATTGACTATTTATATATTCTTGTTTCACTAATCTGCTCCTATAGCTAGCAACAACCTTATCGAAAACAACCTTTTAATCTTTCTTTTTATACTAAAGCACCAACTTTTATTACTTAATCCCATACAGACCAAGCAGCCTCAATATGATTACCTGATGGGTCAGTAAAAACAAAGTATTTAGCATTTTCTCCACGCCAAATAATTTCACTAACTTCTACGCCACTATTCTTTAAAGTGGTATGTGTATATTCTAGGTCTGGACAATTCAACGTAAACGTTTGATACAGACGACCATCCCGTAAAAAATTTGCTGTTGTAAGATCCTTTGTTTCTACAAGGAGTAATACAACATAGCCTTCTGGCGGTGTTAATACCGCTACAAACCCAATATCATCTTGAAACTTTGGTGTTTTAAGCTTAAATCCAAGCTTTTTTTGGTACCATTCAATTGTTTCATCGATATTATTAGTTGGTAAATAGAGATAGCCTATTTTACTGAACAACGACTTTTGCACTTGAGTACCTTCCAATTCCCTCACTCCTGATTAAAAATTTTAGGTTATTTAATAGTATTCTACAAAATCCAATATATCCCTTTTGCCATTTAGAAATGTTCGACAAATGTTTTTACTAACGACGCAAAATATTTGATTAAGGTTTGGAAATAACACACCTAAAAAGCGCTTGGGAAAATGGAAAGAATTGCCTTCCATTAACTAAAGATACATTTGAAGTCGATGAACAGCAATAATTATTAATAAAACAAGCGATTGAATTAGCAAATCCACCAGCATTAAAATGGAATAAAAATGCTCAATTAATAGATGCAATAAATATTGATTTAGAAAAGCCTAGGAAATCAATAGGAAGTAACGGCAAAAGAAAGCATTGGAATATTTTATTTGGAGTCCAGAAACGAATAAAGCTTTTTAAGTAACCATTCATGACGGAAAAATAGATTATACAAATGATGTAACGAAAAGAGTTTATACAAATAAAAGATATTAAAGATGATTCACCTGGATTGCTTCAAAAAGCTCTAAAAATCGGGGGTATTTATCTAGGTGAAAATTGGGCTAAAGGGTATAATTTTATGCTTAGAAAAGATAGACAGAGAAATGTTACTATTCTATTCGTAATAGGATGGAATAGTGACCAAACAAAAATGAAAGAAAAGGGCTTTAATGCTGCCACAGGAGAATACATTAAGCCTAATGGCTACGAGGGATTTAGTTTAATATAGAGGAGCATAAGCAATCTTTTTTAAATTGTACAAACAAAGCCAACTTCTTAACGTACAGGAAATTGGCTTTCGTTTTATCGAAACGGTAACTCACATTAATAAAATATGGATGGTTCCCAAATAATGATTGAATGGACATCTTGTGCTTCGCAATTATCAGCTAGTTGCTTGGTTAATGTTTTCACCATATTCAGTAAGTCCAGCCGGAAACTCCATTTACGAATGGTTAGTTTATACATTCACTACTTAATTTGATAAATTCATCCACATCATTCATGCATAATTCTATTCCTTTTTTCCAAAAAGCTTCCGAAGTGATATCTTCACCTAAATGTTTCATCACTAAATCCTCTGTGCACATACTTCCTGAATCACGGAGCAAATCTAAATAACAGCTTTCAAATTCTTTACCTTTTTCTTTTGCCTTAGCAAATAAGCTCAATGCAAACAAATATCCAAATGAATAAGGAAAATTATAAAAAGGAGATTGTGTCATATAATAATGTGGTGTCCATATCCATGAATGCAGTGAAGGATTATCGAGAGAACCATCATAGCCTTCATCTATTGCTTCTTGCATCATTTCGTTTAAGCGTGATGATGAAACAATGCCTTCTTTACGTTCTTCATAAAATTTCTTTTCAAATAAAAACCGAGAATGAATATTCATGAAATTCATGACACTACGCTTTAATTTCTCATCAAGCAAAAATAATTTTTCATTAGTAGATGTAGCTTTTTGCATTGCCGCATCTAATATAATCATCTCTGAAAACGTTGAAGCAGTTTCAGCAATGCACATTGGATATTGTTTATTTACGCCATTAATAGATTTCATTGCATCGTTATGGAAGGCATGTCCTAATTCATGGGCAAGTGTTAATACATTTGTAATTGTACCGCCAAATGTCATGAAAATTCTTGATTCTTTCGAAAGTGGAAAGCCTGAACAAAATGCTACAGCAGACTTATTTGCACGATCTTCAGCTTCTATCCAGCCTTCACTAAATGCCTTTTTAGAGAAATTTTCTAATTCTGTTCCGAATGCACTAAAATGCTCCAAAATAAAATTAACAGCTTCTTCGTATTCAAATTTTTGTTTTTTTGTTGTCATAGGTGCCCAAAAGTTAAATGATTGCATCTTTTTATAGCCATTTATTTTTGCTTTTTGATTTAAGTAGTCAGTGAAGGGTTTTTTAAATTTATTAACGACAGACCACATCGCATGAAGTGTCTCCTCCTTCATACGATTTTTAATTAAAGAATCTTGTATTACATTATCAAAGCCACACTTCTTGTAAACTTGTAATCGAAAGCCTGCAATATGATTTAAAATTTTCGCAAATAGTTCTGCATTGTCTTTCCACGTATCTTCTAAAGCATAATGGGATTCTTTACGAACGTCTTCATTAGGATGTGAACGTAAGTTGATAGCTTGACCGACGGATAAATTTTTTTGTTCTCCATTTATTTGAACTTTAATCGTAAAATTATTTATAAAAGAATTATAAAATTGCCCCCAAGCATGATAGCCATCTACCATGAGGTCTGAAACTAAATGTTGTTCTCTATCTGAAAGGGTTGTCTCACCATCTTTACGCCATTCATTCAGTATAAACTTAAAGTTTGCTAAAACATCAGTATTTAGTAGACCCTGCCACAAATGGTAATCAATTTTTACCAGAGTATTTTTCACTTTTTTCAATGCCGATTCAAAACGAGTATTTATTGTCGTAATGATCCCTTGCAGAATAATAGCCTCCTGATCTTTTGGACTTTGCGCAAGAAGGCAAGTTATAAAAGAATTTGCTTGAGATATATTCGTTCGAATATCTCCTATGTATTCAACTAAAACTGCAATATTAATTGATTCGTTTATTTTTTGAGGAACATTAAAGGAATTTGCTTTTTCTTCGAAATCAGAAATTTCTTGTTCTAAATAACTTATATGTTCTTGTAATTGTGATGATTTACTGCCACCTTGAAACAGACTATCTAAGTTCCATACTTGCCTATACTTTGTTTCGCCCAATCATTTCTCCCCCTTAAATTTTAACTTTTCAGCAATAATCAAACGTACATTCCCATCTTATCACATCATGGAACATTAGTGAGTATTATTCGCGCAATTGTTTAACTATTGTTAATTTACTAATACAATCAAAAATATAACTAAATTAACGTAAAGTTGCCCTTTTTGGCATAGTTAAAGTATAAAGAAGAACGGAAAATTTGAAATTAGGTATGCGCGTGTTAATACGCAAGACAGTCGTTATCGCTTCAATTTGCTGTAATTGTCGAAGTACTTTGCGTTTAATTGAAAACGTGGAAAATTTTGAAGCAAAAGATATTCATATTGTATTTCTACAAAATAAAATTGACAGAACTACAATATAAGAAGTTTTTTTAAATTTATATTCAAGGAGTAGATAAATATCGCAGTTCCTTTTAACAACTATTCATATTATAGATTGTAGAAAGGAGGTAATAACTATGTCTGAATATTGCGGTAGCGGTAGTGGTTATGGTACTGGTTCAGCATTTGCGCTAATCGTTGTACTATTCATTCTATTGATTATTGTCGGCACTAGCTTCATCGGATTCTATTAATACCCAATACCGCCATCTATCCCATGATTTTTAGGATAATATAAAGTTATCCTTTCCCTTCGAACATTTAAAAAGGGTCATTATCCTCCGGTGACCCTTTTTATATTTTTAAAAGAAAAGTATATGATTCAGTCGCATTTGGAGAATGCACAAGTGCTGAAGAAATCGCATGCTACTTCATATATGTAAATATGTCCATGACACGTAGGATACCGAATACCTTTCTTCGTACCAATCTACATACAAAAAAATAACATGAGACCCCTACCTCAAAATAGATGGACGAGCCCTATGTTATTCTCTGTAGGGAAATTTTTATTCCAATAATTACAACTATACTCTTCTGCATCTGTATCATTTAGTTAATGATCTAGTTCTAAAGGCAAAAAAGCATATTCTCCATTTCTAATCATCGCACATTTACGAACAGGAATAGGTTGTTTGAAAATTGGCCCATCTAATACTGTAGTATGGAACTCTCCACCTTCTCCGCAAGGGTCAATACCCCGAGCTTCAAGCTCCTTTATGTATTCATAGGTTAACGTCCGCCCTAAATCTTCCTCGCGCATACCTAAAGATAAATTAACAGTTACAATGATTGTAACAAATCCTAGGTTTATGAACTCTTCAACGGCTTCACGATGATCCATCTCCCATAAAGGCATGCCTAGTTTTAATCCAGCATTCTTCGTAACCTTGTCATGCCAGCAACCATGTTCAGGCATATCTAAGTCTCCTGTTACTAACACTTCAGCCCCTTGATTTTTAGCTTTTTCTAAAAGGCGCATAAATACCATTTCGTATTCTGTCCAGCTTGCTGCTGCAGTATAAACAGGTAAACCTATAGATTTCGCTTGTGCATGTATAAGTTCCGGAGGCATTCCATGTGATCTTGATCGTTCACCTTCTTCCTCCAACATGACGATTAATCCAAGTGCTTCTCCATCCTTCATTGCTTTATATAAGGCTAAGACACTATCCTTTCCTCCACTAAAAGAAGCGATGAATTTCTGCCCTCGAGTATTATTTTTCCAATCCATTAATTCTGCCATCCATATCTTTCCCCTTTAATTGCTAATGATTTTTAGAAGCTCATCTTCAGCATATCATAAAAACTCATTTGCAATTTTATGATTGCAAATGAGTCTATATGAAGTAACTTTCGTTCATCTATTTGTTTTGCTCTAGGCATTGGTAAATGGCCATCATATCTCGTTTATTCAACTCGCGAATACGGTTAAAAATTGGAATATGTGCAACAGCCTCTGTTCGTAAGCTTTCTTCCACAACGTCACTTACTTTGCCCGTTAACCATGTTTGCACGTCTACACCATCGATAATTTCCTTTCGACCTTCATTATTGATACCACTTGCAGAGCAACTAACACATGGTACGGATAATTTATAGACGCCATCATGGAGATTATCTTCTGATATGACTTTCTTCCCATTACAAAATGGACATTTATGACTTGCTTTAATTTTATTCATCTGTGTCACAATTTTTTTGTAGCCAAATGCTTCATAGACGTATGTTAGTTTTTTGTATTTTCCATTAGTGAAATACTTATCTATAATAGTTTCTCTCGTCTCGTCAATGTTGGCAAAATCACAAATTGTTATTAAATTTTTGCTGCTGATTGCATCGATATTGTCTTTAATTTTGTCCCAAAACGGTAAAACATTATTTAGAACAATTTCATAACCAGCAAAGCTTGCTAGCTCTAATTCCAGCATTTTTAACGATACTTGT
Source organism: Lysinibacillus sp. Ag94 (assembly GCF_023242215.1). NCBI lineage: Bacteria > Bacillati > Bacillota > Bacilli > Caryophanales > Bacillaceae > Lysinibacillus > Lysinibacillus sp. Ag94. The sequence goes on along the minus strand of NZ_CP096780.1, from coordinate 2,340,079 downwards.
GTTTCTCTAGGAAGTAAGGAGACATCTTCCGTAAGAATCATATCGCCGCCTACAATTGCTTTTAGTTTTTCAAGCTCTGGTAAGTTCCCAACAGTTTTTATGACCTGTTCAATAGGTTGATGTATTATCTCGCGAATATCAGTGTCTCCAAACGTTAGTTTTTTCTTATGGTTTAGCACCGCTCCCCGACAAATTGGACAGGCCATCATTTCTTTGGATTCTTTCATTTGTTCTTTAATGATTGATTTCGAAATAACGATATAACGCCCAAGGATAAAATTAAAACCTTCCCATTTTTTTGAGGACTTACTAGCTTTATCATAAAATGATTTTTCCCAATAACCATAGAGGAACGTATGTCTTTCTTCCTCTGTCATTTCATTGTAGCTTTTACTAATATCTTGACCCAGTTCATTCTTGATCTCATCAAAGAGGAATTGTAATTTCGGATATTGATAATATTTTAATACTTCCATCACGTCTGGATGTAATAAGCCATCCCAGAATGGCACTGTTTTATCTTGTATGACGATATCAAAATCAAATTTTTCAATTTGCAGTCGTCCAGAACAGCTAGGACAATGGTTTTCTTGACTAAAGAAATCGAAGCTTCTCGTATCTTTATTCGTCGGATGGGCAGCCACGATATGGTTAATTAATCCACCGATTTCATATAAAAAACTATACTGACTATATAAGTGTCTTTCTAGATCGATGGCGACGACTGGTGCGATTGTTGCTGATTCATACTCACCATAAATTAAACGGGCCATTGATGACAAACTTTTTAAAATACCGCCTTTATAAATGTTTTCGGCATTTTTAAAATAGCTAATATGATTGTCTTCTAAGTAATGGATGCCACTTTTTGAAGCAAGTGTTGAAGAGATATGCAATAAAGCATCACTATCTGTACGGTTAAGTTGACTAAAATAATCATCATGGCCGACAACATCAAGGTGTCGAACAGGCTCCTGCTGTCTTTTTCCAAAATCAACGATAAAATCAGAGCTCTCAATCATATAAGCATTATGTTCAATCATCATGATAGAAACAGATTCGTCTTTGAGAATGTCCCTAACACTATCAATAAATTGGTTTAAAATATTTTGTGATAAACCTTTTGAAGGCTCGTCAAAAATAAATAGCGTATGGGGGTTTCTTGCGTTCGAAAATAGCTCAGACACTAAATGAACACATTGAAATTCCCCTGTCGATAAAGATTGTGTTTTTCTTTCTAATGTTAAATAACCGAGACCCAGCTTAATTAATAAACTTAAGCGTTTATGAGCAATGTCTTCATGTGGAAGCTCCTCAATAATGTCCTCAATGGAACGTTGGAAAATATCGTCAATGTCATCACTGTATCTCGTCATTTTCTTTTTAATATCAAGGAACGTTGCAACTGTTGAACGGCTTGTAATTGATTGGTTACGGTCTTGTCCTACCATGACTAATTTATCTTTTGGATATCGTTTTAGGAAGTCCTTAGAGATACACTCATTGACGAGGGTTGATTTCCCACAGCCAGATTCACCTGTAACGGTTACGAGTCTATTTTTTGGAATCTGAATGTTAGCCATTTCAATATTACGACAGTAAAGATCATGAAATTGATAATAGTCAGTAGGCATTGCCTGATTTCGTTCCCAATAGACTGGTTCTGGACGTGGTGAAACTTCGACAATTTTACCGCCGTATTTCCCACTGCCAGGTCCAAAGAACAGCTGCTCATCCGCTGTATCTAGCACTGTATCAGAATGATCAATAAGCCAAATTTGGTTTTTATAGCCCAATTGTTTAATTTGCTGTAAAATTTTCAACAGTGTTTGATGATCAAGACCAACAGAAATTTCATCAATAATAATGACCGTATTTTCACTAGCAGCCATAAATTCTGCCAAGTAAAGTCGAGTTAATTCCCCTCCAGACAAGGTACCCATGACCCGATTTAACGTTAAATAGCCAATATTCATTTGGATAATATTTGTAAGAATACGTTGTCTTTCCTCGCTAATCGCCAATTCCGCTGATAGGGAATAAATCGCTTCTATACTTAAATTGTTTATATCGGAAATACTATGTGGTTGATTCCATAATTCAAACTTATATTGCTCAACTTCAGGATTATAGCGCTTACCCTTACACTTTTTACATTCGACATTTTTAGTCGTACCACGCCCTTTACAAGCAGGACACCAACCCAGTGCATTATTAAAGGAAAAAACCTCTGGAGAAAGATCAAACTTATCTGCCAGTTTTTCACGTATCTCTTTAAAAACACCTGTATGAGTACCAACTGTCGAACGTGGATTAGTAGAAATGGATGATTTTCCGAGAAAAAGGACTAAAGGCATTTCTTCCATCTTGATGGCACTGAAATTCGTTTCCATAATAGTAGGAAACAAATACTGATATTCTGCCTTTGGCAATAAAGAAACTAGACGCTTCTTAGATTCTTCACCAATTGTTTGGCAAAATGTAGTTTTACCAGAGCCTGATAATCCAGCAATTCCTAATGATTGATCTTCCGACAAGTTGACATCTAAGCGGTTTATATTGTTAGCAATTAATTGATTTATTTTCATCGGATATTCTCTCCATTCCATTTAGTATTGTCATGTTAGCACAACTTCAACTGCATTTGTTATGTTTATGACATCCAATCAATTATGCCTCGGCATAATTGCGTCCGGAATCGGCTTTGTGCAAGCACAAAGTACTCCTTTCCGATTCCGTGACATCCGCCGGAGGCTTTAACTTCTTTCAGCAAAGGCTGAAAGAAGTTAAAAAAATGACGCTTTCTATGTTCCGAAAGCGTCCGATTGTTGAAGAACAGTTTATTTTATTCATTTCTTATTTGATACCTGCTTTTGATTTAGAAAAGCAAGTATCATAATGGAGAAATAGTTTACAGTTCTGCTAACACTTTTTCGAGCTGATTACCATTGTTAATCCAAGCGTATTTTGCTCCTTCGATTGCTCCTTGACGAGCTTTTGTTGCTTCACTGAATCCGCTTTGATCAAGATGTAAATGTGTAGTGCCATCTGAACCTTCCGTCAACGTCCATGTCACAGTAGTTGTTTCTCCGGCACTTGCCCAAGTATAAGATAATGTATGAGGTTCTTCTACTTTGAGCACCTCACAATTGACAATTCCATCCCACCATTCATTTGGCTCAGCTCGGAATTGGAATTTATGTCCTACGACTGGTTTAAAGTCATTTTTCCAGATCCATTTTGCAAGAGTGTCTGAATCCGTTAATGCATTCCAAACTTTCTCGATTGAACTTGTAAATTGATAATCTAAAGATACATCTGCTTTCATTTTTCTTCCTCCAATAAAAGATTTAATCTAGCCATTCTTTCTTTCCAGAAAACTTCGTAATACGATAGCCAATCTTGAATTTCTTGCAATGGTTTGGCATTCAATCGATATCTCGTTTCTCTACCAACCCTTCGAGCAATTACGAGATCGGCATCTTTAAGGATCGCCAAATGCTTAGAAACTGCTGTACGCCCCATTTGAAATTGCGACGTTAATTCGTGAAGAGGTAATTCTTCCGCATCTGCCAGCAAGCGTATTAATTGACGTCTTGTTGGGTCAGCAATAGCAGCATAAACATCACGGTCTTGAGTCTTGTCGCTCAAAATCTCCTCTCCCTTTTAAATTGGACACTAAATGGTGTCTTAATTATACGACACCATTTAGTGTCCAGTCAATTTTTATTTTGGGATAGTTGCATTCGTTTTATTCCCTAATCATTAATACAAATAATTTGCTGAGCTTCTCGTCCATCGCGTACTTGTATTCAGGATGCTTTTTTAAAAAAATCTAATGTATTAAATTCAAATCTTAAAAATAAGCTTAGACATATTAGTACTTCTTATGCCCTGTTCAAACTACCTCTACTTAAAAAAGAAAGTATCCACTTTGACGTCCGCATTTATGGACATGAAAGTAGATACTTCTTTTCCTTTATTATAGCCTTTATTCCATTTGGTTTTATTTTCGCCATGTCACTTCTAGTTTGCCTGCTACATTTCCGGAAGAGTGCTACAAGAAGTATAATCAATTGTTAATTTTTCGTCTTGATATGTAAAAGCTTTTTTTATACATTCATGTTGATAAAATAAACCTTAAAGAATTTGCAAATAAAACCTACCAGTACAGAGGTTGCTGAGTATCCCAGATGATCCAGCGGTACGATTCACGTATTGAACTTGTGCTAATCTCATACGGACTTGGCTCTGTACTTGTTAAATCAAGTATATGTAGCATTCCATTGTATGTACCGACAAGCAATATTGTCTCATCAGAGTTTAATGCCATGCCACTGATTGTCCCAGATACGAAGTAACGCCAAAGTTCATTTCCCTCCAAATCAATCATTCGTAAATATCCATATGCGTCACCCAAAATGTTGCCCCCTTGCACTGCAACACCGGCATATACACGCATACTTTCATCTATTGAAAGGGGCTCTTCATTATTGTCCGGTTTAAGATCATGGAGTGAAATACCAAGTGTACATCCATTATAAAAATGACATGCATTGAACCAAACATGCTCATTATCGGCACTGAACAAGCTGTAATGCGGATAACTCGACATCGGGTCAAACGAATGCATAACATACTTTTCCATATCTAATAACATATGATCGCTATCTTGACTTCCATAAGCCAGCCATCTGCTGCTTCGCGAAACAGCTCCATGTGGCATCGCTAAACTTGCTGTGAAGTCATCCTCTTCCTCTGCCCACTCCCTTATATTTTCTACTGACGGGTGCAACAAGAGGGCATCTGTTTCCTCAATCAAATAAATGCCATCATGCGATACCACCAACAACTTCGTGCCATCAGCGAATGGAATGACATCTGCGCTTCGATAGCTTTCTGGCTGCAAGGTCTCAATATCAGGGTATTTTTCGTGCAATTGGTCGATGATTGTCGCCCATTTGTATGTAGCCAGCAAAGTGCCGTTCAACTCTCGATCGGGCTCGCGTACGATACGAACTCCTTGCTCATCCATCAAAGCAATGTTGCGCCCATCCGCAGAACAACTTGCTGCTTGTATGTGCTCGATACGGTTTGCTTCCTGTTTATCCATCACATAGACAGTGCGTGAAAAATCTTCATTTTGCGCTGCAACAAGTAATGCACCATCATGGAGAAATGCAATTGGATAAACAGCTCGCATCAGTTGGCTATGTGTTTCCTGAAATGGCCAAGAAGCAGCTGGAAACTGTTCACGGAGCGTTTTCTGTTCTTTTGTTCTATTCGCCTGTTTAATAAACTGGTAAACTTGCGAAGCTAATTGTCCGCGTGAATCTTCAATTGGCTCCTCTCCTGGTGCCTCCCAGTTAGTTTCTAATCCTCTGCGCACGTAGGCATTAATTTCACTTGCATAACGTAACCCCTCTTCTCGCCATTTCTGGGATAATTGTAAAGTATCATTTGTCATTGTATTAGTCTCCTTATTTGTTAACTGACCTTATCACTGTTTTACGGTTTCCTCAAGCATCCAAACCGAACCCAACTATCCGCACTACTGGACCCTAGTACTAAGGAGCATAAGCTTTCATTTTCTGTTCACCACTGCTCTACGTTCCTTGTTGAAATCAATAAAACGAAAATCGATTTGTAGCAAGTACTCCATGTCCCCATCTATAAAATTGATTTGTACTAAAAAAAGCTTAGTGGCTATACTTTTTCATTTTTAAGACATTCCATTGTGAATCGGAAATAGGGATTGCCTTCGAACTTGCTTTCAAAGTTGTTCAATAATTGAACGATTTTTCATAAATTGTTGTGGAAACTGTAATGTCTAGATTCAAGTTAAGTCTATTATAGAACAAACATTCTCATTCAAGCTAGTCTAAAATACAAAAAGAGATGTCTGAAAAGCTTTTTTGAGACATCTCTTTTATAACGAGGATAGTGACAATCTAATGCCGACGCTTCGCTTTCACGCAAAAAGCTTCTTCACCTGCGATACTCGTCGTAGAAACATCTAATTGTAACTAATTTTCCTGTAGCGAAAGGATGATGAAAGTTACAATGGTTCTTGGCGAATAGCAAGAAGTTGTATGACGAGCCATTCACGTGCAAATAACATTTGTCGATGATATGACCACCTTCATCAATAAAGTAAAAAAAACAGCCTATCGTTCAGACGAAATCGAAACAGTTAGAACGAAACAATAAGAGTTAGAAAAGCTGTCAGATAATGGATTAGAAATATAGACATATTTCCAATAAATTGAATACTTGTGTTTGAAAGCAAATTTGACAACTATTTAATACGCCTGAGCAAACCAAACTGTATGCTTTGCGCCATTTCCGCAACAAATACAAGTAGATTTCGTAGTTGGTGGATTAAACGGAATGTTACGAGAAGTATATTTTGTCTCTTCTTTCACTTTTTCCTCGCATGCATCATCTCCGCACCATCCAGCAAGAATCCACCCAGAAATAGCTCCATTTTCTTTGGAAGTGTTAATATGCTGCTGTAAATCCTGCAGTGTATCGATATTTGTATGAGCGTTTTCATCACGGAATTTACGTGCTTTATCGAATAAACGAGTTTGCATTGTTGTTAATTCTGCCTCAATTGCTGCAACAATGTCATTCAGGTCAATGGATTGCTTGTCATCTTCATCTCGCGCTTTTAACAATGCCTGGTTGTTCTCTAAATCACGTGGCCCTAATTCAATTCGAATTGGTACACCTTTTAATTCCCATTCATTAAATTTGTAGCCTGGTGATTGGTCCGAATCATCTAGACGTACTCGAATTCCGTTCTTTTTAAGAGCTGCAAAAATGTCATCAAGTTTATCTATAATTTGGGGGTTCTTTTTCCATGGACCTACAGGAATTAAGACAACTTGAGTTGGTGCGATTCGTGGCGGTAAAATAAGCCCCTGCTCATCACCATGAACCATAATTACTGAACCTATTAAACGTGTGGAAGTGCCCCAAGATGTTGTGTGTACGTATTCATGCTGATTAGCTTTGTTTAAATATTTAATATCAAAGGCTTCAGCGAACTTTGTCCCTAAATAGTGAGAGGTTCCAGCTTGTACGGCCTTCCCATTTTTCATCATTGCTTCAATAGAAAATGTATCGACCGCCCCTGCAAAACGTTCTGAAGGTGTTTTTTGTCCATCATAGACAGGAATGGCCAGTAAACCCTCTACTACTTCCTTATAGATCGTTAACATTTGCATTGTTTCTTGACGTGCATCTTCTTCATCAATATGGGCTGTATGCCCCTCTTGCCACAAAAATTCAGATGTCCGAATGAACGGAAGGGTTTTTTTCTCCCAACGAAAAACATTTGCCCATTGATTAATTAAGACCGGCAAATCACGGTAGCTTTTGATCCAATTCGAATAGAGATGTCCAATCATCGTTTCAGAAGTTGGACGAAGTGCTAAACGTTCTTCTAATTTTTCCCCTGCTGCTTCTGTTACCCAAGGAAGCTCAGGTGAGAAACCTTCGATATGATCTTTTTCTTTTTGGAAGAAGGATTCAGGGATTAACATCGGGAAATAAGCGTTACGATGACCTGTCTCTTTAAAACGACGGTCCATTTCTTGCTGAATATATTCCCAAATTTCATAGCCGTCTGGTTTGAATGCGATACAGCCACGTACTGGTGTATAATCCATTAAATCTGCCTTTTGGATTGTCTCAATGTACCATTTTGAAAAATCATTTTGTTGTGTTGTCATATTCTCTCCTCCATTTCTGCAACTTTTCCCACTAAAAAATAAAAAGCACAAAGCTGTCCTACAAATAAGGACGTCTTTGTGCAGACTAAACGTGGTACCACCTTGAATTTAGTTTTAAGAAAACCTTAAAACCCTCTAACGTTTTGTAACGAAAACGACTCGGTTATGTTTGCATAACATCTCCGTGGTAGGGTTCAGATAAGAAGCGGTGATATAGCTCTCAGCAATTGCTATATTCTCTGTTTCACTATTCTTACTTACTTGGCCACATCAACAATTTATATTTTATATAACTTTAGCAAAACAGTTCAATAATTTCAAATATTAAAACGATTATTTTTCGGGAAATATCAGATAATTTACTTTATTTAAAGACAAAATTACTACTAGCAAGCATAATTACATAGTATTTTGTAGCAATTGATTTCTCCGTTAATTGCGATTATAGCCGAAAGGGATGGTTTGGAACTTTCGTTTAAAGCTCCTTTCAATTTCGATTGCTTCTAACGCTGTTATATCTTTTGGTAACACTTTTAAAACTGTATATTGGAATTTTAAATTTGCTGTTTTATTTTTCGCAAGTAACTGCTTAAATGCTTCATTGCCTCCATGGATCGTTGTGGCATAATCAGACCACCGTCCAAGTAAACCATTTTTATTGTATGAGGATCCGATATAAATTTTACCGTTAGAACAATCTGTAATTGCGTAAATCGCGTTGATTGAGCTTAAGGCAATGTGCCAATCAGCATATGTTTGAGGTTCATCGATGATTTGTTTTAATTCATTAAATGTTAATAGGACGTTTTCGTATCCAGGAAAGTCAAATTGACTCGTATTCACAAGCTGTGTAATGATTTTCTCATTTGTTCCTTTTTGATACCATCTTACAGCGGCTCTACCCCATTCTATAAATAATTTACTTTCATATGCACGTAAAGGATCATTTGAAATTTTAAATAAAGGATGCATGATATCATCTTTATAAGGCTCTAGCAAAAATGGCGAACAGTTTGAGGAAACATTTGGTTGCTCTCCATGCCTTACTTCATACGATGTTAAGTATTTCGATGTCGTCCCTTCATCTGAGGAAAAGACAATGACATGATCAAAAGCATAGAAAAAATGAGGTGGCTGTTTTTGCGTATATTCACGTAAAAAACCATCTCGATACGCATTGATGAAACGCTCATAGCGTATGACGAATAAGTAGAATAAGTAGAATATCTCGATATTTCCTATATGCGGAGCTAACGTTAAAGTTTGGATCATCACCAAAACGTGTGGTTGATTTCCGTTCCGACTGGGCGCTTTCCTGGGGGCGTCCGATGAGCCGCTTCGCTGCGCTGCAGGGTCTCATCTGTGACGCTGATCCCCGAGGAGTCGCCCAGTCTCCACTACAATCAACTATTTACATAGTAGACGTTTTAACAAAAGTTATCCACAACTTTTGGTGATGAACCTAAGGTTTTGAATTTTGTCTATGCTAAAATTTCATTTTCTATAAAGGAGGTAATAACATGGTCCATTTCTATTTATCTGATTTGTAAAAACGTTGCAACTAAATTTGAATAAAACATTAAACCTTCCTTTACATAAACACTTAGAGAATCTTATCCAAACTAAAGACAAGATCCTCCATATTGATACTCCTATAACGATCTACTTTTTACTATCAATTGTGTAAAGTCCTCTACTGATAATGGCTTACTGAAATAATAGCCTTGTACGTACTCGCAGCCATGTTCACGTAGTACGTTTAATTCTGCCTCTTCCTCGACACCTTCAGCTACTACTTGAAGATTTAAGGCATGCGCTAGAGAGATCATAGCTGAAATCATGGCAATACCTGATTTTTCAGGCACAATATCACGGACGAATGCACGATCTATTTTCAAAACATCTACTGGGAACGTTTTTAAATAATTTAACGATGAATAACCAGTCCCGAAGTCATCTAATGAAATCGTAATACCAAGTGCTCTTAATTGCTTGATTGTATTAATTAAGTCCTCCGTATAATCCAGCATACTCATTTCTGTTATTTCAATTTCTAAAAACTGCGGATCAATTTTTGTTTCTGCCATAACTTCAAGTACCATGTCAACAAAGCCTGATGTACTAATATGAATTGGAGAAATATTTACGGCAACACGTAAGTTTAAATTATGTACTTCATTCCAAGTGCGTACTTGGGCAGATGCTTTTCTCAACACCCAGACCCCTATATCATTAATGAGCCCACATTGCTCAGCAAATGGAATAAAGCGATCTGGTGGCATGTAACCTAGTTCAGGGTCATGCCAGCGAAGCAATGCCTCCATGCCAATCACTGTATTCGTTTTCAAATTGATTTTTGGTTGATAATGTAATTCTAAACTATCTTTTTTTAACGCTTGATGTAATTTTGTTTCAAGTATTAACCATTTATCATTGATTTCCTCCATGTTTGGACGATACAAGCGGTATTGATTACCCCGTGAAGATTTTGCAGCATACATGGCGATATCTGCATTTTTCAATAATTCCTCAGGTGAGTTCGCATGATCTGGGAAAGTACTAATTCCAATACTAATACTTGCGTAAAATTCATATGAATTAACTACAAAACTCTCATTAAAGACGCTAATTATTTCCTCAGCCTTGTCCTCAATACAGTCAACGTCATTAAGTATAATAACAAATTCATCACTATTGTGGCGGTAAATAGAATTTGATGTATAATCAACGTTGCGTAGACGATTCGCCATTTCTACTAAGAACATATCCCCGATGATATGACCAAGTCCATCGTTAATATTTTTAAAACGATTGACATCAATGAAAAATAACGCAAACTTCTCTCCTGTACGTCGGGATTGATGAAATTCATTTTCTAAACGTTGTTCTAACTTACGACGATTTGGTAGTCCTGTTAATTCATCATGATAAGCAATATGCGTTATTTTTTTTATATCCTTTTGTGCAGTAATATCGACCCTTATAGCAATATATTGATACGGTTTACCATTGTCATCAAGAAAAGGAAATATCGTTGTCTTCACCCAGTACAGGCTGCCATCCTTCGCTCGATTACACACCTCGCCATTCCACATCTTACCCTGGCCTATAGTTTTCCACATCTCTCTAAAGAAGGATCTTGGATGGAAACCTGAATTGAGTAAACGGTGATCCTGCCCTAATAATTCTTCACGGGTGTATTTAGATATTTTGCAAAAATGATCATTAACAAACGTTATTTTCCCAGTTCGATCTGTAATTGCTACAATGATTGAACTATTCATTACTGAAAAAATATCTTGTAATTCTTTCAGACTATAGTTAACTTGATTTATACTATCAGGCGTGATATTCATCATTTTCATTCTCCGTTCATTAGAAGGGTTTGGTTCCTTTGTTTTATATTTCCAAGATATATAAGGTTATGGGATATCGCCTTTTTTATGTAATTACATTATAGTATTAGAAAAGCAGTTAATTCAACCCAAATATCAAACCATTCAAACCTACATCTGATGGTTTTCAATAAAATAGCCCCTAAAAATAAGGTCTTTTCACTTACTTAATACGATAGTTTTTGAAGACTTTAATTACCTAAGTGCTATTCATATGTTATGTTTAGCCTAGTTATCTTTATAATATATGAATCTTCTGTAATTTTACTATACTTGAATAATTTCTTCATTTATGATATGAAGCAAAAATGCCTTACTGTCACATTAAGACAGTGAGGCATTTTTATAAGCTAAGAGATTTCATATTGTATTTGACCTCCCAATGTTTTAGCTCGTTCATTGTAGGCATCTAGTTGTTCCTGTGATAAGTTTAATATATAATAGTGAAAATTTATTGGCTCTAAATCATGTTTCTCGCACACTTGTCGATAAAAATCATAGCCTTCTCGATAATCTGTCATACTAATAACTTCCTTTCGATTGTACAGTTTCGTTATAATATTCTAATTGTTCTTGTGATAATTGATCGATATATCTTGTTGTATAACAGAATTATATTTTCAGCAATATTATATAACAGGTAATTTGCAACGTCCATAAATTTTCTGATATTTCTTTCAAATATGCGAAAGCCCAGTCCATTTAAATTAGTATGGCTGGGCTTTTTATAAAATATTCACGTCGGCTTCCGTAATAACCACATCCTTTAATTACAAACCCTTCAAATTCCTAATTGTTTGGCTTGCATATTATAAGCGGAAAGTTGTTGCTGTGATAACTGTAGCAAATAGTAGCGAAATGAAATTGGCTCAAGACCATAGCGCTCACACATTTCACAATAAAATTCATAACCATCACGATATTTTGACATTACAATTCCTCCTAATCCAAACTGTTTTATAACAGTTGTTTTTATTTCTAATTAATATATAACAGATGGTTTGTTTCGTCAAGTATTTCTAAATAGTTTTATTAAAAACATAATAAAAGCCATTGTTTTGAAAAAAGATTGATCAAAACAATGGCTTTTGCTAATTTCACATATTAATGAAGGATTTTTATCTTTACCTTTAGTTGTAAATTAATTGGTGGCTCTTCCTCTTCTACAACATAAAAAAGAAGGAAAGCTCTTTGGTCCTTCCTTCTTTTTATGTCTATCTATCAATCTATCAAGCTCTTTTGTTGCCCATGAGAAATTAGACTTTCACCATATAATTTTCAATAATCTTATAATCATTCTAGGAATAAAAATTAAGATGTTCCCAATTACTTCAAATACGATTGAATTTAAAATTTCAATTATAAATTCTTTTACATAATGTTGTGCTTTTTTTATCATTCTTTGTATTCAGTCTCCAATAAGTTCGTTAATGCTCAACTTTGATGAGTGCTTTGATTTCTTTTATTTGTTCAATATGCCGTTGTTCATGAATATAAACTAGTTCTATCCATTGATCAAGGGCTAATTCGCCCAGAAATGGATGTTTAAAGATTTTTTCTGTTAATAGGGATGGATCTTCAATTGTATCAAGGAAAGTTGTAAATTTCTTTCTAGAATCGTCCAGCAACGTCATGATTTGCTGAACTGTCAAAAAGTCTTTTGTTGGTTCAAGGAAATCTGGTGCTGGAACTTTCGTTGTTCTATCTAAAATAAGGTGAACATTTTTACGTTCTGTTTGCTGACTATTCTCTTGTTTTAAACCCCATGCAATTACTTTTATAAAAGACTCCTCCGTTAAAGATAAGTGATGGCAAACTTGGGCGATACTCCAACAATTTGCATCAGGCTTAGCATTGAATTGACTATCACTTAATAATTGTATTTCCTCAACTAAGTTGTTTCTTGTTTCACATAGATGATCGTTTATTAATTGATTCATAGGTATCTCCTCCACTAACTTTTTTTACTCCCTTTTCTGTATATGTTTTATACAATGTGAAATATTCTTTTATGGCTGCTTTATGAATATTCGTTTACCAGTCTTAGCGGATTTTCGAACTACATCTAACAATCGATGCAGTTTGACAGCGTCATTAAAATCGGGAATATGCTTTCTGCTCTCCACAATATCTTTTGCCAACATCGTATAAGCTTGATGCACATAGCTGATCGCGTCATTGTTTTGTTGTGAAATTTTTACTTCTTCCATTAAAATATCTTTAGCGTTAAACAAATTATTTGGATGAATCATTTTTTCAATGATAAGGTTCCCAAATTGGACATGGCCATAGGAATTTTTCTGTGTTAAGCGAAATGCTCCCTTTTCACCCCTAATTTCTAATTGAAAAGCAGGATAAACCCCTCCTTGGATATGTACAGATGCTGAAATATCATTTACGAGCGTCCCGTGTATCAATATTTGATCAGCTGTATTTTTTTCTATTGGTTGACCTGTTTCTTGTACGAACGCTTCGGTATAGTGGACATTCATTGTAGCAGATAGTTCTTTAAAATCACCTAAAATATAACAAAGTACATCTAGTGAATGCCCACCGTTAATAGAAAGAAGGGTTGCTCCATTATCTTCGTCTAATAGATAACGACCTTTTTCAGCTGTTATGCCACCTTTTCCTTGTGTTGCAACTTGCATAGTACAGGAAATAACCTTACCAATTTCCCCCTTGTGAATGGCTTGTTTTACATAGTTAACTTCTGGAGATTGCCTACCTTGTAGTCCAATTGCATGATGAATATGTCTTTCTTCTGCCAATTGAGCCATTTTTTCTGCTTGCTGCGTATGAATAGCTAGTGGCCATTCACAATAAATATGTTTATTTTCTTCTAATACTGCTAGTACAGCATCATAATGATGAGGGACTTTGATACTTACAACTACTAAGTCAACATCTTTCGATTGTGCTAATTCCTTATAGTTTGTAAAAGCATGAGGTGCATTCAGAATTTTAGCACTTTTTTCGGCAGTAACAATATTGGAAGTTCCAATTGCTGTTATGTTGTAGAAAGGATTGTTCTTTAGAGCTGGGATATGTGTTTGACTTGCCCATTGATTATTCAAAGATCCACCGATAATCCCTACATTGATAATTTTATTTTTCATTAACTATACCTCCTATTAACTGGTAATAATATATTTGTAGCGAAATCGAGGCGACGCTACAAAGACTCCCCCTCAAAATAAAGACTAGTTAGGAATGACAAACTCCATTAATAAGTTTCTCTATATCCTTATACAAAGTATAATGACAACAAGACATCATTTTAAATGTTTATTAATGATGGTCCTATCACTTTTTTTGATGGATGTGAATAGAAATGGATATTGAAAACATGAAAGCATTTGTGTCAGTTGCAGAATTGAAAAGTATATCAGCTGCTGCCGCTAAATTGAATCACCTACAATCAAATATGACGGCAAAAATTAAAAAAATAGAAAATCATTATAATCAACAATTATTTGTTAGAAATTCTAAAGGTGTAACACTAACAAAAGATGGAGAAAAATTATATCATCAATTTAAGAAAATATTGTTTTTTTGGGAAGAAACAGAAAATATGATGAAAAAACATGAGGAAAAACTACGAGTAGGTACGATGATTTCAATGGGAGGAACTCAAGTATCACAAGCTTTAAATAAGCTTTATCAAACATACCCTAATTTATCGGTAACCTTAAAAACAGGTTCAACAGCATATATAGAAAATCAAATTCTGCAAGGGAAAATTGATCTAGCCTATACAATTGGTACATTAAAAAATAAGCATATAAAGTATAAAAAAGTTGCTATTGAAGAAATGGTTATCATAGGTCAAGGTATTGATCAAAGTACAAACTTCGAGGATTATATATGTGAAAAAAACTTACTTGTGCTATCTGATAACTGTTTGTATCTTTCAATATTGCGAGACATTTGTAAGAATTTAGCTATTACGCAGGGAGAAATAATTGAAGTGGGAGACCCAGAAACTTTGTTACAATTTGCCATGATGGGCATGGGAATTACTCTAGTTTCTAAACGTATAGCAAGTCGATACAACATTGAACAATACTTAGAAGTACCATCAACCTTTAGATTCGTTGATTTATATTTAATTACTCGTTTACATCACGAATTTACGCCAATTGAAAGACAGTTTATTGAGCTAACAAACGCTATTAATGGCATGGAAGCTAACAACAGATAATAAAACTAAAAGCCGACTCCTACAAGTAAGGATAATCGGCTTTTTTAGTTGCCTATGTTATTCAATGTAATGTTCTCTAGTTCGAACAATATTGAAAGGATTATTTTCGAGTACGTGTTGTAGCTCTTCATCTTCAATATGCGTATAGATTTGTGTCGTTGCAACACTTGAATGGCCAAGTATATGCTGGAGACTTCGAATATCTGCCCCTGATTTATACATCATTGTCGCGGATGTATGACGTAACTTATGTGGTGTCAGGCGTTCTTTTTGAAGTCCCGATTGCTGATTAATTTGTTTAACGATTTTTGCAACAGTTTGCCGGGTGAAGCGTGTTCCCTTTTGTGAGACGAAAAGAGGCTCTTCTTCCCCTCCTTTATATGCCGTCCTTCCGCTATTTTCATAGTCTGCAAGTGCCTGGATACAGCTATCATTCAAATATACTGTCCGCTCCTTATTCCCTTTACCAACAACCGTTAAATAGCGACCTTGTATAGATGACCTATTTAGCTGACAAAGCTCTGTCACACGAATCCCTAAATTTAAGAAAAACATCATCATACAATAATTCCTCGGTGAAGCACGATTTGGCTGGATGCCATCGATAAATTGCGTAGCTTCCTCCATGTTCATATAGATAGGCTTTTTCCGTCCTATTTTTGGCGTTTCTAATTCATCTGCCGGATTTTCCTCTAGAAGACGTCGTTTCCCTTTTAGATATTTAAAAAATGATTTTAACGTTGCTACTTTACGCGCTCTCGCAGATGCTGAATTCCCTCGCTGCACCTCGCAATATTCCATAAATAAATAAAGGTCCTCTAGTGTCATTTCACGAATTTCTTCTATTGAAATACTAGAAATATCGATTTTCGTTAAATCTGATAGTTCATGATCATGCTGAACTGCTATGTAGAATCGGAAGAATAAAATCAAATCGTATTCATATTCTTTTCTTGTGCGATGAGACTTCCCTTTAATCGTCGTTAAATAAACAAGGAAATCTCTCATTATTTTAGGAAGCTTCGTCTTTTCCATAAAATCACCTCTATTTTCTCTATTTTACCACGAAAAAACGTTCCCAAATATAAATTTGGGAACTTTATAATGAAAAAAATGTGTTTTCTTACAACCCAGAACGAATGTTCTCTTTATGGACGATAAAAAAGATGATTCTCTTTAGTAAGAAAATCACCTTTTTAAAAGTTTTTATGAAAGTTTCATTTTTTAGGTATAAAGAGCAAAAAAAATGAATATTTAAATCTAGTGAGTTAAATGCTCTGAGACGATTCGAAAAATGAAAAGATGGGTAACTGTACGTGTCGATTCCTCTCACAATACGCATGGGATTATTTGGATTTTTGTCGATTTTGGTATGAAAACCGTTACTTTACAAAAATACTATACGTCCCATCTACTTGTTTGGTTAGAGACCAGTTTGTTGATAGCATATGTTGAAGTTTAGCGATAACATCCTCATCACAAGTTAAATGCTGGATTCCCGTTTCTAATAATTGATAATCCTTGCCTTCTTCTAATTGGAAACGAATATACAATAAGCGCTTAATGCCTGGCAAAGTTACATATTTGATACTGTAGTTCCCGTGCAGAGCATCTATGAAAATTTGCTCCCCTTCTTGGTAAAGTGCCATTGTTTCGGTAAATTCATAGTTTGGTACTTGTTCCTGCCAAACGGATACATCCCCTGTTTGCAATGTGCGTAAAATCTCCTCATCAGTAAACTCTAATTTTGAAAGCTTGTCTAGCTCATACGCTTGCATTAAATTAATGCTTGTCATTTTATTAGCTCCTTTTATATGTATTTATCTTCATAGATGAATGCGGATGTGGTGCCTTTTCAATTGGTACCTATTTACTACAATGTCGCCAAGGCGATATTGATTCTTACTAAGTGTAACACGTTTTCTCTACTACTTAAATTCGGAGGGCGATCCATATGATGAAGTTCTATGAATCTGGTATTTTTTTTGATGAGATGTTCGAAGGTAATCAACCGAAGCCTCATTATCGGTCTTTCCACCATAAACTCCATGCTTTCACTAAGGAACAATTAGATGAAAAATATCAGCAAGCACAATCAACATTCCTTAAACAAGGCATTACATTTACCATTTATGGTGCACAAGGTGGAACAGAGCGCACAATGCCCTTTGATTTTATACCTATTATTATTCCATATGAACAGTGGGAAGTAATAGAAGCTGGTATGAAGCAGCGTGTGAAAGCCTTAAATTGTTTTTTACATGATGTTTACCATGAACAATGCATTTTTGAGGATGGGCTTATTCCGAAACAACTCATTGAAAACAATCGGTATTATTATAAAGAAATGCTAGGTGTAAAAGTACCTATTGATAATCATATTTTTTTAGCAGGCATAGACTTGATTCGTGATGAACATGGCGTTTACTACGTGTTAGAAGATAATTTACGCAATCCTTCAGGGATATCCTACGTTTTTCAAAATCGATCTGTGATGAAGGAAGTGTACCCTGAATTTTTTTCTAAACATACGATCCAGTCACTCGACAAACAAATGGCTTTTATGAAGAAGGCACTTCTTGCCCATCGTCCACCTTCAATGAACCCAGATAGAGAACCTAAAGCTGTCCTCTTAACAGCAGGTATGTATAATTCGGCCTATTACGATCATGTTTTTTTAGCACAGCAGCTCAATATTCAGCTTGTTGAAGGACGAGATTTAGTTGTCAGAGATAATAAGGTGTATAAGAAGACAATCTATGGTCTAGAGCAAATTGATATTATTTATCGGCGCATTGATGATGATTTCTTAGATCCTGTTGTTTTTCGTGAGGATTCTTTACTTGGAGTTCCTCATATTATGGCTGCTTATAAGGCTGGGAATATTGCTATTTTAAATGCTGTTGGGAATGGTGTTGCTGATGATAAAGCGATGTATGCCTATGTACCGAATATGATTCGCTACTATTTGAAAGAGGAACCTATTTTACGTAATGTGGATACTTATCATCTAGCTGATGATAGACAGCGAGGTTGGGTTCTTGAGCATATGAGAGAGCTTGTCATAAAAAACGTTAGTGCATCTGGGGGCTATGATATGCTAATTGGTCCGCATGCAAGTGATGAAGAAATCGCTATTTTTAAAGAAAAAATATTGGAAAACCCGGTTCAATACATTGCACAACCAACAATTAGCCTGTCTAGAGCACCAGCTTTTCAGGATGGTAGATTTTATCCTTGTCATGTCGATTTGCGTGTTTATGTCATGAAGGGCAAGGATACTTATGTGCTACCTGGAGGTTTATCGCGTGTCGCATTAAAAGAAGGATCTTTAGTCGTGAACTCTTCCCAGGGCGGAGGAGCAAAAGATACATGGATATTAAAGGAGGAATTGCAATATGCTAAGTCGAGTAGCCGATGCACTATACTGGATGGCACGATATAGTGAACGATCACAAACGAATGCACATATATTACAAGTACAGCTGTTGAATATGTTGGAGCAATCTGGCAAAGAAAATGAATACATCGATCATTGGGAAGCGGTATTAAATATTTGTGCCTCGAAGGAAGAATACTTGTCCTTTTATGAGTCGATTCGAGTCAATCCACTTATCGAATATCTACTCTTTTCTAATAATAACTGCAACGCCCTCCACGCTACTTTACGTGCAGCTCGAGAAAACGCCCGTATAACCCGCGATAGTATACCCATTGAGCTTTGGGAATTGCAAAATGCCTTTTATTTATCGTTACAGCAAGACATGTTAGAACGTGAAAGACCAATTCCACTAATTGTTCTAAACTCTTTTTTACAAAATGTTCGAAAGACTTCTTTGACGGTAACGGGGCTTATCGAAGGCTCGATGGATCGAGATTTACCGTTTTATTTCATGCAAGTTGGGAAATGGTTAGAACGTGTAGAAAAGACGATTCGTATGGCTTTAATTATACTGGAGCAACATAAGGAAATAGCCATCTCTTTAAAAGAAGCGGATGGATCGTTTTTACTCGATTTATCGGAGGCAACGGAGTCTTATTTACGCAAGCATCGCCAAACCAATTTACTCTATGTTATGCAATATTTATTACAGGATAAGCATTTCCCACGTTCAGTGATGTTTTGCTTAAAAAAATTAGAAGAAGCTTTTATCTGTTTAGACAGCGACCCTCTTTCAGCAAGATTTTTAGCGCTTCATACCCCATTAAAGAGTTTATTATTTGCGGTGATGAATGTAGATTTATGGAATATTACATTAGAGGAAACTATTTTGTTAATGGAGGAAAGATTGTGTCAATGTATTGATTTTGGCAATACATTTTCAACAATTTATCATTTATATGAACCCAGCGTACAACCTTGAAAGGAATCAACAACAGCTCCCTTTCAACAAGCAAGTCAGTAATCCAAAGGAAGCAGACACAATGAAATTTGAAATTCAACATACAAATATTTTTCAATATGAGTCTGAAGTCGATCAAAGCTTAAATACAATCCGCTTAAAACCAAGGGGCGATGAGCGTCAGCGCTTACTATCCTATCGAATTGCCATCACTCCTTCATCTTTAACGCGTGAGCATACAGATATATGGGGCAATACGGTTGGCACATTTTATATACCTGAGCAGCATCAAGAGCTAGAAATTCAAACGACCTCTATTGTTAGCATTCAACGTGCACCATTTATTCATCGCATTCAATATTCACCAGAAATGCAGACAATTTTTCACTCGAAACTGTTTTATGAGCATTATTTGCCCTATTTAAAGTTTACACATTTTACGTTTATGACAGAAAATCAGTTAGAGGAAGTTTATCATGCAATTGGTCATGCTGAAAATCCTGTATTATTTTCATTAAATTTAATGCAATATTTATACTCGACTTTTGAATACGTTCCAGGTGCAACCGATGTTACGACAACTGCAAGCGAAGCCTTTTCCCTTAAGCGAGGTGTTTGCCAGGATTTCACACATGTCATGCTTGCCGTGCTAAGAGCTAAAGGAATTCCAGCACGCTATGTTAGCGGTTATTTATATGTGGACGAAAACTCCGCCTTGATCGGTGATATTGCAACCCACGCTTGGGTGGAAGTCATGATACCAGGAATCGGCTGGATTGGTCTCGATCCAACTAATAATGTAGAAGTGTTAGAAAATCACATTATTTTATGCATTGGCCGTGATTATTCCGATATAAGTCCTGTTGAAGGCGTTTATTCAGGTGGAAAGCATAATTTAACAGTTAAAGTGAGCGTCAAAGCATTGAATCATTTATAATAAAACGATATAAATTAAACCCCTGATTTTTCTACGCCAAACAGAAGAATCAGGGGTTTTAGTAAGATGATTTTAATCTTGAATTTTGCAGTATATCAAAAGAATTTATCTAGGTATCATTTTTGATCACGATACAATACCCATTTCTTTTCCTATTTTCCTCATTTTAATGAGGACTGTATCGAGCTGCTCCATTGTATGTGAAGCCATCACTGTAATCCGCAACCGGCTCGACCCTTTTGGCACAGTTGGTGGTCGAATCGCTGGAATAAAAACACCTTCATCCATTAGTTTCTCAGAAAATTGCATAGCTTCATGGGCATCACCGATAAGAAGAGATATAATTGGCGTTTCCCCTCCTTTAACTACAAAACCCGATTCCACCAATTTTTGACGTAAATACTTAGCATTATTCAGCAATTGCTCCCTTCGTTCGGGCTCATGCTGAATAATGGAAATTCCTTCTCTTGCTGCTTCAATCGCACTTGGAGATAAAGCTGTTTGGAAAATAAAAGATCTAGCGCTATTCAGTAAATAGTTCTTCGCAATGGACGACGTCGCTACAAAGCCACCCTCTGCACCAATCGCTTTACTCAACGTGCCAACTGTCAAATCAATGTCATCTTTCAATCCAAAATAATCGGCAGTACCACGGCCATCATTTCCTAAAACACCTGTCGCATGCGCATCATCAATCATTATGTAAGCATTGTATTTCTTTGCTAGTGCAACTATTTCGGGAAGTGGAGCGATATCACCATCCATACTAAAGACGCCATCTGTCACAATAAACTTCTTTCCATCTCCATGTGATTTCCTTAATTTATGCTCTAAATCTACCATATCCGCATGTTCATAAACAATTGTCTTTGCTGTACTAAGTCGACAACCATCTATTATACTGGCATGATTCCAAGCATCAGAAAAAATCATATCCCCTGCCTTCATCACACTCGAAATCACACCAATATTCGCTAAATAACCACTGCTGAATACAATGGCGGCTTCAGTCTTTTTCAAATCCGCAATTTCACATTCAAGCTGTTCATGAATGACGAAATTTCCAGTTGTTAATCGCGAACCACCTGCCCCTGTACCGTATTTACTAATACCTTCAAATGCTTTCTTTCTCAATCGAAAATCTGTTGCAAGACCTAAATAGTTATTAGATGAAAAAAGCAAAAATCTCTTACCATTCATGATGATCTCGCTCTCATTGCCATTTGAAAACGAACGTAACTTTCTTGTCAATCCTTGCTCTTCTATTAATTGTAGTTCCTGCTGTAACCGCTGATCCATTTTTTAATCCCTCCTAATGAGAACCGGTACGCTTTCTAAATAGTCTATAAAAGATGCTAGTTCAACCTCATCTGACACAAAATAAATGCGCCCTCCGCTCTCGCAGCCTTCCCTTTTTAACGGTGTAATTCTGACATAACCAATGGCACGATTACTTACATATCCAGTGACGTAATCTGGATCATCAGACCAACATAATTCTGCGATTGTAAACGGAGAATTTGCCACTTTCGTCGCCAGAGCCAACGCTTCACGGACACGCTCATTCAGCTCCCAATTACCGTCTTGCCAATCGATTCGTGATACTCGAACACCCTTCTCCCCCCGATCGTCAAGCCGTAAGCCGGTTTTACTATTTAAAATAATTGCGCCACGGAGGTTTTGATGACTATTAAGTTGGTGAAAAGCAACAGTCAATGCATGCTCCGAAACACCTAAGGAGGTTAGTATCTTTCTTGCCTCACTATGGGCCTTTTCAATTGAACCGGCCTCAACAGTTGTAATTTCTAAAGGCGGCAAATACTGTATGTGATCATGTGCAATTTTTTCAACGGTAATTTGTATAAAGTCAGCATCTCCACGCGAATGATTACTTGCTTTGTTCAATAACTGCTTTACAATTGGCTCTATCTGAGATTTACTACCTATCCGTTCACCACCAGATATATGCTTTTCCCCTAGTTCAGAGCTTCTCTCTGCCGCACGCATTCGAATGCTATAACACGTTTTTAACATGATCATTACCTGCTACTTTCCTATTTATTGTCTGTAATATTTTCGTTATAGGATAAACACTAACAGCTGTGATTACCATACCTGGAATAGCCAAAACTACTAACGGTAACAATGGAGTTCCTAACGTAAAAGCCAAACCAAATCTAGCAATCGTTGTGCCAATTGGGCCTGCCAAAACAAGTACCGGAATTGAAGTCCCAAATAATACAATAAGTAGGCCAACAGTCAATCGAAAAATAAAGGAGATCTCCACATTTAAGATCGAGTGTATACCTAGTAAAAATAAGATTAAACTTGCAATGATCCCCGCTAGAAAATATCGCTTAAATCCAAATACCGCTGCAATCGCAACGGCAATAGGTGCTGATAATTGAAAGTCAGACCCAGGAAAACCTGTTGGAATTTTAAACATGCCTGTAACGATAATAAGACAAGCTAGCAATGAAATCTGCGCAAGATCATATGTAGAAAACTTTCGAATCATTTTATTCCTCCATCTTACTTTTTAAATAATTGATGTCATTGCCTCCTATTCTCTCTATTTGAGTTAACCCTTATTAATAATAAGTTAACACAAATAGAGATAGGAAAGTAGATAAAATGGTAGGAATTTTTATTATTTGTGAAAATCGGTTTGGTTATTGATCAATGAAGTTCGTGTTCCTCAGACTAGATACTTTTTTCACATTCCGCATGTAAATGTCAAAATAATCTTGTACATTTTTGCTCGTCTAAACATGTACACTTTCGCTGATTAACTACGTTTCTTTACAAGTGTGTGAATAATTACAACTTGACACGGAGCCTCTACGCGCATGATTCGCTAGGCTAGAACCCAGCTACATCAATGGCTAGCCGATGCTATTATGCTCGCCACTCCTGTAAAGTCTACTGCTACCTTCACGATTCAACTATTTACTCTATCGCTTATATACATGTTGGGCGTACAAAAAAAGTATAGGCCAAATTAACCTATACTCTCACACCTTCCCAAGTTATAATCTTTTCCCTTTCGATTTGAAGGTTTTTACAACACGCATTTGATGGTAGTCAAATAAATAATGATAACACCATACAATTTATTGTAATGACGCACTATTTATACACCTCTTTTATTCCCCCAAACGAGGGCATGCAACTGTGGTAGTACTTTGACATCTCTGAATTCCTCATCGTTAATCACTCTATCAATCAGCGCATGATAGTTATCCAACAAATGGAGTATCAATTGAGAATTGTCAGTTGTTGTGAGATCATCATTACCGACTTGGAGATAAAAAGGAATCATTGGATATCGTTGGTGAATTTGTTTAGCATATTCGTAATCCTCTTGATTAAAAACGACTACTTTTAGAGATATATGGTGATTACTGTTGCGATTTTTAAGCTTTTCGAACATATTAGAGAGCACCGAATAGTCTGTGGTCATTCCAGAACTAGGTGGCTTAGGTGAGATTGTCAGTTCATCAATCTCATACATCCATTTTTGCCACCTACTTCCCTGTGTTTCCACCCCGATCTTTATGTCGTTTTCTTTTAAAATCGCAATGAGTTCTTCCAAATTTTGATGGAGTGCAGGATTGCCGCCTGATATCGTGACAAATGAAAAACCACTGCCTCCAAGGCGTTTCAACTCAGACCAAATCTCTTGTGCTGTCATTTGGACGATAAGATGTTTTGCGCTACCATCCCATGTAAACGATGAATCACACCAAGAACAGGAATAATCACAGCCTGCAGTTCTCACAAACATAGTCTTTTGGCCAACGACCATTCCCTCGCCTTGAATCGTCGGTCCAAAAATCTCGATAACAGGTACCTTACTCAACTTCCATCCACTCCCGTCTAGCTTCTGCATAGCTTGTCGGAGTTTCATATAGTCTGATAAACTCTACACGCGCACCGTTATATCTTTGTTCATCATGCAAGGCCTCAGTCAATTTTTCGTAAATCCAAACAACAATGTTCTCTGCCGTCGTATTCATGGGTGGAAGCGTTTCATTTAAATAACGGTGATCTAAATGAATTTCTATTTTTTGTTTCCATATTGCTTTTATATCGCCAAAATCAATCACCAAACCGCGTTCATCTGTGTATCCACTCAGTCCTAATACTACGCGATACGTATGACCGTGCAGGTTTTTACATTTCCCCTCATAATTGTGTAAATGATGAGCCGCATCGAAAGTAAATTCTTTGCTTATGAGTACACGCTTTGTATGATAGTTTAATTGATTTCTGTGAATATCTTCATCTATTTTTTGGAGTTTATCGACGATTATAAATTCTGACATGCCTTAAGACTCCTTCCTGAAGCTCAAATACTCATCAAGCCCTTTATTTCGCAGTTTACATGCCGGGCATTCACCACAGCCATCTGCTATTACACCATTATAGCAAGTCAGCGTTCTTTCTCGTATAAATTCAAGTGCCCCAAACTGATTAGCTAGCTCCCATGTTTGTGCCTTATTCAGCCACATCAACGGTGTATCAATCACAAAGGAATCATCCATCGATAAATTTAATGTTACATTCAAGGATTTAATAAAAACATCTCGGCAATCCGGATATCCGCTAAAATCCGTTTCACAAACGCCAGTGACAATATGCTTAGCTCCTACTTGACTCGCTAAAACGCCCGCAAATGAAAGAAAGAGAAGATTTCGACCAGGTACAAAGGTCGATGGAAGCTCACCATTTTCTCCGTCTACTACCTTTATGTCTTGTCGTGTCAACGCATTCGGAGCAAGCTGATTCAGGAGTGACATATCTAGAATGTGATGCTTAACTCCGAGCTCCCGTGCTATCTCCTTCGCACATTCAATTTCAAGACGATGCCTTTGACCATAATCAAAAGTAACAGCCTCAACTTCTTCAAAATGTTCTTTTGCCCAGAACAAACAAGTTGTACTGTCCTGACCTCCACTAAATACAACAATTGCTTTTTCTTGTTTCATCTAGAAAAACTCCCTTATATCGATTTTTTTAACGAATATTGTGTACCTTAGTACCAAAAAGTTCAATTCAATCCCAGCTTCGGCAAGACATAAAAAAACCTCCTTGTAAAATGTTTCCCAACACTTTTCAAGAGAGGCATTACCAATCATTCTATTAAAACATAAGTAAAAACATAAAAAAAAGCCACGTCCGATATGGACATGGCATATTGTCATGTTTCCATAGTTTTTTATAGAGGGTATTTGCTATGAACCTCTCCCGATCTAGTCCGGGCATTCTTTTCAATATAATACAAAAAATAGTATGAAACGTCAATTGTATTTTTCTTCTCTGGAAAAACCACTGTTATATAGTACACTAAACACTTTGCTGAGATTTAATTCATTCACAAAATAGTCATATTACCTCAATAAATCATAATTCCATTGTCTAGAACAGATTTATTTTGCACCTGATTTCCTAAAATATATAGCTTTTTTAAATTAGGCAAATTCACTAATGGCTCTACATTCGAAATAGCGTTATTTTCCAAGTGAAGCACCTCAATTTGGTGCCACTTTTCCATAAAACCCAATGATTGCAGTGAACTATCTTGGATAGTGAATGAATGCAGAGCTGTAAGACCAACAAAGTAAGGCATTACCTGATCAACTTCATGTACCCAATCACCATTATCTATTCGGAAGGATACATTATTCAAAGTTAAATGTTCCAGTTTGTTGTTGCTAAATGAATTTTGACTATTAAATTGGAACTTACACTCATTACAATTTAACGTTTTTACATGCTGTAAATTGAATAACTCACTCGTCTCTTCATAAAAAGTGGTCTCTTTTAAATTTATTGTTTGCAGATTCGGTAGACGATTTAAAGAACGGATACCTATAAAATTGCCAGACTCCATTGCTGTAAGTTGTTCTAGCTGTGGGTATTTCAATAATTCAGCTCCATTCAAATACGACTGTCCCCCACTTATATCAACAGTTAAATCTTTTAAAGCAGGTGCCTCTAACTTGGATAAGAAAGTATTTTTTAATTCCGCTTTTGTTAAATGGGGTGCTACAATCGGTGCTATTTGGCCACTATAACCAGTTATCGATAAATCGGTCAGTGAAGTCAGGCTACTCACGATATCAAGCAATTCTAATTTATAAAGAGAAGCTAAACGCAACTTTGTCAATGAAGACTTATTTCTAAGACGTTCTACATTCGTAATATCTATATTTTCAAGATCAAGCGTTTGTAAATTAGGCATGTTTTGTATAAAATCAAGCGTTTTTAAGTTTTTTACCGCTGTAAGTTTCAAATTTTGTAATTGATTCAGTGAATAGAATGAGCTAAAATCTGTTGCTTCACTATAATCTATTGCTAACGACTCTAAATCAGTTAATAAAGACAACCACTTCAAATCGTTGGCAAATTTTATAGACAATGATTTTAACGGCAGTTTATTCAGCAGTGGGAAATCTGTAACCTCCTCGGTGTGATACGAAATTTCAAGTGATTGAAGATTAGGAAATTGTAATAGTAAAGCAAGTTCATCATTACTTCGAATTTGAATAGAGAGCTCTACAACATTGGACTTATCGCTAAAATAGTCAGCAATTTTACTAAATGATTCATTAAAGCGGCCTGTATAACTTTTTAAACCTTCCAGATGTCGGAAGCTTACATTTTCACTTTGTGATATTTCATAATCCCCCATCAGATTCAATACCGTCAAACCTGTAAAGGCTTCAAAATCTTTTTGTTCAATTTTTTGTGTATTTAATAGCTTATCCATAATAATATAGGTAGAAATTTTGGCTTGCTTATTTGTAAACGGATCGTCAAGACTGTAATCAAAATGCCATTGATCTTCAGAATAGTATGCCTTCAAATAACGGACACTTGCGATTTCTTCTTTAGACGGCATTGCTTCACCTTTATCAAAAATATCTTTTAAAAAGAATAAAAGAACTTCGCTTTCTGGCATTTTCCGAATAGGTATTTCCTTATGTTTACCAAATTCTGTTTGATTGCCACTCAAAAGAAAATAGCCAAGAAATACACAAAGGAAGACAATCGGTATTATTAAAAGCGCTTTTAAATTCGTTTTTGGACGTGTATCTTTATGCGCAGAAGTTGTACCATAATAATTATTAATCGTCTGATCAACATAATAAACTTTATTTTCTTTCAACATTATTTCAGTTTCACAAAAAGGACATTTGAATGATTGTCCCTCTCTATATTCAATTTTCCCATTACAATTCGGACAATTTAATTTAATGAATTCCACTGGCAATCTCCTCTCCAGCTCTACTTTTAATTAAGCTTAGTTGTCCGAAAAATAATTGTCAATATTTCTATTAAATACTAATTATCTGGATCATCACCAAAACATGTGGTTGATTTCCGTTCCGACTGGGCGCTTTGTAGCTGTCGCTTCGCTTTCGCTACAGATAAACATTTGTTGCTGTCGCTTCGCTTTCGCACAGAAAACATTTGTTGCTGACGCTTCGCTTTCGCACAGAAAACATTTGTTGCTGTCGCTTCGCTTTCGCACAGAAAACATCCGCTGCGCTGCAGGGTCAGATCACTGATCCCCGAGGAGTCGCCCAATCGGAACGAAGGTCAACTATTTACATAGTAGACGTTTTACAAATGTCTTCCACAACTTTTGGTGATGAACCTATTATCTTCCACCTTAAGACTTACAAAAAAGTCGCCCATATGTTTTCTAGTACAAACTTAAAATAACAATATAAAATTGTTTAACAATTTTCATACGAATTGGTATCCAAATCGCATTATAAAGCTAACATTATAGAAAGTTCTATAACGATGCGAATACATAATCTTCTTTTCGCTCGAATTAGTTAACGTGATAATTTAAATGGAAGGAACTATTCAACTTACCGGGCAGGTTAGCGGAAGAAGGAATTTATCTATTTGAGTAGAATATACTAACTATTAAAGCTAACAAAAAATGTTAATGTGAAAGAACCTTAATGTAGCCATAATTCATTAATATTTAATAGCTCCTTCTATAACTTTCACATTTACGTACTCTATTGATAAAAAGAGAGGTAAAAGATGAATTATAAGACGAAAAGAATTTTATTTTTTTCAGCAGGTACATTAACCTTATCCACATTATACTTATTAACATCAGGGCATTTTAAATTCTTTATACCCTTCTTGTTTATTACTGTTACAACTTTAGTATTATTTTTACTAAATGAAATTAAAAAAACTTAACTCAAAGGAAAAACAAATATGAAAGAAGTGGTAAACCTAGAGTATTGTTTTCTATTATGGTTCGAAAAAAGAACTTAATATGAGTAAATTGGAGGGTAATTTATATTGATGATAGAATGGCCTCGAAGGAAAATTATTCTGATAAAATTAGCAAGGAATTTTACTTTGAGAGAAACTTATTTACCAAATTAGCAGTTCAAACACGATTGGTTCTCTTTTTTTACATATTACAGCGATTGAGTTTGTTCATCAGATATTCTCATTTAAAATCAAACTTTATTAGAAAATGAGTACTTAGAGTTGGACAAAAAAGGTACTGCATTTGCAGTACCTTTTAATATGCTAATTAATTGTCTTTTTACCGTGCGATTTTGCTTTTTGTACTCAAAACAGAACCCATAAGGCGACTTTTTTGTTTATTCACTTTTTTAACTTCTGGTTTATAATCCTCTGACGTAAGAGTAAGCTTTTACGTTTAAAGGTTTATTCATCGCGATCAAGTGCTTCTTTCACAAATGTAGGAAGTGCGAATGCACCAACGTGTAAATCTGTATTGTAATATTTCGTTTTTAGAGCAAATTTGTCCCAAGCATCTACTTGAATATCTTTAATTGGATGTAATGCTTTTGAAGCAAATCCGAATAGCCAGTGTCCTGATGGATACGTTGGCATATGGAATTGATATACGCTTGCGATTGGGAAAATACCTTTAATTTTTTTATGTGCTTTACGCATGTTTTCTGCATACTCCGTGAAGTATGGTGATTCGTGTTGATTAATTAAAATTCCTTTTTCATTTAATACACGGTAGCATTCTTTATAAAAAGCTGTTGTAAATAAACCTTCGCCGACAGAAATTGGATCAGTAGAATCTACTAATATTAAATCGAATGATTGATCCGCTGCGTTTTGAACGTAAGCTAAGCCATCATCGAAAATCAATTCCATACGAGGATCCTCTTCGACACCAGAAGCTGTAATTGGAAGGTATTTTTGGCTTAAACGGAATACTAACTCATCGATTTCAACCATAACTACTTTTTCTACTGATTCGTATCGTAGTACTTCACGAGCAGTACCACCATCACCACCACCAATAATTAATACCTTTTTTATATCTGGGTTAGTCGCGAATGCTGGGTGTGTAATCATATCGTGATAAACGAACTCATCTTTTTCATTAACCATCATCAAACCGTCTAACGTGAAGAAAGTACCAAACTCTTCACTTTTATAAAAATCGATTTTTTGGAACGGAGATTGTTCACTATGAATCTCTTCGTTGTATCCGATTGAAAATTTACAGTTATCGCTCCATTGTTCTGTATACCATTTCATTAAATCACGTCCTCTAATACTTCTTGTTTCACTAAAATTGTATCAATTTCTTGTTCTGCAAATTGGCGAATTTTATCTGCCATTCCACGTGGAACTTCAAATGATTCTGTCTTTTTCGCTTGCAGTTTTTGTTCTAAATATTCTGCTGCTTTCCAGGGGCTTACTGAATCGCCACAAGTATAAACATCTACAGAGGCAAATCCGTATTCTGGCCAAGTATGAATCGTTAAATGGGATTCAGCAATAATTACTGCACCCGAAACACCATATGGGTTGAAATGATGGAAGCAAGATTCTACAATTGTTGCCCCAGAATAGTCAGCAGCTTCATTCATAAACTGTTCGATTAATGCATTTTGCTCAATAATTTCACTTGGGCAACCATAAAATTCAATTAATACGTGTCTTCCTAATGTTGATAATTCAATGCTCATTTATTTGTCTCCCTTACGACTGTAATATAATTTTCTTCTTTCGTTTCGAACAGAACATTCCCAAAATTAAGAAAATAGAAGTTATATAATTCTACTACTTCCTCTGAAATAACTTCACCAGGGATAATTAGTGGTATTCCCGGTGGATAAATCATTAATGAATCGGCACTAATTCTACCTACCGCATCATAAATTAACGTTGTTTCTGTTTCAGCATTACACGCCTGTTGCGGTGTCATGGCTAATTTATTAATGTGATTCGCTGTCACATAAGCTGACTGAATCGCATCTTTTTTTGCGTGATGAAGTTCAATATCTTTCAATGCATGTACTAATTTACCGATTGTTTCATTCGTATCAATATGACTAATGACTGCCATTATGACATATCCTTCAGCAAGTTCTAATTGAATGCCATATTGTTGTTTTAATATTGTGTAAACTTCGAAACCAGTTAAACCGAGATCGTTCACACGAATAACAAGTTTCGTCCAATCATAGGATTGATTAAAATTTTGTTGTACATAGTCAGCTTTTAGCACTTCATAGCGTGAATTATGTTCAATTTCTTCAATTGCCGCATCAACAATTGACTTTAATCGGCTATAACGTTGTTGACCATACAAAGCCAATTCCCTTCGTGCTACATCTAAAGAGCTCATTAATAAATAATTGGCACTCGTCGTTTGCAGCATATTTAATACTTTTTGCAAATGCTTCGAATCGATTCGTTGTTCTTGTAGTAATAGAAGCGAACTTTGTGTTAATGAACCCCCAGTTTTATGCATACTGACCGTTACTGCATCGGCACCAGCACTAATCGCATCGTTAGCATCAGGTAAAAATGTTAAATGCGCTCCGTGTGCACTATCAACTATAACTGTTACATTTTGTTCATGTGCCAGCTTGCAAATTTCTTGCAGTTGATTCATCGAACCAAAATATGTTGGATACGTTACAAGTAAAGCTTTCGCTTGTGGATTTTCTGCAAGTGCCGCTTTTACATTTTTAACTGAAATTCCGTGTGCAATACCAAAATGTTGATCAACTTCAGGTTGAATAAACACTGGTTTTGCTCCGCTTAATATAATGCCGTTCATCACTGATTTATGGCAGTTACGAGGTACGATCAATGTATCCCCCTGTTTACATGTCGCTAAAATCATCGCGAGAATACCTACAGTAGTGCCATTTACTAAAAAGTAAGCGTAGTCTACATTAAATGCTTGTGCAGCTAATTGTTGAGATTCTTTAATAACCGATTCCGGATGACTTAATAAATCAAGTTCCTTCATCGAGTTTACGTCCATTCTTAATGTCATTTCTCCAAGCGTCCATTTTAATGGGTTATCATGTAGCCCCATTTTATGACCAGGTACATCAAACGGCGTAACATCTTGTTTAGTATAATTGACTAAAGCTTCAAATAATGGCATGCGGTCCTGAGTGGCTAAAAATTCCGCTGTAGCCACTCGATCTTGCACGCATTGCATTATTGCCCCATAGCAACTGTTAAAAGTTGCTCTATTTCAGAAACTTTGTCTGTTTTTTCCCAAGTTACGTTGACATCACTACGTCCAAAGTGACCATAAGCTGCAACTTGTTGATATTGTGGTTTACGTAGATTTAGCATGTTAATAATGCCAGTTGGCGTTAAATCGAATAATTGACGAATCGCTTTTAAAATTTCTTCTTTCGCTACTTTTTCTGTACCAAATGTTTCTAAAGCGATACTAATTGGTTCACTTACACCAATTGCATATGATAATTGGATTTCACATTTATCTGCCAAGCCTGCTGCAACAATATTTTTTGCAACGTATCGCGCTGCGTAAGCCGCTGAACGGTCAACTTTTGTACAGTCTTTACCAGAGAATGCGCCACCACCATGACGAGCTGCGCCGCCATAAGTATCAACAATAATCTTACGTCCTGTTAAACCTGCATCTCCGTGTGGTCCGCCTACTACGAAACGACCAGTTGGATTAATTAAAATTCGGAAGTCCTCATTCATACCAAATTGCTTCGCAACAGCTTTAATTACATTTTCTGTAACGTAATCAATGAATGCTACTCGGTCAAAATCATCATCATGTTGGATTGACATTAAAACAGTATCAATTTTAGGTTGCATACTATCCGTATAATCAATGGTTACTTGTGATTTCATATCTGGTCGAGCCCATTTGAATTGACCATTTTTACGTAACTCAGTAGCACGTTTTACAAGCATATGTGCCATTTCAATTGCTAGTGGCATATAGTTTTCCGTTTCATTTGTCGCAAAACCGAACATAATACCTTGGTCACCTGCACCAACTTCTTTTGTATCGCTTGAAGAATCAACACCCATTGCGATATCAGGAGATTGCGTATGTACTAAAACTTGTACATTGCAGTTATGACCATCAATGCCGAACTTATCATCTGTGTAACCAATGCCGATTAGGGTATTACGGGCAATTTTTTCGATATCTAGTTCTGCTTTTGTAGTGATCTCTCCACCAACAATTACTGTGTTTGTAGTTGTGAATACTTCACATGCCACACGTGATAGCGGATCTTGCGATAATGCTGCGTCTAATACTGCATCTGAGATTTGGTCTGCAATTTTATCTGGATGTCCTTCCGATACAGACTCCGATGTGAATAATACTTTTTCTGACAATTTTAACTGCTCCTAACAATTATAGATTTTTAGGGCATAAAAAAAAGCTCACCCAATTTTAAGGAAAGCTTCGAATACTATCAGCTGCTGTTCCTCTTATTGTTCACAAAAGTTTAATTTTGTGCTCAGGTTCGGCCCACTGGATTTAATTCATAATGAACTAAATTGTTTGGCCACCGTATCTTCGACCCCTCGTCTCAACGGTTATTAATAAGAGCTATATTATTATGCTGAGACTCATATTAAGTCATAAACATTTGAGTGTCAATTTATTTTTTTATAATTAATCTCTATGAAAATTATTGATTTACCCTTTTGAACTAAAAATTACTAAGTGTAACGTTTTGCAACGTATTAATAATTATTATAAAAAATGAATAATAATGCATGCGGAGGTTTTTTATATTAATAATAGAATGAACTCCTATTAAATTTGCTAATAGATGCGTCAAAATAACATATTGTAAACATAAAAAATTTCAGATCATCGAGGGATATATAGGAATTTTTCAGGACTTTTATTGATAGATATCATTTAAATTTCTATAATTCAGAATATTATTTTTGGTCAGTTATAAGAAGTCCCTGACGAATCTTTCTTTCCAATATGGTGTGTTGATCGACTACATTTTAACTATAATTGTTCCACTAAAAATATTTTTTCTCTTTACAACCACTATGGCCATAATAGCTATGGATTGAGAAATTCATTTGTCTTAGCGAAGGCTGATTTAATACTCTTCCCTCCTACTATTAATTATTTGATGCAAATAATTATCTATTAAGTATTTTACTGGCTTGTTGATAATCCTTTTTATAAATATCATTGACAGAAAATTCAGACTAGATATATAATTTTTGGTATTACCACTGTATTTAATTTGTATTACCACAAAGCAAAGGAGGCGAGGATTTGAAAGAAAAGGAACGCTCCTCAGATAAAATTGAAACTGAATTAATTAGATCGATATTGGCTGGCGTTTATTCTGTAGGAAGTACTTTACCGCCGGAAAGAGAGCTTGCCAAAAAATTAGGTGTTGGTCGACCAACTATTCGGGAGGCTCTTCAACGTTTAGGAAGGGGTGGATGGATAACAGGGAAAAAAGGAATGCCTGCGGTTGTAAATGATTATTGGCGCAATGGGAATCTAACGACACTTGTTAATATTATTGAGAATCATCATACCATTACAGATGAATTTATCATGTACTTATTAGAATTAAGAAGTTCTTTGGCTCCGACTTATATTCGTGATGCTGTCACATTTAATCAGCCTAAAGTAGTTGCTCTCCTTGCCAATCTAGAGCAGCTTAAAGATAGTGCTGAAAGCTATGCAGCATTTGATTGGGATTTGCAAAAGAGTTGTGCTGGCCTTGCAATCAATCCCATCTTTCTACTCATTTTAAATAGCTTCGATTCCATTTATATGGATATGGCAAAAAGATATTTTTCTGTAAAAGAACATCGTGTGTTGTCCTTCGACTATTACCACGACTTATTAAACGCTGCATTAAAGGGGGATGCAATGGAAGCAGAAAGGCTGTCTACGTCAACCATGGCGAAAAGCTTAGCACTTTGGAAAGATAGATAAAAATAACGAATACTGGAGGCGTGATAAATGAAATTGAAATATTTTAAAGAATATTTTTCCTATCCTGATATATTAATCATGACCTGTCTATTCCTTATTAGTTTTGGATTGATGATTCTACATTTAACGTCTATCGGAATTTTAGGTGCTTTTATTCTAGGAATGATTATGTATTCCTTAGCTGAGTATGTTACACATAGGTTTCTTTTTCATCTGAAACCACCAAAAAGTGCATTTTTGTTAAAAATGCTTAAACGTTTACATTACGACCACCATTCAAAGCCGAATGAATTACATTTATTATTTTTACCTTTATGGTATAGTGTGCCGAACATTGCAATTGCAGCAGCCATTTTTTATATTTTTTCATCTAGCTTTGTAATGACAAACGCATTTATTGCAGGCATCATGCTCTTTTTATTATTTTATGAATGGAAGCATTATATCGCTCACCGCCCCCTTCGACCAATATCTCCATGGGGACGTTGGATGAAAAAAGTTCATTTATGGCATCATTTTAAAAATGAAAATTACTGGTATGGTGTTACGAACCCAGCCTATGATTTTCTCATGGGCACCTATAAAAAACAAAAGGATGTTGAGCAAAGTAAAACTGCTAAAAATTTAGAGAAACGCGGCGACAACTAGAAAATAGAATGAAAAAATATGCCTTGTAGGAGGCGCTGTAGGAGCGATTGAGGAAGTATAACAAAAGGACCTGTGATTTTACTCACAAGTCCTTAGATGAGAATAGTCCTCTACTTAATCACCTCGGTCTGCTTTAATAAACTAACCTTATTCAGCGTTCTCATTACAATTGAATCTTAAAGTTTTTTTGTATAATAGTATCGCTTACCCGTTAGCGGATAATCATTGAGTACAAATTCTTCTTTATAGCCTAGCTTCACGTAAAAATCAGGTGCTTGAAAACTAAAAGTATTGAGGAAGGCATATTTGCATCCTCTATTAATAGCAATCTTCTCAGCTTTACGCATCAATTCCGTACCAATATGCTGTCCACGGAGTTTTTCACTTACCCATAAATACTCTACTTCTAACCAATTTCCATGTGTATCACCAATCAACCCCGCAACTCTATTTCCTTCTTCATCGTCTACAAAAAGACCAATATCTTTTACTAACTTATCTTCAATGTTATTAAGATTGTATTTTAATAACTCTTGAAAAATATGTTCTTTTTCTTCTTCAGTGACTTTTTCAGATTCAATGTATTTCATTTATTCTCCCCCTTTATACGATTTTAATTAATAAGTTTCCTAATACCTTTATTCATCACTTTTGCCCTTTTTTAATTAACTGTTTAAAGAAGAACACCTTCTTTAAAATATTTCCGCCATTTTGCACCTGATACAGCTTTTAATGCCAATAATCCTAATAAGAAGAAGAAAAATGAACCAATTAACCCCACAGGACGGATCGAAGTTAATTCAGCAGCTAAACCTAGTAAAACCGTGAAAGCAACAATGAAACCTGCTTCAATGACACTAAAGATGCTTCCGAATCTTCCCATCATCGTCACGGGGACATGATTTTGGTAGAAAGTTAAATACCCTGTATTTGCAAACGTTACAGCAAAACCGATTAAAAATACACCAGGCACTGCACTAATAAAGCCACTCGAACTGTAAAGTACTATATAACCTAGTGAAGTAAAAATGGTACCAATACCTATTAAATGATTAACTGCAAGTTGTTTTGAAAATACAGAATTAATAATTGAGCCTATTATTATTCCAGCTCCAAAGACACTTAATAAAAACCCATAATTGGTGTCTGATATTGAAAGAATGCCTTTAGCAAATGCTGCCTCGAGAGAATCTATTGCAGTCATGAATAGAGTAGTGCAACAAAATAATACATATATTTTTGTAACATAGATATTGTCCTTACTGAAATTAAAAACAATTCGAACATCACTTTTTATCATATCCCATGTAAATCTTTGCCCCTCTATCTCTTTGAGTCTTGAATCAACATTAGGCAGCATCATTATAATAAATGCTGAAATAAATAAAGCTACTGCATTTATATGAATGGCAATATAAGGAGTACCCATCCAAAATAAAATTCCAGCAATAGCAGGACCTATTAGTGAACCACAAGAGTTGATAAAACTACGTAGTGCATTAAAGCGTTGCCGATCTTGTTCTGGTATAAGTTTAGTCATATAAACCATAGATGTAGGTTGAAAAATAGCACTTCCCATATTAATGATAAACGCTAGTACATAAACATAAATAAGTGAAGGTAAAAATGGAATTAACGCAATACATATTGCTCGGAAAGCGTCTAATCCCATCATAAGTCGCCGTGTATTTACCCGATCAATTAAACTACCTGACCAAGCATTAGAACATATAGTTGCAATTGGACTTAGTATATATAATAAAGCAATTGCAAGCGGGGAACCTGTTTCGTTCAATATTATTAAATTCAGTGAAATTAGGTAAACCCATGCACCCACATTTGAAATGCCTATTCCTCCTAATAGTATTAAAGGATATTTCCATCTGGACATAATCACCACTCCTATTTTATTTTTTTAAAAACAAAATAAAAAACTCACCCCCAAGATATTTATCTTGGGGGCGAGTCATATCGCGGTGCCACCCCAGTTTCATTTCTACATTGCTGCAGAAACCTTATCGAGTACGGCTTTGTGAATAAATCACCTGCGATACTCTATCTCTATAACGTGAGAATACGTTGCATCATCATTGTTCCAATAAACAAATCCTATACACAGCTCAAAGGCTTGGTTCAACACATTTCCTATCCCTCTTTTTCAGCTACTAGAGGTCTCTGTAGATAGTACGTATGTTTACTCTTCTTTTCACAGCTTTTTATATGCAATTTTGTAAATTTTATACTATCTCAAACTAAAATTCAATACAAAAAAGTAGGACTACTAATATTATTTCCCTTGTAAATACAGAATTATTTGCATTTAAAGGATTGATGTTAAAAAGTTATTTCCTTCAAGCATTACCACAACTATTCTTATTAGACTAATGTTTCGTTAGCACAAGAGGCGATTGCTATACTCTAATAAATGTGTATATTATCAGTTATACGACATTATTTCTCTCCCAAAATAAAATACCGCCGTCATCTGCAATTACAAAATAATTTCCACTAAATGAAAATCCATAGCAATACAAAAAACCTTTATAAATGCGAACACAATTTTTATTGTGTCCTTCGATCAAACAGTCCTCAAAGGCAGGTTGATAAATTATATCTTCACAAGGATAAAGAGGAGATACTCTTTGTAAACTATCCCCGAATTTATTACTGATAGGCAGTATACTCCCACCATATTTCCCTGCCAATTTAATCGATTTGTCTTCTAAAACGTCGAAACCTTTACAAATTAACAAAGTTTCATCTAAATCAAAGTCATCTGAATAATCTCGAGAAATTTTTTCTGCTTTTGCTAAATCTATAATCCCTCTACCATCGCTAGATACAACAAGTAATAAGTCGGATGATTCATCAAACCCAAAATATTCAAAACCACTAATACTAAAATTACCCCTAAAAGTCCACCCAACCGGGCTTTTAGCAATAGGTATTTGTTCTAAAATGCTATATGTATTTTTTCTATGTTTCTCAAATTCCCTACTTTTAAAGTAATCCATGATAACCTCCTTAAAAAATAATCAGAAAGCGTGCCCTTATTTTCCATTATTTTTTGTACACGCTTACTATCAATTCAATACAGACGAAACAAATATCCATCTTTATTCAAAACGTCCCTGTCTTTCAGTAAGCACCCATTTTCGTACATAGCCCATCTTTTCTTGAATACTTTCGATTGTATTTTCACTTTTAAAAGCCTTTTGCATGACGGTATAGCGCAAATCCGTAGCTCGCACATTTGTACCGATATCCTTCGAAATAGTTTGGAAAATTCGCTCAATTGTTTTTGTTGAGATAGCTTTTGATTGACTCGCCTCGCTTACCCAAACCCATTCTCCTAGCTTATCTTCATGTAATTCCTCAGTTGCCTCTTTATAGTGCGCCAACATGCCCATTAAAATTGGAGAAAGCTTTATTGCTCTACGCCCGTTTTGATTAGCAATGAAAACTACCGAAGATTCAAAATCAATATAAGACCATTTCATACAGACAAGCTCTGCTGGCTTACATCCTGTTTCCATGAGTAGTTGGACAATGCAGCCATTACGTCTTGCTAGCCAAGCATGCTCCTTTGTTTTAGCGTATTGAAAATAAGTTGGCCAGACATTCGCAATTTGCAGCAATTGTTTCTTCGTCAGTAATTTCAAAGCCTTTTTTTGTCGCTTTTTTGGCTGTAAAATGCCCTCATAGTCAAAGGGCTCTACCCACTCTCTTAAAAAGACAAAGTCAACAAAACCCCGTAAAGTAGCAATTTTATGATTAAACGTGTTGACATTTGCGTAGGTCTCATTCAAATAATTACTATATATATATAACAATTCTTTTAAATGCTGATCTACATACAAGTAGTTG
The DNA here is from genome assembly GCF_023242215.1 of Lysinibacillus sp. Ag94. NCBI lineage: Bacteria > Bacillati > Bacillota > Bacilli > Caryophanales > Bacillaceae > Lysinibacillus > Lysinibacillus sp. Ag94. The sequence continues at coordinate 2,300,680 of NZ_CP096780.1, read as the reverse complement.
TTCTCATGAGCAAACGCTAAAAATTGCTGTCCATCTATATTGTATTGTTTTTTCGTAGCCGCACTTTTCTTCAAAGAGTTTAAAAGTAAAAAATAGCTATTCCATGCTTCCACTAGTGTGACCATCTTGTGACCCCCTTAGTTACTGTGCGTGTTTTATTGTAGTTTACTATATTTTTGGAGCGTTAGTTATAATTCATTTATTTAAAATATAATGTCGGATAATCTGTAGTATTAATACATGATCCCGCTTCCCGTGTTCAAATGCTTCTTGCAAAATGAGGAAACAAATGATCCTATAGCAGTGTCCCACATCTTTTGTTTTCTTACAATAGTAATTTTCCGCACATTGTTGTAGGACAATTTCTTTAAAATGACCCTATTCTTGTATAACCGGGCTAATTTACATGAAAATTCGTATAATTTAGTGTTTATTGCTGTTTGTGTTATATAATAAGAGTATCAACTATACATGTAGGGGGCTTTTCAAGTATGCAAGTAAAAACAACTCGACTTGAAGCAGAAGACGCAAAAATTATTTATCAAGAAACGGCTGGGCTAGCAATAATTACGATCCATCGCCCACAGGCTAAAAACGCACTAACAGCAAATATGTGGGATCAATTGGCAAAAATCGCCTTACAAGTATTAAATAATCCGAAAAACAAAGTATTGATTTTACGCGGCTCTGGTGAAAATTTTACGGCAGGTTCTGATATTAAAGAATTCAACGCCATATCCCTTGAAAAAGCCGAAGAAGCATTTGTACATATGGAAAAAACGATATCCACAATTGAGCGTTTACCGATTCCAACGATTGGCGTCATTAATGGTCCCGCAATGGGTGCTGGTTTAGAGCTTGCGCTAGCTTGTGATATTCGCATCGGCTCTGAAAAAGCAAAGCTCGGTATCCCTGTCGGTAAATTAGGGATCACTTTAAATAACAAATTTGCACAACGTTTAGTTCAACTAGTTGGCCCTTCTACGACGAAGGATTTAGTATTTACTGGTCGTATGTTTAAAGCTGAAGAAGCCTTCAAGATTGGCATGCTTAACTATTTAGTAACTGAAAAAGATTTAAATAAATACATGATTCGCATGGGTAAACTTGTTGCAGGGATGTCACCTGAATCTTTACTGGCTGTGAAGCAATCTGTTCAAGAATGCGTGGACAGTGTACCCACATTATGGCAAGGCTCAACTCCGTTTGTCGGAAAGGATTTTGCGGAAGGCTGCCGTGCTTTTGTAGAAAAACGTCAGCCACAATTTACACGTCAATCAACATAAAAAAACAGGTACTCTGTTCGCCCATTAGCGAATGGAGGTACCTGTTTTTAGTCTTTTCGCTTTAACGCTACCGACTTAATGTGAAGATGAATGGCATCTAATTCATAACCAAAATGCTTATGAAATTCCTCTTGTATCGTTTTTTGTAATGTATGCAATCGATCTGGTAAGGAATAATGAATAGGTAGCTTTAACTGCAATGTAATCGTTGCTTGCGCTAGATCTCCTAATACGAAATGTACGTGCTCGACTTTCTGTACATTATCTTGCTTTACACAGCAATACGTTAGTAGTTGCACATAAACATGTTTACTAATATCGATATACTCTTGTTGAAAATCAGGGCGAACAATTGTCGTCTCCCCTATTTTTTCACGCTTTGACGAGAAAATCTCGATCCCTTTTTGAACGAGTCGTTTAAAAAAGTTTTGCTCAACTTGTCGATACGGTATAGGCATTACATGCTTCCCCTGCGTCTGTCGAATAAAGCGCGCTTTTGCAATTTCTTTTTGGGAACGCACATCCTCAACATAGTAATATTTATCGATAGGACCAAGCTCTAGCTGTCGAGCTATCGTTTTTGTCATTTTATCGGACGTGCCGATCAGTAAAATTGTCTGTACCTTATATGTATCGAGTGCGTTTTTAACTTCCTCGCAGTGTGTATCATCTGTAAAAATAGCTCGACGAACAGCTGTTATCGTATTTTTTTCAAATTTTGCGGAAATACCCGCTACTTTCACACCATTGATAATAAGAAGACCATCATCAATAAGTGCCTCTACCCCAATTTTATGGGCGAAAACAAGTGCGCTTGTACTTTTCCCTGTTCCACTTGGGCCACTTAAAGAATATACGTTCATGTTATACAGCTCCTTTCTATTTCATGATAGCAGAAACCTATCATTTTTTCCGTTAAAATTATTATTCCCAACATAAGTTAAATCATTTCCGCTAGCCTAGGCAAACATCTTCTTTTATTTAGAAATATATTCTTTTTTCAGAATAACTTTCCCTTTATGTGCTTTAGTATGATAAAATGTGAACTACTATTCTGTTATACAACTATAAGGAGTGTACTAGTTTGAAAATCGTACCATCTAAAAAAATGTCATTATTTAAACAAGCAATTTTCGGAGATTTAAAAAATCATGCTAAACAACAGGAAGCTAAAGGCATGAAAATCATTGATTTAAGCTTAGGTAGCCCCGACCTTCCCCCAGACGCAAAAATTCGCGAGCATTTATCGTATAGAGCCAGTTTAGCAGAATCCTATGGCTATACCTTAACAGGCACACAACGTTTTTATGATGCAGTTAGTCGTTATTATAAACGTCGTAGCAATGTAGATTTAGATCCCGCATCTGAAATCATTCAAACAATTGGCTCTCAAGAAGGATTAGTACATTTACCAATCGCCTTTTGTGATCCAGGAGATATCGTATTATCCACAAATCCAGCTTACGTTGCCTATGATGCAGGAATTCATCTAGCAGGGGCAACACCTTACTATATGCCTCAAACAGCTGACAACGATTATTTACCTGACTTAGATGCTGTTCCTGAAGATATTGCACAAAAAGCTAAGCTACTAATTCTAAATTTACCAGGTAACCCGGTACCTGCAATGCCTTCAATAGCCTATTTTGAAAAAGTCATTGCATTTGCAAAAAAATATAACATCATCGTTCTACATGATGCGGCATACTCTGAGTTCTACTTTACAGGTGATAGCCCGATTAGCTTCCTATCTACTCCTGGAGCAAAAGAAGTCGGGATGGAAATTAACTCATTATCGAAAAGCTTTAGCCTTGCTGGTACACGTATCGCTTATATCGCGGGTAACGCCGAGATGATTTCGATTTTAAAACAATTAAAATCAAATTTAGATTTCGGTATTTTCGAACCAATTCAAGATGCTGCGGTCGTAGCGCTTGATAACGCAGAGGAAATTACAGCAAACCTACGTACAATATTCTCAGAGCGCCATAAAACATTAATGAACGGCTTACGTGAATTAGGATGGGATGCAGCCCCTTCTGACGGTGGCATGTTTGTCTGGGCAAAATATCCGTACGATATTGACTGCACAGAGCTTGCATTTAAAATAATTGAACAAGCTGGTATCGTGACAGTCCCTGGTACAGTATTTGGTTCAGCTGGACAAGGTTACTTACGTTTAGCTTTAGTACAACCGAAAGAATTGTTGCAGGAAGCTGTTGATCGTTTAGCACAAGTGCAAATTACATCACAGAAATAAACATATAAACAAGATGAAAACCCTTCTAACTTTAATGGTTGGAAGGGCTTTTTCTATAGTTTACGATATAATCCTCAAGTATCGGTCTATCAGGAGGACTAATATTTTTAGGTAAATCATCTAAAGCGTAAAATTGTAGCTTTGTTGCCTCATTTGGATCATGAACAAGGAGACCACTATATTCTTTACATTCAAATGCTGTAACAACGATATAAACTTCATCACCATGCGGATATTGATAATAAAATTCTTGTCCGGAATACGTGTTGATTAATTGTAGACTTTTAGCAGTTAGTCCTGTTTCCTCGAATAATTCTCGATGGGCAACTTGCTCTAATGTTTCCCCTAGTTCCATTGAACCCCCAATTAACCCCCAACACCCGTTATCTTTCCGAAGCTGCATTAAAACCTGTTGACGATGATTAATGACTAATACGCAAGCACCACACATAATTAAGGGGCTAGTTCCAACTATTTTACGCAAATCCTTAATATAGCCCATAAAACCCTCCATTTTTTAAATTTTGTTAAACGCTCTTATTCATTAAAACTGTCTGGGACTTTTACAGATTTATAGTCTCCAGTCTACTTTTGTGTTGATTCAATCAAATTTTTAAAGCCCATTATTGAGGAACATTTATATATTCAAGTAGATCTTGAAAATTGGCTTTCTGTAATATCAAGACGTTGTTGTCATTAAAAAAATGCCAGCTGCTTTCAATATTGATTCACAAAGCTGTTTTGTTGCTGTTAAATAAAGATGGTAACGTTCTTCATCATCATTAAGAATTAATTCTCTTAAATACACTTTTGGTAGTCTATCATTCTTCTAAACGGAAAATTCTAATAACCTAAGTTTACCATAGTTTCCATCATCGGGAACAAGCGACTTTCAACAATTCGAAAATCTAGTTGAATTAGAGTATGGGATTAATCCTAAGGATCCGCAACAGAGGCCGTAAAGAAATAATAGAATGGGGGTTTTCTTTTAAGAATGTTAATAGAGTAATTGCTGAATGCTCGGCTGATAATTGCTTATCAACTAGCATTTTAGAAAAGCTAAAGATGAATATAATGGGAATGGTAGATGATATGTTAAAAATAGCAAATTAGAAAAGAATATTTTCGTATAAATAACTAAAGACGCACTAATTATAGTACGTCTTCCAATTAATACGTTTTAATACGTTTATTTTGAGAAATGAACTTTTAGAAAACAGTTTAAATTTTTGTAGCATAAGCGTGTCAAACTTGTTGGTTTCATCTTTTCAACCATCTACACTTTTGTTCAATTACTTTTTTTCTCCGTCGCATAATAAATCATCGCAATGGTCGGTAAAGCTATTCCAATCAATAATGCTGCTTTCCAGCCAACCATAGCGTATGCCCATGCTCCTGTCGCAGAACCTATAGCGCCGCCACCAAAAAATATGGCCATATATAAACCATTTAGTCGGCTTCGAAACTCGGCTCCCAATGAGAAAATAGCGCGTTGACCAAGAACCAGATTAGCAGAAACCCCCATATCTAAAAGAATGGCCGAAACTACCAAAAGTACTAAAGCAAATATCGAGCCGCTTTGGATCATAAGGGGTAGCATAACGGAAATGATAACTAAAGCTAAAGCTATTCCAGTAGCTGGTCTAACCCAACCTTTATCAGCAAGACGGCCTGCCACAGGTGCAGCGACGGCCCCAGACACCCCAACCAATGCGAACAGCGCAACTTCTTTTTGGGAAAAATGAAAAATTGGACTTGTTAATAACATAGGAACAGTTGTCCAGAATAAACTAAAAGTTCCGAACACACAAAAGTGATAGAAAGCTCTACGTTGCAGAACTGGTGTCGTTTTGAGTAAATGCAACATCGATTTCAGCAGTGTTGGATATTGTGTTGTTGTTATCGGCTGCCTTGTAGGAAGTAACTTTACTAATAGAAGTGCCAGAACAAAAATTATCGCTGCGGAAAAGACGAATATGGCCCGCCAGCCCATAAACTCCGTCATAACACTTGAAATTGGACGAGCTAGCATGATTCCAAGTAACAAGCCACTCATAACATTACCCACATTACGGCCGCGTGTGGCTTCGGGCGAAAGATGAGCAGCATACGGTACTAGTACTTGAGCAGCGACTGAGCCTAATCCGATAAACAGTGAAGTTACAAGAAATAACGTAGCGCTTTTAACTACCGCAGCAATCGCCAACACGACTGCAGTGAAAAGCAATAACGTAACAACAAGTTTTCGGTTTTCAAGGATATCTCCCAGAGGAACGATAAATAACAATCCGATTCCGTAACCAATTTGAGTCAGCGTGACGATAAGGCCCGCTGCCCCGGAAGATAATCCGAGTGTAGAACTGATGGGTCCTACTAAAGGCTGCGCATAATAAAGATTAGCTACAATCACGCCACAAGCTATGGCAAGAATGAGTATAATCCACGATGAATCAGGTCTCTCTATTTTTGGTTTTGTGATTGAACTCATAAAAAACTCTCCCTCAGATTTTTTGATCGTATTTCCGGAACGATCATTCCGGAAATCGCAAAAAAAATTATTTATAGCATCGCAATTACAGTATTCATCATGTCATAAATAATTTTTTTGTTGTTTTTCACCTTGGATACTACTTTGATACTATGATTTAGATTAAGCAATAAATGTGATAAAGCCTTAATATCTTTCTCTGCGTCGATTTCTCCCGTCTGCTGTCCTTTACTTAATAGTTCATAGAAAGCCTGTTCTAATTCCTCAAAGCTGTCTCGTATCAATTGGCTTAGTTGTTCATCCGGTGAATCCAAGCCAATGCTTGCTTTTGTAAGCAAGCATCCTTTCGGCAAATCATCATCAAATGCAGAAGAAATATGCCAATCAAAATACTGCTGTATTCCGACTTTCGCAGACGGTGCATTTACCAAGAGGTTGCGTTTATTTTGATTGAATTTTTTGTATTGGTGTATTGCCTCAATATAAAGTGTCTGTTTGTCCGTAAAAGTTTCGTACAAACTTGATCTGCTTAATTCCATAGCTTTTAACAAATCCGGTATACTTGTTGCATCGTACCCTTTTTCCCAAAATACTAACATTGCCTTATAGAGTACACGCTCCTTGTCAAACTCTTTTGAACGTCCGATGGTAAATTCCTCCTTTCAATAAGAATACTATAATATTTCCGGAACGATTAGTCCAGTATTATTTTTTCGACTCAAATCAAAATTTTCTCCGCTTGCCTTACCGACATATATGCGGTGAGCTTTACCCTTCAGAATTATAAAAACATTTATGAACGGCAGGGGCTGCATCCTACCCTACCGTTTGTATATGCCACTTATGATTATATTGGTAAAATTACATTGATGTAATTGCTAAAGCTAATCACAATAGAACCAACTTTTAATATAACCATATAAAAAAATAGCTACTGCTTGCTCGCAGTAGCTGTCCTTTTTTACACATCATATTTTTGATGTATTTCATCCTCGTATCGATTGTATCGATGTTTAAATAGCTTGAATAAGTGTGTCACAAGCACTTTAATAATAGCATAGCCTGGAATACCTAAAATAACACCCGGTACACCAAACAAAGAACCAGCCGTTAATAACACGAAAATAATTGTTATTGGATGGATACTAAGTGATTTACCCATAATTTGCGGAGAAATGAATTTCCCTTCTATCAACTGTACGACCGTCCACACTATGGCTAGCTTAATAAGCATGAATGGTGATGTTACAAGAGCAATAATGACCGCTGGAGTAATGGCGATAACTGGACCTAAGTATGGAACAACGCTCGTAATCATAGCAAGGAACCCTAGCAATAAAGCATATTTCATACCGATAATTAAAAAGCCAATTGTCACCATGGCACCTATGCACATTGACACTAAAATTTGCCCTTGAATATAGGAACTTATTTGCTTGTCCATGTCATGGAAAATGTCGTGTACTTCTTTACGCATACGTGGCGGGCATATTTTTAAAATAAAGTTTGGTAGTTTTTCGCCATCTTTAAGTAAGTAAAATAAAATAAATGGCACCGTTACTAATGACAGAACAATTCCTGTTAAGGCTGAAACAAAGCCAGTAATACCCGAAGCCACGCCTTGCGCTAAATTCGCAGCCGTATCTTTTACTGTCTCCACCATATCCGTAGTAAAATTTTTCACCATTGCATCATAGTTTAAATTAATTTTATCTAGGTACTCGTTAATACGTGCATTGTTCAGGAAATCAGCAATATTTTGTGTAAAAGCCATAAAATACCCTGGGAATTCCTGCGCTAAATTAGTAAACTGATCTCGTAAAAACGGATAGACAAGTACTACTAATAACGTAATAATACCAATCAAAATGATGTATAGAAGAAAGATACCCCAAACTCTTGGGATGCGCCATCTTTCGAATAGCCCTACGATTGGGCGTAATAAATAATACCCAATAATGGCAAGTACCCCCGGTAGAATAACTACCTCAAATAAAACTTTAAGCGGGGTAAATATAAAGGAAACTTTTTGGAACATAAAAATAACGCATGCTAACAATAATAAAATTATCAGTGTAAAAAATAAGTTTTTACCACCTAAAAAGCGAATGAACTTCGTTGAAAAGAAATTCGAACGCTCTTTTGGTCTTTCTTTCTCCATCTACTCACCCCAATACAAATCCTATATCCATATAGTACAGGATAATGTTGGATTTTGCGAAAAATCACTCTAGGGAAATGCCTAAAAAATTACGTAAAAATTCTTTATTTTTCTCTACATTAATAACAATTGAATCACCGACACCACTAAAGCTTTTGAAACTATAACTACCTTCAATTGGAATAGTCGCTTTTTCAATTTTGACTTTACCTTTCGACACCATTTTCAGCACTTGTTGAATCTCTCCTGAAGATGAATAATCGGTTGTGACATAACCTTGGGCTGCACCAACGAATTTTGGTAAGTTCAAAATATTTTGAGGTGATAAAACTTCATTCTTTAACGCTTCGATAACCTTTTGCTGACGTTCTACCCGACCAAAATCTCCTTTTTCATCGTGTCGGAATCGGGCAAAACCAAGTAATTCTTTACCGTTTAAGTTATGCACACCTTGTTTTAATGAAACCCCAATTTTTTCAGACATATCCTTGTCTACATTCATTTCAACTCCATTTGGCGCTAAAATATCTACAAGAGATTCAAAATTTTTAAAATCGATAATTGCATAATGATTAATCGGCAGGCCAAACATATTACCGATCGTATCCTTTAATAATTGGACACCGCCTAAATAGTAAGCCGTATTAAGCTTATAGGATTTATAACCTGGAATATCTGCATAAATATCTCGCATTAATGACACGAGCTTCACATCATTTGTTTTCTTATTCCAAGATAATACCATCATTGTATCTGTACGTGATTTTTCTTCACCACGGGTATCGATTCCTAATAATAAATAATTTTCAACATCGCCTTTTACTGCATCACCTTTAAAATCCTCTTGGGCTACCTTTGTATCACTTGCCATTTCTAGTCCACTACGGTATTGCATAACGGAATAACCTACAATAACAATGACACAAAGTAATAGCAATGTGAACAATGCTCTCCCTTTACGCAAGCGACGTTTTTTTGGACGTTGTGAGCGTCTTGTATAATCTTGCTCTTCCATAACTGTTAACTCCTCTATTTTTTATAGTTAATGTAACGATTCCATATAAAGAAAGGTTCATTTTATATTATATTATGAATCCTAACAACAACTATTTATAGGTTATTTTACACTCTATTTGCCAGTTATGAACAAAATAATGCTATAATATTTTCACGAAAGAAAGGATGATGTACATGATCGAGAAAGCTACGTTTGCTGGCGGTTGTTTTTGGTGTATGGTAAAGCCATTTGTTGAGTGGGATGGTATACATAAGGTCACTTCGGGCTACATGGGTGGCCATTTAGACAACCCTACTTATGAGGATGTCAAAAAAGGTACTTCTGGCCATTTAGAAGTCGTCGAAATTGAATTCGACCCTAACATTTTTAGTTATGAGCAGCTCCTTGATATTTACTGGATGCAAATCGACCCAACGGATGCTTATGGTCAATTCCATGACCGTGGTGAATCATACACAACGGCAATCTTTACATATTCAGAAGAGCAAAAGCACATTGCAGAAGCTTCCAAGAAAAAACTAGCAGCAAGTGGTCGCTTTGATAAACCTATTGTAACCACAATTCGCGATGCCAAGCCCTTCTACCCTGCAGAAGATTATCATCAGGACTATTATAAAAAAGAGTCGGAGCATTATCAGACTGATCGAGCACTTTCTGGTCGAGATCAGTTCATCGATAAGCATTGGGAGAAATAGCCCACTTTAATCATTTAGTTCGATAGACGATTCACTACCTCGACTCAATATAACCGCTTTTATTTATTTCTAATTAGATGAAGATCTCAAGCTAAAAAAGTCGAATTCTCGTACGCGAAAAATTCGACTTTTTTTACATTAATGCCCGTAAAACATATGATTAAAAGCGTTTTCTGATCTTTCTATAACGTGTATAAAAAATAATAAATAGCCAATACTATTTAAGATTTCACTTCAAATCCAATGACAAGGAGGGTTAACCCGATGAGTGGGGCTGACCGATAACTCAGAAGGACCATCAAAGCTGAATGAAGCTAAAGCACAGTTGTCTTAAAAAAATTTAAGATGAATGCGGAAGCGAGGCAGTGTGTCATGGAGCACTATAAGTAAGTGAGAATCAGCCCGGAATAATAATTATTCCGGGTTATTTTTTTATTTAATCACCTCTTTATACTTTATATTGTGTCGGCCCTCATTTTGCTTGGTTGCTGCCGCTGCGCTTTTCAAAAATCTGCTGGCCTATACACAAAGCCGACCCTAGACCCGTTGTAGCGAAAAAGCGACAACTACAATTATGCCCAGTCAAAATACTCTCGATATATAGCCGTTTTCAATGGATTTTTTCATTTTTTAAATAACGTGTATAGAAAATAATAAACAGTTTATACTATTAAAGATTTCACTTCAAATCCAATGACAAGGAGGGTTAACCCGATGAGTGGGGCTGACCGGTAACTCAGAAGGACCATCAAAGCTGGATAAAGCTAAAGCACAGTTGTCTTAAAGAATTTTAAGATGAATGCGGAAGCGAGGCAGTGTGTCATGGAGCACTATAAGTAAGTGAGAATCAAGCCCGGAATAATTATTATTATTCCGGGTTATTTTTTTGTTTAATCACCTCATTAGCAATAAAAAATTAACATTTAAAGAAAGACAAGTGTTTGAGCCTAAGGATGAATATAAAGAACAATAAGTGATGTTGATTTTCCAAGTACATAATTTAACCGAGACTATTAACCATCTTGATCAAATTGGTGTACCTCTTGAAAAGGAAAAGGGAATCAGTAAATTCTGAAAGTTTATTTGGATTAAGGATCCTGATGGTCGACTGATCGAGCTTTCGGAAAAATAGCGGTTGTCATACTTTGTGAAATAAAAAGAAGTGCAAAATTCTTTTGAATTAAGCACTTCCCTTTCTTCCTATATCATGTTGTTTTCAAAAAAGAGTGAAGAGCATCGAAGAAACGCTTCCCGTATTTTTCGAATTTTACTTCACCAATCCCGCTAACATGTCGTAAATCTTCTAGTTCCGTCGGTTTTTTGTCGCATAAATCACGCAATGTTTTATCAGAGAACACAACAAATGGTGGGACTTGTTCTTCATCCGCAATCTCTTTACGTAATAATCGTAAATGTTCAAATAACGGATCATTGTCAACAAGCTTACGAACAGTAACAGCTTCTTTTCGCATAACCTGTCGATTCCCGAGTAGAACTTCTTTGCCTTCCTCTGATACATAAATAGTTGGAAAAGTGCCATGTTTAACGGCAAGTACACCCTCAGCAATTAAAAACTCAATAAAGGTTGAGACATCCTTTGAGGAATATTGTCCTTTTAAAATGCCATAGGTAGACAACCTTGCAAAGCCAAATTCCGAGACCTTTTGATTTTTGGAGCCAATTAACACTTGGGCTACCATCGTCTTACCAAATTTTTGCCCCATCCTTACAACACATGCTAATACCTTTTGTGCATCTACCGTCACATCTTTGACTTCTCGCCCATCATTACAATTACTACAACGACTACAAGGTGCCCCTGCTTTCTCGGCAAAATACGTTAAGATGGCATTTTGTAAGCAGCCTTCCGTATGACAATAATCAACCATCGTTTGTAGCTTCGCTAATTCCTGTGCAATGCGTGTTTCATCCTGCGTCTGTTCAATTAAAAAGCGCTGTGTTTGAACATCACCTGATGCATAAAGCAAAATACAAGCACTTGGCAAGCCATCACGTCCTGCACGTCCCGCTTCCTGATAATAGCTCTCCATATTGCGTGGCATTTGATAATGAATAACAAAGCGTACATTACTCTTATCAATACCCATTCCAAATGCATTGGTCGCTACCATAATGCGTGCCTCGTCTTTTAAAAAGCGCTCCTGCTCAGACATACGCTTGTCCTCTGGTAGGCCCGCATGGTATTTTGCCACAGCTTCGCCCGAGCGACTTAAAAGCTCATAGATTGCGTCTACAGCCTTTCGTGTAGCTGCATAAATAATGCCTGCTTCATTTTTATTTTTCACTAAATAGTTTTTAATATAACGTTCTTTGTTTTCACCAATTAACACCGAGAAAGATAAATTGTCGCGTGAAAAGCCGGTAATCACCGTCGATTGCTCATCAATCCCTAATAATTGTCTAATATCGTCACATACAGCCGGTGTAGCTGTTGCTGTAAGTGCTAAGACAGTTGGCTTTTGCGGCCATAATGTAAATAATTTTTGGATTGCTCGGTAACTTGGTCTAAAATCATGCCCCCACTGAGAAATACAATGTGCTTCATCCACTGCAAGTAAAGGTACTGATAAATTCGATAATACCTGTAAAAATGTTGCACTCTCTAATCGCTCAGGTGCTATATAAAGAAGCTTTAAATAACCTGCACTCGCTAGCTGCATTGTTTCGTTCACTTCTTGCACGGTTAAAGTACTATTTATATACGCGGCCGGAATATTTGCAGCACGTAATGCTTCTACCTGATCTTGCATAAGAGAAATTAACGGAGATATGACGACTGTAAGGCCATCTAGCATAAGTGCCGGAATTTGATAGCAAATTGATTTACCTCCGCCAGTTGGCATCACACAAAGACTTGATTGACCTCGTAATGTTTGTTCAATAATTGGTTCTTGTCCATTGCGAAATGAATCATAGCCAAAATGATGTTGTAGCATTTGTCTTGCTTGCTCCATCCAACTTTTCACTCCTCTGTTGTAAGGCGAATTAGCTTATACTCGCCCTGTTCATTTTTATTTATTTCATATACCATCATAGAGTTCGCAAATGCCTCTTGACCAGCAGAATTTGTTAGTACATATTCTATATTGGCACGAATAACAATAGTTTGGCCCTTCATGCTGATGTTTTTAATCGATGTATTGTAAAAACGAATTTTCGCTTGTTTAGTTGCGTAATGCGCTACCATATTATCCAGCGTGCTTTGTAAATCGTCTGAACCTACAAAAGGCTTCATGACACTAGCATCATGATTTTCAACAGCCGCTTTTAAATGCTTATAAAATGTATCTAAAAAAAGTTTTACCTCATCGGCATTATAAGCAAAAATATTTTTCCCATATTGATCAATAGCTTGCTGGACTGCTTCTTTATCGCCTTGGTCAATATATGGATTTAAGTTTTTGGATTGGGTTAGTCGATCACTTGTCTTCATAGTACCTGAGATCCATTCATCCAATAACTGTACAATATCTTTATAGGGTAATATAAACGGCTGTGATCCACCGTTTTGCTGGCGTTTAAAATAGATGCCCACAAGTTCACCATTCTCTGCTTCTAGAACCGGGCTCCCAATAAGTGTATTTTGTTTTGCATCTATGTAATAAGCTGCTACGCTGTCACTATATTTTTTAATGGTGTATGGTAAGCTATCAACATAAACAGCTAACTGATTTAATTCACCTTTATAGACGTTCGGCACCTTTACCGATGCGTTATATGGTACTTCTAAAATGGCTATATTATAAGCGGTAGATATATAGTGCACCTCGGCTTCCATCAGTTTATCATTATTAAATTGCACGAGCGCAACTGGCTTTGAAGCGACGAGCGCACCATTTGTCAAAATATAGAGCTTCGTGTCTTTTTTAATAATGACTCCTGCACCGATTCCGTTCTCCCCAACTACTTTTACTTCTGGTACAATTTTTTCTTGCTGCTTCGTCACAGCTTTTTCCGATTTTACATCGGTCTTTTCAGTATGAAACACCTCTGCCAATGTTTCATTTTCACAGCCCGTTAATAATAAAGCTGTTGCTCCAAGAATGAGCATCTTTTTCCGCATACGTTCACCAAAACTTTCTATCAAATCTGCCTCTGCAAAGGCACGATGTTGGTCACTTTAGCATTCAAGTTCAAAGCCTAAGTTCCGCTATCTTAGCGGTTATTTGTAAACCCGCAACAATAACCTCACCCTGCACCCACTTATCACCAATAGTGGTGATGACTTTCAGAGCTATATGCAAGTTAAACATCTTTCTTTACTATCATAAACAAGGATACAAAACGTTTCAAGTTTACATAATAATATTATTTAAGGATATGTATTATAAAAATATTGCTCTTACCTTTTAGTCAATCCGTTATACCTATAAAAAACATCTCTTTTTTACATTTGCTATGAAAAATGGCTTATAATTTGCGCTTAAAATGTTATTAATAAAAGAAGAAGTCTTCTTACTAATATGACCGTTCATAAATTTTATAGACAATACATTGTCCATTTTTCATTCAGGTACTAATTATGATAACCCAGTATTGCTTTATTTACATGGTGGTCCTGGTAGTGTTGAATCTCTTTTTGCCCATGCTTTTCAATATAAAATAGAAGAAACGTTTACGATTGTACATTGGGATCAGCGTGGTGCTGGAAAAACGCTTACTAAAAACCCCGATAAGTACCCTACAATTGATGTCATGCTAGAAGATTTATATGGAATTATTCAATATTTAAAGCAGAAATATAATAAAGAAAAGATTGTTTTACTCGGAAGGTCTTGGGGCACTATTTTAGGAAGTATATTTATCAAGCTATATCCTGAAGATATTGCTTATTATATTGGCGTGGCACAAGTTGTCTCTCTTCTTGAAAATGAGCGTGGTGCTTATGCAAAAATGTAGGAACAAATAGTAAAGGCAAATGATAAAAAAGCTTGAAGCTATAGGAACTTATCCCGGAGAAAAAATAATATTTGATCGTGAGTTTTTAAAGAAATGTAGGAAAATCCGAAAACTTCAAGGGCTATATGGTTTAGCTGTGAAGAGTGATCTTCCTGTTTTTATATCAGCGTTTAAAAGTCCTATTTTTAAGTTATCGGATCTTTTCGCATTTCCGAAAGGACTAAAAGCAAATAGCAAAGTCCATGAATTTTTAGGAGACTTTGACCTTGCGGCAGACTCCTCAGATTATAAAGTTCCCATTTATTTTATTTTAGGTGAAGATGACTGGCAGGCTCCCTCCATTATTGCCGAAGAATACTTTACTAAAATTAATGCTCCCTATAAAAAATTATTTATCATTTCAAATGCCGGTCATAGAATTATGATGGACCAAACCAACTTGTTCTCAGATACATTACTTCAGATATATAACAATGAACATTGTACGGAGGCGTCTAGATCTTATAAAAGTTCATCATAAAAATGTGAACTAAAAGCCGATTATGGAGCTTTTAAAAAAAGACATGCTCGTACATTTAAGCATGTCTTCCCATTATTTTTTCTTAAGCATACATGTAGTAGCAATTATGCCAATCATTAATAGTATAAAAATCAAATAGGTAAATGTATGGTTTCCAGTCACATCATAACAATAGCCGATTAGTATTGGGATAATGGAGCTTATCATAAAGCCTCCTGAAAGCACCATAGATGACCAGCTATTTGCCTCCTCGTCATTTCTTGCCTCATCCAGTGGTAGCAATAAACCAATTGGAAATAAGCCGCTTAATACGATACCTATTATGAAAACAGCAATCCATAAAAAAGTCCCTGAGCCTAACCATAGCAACACAAAGCCAATTACGCCTAAGCTCCCTAAAGAAAAGAGCCAACCGATTCGACTGAACCATTTTTCCATTAGTATAGGAACCAAAATATTTCCAACCATTTGTACAATAGACATAAAAGTTAGCATAGAGCTTGCAGCGACAAGAGAAAAGCCCTTATCCTGTAATATCGGTGCTAGCCAAGACATTATTGAGAAGAACAAAGATGTTTGTATCCCAAAGTAAATTAAAATGGTCCAAGCACGTACATTTTTCCAAGGATTTCGTGCTGCATTTTCTGTCCATACACCTGTCTCTACCCGCTCCTGATTTTGTATTGCTAGTAACCATATACAAAGAGCAATAATTGCAAGTATTGCCCAACTGCCAAGCGCCATTGTCCAGCTCTCATGAAAATGATTAAAAAATGTTATGGTTAGTGCCGCACTCAATGTTGCCCCTGTTCCTATTCCAAATGAATAAACACCTACCACGGTTGTAAAACGATTCGGGAATTTTTTCTTTATATAGGCATTTAACATGGGTCCAATAAGTGCAATGGCAAATCCTGCAGCAAAACTTGTGACTACAAGTAGTTCATAACTTTCTTTTAAAAAGCGTAGCCCATTTGCAAATGCCAGGATCATTATTAAAAGCGTAATAGCTGTTTTTGTTCCGAGTTTCCTTTGAATAGGTACCGCAAATGGTGCAAAGAGACCCATACAAAACACCGGAATAGATGTTAAAAAGCTCATTTTTGTATTTGATATATGGAGTGATTCCAAAAGTACATTAAATAGTGGTCCTATCCCTGTGACTGCTGGGCGCATATTGAGCGCAACGAAGAAAATACTAACAACCACAAGTACCATAGAAACACGCCATTGCTTGTTCTCCATACTTTCTAAATACCTTCTCTCTATTGATACGGTCAAAAATTCAACAAAATTTGTTAGACCTTTGAATTCTCACTATTTCCTTTTACCATTTTTTCTAGTGTCGGTCAATTTAATGGTAATTATTAAAAAAAAGACATAACGCCAGCTTACGATACTTACATTTTTTTTGGCGCTGCAATGCCCAATAATGCTAACGATTCTTTTAAAACAATGGCTACACAATGACAAAATGCTAATCGTGCTGTTCTCTGGCTGTCATCGACCAATATTTTATTTTGAGCATAATATTTATTAAATACACGCGCTAATTGTAAGGCATATTTAGCAATTTGTGATGGATCTGCTTGCTCAAAAGCATTGACAATTACATTCGGAAACTGTTCCAGTAATAACACAACTGGCCACGCTTGCTCCCCTAATGCTTCAAACGATACTTCGTAACTATGTTCCTTTGCTTTTTCCAAAAGAGATGAGATACGGGCATACGTATATTGAATATAAGGCCCTGTTTCACCTTCAAAATGCATCATTTGCTCAATCGAAAAGTCAATATCATGAAGACGATCATTCTTTAAATCATTAAAAATAACCGCTCCTACACCAACCTGACGTGCAATGTTCTCTTTTTCCACTAGATTTGGATTTTTTTCCTCGATATTTCGCTTCGCCGTAGCTATCGCTTCTGTTAGTACTTCTGCTAATAGAACAATCTTTCCTTTACGCGTCGACATTTTTTTACCGTCTTTTAGAATCATCCCAAAAGGTACATGCTGTAAGTCTTTTGCCCAATCGTATCCCATCTTCTCAATTACGTTAAATAGTTGTTTAAAATGAAGAGATTGTTCGTTCCCTACAACATAAAATATTTTTTTAGGATCATATTGTTGTTTGCGGTAAAATGCAGCTGCTAAATCACGTGTAGCATAGAGCGTAGCACCGTCTGTTTTAGTGATTAAGCATGGAGGCATATTGTCTATTTCAACGACATACGCACCATCTGATTGCACAAGTAGATCTTTTTCTTTCAATTCTTTAACAACAGCAGTCATTTTGTCATTGTAGAACGCTTCCCCAGCGAAAGAATCAAAGTTTATCCCAAGCAATTGATAAATGGTTTTGAATTCTTCGAGTGATGCATCTCTAAACCATTGCCAAAGAGCTAAAGCCTCTCCATCTCCATCTTCTAATGCTTTAAATGCGGCACGCCCCTGTTCATTGAGAGTATCATCTTGCTCCGCTTCTTCATGGAACTTTACATATATTTTTAACAGTTCCTCTATTGGAGCAGCTTCAATTACTTTTTGATCTCCCCATTTTCGATAGGCAATGATTAACTTACCAAACTGTGTGCCCCAGTCACCTATATGATTTATACGAATTGCTTGATAGCCATTTTTCTCAGCAATATTCGCCAAAGCATTCCCGATCACTGTTGAGCGTAAATGGCCCATGGAAAAAGGCTTCGCTATATTTGGGGAAGAAAAGTCTAAAACTACATTCCCCTTTGACTCCTGATGAGTCCCGTATAAATTTTCTTCTTTTACTATTTGGCAAAGTACTTGATGTGTAATCGTTGGCTGATGGTAAAATATATTGACGTAGCCACCTACTACTTGAACTTCTTGTATTAAATTACAGCTTAAATTGTGTTTTATGTCGGATGCGATACTGTTTGGAGATTTTCTTAATGTTTTTGCCAGTGTAAAGCAAGGGAATGCTACATCTCCTAAGCCCAAATTTTTCGGTCTTTCTAGTAGATTTTGAATGTCATTAACAGATAACTCATTATTTAATGCCGCAGCAATTCTTTTCGCAATTTGTGTATGCATATTCATTCTCCTCTCAATAAAAAAAGCCCCCATCTCTAAATATAGAGACGAGAGCATAGTTATCCCGTGGTACCACTCTAGTTGCCATATAAATATGACCACTTTCCATTGTTAACGAGGTGACTCCCCGATATTCTCTACTATTCATTCGAGAACCTTCTCCAAAGTGCGTTTCATTTATGGCTGCTGCATTAGGCTCACACCATCCCTAATTCGCTTTCCAGTAGCTCCATAAACTACTCTCTTTTTCATCGAATTTGACTGTAATTTCAAAATATTCTACACGAGCTACTAATTATTGTCAACAGTCTTTTCGGAAATATCAAGAAGTAAATGTTTACTTTAAAAATGTTCTGCTGAATAATCAATAATAACACTTTTTTAGCTCGCCATACATTTCGCACCTTATTTTTCTTGATGTCATAGTACGAGAGTACGCTCTCCTTAGGTATTTCCAAAATACTATAACCTTTTTTTCATCAATAAAACTAGATAAGAAATAAAACCCTTCTTTTTTTCTTGTATTTAACAGAGCGAATGTTTCAATATATACACCACCACTATCTAGTAAAGACTTTACCTTGTTTGAATGGATATCTATTTCAACCCAATGCTACTAGAAAGCGTTGTTATCGGCTTGACACTTATTATTTATCGAAGAAAATCATATATTTAATGTTTTTTTGCAATTTAAAGTAACCTTTTACCAATCTATCTATAAAAGGTTACTTTATTTATAGAAAGTAATTTATCAAAAAAGTTACCTAATTACAGGTTGTTAAATTTTATTAAGTATCGATATTAAAAAAGTCTATTTAGGTAAATAAACAGGTTCTGTGTACATGAAAACTAATATAAATATGCCCACAGTCACTACAAATAAGGCAATTTTCTGTAATAATGAAAAGTCTCGGAATTTTTTATTTTGAAAAGCAAGATCAGCAATTATCGTAAATAGAAAAGCTACTAACAAAACCTCCAAAGCTCTATTAAGAAATGAAATATTGTATATTGCAATTGCTATAATTGCTATAAATGAAAAGAGAAACTGCCTAAAATATTTGTTTTTTAATAGCATTTCATCCCTCCCCATCCCCTTGTATTACCAAAAATATATTTACATTTGATATATATGCGAATAAAACTTTGAATATTTACCTTAGGAGGGAATCATATGAAGTTTACTTTTATTGCTGGTATGAAGTCAAATTTATCCAGAAGCAAGGACGATGTTTGGGATCAGTTTGATATTTCATACTCTCCTCTAAATGACGCTCTAATAACAACTCTTGAAGCAGATATGAACACTGGTTGTTACAGCTTCAAGCGATGGCGATTATTATGTAGTACTTACAAATTACATTTTCCCCTTTTTAGTTTTTTATATATAATTTTGTCATAGGGTTTGAAGTGTTTAATAAGCTAAAAAGAAATAGATTGAGAGGTATATTTATGAAAAAATTCTTAAAAATTTTCTCTATTACTATTCTTGTTATTATAATCATGTCTTTTGTATCTTTGCTATTATTTGGACGTAACAATCATAGTAATTTATCTGGAAGCGTTTCTGAAAAGATCGATCAATATTTGACAAATGAAAATTTTCAGGGAACCGTCCTAATTGCAAAGAAAGGTGAAGTTTTATTTACAAAAGGTTACGGATTGGCAGCCGATGATTTACAGAATAGCCCAAGTACACTCTATCAGATTGCTTCATTAACTAAAACATTCACTGCAGTAGCAGTCATGCAATTAGTAGAGAAGGGACTTCTAAACTTAGATAATCCAATTTCGCAATACTTACCAGACTTTCCGAATGGAGAAACTATTAAAATAAGTCATCTATTAAGTCATTGTTCGGGAATTCCGGATTATCTGAAGAAGGATTTCAATTTTGACTACAGTAAAGAATGGAATCCAATAGATATTGTAAATACCGTTAAAGATTCTGAATTAGAGTTTACCCCAGGTAAAAGCTTTAGTTATAGTAATACTGGTTATGTAATGTTAGGGCTAATTATTGAAAAAGTCAGCGGACAGTCATATGCAAATTATATAGAAGAAAATATTTTTGAGCCGAGCAACATGTCTAATTCTATGTTTACGGTTCCCGCTGGCATACCGAAAGCGGAAGGACATGTAGAAGGAAAAATCGGACCCTTAATACATAAATCTGCAGCGTACGCAGCTGGGGATATCATTTCTACTGCTGAAGATTTAGAACTGTTTAACAGAGCCTTGCTTAACAATGTGTTAATAAGCAAAGAAACATCAGAATTGATGAGTACGACCCATGCTAAAAAGTTTCCGAATCAATATGGCTATGGTTGGTATACTCAAGATGTCATGGGGAAAAAAGCAGTTGGACATCCAGGAGGATATCCAAGTGGTTTCCGTCATTATGTTACACTGCTAAATAACGAGGAATTAATAGTGATCGTTCTTAGCAACGAGATGACAGTGAATTCAAAAAGAATCAACCGTAATCTTACATCCATCGTTCTTCAGCAACCAATTTGGATATGGGAAGAGAAACTTTAATTCTTTTTCTCAAATTTGATAAAAAATACTTTAGTAAACTCATGCCCTTCTCACTAGAGAGGGCTTTCATTACTATTGCCCATTCTTTACCTTAGTGCCGATAAAATACATATAAAAAGTATCTGGCTTTACTATTTATTAACATTATCCCCCTCTCCTATTCCACTCAAACACCCGAGAACCAATAACGCAAACGTTGATTTAATAATGTTTATAGACTATGGTACATATTTCATGATATACTAGTGCCATTGTGAAAAAAGGAGGAACTTGCATGATTCAAGTAAGTAATGTAGGTCTTCGCTATGGCGATCGTAAACTATTTGAAGACGTAAATATAAAATTCACACCGGGGAATTGCTACGGTTTAATCGGAGCAAATGGTGCTGGTAAATCAACATTTTTAAAAATTCTTTCTGGTGAAATTGAAGCACAAGAAGGTCACGTATCGATGGGTAAGGACGAACGTTTATCAGTCCTTAAACAAAACCACTTTGAATACGATGAATTTAATGTATTAGATACAGTTGTTATGGGGAACAAACGTCTTTGGGAAGTAAAATCTGAAAAAGACGCTATCTACGCAAAAGAAGACTTTTCTGATGAGGATGGCATGCGTGCTGCTGAATTAGAGGGTGAATTCGCTGACCTAAATGGTTGGGAAGCTGACTCAGAAGCAGCAACATTATTAAACGGATTAGGGATTGGCGACGAGCTTCACTATATGCTAATGGCTGACCTTGAAGGTTCTGACAAAGTCAAAGTATTGTTAGCACAAGCTCTATTTGGTAAGCCAGACGTTCTATTACTAGATGAGCCTACCAACCACCTTGACTTAAAAGCAATCCAATGGTTAGAAGAATTCTTAATTAACTTTGAAAATACGGTTATTGTCGTTTCCCATGACCGTCACTTCTTAAACAAAGTATGTACACATATTGCTGACCTTGATTTCTCTAAAATCCAATTATATGTTGGTAACTATGACTTCTGGTACGAGTCTAGCCAACTAGCACAAAAAATGATGGCAGACCAAAACAAGAAGAAAGAAGAAAAGATTAAAGAGCTACAAGCATTCGTTGCTCGTTTCTCTGCGAACGCTTCAAAATCAAGCCAAGCCACTTCTCGAAAAAAAATGTTGGATAAAATCGAGCTAGACGACATTAAACCTTCTAGCCGAAAATATCCGTTCATCAACTTCCAAACGGGACGTGAAATCGGTAATGATGTGTTAACGGTGGAAGGCCTTACAGTAAGCAATGAAGGCGAAACACTATTTAAAGATATTCGCTTTTCAATGAACAAAGAGGATAAAATCATTTTACTTGGTAATCCAATGGCAAAAACGGCTCTTCTTGATATTCTAATGGACGAAAGAAAAGCAGATGCTGGTACATTCAAATGGGGCGTAACAACATCTCAAAGCTACTTTGAAAATGATCACGATAAATACTTCGAAGGTTCAGAGAAATCATTAGTGGAATGGTTACGCCAATATTCTCCGGATGATGAAACAGAAAGCTTCTTACGCGGCTTCTTAGGTCGTATGCTATTCTCTGGTGAAGAAGTGAAAAAATCTCCTTCCGTTTTATCAGGGGGCGAAAAAGTTCGTTGTATGCTATCAAAAATGATGCTTGCAACAGCAAACGTTATTTTACTGGATGAGCCAACGAACCACCTTGACCTTGAGTCAATCCAAGCATTAAATGAAGGACTTATGCGCTTCAAAGGTGCAATGCTCTTCACATCTCATGACCATCAGTTCATCCAAACAATTGCAAACCGTGTCATCGAAATCCGTGAAGACGGTACAATTTTAGATAAACTATTAACTTATGATGAATTCCTAGAGTGGAAAGATAGCCAAGGCTTAAACTAATGAACAAAACAGGGGTCTCCTATTCAAAAAGGAGAACCCTGTTTTTTTAAATTCGCTTTTCTTGTCAAAGTCTATTACTTTGACGTGGTTGTCATTGCTACTTCTACTTGGGCATCTGACATGCGTTTATTTTCTTGTACTTTCTCGTCAGTTTCTTCATATTGAGTAATCATCCGTGTATCTGGTGAAAATACTGCAAGTAGCAGTGATAACAATAGCCCCGCCATCATTAATCCACCAAATAAATATGGTGATGCCCCATATTCTGTTGCTAAAGATGTCCATAGCATTGGTCCAAAACCGACGATTGCCGCAGCGATTTGATAGCCAAAGGATAGCCCCGTGTATCGAACATTCGCAGGGAATAATTCAGAGAAAAACGTACCTTGAGTCGCAAAAATGGCTGCCCAGACGACACCGAGTAAAATGATTTGCAATATAAAGAAATTAGTTGAATTAATTGGAATCATTACGAAATATGGAATTGCTAGTAGTAGCATTGTGATAAGGCCGCCAATATAAATTTTCTTTCGACCTATAAAATCTGAAAAATACCCAACAAGTGGAATTGTGACAATCATTGTTGCACAGCTTAACGTTAGAGCAAATAACGCGACATCCCTTGTATAGCCTATATACGTAGTTGCATACACCAATATAAACGACATTAAAAACACATTAAAGAATCCATCCCCTATTTTTAATCCAATAATGCGGAGAATATCTTTTTTGTTATATTTAAAAACTTGGACAATTGGTAATTTAGCTAATTCGCCATTGTCTTTTTTACGTTTAAATTCTGGTGTTTCTTCAATCCCACTTCGAATCCAGATCGCCAGTACTATTAAAACCGCGCTAAATAGAAATGGTAAACGCCAACCCCAGGCCATAAATTGCGCTTCTGTCGTTAATGAAGAAATAAGTGTAAAACTAAATGTCCCTAACACTAAACCGATTGGAACACCTAGCTGTGGAATAGAACCAAAAAAGCCACGTACACCCTTTGTAGCCGATTCAGTAGCTAGTAACACGGCACCTCCCCATTCACCACCAAGTGCAATCCCTTGAATAAGTCGCAAAATTACTAAAAGCATTGGGGCAAGTAACCCCACTTGTGCATACGTAGGTAATAAACCTATCAAAAAAGAACTACCGCCCATTCCTATTAACGTAAGCATAAGCAATGCTTTCCTTCCGACACGATCACCCATATGTCCAAAAATTAAACTGCCAATTGGACGAGCTGCATATCCTGCTCCAAACGTAGCAAATGCAATTAATATCGAGATTGCTGGATTAGTCGAAGGGAAAAAAAGTGTTGTAAAAACTAATCCCGTTGCAGTACCATACAAATAAAAATCGTACCATTCGATGACTGATCCTGCTAAACTTGCTAATAATATCTTCACATTTTTCATAAAATCCCTTCTCTCTACAGTCAATTTTTTATGTCATTCGCTATAACTAAAACTAACGTTATGTAAAACGTGTTTTTGAATTTTTCCGACAGATGTACGTGCCTTAAATTTTGCGAGGCGTTCTCGACATACGCTATCAAATCCTCTTCATAATGACGGTTGCTTCATATACTAATCGATGCTCTGTTAGTACACTCTTCACTTCTCGCTGCCACATTTTCACCTGAACGTTTAATCATATCCTTTATACGATCTACGAAATAAAAATAACTCTCTTCATCCATACGGGCATTGTCCCTAGTATATAGGTTGTTGCTCTATTCTCTCCCTTCGTTCTATTCCAAATTAAATCTATGATATCCCCCTTCTTTAACTAGTTTCATAGACTATAGTCTGTATATTAATTGGCAAAACAATTCCTAGTGAGCTATGTCCTTACTTCACTTTGCTCTAGCTTATCATCAGTTTTAGATGGTAATACTTGCAGCGTACTTTGTGCTGGCCACTCATGTATAAAATCATCCACTTGTCGATATATTTAAACTCCACCCATTTTTTCTAAATTCCGGACTCTCAAGTTTACATAATATTATTATTTTTACTCTGTTATAACCCTAACTTTTTATATCTTTTTTGTCAAAACAAGTATACGACTCTTTAAAAAATCATGTATAATAGCTTTTATCTTAAATTGAAAGAGGGTTTTTATGTTTTCCCCATTAAAAAAAGGCGATACCATTGGCATTTACTCGCCCTCCAAACCAGCTACAACTATTGCAAAAGCTCGCTATGAACGAGGTAAGAAACGTCTGCAAGCACTTGGCTTTACGATTAAGGAAGGTTCATTAACTGGGAAAGAAGATTTTTATCGCTCTGGTACACCGAAAGAACGAGCAGAAGAACTGAATGCACTACTTCGTGATCCACATATCAACATGATCTTACCTACTATGGGTGGTACTAACGCTAATAGTATGCTGCCATACCTAGATTATGAAGCATTTAAGCAGAATCCAAAAATACTTATAGGTTTGTCTGATGTTACCGCTATACTTCTCGCAATGTATGCAAAGACTAGTATTCCTGTCTTTTATGGACCTTCTGTTGCTTCTACTTTTGGTGAATTTCCACCTTTTGTCCATTATACAGAGCAATATTTTAAAGATTTATTTTTACATTCATTATCAACTCCCTATACTATGCCAATCCCACCTATTTGGACAGATGACCGACTAAATTGGTTAGAAAAAACGACTGAAAAAACTCAACATCATAATTCATGGATTACAGTGCAACATGGCACTGCTGAGGGACGTTTAATAGGTGGAAATATAAATACGATGTACGGCTTCATTGGAACGCCTTACTTCCCTCACATAAATAAAGGAGATATTTTACTTCTCGAAGATACTTCTAAAACAATTGCGGTTGTTGAGAAAAACTTTGCTATGCTAAAACTACACGGAATTTTCGACAAAGCTTCTGCAATTATTTTAGGTAAACATGAACAATATGATGATTTAGGAACCGGAAGAAAGCCTTATGATGTGTTGCTAGAGCAACTAGATGGACGTACTATGCCTATAATGGCTGATGTTGATTGCTGCCACACTCATCCCTTGCATGCTATGCCCATAGGCTTACGTATACGTGTCAATGCAACTAGCAAAGAGATTACCTTTCTAGAAACCTGGTTTTCATAACATTCGTATAACCTACATACTTTACGTATAATGAAGACAAATAGCTAAAGCAGTCTAATTTGCAACTGTCTTTTATGATGGTATTCAGCTATCACACTCAGGGGATAATGGCAACAACGCTATTTTGTAAAAATATCGACCTTATCGTATAGATCATACAATGCTAACTACTGCGGCCAAAATAAAATTGATAAAAATTACTTGGGCCTTTTCATTTTGGGTAAGGAGGGTTTTTATGAATGATATACATAGATCAACAACAGATGAAGAATTGACAGAAGAAGAATTGATAGAACTTGTCCTCGCTGAACAGCAAAAGGCGCTGGCACAAGAACAAGAAGAACCACTGCAAGGTAAAAAGCCTAAAAAACGAAAGCCAATTGTCAAATGGATTGTCTGGAGTATGGCATTTGTATTAATTTTGAATACCTTTGCTCTTATCTTTCAAATTTACACCCCTCCAGCCCTTGAATTTTTGAAGGTGTCTGCTCGGCTATCAGCGCAAGAAGATATAAAAACCTATAAAAAAGCTGTAGTAGAGATCTCTACAGGTTCTAGCAAGGGCACTGGTTTTTCGATTTCTTCAGATGGACTTATTGTCACCAATGCACACGTTGTAGAAGATGCTCAATCATTATTCGTCATTTTTCCTGAAGAAGGTTTAATGGCTGCCAAGGTACTACAAAGTTTCCCTGACGTAGATTTAGCATTATTGCAGGTAGCTGGTGATGACTTACCTTCCCTCTCGCTTGCAGAAAATCCTAACTATAGCAAAAATGAGCATGTCTATTTCATTGGTAATCCATTAGCCTTTACGGGCATTGCAAATGAAGGAACTTTACTGGAGTCAACTTTCGTTGATGATTGGCAGGAGCCTATTATGATGATGAATGCCCCTGTTTATCGAGGAAATAGTGGCAGTCCTGTTATAAATGCTGCTGGTGAGGTGATTGGAATCGTCTTTGCAACTGCTAAAAAATCTCCATATGGTCGTGTCGGTTTATTTATTCCTGTAGAAGTGCTACAACGCATACTAAGTAAATAATGCAAAAACTTGCTTGTTCTCATACTAAAGAGACAGGCAATTTAGTTTGTTTACATAATAAAATTATAAGAAAATGAAAAACTTAATTTTTGATCTGTATGAATGGTAGTATCTAAACTCTTTCATATAACAAGTCACTAGTAATCATATCTTGTAACTCTCTAATGTTCGAAGCATACAAAAAAAAGGCATCCTATATCAATAGGATGCCTTAATTTAACGAAAGTAATTTTAATTACTGAGAATTAAAGTTTAGTTACGTTAGCAGCTTGTGGTCCGCGGTTGCCATCTACAACTTCGAATTCCACTTTTTGACCTTCGTCAAGAGTTTTGAAACCTTCGCCTTGGATAGCTGAGAAGTGTACGAATACGTCGTTTTCACCTTCAACTTCGATGAATCCAAAACCTTTTTCTGAGTTAAACCATTTTACTGTACCTTGTTTCATTTAAGAAAACCTCCAAAAAATAAAAGTGAACAATATGTAATTTCTTCAACGAATTGAAAAAATTCACATATTACAAAGAGTACCGAACTAACGCGATCACTTTTTGTAATATGTGAATTCATGTTTCCGGTGAAGCAATTAAATTGTTAACTTAAGTATAACCGCCATTCATAATTTTGTCAAATAAAGAAAAATGTTTTTTTATTAATTTCTAAATTTTATTTCTATTTTCCAGATTTTAAAGCGATAATCCCGTGATATATTTGTACATCATCATCACAGGCTTCACAAAAAACACTTTCATCTTCTGACCAGAATGCCCAATATCCCTCTTCTTTCGTAGCCTCATTGTCGTATGTTAAACGGAAGTGCTGCAGTTTCGTTTGCAATGCTGACTCAAATTGCTCCTCCGATTCAAATGTTTCATTTGTTTGAATAAAAGCCTCCCAGCCTTCAAACTTCCACCAAGGCTCATAATCAGCTTTCATGTAAATGATTGTATACATATTTGCCACATTCCCTGCTGTAATAAGATATTTTCATTTTAGCAAACACATTTGAAATGTCTATTAAAACACTCTGTCATATGCTATTATTACCTTATTATTCATAAATTTTGGAGGTATTTTTTTTATGTTTTCAAGTATTCGACCTAAGGCCGAACTCGATGAATTATTAAAGCGTGGTACAAATTTAAATGCTACTGGTCGTTTTAATAAAACACTAGCATTTAACCATTTCAATGCTCAAGATGAAGAGAATTTAAAAACGCTCTTCAATAAATTAAAAGATATCACGCCTTCAATGAATGCTATTTTTAATAACTATTTAAAAGAAATCTCTCTTTCCTCTCAGCTAACGATTAGTGAAGAAAATATTAATCGATACTTAAATCAATTTTTCTTAGCTACTCGTGATGATGACTATGTAGATGAAACTGTTAAATTTTTTAATTTATTTAGAAAGAATCAATATGAGCCAGGAAAGTTAATCGTCGTCTTCAATCAATTTGCATTTTATATTACTACATACATTTTACATAATTTCGGTTTAAAACCTAATAAAGCATTTGAATATATGAAATCTTTCCAATCAGCTGTTAATGTTGACCAAGAATTACTCATCGAAGTATTAACAGAACGTACTATTGAAAATGTAGTTGCTGAAATTTCTTCTTTAATGGATGTCAACGCAAAAATCATGTACATGAAAGATTTAGTATTTAGCCTAGATAAACAAAACGAAGAAATCCAGTCCTCTACCGCAGCAACAGAAGAAATTGCCGCTTCTATTAACGAGGTTGCTCGCATGTCTTCTCGTATTTCTGAAAAAACAACTGAATCTGTTGATCATGCTGTACAAGGAAAAAATGCAATTGAGCATGCCCTTTCCGAAATCTTTAAAACAGAAGAGACATTTACAACAATTGTTGAATCCTTTTCAGAGTTACAAAAGCGGGTAAATGATATTGAACATGTTGTAACATTAATAAACCAAATTGCCGATCAAACAAATTTACTTGCTTTGAACGCTTCTATTGAGGCTGCACGGGCGGGCGAACATGGTAAAGGCTTCGCCGTAGTTGCCCAGGAAGTTCGAAAGCTTGCTGAGGGAACGGTTTCAGCGCTAAGTGAAGTAACTGCAAATGTTCATCATTTAAAAAGCTATTCAAACGATGTGTCAAACTCAATTACAGAAACGACTGAGATTATTAAAGATGCAACAGTAGAGGCTAAAGAATCGTTACCATTATTAAATGCGATTGTTAGTG
This sequence comes from Lysinibacillus sp. Ag94, assembly GCF_023242215.1. Lineage (NCBI taxonomy): Bacteria > Bacillati > Bacillota > Bacilli > Caryophanales > Bacillaceae > Lysinibacillus > Lysinibacillus sp. Ag94. Next base: position 2,271,455 of record NZ_CP096780.1, on the reverse strand, counting down.
CCATTGAAGGTATTAATCTGGATGTCACGAATACAGCTGCGATATCACAGGAACAGGCTGCAGCTATTGATGAAGTATCAGCAAGAATGATTGAAATTTCTAACCTTCAAGATGACATTCGCGAATATAGTCATAATACATCGAGTGATATTCATTCATTAGGGAAAGAAATTAATCGTTTCCGCAATGATATTATTGAGAATAATAATGTTCAGCTATCTTCTATAGCACTTTTACAATTATCAAAGGCCGATCATATTTTATGGAAATGGCGAATTTATAATATGTTCCTTGGTCTTGAAAATGTCGAGCCAAGTGATGTTTCCTCGCATACAGATTGCCGTCTAGGTAAATGGTATACATCCGCTCGCACTGTTGAACGTTTCGGACACTTACAGGAATATCGAGAATTAGACGCCTATCATTTACGTGTTCATGAATCGGCGAAGTTAGCAGCGGAAGCTTATAAGGTTGGGAATATTCAACAAGCTGAAGTTCATTTAAAAGAGGTAGATCAAGCTTCTAAGCATGTTCTCTATTTTATCAATAATTTAATCGTATATTTAGAAAAAGAACGTGTTATGCACTAAGCACCAAGGGGATTCTCCCCTCTTAACTAGTAGGAGGTGTTAGCTTGAACAAGCGAGCGCTTATTAAATTTTTCGGTGATGTTTACGGGACTGGCTATCGTTTTTTCATTAAACAGAAAGCGATTGAACTAGGATTAAAAGGATACTGTAAACTAAATAATCAAGATCAAATTGAAGTTGAAGTAGAAGGATCAAAAAAAGCGATAGATGAATTCTTAGTATTCGTTCAAAAGGGTGTTAGCCCTCAAGCAGATTCCAATTCATTTACTTTAGAGCTTTTTGATGATTTAAAAGGTTATACACGCATGGAGTCAGACATTGTTTAGTCTGGCTCTATTGTTTTATAGTGTAGGAAGGCTATTGATAATGGGCGATTATTAATGAATAGCATACGGATGATTTAAAATGACGTTGCTGGGGGCAAATTTAATTAGGATTGAGGTTAATTCCCCAGTCCTTTTTATTTTCCCTTCAAAAAAACACCAGCCGTATTTAGATGCCTTATTTAAAATAGCTACTTATACCATTCCACTGTTCTCATGCCAACTTTTATGGGTGATCCATTGAACTATATAACAATGCATTTTCTAATACGTGTTGTGTTCGTTGCTGCATGTTCTTCCTCTTTTTATCTATGCTTTATTTAGTTGCTACCGCATTTAAAAGTAATTGTTTGTTATGGTCAGACATTACACGCCATTCTTTAACCGTTACTTTCATTTGCCCTCACATCCTTTCGAATTTTCGCTTCCAAACACTGTATGCAAATGGGAGCGTATGTAAGACACGTGCACGTTGATTTATTATTCAAATTCCAAAGTTCATGCGATACATGCAGCGGGTTTCTTGTCATAATAAAAAGCCACATCTCATCATGAGTATGACTTTAAAGTCCTAATTATAATTCTTCTAAATAGATTGTAACGATACTTCTTGGATTGTAATCACTGCCCCGTCATTATCATCCTTATTAACTACATCACCAACATGCGGAATCAGAGCTGATAGAGAGTTGTTGATGTCAAACGTCAATAATTATATCTCCATTTTGTTCACACAAGCTGACACACTAAAAACCGAATGTCATCATAAGAAATATAATGCACAATAAAAAGCCACAATAAATTAGATGTGACTTGATATCAATATTTTATTTTGTCGTTAATGTCTCAATGGTTTTATTGTTATTACAGATCAAACATTTAGCTTTAAATTTTATACTCGATGAGAGTAATTGCAACTTACTTAAGTCGTTACTCAACTTTTCTATTTCAACTAAACCTTCACTTTGCAAAAGCCTAATTTCCAACTCAAATTTTTTTAAAGATTTTTGGATTAATTCTATATCTTCCTTGTATTTCTCTAACATAATTTTAGGATCAATGAGTTCAATCTTATTGTTTGTGTTTTTTTGCATATGGTAGACTCTCCCTTTTAACCTATGAAGTCATCTTTATGGCGCAATCTTTGTTACATAATAAATTGAAAAACACCCTAGAACATGAAAAAATTTTAACAATTGGATTTTATTAACACTATTATAAAGTTGTTTAACATATTTAACAATGTTATTTTTCATTCAAATGAAAATCAATTATGCCTCGGCAATATTGTTGCTGTCGCTTCGCTTTCGCACAGAAAACTTTTGTTGCTGTCGCTTCGCTTTCGCACAGAAAACTTTTGTTGCTGTCGCTTCGCTTTCGCTACAGAAAAAAATGCGGCTGAGATCGCCTTTAATGTTTGTATAAGAAGCTCCTTTCAGAATTCTGTGAAAGGTACAGGGGAGATGGGACAAGTCTATCGAATTAAAGCAATCTAATGAATGACTTAAAATCGGCGTGTATCACTACTCGATATGTAAGCGTATTTTGAGAATAAAATCTCGAATACGCTTATTTATTTTATAAAATAATTTTAACGCCATGATGGAATCAACAACAGACGAAAAAACAATACTAATGTTTAACCTATTAAGAGAGAATAAATTGACTAACAACATGTGAAGCAATTCGCGAATTACTATAATTTTGAATACAATATATAGAATGAAATCGATTAATCCAAATAGCCTTTTATTACCTACCCGAGTAATAGATGACACAATAATGTCGGACATTTTGTTTGACTTCTTTTTCGTCTATCCCCTTTTCTTCCTAATAAAGCAAAGGATTTTCTTGTTCTTAAGTAATATCATTGAGAAACTTTACAAATAGCAGTAAAATTTATGTAAGGATTATTATTTCATTGAAACTTTATGTCGATTATTTCGTATAAGAATATAGACATATTTAAATGCTAGGAGGAAGAAACATGCTCAGTGTCGGACAGTTTTTCTCAAGACATACCGCTAGCTTCTTAATTTCTCTCACAACTGTTTCTATCACAGCAATTGCGGCAAGTCCAGGATACTTCCTTGGTGGTATATTGTTTGCTGGAACATATGCGTCGAGTACGGCGTTATTGAAATATAGACAGAAAAAGAAATTCATGCAAATAGCAGGTATAACAAAAGAAGAATACAAACATATTGAATCACAACTTACAGCAGCCAATAAAAATATTCAAACATTAAGTCAAAACTACTTACGTGTACGTTCAGTTTCTGCATTTAAGCAATTACTTGAAATGACACGTATTTCAAAAAATATCGTGAAAATAGTTAAAACAGACCCACGAAAATTTTATAATGTTGAACAATTTTTTTATGCACATCTCCCTTCCGCTGTCGAATTAACGGATAAATATACGATGTTATCGAGACAGCCTGTGAAGGATAAGGAAATCCAACTTACATTATCGAAAACAAGAGAGACACTTACAGATTTAAATGATACGATTCAAACTGATTTAAAGGATGCGCTTTCCAACGATATTGACCATCTTCAAATGGAAATAGAATTTGCGAATCGTTCAAATATAAGACGAAAAGAACAATTGGAGTGGCGAGGCGATGATAAATGACAGCAAATGATCACGCATTTCAACTAAATACAATACAAGGTCTTTCCCCACTTGTGCAATCTTATTTAGAAACAACTCCAAATAATGAGGCGATGGCGACGTATGATACGCTATCGCCTCTTGCACAAAGTCGTGCACTTCTATATGCTAGTCAGCTTGACCTGACAAACTTCGAGTCAGTCCTGTCTTTAGGGCAAGATTCACAACGATCGCTTTCCCAATTTGCTGATCGAATGCTTGCACAAGTCAAACAAAAAGATGTCACAAAAATTGGCCAAATGTTAGACTCATTAATGCAAACGTTAGACCGTGTGGACCCTAACGCATTAGAACCAAAAAAGCAGTCCTTTTTTAAAAAGATGTTTGGTAAAATTGAGCCTACTGTTAAGCAAACATTAACGGAGTTTGAACGTATAAGTATCCAGGTAGAACGAATTGGTGTTCAGCTTGAACGTGCACAGCTTCAAATGCTAAGAGATGTGGAAATGCTAGAAGGACTTTATGCACATAATAGAGGATTTTTTGAGGAGTTAGCGACCGCCATTGCAGCAGGACAAATGAAGAAGCAGCAAGCCATTGAAGTGGAGCTTCCTGAAAAAGTAACTAGTGTACAAGCAACGAAACAGCCACTAGCTATCCAACAACTTAATGATTTTGCCGCTCAAATTGAACGTCTAGATCAACGTATTTATGACTTACAAGTATCGCAGCAAGTTGCCTTACAAACTGCACCACAAATACGCATGATTCAGCAGTCTAATCAAACATTAGCGGAAAAAATTGAATTTTCCATCGTTACGCTCATTCCATTGTGGAAAAATCAGTTGGCCATGATGTTATCTATGCATATGGATCATCACTACGCACAGCTAGAGGAAAGATTATCTCGTACAAATGATCGTTTTACGAGCCCTTCCTTTGAACAGCAAGTATCGAAATTCAAGGAAACACAACATGAGCTGAAGACAGCTATTAAAGACGTCTTTGCCCTTCATACAGCTACAGAACAGGAAAAACAGCAATTACAGGATGTAGCTGAATTAAAAACCTTTAAGAAGGAATGATTCCCTTTTTTCAACAAAGAAGGGTGGCTCAGATCTGAACCACCCTTTTATTTTCATTCAGCAGAAGACACCCACCTCTGAAGGTGGTGATGAATGCATATGTAGCTCCCCCTTTTCAGGGATTTCCAAACACCTACTGAATGAAAATAAAGCCTCCGGCGGATGTCACGGATTTTTAAAAGGAATAAATTGTGCAGGCACAATTCAAAATCCGGACGCAATTACGCCAAGGCGAAATTGATTATACTTATTCGAAATAATCTTTATAGTAGCCACCGATATTACCAGTGTTATCGATAATAAAAATGAACTCTTCTGTTTCATTTTTCACATCATATTGTTTCCCTACTGTTAATACGTTTGAAACTAAATATTTTGATGCATTAGTATGCTTACAAGTAACTGTGCGTACTGTTGGAGCATCTTTCCATTTTAAATGTAACATAATCTCTCTACCTCTCTTTACTAGCACGAAGCTAATGTCTACTGCTTATTTTATAATATTTTTGAACTTTTGTGGAGAAAAAAACCATAGAAGATCATATTTTCTCCATATCTATCGTTATTTAACCATATTCATCATAAAAATTTTTACTTCGAGGTGTTCCTATGAGCTTTGGTGGTGTACCGCAATGGTTTTTTATTCTAGCCGTTGCCTTTGCAATTTGCTTTATTTTATACGCAGAATGGAATTCTAGAAAATAAGTGAGCCCAATACATTGGACTCACTGAATAACTTACGGTTTTATAATAGCGAACCTTTTTCAGATAAAAATAAGGCACTTCTTGTTCAATTTTGAACAGGAAGTGCCTTATTTCTGTCTCTATTCCTTATTCATTTTCGTTTAGTAGCTTTAATATCCGTTTTAAATTGACAGCGAATATCGTTGTAGCACCTTGAATTTCCATGCCAAATAGACCCGCAGTCGATGCCGTATCGTACCTGTGTCCGTTTTTTAATTCATTATTCTTCGCTTCTAGTAGCGATTTGCGGCTAATTGCTTAAATGCTTCCGTATTTTGAAATGCCTCTTGTTCGGCATGTGTATCCGACTTAATTGTGACAGAATATGTTTTACTTTTTGCCCCTTCTTTATAACAGCCCTCTCTCATTGGACATACTTTGCATTTTTCAATGTCAAAATAATAGGTCTGACTTTGACTCTTACTCGTTCCTTTTTTACCCGTACGTGCTTTTCTTATCGCGAGATGGCCGGCCTTTCAAACAAACATTCCAGCATCTTTATTACTTTTCGTAGTCCTTGTGTAAGAATAGGATTCAACTTGGCCACAAGTGCGATTTTCTCTTCTTTAGTATATTCGATATTTGCCTTTTCAGTATATTATTTTTTGGCACAACAATATCGTAGATCGCCATATATGGACTTAAATGAAGGGTTTCTTGATTTGAAATCATCGGGGGCACCACCTGCACATTAGTTCTTTTATTATAAAGGAAAGCGTGACTAAAATAATAGTGTGATACATTGCGTTGTTTGGAGAAGCATCGCTCGACTCCTGCGGGAAAGCGAGACAGACGAGACCCCGCACGAAGCGAAGCGTAGGAGGAGGCTCGGCGCTCGCCCGCGGAAAGCGAGCGGAATGCTTCGGAAAACAACAGTAGAGTCACAGTGCCAAATGAAAAAAGCGAGGTATTCAACGATTTACTCGTTTAATACCTCGCGATGTGAGAAGATATAGACTTTTTCAGTGCCCTCATACATTGGACTCACTTTTTTTGTTATTGGAAACGATCGTTATTTTAATGTTCGTTTTAAAAACTCTTTTGTCCGTTCATGTTGAGGGCTTATTAATACCTGTGATGGGGGTCCTTCCTCTACAATTACACCTTTATCCATAAATACGACGCGATCTGCTACTTCTTTGGCAAATTCCATTTCATGTGTAACAATTAACATTGTATTCCCAGCATCCGCTAGTTGACGCATTACCTTCAACACTTCACCGACCATCTCCGGATCCAGTGCTGATGTCGGTTCATCAAACAACATTACATCCGGGCTCATTGACAATGCTCGTGCAATCGCTACACGCTGTTTTTGACCACCAGATAGTTGTCTTGGCTTCGCGTTTACGTATTGATCCATACCAACAATTTGCAAATATTTTAAAGCAATTTCCTCTGCTTCTACCTTTGAACGCTTTAATACTTTCATTTGACCAACTGTACAATTTTGAAGCACATTATGGTTGTTAAATAAGTTAAATTGCTGGAATACCATACCTAAATGTGTACGGTATTCTTGGATATTATGCTTTTCGTCTAAAATATTTTCACCTTTATAAATAATTTGACCGCCACTTGGTGTTTCCAGTAAATTAATGCAGCGTAGTAGTGTTGATTTACCAGAACCGGAAGAACCGATTAAGCAGACAACCTCACCCTTTTCTACTTGGAAATTAACATCCTTTAACACTTGGTTACGTCCAAATGATTTACTTAAATGCTCTATTTTAATAACTGTCATCTGTTCGTCCCCCTATATCGCTTCTTTCTGTTCTTTTCTGTATGCATCTGGTCCATCTAGACGTTTTTCAATATACAGTAATATTCTTGATGCTGTGAATGTCATGATTAAATAAAGAACACTCGCTATAAAGAAGGATTCAAAATAGCGGAAGTTATTACCTGCAATCGACTTTGTTTGGAAAAATAATTCCGTTACCCCAATAACGTTTAAAACTGCAGTATCTTTAATGTTCATAATTAATTGGTTACCTGTTGCAGGCAATATATTTCGGGCAACTTGTGGTAATACAACATGTAGCATAATTTGAACATGATTCATACCAATTGCCGATGCAGCCTCGTACTGCCCTTGATCAATTGAAACAATACCACCACGCACGATTTCTGCCATATAAGCGCCTGTATTTAATGACACAACTAAAATACCTGCCGTAATAAAGTGCATATCAATGCCAAATGCTATATCTAATCCGAAAAATACAACCATTGCTTGTACAATCATTGGTGTACCACGGAAGAATTCGACATAGCACGTTAGTATAAAATTAATGAGTTTTAAGCTATAAAATTTTACACCCTTTTTACGAACTTTGATGGTATGCATAATTCCGATGAAAAATCCGATAAGTGCACCAATAATTGTACTACTAATTGAAATAAGTAATGTATAATACGCACCTCGTAAAAACATTTGCCAGTTGTTCTCAACAATAGAAATAATCCATTCTAGACTCATGATGTACCTCCTAACAACGTCGTGTTGCTTTTTCGTTACAAACGTCTTAGCTATCTACCATTTTCATTGGGCCTTTCGTTTCTTTTATCTTATGAAACTTTTAGCTAAGACATTATTATTCTTCAATTTAATGTAATGATATTGCACGGACTAGCAACTAGCCCGTGCAATCATGTTATTGTGCTGCTGGTTGTTGGTCAATTGCTTCTTCCATAATTTTTTGGCGATCATCTTCTGAAATACCCTTTAAGATTTCATTGATTTTTTCAAGATCTGCATCACCTTTACGTACACCAACTGCAATAGATGTATTAGAAACATCTGTATCGAAACCTTTTTCAAACTTTACATACGTGAATTTATCGTTTGCAGCAGCAGCGGAAATACCTTCTGGACGTTCTGCTACATAACCGTCAATTTTTCCAGCTTCTAATGCTACACGCATTGCTGGGAAGCTATCCATTGCTGTTTGTTTTTTTACATCTTTGATTTGATCAATAACAGTGTAGTTAGATGTATTTAATTGTGATGTGATTTTCGCTCCAGAGAAATCTTGGATAGATGTTGCTTTTTCATATTTACTACCTTTTTTAATGACCATAACAAAATCAGATGTATAGTAGTTTTCTGTGAAATCGATAGTTTGCTTACGTTTTTCAGTTGGTGACATACCCGCAATGATTGCATCGATTTTATTTGATTGTAGAGCCGGTACTAAGCCATCCCATTCCAATTTTACGATAACTAATTCTTTTCCTAAGCCTTCAGCTATTTTTTTCGCCATTTGCACGTCATAACCGCCTGCATATTCTGCATTATCGGCAATTTTTACTGCGCCATTTGCATCACCTTGCTGCGTCCAGTTAAACGGAGCATAGCCAGCCTCCATGCCAATACGGAATTGGCCGCCACCTTCTTCCGTTTCAGTACTTGCACTGCCATTACTAGACGATGTCTTCTCCTTCTTATCACTAGCACCACAAGCAGCTAGTAAAATTGCAGTCATTAAGGTCAACATTAATACCAATAATCTTCTTTTCATGAAACATTCCCCTTTTCTATAAAAAAATAAGACAACTGTACCAAAAAAGACCTAAGTACTGAACTTAGGTCTTACTTTTTTTAACAGTTGCCCAAATCCTCACTATAATTCCATCATTCGAGATAGCACAACCTAGTAAACCTGGAAAATAATTCACTAGGACAGTCCTGCACTTATTCACTGCAGACCCAGCATAAAAGTACGAGCTCCTTTTACACTTCGGCGATAGTTCCTTCTCCATTGCGTCTTCGCTTGCTTATACTCAACAATGAACTAATAAATACCGCGCCTCTACCTCACAATAGGATAAATGTGAGGTTTGTATATTTAATTGATAATAAGATACTACTATAAAACAAACTAATTCGTCAAGATAATTTCATTACTTTTCTGACTAATTACAATATTAGTTTTTTTATTTTAAAGCCTTATATACACTTTTGCAAAGTTGAAAATGATTGGTCGCCACTTCGGCTGCTTTATCCGTCCTCTCGCCTCTTTCATCCGTCGCTTCAATTCCTATCCGTAGCTCTGGCTTTTGTATCCGTCGCTTCGACTGCTTTATCCGTCGTTCCGGCTCTTTCATCCGTCGCTCTAGCTTTTCTTTCCGTCACTTCAATTCCTATCCGTTGCTCTAGCTCCTCTATCCAGTAATTCTTTATATGTTTCATAAAAAGAAAAAAACCCTGCGAAACAATGTTCGCAGGGTTTAACAAACTCAGGAATTAAGAATTTAATAATAAATCTTCTGGGTTTTCAAGTAGTTCTTTAACAGTTTTAAGGAAGCCTACAGAATCTTTACCATCGATAATACGGTGGTCATAAGAAAGGGCTAAGTACATCATTGGGCGAATTTCTACTTCACCATTCACTTCAACTGGACGTTTTTTGATAGTATGCATACCAAGGATACCAGCTTGTGTACCATTCATGATAGGTGTAGACATTAATGAACCGAATACGCCACCATTTGTAATAGTGAATGAGCCACCTTGAAGATCTGCTAAACCTAATTTTTTATCGCGTGCTTTTTTCGCTAGGTCTGCAATTGAATCTTCAATTTCAGCAAAGTTTTTGCGGTCAGCGTCACGTACAACTGGTACTACTAAACCTTCTTCTGTTGATACAGCTACACCGATATCAAAGAAGTTGTTTAAGTGAATTTCATCACCAACGATTTGTGCGTTAACATATGGGTATTTTTTAAGTGCTGCAACTACAGCTTTTGTGAAGAATGACATGAAACCAAGTTTAGAGCCAGTTGACTCAAAGAATTGGTCTTTTTTACGAGAGCGTAAAGCCATAACGTTTGTCATATCTACTTCGTTGAATGTAGTTAACATTGCTGTAGATTGTTTTACTTCAAGTAAGCGTTTTGCAATTGTTTGGCGACGACGGCTCATTTTTTCAATTGTTACACGTGATTCATCTACAGCTGCAACTGCTTTAGGTGCTGCTGGAGCTGCTTGTGGTGCTGCTACTGGAGCTGTACCATGAGCTGCTACGTCTTGTACACGTACACGGCCTTGTGGATCTACTGGAGATACAGCAGCAAGGTCAATACCTTTTTCGCGCGCTAGTTTACGAGCTGCAGGAGATGCGATTACACGCTCACCAGTAGTTTCTTCTACAACTGGTGCTGCTACAACAGGAGCAGGTGCCGCTTGTGGCGCTGCTGGAGCTGGAGCTGCTGCAACTGGTGCCGCTGGAGCAGGTGCTGCACCTTCGCCAGCTTCTACTACTGCGATAACTTGACCAACAAGTACAGTATCGCCTTCTTCAGCTAAAATTTGAGTTAAAACTCCCGCTTCTTCAGAAATGATTTCAGCGTTTACTTTGTCTGTTTCAAGTTCAACGATGAATTCACCTTTTTCAACGCGATCGCCCACTTTTTTTACCCATTGTGCGATACTACCTTCTGTAATCGATTCTGCTAATTCAGGGACTTTAATTTCAGCCACTTTCATTTCCTCCTTTAATTAACGTGCATTGTGCACATAAAAGGGCTACTGCCTTAGCAAGTAGCCCGGCTCTCAAAAATTAATATGTGATTATTATTTAACCTTTACAGGCTCAGCAACTGCTTCTTCTACAACTGCGGCTTGAGCTGCTTTATGAGAATCTGCATCACCTTCAGAAGTAGAGCTCATTGCAGGACGTCCTACATAACGAAGCTTTTTACCTTCTGAAAGTTCATGTAATGTTTCTAATGCATAATTCCATGAACCTTGGTTTTTTGGTTCTTCTTGTACCCAAACAACTTCTTTTACATTTGGATACTTAGCAATAATACCAGCAACTTGCTCTTTTGGGAATGGGTAAAGTTGTTCTACACGAACAATGTGTAAGTGATCGAAGCCTTCACCATCTTTAATACGGTCTGCAATATCGATCATTACTTTACCTGAACCTAATACAATGCGTTCTACAGCTTCAGTTTTTGAACCTAGGCCTGGTTGTTCAATTACTTCTTGGAATGAACCATTTGCTAATTGCTCAGCATTTGCTGCAGCTAATGGGTGACGAAGTAAGTACTTAGGTGAAACAACTACAAGTGGACGAACACCTTCAGTTCCTAATAATGCTGCTTGACGACGTAATAAGTGGTAATAGTTACCTGCGTTTGAACAGTTCGCTACGAACCAGTTATTTTCAGCTGACATTTGTAAGTAACGTTCCATACGGCTTGAAGAGTGTTCTGGACCTTGACCTTCATAACCATGCGGTAAAAGAATAACTAGACCAGATTTTTGACCCCATTTAGCACGTGCACCTGAAATAAAGTTATCGAACATAACTTGCGCCATGTTTGCAAAGTCACCAAATTGAGCTTCCCAAACTGATAGTACATTGCCATTTTCTAAATTGTACCCATATTCAAAGCCCACTACCCCTGCTTCTGTTAGTGGAGAGTTGTGTACTGTAAATGATGCATTTGCACCTGAAATATGGTGAAGTGGCGTGAATAACTTACCGTTGTTTTTGTCATGTAATACTAAGTGACGTTGAGAGAACGTACCACGTTGTGCATCTTGACCTGTAAAACGTACTGGTGTGCCATCTTGAATAATTGTTGCATATGCTAGCGTTTCTGCATGACCCCAGTCAATTTTTGCAGAAGCAAATGCATCACGGCGTTTTTCTAAAATTTTGCCAAGTTTTTTCTGTGGTTCAAAGTTATCTTCAAACACTAAAAGCTCTTCGTTAATTTTTTCTAGACGTTCCACACCAACTGCTGTATCAATTTGTGGGAATTCTACTTTTAATTCTTCTGGCATTTCTAAATGCTTGTGTTCATCTTTATCGGCCATTTCTTTTACATGATCATAAGCTGCTTGCATTTCTGCATAAATAGCTTTATCTAATGCTGCAACCTCATCAGCAGAAACTACACCCTCAGCTACTAATTGAGCACCGTATAAAGCGCGAACTGGCTCATGTTTAGAAACTAATAAATATGTTTCAGGGTTTGTTACAGTTGGATCATCAGTTTCATTGTGACCATGACGACGGTAACCGATAAGGTCAACGATAATATCTTTACCGAATTTTTGACGGTAGCTAGCTGCAAAACGACCTACTAGAGCTACAGACTCAGGGCTATCTGCATTCACATGCACAACTGGTACTTCGTAACCTTTTGCTGGGTCAGAAGAGTAAAGAGATGAGCGGGAATCTTGTAATTCAGTTGTAAATCCAATCATGTTGTTAGCAATGATGTGGATTGTACCACCAGTAGTGAACCCTTCAGTTTTAGCGAAGTTTAATACTTCTGTTACGATACCTTGACCTGGGAACGCAGCGTCACCGTGCACAAGAATACCTAGTCCTTTTGTGCGGTTATGAACAGCTTGCCCTGGCTTAGAAGTGTCATCTTGTGCTGCACGAGCTGTACCTAAAACAACCGGATTTCCTACTTCTAAGTGAGATGGGTTGTATGCAAGCTTAACATTCATACCAGATTCACGCATATATGAAGCACCCATGTGGTACTTAACATCGCCAGTCCAACCTTTCGTAATTTCAAGGCGACCATCTTCTGGGATAAATAACTCATTGGATACGTGTGCAAAGTCAGAGAACATCATATCGTAAGGTTTATTTAAAATGTGTGTTAATACATTTAAACGACCACGGTGAGCCATACCAATACGTACTTTTTCTACGTTATTTGCTTCAGCTGTTTTTAAAATTTCATCAAATAGAATGATTTGAGTATCTAAACCTTCACCAGAGAAACGCTTTTGACCTACAAACGTTTTATGAATAAACTTCTCGAAGTTTTCAACACGAGTTAAACGATCTAATAAAGCTTTTTTCTCATTAGAAGTTAATGCTTGTTTAAATGAACCTGTTTCAATTTGTGCTTGAATCCAATCACGTTCTTCTGTTGCTACTACGTGATTATATTCAAATGCTACTTTATCTGTATAAACAGATTTTAAGTAATCGATTGCATCTTTACCATTTTTCACGTTTGCTGGCACATCTTTGAAGAAGATAGCTGCAGGAATTTCAGCTAAATCTGCAGCGCTAAGGTTGAACGCGCTTTCTTCAATTTGAGCTGTTTGTAGTTCACGGTTTTTCAAAGGGTAAATATCTGCCGCTAAATGACCGTTTGTACGGATTGCATCTGCTAATTTCACAGCTGCTAACACTTTCTTGTAATCGCCAGCAGGAGCTGCTACTGCATTACTAGCTACAGCTACTTCACCTTCTACTACTACTGGTGCACCAAATTGTTGGAATAATAATACTAACTCCGGTTCTACTTCTTCAGGAGACTGTAAGAATAAGTCGTATTGCTCCATCACATATCCTAGGTTAGGACCAGAGAAAGCTGACCATGGAGAACTTACAGTTGTAACGTTGTTCGACATGAAAAATGACCTCCAAATTTTGCCTTTCGGCAGTTCCATTAATTAAATTACAATTAATTATATAATATTTTTCCGTTCTTTTAAAGGATATTTGACATCTTAACCATTATTTAAAGAACGTTTTTTCCATCTCAATCTTACTACTCTTCACAAAAAATACAACTCTTTTTAGCAAATTAAGCAATTTTTTTCCCAAAGGATGAAATAATTAAATAAAGCATGGATTTTTCTCAATATTTCAGCGGGAATTTCAGCAAGAAAACGGTTCCAACATTTTTAACACTCTTGACTTCCACTGAACTATTGTATTTTTCAAGTAACATTTTTGTAATACTAAGCCCTAAGCCTGTACCGCCTATTTGACGATTTCTTGCCTCATCAACTCTATAAAAGCGATCGAAAATGTATGGAATGTTTTCCTCTGCTATACCAATTCCATTATCTTCTATTTTTACTGTTACTTCCTTTTCTAAAACAGATAGTGATATTTGAATCTCAGGAATTTTTTCACAATAACGAATTGCATTTTCTATTATATTACGAACAATTTGGCTAAGTGCATTTTCTGTTATAAATAATCGCCCTATTTCTTCATCTTTCGACAGCAATATTCGAGCATCTGGATGAAGGAGTCTTGTTTCCTCTATAACTGCTTCTATAACAGCTACTGCATCAGCCTCACTTGTGATGTCCTTTTCTTCACGACGTGCAAGTTCTAGTAATTCTTCGATCATTTTACGCATCCGTGCAATTTCAGTTAATGAAGTTTCAATAGATTCCTCTAAAATTTCTGGATCATCCTTCCCCCATCTTTTCAATAGGGACAGATGTCCTTCAATTGCTTGGATAGGCGTCCGTAACTCATGAGAAGCATCCGCAACAAATTGTTGCTGCTTTGTAAATGATATTTGTAATTCATTCATCATCGCATTGTACATTTTCAATAAATCACCAATCTCATCATGAGACGTGTAAGATAATTGAATTGGCTCATTAAATCCTTTATCCATAACGGTTTTCATGGATGCACGTAATGCATGCAACGGCTTCGTCAAATAGTTGGCTAGATAATAGCCAATTGATGCTGATAACAATAATGCTCCTATGCCTGCAATTAGCATTGTCGTCAATAAATAATGCATCAAAGACTCGAATTTAGATAATGGATGAATCACCTGGATATAGCCTTGAATGAAACCGAGCTGAATACGTTGATTTATGACAAAGACATTCTTTTTATCAATCGTCATTTCCATAATTTCACCTAAAGAGGTAATAGGTGCAACCTGTGAATTTTCATTAATACTTAAAATCTTTTCGCCATCTACATTAAATAATTTAACTGTTTGATCACGATCCTTAATAGAATCTAAAAGACCTTTATTTTGATGTATCTCCTGAATCGTAAGGCCAGGTCCCTGTGACTCAAAAAAATACACCAAATCATCGCTTGCCCGTTTTATTTGACTTGCCTCGTCGTTAAGTAGCCATGTATGCAATGAAATATATACAACAATACAAATAATCGTATAGCTAAAAAATATAACAGCACTAGATGTGAGCATCCATTTTTTTTGTAGTGACTGATTGACTAAATAATCCCTTAATTTTTTCATTCGCGCATCACATACCCCACACCACGAACGGTTTCGATATAGGTATTCATATCACCCGGTAGTTTATTTCGCAAATGCCGAATATATACATCTACGACATTTGTCTCTATATCCGTATCATACCCCCAAACAGAGGTTAAAATTAGCTCTCGTGTACAAACTTTATTTTTATGCTCTATCAATAATTTTAATAAATCATATTCTGTTTTCGTTAAATCAAGTTTGTTCCCTTGAACAAATACTTCATAGGCCGCTACATCTATTTCGATATCTCGAAAATGTAATGAACCCCCAATTTTTTCATCGGGTGTCACCCGACGCAGTATTGTACGAATTCTAGCTAATAGTTCTTCAATAGCGAATGGTTTTACTATGTAGTCATCTGCGCCAGCATCTAAGCCAGCTACACGGTCCATTACAGCATCTCGGGCCGTTAACAATATAATGGGAACCTTTGACTGTGTACGTATTCGACGACAAATTTCAATTCCATTTATCCCCGGAAGCATGACATCTAATAACAGTACATCAAAATTATCAGATGAAGCTAGCTCAAGTCCTTCACGTCCATCAAATGCGACGAATACATCGTAACCTTCATGCTTTAATTCTAGCTCCACAAAACGAGCGATATGCTTCTCATCTTCCACTAAAAGTATCTTTTTAGGCATTTCTTCACCTTCTATTCTAAAATAACTATGAGGGGTTTCCTCTATAATACCGTTATAGCATAACATCAAACAAAAAGTCTGTACCACAAGTAACTACTTGTTTGTACAGACTTTTTCAACTTCTTTCAGCAGCAAATGTTTTATGTCGCGAAAGCAAAGCGACAGCTACAATTGTGTCGAGACATAATTGATTAGGCGTCAGTAATATAGAGATTATTTTTCCCAATTTCCTTCGCTTTATATAAAGCTTGATCTGCTAATTCTAGCAATTCATTCAAGGTGTGACCGTGATCCGGATAATAAGCGATACCAATGGAAGCAGTTGGAGCAAAGTAATGACTTTCGATTGTCCAACCTTTTTTTAGTTCATTCCGAATGCGATTAATAATATCCATTATTTGCGTATGTCTCTTCTCATCATTCCGAGTTAAACCTGTTAGGACGACAACAAATTCATCGCCACCCATTCGTATAACTAAATCATGGTTACGTACAGCCGTAATTAAAACTTGGCCAAACATTCGGATAAAGTCGTCCCCTGTGTCATGGCCGTACTGATCATTAACTCGCTTAAAATCATCCCCATCGATATAAAGCATAGCTAAACACTCATTCCGTTCTTGCGCTTCTACCAATAGTTTCGGAGACTCCTTTTGTAAAAAACGACGATTTGGTAGTTGTGTTAACGTATCGTGATAAGCTAAATATAATAAATCATTCTCTCGTTCCTTACGATGCGTTATTTCACGGGATACCATCATAATTTGTGAAACTTTTTCGCGTTCAGGATCATGAACAACTGTTACGTTTCCTTCAGTCCAAACAGGCGTACCGTCCTTCGCCCTCAACAGTAACTCAAACTGCGTTTCTGTTTGGCCTGAATAATTATTTAAAAATGTTTGCCAAGACTTCTTACTTTGTTCATCGACAATGTTACTATAAAACTGACCTTGTAATTCTACATTTTCGTAACCTAAGAAAATCTCATAGGAAGGCGAGGCATAAATAATGATGCCATCTTCGTTTGTAATGACGATTAAATCATTTGTATTTTCTGTAATAAGGCGGAATGTGCGTTCAATATTTTTCAATTCCGTTAACATTCTTTTCTTGTCCGTAATATCATAGTTAATGGATAAATATTGTTCTGTCTCCCCGAATTCATTCATTAATGGCACTATAGATGCTTCTACCCAAAAATCAGCATGGAATTTTGTACGGTAGCATAGCTCCCCTCGCCAAATATCCCCCGCTTTAAGCGTTTTTTTAATTATTTGTAATAAGTCCTCTGCATTGTAACGAGGTTCTATTAATTTATAAGGCTGACCTATTAGCTCTTCTGCCGTGAAGCCAGTCGCATTTAAAAACAAATCATTAATTTCTAGAATATTGGCATCCCTATCTAAAACAGCAATGGAAGCTGCTGAATTTAGAGCAGCTTTAAAAACCTCTAAACCATGAGATTTTGAGCGTAACTCTGCTTTTTGTTCAGTGAATTGTGTGAAATCCTGCATGAGAAAAAAAATAGCATATGAATGATCCCATTGCATAACCGGCGATAGTGAAACTAAATACATGCGCTCTTTTTTATCCAGTGTATGAAGCTTGATGAATTTTTCGCCAATATTTTCGCCCATAGCTGCTCTTTGTAAATAGCTCTGGATTTTCCCTACTTCATCTTTAGGAACAATTGGTAGATCGACGAATAATTGCTGTTTAACCGTTTCTGTATCTAATTCAAAGTCCTCCGTGAAGCTGGAGTTCACCTCATAGATAGACCCTTCAGCTGATAAGATGACTGTAGAAAAAGACGCATGGTCAAACATTGAGCGAAGAAATAAAAACTTATCTTCTATGCTACGATCATAGAGAATTTCTTTTGTTATGGCTAAAACATAGTCTTCATTATTATGTTTAATCGGTCGAACAGATGTTTCATATTTACGAACTTCTGATTTATAATAGGCATAATCCACATAATCAACTTGACTATGCTTTGCAATCGCTTGATTGTAGTTTTCTTGAATTATAGAAAAAATTTTCCGACTTGGGGTAAGGGTTGAAAGCATTTTCCCAATCGCCTCATGTGATAACAAAGCTCGAGCTGCTTTATTTAAGCGAATATATTGATAATCGTCTCCCACTTTTTTCATTAAAAAGACAAAATCTTTGCCAATAAACAATTCATTAAATAAATCTTCGCTTAAAAGATATTCCATGCTGTCACCTCCCCATAAGTCGCTAATATTAATATAGAATACAAAAAAATCAATAATACTATTATAGCATAATTTAAAAGAATCACCCTTCTCGAATCAGAAAAAATTTATCCTTTTAAGGCTATTTTTTGATATTTTACCTCTTTCGATGAAATAACGTAATTCTAAAGAAACACTTTTCAAGTATTTCCACTCTTAAAAATGATATTTTAGACTTAATGACCCCCGAAAATTATAAAAAGCAATTTTTAACTATTTATGCAATTATTTATTTTTCAGAATTTACTGACTAACAAACTTATTTTTTGTTTCAGCGAGGAAAATGATTGCATAAAGCAGTATGAATGTTATATTATATTAAAAAAACTAGCCTTTTTTCGGTATGGTCGAAAAATCAGTAAGACAGCGGGAGATTATGGATATCATAGTTTTAACGTCTAGTTCTTTGGGTTTTAATTCCAGTACGAATTTTAGTTTTCTTCTTTATGTTTTAAAGGAATTGTTTTAACTACCCTAGTAAAGGAGGCGTTTCGTATGCTTAAACATCGAGACCTACATGAATGCACAGAGCTCTATGAGCTATTATCACACCCTTCTGTTTTCCCTTTTGTCCGTCAAAAAGCCACATCAGCTGATGAATATTGGTTTATGACAAAACAACTGATTGAAGAAGAAGCGAAGGGACTCGCTATTTCAAGGACAATTACTGATGATTGGGGTCAACCAATCGGCACCATTAGCATTCATGATGTTGAGGATGGTGCAGGCTTTTTAGGAACGTGGATTGGACTCCCTTATCAAGGGCAAGGTTATAACCAAAAGGCGAAAATGCTTTTTTTGAATGAACTTTTTTTTGACTATAACTTCCATACGGTATTTCTCCGTATTCGTGTTGAAAATATAAAATCACAGCGTGCAGCCTTAAAGCTACCCTATATTATGAGTGCGAATGAAAGTCACCCAACATTATTAACACAGGTCAATAGCGGTGAGGCGCAATTTAATTTATATAAAATTCCAAAAGACTTGTTCTACCTTACAACAGCCAATCAAATGGCAGAAGGCGAAGAACAAGCGATGTAATCTACTATTGATTTTCATAAAAAAGCTATGTGTTCTGTCTCGAGACATGCACATAGCTTTTTTCTGTTTTTGCTAATATTAATTGCTGTATTGTGCTTAAGTACAAACTTTGCATTAGGCACTGACTACCAAATCTACTTTTTATATTGTAAAATCAATTTTGCCATTTCTTCTGGCGTCTTCGGTTTTTGTGTTTTCTCCATTATTGCAACCATTTCTGCTTTACGCTCTGTTAACACATGAACCGATTTTTTAAAGGTTTCCTTTGTTAACTCTTCCTCTTGCAATACTTCCGCGTAACCCTGTCTTTTAAATAAGTTGGCATTTAATATTTGGTCACCACGACTTTTCTGTGCAGATAATGGTACTAATAACATCGGTTTATGAAGTGCTAAAAATTCAAAAATCGAATTGGAGCCAGCACGTGAGACGATAAAGTTTGCCGCATGTAATAAATCCGGTAATTCTGTTGTCACATATTCAAACTGCTTGTAACCAGGCGTAGATTCTAATGATTTGTCGTAATTTCCTTTACCACATAAATGAATGATCTGAAACTGTTTTACAAGCTCCGGTATATTTTGACGGAGCGCGTCGTTCAAGACAACTGATCCTAGGCTCCCACCCATCACAAGAAGAACGGGTTTTAATGTTGTAAAGCCACATAATGATAACCCTTTTGCTCGATCTCCCATAAATAACTCTTGGCGAATAATGGAGCCTGTGCATGTTGCCTTTTCTTTCGGTAAGTGCTGTAAGGTTTCTTCAAAAATCGCGAAAATGTGTGATGCAAATGGTAGCGCAAGTTTATTGGCCAAGCCAGGTGTAACATCTGATTCATGAATGACTACAGGAACACCAGCAAGTTTTGCAGCCATGACAACGGGTACAGAAACAAAGCCACCCTTTGAAAAAATGACTTGGGGTTTCACTTTTTTGATAATACGAAAAGCCTGCATAATTCCAGCAAGCACTTTAAAAGGATCTGTAAAATTTTTCATCGAGAAGTAACGACGCAATTTCCCACTTGAAATACCGTAAAACGGAACATTTGGAAACGCCTCGCCTATTAATTCTTTTTCAATGCCCTCGTCCGAGCCAATATAATGGACATCATAACCTAGCTCTTGTAAAGACGGGAGTATCGCTTGATTGAGCGATACATGACCAGCTGTCCCTCCACCGGTTAAAATGATTGTTTGTTGTTTCACATTAATTCTCCTATTCCATCAATTAGGCATTAGCATAATTGCGTCCGGAATCGACTTTGTACTTAGGTTTGCAGATGTTGTTTGCTCGTAAGAAATGTAGTACTATCGCAGCGACAGCAACTGTTTTGTCTGTGCGAAAGCGCAGCGAAAGCAACAACAACAACAGTTAGCCGTTATCGCATGGATGCGATGTTTTTTAGGCTAACATCCTTTTTTAAATACTTCCCGATTCCGTGACATCCGCTTGTAGCCATACTACTTTTTGTATTCAGTCTTTTATTTTACTATATGCGGACGAAAAGATATAGATGAAGCTTTTAATTTCTTTAAGCAAACGTCTTTAGTGCCGAAAACGCAGCGACAGATATATTTCTTCTTGTACCTCTTTGTGTAGGTATATAAAAACCGCTATGCTGAAAATAACGCATCTATGTTATCCGCTTAACGGTTATTTAAACCTAACAAAGTGGCTTTTTTTAATGGTACAATTAATAAATCTTAATTACAGCGAGGTATAATAATGAAGATTATTGATTTAACTCACACATTAACTGAAAAAATAACAGTCTACCCAGGCACTGATCAACCATCATTAACAATAATATGTAATCATGAATCTGACGGATTTAAAGAAACAGCTTTAACTTTGACTTCACATACCGGTACGCATATGGATGCGCCAAATCATATTTTTAAAGACGGGATTACATTAGATGTAATCTCAGTGGAGCAATTTGTAGGTAAAGGTTTGGTCATCGATTGTAGTGATCTTACAGAAGGTCAAAAAATAACTTTAGACAGAATAAATAAAGTGAAGAAAAGAGCTGATCAAGCTGATTTTCTTTTATTTTATACAGGATGGGATCAATACTGGGGCACAGATAAGTATTTTGGTGACTACCCACACATGACAGAAGAGGTTGCTGAATACCTAATTAAAAGTAATAAAAAAGGTGTAGGGCTCGATGTCATAAGCATCGACTCTATGACAAGTTTAACAAATCATAAGAAAGTGCTATTTGATTCAAATTTTGTCATCGTTGAAAATTTAACTAATCTCGGTGAAATAGGCACTGAACTGTTCACGTTTTATGCTCTACCAATGAAATACGAAAATGCTGATGGTGCTCCTGTCAGAGCTATTGCAATATTATAAGAACATGCAATAACCAGGTACTCAATCGAGCGCCTGGTTACTAGTTTATTGCTTCGGGACTTTTTCGAAATGAAATCCTTTAAAAGAGACAATTCGTAATGATCCTGTACTTGCTTTTTCGAGATACTACACTTTACAGTGCAATGTTGGCTCCACCCATATATTATTTCGGTCTACAGGGTAACAACCTGGAAACCAAACTCTACATTCGCAAGTGACTTGTATTTTTTATTTAAACAATTTCGCATCTGCCCAGTCGGCATGATCATTGTCAATATTATCATTCGCATTATACGCAACTAACTCAAGTGTATTTTTTCCCGCAATATCTACTTCTACGTGTTCAGCTGGTTCGTTTGATTTTTTTACCGGACTTATATATAAAATTTTACCATCGACAATTATCACAAAATTTACAGAACCATGACCCGGCGCTACTTGATCATCTATTCCTACATCAACCGTAAATTTAGTATACTGTCCATTCAAATTATACTTAATTGAACTATTTGCATGCGAGCCAATCCCTTTGTCATATTTCACACCTTTAATAGATAACTGTGTTTTATAAAACGATTGGTTTTTATTATAAGAAAAATAATCAGGTGTCATTTGCTCAATATCTCCTGTAACTGAAACTGGCGTTAACTCATCACTTAAATACACAGAGACAGGTGCAGCTAAAGTAGTTGTATTTCCGCTTACAAAAAATGTACCAATAGTAAGCATTAAAACCACAGCTAAACTTAATACATTAAATCGAAAACCTTTTGGATTAAAAACGTGCTTTGTGTTTTTCAAATCATATCCCCTTTCGATTTTGAAGTACAATCAAATCTTTACATATTTAACCAAAATTTTCAAGTACTTTTTATAATTGTAAATATTAATAGTAATTGGTATAAATTAAAAACGTAATCACTTTATTACATTGACCTACTGTCTATGAACATTTTTCTCGATCCTCGCTAGAACGTTTGATTTTAATTTTAATTACCTCGGAATAAACGTTCGCATTTACGTAAAAAGAAAATAATATGAAATTAAAAAAACTCAGGTACTCACATTTAGTGAGCCCTGACTTTTGATTACAAAGATAATTATTTTTAAAAAAGAAGAGTTCGTTGAAACTGATGATGTAATACTGTATTCCCTTCTTGAGGAACACCTGTATTATTTATCCCCCATGTATTAAAGATAATTGGGTCACCGGGAGCTAAAGATGGTATAACGGGATCAGGTGGGTGCATTACAAAACCTCATAAACAGGGTCAACTGATTGCCATGCATTTTGCGGAGTTGCATGAACGGTGAGGAGTTTTTTAGCTGGAATAGTAAATGTAAGAGGCTTAGGTATTCCATTAAAAAGTGAAGGTTGGGATTCTCCACATAAAAAAGCGTCCTTTGGCATTTCAGCTTGATCACAACTTTGCCAATCTATTACTGACACTGTCACTGTTTGAGATGTATTTGTTCTATTTAGAAGCGTAACCACAATCGTCTCTGTTGCTGGATTTCTCCATATTGCTCCTGTCGTAAAATTATTAGGAACTTGAGGTTGAGCAGAACTACCGAAACAAACTGGACATGAAGAAACTTTGTTTAATCGAAATACATTATTGTTGCAATCACAATTGCATGAGGATTTTTCCATTTCACTACTCCCTTAAATTCAATTGATAATAATAGGATATGACTATTTATCAATATAGTTTAGGAATACTAGGTATTAATTGTATGGTTTAATTGATTCGGCATTCGATAAAATGCTTCATTTTGAGAATAGCGTTATTAGCAACCGCCTGTGTCGTGTATGTTCGTGCGATTAGCTGCCAGATTATTGATTATGCACATTAAAAACACCACGGAAAGTTTTTACAACACAAAAGTGAAAAAATCTCTCTACCTACCAAGCATAAATTTCCGCTCAATTATGTAGTATAAAAAAAGATGTCCACTAAGCCTTTTACGACTTAGTGGACTCTATTATTCAATAAAGCTATTATTATTTTTGGATAAATTGTTGTGTCCAGTAGTTACCTGACTTCACATAGCCAACACCAATATGCGTAAATTTCTCATTTAAAATATTCGCGCGGTGACCTGGAGAATCCATCCAAGCTTGTACTACTTCTTGAGGTGTACGTTGACCTTGTGCAATATTTTCACCTGCACTCTTATACGTAATACCTAAAGCTTTCATACGATCAAATGGTGAACCGAATGTTGGGCTTGTATGTGAAAAATAGTTTTTAGATTGCATATCTTGTGATTTTTCACGAGCAGCTGCCATCAGTTGATCGTCCGTTTTAAATGGTGCTAAACCAGCTTTTGTACGTTCGGCATTCGTTAATTTTACTACCTCTTGTTCAAAAGCATTCACATCTGAAGTAGTTGTTGATGGTTTAGATTGAGTTGGTGCAGTAGCTGCATTATCTTTTTGAGCTGTTTGTGTATTGTTAGTTGTTGCTTGTGTATTGTTAGTTGGTGTTTGATTTTTTTCTGGTGCTTGAGTTTCTTTTGATGGTGCTTGTGTTTGCGGTACATTTACATACCACTTATGATTTGACCATTGGTTTGACCATTGATTATTTGACCATTTATGATAAGAAACTTTATTACAGTCTGATGTTGTGTTCCCCTCTGTAGTATTTGCTGCAGCGGAAGCCATTTGAATTGGAGCTGCTAATAAAAATGTTGCACAAATTGCAGTTAGTGTTTTTTTCATTTTTGCAATTCCTCCTTCTCTGCAAACAATCGTAAAGGACGAATTTAATAAATTTCTTACCAGCATCTGCTAACAACACCATTGGAGACATAAATTCGCATCAAACAGAGGGTTTTTGACTATAATTTTTAGCAAGTTCCACCAGCCTATGAAATACTTACGTTTCAAATAGGGTTGACACTTCTAAAAAACTATTAAATATTTTCAATATTCAAGTAGATACACATCCTCCTTTATTTTACTAATCCACAAAAAAATCTGCCATGATTACTACTTTAACGAGACAACATTAGTAGTAATCAGCAGATTTTATATGTCATATAGTGAAGCCAAATATTTAATTAATACCTATAACATTTAAGCTACTTACATCTTCACCAATAATAACGAGTTTCGCAGGCATTTTTACGTATTCTGGAAGCCATTGGACCATGCCATACGCATATTGAAACAGGAAAGGATTTTTCACACCTTCTAATGGCACATAGCCTTTCATTCGATACACTGTTTCAGGCAATGTGCGTACCCAATCCTCAAATTGCTCCTGCGTAAAGTCAACGTCATTAAATTCAACTAATCGTGAACCGAGATGCATTGATGCTATTGGGGTTTTTACAACTTCTTGTTTATCCACCTGAGCTGTTGCCTTTAAATCTTCTAATAAACGTAACGGTACTCGACCATTTGTAGTTTGCAAAATAAAGGCATGAGGATTAAAGCCTTGTAGCTCATAAACAACCTGTGCCTGCTCTGCCTCTGTTAATAAATCCGTTTTATTAGCCAGCAATAAATGTGCATGACGGATTTGCTCCATAAATAAGGAGCGCACTTGTGGGGTTAATGTTTCTCGATTTAACCACAGCTTCGAGTCAGCAACCGTAACAATTCCTTTGATATTTAACTGTTCCGCAAATAACGGTGAATAAACAGCGTCTAAAGCTTCAACAGGATGTGCAGCACCAGTTGTTTCTATAATTAAGACATCAAAGTCACTATCTAATAGAAGAGATTGAATTTGTGCCTCTGTTTTTTCAGCGCCAGAGCAGCAAATACAGCCCTCTAGCATTTCCTTTAGCGGAATATCCTTTTCAACAGCCTGTGAGTCAAATGGAAGCTTGCCAAGCTCATTCATAATGACAGCAGGCTTTAAATTTTTTTCCTTTAGTTGTCGAATAACATCTGTTAGCATGGATGTTTTTCCGCTACCTAAAAAGCCACTAAATAAGTATACGTCCTTCACAATTATTACCTCCGATAAAAAAAGCTGTCGCAAAAGGCCACTTGAGACGCCTGCTGCGACAGCTACTTTGTTAGTTTGTAGTTTACTCCGTTTTTGCTGGTGTACTAGTAAGCAGTTCTTTTGCTTTTAACAATTGAGGGTCATCTGCTTTTATTTTAGCACGTAATGCATCCATTAAAGCATACGTTGTATCGCCAGTTAAAATGCCAGTTTCTTCAAGACCATTTGCAGCTTGCAGTTTTTTCACTGCACGTTCTGTGGATTGATCAAAAATACCGTTTGCTTTACCAGGCTCATATCCTAAAACTTCTAGCATTTCTTGTGCCGCTTTTACAGAGTTAGACTGCATATCCTTTTTCATTTCCATAGATGGATCTAAATATGGTAATGATGCATAAGATGGGTATGACACTTTAACATCTGGAGCAATTCCTTTTTCGTGAATCCAGTTACCGTTTGGTGTTAGCCATTTACCTGTTGTGAATTTTAGGTTAGAGCCATCTTTTAATGGTGTGACATTTTGCACTGTACCTTTACCAAACGATGTTTCTCCAACAATTTTAGCACCGACAGACTCTTTTAATGCTCCAGCTAATATTTCAGAAGCAGAAGCACTGCCGCTATCAACAAGGACTGTTACTGGAATATTATATTTTTTACCAGCAATAGCATTGCTAATTTTCGGCTCTTCATCTTTTTGTTGTACTTGGACAATCGGTTTACCTTCTGGAACAAATAAATTCGAAATTTCTATTGCAGCATCTAGGAAACCACCTGGATTTTGGCGTACATCTAAAACGATACCTTTCAAGCCCTTACCTTCGTAATCGGCAAGAATCTTCTCAAATTCTTTTGCTGTATTTTCACTAAATGACGTGATTTGAATATGGGCAATATCGCCTTCAAGCATTTCACCATAAACCGTTTCAACCGGAATTTCATCACGGACAATTGTCATATTAAGAGGCTCAGCGTTTCCTTCCCTTTTCACGGTTAATTTTACTGGTGTTCCTTTTTCACCACGAATACGAGCTACCGCTTCAGATGCACTTAACCCATGAATGCTTTTTCCATCTACAGTTAAGATAATATCTTTCGGTAACAGTCCCGCTTTTTCAGCAGGTGAATTTTTAATAGGTGACACAACTGTAATAGAGCCGTTACGCTCTTGAATTTCCGCACCAATTCCTTGGAAACTAGAAGACAAACCAGACTTAAATTGATCTGCTTCTTCCTTCACCATGAAATCAGAATACGGATCACCTAAAGCGTCAAACATGCCATTAATTGCGCCATCGACCACTTTCGCATCGTCGATATCTTTGTAATAGTTGTTTTTAAGCAAATCATAGGCCTCGTACAATTTTGAAAATTCCTTACGCACAGTCGGTACTTTTACTTCCACTGCTTTCTTATCTCCAAATGTTAACGCAAATATTGTTAAGCCTGCAGTAATAAGGATTGTAAAGAACATCAGCATAATAAATTTAAACGGTTTCATTTGTATAAATTGTCCTGCTGGTTTCACTTCAGTAGGAGGTGTTTGTTCTGACTGCTGTTCTATACTATCTTTTTTCTGTTCATCCATCTTGATTGTCACCACTCTCATATACACTAACTTGTTGTCACACTATTACCATCTTAACAGGTTATAGAGAAGACGAAAAGAAAAAGACTGTCAAAATTTCACGACAAATCTTGTCCTACAACAATCTTCATAAAATCCAGCATTTCTTAATCACTATAAATTGTTAGGCACATTATTCTATGTAGATGTTATTGCTTTAGATTTTGTAAAAGTAAAGGTGCCCTTGAAGCACTTCTAAAGGCACCTCTATTATCTGCTAAGTTGAAGGTATATAATGGTACTGCTTTTCTATTTTACCCGTTTCCTCGAAGCAGTCAACTAAAATCCTCATAGAATATTAGAAATTATATCCTATTATGCATCTTTAATATACGTAACTTGCGCCAATTTAGCATTTTTTATTTTCATCTCTGCATTTTTAGCTGCATTGATTCCTGTAAAAGTTCCAGTTCTAATACGATAATTTGCACCGTCCTGCTCAATGTAAACAAGCCAACCGAATGTTTTTTTCATCACCTGTGCCGCGCTTTCTACTGCTGTAAGCATACTATATGTTCCCGTGAAAATTCGATATTTTTGTGTTTCTACTGGTGGTATTTGAGTATCTCCAGCTTTTTTTACCATGTCAATAAATTGTGACCAAGGTACTTTTCCAGCACGAATATTACGAGGGCAATTTTTCCCACTAAAATAATTGTGTTGAACAATATTTTGAATTGTTATATTTTCATCTTTTATAATTTTCGCGATAAGATTCACCGCATTGTTCACCGCTTTTAAATAATCTCCATCACTATTTACGCAAATTTCCACTTGAATCCCTTGACTATTACCAACATACGTTCCTGTTGCCCAGCACTCCCAATAATGTTCAAAGGATTGTACAGCTTCTTTGTCATCAACTTGCCAATGCCAACTAGCTTCCCTACTATTACCATTTATTTGTAGACGCGCATGTGCGTCAGCATCAGCACCAACGCTCGTATTGTCGGTTTCATGAACGACAATATACTTTTTTGCATTATTTTTACCATTTGTAATATTCATTGCTTGTGAAGTAGATACTAGTTTTTGGCGTATTGTTACCAAAGGTTTCCCCCCCTTCTTTTTGTCATAATGTAAAAAGTGGGATCATTGAACTTTAATCATACTATCTTACCTTTTGAGTTCGAAAATAGATATTAAGTTCACTCTATATTATGAACCTTTTGTAACTTCTACTATGTTTTTATAAGCATTAATAACCATATATTCGCACTAAAAATTTATTGACTATTTTGGGTGTGCGCTGAGCCGTTTTTAACTCAGTTCTTTTAATTTTTTTATAACAGAATGTACTGTTAGTCTATGAAAAGTTAGAAGCTGCCCTTTATAAATGACAGAAAAAATACCGTACGGGGAGGGTGATAATGCCATCAACTTTTCTCTATCCTTAAGATCAACAAGTTCAACTTGTATATTCAATTTATTTGCACCAGCTATAATATTTTCTGTAGCGATTTCAACATATGGACATTGGAATGACCGTAAAATCGTTAAGTCGTTAAATTTTTTTAATCTGTCCTCCCAATCATTCGGAAAATATGGTTGTTCGACTTCGTTGCTCAATGGGTAGATAAGCAATTCAAAATCATAGGGCGCCGTATCTATAAGTTGAAAATCGTTTTTCAAAAAAATCTCTTTACTTGGTGCCCATGACGTTTTTGAATTCGTAATAACAACAACCCCTTTTTTTGCTAGCTTTTTTGCATCTTCTATACATTTATTGATTAATCGAGTTCCGTAACCTTTTCCAACTGTACTTACCCATAAACAATGAATCACTAAATAACCGTCTGCATATACCACTCTTGAGGAATTTTCTGCTTCTGTATATTCAATAAACCCAACTTGTTTTTTATTGTCCATTACTTGAACATATTTCAAGCCTTCCTCAAATCTATTGTTCAGCCATTTGTTCTTATTTAAATATCCACTTGATTTCTTCTTACTTCTAAGACAAAAACTCCCAGTTCCCTCTAAAAACTCATTATTACATTCAACTAATTCAACGTTACACAACAATACCAACCCCCTCGTATCTTTAGGGTAATTGTACCTTTTTTGAATGATAAACATAATGTATGATTGATTTCCGTTCCGGCTGGGCGCTTTTTTGTTATCGTTATTGCTCGCTTCGCTTTCTGGGGGGCGTCCAATGAGCCGCTTCACTCACGTTGCTCTCAACAAATCTTCATAGAAATGGATAAGTCATTCCTAGAAAATGAAAAATCAGGCTATTTACATCTTTAGCCTGATTTCCCCACGGAAAAAATTTATTAATTTTAAACAAATATATTATTTGAATTTCTAAATTTACAGCATATTTGAAGCCTATTTGTTTTTGTCTTTTTTATTTTGCACTTCGAGTAATTCAGAAACTGTGACAAATTTATATCCTTGCCTTTCCAGCTCAGGAATTATTTTTTCTATCGCTTTTACGGTTTGATGACGATTTCCGCCTCCATCATGAAAAAGAACGATATTCCCTTCTTTGACACCGTTTAGCACAGTGGTAACAATTCTATTAGTACCTGGACTTTTCCAATCTAAAGTATCTAAATGCCATGACCACATAACAACTTTATATCCTTCTTTAGCAATCGCTTGAATCATTGCATCTGAATACTGTCCTTCTACAGGGCGGAATAGAGTAGGCTTAAATCCTGTGATGTTCTGAATGACGTCATTCGTTTGATTTATTTCCTTTAGTAAATTCGGCACATTCGTCCTTAGTGGATGCGTAAATGTATGGTTGGCTAATTCATGACCTTCCTTATACATTCTTGATATGACCTCAGGATTTTTTTGCGCATTTTGACCAACAATAAAAAAAGTAGCTTTCGCATGATATTTGGCTAATACATCTAAAATCTGAGATGTGTACTTCCGATGTGGACCATCATCGAAAGTAAGGGCAACAATTTTTTCATCCGTATTGATCTCCCAGACAATTTGTCCCGCTTCTTCATAATACTTTCTTCCTTTATTTTCATATTTCTCTGCGCCGACTTCTGCATAAAAAAAGGAAACAGTTAAAAGGCAAAAAACAGGGAATAAAAACAGGAGTTTTTTCAAATCTTCACTTCCTCATATAAAATATTTAGTACCTTATTATTTGAGGAATGTTAAAAAAAATGCTCTTTTTTGATTTTTTGTTGCAGTGTATACTCAATAATAGTAGCTAGAGGATTTTGAATTAAAACGTAGGATACTTTTTATCACTGACTAAATAGCTATTCCTGTTACTAAAGATTCAAAATCTGCTCATTCATTTTAAATATCTGTTTCAAATGATGCTCCATATGGTCAAGATAATCTTGAATAAGCCACTGTAGAGTTATTAATTGATTATTTTCAAAGCCACATTGTAGAGCGAGCTTTTCATTAGGGATATTTTTAAGAACATATATAATTTTTTTATTTAAGCTCACCCATTGGTTCATTACTTCATCAAAAGGTAACTCTTGATACCCTTGAATTTTCACCCAATGAACTTGGTCATACGGTGTTAATAGAAAGGGTTGCTTTTCGTATTGTATTTTAATGAACCTATCCAAATTATTAATGGCGGAGTCGCATAAATGGCCTAACATCTCTTTTTTTGACCACTTTTGAGGCGCTGGTCGTTGTGAAATCTCTAGTTCAGACATATGACGAAATTCTCCAGGAATGTTATCGATCAAAAAAAGTAATTGATCTATAATTCTATGTACATTTTTCACACCCCCTATTGATATTGAAATTAGCTATTTATAAAAACTTAAATAATAGTCAATTAATTTAATGACTTCATTTATTTTTTTATATTCTTTTTCTATTTTATAGGAAATAAACAATATAGCTAAATTAAAACTCAAAACTGCTAGAGCAACGATTTGGACAAGTGATATGCCAGTCATCAATTTAATATTAATTGCTGAGGCAATTATTGTAATCAAAGATAAGATGACACCACATAATGTGGTATATAGAAGATAGCATATAATATTTTTTGCATTCAATAAGTTAATTATATTATTCTCTTAATTGAATGTTTAGTTTATTAGAATAGGATGGATAAATATGTTATCTTTTATTGCAATAGTTCTTCTTTTATTTTTAATTCCTGGTCCAGCTGTTATCATTACCATTACGCAAACGTTGAAAGGTGGTAAAAAGAACGGTATTTTCACCGCACTAGGCATTGGATTAGGTGATTTAGTTCATACGTTAGCAGCTGTATTAGGGTTATCAGCAATTTTAATGAACTCTGCCACTGCATTTGAGATAGTGAAATATATTGGTGTTGCTTACCTAGTTTATTTAGGTATTCAAATGCTCTTAACAAAACCACAAAAAATAGAAAAACCAACTGTTGAACAAAGTTCGGCAAGTTCTTCGTTCCGACAAGGTTTTTTAGCGGAGATTTTAAATCCGAAAACTGCATTATTTTTCTTAGCGTTTTTACCACAGTTTGTTCAGCATAATGGTCAATCGATCACTGTTCAATTATTGATTTTAGGCATTACTTTTGTTGTCATGAGTGCTTTATATACTATTTTGTTAGCTATTATTACAAGCTTTATTGGTGAAAAAATTTTTACGAAGACATCAAACAATGGCTCACGTTGGATTGAAAAGGCAGTTGGTTTCGTTTATATCGGTCTAGGCGTTAAATTAGCACTTCAAACTCAAAGTAGATAATATATAGTTTCTTAGGGAGAACACGATAAATACGTGCTCTCCTTTTATATTTCAAGAACAAGTCCCATTTCAACTCTTACTTCTTTTTTTTCAATATCATTATTGGAGTAACTTAATAAATCACATCCAATTAGGTGAAATCCATGCTTTTTGTAAAATTGAATTGCAGGATAATTAGAAGTTTGCGTTTCTAAAACGATCGCCCTTACCCCTATTTCTGTTGCTCGCTTTTTGACCAAAGCCATGAATTTACTTCCAATTCCTTTATGTAGATGAGATTGATCAATATGAATATCATTAATTCTTAACACATTATGCCACTTCTCTTGGCTGATGCTAACAATTCCAACTTCTTCTTCATTTAATTCAGCAATATAGCATTCAATATCTTCTATATGATCTTCAAAAATTTCTCCTTCCAAATACTTGTGAAACGGGGTTTCGTAATGTTTTAACGTAAAATCAATTGCCCAGCCATTTTCTCGTTCTTTATAAACAACATCATAATAGTTATTGGAGACGTATTGATAAATAATTTTTTTACCGTTAGGATAGTGTTCTTTATATATCCTTTTTATTTGAAACAACTTTAATCACCCTTTTCATAGTTCTTTACATAATCTTAGTGAAAATTGGTATAACTATAAACAATTAGAAGATTTACAACTTGAATAGCTATTACATTCTTTATAACCACATTTTGATTTTTGGATCACTTGGATACATGAGTCCTGTTCAGTATCCATTTCTTGCTGTACGAGCTTACTTCTACTTTTCGCAAATTATCCAGGCTCCAAATCATTATAATTTTATCATAATTGAATGAATAAATTTCTTATGCTAACCCGTCCTCGGCATAATTACGTTCAGAATCGCTTGTGCTTAGGCATGAGATGTTATTTGCGGAAAGCGTAGTACTAACGTAGCGGCAGCGGCACTATGTACAAGCTTATAGACCCTTCGCAAACCAAAGGTCTATAAGCTTGATGTAGCCTATTCTATTTATTGTTTAGGTGTATTTGCGGTTAGTGGATTACTGTTTGCAACCAATTGTACTGGTGTCGTGCCTTGTTGAGCAGACTGTGTCATTGGTTGTTCATTATTCATTAGCCCAAAGCGTTTCATTACACCAAAAAGCGCCGCGCCGCCTATAATGCCCCATGCTAAAAATCTCACTGACGAAAACCTCCTTTCTCCATACTGAATTTTTAAAACAGCTTTAGTATTGGAAATCCTATGCGGTTTATACTGTGTTAACTGAACGAGTTTTTTGTTCATTTTACAGATTATTTGTAAAAGTTACAGAATACAGTAGTAAAATAGGATAAATTTCAAATTAATATTAAAATTGCTTCAATAGATGAAATCCCCCACAAATAGAAATATTATATGAACAACTGTTTTTAGAAATGTCAAAACTCCAACCTCAATAGCTCCAGCTAAACAGGATGTAGAGTTTCTTAATGGGAGAAAAATTAGGTTGCTGAATTACATAACAACATTGTAGGATTTTTAAATTAGATTACTTGGAGTTAAGGCTTTTACCAGAAACTATTGGCGCTATTAACTTGTATGTCAAACATGGATTTATTGAAACGAGCCGTACTATGCGACTAGAGCTTTAAAGATATGTATGATATTAGAGCCTGCGTTAAACAAAGTGCGAAAGCATAGCGACAGGTACATACGTTCGGTCAAGAAAAGTTATCTAAACCAGCAATCATCTCACCACATATAATGGAGAGAAATTCTGCTGGAGAAGTTAAATAAAATCTTCCCAAGTAAAATCAATACTTAAAATACCAATTGGCAGTTCGGTAGCACTATAGTTTTTTTCAATGGCCACTTTTGGTTTACGAAAACATACAAGATTATTATAATAACCAAAAGCTCTGCAAATAGATGGACGTACCGAATGAATGCCACATCGGTCATTTATTTCGTCATAAAATATGCAGGTTCCATAAAAACGTTGTTGATTTTTTAAATCTTGGCGTAATTTTTTAGGCATCGCCTTAATTTTCTTTTTTATTTTCTTTAACTCTTGTTCTGTAATTGGAACAGGCCCACAACATATCCCTCTACAACCTTTACAAGGTAATTCTTCCATAAAACAATCATCTCCTAGAAAAAGCAAGTGTTTTAATTCGTTTATTAATTGGATTCTCCTTAATTAAGTCAAAAAAATAGGACTCTCCTGGCCAGGAGAATCCTATTTTACACTTTAAATTAATAATTGTAAATTATATCATAAATGAATTTTTTTGTCAATTTATTAATCTTCATAATTTCTAGTATCTAGCATCATATTAAAATCCTCTTAAAACATCAGCAGTTCTAGTCCTACAATTTACGCTTTATGGAAGTCACGCAATTTAATTTAACCTTTAATTACGAATAAAGGTTTACAATTTATCAATTAACTTCTATGGTAAAAATGTAAGAAGAACTTCCTTTTTCCCATCTTCCAGAGATAACATATATATATGTGCCTTTTTTATTTGGTGCAGAAAAAACATTACCCTCAACTTTTATTTTTTTACTTTCACCCAAATGTTCCATTTCTACTTCTATTTCATCAATGGGTTGTTTCTTAAAATTAATTTTTATTTCACTTTGAGGGGATACAGAAAATGGAACAATTTTATTATTATCAATAATTGATGATGGAGAAATTTTATCAACACATTCTGAACCTGTAAATTTACTCCAACAATAAGTACCTTGTAATACTGTAATCTTTTTACCTTCTGACAATATAATTGGCTTAGGTGGACCAGCATTAAGTAACATGATAATCAACAGAAATGCGACCGTAAAAAAAGTAATTATACCTATCTTTGCAGCTTTCATTTAAACTCTCCTGCCAAGTATCAGAAAATTCAAAAGAGTCTCAAAACATTCCTTTCAACTTATATTACCATATAGGTAATTTTTCGTGGTTATATGGAAAAGTAGCATTTGAAACTAATTTCCACTAATTTCCCTGTAATTTAGTGAGTTCCCTTGATGCGAAGGAAGTCTGTTTAACGCTCTCTCCCCAAAAATACCAGCCATATTTTCCTGTTATTTTTTCTTCTTTACTAGGCGTAAATTGCCGTTTACCATTGAAGCTATTCTAGATGTGAAATACTCGCTTTCTTGCCATTCATTTTCTTTTGTTAGAACTTATTCAACAAGTTTCGAACTATTTTCATGTTGAATTATGTCGTTGAAATCTTTATGACTACTTCTACAAATTGTACCGAAAAATTCTTTTCACTTATTTCCCCTTTTATTGTGTAACGGTTATTTATCATTTTTTGTTACAAAATTTATCCTTGTCATTTCCGTTATATTCTAAGTGTAATTGCACAATCTAAACTGTAACTAAACAATAACGGAGGTTATCGCAATGAAAAAATTCCTATTTATCGGAGCAATTTCAGCATTCCTGTTAACTGCTTGTTCTTCTCACGATGAAGCTCCGGCTAGTGAACAAGCGGAAGCAAAAGAAAAAACCGTCAATGCTGAGACAAAAGAAAATCTTGAGAAAAGTTTTTTATTTGAATCGGAAGATCCGTTTACAAAGTGATTGAGGAGGACAGATAACTAATTATAGGTTATCTGTTCTTTATGTGTTTTTCCCTCACTGAAATCTCTTCGTTTAAAAACACGTCATGTTTTTGTGTCTACTAATGCAGTCTTATCATGTGGAATTTGATTAATCATATGCGTTATGGGTTCTTATGCTCATGTTTTATGGCTGTTGTTAATTTTAATGCTTCATTCACTGCCCAGCTTTGGTGTTCGTGGAATAAGCAATCAATTGCTTGCATTGGTTCTATCCATTTTAGGAAGTGATCAACTTCAAATGGTTTACCTATTTGTCTACCCTTATCGCATAAATAAAAATAACCTTCGCTAAGGTAATATTTATTGTCATTTGTAGAATAAAAATATCTTTGGGCACACCCTATAAAATGACCTATATTAATATCCATTCCCATCTCTTCAAGGGCTTCTCTTTTTAAACATTCCTCGTGAGACTCGTTTTTTTCCATTCCACCACCAGGGAGGAAAAATTCGTCATCACTTGTTTGAATAATCGCTATTTTTTCTTTCTGACTATTGAACATTAGACAATAAACAGCAGGTCTCCATATGTAGTCTATGCCTTCTTTTTTCTCACCGAATGTAATAATACCCATCATTAATGCTCCTCTGTCTCTGATTCGCTATTTGTTTTATCATTAAACTAAATTGCTACGATAGTTAAAGAAAAAAATCCTGTAAAAACAGGATTCCAAACAAATTTTACTTTATTTTAAATGATCAATCTTATGAGAAAACTACAACAAACACTTTACATTTACTTTAATTTTTCTTTCTTTTTAAGAACAACAAACGAAATCAC
This sequence comes from Lysinibacillus sp. Ag94, assembly GCF_023242215.1. Classification (NCBI taxonomy): domain Bacteria; kingdom Bacillati; phylum Bacillota; class Bacilli; order Caryophanales; family Bacillaceae; genus Lysinibacillus; species Lysinibacillus sp. Ag94. The sequence continues at coordinate 2,235,059 of NZ_CP096780.1, read as the reverse complement.
TGTCCCTTGGTTTGGTTTACTTTTAATTTGAAGTCCCTTACCATAATGTTGTTTTAAACGAAGATCTGTATTAAGCAATCCAATGCCAGTTGAAGTCTCCGCTTTTCTGTCTAGTAATTGTTCCAATGTAGCCTTATCCATTCCAATACCATTATCTGACACAGTGATCTCAATGTACCTGTCGTAATCTACAATGCGAATATGAATATTCCCGCCATTTTCACGAGGCAAAATACCATGTTTCAAAGCATTTTCAATTAATGGTTGGATGGTCAGTGATGGGATCATGACGTCTGTAGAAACTTCCAAATCCCACGTTGCATTGATACGGTCCCCAAAACGTTCTTTATGAATATATAAATAGGATCGAACAAGGCTTAACTCATCCTCAATTGGAACAAGCTCATCAATATTCTGGAACTTAAATGATTCCCTTAAGAAATCACACAGTGCTTCAAGTAGCTTACTTGTACGTTCAATATCAATATCACTTAATGTAATAATGGCATTTAGTGTATTGAAAAGAAAATGCGGCTGTATTTGTGCCTGAAGCCAAGCTGCCTCCATTCGAAGCCTTTCTTGTGCCGATTGTTTAACATCTGTTAGTGCTTTTACTCTTGATCTTAGCTCTAAAGCGTCCACAGGCTTCATGACGTAATCATTAGCACCAGATAAAAATCCATTTTCAATGTCTTGAGACTGACTTCTTGCTGTAAGGAGTAACACCGGAAGTTCTGTTATTGAAAATTGCTGACGAATCGCACGTACTAATTCGTACCCTGACATATTTGGCATCATCACGTCTGAAATGACCAAATCCCACTCTTGAGACATTAATATTTCAAGAGCTTTACTACCACTTGTAACCGTTACTAGGTCGTATTTTTCTATTGAAAGTATTGTTTCGATAACTCTTAAGTTCACTGGATCATCATCGACGACCAAAACGCTAGGTCGATTTGCTTCAATGATTGAATGGTTTTCAGTTCGATTATCGAATAGAATTGGAGAAGTAGCTACTACTGACTCTTCCTTCGCATTTGATAATAGAGCCTCATGTTCTGTAGCATTTTCCTCTTCAGGTAAGTCTGATATTGGTAATGTGAAAGTAAATTCAGACCCTTCCCCTACAACTGAATGTACCTGTAATGATCCCCCATGTAGTTCAACTAATCGTTTACTAATACTAAGTCCTAGCCCAAATCCGCCTTCAATCATTGCCTTGCTAAGGGTACCCTGCTCATATGGTTTAAATATTTGCTGAATGGTGTCCTCATCAATACCAATACCAGTATCCGAAATCACAATTTCAGCCATACCGTTTTTCACATGGCCTACTATTGTCACTTCACCTTCGTTCGTGTATTTCACCGCATTATGAAGAAGATTGAAAACAATTTGAATAACTCTATTTTCATCAGCAACTATTTTCGGAAAATTTTCAGGGATTTGATGAATAAACTGAATCTGCTTACCTTCCCTCATAACATAGAGCATATCTAATACACCCGATACAATTGGCTGAATCGAAAATGTTTTAAGGTTTAGTTTGGGATTATTTTCTTTTAAACTCATTACATCTAGTAAATCATTTAACATTAATGACATACGCCTTCCGACAGATAGCACTGTTTCTAAATCCTTAACACTTTTGTCACTGAGCACATGATCTTCTCTTTCCAAAACAGCTTTTGACATGTTAAGGATCCCATGAAGTGGATTGCGTAATTCATGAGACGTATTGGCAAGGAATTCATCCTTTAATTTATCTGTCTTTTGGAGCTTCATAGCAAGTTCCTTCGTTTCGGAATGGACTTTAGCATATCCTTTAAACCATAAAATAGCCAAACAAGCCACTGTAATAACAATATCAAATGGATACATAATTATTTTAATGCCAAAAATAAGAAGTAAGCCATCCCATATAAGATTATTACCAAATGCTAAAATGGCAAAAAGTAAAAAAATATTACTTTTAATCTCTTTAATTGATTCTCGCATTACTGTTAGTATCGTTATAACGATCGGGATTCCTAAAATCATAATAAAAATGCCTTGATTGAATACTACATAGCGAGTAGATAGTACGATGGTCAATAATGATGCGATAGCACAGAAAATACTAAAGAAGCGAATATATTTTCTCACATGCCGAGGTAACCAATGTTTTATACATTGAAGCAGTGAAAAACCAATGCCAATCATAGAAAGATGAACTAATTTAAAGGCCCAATCATAACTAATCGGTAACCAATAAGATAATAATTTATCATCGCTTCCTAATAAGAAATAAACCATACTATTAATCGATAACAGAGAAAAGTAAAGCAATCTTCTTTCTTCCATAATTCCTACAAAAAATAAAATAATGGAATAGATAGCATGTAGTAAAAAAACTACTGCTACTAGTTGTTGCATATTGATCGACAGTTGAGTTTCCCGAGCTAATATATCTTCTTTCCCTAATTTAATGGAGCGAACAATTCCACCGTCACGAGGGTCCTTATAGTTTGAAGCTTGAACAATAATTTCGATTTCTTTGTGACCGTTTGCTTCAAAGGAAGCAGTATATGGAACATTTCTGGCAATCGTCTTTTCTGCAACCTCCCCTATTTCACCCGATTTTGCTAACGGCCGACCATTTACATATAAAACTGAAGAACTTCGCACACTCGGAACTCGAATACTATAAGTAATATTGTCATCTGGATTGACGAGTAATTTTAAGCGATAAGTACCGTAACCATAAGGGCTCCCCTCTCCCTCTTGTAAAGAAGAGCTCCAACCTTTAGGAACCTGTATGTATTTTGCATGATTCTTCGTAGATTCGATATGCTTTTCTTCACTAATTAACCAATAATAAGGATAAAATTCCCATTCCCCATCAAGTGTAAGAGCATGACCATCATTAAAATTCCAATTTCTTAAATCCATTTGCCCTTTAACAGCATGTGGTTGATCTGTATTATTAAATAAGTTCAGCCATAAAATTCGTGAGCCTGTTAGAAAAATGATAAACAAGCAAATGATGAGAACAATTTTTCTCTTTTTCATTAGGAATAATTGTCAAAAGGTAGTTTATGTTTTTCTGTTATAACACAAGCTCCTTAGGCAAAACCACACCTCCTACGATATATTATCGTATCCGAGTTACCATTACTTTTAAATCTATTTCTTAAACTAAAATCTAAATTTTACAAGGTATTAGTTTTGACCTTTTATACAACAGAAAGAAGGCTTTTTGATATCCGGTGTTTAGGCTAGTTAAATGATTTTAGGCAAGCACAGCATGCTAAAATGTAGCAGCTCTCACTATCATGCGGAGTGCCATCCAAATCAAATAAATCCCGTTCTAAAATTACGATAGCTTTAACTGTTTAAGAGCATAATCTGTTGTTATTGTAATGTTTTCAGGTATTTCGTCTATTGCGAACCAATATACTTTTTCTAAAGCATGCGGTTCTCTATTTCGTACTTCTCCATTCGAAATACGAGCAGCGAAAGTAGGTGCTACATAATGAATATCTTCAGTTTGAATAATGTGATTGGTCACACATACTAATCCTGTTATTTCGATGTCCACTCCAAGCTCTTCCTTAATTTCTCGTATAATCGCGTTTTCTATTGTTTCCATATAATCAACCTTGCCACCAGGTAAACTCCAACAGCCAGCTTCAGGTGCTTTTTTTCGTAAAACAAGTAAAATTTTATTTTCGTCATTTTGGATAACTGCTCCCACGCCAACCTTTGGTAATTTTCCATTTTCCATTAATCTTTTCCTCCCCTATCAAAACTAACCTCTATCGAAAGTTTGTCACTTTTGTAACAAAGGTCTTTTTATCTTAATTGCAAATTTATTTCTTTAAGGTAGATGATTACCTTCTCTCCTTTTTACTGCTTTACGTATTATAAATTGTAGAAAGGAGGTAAGTTATTATGGGCTATTCAGGTAATGGTTACGGCACAGGGTCCGCTTTTGCCCTAATTGTAGTATTATTTATTCTTTTAATTATCGTTGGCGCAACTTTCATTAGTTACTAAAAAACGACACTACCAAAATCTCAATTGCTCATACTTTTCCTAGAGAAATAATAATTTATCCCTAACCTTCTAAAAATACTCAGGGTCACTGTCCTCCGGTGACTCTTTTTCTTTCTAAATATAACATCTAACGACAAAAGCAATAACATAATTAATAGATATTATTACCACCCATCGCTTTTAAGTAGTCACCTGCTGAATCTACACCATTTATTCATTTTTAAAAAACCTATTCCTCCTATATTTAAATAATTAAACATTCCTATTATATCAACTTTAGGAATATTAAGGGAGTTAAATTTTCGCGAGAATCTCGTTTATTTCATCGTTTTAATGACAAAAACCAAGACTGTCATTAATCTATCTTGGTCCTGGCCATTTTATGATTTTTAACCTTTATTAGTGAAAAGATATTAGTATCATACGGAACACCATTTTGGTGCATATAATTTTTTAATATCCCTTCTTTTTCAAAGCCTAATTTGGTTAATAGTTTATTGGAAGCTTCATTTTCAGTAAATACAATAGCTCCAATACGCATTAAATCCATTTCTTGAAAGCCGAATGATAGTACTCTATTTACAGCTTCCTTTGCATACCCTTTTCCCCAGCTTTCAGGAAAAAGTGCATAGCTGATATCAGCTCTTTTATGCTCAGTAGACCATTCTTGAAAACCAATAGTACCAATAATTCCTTCTTGGTCTTTTAATGCAATTCCCCATTTTATACCACGTTTTTCATCATAATTCTGTGAAAAATTGTTAATGATTTGTTTAACCTGCTCTAAACTTGTTAATGGATTTTGCCCATAATGGCGTAATACATCGGCATTAGAAAAGCAATTTAAAACATCTTGGGCGTCATGTTCAGTAAGTTCTCTTAACACTAATCGTTTTGTATTTAAAACAGGAAACATCATCTTCTCTCACTTTCAAATAAGGTATTATTTAATTCTATCTAATAAAACGAGAGTTGCAAAACTATTTTTTAATAATTAAAATTACTATGTTTATTCGATAAATTTCGCAAAAATAAAAACTTGGCCGTAGCGATTCTAACGCTAATGGAAATGAAAATACAAAGTAACTCTTAATTGATTGATAGTGAAATGGTCTCTCCATCTAATCAACTTCTTAAAATGTTATGCTCAACTCGTAGCGCTGAATTAACTTATTTATCATTACTTCAGGATTAATCCCACCATACATAAGGTGATTGGCCCTGCGTTCATTCCTCTGTACAACATAGTATAAAGAAAAAAGGAAGTATCATTTGTTTGTTGCTGTAATAGTAATCGCACAGCATTGTCCTTTGATAGCACCGTATTCTCTATTTCACCAATAATACAAATGCGCCTTATCAGCCCTTAATTGTGGCGCTTACTTTTATGGGCCTAGACGAAGTGGCTAATTCCATATTCCAGTGTATAGGTATTACTTTCAAAATGATCGAAAAGACAAACTGTAGAAATGGATGCTGGTATATGTGAACCACATTTTGAAATAACAGTAGAAAGTCGTCATTAATCCCTTCTTCCAGTGCCCTTAGCTGTATAGTAACATTAAAAAAGTAAATGGATTATAAAGGCTGTTCCATATTGATACAGTATTTTATAAAATATATTACTTTCTTTAAATAATCCTGCTATAAATTTTATAAGGAGGGGATTGTTTTGAGTTATCCATCTTATGGAGTCAATTCACCCGGTGCAAACTTTGCCTTTGCTATTGTTTTATTCGTGCTATTGATTATTGCCGGTCTTGGCTTATTTTATTTATTAAGAACTTTAGTATGGACTAGTGCGTAGTCTTGCCTATATCACAAATACTCAAAAAATAAAGTGTGTTGGATTTTTACAAAATCTTCATAAAATCAAATCAAAGAATGGGCAAACGAACTATAGAAACTACGTTTGGTTCCATTCTAGGGCTTACGTGTACACGGAAGTCCTTTTTTCATGTTTTCAAAAACACGGATGTACAACTATCCTTGTCTTTCTAATAAACTTTTAAAAAATATTGATTTTAATATATTTGGATTAATACTGTTAATTTATTCAATAAACATTTTAGTTTTATTGTTAATTTCATTCGTAAACTGTTCTTTTATAATCGGAATATCGTGAAAGGAACCATACATAGCGTCCCTTAAAAATTTATCCTCTAGACATATTAGGCTATTCAGTGAAGATCCTATTTCACAATCCCGTTTTGTTACTTTTATTAGATCATTTTTTATTTTAAGCTCCAACCAAGACGAATTATTTTCTATATATTTTAAAGCGATATAATTGTGATGATCTAGTAATGTAACAACATCATTTAATCGTTTAAAGTGAGTAAGAATAAGTTCAGAATAAATTCTTTTGGCTGATAAAGGGATATTAGCCGGTGGGTATGGAATAAAATTGTGTCCACCTACGTTTAGGGTAAAAAGACCATAAATTTGATTGTATTCTTTGTCGAAAGTTAAAATATCTAATTCCCTTAACTCGTCTACATCATCTTCAAAAATCTCATATTTAATTTCGAACAATTTTAGTCACCAGCTTATACAAGGTATTTTTTCATCAGATGTTTAATTTCATTTTTCTACTTACGCTATTCATTTCAAAATGTTTATAAAACTCAATAGCTTTCGTATTGAATTCCCAAACGTTTAACTCAATTGAATTAACCTCTCTTTCTTTAGCCCAAGTTATACAAGCAGTAAATAATATTTTTCCAATTCCTTTTCGCTGTAGTTCAGCTTTTACACCAAAATCGTGTATGTACGCATATTTCCGGGGAACAAGCGACTCGAAAGGTGGAGAAGTTTCAACACTTATGACTGCGAAACCTACTACAATTTCATCTTCCTTCGCAATTAGAATATCACTCACTTCGTTGCCAATTAGTTCTTTATAATACGTTTCAGGCATTACTGACTCCACACTTTTAAAAATCGTTGGTTCCTCCATCACATGCTCTTCATGCCCTTCTTTTACTAGCTCATTCACCGGTAAATAATCTTCATCTGTTGCAATAAAAACCTTGATTGTCATCATTTAAGCCCCCTCATTTTAATTTATTATTAAGAAATCATGGTATTTTGGTCATTTATATAAAGCACCAATTAATGGAACTGGAATTGTGTTAGATAGAAAGATTTTTTAGAGGAAAATATATTTAAGACCCCTATTTTCATTTAATACTACCAATAAAGAACAAGCATTTATGTTTGCACATGTTAACTTGTTACATAATATAAGGCTGTTTCGTACACTTAATTTATCTTTCCAATTATTATTTTCCTATACATTCCATTTAGCATTAAAGATGTATCTTCTTTTACTACTATATTTTCAGGTGATATTTCTTCAAAGCTTCGGCCAATATCAGTTCCTAATATGCTAATAATGGGTCTTAGCAACATTTTGGGTATGGACAGTTTTTTGTTTTTAGGGACAAATTTATCGAAAACTATTATTTCCCCTTCTTGCTTTAATACCCTTGTCATCTCTTGAAAACATTTAGTTGCATCAGGTACTACCGAAAGGATTAAACTAGCTATGACATAGTCAAACGATTCATTTTCAAATTCAATATTTTGAGCATCCATTTCTAAAAATGTTATGGTAGAATTTTTGAACTTCTTTTTTGCTTTTCCGAGCATATCAGGTGAATAATCAATAGCTGTTATATTTAGGTTAGCGTGATTTATCAGCTCTAAATCTGCTCCTGTTCCTACACCAACAAACAGGATCTTTTGTTGATTATTGAATGGTATGGATTGAAATATTTGTTTTCGAGCATTTAAAAATCCTCCCGAATTAAAGAACTTATCGTAAATTGGAGAACCAATCTTATATATAAATTTATTCCAAGAATTATTCAAACGTCTTCACTCCCACCACATAAATTATCCCCTCTTAACCCTATAATACATCCTATCCTTTTCCTTTTGTAAAAAATATCCTATTTAACCTTTGTTAAAAAAACCGATTATTCATTTTCATAAAATGAATACCGGTCTTAAAAATTTGTGCATTATATTAACAAGGATTAAACATTTTCTGGACACCACTTAGTGATAAGTCCAGCATGTGTTAGGCCACCACCAAACCCATAGAGTAATAAAGTCTCCCCATTATGTAATTTTCCTTCGTTTATACCTAACTGTAAAGCTAATGGGATAGAAACAGCCGAAGTATTTCCCATATACTTTAATTTCAAACCTCAACAAAGTCGCTTCTTGACAAATAAAAAAGGCATCAAGAAACAGAGTCCCTTGAAACCTTTTTTAGTACGATTTTCTTATCCACGACCAGCTTGGAATTCCGGATATAAAGTCATTCCACCATCCGCAAAAAGAGTAATGCCGGTTACATAACTAGCTTGAGATGAAGCAAGCCATACTGCGACAGCGGCAATTTCTTCTGGCTTTCCGATATACCCCATCGGAATCATACTTTCCACATCTGCACGTTTTGCTGGATCTGCAAATTTTTCTGCATTTATAGGCGTATTGATCGCTCCAGGTCCAATGTTATTGACACGAATTCCTTTTGGAGCATATTCTAACGCTAAAGTTTCAGTCATTAATTTTATGCCTCCTTTACTAGCGGCATAATGCACAAATAAAGGCCAAGGAATTTTCTCATGAACACTGGACATATTGATAACAGTACCTTTAATATCATTCTCTACGAAGTATTTAATCGCTTCTCGACTTCCTAAAAAGGCACCTGTTAAATTTGTATTGATGACTTTATTCCAATCACTTAACGGCATTTCATGAGAAGCTACTGGATTTTCTATACCCGCATTATTAATCATTACATCGATAGTCCCAAACTCTTTTATAGCTGTTTGAACGAGATTGATGACATCCGCTTCCACTGTAACATCACCTTGTACAGCAATGGCCTCGCCACCGGCTTTTTTAACCTCTTCCACTACAGCATTTATATCCGCTTCATTTGATCGATAATTAATAACTACTTTCGCTTTTTCTGCAGCAAAGCGAATGCCCATTGCTTTACCTAGTCCCGTTGCAGCACCTGTAATGACAACAACTTTTCCTTCTAAATCTGGATACATACAAGGCCCTCCCTTTTATCTTTTTGCAATCCCTAACATAATTCCAGCAGCGACTATAAAAGCGATACCGATGAAAATGGCGATAAGTTGCCGCTTTGTTTTTTTCTCACCTAATATAAAAATTCCGCCTAGAGTAGCAATAACGATCCCCATTTGGGAAAGAGAAAAACTTGTTGCGACCCCTACACGTGGCTGAGATATAAATAAAAACATATTTCCGGCAGCCCATATTAAACCCGGAATAATATTACGAAACGCATATTTGTTAAATGGTTTATGCTTAAATGTTAATAAAACTCCACCTATTACCATCCCGATTGCTTGCGGCAATAATGCAGACCATCCACTTACATTGAATAAGCGTACTACTACCACATATACTAAATATCCAAAAGTGGAAACAAGTAAAATTAAAATTCCTTTTTTCAAATTGCTTCCATGTTCTTCTTTTTTCTCTTCTGGATTTGGAAGAGATGTAAGAACGATACCAATTAGTATACTGATAAGGGCAAGAATTCCTAATATAACCGACATTGTTGTCGACCATTCATGGAACACAATGACACCAAATAAAGTTGTTGATACTAATTGTAACCCTGTTGATATAGGCATTGTTTTGGAAACACCTATTAAATCAATACTTTTCAATTGGTTTACTTGCCCTAATGCCCAAAAGAGACCCGATACAATCCCGACACCAAACACTATAGGAGATAACTCAGGCTTTACAAAAAAGTAAATACCTATAGAGAAAATAAGTGCACCAAATGTTGTTCCAAGTACTTGACTATAAGGTCCGCCACCAAGCTTGACGTTAAATAATACAATACTCCCCCAAAAGAGAGCTGGTAATAGTGCTAAGATAATGTCCATTACTTTAAACTTTTCACCTCTTTAAATACTTTATTAAATTCTGATTGCGTGTCACTCGATATACTTTTTTATGATGCACTAAAGGAAATTTTTTATACTTTTAGTTTAGAATCACTTTTTAAGTTTGTTAGGCAAAACTTTCACTTTCGTAACGCAAAATAACCAAGACAGCACTTAAGCTATCTTGGTTCAATAGTTAAATCATAATTGCAGATGGATTATTTACATTCTTTTTTTATTTCTTATACTAAGGCATTCCACTCTGCAAAAGTAGTTATCTCATCATAATAATATAGTAAGCTAATTTTTTAGCTACACCGCCTTGAATTGTTACTAAGGGTCGCTTCCATACGGTGGCCCTTTTTTATTTCTCAAGTTTATTAAATATTTTCCCAAAATATCCAATTCTAAAGTCATTTTTGTAGGATAAATACCTTTCCCACTTTCTAAAACGATACATATTATAGGAGTAGAAAGGAGGAATGCATCATGGGATGCTTCGGAAACTATGGCAATTTTAACAATTGTTGCTACGGAGGTTATAGCTATGGAGGTGGCAATAACGGTTCAACATTTGTTCTAATTGTTGTTCTGTTCATTCTGTTAATTATTGTCGGCGCTACTTTCATATATTAACCTTTATAAGAAAAATTCTTTGGAACTATTTAAAAACAATATACCGAATGGAAATTTTTCCCTATACCAGTTCATTCAAGGTCACTTCCACAGAGTGACCTTTTTACTAATGAAAACATTCAAATGAAAACTTATCTAGCTATTACCAACAAATCATTCTTTACATCTTATGGCACTAGCTTCATACTATTCATAAATAATACCAACACTTTGCATTGATACTTATTTATAAGGAATCAAAATTAAATCCTAACTTCAAGATAAGAATCTATTTCCTCCGATGTCCCTTTTTAAGGTAGTGCACATTATTTTGTTCTTAGCTAAAATAATACCAATGCTTTATAAAGAGAGTGCCGTTTGTTTTTTTAAATTAGTAATAGCGTGGGTTCGTATGCTGGTGATGGTGGTGGTGGTGCGGATGTCGATGATGTGTTGGGTATGTTGTATGTGTTGGGTAGTAATGCATTGGGTAGTAATGGTGGGTTGGATAATGGTGAGTTGGATAAAAATGGGCTGGAGAAGTAACCGGATAATATGGATGTCTCCCACCATGTTGTCCTCCATAACCATCATGTCCGTAATCGTATCGCATAATTTTTCCTCCTTTCGATTTCGATATAGGTTATGCTATAAAAGCATTAACAGTCTACGCAAATGCCTATGCTAGTCAAATTGCCTCCCCTTCACACCTCAAACAAAAGACAATGACCATTCCAACTAATCATTCAACTTTCATTACATATAAATCGGTCATGTAAAGTTAATAAAAGAAAAAAAGCTCACTTTAGTCAACACATGAATAGATCCTTTAATCGTTAGGGACAAACAATAATAACAATCCGAAACCGCGAGCAATTCATACCCATTTTCACAGTGAACTCCACTAGCATAAATTAATGTTTTAGTTCCAACCCTCTAAATCATTTCGGCAACAACTTAAATCCATTTATAGATATATTTACCACAATCTCTAAATTACCCCCTAAACTATGTTATAATTTCAATGTACATAGCAGTAAAAAATTAATATTATCCATTAATAAGGAGCGATTATATATGGGAGATAAAAAATGTAAAAAATGCGGGAGTATTCAATTTACAGAAGCTACAGACTATATGCCTATTAAGCCAAGTAAAGGTTCATTTAGAGGCGCAAACAAGATTTATACATTTTGCTTAGATTGTGGTGAAGTTGATTCAATTCGTATAGAAAATACAATTATTTTCAAAAAAATAGTTGACAATTTACGGTACTGAGCACGCAAAATACTTGATTGTATGTGTTCTCGTAAAAGAGGCAAACAGCTTAAAAAGACTATACGCCAAATTAAAAAAGTGGATGATTAAGTTAATGGTAGTGCAATTAAATAAATCAGCAATTATTTGTATTGGTTTAGGTGGCTAAATTGGTATTACATTTGTAATATTCGGAATGACCATTTATTTATATTCCTTGGGGGATAAATTGTATATGATAAAAAATAATTTTAAAATAGACAACATTCCAGCAATTTTGTGGGGTGATAAATCAGATAAGTTATTTGTGGTGGTGCATGGTAACATGTCCAATAAGGCAGATGACTCGATTATTGTATTTGCAGAAGAAGCAACAGCAGTAGGTTATCAAGTACTTAGTTTTGATTTACCTCAACACGGTGACCGTAAGGATGATACTTATCTTTGCAATGTTCAAAACTGCGTTCATGATCTTAATACAATAATGACCTATGCAAAATCGCTATCAAATAATATAAGCATTTTTGCTTGTAGCATGGGAGCATATTTTAGCCTATTAGAATATAGCCATGAGCCATTGAAGCAGTGTTTGTTTCTTTCTCCTGTAGTAAATATGGAACGTATTATAAATAATATGATGACATGGTTTAATGTAAGTGAGAGTAGACTAAAAAAAGAGAAAGAAATTTCTACACCTATTGGACAAACTCTCTATTGGGATTACTATTGTTATGTGAAAGAACATCCTATTGTTGCTTGGAATATTCCAACTTCAATTCTCTATGGTTCAGAAGATAACTTATGTGAGTTTGACGTCGTATCTGAATTTAATAAACGTTTTAACTGTAATTTGCAAGTAATGGAAAATGGAGAACACTATTTCCATTCCGAGGAACAGTTGCAGTATTTCAGACAATGGCTGAGAAACATATTTACGTTAAATGATAAAAAAATGATTGATGTATAAAAAAAGAGAGTTAAGGGAAGTCAAAATGGCTTCCCTTAAAAGTTATTTACTACTATTAAAACGACTGTCTGTAATTCTATTTATGATAGTGAGAGCATACAACTAAATGAACTCAAATTTAACATAAGTGTTTAACAACCCCTGCCTTAATGCGCATCCATGAAATATTATATAGCAATAGCTTCTATGACTATAGTTGTTTCTACATTTGAGTAAAAATATTCCACAAAAAACTACTAGGCTCTAATATGTCAATTAATTATACAACATAAAAGCTAGTCAAATTTTAGCCCCTGCTCCCAGATAACTCTCTAAAGAAACAACAATCATATTTTGATAATAGCCTCTCTAAAGTTTTTATGTATAAGCGAAATTTATATATCCTTCTTTAATTTTTTTACGCTAAATATTTTACTCAACTAATTCTACAGTAAGTGTAGTCACGCACATTGGGGCTGTATCTTGGACTGTTCCATCATAACCGACCTTTATTTTATCACCAACCTTAAATTTTATGTCGGGATTCTTTGCAAGATTTACAGAAACAATTCCTCTAAGCGCATCATTTTCAGATTCAGTTATGTAAACTACAGCTTTTCGATCATTTATCATCTCTTCAATAATCCCTATAAAGGTTGCGTTAACTTCACTTTTACCTATAAACAAAAAACTACAGCATAGAAGAACTATAAATAGCGAAATAAATGCCTTTTTCAAAAAATATTCCCCCTATATGTAAGTTTTAAAAATACTAAGGAAAATAACTATTAAAATTCCGCATTTTTTCCGATTTTAAATAAAATAAATGTCTGCGTTTGTTTATTTTTTACTATCGACCAAAAACTACCCATTTCTGTGCGGTCTACTGTAACCTTATTTCATTTAATCAATTTATTGTGTCCCCAAAGTCTTGATTCACGTTTTTTTAATTTTACGGGGGATTCTAAATCCTAAAGCAATAGCTGCTCCTACACAGCTAGATAGACATCCGATTATTAAATATATTGAAAGCGATGATTCACCAATTACAACAGAGGCTATTCCTCCAATGACGGGAAATAAAGCTACCATGTACCCGCTTTTGGCAGCACCTATTCTTTCAACAAGCTTTAAATAAAATAGCCATGCCAGGAAAGATGCTATCAATGTTAAATACAGTAAAGCAGATATGTATGTTATTGATGTAGGAATGATAATCTTTTGTCCCTGTGACAATACAATTATTGCCATTAGAATACTTCCTACAGTGAAACCAATAGCATTCGCATAAATAGGGTCAATCTTTATTCTGGCGTTTCTTGCAGAACTTGCATCGCCAATCGCTGTAAGTACTGTACCTAAAAGAGCAATCAAAATGCCTTTTAGATCAGCAAAGCTAGAAAAACTACTTAAAGAAGGATATATGAGAACACAAACACCAAATACCCCCAAAACGCCCCCAAATAACACACGAGGATGCAGTTGCTCTTTTAAGAAAATACGAAGAGCTAGCGGCGTCAAAATCACTTTTAATGAAAAGATTAATGTTACAATTGCTGCTGAGCTTAATATTGTTGCATAATATAGGCATAAATAACTTAAAGCAAAGTTACATACACCAAATACAATGATAAAGGGTAGATCTTTCCTTGTAGGTATCCCTTTTGGCTTAAGAAATAATACAAGGGCGAAAAATAAAAATGCAGTAATTACTAGCCGATAAGTCAATGATAATTCTAAGCTTACTGGCGTCCCTTGAATTTTCACTGCAATAAAATTAAGCCCCCAAACTATTAAACAAAATACATACATTAGATTAGTCACTATATTCAATTACCTTCAATCGTTCTTTAATTAACGATATTTTTAAAGAGAATATATTCTAGGAAAGAATTCTCTACTCTTGTAATTATCGCCTAATATATAGTATCATCGCATACCATGGTTTGTAAAAAGATTTTTCCATAAACTGCATCTGTATCTGTTTTGTTTGATTTCTCAAAGCAAAATTGTGTTGAATCACCTTCTATAGACCGTCACCTACTATAATGAATACACACAAAAGGCCAGGCACTCACCTTTTAATGAGCACCTGGCCGTATATAACATTTAGGAAATTTTCAAAAACCAATTATCATCTTTTTAATTTTTTTTAGTTTTTTAATATTTATTGGACATTATATTGCAGTGCGTTTATTAAATACGTAAATAGTTAGCATCCAACTAAATGTGACTATAACCACAAATAAGAGTAACATATTACTATATAAATAACTTGCGGGGTGATAAATTATCGGTAAAATTCTTTGGTCAAATAACCGTATCGATAATAGGCCTCCTACGACTGCAATACCTATTCCCTCAGATAAAAAGCTTGTAAAATTAAGGAAGCTCATTCCTGCACCAGCTTCCTCTTGTTTCAAACTAGCGGAAACAATCGTGGATATCACTGTTTTTGTAAAAGAAAGGCCACCAAAAACAAATATCAAAATGATTGACATTAACCAAGGGGTCTTTTCTAAAAATAATGCAGCTATTAAAAAACTGATAGCAATAAACCCAACACCAATGGTTAATACAAATGTATGATTCTTCTTATCCAAAAGTAATCCACCTAAATAGCCGAAAAGAACAACACTTATCGTTCCAGGGAAAATTATTACACTGCCTATCATCGCAGTACTTAAATGGTAAACATCTTTCATCATATAAGGAACCATAGATATAAATCCAGCTACAGTACCTAATATAAGCCCACCACAGAGAATTCCAATCATAAACGAAGAATTCTTCCTTAATGAAGGTTCAATAAAAGGATCTGATACTTTCGTAATATGTTTAAGAAAGCCTAGGAAAAAAAGAATACTACTTATAAGAAAAGGTAATCTATAGGATGTTGTAAATAACATAAAAAATACAATACCTATAGACATTAAGATAATTCCTACTGTATCGAGAGAGCCTTTTCTTATTTTTTCCTTTTCTAATAATTTCATAAGAAAAGGCACAGTTAAAATAGTTGCTGAAGGAATAAGTAATAAATAAGACCAGTGAATATAATGGGCAATCATCCCACCAATAACTGGCCCTACCCCTTCTCCTAATGCTACGATAGAACCGATAAGGCCAAATGCTTTGCCACGTCTTTCTATGGGTATATAACGTGTAACTACAACCATAATGAGTGATGGAAAAGCTGCAGCACCAATTCCTTGAATAAAACGAGCAAAAATGAGTAATGAAAAAAAAGAATGGCCAATGAATCCAACCAAAGATCCCACACAGTTCATTACAATTCCAAATATAATTAATTTTTTAATCCCCATCAAATCAGATAGTTTACCGTATATAGCCGTTCCTATAGAAAAAGTTAACATAAAGGATGTATTTACCCAATTTGTACTTGCTGGGGCTTTGTTAAACTCATTTGTAATATCAGGTAATGAAACATTCAATACCATTTCATTTAATACGCTAAAAAAAGAAAGAACACACAGCCATAAAAGCAATTGATTATGACGATTATTCACCTTTACCCTCCATTAGTGAGGGTTTACGTAGTTTATAGGGTTATTGATACGCTTCCCTCTATAAATTGTACCCAGTTATATTTATTGCACTTCATAAGAATTCCTCCCATTTTTTTCATTATTGTATCATATTACCATTACGATTTGATGTTTTGGAAACAACTATTTTTTTTAAACTTTTAAAAATACCCAGACGGTGATTAAGCTTCACTTATTGACATTCCGCTTGTTACTCATTGCATGCTATTACGCATAACACTTTTACCATTTCTCTTCCAACCACAACTTTGCTATGTTATGATTCTTTACAGCTAGAATTTTTCATTTAAAAGAACAGAAATATGGTTAAATGTAGGAGGAAGCATGAATTATATAAAATCTTTACGCCAATATGTTGGAACGAGTCCTATTATTGCACCCGGCTCAGCCATCATTGTTTTAAACGAAAAGAATGAGATACTATTGCAATTACGTTCAGATACAGGTGATTGGGGGCTTCCAGGCGGTGGTATGGAAATAGGAGATAGTTTTGAAGAAACTGCTCAAAAGGAGTTGTATGAGGAAACAGGATTAATTGCCGAAGAACTGGAATTAGTTGGATTAGCTTCAGGGAAAGAGTTATATTATAAATTTCCACATGGGGATGAAATTTATAACGCGACGGCAATTTTTAAAGCAACTGCTGTTAAAGGTATTATTAAACAAAATGAAGAGAGTAAAGATTTAAAATATTTCCCTTTAGAAAAACTTCCAGACTTAAATTATACAACATTGAAATTACTAGAAAAGGTAGGTTATATTTCAACTGATTAGAAATGGTGATCAACATTTCTTTATCCAAAACAAAAAACCTAACCACCAACCAGTGCCTGTGCATAAATCTTCCTTATCCACTTTTAAGCCCCCCATGTAGCGCAAAAAACTGCGCTACACCACAGAAATATACTCAGAACGGGTATTGTATACTACGACTAGAGAGGAAGGTCGATTTGAGCCCTTTTGTTAGTCCGACTGCACAGATTGAATTGTGAAATCAGGAAGTAAACTTGTCATTTCAAGGGATGTGGAAAAATGTCTCCTAAGATCAACTTCAGTTAATAGTCCGACTACAAGTACGAAAATAAAGAGTTCTACAAAGTTTAGTTCAATCGGTGAACAATTTCATATTGATTTCCACAAGGATCTTCAAAATAAACTGCATAGTAAGTAGGGCTAATGGAAAATTGTTGAGGTCCAGAGGTGATTTTTCCACCAATTTCTTTAATCAGTGTAGCAAGTCTGTCAACTTCATCACGATTTTCTACCCAAAATCCAACTAGATTGCCGTTCGGTTTATGCAAAGGATCTTCAGTGATGGCAAAATAGGCTACACTTGGAAGATTTCCATTGACTGCAAACACCTTCCATTTATCACTATGGAATGTTTGAATAAAGCCTAATGCGGTAAGAAAACCCTCATAGAATGGTAAATTTTCCTCTAAATTATATACTCTAAGGTCAATGTGACTAAATGGGTTCATAACTTATCCCTCCTTAATTAATCCATTCTTCTATTTGTTTAAGAATTGTTTCCCAGTATTGCTGCATTTCTTCTCTCACATTTTGATCAGAGAGGTTTTCTTGGTGGAAGCTAATGATCGTTTTTGTATTTTCTTTTGGTATGATCCGAACTTGAATGGTAGACGTTTTATCCCACCCTTCTTTTTTCCAAGCAAGTCGAAGTTGTTGTTGAGGTTTAACAATTCGAATTTCACCTTCCCCGATTTTTGTACGGAATTTCTGACCTGGTTGAAGATTTATTTTGGTGCTTTCACCTAACCATAGCTTTAATCCATCTTCTGATGCGATTAATTCCCAAGCTTTTTCCTGCGAAATTGGAAAAGTCCTTCTAATTCCTACTTGGAATCCAACCGTTTTAGTTTGACCAATAATTCTCTTTGTGTCCATTTCCTCACCTCTCAACAAAATTTAAAATGCTTATATTAAAGTTCTTGATATATACCAATGATTCCTTTTTATACAAATTATTGTTTAACCAAACTGCTTCGTCATTTCAATAAAAAAAAGAGCTGCCTACGCAACTCAACGATCTTCCAGTAAAGCACCCGCTCCGTTAGTTTAACTATGAAGTTACTTTTATCAAATATTATAATTATTTTATATAGGGATTTTTTTAAGCTTCCTTAGTGGGAAGTATAAATTCTGGTATGCTGTTATTTTGTTGAGAATAGCCATTTGAATTGCATGACCTAATTCATGTGCCAGTATCTTTACATCCTTTCTTGATCTACTTTTCATTACATAAATAATTAGTATAAGCCTTAAGGTCATCTGTGGTAAAAAAAGGATAGATAGAGCGAATTTAATTAAGCTCTCCTATCCTTATAATGTGTTTTATTCACATTATTTATCTGTTTGTTGTTGTTTCTTTTTCAAATACTCCGCACGTATTTTTTCAAGTTGCTGCTTTTTATCAAATTTTGCGGGCTTGTTTTTTTCATGATACTTTGTCACAGCTACCTTACCTTTTGTATCCAATTGATATTTCCCCACTTTGTTCACCTACTTTTCTTGTCTTTAAAGAGAATCTATTCAATAATATACCTCATAAAGTAAACCTTATTACTTTTTCAGTGTACCGCACACCTTGTAAATTTCAGTAAAAACATTAAAAACTTCGTAAAATAATTCAAATGTCCTGAATGCCTTAGGAACGAGTTACAAGCTTACATTGAGAAACTAGATCACGCAAATATTCGCGAAATGCTTAATACTTCCTCTTATGTTGGCAAGACTTTTTAACTCATTATCACCAAAAAACCTCAACAGGCTATCTTTAACGAGTCACCCATTGAGGATTAAAAATTTTATTAATTTTTAGTGTAATCCCTTTGAAAGTTATCCAAACTTCAAATCCTTGATTAGACTATTCTTGAATAGCTGCTTCAAGTGCAACAACGATCATGTCGTTGAATGTAGTTTGGCGTTCTTCTGCTGATGTTACTTCACCAGTTAGAATGTGGTCACTTACTGTTAAGATTGAAAGTGCTTTACGGCCGTGTTTTGCAGCTAACGTATAAAGTGCTGCTGATTCCATTTCTACAGCAAGTACGCCATATTGAGCTAATTTTTCATTTTGGTGCTCATCAGAATAGAACATATCTGCTGTGAAGATATTACCTACTTGTAAGTTTAATCCAGCTTCTTTACCTGCATTGTATGCTTTTAATAATAAATCAAAGTCAGAGATCGGTGCGAAGTCAATAGCGCTACCCCAAATGATTTGGTTCATACGTGTATCCGATGTTGCTGCTTGCGCTAAAATTACGTCACGAACTTTTACGTCTTTTTGAATTGCACCACAAGTACCTACGCGGATTAATTTTTGTACATCATATTCTTGCATCAATTCTGTAGCGTAAATCGAAATTGAAGGCACACCCATACCAGTACCTTGTACAGAAATACGTTTACCTTTATACGTACCTGTATAACCAAACATATTACGAACTTCGTTATAGCAAGTAACATCTTCTAAAAACGTTTCAGCAATGTACTTTGCACGTAATGGATCTCCTGGAAGTAAAATTGTGTCAGCGATTTCGCCTTTTTTTGCATTAATATGAATACTCATACTGCAATCCCTCTTTTCTGTAAGTCTTCACTATAAATAATACTGTGTTTCTCCTATTTTCGCAACGCTAGACGTCTAGCAACTTAAAATAAATTATATTGTTTTTACTTAGCTCATGCATGATCTAAGTATAATGCCCATAATTCATCAAATACTTCTGTTTTTAAGTTGTCAGTAGCGTATGATTCGATGTATGAAGACAGCTCATCAAACTCAGAGCTCTGCTTTGGAAAATTATGCTCATGGAACATTTCCTCTGCAAATCGTACCTTCGGATCTGACCAATCCCCACCTCTAAACGTCAGTACATACAAATAAAAGCTCTTTTTCATACTAGAAATCCCCTCTTTACTCTTCTGCTTTCCGCTAGTTTATCAAAAAATAACTTCTTCGTCACAAAAATATCTATTAAGCATTTTCTCCTATTCATCCTAACAGTAATATTCCTCGTCATTATTTGGACTTTAGTCACAGAAAAAAAGTATGTATTTATTATCTGAAAAATGAAAATTTTTAGACAAAAGAGATAGAAATACCTAGTAAAATACGGTAAAATTTAAACCAACTATTCAAAAATAGGAAGGTGATGGCGATGAATAACTCTCATAAATACAGGATCTCCATACAGAAACGCCTGTCTCTTTTTAAAACTAGGTTTTCAAAAAAGAAAGTAAAAAATTTGGAAGAAGATAGGCGTAATCTCCCTCCTACAAAAGAAAAACGACAACGTTTTTACCATTTAATACGTGGCAAAGTCCTTATCATTTTTTCTCTCCTTATTGTTATAAATGGCACAATAGGTTTATTATCGTATATTAATATTCAGAATCTGCAAAGACAAATGAAAGACTTTACTGAGAAAAATGTTCAGGAACAATTAACTGTCAACCAACTTGCTTATGAAATTGCGAGACTCACCAATTTAGAACAAGCCTATTTAATTACCGGGGACGGGAACTTTGCTACATCTTATAAGATGAAAATTGATACTATCGATAAAAAAATAAAAGCATTAGAAGCGCAGTTTACAGAAAGAGAGTTAGAGTTAGGTCATATACAGGCGATCGATCAGTATTATAAAAATTACCTTGAATATTCTTCAAAAGTCATGACAATGCGTGATGAACTTGGTCTTGAACAAGCTCGAAAGCTTATGATGGGCGGTACTGGCGAAACGATGAAGAATTATATTGACAAAAATATAGAGTCCATTAATGTAGTTATGGATAATGCTAATAAAGCAAAATTAGATAAGCTTAACAAGCAAGTTACATTATCTATTACTTCTTTCTTCTTCATTTCAATACTCGGATTTATTGCCATTATTATTTTTGGTTATATGTTATTTAAATCATTAAGAAACAATACACATGCCATTAACCATTCCATTCTTGATATTGCACGGGCTGGTGGCGACTTGACACGACGTGTTAAAGTTCGTAATCACGACGAGTTCTCAATTATTGCCGCTTCAACTAATACACTTATTGAATCAATATCTTTCTTGATTAAACGTGTTAGTAATCTGGCAGACCATGTTTCAAGCAGTAGCTTAGAACTAATGTCTTTAGCCGATGAAAATGCCCGTACCATTCAGAATATTGCTGATGCTACAGCTGATATTGCAAGTGATAGCGAGAATACAATTTTTAGTATGACTAGCGCACAACAAAAAATGAGTGATCTTGAGCATGCTGTACACCATTTAAATGAGCAAGCAAATGCAGTTCAGCGTGCCTCCTTAGCTATGCAGCAAGCAGCTGACGAAGGCAGTCGCTCCGTTCAACAATCTTCATTAGTCATGCAATCTATAGAAGAAACGATGGCTTCCACGACTTCCATAGTCGAAGCACTCGGTCGAAAATCCGACGACATAACATCTATTATCGGCACGATTACTGCCATTTCAGAGCAAACAAATTTACTCGCCTTAAATGCAGCGATTGAGGCAGCACGCGCTGGTGAGCACGGACGGGGCTTTGCGGTAGTCGCTGATGAAGTTCGAAAGCTAGCCGTGCAATCTCAAAATGCCGCAAAAGAAGTAACATCCATTGTAACGTCCATTCAAGACGAAGTAACATCCATCATCTCTCAAAACCACGAGGGTGTATCATCCGTGATTCGTGGCGTTGAAGTAACAAATGAAACAAACCAATCTTTAGACAATATTTTAACGCATACTCAAGAAACGACGACAATTATCGCGACTATGGTAGAGAAAATCGCATTAACTCTTGATTATAGCAATGCTGTAGCGAATGATTTTGTCCAAGTGAATGCCTATGCAGAACAATCAGCTGCCAACACAGTCACTTCAGCCGCTGCAGCCACTCAAGGATCTGCATCCATGCAGGAAATTAACGCCTCTGCCACAGAGCTTGCTCAACAGGCAGATAGTCTACGTAACCTTGTAAGTGAATTTAAAGTGTAAAGTGTCTCAGAATCTCTATCATTGTAGTTTAAAAAAATCGTCTGTAAGATGTTCATTATTCATGAAGCATACTTAATAACGATCTTATTGTCTAAAACAATACGTTAAGATTTGGAGAGGACAATGTTAACTAATTTGAATCATTACTTAAATGAATTAATGGTGTATATTCCTAACGGAGAAATTCGCCTACGAGATTTTCGAAACGAGCAAAAATGGATTAGTTCGAACTATAAATTTGGTATGCCAGGTAAAAGGATAAATTTAACGGAGGTTAATTGGAAAGTTGAGATACAGTCATTTTATCTTGCTAAATATACTGTGACTGAAGAACTTTATACAAGTATTATGGGAAAGAAATGTTTAACACCAATAAATGATCGAAAACCAATTGTTAATGTTTCATGGATAGATGCAGTGAACTTTTGTAATGCATTGTCTGACGCTCTTGGCTATGACAAGTTTTATGATTATGATCAGCAAAGTAAATTAGTTGTCTGCAATCATAGGTCTAATGGTTTTCGATTACCGACAGATGCTGAATGGCAATATGCATGTAAAGCAAAGTCAAAAGGATATCGATACGGAGAAATTGACGAAATTGCTTGGTATCAAGATAATTCCAACGAACGTGTACACAAAGTTGGAGAAAAAATGCCTAATGAATGGGGCCTGTACGACATGATAGGAAATGTTTGGGAGTGGTGCTGGGACATATACGATGAAGAAATGTTTGGCAATTATCGTATAATCCGAGGAGGAAGTTGGGCTGAGGAAGAACGTGGTTGTGGAGCTACCTGTCGTCGAAAGAGTATGCCTGAATTTTTTATTGATGATATCGGATTTAGAATTGCAAGATCCATCATTTAATATTTCTAGACAATGATGACGTTCTTTCCTCCGGTTGATTGGTCTTCCGTCGTTTTGATTGTTCTTTCAGTCGCTTCGACGGTTCCTTCCGTCGGTTCGATTGCTTTATCCGTCGTTTCGAAGGATCTTTCCGTCGCTTGATTGGTCTTCCGTCGTTTCGATGGCTCCTTCCGTCGCTTCGGTAGTTCTTTCCGTCGCTGATTATTTTTCCATTGTTTCGATGGCTCTTTCCGTCACTTCGACGGTTCTTTCCGTCGTTTCGAAGGATCCTTCCGTCGCTTGATTGTTCTTCCGTCGTTTCGATGACTATTTCCGTCACTTCGAAAGTTCTTTCCATCACTTCGACGGTTCCTTCCGTCGTTTCGAAGGATCTTCCGTCGCTTGATTGGTCTTCCGTCGTTTCGATGGCCCTTTCCATCACTTTGACGGCTCTTTCCGTCGTTTTTAAGACAATCAAAAAAACCATAAAAAACTCCTAGCACGATCTATTCTGCTAGGAGTTCTTGTTATTTAAATAATGAAAGATATTCTGCATAGCCTTCTTTTTCTAAATCTTCTTTTCGTACAAAGCGGAGGGCTACGGAGTTAATGCAATAGCGTAAGCCTCCAAGCTCACTTGGTCCATCTGGAAAGACATGGCCTAAATGAGAATCAGCGTCTGTGCTTCGAACTTCTACACGACGCATCCCATGAGACGTATCGAAATGCTCCGTCACTTCTTCCTTTTCAATTGGCTTTGCAAACGCTGGCCAGCCACAACCCGAATCGAATTTATCGAGCGAGCTAAATAATGGCTTCCCCGAAACGATATCTACATAAATACCCTCTTCAAAGTGCTTATCAAATTCATTACGGAACGGTGGCTCTGTTCCATTTTCCTGTGTCACGTAATATTGCATGTCCGTTAACTCTTTTAAACGTTGTTCTTTATTCATTTTTCAGCCCCCAGTGTGTCTCCTGAAACGCTTTGCGACCTGACCCTACTGCATAGCGCTCGTAGTGCATTGGATTTTTCTTATAATAATATTGATGATAGTCTTCAGCTGGATAAAACAAACTTGCCGGTAAAATTTTCACGGCAATCGGCTTATCAAATTTACCAGATGCCTGTAACTCTGCCTTAGAACGTTCAGCCAAATCAAGCTGCTCATCATTGTGATAAAAAATCGCGGTCGTGTAGGACTCTCCACGATCATAAAATTGTCCTCCAGCGTCAGTTGGATCAATTAATGTCCAAAATGTCGATAGTAATTGCTCGTAAGAATATAGCTCATCGTCAAACGTAATTTGAACCGCTTCAACATGTCCTGTCGTTTCAGAGCATACTTGTTCATATGTTGGATTGACTACATGCCCACCCGTATAGCCGGAAATTACTGATTCAATGCCAGGTGTTTCGTCAAAAGGCTTGACCATACACCAAAAACACCCACCTGCAAATGTTGCCAATTGCTTTGCCATTTATCTCACTCCTTATTCACCAGGAACAATAATTTCCAGTAAAATCTTATCCTTTGGTAAGTCTAATTCCTTTGCTTTAATACGAGATCCTGAAGCAATGTTAATGCGCGATAAGTCAATATAAATTTCTGCCTTACTAGGATCGATTGAAATCCAAGAAGGGAAATCCACCGTGTCTCGCATAATTTTCATCGCTGTATCAGGTGGAATATTTAACAGCCCAACATTCATTCCTGTCTGTTTTAAAATAATATTCCCTTTCTTATCCACAATCGGATCGAAGTTCATTGAGATGGGGATTTCTGTGTAGAACACCTTAAGTGTACTTTTTAATTGAATATCATCACCAATCGTAAAGTCCAACGGTAATGGTGATCCAGCATCTTTTAAATACTTCTTCGAAATAGATTCTAATTCCTTCGTTGTTGTTTGGACAACGAGTACATTTCCTTTTACGTCACTTTCATCTTTTGAACTCTCTGCTAAATTTACTCCGTCTATTGGTCTAGTTACTAAAAAAACGACGAGGAGGATTGCAAAAAGCACTGTGCCTGCTAAGGCAAAAAATGCAAATTTCCATTTATTCATTTCGTCACTCCTCGAAGCCTATTTCCTTGTTAATCCTTTGTTCCATATTACATTTCTCCATTGCTTTTAAAATTCGCTCATTCATTTTGTCATAGCCTTTTGCATTTGGGTGGAAGAAATCGGTATGATAAACGAGCTCTTTATTTGAATCAAACAAGTCCTCCACTGAAATATAGCACGCATTCTTATCTTTCTTGGCTATATCTTCAATGACTTTATTCCACTCCGTAATAATCGTATCAAATTCATTCGCTTCATTTGTCACGATTGAGAATGGATTATAAAAACCGATAAGTAATAAAGGCACTTCTGGGTTTTTAGCTCGTATGCCTTCAACAATTTTACTATAGCGTTTCTTATATGCCTTCAATTCTTTATCAAAAGCATCTCGTTTCAAATTAAACAGATCGTGTTTGACAATCTTCATGACATCATTTCCACCCATAGTAATTGAAATGAGCTGTGCTTTTTGCAACTCTTCATCATAATGCCCTTTTTCCACTAATTTTAATAGCTGATCACTACGTCTTCCTCTTTTTCCTCGATTATCGATTTCAACATCTGAAATCGAAGGCCAAGCAACCAATGAATCTGCTAGTCTTCCAACAAAACCGTCTTTACTATACTCATCACCAACACCGGCCGTCAAAGAATCGCCGAGCGCTAGGTACTGTAGTTGCTTTGCGCTTTTATCATCAATTTTCCGTAAATCCTCTGGTGTTGGTTCAAAAAAATGTTCAAAAATTTGCGTCAATACATTCTTTGAGGTTTTTTCCTCATTTTCTGTTTGTTGCTCATCCTGTTTCATATCTTGTTCCGTCCCTGCGTGCTCCCCGTCTGGTTCTGCTTGCGGATTCGATTCATCTATTGATATTACACAACCACTTAGTACTAAGACGGTCAAACATGACAAAACTATCATTCGCCAAATGCTCATTTGACCACCTTCCATCATTTGCTTACTTCTATTATAGAATAGTTCATGCTGCTATGAAAAGTGACTATACCTAGGTATTGAGTAAAAATGTATGTTTACAACGGTTTTTCATATAAAATAGGCATGGCACTTTTCAACAATAAAAAGCCACTACAATTATTTATGTAGTAGCTCTCTTATATTATTCTGCAAAATAAATAAAACCGATTGCACCTGGGCCAGTATGTGTTGAAATGATCGGTGAAGTAAAGGCAATTTCTACTTCATTAAAACCTGTTCCCTCGATTAATTCTTTTAAAGGTCCACCCATCGTTGCGAGACCCTCAGCGTGAGAAATCCCTACTGACTTGACAGTTTTCCCAGCAGTATCAGCTTGGAATTGCTTAAATAAGTAGTTCACAACTTGTTTATGGCTACGTACTTTTGATACGGGATTGTATGCGCCACCTTCTAAGTTTGCAATGACTTTTATGTTCAGCAAGGAGCCGATAAAACCAGTACCTTTCCCGATTCGTCCGCCTTTAATTAAATTTTCAAGTGTGTCGACAATAACATATAAATACGTATTTTCGCGCACTTTCTCTAAACGCTTAACAATTTCTTCGACAGTAGCACCTGCATCACGCAATTTAATGGCCTCACGTATTTGAATAGCTAAACCGATGGCAATAAAACGTGAATCGATTACAGTTACATCAGAGTCTGACATTTGAGCTGCCTGACGAGCTGATTCCACTGTTCCGCTCATACTACCTGTCATATGAATGGAAATAATTTGATCTCCGTCTTTACCTAGCTCATCGTATAATTCTTTAAATTTTCCCGGTGCAGGCTGAGAGCTTTTCGGTAAATTTTTAGCATTCTTCATTAAACTTAAAAAAGGTTGTGGCTCTAAATCAATACCATCTATATAAGTTTTATCATCAATTTGAATCGTTAAAGGCACAATATGTATACCGTGCTGTGCTACTTCTTCTTTTGTTAAATCACAAGTTGAGTCCGTTACTATATGAATTCGTCCCACTTCGACACATCCTTTTACTTCATTAAAATTTATTATATAGACTAATGAATCATTATGTAAACATGACATTTGTCATTAGGTTTCGTTCATTTCAGTCCATTTTGAAACCGCTACCTTGGATACTATAGCGCTTTGTTGAATCCTTGTCTAACAAAGACACTCTAGCAAAGAGGCATTTATATGACACTTTTTATGTCGAAAACATGACAAATGTAAATACCAGGATGAAAATTATTGGGGTATAGTAAATGTATATACGAAAGGAGTGTTCGATATGATTGATTCTTTTGACTATAAAACATGGAAGGAAGAATTGTGGAATGCCATTACACATGGCATTGGATTTATCGCAAGTATTCCAGCACTAGTTGTTCTTATTTTAGCAGCTGTACAAACCGGTAGTGCACTCCAAATTACAACGTTTACTATTTTTGGTGTCTCTGTGATCGTTTTATTTTTAATGTCCACACTGCTACATAGCATGCCAGAAAAATACAAACACTTTTTCGCCATTCTTGACCATTCTTCTATTTATATTTTAATTGCAGGAACATATACACCTTTCCTTTTAATTACAATTAGCGGCACGCTAGGTATTACTTTATTATGTATTATTTGGTCACTTGCCATATTAGGCGTTATTTTTAAATGCTTTTTTATTAATCGATTTGACAAGCTTTCTTTAATTTTTTACATCGCTATGGGCTGGCTCATTATTTTTGCCATAAAGCCTGTCTATCTTTTCTTAGGTTTTAATGGTTTTGCTTTACTGTTAGCAGGTGGCCTTTTCTATACGATTGGTGCTATTTTTTACGCCTGGCGTTCACTTCCATACAACCATACGATATGGCATCTATTTGTGTTAGCTGGCTGTGGCTCGATGTATGCTTGTGTTTATTTTTACTTATAATATTGACAATAAAAATCGCTCTCTTCTACAAAGGAGCGATTTTTTTGTTATTGGGTCCGTAATTGCCTCGTTAAGTCCTTTATTGCACGCAGCACTTCCTGTTTATTTTCTTCATTATTCATTTTATTCTTCGCATGAAGTAAAACAGGTCTAACCGATTCTATGGACCGTCCAAATTCATACATCCATTCATAGCGAGGCACCATCCATGTATGAAAATGATGTGTCGTATCTTCATTGTAAAAATAATAAACAAATTCTATCCCTAGAACATCTCTTTGAGCCTTTCTTATTCTTGATACAAGGTTTATATAATCCATTTTTTCCTCATCGTCTAGCTCATCAAAACATGTAATATGACGCTTAGAAGCCAAGATGATTAATCCCTTTATCGGATAGGCAACATCTTGATGCGCATGAAAATAGTCAGTTTCAATGACTACACCACCATCTGGTTCAATAAGTCCGCTCGTTATTGCACAGCTCAAACATTCCACTTCTACCGTTTCTCCATTTGATAAGGTTATTTTTTTCACAGATACTCCCCTTTTTTAAATCTAATATCAGAAATAATTAAAGGCCCCAATTATAAGGTCAATTGTAGAAACTTTTTAAAAGCTTCTTCTTCCTCAATAAACGGATTATGATTAGACTGTTCAAAAATCGTCAATTGTGCATTTGGTGTTAAATCGGCAATTTCAATTCCGAATTCAACCGGACATTGTGCATCATATCTACCTGCAAATATGTAGGTAGGAATATGTATTGATTTCAATTGTTGTCGAATGTCAAAGCTTTTTACTTGTACTTTTCTAAAATAATCAAGGTTCTTCCCGACTGTCCGTCCACTATTTGGTCGAGTCGTTGCTAATTTTAACTTTTCCTCGGAATGATAAGACATTAAAGCCCATTCAGAGCTTAACTTCTGACGCTCTTCTCGAACTGTATCCGGATTATTTAGTAAATCCATTATTTCAACTATGCGAGTGAAATGTTTATTTTCAGCGCAATAAATACTATTTGGGTGATTTCCATACTCTTTACTTGCTGCTGTTGAACCAGCAACTATTTTTGTTAAAGATGCTGGTGAATCCACAGCATATTGAAGTGCCAGCATTCCACCCGTTGAATGACCCGCAAAAGCCCATTTTTCAAGTTTTAACGTTCTCGAATCGCTTCTAAATCTTTCACAATTTCTTGGAAGCTTAATTGTGCATCATCTTCTACATGTGCTGAATTTCCAGCACCTCTTACATTGATTAAGTACACTTTGTAATGTTCAGTGAAAGGATCCGCAAATAAATTTCCTCGTTCATCAAAACCCATATAAAAATGAGTAATAGCTAATGGTTCCCCTTCTCCACGTACAAAGTATTCAAATCGCCCTCTGCTTGTTTCAATAATGTATTGTTCCCACATTGACTGGACACCTCTCAATAATTTTTTATGTCTTAAATATCTTTTTACCTGCGATCTGATACATATGCGAAGCTGCTCATCGTTTGTTTCGATAGGTCTTTCTGTCGCTTCGACAAGTTCTTTCCTTCGATTGATTAGTCTTCTGTCGCTTCGACTGTTCTTCTTGTCACAATAGGTTTATCGAATTTAAAGCGCCAGTTGGAACGTAAATCAACCCCATGCTATGCGGATGAGTCTAACCTTTATTTATTCTACAAATATTTCCAAAAACCTTTATTTAGTCACGTAAAAAGCACGGTCATATAACCGTGCTTCGTAGTACCTATTTTCTTTAGTTTTTACGCTCAAAAATCTGATATTGGAATGTGTAACCTTCTGGTGCTGTTTCTGGCTCCATTGAGGAAACTTGTACAAAATCCTGCTCATAATTCGGGAAATATGTATCCCCATTAAACGAATGATTGATTTTTGTAATGTACAAGCGATCTGCGATATCCATAGATAAGCGGAAAATTTGCTCGCCACCAATAATCATAATTTCTGGGACATCCCCAGCAAGGTCGAGGGCACCCTCTAAGCTTGTCACCACTTCAATCCCGTCCGCTTGATAGTTTTCATCACGCGTTATTACGATATTACGGCGACCAGGAAGCGGTCTACCGATGGATTCGAATGTTTTTCGCCCCATAATCATTGGCTTCCCCATCGTTTTCTCCTTAAAATATTTTAAATCCCCTGGCAAATGCCATGGCATGCCATTTTCATAGCCAATCACATAATTATTATCATGTGCCACAATTAAAGAAATCATAGTGTCCCTCCAAATACTTTCGTCCATTATATTATAAACATAATTTTACTTTACAATCAGATTATTTCTGCTTAGAAAGTAAATAAATTTTCATTTCCGCTATTAAATCCTAGTAATTTTATATGAATAGTTTATAATAGATGTACAAAAGTAAATAAAAAGGATTGATGAAGATGACAAAATTAAGAGATGAAGCGGTCCGTTATATAAAAGCAAGTGATTCTTCGATACAGTACTATGATTTAACACCACAAGAAGCGAGAGCCATTCGAATAGTGCCAAAATGGACGTCACCGGATAGCCCACAGCTCGCGAGCATCGAGAATAGAAAAATAACGGTGCGGGATGGAGCACAAATTAATGTGCGCATTTATAGACCTGTTTTAGACGAAAAGCTCCCTGTCATTGTTTATTATCATGGAGGTGGTTGGGTATTTGGAAATTGTGACTCTACGGATGCAGGCTGTCAGCTATTAGCGACAAAAGCCCAAGCAATCGTTGTATCGGTTGATTATCGCCTAGCACCGGAATATCCATTCCCTACACCGCTCTACGATGCCTATGACAGTTTCATATGGGTTTACGAAAACATCGAAAATTTCGGTGGAGATAGAGCAAATCTTACAGTCGCTGGCGATAGCGCTGGCGGAAACTTAGCAACAGTGGTCGCCTACTTAGCAGCAACATTAAATGGACCAACGATTAAAGCGCAGGCACTTATATATCCTGTAGTCAATGTAGATTTTACAACGGCTTCTTACAATGTTTACGGCGAACACTTTGGCTTAGACAAACAAGGAATGCAGTGGTTTGCAGATCATTATACAGAAAAAGAAAACTATTTGGATCCACATGTATCCCCACTTCAGATTGAGGATTTAAGTGTAGTACCGAAAACGATCATTATAGCTGCCGAGGCGGATGTTCTATACGATGAAGGTCTTGCATACGCACGAAAACTTACAGATGCCGGAGTGACTGTTGAACATGTTAACATGCCCGGTTTAATCCATAGCTACTTTAGTAAAATGGATTTTTTCGAACAAGCTACTATTGAAACTGCTGAAAAAATTGCTAATTTCGTGAAATAAGTTTGTCTATCACCATAAAATAGTGCGATAATAGAGCAAAATGTTTTTTAAAGGATGACAACATGACACAAACTATTGCTTTACAAATTAACAATCCCTTTTCTAATCAATTAAAAAAAGGCTATCCGCTCATTTCAAAAGATGCAGTTGATGCACGCCATCTTCCAAAAGAAGAAGGTGCACTTTTAAGACTTACGGATCATCATAACCGTTTTATCGGCACAGGATACTATGGCTTACAAAACAAAGGTATTGGTTGGGTATTAACAAATGATGCGAACGAAAAAATAGACAAAGCCTTTTTTATGAAAAAATTTAAAAAGGCTATTCAAAATCGCGAAGCTTTTTTCAACGATCCTCACACAACAGCCTTTCGAATCTTTAATGGTGAAGGTGATGGCATCGGCGGTTTATCAATTGACTTTTTCGACACTTACTATATGGTGAGCTGGTATAGCGCAGGCATTTATTCATTTAAAGAAATGGTATATGAAGCACTAGCAGAGACAGTAGATTACAAAGCCATTTATGAGAAAAAACGTTTCGATACTAAAGGACAGTATATGGAACAAGATGATTTCGTCATGGGAACACCTGGCGAATTTCCGATTATCGTAATGGAAAATAGTATGAAATACGCTGTCAATTTAAACGATGGAGCTATGACAGGTATTTTCCTCGATCAACGAGAAGTAAGACTAGCCATTCGTGAACGTTATGCAGAGGGTAAAAATATGCTAAATACGTTCTCCTATACAGGAGCATTTTCTGTCGCAGCGGCACTTGGAGGAGCTGTAAAAACAACTAGTGTAGATGTTGCAAAGCGCAGTTTAGCCAAAACAATTGAGCAATTTAGCGTTAATAACATCGACTACGAATCACAGGATATTAAAGTAATGGATGTCTTTAACTATTTTAAATATGCACAGCGCCACAATTTAAAATTTGACCTTGTCGTTTTAGATCCACCAAGCTTTGCACGTACAAAAGAAAGAACGTTCTCAACTGCGAAAGACTATCCTAAATTACTCATAGATACAATCGCCATTACGGAGAAAAACGGTATCATCGTTGCTTCAACGAACAATGCAAGCTTTGGAATGAAAAAGTTCAAGAACTTTATTGACCAAGCATTTAAAGAAACTAAAACAGCCTATAAAATTGTTGAAGAATACAGCTTACCAAAGGATTTCCGTGCCCCACGTGAATATCCAGAATTCAATTACTTAAAGGTTGTTTTTATTAAAAAACTCAACTAAATGAATCGAGACAGAATCGCCCCCAAGCGATTCTGTCTTTTTATTGAGGAGAAATCCCCAATCTTATTGTTAGAATTTTCCGTTTATTATACAATTGACTCATCTTTATTCCTAAAATTTGGGATGTTTATCCATGAGATGAGTTGATTGGAGCGCAGTGGCTCCCCAAAGAAAGCGCACAGTCGTGACGGAAACCAACCCTACGCTAGGGTGAGTATCATTTTTTACAATATAAAGATAAATGGAGTGATTAAATGGGGTATGTCCGTGAAAAGTTAATGATTTTTACAGAAAGACTCGTTCTTAGATTATTTCAAACATCCGATGCAGAAACGGTTACAAAGCTATGCAATAACTATAATATTTATAAAAGCACTATGTATCTACCTTATCCATATAATTTAAATGATGCATTAACATGGATGGAACGTCATTACGATAATTTTACGCAAGATATTTCGTACGAGTTTGCTGTTACAGATAAGGAAACCGGTGAATTATATGGAGCTATTGCCTTATCAAACAATAAACATTTTAATCAAGGAGAAATCGCCTATTGGATTGGTGAGGAGTATTGGGGAAAAGGCTATGCTACGGAAGCAGCGCAGTCGATTGTTCAATTTGCTTTTGAAGAAAAGAAACTGCATAAAGTATTTGCCCGATATTTTTCTACAAATCCCGCTTCAGGAAAAGTAATGGAGAAGATTGGCATGAAACAAGAAGGAATTTTAAAGGATCATATTATTAAAGACGGTAAATACGAGGATTTAGTATATTATGGAATAATAAATGAATAGCCAAATTTCTCAAAAAGATGTTTCCGTCGATTTAGTTCCTTCACCTTAATTCTACTTTTGATAAGGGTATCTTCTAAAAGATTGTTGCTATTAAAACATAAACAGAGTTACTCTACAAATGTGTAGAATCAACTCTGTTTTTTTGGTTTGATATTTCGTATATCGAATATGTTACGAAAGCACCCCGTTAGCAGCATAGGAAAAGTTCGTCGATGCGACTGCTCTTTTTTGGGAATCGTCACGTAGCTTAACATTTAGATATCCAGGTATTTATTTCATTAGCTACTTTTTTGGGGTTATCCCAATGAACCATATGATTAGTTGCGTCCATTGAAACAATGGTGACATTTTCTATATGCTGTTTTAATTTGTTGATTCCAGTTCTTCTAGCGTTTCTTAACTCTTTGGGAAGAGTTGCGTGGATAAGAATCAATGGTGATTTTATGTATGGATAAGCTGTTGTAAAACTTTCTCTAAAAAATGCTTTAATAATAGATAATATAGTAAACTTTGAACTAATAAGTTCATATTTTTCTCTTTTATTAAAAAGTGTTTGAACCATTTGTTCAATTTTTTCATTCCATCGGTCAGTATATTGTCGGTACTCCTCGGCTACATCAGACCAAGTGTCAAAAACCGAGGAATGCTCCATATAATCTTTCCACCCATCATATACTTTAGAAAAGGTCATATCTTCTTGGAAATCTGGAAACGTATAGCCACCATCTAGTAAGATAACCCCTTTAATTTTTTTAGGGTACATTTTAGCATAGTGTAATGCTATATCAGCTCCCCAAGAATGGCCCAAAATATAAAAAGGTTCTTTTAAGACTTGTTCGAATACATCGTTATACCATTTTGCAAGACTCGAAAATAGATAACCATCTTCATTTACAAAAGAAGATGTGCCTCCGTGACCTGGATTATCAAAAGAAAGTATACGAAAATCATCTTCCAGGTATTCAGCTAACTCAGAAAAGACTGCCCCACTATTTCCAAGTCCATGTAAACAGACTATTGTGGGTTTAGTGTTCTTGCCTAATTCGTAATAATGGACATTAAACTCATTAACACATAAACTAAAATCCTTCATAATACCCCCTGTTTAGAATTATTTATATTTGTTTATTTCTACACATTATTACAATATCTTTTCTTCCACCAACCTGCTCTGATAGTTGAAGAAGGAAGTATTTAAAATTCAAAGTTTCGAACCACACCAAGGACAAAAATCAATGCTAATCATCGACTCCCCCCCATCATGTATGATCAAACCGTAGTTATTACTTTGTTCATAAAAAATGATTATTTTATCAGGACATTCAAACGGATTCTCATGTATTTCACATTTGAAACTTGCATGAAAAGTCATATCCTCACAACAATATTTTTTCATAATTTAGTTTCCCCTTATTTAAATAAAGCTCCCGCTATTTGAGTGTAAAACATACAAATCTGTATCATTTACAATTAATTATATCGTCTTAGCATCCATCTAACAGGTCATCAATAAATAGCCAATCCTCATTATTAATTCCTAATTTTTCACAGTATTCTTCCGCTTCTTCTAAAACTTCAAAACACATATCAGCAAAACAACTAGTATTTTGTAATGTATTATATAAAAACACTTATATTTCATCGGACGATTCATAAATTATTATTTTACAGATGTCATCAATCTTTTCCTCAAGAAAAGCATATTTCCTCATCATATTACCTCTTTACTATTAATCGACTGATTCTCTTTACTATACTTATCGATTATTTCCCTATGACTATCGATTGTAATTAAACCAGCAACCTTTGCTTCTGCATACATATATTTATACATTTTTTTTGCAAAATCAATAATGTAATAGTTATACGAACCTACAGAGAAAAAGTTTCTAACTCAAGATTAAAAAAATGTTCAAAAAGGAGAGCCTTTTTGAACATCTTTTCTTTATTTCAATGGAATATTCAGTTCGATATTTTTTCCTATAGGATTGAAGTAATAGTTTATATATATTTTTGCTTTCCCATTATAATTTTCAAAGTTCTCCGTCGCAAATAGGTACTGGTCATCATCTGAAAACGTGCTACCTGTATAATTTAACGGCGTGCCATCAGCTTTTACAGCACTATTTAAAAACGAATATGCCCTTCTATCATCCCATTTCTTTGCAGCAACTGATACACCTTGCTCCGTTACAGAAATATCCCAATCCAAATATTCAGGCTTCGCGAGTACTTCTTTTGTGCCAAAATCAACTTCAATAAAATCCTTGCCCTTTGGAACAGCATGAACAGCTCCAATTAATAGTTTGAGTGAATCTGTATCATGGAAATAATTACTTTGTAAATTTAGCGTAAATTTGCCGTCGCGACTTTTTCTGCCAAGGGACAAGCCGTTTTTAACGACTTCTTCTCTTCGCTCTCCATTTTCCGTCTCGACCGCAATATTTTCAAGTGATAAAATTTGCATCGTATTCGCTTCATCTAATTCAATATCGATGGCCATTCTTAATGGAGAATGGCGAATTTTTGTTATCGTAAACTTCTGACCATCGACATTTACAGTACGATTCACAGTAATAATTTTCTCCTTTGCGATTTCATTTTGCAGTGAAAACGGAATCGAAATTTCAACGTTCCCCTTATCTTTTTCATAAAAACGAAAAACTGCTTTAAAATCCTTTGAAGTATAAGCGAAAGGCTCTGAAAAACTATATTTCACTGAAGAAGAGATGCGTGTTTGATTTGATTGATGAATTGTAAATGAACCCCCTTTAATTTCTTTATCCCCTTGAAACAAATGAACTTCCTCCAAGTATAATTCCGACATATCAAATGAGGCATCAGCGTCATAGTAAAGTACTAATCCCGAATTATCTGCAATCACGCCCTGCAATGTAAGCGATAAGCCATTTTTAGACTCCGTCACATTAATTTCTTCATAGTAGTCATTGTCCACAATATCTTTTATCCCTTTATCTCTTACAACCTCTAATACAATTTCTTTTAAGCCAGGTATTTTTGCAACATAGCTAGCAATCGTTGGAGAAGCACGAATTGAAAATAAAAAGCTTAAGCAAAACAAAAAGGCTATTGCAACCGAAACGATGCGCTTCTTTGCTCTTTTTTCTCGTTGAACTTTCCGAAACATATCCATACGTACTTGTTGAAGTTTCTCCTTTGGAACGTCAATCTGTAATTTACTCATAGCCAGTCCTCCTTTTCTCCAGCGAAGTTTCTAAGCTTCTTTAGTATGTGATGAAGCTTGGACTTTACAGTACCCTCGGGAATTTGATTTAGCTCAGCAATTTCTTTGTTTTTTAGTTGCTGAAAATATTTCATATAGACGAGTTGTTGCTCCGATAAGGATAAATGCTCCAATAACCGCTCCATATCAGAGTAGATGACCCATTCAACTTGGTGATGTTCCTGAATTGAAACGGTTGGTTGACGTTTTCGTAAATGGTCTTTACAACAATTGATTAAGACGCGCACGAGCCATGTTCTGGCATACTCGTGCTGTTTAACGGTATGCATTTTTTTCAGTGCCTTGTAAACTAGGTCCTGCATCACATCCAAAGCGTCTTGCTCATTTTTCAGATATGTAAAAGCCATGCGATATAAAATATCTTCATCCATTTCAATAAGTGAAAGTATCGCTTGATGATCCCCACGAATAGCACGCTGCACGATTTCCATTTCCATCCTTTTCGCCTCCTTCCTCCATTAGACGGAGCGATGCTTCATTTCGTTCAAAAATTTTAAAATTATTTAGGAAACTGTCTATGTAATTGCCTTTACTCTTTGCATCAAAATAAATGTTTTTAATTCCTTCTTCACCGAACCTGCGCCATTGGATGAAAAACAATCTTTATGAAAACAGCATTTGTTAAACAAGGCATGAAAAAATAGGTGGCCAAAGCAGTATTTTCACTTCTTTGGCCACCCATATTTATTTTATAGATATTTTACAAACCAATCCCTAATATATTCTAATCTATTGATTCTTAACGCTGGTTTTCCGCTTCTAGACAGTTCGTGATTGGATTCTGGGAAGCGTACAAATTTAGTTTCCTTTTTACGGTGTTTCAAGGCGATAAATAATTGCTCTGCCTGTTCAATCGGACAGCGATAGTCTTTTTCGCTGTGTAAAATTAACAGTGGCGTCTCCACATTGTCAACATATTTAAGCGGCGAATGATTCCAAAGCTTCTCTATATCGTCTAGTCCCGCTTGGATTTGCCAGTCATTGAAGTAATAGCCGATATCACTTACACCGTAAAAGCTAATCCAGTTAGAAATACAACGTTGCGTAACCGCAGCTTTAAAGCGATTTGTATGTCCGACAATCCAGTTTGTCATGAAGCCCCCATAGCTCCCACCTGTAACTCCTAGACGGTCTTTGTCAATAAAATTATAATGCTCCAATACAAAATCTACAGCGGCCATGAGATCATTGTAATCATTGCCTCCATAATCACCACGAACCGCATCAACAAATTTTTGACCATATCCATGGCTTCCACGAGGATTCGTATAGAGGACCGCATAACCTTGTGCAGCAAGGATTTGGAATTCGTTAAAATATGAGTTGGCATACATAGCGTGAGGTCCACCATGGATTTCAAGAATAAGTGGATATTTCTCCCCTTCTTTATAGCCAATAGGCTTCATCATCCAGCCGCTTACTTTCCAGCCATCTGCTCCTTCATATTCAACTGCTTCAGGAACAGATAATTCTCTCGACTTTAAAAATTCTTCATTAACGTTCGTAAGCTGTTCTTGGTCACCATTATTTAAATTTACGTAAAATAGATCGCCAGGATTTGTAGTAGTGCTAATTGCGACTACCGCTTTATCATTTTTTTGATCAAGCGAAAAACCATATACGTATTGATCATCATGAATCGCTGGATATAATTCTCCAGAAAGATTACCAAAATAAATCGCTGTATTGCCATGATCAGTCACTTGGAAGTAAAAGCTGTTATTATCCTCCAACCATTGGACACGCGGAGCAACGACCCCTTGAAGGAAATCACCGACGACAAAATCACCGACCGGCGCATCAAATTCACTCGTTACACATGTCGTATTGTTATTTTCCAAATCATAAACCCATAACTTTGCTTGAGTTGCATTTTCAAATTCTCGTTCACTTCCAACATAAGCAACATAGCGGCTATTCGGGGACCATGAAGTTTGGTAAAACGACCCTGTTCCTTCTGTTAGCTTGCGACCATGTTTCGTTTCTAAATCTAATAAGTAGATATCATTTATGAATGAAAAGTCTTGATCTTCTGTTAAGTCTGCAATGTAAGAAAGATGCTTACCGTTTGGAGACCATTTACCAAGCTGTAAATTATGTTTCCCTTCTGTAACTAACTCTAATTCTCCAGATTCAAGATGGACGATGGCAATTTGAGAAAATTGTTCCATATCAATAAACCCAGCTGCATCTGATTTATATTTCATCTTTTCTACTTCAAGTGGTTTTAATTCTTTGTCTTCTTTTTGATTCTTTTCAGCTTTATCATTAATATTTTCATCTTTACCAAGCTTGACAGAGAAGGCAATTTTCTCACCACAAGGAGACCAAGTAGGCGATGTCGCTCCATTCTTACAATTAGTAATTTGTTTCGCTTCCCCACCTGCTTTAGAAAGCACAAAAATTTGTGGCTTACCCTTTCTCGTTGATACAAATGCAATTTTACTGCCATCTGGTGACCATACAGGCGAACTCGTTTTATCTTCACCAAATGTCCATTGTTGTGGCTTTTTTTCATTCAAGTCTATGTAAAATAAATTAGATACGTAGTCCTTTTTCTTCTCATCAATATGCGTTTCTATATACACTACTTCTGTTCCGTCAGGTGATACTTGTGGATCTGCCACTGATTTTAATTGATATAAATCTTCTGGTTGAATCCCTTGTTTCAAAGTCATATTTTAAAAATCCCCTTTGTGTTGAAGTTTCATTACATAGTACAATATTTCGACACTCTAAGTATTATTCCTTCTTTTAAGAAGAAATTATTTTTTATCAAAGAGAGGATTTAATAGTGGCGAGCAATTAGTGATCGTGACGAATCTGAAACATTGCGAAACTTCAGAACTTTCAGGGTGATTGTATATTAAATGTGCTAAAATAATAATCGGGAGGCGTTTTTATGGCTATAAAAGCTATAGAGTTATTTTTTGTGATTGGTTCTATTTATTTCTTTTTTGTGATTTCATTCTTTTTTAGAAAAAGAGGTAAAAAAATTTTGTATAGCTTTATAGTTATAATCCTTTTAAGCTATGCATTATTCTTAACTGTTCGTCCACATATACAGAACGCAAAATATGATAAATATACTCAAATGGTTGAAGAACATTTAGAAAAGAAATACCCAAATGCATCTTGGGAAACTAGTTTTGATAAAGAAGAATTATTAACAACGGCATTTGGATACGAAATAAAAGTTAAATTTGCGGACGAACCAACAGTACTTTATGGATATAAAATTGAAAATGGTAAAGTCATTCAAGCCTATTATTCATATTTAGAAAATTCCTCTCAAAATGAAGGCAAGTATGTGGAACGAGATTAAAGATTTTTTATCTATCACTTGATATTTACAAATCAAACAATTCAACAATGTAAAAGCTTATATCCGCTTCTTGCGCCACTGAGAGCCAAGCTTACGTCCCCCAAAAAGCACCCAGCCCTAACGGAGATTACTCCCATAATGGTCAAGATTAGGTCTTTTATCAGCAATTCTTTTCTGCGGTAAAATTTATAAGAGGGATCATTCGGGCGAGAATGTTCTTTATAAGATTAAAAATTTTCCTTTAAAATACCTTCCATATCCCTTTTTTACGAACAAAGTCTCAGCTTGTGCTTTTCTCTCATTGGGAAGCCCCTCTTTTTGATAGACATAGGCATAGGCATATTCCTATATGTTAGTATATTGATAAAAGAATGAATAGAAACGAGGATTTTTTATGCATGTAACAATCGGGGTACTCGCTCACGTGGACGCAGGAAAAACAACATTTTCTGAGCAGTTACTATTTCATACAAACAGTATTCAAGCCCGTGGACGAGTGGATCACCAGGACACATTTCTAGATAATCATGAGCTCGAGCGTCAGCGAGGCATTACGATTTTTGCGGAGCAAGGTCGCATGACGATTGAGAATGATACATATACGTTAATCGATACACCTGGACACATAGATTTCTCACCAGAGATGGAACGTGCGATTCGGGTTATGGATTTTGCCATCATTATTGTTAGTGCAGTTGAAGGACTACAAGGTCATACGGAAACAGTGTGGCAACTTTTACGCCAATACCACATCCCAACTTTCTTTTTTATTAACAAAATTGATCGTGAAGGGGCAGATGTTCAAGCCGTTATGGCACAGCTTCAAAAGGACTGTTCTGAGGATGTATTATTCGTAGATGAACCGCTCCGTTCAGACTATGTTTCAAATCGCATGATGGAGTGGCTTGCTGAACGTGACGAAAAGCTTCTCGACGATTTTTTAAATGAGACATTGGATTGCTCTAGCTGTCTTACTCGTTTACATACGATGATTCAACAGGAAAAAGCCTTTTTATGTTTTTCTGGCTCTGCTTTAAAAGATATTGGGATAAAGGAATTTATAACACAGCTCCCCCTACTTACCAAAACACATTTTCCTAACAATGCTCCGTTCCAAGGTGAAGTGTTTAAAATTCGTCATGATGGGCATCAACGCTTAACTTTTATCAAGGCATTGCAAGGAACGTTACATGTGCGTGATGAATTTTCCTTTGAAGATAAAACAGAAAAAGTGACTGAGATTCGACTTTACAATGGCAGCCGTTATGTAACAGTTCAAGAGGTCGTGGCTGGGGAGATTTTCGCAGTAAAGGGGATTAGCGAAGCAAACATCGGCGATATCATTGGTTATTCAGCTAACCCGCAGCCCTATGAGTTAGTACCAACTTTACAGGCAAAAGTACAATATGAAGGTGATCAGCATATAAAGGAAGTTTTAAAAATCTTCCGCACGCTTGAAGCAGAAGAACCATCATTACGTGTGCTATGGCATGAAAAATTCCAAGAAATTCATGTACATATTATGGGTGTCATCCAACTCGAGGTTCT
The DNA here is from genome assembly GCF_023242215.1 of Lysinibacillus sp. Ag94. NCBI lineage: Bacteria > Bacillati > Bacillota > Bacilli > Caryophanales > Bacillaceae > Lysinibacillus > Lysinibacillus sp. Ag94. Next base: position 2,193,346 of record NZ_CP096780.1, on the reverse strand, counting down.
TATCGACGTGCTGAACAAACGCTTCTCGCTAGACATTTCATTTAGCGAACCACAGATTTTATATATGGAAACGATTGCAACAACGGTGACAGGCTATGGACATTTTGAACCTTTAAAGCATTATGCAGAAGTACATTTATTAATGGAGCCAAATAAACGCGGTACTGGTCATACATTTGTCAATGCTTGTCATGCGGATGATTTATCGGTTGGGCATCAACGACTCATTGAAAAACATCTATTCGAGCGTGATCATCATGGGTTGTTAACTGGCTTCCCTGTGACAGATATTCGCTTCACTCTCTTAACAGGACGCGCGCATATTAAACATACCGATGGTGGTGATTTCCGTGAAGCAACATTCCGTGCATTACGGCAAGGGCTGGAGCAAGCAGAAAATGTATTGCTGGAGCCATACTACCGATTTAAACTTAAAGCTCCAAGTGATTTTATTGGCCGGATGATGACTGATATTCAACAAGCTGCTGGTACATTTGACGCGCCAATCTTAACTGAACATGATGCGATTTTAACTGGCCGCGCTCCAGTCGCAACATTTATGAGCTACAGTACAACCTTTGCCGCCTACACTAATGGTAAAGGGGTACTTTCTCTCCAATTTGAAGGTTATGATGTGTGTCACAACACAGAAGATATCATTAAACAAATTGGCTACGATAAAAACGCCGATCCCGAATATACATCTTCTAGTATTTTTTGTGCAAAAGGCAAAGGTTACTCCGTTCCATGGCATGAGGCAGAGGCAGCAATGCATTGTATTGACTGAAATCATAAAAACAGGACATGATTATCTATCATTGTCCTGTTTTTTAAGTTTCGTCGGGCTTCTCCGGCTTCGCACAGATTTGCTCTACTTCCGCGAGCATTCTAGCTTCACGCGAGGGTTTGCCCGCTTCCACAAGTATTCTGGTTCCGCGCGAGGATTTGCTCTACTTCCGAGTATTCCGGCTTCGTGCGAATTCGCTCTACTTTCGGAAGTATTCAGCTCCGCGCGAGGGTTTGTCCTACTTTCACGAGTATTCTCGCTCATACGAATAGTTACTCTGCCTCCGCGAATATTCCACCCCATTCGCTCATATTCCCCTTCACCCAACGCGAAATCAATTTACAAAGCTTGTACTGCCTTCTGTGCTTGTTTGAAACTGCGATATGAAGGATCCACAACAACGTAGCTATGGGGCTTAGAAAAATTAATTAAAACCTTGCCTGGTTGACTTTTCAAAAGTTGTAAATTATCAATTAATTTCAGTAATAGTTCATGACCGTTACCACGTGGGTGCCAGTTTAAATGATATTCATTTAGTTCCTTCACAGCTTCTAAAAATTGATGATACTCGTGCTCTACAACATTAATCAATTGTTTGTTTTTAGAAGCTACCTGTGATAAATCCTCTAAATATGTTTCATAAAAGCGCATCACTATCGAGCATAATAAATCATTGACTCGAGCGGCACTTAATATTGGCTTAGGAGCTTGGGATAGTCGCTCTAAATTTGGCTTTGCACGAGTCGAATCAATGCGTGTAATTAAATGATAATGCTCACCGTTCACCTCATAGATAATTGGATTTGTCGGCATATACATCATAAAACTATTTGTTTTTGTTTTAAGTTGATCTGTAGTATTCGCCTTTGCAAAAAGGTGCCCATTAATATTGTCATTTTGAATCCAAATAATATCTTTATTATATAAAATTTGCTCAAACAATCGTTCATTACTAATTAGTTTGCTAGCTATTAATTGGTCGACAAGTGATTCTACAACCATTCTTGTTGCAGCTTTCTTAGTAACTTCAATGCGTGGCAGCTTACATATTTTCATATCTACATATTGCGATTCCTGTGCTGTACATACATGAATATTCGTCATATGTGCATCCTCTTTTCGTACATATTTTCAAAACGGAAGTCATCAGTAAAAAAAGGATTTCCCATTAAAGCGAGGAAATCCTTCATTCTATCCTTTTCGTTCATCATATAATGTCAAACAACCCCCAAATAAGAAAAAATTAGCACTATAGCTAATACCTTCTTTTATTTTGGGCGTTTGACGTACAGTGACGAACAGAGCATTCTGTTTTGTCAACATGCCACCTCCTATTCCTCGTAGGGTTATGGTGTGTACTCATAATAGGCAGGTATCCTGACTCATGATCATCGCTACCTTTCCCCTTCCCGTCGTTAAACAGTGGTCTATGAAAAGTCGCTCACATTTACAGTTGCGGGACAGTGTCGGATTTGCACCGACTTCCCTTTTAAGTAAATTGCACGCAATTTACACCTATTACTCCACGCTATTCAGTTGTTAAGAAACTGGAAAATACCTAATTTCTTACCCTTAATTGTAAAGTACTGTATTTTTAAAGTCAATTGAGCTGGTAGAATCTTAATACAACTTCGGCGCTTTTCGTAGTTTAGTTGCTTGCTCAAATGAAAATGCAAGTTTTATTAGTACATTCTCACTAAATGCAGTTCCTGCAAATGTTACCCCAAACGGTCTCCCATCTTTCATATACCCTGCTGGGACGGCAATAGACGGGTATCCAGCTTTCGCACTAATTGTTGAACCTATATATGATGGAAAGATAATCGCATCTAAATCATATTTTTTTAATGTATAATCGATTCCTTGCTCTTGAGAAAAATACAAATCTTCAAGTTTTGCATTTAAATAGTCAGAATCTCTTAACGTATTCGATAGTTTCTCTCTCGATTCCAATTTATCCTGATCAAATTTTAACGACTCTCCTTTTGATCGTTTATTAAATTGGATTAACTCAGAAATAGAATGGACAGGCATGTGGGAAGGTAGATTTATAAGGAAATTATTTAAACTATGCTTAAATTCGTATTGCGGTACTGCCCATTTCCAATCTCTATGAAAAGAAGGGATTTCGATGCCTTCAAAAATAACGGCTCCTTGCTCTCTCAAAACTTGAATGGCATTATTAAAAAGTGTTTCGTCATATTCCACTGAGTCATAATAATCTTTTGAGGCATTATTATAAACACCAATTTTTGCACCAATTAATCCAGTTGCATCTAAAAAATTGGTGTAATCTTTATATAACTTTCGTTCACTTTTATATGTAGCGACGTCGTCTTGATCTACTCCTGTTAATACGCCCAATAAAATAGCTGCATCTGTTACAGTTCTAGCCATTGGCCCTGCTGTATCTTGAGCGTATGTAAACGGAATAATGCCCTGTCGACTAATTAGACCAACAGTTGGTTTTATGCCAACTACTGAATTTTGTATAGCTGGACTTAAAATCGAAGCGTCTGTCTCAGTTCCAATTGATAAAACAGAAAAATTCGCCGCAACTGCTACCGCTGAACCTGAGCTAGATCCTCCCACATAAAGTTGTGGATCACCATAAGGATTAAGTGTTTGTCCACCTCGAGAACTATAGCCTGCCCACATCGTACTCGACATACCGTTTGCTAATTCAGTCATATTTGTTTTTCCTAAAATAACAGCCCCTGCTTCACGAAGCTTTTTTACTAGAAATGCATCCTGCTTTGCTAAATAATTTTCTAATGCTATTACACCTGCACTAGTGTGCATAAAATCTTTCGTTTCGATATTATCTTTTAAAACCACCGGAATTCCGTGTAGTGGCCCTCTAGCCCCTTTTGTTAATCTTTCCTCATCTAATGCTTCAGCAATAAATATCGCTTCAGGATTAATTTCAAGCATAGAATTAATTTTCTGTCCACCTTGATCATACTTAGCAATTCTGTGTAAATAATACATAGTTAATTCTTTTGATGTTATATCACCTTGTTTCATTGCTGTCTGAATATCATTTACTGACAATTCTTCTTTAAGAAAGCTACTAAAATTTATCCCCATTCATATCCCCCCATCTTTCAATATTATACCAAAAATATAAACTTATTCCTAAGTTATTTTTAACTATTGAAGTTTCAAAGTCGTACCCTCAGGATCGTTACTTCGTATATCCCTATCCCAGTATTTGTAAATATGTTATAATTTAAATAAATAACTAATTATTCTGTTATTTAATTCGTTTTTGTGAGGTGAAGATTTTGAAAAATTATATTTTTGCAGGAGCTTTACTGTCAACTTTCTTTTTAACAGGGTGTGTAAATTCATCCAAACCATCGACCGATGAACAAACAGTAGAAAAAGAAATACTCGTAGCTCCAACTCCTTTAAAATTAACTCAGGAACAAAAAGCAAAGTATTACAAGGAATATATTTCTCTTGTAGAAAAAGTGAATGAAGAATATCATGAAAACTTTGAAATAGAACCTATATCAAAGTTTACTGATGAATACTGGGTTGAAGTTAAGGATTTTAAAAAGATGCTAATAGAAAGAGTAAATGCTTCATTTACTGTGTTAAAAAATAAAGATGCGTATGCTCCAACTTCAGTCCCGAAAACAGTGGAAATACATACAGGTTCAAAGCTAGCGATTATTAGTTTTGAAGGCTCTTTTGAAACACAGTTAAATGCAAATACAACTGAAAGTAGGCAGTTGTTTTCAGCTATGAACTCTCTATCTTCGAAAATTGAAAATGGTAGTGGTAACTGGATCCAAAAAGGATACAAATATTCAATTAACGGTGATGGTCGCTCTTATATCATTACTGTGGGTGGAAAATACTCTGAAAGTGGTGTTACTTCTTCTCATTTAATTGATGTAAAATTTTATTGCAATAAGAATGGTGGTATTTTATAACCCACAATATTTAAGAAAAGAGCATGCCTACGAGGTGATTGAAATTGATTAATATCGAATTTGGAATATTAATACTTTTACTAATTATGCTTGTTTTAGTAATTAGTATTTTTCGATTTGTCATTAGAAAAGTGTTAGGTGTCGAGAGAAAGAAATGGTTTTCTTATCATCACCTTAACGAAAGACATAGAAAACTCGATTGGTCGTTACGATTAATTACGATTCTATTTTTAATTAGTTCGTATTATATGATAGACAATAACAAAATTGAAATTCCCTGGTATTTCAAAACATCGTTTATCATAATTGTCTTTTTAATAGCATCTGAATTATTACGAACATTTATGGAATGGAAATACGCGGAAAATAAAAGAGATTTTGTTGCTACTAGCGCAGAAATGATGTTTATGATTGGCATAGTATTTTTGACGATAACAACAGATTTTTTCGGCTTACTTAATATTTAATTTCCGGCTCTACGCTAATCAATGCACCTGATAAAAAATGGCTATTTTGCAGAAAATTTATTCCTGCAAAATAGCCTTTATTTATGGGTAATTTATTTCTTTCAATTATTGTCCACTAAATCTCTGTGTAAGCTTTTGTAAATTTTCAGCTTGTACACATAAGTCTTGCGACACCACCATGTTGACCGCTTGCATTGAGGCACTTTGCTCATCAACAGACTGCAGAATGACCCCTGTATAATTAGACAAACTATCCATTTCGTTAGCGATTGTCGATACTAAATTTGTAACCTCATTCGCACTACCTGTAAGCTCTTCTGCTGTTGCGGAAATATCCTCTAACTGGTTCGTCATTTTGCTAACATGCTGAGAGATCGTACCGAATGACTTTGTAGCCTCATCAATGACGTAGACACCCTGTTGAACATTTTTCAAGTCCTCTTCGACAGAGGTAGCTACTTGTTTTGTATCGCTTTCTATACCAACTACAAGCTCGACAATTTGAATAGCCGAATGCTTAGATTGCTCAGCCAGTTTTCGAACTTCCTCTGCTACTACTGCAAAGCCTTTACCATGCTCGCCAGCACGCGCTGCTTCAATTGCTGCATTTAATGCTAGCAAATTTGTTTGATCAGTAATAGCCGTAATCATATCTGTCATAGACTTGATATCAGTCATTTTGCTTGTTAATTGCTGCATTAATCCACTTGTTTTTTCAGTAGAAGTTGAAATAAACTCCATTTGATTTTTAGCTACATGTAAAATTTCCGCACCATTGCCTGCGATGTCATTTGCTTCTTTTGCATGATCGAATACATCTTGCGTTGCCACAGTAATACGTTCAATGCCATCTGCAGTTTCTTGCATAGCAATCGCACTTTCATTTGCAGATTGTGCTGCTTTCTTAAGACCCTCAGTCGTATTCTCCATTTGTGAATCAACTTCGTTAACTGCATCTGTAATTTCATTTGTACTTGCTGATAGCTCCTCTATGCTCGCTGATAAATCTGTAGAACTACTTGCAATTTTTTGTGTCATTGTATGTAATTGTTCCTTCATCTTTAAAAACGCTTTAGCTAAGTCTGATACCTCATCATTGGAATTAATTTCAATCGGAGCAGTACTTAAATTTCCATCAGCAATTGCTTGAGCGGATTCAGCTAATTGATTAATAGGCTTAATAATTTTAAATTTCACATAGAAAATACACGATAATGTCATAGTAATTCCTATTACTGTTAATAAAGTGGATAGCCATTTTAATGAAGTTACATTTGCTAGGTCTATAATTAAAATAACACCCATAAGTACATTTAAAGTAGAAAAGCAAATTATACTTCTTTTCCGTAAAGTCATACTAAATTCCTCCAACTATAATATTATTCCAACGTAGTTATTATAGTTTAATTTTACTGAAATTCATAGAAAAAAGACCAACTTTTGTAAGGGGAATGATATAGAAAAGTGAAAGTTCTTTCGCAGCATCTAAAATCCGTGGTTATTCAACATATGATCTAAAAGTACGACATCTTCAAATATTAGTTTTTTTAAAACATAAAAGCACTTTGCTTTAGACAAAGTGCTTTCATAATAAATTATTTTAATTTCATAATACTTGATCCAGCAATACCAGGATGTGTCATCTCATAAGGATCCAAAATTAAATCTAATTGTTCTTTCGTTAGTACGCCTTCTTCAATGCAAAGTTCACGAATTGAACGTCCAGATAAAATTGCTTCACGCGCAATTCGTGCAGCTACCTCATAGCCAATATGCGGGTTTACTGCTGTTAATACACCAACGCTTTTTTCCACATATTCTTTCATGCGGTCTTCATTTGCTTCAATATCCTTCAAGCAATTTTGTGTAAATGCTCGGAACACATTATTCATAATGCTAATAGATTGAATTAAGTTAAAGACTAGCACAGGCTCCATAACGTTTAATTCCAATTGTCCTGCTTCAGAGGCTAAAGAAATTGTATGGTCATTACCAATTACTTGGAATGCCACTTGGTTAAGAACCTCTGGCATAACAGGATTTACTTTCCCTGGCATAATAGAAGATCCAGGTTGACGAGCTGGTAAAATGATTTCCCCTAGACCCGCACGTGGACCGGATGCCATTAAACGAAGGTCATTAGCGATTTTCGACATATTAATCATACAGATTTTTAATGCGCCTGATACTTCTGTATAAGCATCTGTATTTTGTGTTGCATCCACTAGGTGTGTAGCGCCTTTAAGCGGCAATCCTGAAATTTCAGCAAGGTGTACATCAACTGATTGAATATAGTCTGGGAATGCATTTAATCCTGTACCAACAGCTGTTGCTCCCATATTTACATCATATAAATTTGGGCGAGTTTGACGAATACGCGCAATATCACGAGTGATAACACGGCAATATGCTTCAAACTCTTGTCCTAATCGAATCGGTACAGCGTCTTGTAAATGCGTACGACCCATTTTAATTACATGCGCGAATTGCTCTGCTTTTTGATGGAACACTGCTTGCATGTTTTCCATTGTTAGAAGTAGTTCATCTATCAAATTCAACACAGCAATATGAATTGCTGTTGGGAAAGCATCGTTTGTTGATTGTGACATATTAACATGGCTGTTTGGGCTTATTGATTTGTAGTCCCCTTTTTCTTTGCCCAAAATTTCTAAGGCACGGTTAGCAATAACCTCGTTGGCATTCATATTAATAGATGTGCCAGCTCCACCTTGAATTGGGTCAACGATAAATTCAGCATCCCATTCGCCATCAATAACTTCTTGTGCAGCCTCGACAATTGCATCCCCGATTTCTGTTGAAAGTAGGTGTACTTCCATATTACTCAAAGCAGCTGCTTTTTTTACAATACCCATTGCTTTAATAAGAGCAGGGTGAATTGTATATCCTGTAATCGGGAAGTTTTCAGTAGCACGAAGCGTTTGAATCCCGTAATAAGCATTGCTTGGTAATGCACGTTCACCTAAAAAGTCTTTTTCTATACGTTGTGTGGACATAATTGTCGTCTCCTTTTATGTAATACTCACACTTGATAGTAGCTAATTAATGCAGTATTGTAAACAGTCATTTGTTTGGAAAATGAAAATTTCACAAACTAAGCGTTACTATTAACATTAATGACCAGTAAATACAGCTTATAAAAGAAGATTTGATGAAGTGATTAAGCAATTGAACATTACGTTGTAGACATCATTCAAACAGACTAAGTAAAGATTTCAAGCGAGTTGACACAAACTAGTCAACTCGCTTGAAAATTGCGCATCGTTATTGATTAGAAGAAACTGTAAAACGACTGTTAACATGCTGCGGATTTTCAATTTCATCTAATACCGCAACAGCATAATCTGCATAGCTAACATAACTTTCACCAGCAGCATTTACTAATAAATGATCTTCCCCAGTTGTATAGCTACCTGTACGTGGACCCTCTGGATCAAAGAAAGCAGAAGGGCTTAAAAATGTCCAAGTAATAGTTGATTGTTGTAAGTCACGTAAATTTTCACCTTGGTTTTTAGCTGTCGCATAAAACATTTCTGGAAAATCTGGTGTATCCATTACTCGAATAGTTTTTTCAGGGTCTACAAAAAGACTACCCGCACCGCCGACAACAAATAATTTAGTAGGAATACCAGTAAAAATATCAATTAAATGACGGCCAGTTTTCACATGTAATTCCTCCTGACCAGAAGGAGCCCCAAATGCATTTACGACTACGTCAAAGCCTTTCACATCTTCTTGAGCTAATGCAAATACATCCTTTTCAATTACTGGTATATTCGCTGTTATTTTGGAAGCTGAACGAACAATCGCAGTGACATCATGACCACGTTGTAGTGCCTCCTCTACAATTTTTTGTCCTGCTTTCCCTGTTGCACCAATTACTGCTATTTTCATACTTATTATTCCTCCTATTTTTCAATTGTAACCATTTAAGTTACAGGTTGGATACAAAAGACCGACTTCGTTGATTTTAACGAAGTTGATCTAGCACATCCTGTAAAGTTTGTGCTTGTAGTTGTTCTTCCATTGCATGCCAAACAGATGTATAAACACCCTCCAATGTCCGTTGGATTTTTCGACCAACCGCACATGCTGGATTTGGCTCATCATGAATCGCAAAAAGCTGCTCTGGCCCATCAATCGCATGGTAAATGGCTAATAGCGTTAAATCTTTTGGCTCCACTAATAGATCATAGCCTGCAATTCCTGGTTGTGACGAAAGCAAGCCTGCTTTTTTAAGCACCCCGATCATTCGTCGCACGACAACTGGATTTGTATTGACACTACCTGCGATGAAATCAGACGTCAGCTGGCTTTTATCAGATGTTGTTGCAATGAGCGAAAGTATATGGATCGCTACCGAATATCGACTGTTCACCATATGTATCACCACCCGTTGTAACTATTATAGTTACAGGATTAAATAAAAACAAGCAAATTGCTCTATTTGCACCTGTATTTATTTTTAACCGTTATGAGAGTATTATACGATATTTATAACTGCTTTACGTAAATAACTAATTCTTGTCGTATTTCTCCATCTTCCTCATAAAAGTCTAAGTTATGAAATTCATACTTAAAATGACCAACTGGAAACGTCACACTCTCTCCTTGTGCCGCAGCCAATATACCCGCCACATCGTGTGACACCATTTGCAAAAGCTCTGTACCTAAAACCGAATCTACAAAGATCACGTTCATAATAAAACACCTCCTCAGCTATTATAGCTTAGAAGGCGCTTACATTTATAGTCTTTCTTTATAAGGTTTCAAGCGAATTTCCTCAACGACTTGCATCATTTTATGTATTTGCTCCTGTGTTAATTTTGTAGAGATGTGTGGTAGCTCATGTTGAAGAGTAAATTCCTCTTGTTGTTGAGGAGTATTGGTCAGCAATTTCGTCCTTAGACGCTGCTCACACCCTCTTCCGTCTATTTGAAAAATCAACGATCTCCTCACATCATTCACCTCTAAATTTTTATTAGGACTTCCAGATTAAAACTTATATCGGTAAAATTTTCATGAATTTAAATATCCTACTTATAAAGTGCTTAGGGATTTAGTTTAAAATAAATTAAGGATTTCTCTTTTCGCGGTAGTATCCTGCTATTTGATAGTTCTATCCGTCGCTTGGCTGGTTCTTTCCGTCACTCGGCTTCTGCTTTCCGTTGCTTCGACTCTTCTTTCCGTCACTCTGATCTCTTTCCTTCGCTTGGCCTCTGCTTTCCGTCGCTCGACTGGTTCTTTCCGTCACTTCGACCCTTCTATCCGTCGTTTGGGCCATTCTTTCCGTCGCTCTGATCTCTTTCCTTCGCTTGGCCTCTGCTTTCCGTCGCTCGGCTGGTTCTTTCCGTCACTTCGACTCTTCTATCCGTCGTTTGGGCCATTCTTTCCGTCGCTCTGATCTCTTTCCGTCACTCGGCCTCTGCTTTCCGTCACTTCGGCCCTTCTATCCGTCGCTTCGACTCTTCTTTCCGTCACTCTGATCTCTTTCCTTCGCTTGGCCTCTGCTTTCCGTCGCTCAGCTGGTTCTTTCCGTCACTTCGACTCTTCTATCCGTCGTTTGGGCCATTCTTTCCGTCGCTCTGATCTCTTTCCTTCGCTTGGCCTCTGCTTTCCGTCGCTCGGCTGGTTCTTTCCGTCACTTCGACCCTTCTATCCGTCGTTTGGGCCATTCTTTCCGTCGCTCGGCAGCTGCTTTCCGTCGCTCGACTGGTTCTTTCCGTCACTTCGACCCTTCTATCCGTCGTTTGGGCCATTCTTTCCGTCGCTCTGATCTCTTTCCGTCACTCGGCAGCTGCTTTCCGTCGCTTCGACCCTTCTATCCGTCGTTTGGGCCATTCTTTCCGTCGTTTGGGCCATTCTTTCCGTCGCTCGGCCTCTGCTTTCCGTCGCTTCGACTCTTCTTTCCGTCGTTTGGGCTATTCTTTCCATCGCTCTGATCTCCATCCATCACTTCACCTCCGCTATCCGACGCTCTGATCTCTTCACGTCACCCCGCCTCCGCTATCCGTCACTCTGATCTCTATCCATCACTCCGACTCTTATATCCCTCACCCCTGATTCCTTCCCATCACTCCGCCTCCGCTATCCGCACTCTGATCTCTTCCCGTCACTTCGCCTCTACTTCCCCTTCGCTTTGGCTACTATTCCTCACTCCGCCAGTTCTTCCGTCACCCCATCACACTTTGTAAAGTTAGTTTGTTTTAAAAAAACAGCAACCAAAATGGCTGCTGCTTCAGTTTAAACGGCAATTGGAGCTTTAATTGACGGGTGTGGATCATAGCCCTCAATAGAAAGATCTTCGAGTTCTATGTCAAAGATTGACGTTTTATTTGGATTAATTTTTAAGGTTGGTAGGTCCTTAGGCTCGCGCGAAAGCTGTTCTTTTACTTGCTCCACGTGATTTAAATATATATGAGCATCCCCAATGCTATGAATAAATTCGCCAACTTCTAAACCACATTCATGTGCAATTAAATGTGTCAGTAATGCATATGAGGCAATATTAAATGGACAGCCTAATAATGTATCAAGGCTTCTTTGCATTAGCTGACAGCTTAATTTTCCATTTGCGACATAAAATTGGAACATCACGTGACAAGGAGGTAATGCGGCTTTACTACCTTTTGCTCCTGCATTGATAACATCTTCTGGATTCCACGCATTGACAATAATGCGTCGTGAATCGGGATTGTGTTTGATTTGATCGATTACATCTTGTAATTGATCGATGCTTTCCCCAGTTGATGTTGTCCAATTACGCCATTGCTTGCCATAAACATTCCCTAGTTCTCCATATTTACGTGCAAAGTCATCGTCTGTTAAAACGCGCTCACAAAATGAGGCTAACTCTTTTTTGTAGTCTGCATTGAAAGACTCGTCCACTAAGCAACGGCGACCGAAGTCTGACATGTCAGGACCTGAATATTCATCGGACTCAACCCATTTTTTAAATGCCCATTCATCCCAAATATGATTATTATTTTGCAGTAAATAACGAATATTTGTGTCCCCTTTTATGAACCAAAGCAGCTCACTTGCAACAAGTTTAAATGGTACACGTTTAGTCGTTAAAAGAGGAAAACCCTCGCTTAAATCAAATCGCATTTGATAGCCAAATACACTATATGTACCAGTACCTGTTCGATCTTCCCTTTTAACGCCACTCTCTAATATATGTTGTAGTAAATTTAAGTACGCGATTTCTGGATGCGCCATGTTAATCAACAGCTCCTTCATGTATGCTGTTGACCATTATAACATCTAGGACGTCCAAATATAAAAACAATATTTACATATCAGAGCCAAAGAAATTGTTTTCTAGCTCTTTTGCGATTTCACGCTCAATTGTGAAAAAAAACGTTGGTAATAAAATAATATTAAATAAAATAGGAACGATAATCAGTAAAAGATCTATCCCTGGAGTAAAATAGACACTAAATGCAGTCAATAATCCTGACATGACTAGAAATATAATTTGCACACCGATAATCATTAACGGAATGATTTGGTACATATAGTTAAGTTTTCGGAACTGATGCATGTTTTCTGGATCTTCTATAATTTTCTTTTTTAAACGTCTTGATAAAAATATACAGGCGAAAAGCTGTGCAATAATAAAGCTAAAATAAATAACACTATGTAGAACCATTTGCCCTTTCATAACCGTGCCATTAAAATGTCCGACCCGCTGCTGTAGTAGGTTGTTAACCGCTCCCTCGTAAACATATTCCTGCTTACTAAAATTAGTGGGCGGTTCCACAAAGCCGAGCGTTGCCCAATCCTTTGAGTTGGCTTCCCAGTCGATTAATTTGCTTGCCAAAATGCGTAATTGAATAGCATCATTTTCACCAAACATCCCTACTAAAAAAGTATAGGGTATCGCTACCTTCATTTGCCCATTGTGTTTTTCATTAATTAAATCTTTAATGGAAAAAGTATACGTAACATCTGTTTGGTGAGCTTCATAACGAGCATCCCCGATCTTCCAATGACTTTCTAAGGAAGATTCAATATTATTCTTCATCTCAGCATACGGCGTATCTTTATGTAAATGCTTAGGAATTTTATAGACAAAACGATTGTCCCCCCCAATAATGCACACATCAACTTTCACCGCATCATTCTCAAGGTCCTTAGCGATTATTGTCATCGGGTACGACATTATGCCGACTAGAAAAAAAAGGATTATTGGCAATCCTTTCTTTTTCATGCAACGCTCCTCCTTTTCGTCACATATGCTAGATTTAAACTATCATAGGCAACACCGAAAAAACTACTTCGTTTTTCCGAAAAGGCAATAGTGGTTTTCCGAAACTCCTTATTTCGGTATTCCAAAGTTACCAAAAATTATGGATAATAAATAGTAATTAAGATTGAAATGGGGTCATATTATCATGCAAATAATTGAGAGAAAACGATGAGTAAATGGACTTATAGTATTTTCATAACCTACCTACTACTAGGTATTTATGTGCTCATAGTGGCAATGCGAATCCCTTTACTTGGTATTTTAGTGGACACAACTAGCCAAAAACCAGTCATAACTGAGTTCTATTACCCAACATGGGCACAGCAAAATAACATTGAAAAAGGCGATATGTTACTGACAATTGATGGCATTCCTGCAGAAAATATTCGTTCAATCCAACTCGATTCAATCGTTAGAAGTGCTAAGGAATTAACGTTTATGAAAACGAATGGTGAATTTCATTCGGTTAAAGCTAAGCATAAAGATAATCCGGAAGAATTTTATTTACAAATTATTTTTCCACTGTTTTATTTTGTCCTATCTTTAGGTGTTGCCATCTATTTATGGCAAAAAAATAAAGATAATCAACTAACTAGTCTACTAACATTATTTTTATTAACTTGTTCTTTGACCTATATTAGTTGTGGGGCCTCGAGTAGAGGAAATTTAATTGGAGAAGCAGTAATAAGTATTGGTATCGTATTATGCATATTACTTTTTATTCACTTTTTACAATTTTACTTCCGATACCTACATCTAGAATGGCCGTACCTCAATACCAAATGGCTTTATTTATTACTACTAATTATACCTTGCTGTAATTTCATAATGAGAATGAATTCTGATTTTCGGGTAATAACAGCATTAATTTATTTAACGATATTTGCTGTTCTTGTTCTCTATGCCATCTATATTTTACTAACGAGTTATTTACGAACTAAGCTGGCAAAAATCCGTCTGATCACCATTGCATTTATTACGCCTTTTTTGCCATTTTTACTATTATTCGTTATACCCGAAATTTTAGGTCAAAACCCTATTTTACATGCCGAGGTAGCTGCATTATTTTTATTGTTTATTCCTTTTTCTTTTATTTTCATTCAAGTGAACGAACGATTATTCGATATTGAATATCAATTATCTCGTTTGCGCTATTATTCAACACTTGCTTTTTTCAGTGCATTAATCTTAACAACAGGCATTTCCATATTGATTATTGACACATTATCGATTATTCAAATTACGAGCGTCTTTATCCTTATATTCCTCGTTATCATTGCTAGTTTTTATATAAAGGAGCAGCTTGATTTTAAGTATCGAAAGATTATTTTTTCATCTACTGGTAATTATGTACATAATTTATATGCTGCCGTTAATCGTATGGGTAAGGCAAAAAATCAGCAAGAATTACTAGAGCAATTCAAATATGAGATAACAGAAAAGCTTGGTACTACAGCTTTTACGATTACAACAATAACAGAAGATACGCCATTCTCTCGCGGTGAAGTCAACTTAGTGGATAACATGACGCACCTGTTATTACATGATTCAGGTGATGAGAAAATCATGTTAACCATTCGACATGCATTACAAAAAGAGGAGCTTCTTTGGTTAGAGTTACTTGCGCTCTATGTTTCAATGTTTATTGATAATTTAAAGCTCATTGAAGATTTAATAAGTGAAATAAGGCTTATGAAGGATAGCAATGATACTCAGCTTCCTTGGCTCGATAAGTTATTATGGAATATCATTGAAAAGGAAAAAAGTATTTTAGCGCAAGAATTACATGACACTATATTACAGGAACAACTTCATTTAGGGAGAGAGTTAGATGTAATTGCTAGTGCGCCTATTATCAATAAAGAAAAGGTATTAGATATTCGAGAGCAATTGCTAAATGCATCGAAGGATTTACGTGAGTATTGTGAGAATTTAAGCCCTCCATTACTGGATACATTTGGGCTACAAATCGCCTTAAAAAAACTCATTCAAAAGGTAAAAATACGTGCCGATTTTTTATTAAACGCCCAAATAGAACGCGTCCAATTTCAGGATGCAACCTTACATTTAGTTGTCTATCGACTTGTGCAGGAGCTTTTAAATAATGCCATTAAGCATGCTGAGGCAACTGAAGTATCACTAAAACTACAAGTGATCAATCGCGGCTTTACCCTTCAATACGAAGATAATGGCATTGGCTGCGATATTGAAGATTTAATGCAATCTTCCGCTTCAATGGGTATTAACGGAATTCGAGAACGAGTCCGTGCTTTTAATGGCGACATCACGATAACCTCCAGGCAAAAAGAAGGCATGCAAATTTTTATTCAAATACAAGAGGACGTGGAATCATATGATTGATATTCTTATTGTAGATGACCATCCTGTCGTTTTAGATGGTACGAAAACATTATTACAGGATTTAACAAATGTCCAAATAGACACAGAGCAGGATAGTGCCGCTGTTCTGTCTAGAATGGACGCTCAAGCTTTTCAATTATTTTTAATCGATATAAATATGAAGCCCGTCAACGGTATCCAGCTTTCGGAAATGATTAAGAAAAAGCAACCAGAAGCACTGATTATACTCTACACAGGCTATGAGCTTTCCGATTATTACGAATTACTAATTGAAAAAAAGGTCGATGGATTATTATCAAAGCTTGCCACAAAACAGCAAGTTATTCAAACCATTGAAGCCGCACTTAGAGGCGAGATCCTGCTAGCAGCTGATTTTTTAGATTTTGTACAGCAGCGCATCAATTTACCAAATATGCAGCAAGAGATTTTACTAAGCGACAAGGAGCAAGAAATATTACAGCTTGTCGCACAAGGTTGTACGAATAAAGCAATTGCTTCAGCTATTGGGGTCACGCAGCGCACTGTTGAAAACTATTTATCCAAACTTTTTGTCAAACTAAACGTAGAATCACGTGCTGAGGCAGTCATTGTCGCTAAAGAAAAGGCGTGGATCAACTAATTATATTGAAAATAGCTTTAATGTAAATTTTTTCTTACAAAAAGCGGAATATACTGGATAAATATTGGGTACTGTTATATAATAAAAACAATAATTACATTACTTCATCTTAGCCGTTAAAATCACGTATTCAAAAGTAATACGAGCTTTTGAATACGTGATTTTTTGCAAGTGATCGAAGCAATATGATTGTTTAATTTTTTTGGGAGGTTGTTCACATGACACAAGGTACAGTAAAATGGTTTAACGCGGAAAAAGGTTTTGGCTTTATCGAGGTAGAAGGTGGAAATGATGTATTCGTACACTTCTCTGCCATTCAATCAGATGGCTTTAAAACTTTAGAAGAAGGCCAAAAAGTAGAATTTGGCGTAGAAGAAGGAAACCGCGGACCACAAGCAACTAATGTTGTAAAGCTTTAATTTTAGCTTTAGAATAAACAGTGCAAAATCCAAGAGACATCCAAATTATGGATGTCTCTTTTTTACGGTTATTTTATTTGTACAGCTTCAAATTTGAAAGATTGTATATCATAGTCAACGTTCCAAAATGCAGAAAGAATTAGCCCTTATACAGGTACAGGCATATCTCCCTAATGCGCTATCCACTTAAATGAAAGCTAAAATAGCACAATCGTTGCTACAGACAATTCCATGTACAAATAATGCGAAATATTGACTTTCCGCCCCTGTGAGACTCACAATGCTTAATTTTGTATTTCATGAGAAATACAGAACATTAGCCCATTCAACATATTCACTAAATTCCATTTACAACATCCTTACGCGTAAGAATGTAAACCTGCAATGATTAAATTTACAAATACTTGATTAAACACGATAATGCCAAAGCCAATAATCGCTAACCAAGCTGTCCTTTCCCCTTCCCAGCCTTTGGAAAGACGGAAATGAAGGAACGCTGCATAAAATAAAAATGTAATAAGTGCCCATACTTCTTTAGGGTCCCAGCCCCAATACCTACTCCAGGCAATTTGTGCCCAAATCATGGCAAACAAAAGTCCACCTAAAGCAAACAGCGGAAAACCTATCACAACAGCTCGATATGTAATTTCATCCATTAATGTTGGTTGTACACGATTGGTTAATGGCTTTAATAAAACAATTAACGGTTTTCTCGTAATGAGGAAAATCACTGCATATAAAATTGTACCGGCAATAAATGCCCATACGATTGAATTTAATTTCTTCGCATCTACCTTATTTGTAATCTGTAATAGGCCGACCTGATCCCCACTAGTTGTTACTGCATCTTTATTGACAATTAGCGGTGTCATCGTATAAACGGCTGTTTCCACCTTATCTAGCTTATTTTCAAATTGAACCTCGACTTTATCTACCGCTATGTCACAATATGTGGCAACAATTATAAAGCCAATCACAACAACTAAATAATACAGAACAATTTCTAAGAAGAGTGCACTAAGCGAGAATTTAGAAACATCTAATGTTCTTAATAAATAAATAATACCGGTTGCGAACGAAATCGATAAAATAGCACTTGAAAATGCAACTGTCATAACATGAATCGTTAACCAATTGCTTTGCAGTGATGGAACAAGTGGTGAAACCGTTTTTGTAAAAACGCTTCCATAACCGATAATAATTAATGACACAGGGATGGTAAACAAACCGACAACAATTTGCTTATATAAAAAATGAATGATTAAATAGCTACCAGTTAGCATGATACCAAAGAACGTCATAAACTCATACATATTACTTACAGGTGCATGATCAACAGCAAGCCACCTTAATATGAAATACACTAGTTGTAAAGCAAAAGCAATATATGTAAGTAGAAGCCCGACTTTTCCAAACATTTTTCCTTTTGATTTTACGGCAAGTCCAATCGGTATAATAGCGATTAGTAGTAAAATAAATGCCACGAACAATGAATTACTACTTAAACTTAATAATGATTCTTTACTCAATGCAACATCCTCCAATGTATTTTTTGGGAAATCGCATAATTACTCCCAATAAAAATAACGTGATTCATGAAAATAAGTGCCATCATTCCCCTTTAAATAATATTATTTTTTCGGAATTGTTACATTTTTGTGGCGAAAATACAGAAAAGACTTCCTCATATCAAAAAAACCATCTATACAATCCGATAGATGGAAAATTACAAAAGTTGGCATCATTCTACCTACATCTTACTAAAAATTGAAATAATAGTCTATTTCTTTTTTGGTTAATATGTGACAATAAATATGCGCAAATGTTACATAACGTTATGTGAGACAAGTGGAGGTATACATGAAACAAAATATATATGACCATCCGGAATTTTACCATCAATATAAAAAGCTCCGTCAAGCACCGTATAACTACAATAACTTGCTTGAACAACCAGCGTTAAAATCCTTACTTCCTAATTTAACTAATTTACAGATACTTGATATCGGCTGTGGAATGGGACAATTTGCATACTATTGTATAGAAAATAACTCACAGCATGTAACAGCTATTGATGTTTCAGAAAATATGCTGGCAATCGCTCAATGTGAACATGCTCATCCGCATATAGACTATTATTTGCAAGCGATAGAAGATTATCAGGCAGCTCCTGACAGCTTTGATTGTATAACAAGCTCTCTTTCCTTACATTATATAAAGGATTTTAGTGCAGTCATTGGTAAAATCGCTAGAATGCTTCGTCCTGGTAGCATTTTTATTTTTTCTGTAGAGCATCCGATTGTTACTGCTCGTAAAACAACGGAGGATAATTGGCTTTATGATGATAGCGGCAATAGGAGCCATTACGCAATTGACAATTACCATGATGAAGGTTTGCGTGAGCGGCCATGGCTTGTGGATGGTGTTGTTAAATATCACCGTAGCATTTCCACAATCATCAATACATTGATTGAACATGAATTAACAATAGAAAAAATGCTAGAGCCAATTCCTGATTCAGAGGCTGTTGAAAAACTGCCTTCCTTAGAAAAAGAGCATCGTAGCCCTTCGTTTTTATTAATAAGAGCAAGAAAATAACTTTTCAAGTCTCGTAGCCTTAACTCTTCTACGAGACTTGCATTTATCTATTCTTTACTTAAATTTCACAAAAATAATTTCTGGATCACCATCATCTAAGTTTTCAATATACCCACTTTTTATAAATCCCGCCATTTCAAATACCTTTTGCATACTAGTATTTGATTGGTTAGTAGAAGAAAAGATTTTTGGAGTGGCTGCCATTTCCACATAAAAGTTTAATAATGTTGTGGCAATGCCCTTTCTTCTCTCAGTTGGTTTGACAATCACTAATGAGATGAAGCTATTGTCAAAAAAATCATTTGTAAAAATGAGAAAACCCGCAATACCTTTTTCAGTTTGTTGAATGATACATCGCTTTTCATTAATAGCTGTATGCAAATAGTCCCTTCGCGAAAAATCTCCAATTACTTCTTGATCAATTGCACAAATTTCATCGAAATGCTCTATACGTGCTTCCAGCAAGTCTTTCATTCTGTCCCCTCATTTCTTTTATATACGAGAAATTAATTAGATTCCTTCCTCTTACAAGTACAGCATTTTTAATCAAGCGTGTCTCTACTATTTTTACTAATGTAATAACTCATCACTTTAATCTCAGCCCTAAACCCCTTCGCCAGCCTTCCTTCATCGACAAATCCGCATTTTTTATAAAGTGATTGTGCAGCAGTATTCGGCAAATTAACCCCTAGCACAAGCTCATTGATATAAGGAAAATGCGTCAAAACAAAGTCCGGCAAAAGTTGTAATGCTGCTTTCGCATAGCCTTTCCCTTGTTCATAAAAGTCTGTCGAAAAGGCACGGATTAAAATCGCCTGTTCGTTAGAGGAATATGGCTTGACACCCTCATGTTCATGCAATACAAAAAATGTCACAAGCCTGTCTTCATCTAATACAAGAACGGCATGACGATTTTCATCCTGCATCACTAGTTCAATGCTCTCTTTCGGAGACATCGTATAGCGAAGCTGCTCCTCTGTAATCGTATATCGTTCAATTAAATGCTCATCTTTTTCTTCATAAAATTTTAATCTCATGAAAGCTCTCCTTTACATCTTTAATCCTAGTAATCTACCTCACTAATCTCCCCTTCAAAAATACGCTCTTAGTTCTGTTTTAAATCGTATTTGGAGGATTTTACCTTATAATAAATGACAAATATAATGTATTCTAACATGATTTATAATTTTATTGTGAGAGTAGGTGTAAATTAAGAGAGAGCTTTAAAGCGAAAATGGAATACAATTGGTTAGGCTTATGTTGTCGGCTCTACGGCGTATGATTTACTCGTAGATTAAGATATCGATATCGAAACTAGCGGACGAAAAGGTCCTTTATATCAAGGGATTTAATATCGTTAATGAACAATAGTGAGTCGAAAGAAGAACTACTTAAGAATCTCTATTAGATTGAGATACTTGGTGCATAGACGATTTTGTAAATTGGAAGTGATAGCCAAACGCATTAGCGCCCTACTAGCAAAGCTATAATTAATAGATTCATCACTAAAGAGATTACATTTATTTACGCTGAATAGAATGAAGACTAGGCTACTCCTTGAGAACAGATCTTAGCGTCACAGATGAGACCGCCTGTAGCGAGGGCACTGAAAAAGTCTATATCTTCTCACATCGCGAGGTATTAAACGAGTAAATCGTTGAATACCTCGCTTTTTTCATTTGGCACTGTGACTCTACTGTTGTTTTCCGAAGCATTCCGCTCGCTTTCCGCGGGCGAGCGCCGAGCCTCCTCCTACGCTTCGCTTCGTGCGGGGTCTCGTCTGTCTCGCTTTCCCGCAGGAGTCGAGCGATGCTTCTCCAAACAACGCAATGTATCACACTATTATTTTAGTCACGCTTTCCTTTATAATAAAAGAATTAATGTGCAGGTAGTGCCCCCGATGATTTCAAATCAAGAAACCCTTAATTTAACACAAGGACCACGAAAAGAAGAAGACAAGTTTGAGTTTAATAAAGACGCTGGAATGTTTGTTTGTAAGGCCGGTCATCTCGCGACAAGAAAAGCACGTACGGGCAAAAAAGGATCGAGTATGAGTCATATTATTTTGACATTGAAAAATGCAAAGTATGTCCAATGAGAGATGGCTGTTATAAAGAAGGCGCAAAAAGTAAAACATATTCTGTCACAATTAAGTCGGATACACATGCCGAACAAGAGGCATTTCAAAATACGGAAGCATTTAAGCAATTAGCCGCAAATCGCTACAAAGTAGAAGCGAAGAATAGTGAATTAAAAACGGACACGGGTACGATACGGCATCGACTGCGGGTCTATTTGGCATGGAAATTCAAGGTGCTACAACGATATTCGCTGTCAATTTAAAACGGATATTAAAGCTATTAAACGAAAATAAATAAGGAATAAGGAATAGAGACAGAAATAAGGCACTTCCTGTTCAAAATTGAACAAGAAATGCCTTATTTTTATCTGAGAAAGGTTCGCTTTTATGAAAACGTAAGTTTTTCAGTGCCCTCCCTGTAGCGAAGCAAATGTTTTCTGTGCAAAAGTTTAATGCTATCGCAGCGTCAGCACAAAGCACCAGTTGGAACGGAAAATCAAGTCCACATGATGGTGATGAGCATTTAAAAACAATTGTTTCTACTAATTACCAAAAATGCTACTATAATGATAGCTAAACTAAAGGAGTTGGGCATATGAGCGCAGAGATTGCAGTAGATGTTTTGTTTATACACCAAATAATCCAAGGGATGTAAACTCTAACTGCAGCCCTTGAACAAGGGAGAAAACAAATGGAAAATTATTTTAATGAATTTCTTACAGGACAATCTATTACTTTACAGCAAATGACTTCTTCGGACTTGGAGGCATTTGTAAAAATCGAAAGCGAAAAAAATACGTTGTTACTTGCCAATGACGATATTCCCTTTCCAAACACCTTTGAGGATCACGCTTCATTCTTTCAAAGTATTAGTGGAAAAAAAGAGGAGTTTATTTTCGGTGTATTCGAAAAGTCTTCAAATGAGCTTATCGGCTCCTGTGGCGTCTATGGAATCAACTGGAAAAGCAGTACTTGCTTTGTAGGTATCTCAATTGGCGAGCAATGGCACGGCAAAGGGCTTGGAACCGATGCTATGAAAACTCTTATTCATTTTATTTTTAATTATATTTCCATTAATAAAATTAAGCTTCAAGTTTTCAGCTTTAATAAAGGAGCTATTCGTTCCTATGAAAAATGCGGCTTTACAAAAGAAGGCTCTCTACGCAATGAGATTTTCCGCTTCGGTCAATTTCATGATGTAATTTTATTTGGTCTATTACGAGAAGAATGGAATCAAATAGGATAATAGTTGTTGCAAATATTTTGTTTTCTCGGTAAATTAAGAATATTCCACAATAAAATGAACCAAGAGGCCGAAATGGATCCTTTATAAAGTCGAATAATCTCTAAATTCACACAACACGATAACTAGAAAAACCGAACTATTCCGAAACCCTTCATAAGAGTTTCATTGGATAGTTCGGTATTTTGTCGGCTGAAACACATTTGTCCCAACCCCTCCAACACGAAAATGGATTGAAAGTTTTATTAAAATAAACATCCCAAATATTGCACCATTAAGACCATAATATTGTAAGGTGGTAATAGCTCGTTCCTTTGCAATTTTATTGGATTCTCTACCATCAAATGCGAAATTAAAGTGACTCCTCACTTGATGAATGGCAGCGTCAAAAATCAAGTATATTTCCATTAGATAATATTCTTTTTTTAAAGAATCAATCGTTTATCAGTAATTTATGTTTTTGAGCTCTTTTATATGGTTGAATATATCGTATGAATATTTTTATTTTCAAATAATCTAGGTACACGATCCCTATCCTCAACCCTTTACTAGAAAGCGGGCGATTGACTTCATCAGCGTTATAGTGAGAATGCGAATGTCTTACAAAATATAGGGTAGTCCTTGTAGTTCCCTCTAGTTTTCTTCAGACTTTGCCTTCTTTTCTTTTATATAATTGTATAGGTCAACCTTCCACATACCATCCTCTCTTAATAAGGCATATGTCTTACCGTAGTGCGAGCTTCCAAAAATTATCTCTAATTGAACAATTGCTATACTTTCAGTGCTAGAATCCTTATTCAAAGAAATACTATCGTAGTATCTGTACATTAAATAATTTTGAATATCCTCATCTAATAAATAATCTATATATTCTGCTATAAAGGTTTCTTTATCTGGTAGCTCATTGTTATTGTAAGTAATAGCATAGAGTTTATCAAAATTATGCTCAAATATTAAATTCATCATAATTAACACTATTTCCTCTGGGGTAAAAGTCTTTAGACTATTAATATTTCCTTTCTTCAAGAAGTCTTCATATAACGCTCTTTTTTCCTCCGGTAATTTCTCTAAATATGTAAAATCATAATGCTTATCGATAGTTGGAAGCGTTTGTTTTGATTGTTCCACGTGTTGAACCGAATCATTAGTAACCACTGTTGATTCTGAAGATTCTCCTGCTTTTCTTTTCTCTTCTGAACATGCTAATAGCATTAAACTAGTAACGATCATAATACTTAATAATGGCAACCTTAACTTCAACACCATAAACCTCCCCTATCATAGCAATTATGCAAACTCTATTCACCCATCATTCCATTTATTTCGAAAATTCTCAACATGATTAACCAACATGAAATCTCCTCAATAACAAACAACAAAGAAGGTTATTTGATAAATTGTGACAAGATACGAAATGCATTAAAATTTCAATAAATATCGACATAGTTTTCAATAGTAAAAAAGGAGCAAATCTATTAATTTTCAATCTTTGCCTATTCTTGAATACGGCCAAAAAAAAACCGTAACATTTTAATGTGATGGGTAATTAAATATATTATTAATACAATAAAAGGAAATATATATAGACTAAAATACTCAGCACTGGATTTTCTTATTTTTCGACTATATAATTATGAATATATTTTTCTATGACTAAATTACGAATTTCTCAACCTATACACAATGTGACATATTTTTCATTTTAGGTGAGATACAATGAAAAAGTTGAATCGAGGTCAATGTATTTCAAGAATATGAAGAAAAAATTATAGGGGGAAAAGATTTTGGTTAAGATATCGTTTAAACAATTCTTGAAGATGGAGATTGAAAATAAAAGGAAAGATATGTATAAAAAGGCTATGGATTTAGGTTTTACCCATCCTAGCGTGGTAGATTGTAGTCAAGAATTAGATGTCCTACTAAATAAATATTCAAAAGCGATCAACAAAGCTAGCTAAAACTATTTCCGATAATCTGTATAGTAGGTTCCGGTTTAAAACACACCATTTCCTATTGTTGTTGTAAAGATACGTATAAATAACATAAAAATGGGATATCTTCTTTATGACAGGAAAAGGAGGCCGAAAAATGCAGATGTTTTTATTATCATTGGTCGTTTCAAGCTTTTTACTACAGCAGCCTCAAGATTCAGTAGAAAATTCAGCACCGATTCTTTGCAAATCTTCTGGAACTACATCTTATAAATATCCTAATAATCAATATCAGACATTTCGTACTAAGAATGATTTTTACCATCAATTAGACAGGACAATCTATGAGGAATATAACGATGCTACCTTAAACATTCGTCAAAAAATAGCCTTTAAGGACGTACCGAAGGCTGAAGAAACATTTCATCTAAAAACAAATTTTATACGTAAAAAAATAGACCTCTCTCAACATACTTTTATTCATCCCAATCGACAAGTATATTTTTTAGCATCCTTTAAGCAAAATAATCAGGAGACTTATCATAAATACCTAGTCATTGACGCTGAGACACAAACTATCCTTTTAGGAGAAAGTAATTATCAAAAGAACAGCGCCAATTAAATCTATTTCGTTTGTTGTTTAATTTATTGTATGCTTGAAAATTGATTAATAGTAGCAAAATCTAAGAAAAAACCAACATTTTTAAGTAAATTTTACAAAAAACAAATATCACAACATTTATTTCATATTTTTAGCTCGCCTTTAGAGGGTTATGACTTCCCTCTAAAGGCGAGCTAAATTGTTTAATTCCCTTTGCTTTTGCTGTTGCAATGGTTTTTCAATTAATGCTTGCTACCCATATTTACGGAACAGTGACATGTTGACGATCCATTTCTTTATTACTAAGCACTAAAATATAAAGTATTTTTTCATTTGAGTTTCACAAATTTTATTTCCATGTCGATCGTCAATACTTACACGGATTTGTTCATTTTGTAAGCTTCCACTTTATGCTGTACATATTCTTAGTGTATATCTTTTACTTGTTGAGGTGCCACGATCCCATAATGCTCAATTAATATTCTTTTTGTGTAACAACCATGTACTTGCTGCATATTCTATTTTTAGCACTGTCTGTGTTCAAGCGAAGGTATATATCACAGAGCTCATCTTCTTTTCGCTCCCCTCATTCTCTATACTAAGTTTTCATCCACTTCGTACTTCTAACGTCTCATTGTGAGACTGCCACTTAATGTGAATGGTTGGGGCAGCATCCTTTTTAAATATTTTCGCACTTTCTTTTTTCTTTAAGATTAACTGTTTATCCTTATTTACTTGGTAGTCAATATAATTTTGCGATTCTTTAGACCCTTCTATCGTTATTTCTAAACCACCTAAATCTCCCTCTTCCCCAAGATAGAAAAGTTGTAAGCCCTCGTCGGTATTACTATGATATACGGCCTTCCAGTGCTCACTTTTCGCTATGTAATGGATCTCTTGTTGTTGATTCGTACTACAAGCAACTAACACAAACATCATTAAAATTAGGAAGCATAATTTTTTCATTAAATATCGATTTTCCTTTCTTTGAAAGTTATCTTACTAATATCAACTTCACTCTATCCTTCTTAATTCAAAGAAAAAGCTGTTAGGCTTGAATAATTATCATCAATGTAAATCCCCCTTACATGAATTGCGTAAACCAAGCAATATATTTTGCTCCTGGTAGAAATAATAGCTGTGCCAAAAATGTGCCTAGCAGTCTTGATGCCATCATCATTACAGATGCTCGTTTAAGACTTAAGTAGCTGCCTCTTTGATTGATCACATCATCTGCCAAAATGGAGATCTTAGGGTCAATAAATATAATGAGTAACATTGTCGCTATACCATTAATAAGTCCTGATGACATCACAGCAGTATTCGATCTTTCAGGAACTAATAAAGAGGCGTAAAGTGCAGACAAGACACCAATTGTATAGATGGCCGTTATAATGACATTCACGATAAATAATTTAATGGGAATGCTACGCCAGCTAATCTCCTTTAAATAAGAAAAGCTTGGCAAATGAATATGTTTTATTCCCCGTTTGAGATAGTCAATACTAAAACCCTTTTTGAATAATGCTGGAATGGAGCCTCTTTCCTCAGACAAATGAATAATAGCCCTTGAAAATATCGCTACAAATGTTGGCAATAGCAGAATACCTACCAATGTACCTAATGAAGCTGCGCCAATAAGAATACGGAATTGCTGTTCCACAAATGCCAATGTGTTTTCCTTTGGTGCTGTGTCAGTCAGACTTCCGGTAAAAGGCTGCTGCATCATGTTTGCTAGCCTTGAAAACATGACCATGACATTGAACAATGATAATGCTGAGGCTAATAATTTTACACGTGCACCCGATAATCGCACTGCATACGCAAGTGTCTCTATCGAGTGAATGATGAGAATAAACAAACCAATCATTATTAATTTATCTGTCAAAATATCCAAAACCTATTCCCTTCTTTTCGGTTGATGATTGGTA
The DNA here is from genome assembly GCF_023242215.1 of Lysinibacillus sp. Ag94. Lineage (NCBI taxonomy): Bacteria > Bacillati > Bacillota > Bacilli > Caryophanales > Bacillaceae > Lysinibacillus > Lysinibacillus sp. Ag94. The sequence continues at coordinate 2,166,093 of NZ_CP096780.1, read as the reverse complement.
TTCACTCTTGTTTTATTTTTAGTAATGTTTGAGCCAATCTCGTACATATACTTCCGATTCTTCACGAGGAGTTGTCGCTGATAGAGAAAGCGTTTGCATTTTACTTCTTAACAACTCCTTATCATCTGACTCCTCATCCATACGAATTCGAAAATCCAATTTTTTCCTCTAAGAACTTTTCACATCGGCATGGATATGTATCGTTCCTTATATTAAATTTATTTGAGTCGTCGCAACTTTCCTCAGTTAAATATATTGCAATTAATTCATCTAATGCTTGTTTTCATCTAACTGATTGCCATAGATTGAGATAGCGATGTGCTTTTGAACCACAGCAGCATATTTGTATAATTACTCTTCAATGACTATTACACTCCTTCCTTTTAATATTCTACGAAATTAACTTGAATAGGTTTCATTATTACCCTACCAAACATAAAAGCTATTCATTAGGTACTTTAATCCTAACGAATAGCTTTTTTATTATTTAATGATTGATTGCAAAGTCATTATTCCAGCTAGTTGAATCAGACAGCTGATAGGTCACCATATTGGCTGTTACTACAAGAATCACACCTGCGCTGGATTTATCTGAAGAAATAGGGTCCTCTAATTTTAATACAACATACCCCTCACCTCGTCCCAGAGGATCTATCGCATTTGTAGCGTTGATTTCGAAGGTTGTATACGTTTTCTCATTTGTAGCAGGGAGTAATTTTTCGTCCTTATAGAGTCCATTTTCCTTCAAATTATAGCAAACAGGCATCCATCCTTTTGACCAATCAATACTGCCCATTATTTCTTTTTTACGATGTGCCAGTTTGCCTATCGAAAATGTAAAATATATCTTTATAATAGCTTGATCTAATTGATTTTTTCCTTCACAATCAGCTGTAACTTCCAGGTTAATATCCCCGTTTGAATGCTTCCTAATAACCACTAAAATCACAGTAAAAATACAAATAACAAGTACTATGCCGATGACGACAAACCCCATTAAGTCCCTCCTAACATTTCAATGAATGTTACTATTAGATTATCATGTTTTAGTAGTATTAGTATTTTTTCATCAAACAATCTTATGAAATGACACGGGCATAAATGATAAGACATAAAACGAGTATATAGCTTATTAGCAATCAAAGCTTTATCCCTCTTTAACGGTCCAGTGGACTTCCCCAGCAAAGTTTTATGGAACCCGACCCTTTTCTTTTTCTTTGAATTTCCAACTTCTCAACTCAATATTTCCCGCTTACTTTTGGAAGTATTCTCAACTATACTAAAGGGAATTCGTTTTTAAGGAGATTTATTTATGAGAACATCTATACCTTGTCCAGACTGTCAAGAAGCAATAACGCTTGAAGACTTTGAGGATTTTTCATCACCATTTACTATGGAATGTCCACATTGCCACGTTAAATTAAAAGAGACAAAAGTAACCCCATTTCTATTAATTGGTACGATTGCTATCATTCCTTTATTTATTTTCTTAACAGAAACATTAAGATCTTTCCTATCAAGCTTAATCCCTGTTATCGAAAAAATACCTTCCTTTATCATATTCCTTGGACTGTTATATCCGCTATATGGTTTTTATGAGCGATTTAATGGACTCGTTATGTTTAATAAGGGCAATTTACAAATAAAAAAAAGAAAGTGATAAATGTTGAACTATAATAAAGTTTGATTAAAAATCACGCTAAACGCTTGATTTCACTGTATATAAAAAAGCCAACGTTTTGAAGTTTGATGATCAAAACATTGGCTTTCTTTAATAGCCACGAAAATAATCTCATCTCCCCAAAAAAAGCTTAAGAAAACATCGACATTTATTAAACCATTCCGCCTGATTGTTTATCAGTTAATTTACACTTGACACACTTTTTGTTACCCGGTAAACTATTTTTATTAACCGGTTAACAAAAACATGAAAAGTTAGGTGATACATTATGAATCATATAGACAAAAAGATGGAAGCGTTAAATGCTTTACAACAATTTATCAAAGAAAGAGAAGCCGTCCAAAAGAGGAAAAGCTTCCGTAAAAAAAATGAGGAAAACTCCATTGTTATGGATTGGACGCTTACTCAATTACACATTGTTTCTGCCATCAACGCGCAGGGAACTGCGAATAATACATCCCTTTCGGAAACGTTAAACGTCTCCAAGCCAGCCATTACAAAGGCAATCAAAAAAATGCTAGAGAAGAATGTTATTGTCGAGACGAGACAGGAGACCAATCAAAAAGAAGTTCACTATCTCCTTACTGATTTAGGAAAGCAACTTGCCTCTATCCACGATCAGTTGCATGAGAAGGCAAGAAATCAATACCTGCGACTATTGGATAGTTTCAATACCGACGAGTTAGAAACCATTATCACTTTTTTAGAAATGCTTACTGACAAACTTAAAGGTGATGACGTTCCATTTGGAGACTAAATATGCAAAAGAGTGTAGCGCAAAAAAATCGTTTATCTTATATGCCTTGAGTATTAGCACGTTTTTTGCTTCTTTAAGCCAGAACATCTATACACCGATCATTCCCCTTATTCGGGATTCATTTGAAGTATCCATCAGCTGGGTAAATTTTACGGTCAGTAGCTTTATCTTTATTATTGCGGTGATCCAAATTGTTCTGGGAACTGTGGTTGAACATCAAAATAAAAAAAGATTATTGCTCATTAGTTTTTTTTTGATGGGCGTATCAGCAGTCTTTTGTGCTTACACCAACAGTTTTACGTTGTTTACGCTGTTTAGAATGATTCAGGCAATCGGGGCCGGGATAATCCCTTTAATTGCAATCAGTATGATTGCACAGTTATTTGAAGGTGAAGCAAGAGGAAGTGCCATGGGAACGTATCAAATACTGCTTACCCTTGCACCAGCTGTTTCACCTGTAGTTGGAGGTTTTATTGGAGAGTTTTTTGGTTATGAGGGAATTTTTCTTTTTCTTTTGATCATGGCAGTTTCCTTGCTGATGTTCATTGTTTATCTACTGCCAAGTGAAAAACAGAATGAAACCGACAAAATACCATCCAAAGGATTTATCCATGCATATAAGGCAGTCTTTTCCCATTACATTGGAACAAGTATTATGATCATTAGCTTTTTAGTATTTTTCATCTATTTTGCTATTCTTGTCTATCTGCCTGTCTTGCTCCATGATCATTATCATGTAAATTTACAGTTCATTGGATTATTATATTTACCTTTGACAGTCAGCATGATTGTCGGAAGTATGTTATTTAAAAGGTTGCAGAAAAAAATATCCTTAAATACTTTGTTTATCTTACTGTTAATGGTTATGCCTTTGCAGGTCATACTATTTGGTGTATTTCACACTCGATCACTTGTGGGGTTATGCATTATCTTATTTAGTTATGGAATTATCGTTGGATTTTCCGCCCCCCTTTTCTCGACGCTTATTAGCAATGAGTACAGCGAGCATCGAGGAACAGCTTTAGGCGTTTTTAACTTCGTCCGTTATTTAGGTATGGCGCTTGGTGGAATGTCCCCCGCATTATATTATGTACTGTCTAGTTCTGCTTTATTTGTGCTATTTGGTGTTTTACTGCTCTTGGTTTCCATACTAACTTATAAAAAATTTCATAGCAGGAGTGCTTCATAAACAAACAAAAAGACAACGGATATATTTAATATCTGTTGTCTTACTAGTTTTCACTTCACAATCTTAATATCGATTTTTATCAAACTTTATTACAAATTATCAATCTTTATTAAAAACAACCAGCTTCAATAAGGTAAAGACAAAACTGATCAAAACCTTAAAAAGCGCAAGAAATCACTTTTAGAAACGTTGATTTCTTGCACTTTTCTAGAAAATAAAACCCCGCTGATTATAGTTGCATTCTATTTAGTAGCTTGTAACTCAGCCGTTAAAGTAAATGGCATTTTTAAATACTCATACTTAATCGTGATTTTTTTTATTTTAGGTGCATCAACCTTCATTGCATAATGCTGCGGCTGCTTTCCGATTGCCTTGCGATCTATGTATTGGCTTGGAAAAATATTTACTTGCCTTAATTTATGATATGTAATATTCGGATTACCTACTAGCTTCGTTTCGGCTTCAAACGGTTCCGACTTACTCACGACGAGCTCAACATTTTCAGCCACTTTATTGTCGATGAGTATTTGCCGAAGCTTTATGTCACGTAGTCCTTTATTCTCTATTTCTACGATCTTTGTAGTTGAACCATCTGTAGAATTCGTATAACTATTCATGACAAGTGGTGGATTGCTTTTTAAATAAATGATAAAGGCCGCTCCCACTACTAGAACACTCAATAATAAAACAAATAATAATTTTTTCATTTCATTCCTCACTTTCTTACTCCCCATAAGTATAACGAGAAATCGTAGGTGATGAAACCTCGAAAATAAACAGTGGGAATTTTTCTTTACCTATCAACTTCTTCACATAGAGAAAAAACAACCTGACTCATGATATGCCAGATTGCTTTACTAATCGTATTTCATCACGTATCGGAATCCCATCATTGCCGAGTAAAGGAATTTCAGGTTTATATGCTCTTGCTTGCTCAACTGCGTTTTGTATGATTTCGACTAACTGATAGCCTCTTTTTTGGTAAAATTTTAACGCTTGCAAATTATCATTTGTCGTAATGAGCGTAATCATTGTGCAACCATGTTCGAATGCATGCTGTTCAACAGCTTGCACAAGCAATGAACCATTCCCCTTTCCCTCCACAATACTATCAAGGGAAATTATTTCACATTCTTTATCACGAATGATATACGTCACGAGACCAAACAGCATGTTTTGTTCATCTACATAGGCAAAGCCATCTAATTTACTACAGTCATATATCCCACTGGAAATAACCATTTCTGTACTTCCCCAATGCTCTTTAAAAAACTGTAACACATTATTTTGATCTAATTGCTGAATTGGAATTACTGTCATCTACTATTCTCCTAAATTGAAAAATTAAATACACTAGCAATGGCTTTTTGAACACCTAGAAATACTGCCCACGAAGCAATTCCTAGTCCAATGGCAAACACGATATGGATCGATGATTTCATCGCCATATAAATAACAAATAGCATAAACATTGTAGCTGGTAGTCCAACGATTACTCCAACCGTAAAGCGCTGAATATGTTCACTCGACTCGCTTTGCACAGTAAGCCAAATGATACTTAAAATACTGACAAGCGGTAGTGCGGCAATAATACCGCCATAGGAAGGAAATCTTCTAGCAACCTCTGTAACAATACCAATTACGGCTGCAGAGCAAAGAATTTTTACTAATGTGTACATTATTTAGACACCTCGCTTAATAGACGAAATGCCTGTAAAATTGTTTGCTGTTGTTCTTCTGACAGCTGCTTTAGTGCATATTGTAGTTTGTCATCATCTAACTCTGCGTTTTTCTTTAAGATGTGAAGCCCTTCCGTTGTAAGATGTAGATATACTTTGCGTTGATCTTCAATATATCGCTCCTTTTTCACCCAGCCATTACGCTCTAGCTTTTTTATATGTTCTGACGCTGTGTTTTGAGAAATATTCAGCAACTCAGCAATATCACGGACAGTTACTTCATCTTCCTTGTGAATCATCTGTAAAATACGTACGCTTTGATGCGAAATAGACTCTTCATGCGTTGTATGTAGATGGTAATAAATTGATGTAAAATAGTTATTTAATTCTTTAATCATTAAATTTACTCCTTTTAATATATCGTCTAAATAGATTATATCGAAACGAACGATATATTAAAAGGGATATCTAAAATTTTATATTTTCAGTTTTTTAATCTAGATTACACTCAAATGGTTACGAAATTTTTTGTAAACCATTTTGCATAGATGATCGGAATAGCTGTAAAAAGAAAAGGGGTTCCAAATTCATGCTCCACAAAGATAGCTAGACAAAGCAATATAATTGTCTAAAGTCGTTCCTTTGCATAAATTTTCAAAGAGTTCGCCCCTAGCCAGTATAAGTGCTACAAGTGGTACTTTCAAAGCTGTTAGCATAAAAAAAGGGGCTGTCTACTGACACCGCCCCTTTCTTGTTCTACCGAAAAAGTGCTAATTTATCGATAAACTTATATAATTTTCACAAACACACCCTGTTGAAATTTTTCTTCAGCAGCAGCATTCATTTTTCTAACATTTTCAGATACTTCGCTTGCCCTTATTAATCGATTCTCATCGTAAAGCAAAGGATTGATATGTCTAGTTTTATTCTTTTGATAAATATCAAATTCTATTTGATCTACCTTCACTGTGACATTAGGATGAAGCTGTTTTAAAAGGCACTGTACTTGCCTATCATTTGAAGATTTCAACAATACAATTAGTTCTTCATCTTCCTTAAGAAAATCAGCGAGTGTAATAATCTTTTTATCTAATGCTAACTTTAATGTTTGTGAAAGTTTATGATAAGCATAAATATTTAACGGATCCATAAAGAAATCAAGTACTTCTTGATAATATGTTTTCACAAACCATTCTGCACTTTTTATACTTTTAAGACACATCTTCCCTTGATAAATAATAATATCATCTAAAAATTTTTGTATTTCTTCAAATGAGGCTTTCCCATATGTGTACATATCTCTTAAAGTATAATCTACTCGATCTGCACATAAATCAGGAGCTGGTTGTTCGAGTAAATGCCAAGTCGCAGCATTTAAAAGTAGCTGTTCATAATCAAGGTTATACTTTTTAAGAATATTAGGAATTTCTGATTTATGAATAACCTCGTTAAATATTTCTTCATGATAATCTTCAGCTTTATTTTCAAGGACGAAATCAATAACATGCGAAAAGGCTGTATGCGAAACATCGTGCAATAAACCTGCAATCTGCTCCTCTAAAGAGCCGCCTAACTGTTTAATTAATAGCATGACACCAACCGAATGCTCATAACGCGTTACATTCCATCGGCTATTTACAAGATAACTTGCCCCACCTTGATGAATCCCCTTCAATCTTTGCATCGGCTTACTCAAAAGAAGTTCCGCTAACACATCATCTATTTCGAATTCACCATATAAATAATCAGAAATAATCATGTAAGCATCTTCCTATGCAAAATTCGAAAGTACAAAAACTCCACCACAATGCGAGATTGGATAAAAATCTAATTGGCATACTCCTTTTAATAAGGCGCTAATTTCCTCGTGGACAAAATAAAATTCATCATCATCCCAATAATCAATACTGTCTTGACGACATTTTTCAAGCTGCTTTCTTGATTCAAACGCGATATCGCCGATAAAAATTTTGCCTGCAGGTGTTAGTTGCTGCAATAGCGCTGTAATGTAGTGCACTTTCATTTCATCGGTAAAATGATGAAGCGCGTAGGTGCTAATAATAACGTCATATTTTTGACGAAGGAGCTCTGATGGCAGCCCTTGTGCTAAATCCCACTCCATTAAGTTTGCCTCAGGCATTTTTTCTTTGGCGATTTTGATCATTTTCGAGGAGAAATCGAGTCCATTGATCGTATGACCATTATCATAAAGCTTTGCCGTTAATACCCCTGTCCCAAATCCAATGTCTAATACAGTTGAATTTGGAATGGACATGACCTCATTAAAAATCATATTTAACACTGCTTTATATCCTGCAAATGGATATTGATGGCTTTCTTCACTTAGCTGAACCGTTTTATCATAACCATCAGCCCATAAATTAAATCCTTGTTGATTTAGTAGCATAATAGTCCTCCTATGTTTTCCATCGATTCGTCTTTGATAGGAAAAAAATTAAAAAGCCCCCGTTTTTAATTGGATATGTGCATTAAAGAATTCGAGTATTTTCTCATACACGTAAATTTCATTCGCCTTTTTCGTGAATCCATGACCCTCATCTTCTAGCACAATATATTCCACTTCTCGCCCCTTATCTTTTAAAGCAGCAACAATTTGGTCAGATTCCTTTTGCACGACACGTGGATCGTTCGCTCCTTGAATGACTAACATAGGTTTCGTCATACCATCTAAATACGTAATTGGCGAATCGGCTGTTAATCTTTCCTTGTCTTTCTCTGGATCTCCTATCCATTGCTTCATATATGGTGCCCAAAAATCCGGGACAGACTCAATAAATGAAAACAGATTACTTGGGCCAAAAATATCGACAACTGCTTTAAAGTAATCAGCATGGCGACCATGTAATAGCAGTGCCATATAGCCACCATAGCTGCCACCTAAAAGCAGCATTTTATCACGATCAGCATAGCCCTTCTCAATAAGCCAATCAATCCCAGTAGTATTATCAAGACGTGGGCCATGACCCCAATCTCCCTCAACCATTTTCTTAAAATCTAGGCCATAGTTCGATGAGCCTCTAAAATTTGGTGCAAAAATAGAGTATCCCTGGGTAACAAGAAATTGGAACATCGGTCGAAATGATTTGCGTTCAATTGCTTGCGGACCACCATGTGGCCATAAAATAACATGGCCATTCGAATTTTCTTCCTTTGCCTTGAACAACAGTGCCTCAATTTCCAAACCATCAAACGATGGATAACGAAGCACTTCAGGTTCTACCAAATCCTCATCTCGAACACCCGGTACTCTATAGTGAGTTACCTCTAACCATGAGCTTCCCATTGCCTTTGAAACAAAAATATTATTTGGCTTCGTAGCCGATTTTCCAAGCAAATATAAATGTCCGCTTGGCATAATAACCATTTTTTCAATAATATCAACAGGTGTTTCGAGTTTTTCATTTTTTCCATCTACAATTGTATACCGATAAAGCCGATCCTCTACACCATAGGAACCGACAATATATAATGCTTGCTCTTCTTTTGAATAATAAATACTTGTAAAGCTTTCTTTTTCTAATTGAAGCAACTTTGTAAATTGTTTCGACTGAATATCAAATTTTGCTAAATAGCTAAAATCTTCATCGTAATCTGTTAAAAAATAAATTTCCATTTCAGAAGTATATACAACATCAGAAACTGTATGCTGCTTATCCGTTAATGGCGTGAGCAATACTTCCTCACCATCAATTTGTACATATGCTAGGGAATGCGTATTTCCATACTGTTTAATATAAACATATGATTTTTCCTCTGGGCTAACTGTAGCGATAAAAGTAGGTGCATCACTACCCTCAATCAGTAACTTTTCTTCTTCACTCTCAATGTCATAAACTAAACTATTTAAATATGTTGAATTTCCAGCTGTAGTTGAATAATAAAGATGTCTACCATCATCAGTCAAATGTCCATAGAAATGACGTTCTCCCTCTTTATAGCGAATTGGTACTAGGCTTCCTCCCTCAGGTGGAATTGCATAAATTTGACTATTTTCATCACCATCTTTATCAAATCCAACTAAAAGGAATTCACCTGTTTTCGAATATTTAATAAAATCCGAAGTTTGATTATGAAAAGTCATTTGATACGGAAACTTTTTCTCTAAATCCATTCCCCAAAGATTAAAATATCCATTAAAATTCGTACTTAATACCATCTGCTTTTCATTAGGACTAATCGCAAAATCACTTACCGTTAAGTTTTGCAAAAAATGCTTTGTGTTCATCTTTTCAAACTGAATCATAAACATTCCTCTTTTCTTAAAATTTTTCTCTGGTAACAGTACAAAGGTTTCCATCCCTTTTCCTGTGATAGCGTTTTAACCATCTACATCCAAATCGACTTATCAGAGGGAATTAATCCCACGACATGATGGAAATCCCAATAAATATAATTATACCATTTATTTAATTTTGATATCTGAATATTTTAATTTTATATTTTCCCAAAAAAATGTTATAATAAAGCTAGTTTTCTTTTCAAGGAGGAATCGAAATGGACGCATTCTTTTGTAATGCTTGCTCTAGACCAAACACATTACAGGTCAAAGAGGTCTAGAAAAGTTAACCCGAATAACATTATTGAATGATCTCTTTAGGCCATAAACCTTTATGAAAAGCCTACAATACAGGAGTGAATTCAAATGGAAAAACCAACAATTCAACCGTTTTTAACGGTCGCAAACTATCATTTACTTGAGCAGCAAATGAATAAAATCATATTAACCCTTGCTACGACGAAAGATAAGGACGTCATCCTTGCCGTACAAGGTATCGTTGAAAGCGAGATTACAACAAAATTAGCGCTGTCGGCTGAGCAAGCTGAGCTGATTGAACAGCTTTTTGAAGTGACGAATCGTGCACAAGGTGATGAGTATATAGAGCAATTAAAACGATATGTCATCCCATTCAAAGCAGTCACTGCCAGTGCATTAAAAAGCCTTTTTAAAAAGGAAAAAAAGCTAAAACTACCAAAGCTTGAAGAAATTGATTTTCAGGAGATTTGTTATTTAGCTTGGGATGATCCTGGAACACATCGAAAATACGTTTTGCTAGAACAAGATGACAAGCTAAAATCGATTAAAGGCACATTCTCTAATGATACAATTCGTGGAATATGTGCAATATGTAATCGCCATTCCGACGTTGGCCTATTTACTACATCTGTAAAAGGGCAAACCGTTGGAACGTTCACGAATTATAGTAATTACATTTGCGCAGATAGCCAATCATGCAATCGGCATGTTACGGATATCGAAAAAACAAAAGCATTTTTCGAGCGCATCACTCAATAAAAAGAAGCCTTCTCCATTGGAGGGCACTGAAAAAGTCTATATCTTCTCACATCGCGAGGTATTAAACGAGTAAATCGTTGAATACCTCGCTTTTTTCATTTAGCACTGTGACTCTACTGTTGTTTTCCGAAGCATTCCGCTCGCTTTCCGCGGGCGAGCGCCGAGCCTCCTCCTACGCTTCGCTTCGTGCGGGGTCTCGTCTGTCTCGCTTTCCCGCAGGAGTCGAGCGATGCTTCTCCAAACAACGCAATGTATCACACTATTATTTTAGTCACGCTTTCCTTTATAATAAAAGAACTAATGTGCAGGAAATATATAGATTTATTCAATGAAAATAAAATATTGTTGAATAATAAAATAAATCTCCGCAAGTATACTTTTCTTTTGTTTTATATTTTAACTTTACCTATATTCGGTAAATTGAATGTTATCCTTTGGAAAAATGAATCATTATCTTTCCTTATATTTACCTCATTTTTAGAACTTACTTTTGTTTATTTTGTTTTATATGAGGGATTAAATTTACAAAAATCAGAAAAACCCATTTTAGTTTCAATCGAATTGGAAAATGGAGTTCAATACGAAGAGTATTACATATATTATCCAATCGATAATAAGTTTATATTAATTGGAAAACCTGATGATGTTAATTTATGTAAAGAACCTTTATTAATTAATTTGGATAAAATTATTACATGTAAGTATATTAAAGCCAACTAAACTTTATATTTTTTAATATTTTTATAGTTATATTTACTTTAGCCAAATGTACTTATAGCACTCCTTCAAATGAAATGCTTGTACTTTTAGCTAAAACATTAAACACAACAACAGATTATTACTTGATAATACTGAAGACCCTATACCACTTACTGAATCTCAAAAGGACGAAATTGCATTCCAAGCATTTGCCAACGACCCTACCCTACAAAAATGGTACAAGGAATTACCTAAGAGTCGTGAAGAGGACTTACAGAAGTTACGGAAAATGTGGGAAATTATTAAAAACGATAATGACTAAATCGTTATAAGGATACAAAGAAGGCTAAATACCGAGGGCATGTCTAAATAGCTTGTCCTCTTAAACATCCTTTATTTAAGGTATAAACACAAATTTGGGATGTTTATTTTTTTAAACAACAAATAGTTATATTTACTTACGCCATATTTCACTGATAATTCCCATACCAAAACAAAAATATCAATACTATGAATTGGAGCTATAAAAATGATAACTAATCCATTTAGCGGCAATCTACTTAGAAATTTTACAGCAGATTATTTGCATAATACTTTAAGTAGTTATTGGAAAACCGCAAAAGAATATAATAAATTGAAAACTAATATGTTTGTAGATAACAGTTTTCTCACAATAACAAGAATATTAGAAAGTAAAGATGGAGAAGTTGTCGATAAAGAAAAATTAGATAAGACACTTTTTAATGAATTGACGTGGGTACTACCAGATAATCATTTTATTTACTTTTTTGAAACCGATGATAATATTAACAGAATTAAAAATGTTATTGATGATAAAACAAATGCTCTTGATAGACCAATACATTACTCATCAACTGAATATGAAGAATTACAACTCGTTTCAATTAGACAAGAAGATGATTCACTAGTATTACTTTTTAGATATGGTTTTACAAGAAATGAGGAAACTAAAAAAACAATTTTCTTTATTGCTTGCGAATATAACTTTTCCAGAAAAACATTTATTATAAAGATGAGAGACACGTTAAGAAGTAACGCAGGAAAAAATCGCAGAAGTTTAATATCAGAAATATTTGGTTATGTTAAAGAACTTACTCCTACAGTTACATATAAGAGAAAGGCAAAGAAAGAGATTAAAAATCAAATATATCAACTATTTTTAACAGAGACTAAGAAAGCTGAAGAAATTATTCAGGATTCTTTACCAATTCCAGAAACAACTTTAGATATAGACATTCAAGCCTTTATTTTAGATATATTAAATTTAAAATCTGAAGATGACTTGGAATCTAATCTAAAAATCGTTAAGTATATGTATTTCCAAAATGTTGCTCAAAATCTAAATTCAAAGACATTCACAGATAGATATATTTTTGCCTTTTCATTCCATGACGGTAATACAACAAGATCGGTTACTAGAGACGCAAAAAGACAACATATATATGGAAAAAAATTGTATTGGAATCTTAAAAGTCTAGTAACAGAAGATACAAAAGTAGATGAAATTTCAATGTATTTTCGAATAAATAAACAAAATTATAAACTTAAACCATTATCAAATAACTTTATAGGATTAGAGGTTACAATTAGAGAATTTCAAGGAAGTTATATGGTAGACTATTATAATAACATTAGAAGAGATTCTGAGAGGAGAATGAAAAGTGAGTTTCTTTTACACGAACTTGAGCAGTATCTATGAGTCTGAAGATAGCCTTAAATTACTTATGCCGTTTGAATCTTTACACTTTCATTTGAGAGATTTTTTCTTAAATAATGTAAAGAAAAAAGCGACTGTAATTGATCCTTTAGATTTTTCTTTTAGATATAAGATAGATACATTAAAAACAATAAACTTATTTCTAACGCTTTCAAATTATGGCTTATTAAAAAAATTATATCAATTAGAATGTGATGAATGCGGAGAAATTACATTTGAAGACAGTATTGAAAAGTTTTATGAATGTTTTGTTTGTAAACATCCATTATTAAATCTTTCTGAACCAAGTGTTAATAATCTATTTAATAACATTTCTTATACATTTGAGATTTGCAAAGAATTACAAGAAGAACTACACTTAGATTTAAAAGCTCCACCCTCCTTATCATCTAATAAACTGTGCGATGATAAGGGGGGAGATATGGCTACAATTCAAAGTAGTTATGGTGTTTCTGATGTCTTGAAACATCCAGAAGATGGTTTGAGTAGTATAACTTCCGAAATATTCATTATTAAACAACAAATTGATAATTTACTTGCTGAAGGTATAAAAACAATATCATGAAAAATTATTCTAATAGAATTTTAAGTATTATAATTCTTATCTTACTAATAATTATGATTATTGCAACAAACAAGTTTATAGATTTTTTTACTTCAAATTATCCTAACTTAAATAATACAGAAGTAATCAGCAGGATTACTCCACCTTTATTAGGGGCATTTTTCTCGGGTATTGTGGCAATAATAGTTTTTTATTTGAACAAAATAAAAGAAGATATTACCAAGAGAAGCCAATCTGATATGTTTTTGCAAATTATAGATAAGGAAATCACAGCTAATATAAAATCAATTGAAGTGATATGTAGAATTATCGAGTCAACAACTTCAAAAGAACTTGCATATACAATAAATAATAATACTGATACTTCTGAGAGATTTAAAATATTATGCTCTAATCTTTCCAACGAAATAATTGACAAATTTCTAGTTCAATTAAATAAAAATGATTATCTAATTATTTCAGAAAAAGTTAAAAACTATAAATCTCTTAATAATTTTTTAGATTTATTAAATAATGATGTAACAGAAGTTGCAAATAAAGAAATTATTATTGATAAATTAAAAAATCTAGTAGATTATTTCAATAATCTGCAAAATATACAGGAACCTAAAAATGTAAAAAAAATAATGACACTTTTTGAAGTTTTCCTTAAAACAAAGAAAAATATTCTTATCATACTTTTTATTTTAATTATAAATGCTATTATTAATATTCTTCTAATTAAATCGCTTTTATAATATTGTTTGGACCCTACTTTAATAGCTAGGGTTTTATTATACACAAAAAAAGAACATACATTCTTATTCATGAGGTGTTTAAATGCATTATAGTTACTTAGAAGATTTCATTAAGGATTTCTTCACACGAATGGATACCCTTTCCCCTTCCCTTTTAAATTTTCATGTAATCGCAAGAAAATTAGAAATTAAAATATTTTATTGGTCAGACCCTAGCCAAGCATTATTTGCAAAAGATAAACCTTATATTTTCTTAGATGAATCACTTAACCCGCAGCAACAATGGCAAGAGTTTTGTCATGAATTAGCTCATGTATTACTACATACCGGGGATCAATTCTATATGTCTCCCCTCTTCCGTGAATACCAGGAACATAAAGCTAACAATTTTATGTATCACGCCTGTATGCCTACTTTTATGTTAGATGAATTACATCTAGAGGATTGTTCTCCACAAACAGTGATTAGACTTCAGGAATTATTTAATGTTGAATACCAATTTGCATTGAGGCGTTTAACACAATATTACAATAAACGAATTATGCAGTATTGACATAATATTTCCCTTTGAAATATGAGATGATTGATATGGTACACTAGCTAATTTCTTAATCTATACGCAGAAAATTATTTTAATACATATAAACAGAACATTCGCTTCGGAAAGGAGTGATCTATGTGGTTCGTAAGAAGATGACAACCACTAAAATAGATAATGTCTATTGGTACAAAATGAACGGAAAGAAAAAATTCGCATATAGATATAAATATTATGACCGCCAAGGAGTGAGACGAGAAAAAACAAAACAAGGGTTTGATTCAATCGAGAAAGCTGAACGAGCATTAATTGAACTGAAAGCTACTATATTAGATGGAAATGTGAGTTTCGTAGAAAATGATAATTTAACAGTGAACCAATTAAATGAGATTTATGTCGAAGCGAATAAAACAAATTGGAAGCCAACTACTGAAAGAAACCACAATTATGTAATGAGACAATATATATCTGATTCAATTGGACATATCAAAATAAAAAACGTAAATAATATTGTTGTTCAAAAAGATTTAATAGATCCATTAATAATGAAAGGTTTTAAAGAAGGAACAATTATGTCAATTTTTAGACGCATGAATGCCATTTTCACATTTGCTATTAAAAATGAAATTTTAGACAGAAAAAAGTTTTCATCCCCTAATTTAAGTAGAGCTACTGAAAGTATCAAAAGAAACGCACTATCCATAGATGAAATAACAAATGTATTAGAAACCGCACGCACTAAATATAAAATTACTCATTATGCATGTTTAAGTCTGCTATTCCTAACAGGAATGCGTGTTGGCGAATTGAGGGCTTTGCAGTGGGAAACTGATATTGATTTTGAAAACAATATAATTCACATAAATAAAACTAAAGATCGTTACGGATCCAGGACACCGAAGACTAAAAATAGTTATCGGAAATTTCCAATGAATGAAAATATCAAAAGTATTTTACTAGATTACAGGGAATGGTATGACGAAATAATGGAAACATATAAATTTCGGAATCCAGATGGATATGTATTTATTACATATGCTGGAGAACCAATTGGCGAACGCTATTTAAAACGCATCATAGACTTAATATGTGATCGAGAAAAGATAACTCACTTTACACCTCACTATCTACGACACACATTTGTGACGATACAGTTATCTAATAAAATCCCTGTATCTACAGTTGCAGCTTTAGTTGGTGATACTCCTGAAACAATTTATAAAGTTTATGCACATTCATTTGAAAAAGATGAGGTGCACGCTTCAAATCTTATGGATGAAATTATCAATTTAAGTTCATTTGAAGAATCTGAGGAAATCAAAAAACGATGAAATTGGGGCACTTTTTGGGGCACTCACGTTTTTCCTCTCTCCCCTACCCATATAACTTGTAAATATAAAAACTCAATAAATCATTATAAACGTTGTTATATCAACGTTTTCAAACAAAAAAACACCCGCGTTTTAAACGAGTGTTTCGTATTTTTTTAGGATAACCATTTCGGAGGTGTGTTTTTCTCCCAGTATATATCCCCTAAATTGTTATGTGCCATAAAGTCGTCCTCGGCACTATGGTAGTGGAAGTTGTAATAATAACCTTCCTGTGGTCGTTTTTCGGTGCGGACATGGAAGCGAATTAAATCCATTCCTGTTTCATTGCTACTAATATTGAAAATTTTTTCTCCATAGTTGCCACTTGGCTTTTCTGAAATTGTTAACGATGCTAATGATGAATTGTCTAAGCTGGCTACTGTCATCGCAATGGCTTCCTCCATTTTCGGGAAGATAATGGAATCAAACTCATTGCTAATTTTCGGGCCGATTTTTGAGCCGAATTTTTTATAAGATTGCTCTTTAGCAGCGTCGACGAGCAATGCACTATAGTCGACCGGTTCTTCTTGTATTTCTGTCTCTATCGGCAGAGCAGCTGCTTCTGCAGTGCTTGTCCCAGGTGATGGTCCGATAGAAGCACGATTCGATGGATTTTGATCAAATGCTTCCCATATCTCATGTGTTGGCGTAATTAATCCAAAAGTTAAAAACGCAACCATAATGACGATACTTTTTTGAACCCATTTCTTCATTAATTAACACCTTCTCTTTATGTACAAATTGGTAATTCTATTACTTATATATACGCATAAGCCTATAAAAGGTTTCATATTTCTATAATTCATTGTACAATATTTATGTATAAAGTAAAAACTTCACATCTTGTGAAAACGTTTGTATAACCATCATCCTGTTGCCCAAACTAATCGGGTATTTATTGACAGTATGCAGGTTAAATGTGTCGTTTTTTTAAAAGGAGGTACAAAACATGGAAATCGCAATGGGTATTGGTCTTTTATTAATGTTAGGTTACTTATCATCTTTATGCTTCACGAACTAATACAATTCCTTTTTACAAAGAAAGTCCGCGAGCTTGCGGACTTTTCTACTTTGATTGCCAATTTTTCCGCTCACAGTCCCCGTAAATTAGGCAAGGGGCAGCCTCGCTTTTGCGAAGCCACCCCTTTAGTATTTAATAGGTAACATTTTTCGTAAATTGTAAAGTCTCAACCCAATCATCTGGGGAATATTATATTGAAACATTTAGTTTCATCACCGCGGTAAAATTCCACTGTGTGCTTTCTAACTTAAGCAACGCAAACCCAACCTTCTTTTGCGTCCTTGCAGCCCCAAAGCATGCGCCAGTGTGAATAAGTATCTTCAAAAACAAAAAGCAGAATTCCAGATTACGTAAATATGCCACCTAAAATAGCACGGTTCATATTATATCACAAAGTTGCAAAAAAGTAAATATTTCATTTTACGTTACCAAGGTATAACAGCTGAACATGCAATAGAATACCCATGTTGAGTAGACCATGTTAATAAAGCATGCCAAAAATTTTCACAGACTGTGATAATTTGCTGTGGATTCGACAGCTGTCCAGACATCACCAGCTCACAAAGAACATCAAACCCCTCCGGTTGATCTGTAAACGTCAATGCCTCAGGTAGCACTTGCGCAGAAGTTGTGAAATAGCGTTGATGGTGTAAACCTAAAATCATCGCGCCTGTTGTTGCAATTTTCATCGCTAAAATCGGTAAAAATGTATTAGGACCTTGCACTTCAATATTTCTTAATTTCCCCATGTACTCATACATTTCTTCCACTAATGTTCGACAAATGGCTTCTTTAAACATCAAGCTATCGACCAAGCTCGCTTTTACTTTAAGCTCAGTGAAAAAATCCTTTGGGTCATAAATAGGTAGAATGTTGAAAAATTGTCCATGCGTCAGCGGCCATTCTTCATCAACTGCCGTCGCTTCTTCGATAATATCTTCTGCGCTATGAAAATTCACTTCTGCCTTCCAGTCCCCTGCCGTCCATTCATAGCTAAAGCTTTCATCTAAAGCATTTAAAATACATTTAATTTCTATATCTGAAAATGGTCCATCTGTTTTTCGTGCTACCGAACCATAAAGTCCAATTGCTTGAACTTTTGAACCAAATCTCTCTAAAACTTGATTTGCAATTGAATATGCAATTTCCACTCTTTTTTCTCTCGTTACGTTTTCCGGACCAATCATATTTGTCTCTCCTTGTTAATTATTTAAATGAGATTATAATTGGCTGCGGAGGACCACGAGCTTAACGAGGAATCTTATCTGCTGTCATGTACAACACCACCTTTCCGCATAAACATTCATTATCTGGTTGATACACATCCTACATCCCGTCAAATGATATGCATCCTTCTTTTGCTAATTTAAATATTCTACAAAATATAACTATCCCTTTTAGCTAATTAAAGAACATGTAAATCAGTAACAACCAATACTGTTTCACATTACCATATTCACAGCAAAAATAGAGACCCGTTCAAAATGAACAAGCCTCTTGAAAAAACAATCATTATTTACTTCTCTAGAACGCCAAAATGAAACTTCGCAGTTGGTCGTTCGTATTGCTGAAAATGATATTTGGCAAACCATTCTGAGCGAAAATGTGCCTTTAACACTACTCGCTTTCTCGCCACTCGTTTCGCCTCACTTACCCATTCATCCGTTAATGTCACATGTTCCCCAGCTAAGCGTAATGCTTCAAAATTATTGGCTTCTTCAATAATTTCTTCAAACATCGGATCCATATACACGACATCAAAAGTATTGTCCGCCAAAGTTTTCAAATAGTTAGCTGCTTCAGCCTGCACCACTTCAATTTGACGCATACATGTAGTTAACGGCAACTTAGTCGTATCGTAGGATTTTATTCCTTGCTCAACTATAAAGGCCACATTAGGATTCGCTTCTAGTCCAACAACTCGTCCCGCTTCGCCAACTGTATATGCCGCCAGCATAGCATCCGCGGCAAGTCCCAATGTACAATCAAGCACCGAATCTCCTTTTTTAAGCTGTGCCGCTTCCAAAAACGGCTCCGCTTCCCCACGAGCTACACGCTTTAAGCGAAACGCTGCTGAATTCGGATGGAAGAAAAACGGCTCATTTGCACCAAATGCATAATACTCAAAACGATTTTTCCCAGCAACGATTACATGTGCATGCAACTCCTGAGAGATTTTCCGAACAGAACGCTTTTTTCTCGGCTCAAACGATGCATCTAATTGTTTACACGCAAAAGCAGCGAGCCCCAACGATAAATCGTCTGGTCTGCCCGCTGTTGTAACAATCGTTTTTACTTCTCGCATGTTTGCTCTAAAACACCTGTTAAATGTGTAACAATTTGCTCCACAGGGAATCCTTCAATTTGTTCACGTGGAATAAAGTATGCCAATTGCCCATCCTTTAAAATTGCCATTGATGGTGAACTTGGTGGTACGTCCTCAAAAAAGCTACGCATCGCAGCAGTCGCTTCAGGATCCTGACCCGCAAAAACAGTCACAAGATTATCAGGCTTAACTGCCTCTACCGCTTCACGAGCAGCCGGACGCGCCAATCCAGCCGCACAGCCACAAACCGAGTTAATCACAACCAACGAAGTCCCCTTCGCCTCCACCATAAACTCATTCACCGCATCAGCCGTCGTAAGCTCCGTAAATCCGGCCCCTACTAACTCCTCACGCATCGGTTTCACTACCTGTTTCATATATTCATCGTAAGCGTTCATGCTTTTACCCTCTTTCATATGTATTCGCAAAGGTTATTATAGCAAGGTTTCTCACGAATGTACAAAGACTTGCCTTTTGCCTGATTTCATAGGTTTTCCGGAGAAAAGTGACTTTTTCGTAATTTTGATGACTTTGGATTGATTTATTAAACACTTGTTACACACCAAATAATGGATTTTATTGTTAGGGTTTTAATTATTGTAGCAATCACTCCATTTATTTTAACAGTTCAAATAAGAATTTTGGAAAAGCAATAAGAGAATGTTGAAGGCATAGTTAAAAATACATAATTCCTTCTTTTTTAGGAAAAGTAATATATAAAATAAATCCGGAGGTAGGTAGATTTTAATTGAAAAAAATATGCTTTTTTCTATTTTTGATTCTAACTTTTCAAATGAGTAATGCATATGCTATTACGACTGATTTAGAAAAAATATATTTAGAAAATGGAGAATATACTGAGGTGAACAAAGCTATTCAAGAGGGGAAGGCATCTTTTATAAAGGACATTCCATTACCTACTCGACTTCCCCCAATTTCATTTACACATGTTTTCGCATCATTTAACCACAAGAGTTCACAATTAACTATATATTATTTAGATGAAAACAACGGGAAAAAACATTACACTTTAGCTATCATACCTAACGATAATGATATGTCATATCCAAACGATGCAAAGAAAGTTCATTTGGGAAATGGTCAGGAAATGATTTATTTCAAAAGTGATGGCTTTATAACGTATAGAACTGCGGTGAATGATTTCGAATACACATTTATTCTAGATAAAGCAAGCAATGAAACGATTAATGTGAATGGAATCATGAAGATAATTAATTCCATGAACTGAAAAATCTTTAGCCTAGGGTCAAAATATGAGCACATGATTATTTTTATGACTTAATAGTAATTCTTCAACCTGTGTTTTCAGGGCTTGATTAACGTTCTGTGTTGTATTTAGTTATACTACACCAGTCATTTCTTTATAAACTCAAATACTATTTACCTCTGATTTTAAACTGTCTACAAATTCGTTAATTTGTTCCATTTTTACTCTTAGACATAGTGCAGGACCACTTTCTGATGCACTATGATTATTCTTCTCCCCTGCATCTAACACAAAAATTAATCTATAATAAAGCTCCCATTCATCCCTTTCATGTTCGGGCACTTGAAGAAAACCATGTCCAGGATAATAATAATTTCCAAATAGAGGAATATGATAAATACACAAGCCTGGATCATGAGGTTCTAGCATACTTAGATGCATAATATCGATTTGTTTTAAATCATCTAATAACTTTAAGAAATCTCTCTTTAAGCAAACGATTTCTGTATACACCTCTGGAAAAGCAGGACCAGAGCGGAAATGAATGTGGAATTCTACACTCGCATCATTAACTAATTTTAAATTTATTTCAACTTCACAACTAGGTTGACTAAAATAATCTTTTAATAAAGCCATAAATAATTCCCCTTTACCCCAATTTGCGTTTGGTTGTACTAGATAAATTATTACAACAATCCACAGTTACTATACCATAGATTGTTGTCATACTATATATCAACTACTAGAAAATACTGGTCTTTTTATAACTCATAAAGTTCTTTTAACTACCGAAATCAGCAATCCTTGTACATACCTGATTTCAAAAAAGTTATGGCCTGGACTCTTCAATTACAAATTGAACACTTTAGCGGATAAGTGTAATTTCACCTTTAGCCATCATAATGTTTTAGAGGATGCTATTGCTTGTGGGAATGTTTTGATACAGATGTTTAAAGAATCCAATACATTTACTTTTGATGATTTACCAAATATAACCCATTTCAGAATGGGTCAAAACTTTGCTGATGGCTATAAACCCTGTAAAACGAAATCAATACCAAAAATAATAGGAACTACAAATACAAAATTCGACGAAAATCATCCGTTTATTAACAAAACGATGGTATTCATGGGTACTCTACAATCAATGGTAAGGAATGAAGCCGCACAAAAAGTTATCGACGTAGGCGGTAAATTTGACAAAAGCATTAATAAATCTACATCTTTCTTAATTGTCGGTAATCAGGATCTAAGTAGATTTAAAGATGGAATAAAAAGTTCTAAAATGAAAAAAGTCGAGCAATTAAAATTGAAGGTGTCCAAGTAATAGAGATTGTGAGTGAACATGACTTTTTATTAATGCTATAAATTATGCACCAAGTTTTTATGAATCAAAATTCTCCGAGTGTCAAAAAAAAGCTAGAATAGCTTCTTGAATTCCAAGAAGCTTGACTCTTTTCCCTAGTCATAAGGAATAAATATATGTACATGTAACTTATTTATTAATATTTTCTTAAAGTTTAAATTATTCAATTTAACTTTTGTCAAGTATTTATAATGAATAAAGTTTAAAGGAGATAAGTACTTTTTTTGGGGTAGATTTTTCTAGTACTGTAAAAAAAGACTTACAAATAGCTGGATTTACTGTATGATATGTAGAACTCCCACAACTAAACCTAGGATTGCTCATATTATACCTGCTTCTGAAAATAGACCAAGATCAAAAATGTATTACACAACACATAAAGAAGAATTTATTCAGAAGCTATCTACGCACTTTGACATTTAAGAGCCACCTTAATTTTAAAGAAAAAGCTGAATTCAATTGTATTACTGGAGTGATGCGAGCCAGGCCCTCATTTAAGAGAGCACGCCTATATGTTTTTGAATAAGCAACTTACGGTACATCAACGTTAGCAGGACTTTTGCCATGAGTTAGCACATGTATTACTACATAGTAGGCATCAGGGTCGAATGTCTCCCCTATTCCGAGAATATCAAATGAACAAGGTAAAAAACTTTATGTACTGCCTGTGTTCCAATTCTCGTAAAAGCAAACTTTAATCAATATTAAGTTTATAATCGAGAACGATTTTATTTCGGCAAGTAATAATCTATAAAAATGTAATTTGTACATAAATTTATAACAAGGAGTTTACATAACATGGAAACACTAATTACGAAGGAAAGAACTTATGATATTTCGTTTATTCCATTTGAAAACAAGTGTGGGCTAAATGAAGATGGAACATATGAAATAGCCTACAGTGGTCACTATATTGATATTCGTCTTAATGAAGAAATATTTGAAGGAAAAATATATGAAGAATCAAAATCTAAAATCTCTTTTTTTTCTAGTCCTTTCCCTTTTTTTCGAGAAGATATAGAAATGGTAAAGAAATATTTGAAGGAAAAGCATGGTATACAAGAATTTTATTATCTTGACATAGACAGCGATGAAGGTTATGTAGAATTTTAATTATAAATTACAAAATTACCAAGACGGTGAACTGCACCCCGTCAAGTAAATAGTAGAATTAATAAAAACGTGTTAAACGACTAGAGCCCTAAATTCTAAAAGGGCTCAGGCCGTTTAAACGTTTATGATATCGATCGCTTCCTATAATGCCTTATCACCCCCATATCTTAGATTTACCTCCTAAAACATTTTTTAGTATTAACGGCATTACTGACATTACTAACCGATGCTCCAGAGACAGTGATAACCATTTCCTAAATTTCATTTACCTGTTCCTCCGCTTTTTTTAATAATAGAGATGATTTTTTCACCCTCTTGCTTAGACAATACCTCTCATCCCTTTGTGCTGATCAAGACGATGCAAAACGTATTGTCCTGCAGCTGCATGTTCCTAGATAAACAGGACAGAGTACGATGGTTTTTGGGTGGTCAATCAGTGAAATCTGTATATTCAAATCAGCGAAATACATCACTTTGCAATAGCCAATGGACTTCTGTAATGGCCCCTGTCAGTTCACCAAATTTCTCACTGTAGCATGCTACGCCAAGTAGACTCTTTAGGAGACGGATACATATATGCAGAATAATAATTTCAACCGTTGAAGTTTTATGTTTTATTTATTAACATATTCTTCAATTAGTTTTAAAGGGAGAGAAAAAATGATATCAAACAATGAAATAATGTTTTATAAATTGACGGATGAAGAACTTGAAAGAAAATTAAGAATTACATTTACTGATATCACTTGTTTTTATAATCGAGATATAGCAATAAAGGCTATAAATGAAAATTTAGTGATGCATAGCGAAGAAATCGCAGAATGGATATGGCAAGATTCCGGTGAATCACATAGACGTATGAGATTAGAGTTCACTCACCAATTCCCTATAGGCTATGGTATTTCAAAGAAGAGCAAGCAAAAATATACTGACTTAACAAAGAGTTACCTCATTTTGGAAAAGTCTAGTTTGCATGACGAAGGATTTTATATAATTTTTTCTGCACCATTAATTGAATACTAGCTAAAAGGAGTCGCTAACATGATAGATATAGAAGAAATAAAGTATTTTATAGACGCACATTTTATCCCGGGTATTGGCTGGGAGTTGATAGAAGATGTAGTTATTGATCACCGAAAATTAAGTAAAGAGGAAAGTATACTCGTACTTTATTTGTTATATCATTTCCAAAAAGGACATGCTATTTGATAATTCGTAAAATCATTGTTAATTCTAGGTTTCCATAGCTTATTTAACTTAAAATCTAAAAAACCTAACAAATATAATGAAATTACGCAAGAAAATGTTACTATACAGATTAAGTATACAAATTCCATAAACTATTTAGGTTTAAGTATAGGGGTGAAAGATATGGATTTAAGACAATTAAATTATTTCATTACAATTGTTGAAGAAAAACAAATTACGAAAGCAGCCAAAAGACTGCATATAGCACAACCGTCACTTAGCAATCAATTGAAAGTTGGAGAAAGAATTAAATTGTAAACTATTAGATCGAAACAGCAGAGCATTTCAAATAGAAGACTTAAAGGATATACCGTTTCTTTCGTTTTATCGTCATCGTAGTTGTAGTACATTTCGCATTATAATGGATGAATTTAAACGTCACGGTTTCGAGCCTAATATCATTTGTGAGTGCATTGATATTGCGATGGTTATTTCCTTAATAAACGAAGGTTTAGGGGTAACCATTTTACCAAAAAACAGTCTCGATAAATTCCCGATTAATGGTATTCGAATTATTAAATTTTCTAATTGCATTATCCAATCAAAAGCGAATATTGTTTGGTCAAAAGATCGATATTTAGCAAAGCACGCAATGAAATTTCTAAAATTATTTACAGATGAAACTTATCACCGATCCAGCAGAAAAATTCGCCACAGTTAATGAACTACATAAGGATCTGGCGCTTAGATGAAGAACTGATAGTCTATGTAAAATAAATATCTCCCGGTTGAAATTTTTGACCGGGAGACTTTGTTTTATTTAACATACTTCAAATACTTTTTCACAAAATCTACAATGTAATGCACTTCTTCTTCTGAAATATTGAATAAACTACTAACTTTTTGTACTTTGGCTGGTGATTTTAATTGTTCACGCACTTGATCGATTCTCATGTATTTACATTTTCGAGGGTTTACACAATCTCTAATCTGCTTGTAACGAAGATAAGCATACCGAGCAAAAGCATTTAACATCTCCCTTTCCTGCTCATCTCGTTGTAATTTTTTTGCCGCTTCATCGATCGTTTCCGAATCAAATATCCATGTACCATCTGTTATTTGCATCGTACCACCTCTTTCATTGCGTAAAGTTGATGACAAATATGGCTGCACCTTAATTAGATGGCATTAAGATTGCCCCATCTCTTCTATTCATAGCTAGTAAATGCATAAGAAAAAGCCACACCTAGTTAAATGTGTCGCTTTTTGTATTTTTGTTTAGTTTTACAAGATTTATGTAAACTGGAGCGGACATCAACTTAAACTGACATGGGTTCAAAATCATAGTATTAACGATGTCAGCAAAGTAACAAGTGTACATGGCGTTTGTTTTTATAAAGGGAATGTTTTGTTAGTTCATGTAGACGGGAGAGGATTTATCTTTCCCGGAGGACATATTGAAAAAGGAGAGAAGGTTATGTTAAGGGGCCGATCAATTATTTGGGAGCAATTGAAGTCAGTCACGAAGAGAACCCCTTATTCAATGCTAATAGTAAGTACCCTTTAATCGGATATCAAATGTTTTATAGTATGGAATTCAAGAATGCCTACCATTCCTTCGAGAACATGAAACAATTTCGCGTATTTGGGTTGAACCGGAAGAAATACCTTATTTAATTAATGACCATGAGTTAATACACTTACTATTACAAGCAGCGTTAAGTAATAAACCTTCTTATTTATGAGTTGCATTTGACTATAGCTTCATACATAGGCAACTTCTAATAGTATTTTACCAGCTATACTGATTACTTTTAGCCTCTAAATCATGTAGAGAAAGTGATTGATACAACATTTTAAAACTTCACCTGTTAGATTATTATTTTTTTAATTTTATTCTCAGGCATTTCACTATACAAACATAGCTACTAAGTCATATTAATAGTAGTGTAAAGCTAACTTAGCTTTGCACCTCCTAGTTTGTGGTTTAGGGTCGCTTTGGTTCGAGTGACCCTTATTTAATTATCGTTTATTGTTATGTGATTTCCTCTATTTTTTCATAACTATACTGATAAATATATAAGCATAATCCGATGTGTTATCTTAGATTTTATATGTTATTGTCTATAGCTATCTAATAAATTATTCAAGTAATAATATGGAAAACCTTTTTCTTATTATATTCGTATATTTATTAGAACAAACATTAGTGAGGTGACCAAAAATGATTGCTGGATATATTACTTGTTTTGTTGTTGCTTTAATTATTATTTTTATAGGTTATCTGATCCATATTAAAAAGAAACTGTGGCTTATTGCGGGTTACCAAGAAGATTGTTTTATTGGTGATAAAGATAAACTAGCTAAGCTATTTGGTGTTTTCTCATACATAGTAGGTATCACTACTTTACTATTACCTTTTAAACTAGAATTTTTGGGCCTCATTAGTGCTATTATATATGCCGTTTGTATATGTCTAGGAACAGTAGCCACTTTGGTCTGGAAACAAATAATTAATAAACCACTATAAAGGTTCATTGCCAAATGTTGTGGATGACTTTTGTTAAAACGTCTACTTTGTAAATAGTTGACCTTCGTTCCGACTGGGCGACTCCTCGGGGATCAGCAATAGAGGAACGAAGGCTAAAAGCATCACATCCTGTGATAACGCCTTCGTGACCAACATCGTGTTGGCCCGAGACCCTGCAACGTAGCGGATGTTTTCTAAGCGAAAGCGTAGTGTTAACGTAGCGGCAGCACCAAATGTTTTCTGTAGCGAAAGCGAAGCGGCAGCTACAAATGTTTTGACTGTGCGAAAGCGAAGCGACAGCAACAAAGCGCTCAGTCGGAACGGAAATCAACCACACATTTTGGTGATGATCCACTTTAAAACATATAGAAGTTATAAAAATATTCCCTTGAATATTTAGACAAGGCCCATATTCAAGGGAACATGTTTAGACACATTGTAACATTCTAAACCATTTCATTAGTTATTCCACCACTTTTATCTAAACGATTCTTTTCTTTTATCTCTACGAACAACGGAAAACATGTAAAGGCTAAATAATAAAATGAAAATGACTGTTACGGCTAAAAAATATGTATCTTGAATCTTAAACAAGAAAGTATTCAAAGAATTTAATAATCCAGTTAACATCAACAATAACCAATAATTATTTTTTCTTTTTGATTGATCACCGTTATATAGATACCTAGCAGAAAGCCAGATAAAGAAAGGTAAATAGCAGACAATTGAAAAAATTAGAATAGCCCATCCAATAAACGACATAGTACAATCACCTCCTAGAGCCTTCCTTATTTATACGATTGACATTTGTAATAGTTTCAAAATTATTATTCTATAAAAATGTTACTTACTTCTTTATCCCCTAAGAATTTTGAGGAACACTATTCATTGCTATCCCATTTTGGAATTCAGTCATTCATCATTATTAATTTTTTGGATTTTTAATTCAAACTGAGTAAAACCAAGATGAATACCTCCCCTTCTTTCTACACCAAGACATATTATAGATTGTAGAAGGGAGGGATATTTCATGGGATATTACGGTGGAAATAACTGTTGTTACGGAGGCTATGGCGGTGGCTACAGCGGTGGTTACGGCGGCGGTAGCTATGGCGGCGGTGGCTGCTGCGGATACTATGGTTATGGTCATGGCAGAGGACATGGTTCAGCATTCGCATTAATTGTCGTTCTATTCATTCTTTTAATTATTGTTGGCGCAACATTCGTCTATTAATTTTTCCAATACTTTCATTTTTAAATCAGATGAATCATGAAAAAGTTAATGCTATTTATCATTGTCACAATTAATCGTTTCCATAAACTCTGTTGCTAAATTTCAAATTGCTAGTAATAGAAGGATAACTAACCAGCCTAACATACTACAGTTAAAACAAAAAGGTCACTTTTGTCCGAGTGACCTTTTATTTATCATTTATTTAAATAATATAATAAAACCGCTACAATAATATTTGGTAAAGCAATGTATAAGGAATTTAAAGTAATTTTATTGCGTTCATCCCGATGTTCTGTTGTTTCGGTAGCAATATTTGCCCTCATCCGATCCCCACTAACCATAGACCCTGAAAAAATCATTGAAATGACAATGAAGATACAGCCAACCGCGCCTGAAACTAAATAAATCTTTTCCATTCCCCATAACATCATCGATATCAAAACACCGCAAAGTGATAAGAAAACACCAATTAATACATATTTCACCCCATATCCCCCCTACGTTTATTTTACGTTCGATTACCATTTTCTGTTTTATTTTTTTGTAATCATCTCTTCTTTTTTTATAATACACATTAAGAATAGGTATGGATGGTTTTTCTTCTAAAATGAAAATAAGGCTTTTTAAATTTTTTGAAGTTGTTATATACTTCCTAAATATTCAACAGCTAATTTTTGCTCATAGATATCTTTATCCAAGGATACCTTATATGCTTTACCATCAGGTTTTGAACTAACGATTTTATGGATTTCTTGATCGATAAAATGAACGGCAACTCCATCATCAGCGGCAATTCCAGACGATAGTTTACGAGCTTTAATCAAATTATGATAAGCTGGTCTTCGATTGACTTCACCATCATAATGAGGGCAATTACTTCCTGGAATAATTCCTAAACATGTTATCGGCTCTAACTCTCCTCCAAATGAATCTGTTATTCCTTCCTCGAACCAACAAATTGAACCAGCACTAATGCCTGTTAAAAGGATTCCCTCATGCCAGGCTGCCTTTAAAAGACTATCTAACGACCACTCTTTCCATAAAGCTAAAAGGTTTTTAGTATTACCTCCCCCAACATAAATAATATCTTTTTCCATAATAAAACTTTCTAAATCTCGAGTTGGAGGTGAAAAAAGTGATAAGTGGGACGGAATACATTGTTGTGCGTTAAAAAAAGAATAAAATCTTGCAATATAATTTTCTGAGTCTCCGCTTGCAGTAGGAACAAAGCAAAGCTTAGGATTGGCTTTGTTAGATTGCTGTAAAATATATGTATCTAATAATGGATTATGAGGTTCCATAGAAAAGCCTCCTCCTCCTAATGCAATAATTTGTTTCATTTTTACCACCCCTTTTTTGAAATTGTATAAAATTTCTTGAGAAAACGCACCCATTAGCATAAGAACTTTTTCATTTTATTACTGGTGTAGGTATACTATTTCTCCAATCTTTAATAAATGAGGATTGGTGAGGATTAAGATTTAAAGGTATTTCATCTTTCGATAAAAGTTCAGTTCGCTACTTTCATCATTGATTTGTAAAGTACCTTTATATCGCTTGAATAAAAAATTAGTTGAACACTATAAACTTTATCGCCATTTGAATACTCTGCAAAATCATTTTTACCAGAAATATAAGCCAAACAATGTAATATTGTTCAGAATAAGATTAGTTTTTTCAAAAACTTCCCTTTTAACAGTGTCCTCAAAAGTTTCTCCGATTTCCAAGATACCTCCTGTGATTCCCCAAATATTCAACGTCAGCCCTTTTTGTAAAAGAATAAATTATTGCTCCACAGCCAAGAGTCAATAGAGTTTCATACCCGATCATTTTCTTTCCTCGGAGTTCCCTATAATTAAAAAATAACCATAAACAACCTCATTTCATTATTTATTCATATATAAATGGTTTAAATACAAAAAAGCAAGACTCAAATTACATAAAAAAATGAGCCCTGCCTTTATTTATTTTCCATCCTTATTATTTAATTTTTGAATCTCGAGTAGTTCAGATATCGTTACAAATTTATAGCCCTGCTCATCAAGCTCTGGTAAGATTTTTTCTAATGCTTTCACAGTCTGCTCACGATTTCCACCGCCATCATGAAATAACACGACACTTCCAGGCTTAGCACCTTTTAAAACAGTATTGACAATTTTCCTTTCTCCAGGACTTTTCCAATCAAATGTATCTAAATGCCATGACCACATGACAACTTTATACCCTTCTTTTGATATTGCATCAATCATGGAATCCGTGTATTGGCCTTCAACGGGTCTAAATAAAACAGGGACATAACCTGTAATACCATAAATTGTTGCATGTGTTTGTTTTATTTCTTTCATCAAATTGGAAACATTCGTTCTAAAAGGATGCGTATATGTGTGAATGGCTAGTTCGTGACCTTCTTCATGTATACGTAAAGCAAGCTCTGGATTTTTTTCTGCATTTTCACCCACAATAAAGAATGTAGCCTTTGCATTGTACTTGTCTAATATATCTAAAATGTCAGGTGTGTACTTTTTATGAGGACCATCATCAAAGGTTAAGGCGATCACTTTTTCATCCGTATTAATATCCCACAAAATTTGTCCTGCCTCTTCGTAATACTTCCTTCCTTTGTCTGCAAAAGATTTTTCATTAACAAAAAATAAAAATAACCCGAAAAAGCATAATGCAATCAGCAGATAATATTTCCTCAAATTTTCACCTCCTGCAAATAATAATATTTCTAATCATTATTATTTGAGGTTTAAACTAAAAAATGCTTTTATTTTTGTTCTTTTAATTGTATATAAAACCAATAACAATCCAACTTGAATGTAAATAACGCTACACATTCTATTCTTAAAAATGTTATATTATTTGGAAGGAGTGTGATTATTTTGATAATAAAGGTAAAGGAAGAGGAATTAAAGTTAAACAGCTCCAACCTAAGTCAGAGGTGTTTTGAACCGCTCATTCAGATTTATAAGGTAAGGATGTCCAAAGAAACTAATATCGGTGTAAAAGAACGTTTTTATGAGGAACTTACGGAAGGCCAACGAGCATTATTTATGTTTTACGTTTATTATAACCATATTAGTAAATCTCTTATCGAATTTTATTGGTGGAGTGCTTATTTCATGGCTCAGCCTAAAAATTGGACAGCGATCAAAGCCTGTTTTAAATATTTTAATGATGAACCTTTTCTTTTACTCCTGGAGAAAATTGAACAGGAACTAAAACAACATAATCATCCTACTACATTAGAGAATTTTACAATCACTCGCGATGAATTAAATGATAACAAAGAGCTTCATGCCTCTTTTGAAACGCTATATGCAATATTCGAGAACATTTATCCAACTACAATAGAAAAAATAAATAATTTGATCGAAATGAATTTACATGACTTTGTACAAATTGAAAAGTAAGGGGTATTTTCCATGGCAACAATAGAAGATTTTATGAATCTTGATATTAGAATAGGTACTGTTATCCAAGCTGAAGAACTTACAAAAGCAAGGGTTCCTGCTATTAAAATGAAAATTGATTTTGGAGAAGATCTTGGCATCAAGCAATCCTCTGCTCAAATTACAAAACGCTATACGCCAGAAGGAATTATGAATACGCAAGTAGTAGCGATCGTTAATTTCCCTCCCCGTCGTGTGGCAGGCTTTAAATCTGAAGTTTTAGTAATTGGCGGCGTTCCTGTAGAAGGAGATGTGATTTTATTAACTCCTGATCAGCCTGTACCAAACGGAACTAAAATTAGTTAATGCTAGGATTTTGTGATAGAAAATGAAACTGTGTCACAGGCAAAAATAGCTTTGACCTAAATCGAGAGGATCCTAGAAAATGAAAATTTATTATGATTGGTGCTACATCATTAAAATCTTCCAATAAAAAATAGAAAGGAGCGTGATAATGAAGAAAAAAAGGAGCGAACATTATGAAAAACAGACAAGCAACAACTAATGACTATGAAACTATTATAAATCTTTGGGATAGATCCGTTACTAAAACCCACGATTTTTTAAGTTTAAAAGATAAGGAAGACATTAAACAGGAAATTCCTATGTATTTCCCACATCTTGATGTGAGACTTTGGTATGTGGACAATGAATTGATTGGTTTTTCAGGAACCAATCATCAGCACTTAGAAATGCTATTTTTAGAACCTGCTGAGATTGGAAAAGGTTATGGCAAACAATTAATACAACAACTTATTAGAGAGTTTAATATAAGGTCTGTTGATGTCAACAAAGACAATGAAAACGCAAAGATGTTTTATTTGAAAAATGGTTTTACTATTGTTAGTGAAGATCCAACAGATAGCTCAGGTCGTCCTTATCCAATACTTCATCTAGTATTAACGTAATTAGCAAAGGCAATCCTGCTACTTTATTCATAGGCTATGGTAAATTTAGATTTAAAAAAATTAGGGATACCTAAATGGTTCCCTAAATTTTTTAATAATAATGCCATTTTGAATTTGTGCTTAAGATAATTTAGATACTGGAATTCGAAAGACCTAAACTATCATAGTTATCTGTATTTCTTTTTTGTGTTTTTATTACTACAACGATCGACAAATAAAAACTAAGCTAGTTAATTATCAAGATATTTGGTAGCCACACCTTTAAAGCTTGTCTATCTATTTGTTTTAAAAAAGTTTAATCAAAATATCCCCTAAACTTGCTATTTATTAATGAATATCATGTAACTTCATTTTTTCCAATTCTTTCTTTCTTTTATTTTTTAAAGATTCCCTTCCTTTAACCCAAGTTCCTAATAAAAAC
Organism: Lysinibacillus sp. Ag94; assembly: GCF_023242215.1. NCBI lineage: Bacteria > Bacillati > Bacillota > Bacilli > Caryophanales > Bacillaceae > Lysinibacillus > Lysinibacillus sp. Ag94. The sequence continues at coordinate 2,133,036 of NZ_CP096780.1, read as the reverse complement.
ACCGTACCAGCAACTGCAACTTTAATGAGTGAAGATGTATTGACATTTCCCGTTCTAGTTGTCCACCATCCAAAAATAAAAACTAAATACAGAATAGGTACAATTGCTCCAAAGTAAACGTTGGCTCTTCTAGATAAAAATGATTGAACGCCTATTATTACAATGGCTATTAAAATGGCTATCAACCATTTATAATTTGGATCCATTAATCATCATTCCTTTCGCTTTTATATTTATCAATAATCATTTTTGCCGTCTCTAAACTCAACCGTTCATCAATAACCAAATTTTTAATCATATTTACAAACTCCAGGTCTTCAGTATTGCTATTCAGTTCAATTTTTTTAATTAAAGTATCTAATTTAGTCCTTACAGTCGGATATGAGACACCATAAATTTTAGATATATTCTTTAAAGACCCAGAATTTATTATAAATTTTCTTATAAATTCAACAGATTCTTTATCTAAAGATAAAATCCAAGATGGTACTTCATCACGGTTCATATCACCCCTCCTTTTTAACAATGTTAAACAATAATTAAATAAAATTCAAGTAATCATTAACATTATTTATATTTTTAAGGTTATTTTAAGCAAAACGGTTTTTTGACGTAGAAACTTTCCGTTGGACTAATGCTAGGTTAATCATTTGTTCAATTGTTTTGTGGAATTATTGTCGTTTGAATGGCATCATTTTAAAATAATGATCATCTGTAAAAGCATGGAATTGTCATAATTATAGAGGAATCTTAGGGGGCTACCGGGTGGATATTTAATTGGTTTATACTTGTAGGCTGGCAAAAAAGCACTAACATGCAAACTGTCAGTGCCTTCGTAACCAATTAATGCTTACTTCTTCACTTTAGAAAGTGTCATGCCATCCCCAATTGGAATAATAATCGATTCTAATTGGGGATGGTTCGCTACTGCTACATTGAATTTCTTCATTATTTCCGTATAGCGTTTTGGTTGGGTATTTGGGTTTGCCACACTTCCTGCAGCAAGCACATTGTCAGTAACAATAATCGCATCGGGATTTGCTAGCTGTACACAGTAATTTAAATAGTTTTCATAATTTTCCTTATCAGCATCGATAAAGAAAAAGTCGAATCGCTCATTTCTTTGTAACAGTTTTTCAAGACTTTCCAATGCAGGACCTGTTATATAGGTTACCTGTTCACCAAAACCTGCCTTCGATAAATTACCATTTGCTAACTGTGCGTATTTTTCCTCTAATTCTAGAGAAGTTAATTTACCATCACTGCCGAATCCTCTTGCTAGACAAATCCCACTATATCCACCGAGAGCCCCTACTTCAAGAATGTTTTTAGCTCCTGTCATTGAGACAAGCATTGTTAAAAGTTTTCCAGAGGAAGGAGAAACAGAAATGGCAGGCATTCCATTTTCCTCAATAGATGTAATGACCTCTTCTAAAATAGCGTCTTCGTTATAAAACACGGCATCAATGTACTGATTAATTATTTTCATTCAGCTTATTCCCTTCTTCATCATTTTTTAAAAATTTTTCATTATCTTCTTCTTGACTGTCAGATGGAGCCATCGTTTCACTTTCATGTATTTCAAATAATTGAATGAACTCATTGATGACCATATCAATGGCTTTTAATTCACCCACTAATATTGGCTGAATAGATTGAAACTCTGGTTGCTCTAATTGTTGCTTAATCGTTGTGCGCTTTAAATTCATCATCTCTAAAAAAGCAATGGCCCTTCCACGTCGAAAAGTTTTAGGTCCGCGTTGCTGAGAGCCATCTCTTCCTCTGTGACGTCCCCCACGATGATGGCCCTCTTCCCTAAATTCCTTCATTTTTTCACTTCTCATTATTAAACCCCTTTCATCGTATACATTTGTATACGCTTAACTCTGTTTTGATTGTATACAAACGTATACATTTTGTCAATCACCTTTATTCATTTTCGCATTACTTTACCTATAAGTAGTTTGTAATATTTACCTCTTCTAGTTTTTCCATTAAACTAGAAGGGAAATTGGTTTAGTAGCATGTCATATGTGAAAAGGTAGTATATTGAAGAAAAATCCTGTTTATTTTTAGTATTGTTTAGTATTTTTTTAGTTGGTTGTAATGAAACAGTAACAGCATCTAAAAAACCTGATGCAGCAGAAGCTTTAAGATTGGACAACCATGCAGATATTTTTCAGTGGGAAGGGAACATTTTACAAACCAATATAGAATGGATTGATAAACTGGAACTCAATGAAAACAAATATATTGGTGGGATCGAATTTAACGCAACTAAAGCTGAAGATTTTAAAAATGGTACAGCTAACCTTTTACCAATTGGTGCAAAAATTTATTCTGCAAAAGAACGTGATGATATTTTTATCGTAAAATTTGACAATGTGGTTAAACGATATTTAATTCTATCTGAGGGCTGATTTTTTTGAAAGGAGACGAACATGTTCATTCATGATACAGTGACAGATTTCACCGATAATTATCTGCCTACCATTGAGTATTTAAAAAAATATTATGAAAAGCATGCGAGCCATTTTGAAGAATACTTTCGATATCATTGCCATAATGTAGATAAAAAAATGAAAATGGCTGTTCCAAAGCACCAGGAAAAGATTTCAACGTTCATTGAAATAAAAGATAAAATGCCTAAGCTTATTAGTGATATTGCAAGGGATTATGAGCAGATGTACAATATCACTTTTACAAAAGATGTACATCTGATTATAGGTTTATACGGAAGTAATGCTTTTACTTACCGACAAATCATACCAGAAATTGCATTTTGTTTAGAGAAACTTTCCCCTCAAGATCGCCATTTACAAATTATTATTGCTCATGAGTTTGGGCACGCTTTACACCATTTACTATCCGAAAAAAGTGGTGTTGATTGGACAATGGTAGACTGGGAGAGCCCATTCACTTGGCTTTTGCAGGAAGGTATTGCAACATATTTTTCTACAAAACCGGTACGTGCGAGGAAAGATGAATACTTTGCGTTTCAAGAAGACATAGAGTGGATAACATTTGCTACAAATAATAAACAAATAATTATTGAAGCGTTTTTAAGCGATTTAACTTCGCTAAATGCAAGAGCAGTTTATCTTGAATGGTTCTCTATTAATGGAGGTAAACGATTTGGTATCAATCGCTTAGCTTATTTTATCGCATATGAATTCATACAAAGTTGCCTTCAAGAACTTGAAGAATTGGATGTTATTACATTATGGCGAAATGTTAACTATCAGGATATTATTTATCAGCAGTTAACCAAAATGACCAAGAAAAATGGATGATTTAACCATTTATTGATAACGATTTTTTTGAGGTCATCTTTCTGAAGATGACCTTTTTTGTCTATAGAAGAAAAGAAAAAGACGGTTCTAAACGCGTTTCCCCTACTCAAGTATATACTTTTATTTTATCGTTCATCTCATTTATTAGTTGAACAGCTTCATCAATATGAGACACATTCAAAATCTTCATGTTGATATTTTGATCCTTTTGAATCTGTGCGGCTTCTTCTGCATTTTTTGTAGGAATAATCATAAAAGGTAAACCGTATTTCTCTGCAATTAGCATTTTTTCTTTTAGCATCCCTATCGGTAGGACGTCACCCGTTTCGCTTATTGCTCCAGTCACTGCAATGGCTACGTTGTTTTGTAAATCGCCTCGTATAATGAGCCCAGTTAGTGCTAGGCCTAACCCAGCACTGTTTCCACCAATATTATCCTGTTTAAAAAATTCATTAATACGTACATCTTCTTTACCTAGATATTGATTAACATTGTCTTTCATTTGCTCTAATTCATTCTTCTGAAGATGAAGCCACCTTAAAATTTGCTGGTTTTTGCTCTTATAAAGAACTAAATTCGTAATTTCATCCACATTTACAAAAGGAACTTGCTGGTTTTTTAAAAGATTTTCAACAGATTGAATACTCGTCATAAATTGAAAATCTACTCTATTTACGCCGATTAAATAGATTTCACTACCTTTGGCATGTAATGGCTCTGTGTATATGTATGCGACATGAGAAGTTCCTTCATAAAATATAAGGGGGAATTCGAAACAAAATAGCAAGAACATTATGCAAGTAGCGTGCGTGATTCTTCTTTTATATAGTTTGTTTCTAAGTAAGATCCGAGCTATTAATAAGAGGATAAAATTAATCAATAGTAAAACAACAAAAGAAATTCCACCTATTATATCTTGAAGATACAAAAACAAAATGACACCGTAATAGAGGAATACAAAAAAGAAAGTCACGATAAAAAGCAAATTTATTTTACGATTAGAAATATTCTTCACTCCTTACTTTAATATTTTTAAAATTTAGGACTTTAATTTAAATTTAACACCCCAGTTTATTTATTCCAGAAATCCTCTGATAATCCTTCTTATTCGAAAATCCAATTGAATCTTACTTATTCCTCACATTACACACATCCACATTTTTTAAATTTCCTGACCAACAAAAAAAGCGTTAACCCTTTTCGATTAACGCTCCCCTAAAGCTGAACAAAGTTCTATCAACCTTTAAAACAGGTTTTTTTCAGTATTTGTTTGAAAATCTAATACGCAATACCTACACGCGATTTCACATATTCTTTACTCTGAATTTGTAGATAGGCAAACTCTGCGGTATCTGCTACAGATATTTCTACCCCACCTTCCGGTAAAAAGTCTCGTTCGATACGATAAGTACCCGTATATTCACCATCCGGTAAGTATGTTGGACAGACGATTGTCCAATCAGTATTAGAGTTTTTCAATAAATGATAAACTTTATGATGCTCCTCTGCCGCAAAGGTTGTTTTTCTTTTTGATTCGCTTGATTGATAACGTAAAATACTTGGTGTCAATCGACTTTGTAGAATACTAGCTGTTCCGACAGTTATCATTCTTTTCACATGCTCTTTTTCCATTGCATCAAGAATGAGCGGCATACTTTTAGTTAATGTATTTGTGCCATCAGTGTTTAATACACTAATTACAATGTCAACATTCGCCATGACCTTTGCTATATCTTGTTTTTCTAAAACATTTCCTTGTACAATATGTAAATTTTCATCATTTATTTTTAGCTTATTTGGGTGACGAACTAAAGCCGTAACGCTATGTTTATCTCGTAACGCTAGGGAAACGATATGGCTACCAACGCGTCCAGTGGCACCTAAAACTAAAATTCTCACTATGATCACCTCTTTTCTTGATTATAGCACACAAATGTTCTGTAACGATTTAAAGCATTGTTAATGAACATCAGTAAGTCTGATATTAACGATAAAAAGCTGAAGATCATTAGTTTCCGCGATACTATTGACAATAGTTTGGATTTCGCTTTCTGTACTCTTTTCGAGTTTATCTAAATTATGTAATTGTATCGTTATTAGTTGATTGCTCGGAGATTCAATTAAGTAGCCGATTGTACTATCTGGAAAATAACCTGCTGCTCGTAACGCTACTATAATTTTTTGTGTAAAATTCGTAGTTTGTAATTTTTCACCAATTTCTTCACTATAATTTGTATCGGGATTTTTTTGAATGGGTCTTTCATATGAAGGTTGATTATATTTTAGCAATGCTGTAGTTACTAACATCAAGGAAAATAAAATAAAAAGGCCTTTTATTAATCCTCTCATATGTTCTCTCCATTTCATCTTTTTTAATAGAATACGCTGATCATATTAAATAATATGAAATATTTGTTTTATAATCCTTATAATATTTGCCAGGCTAACATTTAAATAGCCTGGCAAAGGGACAACATTCACCTTAGTCGTTTATTCGTTTATGATTACTTTCACAACAGGTTCTAATTTTCCTACATATGCATCCCCAACATAATCAACATCTATTACTATAGCTCGTGGCACGAAACGTTGAATGCTTTCCAAAAGACGAGCGGTGTTGCGTCTTTTGACAAGCTGGAAAGGCGGAAGCGTGTCTAGTCTTGAACCAAAATCTCTGTAAAAAGGGCAAGATATTACGAAAGTGGATAATATAAAAGCTACATTTTGTAGTATTTCATCAACGCCTGTAGCATTAAAATCAATATTGCTTGTGGCGGTCACTTGATGTGTCATCCTATCAACCTTTCTTCTACGATACATGGAAAGATGTTAGTAATCTTTCTTATTATGAGCTTTTCATCGAAAAACGAGCACTTAGTTATTTATGCTAAATGCTCAAAGGTTATGAACAAAGCACACATTCTCTATTGTATGTATACAATTCAATGTATCGTTAAACAATTGCATAGGTGTCAGGTCCACATTTATCCCGCTTTTATCATTGGATTTCACATTAAAACATTATTTATCTTATTAGTGCGTAATAAATAACATACAACCAACTTAAACAACCATGGATGATTGCCCATATAATGGAATGATTTACACTCCAGGAAATAGTAATGGCCAATACGGAGCCAAAACTAATTCCGCTCTTAATAACTGTTTTGTTTTCCATTTTCCTCACCTTCTTTACTTTTCTAATTTCAGAAGTTTGCCTCCTCATCTTTATTCCTCCTAATCATGTCATCAAAAGAAGTATGTTTGTAACCCTCTATCTAATGATTTCACCGCTAATAAAAATCGCAATGAACACGCCATTCTTGTAGTTCTGGATTAAAAAAGAAATAGAAATTTCCATTATCGACGATATTGAAATGTGCCTTCTCGTCTGAGGCAATCTGTAATACAAAGGGAAAGTCCTCACCGTAATCATGACCACTTTGACAAAAAGCTGGATAGCCACCTATTTTATGAATAGCGTATATTTCCTCTACAATATCATTGAAGTATTCAAAATCCTCCTCGTGCTCTAACCTTAAAATTTCATCCTCCACATCAGATGGAATCCCACCTCCATCCCATGTCGGATAATCATTATCAATATGTTTTGGACTAAGCGGAAAAGCGCGAATACGGTCATGCTGCCAATTTTGCTGGATTAACCCTTCTATAGAGGTATATGCTCTTATTTCAAAAAAACGGCTAAGATCCTCTTCTATGAGGTGATCAAATATTTCATCATTGATAAATAATGTTAGCAGCTCAATATGCTTTAGTGACGCAGGCACAAAAGAAAGGTCCTTTAAAAATAAGGTCGCTAGTGGCTGAAACCCTTGTGGCCTCTGTTCCTCAGGTAAGGACCATCCAACATAGCCAATCCAGCTTTCTAGCAGGTCATATGTAGGTCTAAACCCACCTGTTTCAAAAATCGTTGCCTGTCTCACTAGCTGTGCCTTAATATTATCAATGTCCATTAGCAGATCCCTCACTTCGACAAATACAATCTACGACATGATCATTAACCATTCCTGTTGCCTGCATAAATGAATAGCAAATCGTACTGCCAACAAATTTAAAGCCGGCTTTTTTTAGTTGCTTGCTCATTCGTTCACTAATTTCTGTTGTAGCAGGTACATCAGCTATGGACGACCATTCATTATTAATCGGCTGATGATCCACAAATCCCCAAATATACTTAGAGAAGGAGCCATATTTCTCTTGGATCCGTAGAAAGGCTTGAGCATTCGTCACAACACTAGCAATTTTAAGCTTATTACGTACGATACGAGAATCCTGACGAAGCGCCTGTAGTTTGTCATCCGTATAGAGTATGATTTTCGAAGCATCAAATTGATCGAAAGCTGCCCGGTAGCCCTCTCGTTTTTGTAGAATTGTCCACCAGCTAAGTCCAGCTTGTGCTCCCTCTAAACAGAGCATCTCAAATAAATGCCGATCATCATAGACGGGAATACCCCATTCTTTGTCATGATACTCAACATATAAAGGTTCATCTAACTTGACCCATTCACATCTTTTCATTTCTATATCCTCCATTTTATGTATTCCTTTATCCCTCTTATACAAAGCTAGCCTTTTTATGTGTTTTCCTTTATTGTAACGGTTTTAAACCCAACACTTTCAAAGCTACTTGATTTTAGGTTTTATTTTATAGGCTTTCATATGATAATTAATTTTATAGAGCTCCGAAATTATGATTCCTCCCATCGTCCTCCAATACTCTAAATACAACCTTCACAACATTTGCTATGTGCAACCAAAAACAGTTTGGAATCGTATCAAAAAAATAATCTGTTTATGAAATGCTTGAAACACTTGCTTTGGTCATGATCACTTTTCCATTTGATTTGTTTTTATCGAGTGTTTGACAGCCTGTACAAAAAAGTCTTTATCATAGATTTTACCACTTGGATTAATATTCGATAAGGATTGAAATGTTTTTCCGCCTCACAGCCAACAATTCATTTTCCCTGTCAAAAATTTGTTCCGAACTAAGGATTAAAATGTCTTGTGATGCTAACCTATTTAAAGCTGCTTCCTTACTTTGATCAGTAGCACCTGCGACTGCATCCCCCACAACAGTTACAGCAAAATTTCTAGCTAAAGCCCCTTCCACTGTAGCAGTTACACAGCCTTCTATAAAAACGCCCGTTACTATTAATTCGTGGATGCCATGATTGTTAAAATACTTCATTAAGCTAGGATTACTAAATGCATCCGCTTTATTTTTTGAAAAATACACTCCCTCAGCTTTTAATAATCTTTTATCCATTTCTGCACCTTTACTTCCTTTTAATGCCGTGAATTTTCGTAAAAGGTTGGAAAGTATTTGCTTTCGCTCAAATTCATTCCTAATATAGAGGATAGGGACATTTAATTTTTCAGCTCTTCTTATCAGGTCATTAATGCCTTTTAAAATGGGCTCAATTTGATGCTTTGCCACAGGCATTCGGGCTTGATTACTAAGGTAATCATTTTGAATATCGAGTATCATTAACGCTTGCTTCAAAATATTAACCTCCCTGTATTTTTATATTTTTACGTTCTTAAAAAGCAAAAGGTTTCAATTTTTACCATTTTAAACAAAGGAGACTCAATATGATTAAACAAGCCAATAAAGAAGATGTTCAAACAGCATCAAATTTAGCACTACAACTCTGGCCAAATCATACGTTAGATGAATTTAACGAGGAAATGGCGCAACTAATAAATGCTGAAAACGCTACGATTTTCCTTGCATATGTGGATGATGAAGCAGTCGGTTTTGCACAATGTCAACTCCGAACAGATTATGTTGAAGGTACCCACTCAAGCCCAGTCGGCTATTTAGAAGGACTTTTCGTAAAAGAACAATATCGGCAGAAAGGCTTTGCAAAGCTTCTGATCGAGAGTTGTGAGCATTGGGCTAAACATAAAGGATGTCTACAATTCGCGAGTGATTGTGAAATACAAAATCTCGAAAGTCTAGCGGTCCATCTTAAATTAGGTTTCACCGAAGCAAACCGCATTATTTGTTTTACGAAGGAATTATAAAAATGAGGTGATTCAAGTATATAGTCAGTTAATAATGCAAAAAAGAAAAAAATCACAAGTGCTTTTTTACACACTTGTGATTAATATTTGTTCGATATATAAAGGAATTATAACAGGAACACAAACGTTAAAGTCCTTTTATTTTGGCTATTAAACGATATGTACTATTTATTAATTTAAATATGTATTGGCTGAAATGTTTCTTTCGCGCTCGTCCATTACTAGGTGGATAATAAATGCAAGTTGTTGCTCTATTCGCTCATTGTTAAGATACATAATGTTTGCAATTGCTTTTTTTTGTTTTTCTTCTAATCCTACCTTCTCAAGCAATAACATAATTTCTTCTTTCGAAAGCCCAAACATACTATTTTCACCTCCAATTAATGATTTATTATTTCATAATCATTATTCACTTTTTTCAAACGGCGAACTTACACAACCATTCCATGACCTATTTTCACTGATTATAGGATAACACATAGACTTAATTAATCCAAATTTTACTTTATTTTAATAAAATTCCAACCTCTATAAAAAATCATTATTATTCGATAATAACTTTCAGTGTAATGATTTTTAAAATTAATTAATTCTATTATAAAAATAACAACCCCATTTGTCGAATTTTAGTATTCTTCAGTACGGCTTATAAGTCTATATACGAAGGCATGTTTGAATGAATAAGGACAACAAATAAATTGCTCATTTTTTTAATACATTTTTATCTTTATTATACACCATCTGTCGTTTTATATTACTTTTAGCTCATAAAAAAAGTAATTTCAAAATAATTGAAACTACTTACCCTTCTATTGTATTAGGTTAATTTACACTGTTTTGTTACTATTATTATCCGGGGCATTTATGTTAAATTTTTGTAAATTTTCAGCTGATATTTGTAATTTTACATCCAATTTTTGGATACTTACTATTTCTGTTTGATTTAATATAACATTCTTTGTCTTGTCACTAGTATTGACTGGTAAATTAACTATTCTCGACGTTGTATCAGTCTTCCATATTGTCTTGTTAGTATACCCTTCGATGAATAATTGGCTCTTCCCCTGTACAATAGCTGGTATTTTTACAGCCGTTAGATCTGTATACACCATCTCAAGTAAAGATTGATTAGACATCGCTAAAAATGGTCGATCTGCTTTATCAATCGTACAATGGTCAATACGCCCGATTGATTTATCAGACCAAACTATGGCATATTGACCTTCATAACAGTTGTTAAATTTACTATTGGTAACTTCAAAAATAGCATCAATACAAGTAATCGCATTTCCGCTAATGTGTTCAAACGTACAATTATCTGTAAAGAGTCGAGCATTATTTATATAGATATGATGACTTTCTAGCTTTTGAATACTTGTATTGTGCAGCGTAATTTTGGCGTGATCATTGCCATAAATACCACCTGCCTGCCCAAATTGGATCTTACACTGATTGAGCTTTAACCCGCTTGAGTCAATAATAAAGTGAAATTGTGGGTGTTCTTGGAGATCACACTCTGTCATCGATACATCGGCTTCGTTGACAATCGTAACGCCTGTCGCCTTTCCCTTATTTATCCGACATGTACGAAACTCCGCTTTACTATTTTCAATTAACAACTGAGACTTCACATGACGCTGGATCTTACAATCATACATGATCGCCCTAGATTTCTCACCAACATATAGTCCGTTTCCTACTCCATCAGAAAAGATAGAATTTGTCACCATCAATTCACTTTGATGAACAACTAGTTGCGTGTCTTGATGATGCTTGATTTCACAGCCATCCATCGCTAGTTTCGAGCTATCAAATACTTGTACCCCTATATCTTTCCCTTGGTGAATAAGTGTATTGGTCATTGAAATTGAACTGCAGGCTGCTACAATTTGTGCCTTTTTATGTCCATGAATTTCACAATCCACTAGCTCCATTTTTACATCACGCATTGCATAAATGCCATTCATTTGCCCTTCTAACAGCATACAATTAGTTAAAGCGATTTCACTATTTTGCACATTAATTTGAGCTTTAACATGATGCTGGATCGTTGAATCCACTAGAATAACGCTTGAGCCATTATCAATACTTAAACCAATATGATTGATTGGACTTGCAAAAATATCGACATTTTTCATCATTAAACTACCGAAGCTTACGGTCACTTGTGTTTGCACCATTTGTTGCTCAATGACACAGTTTTCTAACTGTAAATCTCCCTTTACATAAATACCCTGCCCTTGAGTAAAACGCAAGTTTCGCATATTTACAAGTGTCTGATAGCGGATAAACACGCCACCTTTAATGGTCACATTCCCCACTCCATAAAGTGTCAGCCTTTTGGAAATTTCGAAGCTTTCTTCATATATCCCATCCCGGATTTCAATGAAATCCCCCGGCTCTGCCTCTTGAATCGCCTGCCCAATACTTTGGTATCGGTGCATAATACTTCTCTTTACAACAAGTGTCGCCATCTCTACACTCCTATGCCGCTTTTCTTTTATTTATATCCCCATTGAACTTCCTATTATTCAATTTTGTACAAATAATTTACAATCGATTCTGTTATAGAGCGTAGACTTTTTTCTATTTAATCCGCTAAAGCACACAATAAAAAACCAGCAATTAAACGATTTTCTCGTCATTGCTGGTTTAACGGATTTTAAATTTTCGATGCAGCTACTTGATTCTGTATTAAATGCAAGTCCACAATTAAACAGACATAATTACAATTTAAATTTCCTAACAAGGTCGTTTAAACTCTCTGCCATTTGTGCTAAATTGGCTGAACTATTATTGATTTCATCCATAGAGCTGGCTGCTTGTTCGATTGTTGCAGAAGTTTGCTGTATGCCTGCAGCGGATTGCTCCGAGACAGCGGCAATTTCGTCCACCGATTTATTAATATTGACAGTGCTTTGTACTACGTCTTCTAGCTTTGTCGTCATGCTGTCAATGTTTGCTGACATTGAGTAAACAGCTTCTGCAATGTGGCTGAATGTTTCATTTGTGGAAGCAATTTGAGTTGTGCCTTTTTCAACCTCTTCATAGCCATTTTCCAGTGAAGATGTCACCCTGTTTGAATCTTGTTGAATTTTTTGTACGATGCCTGTGATATCGTCAACCGAGACGGCTACTTGTTCGGCAAGTTTACGAACCTCATCTGCAACGACCGCAAATCCTTTACCATTTTCTCCAGCTCGAGCCGCTTCAATCGCGGCATTAAGTGCCAGTAAATTCGTTTGTGCAGCAATACCCTGTATCACTGCCACGATTTTGGAAATGTCCTGAGTTTGTTTACTTAGTTCGTCCACCTTATGAACTGCATCCTTCACAATATGATGAATGGATGTCATTTGTTCAGTAGATGCGTCCATTAAATTTTGGCCCTCTTTCGTTAAAGCCATAACATTTTGGGAATATTGCTGAACATCCGTACTGCTATTATTGACATCTGTTATCTTTAAGGTGAATTCTGTCATTGTTGTAGCTACATCTGATGCATTACTTGCCTGCACTTCTGTACCACTCGCGATTTCAGTGACTGTGTCAACAATTTGTGCCGTACCCGTTTTCACCTCTGTCGCTGATTGCATAAGCTCCTCACTATGTGCAGCAACATCATTAGACACAGTTTGAATTTGTTTTAATAAACGGTTCAAAATATCAGACATCGTATTCGTTGCTTCTGTAAGCCTTCCTACTTCATCTTTGGAATTCACCACAAGTGCAGGCTCACTTAAATCACCTTCCGTAATTCGTTGCATACGATTTGTCACAGCGATGATTGGTCTAGAAATGATTCGAGCACTTAATAATGCAATCACCATGGATACGATAACAATGACAATACCGACGATTATACCTGTAAGCTGCTTAGTCTCACCTGCACTGACAATGTCTGCACCAGTCGCATTAATCGATTGCTTACGATGCTCTGCTAACCCCTCAAAGCCTTCCCGTATTTCCGTTGCCTTATTACTCATAGTTGCTAAATTTTTCGTCGCTTGTTCAATTTGGCCTTGATCATAAACAGTAAATACTTCTTTTTCAACATAACGGCTCCATTCTTTTGCCATTTCCGCAAATTCGTTGAAATCACCTGTCTCTGATATTACTAAACGTTGCTTCTCATTCTCATCCGCACGCTTCACATTATCTTCAAAAATTTTCTTATACTTTTCATCACCAGAAAGTATATAGCCTCTAGCTGCGGCAATTCTTAGCCCTATCGTCTGAGCTTCCTCATAATCTGTAATTAGTAATTGCATTTCTTCATCAATAATTCGTTCTGTTGCGCTGTTGCTTTGGTGGACTGCGTAAAAATTGTAACCAATGTATAAAATTACTACCGCTACTACAATGCTGAAGGAAAAAACGATTCTTTTACTAATTGACTTAAAATTCATTTCAAATTCTCCTTACTTTCCAAATGCAATCTAATGTGCATTGTTATAATTTGCACATCATTAGTAATTTAACACTATTGATCCAGGTTTGGATTGATTTGGAATTTTACCTAGATTAAATGAAATAACTAGTGGAATTTCATGTAATTTTCAGCGGATAATAATTCCCATAATTTTCAGACATATAGACTATCTAAAAATCTACACAACAGGACTTTTGACACACAAAAGGAACAGCCTCAAAAGTAGACTGTTCCTTCTATTTAAATATTAATCCCAATAATTAAACATAACATCTCCGATTGTTTTACTATCAAACTGTGAAATGTATTTCCATTCCACCTCCGATAAACTGTGCAACTCCTTATCCTGCATCAACAATGTGTTTAGTGTATCAGCAGTAAGGCATTTACGCATCGGAAAATATTTGTGTAATTCAGCTTTTGTTAAAAATTGAAAGCTTAGCTCTTCATCAAATTTAGCAAATGCAATATAAGGCATTAGCCTATGATGAATTATCGTCAAACGCTCATCTCCCAGTTGAATTACCGCTTGCATATAAACAACATGAGGATGATCAATAAATTGTAAAGCTTTTGCTCGTTGTTCACTTGTAACTAAATGATAAACCATCGACTGGAAAGATCGCATATCCTGTTCAATAAGATGGTCTGCATCAAAACCTGAAATCCCTTTCGTTAATCGCAACGAATCACCCCTTTATAATTATGTCTATATGACCTTCTAGTAAAGATAGGGAGATTCCTTCAATAAAAATCTATTTTCTTGTTATTTGATAGTTAATTTCTAAAAAAGGTAGACCGAAAATACGCATCTTGTGCACAGCCGTTAGCGTTGTTTCATCTTGTGCCTTTATCTTAAAATGCTCCTGTAAAGGTAGTTGAAATAAAAAACGGTTAATGGCTAAATAAATCCCAGCATCTCCATCGTGATTACTCGTTAAATATAAAGCACCATTATCTTCATATACATATAACACCCCTATCATTGTTGAAAAAGGCAGTGGAAGTGCAATATTCATATAGGTGGTTTGTCCTGTTGTATGCTTTGAATAGATTGCGACAAAGGTTGTTTGTTTTTCTATTTTACGAATCCATGCGCGTGGAGCTGGACGTCCATCGTGCAGCTCATCTACTTTAACAACCTTTCCTGTCATCTCAATTTGCTTACTGGAGAAGGGTAAATTCAGCTGTTGCATGAAGCGACTTAAGCTTTGATAAATTAAAGCAAACGGTTTAAACCAGGTTTTCCACTTTATAGATGCCATTAAACGATACTGATTTGTTTCTTCATAAAAATGTGGAATGATGTGTGGCAGCTTTGTCGAATCCACAAAGTCACTTAGCGCATCGACTAAACCTGGGTGCGGGTCTTTTCGTTCTCGCAATTTCCCCCTAATTTGGCTTACTGGAAAATGGAATGGTTGAAATTTAGTTTCGGGAATAGCTATAGCCCAAGCTAGCACCCCTACACTACCGAAGAAAATACCATTTATAAATCCATGAAATGTGAGCATTTCTGGTATCCCTACATAGCCAAATGCATACATAAATGACCATATTATCGTGATACATAGTGCCCCATAGGAAATGCGTAACAGTAAACCTTGTCCACGAGGAAGTTTCGTTTTTAAAGCAAGGAAAAATAAACTGTAAATCGCAGCGATATAAAGGATCACTGAAATAATTTCAATTATTGTAGAGAACGTTATACCAATTGCTACAAGAAGTGGGCCTGTCAATAATATAACAACGACTGCATTGTACCATCTACTCTTATGTATTCGCCCAAAAAGACCTATAGAAATAGCTAATAAACAAGCTGAATAATGAAAATGGATGGCTGTTAACCACGTTATTAACGATGAAAAACCTGTATCAATGTTTGCGATAAAAGCAAAAAACAATAGTCCACCAACCAATATATAAATAAGCCCTACGTCAATTGATATCTCCGCCATGTTTGTAAAGCCTCGCTGTAAAAATCGCTTCACACCTTGTATAGCTAGAAACGCCGTATAAAAAACATAAATAAGTACGAGAACGATCGCTATCCAACCTTCAGACCACCAATGTAACAACGTAATAGCAAACATCATCGCGACAATAATAGCATCGCCGGCTTTGTTAAAGGACATGACCATTTTCACCATCGCTGGTACAAAAATCAGCTGTGCAACTGTGAGTAGCAACATATATTCAGGCTGCGGGCTAAACAAAAAACAAACGACCGACAGCATAAGCCCTAATAGTAGGACAGGACTACTTAGATTGTTGCGTAAATTCACCAGCATACATCATCAGCCTCCCTATTATTGGATTATGAATGGACACATGAATCGTAAACACATTCCTTTTGTCATCAAATCCTTCTTCGACGATCACACGCCCCTCTAATATTTTGGGTATTGAACATTCTATTTTGGAAACGACAAATCGTTGGACTCCGGAGCGAATGACCAATTTCCCCTCACCTGTCACTGCAAAATGTAAATCTGAATAAAAAAGAGCTGGTAATCCTAAGTAATCCTTGACTATTTTTCGGATTGGATCAATCGTCATTCTCGCATCAAAATGTCTAGTACTGTTTAAAAAATGGAAAGTACGCTCCCATAACACCTCGAGTTCCCCATTTGGTAATACACGACAAGTATTACAAATTGAGAACGGAACATCGTCGCCTGATTCAGGAAACAGGAATCTAGTTTTGGTTGCTATCGCATAAAAAGGACGCAGCCACTTTGCACCAGATTCAATTTTATGCATCACACCAGTAGCATAAAAAGGCTGATCTACAGGTAACATATAACGCTTCTGTAGCATTGGATGGAGTCGAGTGAAGTCCTCACCTAATAAAGTTTGATAAATCGTCATGCTATTCCTCCTCGCTTTCGTTTACAGCTTTTTGCACTCGGCATATCTTTACTTAAAATCAACCCGATAATGGACAATACCCACAATGCTACATTAAGTGTTACAGGATTAAATGGAGCAAAAGCAATCGTTTTATCTACTAGAACGGCACCCAATGTTAAAAATGGAAATAGCAATATTTGCACGCCAAACAATAAACGCTTTCCTCGAGGCAATAACCAACAAAGTGCAAAGATGATCTCTGCAAGTCCAACCCAGTTTACGATTTGGCTAATGTTCCTCTTAGGTGATCCTGCTAGTTTTTGAATATTTGTAGATTTGTTCGCTCCAACAGATCCGCTCGGCTCAACGCCCGATCCATTCAACTGACTATAATCCCCGTCTAGTAATTCCTCAATCATCATCACCTCAATAGGATGTTGTACGATAATTTTCGGTACAAGACCGTGGTACAACCACACAAAACAAAAAAGCACACTGATAAGCATTGTTAAAAAGAAGCGACGATACTGAGAAAAAGGATTTTCTCCTTTTTCAAGCCATCTTTTTAACACATCGAAACTAAGAGCTGTTGCCCAGCCCATTACGGGACGAAACACAGCATCAAATAATTTCCCTAGTTTCCCGTAGCGAACTTCATAATCATACTGAGTTAAAAATGTGAGCCCCTTGTCGTTAGGGATATATTTCCAGTACCCTTTCCCCTCTGCAATTGGAGATATTTTTTGGGGTGTGCCAAAATGTAACGAGGATGTTTTCGTGCCATCTTTTTTATGATGCTCTCCTTTACTCTCACCCCAGCCACTAACTGATATGCCCGGCATCACCTTCGTTTCATAGGTAAAACGCTGAGCTTCTTCAGGAGATTTTTTATCGATATATGTAATAGCAGTAAAACGTAAATCCCATTGCTCATGCAGCTTAGGGTTTTGGGTATAATTCCAAGCCTCATTGATGGGTGCTCGTATATCCACCTCCACATAAATAGGCTTTTTCTTCATCTTTATATCCTCCTTCAAACAAGCTTATTAGTTATTTTAGTTTACTTTCTATAATCCTCCATAACCACTACTCTATTAATGGTATTATAGCAATAAATTAATTTTTACCCATAAATTGGACTTTATCCATTTAATCGGAACAATACCATAACATAGGGTTGATTTGCGTTCCTCCTGGGTGCTTTTGCACAGATAAAACTTTGTTGCTGCTGCTACGTTAGCACTACACCTTTTGCACAGAAAACATCCGCTTCGCTCCAGGGTCTTGGGCTAACACAATGTTGGTTACTAAAGCGTTAGCACAGGTTTAGCCTTCGTTCCCCTATCGCTAATCGCCAAGGAGGCACCAAGTCGGAACGAAGATCAACTGATATGCATTGTATAGTCTTTAACAAAAGTAATATCCTGTTTTCGGAAATGGACCATTAAATTCCTATAAAATAAAAAAAGTTGAATCGAAATGATCGTTTGCCAAGTCTAATAGTCGGAAGGAGGCGTTTTTCATTACTACAAAGCAAGAATCATTAGTACAGTTAGCACAAAACGGAGATGAGCAAGCTTTTTATCAGCTTATTGAGCAGGAGCAACATAAGTTATATCGAATGGCTTATGTTTATGTCCAAAATGAAAATGACGCCGTAGAAGTTTTTCAACAGACAATTATCCGTGCATATGAGGGCTTACCTAAATTAAACGACCCTCAATATTTTTCTACCTGGTTAACGCGCATTATTATAAATTGCTGTAAAACCTATCTTGCCAAGAAAAACTCGGTACAGCTTGTTGAACCACATACATTAGAGGATCTCAATAGTACTTCACCTACATATATCGAAGAAGAACTTGATCTATGGCATTCTCTCTGCGAGCTAGAGGAAAAATACAAAACGGTTTTACTATTACGTTTTTATCAAGACTACTCGGTAAAAGATATTGCAGCGATTTTACAATGTCCTGAGGGCACTGTGAAAACGCATATTCGCCGAGGCTTACAAGCTTTACGACAACAATTAAAGGGGGCATATATAGATGAATGGGTTCAATCCGTTGAAAGGAGTTATTAATGCGATTCCGATCCCCGAAGGACGTTTAACCGAAGTGTTACGCATCGAAGGGATGTCAAAAATCTTTCAACAAAAGTATCATACGGTCAATGCTTTGAAAAATATCCATTGTACGGTTTATCAAGGTGAAATGGTGGCCATTATGGGGACGAGCGGTTCTGGTAAAAGTACACTGCTCAATATGATTAGCGCCATCGATGAACCGACTGAAGGAGCGTTATTCTTATTTGGAAAGGAAGCACATGATATTTATCAAGAGCCAAAAGCATCGAAATTCCGCAAAGAGAATATCGGCTTTATCTTCCAATCATTCCATCTGTTGAAGGATTTATCAGTTGAAGATAATATTGCGCTCCCTCTTATCCTCAATGATGTACCAAGTAAAGACATTAAAGGACGCGTACAGCAAATGATGGAAAAGCTAAATATTGCTGCCTGGGCAAAGCATCGACCAAATGAGCTTTCTGGTGGTCAAAAGCAACGTGTGGCCATAGCCCGCGCTATTATCGCAAACCCACCAATATTGCTGGCAGATGAGCCGACTGGTGCATTGGATGTGAATACGACTGATGAAATTTTAGGGCTGTTAGTAGACTTGCAAAAAACTATGAATCAAACCATATTACTCGTGACACATGACCCTTATGTTGCGACTTATGCAAATCGTGTATTATTTTTCCATGATGGTGCCATTGTGGATTCCTATCAAAATACGCAAACAGCGGAGGATTTAGATTGTATTTTAGCGAAGTTCAAGCTGATTACTAGAGGTGATGTGTAATGTTTACGATGCGTACCATTGCTCTGAAGCTATTTCGTGCAGCATGGGCCAATGTATTAACGAGTATTAGTATTATTACCATTTCCATTTGCCTTGTCATGACAATGAGTGTTTACATATGGAATGCCCATAGTCAAATGAAAGAAGACATACAAGCATTATATGGCGAAATGGATTTAATGGTCGGCTATAACCCCGATCAAAATAGGCTGTTAACTTCACAGCAAATCGAAAATTTCGAAGCAATACCTGGTGTTACAAAAGTTTCGAGTGTGTCACTAGCTCAAACTAATGTTGAAAATGAGAAAAATACATCATTTTATACAGTTGGTGTGGAAAACGACGACTTAGTGAAAAGCCGCTATCATTTTAATGCCGATCTTAGCCCGAACGAAGTTGTGATTACTGAAAATGTGGCACGTCTTTTCCAAAAAGAGGTCGGCGATACGCTAAACGTTACTTTCAATAAAACGATTGGAGATTCTGTTGAAGCAAATACAGGTAGCTTTACGATACAAGAAATCCTTTCACCCCTTAAAGGCACAGATAGTCCTAATTTTATCCTTATGCAAAATGATGAGTTGAAAACTTGGATGAATAATAGTAATGCACAAACGGCCGGTATGTTTGCACTCATTAAAACGGAAGATAATATGGCTACCTCAGTTGGTACAGATTTGAAACAACTTGATGAAACATTACGTGTAGATGTCATGAGTGACTATAATGAATTTAAGAGAAATTTACAAGCATTAATCATTTTTATGGTTGTACTTTCATTCTTTATATTACTTATTTCAAGTGTTTTACTGCTATCAACGTTCCAGCTATTATTTTACAAAATTAAAGAACAGCTTATGGTATTTCGTGCACTTGGCGCCTCTAACAAGCAAGTAGGACGTATTGTACAATTGCAATTATCTACAATCATTGGCGTAGGCGTATTGCTTGGGACAGCGGTCAGTTTATTGATAATAAAAAGTTGGTTACCACAGCTCATTAGTTTGATGAAAATGCCAGATGCAAAAACTGATTTACCGATGATCTTTGTATTGGCGATTGCTATTGTAAGTTTTTTATTGCTCCAGCTAATCACACAGTGGCAAGTTCATAAAAGCTCAAGTCTATTACCTTTACAAATCGCAACAGAGAATGAAAATTTAAGTTTACGATGGACAAAATGGAAAACGATTATTGTGAGTGGCGTTGCGTTCATGTCCCTATTCTTGTTTTTAAATGCTTATAAAGTCGGAAAAAATAGTGGACAAGGTGCACTTATGATTTTAATAGGCACATTACTCGTCAGTGGAATCTTCCTTTATCTGATGCCATACCTCTTTACAGCATTATTTAAATTTTCATTGAAGCCTATTCGTACTGTGCTCGGCAAAGAAGCATACTTAGCGTGTCAGCAGCTTATGCCACAAGTACGAAAAAATATGCCGATTATACTTAGCATTATCGGCTTAATGGTCATTTTAATTTTCGGCAGCTCTTTATTTAAATCAGTTCAGCAAAGCTCCTATGAGTATATTAACTCTCAATATGAAACATCGATTAAAATTGATAATGAATTAAATGACCCAACCATTACACCGGATCTAATAAAAGAAATTGAGGCATTGCCGAGTGTAGCCTATGCCTATGCACGAAGTGAAGCACCTTGGATCACGATTGAAGGCGAAAATGGCTGGGAAGAAGGTAGTAACTTCGAGGCCATTGATGTTGAAAAATACGTCCAATTAAAAAAGCTTGATGCTGTTAAAGGAGATTTGAAAAATGGAGTGATCATTACAGAAAGATTTGCTAGAAAACATCAATTAGCAGTTGGTGATCGTATAATGGCAGGGACGTTTGATGAAACACTTCAACAAAATGTGCCAATTGGTGAATTACTAGTAATTGATGTAGCACTTGATTCTTATAATAAATATATAGATTTATTTGTGGATTGGTCCTCTTTTATAGTATCTTCTGATTCAACTATCATTACAAACATAATGGTGGAAGCAGATAATACAGAGCAGGCATTAGCCGATCTCTCATACTTACAAGAACGTTGGCCAGCTTTAAAAATTACTGATAAAGAGACATTTATCAAGCAATACGATGAAATGACCTTCCAGCGCTGGAGCCTTTTTGTTGGAGTCTTTGTTATCTTAATTTCCGCAACTTGTCTCGGCGTATTGCAAACACTGCTTTACTCCATTTACTCAAAACGTGCCGATTATGCAATTCAGCGGCTTATAGGTCTTTCACCGCGAGGATTAATTAAGCTGATTTTGACGCAAGTGTTATCCTTTGTACTTTATGGACTGGCTGTTGGGTCATTTCTCGGACTTCTAGTTACAGAATTACTGTTCACGATTGACGGAGGATCTTTTGACTTCGTTACATTAGGTGTTACGAGTATTGTCTTTTTAGGCGCGACACTTATTGTCTTTACGCTACAAGGTTACTGGATGAGTCGTAGAAAATTAGCGAATGAAATGCTAGATATTTAAATGAAAGTAGCCCCTCTTAAGTAGCAGAGGGGCTGTTTTCATTTATCGAGCTATTTTATCGTTTTATCGCTTAATTTTTTCAGTTTATCGCCCAACTTTTTCATTTTATCGAACATTTTTTCAAATTTATCGACATCTTACGCTCCTACAAACAACACTGCTTGTCCGATTGCAATAAAAAATGCTTCATGCTGTATCGGGCTGTTGTCTTCAATTTGCAACGTAATCTCGAAATGAGTTTCGCAAAAGACAGCCTGCCAGCGTGCAATTGGTTGATCATCAAGAGAAAATACGGACCAGTCCTCCATTTCCTTGTTGAGTTTTATTGTTTGGATGCCGTCTGTGATGATTAAATCAGGGATCATAATTTGCCAGCCATCATAGGCAATCATATACTCTTTGCCAGTGACGAAATCCTTCCCAATAAAATGCACTCGACCACGACGCGACATCTTTTTACATGTGAAAAGAGGCTGTCCAGTGACATCACTAACATCAAAACGTACAAAATAGCGATAGTCCATCGTGCGGTCAAATGCCTTTTTCAGTCCATTCGAATAAACACGTTGAACAGTCGTCGATACTTCCCCCGCTTCATTTAAAATGGCTACTGATTCTGTTGACTCAATGGCCGCTGGTTGTTTGTATGTATAAATCTTCAATCCGTTCGCTCCTTCATTCAGTTGCTTTCTATAAACTAACATAAAATAAGCGCCAAATACAAAGGTTGTATTTGACGCCTTTAATGTTTATTTAGTTTGCTTAGGTACTTCGACTGTGAATGGTTGGAACTTCACTTCTTTTAGTGATGACTTATCGAATGGTATTTTTGTTTCTATGCCATCCTTATCCATTTGTACACCGCCCCCGTCTGAAGGAAGCATTAAATATGGAGTAATCGTTAATTTTTGAACATCGTTTGAAATCGGGTCAAAAGACTTGATGCTGCTAAAGTTCCATACACCATTTTCGAAATGACCTTCTCCTCCACCAGAATGCGAAGTAATCTCCTTGCCATTCTGATCGGTAATACGGAATTCTATAAACGATGCACCTACTTGTGAATTATCAATTGTCCCCTTTTCAGAGGCTTTATAGTCAAGTGCTATACCTGATGGGCTTAATGAAATTTTGCTCACATCAAGTTGAATGCCCTCTGCTTGTTGCTGATGATTAACTGGCACATCAATAATATTCGTAATCTTTTTAACAGGAACTGTAAATTCCCATTTCTCCCCTTCTTTCCCTTCTAACATTAAGCCCATTTCAAAGGAATCCGGCATCTTTCCCATCACAGCAAATCTTGCAAGACCTGTATGAACCGTTGGGCTTATTACCTTTTCATTAAAGCTTCCAGATGCCACTTCAGGATTTTTACCATTAATAGTAAAGTCCAGTCCTGCCCCAAAGTAATCCTTACTTAATGCCTTTTCAGAATCAGCTGTAAATCCTACTGTAATATTAGAATCATCATAAAGAACTTCATTTATCGTTACAGAAATACCATTAATTGTATGGTTTTCTCCAATAGTGCTTGTTAATCCTTGTTCACTAGCTTGTTTAAGCCCAGGTAAGCCTGAGTTACTGAATACCGACCCGACAATTGGTAGCTGTGATAATGTGCTCGCGAAAGTTGGCGATACATACGCGGCAGAACCTACCATAATACTAAATGCGGCTGCCGCACTTGCTACATACAATAATGGTTTTCGTTTGCTTTTTCTTCTAATTTGTACAGGTGTTTGAGTCATATTTTTTTGCTCCTCTGCTTGTTTTATGCCATTGGCAATCGCTGCTCGTACCTCATCTCTTGGGAATTCCGGAAGGGTACTGTTTTCATTAAATGGCTTTTTCATTAAACGTTGCACTCCTTTCTAATTCTCGTTTTAATTGTTTTTTTCCACGATGCAAATACGTTTTAATAGTGCTAACTGGCTTTTCCATTACCTCTGAAATTTCTTTAATCGGCAAATCATGATAATAAAATAAAATGATGGCCATTTGCTGAGAATGATTCAAAAGCTGTATAGCATCCGATAAATCAATTGGATTCGCCATAACATTTTCTTGCTCCTGTAAACGATGTAATAATTCACTTTCTTCATAAGGAATGATTTTCTGCCTTTTTTTTAGCAAACGATAGCATTCATGTATTAAAATCCGAAACAGCCATGTGGAGAAAAATTCCGGATGCTTTAGTTGGTGGACGGTTAGATAAGCTTTACAGGCTGCTTCTTGAATAGCGTCCAGTGCATCCTCTTTTTGGCCAACATAAGAAAGCGCAGTATAAAATAATTTTTCTTCCTCTAAAATGAGTAACTGCTCAAACGCTTCCTTATTTCCTGTTATAGCCTGTTTAACGATCGATAAGTCATGTTCCATGCTGTTTCCTCCTTTCAATACTTAGAGTAATTAACCCAATCAAAAGGTTTCACTTTGAAAAAATTCTTTTTATAAACTACTATCCAAGAGAGCGAGAATCACTGATTGAACGCGAAACATCGCTGATAACAGAGTCATAATCGCTGATAGAAAATTGAACATCGCTGATAAAAGAGCCATCATCGCTGATTGAACGCGGAACATCGCTGATAAGAGAGCCAATACCGCTGATAGAAATCGAACATCGCTGATAAAAGAGCCATCATCGCTGATTGAACGCGGAACATCGCTGATAAGAGAGCCATCATCGCTGATAGAAAACGGAACACCGCTGATAAGAGAGCCATCATCGCTGATAGAAAACGGAACATCGTTGGTTTTGGCTCTTCTTTCCATAACTTTCGCTCTTCTATTCACGATTCTGATTGTTCTATCCACGGTTTTGGCTCTTCTTTCCACGACTTTTACTCTTCTATCTATGACTTTGATTCTTCCATCCACGATTCTAACTCTTCTATCCACGACTTTGATTCTTCTATCCACGATTCTAGTTGTTCTATCCACGATTTTGGCTCTTCTATCCACGATTCTGATTGTTCTATCCATGACTTTAGCTCTTCTATCTATGACTTTGATTCTTCCATCCACGATTCTAACTCTTCTATCCACGACTTTGATTTTTCTATCCACGATTCTAGTTGTTCTATCCACGATTTTGATTCTTCCATCGTACACTTTACCGTTCTATCCATTACTTTTGTCATCTAGCCGTCACCTATGTTTCTACAAAAAAAGTAGACTACTCACTTAAAGTAGCCTACTAAACTTTTCTTTATTTCTCCAATTTGAAAGTAATGTCGCCTAATCCGATTTCTGAATTGACTTCGATTTTTACATCTGATTTGTCATATGCTTCATTTACATAAACCCCTTCTCCTTTTGAAATGAGGCCTTCAATATTTGATGTGCCGATGCCTTTTTCTGTCGTAAGCTTTACCCCAACTTTTGACGGTAAAGTGACAGTAGTGCTCCCAACACCTGTTTCAATATTCGTTTCGAAGCTTTTTTTCCAATCGCCGCCTAAATTTACTTTAAGATCGCCAACACCCGTGTTAATATCTAATTTTTCAAGCTGCAACCCTTGTAGATCTATTTCTGCATCCGATGCTCCCGTTTCGATTGAGAGATCCATTGGAATATCTTCATTTAGTTTAATATCCCATATATTTTTTATTTTCCCTAAACGCACGTTAGTCGAGCCCTTATGATCAATCGATATTTTTCCTGTCTTGCCACGTAGGTCATATTTTACTTTTGGAGCCAGTTTATCAATATTGTATTGAGCAGTACCTTCAATCCAATCCTTAGCACCTTTTTCTACTGTTATTTCTCCAATTCCAAGCTCTAATTCTACATCTAACTTTTCTGCTTTATCCTTTTCAACTAAGATCGTTTCATCTTTGGTTTTACCTGGTACGACTGAGTTGCACCCCGATAGCGCAATTAATGAGGCGCCTATTACCAAACCAAGTCCCATAAATTTTTTCAATGTAATTTCCTCCCGCTATATGATATTCCAATAAATTCATTATATAGGAATTTTCATTTATAAAAACGACCCTCCGCTTTAAAATCTTCTAAGACCTAAGACGTAGTGTGCACCCCTTCCATGGATCTCAAAAACCCCGTATGAAAACATCATATTCATACGGGGTAGCTGTTAATAGGTGAAAATACGTGAATCATTATAAAGAATAGAAGTATTTCCTTCGTGATCCAATGCATGTATCACCAATTGAGAAGTAGCTATTTCTGAATTTAGAGGCACTGATATTAATTGCGCATCATTGGAATCAACTGCTTTCTCAATGCGCTCGGTCCCAGTGTCTATTATTACTTTTTCAATGTTATGATCGTTAAGTAATGGAATAACAAGATAGTGAATGTCTTTCAAATAAATAGAATCCATAGTATCTTCTTCGCTCTGTATATAATGATCCAATGCATAGCCTTTGCCATCATGCTTGAAAATTGCAATACCTTGAAAGCGATTCTCTGAAAAATAACCCATTCTATACTGTTGTATCGTTATTGTACCATTCATTTTAACAGTATCCGGATGAAAAGGTCCAATTTTTACAGTATTTCGAATTTCTTCTTCATTTTGTACGTAAACGCGATAGCCAATTCGTTCAGACATATTCCCCAAAATGGCAATTATAATGATGATACTTAGTAGTGCTCGCCAAAACCATTTTTTCACGAGAGCAAATAATGTAAAAATAAACAAGAAGACTGTACTAACTAACCCTACTACCATCCATGGTCGTGTTAAGGCGCTATAGTCTTTCACCTTTCCAGACTTTTCTGGATAAAGATGTGAATCGATAATTGCCGACGTCGTGGATTGGATATCATGTTGAAAAAGCATCATCTTTAAGCCAATGATCAGACAAGCTGATACGACTGCTGTTACGATAATTGGCATTAACGGTGTTCGTTTCTTCGTTTTTTGATTGATTTTTTGAAATGTTTTTTCATGATTTTCATGCGAGAAGTTACCTTCTTTATACATTTCGTTGATGGCATTACGAATCCGATCCATATTCAAACCCCTCCTCTAATAGCGTGATGCCCACCATTTGACGCGCTCGCCTTAATCGTGTTTTGACCGTATTTTCTGGTAGCTTTAGCAATTCTGCAACGTCTTTTAAGGAAAACTCTGCAAAGTGAAATAGTAGTAGTACATCTTTGTATTTCGTCGGAAGTTTCTCAATCGATGCCACTAGCAATGCATCCGTCTCTCCCATCAATACTTCCTTTTCAGGATTATTGGAAAGGCTCTTGAATTTGCTCCAATAATCAATAACTTGTATTTTTTTATAACGCCAGCTTGAAAGATAACTGTGACAATTGTTAATCGCAATTCGATATAAATATGTTTTGATGGATGCTTCTTCACGAAATTGCTCCATTTTTTCATAGTATTTAACAAATGTGTCTTGTACCAAATCTTCAGCTACTGTCCAATCTTTAACATATGTAAAGCATACACGTAATAAATAATCCCCGTACATTGTCATGGCTCTAGATAAGTGAGCGTCCTTTTGTTCTTTTAACATCTGCTCGCCCCCTTTACTTTTACAAAAACATTTACAGTTAGACTGATGAACAATGAAAAAGTTTCATGGAAAAATCAAATTTCTCCATGAAACTTATATGTTAAAAGTTATCATTTCCTTCCACTAAAGCTTGTAAGTTAGCGAGAGAAGCCTCGTAGCCCTTCGTATTAAAAGTGACCTTGGTGCCATTTTTTTCTTCCTCTAAGACAATAGCGATCAGCGTTTCTTCTATACCTAAGTAAAACGAAAACTCTCGATTTGGCGTTACATGTTTAATCGTTAACACCATCGGTAATTTTTCCGCAAGCTGATTTTGTTCATTCGGCATAATCGTGAATATTATCTCTTCTCCTACCGCTAATTTTGGGATTTCCCAAGTTGAATCAGGAGCGTACCATTGCGTCAGCAGCTGTTCTTCTGTGACAGCCCGCCAAACTGTTGCAATACTTGCATCAATCCAAATCGAGCTTTTTTCTTGATCCATCATCGCATTCCTCCATTTGCTAAAATAGGCTTTTTCTATAACTTTATCCTATTATAGGAATAAATAACAGTTGCAATTTTAATTCTTTGTTTGCTACGCTTTTCTGAATTAACCCAAAATAAAAAGCGTGTTTGACAATTGCTTGTTGAAAACACACTCTTTAAGGACATTTCTTATGTTCTACGCATATAAGCACGAACGGTTAGTGGTGCAAAAATGATGACAACAATTGCAGCACCAATAAGTGAAGCTGATAAATCCCAGCCTATAGCTCCCGAATTTGTAAGTTCTCTGACGGCTGTGACGAGATGTGAAATCGGATTAATTTTCACAAACCACTGTAGGAAATTTGGCAAAGTCTCTGCCGGAACAAAAGCATTAGAAAGAAATGTCAGTGGAAATAGCACTAGCATGGAAATTCCTTGTACACTCGAAGCTGTACGTGCAATGACACCAAAGAAGGCAAAGATCCAGCTAATAGCCCAGGCACAGACAATAACTAAAAGTCCCGCAAGTACAACGTGACCCAATCCCCCTTCTGGTCGATACCCCATGATATATCCCATAGTAAAAGTAAGGACAGTTGCAATTGTATAACGAATCGTATCTGCCAATAGGGCTCCTGCCAGTGGAGCAATACGTGCAATAGGTAATGATTTAAATCGATCAAACACCCCTTTATCCATATCTTCCCGTAATTGGACTCCTGTAACGATTGAGGTAGTGATGACCGTTTGCACGAGAATTCCTGGAATGATGACTGGCAAATAGTTTTGCACATTGCCCGAAATGGCTCCCCCAAAAATATAGGTGAACATGAGGGTGAAAATAATCGGTTGAAGCGTTACATCAAATAATTGCTCTGGTGTACGTCGAATTTTTAATACGCCTCGATAGGCCATCGTTAACGAATTTTTTAAAGATTGATTGAAGCTCGGCTTCTTTAGCAATTGACTTTTCATACTCTTTCCCCCTCTACTTGCTCAGAGCATTTGATTTCTTGGGGAACATTTTCATCAGTAATGGTCAAAAACACTTCATCTAAGGTCGGTTTTTGTACACTAAACTCGTCAAGCTGAATTCCTTTTTGACGAAGTGCGATTAGTAAATCAGTAACAGCGTCAACATTTGCCATCGGGGCCGTAATCTTCCCAATGTCCTGTGTAACTGTTGTTTTTACTTTGAGTATTTGTTCGATGGTTTCACAGGCAACTATAGTTTCCTGATGATTTCGAATATTCAAATGTAAAGATGATGTACCTACAGATGCTTTTAGCTCATCGACTGTGCCCTCCGCAACAACCCGGCCATGATCAATAACGGCAAGTCGATCTGCCAGTTCATCAACCTCTTGCAAATACTGTGTCGTTAATAGGACGGTTGAACCTGTATCTACTAAACGGCGGATCGTATCCCACATTTGATTACGTGTTCGTGGGTCTAAGCCTGTAGTCGGCTCATCTAAGAAAATCAATGGTGGCTGTGCGATCAAACTAGCAGCCAAGTCCAAGCGACGGCGCATACCGCCAGAGAAATTTTTCAATGGACGTTTAGCGGCTTCAGATAAACCGAACTCTTCCAGTAATTCAGCTGCTTTATTCCGGGCCTCTTTACGTCCCAATCCTAACAAACGAGAGAAGATAATCAAATTTTCCGTTGCACTAAGTGACTCATCAACCGAAGCATACTGACCAGTGACCCCAATTAATTGACGTACAATGTGAGGCTCTTTCACTATGTCATAACCGAATATTCGCGCCGTCCCAGCATCTGCTCGTAGTAGGGTTGCTAGCATTCTGATAGTGGTAGTCTTCCCTGCTCCGTTAGGACCAAGTACACCATAGATAGTGCCAGCACGTACGTTTAGATCGACACCATCAACAGCACGATTTTCTCCAAAATGTTTCATAAGACCATGTGCTTCAATGGCCCACTCACTATTCGCTAGCGAGCTTTTCGTTCTACTCATTATATTTCCTCCTTCGCTTATTTCCATCGTTTCATTTTTCTTGAAACAGATGAAAATCACTTTTCTAAGTTTTTATAGATGTTGTCTATAAACGGATGATACAACAAATATATGAACTGAATGTGAACCGAATTTGGGTTTATTATTTTTACAATTCTACAACGTTTTTGAACTAATCTTCGTATTTTGGGTCACCCTATATAAGTTCATTGCACCGAGAGCAACAAATATCGCTACAATGTCCAATGCCAATTGATAGCTTGAAAAAAAAGTGACGATGAATCCAAATAACGAAGGGGCAATTACAATAAAAAACTGATTCAACGTCAATGCTGCACTTACAGTGAGACCAACATAATGTGGATTCGATTGCTCTGTTACACAAGCGATAAACAATGAATACCAGCCAAGTGCTACGAAGCCCAATAAGAAACAACCTAAGGGCATCAACATTTTCGCATGTAGCATAAGTGGCAATAGGACGATAAGAATAACTGCACTAGCCATTACGATCATTAATAACAATTCCCGCTTCTGCGCAAAAAATTGATCACTCATCCACGCAATGGCTACCCTTCCTATCATTCCACCGATTAATACAAGGCTTAAATATTGCCCCGCCGCTGTTAAGGAATAACCGCCTTCTTCATGTAAATAGCTCATAAAATGAGCAACGAGTATCATTTGTAAGGTCATCATCACAATTCCAACAATATAGATTGGATATAAATTTTTATTATTTTTAATAGCTTCGAGCTTTTCTTTAAAAGTGACAGAGGTTGCAGCTACTGCTACTCGATTTTTAGGCTCCTGATAAATCAATAAAAAAAGTAGTCCCCCAGCAATAGCTACTATGCCTTGCACAAGATGTACCGATGTTAGGCTATGGTGATAGTACATATATGTGAGAATGGCTGATGCTAAAGCTCCACCGATTGGAATGCCTGTTTGTCGAATGCCAATAGCTAGACCACGATGTTTGTCTGGAAACCATTTCACAATTGCAGTGCTGCCTCCTGTTTGTGCACTTCCATACCATATGCCCACAATTAATAATAAAAATAACAACACTGCATAATTATTGACCAACATAAGAAGTAGCGCTGAAAATCCTAGTAAAATGGAGCCCCACCCTATAATTTGTTTTTCCCCTCGTTTATCCATTAAATAACCGAACAAAATCATCGAAAAAATTGGCCCAATATTAACAGCAGAAACGATAAAACCAGTTTGAAGCGAGGATAATCCCCATTCAATTTGATAAAATGTGGCAATTGGCCCCATGCCGTAAGTTACAAAAGTTGCCGCAGTTTGAGACAGTGTAGCTACTAATACAATGATCCATTTATAATATGTATTCATAAAATTCCCTCCAATGCTGTTTCACTAATTCATTGACTTTACGTATTTGAGTTTACGCTTCCTCAATGAATGCGTAAAATGGAGGAAAATGATAGTAGCTATCAAAAAATTTTATAGGTGTGTGACTTCCAACATGAACATAGAAGAAATAGCATTAAAGATCGAAATTTTAGAGAGGCAAAATCTAAGTAAATCCGCTGAAATGACAAATTATACGCAATCTGCCTTAACCTCTAAAGTAAAGAAAATGGAGGCGGAAATTGGTCAGGAGGTGTTTAAACGTACACCGCAGGGGCTGAAGATTACAAATGTAGGGACACAATATTTAAAATTTCTAAAGCTTATGACACAGGAGTACGATGACTTTTTACAAGAGATTGGTTCTGGGCAAATGAAGTCCAAAATTATCCTTGGTACTTCCCATACAACGATTAAAATTTATGGCGCATCCATAATGAATGCATTGCAGACAAATAATATTCCTTTAGATGTAGATTTCACTGTGGAATCTAGCACTTCCTTGAATGAAAAAATACATAATGCCGAAATGGATTGTGCACTGACGAGTAATCCTATAAAACACTACCCTGATGTAAATTATGACATGATTGCATCAGAAACATTTGAAGTCATTTCGAACGATTCACATATTATTGATTTTGTGAAACGTTCGCCTGTCACACTTCTTGTGTTAAGTAGAGGCTGTATGTATACACGGGCGATGGCAGAGTGGTTAAAAATAAATCAAGTTCCATTTACGATGAAGGAAATAAAATCGGTCAGTAGTATCCTTGATTTCCTCCAAATAGACAATACAATTGCTGTATTAAATACAAAACTAATTGACCTTTATAACTATTCCAACATTCACTATTATGATTTGCCGAAGTTAAATAAAGTGATCGAGACTGTCTTTATTTACAAGAAGAGCGAGCGTCAACAATCTGCTATTTTTCAATTAAAACATGTGATTGAATCATTGTTGTTGGAAGACCCGATCGAACGAAGCTAGTTCGATAGGGTCTAAATTAATTTATCGGAATGATTTTATGAATTGTCGGAACAATTTTAGGATTTATCGGAACAATTCAAAGATTTGTCGCTCTAATTTTTAGGTTTATCGCCCACTTCCTAACAAAATCAAAGAACAGCTAATCCTTGTGATCCAAAATAATGAATCGTAAATACGGAGACCGTTCCCTGATTTCCGTTAAGGGTGTAAAAATGCTGTCCATCTTTACTCAAACCAACATCCATTGGCAGTCCTGGAGTTGTTCCTATCGGTGTACTAGTAAGCTGTCCAATTGTTGCAGTAACACCTAGCTTTTTTCGATGTAATAAAAAAACGCGGCAAGTGAAAAAGCCGCTATTTTTAGGTTGAAATAGAAAAACAAAATGATGTCCCTTCTTCGTTTGAATGGTGTGAATAGCTTACTTGAAGAATTCTAGCGATATCATCAATGATCTGCAAACCTAGACCCCCACTAACACGATTTTGTTCAAAGCCAATACCGTTATCCATTATGAAAATCTGATTATCTTTCATTGTTATCTCAAGCTTTGTAGCTTTTGAATGCTTCAAAGTGTTTTGGAACACATTATCGAACATTCGTTGTAACCATAGTTCATTACTTGTCCATGTTACATGGCTATCTTCTGGATGATAGATTAGTTCGATGTTGTGCATTCTATACAAATAGCTCCACTTTTTTAGCATCGTTTCTAACAATGTTGTGAGTTGCACTTCTTCCGTTACGATATACGAATTTTCAAGTGTGTCTAACGACTGCAAATTAAATTCATTCGTTAAGCTAGAGATATATTGAATTTGCTCATTCAAGGATTCGACCAATTTAGGTTGTTCCTTATAGTATTCTTCTAGATAAAATAATTGTAAGCGGATCGCTGTTAACGGTGTATTTATGTCGTGCCTTAGCTTTTGCAGTAGCTCTTTTTGTAGTTCCTGCTGTTGTTTAAGCTCTAATTCCCGATAAGTAGTTCGCTCAATTAGTATATTCACCGCTTGAATTAACTCTCCTATTTCATCCTCACTGCCAACCTCTAATGTACTCGGTGTGCTTTCATGACTCGCTAAGTCACGAATTGTTTTGTTTAGCATATTAATTTTCGTCAGCAATGAATTGATCGATTTCGAAAAGAAAAATGCTAGCAAACATAAGGATAGGAAGAATACAATCAGCATCGTTGGATAGGCGAAAGATTCATGGAATGGAGTGCCTTTATTTCTAGTTTTAAAAGCGAATTCGTAAAGAATAGACATCGACACACTAATCCCTAATAAGACGATTGGGACACTAACTATGGCCGTAAATAATAATAATCGATATTTTGTTTTTAATGTCATTTCTTTATGTAGGTATTTAATCGATACCCTTCTCCGTAAATATTTTGTAGGATGGTACCTGATGAATCATGAATTTTCGTTCTGATCTTTTTAATGTGAACATTGATGATATTTTGATTTCGATCTTCAAGTGGCCATAAATAGTCAAAAAAATGATCCTTCGTTAACACCCTATCCTTGTTGTCAACTAAATAAAAGAAGATCTTACGTTCGATTGCTGTTAATGAAATTTCATCATGTATATTATTTTTATATAATTTACGATGCTCGATATCAATCAAGAGATGTTGGATTTGCGTGAATGTTCCATATTGCTGCTCTAGCATTTTCTGCATTCTTAAAAGGAGCTCTCTCGGATCAAATGGTTTTGTCATATAGTCTTCCCCTACGGTTAACCCTTGAAGCTTGCTCTCTATATCATTACGCGCTGAAAGAAAAATAATGGGGATATTTAAGCCTAGGCTTTTAATGTTCTTTGTCAGCTGGTAGCCATCTTCTCCCGGAAGCATAATGTCCATTATGACTAAATCAATTTGATAGATTATAGTCGTAATTTCTCGTCCATCGGTTTTCCATACAACGTCGTAACCTTCACGTTGTAGTATTTTTTGCATCAAATCACCAATCATTTGGTCGTCTTCTACTATTAAAATCTTAAATCCTTTCATTACCTCTACCTTTCTTTGCTGCCAACTTTTGTCTCCATAAATTCTATCGCAAGATTATAAATCTCATCAGGCTTATATAAATAAATACTATGAGTACCACTTAATGCTTTCACTTCCGCTATGTTAATTTGCTCGGCAAATTCCGCACATTTCTGGCTATGGTACTTCGTAAAATTTGAATCTTTATTTTGTTCAGCAATAGCATCAATTATTATTATCGGTGTGTCTTTTGGTTTCGGAAGCGCTTCTGATTTTAAACTATTTTCGTACACATGCAATAGCTCATTTTTCATATCATCATTAAAAACCTGTTTATAGGATAGTGCCTTATATATTTCTTTTTCTTCCGCTGATAAAAATGATTGCTTCATTACTTCTGGATTATATACTTGCGAAGGTGTTAATCGATGTACGCCTAATTTCGTTAGTAAATTCATTCCCTTAACAGTCCATAAATCGATTACTCCCATTTTATGCTCCACATATTGACTTGGCAAACCTATATCAAGTGCAATAATTCCCTTAATTTCTTCCGGATATTTTTGAGCCCAATAAATAGCTTCAACACCTGAAATGGAATGCGGTACTAATATATAAGGTGGTTTATTTCCACTTTTTTGGAGCGCTTCTCTCGTCTGTGCTAATAGTGTATCAATATCTCGTTCATCCTTCGAGACATCGCTGTACCCATAGCCCGCTCTTTCAATTACAGCAATCTTATGTCCTCGAGAAAATTTACTGTACAGCCCTTTCATTTCATAAATCGGTGCCGCAACTCCTGAGCCTGCCATAAACACATAAGTTTCCTGACCATCCCCCTCAGTGTAAACATTGATTTTTTGATGATCGACCTCAACAAGTGTTCCGTTAGTATCTAAAAGTTTCGATTCCTTACTAAGCTGATAGCGATCATAGCTAAAGATCGCCATTAGTCCAATAAGTATAACTGCGATAAAGTAGATAGCTATTTTTTTAACTATTTTTCTCATGTAATTCCCCTTTCAGTTGATACTGTAACAATAAACAATAAAAATAAATATCTAATTAATTTTTGGCAGAAAATAAAAAAACTGTCTAATAAGCTTTTACATACTTAATAGACAGCCTTCTCTATGTTATTCCACTTGTTCCAGCAAAAGTTTTTGCTGGAGATTACTATAAATACCTTGTTTTTGCATGAGCTGCTCGTGATTGCCCCGCTCAACAACTTCACCTTGTTGAATAACAAGAATTTGGTCGGCATTTTCGATTGTTTTTAGACGGTGTGCAATAACAAAGCTTGTGCGCCCCTGCATTAAATGCTGGAGACCTTTTTGGATATCAACCTCTGTTTGCGTATCCACACTAGATGTAGCTTCATCTAAAATCAAAATATCCGAATTTTCTAAAATTTCCCGGGCAATAGCCAATAATTGTCGTTGACCTTGACTTAAGTTTGCCCCACCTGCTTGTACAGGTGTATCATATTGTGCCGGTAAATATTTAATAAAATTATGGGCATTCGCGATTTTCGCCGCTTCTTCCACCTCTTCATCTGTAGCATCAAGTTTACCGAAACGAATATTTTCACGAATCGTTCCAGAAAATAAATACGTATCCTGCAAGACAACACCCACTCGTTGACGGATCGTTGCCATTTTATAATCTTCAATATTATGACCATCAATCAAAATTTCCCCTGCATCGACATCATAAAAACGAGTTAACAAATTGATAATCGTCGTTTTCCCTGATCCGGTTGGGCCAACAAGTGCAATCGTTTCACCAGCCTTGGCATGGAAGCTAATATTTTTCAGTACTGGCTTCTCTGGCACATAACTG
Source organism: Lysinibacillus sp. Ag94 (assembly GCF_023242215.1). Lineage (NCBI taxonomy): Bacteria > Bacillati > Bacillota > Bacilli > Caryophanales > Bacillaceae > Lysinibacillus > Lysinibacillus sp. Ag94. Next base: position 2,096,863 of record NZ_CP096780.1, on the reverse strand, counting down.
AAGGATACATGTTGGAATGACACATCCCCTTTTAAACTTTGACAATCAAGGGCCTGTTTTTTATCAGCTACTTCCGATCGTTCATCTAAAATTTCGAAAACTCGTTCCGCCCCAGCAATTGCTGACTGGAATGTATTCAAAAGGTTAGATAGCTGATTCAGTGGACGGAAAAATTGACGTGTATACGTGACAAATGCGGCAATAACCCCAACCGAAACAATGCCCTTTACCGATAAAAATGCTCCTGTGCCAATAACAACAGTTAAACCTAAGTTATTCATAAAGTTATTAATTGGGCCTAGTAAACCAGAAGTAATTTCTGCTCGTTGCGCCGAGTTACGGAGATTTTCGTTCTGTTTATGGAACGTTTCAATTGTTTGTTGTTCTGTTCCAAAAAGCGTCACAACCTCCGCCCCCGTAATCATTTCCTCAATAGTACCGTTCAGCTTCCCTAAATCATGTTGACGTGCCGTATAGTTTTTACTACTACGTTTAATAATCTGCTTCGTCGTAAAAACAATTAGAGGAATAATAATCAGCGTAACGATCGCTAGCTGCCAGCTAAGCGAGAACATAGCAATACTAACACCGATTACCGTTAGCACCGACGATACGATTTGTGTCACGCTTTGTGCTAGTGCCGTATTTAAATTATCAATATCATTTGTTACACGGCTCATTAAATCACCGAGTGCTCGCTGATCAAAAAATCTCAGTGTTAATGTTTGTAGCTTTTTAAATAGTTCTAGTCGCAATGCTCGAATTGTTTTCATCGCCACATGAATCATGACATATGTTTGTAGCCACGTAAAAATAGACGCTGCAGTATAAATAACTGCTAGCACAATACCTAGACGAATCGTACCAGCAATGTCCATTTTCATAATATATTCATCAACGATATGTCCGATTAAGTACGGCCCTGCTAAACTTAACAATGTAGAAGCTACTACAAAAAAGATAGAGAAATAAAGTCCTATTTTTTGTTGCTTCACATATTGCCATACACGATTAATCGTTGCTTTTTGATTTTTCGCCTTTTCAGTTGGACCAGCCATACGTGGTCCACGTCCGAAATTCATTTGCTTTGGTTGACTTTTACTCATTGTTGTACACCAGCCTTTTGCTGGGAAGCGTAAATTGCTTGGTACGGTTTATTATTCTGCAATAACTGTTGATGTGTACCTTCACCTACAATTTCGCCGTCCTCTACTACAAGAATTAGGTCCGCCTGTTGAATAGAAGCAATTTTAGACGCTACGATAAACGTCGTTGTATCTTTATATTGATTACCAATAGCTTGTTGGATATGTTTTTCAGAGGCGCTATCAAGAGCAGATGTTGTATCGTCCAACACTAAAATAGCTGGTTGTCTTACGAGTGCACGCGTTAACGCTAATCGCTGCTTTTGACCGCCAGAGAGATTGGTTGCCCCCTGTGAAAGCTCATATGCTAAGCCTTTATCCAGCCGGTCCACAAATTCAGTGGCACATGCTGCATCAAGAGCTTGCTGTAATTCCTCTGACGTTGCATCCTCTTTTCCAAGACGAATATTATTGTCAATTGCACCTGAGAACAGTAATGCTTTTTGAGAGGTAAAGCCGATATGTTTACGTAAAGTTGATATTGCATAATCTTTTAGCGGCTTTCCATCCAAGTGAATTTCTCCACCAGTCGGGTCAAATAAACGTGGTAATAGTTTCACTAATGTTGATTTTCCACTACCTGTTTTGCCGATAAGACCTACCATTTGCCCCGCTTTTACTGAAAATGTAATATTTTTCAGCACATCCTCCGCAGATTCATAATAACGATAGCTCACATTGTGAAAGTCAATCGCCCCTTGAATTGGCGAGGTAAGTGGATTTTCTGCTTCCTTTACTGCTACTTCTTTATTTAAAACATCCACGATACGCTCTCCTGAAGGAATAGCTCGTGCAATTTGCATTAGCACCATGCTAGAAGTCATCAATCCATTTAAAATAATCGTTAAATAGTTAATAAATGCGAGGATAACCCCAACCTGTAATGTACCGGCTTCTACTTTAATTGCACCAAGCCAAAGTGCTGCTACAATTGCTAGATTGACAACGAACATTGTAAACGGCACAAGTACACCAACAATTTGCTCTGCTGTAATAAAGCGCTTCGTCAGCGTATCATTTAGCCCGCTAAATTGTTCAATCTGTTGCGTTTCACGACGGAACGCCTTCACAACACGAATCCCCGCTAAATTTTCCTGAAGCTTCGTATTCACACCATCAATCGCTTCCTGCACTCTGCGGTATAGGACACCTGAGTACTTTGTGAAAAAGTACATCGCCATAATTAATATCGGTACAATAATAAGAAGTATAGAAAATAGCTCGCGTGCTGTCACAAAAACAATAATGACCGCTCCAATAAATAATAGAGGACCACGAACAAAAATACGCAATGTCATCATAAACGCACGCTGAACACTTTCCACATCACTCGTTAAAATCGTAATGAGCTTCCCTGTTGTAAAAGCGTCACGTTCCTTTGCCGAATACGTCATCATTTTTTCATACAGTGCTTGACGAACATCCGATGCAAAATGGATCGCTGCCTTTGAACTATAATAGGAGCAACCTATCCCTCCAACAAGTCCAAATACCGCACTCATTAGCATCCAAATGAACATTTTTAGCACATATGGATTGTCGCTATTAGCAATACCTGTATCGATCATATGCTGCATAATAGTCGGCTGTAGTAAATCCATCGTTACCTCTAGTACCATTAATAATGGCGCGATCAAGGTAAAAAATTTATAGGGTCCTAAAAACCCTCCTAACTGTTTTATTGCCTGCATTCTTTCGTCTCCGTTCTTTTCTTTCACACCTTAATTATAACTGAAAATCATTCTCAAGTGGTACTTAATTTTTCGAGTCTCGTAATATTCGAGACTCGATTGTTAATTTATGTAGGTTTTGGTCACTGTCGTAATTGTTCAGGCTATCACCTAATGAACATTTCCATTTATCAATATATTGAATTAAAGGAAGATTAGGACCAATGTTCATTTACCTATGCTAAAATGAAAGTTAGGATGAAGTAAATATTACCAATAATGTTATAAATCATAAGGGGGGACGAGAAATAGTGTTTCCAATCTTTTATTCCATTGCTATGCTTATCATTTTGCCTGCTAGCTTTATCATTTCATTATGGAAAGCTCCTTTTAAAAGTAAACTGGAATGGTTGTTGGACTTATTGGTGACGACAGCACTAATCGTTTGGCTATTTCAAGCAGGAAACTGGAGTTGGGTCGGCTATTATGTTCGATTTCTTTGGTTGGCGCTCTTAATTGTCACAATCATTTATTCTTGGAAAAAGGTAAGTAATTTACCGTTTACAATAAAATATTCAGTAAATCAAAAGTTTTCAATTGGTATTTATATTATCCTTATTTTGATTTTTGGTACGTATAATGCTTTGGTCTTAAAAAGCTATACAGTAGCCGAAAAAGGAATTGAGCTATCTTTCCCACTTAAAAATGGCACCTATTATGTCGGACAGGGTGGTAATCAAGTATTAATGAACTATCATCAAGCCTATCCAGGTCAAAAATACGCATTAGACATTTTAAAATTAAATACTTTTGGAACCCGTGCAAGTGGACTATATCCAGAAGAATTAAAAAACTATCAAATTTACGCAGATATTTTGTATAGTCCTTGTAACGGAAAAGTAGTCGACATCCAAAATGCTTTACCCGATCTGCCCCCTCCTAAATCTAATCCAGAAAACCCAGCGGGAAATCATGTCGCCCTAGCATGTGAGAACTATGATGCTACCATTATTTTAGCCCATATGCAAAAAGGAAGCGTGGCAGTGGCAAAAGGAGAAAAAGTAACAACGGGCCAAATACTTGGAAAAGTAGGAAACTCGGGCAATACAAGTGAACCACATTTACACATTCACGCCGAAAAGGATGGGAAAGGTGTACCGATAACATTTAATGATCGATTTTTAGTGCGAAATAGTTTAGTACGATAATCTTTAAAAAATGGTTAAATTCTCAAAAGAGGGTGGATAACGATTGTCTGAAAAAAATCAAACAAACAATAGTTCTGTCATTTCTTTAACGGTTGGAATTCTATCATTGCTAATACCTTTTATTGGTTTAATCTTAGGCATTATAGGAATAATATTTTCAAGTAAGGCTGTTAAAGAAATTCATACAACTAATGCAGGTAGTAGAGGATTAGCAACTGCAGGTTTAATTTGTAGTATAATAGGGGTTATTTTACAAATCCTTGCGATTTTGGGGTATATAGCTTTTTTCTCAATGACGGTGGTTAAATATTAACAGCTAAATAGAGCGTAATTTGCGCTCTTTTTTAATCTGAGGGAACTCGTTTGTTTGACCCGAGCAATTTTTTTCTTTTACGTAAGTGTCTCCCCCTGTCTCACAAAAAAATCCACCTCCATGTTTTTTCAACACGGAGGTGGACTTGGCATTACAAATCATCAAAGCCGTTATCTTCTACATTAACCTTTACATACTGGCGAGAACGCTGCTCGAAGAAATCTGTTTTCCCTAAATCAACATCCTCATACGCTTTAATCCACTTTAATGGATTTTTGCGATAGCCTTCAAATGGACGCTCCACACCAAGCTGATTACAGCGTACATTGGCATAGAAATGGACATAATCATGCACATCTTCTACATCGAGGCCTTCCACTTTATCGCCAATCACTTCATTGGCCCAATCAATTTCTAGCTGAACAGCTTCACGGAAGATCTCTTGTACACGAGCTGCTCGTAAAGGTGTATCGTATTCAGGATATTCCTCTAATAGCTCCTGATAAATCTTCACAAATAAATCGACATGTAGCTGTTCATCACGATTAATATAATTAATCATCGTTGACGTAGCCACCATTTTTTGATTGCGTGCTAAATGATAGAAGAACGCGAAGCCAGAATAGAAGAATAACCCTTCTAAAATGACATCATATACAATCGCTTCTAGCATATTTTCAACAGATGGCTCCTCGGAAAATGCATGGTAGCCTTTAATGACGAAGTCGTTGCGTCGCTCTAGCACAGGCTCTGTACGCCAAAAATCAAACGTACGATCCTGCTCATCTTTGTTCACTATACTTGATAGCACATAGGAATAAGAGTGATTATGGATTACCTCTTGTTGCGCTAAAATAATCATTAATGCATTTAAGCTTGAATCTGTTAAATAATCCGCTACTTTTCCGGCAAAATCAGTTTGTACACTGTCTAAAAGTGCTAGTAAGCCAATGATTTTTAAAAAGGATTCTTGTTCATCTGCTGATAATCCTGGAAACTGTTTGACATCGTTGCTCATATTAATTTCAAACGGTGTCCAGAAGTTACCTAGCATTTTTTTATACTTTGGATATGCCCAGCTAAAACGGACATCATCCCAGTTTAAAATGTTAGAAGAACGTCCGTTGACAATACCTGTTGAACGGTTCGGTGCATCCTTGTCCATAATTTGTCGTTTTGTAATAGTTGTCATTGTTATTTCCTCCTAGCTCGCGCAAGACTCACATTCTAGCAATTCTACAGACGTTGAGCGCACATAATAAGTCGTTTTTACACCGCTCGCCCAAGCATTCATATGCAATGCTAGTAAATCTTTCGCCTTAATCGTATTTTGAACATATAAATTAAGTGAAATGCCTTGGTCGATATGACGTGCTCGTGCAGCATTTTGCTTGATTGTCCAATTTTGATCGATGAAATAAGCAGATTTATAATACCAAGTCGTCACAGGTGATAAATCTGGTACTGTTACTGGAATTTTATAATCCTTCTTCTCCTCTGAATAACTCTTTTGGAAAATTGGATCAATCGTAGCCGTACTGCCCGCTAAAATGGATGTTGAAGAGTTCGGTGCAACTGCCATTACATAGCCGTTACGCATACCTTTTTCAGCAACCGCGGCGCGTAAAGCGTTCCATTTTTCACTGTCATAGCCACGTTTGTCAAAATACGCACCCGTATGCCAATCTGAGCCATTAAATAATGGGTAAGCTCCTTTTTCGCATGCCAAATCGTTAGAAGCACGAATTGTTAAATACGCAATTTCTTCATATAGCTTGTCCGCAAATTCTACAGCTTCGTCTGACTCCCATTGAATTTCTTTCAAAGCTAATAAATGGTGCCAGCCAAATGTGCCAAGCCCAATACCACGGTAGCGTAGGTTCGTACGCTCTGCTTGTTTTACTGGAATTGTATTTAGCGCAATAACGTTATCTAACATACGTACTTGCACTGGGATTAATCGTTCTAGAACACCGGCCGGTACTGCTCTTCCTAAATTGATAGATGATAAGTTACATACAACGAAATCTCCAGGCTTGCGACGTGTTACAATGACATCATCTTCTAGTGTAATAGATTCGAATTCAGTAGCTGACATATTCTGGAAGATTTCTGTGCACAGGTTCGAACTGTAAATCATTCCTTCATGCTTATTCGGATTCATGCGATTGACTTCATCACGATAGAACATAAACGGCACGCCTGTTTCTAGCTGTGAGCGCATAATACGCTTCATAATATCAATAGCTGGTACGACTTCACGACTTAACAATGGATTCGCGATACATTCCTCATATTTAGTACGGAAAGAACCGTCACCCTTTTTCTCATCGTAGAAATCCTCTAGTGAGTAGCCCATAACCTCTCGTACTTCATGTGGGTCAAATAAGTGCCACTCCCCACGTGCTTCAACAGTTTCCATAAATATATCCGGTAAGCATAGCCCTGTGAAAATATCATGGGCACGTAAACGTTCATCGCCATTGTTTAAGCGTAAATCTAAAAACGTAAAGACGTCTTTATGCCAAACATCTAGATAGACAGCAATAGCGCCTTGTCGTTGCCCAAGCTGATCGACTGATACCGCCGTATTATTAAGCTGTTTAATCCATGGTAAAACGCCACTTGATGCACCTTTAAAACCTTTAATAGATGAGCCTCGGCTACGAATTTTACCCATATAAACACCAATACCACCGCCGTATTTCGATAATGTTGCGACATCTGTATTCGTGTCATAAATGCTTTGTAAACTGTCATCTACTGTATCGATAAAACAACTTGATAGCTGTCCATGTGTTTTACCCGCATTCGATAATGTCGGTGTGGCAACAGTCATATATAAATTACTCATTGCCCAATAAGATTCACGGACTTTTTCTAAACGATTTTCTGTTTCATCCTGCATCAGAGTCATCGCAATAACCATCCAGCGTTCCTGCGGTAGCTCCACTGGTGTTTTCGTGTAATCACGGACTACATAGCGGTCCATTAATGTTTTTAAACCAATATACGTAAACAACTCATCTCGACTTGATTCTAGGTACGAAGCGAGTTCCTGAAGCTCCTGCTCACTATATTTTGTTGTTAAACTTTCATGATACAATCCAGCTTCTGTATAGTGTGCTAAATGTTCTGGGAAAACTTTATAAACATCTTTCACTGAGACACCACGACGCATTGCAAATTGATCATATAGTTTTTCTAAATATATTTGAGCTGCGATAAATGTCCAGTATGGCTCTTCCTCATCAATAAGGCTAAGCGTTTGTAAAATCATCGCATCTGCCCATGCTTCAAATGTCGCATTGTCGTTTTTTCGTAGCCATCGATCTGATAATCTTACAAAACTTTCAAGTTCATCCTCTGTGTAGTTTTTCTTGAGCTTAGCAATTTGTTGTTCGATTTGAATTGTCATGTAACATTCTCTCCCTTTCCTTCTCCAGCAACACAAAAAGCGATCACGCAACATTTATCGGTTACGTGATCGCTGTAAAATCGGAAATGGAAATGAAGGACATGCACACAAAGAAGTGAACAAATCTCTCGCCTCCACTTCTCAATCCCCGAAGAATGTGTTGCTGTCTTGAACAAATCGGCAGGTCTCCTGGCTCGTGCTTCCTCCAAATGATCACCTTCCCGTTCTTCACAGTGGCCAATTCATCATTTGTCAGCACTTACAGTTGCGGGGACAGCTTCGGCCTAAGATGACTCTCTTTCCGAATTCCCTTTTAAACCATATTGGTACCGCTCGTCCAAAATACTATATATAGTGTTTTAACTCCTAAACAAATCTAACATATTGTGTTTATTGTTGCAATAGGTGTTTTGCACCTTGCACGTTATAAAGTGCTACATTTTCTCGAAGCAAGCCCAATTACAATGCAGTTTTACGTAGTTTTTCAAAATTTCTAGGAAATTTTTTTTGTGCTAGCTGCTCTTTTTCTGGCTGAATTCCTAGCAAAACTACTGCACATGGACCAGCCGATTTCTCAATATCTAAAGAACTTTTGACCTGTTGCTCGCCAAAAAGTCGGGTAAATTCGACTTGTAGACCTTTTGATCCAACTGGCCATACTTGCTGCACTATTCCCTCTTTCCACGCCTCAAAAATAGGTTGGAGCTGCGCCACATCTTTAGGCTGTGCAAGGATTTCATTGCCTACAAGCGGTAATCCATAGGTGTACCAACTAAGCTGTTCATACTTAGTTGCTGTACGTGTTTGCTGCTCACCTAGCATCGTTATAGACAAACCAGATTGTAGAGTCGGCATATTGGACTCTGTACTACCGTCTATTTGTGGACAATTAAGACCCGTCTCAGCAAAAACCTGCTGAATGCCTGCAACGTAACGAGCCCATGCAGCATCCCCTGAAAAATTAGCGAGTATAATATGGCTTGGTAAAGCATTTGCAGCAAGCTGCTCTAAAAAAGTAACACGTGCCGTTAAATATGCCGTCAGTTTGTCTGAAGCAGACACAACATCTTGTGGTTTTTCGCCAATTGCTGCGGCATTATCAGATGTTGCAATCAACCCGCCTATTTGTATTGCATTTCTCAATGTACTCGACCTTCCTTACGCATAAACACTTTAGAGAGAATTGGCATCGCAATGGCAACAATCACTAGATTTATGAGTGTTGCCAATGGAAGACTAGTCAGTGATGCCCAGTAAAATGCAGGACTAATGATAAAGTAAAATGGTAAAGGTGCAACAACACCATTGAAAACAAGTGCCACAGGCCATTTCCAGAAACGCATTCCTTTTTTATGCATTACCCCAAAGACCCATACAACAATAAACATTTCTACTGCGATAATAATATGTAGTGGCCCATATGGAAAGCCAGTAGTTAAGGCTGAGATAAAATGCCCAATGACTCCCGCAACCCCTGCTAATACTGGAGATAAAAATACAACGCTCAACAATGCAGGTGTAGAGTCAAGCGCAGCAGTTGAAATAAATGTTGGAATTTTAATGACTGCACCAACTGCACAAATTGCCGCTACCATGGCAGTGAGCGTCAATTTCATCAATCTTTGTCGATCCATCCCATTTCCTCTTTCCTGTTATATTTGGCTCGTCATCCATAACGTAGGTCGATTTCTGTTCCCGTTGGACGCTTGGTCGCTGACGCGCAGAGCAAAGCGCTTTCAAGGGGTGCCAAGCCTCCACTCCGATCAACTTATTTACAAAGCATACGTCCTACCAATCTTATCCCTAAATGAACAGCCTATTAAATTTTTTAAAACTATATTATTTGATTCGTTCCCCGATACCGTACCAAATACGTACGACTTGTTCGGCTTCAGCGAATAATGCCTGGTACAAACGCCCACATGTATCACGCAACAATCGTGCCTGTTTTTCCATTGGCACAACTCCACGACCCATATCGGTCACTATTATATAGACTGCACATTTTTTTTCAAGAGTCTTTAATCTTGTCAAAATGGTTTTGACAAGGGGTTCATCATCCTCAAGATTTTGTGTCACGAGCCATTTCTCTATGTTTTTAATAATTAGTACATTACAGGCTGGGCTGGCATCAGGTAGATTGCCATCTACTAGCTCAACTTTTTGACCTGCAAGCAATTTCATGACATAGTCGGTTTTTCCACTATAGGCGCCTCCGATAAAGACATGCATCTCGCTCCCTCCTCCCAAGCCTTTCTTGTAAACGTTAAAGAAAACATTTTATCATGCGGTGTTTGATATGACCAAAAAGTTTGCTCAGTCGGTGCAAATTCTACAAGAAGTGCTCGAATAACTCCACCATGGACAACGAGATGATAAACACCTTCACCTTTTGGTAACTCAGTGAACCCTTCAATGACTCGCGCACAAAAAGCATCAAAGCCTTCCCCCCTTGGAGGCAGTGACTGTACAGGGTCATCTAACCATGCACAATAGCGACTATCTGTTTTCAAGTCCTCATATGTTCGTCCTTCAAATGCACCGAAGTTCGACTCTCGAAATCTTTTATCAGACACATATGTTGCATTCGGAAAATAATGGGCAGCGGTTTCCCTACAACGCAGCAAATCACTACCATACACCTTCGTGACTTCTGAATCTACTATAGTCAGCAAAGATGCATCAGCTAATGAAGAATCTGTCCAGCCAATATATCGCTTCTCCAAATTTTCCTTTGTTGGGGCATGTCTCATTAAGTGAACAATAACAACGTCACCCACAGTACAACCTCCATTCCTTCAATTGATGCACCGAGTAAATCTCCAGAAACACCACCAAAGTTGCGCACTGTAAATTGCCGGAAGACTAAAAAGGCAATCGCTAATACAGCTATCAACACTAGAGGAACAATTGAGAAACCTAAGACAAACAACAAGCTACTATACGCCACAACTAAAGTGATAAGCATAAAGGTAATGAGTATTCCCGGCTTAATATGTGTTTTAAAAAAGTAGGCAAGCCCCTTTTCTTTTGAGCATTTGAGCGACATAAAATAAAAGCTCATGCCTACTCTTGTTAATAACGGAATAAATACAGGCATCCATAGTGCAAATTTATGCTGTACGAATAACTCATGCAGTATCACAAATTTGCCAAGCACTAGAAATAGCACAGATAGTACTCCAAATGCGCCAACACGTGGATCATCTAAAATTTCTAGCCGCTTCTCACGATCTCGATACGAAAAATAAGCATCCCCCATATCAATAAAACCATCTAAATGCAAACCACCCGTAAATAAGGCAAATAATCCGACAATCACAAAAGTAAGCAAAATTTCACTGCTTGCCGTCCATTCTGTTAAACAATAGATCACCGCCGCCACTGTAGTACCCATGAGAGCCCCTATCCATGGTAAAAAAGCGAACATCCCGGTAATAGTTGCCTTTGTTAACGGAATTTCTTTATGTACCGGCAAAACTGTAAAAAATTGAAACGCAAGTTGTATACTATGCCAGAAATTTTTCATCGTCTTGCCTTCCTTCTTTTTATTTTCAAAGCGTCATTTATTATTTCCATTTCTTTACGACACCATAATTTATTTCATACGCCTCATCCGCTATAGAAACGAACCATTGATGTAATTTCCCAAGGGTTTGGCGGTATACTTCTACTTCCTCGCTAGAATATGGAGGCTCATCGAATAATTCGTTTGAGACGATAAAAAACGTCACCCTTTTCTCAAGTAACGTCTCTACCGCCCTTTTTAAAACATCAAGCTTTCGCTCTAAACAGCTAGGTTGTTCCACACAGGGAGTTCCCGTGTCAAAACCCTCGTAAAAAGCATTTGTCAGCCATGTCGTAACACAGTCCCATAACACAACATCTCCATCAGTCAGTTTATGCAATGTTTTTGCTATGTCATAAGGTGCTTCTATCGTCAACCATTCCATATTTTGTGCTTGTCTATCTGTTTGATGACGTACTATTCGCTTCTCCATCTCTTCGTCCAACGCTACTCCAGAAGCAATATAAATAAGTCGTCGTGCTTGGTTAAATTCTGTTTGATAGTGAGTAACAGCCGCTTTTTCAGCAAAGTGGGATTTACCACTACGTACTCCCCCTGTAATGAAAATTAGTGGCATCGTTAAGCCTCCTGTTGTAAATGTTGAATGTTCCCGATATCTTTTACGAGCCATTGTTGCTCGACTTTCTCAATAATCGTGACACTTGTACCATTTATAAATGGTTCTGCCCATAGCTGATTGATGCTTCGCCCTAAAATGGCGTTAATGACGCATTTAATCGTTACAGCATGGGACACAATTAAAACATTATTCTCGGGATATTGTTCTGCAATTTTCGATAACGTAAATAGGGCTCGTTCTGTTACCGTACCAAAGCTTTCCGTATGGGTTGCGACGAATTGTCCTGGATAATCGGTATATAATTCATAATCAAGGCGATGTGTAGTCATAATGTCCTCGACTGTTTTCCCTTGCCAATCGCCTAAAAAAATTTCCCGTAAATTATCCTCATAATAGATTGGAAGCTGGCGATTATCTAGAAGAATATGCAGCGTTTCCTTAGCACGGCCACTTGAACTACTATATGCCGCTGCAAAAGAGCATTTTTTCAAATGATCTCGAAGTTTTTCTGCATGTAAAATACCATCCTCGGATAATGGCGAATCTAACCATCCCTGTAGTCGATGCTCTTTATTCCACATCGTTTCGCCATGTCTTATTAAATAAAAAGTTGTCAACTTTCTCACCCCTAAATTTGCAATCAATTGTGCCCTTGCATAATTGTGTCCGGAATCGGCTTTGTGCTTGGACCTACATATGTTTTTTGCCCGAAAGCGCAGCGGCAGCGGCAGATATCTTTTGTGCGAAAGCGTAGCGGCAGCGGCAGATGTCTTTTTGTGCGAAAGCGCAGCGGCAGCGGCAGATGTCTTTTTGTGCGAAAGCGTAGCGGCAGCCACACCGATGCAGGGCAGTTAGCCGTTATCATGGATGCGATGATTTTAGGCTAACATCCCCTATCACACCTTTCCGATTTCGTGACACCCACCGGAGGCTTTAGGCCAATACGAGATTGGTTACTCAGTCGTTGCCACATAATTAGACTGAGTGCCTCTATTTCAGCGGATTTTTTTGTACCGAAAGCCTAGCGTCAGGTACAGATGATTGGACATCTGCAGAAAGGAGACTTAAAACCTTATTCATTTCACCACCTATAGAGGAAGGAGATTTCTGCTGAAAGAAGTTAAACCACGCCTGCAAACAATTTTGTAAATACGTCATAGCCGCAATATCTTTAATGCCAATTCGGAACCATTCTCCATTTAAGCCCAAAAAGTTTTTTGTATGGCGCAAGACGACACCCTTTGATAAACAGTATGTAAAAAATGTATCCGCTTGCTGATTTTTCGGTAATGTAAAACATACAAAATTTGTTACACTATTCGTCACCTGACAACCATGTTCTTGTAAATAGCTCTGTAGCGATTCCCGTTGATTTTTAGCATAGGCAATAGCTTGCTCACAATATTCGTGTTCATCTAAACAGCCAGTGCCTATCACAAGGGCAAAAGCATTTAAGTTCCAATGCGGTAGGATAGACTTTAGATCAGCAACAACTATTGGGCTGGCCACTAAATAGCCTAGACGTAATCCTGGAATCGCATACATTTTGGTCATCGAACGAACAATGATTAAATGAGGATTTTCCGTCACATATTGGATCAAAGAACAGGTCTCATCTACCCAGTCAATAAATGCCTCATCAAAAACCAGCTCACAATTGACCTTTGTACCGTGAGCGATTAATTCGAGAAGCTCCTCTTTCTTAGGAAGCACCCCCGTCGGATTGTTCGGTGTACAAATATATAATGCGTCTGCGTTCGCCATTTCACGCTTCAGATGCTCCATCGGCAATGTGTAATGGACAATATCCTCAACAATGACAGGCACAATTTCAGCGCCTACTGCTCGTAATGTTCGTTCATATTCTGAAAAAGTCGGATGTACGATAATAACACGCTTATTAGCGTAGCGTCTAACTAGAACACTAAAAAGCTCGGATGCACCGTTACCTAGTAATACAGAATCTTTCTGAACTCCATGAAAAGCTGCCACCTTTGATAAAAACGGCTCACCGTCCGGATCTGGATAACGTTGAATGAGCGGATAAAATGTCCGCCAACGCGCCTCAACAAACAGGGGTGGCCCTGCCGAATTAACATTTTCGCTAAAATCATACACCTCTTCGGGCATATTAAGTCCTAGCTGATGATAAACATTTTGCGGATTTGCTCCGTGATTAGGTAATTGCAAAAATTAACACCTCCACTGTTAACATAGCAAGCGTAAAGAGCAAGGTCGCGATACGCATATGAATCACAGACGTTGCAATATGCTCTTTAGTTAATGGAACTAATTTCTCGCCCATTATTGCTCGATAAGAAACGACACCCTTATATGTATTTTTTCCACCAAGCTGTACCCCTAATTGAACAGCTGTAGCTGCTTCTAAATAACCACTATTAGGACTTGGATGCTTTTTCGCATCCTGTGCCCAACGCTTTAAGCGCTTACCGAGAGATACATTCGTTTCATTTTTTGTACCTAGCACCATCAGTAGACCTGTTAATCGACTTGGAATAAAATTTAGTACATCGTCTAGCTTTGCAGCAAACATACCAAACTCTTTATATTGATCGTTTTTATAACCAATCATAGAGTCTAACGTATTGACGGCCTTATAGCCCCATAACCCGATTGCGCCAAATAAAAAGGCATAAAATAGTGGTGCGGTTACACCATCACTCGTATTTTCTGAGACCGTCTCAACAACACCTCGTACAATCTCATCTTCGTCTAACTTCTCCGTGTCACGTCCGACAATCCAAGAAAGCTTGACACGAGCTTCAGCAAAATCGCCTTTAACAAGCGGTTCATAGACTGCCATCGCCGCTTCCTTCAAGCTACGCTGTGCGAGTCCAATCCCAATTAATAATCCCTCAACCAATATGCCGAATAGTGGGCTAACATGATAGCTTAATAGCATAATGGCCGTTACAACAAACATCGTTGTGCCTACTACAGCGAGTGACATTACCATGCCACGGAACTTTCTCATTCTTCCTTTATTCCATAATTCTGTTTGAGATTGAATAAGCTTCCCAATCCAGCGAACTGGATGAGGCATTTTAGGAGGATCACCCACGATTAAATCAAAAACAAGCCCAATGATACAGGCAATCACTAGTGCCATCATAAAGGATTCTCCTCTTTGTCTTTTTTATATTTTTGAATAGCCTCACGCATCGTTTCATAAACACCATGGCCAATGACCTTTCCTAGCATCGTAATCGGTCCAGCATATTGATGGTAATCGCCTTCCTCTGTTGAAGCAATTAACAAACTATCCGTTGAGGTACCTGTAGCTTGTGTACCCGTTGTTGGATCAGTTATCCCCTCATCAATAAGTGCTTTGACCTTAGCCTCTGTCGTAGAAATCATTGCCTGAAATAAAGCTTCATCCGACAATCTTCCATTTATCAGTACCCACGTATTAATAGTCCCAGCATGATACTGCTCCTGACGATGAAAGGCACGTGTAATATCGACGGCATTACCAAGACCTGCCGTAATCATTATGACAAGATGAATTCCTTCATATGTAAACTCACGAATTGTCGCATAGCGGGCATAGACGGCCGTCATCATCGCAACTGTATTATCAATCGGAAAGCCTTCAGACTGCAAAAACCGTTGTAATTCTAACTGCGGTTTACGTTCATCATACGTATAAGGCACTGAACGATTCATCAAATGTGTATAAAAGCCAAAGCCAGGATTATGTACTGCAGAGGAAACGACCTTCATTGGTGAATCTGTTTGGATGGCAACATAATGGTCGGAAATATGAATATCTTCCTTACGTAGTACTGGCATTATCTCGCCCCCTATTCAATATATAACAAAAAATAAAAAAACAAATTCTTACAAAGAAGAATTTGTACTGTTTAGTCTTAAATTAAAAACTTATCCCAAATATAAACCTTTTGAATTTGCGTACAGATCACAACTTCATAATACTCGAATTATTTATTTTTTTGAAATTGTATCACAAATCCACATTTTATCACAATTCTATTTTGAGATATTCCGCTATTGCCTTTGTTTTAAAGTTTTAAAACGAATAATTGATCCCGCAATGATAAACACCCAGCCAATACCGATATAAACAATTTTCATTGTTTTTGTCGAAGACGGTAAAATATCCATGATCGTTAAACACACAAATAGTATACCAATCATTGATAGCAACATACCAATTGATAATTTTTTCAACAGAAAGACCTCCAATCAATGTACGCCCTTGATTTTACCGTATTCCCGTCAAAAAGAAAACACTAATCCAGTTTAAGGATTAGCGTTTACACCACATTTACGGGCAGTAATTGATCTGTACCGAAAGCGCAGTGGCAGGTACAAGACTCCACCCAAAACTTTAGCGAAAGCAAAAAGTTAGGTAGAACATTAGCTGCCCGTTACAGTGTGGCTGAAGAACCCCACTGATTAATACTTTTGTCCCTTATACTCTCACATGTGCAAAAAACTCCCCATAAAGTGCTTGTAAAATTTGATTTTCATATTCTTGTAGTACACCGAATACTAGACTAACTTCAGATGAGCCTTGATTAATCATCTCTATATTTGCACCTGTTTTTGAAATTGCAGTTGCAGCACGTGCCGCTAGACCCGTGTTATTTCGCATGCCTTCGCCTACAATAACAATCATAGAAAACCCATGACGCATTTGCACATCATCCGCATTCAACTCATTTTTTACACGAGCTAAAATTCTTTCTTCATTTTCAAGTGTAATTTGATTTGAACGCATAATAACAGAAATATCGTCCAAACCAGACGGTGTGTGTTCATATGAAATATTTTCATCTTCTAAAATTTGTAGAAGCTTACGGCCAAAGCCTACTTCCCTATTCATCAAATATTTCGACACATATAAAGTTGAAAAGCCACTGTCTGCCGAGATACCTGTAACCGGACGTCCTGTTACAGAACGTCTTGGGACAATACGAGTACCCGGAGCTGATGGATTATTTGTATTTTTTATGTTAACTGGCACCCCAATCTTGTACACAGGCATCAACGCTTCATCATGGAAAACCGAAAAGCCTGCATAGGATAATTCGCGCATTTCGCGATACGTAATTTCTTTAATTTCCACTGGATCATTCACAACTTTCGGATTCGCGGAGAACACACAGTCCACATCCGTAAAGTTTTCATATAGCTCTGCTTCAACAGCAGCTGCCAAAATAGAGCCTGTAATATCTGAGCCACCACGATCAAATGTACGTAGTATGCCAGCTTTAGTGTAACCAAAGAAACCCGGGAATACAATAATTTCCTTGGTATATTTTAGGGGGGCTAAATTTACATAAGCCTCTGGTAAAGCATACGTTCGTTCAGGTAAATCATTGACGACCAAACCGTCTTTTGGACTTACGTAGCGTGCCGGCAAACCGATTGAATTAAAATAAGCAGCGATTAGCTTCGCGTTATTGTCTTCCCCTGCCGCTTTGATGCTATCGATAAATAATTCCTTATTCGATTTATCACCTTGTACACGTTCACGTAAATCTTCAGCGATTACGTCACAAATTGTATGATCTAATTCCAAACCATCCGCAATCGCCATAAAGCGATTAACAACGATTTGTAATTTTTCTTCAATTTCTTCATTTTTTAATGCTGCCATTGCTAGGTTAATTAATAAGTCAGTTACCTTTATATCGTCACCAGAACGCTTCCCAGGTGCAGAAACGGCTACGATTTTACGTGCCGGATTAGATTTTACAATGTTTGCTACTTTTTGAATTTGCTCTGCGCTTGCTACAGATGTTCCACCAAATTTACATACGATCATAACCATCAAATCCTAACTTTTTAAATTAAGTGTATTCCTCCAAAAAACAATTGAATGTACACAGTGTACAAATTATCGTTCCCCACGTCAATACAATTTAAAAAATTCACGCAATTAATCGAAAGAAAATGGACAATTTTCACACTGTTTGATTTATTATACGGATTTCGTAGGAAATAGTTAAGGTTTTTACAAATTTTTTTCATAAAATTCCTATAATCGTACAAATATTCGTCTGAACTAGCTGAAATCATCAAATTTACAGAATTTTTCAACGTTAGATCTAGCATAAAAAAACAAACCACGGTCTTTTCGAAAATAAATGTGGTAGTATTTGCTTGTATAAAGATAAGATGTATCAATTCAACAGCAGAATGTGGGTCTTTATTACAACAACTACAAGCCGAAGCTCTTCGGACATGATCCCAAGATTAGCCTATCAAGGTTTCATGCCCCTCACACTTTGAGTCGTAATAAAACCAAATAACGAAACGTACACCATGCAAGAACTAGTTGTACATACTTAAATTAGCAAGTGTTTTTCAATAAACTTGAATTAATTATGCCTCGGCATAATTGTGTTCGGAATCGGTTTGTGATGCACAAAAAACCCCTTACGACTCGGTAATACGCCGGAGGCTTTAACTTCTTTCTTCGACACCCGATGAAAAAGTGACTTAAACCACATTCTTCCTACCAACTATAGGGTGGGCGATGAATACTGAAAGAAGTTAAATTGTAGTGTCTTTCTTCTATATTAATTGAAGAAAACGCTTTCCCCATTATGATATGCAGAAAAACTTGTGATGTTTGTGCTATTTCGAATGATGTCAAGTAATTCTTTTTTGGATTTTTTATCTATTTTAGGTGGGTATTGCTTTGATTTGCGTTGGTTTCAGCTTTTATTCTATGGAGGGCTGGCTTAATAGGAACCAGAGCAGTTTGTTGAGGGACTAATCACTTTTTTCTTGGTAAGTGAAGCATACAAAAAATAACTCATTTTCGTTTACTATGCCAAAGCAGATCATTTTATAGCAAAAGCCCTAACATAACGTTATGCTAGGGCTTTTGTATTGTATGTTAAATCAATCCAATTACATTTAAAAATACGATAATAATTGCAATTGGTGCTATATAGCGAAGTAAGAATAACCATAATACAAATAATTTATAGCCTTTATTTTTACTTACACCTAGTTCTTGCATTAACACATCTTTCTTCATTTTAAACGGTACGAAGATCGCCACTAATAGTACACCGAGTGGCATAAGAACATTACTTACTGCAAAGTCTGCTAAATCAAAGACTGTTTTTCCAAACAATTGCACATCGCTTAATACACCAAATGATAGCGCCGATGGAATCCCTACAACAAAGATTAGTAATCCGACCATCAATGCCATTTTTTCACGTTTCCCTTTACCTTTTGTTGTTAAAGAGGCAACGCTAATTTCTAACATGGAAATGGCTGATGTTATAGTTGCAAAGAAAAATAGTAATAAGAAAATAATGAAGAAAAATTTTCCGAATGCCATTTTACTGAAAATAGCTGGCAAGACAATAAATAATAGACCTGGTCCTTGTGATGGTTCCATTCCAAATGCGAAAACTACAGGGAAAATAGCAAGTCCTGCAAGCAATGTAATCACAAGCGTTAAACCGACGATAGAAAATGCGGAACGCGGTAAACTTTCTTCTTTCGGTAAGTATGAGCTATACGTAACCATTACTCCAACACCGACAGATAACGAGAAGAACGATTGCCCCATCGCATATAAAATAATTTCAGATGTTACATTTGAGAAATCAGGCTGTAAGAAGAAGCGAACCCCTTCTTCAGCTCCATCTAATGTAAGAGCACGAATAATTAAGACAAAGAATAAAACAAATAGTGCTGGCATGAAATATTTATTTACTTTTTCAACACCATTTTGCACTCCTTTACTAACGATAAATATAGTAATAAGGATAAATAATAGCTGTGACCCAACCGCTAAAAATGGATTGGCAATGATATCATTAAAAGTGGCTTCGTACGCGCCATTTCCTTCCCATAGTTTACCTGTAATTGCATTCCATAAATATAGTAAAATCCATCCTCCTACAACACTGTAAAATGAAAGCAATATGAAACATGTTACAATTCCTAATTTACCGACCCACGGCCATAGCGTCTTAGGAGCAATATTTCTATATGCATCAACAGCCTCTTTTTGTGTACTTCTTCCAACTACAAATTCCGCCAATAATAATGGTAAACCAATTAATAAAGTAAAACCGATGAAAATAAGGAAGAACGCACCGCCACCTCCAATACCGGCCATATACGGGAACTTCCAAATTGCGCCAAGACCGATTGCCGAGCCTGCTGCTGCTAAAATGAAACCTAATTTCGATGTCCATTGCTGCGATTCCATCTCTTAATCTCCTCTCTTTTTCTATTTCTTTTTTATTACAATTCGGTTCTTATTCATATTGGTCTATCGTAAGTCCTTTCAAATAAAAATCGCCTCAACGACAACGTAGGGATCATAAAAAAATCACGATACTACCCTAGTTATGAAGATACAACAAGAATAAAACCTTAACAAAAAACGCCCCTACGCAAATACGTAGGGACGATTAAATATCGCGGTACCACCCTAGTTATGAAGATATAACAAGAGTAAAGCCTTAATAAAAAACGTCCCTACGTTAATACGTAGGGACGATTAAATATCGCGGTACCACCCTAGTTATGAAAATACAACAAGAGGAAGACCTTAAAAAAAACGTCCCTACGTTAATACGTAGGGACGATATATATCGCGGTACCACCCTAGTTGTGAAAAAAATTCTTCACCACTTTATTTGATAACGGTATTCACTACCGTCTTCCACTTCCTCACATTTTGTGATTTATGAAAGATGCTCCAGGTCGAAATTCATGATAATCTATATACTGATTCGCACCAACCATCAGTTCTCTGAAATAGGGAGATTTTCACTACTTAATCCTATCATTGCCCAAATATTAATTTTCCGAATTGATACTATCATTTTTATCACACATTAAATACTGGCGTCAAGTCATTTCCCAAGATTCCATCCGTCACTTGGGCGTGTCTTCCGTCGCTCTGACGATTCTTTCCGTCACTTGAGCGGCTCCATCCGTCGTTCTGACGATTCTTTCCGTCGCTTCGATCGTTCCAAGTGTCAAGTCCTTAATATTGTGTAAAATTCTATACAAAGTTTTTCAACCTTGATTTTAGTTTTTTTAATTTTTACAGCTTACATTGGAATTCGCCGCTAAAACTTTGAGTTTCGCCGCCAACCACACAAAGAACGCCGCTAAACCATAAAGTTTCGCTGCTAACAAGCTTTTTCGCGGTTCTATCAGCGATGTTCGCGATTCTATCCGTCGCTCTGGCGATTCTTATTTCTATTCGCCAACCCTCTTCTCATCCCTCTAATAAATCCCTTGATATAAACTTCCTATATTTACATACAGATGTTCTAAGCTTTCTAAAAAATATAGATCTCCTTTAATCGGCACCGGCTATTATTTAACATCTTACATATTTTCGTTTGAAACCAAGTCTTCCTTTATCTACGTCCTTTTGAATACTTTCATAAGCGTGTAGGATACTACTTTTTTTATTATCCCGTCTAACTTCTACTGGACCTACTTCCTTTGCAATTTCGACAGCCTTTTCATGGAGCGGGAAATATGAAAGCCCAACAGTGTATAGAAAATTATTCATAGCAGATTTCGTTCGTTCTGGCGATTCGTGAATCTTATTTTTCACAATTTCAATCATGTTGGCAATTTTACTCTCGGAAAATTCATCGTCTGAGCGATTCCCTAAAAGCCAACAGTAGCAACTCCAACCTGCTGACATTCTCAGCTCTACACCGCTTGCGATCCATTTGTCAGCAACTTCTTGTGCAATATCTGCTTCTGCTAAAGTCACTGCAACCACATAATCAGATAGCATATAAAAATATGCCGCATCCATCCACCGATCAAAATCTGACATAGTCATCGCCTTTGGATCTGCAATAATGCCTGCAAAGTACATTGCATCGTAATTCCCTGTAGCATACAGTTCTTCAGCTAACGGTTGATTTATTTTTATTTTTTTAGCTATTGGCTTCATTGCACCTGTTGCCACGCCAAAAAGCGGCTCGTGCGCACCATTGGACATATACATTTTTTTAGTTCGTTCCTTGCCTAGAGCCTCAAGCTCCTGCATTACCATTTCTAGATTCATTTTTTGCACTTCCTTTTTGGAGTATTCCGTCTAAGATTTTGCCATAATCATTATCCTATAAACAATTAATGATGGAAAACTAAAATGCTTTCATTATTTTTTACAATATGTGTTAATATTTCAATGATAAGGGGTGGTACTTTGGTAAACTTTTTTAACAAATATTCAAAATACATAGCGTTACTCATTTTTATATTTGAAATAATTTATTTTGGAATTCCCGATTATGTAAAGCCTGTTTTTGTTTATGAATACTTGATATTTTTCGGTTTGTCTTATTTATTTGCTATTATTCAAGATTTTTTTAATCCAAGTGAAAAAACAGATATATTATTACGTGTTGTCATCATTATGAGCTCTCTCGTCATATTGCTTACCTCTATTTACTATAAAGCAACGTTTTCACTTATTTTTTCTATGATAATGTTTAGTGCGATTAGTTTCACTTTATATTTAGCAATCAAGCACAACAAAATGAATAAGCAGCAGGATTACTGACCTGAAATGAATATTATTTCATTCCACAGATTATCGATTGAACCTTACCATAATTGTGTATCGAGTAGCTTGATAGAGACGCCTATGATACGATTACACATAAGTAACTTCATTTGTTTTTTATGAACGTTAGTAAAATCTAGTGAACAACAATATTAAAGGATGGTAATCAATTGAGCAACGAGCAAAATAATAATAAATTTATATACACATATGTCCATCATGTTGACGAGTACGATCTATGTAGAATGGAGATGCGTTCATTTTTTAGCCTTGATTCCCAATCAAACTATATAATAAGCCCTATTAAAATTGATCCAAGCCGTAGCCCTTTTATACAGGACAGACTTGAAGTGCTATATGAAGATAATAGCGCAGAAAACATCATGACAATGGTGAAGGATATAAACATAAATGAAGCAACTTTTAAAGTAGTTTGTTTAAATAGTATGGCTATAGGTGAGACGAAGAAAATCCCTCAATCAGAGCGTCGATTGTTAGAACGTGAGATAGGATTATGTATTGATGGAGAACCAGACCTAAATCACCCTGACATTGTATTCGGTCTTATGTTAGTAGATGGGATCTGGTATTTTGGAAAGTATATGAAGAGTGAATCCATTTGGCGTAAACATTTACACAAACCAAATAGTTATTCAACGGCACTTAGTACAAGAGTAGCTCGTGCTGTTGCGAATATCGCAGTTCCTCAGCCTCAAAATATTCGTGCGATCGACCCTTGTTGTGGTATTGGGACAGTAGTAATTGAAGCCCTTTCCATGGGAATTAATATGGAAGGGCGAGATATATATTATAATGTTTGCAAAGGTTCCCGAGAAAATATCGCTTATTTTGGATTAACAGGCAAAATTACAGTAGGTCCCATCTCGGAAGTAACGGAACACTATGATGTTGCTATAATTGATCTACCTTATAACTTATTTACGCATTCATCACCAGAAGATCAATTTGATATTATAAAACATGCTCGCCGAATTGCCGATAAGGTTGTTGTCGTTACAATTGAAACAATTGATGACATGATAAAAGATGCAGGTTTGATAATAAAAGATCGATGCGTTGCTAAAAAACAATCGTTTTTACGTCAAATTCTATTATGTGAATAACTTAGTTTTTGGGTACAACATAAGCGGCAATTTACTGAATATCATTTCTATAAAAATCCGTTACATAAAACAGAGACCTGGACGATTATCTAGGTCTCTTTTTTTAAAAATGTCAAAGCTTCTTCGGATCCATTCACAGCCCTGTTTGGTAGTCTATGTCCCGTAATCCAAACCGCCACCCCAGTCCCTACAATATCAGAGCTGAGCAAAACCTCTTTCAATCTAATTCTAAAAGGCTAAAAGATACTGTCTCATCATCATTTGTTCTGTAGTTCATACATTGTACATTGTAGTTAATATAGGATACCTTTATCAGAAGAAATCAAAAATCGTCTATCAGGCTGATCTTACAGTTATCGCGACCCTATTAGAGAAATGAAATACAGTTTGATCAAAACACCCTCGCAAGCCTGCAATTTTCATTTAAATAAAAAGAATCCACTTTGAACAAAGATTGATCAAAATGGATGCTCCCTTAGCAGATTTAAGTTTGATATAAAAAATGAATCGCTTAAAAGATCATGAACAATCGCGCCCGATCGATATAAATATTATAAAATCGGTTTTTTCTTCGACATTTCTTTCCGAGAGATCCTATTTTACTAAGGATTCTGTTATTTTCGCATCTAGATTTTTCATCGCCAACATCGAATTATCCTGAATGATTCCTGTATCTACAAAATCAAACGAAGCATATAATTTTTTAGCTTTGATATTACTTGTTCGATAAAAGAGGGCTACATATTCTGCTTCCCCATATGGCATAGTTTCAATATCCATCAACATTTTTTCAAAGGCTAGTTTGCCATATCCTTTCCCCTGATAACTCTTTTCGATCATAATATGCCAAATAAAATAGCACTTCTTCCCGTAAAAAACTTCATTTTCAAATGATTCGTGATCCAACGTATCATAAATATACATCAAAAATCCAACGACAACTTCATCGGCATAAATAGCAAAAGGAGTCGCTGGTACCCCGTCTGCGTTCAACACGTGAGCGTCTGCAAAGCTTCTGAGGTTAGTAGTTTCTATAAAAACTTTCTGGTTTTCCCCAACTTCAAGCGCTATTACTTCATCTATGTTATCCCTGGTTATTTTTCGTAATTCAATCATTTTTTTATCTCCTCTCCTAAGACGAGCCACTTACACACATACCCTGTATATTTCTATAATTCCAAAATTGTATAATTATACCAAATGGTTTTGTAACCTTTAGTTCTAAGAAATACATAGGAGAAATAATAAACAAAACTCAAATTATTCATTAAAGGATAATTTGTTGTTTTCATTTATTTTCTCTACTTTCTTATTTTAAAATTGTTCAATTCCATATATTAAAACGATACATAGATACATTCAGTTTTTTATTATAAATTTCTCATCTCATAGATTTTTTGTAAGGTATTAAGGTGCAATGATTTATCTTCGGGCGATTTAGCGAATTTATACCACTCCACGAGCCTGTATCCGAACATAGCAAGAATTAGTTCATAGATACAATGATCGGATATATGGGACACATCCGCATATTCCGAAAAACCCCTGTAATATGCCGGAATGCATTTTTGGTAGTATTCAAGCATATGACTAATATCCGCTTCATCTGTTATTAAACTGGCGATATCCTCGCCCATGTACCCCCATCCGGCGGTATCCCAATCGATAAGTACGATTTTACTGTCCGAATAGAATATGTTGGCCACCCAAAAATCTCTGTGGCAAAGCACTACTGGTAGCTTTTCAATTCGACTGAATATTTCCCTCGCATTGTTATCTAAGTCTATGAGCATTTTACACAGGTGCTTCGGGATTTCACAGTCATCGGAGCGTATATAATCATACAAAACATTCCATGACCGATAATGCAGATAGTAGTTTTTCATATACTCAACCTTGCTTAAATTGGATAAATTTTGCAACAATTTTGGTCGTTCAGTGTACAACTTGCCTTGGAATCGCCCCAATTCCTCAGCTATATGTTCATACATTTCCGAAGTTAGATTTAAGCCTGACACACCATCAATATATTCCATCCACAGTTGAATCTCATCGCCATTTATTTCGGCGTGATAACACTCTGGCCAACGGAACGAGTCAAAGAAAATCTTTTTAAAATCTGATGTATAGAGGTCGTATTCCCTACGCCATGAATCCGGATCACCATAACGCTCAAATTTTTTCTGTGTTTTCCAAACTATCTTATACGGCACATGTTCACCTTCAGAAGTTTCAGCCATGCCTGTTACAAGCCGAACAATTCCTATTGTCCCACCTTGCAACTCTTTAAGTTGATAATCTGCGTGGATTATCGTCTTGTCGAGCATTTTATTCAAAACAAGCGTTAGTATTTCGGGCTTTACAAACTTTTCATTATTGTTGTTCATTTCTTGTATCCTCCTTTTTTATCCTTATGTCGCATAGCAATCGACTTTTGCCACGCCCGTTTATCTATGAGATACCCCGATTTATCATCCACAAATTTGTTTTCCCGCTTCTGTACAAGGTAACGCTCCCAATGCTCTGGTGCCAATGAACCATCAGCAAGGGCTGCAAGAACTGCGCAGTCTGGCTCCGTCTGGTGGCGGCAGTCATTGAAGCGACACTGTGTGAATAATTCCTCCACATCGTTAAATCCTGCGCTAATCCCGTCGTCCGCATCAAACAGCCCAAGTTCACGCATACCAGGTGTATCAATAACCATCGCACCGGAAGGGAGCATGAACAGCTGGCGATGCGTTGTTGTGTGCCGGCCTCGGCTGTCGGCCTCGCGGATAGCCTTGACAGTCATCACCTCCTGATTCATTAAAGCGTTTAGCAACGAAGATTTTCCCACACCAGACATACCGAGTAATACCACGGTTTTCTCTGGTTGCAGATATTCGTTTAACCCGTCTAAACCAGCCCCGGTATGGCTGGAAACTGCGTGTACCGGCACATCAGGAGCGGCTTTCTGAACTTCAGCTATCGATGCGCTTAAATCCGTGGCCAAGTCGGCTTTTGTTAAAATTACGACAGGCTGGCCGCTGCTCTGCCGTGCCTGTGTCAGGTAGCGCATGATGCGGCTGACCTTGAAATCCCAGTTTAAGGACGACATGATAAATACGTAATCAAAATTCGTTGCTACGACTTGCTCCAGTATGGTTTTGACATACCCTGCTGCGTGTCCCGAATAGTCAGCGCGGGAAAATTTCGAGCGGCGAGGCAGCAGTTTGGCAATGCGCGATGCACCGTTTTCGTTGTATTGCAGAAATACAAAATCGCCAACGCATGGAAAATCCTCCCGCGTCACCGCGGTGTGATAGAAAGTGCCCTTCAATACAGCCGTCACTTCTCCTCGTTCGGTGATGACGGTATATTGCTCTCGCTGTAATTCCGTAACCCTTCCAGGTATTAAACCTATCGGCGGCGATTCGACTTCAATATAGCCGAATTGTTTCAAATCAATCATTGAACCGATCCTCTCCTAACGTTGTTTTTGGGCATAAAAATACCGCGAACAAGCAGCCTCCTAAGAAGCTGCTGTTTCGCGGATAAAAGTCAAAAGTCGACTATAATCAAAAAGGAATACGACCTTGGATCGTATCCTGCTAACAGCAGTATTCATGAAAGGTTACTGTTTACGGCATAGCAAAAAACACGGGTAATCCACCCGGTTGCTCTCATTCCAAGTTCTAATTAAAGATTGGAATTTACTATGCCCGATTTTCGGTTAAGCTAAAACCACCAATACCATATAAGTTGTCATTACAAACATCTCCTTTCATAGAAAAAATTGGGATATAACCCCACTCATATATTGTGACATAACCCTTTGTGAAAAATCAACAGAATATTTGGTCATCAGCAAATTTTATCGATCAGCTGCCTCTCACCCCAATCCCCTAACTAGCGCATCTAAAATGAGAAAAGCTACCTTCATTCGTTGTTTATTTTTTAATGGACTATTATTGCTTTTTAAATTCACGAAATAACAAAACAGATGAATGCAAAAAACTCCATTTTGAAAAAATTTGATCAAAATGGAGTTTTATAAAAATGAGCCTTCTTCAACTATCTGTATTCATTTCAAAAGATAACCTTCCGTTTCTACCCTTTTTTATTTTCAACATCGAATTGGCATTTTCTTGAAATTCATATGAAACTTTCACTTCTTCAACTGTACAGTTATTGCCAGCAAGATAACTTAATATTTTGTCTAGATGCTGATACCTTTTTCCCTCTAAATCGACTAAAGGAAAAATACGAACTTCTTCTTTTGTAACCCTCAACAGCTCGTTTAGCGTTTCTAAGTGAAATTGATAATCTAACCTATCTGCGTACATAAATAAAAAATGTGCTGAGAGAAGAATCTCAAATTCATCATTCTTAAATGGCAAAGTAGGCAATTTAACAGGAACATATCTTTCACTCGATTTTTTCATATCATTATCAAAATCTTGTAAAGCCGTTAAACGAAATTTTCTAAGACATTCAATATCCTTGAAATAGTCCCATTTATAGTTAGTTTTAGCTTTTTCCATATGCTTCATTGCGTGTTCAATATCTCGAAGACCTTTATTTTTTAGGCCTTTACCAGAATGATAATAGGCAATGTCACAAGCGGTTACATCGAAACCTGATTTGTTGCCAATGGCAGTAAATGAACAAGCTCCTGCTGGACAATCAAGTATTTTCTTTCCTCGAAGTTCGTCTTCTGAAAGGGAGAACATATCCAAATATTCTTCAAAAGTTCTCCCAATGAAAATTATTCTCTCTAAATCTAACTTAGTACTATGCTTTATTTTACTCAGCTAAACTCACCCACCCTTCTAAAAGTACATTCATAATACCATAAAATAGTAATATTTACCTTTTTCAAAACACCCCGTTAGCCCTAGCATTCTATGGAATGAAATGAGCTCAATAAATGAAAATGAGCAGCGTAATATACTCAATGATTTTTAATCAACGCTGATTTCCTCAGCCAACTCCAAAATAATTCCCTCTGGACCACGAACGTAGCATAATTTATAACTTTCCTCATATTGCTGTATCTCACTAAAGATATCCGTACCCTTCTTTTTCAATTTGGCAACAACAGCTTCAATATCTTCAACAGTAAATGCAATATGTCGGAGACCCAATGTATTTGCAAAGGGTTGCTGAATATCTTTTTCATCTGACGGTGTATAAAATTTGATTAGCTCTATCCAAGTCTGACCGTCTGTCGTTCCCAATCCTACACATGCTACTTTAGCGTCATTCAGCCCAACTGCATATCCCATTAACTCTCCTTCCATTTCCCATTCCCCTTTCACTTCAAGTCCAAAATCGAGAAAAAACTCTTTAGCGGCAGCAAGATCATTTACGATTACACCCACATGATCTATTCTTTTAATCTTCATATTTCATACCTCCATACTGTTTCCTGTTATTTTGCAATATTCTTTATTCAAATTCTAGTATTAACAAAGGGACGATTACTATAATAAAAAGATACCAGCATTGCCAGTGGCTTTATTTCATGGCTTTAGCCATATTATAACCGTAAATCATTGTTCCACTTGATTTTAAAAACCTTCTGACAGAGTGAATCATACGTAACGGACAGGTTACACATTCCTTTGGCCTTGTGAATTTTAGTGTTCGGTACTTTTCATCGAAGCTGTCGTAACAGTAGCTGTGTTTACGTACACATGTCGGTCTGAAATGCTCATCAAATCCAAGATACTCTCCTTCGTTGCTGATATTCCGTCGCTCTAGCTCTTCTTTCCGTCACTTCGACTCTTCTTTCCGTCGTTCGGATTTCTTTCCGTCACTTCGACTCTTCTTTCCGTCGCTCTGGTTCTTCTTTCCGTCACTTCGCCTCTTCTTTCCGTCGCTTCGACTCTTCCTTCCGTCGCTCGGATTTCTTTCCGTCACTTCGACTCTTCTTTCCGTCACTTCGACTCTTCTTTCCGTCACTTCGCCTCTTCTTTCCGTCGCTTCGACTCTTCCTTCCGTCGCTCGGATTTCTTTCCGTCACTTCGCCTCTTCTTTCCGTCGCTTGGATTTCTTTCCGTCACTTCGCCTCTTCTTTCCGTCGCTCTGGCTCTTCTTTCCGTCGCTTTGACTCTTCCTTCCGTCGTTCGGATTTCTTTCCGTCGTTCGGATTTCTTTCCGTCACTTCGACTCTTCCTTCCGTCGCTCGGATTTCTTTCCGTCACTTCGACTCTTCTTTCCGTCGCTCTGGTTCTTCTTTCCGTCACTTCGCCTCTTCTTTCCGTCGCTTCGACTCTTCCTTCCGTCGCTCGGATTTCTTTCCGTCACTTCGACTCTGCTTTCCGTCGTTTTGACTCTTGTTTCCGTCGCTCGGATTTCTTTCCGTCGCTCTGGCTCTTCTTTCCGTCGCTTCGACTGTTCCTTCCGTCTCTCTAGCTCTAATTTCCGTCTTTGACCCTTCTTTCCGTCGCTTCGGCTCTTCTTTCCGTCGCTCTAGCCCTTCTTTCCGTCACTTCGACTCTTCTTTCCGTCGCTTGGATTTCTTTCCGTCACTTCGATTCTTCTTTCCGTCACTTCGACTCTTCCTTCCGTCGCTCGGATTTCTTTCCGTCGCCTCGACTCTTCCTTCCGTCGCCTCGACTCTTCCATCCGTCGCCTCGACTCTTCCTTCCGTCGCTCGAATCGCCAAAATAAAAAAGCATAGACTTCAAATAAAATAAAGTCTACGCTTATTTCTTATTTTGTTCCGCCGTAAATAATGGTTACATTTGGATGATTCAACAATTGGCTTGCTGGGAAATCTTCAGTGATAATACCACTTTTTAATTTTTCCATAGCCTCTAGCTTTTTTTCACCAAATGCAA